>NZ_CP030944.1 GCF_013177635.1 Arcobacter aquimarinus | reverse complement strand
CTATTTATAAACTCTTTAATTGTAATTACTAGATATTATATCTAAATTTTTTATAAAAGAGCTTCAAATAGGGTGAAAGTGATTAAATTTATAGAAAAAACAAAGTTGTACACATAGTGAATAAGTAGTGAATAAATTTTTTCTTTTAAGTAAATTTATATTATAAAAATACCATAATTTGGGCTTTGTAGCTATGTGAATAAAATAAATATGAAAAGAGTGAAAAGTTGAAAATATTAGGAATTGACCCAGGAACTAGAAACTGTGGATATGCAATAATTGAAAAGAATGGAAGGGAAATAAAACTTTTAGAAGCAGGGCTTATAAAAATAAAAACAAAAATTTTACAAGAGCAAATTGTTGAGATGACAGAAGGATTTGATCTATTATTTTCTAAGCATAAAATTGATGAGGTTTCAATAGAAGATATGTTTTATGCATTTAATCCAAAAACAGTTATAAAACTTGCACAATTTAGAGGAGCTATAAGTTTAAAAATTTTACAAGAGTTTGGAAATTTTTCTGAATATACTCCTTTACAAGTAAAACAAGCAGTTACAGGAAATGGAAAAGCTACAAAAGAACAGGTATCTTTTATGGTTAAAAGATTATTAGGAATTAAAAAAGAGATTAAACCACTTGATATTACAGATGCTATTGCAATTGCATTAACTCATGCCCAAAGATTATAAACATAATTTTGTTATAATTTTAGCTTTAAAAAATAGGAAAAAGAATGAAAAAAATAGGAATTTTAGCCTCTTATAATGGAAGTGGTTTTGAAACTATTCAAAAAGCCATACAGAATAATGAATTTGATGCAAAAGTGGTTGTAATAATTACAAATAATACTAATGCAGGGGTCTTACAAAAAGCTCAATCTTATAATATTCCTCATTTTATAATAAATGATAAAAGATATCCAAATGAAAATTTAGATGAGAAAATAACTAAATTACTTTTGGAATTTGAGTGTGATTATATATTTTTATCTGGTTATATGAAAAAAATTGAATCAAAACTTTTAAGTGCATTTCCAAATAAAATAATAAATACTCACCCAGCAATTTTACCTTCAATTTATGGTGGAGTTGGAATGTATGGAAGATTTGTTCATGAAGCTGTTATAAAAAATGGAGAAAAAAAATCTGGTGTTACAATTCATTATGTAAATGAAGTTTATGATGAAGGTGAGAAAATATTAGTAAAAGAGCTAGAACTTACACTAAACGAAACAGTTGATAGTTTGGAAACTAGAATAAAAGAGCTTGAAAAAGAGGCTATTGTTGAAGCATTTAAAAAACTACTAGCCTAAGCTAGTAAGTTTTATTTTATAATAGCTTCTAATTCTTCTTTAGTAGTAATTTTAGCTATATTCGTAACTTTTGAATTATCTAAAGTATAAACTATAATTTTTCCTTCTTCTTTACTAAAATTATCTTTATTTGTATCATCTAATAATAAAACTGAAAATGGATACTTTTTCATTTTTGGTAAAGCGATAAATTTTGAGATTAAGCTAGGCATTCCTGAGATATCAGCAACATAAACAGCATTGTTTTTAGTTAGAATATCTGCATCTTTTGAAAGTAAATACTCTTTTAAAATATCACTTGTTCCTTTATCAGAAGCAAATAAAATAGTTTTAACATTTGCATCTATAGTATGCTCTTTTTCAAATTGATCTTTGATTTTTATAGCAGGTACTTGACTATCTATAGTTAATGAACTTGCTATTGCACTTAGACCTAATAAAGCTGTAAATAAAAATTTTCTTATCATTTCTTTTCCTTTGGTATTAAAATTGGGTGATTTTATCTATAAAAAGTAAACAAAAGGTTAAGAAGAAATTATTCTTTAGATAAAGTTGGTAAATGCCAATTTCTGTAATATGCAAGAAGTCTTAACGCAACTCCAAAAATAAAAACAAGAGTCAAAATAGGTAAATTTCTTAAATGAAAAATTTCAAGAACAAATATTATAGTAGCAATAATTAAAGCAACAGTCGCATAAAATTCTGATACTAAAATAGAAGGAACTCTATTTATTAAAATATCTCTGATTGTTCCTCCTCCTACAGCTGTTAAAAATGCAAGTATTAATACACCTAAGAAGTTAAATTCATTTTGAATGGCAACAATAGAACCTGTAATTGAAAAAGATACTAAACCTATTGCATCAGAGATTATAAAAGCAGTTTTACCTTCTAAATCATCAATTTTATGAAGCTTGAATAATAAAGCAATTACAACAGTAGCTACAACTAAAATAACAGGTAGATTTGTAGTGAAAACATAAGGAGTTCTATCTGCTAAAACATCTCTTATCATTCCACCACCAAGTGCCGTTAGAAATGAAGAGATAAAAACTCCCAAAATATCAAGTTTATAATGAACAGCAATTAAAAACCCACTCAATGCAAAACAGATAATTCCTATAATATCAGCTATTTCTAATGCAGTCATAATCTAAAATCCTTAAATTTAAAAAATTGATAAACCAGTTTTTGTAGTAAATAATTCTAAAGCTTTTGTACCAATAAGTGAATTTCCTTGAATGTTTAATCTTGGAGAATATACACAAATTGCCATTTTTTTTGGAACAATTGCAACAATTCCTCCACCAACTCCACTTTTTCCAGGAAGCCCAACTTTATATGCAAAATCACCACTTGCATCATAATGACCACAAGTAAGCATCAAAGAGTTAATTCTTTTTGCTTTTGATTCAGTTATTATACACTCATTTGTAAGTGGATTTTCTCCATGATTTGCTAAAAAAAGCATAGACTTTGCAAGTTGAACTGGACTCATCATGATAGAGCATTGTTTAAAATAAGTTTTAATCACATCATCTATATTATTATGAATATTTCCAAAACTTTTTATCATATTTATTAAAGCATAATTTCTAAAACCATGCTCTAATTCTGAATTAAAAATTTCTTCATCATAAGTTATTGTTTCATCATTTGATACTTTTTTTATAAAATCTAAAATATTTTCAAAACTATTTTTTTTATAAATTGAAACTAAACTATCAGCAGTTACTATTGCACCTGCATTTATAAATGGATTTCTAGGAATTCCATTTTCGTATTCTAGTTGAACTAAAGAGTTAAAAGGGTTTCCAGATGGTTCATGACTAACTCTTTTATATAAATCTTTTCCATAGTTATTTAAAGCAAGAGTAAATGTGAAAACTTTAGAAATACTTTGAATAGAAAATTTTTTATTTACTTCTCCAATGCCAAAAGATGTTCCATCAAACATTTGAATTGACATTGAAAATTGATTTGGATTTACATTTGCAAGTGCTGGAATATAACTTGCAACTTTCCCTTCATTAAATAAAGGTTGAATCTCTGATTCAATTTCTTCTAAAATTGATTGATAGTTCATCTATTTTTCTATTAACTCTTTCATAGCTTCTGCTGTTTTTCTAATTTCCCATTGAGCGTGAGAATCAAGTCTTAATTTGAAGTAATTTTCAAGTTGAGTTGGTTGAAAACCTCCCCAAATTTGAGAATAACCAGCTTGAGGAATTATACGTCTAGCTTCTTGAGGTTTAACACCTTCTTCTAATGCTTTATAATAGTGTTCTAAACAAATATCTAAAATCTTTTGAGTATCACCAGCATCGCTTGTAATATCTTTCATTTTTTCACTAATATAAAAATCAAAAGGAACTCTTTTCCCACTTACATATCTTCTACTAAGCTCTTGCCAATTAACTCTATGTCTTACCATTTGAGAACGAGTTGGGAAATCAACTTTGTATAAAAATACCTTGAAATGCTCTTTGATAATATTACACTCTTCAAGTGTGTTATAAGTAGTTCGAATATCAAAAGAGTAAGCTTTTGGATTGTTTTCAAAATCATAAACTAAGGCTCTATAATTTGTAAGTAAATATTTTCCTTCACATATTAATTCACCAAATTTTTTAGTATTTGAATACTCAAGTGCTAAAATTTCTTGATGTTTAGAATTTAAAGGGTCTAGTAAAACAGGTACAAATTCAAAAGAAGAAGAGGGTAAACCTTGAGATTCAGCCATAAGTCTGTTATATAAACTTTCGCTTCCTAAGGCTTTTGGTGATTGATAACAAATTGATGCAACTTGAGTAATAGCTAAGATTCTATTCTCTTCATTTAGATTTGCCTTTGAAAAATCCCATTGCTCAACAAATGCAATGTTATCTTCAAAAATATTTTCTTTTTTATTTATAAGTTGAATCATTTTTTACCCTTAATTTTAATTGGGGCAATTATATAAAAAAGTTGTTGAAGTATCTATTATCAAAGATTGTATTAATAAATTTTAATACAATCTTTTAAACATTATTTTTGTATTAAATATTTGATAGTTGGACCACTACTATCTATATTTAAAACTTTATATCCGTGATTTTTTGCATCAATTGGAATATTATTTATACTTTGTGGACAATCACTAATTATTTCTAAGATTTCACCTTTTTGTAAACTTTCCATTGCTTCAAGTGTTTTAACAGCAGGATATGGACAAGGTTCACCTTGCATATCAAGTCTATAATCTGGAGTTATATTCTCTTTCATAGGTTAATTTCCTTTATTTTTTAATTTTTGTTTGTAATTTCTTTCTAATTTTAAAATTAATAAAAATAGTAAAAATAGCAAAATATAATTCATAAATAATCCACCATAAGAACCAAATGATTCAAGAAGATTTATTTTTGGCCAAGAAGTTGCAAGTGATATTGAAAAACTATCCCAAGTAAATGCAAGAAAAGTTGCTCCTATTACATTTCCAATTCCAACAATCCAAAAGTGAACTTGTCCTTCAACAGCTCTATACATCCAACCACATTCACAACCACCAGCAAGTACAATTCCAAAACCAAACAATAATCCACCAAGTATTGCATTTGGTCCTGCCCACATAATTTTTGCAGGAGTTCCAATCATAATGTAACTAAAAACACCAATAGTTGAAACAGCCATTCCAATAATAATAGCGATAGCAAGTTCATTTCTTCCTGTTGTAAAAATATCTCTAAATGCAGAAGTAAAACAAATCTGAGCTTTTGCAATTAATAGACCAAAAGCACAACCAAAAAGTACAGCAATACCAAGTTTTTCACTATTTGCAAAAAATATTAAATATAAAGCCCAAATAATTGCAGCAATAAATACGAAAGTACCAAATTTAAAAAATGATTTTATTTGTGTTTCATCTTTTTGCAACTCTTTACTACAAGATACTTTTTGAAGTTTGATTTTTGATTGGAAAAATGGAAGCATAGTAACTTTTGCTCCTAAATAAACACCAACAATCATAGCAATTGTAAAAAACCAAGCATGCACTGAAAATTGAGGAATACCTGTAAATAAGCTAGCTAAGTTACAACCCATTCCCAGTCTTGCTCCAAATCCTGCGATTATTCCACCTATTAAAGCTTGAGCAATCCTGATGTTACTTGCAGGCATTCTAAGTTTTACATTATTTCCCCAAAAAGCAGCAGCAATACAACCAGCAAACATACCTATAATCATTACTCCATCAATACGAGTTAGGGAAGTTCCTTCCATCTTCATAATTTTGTAATATCCCCAATTACTGATATCAACACCAAAGAATTGTAAGATGTGTCCTCCCCATCTTGTAAATTCTCCTGTAACTGCCCAATAAGTTCCAGTTATACCAAAATAGTAAGCTGCAAGCACTCCAAGTGCTATAACAGCAGGTGTTGGACGCCAAAAATTAACCATATAGGTTTGTCTAAATTGCTTGAAATATTCCATGCAAAATCCTTTCAACATTATGTTTTGATTTTTGAAATTTTTTGGATAATGCTTTTTTTTAAAAGTATTACTATCCGAAGTTGAGATTAAAAAGTAATTGTCTCTATTTGTACCACAAATCTAAAGGCTGAAATAATAGTTAAAAATTACTTAGATTTGTTTAAAATGGTAAAAATTTATTTACCAAAATTTATTTTAAAGATATTGAAATCATTTTCGTAAGAGTAAGAAAGTGAAAAATCATGTCTATCTATTACTTTTTTTACAATACTTAATCCCAAACCAAAACCATCTCTTTGTGATAACTCTTGTGTAAAAGGTTTTAGATAATATTCAAACTCTTTAGAAAGTTTTTCACCTTTATTTAAAATAGAGATTTGATTTTTATCTATTTCTATAATTATAGGAAGATGATTTGTATATTTTAGAGCATTATCAAGCAAATTTTTTATGGCAATTGATAAATAGTATAAATCTCCTTGGATTTTAAAATTTTCATCTATTAAAATATTAATTTTTGATTCGTCATCTAAATAGAGTTTCCCCAAAGATTCAATTATTAAAGTTTCTGCATCAAAAGTTGTTTTATTTAATTTTGTTAAATCTAATTTTTCAAGTTCTAATAACTCATTTGTTAAAAGTTCTAAATCTTTAAAAATCTTTTTCAATAACTCTTTTTGTGAAAAGTCATCTATTTTTTCAATTGCAAATTTTCCTTTTGCAATAGGAGTTCTTAATTCATGTCCTATATCTCTTAAAAGTTCTTCTCTTGTTTTTATAGAATTTTCCAAAGAAGAAGCCATAGTATTAAATGTTTTTGCTAATGTTCCTATTTCATCATTTGATTTTATATTTATTCTTGTTTCAAGATTTCCTTGTGCAAAATTTTTAATTTGTTTAGTTATTACTTTTAAAGGAGAGAGTAGTTTTAAAATATATACGAAAATAAGAAATAATAAAAATATATCAAGAAATACTAAACTATTTAAAATATATTTGTCAATAATATTTTGTTCATCGGGAGCTTTGAAAATATATTTTTTATCAAAATAATCTATTAGGATTATAAATTCATCTTCGAAAGATTCTTTTATAATTTCAACTTTTCCAAAATCATATTTTGATGAATAAAGAGTTTCAAAATCTTTACCTGAACTTTTTTTTAAAGTTTTAAAGTGGTGTTCATTAAGTAATTTATTTAGTAGGATTTTATTTTCAATATTTTCAATAATATCTTCTACAATAGCCAAATATTTTTCTTGAATTAGTTTATTTAATCTTTTATTATTTATATTATTAGTCCAAAAACCAATAAGACCCATAACAAATATGCTTAGAAAAAATAAAATAGAAATTTTTTTAAAGATTGACATTTTTTATCCTACAAATTTATAGCCTATACCCCAAACAGATTTTATAAATTTAGGATTTTTTGAATCATCTCCAATTTTATATCTTATATTTGAAATATGCATATCTATAGTTCTATTTTTTGTATTTATATCTAATGAAGTTGCGTTTATAATCTGTTCTCTTGATGATATTTTATTTAAATTTTCACATAAAAATATAAAAATATCAAACTCTATTTTTGTAAAATCAATTGGAAAATCATCTAAAAAAACAGTTCGGTTTTCTTTATCTATTAAAAAATCACCAATTTTTATGGTTTTTTTAAAAGTTTTTCTCAAAATATTTTCAATTCTTAAAACCAATTCTCTAGGTTCATAAGGCTTTGCTAAATAATCATCGGCTCCAAGCTCAAAACCATGTATTTTATTTCCTATATCACCCCTTGCTGAGGAGATAATTATAGGAGTATCTTTAATAGATTTTAATTTTTTAAATAAATCAAATCCATCCATATCAGGAAGCATTAAATCAAGAATTATAAGCTCATAATCCTCTTTTTTAAAGTTTTCTATGGCATCTTTTGGATTTTCAAATACGTTACAATCAAAACCATAATCTTTTAGATATTCTGCAATAAATTTTTGCATTTGTAAATCATCTTCAATTAAGAGGATTTTTAATGTTTTCATCTTCAATTAGTCCTTTTTCAATATCAATATGACAAGCTTTACAGTTTGCTTTACTTTTGATTTTTTCATTATTAAAAATCTCTTTGGGTAAATCTTTGTGGGTTTTTTCCCAATAAGTTGTTTTACTCATTGCTATTATATCTTGATTTTTTATGCTTTGTAAAAATTTGAAACTTGACTCCATTGTAGAATTCTCAGCACTATTTTTAAGTAAAAAAGCCAAAATATTTTTATTTGATTCAACATCCAGTGAAGCATCATCTCCAAAATGATTTTCTAAATCAGCCATTATTAATTCCCATGATTTTTTAGGTAAAACAGAAGGAGGATAAAGAGTGTGGCAAGAAGCACACTCTTTTACAAATAGTTCATTTTGTGTTTTGTAATCTATAGTTTCATATTTTGAAGCTACAAGAAGATTTTTAGGGTTATAAATATTAAAGATAAGAAATCCAACAAAAAATATAAACATTAAAAGGGAGAACATCTTTTGATAAATGTTTAATTTTATACTTTCATTTTCACTTGTAATTTTGTAACCAGTAACTATAGAGTTTAAAGTCTCTTGTTTTTTATGTAAGAATTTGTCCGCAAAAATTCCACATAAATGAGCAATTATTAAAGCTATAAAAAGATTTGATAAAACTTCATGTAACTCTTCAAATAGCTCCATTTTTTTAAAAAATGAATCATTTAAAAAAGAAAAAACTCCTTTCCCTTCTTGAATTCCAAATAATAATGCACCTGATAATACTGCTAAAATAGCCACTATAAGCATAGAAATCATCACATAAGAGGCTAGGGGATTGTGACCTATATATTTTTGTTTTTCTTCAAAAATGTGATTTAAAAAATCTTTTACATTTTTTTTACCTGTAGGAAAATCTTTAAATAAAGAGTATTTAGGTCCAAAAAATCCCCAACAAATTCTAAAAAAAACTAAAATCAAAACACCATAACCAATTATCGCATGATAATTTAACCATTCATCCTCAGCACTTAAAAATGCCAAAATAATAAATAATGCAAAAAGAGCGTGAAAAACTCTAGTAGGAAGAGACCAAATATATGATTTATTCATATTTAATCTTTATCCCATTTTCCATAATTTGGAATATCAACATCTTCTTCACTAAAAATACCTTTTTTTGCATTTTGATGACAAGCTGTACAATTAAATAGTCCCTTTACTTCTTTTTGAGTAATTAACTCTTTTTTTATTTCTTTATGCTTTTTTTTCATGTAAGGAGTTGTTGAAATAGAATCAGGTATTTCATTTGATGTTAAACTTTCAACTATTTTTTTACTTCTTTTATAATTCATATTTTTTTCGGCACTATTATCATTTAGATATTTTGATAGAGATTGAAAAGTTTTTTCATCAACACTAGCATTATCTCCAAAGTGATTATCTAAATCATTCATCATTTTATTCCAAGCATTACTAGGTAAAAGTCCAGCAGGATAAGCAAAATGACAACTTCCACACTCTTTTATATATAGTTCATTGTTTACAGGAGCTACAGTAACTTTTAAACCACTAGCAAATAAAACAGATGCACTAAAAGTTAAAAATATTAATTTTTTCATATTTTTACCTTATTGATTTATGATGTAAGTTGTTACATCACCTTTTTCAAGAGCTGTACCTTCTCTTACATAAACGTCATTGAAGTTTCTTTTCATCCATTTTTCAATTTCAGCTATATCTGTGAACCTTTTTTTATTTGCTTTTGGTGAAAGTGGCTCAATAACTTTTCCTGTAAAAAAGTTTTCATTTGATTTGCTTAAATCTACTCCATGGCAAGATGTACATGAAATCTCTTTTCCTTTTTTTCCTATATGTTTTGAAGTAAAAATTTGTTCACCTCTTTTTGCATCAAAACCTTTAAAACTAGGATTCTCTTTTAAAACTTCTTGTTTTAAAGAATCTAAATAATCATCAACAACAGCACTAAAGCTAAAAGTAGCAATCAATGCACTAATTAGTAAAATTTTCATAATTTCTCCTCCTTTTACATATAGAAGTTTAGAAGAATAGTTTAAAATTAAGTTGTTAAGTTTCTTGACAATTTCTTTACAAAATATCTATTAAGAGTATTAGCCAAGTAATTACAAAAATAAAAATACTAATAAATACAATAGCACTTCCCACATCTTTAGCTCGTCCTGCCATTTCATGGTGTTCTAGGGTTACTAAATCAACAGTTCTTTCAATTGCACTATTTATAGTTTCAGCTAGAATCATTCCCATTAAAGTTATAAACATTAAAGCTTTATTTGTCAAATTGGTATCAATAAAAATAATAACAGGAATTAAAAGTAAGGTAATTATTAGTTCTATTTTAAATGAAGTTTCATTTTTAATTAAATCTATTAAACCTTTTATTGCATAAGATGTATTTTTAAAAAAATTATATTTTGGTTGATTTCTCAAAGTCTTTTCCTTTTATTATTTTTACTATTATTAAAATTATAAGCCAAGCTAAAATCATGGTTACCAAGGTATGGCTTAAAAAATGGTCACCTAAAAGCATTTTATATGCACCTGTTACACATCCTAATATTATAGATATAATTAAAGCTTTTTTTTGATTTGAAGCTGTTTTAAACAAAAAAAACAGTGCCATTAAAGAAAATCCCATACTTGCATGACCTGCTGGCCAACATTTGATTTTTGATTCTTGTATAAAATCTTTTGGATAAGAATCAAATAGTTTTATATTTGGATAGTCTCCTCCAAAAATAGCCAAATTACAAGGACAAGGAGTATTTGTATTGTTTTTTAATGATACTACAATTGTTGGAATAAAAATAGTTGATAATAAAACAATTAATAGACCTTTTTTATACTCTTTTATTAGATTTGTTTTTCTAAAAAAAATTAAAGAAATCAAAACTAAAATAGAAAAAAATATAAAAATCTTTTTAAATCCATCATAAAAAAAGAGTTTCAAAATAGGCTCATTTTTGTCTATAAGCCAAGTTTTTGTATTAAAATCATAAAAAAACGATTGAATAAAAATATCTAAATTTGTAAATTCAAATATGCAAATAACAACTATTAAAAAAATAGTTGTAATTGCTATTTGCTTATTTATTTTTTCTTGCATCATTGAAAATATCCATCTTTTTGTTGTAAACTTCACTTTGAACTTCAAAAAGTCCTAGTAATGAGTGAAATAAATTATCTTGCGAAAATTCTTTATCTTTATAAGTTTTTAGTTTTTCTATATCTATATCCTCTTCTTTTAAACTTTGGCTTGCCCAAAAAATTGAAGCTACATTTGTTTGCTCTTTTGGTGCAATAAAATAAGGCATACCGTGTAAATAAAGTCCATTTTCACCCAAACTCTCTCCATGGTCACTCATATAAAACATTGCGGCTTCGTAATCTTTTGAATAGGGTTTTAAAAATTTTATAACTTCAGATAGAAAATAATCAGTATGTAAAATGGCATTATCATAAGCATTACTTACTTCTTCTTGTGTACAGTTTTCTAACTGATTTGTTTTACAAACAGGAGTGAATTTTTCAAACTCTTTTGGATATCTTTTATAATATGCAGGTCCGTGATTACCCATTTGGTGAAGAACAATTAAAATATCTTTATTTGGATGATTTTTGATATATTTATCAAGACCAATAATCATTCCTTCATCTCTACACTCTGTTTCATCACATTTTGTATTTATTTCTGGATTTTTAAAATCTTCATAATCTACTCTTAGAGCAACACCTTTTGAATCCGAATTATTATCTCTCCACAAAATTTCAACATCTTTTGTGTTTTTTAAAACATCAAGAACATTTTGAGTACTTATTCCTTTTTTATAGTCATATTGTGTTCTATCGAAAATAGAGAACATACAAGGAACACTATAAGCTGTTGAAGTTCCACATGAAGAGATATTTGAAAAACTTACAACTTCTTCATTTTTTAAAAGAGGATTTGTCTCTTTTTCATAGCCATTTAAAGAAAATCTATCGGCTCTTGAAGCTTCACCTAAAACCATAATAATTAGTTCTGGTTTTTCTATCTCTTCATTTTCTACAATTTTTGCATCAATTCCTATTTGTTTTAACTCCAAAGGTTTAGAATCTATAGTTTTATTTATATAATTTCCAACACTATAAATCCAATAAATAGGATTTACGCTATATCTTAAAGGTTTATGTTCTCTAAAAAATGAAGTGTAAAATTTAGTAAAACTAAATAAAATTAAACCAATTATTGTAAGTGAAAAAAAGATAGTTTGAAATTTTTTATATATCTCTATTTTTGTTGAGTTATAAGTGATTTTTGTTTTTAAAATTATAAAACTTGGGATTATTCCTAGAAAAAATACATAAACTATTAGTTTTAAGTTAAATAAATCTAATGACTCATCAAGGTTTGTTTGTAAGCTATTTCTTATCATTTCACTATCAATTACTACATTATAACTATCCATAAAATAAGCTGTAAATGATGAGATAAAAAGAGTTAAAATTAAAATTGTTTTTGTGGTATATTTTGAAGCAAATAGAGTGAAAAATAGTGTAAATACTGAAATTAATAAAATAATAGTTGAAATAATATAGATTTTATTAAAACCTTCAAAACCATATACATTTATAATATTTTTAAAGAATGAAAAATTATAAAAAAGAGTAAAAAATATTGAAGTAAAAAATATTAGTTTATACTGTGAAGAGATTTTTATCAAAGTAAATCCTTTATCTGTAAAGTTTTTTTTCATACATATCACTTAGAACATGAATTAGTGCAAGTGCTGTATTTTCTAAATTTTTATTATGTTCTTTTTCTTGTAATTTTGAATCTTTATAATAAAACGTTTTAGCCTCTTTATTTGGAATTAAAACAGCCACTTCATTATCTTTTCTAAAAGCATAAGTATCATTAAAAAGCATAAAATTAATATTATTCTTTTTATCATTAAAAATTGAATTACCTAAGATTGGGTATTGTAAATCTAAACCTATTAAATCAAGAGCAGTTGCTAAAACATCAGGTTGAGAAGATAAGTTGTTATAAAACTGTTGTTTGATATTTGAAGCTATTATCACTGCAGGTATTTTAAAAGTTGAAATAGGAATAGTTTCATCTCCATAAGTTCTTACATTATGATCAGCAACTACAACAAAAACTGTATCTTTATAATATTCTTCTTTTTGTGCAAGTTCAAAGAATTTTCCTATTGCAAAATCAGCATATTTTATTGCATTTTTTACATCATTTTTTGGAAGATTTTCTATAAATTCTATTTTATTATCAGGTAATTCAAATGGAGCATGATTTGATTGTGAAAACATTACTGTTACAAAAGGTTCTTTATTTTTATTGTATTCTTTAAATTTTTCATTTGCTTTTATAACTAAATCCTCATCACTAACTCCCCAAGTACTTGTAAAAAGTGGATTTTTAAAATCTTTTTGTTCAATTACTTCATCAAAACCATTTCCTAAATACCAATTTCTCATATTGTCAAATCTTCCTTCTCCTCCATAAATAAAACTAGATTTGTAACCAAAAGGTTTTAATAGTTTTGCAATAGTAAGAAAATCACTTTGAGATTTATTTCTTTTAATAACACTATCTCCAATAATAGGTAAATAACCAGAAGTTAAAGCTTCTAATCCTCTCACACTTCTTGTTCCATTTGCATAAAGATTTGTAAAAGCTAAATTTTTATTTGCTAAATTATTTAAATTTGGAGTTAAATCTTTTTCTTCACCTGCAAAAGAAGTAAATTGTGCACCCATACTTTCTTGAACAAAAATTACTAAATTTTTTGGTTTATCTGTTTTAAAATGAGTTTTTTCTAACCTATTAAAAGGTTTAGATGCATCATTAAAATCTATATTAAGAGTATTTGAAACTAAGTTATAAGCTTCCAAAATAGAAACTTTTCCATATTTATCAGCAAGATTTTTTTCATTTTTTTTGTAACTATAAAAGGCATAACCGACATTATAAAGAGAGTTTTTTGTTATTTCATTTAAAACTCTGTTAGAACTATAAAGTGCATCAGAAATATTTGCAGGTCGATGTCCTATAGAAGAGCGAATCATTAAAAAAGCTATTAAAACTAAAGGTATAAATAGTATTAATCTTTTTAAATAAGAGGTTTTAAAAGAATTTTCAAAATTAATGAAATCTTTTTTTAAAAAAACTATAGAAGCTAAAATCATCATTATAAATGAAATTAAAAGTTCTAATTTATAATCTTTAAATAGTAAAGAAGCTATTTCATGAGGATATTCAAGATACTCCAAAAATAGATAATTTGGTCTAACATCATATTGAAGAAAAAAAGGAAAAGTTGCATTTTCAATAAATATTAAAAATATCATCCAAAAAAATAGATAAAAATATAAAATTTTTGAAATAGTTTTTTTAAAATATTTAGGTATTAAAGTTATAGATATTATTATAGGAGTTAGAATAATTCCTATTAATATAGAGTCCATTCTTATTCCATAAAAAAAGCTAAGTAGAGATTCTGTTAAATTTATATCTAAAAAACGGTCGAAAAAAAATAGATATAAAAATAATCTACCAATAAAAAGTATGGATACTAAGAGTAAATAAGATTTTATTAATTCACGAATTAAGAACAAAAAACATCCTTTATATATTTTGATAATAGAATCTTAATTGACAATTGTAAAAAGAGATTGTTTTGAATCTTTACATTTTCTTTACACTTAATATATAAAAAAATTAAGCTTTTTTTTAGTATAATCGCGAAAATTTATAAAAAGAGAATCAATGAGAGACATTAGAAATATCGCAGTAATAGCGCACGTTGACCACGGTAAAACAACACTTGTAGACCAACTTTTAAAACAAAGTGGTACATTTTCAGCACACCAAAATGTAGATGAAAGAGTTATGGATAGCAATGCTATAGAAAAAGAGAGAGGAATTACTATTCTTTCTAAAAACACAGCAATTGATTATGAAGGTGTTAGAATTAACATTATTGACACTCCAGGACACGCCGATTTTGGTGGAGAAGTTGAGAGGGTTTTAAAAATGGTTGATTCTGTTTTACTTCTTGTTGATGCACAAGAGGGAGTTATGCCTCAAACAAAATTTGTTGTAAAAAAAGCTTTATCTTTAGGACATAGACCAATCGTTGTTATCAATAAAATTGATAAACCAGGTGGAGAGCCAGATAGAGTTATTGATGAGGTATTTGACCTTTTTGCAAATATGGATGCAACAGAAGAGCAATTAGAATTCCCAGTTGTTTATGCAGCAGCAAGAGATGGATATGCGAAATTAGCTTTAGAAGATGAAAATAAAGATTTAACGCCATTATATGAAACTATTTTAAAAGAAGTTCCAAAACCAAAAGGTGATGATGCAAATGGTTTACAACTTCAAGTATTTACTCTTGATTATGACAATTTTATTGGAAAAATTGGAATTGCAAGAATCTTCAATGGTACAATTTCTATGGGAGAAACTGTAGTTTTATGTAAAGCTGATGGTGAAAAAATCAAAGGAAGAGTTACTAAACTTATCGGATTTAAAGGTATGGATAGATTTGATATTAAACAAGCAGGAACTGGTGATATCGTAGCTGTTGCTGGTTTTGAAACTATTGATGTTGGAGATTCTTTATGTGATCCAAATAATCCAATGCCACTTGATCCAATGCATATTGAAGAACCAACACTTTCTGTTACATTTGCTGTAAATGATTCTCCATTAGCAGGAACTGAAGGTAAATATGTTACTTCAAATAAAATCAACGAAAGATTAGCTTCTGAAATGAATACAAATATTGCTATGAGTTATGAGCAAATTGGTGAAGGTAAATTTAAAGTAAATGGAAGAGGTGAACTTCAAATTACTATTTTGGCTGAAAATATGAGAAGAGAAGGTTTTGAGTTCTCTATTGGAAGACCTGAGGTTATTATTAGAGAAGAAAATGGTGTAAAAATGGAGCCATTTGAGCATTTAGTAATCGATTTACCAGATGAATTTACAGGTGCAATTATCGAAAAACTTGGAAAAAGAAAAGCTACTATGACAAACATGGTACCAATGGGTGAAGGTTATACAAGGTTAGAGTTTGAAATTCCTGCACGTGGATTAATTGGTATTAGAACAGAGTTCTTAACAGAAACAAAAGGTGAGGGTGTTATGAATCACTCATTCTTAGAGTTTAGACCATATTCAGGAACAGTTGAGTCTAGAAAAAATGGTGCTTTAGTTTCTATGGAAAATGGAGAAGCTTTAGGTTATTCAATCTTTAACTTACAAGACAGAGGTATTATGTTTATTAAACCTCAAGATAAAGTATATATTGGTATGGTTATTGGTCAACATGCAAAAGATAATGATTTAGATGTTAATCCTATCAAAGGAAAAGCTCAATCAAATGTAAGATCAAGTGGTGCTGATGAAGCTATTAAATTAGTTCCACCAAGACAAATGTCTTTAGAAAATGCACTAGAGTGGATTGAAGATGATGAGTTAGTTGAGATTACACCTCTTTCTATTAGAGTAAGAAAAAAAGAGTTAGATCCTACAGTTAGAAAAAGAACTGCAAAAAAAGAGAAGTTTGCTTAATAGCACTTTTTAATCACTTCCAAAATAACTTGAAGCTAAAAAGCTTCAAGTTCTTCTAAATAAATTTCTTTATTTTTTTAAAATAATTTATTTTCTATAAAAATTATTAGTAAATATATCAAATTGCTATGTTATTGTCACTTTTCTTAGAGAAAATAATGTATATAAATTAAACAGCTAAAATTGAAACTATAAATAATATTTAGTCTTTTTTTATTTTAATCGTATTAGAATTTATTAGTTTAGGAGGTGTGAATTGTTAGATGTTAAAAATACGAATACAGAATTGTTTTGGGAAATATTTTCCAAGCAAGATAGACTAAAGATTGACGAATTTCAAAAGTATATGGATAAGTTTGCTGTAAATTTTAATCTATATAAAGATGGAAATTTTATAGAAAGGTCTCTTCCTTTTGATGTTATTCCTAGAATTATTGATTCAAAAGAGTTTGATAAAATGGATAGAGGTTTATCTCAAAGAATAAAAGCACTAAATCTTTTTTTGGAAGATTTATATACAGATAAAAAGATTATAAAAGATGGAATAATTCCACAAGAGTTTGTATATCAAGCAAAGGGTTATTTAAAAGAGTTAGAAGGTTTTTCTCCAAATAAAAAAATTAGAACTCATATAAACGGAATTGATTTAGTAAAAGATACTAAAACTGATGATTGGGTTATTTTGGAAGATAATTTGAGAGTTCCAAGTGGTGCTAGTTATCCTTTATCAATAAGAGATACTTATAGAAAAATCTATCCAGAATTTTTTGAGAAAATAAAGATAAAACCTATAAAAGCTTATCCTTCTATTTTAGAAGAAGCAATGAATTATGTAAGTTGTGGAGGAATAAATGTTGTTTTAACTCCTGGAAGATTTAACTCAGCTTATTATGAACATGCATATTTAGCAAAAAAAATAGGCGCTCAACTTGTTAGAAATGAAGAATTAATTGTAAAAGATAAGGTTTTATATTTCAAAAATTATGATGGGAAATTAATCAAAGTAGGGGCTGTTTATAGAAGACTTGATGATGAATTCTTAGACCCAAGATTCTTTAATGAAGAGAGTTTAATAGGTGTTTCTGGAATTATGGAAGCATATTTATCGGGTAATGTAGCTATTATGAATGCTCCTGGAAATGGAATAGCAGATGATAAAGGAATTTACTATTTTGTTCCAAAAATGATTAAATATTATTTAGGTGAAGAGCCTATTTTACATAATGCTCCTACTTATTTACCATATTTTGAAGAAGATAAAAAATATATATTTGAAAATATGGATAAATTAGTAATAAAAGATGTGGCAGAAGCTGGTGGATATGGCGTAATGTTTGGACATAATATGTCAAAAATACAAATAGAAGATTTAAAAACTATTATAAGTGCAAATCCAAGAAGATTTATAGCTCAAGAGTTAATAGAATTTTATGATGAAGAGTGTTTTATAAATGATGAAGTAGTTCCAAGAAAAGCAGATTTTAGAGCCTATGTTGTAATGAGTGATGAACCAAAAGTTTGGCAATGTGGTTTGACTAGATATGCAATGGAAGCAGGAAATTACTTGGTAAATTCATCACAAGGTGGTGGTTTTAAAGATACTTGGGTTGTGGAGGCTTAATATGGAGCAATTATTAACAGCAAATGTGGCAAATAATCTTTATTGGTTTGGAAGATATTTAGAAAGAGTTGAATCTACTTTGATTGAGGTTGTATATCATTTTGATAGAATAATTGATATTGATAAAAATTCAGGAAAAGAATTTTATAAAAAATTAGGAATAGAAATAGAGTATGAAAATGCGAAAGATTTCTTAAATGCAGCAGTTTTTGGTAATCACTCTTCAAATTTATATCAACTAATCTCTTATGCAAAAGAGAATGCAATAATATGTAGATCAAATCTAGATACAGAAGCTTTTGGATCTGTTATAGAGTTGGCTGACTTATTGAAACATTCAAGTCATTCAAGTTTTTCTATAGATTGCAGATTCATTGATTATGTACTTTCGTTGATTAGTGAAATTTGGGGAGAATTAACAAGACGTCAAAAAAGAAATACAAGTGATTATTTTTTAAGGTTAGGAAAACTTGTAGAAAAAGTAGATTTTCATGTAAGAGTACAAAAAGATAAGGAGTTATCTTTAGTTATTATGGATGAAATTGATAAAATAGTTACAAGATTAGCACCTAATTCGGAGTTTAAACCACATAATCAAACAGATTCTTATGAAGTTATTATAAGTTCAATAAATGGAAAAATAAAAAAAATTATAGTTGAGGAACAATGAAAACAAGTGAAATTTTCACATCAAATCTACCAGTTGGAGAGAAATTATCTGTAAAAAGAACAAGATTTGAACCAAAAAGTGTAGATAATAAAAAAATGAAAAGAATCTCTATTGTAAGTGGAATCCATGGAGATGAGTTGGAAGGGCAATTAGTTATTTATTTGTTAGCTGATTGGTTAAATAAAAATAATGATAAGTTAAAAGGTATAGTTGATATTTATCCTGCTGTTAACTCTTTGGGAGTTGATACAATTACAAGAGGGTTCCCTTTATATGAAGTTGATTTAAATAGAACTTTTCCTGGAAGTGCAAATGAATTTTTGCCAGGTCAAGTTGTATATGCTTTAGCTAATGATGTAAAAGGTAGTGATATTGCAATTGATATTCACTCAAGTAATATTTTTTTACGGGAAATTCCACAAATCAGAATAAATAAAGAGTATTCAAAATCAACCTTAGCTCTTGCAAAAGAGTTGAACTGTGATTTTATTTGGATACATGATGCAGTTACTGTTTTAGAGGCGACTTTTTCACATACTATGAATTCGATGGGTACAAAAACTTTAGTAGTTGAAATGGGTGTAGGAATGAGACTTACAAAAGAGTATGGGAATCAGCTTTTAATTGGTATTTTAAATTTGATGAAAAAAGAAGGCATTATCGAATGTGAAGAAGAGTTTACAGTAAGAACACCATTTAGTTCAGAAATAGGTGATGTTTTTTATTTAAATGCTCCTAAAAGTGGTCTTTTTGTACCTGCTCTTGATCATTGTGCTATTATAAAAGAGGGTGATAAAATAGGTGATATTGTAGATCCTTTAACAGGGACAATTTATTCAACTTTAAAAGCACCAAATGATGGAATACTTTTTACTTTAAGAGAGTATCCAGTTGTTTATGAAGGTTCTTTGATTGCTAGAATTTTTGGAGAAAAAAGTGGAAAAAATTGAAATTTTAAGAATAGAGTCTTTAAGTCGTGATCCTTTAGTTGTTGAAGGGTATTTATTTAAAGGAACAAATCCAAATGCTCCTAAAATTGCAATTGTTGGAGCGATGGAAGGTGAGTCTATATTGCCTTTATATTGTGCTTCAACTTTAGTTGATTTTTTTAAGAATAAACTTGAAAAAGAGAAATTAAAAGGTGATGTTTTAATTATTCCTTCTATAAATCACTATGCTTTAAATATATCAAAAAGATTTTGGCCTTTGGATAATACAGATATCAATATGATGTTCCCTGGTTATGAATTAGGTGAAACAACACAAAGAATTGCAAAAAAAGTGTTTGATGCTTTAAATGGTTATGATTATGGAGTTATACTTGAAAGACGTCCTGATCCAGCAACTTGTTTGCCTTATATAAAACTTTATAAAAGTGGATATGAAGATTTACTTGCAGCAAAGAAGTTTGGTTTTAAACTAATTCATCATAGAACAATGAAATCAATAGATACTGTAACTTTACAATATAACTGGCAACTTTGGGGAACTAAAGCTTTTTCTATTATGTGTCCTAGTGATAATCAAGTAGATAAAAAAGTTGCAAGTCAAATAAATCAAGCAATTATTAGATTTATGGATAAAAGTAAAATCTTAAATTATCATATTTTTAATGGATATGAATCAACAGTTATGGATAGAAATACAATAAGTGTTGTAAAATCTGCTAAAAGTGGAATTTTTATCTCAAAAGAATTACCTGGGAATTATGTATCAAAAGACCAAGTAATTGGTGAAATAGTACATTCTTTAGAGGGAAATGTAATACATCAATTTTTAGCACCTTGTAATGGAATGGTTACTTGTTTTTATAGTAATTCACTGATTTTTGAACATGCAGTGGCTTTTAGGATTGCAAAAATTGGCTAGAAAACTAGCTAATTTTGTAATTTTTATAAAATAGCTATTGACAAGTTTAAAATAAAAGATTATAATTATCACCAATTTAGTAGGTGATAAATGAAAATATCGAAAAAAACAGATTATGCATTAAGAGCTTTGTTTGCAATAGCTCAACAAAAAGAGAGTTCTATTTCAATTAGAGAATTATCTGAAAGTACTGATGTTCCAAGAAGATTTCTTGAAAATATTATGCTTGAAATGAATAAAGCTGGTTGGGTTAGTAGTATTCCAGGTCGTTATGGTGGATATATTTTAGCAAAAGCTTCAAACGAAATAACTTTAGGTGAAGTAATAAGATATTTTGAAGGTATGATAGCTATGATATCTTGTGTATCAGTTTCAAGTTACGAACCTTGCTCTCAAGAAAGCAAATGTTATTTTAGAAGAGTTTTTCTAAATATAAGAAATTTGACAGCTCAAATTTTAGATAAAACAACTATAGCTTCTTGTTTAGCACAAGAGCCAGTTTCAAAAGAAGATATTTATAAAGAAGAGTTTATAGGTGGTTTAGGTATTTAACCTAAGCATCTATATTTTTTTAAACTTTTAATATTCACCTATTTAGTGTATATTATATTAGAAGGAGCAAAAATGATGTGTCCCATGAGTAAAATAAAGATTCGTTCAAAATAATAAGGTGAGATTTTTTTAAATCTTTAATATTCATACATTTAGTGTATATTAGTTTAAACAGGAAAATAAAATGAAAATAAAAAATTTAATAGTGGCTACATTTGTAGCCCCAATTTTAGCAATTGCAAGTGAAACTTATGATTTCAAAAAAGAGAGTGAAAAAGAATCTATAGAGATTTTAAATGTATCTTATGACCCAACAAGGGAGTTTTATACAGATTATAATAAAGAGTTTAGTATTTATTGGAAAGAGAAAACAGGTCAAAATATAAAAATAAAACAATCTCATGGTGGGGCTGGAAAACAAGCACGAGCTGTGATTGATGGATTAAAGGCAGATGTAGTTACTTTAGCTTTGGCATATGATATTGATAAAATTTCACAAAGTACAAATCTATTTCCTCAAGATTGGCAAACAAGATTAGAAAATAATTCATCTCCATATACTTCAACTATTGTATTTTTAGTAAGAAAGGGAAATCCAAAAGGGATTAAAGATTGGAATGATTTAGTAAAAGATGGTGTTGAAGTAATCACTCCAAATCCTAAAACTTCTGGAGGTGCAAGATGGAACTATTTAGCAGCTTATAGTTATGCAATTAAACAAGAGTTAAAAGATATTAATAATATTGATAGAAACTCTGAGAAGTTCAAAGAAGCAGATATTAAAGCTTTAGAATTTGTGAAAAAAGTATATAAAAATGTTCCAGTTCTTGATTCTGGCGCAAGAGGAGCTACAAATACTTTTGTTCAAAGAAAAATAGGTGATGTTTTATTAGCTTGGGAAAATGAAGCTTTTTTAGCAATCAATGAGTTAGGAAAAGATGAGTTTGAAATAGTTGTACCTACTATTTCTATTTTGGCTGAACCTCCTGTTACAGTTGTTGATGAAAATGCTAAAAAAAGAGTAGCTTATAATGTTTCAAAGGCTTATTTAGAGTATTTATATTCACCTATAGGACAAAAATTAGCAGCAAAGCATTATTATAGACCAGCAAAATCTGAATTAGTAAATCAAGAAGATTTAAAACTTTTTCCAAATCTTGAACTTGTAAAAATAAATGATATTTTTGGAAGTTGGCAAGATGCTCAAAAAACTCATTTTGATGATGGTGGAACATTTGACGCAATTTATAGATAATAAAGAGTTTGAGATTAATCTTCCAAATAGAAAAGAGTTTTTAGAAGATAATAAAAATAAAACATTTAATAAAGTAGCTATTTTTGATGTTAATGGGTTTGGAAATATTAATCACTATTATGGATATGATTTTGGAGAAAAAGTATTAAAAATAATCTCTTTAAGATTAGAGAATAGATTTTTAAATAGCAAAATCTATTATTTAGGAGCAGATATTTTTGCATCTGCTTCAAGTGAAGATATTTCAAAAGATAGGTTTATTCAAACTATAAAATCAATTATTTGGTATTTTGGTTATTCACCTATTGAAGTTGATGGATTTAAAATATATATACCTTTGAGAGTTGGTGTTGCTATAAATTATCCTGAACTTTTGTTTACTGCTGAGTTTGCTTTAAAACAAACAAAAATAGTAAAACATAATCTAGTTATTTATGATGCTGAACAACATCATATTTGTCATCCAGATTCTTTATCAATAGAACAAGATTTGTATTGGGAAGGGCAAATAATAGAAGCAGTAAGAAGAGATAAATTTGAAATTTTTGCACAGTTAATAAGCAATCAATTTGAAAAAAAATATGAGATCTTAGTTCGTATGAAAAACTCAAAAGGTGAAATAATAAGTCCATATTTTTTTATAAATAGAGCAAAAAAAATAAATTTATATAGTGAAATTACAAAAAAAGTAATTCAAAAATCTTTTGAATTTTTTGAAAACAAAAATATTGAGTTTAGTATAAATCTTTCTATTAGTGATATCTTGGAAAAAGATGTTGTAGATTTTTTGATACAAAAAATTTATGAATTTGATATAGGGCATTTTTTAACAATAGAAATAACAGAGAGTGAAGGTATTGATAATATTGAAGAGGTCATTTCTTTTATAAAAATTGTTAAAAATCTTGGGGTGAAAATAGCAATAGATGATTTTGGAACAGGTTATTCTAACTTTTCATATTTAGTTAGATTACAAGCAGATTTCATAAAACTTGATGGTTCTATCATTCAAGATATAAATAAAACAAAATCGGCAAAAGCAGTTGTTGAAGCAATAGTTTTTTTTGCTAAAAGAATAGGAATAAAAACTGTTGCAGAGTTTGTTTCTTCAAAAGAGATTTATGAAACTTGTAAAGAGTTGGAAATTGATTATTTTCAAGGATATTGGTTTGATGAGCCAAAAAATGTTAAAAAATTAAAATAAGGAAGATTTAAAATGAGACTTAATTTTGGAATATTAAAAAGACAAAAATCCCCAATACCAGGGTTTGGTCTTACGATGGGATATACAGTTTTTTATTTAAGCATAATTGTAATTATTCCTTTAATTGCACTTTTTACAGAGGCTTTTAGTTTGGGATGGGACGCATTTATTAGTGCTTCAACGGATTCAAGAGTAGTTGCTAGTTATAAATTAACATTTGTTACTTCACTAATTGCAGCTCTTGTAAATACTTTTTTTGGACTTATAGTTGCTTGGTGTTTGGTTCGATATACCTTTTGGGGAAAAAGAGTTTTTGATGCGATTGTTGATTTACCTTTTGCACTTCCGACTGCTGTTTCAGGAATTGCACTTACGACTTTGTATTCAAGTCAGGGTTGGTTTGGTCAATATTTAGAACCATTAGGAATAAAAGTTGTGTTTACTCCTATTGGAATTACAATTGCTTTGATTTTTATAGGACTTCCTTTTGTGGTACGAACAATTCAACCTGCACTTGAAGAGATTCAAATAGAACAAGAGGAAGCTAGTGCTAGTTTAGGAGCAACAAGATGGCAAACATTTTATAAAGTGATACTTCCTACAATTTTTCCAGCTTTATTAACAGGATTTGCTTTGTCATTTGCAAGGGCTTTAGGTGAATATGGTTCGGTTGTTTTTATTGCTGGAAATATGCCATTTAAAACAGAAATTAGTACACTTTTGATTATTACAAAACTAGAACAATATGATTTTGCAGGAGCAACTGCAATTGCTGTAGTTATGTTAGTAATCTCTTTTGTAATGTTGTTATTAATAAATATACTTCAAAGATGGAGTTCAAGAAGAAGAGGAATGGAGGCAATATGAAAACACGAAGTAATTCACAAACATCGCTAGATGAATCAAAAGTTGTAAAATATTTATTAATAGGAACAGCTGTTAGCTTTTTAATGATTATGTTAGTTGTTCCTTTGATTACTATATTTGCTGAAGCCTTTAGAAAAGGTGTAGAAGCTTATTTTATCTCTTTTGAAGATGAGTATGTTTTACAAGCAATAAAATTAACTTTAATAACAGCAGCAATTGCAGTTCCTTTAAATTTAGTTTTTGGAGTATGTGCTTCTTGGGCGATAGCAAAATACTCTTTTTTTGGAAAAAGTTTTTTAATAACTTTGATTGATTTACCTTTTGCTGTAAGTCCTGTAATTTCAGGGTTTGTTTATATTTTATTATTTGGTGCGCAAGGTTGGTTTGGGCATTGGTTGATTGAAAATGATGTTCAGATTATATTTGCAGTTCCTGGAATTGTATTAGCAACTATATTTGTAACTTTTCCTTTTGTTGCAAGAGAGTTAATTCCACTGATGCAAGAACAAGGAAATGATGAAGAACAAGCAGCTTTACTTTTAGGAGCTAGTGGTTTTCAAACATTTTGGAAAGTGACACTTCCTAATATAAAATGGGGACTTTTGTATGGAGTAATTTTATGTAATGCAAGAGCAATGGGAGAGTTTGGAGCGGTTTCAGTGGTTTCTGGACATATTCAAGGAGTTACTAATACTATGCCTTTACAAGTTGAGATTTTATATAACGAATATAACTTCGTAGCAGCTTTTGCAGTTTCTACACTTTTAGCAATACTTGCACTTTTAACTTTGGTTTTAAAATATATTTTAGAGTGGAAAGTAGCAAGAGAATTAAAAAAATTAAAAAATGAAGAATAGACAAGGAATAATAAAATGAAAATTGAAGTAAAAAATTTAACAAAATATTTTGGAAACTTTGTAGCCCTTGATAATATAAATTTAGAAATAGTTGAAGGTGAACTTCTAGCACTTTTAGGACCATCAGGAAGTGGGAAAACAACACTTCTAAGAATGATAGCTGGACTTGAAACAGTAGATGACACAGATAAAGGTGAAATTTTATTTAATAATATTGATGTTTCAAAAAAAGATATAGGTGATAGGGATATTGGATTTGTATTCCAACATTACGCACTTTTTAAACATATGACAGTTTTCGAAAATATCGCTTTTGGATTAAGAGTAAAACCAAAAAAGCAGAGATTATCAAATGATGAAATCAATAAAAAAGTTACAAAACTTTTACAACTTATTCAACTTGATGGATTCGCAAACAGATTTCCGTGGCAACTTTCAGGTGGTCAGAGACAAAGGGTTGCACTTGCACGTGCATTAGCAGTTGAACCAAAAGTTTTACTTTTAGATGAACCATTTGGTGCTTTAGATGCAAAGGTTAGAGCAGATTTAAGAAAATGGTTAAAAGAGTTACAAGAAGAGTTAGGAATTACAACTGTTTTAGTAACACATGACCAAGAAGAAGCACTTGAAGTTGCTGATAGAATTGTAGTTATAAGTAAGGGAAAAATAGAACAAGTTGGAACTCCTGAAGAGGTATTTCATAATCCAGCAAATGAGTTTGTAATTAATTTTTTAGGAAATGTAAATTTATTTCATGGAAGAGAAGAAGATGGAAGATTAAATATCGACTCATCTTTGGAAAATCAAGATAACAACTCTAAATTTTTAATTAGACCACATGAATTAGAAATAGTTTCTGTAAATGATAGTGAAGCTATTTTACAAGCAAAAATAAAATATATTCAACTTGCAGGTTCACAAGTAAAAGTAGAATTAACACATTTAGAAAATGAATTAAAGACAGTTTTAGTTGAAATTTCACATTATGAATTTAAAGAAAAAAATATTAAAAAAGGTGATATTGTTGGAATTCGCCCAAGAGCTTTAAGAACATTTGAAGATGGTGCAGGAATTTAAAGAAAAAGAGTGAAAACTCTTTATTCTTTTATGGCTTCAACATTAACTTTTACTTTTAAATTACTTCCACCACTACTTTGAACTACACCTTTTAAAGGTGCAATATCTAAATAATCTCTTCCATATCCTAAAATAATATATTCTTCATTAGGGATTTTATTATTTGTTGGGTCAAAACAAGCCCAACCAAAAGTTGGAATATAAACTGAAAACCAAGCATGAGATGCATCTGCACCAAATAGTTTCTCTTTTCCTTCAGCAGGAATAGTTTGAATATATCCACTTACATAACGAGTAGGAATACCAATACTTCTAAGGGCTGATATTGCAAATTGTGCAAAATCTTGACAAACCCCTTTTTTCTCTTTAAAAACAGTTTCTATTGGAGTTGTAATATCTGTAAATCCAGAAACAAAACTAAAGTCATTAAAAATTCTTCCCATAAATTCATTTGTTGCTTCAAAAAGATTTCTATTTTCTTGGAATGATTCTAAAGCATAAGCTTTTATTTCATTTGAAGGCATAGGAATAGACTCTGTTTCAAATAAAAATAGCTTTGCTAAAACATCATCTTTGTAGTATTTATTTAATCTTTGTTTTGCTTCACTAACAGTAATAGATACATTTTTTAAATTTTTAATTTGTTTGTTTATCTCTTCTTCAACTCTATGAACTTTTGAAGTAGCCACTACTTTTAAAGAAGTATGTGCTTCTCTTATTAACATAAAGTTATTTGTATTTTCAAAATAATCTACAAATTCACTCATTTCATAAGGAGTGGGTTCTATTTTTAAAGAATACTCTAAAAGTTTTTGAGTAGCGAAATCTTTTGGTTTAAGTCTTGCAATATTATGGCTAAAAGTCACAAGTGCAGCATAATCAAAGGTTGTTTCATGGTATATTTCATAAATCATAATTACTCGTTGTAGTGTGAAAAATATGTTTTTGTTAACTCTTCAGAAGTTTTACTTAATAAATCTGAAAGTGTAGATAAAAAACCATCAAGTTCTTTATATACATATTCATCTTCTTTAATCTCTAAAAGTTTATTTGTATTCATAAGCGTAAGCATAGAAAATACTTTAAATATAGGCTCTTCAAAATTACTTAAATTAGAGTTATTCTCTTCATTTGGTAACTCTTTTAAGTCTTCAAGTAGTTGAGTTATAATATAAATCAAAGATTTTGGATATTTTCTGTTAAAAAGTAAAAAATCCAATACATTTTTTAAATCTAAAGATGATTTATAATATGCCCTATAAGAGTTATAACTTTCATAAGAGTTAAGCATAGAATCAAGTACATCATATTCTAAAAGTTTGTCAAGTTTTAAAGTAAGTAAAGACCTTAGTTTTGAGATTAAAAGTTGTGAAATCTCTATTTTACAGCCAATATCATATAAAATTAAACCTTGTTCTTTGAAAATACTTTCATCAATTAATTCTTTATAAGCCATAAGATAAATCAATAATTTATCGAGTTCATTTATATGGTCTTTATTTGTTAAAACTTCTCTTTTTAGATAAATATTCCACTCTTTTTGCATTTTCTCATAAATACGCCAAGCTTCTATTGTTAGAAGATTTTTTACGTTTGTATTTAAGTTTGATAATAAACTAAGTGAAAAAGAGAGAGTTCCAACTCTATTTTTATCTTTTATTAGAGAAATAATTTCATTTAAAGGTGATTTCAACTCTTCATCTAAGAATCCTGGATAACACATAGTAAGATGACTTAGTGCATTATTTAGGATTTTTGTTGTTTGTTTAGAGTTTGTATTATCATCATATCTATTTATATTTAGCATAGATTTAAGATTAAATCTTAGCATTCGGGCTGTTATAATTGCTCTATTTAAATACCTTCCCATCCAAAAAAGATTTTCAGCTCTTTTAGTAGAGATATTTTCTAATCTTGAGTCTATAAAAACTCTATTTTTAAAAATATTATTGCTATTAAACTCTTCATCTTTTCCAAGTATCCATAAATCTTTACTAGTTCCACCTTTTTGATTTGAGACTACTAAACTATCTTTTGAGGGAGATACTCTTACAAGTCCTCCTTGTAAAACGTTGTAGTCTTCATCTTGTTGATATGAAAAGGCTCTTATTACTGTATTTCTTGGTTCTACTTTTCCTTTAGAAAAAGAGGCTGTTGTTGAAAAATCAATAATTTCTTGACCAACATAATATTGAGGAGTTTTTTCTATTTTTTCTTTTAGTTGTAAAAGTTGAGTTTCATTTAGTTTATTTCCAAAATATATCTCAATATTATCAGTTCTATCTATTTTTTTTACTATTAGATTTTTTAGATTTTCTAAAACAAAATCTAACTCCTTTTTTTGTCCACACCACCAAGTAGCTATTTGAGGAAGAATTAACTCTTCATTTAACAAATAGTTAGCAATATTTTTCATAAAAGGATTTAATCCAATATTTTCTAAAATACCAACTCCAATTGGATTTATCATAGATAAATTATCTTCTCTTACTACATTTACAAGTCCAGCAACTCCCAGTTGAGAATAGTTTTTTAATTCTAAAGGGTCACAATATTGTGCATCAACTCTTCTAATTAATGTATCAACTTTTCTTAAGCCTTTTAAACTTTTAAGCCAAAGATGGTTGTTTTTTACAAGTAAATCTTCTCCTTGAACCAGTGTTAAATCAAGAAAAGAACTAAGATAAGCATGTTCAAAATATGTTTCATTTAGTGGACCTGGAGTTAATAAAGCAATAAGAGGATTTTCTTGATTTGAAGGAGATAATGTTTTTAGCGTATTTTTATATCCTTCTATAAAACTAGCAATTTTTTTTATCTCTACATTTGGATATAAATCGTTAGAAATAGAGTTCATCGTAAGTCTGTTTTCAATTGCATATCCAAGACCTGAAGGGGATTGCGTTCTATCATTTATAACCCAAAACTTACCATCAGGACCACGACTAATATCACTTGCATAAAATCTTAAAGAGTAATAATCTTTATTTTTAAAGTTAAAAACTTCAGGAATAAAACTTTTATGACCAAAAACAATTTCAGCAGGAATTATTCCTTCTTTTATTAGTTTTTGTTCTGTATATAAATCTTTGAATATTAAATTTAATAGTTTTGCTCTTTGTTTTAAACCTTTCGTTACTTCATCCCACTCTTCTTGCGTTAAAACTAAAGGAATAGGATCTAAATTCCATCTTCTATTATTTCCTTCAGGGTCATTATAGATATTATAAGTAACTCCATTATCTTCTAAACGCCAATCTATTTCTAGTTGTTTTTGTTCTAATTGTTTAATTCCTGCATTTTCTAAACCCTCAATTAGTTCTTTCCAATGGGGTCTAATATTACATTCATTATCAAATACTTCATCAAATGATGACTCTAATCTACAACTATCAAAAATTGACATTTAATTTTTTATCCACCTTTGTCTTAAATCTAATGTATGAGGATACTCTTTATTTTTTGGCATTTCGTGAAAGTATAGTTTTTTACTTCCTGTTCTACTTGTAACTTTTCTATTTGCTTCAATAGCAAATACAGAGTTTACTTCACCAGTTATTTTTGGTTCAATTGGCGTTACTTCTCCTTGAGAGTGATTAAAATCCCAATATCTGTTTATTCTTCTTGATTCAGCTTCATAAGAGTTTACAGGAAAAGTATCATAACTTCTTCCACCTGGATGTGTAACAAAGTAGTTAAATCCACCAATTGACCTTGTATTCCATTTATCTATTATATCAAAAGTTAAAGGTGTATCAACTTTAATTGTTGGATGAAGTGCTGACCAAGGTTGCCAAGCTTTGTATCTTACACCACTTACATATTCCCCTTCAATTTCAGTTTTTGTAAGAGGAACTTGAACACCATTACAAGTTACTATATATCTTTCTTCATTGAAATCTTTTATTTTTATTTGTAGTCTTTCAAGTGAAGAGTCCACATATCTAGCTGTTCCTTGACTTCCTGATTCTTCTCCTAAAACATGCCAAGGCTCAATAGCTGATCTTATTTCTACATGCATTCCATTTATCATAGTCATTCCATATAATGGGAATCTAAATTCAAAAAATGGGTCAAACCAATCTAGTTTAAACTCATATCCTTCATCATTTAAATACTCAACTACACCTTTTAAATCTTCTTTTACATAGTGCTCAAGTAAGAATTTATCATGAAGTCTTGTTCCCCATCTAATTAGGTTATGTTTATATGGTCTTTTCCAAAAACAAGAAACTAAAGCTCGAACCAATAACATTTGTAAAAGTGCCATTTGTGAATGAGGTGGCATATCAAAAGCTCGAAGTTCTAAAATACCTAATCTTCCTGTACTACTATCAGGCGAATAAAGTTTATCTATACAAAACTCACTTCTATGAGTATTTCCTGTAATATCTGTGAGCATATGTCTAAATAATCTATCTGTTAACCAATATGGAACATCTCCACTTTCAGGTATCTGAGAGAAAGCAATTTCAAGTTCATATAGATTTTCAACTCTTCCTTCATCAACTCTTGGTGCTTGAGAAGTTGGACCTATAAACGCTCCTGAGAAAAGATAAGATAAACCTGGATGATGTTGCCAAAATGTGATTAAACTTCTTAAAAGTTGAGGGTTTCTTAATAGTGGTGAATCACTTGGACTCATAGCTCCAATAGTTACGTGGTTTCCTCCACCTGTTCCTGTGTGTCTACCATCTATCATAAATTTTTCAGTTCCAAGTCTACATAATCTTGCATCTTCATAAAGACTTAAAATATTATCACTTAATTCTTTCCATGAACTTGTTGGTTGAATATTTACTTCAATAACTCCTGGGTCGGGAGTAACTTTGATTCTATCTGTTCTTAAATCATGAGGAGGTTCATAACCTTCAATAATAACAGCTAAATTTAATCGTTTTGCTGTTTCTTCAATAGAAGCAATTAAATCCAAAAATACTTCTGTTTTTTCAATAGGAGGAAGGAATACACAAAGTTTGTTATCTCTTATTTCAACACTTAATGCTGTTCTTACAAAAGCAGAATATTTATTTTTAAGAGTAGTTTTTTTACTCATTTTTTTAGCACGTTTTTCAACAGCACTTATGTAATCACCAAGTGCTGGATATGAAGTAAATAAATCAGGTTGAAAATCTTGTTCTAATTCTACTTGAGGTTTAACAATAAGTGATTCAAGTGGAAGTCTAAGTCCAATAGGAGAGTTTCCTGCTCCTAAAAATAGATGTCCACGTCTAAATTCCCATTTTGAAGTAATCCATTTTGTAAATCCAAAACTAACAGGAAGCACATATCCCACTTCATTGTTTAATCCATAAGTTAATTTTTGAGCAATAGTTTTTCTCTCTAAAGGGTCTTTTAAATCATATTTTAAAGGGTCAATATCAATAGGAAGTTCAGCTTCTTTCATAATATAATAAATAGGGTCTTCAAAAGCTGGAATTACATTTTCATCACTTATACCTAAAATTAAAGAAAGTGTTGAAATAAACTCTTTTGCATCAGCTATTGTGTAATCATAATTTTTATTCATATCAGCTAATAAATCTGGATTCTTCCAAATAGGTTTTTTATCTTTTCTCCAAAAAACAGTTGTTTGCCAACGTGGTAGTGGCTCTCCTGGATACCATTTTCCTTGAGCATGATGCAATAATCCACCATTTGTATTTGTTTCAAGTAATCTTCTTGATAGATTATTTGCTAACTCTCTTTTATGCTCTCCATCTGCTTCACTATTCCATTGAGCTGATTCCATATCATCAATAGATACAAAAGTTGGTTCTCCTCCCATAGTTAAACGAACATCATTTTTTACTAAATCTTCATCAACTTTGAAACCTAAATTATAAATAGCTTCCCATTGCTCATCTTTATAAGGTTTTGTAACCCTTGGTGATTCAAAAATTCTTGTTACTGTGTTTTCAAAAAAGAACTCTGTTTCACATTTATCACTAAATCCTTCAATAGCGTGAGCAGAGTTATAGTGAGGTGTACAAGCAAGTGGAATATGACCTTCTCCTGCAAAAAGTCCACTTGTACTATCAAGTCCAATCCATCCAGCACCTGGAACATAAACTTCTGTCCAAGCATGTAAATCTGTAAAGTCAGCTTCAGGACCACTTGGACCATCAAGTGATTTTACATCGGCTGTTAATTGAACTAAATATCCAGATACAAATCTAGCAGCAAGTCCAAGATGTCTTAATACTTGTACAAATAACCAAGCAAAGTCTCTACAACTTCCTAACTTTTTTTCTAAAGTTGTTTTACAAGTTTGAACACCTGGTTCTAATCTTACAGTGTAGTTTAGATGTTGATTTATTTTTTGGTTAACTTCAACTAAGAAATCAATAATAGACTTTTCTTTTTTATCAATAGAAGCAACAAAATCTTTTAATATTTTATTTTTTTCTTCAATTTTTAAATAAGGTTTTAACTCTTTTCTTAAATCTTCTTTATATTCAAAAGGGTAGTTTTTAGCACTATCTTCTACGAAAAAGTCAAAAGGATTTATTGTAATCATGTCTGCAATGATTTCAACATCAACGCAAAATTCTTTTGTTTTTTCTGGAAATACAAGTCTTGCAAGATAGTTTCCAAAAGGGTCTTGTTGCCAGTTTAAAAAATGACCATCAGGTTTAATTTTTAAAGAATAAGCCTCTATTGGAGTTCTACTATGAGGAGCTGGACGTAATCTTATAATGTGTGGTGACAATGAAATATACTTATCATATTTATAATGGGTTTTATGAGAAATTACTACTTTTAAAGACATATTTCTAATCCTTTTTTTGAGTTAAAAACATTATACATAAATAATTAAAGAATAATAATTAAAAATTGTATATTAGTAGTACAGTCTTTTTATTAGCATTTATATCCATATATTGCTAATAATAAATTACTATTTTATAGATTTTTAAAATATTATTAGCAATATATATTGACAAGTGCTAAAAAATATGTTAATATTTCATCAACTTGATATAAATACTATCAAGATTAAAAATATTTAAGGAGTTAAAAATGTTATTGACAAAATTTGACCCATTTAAACAAATAAGAGAAATTGAAAAAAATTTATATAACCAAACAAAAAATGAAGGTGTAAATGCTTTTGTTCCTGTAGTAAATACAAGAGAAGGGGAGTTTGCATATCATGTTGATGTTGATTTACCAGGTGTGAAAAAAGAAGATATAAAAGTAGATATTAATAAAGGTGTTTTAACAATCAGTGGTGAAAGAAAAGTAAAAGATGAGGTGAAAGAGGAAGATTACTATAAAGTAGAAACATACTTTGGTAAATTTTCTAGAAGTTTTACACTTCCTGATAATGCAGATATTGAAAATATAGAAGCGAGTAGTGATAATGGAGTTTTAGAAGTAATTATTCCAAAATTAAAAGATGATAACACTAAAAAAACAATCACAATAAAATAAGAAGGAGTGAGAACTCCTTCTATTAAAGGAGATTTCAATGGAAAAAGAAAAAGCTAAAAACGTAGATTATATTATTTTATTAAGTATTTATACGATTTCAATTGTAAGTTCACTATTTTTATTAAATATATAAAATTTAAGAAGATAACTTTAAAACAGTTATCTCAGCACTAGCACCCAATCTCATGGGTGGTCCCCAAAATCCTGTACCTTTATTTACATAAACTAAAGTGTGTTCATTGTGTACATTTAATCCTCTAACATAAGGTTGTTCTAGTTTAACTAAAAAATTAAAAGGGAAAATTTGACCACCGTGAGTATGTCCACAAAGTATTAAATCTATACCTTTTGTATCCTCTATAGAGTTTATATATTTTGGTTGATGAGCTAACAATACTGTTGGAAAATCTTGAGTATTTAAAAGAGCTTTATTTATATCAGGTTCAAACGCACCATATCTAAATCCAAATCTATCATAAACTCCACAAATATAAAAACCTTTATTTTCTTCACCTATGTAAACATTTTCATTTTCTAAAGTTTTTATTCCCAAAGAGTTTACATAATCAATTATTGGTTTAACACCATGAAAATATTCGTGATTTCCAACTATAAAATAAGTTCCATATTTTGAATTAATATTTGCTAATTCATTTAAAGCAGGTTTTGCATATTCTAGTTTTGTATCAACCAAATCACCAGTAATTACAACAATATCAGCACCTAATAGATTTATTTTATCAACTAAATTTTTTATGAATTCTTTATCGATTAATCCTCCAATATGGACATCACTAATTTGAACAATTTTATAAGGAGATAAAAGATTTTTGATTTTTACATCAACAACTTCAAGTTCGATATTTCTAGCATTATCCATAGCTTTTGCATTTGTAGCTAAAACAAAAGAAACAGCACCTATATCTAAACCTTTTTTAAAGAATTCTCTTCGATTTTTTGTATATTTTGTTTTAGAGATACCAAAAGAGATGATTTCGTGTAATAAAGTGATAATAAATGTTAAAAAAATCACCCCAATTGGTAGAGATAAAAGAAAGTAGAGCCAGTTTGGCACTACAGGAAAATATCTAGCTGCTGGATACAAAAGTACCCCAAAAAATGTAAGATATAAAAATAGGCTAAGATATTTTTTAGTTTTATAATTAAAATCCAGTTTATTTATCAATCGTTTTTTTATTACATAAGTTTGGAAAGCAAAAACAATTGTAAAGACTGAAAAAAATATTATAAAACTCATGGGTGAAATAATAATCAATCTTAGTTAATGAACTCTAAATGAATTATTTAGTCTTTGTGTAGTTTATTTTAAAATCTTTTTTATTCCCTCAATTAAACTTTTAATCTCTTCTTTTGTTTGTGAAAAATGTATAGAAATTCTAACCCATCCCGGACGATTTGTCATATCTAATTGTTGTATTCCCAATAAATCATGTCCATAAGGTCCAGCACATGAACATCCAGCTCTTGTTTGAAAATTATCATTTAAAGATAAATTATTACATAAATCATAAGGACTTAAACCTTTTATATTGAAAGAGACTATTCCTATATTTTCAACTTCTTGATTTCCATAGATTTCACAATTTGGTATATTTTTTAATTCACTTATAAAATATTCTTTTAATTCATTTTTTCTATCTTTTATAAAATCAAAACCTATTTCATTTCTTAGTTGATATGCTAAACTAGCTCGAATAAATTGCAAAATGGGTGGAGTTCCAGCATCTTCTCTAGCTTCTATATCTTTTTGATAATATTGTGAATCTTTATTTACATATTCTACTGTTCCACCACCAGCAAATGTTGGAGCAATTGATGTATCAATAAGATTTTTTCTAATAATTAATAATCCACAACTTCCCGGACCTCCTAAAAGTTTATGAGGAGATAAAACTAAAGCATCATAAAGTTGGCAAGGAACATTTATATAAGGACTACTTGCTGCTGCATCAAATAAAACTTTCCCACCATAACGTTTGATAAGTTTTGATATCTCTTCATAAGGAGTGATTATTCCAGATACATTTGAAGCAATACAAAAACAACCAATTATTTCTCTATGCATATTTTCTTGTAAAGTCTCTTTTAATTGAACAAGGTCAACTAATCCATCATTTGTAAGTCTGATTCTTTTTACTTCACATAAAGCTTCTCTATAGCTTACCTCATTTGAATGGTGTTCATACGGTCCAACAATGATTAAAGGAAGTTTCTTTTTAGCTACAGTTATTCCAAATCTTTTGATAGTTGCAGGTGGAATGTATATTCCTAATAACTCTTGAAATTTTTTTATAGCAGCTGTTGTTCCACAACCACACGGAAGTATTGCAAACTCATCATTTAAATCAAAACTTTTTGCTAAGTTTTTTCTAGCTTCTTCATAATAGTTTGATGTAGTATCAGCGTTTGAAGCCTCTTTTGAGTGAGTATTAGCATAAGTTTCTAAAACATCAAAAATTCTATTTTCTATTTGTCTAAATGCAAGTCCTGAAGCTGTGTAATCAAAATACTCTTTTTTATTTTTTCCAATTGTGTTGTATCTAATAAATTCTAATATATTTGTATTTTCATTGAAAAATGGTCTAAAAATATCTTTTGTCATGGATTACTTACTCTTTGAATTATATGTAGTTATTAATATTATAATTTTATATTATTTTAGATAAGAAGTATATTTAAGGAGTCAGTTTTAAATATTATAATTGATTTTATGTTAAATATTATGTATAATTTTACATGATATTTTAAAAAGGTAAATAATATGGTTGCATATACAAGAGATGAAATAGTGTCCGCAAGTGATGTTGCAAGAAGTTTTTCAACTATTCTAAATAGTATTATCGATAAATCAAAAGATAAATTGGCAATCTCAAAAAACAATAAACTTGAAGCAGTTTTATTAGATATTGAAGAGTATGAAAGATTGAAAAATGCCTATGATATGATGGAACAAAAAGAGATAGAAACAATTTTAGAAAATAGAACTATTGAAGATAAAGAAATTTCACATACAAAAATTCTAACAATAGATATTTAGATGAAAAAAGAGATAAAATTAACTTATCTAAAAAAATCAAAAAAGTTTTTGGATAAAAATAATTCAATCATTACTGAAACTCAGGTTGATGAACTAATTATAAAATTTATAAAAAAACATTTTTATAATATTGATATAAATATAGATTATAAGCAACTTCAAGGTAATTTAAAAGATACTTTTAGAATTAGAAAAGGCAATATTAGAATTATTTTAAAGATTATAGATGATGAAATTATCATTGAAGCAATAATTGAAGATATTGGATTTAGAGGTGATGTTTATAAATAGTTAATTACAAATATAAGTAACTTAAACAATAGTAAATAAAAAAGGTGATTTTCATATGGAAAAACAAATACCAGAAATATTAAAAAATGGTGAAGTATCAAAATTAATTGATTTGTTAATAAGTCAATATGTTCCAGAAAACTATCATATTAATATTGATTTATCAAGTTTTAATAATGCAATGAGAGAATATGAATATTTTATTGATGGTAAATATCATTTTAAATTTGCATTACATGCAATGTATCAAAAAGCATTTGAAGAATCTCTTGAAGAGTTTATGGATGGATTAAAATATGAAGAATCTCAAGGAAATATTTCAACAGAGTGTTTAGATGAATTTTTATTAAAGATGTATGATTGGTATATCCAAAATGACATAGAAAAGATTTTCTATAAACTCTTAATTAAAGATTTTATAGATGTTGATATAAAAAGCGAAGAGAGTGTTTTTTCTTTACATAATTATATATTTAAAAGTCCAGTTTTATCTGAATATTATAATTTTGATAAACTAGATATTAGAAGACAACTATTTCATAGACTTGAGACAATTACTATTTCCATTTTCCATAGATTCAGAAATTTTGAAAAACATTTTAAAGAAAATTTTTTATATATGAAGAAGCTTAATTATTCTATAAATGAAATAATTGAAAGTCTTATAATTTTAGAAGAAATCAATATAAGAAGAAATTTTATTATAGAAATATATTTTAATATAGAGCATTTTTTTTCTGTGATTATTGAAGAATTTAATATTGAAATTAAAGATACAAGAAAAAAACAACTATTATTAGGAAATATTTTAATTTATTTTGGTATTGATGAAAAAATAGATTTAGAATCAAAGTTTTCAGAAATACTTGAACGATTAAATGAAAATAATGAAAATTTTAAAAGCTTATTTGATAATATGAAAAATACAAAAACTACATATTTAGAGATAAACAATAGACTTATCAATAGGAGAAATTCATTACATTCTAATGGGTTTATTGGAGGAAAAGGAGAAACTTATTTAGGAATAGGTAAAGTGAAATATAAAAAAATGGATAAATATGATTCTTTCGAAACAATGGGAATTACAGAATTAACAGTTTTAATGTTCTTAATTATTGAGTGTTGTGAAAAAATTATTGAAAAATCAGTATCTGTACATCCTGAAATAATTGTTGATAGATATATGTTTGAGTTAGAAGAATTTAAAAATGAAACAAAATAAATAGAAAATTATTGATTCTTATCAAAAATTATGAAAATTGTTTAAAATTCTTGGTTAAGACAGAATAAAAAAATAGAGAGAAGATTTATGATAATCCCTTTGTTTTTAAACAAAAGGATTAAAACTTATTTTTTCAAGTTCACAAGCTAGATTTTGTGCATTTAAAGTTGGAACATCAAGAATTATAATATTCCCTTTGTGAGTTAGTTTTACTCTATTTGCCTCATATTTTTCAAGCAATGAAGATAGATTATCAAGTTTAGAACTTTGAACAACTCTATCATAGATTTTACAACCTATATAACTTTGTCCTTCAATTTTACTTTCATTTATTCCAAGCCTTGGTTTTCTTGGATGAGAAATCTCATTTTTAAAAGAACTTTGTTGAATTTTATAGTTTATGGTTGAATTTAAAATATCATAAAATCTAATTAATCCTAAATTTTTAACAAGATATTCAAAACTACTTTTTTCAACATCATCTCTTTCACCAAAATCTTTATAAATGTTTGCAATTGCAATTGCAGTTTTTAAAACTTGTGAAGGTGATATAAAACCAATTGAATTACCTAAAATCTTCACATTAAAAAGAATTTTTTCTTTTGAATCTTTTATTGCATTAAAACTAACATCAGGAGTAAATTGAACATCACAACCCTCTTCATAACCACTTATTGCAATTTGTAGTTTATTTGGTAGATTTTCAAATTTTTTATTTCCTATAAAAGTTTCATTTAGTTTATTTGCTAAAGGTTCAACATCAATTAATTGAGTTTTATCTATTCCATTTACGGGACAAGTTAAAACTCTTCGTACTGTGTGTCCTGCTTCAAAAAAAGTGTTTAAATTTACTTCTTGAAGAAGTTTGAAAATTTTTGGTAAATCAAAAATCTTTATATTTTTAAACTCAATTTTTTGTTCATTTGAAAAAATCAAACTATCATCACTAAATTGTTTAGATATAAGACTTAATGTTTTTAATTGGATTAAATTTAATTCTCCCATATTAAGAGGAATTTTTATACTAAAATAGTTTTGTTGTTCATCTTGTGCATAAATTCCATACCATTTAAATCTTTCTAAATTTTCAGGACTAATTTTTTCACCAAAAACAGCATGGAAATAGATATCGGCTAAGACATCTATTCCACTTTTCTCTTTTTTGATTTTTTCAATATTTAAAGCTAAATTATTAGACATTAGATTGCCTTACATTCCCACTCAGGATAATTTCTTCTAATAAATTCATTTAACTCAATTTCTGCTTTTGAATAAACTTTTTTCTCTTCTTCTAAATGAGCAAAACCTTCAACTGAAGATACAATCATACCAGCCCCAACAGTTGAGTTATTGTATTTATCAATAATGATAAAACTTCCTGTGTATCTGTTTTCATGGTATGGATCAACTGCAATTTCTCTATCTAATGATAAAGTACATTTTGCAATATCATTTAATGCTAATTCTGTTGCATCAATTTCTTCAAATGTATTAATATTCTTTTTAAATTCAATAGCATTAAATGCACCATTAATTACTGATGTTGCTCTTTTGATTACATAGTTTTGATTTAGTTTCATAGGAGCTTCATCCATCCAAACAACCATAACTGAAAGGTGATTTGATACTTTTGGAATATCTCCAGTTTTAACTATCATATCACCACGACTAATATCAATTTCATCTTCAAGAGTAATTGTTGTTGCCATTGGAGCAAATGCTTTTTGTATTGTTTCAACAGTTTCATCTTTTCCAATTGGTCTTAAATCTTTAATATCATTTGATACTATTGATTTAACTTTTGATGTTTTTCTTGATGGTAATACAGTAATTTCATCACCAACTTTGATTTCCCCACTTGCAATTGTTCCACTAAAACCTCTAAAGTTTAGATGAGGACGTACCACATATTGAACAGGAAGTCTAAATGAAGAAGACTCTTGTTTATGTATAGGAATTGTGTCTAACAACGGCATCAATGGAAGCTCTTTATACCAAGGACACTTCGGAGAATTTGTTAAAATATTATCTCCATCCAATGCAGAAATAGGAATAAATTGAATATTCAAATCTTTGTTATGAGGAAGATATTCAATAATCTCATTATAATCATTTTTGATTTTTTCAAATACTTCTTGGCTAAAGTTAACTAAATCCATTTTATTTATTGCAACAATTAGGTTTTTAATTCCTAAAAGACTTGCAATATAAGAGTGTCTTTTAGTTTGTGTTAAAATACCTTGTCTTGCATCAATTAAAATAATAGCAACATCAGCTGTACTTGCACCTGTTGCCATATTTCTTGTGTATTGCTCGTGACCTGGAGTATCTGCGATGATGAATTTTCTTCTTTCTGTTGAGAAAAATCTATAAGCAACATCGATAGTAATACCTTGTTCTCTTTCACTTGCTAATCCATCAACTAAAAGTGCTAAGTCAATTTTATCACCAGTTGTTCCAACTTTTTTACTATCTTTTTCAATAGCAGCTAATTGGTCTTCAAAAATCATTTTTGAATCGTATAATAATCTTCCAATTAGAGTTGATTTACCGTCATCAACACTTCCACAAGTAATAAATCTTAAGATTTCTTTATTCTCATGTTCTTTTAAATATTGTTCTATATTTTGTGAAATTAAATCTGATTGATGTGCCATCTTAAAAATATCCTTCTTGTTTCTTTTTCTCCATTGATGCGTCACCATCACTATCTATTAATCTTCCTTGTCTCTCACTTGTTGTACAAATAAGCATTTCTTGAATAATTTCAGGTAATGTTGTAGCAGTTGAATTTACTGCTCCAGTTAATGGATAACACCCTAAAGTTCTAAATCTTACCATCTCTTTTTTAGCTGTTTTTCGCAAATTTTCAGGCATTCTATCATCGTCAACCATGATTTTTGTACCCATATATTCTACTACATCTCTTTCTTTTGCAAAGTATAAATCAGGAATAGAAATATTTTCTAAATAGATATATTGCCAAATATCAAGTTCTGTCCAGTTTGATAATGGGAATACTCTGATAGACTCACCTTTTGTGTGTCTTCCGTTGTAAATATTCCAAAGTTCAGGTCTTTGATTTTTGGGATCCCATCTATGGTTTTTATCTCTAAATGAGTAAATTCTCTCTTTAGCTCTTGATTTTTCTTCATCACGTCTAGCTCCACCAAAAACAGCATCAAACTGTTGAATGTTTAACATATTTTTTAAACCTTCAGTTTTCATGATATCTGTGTGTAACGCTGAACCATGAGTAAATGGAGAGATATTCATTTCTGCTCCTTTTGGATTGATATAAACTAAAAGTTCCATACCAACTTCTTTAGCTCTTTTATCTCTAAACTCAATCATCTCTTTAAATTTCCATGTTGTATCAACATGAACTAAAGGTAGCGGTGGAGGCGCTGGATAAAATGCTTTTTGTAAAAGATGTAACATAACTGAACTATCTTTTCCAACACTGTATAACATTGCTGGATTAGAAAATTCTGCTACTACTTCTTTCATAATATGCATTGATTCTGCTTCTAGTTGTTTTAGATGAGTTAACCTATCTTGGCTTATTTGCATTTTTTTCCTTTCAAATGGTTCCCATTTTAAAGGAACCTATTTTTTTATATAACTACTTTTTAACAGAATTTGTAAAAAATCCTTAAAAGTAGCAAAACCTAAAGGGCTTTGAGAACAAAGCCTTACTCTTATTTTTTGTGTAAACCACACTCTTTATGTTCTGGGTTCTCCCACCACCATCTTCCTGCTCTTATATCTTCACCTTCTTTTATAGCTCTTGTACAAGGAGCGCATCCAATACTAGGGAAACCAATATCATGAAGTTTGTTATATGGAACTCTATTTTCTTTTATGTAATCCCAAACATCTTTTTCACTCCAGTTGATTAAAGGATTTACTTTAATTACTTTAAAGTTTTCATCCCATTCAACTAAAGGCATATCAACTCTTGTAACACTTTGAGATGCTCTTAAACCAGTAATCCAAACTTCAACATCTTTTAAAGCTCTTTTTAATGGCTCGATTTTTCTGATATTACAGCAGTTTTTTCTATTATCAATACTTTCGTATTGACCATTTACACCTTGAGTTTGATAAAGCTCTTGTACTTTTTCACTATTTGGAAAAAATACATCAATTTTTACACCATATTTTAAATTTGTTGCATCCATAACATCATAAGTTTCTGGATGAAGTCTTCCTGTATCTAATGTAAATATTGTTGCATTCTTATCTTGTTTTAAAATAACATCTGTTAAAACTTGGTCTTCTGCTGCTAAACTTGAACTTAAAGCTACATTTTTAAATTTTGTTAAAAAATAAGCTACTACTTCTTGAGTTGATTTATTTTCTAATTCTTTATTTATATTTTCTATTAATTCTTTACTCATTTTATAACCTAAATTTGATAATCATTTTCTTGTGTTTTTACTCTTCCAAAAGATAGTTTATTCCAAGCTCTCTCATGAAAATAATATAAAACCATTTTAGTAACTAATTCAATAGTTCCTATTGAGGCTGCCATTACTAAATTACCCGTTACAAAATATGAAATAATCATCGTATCTAAAGTTCCAACTGTTCTCCAAGAGATAGTTTTTACAACTGACCTATATGCTTTTTCGTGCATTTGTTTCCTTTTTTATATTGATGAAGAGTTTTTACTCTTCATCATAGTTATATAATCCAGAACTTAAGTATCTTTCACCTGTATCACATAAAATTGTTACGATTACTTTACCTTTGTTTTCTGGTCTTGATGCAATTTGAGATGCTACATAAGCATTTGCTCCAGCACTAATTCCTACTAATAATCCTTCATTTTGAGCTAAAGCTCTTGAACTTTCAATTGCATCTTCATTTGAAACTTGTACAACTTCATCATAAATATTTGTATTTAAAACATCTGGTACAAATCCTGCTCCAATTCCTTGAATTTTATGAGGTCCTGGTTTTCCACCACTTAAAACTGGACTTGCTTCTGGCTCAACTGCAATAATTTGGATATTTGGATTATGAGCTTTTAAAACTTCACTTGTTCCTGTTATTGTTCCACCTGTTCCAATAGCAGCTACAAAAATATCAATTTTTCCATCTGTATCAGCTAAAATCTCTTTTGCTGTTGTAAGTCTATGAATTTCAGGGTTTGCTGCATTTTGAAATTGTTGAGGAATAAAAGAATTTGGCGTAGTTTCTTTTATTTCATTTGCTTTTTCAATTGCACCTTTCATTCCTTTTTCAGGTGGGGTTAATACAAGTTCAGCACCTAAAGCTTTTAATAATCTTCTTCTTTCAATACTCATAGAAGCTGGCATTGTAAGAATTAATTTGATACCTAAAGCTGCACAAACAGAAGCTAATGCAATCCCTGTATTTCCACTTGTAGGTTCAATCACAGTTGTGTCTTTGTTGATAAGTCCTGCTTTTAAAGCACTATTTATCATATTTGTTCCAATTCTATCTTTTACTGAATGTGATGGATTCATAAACTCACATTTACCTAAAACTGTTGCTCCACTTACTTCACTTGCTTTTTGTAATTTTACTAAAGGTGTGTTACCAATTAATTCTGTTATGTTATTTGCATATTTCATCTTATTATTCCTTTCAAATAGTTCCCATTTGTAAGGGAACCTTTTCATATTTATCTACTTTTTAGCAGGATTTATAAAAAATCCTTAAAAGTAGCAAAACCTAAAGGGCTTTAAGAATAAAGCCTTACTTATATATTGTAATGTAAAAATTCATTATATTTATCTTGATACTCATCTAGTTTTGATAGTTGAATATCAAAGATTTTTTTCATACTATTTTTTGACTCATCAAAAAAGATATTCAAAATAGGGTTTTCCGCTTTTGAATCAATAATCTTTATATCATCTTCCAATGCAATCAAAATATCCACTACTTTGATTTCATCAGGAGTTTTTGCAAGAATATATCCGCCTCTTGCACCTCTTATACTTTTTACAAGTTCAGCACGTCTTAATTTACTTAAGAGCTGTTCCAAGTAGTTTTGAGGAATATTAGCATTTGCTGATATATCCTTGATTTGCATGGGACTATCTTCTTGATGCTTACTTAATTCGTACATGGCTGTTAGACCATATACACCTTTTGTTGAAATTAATGGCATTTTTTTAGTTTAATGCTTGATTTAAATCTTGAATTAAATCTGCTGTATTTTCTAAACCAATAGAAAGCCTAACTGTAACTGGATTTACACCAGCTTTTACCAACTCTTCTGGAGTCATTTGAGAGTGAGTAGTTGATGCTGGATGAGTAATAAGCGATTTACTATCTCCAATATTTACTACTACACTAAATAGTTTAACACTATCTATAACTTTTTTAGCTTCTTCAAAAGAGCTAACTTCAAATGAAATTAATCCTGAAGCTTTTCCACCTTTGAAATATTTTTGAGCTTTTTCATAATATTTATCACTTTTTAGCCCTGGATAACTTACTTTTTTTACTTTTGGATGTGATTCCAAAAATTTTGCAACTTCAAGTGCATTATCAGAGTGTTTATCAACTCTTAATCCTAAAGTTTCCAATGATTGAATTAATAACCAAGAGTTATGAGGTGATGGTGTTGCTCCAATATCTCTTAATAAAGATAGTCTAATTCTCAAACAAAAGTTTGGAAGAGGAACATCTGTATAAACTAATCCATGATATGAAGCATCAGGAGTAGAAAAATGTGGATATCTAGCTACATTTTTTTTGAAAAATTCTGCTAATCCATCTCTTTCTACAATAATACCACCAAGAGCTGTTCCATTTCCACTTGTATATTTTGATGTTGAATGAACTGAAACATCAACTCCCCATTCAATTGGATTAAATAAAGCTGCACTTGCAACAGTGTTATCACAAATAGTAATAATTCCATGTTTTTTTGCAACTTCAACAATTTTTTCAATAGCTGGGATAGCAATTTGTGGATTTGATAATGATTCAAAGAAAATTGCTTTTGTTTTATCATCAATCAACTCTTCTAAATTTGAAGCATCATCACTATTAAATACTTTTACACTAATTCCAAATCTTTTTAAAGTGAAATAGAAAAGTGTTACACTTCCTCCATAAAGTTTATCAGAGATTATTATGTTATCTCCAGCTTCAGCTACATTTGCAATAGAGTAAAAAATTGCAGAAGCTCCACTTGCAGTTGCAATACCAGCTGCTCCACCTTCTAGTTGTGCAAATCTTTGCTCTAAAACATCAGAAGTTGGATTTGTTAATCTTGTATAGATTGGTCCAAGTTCTTTTAGTGCAAATAGATTTGCTGCATGTTCACTATCTCTAAAAGCATACGCTGTTGTTTGAGAAATTGGAACAGCCATCTCTCCGTTACCTTGTTTTTTGTCGTATCCTGCATGTATTGCAATAGTTTCTTTTTGCATTTTGTTAATCCTTTTTAATTTAATCAACTTTAATTATGTTGGAATTATAGAACATTTTTTTATCAATGTCAAGTAGTTTAATCAAAATTAATATAATAACCTTTAAATAAGGTGTGTTTATCTAACTTGATTAAATCTATCAAGATTATATCAGATGATTAAGTAATTTTAGGTAAAATACCAAAAAATCAATAATTTGGATAGTTTAAAAATGGAAAAATATAATATTTTTGATGAAATTCCAGTAGATAAAAGTGAAGAAAAATTTTTTGAAATTTTTAAAGATGAGAAGATAAAAATAGAAAAAATTGTCTCAAATGGACAAAAATCACCTCAAGATTTTTGGTATGAACAGGAAAAAAATGAATTTGTTTTAGTTATGGAGGGTTTTGCCATAGTTGAATTTGAAGATTTTGAAGTTGAGCTGAAAAAAGGTGATTGTTTAAATATAAAAGCTTATCAAAAACATAGAGTTAAATTTACAAGTTTAGATGAAACTACTATTTGGTTTGCAGTGTTTTATTGATATTTGTAAGAATTAAAAAATTAAAATTAAAAATGAATTTTTAATTTAAAAGAGTCTATTAGCTATAATCAAAAAAAATATTAATAGGCAACATTTTGAAAATAGCAATAATAGGCGCAGGTGCAGCTGGAATAATGGCTTGTATTACAGCCAAAAGATTAAACAAAAATTTACAAATAGATTTATTTGATGCAAATAAAGGAATAGGTAAAAAAATCCTAGCAAGTGGAAATGGAAGATGCAATATCTCAAATAGTTCTATCACTTCAAAAAACTATATAGGAGAGAATCCTGATTTTGTAAACTTTGCTTTAAAAGAGTTTGATTTTAAAGCCTTTGAAAAGTTTTGTAAAAGTGTCGGACTTTTGCTTGATGTGAAAGAGAGTTGTAAAGTTTATCCCCTTTCAAATGAAGCAAAATCTGTAACAAATCTTTTGGAGCTGGCTTTAAATGAGTTAGGAGTAAATATCTATTTAGAGAGTTTTATAAGGGATATTGAAAAAGTTGATGAAAAATTCAATATCAAACTTGATGAAACAGAATATAAAGGCTATGATAAAGTTCTTATCTCAAATGGTTTAGGAGCAGCTCCTCAACTAAATGCAAATGAGAGTGGTCTTGAATTTGCTTCAAAATTTGGACACACATACAATTCAACTTATCCTTCATTAGTTGGATTAAAAACTGACAATACTTACAATGGAAAACTTCAAGGGGTAAAAAAAGAGTGTAATGTAATCTTATTTGTGAATAACAATTTAGAGCAAGAGATTTTTGGAGATGTACTTTTTACAAGTTATGGAGTGTCTGGTTTTGCTATTTTAGATATTTCACAACTTGCTGTTTTAAATCTTAGTTCTTATCAAGATGTGAAAATCGCTATTAATTTTTTCCCAAAAATTAATAAAAATGATTTAGCTGACCAAATACAAAGTTTGCTAAAAACAGTTCCAAATCAAAGAGTTGTGGATATTTTGACAGGAATGGTTTCAAATAAAATTGCTCCTGTGTTACTTGATATTTGTAAAATAAATATTGATACAAAAGCAAACGAGATAAATGCAAAACAGATTAAAGCAATAGCTTATCAGTTAAACTCTTGGAAGATGAAGATTGTAGATACTCAAGGTTTCGGTCATGCGGAAGCTAGTGGTGGCGGTGTACGAACTATCGAGGTTGATAATAGAACTTATGAGAGTAAGCTAGTGAAGAATCTATATTTTGCAGGTGAGGTTTTAGATATCGTAGGGAATAGGGGAGGATTTAACTTACACTTTGCGTGGGCGAGTGGGTATCTTGTAGGAAAATCATTAGTAAAATAGTTCTTTTTGCAAATCTCAGCGTTATTGCAAAAAATATTATAGTCATTTACAATAGTAAACTCCTATAATATTTTTTACTGCTAGCCTTGATCTTTACAAAAATTTACTATTTTGGAGAATAAATGAATAGAAGTTTAATTTTATATAAATATCGTAGTTTTGGTGAATATGCTGATAAAATTATATTAAATTCAGAATTATATTTTGCATCACATACTAGTTTTAATGACCCATTTGATTGTAATTTAGAATTTGAAGAAGATGGAGATTTCAATAAACATTGTGAAACTTTAAATAAAACAGAAAAATCTTTATTAGGTGAAAAAACAATTGAAGACTATAAAAAAGATTTAAAAAGAAATTTAATAATTGAAAAATCAAAAGTTGGTATATTATCTATGAGTACAAATAATAAAAATATTTTAATGTGGTCTCATTATGCAGATAATCACAAAGGTTTGTGTTTTGGTTTTAAGAATGATTTTTATAAAGAAAGTGGCATTACTATGAGTAAAGTAATTTATTCAGAAGATGATAGGTATGAATTAATTCCTTATCTTGGCTGTGAAATAGAAGATATAAAAAGAATGTTTACCTTGAAATCAAGATATTGGGAATATGAGGAGGAATTTCGATTATTAGATTTAAAGAATAGCTATGGTTTAAAAAGATTTAATAATAAATATTTAAAAGAAATATTATTTGGCTGTAAAGCTGATGAAACCAATATTAAGAAAATAATTCAATTATGCCAATTAAATGGATTTAAACATGTAATTTTTAAAAAAGCTAGAATAGTACCTGGAAAATTTGAATTAGATTTTGATGAACTAGATAAAAATAAATATTTATAAAAAAGTGAGCATTTTCAAAATAGCGTAAAGAAAAATTAAATTAAATCTGTTAAGAAATTTGAACTGTTTGAGCGATAAGCGAGTTTTCAAATTTTAAGATTTCATTTTATTTTTTAGCTATTTTGGAACTTTGCGAACGATTTTCTTTTGCTTCTTTTCTTTACTAAAAAGAAAAGAATGAAGTATTAATACACATCATCATGAGTTCCTATATCAATAGGAATAATCTCATCATCTTTTATAATAAAATCAATAATAACTCTATACTCCATATTTATAGAAATTGAGTGAAAATCAGCCAATTTTCCTTTTAGCTTATGAAGTCTAAGGCTTGGATGAAAAGGGTCATTTTCTAGGATAAAGATACATTTAGCATATCGTTCAATCATATCAGGATGTTTTTTCAAAAACTTTTTTAATCGCTTTTTGTATTCATCTGTGATGATTAGTTTATAATTCATTTTTTATCTCTTCAACATGCTCTTTTGCGCTTTGTATTTTGAAATTTCCTTTTTTTATGTCTTGTAGAGATTTTAGATAAGCCAAGTCAAGTTCATTTGCTCTTAGTTCTTTATATCTTTCTATATCAAGAACTACATATTGATTTTTTCCTCTAACATTTATAATTAGTTCATCAAATTTTTCAAGAAGAGTTCCAAAAATAGATACACCTTTTGTTTTTACTTCATTTGCATTTATTATCATATAGTATCCTTAATAGTACTTTTAAAAGTATTATATACTATATTATTCTAATTTGTCAAAGATTTCAAAACCTCTCTTTCAAAACCACCAATTTCCTAATCTTCTCAAACTCAAAAACACCTTTATCGCTAGTTAGTCTATTTTCACTATCTAGTTTTAGAGGTTTAACATTTTTATAATTTTTATTTTCATAACTAAAACAAACATAGTTTTTATCAACTATAGCTTTTTGTAAAAATTTGTATTCTATGTTCATTTAGTTTTTATTTTCATTTGCTTTTACCCAGTTAATAATTTTTCTATCTTCTTGAATAATATGGTAAACCAATGAAATATCTATAATTTTTGCCAATTCTTTTTCAAATAAATCTTCGTTTAAAGTTGGAAGTTTTTTTACAAAATCATTTATTTTTGAAATTATTTCAGAATGTAGTTTTTTGTGTTCTTTAAATGCTGGATAATTTATTTGTTGCATATACTCTTCTTCATGCTTAAAGTGAGTTTTCATATAATCATATAATCTTGTTAAAATATCTTTGATTTTTGCAGTTTTTTCGCTAGCTTCAACTTCTGTAAATGCTTCTTTTGCAATATCAAAAAGCATTTTATGTTCAGCATCAATTTTAGGGTTATTTATGCTATAAATTTGCTTCCATCCAAAGCTTTTTCTTAAATCCTCTAAATTTGTAGACCATAATTCTATTTTTTTATCTTCTAAAATAATATGTCTTATAAAATACTCTTCGATGAAATTGAATAAAGCTTGTTGGATTTGCTCAAGTTCCATAGAGTTTAATTTTGAAACTAAATTTGTAAGCATATTTATCATATTTTTGTGAAGAAGTTTATGTTCTTCTAGTTCTGGATAAGAAATACTTTCCATATGTTTTTGCTCATTGGAAAAGTGCGTTCCTACATAATCAAAAAGTTTTGTAATAGTCTTTTTTAATTTTTCTATTTGTTCTTCATCCTTTTTAAGTTTGGAAATACTTAAAGCTTCTCTTGCTATAGAAAATAATTGTTGATGTTCTCTATCAATTTTAAAATTATTTATATTGTATTCTGATTTCCAAATAATAGAAATGTTTTCAACTTTTTGTTCCATTAAGTCCCTTTTTATTGTCTAAATTGATTATATATAATTTAATATTAAAATAAAAATAATTTTAATTTTATTATTAAAGAAAGTTAAAATATAGCTAAAAATAATTTGTTTATTTTTACTTTACAAGTTTTATTTTAAGAAACTTGAATATAATAAGCCAAAAACTAGGAAAGTATTAATTATGAGTAATAAAAATTTAATAGAAAAACCACAGACACCAGAACAAGAAAAATTAGTGCAATCACAATTTAATACAAATGTAGCATTTTATGTACATTTAAAAGCATATAATAACAATGTAAGAGAAGATTTAGAAAAAAGAATAAGTGAAGTTTTCTTTTTTTCTAGAGGAATAGATTGGAAATTTGATAGTTTTGGTATAGAAAAAGCAGGTTCACGAGGAAGTGAAATTTTAGGATATTTTATATTTAGAGCAGTAGAAATAGAAAAATTAAAAAAATTGTTTTTAGAAGAGTTTAAAGATTATGATAATGCTATAAAAATTAGTTGTTCTGTATCTAAATATGAAAAAGTTGAAGAAGAGTTTTTTGAGTTGGATGTATAATATTTTTATACATCCAATATCAACTACAAAGGAAAGTTTTTAAAAACTTTCCCATTCATCGTTTTGAGAAACTGTTTTAGAGGCTATTTTTGTCTCTTTTGGTTTATGGTTATGAACTGCTTTATGATTTGATGCAACATCTACACTTTTAGCTTTTACTTCATTTTTACCTTTAAACTCTTTTTTGTCAGCATCACTTACAACAAGTTTAGCTATTTCATCTGTTAATACTGCAACATCATGTGTTTGACTTGCAATCATTGCATTTTGTTGAGTTTGTTGATCCAAGCTATTTACAGCATCATTGATTTGTTCAATTCCTAAAAGTTGTTCTTTTGAAGCATTTTGAATATCTGCTATTAAGTTTATAGTTTGAGAAATATTTTCGTTTAGTTGTTTATAACCATCTATCATATTAGAAGCTATTTCTTTTCCTTGATTTGCTTTTGTTGTAGCATTTTGAACTAAATCTTTTATCTCTTTAGCTGCTTCAGCACTTCTACTTGCTAGATTTCTTACCTCTTGAGCAACAACAGCAAATCCTTTTCCAGCTTCTCCAGCAGTTGCTGCTTCAACAGCTGCATTTAGTGAAAGAATATTTGTTTGGAATGCTATTTGATCAATTACTGTAATTGCTTCATTTATTGCTGTAACTTGAGCATTTATTTCATCCATTGAAACATTTGTTTGATTTGCAAGTTTTTCACCATGTGTTGCTGATGTTGTTACATTTTGTGAGAAACTTGCCATTTTTGCAATACTTTCTGTATTGTGTCTGATATTACTTGTAATTTGTTCAATTGCTGCTGCTGTTTCTTCAAGACTTGATGCAGCTTCATTTGAACTAACATTTAATTTATCAACATTTGTTAATAAAATATTTGAACTTTCATCAAGCGTTAAACCATTTGTTTTATTTTCAATTAACATTTCAGTTATTGAATCACCAAGCATATTTACACCATTTGCAAGTTTTAATAAATGTTCTTTCAAATCTTTTGTAGAGATTTTATTTAGATAACTATAGTGTGCATATTGTTCTAAGATATTTAAAACATTATCAATATTTGTTTCAAGATTATTTGCCATATTATTTACAACATTTTTTAGTTGCATTAATGCTGGATTTGAAACATCAATATTTAATCTTTGACATAAATCACCTTGTTCAAACTCACCTAAAACCATAATAGTTTCATCGATTAGTTTTCTATCTTCTTCTATACCTTTTTTAGTTTTTGAAATGTTTTCATTTACAACTTTTGACATTTCACCAAATTCATCTTTTGCACTATCTTCCAATAAAGATACATCTTTTGCTTCTCTATTCAAGTAAGAGAAAAAGTTTAATAATCCTTCTTTAAATGAATTTAAAGAGTTAACGATTATATTTGATATTAAAATAGAGATAATGATAAAAATCACTGTAGCAACTACAGCTAAAACAATTAACATAAAATCTAATGTTTCAAAAGAGTCATCTCTTAATATTGAAGCATTTTTATTTATTTGTGTAATTCTATCTTCTAAATGAGCTCCAATTTCTGACATTTGAGAGATTTTTTTTCTCATTTCTTCAGATTCTTCAATAGTCCCACTATTAAAATTTTTGATTCTAAATTCTGATAATAAATCAAAATGTTTTAAATATTCGTCTGTAAGTTTAGCTATTTCATCAGATAAAACTCTATTTTCTTCAACGTTTAATTTATTTTTTAAATGAAGAACATTTTTCTTTAGTTCATTAAATTGAGAATTTACTGTTTGTGCTATTTCATTAGTAGGGTTTCTAAGAAATTGATAAACAGATATTCTAGCAGTAAGAACTTGTTGTACAAATTCATCTGTATGAATTGCAATATTGTTTCTAGCTTTTGCAGTATTGCTATAGTGCTTATAAACAAATGCTGCACCTATTATTATTAAGATAAATAATATAGGAAATAAGAAGAGTTTCTTCTTTGTATTAAGATTTTTTAACATAGTTTGCGTCCTTTTTTGTAAAGACTTATATTACTATTTTTTATATAATAAAATAACAAAAAAATCTATTAGAAGAAGAAAATATTTAAAAATGCAATCATTTTGATACTCTATGAAACAAAATAACCCAATAATAATAATTTTTTAGTGGTAAAATTTTAATCTTTACCATTATTTATAAACTCTTATAAGCATGAAAGAGAATAGAGAAATTATTGTTATACTAAAAGCTATCGGAAAAAAAGTAGGGCTATGAAAACTAAGTGCAATTGAAGAAATAATTGCTCCTAATCCAAATTGTAATACACCTGCAACTCCTGAAGCAACACCTGCATTTTTAGGAAAATGTTCTAAAATCAAAGCCATACAATTTCCAAAGATAAAAGCCATCATACTCATATATGAAGCAATTATTATCATAATCATCACAATAGAAATATCTTTATAAAGTAAAATAAAAATAAATCCTGAAAAAGTTTGTATAAATATTGCCATTTTTACTAAACTAATTGGTGAATATTTTTTTAATAAAGTTACATTTACTTTTATCATCAAAACTAAAATAATAAAATTTATTCCAAAGAAAAAAGGAAAATAATCTGTTGAAATCTCAAAATATTCTATATATATAAAAGAAGTTTTTGCAATAATTATAAAGAATCCACCAAATGAAAAACCTAATGTAAGCATTATTTTCATAGCATTTTTATTTGATAAAACAAGTTTAAAAGAGTCTATAATTTTTTGATTGTTGTAAACAAAACTCTCTTGAAGATCTTTATATACAAAAAATGCAACTACTAAAGAATAAATAGTTAGAAAAATAAAAATAGCTTTCCAAGAATAAAAATGTATTATAAAAGCTCCAATAGCAGGTGCTAAAAGTGGTGCTAAACTTCTAACCATTCCAATAAGTGAGAATATCTTTGCAGCTTCAGCTCCATGAAATCTATCTCTAACAGCAGCAGCAGCATTTACAACTACAATTCCTCCAAAAAATGCTTCAAAAAATCTATAAACCCATAGTTCATAAATATTTGAACTAAAGATGATTATAAAACTGAAGAATGCAAAACCTAAAAGACCAAATACAGAACTCATCTTTCTTCCATATCTATCAGAAATTGGTCCTCCAAAGACTTGACCAATAGAAAAACCTATTAAAAATATAGATAAAGATAGTTCAATTTTATGAATACTCACATCAAAATATTTTGCAATATCTGGAATAGAAGGTAAATAAGTATCCACACCCATTGGAGCAACCGATGATAAAATAGAAAGTAGAATGATTAAATATATGTGATTTGTAGCTTTTTTCATCTTTACTCTTTTATATTTAAAGTTACTTTTTCAAGTAACTCTATTAAAGTTTTTATATCTTTTTCATTTAAATTTGTTTTTAGTTTTTCTCTAAAATTTTTTACTATTAAAGCACTTTTCTCTAGCATTTCTTCGGCTTTACAAGTTAATTTTATTTGATTAGTTCTTTTATCTAATTGTATTTTTGTAATAAAATCTTTTTTTTCTAGTGTTGCTAAGGTTCTACTTATAGTTGTTTTATCTTTTCCAAGAATCTCTGCAATTTTTGTTTGATTTACATCTTTTTCATATTTTATAATTTCTAAAGTTGCCCTTTGTTCAGGTGCTATATCGTACTCTTGAAGTATTTTGTTATATTTATTATTGATTTTATTTGCTGTACGATTTATTTTAAATCCAAGTGATTTTTCTAATTCATAAGTCATTATTTTCCTTTAATTGTATATGCAATAGTTGCATATACAACCTTTGATAAATATTAAAAAAGGAGAGCAAAAACCCTCCTTTATATTTTTCAATATTAAATGAGATTAAATATCAAAAAAATAATTATATTATTTCAACAATTTTATCTAATCTAATAATTAAACCATTTGATAATATCGCAAATTCTTCTTTATTTTTTGTTTTGAAATCTACTATTAAGTCTTCTGTTTCGAGAGTTAATTCATTATCTAAATATATTATCTTCACTTTTTGTTTTTTAACTGCTAATTCTTCTAATTTATCATAGAAATGACATGAAATAGGTTTATAACTATTTGTCATTTATAATCTTTAAAATTTCTAAAGGATGAGTTATTAAAAAATCAGCTCCATGTTCACTCAACTCTTTTTCATCTCTAAAACCCCATAAAACACCAATAGCTATCATCCCTGCATTTTTAGCAGTTTGCATATCTACCATTGTATCTCCCACAAAATATACCTCTTCACAATTTGCATCAAAACTTTTTGCTATATTTATAGCTGCAATTGGGTCAGGTTTTTTAGGAATAGTTTGCTTTTGTCCATGAACTTCTTTGAAATTGTATTTATCAAATAAAGAATTTGCATATTGCAATGTAAATTCATGAGGTTTATTTGAAAGAATTGCCAAATTAATATCAAGTTTTTCTAGCTCATCTAATAGCTCGTAAACTCCATCATAGGGTTTTGTTTTTGAATGCAATTGTTGGTCATAAAGTACTTTAAATTTTTTTGTAATTTCTTCTTTAATTTCATTTGAATATCCTTTTAAAGCATTATCAACTAAAACAGAAATTCCACCACCAACAAAATATCTATAATCTTCTATTTTATGAATAGGAAGATTTAACTCTTTTAAAACTTGATTCATACAAACAGCTATATCTTCTAAAGAATCTATAAGTGTCCCATCTAAATCAAATATTATTGTTTTTTTACCAGCCGCCACTTGCGCCTCCTCCACCAAAACTTCCTCCTCTTCCACTAAATCCACCACCTGAGCTTCTTCTTGAAGAATTAAATCCTCCAAATCCACCTGAATTTCTTGAACTGTTCGTGTAATTAGATTTTGAGAGTTTATCAAAATCTACATCTCTTGCAGTTTTCAAATTAAAAATAAATACAACTATAAATACAATTAAAGCAACAATCAAATTAGATGTTGTAAATGCTTCAGACATAATATAAGAAAAAAAAGCAAAAAATGATGAACCCATAGATGAATTTGTAACTTTGTATAAAAATTGACTTTTTAATTTTCTTGAAATACTATTTATAAACATAGATATAAAAATCAATGCAAAAAAAGCTAAAGGAATAAAAGCATTTATTACATCATTAAATTCACTATTTTTAGGTTTTGCAACATATTCACCTTTTATAGAGGCTATCATTTCATTTACAGCTTTTAAAATTCCTAGTTCATATTGGTTTGCTTTGAAATTTGGTTTTATAGTATAGTTTATAATTTCATGGGCTATTTTATCGGTTAATGCACCTTCAAGTCCATAACCAACTTCTATTCTTATTTTTCGCTCATCCATTGAAATTACGAGTAAAACTCCATTGTTTTTGTCTTTTTGTCCGATTTGCCAATATCTACCTAATTGATATGAATACTCTTCAATTGTATAACCATGAAGTGAGTTTAGGATTACAACAACAATTTGATTTGAACTCTTTTCCTCTTCCTCTTTTAAAATTAAATCTATATCTTTTTTAACATTTGGTGATAAAATTTTTGCTTCATCTATAACTCTTGAATCTAATTTTGGAAAATATTGGGAAATATCAGCATTTAAAAAACTAAATATAAATAATAAAAAAATTATAATCTTTTTCATTTTAACTCGATTACTTCATTTGAAAGTTCATTTTCATCATCATTTTGTATTGGAAAATGTTGAATTAACATAGCCTTTGAAGTTTTAATAGCTTTTAAATAACCACTTAAAAAATCATCTTTTTTTATATCCAGAGTAAATTCATAAACTAATTGTTCCCAAAATTCATTAGGAATTTTTTTTGAGATTTCTGTATCCGTAATAATCTCTACATATTTTTCATCAAGACTTACAAAAAACATAATTGCTTGTTTAGATTTTGTTTTATTTAATCCTAAATTATAAAACTGCTCATTTGCTTTTAAAGAAGCTTTTTGATGTTTGTAACTTAAAGGAAGAAGTTTTAAAGTTAAATTGTTAAATTTAATGAAAAATAGATTAGTTCCTATAAAAATCAAAAGTTGATATTGCAAAAGTTCTAAAGTTGATATTTCTTTTAGAAAATATAAAATAAAAGAGAATAAAAAAGTTAAAAATATAGATATTATTAATGAAGCATATTTGTAATCTGAACTTTTTTGAGTAATAACTGCAACTAATTCAGCAGAACTAAATCTTTCAAGATTTTCAATTTCTTGAGAGATTAGTTCTTTTTCATTATCTTTTAAAATCATTAAAATTTCACTTTTGGTGCTTCTTGCTCTGTTTGACTTGCTGAAAAAGTCTCTTTTATCTGAGCATCAGGATGCGCAATCGCAGCTACAAGTTTTCCAGGCATAGTTCTTAATTCTAAATTGTAAAGTTTAACTGCTTCAATAAAATCACGTCTTGCAACAGTAATTCTATTTTCTGTTCCTTCAAGTTGAGATTGTAAAGATAGAAAATTTTCATTTGCTTTAAGTTCTGGATATTTTTCAACAACAACCATAAGTTTTGATAGAGCACTTGAAAGTCCTGCTTGTGCTTGTGAAAATTGTTCTAACATTTGTGGATTTAGATTATTTACATCTAAATTTATTTGAGAAACTTTACTTCTAGCTTCTGTTACTTCTACAAAAGTGCTTTTTTCATGACTTGCATAAGCTTTTACAGTTTCTACAAGATTTGGTATTAAATCAGCTCTTCTTTTATATTGATTTTGTACTTGAGACCATTTCTCTTTAACATTTTCATCAAGTTTTGGAACATTATTATAATTTACCACAACAATATAGATTAATGGTAAAACAATAGCTAAAACTAAAATGAGGATAATTTTTTTCATATGTAACCTTTTGAGTAATTTTTTATCATATTAAAAATAATATCAATATATTCTAAACAAGATTATTAAAATCATTAAAATATTAAGGGTTAATCAACTATAATTCGCAAGTTATGTAATAACATAAAAATTTTCATATTTGGAAAAAAAACCTAATAATGAAGAATAAATTAAACAGATATTGAATATGATTATCAATAAATTATTTTTAAAAAAAATCGGAGTAAACAAAAGATGAATGCATCAGAATTATTTGTAAAAGCATTAGAAAATGAAGGTGTTGAATATATTTTTGGAATTCCAGGTGAAGAGAATCTTGATTTTCTTGAAGCCTTAAGAACTTCAAATATCAAATTGATTTTAACAAGACATGAGCAAGGTGCTGGATTTATGGCAGCTACTTATGGAAGACTTACAGGAAAAGTTGGAGTTTGTATCTCAACTTTAGGACCTGGAGCTACTAACTTTGCTACAAGTGCAGCTTATGCACAACTTGGTGGAATGCCAATGATGATGATTACAGGGCAAAAACCAATCAAAAAATCTAAACAAGGTAGATTCCAAATTATTGACATCGTTGGTATGATGAAACCAATGACAAAATATGCTAAACAAGTTGTAAATGGAAATAATATTCCATCAATGGTTAGAGAAGCATTCAAAATAGCAACAACAGAAAGACCAGGTGCTGTTCATATTGAATTACCAGAAGATATTGCAGCTGAAGAAGTTGAATTTAATATTTATCCTGTTAAACCATTTAGATATCCAACTGCTTGTAAAGGTGCTGTTGCAGATGCAATTAAAATGATTGAAAGTGCAAAAAGACCACTGTTATTAATTGGAGCAGGTGCAAATAGAACTAGAATCGGAAATGCTTTAACTGATTTTGTAAATAAAACTGGAATGCCATTTTTCTCTACGCAAATGGGTAAAGGTGTTATTGATGAAAACCATCCATTATGTTTATCTACAGCTGCATTATCTAAAGATGACTTTATTCACTGCGCTATTGAAAGAGCAGATTTAATCATCAATGTTGGACATGATGTTATTGAAAAACCACCATTTTTTATGGAAAATACTCCAGATGCAACTAAAGTTATTCACGTAAACTTCTTCCCAAGTGAAGTTGATGATACTTATTTCCCTCAACTTGATGTTGTTGGTGATATTGCTGGAAGCGTTCAAGAAATGACAGAGGCAATTACTGCACAAGAGCATTGGGATTTTGATTATTATGCAAGATTAGCAGATGATATTAGAACAAGATTATCAAAATATTTTGGTGACAATAGATTCCCAATTTTACCACAAAGAGCAGTTAGAGCTATTAGACAAGCATTAAATGATGAGGATATTGTAACTTTAGATAATGGTGTTTATAAACTTTGGTTTGCAAGAAATTATAGATGTGCAAAACCAAATACATTATTATTAGATAATGCCTTAGCAACTATGGGTGCTGGACTTCCTTCTGGAATGGCTGCTAAAATGATAAATCCTGATAAAAAAGTTGTTGCAGTTTGTGGTGATGGTGGATTTATGATGAACTCACAAGAGATGGAAACAGCTGTAAGATTAGGTCTTGATTTAACTGTAATTATTTTAAATGATAATGCATATGGTATGATTAAATGGAAACAAACTGGTATGGGATTTGAAACATTTGGATTAGATTTAGATAATCCTGATTTTGTTAAATATGCTGAATCTTATGGAGCTCATGGACATAGACCTCAATCAGTTGAAGAATTTACTGAAACTCTAGAAAAATGTGTAAATGGAAAAGGTGTTCATTTAATCGATTTAGCAGTTGATTACTCTTTAAATCATGCAATATTAAATGATTTATTAGCTAAAAAACAGTGTTTAATATAATAATTTGAAAGGAAAAATATGAGTACAATAGAAGTAACATCACCATTTGATGGAAGAGTTGTAGGATCTGTTCCATTCACTACAGTTGAAGGAGTACAACAAGCTATCGATACTGCATACGAAAGATTTTTGGATGTAGATAACTGGATCCCAAAATATAAAAGAATTGAGATTTTAGAAAACTTGATGAAGATTATGTCTTCTCAAGTTGAAGAGTTAACAATTCTTTGTGCAAGTGAAGGTGGGAAGCCTTATATTGACTCTAAAGTTGAGATTCAAAGAGCTATTAATGGTGTAAAAATCGCTATTGAGCAAATTGGATTACAAGAAGGTCAAGAAATTGCTATGGGTCATACACCTTCAAGTGCAAATAGAATGGCTTATACAATGAAAGAACCAATTGGTGTAGTTGCTGCAATTTCTGCATTTAACCACCCATTTAATTTAGCAATTCATCAAGTAATTCCTGCAATTGCTGTTGGTTGTCCAGTTATTATTAGACCTGCTACACAAACTCCAATGTCTGCATTAAGACTTGTAGAGTTATTAAAAGAAGCAGGACTTCCTGACGGTTGGGCACAAGCTGTTGTTTGTGATAGAGCAGGTGGAGAGTTATTAGTTACAAGTCCTAAAACTGCATTCTTTACATTTATTGGTTCAGGACCTGTTGGTTGGTATTTAAATTCAAAAGCAAGTGCTGGGACAAGAAGTGCTTTAGAACATGGTGGAGTTGCACCAGTAATCGTTGAGCCAGATGCAGACGTTGAAGCTATGATTCCAGACCTTGTAAAAGGTGGATTCTACCATGCTGGTCAAGTTTGTGTTTCTGTTCAAAGAATTTTTGTACATGAATCATTAGCAGAAGTTGTAGCTTCTAAAATTGCTGAAAAAGCTTCAAAATTAATAGTTGGAGACCAATTAGACCCTAAAACTGAAGTTGGACCATTAATTAACCATAATGAAGTAAATAGGGTTGAAGAGTGGGTTAATGAAGCAGTAGAAAAAGGTGGAAAAATTTTAACTGGTGGAAAAAGAATTTCTGATTCTTGTTTTGAACCAACAGTTATTGTAAATCCTGCTGATGATGCAATTATCTCTCAAAAAGAGATTTTTGGACCAGTTGTTTGTGTATATTCATATAAAACATTAGATGAAGCAATCAAAAGAGCAAATCAACTGGATGTTTCTTTCCAAGCAGCAGTATTTACAAAAAATCTTGATACAGCTTTAAAAGCAGTAAAAAGATTAAATGCAACTGCTGTTATGGTAAATGACCATACAGCATTTAGAGTTGATTGGATGCCATTTGGTGGAGCTAGAACTTCTGGATTAGGATTAGGTGGAATTCCTGATTCTATGAGAGAAATGCAAAATCAAAAAATGATGGTTATTAAATCACCAGTTTTATAATCAATAAATTATAGATTTTTTCAAAGCTAAGGTTTTATAACCTTAGCTTTTTTTATTTAAAAATTTAAAAGGATAGATATGACTTGGGAAGATGTGATAAATTTAGAAAAAGAAAAAGATTATTATAAAAATTTACATAATGAGATAGAAAAAAGATATAAAACATCAACTGTTTTCCCTGAAAAGAAAAATATCTTTAAAGCTTTTTCTCTTACAAAATTAGAAAATCTAAAAGTTGTGATTTTAGGGCAAGACCCTTATCATGGATTTGGACAAGCTCAAGGTTTAGCATTTTCAACACCAAGTGAAATAAAAAATCCACCTTCAATGGTAAATATTTTAAAAGAGATAAATGATGATTTAGGAAAAAAATCTATTTGTGAAGATGGTGATTTAACACTTTGGGCAAAACAAGGAGTATTACTTTTAAATACTATTCTAACTGTAGAAGAGAGCAAACCAAAATCTCATCACAAACTTGGATGGGAAATATTTACAGACAATATAATTAAATATATTAGTGAAAATTGTAGTGATATAGTATTTATACTTTGGGGAGCTCCAGCGATTGCTAAAACAAAATTAATTGATAAGTCAAAACATCATATTTTAACTTCACCACATCCAAGTCCTCTTTCTTCTTATAGAGGATTTTTTGGTTCAAAACAATTTTCTAAAACAAATGAGATATTAACTAGTTTAAAAAAAGAGCCAATCAACTGGTAATTAATTAAAAAGATTAAATATCCTTGATTTTATTTTTCCTAAACTTAGTTTTATTGATGAATATTTCATGACTTTTGCTGTTTCTTTCCAATTTTCTTTTTCATAACAAGGATTTGGACATTTTCTACATCTTGGTTTTATTTCATGGGGACAAGATTGGAGTTTTTTAAAGGAATAATTAATTGCTTTTTGACAATCTTGACATAAACTTAATTCAAGAGTAAAAAAATTTGATTTATATTCAATATTATTTTGTATTTTTTCTTGAATTTCATGTTTATCTTTACAATATAGTTCATAAAAAGTTTTTAATGTTTTTATTTCTAGTTCAAATTTTTCTTTTGTCATAATTTATTACTTATATTTAGGATAATTATTGTCTTATTTAATATAACATTTTAATATTTTTACATAAAATACATTTTTACACATTGATTATAATCAAGAAAGAGAGATGATGATAAATATAGCACAAAATGATTTTAATTTTTTTAGTTTTTTAAAAGAAGAGGATTTAAACAGATTAAAAGAGATAACAATTAAAAAATATTTTAATAAAGATGAAATACTTTTTTATAAAGGTGATGAGCCTAAATACTTACATTTATTGATAAAAGGAATAGCAAAACTTTATACTTATGACCATAAAGAGAATGAGGTAGTAATTCATAATTTAATGGCACCTTCATTAATAGCTGAAATTGTAAATTATGAAGATTTAAAATTTCCAGCAAATTGCTCATTTGAAACAAAAGCAGAGGTTTTACTTATCGATTATGAAAAGTTTAAAACAGAATTTTTATTAAAACCTGAAATATCAATGTTTTTTATAAAATCACTTACAAGAAAAATAAAAGCCTTAGAGAGTTTTATAAATTATAATATTAGCTCTAATAGTTTAGAGAAAATTGCAAAATTTTTAATTGATAATGAATCAATTTTGATAAATTTAAAACAAGTAAAAATAGCTCAATTATTAAATATAACTCCTGAAACATTTTCAAGAAAACTAGCAAAACTTAAAAAAGAGAAAATTATTCAAAATGAGAAGGGTTATATTAAGATTTTAAATCATGAAAAATTGAAAGCTTGTTTTACTAATTAAAAAAGAGTTAATTTCCCTCTTTTTTAATATCTTTTTTTAACTCATTTAGAAGTATATATGTATTTTTTTTGTTAATCTTATCAAGTTGAACAAAAATAAAAGCTACAACAAATACGTTTAAATGAATCATTGCTTCAGAAAAAGGAAGATATATAAATAAAATACCTACAATCAAAATAAAAATTGGATTTAAAAGCTTTGTAAATCCTTCTGCTTTTTCTGCTTTTTCCTTATACTCTTTTTCATTTTCAAAGATGTATGAAATATCTTGTTGAGTTAATTGATTTTCACTTTTTAAAGAATCAAGTTGTTGGATAACTTCAACTCTTTTTTTATGTTTCAAATAATTAATAACTAAGACTACTACTAAAATTATTGAAGCAATATTAGATACAAATTCAATAGGAAATTGTTCCATTTTACACCTTTTAATTTAAATTTTTCTAGATTAGCATAATTTTATATAATAGTTTATTTAATAAAAAAAGATAATTTTAATTATTATATAAATAATATTTAAAATAATTTATGTATAATTAATTAAATTATTTTAAAGGAGAAGTTATGAAAAAAATAGTTGCATTATTAATGCTTTGTGGAACTTTTTTAGTTGCTCAAATAAATTTGCAAACAGCAAGTAAAGAAGAACTTATGAGTATAAAAGGAATTGGTGAGAAAAAAGCTGAACAGATTATGGAGTATAGAAAAAAAAATACTATTAAAAATCCTGAAGATTTGAAAAATATCAAAGGTTTTGGAGATAGTATAGTTGGAAATGTAAAAGAGTCAGGTAAAACTTCAAAAGAAAAAACAGAAAAGAAAGTTCAAGATAAAAAAGAAGAAAAGAAAAAAGAGTTAAATAAAGCTGTTGATAAAAAAATAGAAAAAACTACAGGAGCTTTAGTACCTAAATTATAGTCTAAATGGGAAGTTTTTCCCATTTTAGATTTTTACTTCAATTATGATAGAATCCCTAAAATTTAATAAGGTTCTATTTTGAAATTCTCTCCAAATGATAACTGTCCTTGTGGCTCTTTGAAAAAGTACAAAAAATGTTGTAAATCATTTCACGACAAAATCAATTTTCCTAAAACTGCTTTAGAACTTATGAAATCAAGATTTTCAGCTTTTGCTCTTTGCAATAGCGAATATATAATTTTTACAACACATCCAAATAATTGTGATTTTACTTTAGATTTAAAATCTTGGAATAATGATATATTGAATTTTTCAAAAAATACAAAATTTGAAAAACTAGAAATTTTAGAGATTATTGATGATGAAATTGAGAGTTTTGTAACATTTAAAGCTACTTTGTTTCAAGATAAAAATGATATTTCATTTATTGAAAAAAGTAGATTTTTAAAAGTTGAGGGAATTTGGAAATATATAGATGGACAATTTATAGAAGAGGAAGAAAAATGAAAATACTATTTTCACCAAGTGAAACAAAAATAGCAGGTGGAGATGAAATATCTTTTGATAAAAATAGTTTTATTTTTCCCGAACTTTTTGAAAAAAGAATGGAAATTGTAAAACAATATAATGATTTCATTACAACTGCTTCAAAAGAAGAGTTGATAAAACTTTTTGGAACAAAAAAAGAAGATGTATTAGAGCAATATTCAAAGGATTTATTTAAAACTCCTACGATGAAAGTAATTCAAAGATATGACGGAGTTGCTTTTGATTATTTGGAATATTCAAAATTAAAAGAAAATGAAAAATCTTATATTGATGAAAATGTTTTGATTTTTTCGAATCTCTTTGGAGTTTTAAAAGCAGGGAATAAAGGACTCCCTGATTATAAACTAAAACAAGGAGAGACTTTTTTTGATTTAAAAATAGAGAAATTTTATATGGATAATTTTTCAAAAGCTTTAAATGAATATTTAAAAGATGAAGACATTATTGATTTAAGAGCTGGATTTTATGAAAAGTTTTACAAAATAGAAAAACCATATACAACAATGAAATTTATAAAAGATGGAAAAGTAGTAAGCCATTGGGCAAAAGCTTACAGAGGAATTATTTTAAAACTTCTTGCAAAAAATGGTATAAAAACTATTGATGAATTAATGAGTATGGAAATAGAAAATCTAAAAATTGAAGAGATAAAAAAGAGTAAATTAAAAACAGAAATTGTTTATTCAATTTTTTAAAAGAGGAAGAACTTATGCCAAATAGTCCCGTTAAAGCTTTTTTACTTGATAAAAAAGGTTCATCTTTAGAACTAAGTTATGATGAATTAGAAAATATAAACAATGAAGATAAAATTTTATGGGTTCATTTTGATTATTCAAGCAAAGAGGCAATTGATTGGATTACAAATAAAAGTGGTATAGATTCAGTTGCTATTGATGCTTTATTAACAGAAGAGACAAGACCAAGAACTACTATTTTGGGTGAAGCTTTACTTATTGCTTTAAGAGGCGTAAATTTAAACCCAAATTCCAAACCTGAGGATATGATATCAATCAGACTTTATATTTCACCTAATTTAATTATTAGTACAAGAAAAAGAAATCTTTTATCCGTTGATGAAATAATAGATGATTTAAAAAATTCTAAAGGTGTTAAATCTTCTGCAGAGTTTTTAGTTGAACTAACACGAAAAGTCACTGATAGAATGGATATGGTTATTGATGAGATTCAAGATAGAACAGATTTATTAGAAGAGAATTTTATTGATTCTGAAAATACAGAATATAGAAGTGAGATTTTGGCAATTAGAAGAGAAACTATAGTTTTAAAAAGATATTTAACTCCTCAAAAAGATGCGTTAATAAAACTTTATAATGAAAAAATATCTTGGATAGATGAATATCAAAGAATAGAATTAAGAGAGACAAATGACCAATTAATGAGGCATATAGAAGAACTTGATACTATTAGAGATAAAGTGATATTAATTCAAGAAGAGTTAGCTAATAGCATGAATGAACAACTAAATAAGAAAATGTATATGTTATCTATAATTTCAGCAATTTTTTTACCACTTACATTTTTAACAGGACTTTTAGGAATAAATATAGGTGGAATTCCAGGTGCTGAAAATGAAAATGCATTTTATGTTTTTATAATTATTTTATTTATAGTTATAACTTTGCAGTTTTTTATTTTTAAAAAAAAGAAGTGGTTATAAACTAACTTCTTTTTAAATGTATATCCATTTGAGGGAATGGAATTTCAATATTGTTTTTTTGTAAAGTTTTATATAAGAAGATTAAAAAATCTGACATATTAGAAGAACCAACACCATTTTCATCAGGATTCTCACTAATCCAAACAAGTAATTCAAAGTCAATAGAACTTGTATTCATAGAAGTCATTCTAACCTTTGGAGCTTTTTGTGGCATATTTCTTATATATATTAAGTTACTTGTTTGTAAAGAATCTAAAACTATTTTTATTACTTCATCAATATCACAACCATAAGCTACACCAAAAGGAACATTTAATCTTCTAATATCATCTGAAAATGTAAGATTTATTACATTATTTTGAATTAAAGTTGAGTTTGGAATAATAATATCAATATTATCAAAAGTTGTAACGACACTACTTCTCATATTTATTTGAGAAACTTTTCCTCTAAGTCCTGTTGAAATCTCTATAATATGTCCAACTTGAATTGATTTTTCAAATATTAATATAATTCCTGAAATAAAATTTGAAACTATATTTTGTAAACCAAATCCAATACCAACTGATAATGCCCCAACTAAAATAGTAAGTGAAGATAAATCAATACCAACAGATTTAAGTCCAAAAACAAAAGTTATAGCAACTAAAAAATAATAACCAAGATTTGCAAGCATTGTTCTTGTTGCAATAGAGGTATTTCTTAAATAGTGAGTTGTAGAATTTGATATTTTCTTTTTATAAAAAGTAGCAATTGTAAAACCTATAATGAAAATTAAAAAGAATTTACTAATCGCCAATATAGATATTCCTTCACCAATTGGAATAATTGGATTATTTATCTCTTCCCAAGTATATTTTAAAATATCAAAAAAACTCTCTTTTGTATCTATAAAAGTAGTTTTTGTAACTCCCAAATGTTCTCTTGAAAGATATTTTAGGAGTTCAACTAAACTTGTATAAGTTTCAGGACTTTTTTCAATAAAATCTTGTAATCCTTTGTTTATTTCAAAATATTTTGAATCTTTGTTTTTTAAAAGAGGAATTAAGAATTCTATTTTAGTATAAATCATAGAGTCAATAACTTTTGATTTTTCATTTTTTAATATATCAATTTCATTATTTAATGAATTGATTTTTTGTTCATTTTCACTTATTTTTGCTTTATCTAAAGCAAGAGATAATCTTTTTTCTTCCTTTAAAATTTGTTCATGTATATTTTCTATTTTTGTTATCTTAGCTTGTAGTGTTTCATTATTTGGAATTTTTATATTTTTTAAACTATCAAGAAGAGATTTTCTAAAATTATTTTGATTTTTTATATATTTATCAATAATGAATTTATTTTGTTTATTTTTTAGTTTATAAAAAGCATAAAGTAGTTGAGAATTGATTGAAGTAATAGAGTTTTTTTCTGTTAATTTTGATATTTGTTCTTCTAATAATTCAATTTTTTTGATATTATCATCATATTCATTTTTTCTATTTGTTAATTCTTTCTCTAATTTTATATACTCTTTAATCTGTTTTATATAACTTTCTAAATCTTCTATTTTAGAAACTTCTTGTATTTTTATGTTGTTTTCTTGTTTTACTAAAGTAGATAATTTTTTTAACAAAAGAATTTGATAATCAATTTGTTCTTTATCTTCATTAGAGAAATTATTTTCTTGAAATTCGATTTTTTTTAGTTGCTCTAAATAAATTTTTTCTAAATTTTCACTTGATTGTTCGTACCAAGTTTTGTCTATATTTAAAGCAAATAGGTTTAAACTAAAAAGAAAAATAAATAGTAATAATTTCATAAATAAACTCCTTTAAAAAATGGAATTCTACACTTTTTTTATGAAATAAAGTGCAAAAAAAGATAAAAGAGAAAATAAAGCACTATAAAGGAATAGAAACTCCCCATAAACAGCTCCTGAAACTAAAGCTCCTATAAATCCACCAAGTCCATAAGTCACTCCATACATGAATTGTTGAGCTAATTTTTTGTTTTCATAAAGAGTAAATAAATATATGATTACAGCACTATGATAAAGCCCGAATGAAAAAGCATGAATTGACTGAGTAAAAAATGTAATTCCTAAAGAATCAGGATATAAATATAATAATAACCATCTAAGAGTTGTAATTGCAACACAAAACTTTATAATATTTAAAAGATTATTTTTTAAAAGTGGTGCTTGAAAATAAAGCATTAAAATTTCACAAAGGACACCAAAAGACCAAAGATAAGATGTCATTTCAAGACTTATTCCATGTTGTGTTTCATAAATAGTAAAGAAGTTATAAAATGCCCCAAAACTTATTTGCATAAAAAACAGACTTAACCAAAATGGTAAGAATTTTAAAAATGAAAAAGGAATTTTTTTCTCTTCTTCTTTTTGTTCCATATCAAATTTTAAAAGTAATAGTGCAAAAATAACAGTTAAAATATTTAAGACTAAATAAAAATGAATAGCAACATAAGGTTGTGTCAGAAATTTTGCTAAAACCAAAGAGATTATTGCAAAACCAATTGAGCCAAAAAGTCTTGATTTGCCATATTTCTCTTTTCCTAAATTTGAAACAGCAGTTACTTCAAGATATGGTAAAATCAAAGATAAACAAACTCCCAAAAGAGCATTATTAATCAAAAAAAGATAAAAGTTTTCTAACGTTAAATAAAACAAGGATGATAAAATAAGTAAAATAGCAAGTGCTGTTTTGAACATATTTTTATCAAGTTTTATATATTTTAAGAACATAAAAGGTGTTATAAATTTCATTAATAAAGGAATTGCCAAAATAATACCAATATCAAAAGTACTATATCCAATATCATGAAGTACCTTTGGTAAAAATATTACATAAACTCCAACTGCTGCAAAATAAAAGAAATAAAATGCAGATAAATTAAAAAAAAGCATTATTTATCGTTGATTATAATAGTATTTGAAAGAATATCTTGAAATGTTTTTTTGTCTTTATTGAAAAATGGAACAAAAAGTAAAAAGATTGATATAACAGCAAACAGTGTTGCAATATACCTAACAAGAACTTGTATAACAGAAACTCTTTGTTTCGTATTATTATCTACAAGTTTTATATCATAAGCTTTTAGTCCTGGAGTTTGACCATTTTTTAGCCAAAATATTAAAATAATAGTTGCATGAACTGCAAATATTATTCCCCATCCAAAAGCTCTATCTTGAGCAAATTCTTCACCACTTCCCATGATTAAATAGATAACTATGTAAAAAATAGGAGTAGTGATTAAAAAAGTATCTGTTAAGAAAGCTTTTAATCTTAGTGGAAGAGATGCTAAATTACTTTTTTGTAATTTAGAATTTTTTTCAACAATTTTTTCTTGTTGAATTTTATTTTGTTTTACATCTCTCCATTTTGCCACTAATTAGTTTCCTCTACTTCCTGGTTTATAAGCAATGTCTTTAAAATCACACTCATCAGGAGTGTACATTTGGAATGCAAAATCTTCTAAAGCAAAAAGTGGTTTATCTAAAGGTAATTTACAGTTATCTTTTCTTTCGATATCACTTCCAACTCTTGAACAGAATCCTCTATTTGCCAAAGCTGCATAAGCTACTACGATTCCTCCAGCTTTTTCAACTTCTCTGGCTGCTTCTAAAGCACTTCCTCCAGTTGTAATAATATCTTCACAGATAATATACGTTTCACCTTCTTTAACTTCAAAACCTCTTCTAATAGTCATTTCACCTTCTGCTCGTTCTGCAAAAATAAATCTTACATCCAAAGCAGTTGCAAGTGCAAAACCAGCTATTAATCCACCAAGTGCAGGAGAACAAACAGCATCTACTTTAATTCCAGATTTTTTAATTTGTTCTGCTAGAGCATCTGCTAGTAACTTTGCAGTTTTAGGATCTTCAAGAACTTTTGCTGATTGTAAATAAAATTTAGAGTAATTTCCGCTACTTAATTTAAAATGCCCCTCTAATAAAGCATTCGCATCTTTGTATATTTGTTCTACGTTCATAATTATACTTTTAAGATTTCAGCTTCTTTAGCTTTGAATGTATCATCTGCTTTTGAAACATAAGAATCAGTAATCTTTTGGATTTCATCTTGAGCTTTTTTACTCTCATCTTCAGTAATAGCTTTATCTTTTAATAAATTTTTGATTTTTGTATTAGAGTTTTGTCTGATATTTCTAATTGCAACTTTTGCATTATCAGTCATACCTTTTGCTTGTTTAGCTGTTTCTTGTCTTTGTTCAACAGTCATTGGAGGGAAAAATAGTTTTATTATTTGACCATCATTATTTGGATTTACACCAATATTTGCACTTTGAATGGCTTTTTCAATTGCTCCTAGAAGATTCTTTTCCCATGGACTAATAGTAATTGTTGTAGCATCAGGAGCTAATACAGAACCAACTTGACTCAAATCAGTAGGTGTTCCATAATAATCTACTTTAATACCATCTAAAATATTAGTACTAACTTTTCCAGTTCTTAAAGATTTATAATCTTTTTTTAATGATTCAATTGATTTTTCCATATGCTCTTTTGTTTGGGCATAAACTTCTTCTAACATATATTTTCTCCTTTATTTGATAAGTAATTTATTTGAAATAGTGTAGTAATCTGTACTAATTGCAACTCTATTTCTATTTAGATTTAACTTTTTATCTAATTTGATATCTATTATACCATTTTTAACTTTGATATCTTGCCAACCATAAGTTGATATAAATAATTTTGCGGTTTTTACTTCAGGATTAACTTTCGCTTTTACCTTTGTCAAAATACCATTTTTAGGATAATTTTGTGGTTCAATCCACTCAACTTCTAGTGTTTTATATTTTAGTTTTTCTTTTAAATTTACTTTTCCGACTAATGCAACTCTATTTAAATCAAAAATATCACTATTTTCATTTATAGAACCATTATTTTGATTTGCAATATACTTAAAATCAAACTTTTTTATAACGTTCTTAACCCTATCATCATATTCTCCATACGGGTATGAATATCCTTTTGGTTTAAATCCCATCTCTTTTTCAAAAATATCAAAAGATTTTTTTGTATCATTATAAATCTCTTCGTCAGATAATTTAATTAATTGTTCATGTGAATAAGAGTGTAATTCAATATCTCCATATTTTGAACTCTCTTTTATCTCTTCCCAGTTCATAAAATCACCATACTTTTTATTTGTTGCTTCAACATAAACAAAAAGTGTAAATGGATAATTATATTTCTTGAATATTTCAAGACCATTTTGATAAAAACTTTTGTAAGCGTCATCAATAGTAAATGCTACCCAATTATTAGGAATATTCTCTTTTTTTGCAAGTCTATCTATTATTTTAGAAAGAGGAACAACCTCATAATTATATTTTTTTAAATAATCAAATTGCTGTTCTAGCTCTTTTATAGAAGTATTTGTACTTTCATGTTTAGAATCTCCAAAACGGTGATATACAAAAATATGTCCGTTTGCATTTAAATAGAGATAAGATAAACAAAGAAGTAAGAAATACTTCATTTTTCTTTTTTCTTTGTATTATTTATTTTCTGGAACAGTTGGCACTAAAGGTTGTTCAGGAGCCGTTGGAGCCACAGGAGTTTGTGTTATAGGTGTTAAAGGTATTAAAGAGTCTGTTTGAATTTTATCAACAGCACTTTGATTTCTTTGTTCATTGTACAAGTAACCTAATACAAGAGTGTTTATTACAAATACTAAACCTAATGCCATCGTTGCTTTTGTTAAGAAATTTGCTGGACCTTTTGCTCCAAATAACGAATCATTACTTCCGCTATACGCTCCAAGACCAATACTTGAACTTTTTTGAAGTAAAATGATTATTGTTAGTAAAATTGCTAAAACAAACTGAACGATTAAAAGTGTAGATGTCATTATCTATTTCCTTTTTTAAAAATGGTAATTATTTTATCTAAAACTTATTAAGAATAAGTTAAAATGAATATTAAAAAAGATTTCAAGATTTATAATAAAGAGTAAAATTGTCAGTTAAGAATCAATTCTCAAAATATGCAAAAGAGTATCAAAATCATAATATTATTCAGCAAATAGTAGCAAAATCTCTAGTAAGAGAATTGAATTTTAAACCAAAAAGAATTTTAGAATTGGGATGCGGTTCAGGTCAAGTATTCAGTCATATTTCTTGGGAAATTGATTTTTATAAAGCAATAGACTTTTCAGCCTCAATGTGTGAATTACATCCAAAAGCTAGCAACATAGAAGTAAAATGTTTTGATTTTGATACTCAAGAGTTTATAAATGAGATAAAAAGTGATTCCTATGATATTGTATTGTCTTCATCGGCATTACAATGGTCAAAGGATTTATCAAAAATTATCAAACATCTTTCATACATTACAAATGAAATAAATGCAGTTTTGTTTACTTCTAATACTTTTAAAACAATACAAAATATCACAAAAATAAAATCACCTATTTTAGATGAATTTTCAATCAAAAAAGCATTTTCAAAATATTTTAAATGTGAATTTGAAACTATAATGTATAAATTAGAGTTTGATGATAAAAAAGAGTTATTTGATTATATAAAAAAATCAGGAGTAAGTGGAGGAAATACATCTTTAGATTTTAAAGAAGCAAAAAAGTTATATAAAGAGTATAATTTAAATTATTTAGAATTTGAAGTGATTTTTGTTAAAACTATTTCTAAATTGTAAAGTTCATATCTAATATACTTAAAATTTTCACTATCTTTTATAGAAGTTAATTTTGTAAATTCTTCAAGAACTCTTGAACTCTCTTGAGCTCTTTTAAAATTAGCTATTAATATAGAAGATAAATCACTTCTATTTTGTTCACTTTTAATAGAACTTCTTAAGACATCATTTTTCACATTTCTTGTTTCAAGTAATTCAATATAATTTTCTAATCTTGACAAATGTCTTAATTCTTTAAGTTTTAAAGCAGTTTGTTTATCATTGTATAAATATCTGAAAATATCTTCAACTACACGAATACCTTCTCGTAGTCTATTTAAATTAGCATCAATAAGTCTTAAGTAGTTTTCATTCATATATTTAGTTATAGATTTAAAACTAACTCTTTCGAGTTAGTTTTATTCTTTATCTCCACTATTCATAATTCCTAAAATTTGTAATAAAGATATAAATAGATTAAAGAAATCTAAATATAAAGATAATGCAGCTTCTATAGGAGAATCGTAATTACCTTTGATGATATTTTGAGTATCATATAAAATAAATGCAGAGAATAATAATGCTCCGGCACTTGCAATTGCTAATTGAAATAATGAAGATTGAATGAAGATATTAGAAATACCTGCAACAATCATTATAATTAAAGCAATAAATAAAAATTTCCCCATTGAAGAGAAATCTCTTTTAGTTGTCATTGCAAACATTGATATTGCACCAAATGCAACTGAAGTCATTAAAAATGCTTGACCTACAATAGAAGCACCACTAGGCATTGCAAAAATAGATGCTAATAATGGAGCAATAGTTAAACCAGTGATAAATGTAAATGCAAATAATACAGCTAAATTTAATCCTGGAGTATGTTTAACTCTTGGAATAACAAAAAATATTAATGCTAATTCAATTGCAAATAAAACCCACTTAACTGGTCCCATCAATAACGATACAATTCCTAATCCAATATATGCACCAGCAGTTGCTGCTAATAAAGAACCAGCAAATAGTTGATACGTTGCTTTTAAGAAACTCATTAATTGAACTTTAGATGATTCTTGTGTATATTGTGAAGATTGATTTGATAAATAATCTCTATTATACATATTCTTTCCTTTTTTTATTTTTCGTAATTTTATATTAAGTAGATAATTTAATGGTTTATAAATTACAACTTATTTATTACGTTATAAACATTATAATATATAAAAAAAGTAAATAAAAGATTAATAAGGAAGAAAAGAAGAGTAAAGGCAATAAAAAGCTAGTAAAAAAGGAAAAAAGGAATAAAAAACAGTAAATTTGAAAATTTTAGCTAAATTTAAGCTGTAAGCTCTTGACAAGGATAAAAAATCCTATTATAATTCCCGTCCAAATTGACTGAAGCGCATCAAACGAAAGAGAGATGAGAAAGGTTTTAGTTTATTAGGATGATCTTTAAAATAATTTAATTGAAGTTTATGAAGTAATCTTTATAAACCGAATATATAAATCTTATAAAAATCTGTTTCATTGTTTACAGAAATAAAATAAGAAATAATGTTAATATAAAAAATATATAAAACAAGATGAGATGGTAAAACATTGAAAACTTGTCTATGATAATGAGTGATAATTTTGTAATTAGTAAAATAATACAAAAATGTCAGTTTCAAATAATCTATAATTTATGGAGAGTTTGATCCTGGCTCAGAGTGAACGCTGGCGGCGTGCTTAACACATGCAAGTCGAACGAGAACGGATTATAGCTTGCTATAATTGTCAGCTAAGTGGCGCACGGGTGAGTAATGTATAGATAACCTGCCCTCTAGAAAGGAATAACAGATGGAAACGTCTGCTAATGCCCTATATGCCTTTAATACATAAGTATGCAAGGGAAACGCTTTAGTGCTAGAGGATGGGTCTGTATGGTATCAGTTTGTTGGTGAGGTAATGGCTCACCAAGACTATGACGCCTAACTGGTTTGAGAGGATGATCAGTCACACTGGAACTGAGACACGGTCCAGACTCCTACGGGAGGCAGCAGTGGGGAATATTGCACAATGGACGAAAGTCTGATGCAGCAACGCCGCGTGGAGGATGACACATTTCGGTGCGTAAACTCCTTTTATATAGGAAGATAATGACGGTACTATATGAATAAGCACCGGCTAACTCCGTGCCAGCAGCCGCGGTAATACGGAGGGTGCAAGCGTTACTCGGAATCACTGGGCGTAAAGAGCGTGTAGGCGGGTATATAAGTCAGAAGTGAAATCCTATAGCTTAACTATAGAACTGCTTTTGAAACTGTATACCTAGAATGTGGGAGAGGTAGATGGAATTTCTGGTGTAGGGGTAAAATCCGTAGAGATCAGAAGGAATACCGATTGCGAAGGCGATCTACTGGAACATTATTGACGCTGAGACGCGAAAGCGTGGGGAGCAAACAGGATTAGATACCCTGGTAGTCCACGCCCTAAACGATGTACACTAGTTGTTGTGAGGCTCGACCTTGCAGTAATGCAGTTAACACATTAAGTGTACCGCCTGGGGAGTACGGTCGCAAGATTAAAACTCAAAGGAATAGACGGGGACCCGCACAAGCGGTGGAGCATGTGGTTTAATTCGACGATACACGAAGAACCTTACCTGGACTTGACATAGTAAGAACTTTCTAGAGATAGATTGGTGTCTGCTTGCAGAAACTTATATACAGGTGCTGCACGGCTGTCGTCAGCTCGTGTCGTGAGATGTTGGGTTAAGTCCCGCAACGAGCGCAACCCTCGTCATTAGTTGCTAACAGTTCGGCTGAGAACTCTAATGAGACTGCCTACGCAAGTAGGAGGAAGGTGAGGACGACGTCAAGTCATCATGGCCCTTACGTCCAGGGCTACACACGTGCTACAATGGGGTATACAAAGAGCAGCAATACCGCGAGGTGGAGCAAATCTCAAAAATATCTCCCAGTTCGGATTGTAGTCTGCAACTCGACTACATGAAGTTGGAATCGCTAGTAATCGTAGATCAGCTATGCTACGGTGAATACGTTCCCGGGTCTTGTACTCACCGCCCGTCACACCATGGGAGTTGAACTCATTCGAAGCGGGGATGCTAAAATAGCTACCTTCCACAGTGGATTCAGCGACTGGGGTGAAGTCGTAACAAGGTAACCGTAGGAGAACCTGCGGTTGGATCACCTCCTTTCAGAGAATTAAGTTAAGATTTGTTTCTTAACTTAAAAACTTAAAAAAATATATGATTTTATATTCGGTTTATAAAGATTATTTAAATAGGTAGTAAAAGGGGCCTATAGCTCAGCTGGCTAGAGCGCTCGACTGATAATCGTGAGGTCTCAGGTTCAAGTCCTGATAGGCCCACCATTAAATAATCTAGTAAAGATTAATTTAGGTTGGGGAATTAGCTCAGCTGGGAGAGCGCCTGCTTTGCACGCAGGAGGTCAGCGGTTCGATCCCGCTATTCTCCACCACCTATTATTTAAAATGAGAGTTTTAAATAGAAATAGTTCAATTAAGATAAAAAAAGATGATAGAAAGTTAAATATAAGTTCAAAGAGATTGAATTTATATTTGATTTTCGAATCAAAGTTTTTCAAAGAGATTTGAAAATGATATTTAAAAATATAATGTTAAAGTCTTTAATTTTTTCGTAAGAATTATATAACAGCAATGTTAAATAATTTAAAACAAAAAAAATTTCATATCTAAATTTTAGAAATAAAACTATAGATAGAACACAACATGTTTTATTAGATATATTTTAAGTAATATGTTTAATAAGATAGTAGCCAAAGAATATTATCAAAAATGCGATAGAGTTTAACTCTATTTATTAATAAGCTATTAAGGGCTAATGGTGGATGCCTAGACTGTAAGAGGCGATGAAAGACGTATTAGGCTGCGATAAGCCTCGGGGAGCTGCCAAAGAGCTTTGATCCGGGGATTTCTGAATGGGGCAACCCAATATAGTGAGAGCTATATTACCCAATATGGGAGCTAACCTGGTGAAGTGAAACATCTCAGTAGCCAGAGGAAGAGAAATCAAACGAGATTCCGTTAGTAGCGGCGAGCGAAAGCGGATTAGGACAAACCCAATGCTTGCATTGGGGGTTGTAGGACCATAACATGAGACTAAAGAGGATAGATGAAATACTTGGAAAAGTGTAGCATAGAAGGTGAAACTCCTGTAGTTTAAATTCTCAATAGCTCTAATGGTATCCTGAGTAGGTCGGAACACGTGATATTTTGACTGAAACTGGGGGGACCACCCTCCAATCCTAAATACTACTTACAGATCGATAGTGAACAAGTACCGTGAGGGAAAGGTGAAAAGTACTCCAGCGAGGAGAGTGAAATAGAACCTGAAACCATTAGCTTACAATCATTCAGAGCCCTATGATTTATCAGGGTGATGGACTGCCTTTTGCATAATGAGCCTGCGAGTTGTGGTGTCTGGCAAGGTTAAGTCAAGTACGAAGCCGTAGCGAAAGCGAGTCTTAATAGGGCGAATTAGTCAGATGCTGCAGACCCGAAACGAAGTGATCTATCCATGAGCAGGTTGAAGCTGGTGTAAGAGCCAGTGGAGGACCGAACCCGCAGGCGTTGAAAAGTCTTGGGATGACTTGTGGATAGGGGTGAAAGGCCAATCAAACTTCGTGATAGCTGGTTCTCTCCGAAATATATTTAGGTATAGCCTTGTGTTGTAGCATATAGGGGTAGAGCACTGAATGGGCTAGGGCTGCTTACCGCGGTACCAAACCCTATCAAACTATGAATACTATATGTGGAATCACAGGAGTCAGGCGGTGGGTGATAAAATCAATCGTCGAGAGGGGAACAACCCAGACTAACAGCTAAGGTCCCTAAGTTACATCTAAGTGGAAAACGATGTGGAGTTACTGTGACAACCAGGAGGTTGGCTTAGAAGCAGCCATCCTTTAAAGAAAGCGTAACAGCTCACTGGTCTAGTGATTCTGCGCGGAAAATATAACGGGGCTAAGATGTACACCGAAGCTTTAGATTCAATTTTTAATTGAGTGGTAGGAGAGCGTTCTATTCAGCGTAGAAGATGTACCGGTAAGGAGCGTTGGAGCGGATAGAAGTGAGCATGCAGGCATGAGTAGCGATAATTGAGGTGAGAATCCTCAACGCCGAAAACCCAAGGTTTCCTACGCGATGCTCGTCATCGTAGGGTTAGTCGGGACCTAAGTCGAGTCCGAAAGGGGTAGACGATGGCAAATTGATTAATATTTCAATACCAACATATAAGCGCGATGTGGGGACGCATAGAGTTAATCGAGCTCACTGATGGAATAGTGGGTCGAAGGACGTAGGCTGTAACTTAGGCAAATCCGGGTTGCAATAGGCCGAGATCTTACAGGCTCTTGACACTCTTCGGAGGAGATGGAGAATCGATGATACTGTCGTGCCAAGAAAAGCCACTAAGTATATTGTATGTTGCCCGTACCGTAAACCGACACAGGTGGGTGGGATGAGTATTCTAAGGCGCGTGGAAGAACCCTGGTTAAGGAACTCTGCAAACTAGCACCGTATCTTCGGTATAAGGTGTGCCTACTTTGGTATATGGACTTGCTCCAAAAAGCTAGAGAGGTTGCAACAAAGAGTCCCTCCCGACTGTTTACCAAAAACACAGCACTTTGCTAACACGTAAGTGGATGTATAAGGTGTGACGCCTGCCCGGTGCTCGAAGGTTAACTGATGATGTCAGCGCAAGCGAAGCATTTGATTGAAGCCCGAGTAAACGGCGGCCGTAACTATAACGGTCCTAAGGTAGCGAAATTCCTTGTCGGTTAAATACCGACCTGCATGAATGGCGTAACGAGATGGGAGCTGTCTCAACCAGGGATCCAGTGAAATTGTAGTGGAGGTGAAAATTCCTCCTACCCGCGGAAAGACGGAAAGACCCCGTGCACCTTTACTACAGCTTGACACTGTAGCTTGGATATTCATGTGCAGGATAGGTGGGAGGCTGTGATGCTAGGACGCAAGTACTAGCGGAGCCATCCTTGAGATACCACCCTTGAATATTTGAGTTACTAACTGCGTACAATTATCTTGTATCAGGACAATGTCTGGTGGGTAGTTTGACTGGGGCGGTCGCCTCCTAAAAAGTAACGGAGGCTTACAAAGGTTAGTTCAAAGCGGATGGAAATCGCTTGTTGAGTATAATGGCATAAACTAGCTTGACTGTGAGACATACAAGTCGAACAGAGACGAAAGTCGGTCATAGTGATCCGGTGGTTCTGCGTGGAAGGGCCATCGCTCAAAGGATAAAAGGTACGCCGGGGATAACAGGCTGATCTCCCCCAAGAGCTCACATCGACGGGGAGGTTTGGCACCTCGATGTCGGCTCATCGCATCCTGGGGCTGAAGTCGGTCCCAAGGGTATGGCTGTTCGCCATTTAAAGCGGTACGCGAGCTGGGTTCAGAACGTCGTGAGACAGTTCGGTCCCTATCTTCCGTGGGCGTAGGAAAGTTGAAGAGATTTGTCCCTAGTACGAGAGGACCGGGATGAACGTACCACTGGTGTACCAATTGTTCTGCCAAGAGCATCGTTGGGTAGCTACGTACGGATGTGATAAGAGCTGAAAGCATCTAAGCTCGAAGCCAACTCTAAGATTAACTTTCCCTGAAGTTCCCAGCAAGACTAGCTGGTTGATAGGCTGGATGTGTAAGCGTTGTAAGGCGTTTAGCTGACCAGTACTAATAGAACGTTTGGCTTATTTTAACAATTCTTTGGTTTACTATCTTATTAAATATATGTTTTTATATTTAATATATATTGTGTTTAATGTTACCTTGAAAAAATGTCAATTTTTTTAAGAAGCAAAGACTTTAGCATTATTTTTTCTTAACTCCTTAACGAGTTGAGTATTAAGTAAATTTAGAGAAATTATCTAAGTGATGATTTTTATGAGTGAACAGAATTTTAGTTCTTTTTTATTCTTAATTTATTTAATACTCAACTTGCTGGTGGCTACAGAGAAGTGGAAATACCCAGTCCCATTCCGAACCTGGAAGTCAAGCACTTCATCGCCGATAATACTGCCGGGTCCCCTGGTGGAAACGTAGGTCGCTGCCAGCTTTGAGTTTTTACACACACAAAGCTTCTTTCTATTTGAACTACTACTAGTTCTCTTTGGAAGAAGCTTTTTTTTTACCTACCCTTTTTACCCTTGTTTGTTATTTCCTCTTTAGTTCTTGTTTTCTATCTCTTTTCTCCTAAAGGCTTTTTTACTCTTTCTTTAATTTGGCATGCTTTTTATTCAATCTTATAATTTTTAGAAGGACTTTTTATACCTTCTATTTTATACCTCTTTTAGTATCTATTCTTATAGTACCATCTTTATATTCTCATGTTCCCCTAGTTGTTTGAACAATTCTTTTCTATCATCTTCATTATGAACAAGTAATTCTAATGTGTAACTTTTAAATTTACCTTTAGCACTAACTTTTGATTCTTTTACTTTATGTTCACGATTTGAAATGATTTCTTTTACTGTCATTTTTATATTTATATGTTCTAAAACTACAAGTTTATATTCCCAGTTACATGGATAGTTTAATTCTAATCTTTCTTTACTTAAATCAATCATTATATTTTCCTTTCAAAATCACCGCTTTTCCCACCTGATTTCTTTTCTAATTGTACATTTGAAATTATCATAGATTTATCAATTGCTTTAACCATATCGTATATTGTTAATAATCCAATAGAAACCCCTGTTAATGCTTCCATTTCAACACCTGTTTGACCATTTAATTTTGCTGTTACAATTAATTTAAAGCCAGGAAGTAATGGTTTTTCTTCAATATCACAATTTATACCACTTAATAGTAAAGGATGGCACATTGGTATTAAATCAGAAGTCTTTTTAACTCCCATAATAGCTGCAATTACAGCTGTTTGTAGAACTGGACCTTTTTTTGTATTTTTAGAAATTATTGCATCAAAGGCTTCTTTAGACATTGTTATTTCACCTGAAGCAATGGCTATTCTTTGAGTTTCATTTTTATTTGATACATCAACCATTTTAGGTCTATTATTATTATCTAGATGAGTTAGGTTCAAAATAATTCCTTTAGAGTTTAAAATATTATTGTAGTCTATTCTTTGTTAAATGAGAATTAAGTAAATTTTAAATATAATATACATCTAAATTTAAAAAGAAAGTGGGTGATTTTAGTGCCAGGCATTAAAGTTAAGGATAACGAATCTTTTGACGAAGCTTATAGAAGGTTTAAGAAACAATGTGATAGAAATCTTATTGTTACTGAAACTAGAGCTAGAAGATATTTTGAGCCAATGACAGAGATCAGAAAAAAACAAAAAATATCAGCTAGAAAGAAAATGTTAAAAAGATTATATATGTTAAGAAGATACGAATCAAGATTATAAGATTCTGTTTTGTTAATATAAAAGGGGAAAAGATTTTATCTTTTCCCCTTTTTTTATTCATAACTTACTAGTTCTTTTTTTATTTTTTCTTGATTAAGTTTTTTCTTTGCAACTTTATAATGTTCAGTTATTTTTTCTTCATCATCTTTTACTATAGCTTTTATCTCTTCTATAGTTTTCCCTTCTTCAAATGCAACAAAAACTTTATACTCTTTTTTTGTAAATTTTCTTTTTAGTATTTCTTGTAATTGTTCTTCAGACCTTAATGTACCAACTAATTTGTCAATATGTTTTAATAAAGAATTTGTAAAATTCATTTGTTTCCTTTTATTTTGTTAACCAATTTTCAATTGATTTTATATCATTATAAGAAGTCATATCAAGCATAATTGGAGTAATTGATACATAATTTGCTTTTATTGCTTCAAAGTCACAATTTTTATTTTCTGAAGATTTCCAAATCAAAGGATGTAATCCTATCCAGTAATACTCTTCACCTCTTGGATTTAAATGTCTATGAGTATCATTTCCATACTCTCTAAATCCAGCTTTTGTAACTTTTATACCTTTACAATCAGAGGCTTTAATAGGTGGAATATTAACATTTAAAAACTTTCTTTCATCTAATGGAAAGTTACTATTTAAGATTTTTAAAGCTAATTCATAAATCGTTTTTTTTGCTAATTCAAAATCCCAACCATTTTTTATACTTTGACAATTATCTATACAAACTTGAGAAATCGCAATAGATGGAATTCCATGAATAACTGCCTCCATAGCACCAGCTGCTGTTCCACTATAAGTTATGTCTTCACCCATATTTGCACCAATATTAATACCACTTATTACCAAATCTGGTTTATAACCTTCTTTAAATAGATTTGAAATGGAAATATATATGCAATCAGTTGGAGTTCCATCATCAATTTTATAAAAATCGTCAGAAACACTTACCATTCTCAATGGTTTATCTAGTGTTAATGAGTGACCACAAGCTGATTTATTACGTGCTGGTGCAACAACTGTGATTTTTGCAATTGGAGTTAAAGCTTCAATTAACGCTTTTAATCCAACTGCATCATATCCATCATCATTGGTTATTAGTATTTGTTTCATCTATTATATAGGCTCCTTCAATTTTATGTAGTAGTTTTTCTACATTATTTGTAACTTTAAAACCTGTTTCAAGTTCTAAATCAGCTAATTTAGATTTTATTAAAATTTTCAATTCTCTTTTACCTTGATTTTCTGCAACTATCTCAAATAGTTGATATATTTTATTTTCATCATGAGAAAAAGGGATAGCAATAACCAAAGGAGGTTCTTGAATCTCTTTTTGTTTAGTTTTTATTTTCTCTTTTTGAGCATCTAAAATAGTTTCAATTTTTAGGATATTCATTCGTGTAAAGTTTTCATCTTTTGAAATTCTTACTTTAAATGCAATTGGTTCTTCTAAATTGTACTCTTCTTTTAACTCTTTTAATCTATCTTCAAAAAGCATGAGTTCAATTGTTCCGTGAAAATCCATAATAGTTGCAATTCCAAATTTATTACCTTTTTTAGATATTTTTTCAGTAATATTCTCGATTTTTCCTACAAATAATGCCTGACTTCCGTCATCAAGTTCATCAATTTGAGAAGATAAAGTATAATTGATTTTATCAATTTGTTCTCTATATTCATCGAGTGGATGTCCAGAAACATAAAAACCTAAAGAGGCTTTTTCTAGTTCTAAAATTTCTTTTGCTTCAAATTCAGGAAGATGTTCTAGTTCTATATCTATTTTTGTAAGTTCATCACTATCTCCAAAAAGTGAACCTGTAGCCATTTTTTTTGCAACGGCTGCTTTTCCAACTGTTTCAATAATTTTTTCAATTTGATTAAGTAGAGCTTGTCTTGAGTAGCCAAAACTATCAAAAGCACCAGCTTTTGTTAGAGATTCAATTACTCTTTTATTTACTTTACTTCCATCTATTCTTGAGATAAAATCTGCTAAATCACTAAATGAACCACCTTCATTTCTTGCTTTTAAAATAGAATTAATCGCAACATCACCTGCACCTTTAATTGCTCCCATTCCAAACATTACAACTTCTTTTCCATCTATTTTTTTTGCACTAAATACTAAATCTGATTTATTAATATCAGGTGGAAATAAATCAAGTCCTAATCTTTTTACTTCATCAACATACTTAACAACTTTATCTGTATTATCTTTTTCAAGTGTTAGTAATGCTGCCATAAACTCTGATGGATAATATTTTTTTAAATACGAAGTATAAAAGGTTACCAAGGCATAAGCTGCTGAGTGAGATTTATTAAATCCATATCCAGCAAATTTTACAATTAAATCAAATAGTTCTTCACAGTGTGCTCTTTGGTATCCTTTTTTTACTCCTCCTTCTGCAAACTCACCTTTTAATCTATCCATCTCTTCTTTAATTTTTTTACCCATAGCACGTCTTACTAAGTCAGCGCCTCCAAGTGAGAAACCTCCTATCGTTTGAACGATTTGCATAACCTGCTCTTGATAAACAATAACTCCATAAGTTGTTTCAAGAATTGGACGAAGTGGTGCATCAAACTCATCATAAAAGTAGTTAATTTCAGCTCGACCATGTTTTCTATCAATAAAGTCATCTAGCATCCCTGATTCCATTGGACCTGGTCTATAAAGTGCAAGAACGGCTATTATATCCTCAAAATTTGATGGCTTCAATCTTTTACATAAATCTTGCATACCATCGGACTCGATTTGAAATAATCCCATTGTATTTCCGGTTTGAATCAGGTCATAAACACCTTTGTCATTTACATCTGCTGTGATAAAATCTACTCTTTTTCCATGTCTTTGTTCTATTAGTTTATTTGCTTCTTCAATAACTGTTAGGGTTTTTAAACCTAAAAAGTCGAATTTGATTAAATCCACATCTTCTACATATTTACCGTTGTATTGAGTTGCAAGTGTATCAAGTCCACTTGGTTTAAAAAGTGGAGTTTTTTTCCATAAAGGTTCATTTGAGATTACAACACCTGCTGCGTGAGTTCCTGCATTTCTATTTAATCCTTCAAGTGCCAAAGCATATTCCCAAACACGTGCAGCTTGTGGGTCAGAATCACAAAGTTCCTTTATTTTTGGTTCTTTTTCCCAAGATGAAGTAAGATTTATTCCTAATTCATCAGGAATAAGTTTTGCCATTGCATCAGCTTTTGCATAAGGCATATCAAGAACTCTTGCAACATCTCGTATAACTCCTTTTGCTAAAAGCTTACCAAAAGTTATAATTTGAGCTACGTTTGCTCGACCATATTGTTGAACAACATAATCAATTATTTCACCCCGTCTTGCTTGGCAGAAGTCCATATCAATATCGGGCATTGAAACCCTTTCTGGATTTAGAAATCTTTCAAAAAGAAGTCCATAAGGAATAGGGTCAATATCTGTGATTTTTAGCGAGAAAGCAACTAAGCTTCCAGCCGCACTTCCCCTTCCAGGACCAACAGGAATTCCCATTTGTTTTGCTACAATTACGAAATCCCAAACAATTAGCATATATCCAGGAAATCGCATATTATTTATGATTTCTATTTCAACTTCAAGTCTATCTTTGTACTCTTGATGTTTTTCTTTTGGAACTATTTTAAGTCTATCTTCAAGTCCTGCTCTACATTCGTGAATAAATAAAACTTTATCATTTTCTAAAGAGTACTCTTCATTTGGTTCAGGAATATCAAGATTTAATTCTTTTAATTTTTGTCTAGTAAACTTAAAATTTGGGGGAGTTGGATTTCCTAATTTTATTGTTAAATTACACTTATTGGCTATTTCTTGAGTAGCTTCGATGGCTTCAGGAATATCTGCATATAGTTTTGCTATTTGTTCAGGTGATTTTAAATAAAACTCATGAACACTATGTCTTAATCTATTTGGGTCATCATAAAGTTTATTCATTGCAATACACATAAAAGCTTCATGTGCATCAGCATCTTTTTGTTCTAAATAGTGTGTATCATTTGTAGCTACAACTTTTATTCCTGTCTCTTTTGAGATTCTTAAAATTTGATCATCAACAAAATGCTGGTCACCAATACCATGCCTCATAATCTCTAAATAAAAATCATCTCCAAAAATTTCTTTGTATTCTAAAGCAATTCTTTTTGCTTCTTCATAACCTTTTGCACCATTTTTTACATTTCTTTCATTTTGAGTATTTAAATGCCAATTTACTTCACCTTGTAAACAAGCAGCACTACAAACTAAACCTTCTGCATTTTCACGTAAAAGTTGTTTATTAATTCGGGGATAGTAGTAAAATCCATGCATATATGCTTGAGAGCTTAGAAACATAAGATTTTTATATCCAATTTCATTTTTAGCATATAAACATAAGTGAAATCTTTGCCTATTTGTTTTATCTCCAATATCATCGCTATTATGAATATAAGCTTCCATTCCAATAATTGGTTTTATATCTTCTGCTCTCATTGCATTGTAAAAGTCAATTGCACCAAACATATTTCCATGATCTGTCATTGCAACACTTGTCATACCAAGTTTTTTTAGTTTTTTTGCCAGAGGTTTTATTTTATTAGCCCCATCTAATAATGAATATTCTGTATGTAAATGTAAATGGGTAAATTGTGGGATTTGTGACATTGTATAAATCTTTTGTGTTTTTATTTATAGTATATCTAAAAAATGTTTTTGAGCCTCTTTAAAACCTAATTTAAAACACTCTTCTAGTTCTTTAAAACTGAATAAAGAAAAATTTCTTATATGATGAGTTCCTATGTAATAATGGGTGTTTTCTATACTATGTTTATGATTTTGATGAAGTTGCTTAAAGAGTAATTTTTTTATATTTTTAATTGGATTTTTATTTTTTGTTCCTATTTTGGGCTCTTTTGCAAATAAATCTAGAGTATGAATATCATAACTTTTATTTTGAAGAGGTTTTATGGGAAGATTATCAAATAAACCACCATCTATTAAATACATTCCTTCATAAGAGACCGGTTTAAAAAGTGGAATTAATGCACTTGATGCCATACATAAAGTGACAGTGTCTCCACTATTGAAATAGTGTAATTGCTTTTTTTTGATATCATAAGCACTAACCCAAATAGGTTTTGGAATATTTTCAAGTTTTTCAATAGGTAATAACTCTTTAATAATTTTATTTGATGTATCAATTTTAAGTAAACCATTTTTAAAATAATTAAATTTTAAAGCTTGTTTTACATCTTTTGAAGAGAATATTTTTAGTTGCTCTTTTGCTTTTATTCCACTTGCATGGGAGGCTGCAATAATTGCTCCAATTGAAGAGCCACTATAAGCTTTTATATCTATGTTTTGTTCTTCACAAAAATCTAAAACTCCTAAATGAAAAGCACCACGAGAAGCACCTCCACCTAAAGCAAAAGCTATATTATTTAGTTGCATTTTTTTCTAACCAATCAATAATTTCAAATTTTCCATCAAAAGTTTCAACAATAGCAGTACATGATTCAACCCAATCTCCACAATTTAGGTATTCTATTTCATCTATTAATTTTATTTCCGCTTTATGAATATGTCCACAAATGATACCATCATAAGCTTTATTTCTTGCATGATTTGCTAAAACTGATTCAAAATCATTGATGAAAGAGACAGATGATTTAACATTGTCTTTTACATATTTTGATAAAGACCAATATTTTCTTATTCCAAATAATTTTCTAAAAAAGTTTAAAATGCTATTTAAATGTAAAAGTAAATCATAGCCATAATCTCCTAAAACAGCTAACCATTTTTTTGTCATTGTTATAGAATCAAAAAAGTCACCATGCGTTATATAATATTTTTTACCATTTAAGGCTATATATTCTAGTTCATTAGAGATATTTATGGAATTTCCAAGTAATAAAGGAACAAAAGGACGTAAAAATTCATCATGGTTACCAGTGATAAAAGTCACTTTTGTACCTTTTTTTGCTTTTTTTAAAATCTTTTGAATAACATCAGAATGCTCTTGAGGCCAATATAATTTTCTTTTTATTGACCAACCATCTATTATATCACCTACTAAAATTAAATTTTCACATTCATTATGTTTGAAAAAGTTTAATAATAGTTTAGCCTTTGAAAAACGAGTTCCCAGATGAACATCTGAGATAAATATGCTTTTATATTTCATAAAAGCATTTTAATTATTTTTTATTACAATTTGATTTCTATTTTGCTAATAAACCATTTTTTACATTTGTATAAATCTCTTCACCACAAAGAATATCTACTATTTCTAAAGCAAAATTCATAGCTGTTGCTGGACCTTTTGATGTAATTACATTATTATCAATCACAATATCATCATTTTCATGGTAACCATTGGTTCTTATTTTATTTTCAAAACTTGGATAACAAGTAAAATTTTCATTTAAAACATCAGCTTTGTGTAAAGCATAAGGAGCTGCACAAATTGCACCTATTTTTTTATTTTTTGTTTTAAATTCTTTTAATAGGGTTAGTACATGATTATTATTTGCAAGTGTAAAGGCATTTGGAAGACCACCTGGTAAAACTATCATATCAAAATCATCAGATTTTACATCTTCAATTTTACAATCAGCTTCAATTTTTATATTGTGTGCACCTATAGTTTGAATATCTTCAACAGCTGCTACGGTAACTTCAATATTTGCTCGTCTACAGATATCTATAATCGAAATTGCCTCTATTTCTTCAAAACCATTCGAAATAGGAATAAGAATTTTTGCCATCTTTTTATCCTTTATTTAATTTAGAAATATTATATACAAAGGAAGTTGAAATATAAAGAAATAGATGTTTTTAATATTATTTTAGGATTATTTATTCAAGGATATATAAGCAAATTTTAAATAAAATCTAACCAATTATAAAAAGGGGTTTTTATGTTTAAAAATATTTCTAGGGTAAGTGTTTTAGCTTCTTTACTTCTATTTGTTATGACGGGTTGTTCTTATAAAAAAATTAGTTCAAACACAGCAGTTAGTGATGAAGTTGTAAAAGAGTATAGTAAAGTTCAAACAGCTAAACAACATTTAGAAGTTGCTCAGGATATGCAAAATAACGTAACAACGCAAAAATCACTGGAAGCTACGATAGCATCATTATCTACACAAATTATGCAAAATAGAAAACTTGACACAAATAAACCAGTGCTTATTACATCATTTGTTAGATTAGATAAGTTAAAAGAGACATCAGAATTTGGAAGAGTTATTGGTGAAAGTATGATAAATGAACTATCGAATAGAGGATTTAATGTTATAGAATATAGAGGTCAAATGGCTGTTTCTATAAACGAACAAGGTGAATATTTTATTTCAAGAAAACCCCATGAATTAAAAGGAAGTGTACCAAGTACTTATGTTGTTGTTGGAACTTATTCAAGACAAGCTGGAAGAGTTATTTTAAATGCTAGGGTTATAGATAATATTACTGGTAAAATAATTTCAAGTGCTAGATCAACATACAAACATGGATTGGCAAATGACTGTATCATGTTTGGAGATTGTGCACCAGCAAGAACTATAAAAATAGTTAAAGAGCGATAATTTATGATTATTGAATCATTAAGAAAATTAAAACTTGTTTTTGGTTTAGTTTTCTTAACTCTCTTTTTTACTTCTTGTGCTTTCAAAAATCCTATTAATGGATCAAATAATTTTCACTATTTAGTTTCAAAAATGGTTGATGAATCAGCTTCTAAAATTAAAAAAAATATTCCATTAGGTGATGTGGTTTTAGTATCTGATTTTGTTAATTTAGATAAATTAAAAAATAGATCTCAATTGGGATTTTTATTATCAAGTATGCTAAAAGATAAATTATCTTCTCTTGATATAATAGTTCGTGAAATAGAGTTAGGAAAAGAGTTTGAAATAGGTAATTCTGGATTTAATCTATTAACAAGAGAAAAAAATAGAATTTTATCTGATAAAGTAAAAACTAGATATGCAGTTGTAGGAACCTATTCTATAACAAGTAGAAGTTTAAATGTATTTATAAAACTTATTGATATTCAAACAGGAAATATTTTATCATCATCATATGCTAGAACGGATATTGATGAGGAAATTTTAGGTTTAGAGGGAACTTTGGATAAAAAAAATCCTCCAAGAAGACCTTTTTTAGTTTTATAATATCTCTTGAATTAAAAATTGAGGAGAAACTTCTCCCCTAAATTCATTTTTTGAAACGGATACTATTAAATCTAAATTTGAAGAGATATCTTTATTTGAATCATTAAATTTTAAAGCCTCAAAAATATATCCATCACTATTTAAAGTTAGTTTTAAATGATTTTTGTCACGACCTATTAAATCATATTTAACTAATGATGCATTTGAGATTTTAAATATTGGTCTATGATTTTCTAAGCCATAAGGTTCAAATTGTTCGATTATCGATATAAATTCTAAATCTACACTTGAAACATCCAATTCACCTAATGTTATTGGTTCGATGTGAAGATCTTCATTTTGGTTTCTAAGTTCAGTATTTATTATATTTTTAAACTCTTCAAGATTTTCCTCTTTTAAAGATAACCCAGCGGCATTTTTATGACCTCCGTATCCTAAAAGAAGATGAGATGCTTTTGTAATAAGTTCATATAAATTTATATTTGAGTTAGCTCTTGCACTTCCTTTTGCTACTCCATTATGAATTGAAAAAATAAATGCAGGTTTTTTATGTGAATTTGATAATTTTGAAGCAACAATTCCAATAACTCCTTCATGCCAATTCTCTCCCCAAACAATAACAGCTTTATCATTTTTATCTGTTTTGGAATCAGCTTTTTTTGAAATCTCTTCTTGTAAAGTTTTTCTATAATTATTTAATTCATCTAATAAAGATAGAGTTTCATTTGCACTATGTGATGTCTCTGAAAGTAAAAATTCTAAAGCAATGCTTGCATCATCCATTCTTCCTGCACTATTTAGTTTTGGAGCAATAAAAAAGCCAATATCATCAGATACTAAAGATTTTTTTGACATAACCTCATTTAAAATTTTAAAAGCTTGTCTTGATGAAGATTTTATTTTTTTTAAACCTTGTTTTACCATAGTATAATTTAAAGCAGTCATAGGCATAATATCAGCAATTATTGCAACGCTTAATAAATCCAAGAAATTTCCCATATTTACATCTAAATTCATCTCTTTTTTTATTGCAGCACATAAATACCAAGCAACTTGTGCTCCACAAATATCTTTAAATTCAAAGTTACAATCTTTTTGTTTTGGATTTATTATTGCAAATGCTAAAGGAATTTTATCTCCAACCGTATGATGGTCAGTAATGATTAAGTCAATATTTTTTTCTTTTAATTTAATTGAAGCTTCATATGCTGAAATTCCATTATCGACAGTGATTACTAATCCTTCATCTATTAAATCAACAATTTTAGTAGAAAGTCCATAACCATGTTCAAATCGGTTTGGAATAATGTGATTTACTTTTACATTAATTGTTTTGAAAAAATCTAGCATTATAGTAGTTGAAACTACTCCATCAACATCATAATCACCAACAATAGTGATAGTTTCATTATTTAAAATAGCTTGTTTGATTCTTTTACTAGCGATTGATATATCTTTGAAATTATCAGGAGATGGTATATCAGCAAGTTTTGAATAAGGATTATTTAAATGCCTTGCTGATAAAATCTCAAAAAGTCTACTTTTTGTGATTTTAGTCATTATTAAGATTTATTTGCTTGTTTTACAAATTCTAATATAATTGGATTTGGAGTCTCTAAATGAGATGTAAATTCTGGATGGAATTGAACTCCGACAAACCAAGGATGATCTTTTAATTCAACAGCTTCAATTAAACCATTTGATTGACCTGAGATAATCATACCAGCATTTTCTAAAGCTTCTTTATATGCTGGATTTGCTTCATATCTATGTCTATGTCTTTCATAGTATACTTCATCATTTCCATAAGCTTTTTGTAATTTTGAACCTTTTAGTGGTTCAAATGGATATTCACCTAATCTCATAGTTCCACCCATTGGTGATTCATGTGTTCTTAATTGTTTATTTCCACTTTGGTCAATAAATGAATCAATCAAATATATTAAAGGATTTTTAGTATTTGCATCAAACTCTATAGAGTTTGCATCTTCTATTCCTAAAACATTTCTAGCAAATTCAATAATCGAAAGCTGCATACCAAGACAAATTCCTAAATAAGGGATTTGATTTTCTCTCGCATATCTTATAGCTGCTAATTTTCCTTCAACACCTCTTTGACCAAATCCACCAGCAACTAAAATTCCATCAGCATTTCCAATGATATCGTAAACTCCAACATCTTCTATTCTTTCACTATCGCACCAGTGAATATTTACTTTTGTATTTAAGTGAGCCCCTGCATGAATTAAAGCTTCAATCAATGATTTATAAGACTCTTTTAAATCAAGATATTTACCAACAAAAGCAATAGTAACTTCATCTTGAGGAACTAGAATGTTTTTTACTAAAGTATCCCATTTTTCCATATTTGGTTTAATTTTAATATTAAAATGCTCTGATAAAGGTGTTAATATTCCTTCTTTAATGAAATGAAGAGGTACTTGATAAATAGATTGTGCATCTCCTGCTTCAATAACTGCATTTCTATCAATATCACAAGATAATGCTAATTTATCTTTTAAGATTTTTGGTAACTCTTTTTCTGTTCTGCAAACTAACATATGAGGAGTTATACCAATTCTTCTTAATTCTTGAACAGAGTGCTGAGTTGGTTTTGTTTTTAATTCACCAGCTGCTTTAATATAAGGAATTAAACTTACATGAATATTCATAGTATTAGTTTTTGGAAGTTCATGTCTTATTGATCTAATTGCTTCCATAAAAGGTAAGCCTTCAATATCTCCAACTGTTCCACCAAGTTCAATAATTAAAAAATCATTATCTTCCGCTGCATCAAAAATTCTATCTTTAATCTCATCAACTACATGTGGAATTACTTGAATAGTTTTACCTAAGTATCCACCTTCTCTCTCTCTTTTAATAACACTTTGATAAACTTGACCTGTTGTGAAACTGTTCTTTTTAGTTAAAGTTTTATCGATAAATCTTTCATAGTTTCCTAAATCTAAATCTGTCTCAGCACCATCAGCTGTAACAAAAACTTCTCCATGCTCAAGTGGACTCATAGTTCCTGGGTCTACATTTAAGTAAGGGTCGATTTTAAGCATACTCACTTTAAAGCCAGATTGTTTTAATATTGTTGCAATAGAAGCAGAAGTTATACCTTTTCCTAGTGAACTAAGAACTCCACCCGTTACAAAAATGAATTTTGTCATTAAAAATACTCCATAAAATAGTTGATAAATATATAATCGCGATTGTATCTAAGTTTAGTTGATAAGTAAGTTAATTTATATAAGATAAGAGTTCTCTTATCTTATATGATGTTTATTTAAGTTTATCTAATCTTGGATAGATAAATACAGCTTTTCTGAATACCACAACTTTTTCAGGGTCTTCTTTTGCATAAGCTTTTAAAGTAATTTCAATAGGTGTATCTTTTGTATTATCACTTACCAAAACTTTATTTGTTTGAAGAATTACTACTTTTTTTGCAAGTTTTCCTGGACTTAAAGTAAATGGTTCAAATCTTGAGATAGTAATATCTGGATTTCCAACTACTTCAAGATTATAAGTTAGAGGTTTAGATTCTGTATTTTGGAACAATAATAAAAAGTTATTTGAAACTACATTGTTTTCTTTTACTTTATATAATTCTGTTGTTTTATTTACATTTAAAAGCATATACTCTTTTTCGCCACTCATCACAAATAAAAGACCTATTACAGTAGCTAATGCAACAAAATACATAACCGTTGATTTTCTAACTATTTTTGTTGGAGTATTATTTTTAATAGCATTTGTACTTGACCATTGAACTAATGACGGTTTTCCAAGTTTTCCCATAACCGTTGTACATGCATCAACACATTCTAAGCAGTTAATACACTCTAATTGTAAACCTTTTCTAATATCTATATGTGTAGGACAAACAGTTACACATGATTCACATGTTGTACATTCATTTGATGGATTTGGTAAATCTTTTGCTTTAAAAATTATTTTCTCTTTACTATCATTATAGATTTCTCCACCTCTATTTGTAGAATAGATGGCTTGATATGTATCATTATCATATAAAACAGATTGAACTCTTGAGTAAGGACAGATATATACGCAGAAATCTTCTTTTAGAAAAATAACATCATAAATTAAAAATCCAGCAATTGCTAAAACAAAACCGATTAAAAATAGATGTTCAGTTGGATTTTGTAAATATGCAAAAAAGTCTTCAGGCGGAACAAAATACCACATGAAATTTGATGCAGCTAAAAGTGCTAGACATGACCAAATTATAATACCAACAACTTTTTTTGCTTTATTTTCAGCTTTTGACCAATCAGGTTCTTTTTGTTTATTTTTTATTCTTCTTAATCCTAAAAGTTTTGATTCAATCAAATCTCTATAAATTACCCTAAATATAGTTTGTGGACATGCCCAACCACACCAAGCTCTTCCTCCTAGAGAAGTAACTGCAAAAATTCCTAAGAATAAAAGCATTAATAAAAATGGCATTAAATACAACTCTTGCATATCAAAAGCTGTACCTAATAAATGTAACTGTTTCTTGTCAAAAGATAATAAAAAGATATGATTCCCATCAATTTTAATAAATGGTAAAGATAAAGCAACAAGGGTTGCTATAATGTATCCATAATATCTTTTAAATCTGTATGGAGTTTTTTTTAAAAACTCTGTATTCTCTTTCATTTTAAAACCTTTATGATTTTTTAAAATTTTATATAAACTAACCTTATGATTTGCATAAACTATTATAAGATTTAGTTATATAAAAATATTTAAGGTTTTTATGATTGAGTTAATTTGTTAAATAATTCTATTTTCTCTTTTATTTCTAAAATAATATTTTCATAATTGTTAGATTCATCAAAATTAATATTAGGATAACTTTTTATTAAATTCTCAAATTTATTTATTAAATCATCAAAATCAGAATATTCGATTATAGGTAAAGAAAATTTGTTTATCAATTCATGGTCTAATTGTTTATCTCTTCTTTGAAATAAAACAGGTTTATTCCCACAAGCAAGAGATTCAAGTGCTGTTTGTAAAGATGAGGTTAAAAGATATTTAGAGTTTTGAATAGTTTGTACATACTCTTCTTCATCTATAATATTTGTAAAATTGTTTTTAAATATTTTTTCATTTCCTAAAAAGAAATAATGCCCCATAAGAAGAGATAAATCAAATTTTTTAGAATCTTTTGTCATCTCAATTAGTAAGTTTTCATAATCATCATCTCCAAAAAATAGAGTTTTTTCAATAGTAGGAGTATCGATTTTTGAATATATAAAATTATCTACAATAGGCTTTTGAATATCTATCCCAATTTTATATGATAAAGAACAGAAATTTTTTATTTCTTGTTGCATTTGTTCATTTTCTTCTTCTGATTCATAAATTAAGATATCGTTTCTTTGCATAAGATTTGTTAGATTTCTTAAAACATCAACATTAACGTATTTTTTAACACCTAAATGCTCTTTTGCAAAAGCTCCTGCTCTAAAATCACTTGTACATAAAATAGGATTAAAATCTTTTAACACATTTGCAATAGTTGCACATCTTTTTGTAGCTTCAAGTCCTACTGTATGACCACTTTTTGCATATAAATAAACTTGCATAATATAAACCTTTAAAAATAATTAATTTAAAAAATTAGTTTTATTTTATAAAAATAAAGTAAATAATAGCCTTAAATTTGAATAGTGTATCTAAATGAAATTAAAAATCAATTTTTTAACTATTAAATATTATTTTCATTGATATTAAAGAACTATTTAATAAAATATAGAAAATTATAATAAGGAAGAGTTATGAAAGCATCATTTAAAAAAGTTATGTTTTTATTTTTTAGCATTATTTTATTGTTTACAATATCAGCGAATGCTACTGAAGGTAAAGTTATAGGAGGTTCAATGCATGAATCACCTGAATGGTTTAAAGATAGCTTTTTAGATATTAGTGAAGATATTGAAGAAGCAAAAGAAAATAATAAACATTTTATGGTTTTTATGGATTTAGAAGGTTGTCCATATTGTTCTAAGATGTTAAAAGAGAATTTTATAAATGAAAATAAAACGAGTGAATTTATAAAAAAATATTTTGATGTAATTAATATAAATGTTAAAGGAAGTAGAGAAATCGCTTGGGATGAAGAGATTACTTTAACAGAAAAAGAACTAGCTGAAAAATTACAGATTCAATATAGTCCTACAATTTTATTTTTTAATTATGAAAAAGAGGTTGTTGTAAGAGTTAATGGATATAGAAATCCAACTGATTTTAAATATATTTTAGAATATGTTCAAGGTAAACATTATGAGAAAATGACATTAACAGAATATATTAATAAGATTGAGAGAAAAGAGCTTTATACTTTAAAAGATAATAAAATGTTTACAAAAACAAAGGATTTATCGAAGATAAATACAGCATTAGCAGTAATTTTTGAAGATGGAAGTTGTACTCAATGTGATTATTTTCATAATAGATTATTAAAAGAAAAATCTGTAATTGAAGAGTTTTCTAAATTTACAATAGTAAGACTTGATGCTAATAGTGATGAAGAGATTATTGATGTTGAAGGTAACAAAACAACAGCAAAACAATGGGCTTTAAAAATCAATTTAGATTATAGACCAGGAGTTTTACTTTATGATAATAAGAAACTTATTTCTACAGTTGATGCGTTGTTATTCCCTTTCCATTTCAAAGAATTATTAAGATATGTAAGTGGAAAATATTATGAACAATATCCAAATAGTTATTTAGATTATTTAAAAGTAAGACAAGATGAACTTTTGAAACAAGGAATAAATATAGATTTAGGTGAGTAAAAATATAAAATAACACTTCAAAAGAAGTGTTATTTTTATTGTTTTTTGCTGAACATTGTCATATTCATTAAAATTTGAGAATAAGTTTTTCTCCTAATACCTACCTTAATAAAGGATTGTACTATAAATTAGTTAAATATGTACATATTAATGTATATATTAAAAATTGATAATGACTAATTAAAATACTTTCTAGTTTTTCTATCTGAATTTTTTATAATAAACTATTAATTTCATCTTTTATTAAGCTTATAATGTGCTTCTTATCATTTTCATTATCTACAAAATTATACTTTTCACTATCAATTGTTAATATTTTATTTTCTTTTTTTATATCTTTATTAATAGCATTATTTAAAAGTTCTAAAAAAGAAAGTTCTATATTTGTTTCAACAGATCGATTTCTATTTTTAATTCTATTTAGTTCTTCATCTGCACTACATTTTAAATATATGATTAATTCAGGTGTTGAAATATCATTATATATTTCTTGAATTAGTTGTAGATATAATTCCAATTTTTTACCTGTTAATCCTATCATTGCATATGCATGGTCTAAAAGAAGAGAATAGTCACATATTAATAAGTTAGATTGATTTAATTTTTTTATTTCATGATAATGCTGAAGAGTGAAAGAGATTTCTGTTTCAAAAATATACTTTCCAGGATTTTCATAGAAAGGTTTCCAAAAAGGATTTTCTTCAAAATTTTCATATATAGGTGTTCCTAAATTATTATTTTCAAGTAATTTTGTAAGAGATGTTTTACCTGATGCAATACCACCACAAATTTCAATTCTTCTATTCTTCATTTTTTTTAACTTTTGTTAATTTTTCCTCAATTAATTTTAATTTAGCATTTAATTTTTTAATTTCATCTTCATTTTTTAATAACTGTTCTTTTTGAGAATCAACTAAACTTATAGTAGGTGTTATTACATTTGCTAATAATGTATACCCTGAATAGATAATTCCACCAATAGCAATTACAGCTGCAATAACTGTAGCAAATGAGATGAGTTTTACTGCACTATGTGCAGCTTCTGCATCTTCTTTAGCTTGTTTTGCATCTTCTTTTGCTTTATCCATAGCATTTGGAATTGCACTTTGAATACTCCTTAATTTATTTGCTGATTCAAAATAATCATCTGCTGTATGATTTAATAAAGATTTAAATTCACTAAAAGGTTTATCTTCTTTAAATGGACTTAGTTTAGTGAATTCTATCCATATTAATCCATCTCCAGATCTCAATATATACTCATTTGCAGTTAAATTATGAATAGGTATCATAATTCTACCTTGAAAACCAGGGTCGACAACAGGCCCAGTTCCTAATAATAAACCTTTATGTACTAAATCAATTTTTAAATTAAATCTAAATGCTATATAATATGGAACTCTAAAGACTGTTGAAATATGTATATATATAATTGCATTAGGTTTTAAAATGAATATATCTTTTTTATCTTTAGAAAGAGTTTTCTTTTTTCTACTATTATTCTCCCAATAATGAATATCTCCATATAATGGAATTCTGTAGGTTGCTGTTTTTAAATTATCTCTTTCATAAGGAAAAATCATTCCAGTTTTATTTATATATTTATCAATATCATAAGGATTTAATAATGCGGGAGATATTTCAGGATATGGATCTTTAATTTTATAATAATCATATTTATTTTGTGCAATATCATTTTGATCTTCAAGAGAAAGTTTATTTATCTCATTAGGTCTTAATTCTTCTAATAAACTTTTATATTGTAAAGTTATATGCTCGTTATACATTGATTATCTAACCCTATATAATTAACTTTTTGTGCAATTGATTCTTCAATCTCTTTTAAATATTTAATTCTATCTACTTCATTTATATAATCAAGATGATTTAGAACTATATTTGTTGGTCTATTTGCGATTATTGCCTTCTTAACAATTTTTGAATCAAATTTAGCAATTCTACGCATTTTTTTTGTAACAGAGGTAAATTCAGGTAGTTGCTCTAACTCATCCCAAGAAATTTCATTTTCTAATTTACCTGAATTACCTTCAACTCTAATAGGATACGTTCTTATTACAAGAATAATATCTTCAACATCAAAAGGACTTAATCCAACCTCTGATAAGAAGCCTGCTGCTGTTGTATCCCTAGATGTTGTGAATGGATAATGTGGAGAATGTATTAAAGAAAGTCCAAAGCCTTGAGTACCTTCAATAATAATTTTTTCTTTTTTAATTATTCTTTCAAATAAAAACTCTTTTGTATTGCTTATAAAAGGTTTTAATTCTTCAACATCTTTTGCAAGTTTAGTTGACTTATTTCGTTGTATTCTTCTAAGTACACTTTGCCCTGTTCCACTTAATGTAGAACCAATTTCTTTTCTTAATACTGAAGAAGCTTCATTTTCTAGATCTTCATTTGTAATAATCATGGCATTTTCATCTATTAGTAATTGATCATTAGAAATTTTTGTTAATTTTATTTCTTCTTTTAATATATTTAAATCAATATAACTTCCTGCACTTAATACTGAAATAGAATTTGGTAAAATAGCAGTTGTTGGTAATTGCCTTAAAATAAACTTATTATTGTTTTCATCAACTACAGTATGGCCAGAATTAGTTCCTCCAACTCTTACTGCTATTCTGATATTTTTTTCTTTTGCAATACAATATGTTACTTTACCTTTACCTTCTCCACCATATTGTCCACCAACTACAATTGTTACACTCACTTTATTTTTGCTCCTCTATTATTTCATAGACTTTATCTTTCAATACTTCAATAGATTCATTATTATATATAATATTATTGGATAAAAGCTTTAACTTAGGTATGTTTATTTCGGAATCATTTGAAATAGCTTTTAAATAGTCTTCTTTTGTGTTTCCTAAAGAAATATATCTGGCTTCTTTTAATTTATCATCTGCTTCGATAAACAAAAAATTAAAATCAAAACCGTACATTTCAAAAAAGAATGTATAGTCTTCAGGATATCTTAAGCCATCGATTACAACATAATTGAAGTCTTTTATAGTTTCAAAAAGTTTTTTTGAAAACTCTGTTTGCTTTTTACTCATTTCTAAACCAAGGGCTTGAAGATTATCTCTATTTACTATTTCACCTTTTTCTTTAAGTATGTCTTTGAGTATTTGACTATATCGAGTATATTCATATCCCTTATCTTTTAATATTTCTGCAGCTGTTGTTTTACCAGAAGCTATTTGTCCACCAATTCCAAAAATTTTTCTGGGATTATTTTTGGCTTTTAAGTTTGGAATAATCATTAAGTTTTCTTTTAAATCACCTATACCTTCATAATCTCCACTTAAAAAAAACATCCCAACTATTGCTGAAGTAATTGCATCAATTTCATCATGACTAACTTCTTTTTTTAGAAATTCACCTTTTAGACCAAACTTACCTAATCCTTTTTTTAATAAATCAAGGCTAACTTGTTTTCTAGGCAATCCTATAATATCCTGAACGACACCAGGATAACTTTCTATTGTAGGAAAACCCAATTTTCTAAGTTTATCAGCTAGTTCTATTCCCCTTTTTGTCAGTTTTTGCATACTTGGTAATAAAGTAGGATAGGCATTTACTCCTCTTTTTTTTAAAACACGTTCACAAACTCTTAAAATACCAAATTCATCTCTTCCTGGATCATCATCAAATACAGAAATTCTACCAATGGGTAATGATAGAGGTGAATCTATTGAAACTAAATCTGGTTTAAATTTTAAGATACATTCAATCATATCTTTATCTGTCCCTATTTGCATAGTTTCTATATTATTGTTATCCATTAAACATACACCTGTAAGTCTTTCTTCACTACCTGTTAAATCAATACCTACAATTTTTATATTTCTATTTATTCTTGATGAAAGTTCATTATATTTTAATGTTGATTTAGGGTCAAATGGTATTTTATTATTTTTAACAAACTCTTTTATTTCTAGTTTTTTTAATTTTGATTTTTTACTTGTAAATTTATATGGTATTTTAAAATATTTTTTTAGAATAGAATTTTTATGAATTTCTTTAATTGAATAATCAAGTATTGCTTTCATTCCTTCAATATCAGAATGATTGTAAGCTATAAGCTTCTCTAGAGAGGGTTTATTCCCCCATTTATACATATCCCATAAAATTGTAGCCATATATCCATCTGTATTTTTTAATGATTTATTCCTTTTAAAGTTTATTTCATCTTCAATTTTCTTTTGACCACCTGATAGTCCAACTCTTTTGGAAAAAAATCTTAAATCAATATGGCATTTTGGGATATTAATATGTGGAAATTCTTTTTTTATAAATGGTATATCAAACATAGAACCATTAAATGTTACAATGATTTTAGCTTTTAGCATATCGTTTTTAAATTTTTCTTTATCTGAAATCCCATTTACATAATAATTGTATTCATCACCAATACTCCATCCAATCATTGTAATGTGGTCATAGTAATGACTTAAGCCTGTAGTTTCAATATCTAAAAAAATTACATCTTCAGGAAAAGAAAGTGCTAATCTGTAGTATTCATTATTTGGTAGTCCATTAGTAAAAAACTGTATATCTCTAGTATTATATGCATTTATAGATTCATAAAGCTTTGATGATTTAAAATCAAAGAAAAGGTTATCTTTTTCATAGTAGTTTTGATATTCTTCCCAAGATAAAATATTTTTATCCCATAATTCTTTCTCTGATTTTTTTCCTATTTTATCTAAATGAATGAATGTTGATTGAATATGCATATTTTTTTAACCAATATTTAATTTCAATTATAATAGCTAAATTTAAATTAATGATATATAATCATATTAAATATTAATAATACGAAGAAAAATTTTAATATTTTAATAAAAGAATATTTATACTATAATTTATTAAAATTACTTTGGATAAATTATGTATGATGATGCAATAACTTTTGGACAAAGACAAATTAAAAAAAGCTATCGTTCTGTAACGGGACATTTCCCAAGTGTTAAAAACAATAGATCTATTGGGTTTGACTCTTCACTTGAAAAAACACTTTTCCTTTCTTTAGAATTTGATAATACTGTAGAAACTTACCGAGAACAACCAAGAATTATGATAATTAAAAATGGTAAACCACAAAAGTATGACCTAGATTGTTTTGTTAAAAGATGTAAAAAATCAAATCTAAAAGATGCACTTATTGAAGTTAAATACTTAAGTGAATTTGAAAAAAATAAAGATATTTATGAAAAGAAATTTAATGCTGCAAAAATAAGATCTGATGAAATAGGTGTAGATTTTAAATTTCTAACAGAACTAAATTTTAATGAAATTTATATATCAAATATTGATTTTTTGTACAGATTTATTCTTCATCCTTCTGAAGATAAGTATGATGATATTATATTAGATGTCTTAAAAGACAAAAAAATGACAGCACTTGAAATTGCGAATTTAATTATGAAATCTCAAAGTGAGTATCAAATAGTTTCAAATAATATTTGGAAACTTGTGGCTCAAAATATTTTAAAAACTGATTTAGAAAATGAAAAAGTCACGATGAAATCTATTGTGGAGAAAAATAATGGGAGTAATTAAATTTAATATAAACTCAAAAATATTTTATGAAGATAATGAATATATTATAAAAAGTTATCCTTCTGCTGATAAAGTTTTATTAAAAAAGAGTATTAGTCCCTATGAAGAAATAATTGTAAAAGTAAATGATTTAATAAAAAATTCTAAAAATGCAAATGAACCTGAAAAATCACAAGTTGAATATGGAGATAAAGCTCTAGATAAAGCAAATGAAAAGTATGAAATAATTAAACCTTTACTTGAAATGGAGAAGAGAACAGCTAAAGATGTAGAAAAACGAGCTAAAAAATTTAAAAAAGGTATGGCAACTCTTTATAGATGGATTGAAACTTTTGAGAAGTTTGGCACAGTTAGTTCCTTAGCTGGAAATAGAGAAAATTGTGGAGGTAAAGGAAAATCTAGATTTCCTCAAGAAACAGAGGCAATTATAAATACAATAATCAATGAAGTTTATTTAGATGACCAGCAATTGCCATTTTCAAATATTTATAATGTAATTGCAAATGAATGTAAAAAATTTAATGTTCAGATTCCTAAAAGAGGAGCTATAAGGAATCGGCTTAATAACATTAATCCTAAATTAATTGCAAAACATAGAAAAAATCTTAGTGTAAGAGAAACTAGAGGAATGCCTGGGAAATTTCCTGAAGTAAAACTACCTCTAGATATTATACAAATTGATCATACTAAAGTTGATGTAATTTTAGTTGATGAGGAAACAAGAGAAGAAATAGGAAGACCATTTATCACTGTTGCTATTGATATGTATAGTAGAATGATTTATGGATTTTATATTTCATTAAATGCACCAAGCTATTTTAGTGTAGGGCAATGTTTTTTAAATGCAGTATTACCAAAAGATGATTTTCTGAATCAACATGGTATTACAGGAGAATGGCCTGTATATGGATTGCCTCGCAAAATTCATATGGACAATGGAAAAGATTTTAGGTCAATAAGTTTACATGGTTTTTGTAGTGAATTTGGTATAGAAGATATCTATCGTCCAGTTGCACGTCCTGAATTTGGTGGGGCAGTCGAGCGTGTTATCGGTACTTTTATGAAAAAAACACATCAATTACCAGGAAGTACTTTTTCAAATATATTTGAAAGAGGGAAATATAAATCGGGTAAAAAAGCAGCAGTAACTGTTTCTGAATTAGAGAAGTGGTATGTTGATTTTATAGTAAATGTATATCATAAAACTGTACATAGTTCTTTAGGTATGACACCTGAAGAAAAATTTTATCAAGGTTTACTTGGAGTTGGAGATGAGAAAGAAATACCATTTTTACCAATAGTACCTGCTGATACTATAAAATTTAGAATGTCCTTACTACCAAAAATAAAAAGAAGTGTCCAAAAAAATGGGATAACTATTGATTATATTACTTATTTTTCTGAAACTCTTAGAAAATATATAATTCCATCTCAATATAAAAAATTAAAACCTGATTTGATAAATGAAGTTGAGTGTAGAAGAGATCCAAGAGATATTAGTAAAATCTATGTTTATGATGAAGATATTAAAGATTATATAATAGTACCATATGCAGATATACGAAGACCAGCTATGGATTTAACAGAATTAAGAAGATCTATAAGTGAAGCAAAAAAAGCTATTACAGGAAGGGAACTTGAACCTCATGATATTTTTGAAGCTCACGAAAGATTAAATCAATATATTTTGGATGCTAAAAAAGAAACTAAGTCTGTTAGAAGACAAAAAAGTACGAAAAAACATCAAGAGAAAACAATGGAATATGAATCAAAAGTATTAGATGTTACTCCTAAATCTCAATCTAAATTAAATTTAGGAAAACAATTTAATGAAGAAGATGATAGTGATTATGAAATCTATCCAATAGGCTAATTTATGAATGAAAGAAATTTAACAAATGAAGCTTTTGAATATTTAAGTAAAAGTGATGAAGAAAGAATTATATATTGTAAAAAAGATCATTGGATTGGATATGGTTCAGCTGTAAAGTTAGTAGAGATTTTAGAAGATAAATTTTTAGACCCACCTCAAATGAGGCATGAGGGATTACTTATTTATGGTGATTCAAATAATGGTAAAACAGCGATTTTAAAAAGAATGTATGAATTGCATAAGACAAAACTTGATTATGCTACAAAAGATGGTGAAGCAATTTATGAAATACCTATTATATATTTCCAAGCACCAACAGTTCCTGATGAAAGTAGATTATATAGCCTTATTTTAGATGAGTTATGTGTTCCTCAAAAAAGAACAGATAAGGTTGTTGTAAAAGCTAATCTTGCAAAACATTTTTTGAATAAACTTGGTACAAGAATGATTTTAATTGATGAAATACATAGTGCATTAAGAGGAAATCTAAATAAACAAAGAACTTTTATAGATGATTTAAAACAGTTAAGTAATAGTTTATCTCTAACAATTGTTTTAGCAGGTACAAGAGAAGCATATTCAGCTTTATCAATAGGAAATGAAACAAGTACAAGATTTCCAGCACTTGAACTTCCTAGATGGAATAATGATAGAAAATTTAGGTCATTTGTGGCAACTTATGAAAAATGTCTACCTCTTAAAAAAGCTTCAAATATGGCTGATAATGTTGAATTATTAAATGCTTTATTTTATCAATCAGAGGGATTGATAGGTAAAGCGGTTAATTTACTAAAAAAAGCAGCTATAAAAGCTATAAAATCAAAAAGAGAATATATTACAGTTGATGATATAGAGTATTTACCAAAGTTGTAACATGGCAAAGAAAAAAAGAAATAATGCTTGGGTTCAAGACTATTTCTTTTTAATAGTACCACAACCTTTGGAAGATGAACTTTTAAGCTCTTGGCTTACAAGAGTTGCCCTTGAACATAAAAGACAACTTTCTACTTTTTTGACTCTTTTTGTAAAAAAAGAGGGTAGTTCTATATCTAGAACAGATATAGATTTTTTGTATGATGAAAAATTATATGAAGCTATAGTAAATAAAAGTAATTTGAGTAAAGAAGATATTTTTAAAATGTCTCTTCGTAGTGAAGAAGGTTATCTTTATTCATGTAGTGCCAATAATTTATATCCTCCAAATCAAATAAGAAAATTACTAGATAAAAGAAACCACTATGGTTTGATGTATTGTCCAAAATGTTTAGCTGAGGATGAAATCCCATATTTTAGAAAAAAATGGAGATATCAATTCTATAATGTTTGTACTAAACATGAAATATTTTTAACTGATAGATGTTGGGTTTGTTATGAAAAGATTAATTTTTCAAAAATAAAACATAATAAAAATTTAGCGGTTTGCAGTAAGTGTGAAAAAGATTTAGGCACTACACTTTTTATAAAAATTCAATCAAACTATAAATATGGACTAAAAGCTGTGAAATGGTTTGAAAAAGGATTGGATAGAGGTTATTTTATAATCCATAATCAAAAAGTTCATTCAGTTTTTGTATTTGATAGTTTTAAAAGATTTGTTTATTTACTCGATAGAAAAGAAAATCTGATTTTAGATGATTTTCCTTTGATAAATGAATATAAAAATCTTTGTAAAAAACTTGAAAATTACAATTCTAAAAAGGCAAGTATGATTTATAAAGATTTCTTCCTAACTGCAATGATTTATTTTTTATTCCAAAATCTTCCAGTTAATTTCCAAAAATTTGTAAAAGAAAATCATATTACTTATAGAGATTTTTTACATGGATTTAAAGATGCTTCTTTTTGGTATAAAAATTTGATACTTGATTTAGTGCCAATAGAAAATAAAAAAGGCAGAGAAATAGTTGAAAGTGAAGTTATTGGAGCAATAAAATATTTAAAAAGCATAGGCGAACGAGTAAATATTATAAATGTTGCTGAAATAGTTTGTTGTCATCCTAGTATTCATAAAGGGTTTAATAAAATTTATAGAAAGATATTTAAAATAAGTTATAATTATGTAAAAAAGTAAAATATGGACAGTAAAGAATTAAGAATTAAAATTTATGAAAGACTTGGTTTAGAGTTTGGAAGTTTATCTTCAGAGGGTGGTAATGACTGGGTTAGAGCTGAAAAAGAAGTTTTAGAAGAATATAGACAACAAGAGTTTGAAAAATTAAAGGATATGAAGTCTGTAGATTATTTAACTGTTGACAAAAATAGTGATGAGTTTATTTCTGCTATAAATACAACAGCTTTAATTGCTCAGAATTATAAGATTATTATTGCACAAAGAAATGATTTGAGTATGGAAGATATTGATAAATTAATTGAAGATGGAAATAAAGATATTTTAATTAATTTATCTCGATATCAGAAATTGAATAATAGCCAAATTGAAAGAATTCTTCTTAAAGCTACATATTTGTGTAAAAAGTATCTTTTAGAAAAGCAAGATTTATCAAAAAATATAAAAGAGAAGATATCAATATAGTAATTATTTCTAATATCTATATTGATGTACTTTTTTTATATACATAGAGACTTATATTTACATAAATCACAATATTTTGGTTTATTACATTTTAAGAAATTAGAAGTTTTTATTGAATCAACTGAATCTCTTATTTTTATTTTTAAATCTTCCAATTGAGTATTATTAATTAATTTAGGATTATTATGATTTCTGTCCTTATTATCATAATCTAAATTAAAAATTTGCGTTGAAGTTGCATTTTCTCCTGTTAATTCTTTATATCCAATTGCATAAAGATTTAACTGATTATTAGTTAATTCATCTGTTATTTCTTTGTCATCATTATTCTTTGGTACTTTTGTTTTAAAATCAACAATTACTGTTTCAAAATCATTATAATTTTTTTCATTTTTTATTAGATCTACTTTACCTACTATTAATATATCATCATTAATTTTATATTGAATGTCTTGTTCAACATATTCTACTCTTAAACTATCCTTAATATCAGAATGATAAGATTTTAAATTTTTAGTTAACTTATTTTTTAAATCACCTGCTAATAAGTCTGATTGATAAGGGAAATAAGTTTGTCTATCAACTATATCATTGATTTCTACGTCAGTTAAAACTTCTTCTTTCCCTCTACGAATATGGTATTCCATTAATGCACTATGAAAAGATTTTCCATAACCCATTCTTCTATTTAATGGTGTACAAAACCCATAAAGTGAAACTAATTTAAACTTATATGGACAGTAAAAATAATCACTTAATGTTGTAAAATCTAATTGCAGATTATTTCTATCATTTTTAGCCTGTTGTTTAATTTTTATATCATCTGGAAAAATTTTTGTATTATTTGAATCAATTAAGATATTTGGAGATTCCATTTCTTTTATAAATCTTGAAACCTTTTTTGCCATTTTATTTACTGGAGCCTGGGATAAAAATAAATATTTTTGACTTCTAGTTATAGCAACATAAAATAACCTTCGTTCATCTTCTTTTTTAGCATCAATTTTTAATTCCTCTAGAGGCTTTTTGAAATCATCTGGTAAAAAATGTATTTCACTTGTTCCTCCCATATTTGAACCGGGAAGAAAGTTTTCATTTAAGCCAGGAATAACTACAACAGGAAATTCTAGTCCCTTTGCTTGATGGATAGTCATTATTTGAACAGCATTAACCGTTCTAAATGTATTATTTACCCATCCTTCTTCATAATAATCTTTAGCACCATGTTCTAGAAATTTTAAAAAATATTCTAAGTATTTATCTGGACAAGTAGTTGTAAAATTAACTTCTTCATAATCATTTATTACCTGACTAAATTTTCCTAAATTAAAAAATATTATTTCTACTTGAGATTTAGTTTTATTTTGTTGAATAGAATCTTCATTAAAATTTGTTACTTCAAAAAAGTTTTGAAATATTTCTTGAAGATTATATTCCCAATCAAAATTTAAGAATTCATTATCTAACCCAATTTTTCCATGAAAAAGTCCTTTAAAAGGCAGCATAGTAATTAGTCTCTTTTCCCCTTCAAATAATTTATTTATTAAAAAATCTTTTGAATTTATAAACTCCCATTTACTAAACAATTCATTTTCACAAAATTTTAATAATTCATTTTCATTATCATTTAATTTAGATAATAACTTTTCTTGTAAAATTTTTAATATACTTTCTTTAGAATAATCTCCTTCTTCAATATTAACTTTTTCTTTATTTTGTCTTTTTTTTGTATTATTAATTATTTTTTGTAAAATATCTTTATATTCAGTGTTAATTTCTGAAGATATTTGATCTATATATTTTTCTGCAGTTTTAGATAATTTATTTAAATATTCAAATATTCCAACAGATGCAATTATTTCTTTCTGTTCAAACAAATTTGTAACTCCAGCTGTTATATAATCGATTCCACATTCATCAAATACTTTTGTTAATGAATTTATTCTTTTTTTATATCTCACTAGAATACATATATCAGAATAGGTTATACCCCTTGGTTCTTTTTTATTTTTAGACTTTAAACCTTCATCATAAAATGGCATTCCTAAAACTTCATCTTTAATATATTTTGCAATACCTTTATCTTCATCATCAACATTAGCATATTGATTAAATAAAATATCTTTTCTTTTATATTCTTGGTTCCCTGCAGACTCCATATTTTTTGGAAGTCTTTTTTCATTATTTTCTATTAACGTGCTTGCTAATACTACAATTCCCTCAGAACTACGGAAATTTTTTGTTAAATAAATATCTTTAAAATCTTTTTTAAAAAAATTTCTAATGTAAGTATTATTACTTCCTCTCCACTTATATATATTTTGATCATCATCTCCTACAACAATAATTTTGCACTGACTTATATCACATATTCTTTTAATTAATTTATTCTGAATATTATTTACATCTTGATATTCATCAACAATTAAATATTTTATTTTTTTTGCAATGTATTTAGTTAATTCATTATCTTCATTTAATGCATCCAGTGTTTTCGTCAGTAACATTGTAAAATCAAGATATTTTTTATCTGTTAAACTTTTTTCATATTTAACTATTGCATCCTTAATATACTCCGGAGTAATTTTAATTAAACCTTGTTCTCTGATAATATCAATGATATTAAGAAAAATGTTCGTATGTTTAAATCTCCATAAATCACTACCATGTTTCATATGTTTTAAATCTACCATTCCATTAGTATAATAATATTTATCGACAAATAACTTAAGTTTAATTTCACTTAAAACTGAATAATTTTGATATTTAGTAAATAAATAATCTTGAAGCACTTTTAAACACCATCCATGAATTGTTCCTACAAACATTTGTGCAATTCCATGTTTAGAATCTATTTTACTTACAACTCTACTTTTTAATTCATTTGCAGCTTTTTCAGTATATGTAAAGGCTATGATATTTTCTGGTTCAATTTTAGGGTTTTTTGAATTCTCTAATAAATATTTAATTTTTCCAACTAATGTTTTCGTTTTTCCTGATCCTGCACAAGCAATTATCCTAAGATTGTTATCTGAAGTAATTGCTTCTTTCTGCTCATTTGTATATTGTTCTAAATCTTTTTCTTCAAATGAATTCATAATAATTCTCCTTTTATTAGTACTTAATAATATAGAAAAAATTATTTTATTTAGATTAGAAAAATTATTTTTTTGTTAGAAATATTTCTTCATTATGTTTTTTGAAGATTACTATACTTTCTCTTGTCATAGTTTTTGCAGATTTATTTTTTGAAGCCATTCTTTTATTGGGTATAGGTCTATAAAATATGTCAATTAATCTTATATTTTTTGCCTTGAAAAGTTCAATAAGAACTTTATCTAATTCTATATTTATTCCTCCAACAGTTCTATTCCCTAAAGTCCAAATTAAATAGCCATTATCATTTAAGTTTTCACATAGAGGACTTAATGTTTGGTCTAAATCATAAAAAAAAGAAGTTAATTTATTTATTAATTCTTTAGGCTTATCTGCAAATATTCTAATATATTGAGCGTAAGTTGGAGAAAGATTTTTTAAATATTTTTCTTTTTTGAGATTACTAAAACTTCTACCACCTAGACTCATAGAATCAATCATAGAAAAGTTTTCTAAACATTTAGGAGTAATTCTTTTATCTATATCTTCTAAATCAATCCAACTCAAAGGTAAATAGGAATATTGACCATATGTAACCGTAGTATGATTATCGCCATATGGTGGAGAGGTTAGGATTAAGTCGAATTTATTTTTGATTTTTAACTTTTTTTTTGCATCTCCAAGTATAAGTCGTATATCTTTTTTATAAGTATCTTTATTAAGTAATCCATTTTTTTTTAGATAAGTTCTTGTTTCTTTAAATTGAAAGAAATTATCCTCTAAATTCTTTTTGAATATCTTTTTAACATCTAAGTTTCTAGATTCAATTTGTTCTTTTTCTCGGATATGAAGTTTATAAGTGGTTGTTCTTGAATTACTAACTAATCTAACAGTCTCTGCAAAAGCAACCCAAAAAAATCTTCTAATCCATGGAGTTTTTTCTTTTTTTATAGATCTCCTTATTCTACAAAGTTCTATTTGAATATCTTTTCTAAACCATTTATCAATATTTTTAAAATTCAAATCTATAATTGATAAAGTATCATCGCTAATCACATTATATAAATTATTGATTTTATTCTCTAGTGCTTTTTGATAAAAGGGGCCAGACTTTACTTTACATAATAAAATTGAAAGAGGATTTATATCTCTCCCTGTAAATTCTAAACCTCGTAACATACTTTCAGTCAATATTGTACCAGATCCAACAAATGGATCATGAATATGTTTTATATTTGGGTCTGTTCTGCATATTTCATCTAATATCTTTCTTATCATTTGAGGAACCATCATTGCAGGATATCTAAAATATGAGTGAGAATGATCTCTTTTATAATCATTTTTAAATGACCAAAATTCATCACCTAAACTTTTTAAATAAGTAAATCTAGTTTGTAATAAATCAATATTAGTATGAATTGGTTTTTGTTGTTTATTCATTTTTCCCCAAAATAAATCTTATTATGATTGAATTTTACTCAATCCAAACTAAATACCTCCTGGTACATAAAAAGAATCATTAACTTTAGTATAAATTTAAAGAAAAATTTATAGAATTTAATATGAAAAATATAAATATAATAAGTTGGAATGTCAATGGTCTTAAAGCAATTGAAAAGAAAAAAGCTCTAAGTTGGATAGATGAGAAAAAAACAGATTTTTTATTTTTACAAGAAACAAAACTATCTGAAGATATACATAATTTTATAAGCTTATTTAAAACAAAGTTTGAGATATATACTAATAATCCAAGTGAATTTTCAAAAGGATTTTCAGGAACATTGTCTTTTTCTAAATATATGCCTAAAAGTAAATCTTTTTGTAATGAAGTGGATATAGAAAATGATGGAAGAGTGATTGAATATATATATGAAGGGTTGGCTATATTTAATGTATATTTTCCTAATGGAAAATTAAATAAGAGTAGACTTCTTCGAAAACTTAATTTTTATAAAGAATTTTTTAATTATTGTAATAATTTAAAGAATAGAGGTTTTTCAATAATTATATGTGGTGATTTTAATACTGCTTATTCTGACTTAGATTTAAAGCCTGGAAAAATATATTCAAATGCAGGTTTCACAGATATAGAAAGAGAACATTTTGAGTTTTTTCTTAATAATGGATTTGTGGATTCTTTTAGATATATAAATGGGAATGTACTCAATGCTTATACTTTGTTTCCTTACCGTTCAAAAGCTAGAGAAAAAAATGAAGGTTGGAGAATAGATTATATATTGATTTCAGAAGATTTAAAATCAAAACTAAGAGATGCCTTTATTTTAAAAGATGTCTTAGGTTCAGACCATTGTCCCATTGGAATAGAAATTGATTTAAGTGAATATTTTTAGCTTAACTTTCAATTGATGGATAGTTTTCCTATTAATGCAGCTAGCCATTTGCTAAGTTGTTCTATTGTTAAGTTCTCATCCCTTTCGTGATTTTTTGTAATGAATTTTATGGGAGATTTAGTATATATAGCTTTTAATTCTTTGGTTGATAAATTGTCTTCTAAAAAAAATGAAATAAAACTATTAAATATATGTTCGGAAATGTAATTTTCTCTTGAAATTATTACCCAAGTAGCAGCTGCTGATGAAGGCTTGTTCTCAAGCTCTAATAGTCCTATATATATTTCTTCATATTGAAATGTGGCAGTAAGATATTGTTTTTGTCTCTTTTTTATTTTACATTTAGAATTTACTTTTTTATCTCCATCTTTTTCAATCAGAAATTCAGGTAAATCTTTTACTTCACTTAATATAAAATTTTTAATAGAAGATTGTTGTTCTAAAAACTCCATATATTGTCTAAATACTGTAAAGTTATCAATCTCATTTAAAGGATTTCTTTCTGCATTTTCTTTTTCAAACTCACTTGATATTACAATTTTACTGATATTTTTTTCACCTTTATTAGATGATTCTGTTAAGCTCTGATCTATAGATTCATTATTTTGTTGTTCTTTATATATTTTTAGGATATCAATTAAAGTATCTTTTGTAATAGTTTCATGCTCAATTTCAATTCCATTTAAACTACCACAACTTTTCTTTTTATCTTTTCTATGATGAGTTTGAGTATACTTTTTATTTGCAGGTTTACCTTTAAGTATTTCAGTAATATTTCCAGGTATTTCTTTATCTACTTTAGGAAGATTTTCAAATTCATCTATTGTAGTTATTGTTTTATTTTGTTCAATAATTTTAGTAAATTTATCAAAACCAATATCAGAATAGTCATTTAGTATTTCATGTATAAAATAGTATTTTTCATTATTTTCTTCATTTGTTAAAATACTACATCTAGTTTCTATTTTAAACTTCTCTTTTATAGGGAAATTTGCTTTTATTGGGATACTTTCGATCTCTTTATCTATATCAAGATTTCTCATATAGCTTAAATAGTTGTTAATATATTTACCTATATTATCAAACTCTTTTTGGGCAATTTCATTACAAGCATATCTATGTATAAAAGCTGCATCTTCATCATTTCTAGGTATTGGTAATACAATTTTTGCATCATTCCTATCGGGAGTACACATCACATATAGGTCTTCAAGATTACAGTCTAATGCGGCTTCTCTCATCTCTGAAAATCTAAAGTAGTAATATATAGCAATTACAAAATCAGGGATAATGATTTTATTCCCATTTTGTTCTATTAGATAACAGTTAATGTATTTTGATTCATTTAAGAATTTTCTTTTCCAACCACTAATAGAAACAATACTTTTTTCATCAAGCAGTTCATGAAGTTTATACGAATTATTTTTAGAGATATTTGTAGTATCGATTATAAAATCTTTTTCAAAGATTGTTTTATTTTGATAGTAGTCATTTTGTTGACCATTACTAAAAGATTTTTCTAAAGGGAAATGAGTAAATAATAATTCTGGAGATAAATCATATGTAAATAGCTCATTTTGAGTCATATTTTTAATAATGACTTTAAAATGGCTATTCCCATACTTATCCTCATCCAAGTTAAGTTTAAGAGGTAAAAGTAGTTTAAATGTATCATATGGGTTTTCAGCCATAAAATCTGGAATGATATTTTTACCTCGTGCCATGTTATTTTAAAACTCCATTCTCAAATTCTAATGTACACATTATCAATTTTTAATGTCTATTCTCATTTTTTAGTGTTTTTGACAAACATATTTAGATTTAGATGTATAATATCTAAAGCAGCTGGTGTGATTCCCGAAATTAGACTTGCATTAAAAAGTGTAGGTGGTCTGTGCTTTTCTAGCTTTTCAATAACTTCATTTGATAATCCAGGTAATCCTCTATAACTAAAATCATCTGGAATAGATGCTTTTAGCATTTTTTTCATTTTTTCTATTTGTTTTTGTTGTTTTTGAATATATCTGTAGTATTTTGCTTCAATAATTATTTGTTCTTTTATATAATCATCCATTGAAGAATAACTTGGTACTAGTTTGTCAAATTTAGCAGCATCAATACTATTTCTTCCTATTAAATCTACAAGCAATACCTTATCATTGATTTTTTCTTCTCCAATTGATTCAAGAAGTTCTAAATTCTCTTTTTTAGAAGTAATCCACTCATTTGCCATAAATTCAATTGCATCACTTAGAGTTTTTCTTTTATTTTCTACTTTTGCTATTGTTTCTGAATCAATTAATCCTAAAGCATGACCATAAGATGAAAGTCTTAAATCAGCATTTTCTTCTCTTAATAAAAGTCTGTATTCAGCACGAGAAGTGAACATTCTATATGGTTCATTCGTTCCTTTAGTTACTAAATCATCTATTAATACTCCAATATAAGCTTCATCTCGTCTTAAAATAAATGGTTCTTTTTCATCAATGGCTAAACAAGCATTTATTCCAGCCATCAATCCTTGAGCAGCAGCTTCTTCATATCCTGTTGTTGCATTTATTTGTCCAGCGTGATATAGATTTTTTACCTTTTTAGTTTCTAAAGTGTGTTGTAATTCTGTAGGGTCTACATAATCATACTCTATTGCATATCCATATCTTATAATTTTTGCATTTTCTAAACCAGCAACTGAATGAATCATCTGTTTTTGAACATCAATAGGAAGAGAACTTGACATACCATTTATATAATATTCTGTACACATTGCTGTTTGTGGTTCTAAAAATAATTGATGTCTATCACGTTCTGCGAATCTATTTACTTTATCTTCAATACTAGGACAATATCTTGGACCTAAACCTTCTATTTGCCCTGTGAAAAGAGGTGCTCTATAGAAGTTTGATGAGATTATTTCATGAGTTTTTTCATTTGTATATGTGATATAACAAGGATATTGAGTTGGTTTAAATTCTAATTTATTTGTTCTAAATGAAAAAGGAACAGGATTTACATCTCCTCCGTGCATATCCATTGATGAAAAATCAATAGAGTTCCCATCAAGTCTTGCTGGAGTTCCTGTTTTTAATCTACCAACATTTAAACCTAACTCTTTTAATTGTAAAGATAGAGTAGTTGAAGGTAATTCCCAAGCACGTCCGGCGTCATATTTATTTTCACCAATGTGAACTAAACCTCGCATAAATGTACCAGTTGTTAAAATAACTTTTTTTGAAGTAAACTCTTCTGTTAATTTTGTTTTTACTCCATAAACTTCATTTGTATTTTTTACTAGAAGTTCTGTAACTTCATCTTGATAAACTTCAAGATTTGGAGTGTTATGACAAACTTTTCTCATATACTCTCTGTATTTATCCATATCAATTTGAGCACGACTTCCTTGAACTGCTGCACCTTTTGAAGCATTTAATATTCTAAATTGAATACCAGTTGCATCAGTGCAAAGTCCCATTTCTCCACCAAGTGCATCAAGCTCTCGAACTAAGTGTCCTTTTGCTAATCCACCAATTGCGGGGTTACAACTAGCAGCTCCTATTTGTTCAACTAACATTGTTATTAAAAGGGTTTTTTTCCCCATTCTAGCACTTGCAAGTGAGGCTTCAATTCCTGCGTGACCACCACCAACAACGATTACATCATAATTCATATTATTCCTTATATACTTTTTTCATGATTTTTATATTTGGGAAATTTCTTAGATAAATGTTTTCTTCCACTTATCTAAGAAATTTACATAAAGTAGTTAAAATTAGCTTCTTAACAATTTTTAGATATTATACCTAAAATTTATCAAAAGGTTTTTTAAGTGTTCACAGGACTTATAAGAGAAATGGCAAAGGTAGTTAGTTTTCAAAATAACTATTTAACTCTAAAAGCTAAATATCAGCCTAAAATAGGGGATTCTATAGCTATAAATGGAGCTTGTTTAACCGTTGTAAAAGTAGCGAGTGGTACTTTTAGTGTTGAACTTTCACCAGAATCACAAAAAATCCTTGCAATGGAAAACTATAAAGATGAGGTTCATATGGAACCTGCGATGATGATGGGAGATAGGTTTGAAGGGCATATTGTTCAAGGTCATGTTGATTGTTTAGGAACTATTAAAATTATAAAACAGAATGGTAACTCAACAGATTTTTTTGTCACATTACCAAGTGAATATTTAAAATATATTATTCCAAAAGGAAGTGTTACAATAGATGGTGTCTCTTTAACTGTAAATGAAGTTTTAAAAGATTCATTTAGATTAACAATTATTCCTCATACGATTGAAAATACACTATTTAAAAGATATAAAATAGGAACAAAAGTAAATCTTGAAACTGATATGTTTGCTAGATATATTTATAATATGTTCAAACCAAAAGATGAGAAAAAAGATAAATTAACTTGGGCAGATGTAGAAAAGATAATGGCTAATTATTAGTCTTTTCTTCAAGAGTATTCTCTTGTTGAATAGTATCATCATTGGTATTTTTGTAAGTATAGAAGTATTTCTTTTTTAAAACATTTACATAAGGTTTAACTTTTGCTATTTTCATTTCTGCTGAATTTATAACTTCTGTTACAATTCCTACTTTAAGTCCTTCAAAAAATATGTTATCCATACCTGAAGTTATAACTTCATCACCTTTATTTATTTCAGACCAAATAGGTATATATTTTATTTCTAATTCACTACCATTTTCACCTGAAGTTATAATTCCCGGACTTTTATTTCCACCAATAAAAACAGCATAAGAACAATCTTTATTGCCATTTAGTAAACCAACACTTCTACCATTTTTATTTACGATAATACCAGCTGCACTGTTTTCAGTAATTAAACCTAAAATTCTATCATCTTGAGGAATTTTATCTAACCAAACTTTTGTAAAATCATTAAAATTTATATATGATAAAACTTTTACAAGTTCAATTTCAGGTCTAATCTCTGGAATTTCAACATGAATTAAAAATTCTTTTATTGAATCTAATTGTTTTTTTGTTGCAGAATAAAGAATTTTATACTCTTTTAACTCTTTATTTTCATCTCTTAATCTTTCTATTGTTTCAGCTTGATTAAAATACTTTTCAATTGATGTAGAAATACTTATTGCTTTGTTGATATATGATATTTTTAAATCATTAAAAAAAGAGAATTTTTTTACAAGAATCTCATCTACCTCAAAGAGGTAAGATAAGCTTGCTATTATAAATAGAAATAAAAAAAGAAGTTTACGCATTAGTAATTAGTTTTAGTAATTCCGGCTCGTCAAGAACTTGACTTGTTCCATAAGCTACTGACAATAAAGGTTCATTAGCAACTTTTACAGGAAGTTTTATAATATCAGATAAATAAGTATCTAATCCTCTAATTAATGCACCACCACCTGTGATAATAACTCCATTATCTACAATGTCACTTGCTAAATCTGGTGGCATATTTTCTAAAACACTTTTTATAGCAGAAACAATCTCTTTTAGAGGTTCTTTTATAGCTACTCTTACTCCTTCACTACCTAATTCAATAGTAGATAAAAGTCCTGAGTTATCTCTTCCTTTTACTTTCATTTTTAATTCAGTATCAAGTTTTACTGCTGTTCCTATTTCAATTTTAATATTTTCAGCAGTTCTTTCACCAATGAATAAATTATAATTTTGTCTTACATGTTCAATAATTGATTTATCAAATTTATCACCTGCAACTTTGATAGATTTACATAAAACAAGTCCTCCAAGTGAAGTAACACCAATTTCAGTAGTTCCTCCTCCTATATCAACAACTACATATCCATCTGGATCTGATACAGGAATTCCTGCACCAATAGCAGCTGCCATTGGTTCTTCAACTAAGAATACTTCTCTTGCACCTGCACTCATAGCTGATTCTTCAACTGCTTTTTTTTCAACTTGAGTAATTCCATAAGGGATACAAATAATAATTCTAGGTCTTACAAAAGATTTTCTTGAGTGTGCTTTTTCGATAAAGTATCTAATCATTCTTTCAGTCATTTCAAAATCTGCAATAACACCATCTTGCATTGGACGAACAGCTTGAATATTTAAAGGAGTTTTTCCTATCATCTGCTTTGCTTCTTGCCCAACAGCTAAAATTCTATCTCTTCCATTTTTATCGCTTTGAACAGCGACAACAGATGGTTCATTTATTATAATACCTTTTCCTCTAACCGAAACGATTGTATTAGCAGTTCCTAAGTCAATCGCCATATCATTTGAAAATAGACCTATTAATTTATCTAAAAACACTTCTTTATCCTTTTTTTATGCAACTTTTGGTTCTTTTGTTTTTTGAACAACTTCTTTTGTAATAGTTATAGTTTTATTTTTGTATTTAGGAAGATCAAACATAATATCTAGCATAATATCTTCTAAAATTGAACGTAATCCTCTTGCACCTGTTTTTCTAGCAATTGCAAGTCGTGCTAACTCTTTTAATGCATCTTTTTCAAACTCTAATTTAACATCATCCATCTCAAAAAGCTTAATATATTGTTTAATTAAAGCATTTTTTGGTTCAGTTAAAATATGTACCATATCATCTTCAGTTATTTCATTTAAAGTAGCAACCATATGAAGTCTTCCTATTAATTCAGGAATTAAACCATATTTTACTAAATCATCAGTTTCTACTTTTGCAATTACTTTATCATGGTCATTTTTTGATTTTTTATCTTGATTAAATCCAAGTACATTTGAACCTTGTTTTTTCTTAATGATATCTTCAAGTCCATCAAATGCTCCACCACAAATAAATAAAATATTTGTAGTATCAACTTGAAGTGCGTCTTGTCCTGGATGTTTTCTTCCACCTTTTGGTGGAACATTTACAACACTTCCTTCAACAATTTTTAATAAAGCTTGTTGAACTCCTTCTCCTGAAACATCTCTTGTGATACTTCTATTTTCACTCATTCTTGCAACTTTGTCAACTTCGTCGATGAAAATAATTCCTCTTTCTGCTTTTTTGATATCACCATCAGCTGCTTGAACAAGTCTTGTTACAACATTTTCAACATCATCACCAACATAACCAGCTTCTGTTAGACTAGTTGCATCAGCAATTGCTAAAGGAACATCTAAATATTTAGAAATAGTTTGTGCTAAAAGAGTTTTTCCAGAACCTGTTGGACCAATTAATAAAACGTTTGATTTATTTAATTCTGTATCATCATTTATTTCATTGTGTCTGAAAATTCTCTTATAATGATTATAAACAGCAACAGAAAGAACTTTTTTTGCTCTTTCTTGACCTATCACATATTCATCTAATATTTTTTTTAATTCAGCTGGAGTTTTGATTTTTATCTCTTTTAATTCAGCTGAATCTTTATTTATTTCTTCAATTGGAAGATTTCCATTCATTATTTCATGTGCTGCATTTACACAAGCTTTACAAATGCAAGCATTATCTCCAGCAATTACTGGATTCTCTCTTGTATCAGTTGCACCACAAAAATCACATATAATCTTACTCATTTTATACCTATTTACTTTCTGTTAAAAGGAATACCTCGTTTTGTATTTATAACAAAACTAGCTAATTCTTTTACATATTTATTTTCATCATTTTCAAATAGCTCATGAGCTACTTCTTGTAAAGGTTTACCTGATTCAAAAAGTTCTCTATATGCATGTTTTATAGCATCTATATCTTCTCTATTATCAAATCTTCTTCTTAAACCTGTTAAATTCAATCCTCTAAGAATTGCTTTGTTACCTTCTGCCAAACAAAAAGGAGGAATATCTTGAGCAACAGCTGAAGCACCACCAATCATAACTTGTGTTCCTATTTTACAAAATTGATGAACAGGAGTTAATCCTCCAACAACTACAAAATCATCACATTCAACATGACCAGCAAGTGTTGCTCCATTTGCAAAAATACAATTATCTCCAATAATACAATCATGAGCTACGTGAACATAACCCATAAATAAGTTGTTGTTTCCTATTTTAGTTACACTTCCACCACCAATAGTTCCTGGATTAAATAGTGTAAATTCTCTTATTTTATTATTGTCTCCAATGATTAACTCAACATCTTCACCATTGAATTTTAAATCTTGAGGGATAGTACCAATACTTGCATGTGAAAAAATATGATTATTTTTTCCAATAGTAGTTTTCCCATCTATTAGGGTATGAGAATCGATTATTGTTCCATCACCTATTTTTACATCTTTTCCAATAATTGTGAATGCACCTATTGTGATATTATCACCAAGAATAGCACCTTCTTCTATTATTGCTGTTTTGTGAATATTATTCATTTATTTGCCTATTTGTTATTTATCAACTATCATAGCTTTAAGTTCTGCTTCTGCTGTAAGTTTTCCATCAACATAAGCTTTTCCAACTAAAGTCATTAAAGAACTTTTCATTCTAACAACTTCTAATTCGTAATCTAATCTATCACCTGGACGTACTGGATTTCTAAATTTTGCTTTATCAATACTCATAAAATAGATTACTTTTTGTTTCATCTCTTCTTCTGTCATATCAGAGCTTTTTAAAGCTAAAACACCACCACATTGAGCCATACCTTCTAAAATTAATACACCTGGATAAATTGGATGACCTGGAAAATGTCCTTGGAAAGCTGGTTCTGAAATAGAGATGTTTTTAAAACCTTTAATAGATTTTTTTAATTCCATATCTGTAATTCTATCCACAAGTAATAAAGGGTATCTATGAGGAAGGATTTCTTGAATTTGCATAATATCTAACATTTAATATCCTGATTTTTTTATTGAATGAGAAATATTATATCTAAAAAAAAATTAGTTTATTATAATCTGTGCTACATTTTGTGAACTTCCATTTTGTAGATAGTCTCTCAAAATTTTCGAATTTTCAAAAAATAATTTTTTATCTAAGTTTATATAATCATTGAAAAGATTTTCAACAGTAACATTTTCTTGTAAAAATTCACTATGAAGAGATTCCCTTCCCATTTTTTCAAAAAATATGTTTGCTAAACCCACATAATTTAATTTTACAAATAGATTTCCAATAAAAAAATCTATTTTTTTAGCTATATAAGATAGAGTAAAAGGAGTTCCAATTAGTGCTGCTTCAAGAGTTGCTGTTCCAGAACAAACAAAAGCATATTCAGCTTCAGTTAAACTTTTATGAGCATTTCTTGAAATAGTAAAATCAGAAATATCTCCATAAATTTTGTTTATATATTCATTATCAAATTTTGCTGGAATTATGAGAATATATTCTTTATTTGGAATTTTTTTGATTAATTCTTTAAAAATTGGCATTAAATTTGTAATTTCTGTTTTTCTGCTTCCTGGCATAAAAGCTATTTTATTAGTCTGTTTTATCTCATCTTTGAAAACAGTTATTTCATCTAATAAGGGATGTCCCACATAAGAAATCTTATTTTTATCACTATACATTTCACTTTCAAAAGGAATAATTGAGCAAAGTTTTGAACAATATGCTTCAAGTTTCTTAACCCTTCCTTTTTTCCATGCCCAAGCTTGAGGTAAAATATAGTAAATAATTTCTTTATTTGGATAGGTTTCTCGTAATTTTTTCGCTAATGGAAGATTAAAACCAGAACTATCCATTAATAGTACTTTGTCACAATCTTTTGCTAATTGCACTAATTCATCCCGAAGTTTAAAAAAGAACCTGATTTTTTTCAAAGCATCAACTATTCCCATAATAGCTAAGGAAGTTAAATCATAAAGAGGATTACCTAACTCTTTATCAAAAACTCCATATAATTCTACACTATTTGGTAAGTGTTTTTTCAACTCTTTTAAATGGATATTTGATGAGGCTTCCATAGCACATACAAGTAATTTCATATTAATTCTTCTTTTGTATCTTCATAAGTAATAGAGTTTATTTCTATTTCATATTTTTCATCAATAATTTCATCTATTATTATTAATGCACTTAAATCATAAGGATTTTTTAAAATCATATTTCGAATCTCTAACTCTTTATAAAAATCTAAAGAGTTATACATAAGTTCTTTTACATTTTTATATGAACTGTTTGCAAATAAATTGAAAGTTGTTAGATCTATGATTTTTACTTCATCACGATTAAGATAATTTATTCCATCTTTTGAGTATTCGATTCTTCCATTTGTATTATTTCTGTTTATAGTTGAATAACACATGATATATGAAGGGACAATTTTTTTTGCAATTTTAACTTTTCCACTTAATAGCCGATAATTCAAAAATCTTTGTTTAATGATTTTGTATTTTTTTTGTAAATCTTCATAATCATTTCTTTTTTGATAAAGTTCAAGTCTTTCTTCTATTGATTCAGGAAGTATTTGATTTGAAATAGGATTAAACATTTCATCCATTATCTTTTTTTGAATCTCTCTTTGAGCAGATAATCCAAATAAACAACCACAATAATTTTGTCTATATAAAGAATTTTCTTTTACTTTTTCACCTTGAATTACTCCACCATTTCCACTTCTATAATCTCTAAAAATAAACTCAACACCTGTTTGTTTTGTAAGTTTTTCACCAATAATTTCAAGTTTTTCTTGAGATTTTTTTGGAGAAATTAATAAAGAAGTTGTAAATTTATCATGACCTAATTCTTGTGCTTTTTGAACTGATACATCAAGTCTATCATCATAACAAACAGTACATCTATCTCCTTTTTCAGGTAAATGCTCCATACCTTTTACTTTTTTTAGCCACTCTTCAAGGTTATAAGGACCTTCAAGTAATGGAATTCCTAATTTTTTACACGAGTATTCTACATCTAAATATCTAAGTCTATATTCACTATATGGATGAATATTAGGGTCATAAAAGTAACCAACTAATTTTTCATCGGGAAATTCTTCTTGTATTTTTTCTAAAAAATAGTGACTATCAACTGCACAACAAATATGAACTAACAATATAAAACCTTTAATTATATAATTTGATATAATTATATTAAAACTTTACAAAACAAAGGATTAGGTATAAAAAATTTAGTTTTAGTGATATTTTCACTATTTATTTTTACAGGTTGTTTTAATACAACACAACCGCAATTAAACTCTTCAAGTGCAACTATATTGATAAAAACTCCACAAATGAAGTTTTATGATAAAGGTTTTATTTATAAGTATAAAGAGTTTACACAAGTTCAGATTTTTTCTGCAGGAACAGCTATTCTTGATATGAAAATATACAATGATAGGATTTGTAGAACAACATTTAAATGTCAAGACTTAAAAACTTTTAATAAAGAGAATCTTTCATCTTCTTATCCTGATAATTTTTTAAAAGAGTTATTTGAAAAAGAACAAAAAGAGGTTATTCACAGAGATAAACAAAATGATATTTTAATAAAAATTATAAGAGATTGATTTTAATCTCTTATAATTAAATAATACCTATCTCTTTTAGCATAATAGCAATTATTGAAATAGGAGCTACATATTTGATTGTAAATAACCAAATTTTATAGAAATTTTCTCCTGTATATGGAACAATTGCTTTTTTTGATACTTCTTTATCTAAAATATATCCTACAAATATAGCAATTAAGATTCCACCAATAGGCATTAGAATAGCTGAACTTATAAAATCAAACCAGTCAAAAAGATTTTTACTTCCAAATGTTAAAGTTTGTGAATATGCGCCAGTATTTGAAAGTAATACAAAAATTCCAACTAAATAAGCAAAAAATGCAATACTATAAGTTGCTTTTTTTCTTGAAATATTTTTTCTTTCAACTAAATACATAACAGTTGGTTCTAATATAGAAACAGCTGAAGTAATAGCAGCAAAAGCAAGTGCTATAAAAAATAAAAGTGCTAAAAATATACCAATTGTTCCCATTTCATAAAAAATTGCAGGAAGAGTGATAAATACTAATCCAGCTCCCTTACTTGGTTCTTGAGCAGCTGTAAATGTAATAGAAAATATAATAAGTCCAGCAACAAGGGCAATTAATGTATCCATAATTACAATATAAGTTGATGCTTTTACAATATTTACATTTTTGTCTAAAGAAGCAGAGTATGTCAAAATTGTTGCCATTCCAATAGAAAGAGTAAAAAAGGCATGTCCCACAGCAACAATAATTGAATTTGTATTAAATTTTGCAAAATTTGGGTAAAACATAAATTCAACTGCTTTATAAAATCCATCAAGTTGAATAGAGTAAATAAGTAAGAAAATTAAAATACCTATTAAAGATGGCATTAATATGTTATTTAACTTTTCAATTCCTTTTTTTACACCTTTTGAAATTGTATAAGCAATAATTATAAAAGTTAAAGTATAGTAGATAAATTGATTTAAAATATCATTTTTTACGAAATTTGAAAAAACCTCTTCAGATTCTTTAAAATTTGCAGGTAGTGATGAGATAGATAAAACAATGTAGTGAAAAATCCATCCAATAACAACTGAATAAAAAGTTAGAATTAGAAGACCTGTTAAAAAGGAGAAACCACCATATTTCCAATATTTTTTTTCTTTAGGAGCTAGGGTTTCAAAAGCAGTTACTGCATCTTTATTTGAATTACTTCCTATTAAAACTTCTGCTATAAATATAGACATTCCTATAAAAAATACTGTAGCTAGGTAAACAAGTACAAAAACGCCACCACCATTTTCACCCGCAATATATGGGAATTTCCATATATTTCCAAGACCAACAGCACTTCCTGCTGCTGCTAGAATAAAACCAATTCTAGTAAATCTATTTTTATGCATTAAAACTCTTTATTTTTAAATAAGGTAACCATTTTAACACTAATATTTTTAATTTTCTGTAATAAAAAGTATAATTAATAGATAATTTTAAAATCTTTTTAGTTTTGCATAACCTTTTTTTATCAATTTAATTAAAGGTTTTCTATATGAATGGAAAACATATTTTTTAATTTCGTAAGCTAATCTTCCTTTTACTGTAAGAATTCCATAAATATCTCCTGCTGCATATTCTCCTCCAAGGGCTATTAAAATTCCATCAAGTTTTGGATTACATTTTTCTAAAGGACGTTGAGCAATCATATTTAATACATTTTTTCCTGCATTTGTTCCACTAATTCTTGCAATAGTTACATTTGGAGGCATAATTTCACCTTTTAGATTTCTAATTTCTGCTATATCTCCAACTGCAAAAATATTTTCATATCTATCTGTTTGCATGAATTCATTTACTATAATTTGACCTCTATTATTTTTTGCTACATCATCAAGTTCTGCTGTTATTGTAGAAGATTCAACTCCTCCTGTAAATACTACGAAAGAGTGGTTTATTTTTGTCCCATTTGATAAATAACAGTAACCATCTTCAACTTTTTGAAGTTTTGTGTTTGTGATTATGTTGATGCCTAAAGATTTTAATCTTTGTTGAGAAATATTGATTAAATCTTGCTTTAAACCAGGAAGAATAGAAGAAGAGCTACTAATTAAAGAGATTTTTAGATTATCACAAGAGAAATTTCCTCTTTGAAAGAATTTGTTTGCATAATATGCCATTTCTGCAGCTATTTCAACTCCAGAAAGACCCGCTCCAACTACAACAATATGCGTATCAGCACACTGTTTAGCTTCATTTTTTATTTTTTCAAAAAGTTGTCTTTCAAAACTTTGTTTAAAAGTAATTGCTCTATGAAGTTTTTTGATATCATCTGCATTATTTAATCCTGGAATACTAGAAGGGAAGAATGTTCTAGTTCCTGCTGCCATGATTAAATAATCATATTCAACTATTTCTTGCTCTTCTGTAAAAATCTTTTTTGCATGTTGGTCAATTTTTCGTACTTTTAAGTTTTTAAATTCTAAATGATTGTGGTTAAAACCTCTACATAATGTAGTTAAATCTATAGTTACATCTGCAAAGTTTGATTTATTTGCAATTAAATCATAAACTTCGGGTTGTAGATTGTGATAAGTATGTTTATCTATTAACGTAATTTTTATATTTTTATTTTTAACTAACTCTCTTAATGCGTAAATTCCAGCATATCCACCACCAATAATAACAATTCTCTCCATAAAGACTCACCCTTTAACAATATTTAGATTTAACTTAGATTTTTATTCCTATTTTATGGCATTGTAGCCTAAATTCTTCTGGAATATTTAAAACTATATACTTTTTTGAAGTATATAGTAAATTATTAGTAATTCTATACTTAGCCATTTTAGGATAATATAAAAATCTAAAAAAGTTAAGAAATTTATTTGTTGATGTTTATAAATGTTACTTTTAAATAAAATTATAAAAACTTATGAATAAATATTCATCAAAAAATATAGTTTAAAAATAAAAAAATAGGAATTAAAAATGAAATATGTAGGAGCTCATGTAAGTGCAAGTGGAGGTGTTTATAATGCACCAATAAATGCAATGCAAATAGGTGCTAAGGCATTTGCACTTTTTACTAAGAATCAAAGACAATGGACAGCAAAAGAGTTAGATACAAAAACGATTGATAAATGGTTTACAGAGTTAGAAAAAAGTGGGATTCAAACAAAACATATCTTACCACATGATAGTTATTTAATAAATCTTGGTCATCCAGAAATTGAAGCAAGACAAAAATCTTTAGATAGTTTTATTCATGAATTAAAAAGATGTGAAATATTAAAACTTGATAGATTGAATTTTCATCCAGGAAGCCATCTTAGAAAAATTTCTGAAGAAGAGTGTTTAAATAATATTGCAGAATCTATGAATAGAGCGATAGATGCTACAAAAGATGTAAAACTAGTGATTGAAAACACAGCAGGTCAAGGAAGTAATCTTGGATATAAGTTTGAACACTTAGCTTATATAATTGATAAAATAGAAGATAAAAGTAGAGTTGGTGTTTGTATCGATACCTGTCATATGTTCACAGCTGGTTATGACATAAGAACAAGGGAAGCTTATGATAAAACTTGGAATGAGTTTGATTCAATTGTTGGAAGAGAATATCTAATGGGAATGCATATAAATGATTCAAAGCCTGACTTAGGAAGTAGGGTTGATAGACATGATTCTTTAGGTCTTGGAAAAATTGGTTGGGATGCTTTTTCTTTTATTATGAATGATGAAAGAATGGATGATATTCCACTTGTTTTAGAAACTATCAATGAAGAGATTTGGGAGCAAGAGATAAAAGCTTTATATGATTTAGTGAAAAATTAAGATTTTTCACTAAAGTTTTTTTGCATAAAAAATTGATTCTTCTAAACTTTTAAAAGAGTTTAGATTTTCTTTATTTAGATTAAAATTTGCCTTTTCAAGTTTTTTTATAATTCTTTCATTTAAGCCACAAAATATAAGTTTTTTCTCTTTACTCTCAAAATTTTCAACGATTGATTTTAAAGCTACAATTGCTGTCATATCAATCATAGAAACATTTTGCATATTTAAAATAACAGTATTTGTATCTTCGTTTGTATTTAAAAGAGTTTTTAACGCATTTTGAGCAGCACCAAAAAACATAGGACCATTTATGTCATAAATAGAGATATTTTGAGGAATATCAGGATGAGCAGTTAGATTTTTTGTATTGATTAGTTCTATAGAGTATAAATCAATAGTTCTTTTAATAAATAAAATTGAAGCAAGTCCAATTCCAACAGCAACAGCAATTTGCATATCAAATAAAACAGTTAGAGAAAAACAAGTTAATAATACATAAACATCGTCTTTTGGTGCTACTTGAATGATATTTCTAAAGTGTTTAACTTCAGACATATTCCACGCTACAACTAATAATAAAGCTGATAATGAAGCCATTGGTAAGTATGAAAGATAAGTTGATAAAAATGTAATCGAAACTAAAACAAATAAAGCATGAATAATAGAAGAGAGTTTTGAAGTTGCTCCTGATTTTATATTTACAACAGTTCTTGCAATTGCAGCAGTTGCTGGAATTCCTCCAAAAAATGGAACGATTATATTAGTTATTCCTTGACCTATTAACTCTTTATTTGGATTTGTTTTATTTCCTGTCATTCCATCACTAATAACAGCGCATAATAAAGATTCTAAAGCTCCTAAAATTGCAATAGCAATAGCGTGTGGGAGAAGTCTGTAAATTAGCTCTAAATTAATCTCTTGAAGTTCTAAATGAGCCCAAGGAAGTGAAAATTGTAAAGGAATAGGAGGAATTCCATTTCCTTGTAAATCTCCTATTTGATAACTAAAAGTTGAGGCAATAGTTGAAATATTTGCTGTTGGAACATAAATATTTAAAAAAGCAACGACAATAGTTGTGATAGTTAAAGCAATAAGTGCAGATGGAATTTTACTTTTTGTTTTTTGCCATAATATTAGTAAGAATAGAGTTAATAAACCTATTGAAAATTCACTAAAATTAATAGTATGAAATGAAGTAAATATTAAATAAATTTTATCAAGATAGCTACCATTAAAATCTTCAATACTTAAACCAAAAAAATCTTTTATTTGAAAAGTTGCTATTACCACAGCAATTCCAGAAGTAAAACCAACAGTTACGGGGTAGGGAATTAATTCTATTAATGTTCCAAGTTTTAAAGCACCAATAAATATTAATATAATTCCTGAAAGTAAACCACAAAGTAACAATCCTGTTACTCCAAATTCTTGAACAATAGGAATTAAGATTACAACAAAAGCCGCAGTTGGACCTGAAATATTTATTTTACTACTTCCAAAAATTGCTGCAAATATTCCAGCTATTATTGCTGTGTAAAGTCCAAGTTGTGGAGGAACTCCTGTTGCAATTGCTAAAGCCATTGATAAAGGAAGAGCTATAATTCCAACAGTTAAACCTGATAATAGATTATTTTTCATTATATTCCTAAAAAATGGAAAATTTGTAGATTCTAAATCAAACTTACTTAATATTGAATTAAGTTCAAAATAATGAATTTATATTCATTTAATCTTTTAATAATAAATCAATTATAATCACAAAATTTTTTTGGATTAATATGAAAAGTAAAATAAATAATGAGATAAATAGAATAAAAAGAGATTTATATTTAAAACAAGCATCAGAGTATTTTGATAAATATGGATATAAAAATTTTAAAATTTCTCAATTAGCAAAAGAACTTGAAACTTCTGTCGGAACAATTTATAATCTTTTTAATTCAAAAGATGATTTATATTTAGAGTATTTGATTTTAAAACTTCAGAATTTTATGAATAGCTTAAATGAAAAAGAAACGAATAATGCTTATGCTAATTTGGAGTTATATCTTTCCTGTAAATATGAAATATTTATGCAGATTGATAAAAATAGGGATATTACTATTATAACTGATCCATATTTTTTTCATAAATTAGATATTTCGAATCATAAAATAGTAGATGAAATATACAATTTTTTAATTAGACAGTTTAAAAAGATATATCCAAATAGCAATATGAATTATAAACATATAGCTATACTTTTTAAAAAATTATCAGATGGATTTATTGAGAGTTATTTGTTAGTAAAATATGATACTAAAGATGTTATAAGTGATACAATGAGTCTATTTTTTAAAGGTTTAGAAGATAAAAAATAAGATATAGGTTTTTTATAACCTATATATCTTATGATTTATATCCTCTTTAGTTTCTTTGATTTTCTTTTGCCAATAATCTACTTTTTTCTGATCTTTAGGTTGTTCAAATAATCCATTTTTACTTATATTTATAAGCATTTCCATAGCACTTAAAACACCTTTTGATGCAGCAAACTCTAATAGTTCTACACCTTTTTCATTATCAACTTTTGTGTTTATTCCTTGAATATAAAATCTTGATAATTGATATGCAGCTGTTGGGTCTTTTGTACTTGATTCTTCTAAAAGTTCAAAAGATTTATTTACATCTTTAGTAACACCTTCACCTTTGTAATATAAAAACGCTAAAGGTAAATTTGCATAGATATTATCATTCTCTTTTGCCATTTCTAAATATTTAATAGCCTGTTTATAAACTTTTTTATCAGCATAATAAGTTCCCAATCTAATTTGAGCAAAACTATTTGTTTTTTCGATATTTTTATAACAACTTAATTTCTGATTTTCATCTTCAATAACTTGACAACTATTAGCTTCTTCTAATATAGATTCATAGTTATCTCCAAAACTTAAAAAAGATGGCCAAGAAGGCATTTTTAAAGAACAAGCTGTGAATAAAAAAATTGTTCCAATTGATAATATTAGTTGTTTATACATTTATATTCCATATATTTTATTTGTAAAAGATTGTGTATCTTCTTTGTGTTTTAAGTCCCAATATTCACTTTTTTCTAAATCAACAGGTATATATTGTTCATTTGAGTATAAAAGATGTAGTTGATATTGAGCATCTTTAACTTCATTTTCACCTGCGTATGTAAGAAGTTCAATTGCATTTTTTACTTTGTTATCAATTAAATAAAAATTTGCAAGTTTATATGCAGCAATTGGATCTACAGATTTTGTATCTTCAAGAAGATTTATTGCAGTTTTTTCATTTTTAGCAACACCAAAACCATTGATATATAAATTAGCTAATAAAGAATTTGCATAAAAATTTCCTTTTTGTTTTGCTAAATTATATCTTTGGAAGGCTTCCTCAAAATTACCTCTATATTGTGCTGTTAATCCTAGTCTTATTTGAGCAAAACTATTTTTATAAGCAATTAAATCATAACAATCTATCTCAAACTGTTTTTTAAGATTTCTACACTCATCTGCAATTGCTAATTCATTTGGTAAAACTTTCATTGCTTCCTCATGATTAGAACAACCATTGAGCAAAAAAAATAGTAGAAGTAACTTTGTAGAATTTTTAACAAGCCTAAACATAAGTGTCCTTTTTAAATTTTCATATAAATTGTTGCATTCTAGCAATTTTTTTATTCATATGTAGTTAAGAGATATTGATGTATCATATTATTTTTAAAGGAATTAAAAATGATTTTTATTGGTTTTTTTTTATTGATAGCCTTAGTAGTTATATCTTTAAACTTACATAATCATGCAAACTTAGATAAAATTGAAGATTATTTAAAAAAATCTAATTGTTTAAACTATACTTATTCAAAAGGTTCGTATAAAGCATTATGTGAAGATAATTTAATAGAAATAAGCAATAGTTTCACTGTAGATGTGGAAAAAAATTCTAAAATCACAAAATACGAAGATATAAAAGATATAAAAATTAAAGATTTAAAAATAGTAATTAATGATGAGTATGTTTTAGAATTTAAACATAATGAAGATATTAGTACATTTAATAAAAATTTAGAAGAAAAATTAAATAAGTAGGATTAAAAGAATAGAATGAAAGAAGTAATTAATTTTATAAAAGCTCAAGATGTAGAGAAAACAAATTTTTTTAATCAATTAAAATGTTCAGTTGAAGAGGCAAAAATATTACAATTTATGTCAAAAGAGTATGTAAATGGTAGAGATACTTTAGGTGTTATTGATATTTTAGGTGAATTTTATGATTTAAAAACATACAAACATTTGGAAAAACTCGATTTAATAAAATCTCTTTTAGAGTTTGGTTGGCTTGTTCAAGTATCTTTTGATCAAGTAAAACTTAGTGAAGTTTCAAAACTTGAACTTATAAATTCAAGTGTTTCTCTTTCTAGTGCTTATTTAAAAATGTTGGAAAATGGAAGTAATGATTTTGTTCTTCCTGAAATTAAAAATTATAGTGATCATTTAGAATATTTACAAGACCAGTTTTTCAGAATTGATTTAGCTCAACAATTAAATGTAGTTAGAAAAAATTTTGATGTAAATAGTCCTAGTTCTAATAGATTAAAATCAAAATTGATTTTATTAGAAAATAGAATTAAAGAGAGAATAAAAGTAACATCAAATTCTATAATGCTTGAAGATTTTTTTAAAGAAAATAGTTTAAATGAACAAGAACAAACTCTATTTTTGGCTTTGTTAAAAGAGGAATATTCAGGTGGTGATGGAACATTAAGAGATATGAATTCTTTAATAGAGTTAATTTCAAGTGATGATTATGAAAAAATCAAATATAGAAGTTTACTTGAGGAAAGCTCTACATTAGTTTCAAAAGCACTCATTGATTATGATGAGGTTTTAACACCTTTTGGTGGAATCAATAGAAATTTTTATATTCCTGATGATGTTTTATATAAGATTTCTCATCCAACTAAAAAAAGTGCAGGTGTTGGAAAAATAAAATTAGATACAGTAATAAAAGAACAAGATATGTTTGAGTTAATTTCTACAACTAAAACATTAGATGATGTAATTTTAAACGATAAAACAAAAGAGACATTAGATGCTCTTTTAAAACAAGTTGATAAAAATGTAATAAATAGACTAAAACAATGGGGAATAAAAGATAAAAAAAGAGGAATTGAAGCAAAAATCATTTTTTATGGAGTTGCTGGAACAGGAAAAACTTTGACTGCTTTAGCTTTAGCAAAATCACTTAAAAAAGATGTATTAAGTTTTGATTGTTCAAAAATTTTATCTATGTACATTGGTGAGAGTGAAAAAAATGTTAGAAATATTTTTGATAAATATTATGAACTTCGAACTCAAACAAAATCAGAACCTGTATTGTTACTAAATGAAGCAGATCAGTTTTTAAGTTCAAGGGCTTTAGGTGGAATGAGTAGTAGTGATAAGATGCATAATCAGATGCAAAATATCTTTTTAGAACAAATAGAGAGATTTGATGGAATATTGATTGCAACAACAAATTTACTTGAAAATCTTGATAAGGCATTTTCAAGAAGATTTAATTATAAAATTGAATTTATTAAACCAAATAAAGACCAAAGAGTTAAGCTTTGGAAAAAATTACTTCCCGCAAACTTGCCATTAGAAGAAAATTTTGATATTGAAGAATTAGCAAAATACGAATTAACAGGTGGTCAAATAGAATTAGTTATTAAAAACACAGCTTATAAAATTGCAGTTAGTGATGAGCCTATTTTTAAAGTAGAAAATTTTAAAGAGCAAATTACAAAAGAGCAAAAAGGTCAATTTGATTCAGAAACAAAAGTTGGATTTTTTTAAATAAAATCTAATTATTAAACTAGAATATTAATTAATAAATTTTATCTCTAATTAAGAAACAATAAAAAATATAGTAAAATAGCCATAAAGCTTTATGATTATATTTAGTGTTTCTTTTTGTACCAGTTTACACTTAATCCTTAGAAAAACATTAATTTTAAAGCGCATTTATATAAGGTTAGAATATTATTCTCATAAATTATTGTAAATAGTTATGTTAAGTTATTAAAACTATTTATAAAGTAAAAGAGTATATTTAGCTTTCAAAGGATAAATTAAATGACACACATGGAATTTGCCCATCCCTATTTTGGTGCGTTCGTAATGTTTATTGTAACGTTTACCGCATTTGGTGCAACGGTATGGCTTTCAAGATATATAAGTAGAAAGATTGCAAGACTAGATACAGAAAAACTAAAAACTACACTTTATGAGTGTGGACCTGAAGTTACAAAACAACCTAACAGAATCTCAGCACAGTTTTATTTAACAGCTTTATTATTTATATTATTTGACGTAGAAATAATATTTATGTTTCCATGGGCTATAAATTTTAAAATACTTGGATGGTTTGGATTTGTAGCTATGTTATTTTTCTTATTAATTTTAGCTATTGGTTTTCTTTATGAATGGAAAAAAGGAGGTCTTGAGTGGCACAGCATAAAATAAATTATCTACAAGATAGTGGAGCAGCTGTTAAGTTAACAACTATTGATAAAATAGTAAATTTTGGTAGGTCTAATTCTTTATGGCCTATGACTTATGGATTAGCCTGTTGTGCTATTGAGATGATGGCAACTGGAGCTTCAAGATATGATTTTGATAGATTTGGAACTATTTTTAGAGCAAGTCCAAGACAATCTGATGTGTTGATAATTGCTGGAACATTAACAAAAAAACATGCTGAGTTTATGAGAAGATTATATGATCAAATGCCTGATCCAAAATGGGTAATTTCTATGGGCTCATGTGCAAACACGGGTGGAATGTTTAACACTTATGCAACAGTTCAAGGTGCAGATAGAATTATCCCTGTTGATATTTATCTTCCTGGTTGTGCTCCACGACCTGAAACACTACAATATGCTCTTATGACACTTCAACAAAAAATTAGAAAAGAATCAATTTTTAGAGCTCATAAAAAGAAGAGGTTAGTATAATGAGAAAATATACTCCAAAAGATAGTGTTCAAAAACAAGCATACTTTTCAGATAGATTTTTTGTAAGTCCTCCAGTTCCAAGATTAAATCCTAGTGAAGATGAAGTTTTTGCTAAAGATTTTGAAGAGATTAATTATTCTATCAATGTAAAAGAAGCATATATTGAACTTGGGCATTTAGTAGTTGTAATTGATAGAAATTTTTTAATTTCATGTGTAAAACTTTTAAAGGAAAAATTAGAATATGATATGTTGATTGAATTATCAGCAATTGATTATTTAGCTTCAAAAGGTGGTTATGAAATTTTTTATGAATTTTTATCTTTAACAAAACACAAAAGATTAAGAGTTAAATGTTTTTTACCAAAAGATAAAGCTATTGAATCATTAACTCCATTTTTTAAATCAGCAAATTGGTCTGAGCGAGAAATGTATGATATGTTAGGTGTAAAAATAGTAAATCATCCAAATTTAAAAAGACTTATTATGCCTGATGATTGGTATGACCATCCTCTTAAAAAAACATATCCACTTCAAGGTGATGAGGCGGCTTCATGGTATGAAGTTGATAAAATTTTTGGAAAAGAAGCACGTGATATTATAGGACCTGAACAAAGAGATCCAGCTGCTATTGATAGATATGATACAACTAGATTTGCAAGACTTGGACATGAAGTTCCATTTGGAATGGATATTTCTCAATTTGAGCCAGAAACTCCTATTTCTTATGAAGAGAAAGATGGAAATACTTTAGTTAAAAAATTAAAACCTGAAGAATCAGTTGTTTTAAAAAGAAGAAGGTAGAAAATGCAACAACCAAATAGATTAAAACCTTTTTTTGAAAATATTCACTTTGAGCGTGAAGATAATACTATGATGGTAAACTTTGGTCCTCAACATCCATCTGCTCATGGTCAATTGAGACTTATTTTAGAGCTTCAAGGTGAGGAAGTTGTAAAATCAAGACCAATGATTGGATACCTTCATAGAGGTATGGAAAAAATGGCTGAAAATATGATTTATAATGAATTTTTGCCAACAACAGATAGAATGGATTATATAGCTGCAACTTCAAATAATTATGGATATGCCTTAGCTATTGAAAAACTATTAGGAATTGAAGCTCCAAGGCGAGCTGAGATTATCAGAACAATGCTTTTAGAGTTAAATAGAATTACTTCTCATCTATTTTGGCTTGCAACTCATGCACTTGATGTTGGAGCTATGTCTATGTTTTTATACTGTTTTAGGGAAAGAGAATATGCAATGGACTTAATAGAAGACTATTGTGGTGCTAGACTTACTCATAGTGCAGTTAGAATTGGTGGAGTACCTTTGGATTTACCAAGTAATTGGATTGATGATTGTGCTAGTTTTTTAGATGTACTAGAACAAGAACTTAAGACTTATGAAGGTTTATTAACAGAAAATAGAATTTGGAAAATGAGACTTGAAAATGTTGGTGTTATAACTCCTTCTATGGCAAAAGATTGGGGATGTTCTGGAATTGCTTTAAGAGGAAGTGGTATTAAATGGGATTTAAGAAAAGAGATGCCTTATGGAATTTATCCTGAACTTGATTTTGATGTTCCTGTTTCATATACAAATGACTCTTATGGAAGATATAAAATTTGTATTGCTGAAATGAGAGAATCTTCAAAAATTTTAAAACAATTATTTTCTATGTATAAAGATACAGATTCTCAACTTATGGCTCATGCACCAAATTATATTTCAGCTCCTAAAGAGCAAGTTATGACTCAAAATTACTCTTTAATGCAACATTTTGTTTTAGTGACACAAGGTATGAGACCACCTGTTGGTGAAGTTTATGTGGCTACTGAATCACCAAAAGGAGAACTTGGATATTTTGTAGTAAGTGATGGAAGTCCTTATGCTTACAGGATGAAAATAAGAACACCAAGTTTCCAGCATACAGCTATTTTAGAAGAGCTTTTAATTGGTTGCCAATTGGCAGACGTGGTTACTATTATTGGTAATCTTAATATAGTTTTTGGTGAGATTGACAGATGAAAAGATTTGATTTAAGACACTTAAAAAATGATTTTTATGAAAGAATGTTGGAATTATTAGATAAACAAATAGCACCCCAAGAGGTTGCAATTATTATGTTTGAAATAGGGGATTTTTCAAATATTCAAAAAAGTGCAGATGTGATTTATGAAGCTGGATATACATTAATGAATTCGATTAAATTTAATGAGGTTGATTGGACATTGGTAGTAAAAAAAGTAAAACCAGAACCAAGACCTGTAGCAGAAGAAAGTGCAAAAGATGAATAAAGTAGAACAGATTTTAAAGAGTGATTTTATAATATCATTTGCTACTTTTTTAGAAAATGAAGAATTAAAAAATTCTATTGAACAAGCAGTGAAAAATAATGATGCAAAATTTGTTTATATGCATCCAATTGACAATTCTAATTTAAAATCTTTTTATTCGCAGTTAATAAAATACGAAGTTGGAAGTGAAGAGGGAATAGTTGCTCTATTATTAAATAGTTTTAGTTCTAATTGTGATGAAAAAACTAAAGAATTTATAGAAGATTTAGATTTAGGTTATATTAGTGCTGAAAGTAGTGCAGGTGAAGAGGAGTTTGAAGAAGCTTTTGAAAGTTCATCAAATTCAAAAATAAAAACTTTAATTATTGGAGATGATATTTTAAAGCATCAAAGAGTTGAAAATATCATCAAAATAGTTGCATTAATAAAAAAATATTCAGATTTTAATTTGGTTGTTTTAAATGAAGATTTAGAGCAAAAAATAAATAGTTGTATAAATTTTGATTTAGAAGAGCTTGAAGAATTAAAATCATTTAATGGAACATTGATTTATAAATTAATAGGTCAAGATAGTAAAGAGTTAATTGTTAGCCAAACTTTTGCAAATATTGCAAAGGTAGCTGATAATAATGAGGTTTTTGTAATCTTTAAAAATGAAAAAATTAAAAAAATTTTAAAAGTAGATGAAAATTTACATGGAACTATAGCAATTTTAAAGACAAAAAATAGTAAAGATATTTTTAATGGTTATTCATATAAGCAAGTGAAAATTGAAAAGGTAGAAGTATGAGTGATATGATTACACTTACAATTGATGGTAAAACAATTGAAGCAAAAGATGGTGAGTCAATATTAAATGTAGCTAGAGCAAACGATGTTTTTGTTCCAGCAGTTTGTTATTTAACTAGATGTTCCCCTACATTAGCCTGTAGATTGTGTTTAGTTGAAGCAGATGGAAAACAAGTATATGGCTGTAATACAAAAGTAAAAGCAGGGATGGATATATCTACTACAACTCCTAATATTGCAATTGAAAGAAGAGCAATTATGGAAGTTTATGATGTAAACCATCCATTACAATGTGGTGTTTGTGACCAAAGTGGAGAGTGTGAACTACAGAACTACTCTTTGTATATGAAAGTTGATTCTCAATCTTATAGTATCAAAGATATACACCGACCAACTCAGCATTGGGGAGTTATGAATTATGACCCAGCTTTATGTATAGTTTGTGAAAGATGTGTTACAGTTTGTCAAGATATGGTTGGTTCAAATGCATTAAGTACAGTAAAGAGACCAAGTGATGCAATTGATGCTACATTTAAATCAGAGATGCCAAAAGATGCTTATGCTATGTGGAATAAGTTAAATAAATCACTTATTGGTTATGATGCTGATGCATGTACAAATTGTGGAGAGTGTATTAGTGCCTGTCCAGTTGGAGCATTAGTAAGCCATGATTTCCAATATACTTCAAATGCTTGGGAACTTAAAAAAATACCAGCAGCAAATCCTCATTCAAGTGATTGTGCCTTTTTATATTATGATATAAAACATGAATCAATAGATAATCATGCAACAAAAAAGATTTATAGAGTAAATAGTGAACCTCATTATTCAACTGTAAATGGTGCTGGAAGATTTGCTTATGATTTTGAAAACAAAGTTTCATCAAAAGACAAAGTTGCATTTAAAAAAGCTGTTGAGGCATTTAAAAATGCAAAAAATATTAAATTTAACTCTTATATTACAAATGAAGAGGCTTTAATTTTACAAGAAATTGCTTCAAAAACTGGTGCAAAACTTGTAAATGAAGATGCAAGAAGATATCAAGAGTTTTTAAATAATTACTCTAAAACTTCTGGAAAATCACTTTATAGTTCTACTCTTGCTGATGTTCATAGTTCAAATTTTGTAATTTCAGTTGGTGGATACTTAAAATCTGATTTACCAAATGCTAGATATGCGTTTAATAACTCTGTTATTATGAACAAAGGTGCTGGATTATATTTTCACCCAGTAGCTGATCCAATTATGGAAAAAATTGGTAAAAAAGGTAAAACAACAGAGTTTATTTATCATGCACCATTAGCTGAAGAGGCTATTTTATATTTTATTTTATATAAATTTGGAAAAGAGTTACCATCACAGGTTCAAGAGTATATCGATTCATTTAAACAAACAAAAACAAAAACTGTTGTTGAAGAGGTTAAAGAAACTGTTGTTGAAATTGTAAAAGATGAAGAAACAGGTGAAGAAAAAGAGGTTAAAAAAGTTGTAACAAATAAAGTTTCAAAAGAAGTAGAATTTGAATATTCAACTTTAGTGGAACTTTTTGGAAAAGATGAAAAATTCCTTGATTTATTAGAAGATATGTTAGCTAAAAAAGATAAATTTTCTTTAATTGTTGCAGAAGATTTAATAACTCATCCAAATAGTGTAAATTTAGCAAAACTTTGTGGTTTAATAGATAGATGCACAGCTTTTGATGTGGTTATTATTCCAACACAAACTAACACTTTAGGAGTTGCACAAATCTGTACTTTATCAAAAGAAGTTGAAGGATTTAGTGTTGGTTATAACATGAAAGCAGATTTTGAACTATCTGCTTTAGGTGATGCTAATTTAGATATTCCAGCTCTTAACCAACAAGAGGGAACTTTTACCAATATTGATAAAAAAGTAATTCCAACAAATGCAGCTTTAGAATTTAAAGGATATACATTAAATGAAGTTGCAAATGAAGTTTTAGGAACAGATGTTGAATATACAATTGAGTATACAGTAAAACTTCCAATTCAAAAAGGTTATAAATCAGAACAATTCGATGATTTACCAAACAAATTTGGTAATGATCAAGTTGAATATAGAGGTTATGATTTAGAATCATTTGAGGTTTCAATTCAAGATGATTTTAAACCAATAATTGATGAAAGAATAACATTACAAGATAATGAACTTATTATTTATAGAGCAAATCCAATAAATCAATTTAATGAATTTACAGCAATTGCCCATGAGTTTAAAGATAAACTTCAGGATGGTATCTTTTTCTCAAAATTTTTATTTGAAAAATTGGAGTTAAATGAAGGTGATAAGGTAAAAGTCATAGCAAATAATCAAGAGTTGATTTTATCAGCTTATATTGATATTCAAATAGAGGGAAATATTCCTTATATTTCAACATTTATGAAAAATAGTTCTTCAAATGCTTTATTTAATACATATAGATTTAATAAAGCAAAAGTAGTAAAGGCATAATATGGAATCAAGTATCATAATAGAAACTATTGTAAAAGTTATAGTTGTACTTGCTGTGTTTTCAGCACTCGCTGGATTTACAACTTATATTGAAAGAAAAGTTTTAGCATTTATGCAAAGAAGATTAGGACCTACAAATGTTGGACCTTATGGATTGTTACAAATTGCAGCTGATGGAATTAAACTTTTCACAAAAGAGGATATTATTCCTGCAAATGTAAATAGACCTATTTTTATGGTTGCACCAATTATAACAGCTGCAACAGCATTTATAGCAATGAGTGCCATTCCTTTTTTCCCTGAATTTGAAATGTTTGGATATACAGTAAAACCAATAATTAGTGATATTAATGTTGGGGTTTTATTTGTAATGTCTGTCGGAGCAGTTGGGCTTTATGGACCACTTTTAGCTGGTATGAGTAGTGCTAATAAATGGGCATTACTTGGAGGTGCAAGAACTGCAATTCAGCTTTTATCTTATGAAGTTGTATCAGGACTTGCTCTTTTAGCTCCACTTATGATGATAGGAAGTCTTTCTTTAATTGATATAAATAATTATCAAGCAGGTGGTGTTTCAAACTGGATAATTTGGTCTCAACCAGTTGCTTTTGTTTTATTTGTAATTGCTGGATTTGCTGAAACTAATAGAACACCTTTTGACTTGCTTGAGCATGAAGCTGAATTAGTTGCTGGTTATGCAACAGAGTATTCAGGTATGAGATGGGGGATGTTTTTTATTGGAGAGTATGCAAACCTTTTTACAATCTCTTTTTTAGTTGCATTAATTTTCTTGGGTGGATTTGAGCCATTATGGTTTATTCCAGGTGGTTTAGCAATTGTTTTAAAAGTTATGTTTTTGATTTTCCTTTTCTTATGGACAAGAGCATCTTGGCCACATATTAGACCTGACCAATTGATGTGGTTATGTTGGAAAATTTTAATGCCTCTTGCAGTACTAAATATTTTAGTTACTGGTTTTGTACTAATGTTTTAGGAGTTAATTATGGAACTAAATAAGTTTAAAAATAGAAATATAAGCGAAGATTATATTACAGTTCAAGAAGATAATTATCCTAAAACTTCTTGGGATATGTTCAAACAAGTAATGGTTCGATCTGTTAAAGGTGAGTTATTTACAGGTTTAAAAATCACTTTTGGAATAATGTATAGAGCATTATTTAAAGGTGAAATGGCAACAGTTCAATATCCAAAAGAAAAATTACCTATTGGCCCTAGATATAGAGCTGTACACAAGCTTCTAAGACTTTTAGAATCAGGTGAAGAAAGATGTATTGGATGTGGACTTTGTGAAAAGATTTGTATTTCAAACTGTATAAGAATGGAAACAAGAATTGATGAAAATTCAAGAAAAGAAGTTATGCAATATACAATTAATATGGGAAGATGTATCTTCTGTGGATATTGTGCTGAGGTTTGTCCAGAACTTGCTATTGTTCATGGTGGAAGATATGAAAATTCAAGTGAACAAAGAGCACATTTTTCACTTAAAGAAGATATTTTAACTTCGGCAAATGGTTTAGGTGCACAACTTGAATTTGATGGTTATGGTTCAGTATCTCCTGATGCAGATAAAAAAATCAAAAAAACACCATTATCATACTAAGGAGTTTGAATGTTTGAAGTTGTAGCTTTTATAATTTTTTCGGTTTTAACTATTGGTATGTTTGGTATTACTGTTTTAACTAACAATGCTTTATATGCTTTAAGTTCTTTGGCTGCTGGAATGATATTTATTTCAGGATTTTTCTTTTTATTAAATGCAGACTTTTTAGGAGCTGTTCAAATAGTTGTTTATACAGGAGCTGTTATGGCTCTTTATGCTTTTGGTATGATGTTTTTTGACTCTTTATCAGAAGTAAAAGAAAAAATCAAAAATCCAAGATTGGTATTTTTACTTTCTGGAATGGTAGCATTAATTGTAGTTGTTGTTTTAATTGCACCAATTATAGGTCAAAATATTGAAGCAAATTATCCTGTTCATCCTGAATATGGAAATAGTGTGGATGTAGGACTTGTATTATTTACAAAATATTTACTTCCATTTGAATTAGCAGCCATTATGCTTTTGGTTGCAATGATTGGTGGAATTGTACTTGCAGGAAAAAAAATGGATTACTCTTATTCAGAGATGAAAGAAGAAGAAATTGATGAAAAAATCAAACAAGATGAAGCATCACAAAAGGATGTTAAATGACACTTAATGCCTATTTAATACTTTCAACGCTCCTATTTTGTATAGGATTAATTGGTGTAATTAGAAGAAAAAATGTTTTGATGCTTTTTTTCTCAACTGAAATTATGTTAAATGCTGTAAATGTTGGTTTTGCTGCAATTTCTAAATTTCATGGAGATTTAACAGGTCAAATGTTTGCATTTTTTATTATTGCAGTTGCTGCAAGTGAAGTTGCTATTGGACTTGGATTGTTGATTCTTTGGTATAAAAGAACAGGTTCTATTAATTTAGATGATATAGCTGGGATGAAGGGGTAATTATGGAAAAATTTGTATATATAGCTCTTTTTGCTCCTTTAATAGGTTCTTTGGTTGCTGCACTATTTTCAACTCAACCAAAAACAGCCTTTACAGGATGGTTTACTTCTTTTATGTTAGCTGTATCAATGTATGCTTCATTAAATTTGTTGCATTATGTTTATACAACAGATATCTCTTTACATGTAAATCTATTTGATTGGATAGTAATAGGTAACTTAGATATTCCTTTTGGTTTTGTGGTTGATCATGTTTCAGTTGTTATGATGAGTGTGGTAACAGTTGTTTCTACAATGGTTCATATTCACTCTATTGGATATATGGAACATGATAAGGGATTTAATAGATATTTCTCTTATCTTTCAGCTTTCGTTTTTTCAATGTTAGTTCTTGTGATGGCTGATAACTTTGCTGTTTTATTTATAGGATGGGAAGGTGTTGGAGTTTGTTCATGGTTACTAATTGGTTTTTGGTACCACAAAGAATCAGCTACTTGGGCAGCTAATGAAGCATTTATAATGAATAGAGTTGGAGATTTAGGTCTTTTACTTGGAATGTTTATTATTTATTGGAATATTGGAAGTTTACAATATGATATTGTGTTTGCTCAAGTATCAACTCTTGAAACAAGTACACTAATTTGGATAGGTGTTTTATTATTTGTAGGAGCAATGGGAAAATCAGCTCAATTTCCACTTCATACTTGGCTTGCAGATGCGATGGAAGGACCAACACCAGTTTCGGCATTGATTCATGCTGCAACGATGGTAACAGCAGGAGTTTATTTAGTTGTAAGAGCAAATGAACTTTATACTTTAATTCCAGAGGTTGGTTATGCAATTGCTTGTTTAGGAGCATTTGTTGCAATATTTGCAGCAACTATGGCTTTAGTAAATAATGATATGAAAAGAATCATTGCATATTCAACGCTTTCACAACTTGGGTATATGTTTGTTGCGGCTGGTTTAGGTGCTTATTGGGTTGCATTATTTCACTTAGCTACACATGCATTTTTTAAATCAGTATTATTTTTAGGTGCAGGAAATGTTATGCATGCTATGAGTGATGAACTTGATATTAGAAAAATGGGTGGTTTACATAAGAAGATGAAAGCTACTTCAATTATTATGATTGTAGCATCACTTGCACTTGCTGGAATCTTCCCACTTGCTGGATTCTTCTCAAAAGATAAAATTTTAGAAGCTGCATTTAATGCTGATGCAATTATTTTATGGGGAACTTTATGGATAACAGCTGGATTAACAGCATTTTATTCATTTAGACTTGTTATGAAAATATTCTTTGGTGAACAAAACTATTCAAATGATGAATTCCATCCTCATGAAGCAAAAGGTTTTGTAATAGCTTCTATGATACCACTTGCAGTTTTAGCTGTAGTTGCTGGAATGTTTGAACATCAGTTTGTAGAGTTTGTAACAAAAATATTACCAACATGGGAAGCTTCAAATCTTAATAATGCAACTATTTGGATTTTGATTTTAGTTACAAGTGGTGTAGCTATTTTAGGTATTTTAGTTGCTGTGTTTAAATATAGAAATGGTGGATTTAGTAAATCATGGGAAGATACATTTATTTATAGATTATTGAGTAATCAATATTATATTCCAAAAATTTATGAAGTTTGTATTTCAAAACCATACTATGCGATTTCAGTTTGGATATTTAAAGTTATAGAAGTTAAATTAATTGATGCTTCTATTGATGGATTAGCACATTTTGTAAATAAATTAGGGGTAAAAGCTAGAATAATTCAGTCTGGTAATTTATCATCATCATTAAGACTTATGGTATTTGGATTAATTTTAGGATTAGTTCTTGCCTTAGTTTTATCGGTACTTTAAGGGGTTATGTAAATGGAAAATATTTTATCGATGTTGATATTTTTTCCTGCAGCTGCAGCAGTTGTTGGATTTTTGATTCATAAGGATTCAATGAGACAATTTGGAGTTGTAGTTACGGTTGTTGAGTTTGTTTTAGCACTATTAATGTGGTACTACTTCGATACAAATGTTGCAGGAATGCAGTTTGTTCAAACACTACCTCTTATAAGTTCTTATGGAATAAATTATATAGTTGGAGTAGATGGGGTTTCTATATTTTTAATCATAATGATTACATTTATGACAATGATTGCAATTATTGGATTAACAGAAAAAAAAGATGTAAAAAACCTTATTATTACGATGTTGTTTTTAGAAATGACAATGGTTGGAGTATTTAGTTCTTTAGATGTTGTTTTATTTTATATTTTCTGGGAATTAACACTAATTCCAATGTTTTATATTATTGGATTTTGGGGAGCAGAAAAAAGATTTTACGCAGCAATTAAATTTTTCCTATATACATTTATAGGTTCTTTAATTATGTTAATTGGTATCTTATATTTTGGATATGTTTATAATCAAACAACAGGTGTTTGGAGCTTTAGTTTACTTGACTGGAATAGTGTTGTATTACCATTTGATTTACAACTTTGGTTATTTATAGCATTCTTTTTAGGATTTGCAGTAAAAGTTCCAATGTTTCCTTTTCATACTTGGTTACCAATTGCACATGGTCAAGCACCAACAATAGGTTCTATTATTTTAGCAGCTGTTTTACTAAAAATGGAAACTTATGGATTTATTAGATTTTCGCTTCCACTATTTCCTGATGCGAGTGTTTATTTTGTAGGATTTATGGCAACATTAGGACTTATAGCTATTATTTATACTGCAATGTTAGCTTATGCTCAAGAAGATATGAAACAAATGATAGCTTACTCTTCTATTTCTCATATGGGAGTTATTACTCTTGGAGTTTTTGCTTTAAATGTTGAGGGTATTTCGGGGGCTGTTTATTTAATGATTGGACATGCAATTGTTTCAGGAGCTTTATTTATGTGTGTTGGGGTTTTATATGATAGACGACATACAAAAATGATAAAAGATTTTGGTGGATTAGCACATAATATGCCTGTTTTTGCAGTGGTTTATATAGTTGTTTTAATGGCATCTATTGGACTTCCTTTAACTATTGGATTTATTGGTGAATTTTTATCTTTATTAGGATTCTTTAAATACTCTCCTATAATGGCATTTATAGGAGCTTTAACGATTGTTTTAAGTGCAATTTATATGTTAGCAATGTATAAAAAAGTATTTTTTGGAAAATTAGTAAAAGAAGAAAATAAATCTATGAAAGATATTTTTGGAAGAGAATTAGTTGCTCTTGGGTCTTTAGTAGTTTTAATCATTGCTCTTGGAATATATCCAAAAGTGATTTTAGACCCATTGAATACTTCTGTTACTCATCTTACAAAAGTTATGGAAATAAAAGCAGTTAATGAAGATACAAAAGAAAAACTAAGAGCTTTAAACTCTATTGGGGAGGTTAAATAATGATTGAGCCTATTAACGTAAGCCTAGAGAGTTTAAATCTAGGAACAATAGTACCTATGTCTGTTGCCATTATTGGTGCTTTAGCTATTATATTAACTGATATATTTAACACTAATAAACATAAATCTCTTTATGTAATTTTGGTAGTTCTATTTTTAGTATTTGATTTATTTACTCTTTTAGCATTTAGTGGTGATGAAAGAGGAGTATTTGATATTATGCTTTTAGATGGGATAGCAGTTTTATCTCAATGTATAATTATAGGTGGAGGAATACTTTTTGTTCTTTTAGGTTTATCAAAATTAAGATTTCAAGAGTTTAGATATGCCGAATATTTTGCACTTTATCTTTTAGCAATTGCAGGATTACAGTTTATGGTTAGTTCTGACTCTTTGATTATGATTTTTGTTGGACTTGAAACATCATCTCTTGCTTTATATACAATGATTGCTATGCATAATAGAATGGTATCTATTGAAGCTGCTATTAAGTATTTTACAATGGGTGCTTTAACGGCTGGATTTTTTGTATTTGGATCTATGATATTTTATGCAATTACAGGAAGTGTAGAACTATCTCAAATAGCACAAGTGGTTACTCAAGATGGATTCTTATCAAAAGAGAATTATGCTAATTATGTATTAGTTTTAGTTGGATTTGTATTTATGTTTGCTGCTCTTGGATTTAAACTATCTTTATTCCCATATCATACTTGGGTTCCAGATGTTTATCAAGGTTCAACTTCAGCAATGGCAGGATTTTTATCGGTTGTTCCAAAAATGGCAGGATTTGTTGTTGCTTTAAGATTTTTTGAGATATTTATTCATGCAAATGATGCAATTATTCAAACTATGCTTTATGTAACAGTTATTTTAACAATGACTATTCCAAATTTAATTGCTTTACAACAAAAAGATATAAAAAGAATGTTAGCTTACTCTTCAATTTCAAATGCAGGTATGGCAATGGCTGCTATTGTAATTGGAACACATCAAGCAACAACAGCACTATTTTTATATTGGATTTTATTCACAATTACAAACTTTGGAGCATTTGGTATGCTTTGGTTAAATAGAGGAAAAGAGTATAACGATTATGAATCTCCATATACATTTAAGAAGTTCTCAGGACTTGCTCAAATTTCTCCATTTACAGCATCGATTTTAGGATTATTTTTATTTGCATTAGCTGGACTTCCACCTTTTGCACTATTTTGGGGTAAAATGTATTTAATAGCAAGTGCTGTAAATGCAGGGCATATTGCTTTAGCTGTGATTATAGTATTAAATTCAGCAATTGCAGCATACTACTATTTAAGACCTGTTTCTTATATGTTTTTAAGAGATCCAGAAGTAGGAATTAGTAATACAAAGTTTATGCAAAATGCAACAACACCAATGAAATCAGTAGTTGGTTTGGCAGTTCTTTTAGCAATAATCTCTATTTTATTGGTTGAGCCTTTATTGAATATTATTGGTACATATGTTACTAATTCAGGATTTTAATCCTATTTACAAGTTCTAATCATTTGGAAAAATGATTAGAATTATTGTAAACTTCATCTATGAAAAAAATCTTACTTTTAATTTTTTTAGTTTTTAGTTTTAGTTATTCAAACTCTTTGGGATTAACAAATACAGATTTAATAATTTTAAAGAAAATAAAAACATTAACTGATGATACCATGATGAAATATACTTTAATGGCAATTGCAATAAAAGAGTCTTCAGTTGGCAAAAAACAAATAAATAGTGTAAGTAATGATTATGGACTTTTTCAATCAAATATAAAAAGTGTTATTAGAAGACAAAAAGTTGAAGATAATATACAAAATAGAAATTATTTTGCAAAAAAACTTTTAACAGATGTGGGATTTGCAACAGCAAATGCTATTGTTGAGATTGATTATTGGCGAGAAATTCATAAAGAAAATTGGGTTAGAATTTGGGCAAGTTATAATACAGGCTGGAGATTTAATAGCAATACGGGTGTTTTATATGCAAGTTCTATCTTTGATATAATCAAGAAATTAAAATTTGAATATGATTTATAAATAAAAAGGAACGATTTTGAAAAATATTAGTGTAGGACATTCACCTGATGCAGATGATATTTTTATGTATTATGCAATTAAATTTGGTTGGGTGACTCCAGATGATGCAAAATTTGATAATATAGCTTTAGATATAGAGACATTAAATCAGGCTACATTAAAAGGTGTATATGATATTTGTGCAATCTCTTTTGCTTTATATCCTTTTGTTAAAGATGATTACGCACTTTTAAAAACAGCTGTCTCTTTTGGTGAAGGTTACGGACCAAAACTTATAAAGAAAAAAGGAACTGTTCTTAAAAAGAATTTTAAAGTAGCTCTTAGTGGAGAATTTACAACAAATGCACTTTTGTTTAAAATTGCTTATCCAAATGCAAGAATTACATATATGAATTTCTTAGATATTGAAAAAGCAGTTCTTGATGGAACAGTAGATGCAGGTGTATTAATTCATGAATCAATATTAACTTATGACAATGAATTAGAAGTTGAACGTGAAATGTGGGATGTTTGGTTGGAATTAAGTGGTGGTGGATTACCTTTACCTCTTGGCGGAATGTGCTTACGTCGTTCAATTCCTCTTAATAATGCAATTAATTATGAAAATACACTTATAAAAGCTGTTGAAGTTGCAAATAAAAATAGAAAAGTTTTAGCTCCTATGCTTTTAGAAAAAGGTTTAATTAGAGTTGATGCGCCAACGCTTGATAAATATTTAGATTTATATGCAAATGATAATTCAGTTAAAATGAGTGAAATACAATATAAAGCACTTGATAAATTATTTGAACTGGGATATAAAAATGGTTTTTATCAAAATTTGATTAAAGCAGAAGATTTTTTAATACCAAGTGAATATGAAGAGTTAAGAGCAAGATAATTGATGCAAAATAGTATTAGAACAATAGATTTTACAAGATATTCATCAATAAGAATTGGACCTACATTAGATGTTTTAGTAATTAATGAAATAGGTGATTATAGTGATTATCAAATTATAGGACGAGCTAATAATTTATTAGTTTCACAAAATACAGATAAAAAATTTGCAATTTTAGGTGAAGCGTTTGATTATATAAGACAAGAGGGAAATAAACTATATGTTGGTTGTGCAACAACAAGTGGAAAACTTTTAACATATACAAGAAAACATGATATTAAAAACTTAGAATTTTTAGCAAAACTTCCAGGAAATTTGGGTGGTTTGGTAAAAATGAATGCAGGATTAAAATCTTGGGAAGTTTTTAATTATATAGATAGTATAAAAACAAAAGATGGTTATATAAAAAAAGAAGATGTTGATTTCTCATATAGAGAAACTAAAATCGATACAATAGTTTATGAAGTGGTTTTTAATATTGAATATGGTTTTTCAAATGAGATGTTAAAAGAGTTTACTAAAATGAGAGATAATCAACCTCATATTGCAAGCGCAGGAAGTTGTTTTAAAAATCCAAAGGGTGATTTTGCAGGAAGATTAATAGAATCTGTTGGTTTAAAAGGAATCAAAAAAGGTGATATGAGTTTTTCTGAACTTCATGCAAATTTTTTAGTAAATTATGGCAATGGAACTTTTGATGATGCAATTTATTTAATAAATTTAGCAAAACAAAAAATAAAAGATAAGTTTGAGATAGATATAGAGGAAGAGATTATAATTTACAACTAAAATTAATTTATTTATGTTAGAATGCAAACTCAAAAAAATGTTAAGGTACTTTTAGTGAAGAATTTAGTAATAGTGGAGTCCCCAGCAAAAGCGAAAACAATATCGAAATTTTTAGGTAGTGATTTTACGGTTATGGCTTCGATGGGGCATGTAAGAGATTTACCAAAATCAAGTTTAGGGTTTGACCCAGATGATAATTTTAAACCAAAATATATGGTTACTGCTGATAAGAAAAAAGTTATAAGTGATTTAAAAAAACACATTTCTAAAGATACCACAATTTACCTAGCAGCCGATGAAGATAGAGAGGGAGAAGCCATAGCTTGGCATTTGATCCCTGCATTAAAAATAGAAAATAATCCAATAAAAAGAATAGTTTTTCATGAGATTACAAAAGACGCAATCTTAGAAGCTTTAGCACATCCAAGAGATGTTGACCAACACTTAGTTGACGCTCAACAAGCAAGACGTATTTTAGATAGAGCAGTTGGATATGAACTTTCACCACTTTTATGGAAAAAAGTAAGATATGGTTTAAGTGCAGGAAGAGTTCAATCAGTTGCAGTAAGAATTATAGTTGATAGGGAAAATGAAATAAGAGCATTTATTCCAGAAGAGTATTGGAGAGTAAAAGCTGATTTTATAAATCCTGAATTAAAAACAGAATTAGCAAAGATTAATGGAAAAACAGCAAAAGTAGAAAATGAACAAGAAGCTTTAAAAATAGAAGCAAGTTTGAATCAAGGTATTTACAAACTTGTTGATATTGAAGAAAAAGATAGCACAAGAAATCCTGCAGCTCCATTTACAACTTCTACTTTACAGCAAGAAGCAAGTAGAAAACTTGGACTTTCAGTAAAACAAACAATGGTTATTGCTCAACAACTTTATGAAGGAAATGTTGGTAATATTCCAAATCATACGGGTGGTTTGATTACTTATATGAGAACTGATTCTTTGAATCTTTCAACAGTTGCCACAACTGCTGCAAAAGCTGTTATTGAAGAAGAGTATGGAAAAGAGTATGCTTTAAGTAAACCAAGAGTTTATAAATCAAAATCAAAAGGAGCTCAAGAGGCTCACGAGGCAATACGTCCAGTAAATCTTGCATTAAAACCAAGTATGATTAAAGCATATGTAGACCCTTCTCAATATAAACTTTATAGTTTAATTTGGAAAAGAACACTTGCAACTCAAATGGCACAAGCAAAAATTGCAAATACAACATATAAAATTGAGGCAGGAAGTAATAAAGAGTTTGAATTTCAAGTAAAAGGTCAAAGGATTATTTTTGCTGGATTTATGAAAGCTTATACAGAAGGTAGTGATAATCCAGAAGCTGCACTTGATAGCACTGAAAAAATTCTACCAAATATTAAAATTGGAACAGTTTTAGAGTTAGAAAAACTTGAAAGTGAACAAAATTTTACAAAACCACCTGCACGATATACAGAAGCTTCTTTAGTTAAAAAGTTAGAGAGTGAAGGAATTGGACGTCCATCAACTTACGCTCCAACAATTTCTACTATTCAAGCAAGAGAATATGTAACGAAAACAGAAGATAAAAAATTGATTCCAACGCCAACAGGTGAGATTGTAAATAGCTTTTTAGTTGACCATTTTTCAGATATTGTAGATTTAGGATTTACAGCTAAAATTGAAGAAGAGTTTGATGAAATTGCTGAAGGGAAAATTGCTTGGGAACAAGTAATGAAAGATTTCTATGGAAATTTCAAAAAAACAATTGATGAAAAAGAAAGTAGTGTTCAAAAAGAGGATTATTTACAAGTTAGAGAAATAGGAATTGACCCAAAAAGTGGGAAACCAGTAAGTGCACGTGTGGGAAGATTTGGTCCTTTTGTTCAAATTGGAACAAAAGATGATGAAGAAAAACCAAAATTTGTAGCAATTCCTGAGCATTTAAATATGGATACTATTACATTAGATGAAGCATTATTTTTATTTACTCTTCCAAGAGTTGTTGGTGTTGATAAGAATGGAGATGAAATTAAAGCAAATATTGGAAGATTTGGACCGTATTTACAAGTTAAATCAAAATATTATTCTTTAAAAACAGATGACCCATATATTGTTGATTTAGCTAGAGCAGAAGAGATTATTAAAGAGTTAGATGAAGCAAAAGAAAAATCTACAATAAAATCATTTGATAAAGAAAAGATACAGATTTTAATAGGACAATATGGTCCTTATATTAAACAAGGTAGAAAAAATTATAAAATTCCTAAAGGTATTGAAGCAAAAGATTTAACTTTAGAAGATTGCCTTGAAATAATAGAAAAAGATTCAAAATCTACTACAAAAAAAACAGCAACAAAAAAAGCTTCTGTTGAGAAAAAAACAACAACAAAAAAAACAGTTGCTAAGAAAACTACAAAAAAAAGTGCCGATAAATAGAGTATGATTATTGGCATTTTATCAGATAGTCACCTAAAAAGTGACTATACTAAAGAAGTTATTGATTATCTGAAATCACAAGGTTGTGAATATCTTATTCATGCTGGTGATTTATGTATAGAAAAAAATCTTCAGCTTTTAGAAGAATCAAATCTTAAATATATTGCTGTATTTGGTAATAACGATAGAGCTTTATTAGAATTGTCTTCAAAATATAATATAAAATCTGAACCTTATTATTTTAAAATAAAAAATAAAAGATTCAAATTAATGCACCTTCCTTATCATTTAACTCCTGATGTTGATATAGTTATTTTTGGTCATACTCATATTTTTGAAAAAGATTATAAAAATAAAACTCTATTTATAAATCCAGGTGAAGTTTGTGCTAGGGAAAAACCTTTAATTGAGTGTGTGAAACTTGAGATTAAAGAAAATGAGTATATAATCACGCGATATTTTAGAGATATAAATGAAAAAAATTTTAAAAAAGAAGAGTATAAATATGAACAATAATGAAGAGATATTTTTATGTGCTATTTGTAATGTTGAGAGTGGTACTTGTAATGAAGATTGTAAATTCTGTACACAAAGTGTAAGATATAAAGCAGATATTCAAAGATACAAATTGAAAAGTATAGAACAAATAATATCAGAAGCAAAACAAGCAAGAGCAAATGGTGCAGTTGGATTTTGTTTAGTTACAGCAGGTCTTGGATTAACTGATAAAAAAACAAAATTTATAGCTGAAGCAGCACGAGCTATAAATAAAGAAAATTTAGGACTTAGATTAATTGCATGTAATGGAACAGCTACAGTTGAGCAATTAAAAGAGTTAAAAGCAGCGGGTATTAGTAACTATAATCATAATTTAGAAACATCAAGAGATTTCTATCCAACAATTTGTACAACGCATACTTGGGATGAAAGATATCAAACTTGTTTAAATGTAAAAGAAGCTGGATTAAAACTTGTTTGTGGTGGTATTTTTGGAATGGGAGAAACACAAGAAGATAGAATTTCTATGCTAGAAGCTATAAATTCTTTAGATCCTATGAATGTTCCTTTAAACTTTTTCCATCCAAATGAAGCTTTACCAATTGTAAAAAATACAATAAACAAAGAGGAAGCTTTTGAATTAATCACTCTTGCTAGAAAAATGATACCAAATGCTCATAAAATAATGGTTGCAGGTGGTAGAGAAGTTATGTTTGGTGATGACCAATATGAGATTTTTAATAGAGGTGCTAATGCATTTGTTATTGGAGATTATTTAACTACAGCTGGGAAATCTCCAAAAGATGATGTTGAAGCATTAGAAGCGTTAGGATTTAAAATAGCTAAAAACTTTCATGTAATGCCGGACGAAAAATAGAGATATTTTATAGAAGGAGTAAATATTTAAATATTTATTCCTTTTTTATTAGTTCTTTTTTGTGATAGTTATTATATTGTCGTTATAAGTAACATCATAATTTGAAGGTTTATTTACAAGTTCAACTGCAACTCTAAAAAATCCTTCTGTTTTATGATTTCCAACTGCTATTTTCTTGAAAGTTTTTGAGTCAATCTCATCTTTTTTTGTATTAAAATTTACTTTTGCTTTATAATCTATTACTAGTTTATTCTCTTTTATAACAGAAAATTTTTTTGATACTTTATATTCTGTGTGGATTAATAGTTTATTATCATTGTATTCAATTTTTAAAAAAGGAAGAATGTTTTTTGCAACTAATGCATCATCTACACTTACATCAGGTCTTGGTTTTACATACACAACTTGTTCAGGTTCTGCTATTTTAGTATTTGCTAACTCTTTTTTCACAATTTCTTTTGTTTTTTGTTCTGTTTGTGATTTTGTTTTTTGAATTAAAGAGTCTACTTCTTGCTTTGAATAAGTTTTTGGTGCAGGTTTTTCTTTTGGAGTTACACTTTTTTGTTCAACACTATTTTTATTTGCATTTGTATTATTTCCCATTTGCTGTTGCATTTGTTTTATATACTGAGCTTCTTGTATTCCTTCTACTGTGTTAGGTGTTTCATTTAATTCAAGCATTTTTCCAGACTCTTCTTCAAAAGTGTCAATCATAGAAAAAGGATTTTCTCTTGCATTTAAATTTAATGCTAATAAGCTTGCTAATGTAAATAAAAATAAAGTTTTCATTCTTCTGGCTCCAAGTTTTTTAATTCAAAATACTCTTTTTGTAAATAGGCATTTTCTCTTTGTAATCTTGATATTTCACTTTCAAGATACTCTTTTTTATGTTTTAAAGAGTTATAAACTTGTAAAGAGTTATCCCCAAATAAAACTATAACTGAGTGATAAGAAAGATATATTGTAGCAATAAGTGAAATTATCGCTACAAAAATAAAGCTCTTAAACCCAGTTGATTGTTTTTTCATATTTAATTATTTTTTAGAAAAAGGTTGTTTCCCTAAATATTCAGCATAACCAATTTCTGCACCAATTTCAAGAAGTCTATTGTATTTAGCAATTCTATCACTTCTTGCTGTACTTCCTGTTTTAATTTGCCCACAATTTAATGCAACAGCAAAATCTGCAATAAATGCATCTTCACTTTCACCACTTCTATGAGACATTACACAATTATAGTTGTTTCTTTGAGCAAGTCTGATTGTTTGCATTGTTTCACTAACTGATCCAATTTGATTTGGTTTAATTAAGATTGAATTTGCAATTCCTTTTTTGATTCCTTCAGCTAAAATTGAAGCATTAGTTACAAATAAATCATCTCCAACTAATTGTACTTTTGAACCTAACTTATCAGTTAAAATTTTCCATCCATCCCAATCATCTTCACTCAATCCATCTTCAATAGAAACAATTGGATATTTTGAACATAAATCAGCATAATATTCAACAAGTTCTGCTGAAGTTAATTCTCTATTTTCAGAATGTAATACATATAAACCTTTTTCATTAATCAATTCAGAAGCTGCAACATCAAGTGCGATTGCAATTTGCTCACCAGCTTTATAACCAGCTTTTTCAATAGCTGTCATAATAACTTGGATTGGTTCTTCATTTGATTTTAAATTTGGAGCAAATCCACCTTCATCACCAACTGCTGTACTTTCACCCATAGAATCAATAACTTTTTTCAAGTGTTGATAAATTTCAGCAACTGCTCTTAATCCATCATTAAAGTTTTCAAATCCTGTTGGCATAATCATATACTCTTGGAAATCAACAGAATTATTTGCATGCTCTCCACCATTAATGATATTAAACATAGGAACAGGCATAGTCATAGCATTTGCCCCACCTAAATATCTATATAATGGAATTTGTAAAGAATTAGCCGCAGCTCTTGCAGTTGCCATAGATACACCTAAAACTGCATTTGCACCAAGATTTGAGTAGTTATGAGTACCATCAATATCTTTCATAGTTGCATCAATTTCAGCTTGATTAAATGGACTTAATCCAATTAATTCATTTGCAATTACAGTGTTTACATTTTCAACAGCTTTTAAAACACCTTTTCCTAAAAATCTATTATCACCATCTCTTAACTCTAGTGCTTCTCTTTTCCCTGTACTTGCACCACTTGGTACTATTGCACTTCCCTTAGTTCCATCACTTAATATCACTGTAGCTCTTACAGTTGGGTTACCTCTTGAATCTAATACTTCATCAGCGTAAACATTATCAATAAATACCACGTAGGTCTCCTATTTTCATAATTTGAGATATTATAGCTAAAAAAAATTTGTGATTTGCTTTTGTGATTTTTTGAGAGAAATTTTTTAATTTGTAATCAAAGGAACTACTTCCTTTGATTATATTTTAGTCATCTAAGTCTGCCATATCATCCATATCTTCAGAACTACTTGCAATAATAGAATCATTTACACCCATAGATTCAAGAATTTTATTTTCTATTTCTTTGGCTATTTCTGGATTATCTTTTAGGAATACTTTTGAGTTTTCTCTTCCTTGACCAATTTTTGAATCCCCATAAGAGAACCAAGCTCCTGCTTTATCAATAATATCAAGTTTTACACCATAATCTATAAGTTCTCCTATTTTAGAGATTCCTTCTCCAAACATAATATCAAATTCAGCTTGTTTAAATGGTGCTGCTACTTTATTTTTTACAACTTTTACTTTTACTCTATTACCTATAGAATTTTCACCTTGTTTTAGTGTTGCAATTCTTCTAATATCAAGTCTAACTGATGAGTAAAATTTAAGTGCATTTCCACCTGTTGTTGTTTCTGGACTTCCGTATCCTGTCATTCCAATTTTCATTCTTATTTGGTTAATAAAGATTACTGTACAATTCATTTTATTTAATAAACCAGTAATTTTTCTAAGAGCTTTAGACATAAGTCTTGCTTGAACACCAACTTGTTGATCGTCCATATCTCCATCAATTTCAACTTTAGGAGTTAGTGCTGCAACTGAATCTACGACAACTAAATCAACTGCACCACTTCTAATAACTGTTTCTAAAATTTCAAGAGCTTGCTCTCCAAAATCTGGTTGTGAAACCAATAGATTATCAGTATCAACACCAATATCTTTAGCATATTTTACATCAAGAGCATGTTCTGCATCTATGAATGCACAAACTCCACCAGCTTTTTGGCATTCTGCAATTGCATGAAGTGTAAGAGTTGTTTTCCCTGAACTTTCAGGTCCATAGATTTCAATAACTCTTCCCTTTGGAAGTCCACCAACTCCTAGAGCTAAATCAAGTCCTAAAGAGCCTGTACTAACAGTTTCAGTAGGAACTACTACTTTATCTCCTAGTCTAATAAGTGTACCTTTTCCAAAAGTTTTATCAATTTGTTTGATAGCTAATTCAAGTGATTTTTTTTGATTCTCATCCATAATATTTCCTATGTTGATTTGTTTTGTTATATTTTATGTTGGGATTTTAGCAGATTTTTTTTGAAGCCTTAATTTTTATTACAAATTGTAATGTTTTTATTTTAAAATATCCTCGAAGGCTGTTTTTTCAATCTTCTCTACATTTTCAATAGTTTTAATATGTGCATTAACTCTTTTTTTCATAGTATGAGATTTGATATGTTTTGCTAAAATTTTTGTATACTTCTTATAATTTCTAGAATCTTTTTCAAAAGTAGCAAGTTTTTTTTGTATTTTTATTATGTCTTCTGGGATTGTGTTTTGCATATAAAAACCTTTTAATTTATTAACAGATTATTACATATAATTTATTAAAAATATAAAAATATTAGAAAATAAAGAATTTAGGATAAGAATTTTAGCGAAAAGATTTTTATGCTTAGGTATTAATATTTTGTTATAGTTTTATAAAAGTTAAATAATTCGTATAAATTAAAAAAGATAATAAAATAGTATGTTTAGAAGAAATTGCATATAATGACAGCTAAATAAAGAGAAGAGAAAATAACTTTCCAAAAATAGTATAGACAAATATTTGTATATTTTAGTCAAGGAAAATAAAATGTTCAATAATAAAAATAAGACAATACTACTAACAGGAACAGCAGGATTTATAGGTTCAAACTTTGTGCCATACTTTCTAGAAAAATACCCAAATTATAACTTAGTAAATCTAGACCTTTTAACTTATGCAGGTGATTTGGAAAATCTAAAAGAGTGTGAACTAAATCCTAACTATAAATTTATAAAAGGTGATATCTGTAATAGAGAATTAGTTGAATTTATATTTAGTGAATATGATATAAAAGGTGTTATTCACTTTGCAGCAGAATCACATGTAGATAACTCTATTAAAAATCCAGGTGTGTTTGTACAAACAAATGTAAATGGAACATATACCCTTGTAGATGTAGCAAAAAAATATTGGATGGAAAAACCATTTACTTATAAAATAGAATATCAAGACTGTAGATTTCATCATATATCTACAGATGAAGTATATGGAACATTAAGCCTAGACCCAAATGAACTATTTACAGAAAAAACTCCATACGCTCCAAACTCTCCATACTCAGCTAGTAAAGCTTCAAGTGATATGATAATAAGAGCATATGTAGAAACATTTGGATTAAACGCAGTTATAACAAACTGCTCAAATAACTATGGACCAAAACAACATGATGAAAAACTAATTCCAACAATTATAAGAAATGCATTAAATAATAATCCTATTCCAATCTATGGTGATGGGAAAAATATAAGAGATTGGTTGTATGTATTAGATCACTGTAAAGGAATAGACCTTGTTTACCATAAAGGTAAAAAAGGAGAAACTTATAACATCGGTGGAAGAAATGAAAGAACAAATCTTCAAATAGTTGATAGAATTTGTACTATATTAGACCAACAAGTTCCACAACCTAATTTTTCATATAAAAGTCTTATTACTTTCGTAGAAGATAGAGCCGGACATGATAGAAGATATGCAATAGATGCGAGTAAACTAGAAAATGAACTAGGTTGGAAAGCAGATGAGAACTTTGATAGTGGAATAATTAAGACTATTGAGTGGTATTTAAATAAATATGGGATTTGTAAATGATAAATATAACAAAAACATATCTTCCGGATAAAGAAAAATACAAAAAATATATAGATGAGATTTATGAAAATTGTTGGGTTACAAACAATGGTACACTTGTGCAGAAACTTGAAAAAAGACTTGCTGAATATCTTGGAGTTAAAAATATAGTTTTAGTTTCAAATGGTACAGTTGCTCTTGAAATAGCTTATCGAACTCTTGGATTAAAAGGATTTGTAATTACAACACCTTTTAGTTTTGTTGCTACTACAAGTTCTCTTGTAACTAATCAATTATTACCTATATTTGCAGATATAGAAAAAAATACATTTAATATAAATCCAAAAAAAATAGAGAAACTTATCACTTTAAATACTTCAGCGATTCTTTCTGTACATGTATTTGGAAATGCTTGTAACGTTGAAAAAATAAATAAAATAGCTAGTAAATATAATTTAAAAGTTATTTATGATGCTGCTCATGCTTTTGATGTAAAATATAAAGAACAAAGTATATTAAATTATGGAGATATTTCAACTCTTAGTTTTCATGCGACAAAACTTTTTCATACTATAGAAGGAGGAGCATTGATTATTAATGATGATGAACTTGTTCAAAAGGCAAGATATCTTATAAATTTTGGTATTAAAAATGAAGAAGAAATTCCTCATCTTGGTACAAATGCTAAAATGAATGAATTTGAAGCTGCAATGGGATTATGTGTTTTAGATGATATTGAAAAGATAAAAAATAAACGAAAATCTTTGATAGAAAACTATAAAAAAGAATTAAAAGGATTAGTTCAATTTCAGGAACAGAATAATAATGCAACGGAAAATTATAGTTATTTTCCAATATTATTTAAAAGTGAAAAAGAGCTTTTAAAGATACAAAAAGCTTTAAATTCTGAACAAATATTTCCAAGAAGATATTTTTATCCATCACTAGATACTTTAGAATATATAGAGCCTAAACAAGAGTGTAAAATATCAAGAGATATCTCTAAAAGAATACTTTGTCTACCTGTTTTTGTAGAATTATCTTTAAAAGAGCAAGAAAAAATAATTGATATAATAAAGGATAATTTATGAAAAAAGTACTTTTATGCGATGCAAATTTTTGTGTTTTACCAATTCTTAAATCTATTATGTCTAAAAATTACAATCTAAGTGTAGTAGGTTCATTAGTTGATGATCCTGCACATCAAATTGCACATAATTCATTTTTAATAGATTATTCACAAGTTGAAATTTTATATAAACATATTCAAAAAGAAAAATATAATTTTATAGTTCCTGGTTGTAACGATAGATCATATCTTTCTTTGTCAGAAATAGCAGAAAAACTAAATTATGTAGGTTTTGATAAATATGAAACAGCTTTAACTATTCATCATAAAGATAAATTTCGAATTTTTGCTCAAAATCATTTCTATCCTGTTCCTAAATCAGTTTACAATATTGAAAAGATTGGTTTATTAAAATTTCCTATTATGATAAAACCTATTGATTCTTTTAGTGGAAAAGGTATTTATAAAGTAGATAATATATCTGATGTTAAAAAATACTGGAATGAAGCAAGAAAATATTCAAAAAATGATAATGTAATTGCTGAGGAATTTATAGAAGGAAAACTTTATAGTCACTCTGCATTTATTAAGAATAAAAAAATAATAGTAGATTTTTTTGTAAATGAGTATTGTACTGTATATCCATATCAAGTTAATAGTTCAAATATTACTACAGAACTTTGTGAAACAATTCAAAATAAATTAAGAGTCTGGACAGAACAATTTGCTAATGATTTGAATTTAGTAGATGGATTAATACACACTCAATTTATATCAGATAACAAAATGTTCTTTCTAATAGAAATAGCAAGAAGATGTCCTGGCGATTTATATAGTCAACTTATTGAGAAAAGTACAGGTATAGATTATGCCGAACTTTATATGACACCTTTTCTTGGAAAAGAACTTCCTGATAAGATAGAAAAAAAAGAAAATAAATTTATTTCAAGACACACAGTAAGTGTAGAAAAAGAGTGTATTTTTATAAGTTCAGGAGTAAATCTTGAAAATAAAAATATTCAAAATGTACAATTGAAATATAGTGGACAAAAAATGAAACCAGCACCATTTGATAAATCAGGGATATATTTTATTGAACATGATAGTGCCAAAGAGATGGAAGAAAAAACAGAAAAGTTAAAAGATTACATCGTAATGGAAACTTTAGATATTTTACCAAAGGATAATGATGCAAAAGTATAAAAAAACTTTGAAATTAGCTTTTATTGGGGGTAGTATTAATTCAGCAATAGGTTATACTCATTATATTGCTTCTCAAATGGATCATTTATTTGTAGTAAGTGCAGGATGCTTTAGTAAAAATAATGAAATAAATAAAAAAACTGCTTTAACTTGGGGTATAGATGAAAAGCATCTTTATTCTAATTGGAAAGAACTTTTAGAAAAAGAAATTAATGAAATTGATGCATTAGTAATCTTGACACCTACTCCAAATCATTATGAAATGATAATGAAAGCTTTAGATTTTGGTTATTCAATTATTTCAGAAAAAGCTCTTGCTTCTACACATGAAGAGGGTTTGGAAATTAGTAAAAAAGTAGAAGAAAAGAAAGCTTTTTTTGCAGTTACACATAATTATACAGGTTATCCTATGCTTCGTGAATTACAAAATATGATTCAGGATAATAAGCTAGGTAAAATCACAAATATAAATATAGAAATGCCACAAGAAAGTTTTGCAAGATTAATAAATGGTGAAAAACCAAAGCCTCAAAATTGGAGGTTAGATGATGGTAAAATACCTGGCATTTCACTTGATTTAGGAGCTCATTTACAACATATTGTTTATTTTTTAACAAATGAGAATCCTTTTGAACTTGTGGCAGATGAAACTAGTTTTGGATGGTTCCCTCAAGTAGTAGATAATATTTCTTGTATTGCTAGATTTAAAAGTGGTATGAGATGCCAAATGTGGTATGGAAAATCTGCTATTGGACATAGAAATGGATTAAGAGTAAGAGTCTATGGTACAAAAGCAAGCGCTGAATGGTTTCAAATGAATCCTGAAGAGTTTTTATTCCACACTATAGATGGCGATAGAATTATTATTGATAGGGTTTCTTCAAATGTAAAAGTATCAAATCAGTATAGATATAATCGATTCAAAGCAGGTCATCCAGCTGGATTTGTTGAAGCATTTGGGAATTTATATTTTGATATAGCAGAAAAATTGACTCAATATAAATTAGATGGTAATCATAAAATTGATTGGTCATATGACGTGGAACAAGCAACAATTGGATTAGAAGTATTTGAAGCGATTAAGACTTCTTCAAAAGAAAATAGATGGGTTAAATTAATTTAAAAGGAAAAATAATGAGTAAAATAATAAAAATAAGACCAAAAAAGGTGTTTATTGAGATTGAAAATAGATTCCCTAAAGAAAATGTAAATTTTATAGTTAATATACCAACTTCACAAATAGGTGGATTAACATTATTAGAGAGTTCAATATTAGTTTCTTTCATAAAATTAATTAATCCAAAATATTTATTTGAATTTGGTACATATATGGGAGCAACTTCTGTATTACTTGCTTCAAATACTCATAAATCTTCAAAAATTTATACTCTAGATATAGATCCTAAAGAATTTGAGAAAAACGAATCTTCTGTTGATATGACAAAAATATTAATTGATGATAAAGAAAATGATAATTTCCTTCGAAATACTTTTGTTTCAGATGGAGCTAAATATATTAAGAATAGTAGTAAAAAAATTCAGAATAAAATAAAAACAATTCTGCAAAATAGTCTAGATTTAGACCCCAAAAAGAAAAAATTTTTAGGAAAATTTGATTTTATATTTATTGATGGTGGACATGAATATCATATTGTAAAAAAAGATACAGAAAATGCATTAATGATGTTAAAAGAAAATGGTATCATTTTTTGGCATGATTATAATTCAAATATTCATGATGATGTAACAAAATTTCTTGATGAATATTCAAAAAATAACAAAATTTATCATGTTGAAAATACTATGATTGCATTTATGTTGGTTGGAAGTTATGATAATTTAGTAAATGAGAAAGGTATCAATAATGAATAAAATCCAATGGATTAAACCAGAACTTGATAATTTTGATAAATTTAAATTAAAAAGTGATATAAAAGGTAGTTTTCATATTATATTTTATTTTACTTTATTGGGTTCAACAGGTTATTTAACTCATTATTTCTTTTTAAATAATAGTTATTATTTAGCTTTTGTTCTATTAATAATTCATGGAACATTTTTTTCCTTTTTAGGCTGGTCTGGAATAGGTCATGAATTAGTACATAGAACAGTATTTAAAACTACATGGCTTAATGAGTTTTTTTTAAAATTATTTTCATTTTTAACTTGGAATAATTATATTTATTTTGAAGAAAGTCATAAAAGACATCATTTATATACACTTCATGATAATTTGGATAGAGAAGTAATATTACCTCTTTCTCCAGAGTATAATCAATGGATATATCTATTTACATTTAACATTCCCTTTTTTTTAAGAAATTTAAAATCTATAGTGTATAACAGTTTTGGAAAGATTTCTGGAGTTTGGGGAAATGAATTATTTCCAAAAGAAGATTTAAACAAAAGACAAAAATTATTTAATTTTGCAAGAATAATACTTTTTGGGCATATTTTTTTAGCTCTGATTTTTATTTTTACTAAAAATTATGAATGCTTATTAATAATTACATTCGCTCCATTTATTGGGAATTGGCTAAATAGAATGATGGCAATTTCTCAGCATATAAATATGCAAAAGAATATTAATGATTTTCGAAAGAATTCGACATCAATAAGATTAAATTGGTTTTTATCTATGCTTTATAGTAATATGAATTATCACATAGAACATCATTTATACCCTAATGTTCCATTTTATAATTTACCAATATTAAGTAAAGAAATAAATCATTTCTTGCCTACACCTATAGTAGGCTTTTCTGATTTAATGAAACACATCTTTAAATAATAAAAGGCTTAAATATGATATTGGATGAATTATTAATTGATATAAAACAGAAATCTTTAGTTGAAGAAACTTTAAATTCTAATAATATTTATATTTATGGTACAAATAATATTTCAAAAAAATTATCACAAATGATAAAAATTAAAGGATTTATAAATGATTTCACAAATGAAAAAAGTTATTTAAATTTACCAATTTTAAATAGTCAAGATTTAGATAAAAAAATATATATAATAAGTTGTTCTTTATCTATGTATCCTTTGAGTGCTATTCGAAATCTTAATAAATCAGGGTTTTATAATATTGTAACTGTTTTAGATGTTTTAAAATATTCTACTTTAAAATTTGAAGATACATTTATAACTGATGCTAAAATAGATTTAGAAATAAATTTTTCTAACTATGAAAAAATTTATAATCGTATTAATGAAGTTGAATCTCAAAATATTTTTAGAAACATTTTGAATTTTAGAAAAAATTTTGATTTGAAATATATGAGAAATTATAAAGTTGATAATAAAAGACAATATTTTGAAGAATTTCTAAATTTAAAAGATGGAGAAGTTTTTATTGATGCTGGGGGATTTGATGGGCAAACTAGTATAGAGTTTATTAAGCATTCTCCAAATTATAAATCTATTTATATATTTGAACCAGATAATGAAAATTTAGAAATAGCAAAAAAAAATTTACATAATTATAAAAATGTAAATTTTATTTCAAAAGGTTTATCTAATCATAAGGATACTTTAAAATTTGATATGGGTTCAGGAAGTGCAAGTAAAATATCTGAAATAGGGGCTATAACTATAGAAGTTGATACTCTAGATAATCTTGTGAAAGAAAAAATTACATTTATAAAGATGGATATAGAAGGAGCAGAAGGATTAGCGATAGAAGGAATGAAAAATCATATATTAAATGATTATCCTAAAATGGCAATAAGTGTTTATCATAAAGCAGATGATTTTTGGAAAATTACTGAACAAATTCTGAACATTAGAAATGATTATGATATTTATATGAGACACTATACAGAAGGTACAGATGAAACAATTATGTTTTTTATACCTAAAAAATAATTTATTTAAAATAAGGATTTATTTTAATATTATTTAAAAATTTATCTACTTCTTCATTTATATCTAACAAATCTTTGAATATTTTTTTTGCAAGCTCACATTGATTCAGATAATAAATTTCATCTAATACATTTTTTGTTATCCTTTCTTTCATTTCTTTATAGTTATTTACACTAAATAACCCTTTACTTCCATTATGTATATCTCCATAATTAAGTGTTATAATTGGTTTTGAATGCATCAAAAAATATAAGCCAGAACCTCCACCCACTCTTCCTGGATTTACAAATAAATCAAAAAGTTTCATCACATCATATAAATGTTCCTGATATTCTAAAAGAGTCGAGTTCTTTCTTAACTTAGGAAATTCTTTACAGTATTTTTCATAGTTGTCAAAAGTACCAATAAAAACTACATAAGTATTATATTCTAGTGTTTCATTTAACATAGAGATAAACTCTTCTGTAATTTCTTGAGTCAATCTATTTCCTACAACACCCAAAATAAATTTATCTTCAGGTAAATCAAAATCTTTCCTTGTATAAGATACTTTTGATATTATCTCACCTCTTGGATGTGATATTATTATTGAAGTTGGATCAATATTTATTTTTTTAAGTAAATCAAAATCTTTTTTTGTAAGTTCAGACCTATGTATGTGGATTTGAGATTCACTGATTGCAAGATTAGAAGTTGTTGGAAAAGATACGGTTGTGACTAAGTTTGAGCATAAATCAGCTGTTAAGTTACCTGAACCAATGTTGAGTATAAAATAAGGTTTATATTCTTGTACTATTGATAAAATATTTAAAATCTCATTTTCATCAGGCATATCTATATTAGATTGATAAAAAGGAATTTCAATATCTCTATAAGATATCTGGTTTATATTTGAATAAGAATCTATTTTGTTAGCAAAAGTATTTTCATAAAAAGGAATTTCTGCTTTTTTTGTTAAAAGTTCAGAAGTGTTTATTATGAGTATCTCTTTGTTGAAATCCTTCTTAAGATGATAAGCCCTTTCTAATAAAAGTTTTGTTGGAGCATGGAGTTCTCCTAAAAATTGCCCAGTAAATAGAAAAATTAAATTTTCATTTCTTTCTTCTTTACAGATAAATTTAAAATTCGAAAAAAGGTTTTTATAGTTATTGTATATATTCTTATATAAATCCCACAAATATTCTTGATTTATTTTATTTTCTAATGGTTTTATAAAATCCAAACGTAAATATTGCCAAAATAAAAAATATTTTGTATTAGATGCTAATGATTGATCGTTTGTAATATCATCAATCAATGAATTAAACATATCAGATGAAAAGAAATTTAAATTTACTAAAAAAGAATTTAAATAGTTTTTGATAGTGTCATTAGTTATATTATTTATTAAAAATTTGAAATGAATAATAAATTTTTTTTGTTCTAATTCATTTAATCTATTTAAAATATTTTTTATTTTACTTAATGATGAGGTTAAATTATTATTGGGATTATCAATTGATTCTAAAATATATTTTGCATGTTTAAATAAATGATTATCTAAATTAGAGAAAACACTATTTAAAGTGATATTTTTATCGTATGATGAATCATCTAATTTTATTATTTTATAATTAAAATTTATAAATTCTGTTATTAAAAATTTATTCTCAAAATGAAAAATTTTTTGAATTTTCTCAATATTTTTTTCATTTTTGTTAATTTCATTTAAATTTTTAATTTGTTTAAAATCTATATTTATAGTAGTTGTTGGCTTTTTATCAAAATAATAAATAGGTTTAGTTATTTTTTCAGTATCATTTATATTTGTTTTTATGAAAATATCAAATTCATGATTAACGCTCAAATTAATTTCATTTGGTACAAAAATAAAATTTTCAAATATTTGGTTGTATAGTCTAAAAATAATAGTTAAATAGTTAATATCATCACTTGCAAAATAAATATAATCTGAAGTTTTCTTTTCATCCATAAATAACTTGAATAATGATGTTATTTCTACATCTTTAATAGAAAATATCTTTAATTTAAAATCTTCTGATAAACTAAAATTGTTTTTAAATTGAGGATCTTTTTCGCTAGAAAAAAAAAGGATAATTTTCATATAAGTGCCTAATTTATTTTCGGGTAATATAGCACTTTTTATCTTTAATTATAGAATTACTTAAATTCTGTTAATATATTCTCAAGTTAATAAAAAAGGTTAAATTAAATGTTTAGCAATAAAAATATTTTAATCACTGGTGGAACAGGAAGTTTTGGGAAAAAATATACGAAAATTCTTCTTGAAAATTATAAACCAAATAAAATTATCATCTATTCAAGGGATGAACTTAAACAGTATGAAATGTCACAAGAATTTGATGATAAATGTATGAGATATTTTATTGGTGATGTAAGAGATGTGGATAGATTAAAAAAAGCTATGAAAGATGTTGATTTTGTTATTCATGCTGCAGCACTTAAACATGTACCAATAGCAGAATATAATCCAATGGAGTGCATAAAGACGAATATTTATGGTGCTCAAAATGTAATAGATGCAGCTTTAGAAAATGGTGTTTCAAAAATTATTGCACTTTCAACGGACAAAGCTGCAAATCCTGTAAATCTTTATGGAGCTACTAAACTTGCATCTGATAAGCTTTTTGTTGCTGCAAATAATCTTGTTGGAACACAAGATACTCAATTTTCTGTTGTTAGATATGGAAATGTTATAGGTAGTCGTGGTTCAGTAGTTCCATATTTTCAAAAGCTTATCAATGAAGGAAATAAATTTCTACCAATAACAGATGAAAAAATGACTAGGTTTATGATTACACTTGAAGATGGTGTTAATTTTGTACTTAAAAATTTTGAAAGAATGCAAGGTGGAGAAATATTTGTTCCTAAAATTCCATCAATGAAAATAGTAGATTTGGCAAGTGCAATGGCTCCAGATTTAGAACAAAAAATAATAGGAATTAGACCTGGAGAAAAACTTCATGAGATAATGTGCCCAGCTGATGATAGTCATTTGACTTTTGAATTTGATGATCATTTTGTTATCGCACCAACTATCACGTTTACAAACAAACGAGATTATGACCACAATATTCTTGGTGAAATAGGAGGAAAAGTTTCACAAGGGTTTGAATATAATTCTGGAAATAATAAAGAATGGCTAGATAAAGAAGAACTAATTAAATTAATAAAAGAGATTTAAATGAGTTTTATACCTTATGGAAAACAAACTATTAGTGATGATGATATAAATAGTTTAATAGACGTTTTAAAATCTGATTTTTTGACAACAGGACCAAAAGTAAAAGAGTTTGAAGAAAAAATTGCATCTTATTGTGGTGCAAAATATTGTGTGGCTGTTTCAAATGGAACAGCTGCTTTACACTTGGCTTCACTTGTTTTATTAAATGAAAACGATAAAGTTCTTACTACTCCAAACTCTTTTTTAGCTACTTCAAATTCGGTTTTATATGCAAATGCAAAGCCAATTTTTATAGATATTAAAGAAGATGGAAATATAGATTTAGATTTGTGTGAAGATGAACTTAAGAAAGATTCTTCAATAAAAGCAATTTATGTTGTTCATTTTTCTGGGAATCCTGTAAATCAAACAAAACTAAAATATTTGAAAGAAAAATATAATATCAAAATATTAGAAGACTGCGCTCATAGTATTGGTGCAAGTTTTGAAGGTATAAAAGCAGGAAGCTGTAAGTATAGTGATATATCAATATTTTCTTTTCACCCTGTAAAACAAATAACAACAGGTGAAGGTGGTGCAATTACTACAAATTCAAAAGAGATTTATGAAAAACTTATTCTTTTAAGAGGACATGGTATGAGTCCAAGAGCTGATATTGCTCCTTGGCATTATGATATGACAGAATTAGGATTTAATTATAGATTGACAGATATCTCTTGTGCATTGGGTTTATCTCAATTAAAAAAACTTGATAGCTTTTTATATCTTAGACGTTCTATTGCAAAAAGATATGATGATTTTTTTTCAAAAACAGATTTTATAACTCCTCTTTATGAATTTACAAATAACAGTTCTTATCATTTATATGTAATAAAAATAGATTTTGAAAAATTTAATTTAAATAAAAAAGAGTTTGTTTTAAAAATGAGAGAGAAAAATATTGGTTTACAGTATCATTATATACCAATAAATAAACAACCATATTATAAAAAGTTAGGTTATGGAAATGAATTAACTCCTGTTATGGATAAATATTATGAACAAGCAATAAGTTTGCCTATTTATCCAAATTTTTCACAAGATGAACAAAACTATGTTTATCAATCAATTATAGAGATTTTGAAATGAAGAAGGCAGTTGCAGTTATTCCAGCAAGAGGTGGAAGTAAAAGAATTCCTAGAAAAAATATAAAAAATTTTCATGGAAAACCACTTATTACGTATAGTATTGAAGCTGCAATCAAATCAAATCTTTTTGATAAAGTTGTTGTTTCAACTGATGATGAAGAAATAGCACAAATTTCAAAAAAATATGGAGCAATTGTACCTTTTTTTCGTCCAAAAGAATTAAGTGATGATTTTACAGGAACAGGTGCAGTTGTAAACCATGCTATAAATTTTTTGAAAGAACAAGGTGAAAGTTATGATTTTGTTTGTACTATTTATGCAACTGCTCCATTTTTAGATGAAAAATATTTGATTGAAAGCTTTGAAAAACTTAAGAATTCAACTGCAAAAAATGCTTTTTCTTGTACATCAATGCCATTTCCAATTCAAAGAACTTTTAAGATAACAAAAAATGAAAGATGTGAGATGTTTTGGCCAGAAAACTTTATGAAACGTAGCCAAGATTTAGAAGAAGCTTATCAAGATGCAGGACAATTTTACTGGACAAATTTAAATATAAAATCAAATGAGATTATATTTGGAAAAGATAGTATCCCTATAGTTCTTCCAAGATATTTGGTTCAAGATATTGATACAATTGAAGATTGGATAAGAGCTGAATATATGTATGAAGCTATTAAAAACTCAAAAAATATAAAGAAAATTTAATATGAATATTTTAATAAGAGCTAATTCTTCTTCATATATTGGAATAGGTCATATTATGAGGGGTTTAGTTTTAGTTAAGCAGTATTCAAATGACAATATTATTTTTGCTACAGAAAATTTAGATGGAAATATAAATCACAAAATTATTGAAGCAGGTTATAAAATAGAACTTCTAAAATCAAATAGCTTTGATGAATTAAACGAGTTAATTAAAAAATTAAATATTGATATGATAATTATAGATAATTATGAAATAAATTATAATTTTGAGAAAAACTTAAAAGAGTTAAATCCAAGTTTAAAAATATTTGTATTTGATGATACTTATGAAAAACATTTTTGTGATATTTTGATAAATCATAATATTAGTGCAAATGAAAAAAAATATAAAAATTTAGTACCAAATAATTGTGAATTAAGATGTGGAAGTAAATACACACTTTTAAGAGATGAATTTTTAGAAGCTAAAAAACAAAAAAATAGTATAAAAAAAGATAAAAAAATAAAAACTATTTTTGTAGCTATGGGTGGAGCAGATCATAGTAATATAAATATAGATATTTTAAAAGTGGTAAATAAAATTCGAAAAAAGAATAAAAAAAATATAAAAGTAAATATCGTTAGTACAAATGCAAATAAAAATTTAGAAAAGTTAAAAAATTATTGTAAAAATAAAAAATGGATAAATTTATATATTAATTCAAAACAAATTGCAAAACTTATGAGTGAAAGTGATTTTGCAATAGTAACACCAAGTGTCACTGTTAATGAAGTTTATTATCTGAAACTGCCAATTATTGCTATAAAAACTGCTGATAATCAAATAGATATATATAGATATCTAAAGAAAAAAAGATTTTCAGTTTTAAAAAAATTTAAAATAAATAAATTAGTAAAGTTAATAAAAGAGAAAATGTGAAAATAGCAATTATTACATCACCGAATCAATGGTTCATACCTTTTGCAAAGGAATTACAAAATAAGATTAAAGATTCAGTATTGTTTTTTGAACATCAAAATATAAATGAGTCTTTTGATATAGTGTTTATTTTAAGTTACCATAAGCTTATAGAGAAAAAGTATTTAGAAAAAAATAAGCATAATATAGTGATACATGCAAGTGCTTTGCCTCAAGGAAAAGGTTGGGCACCAATGTTTTGGCAAATCCTTGAAAATAAAAATAAAATTCCTTTTACTATGTTTGAAGTTGATGATAGTGTAGATGGTGGTGATATATATATGCAAAAAGAATTACATCTTACTGGGGATGAACTCAATTATGAATTAAGAAAAAAACAGGCTAATCACATTGTTAATATGTGTTTAGAATTTATTAATAATTATTATAAATATAAAGTTCCTATAAAACAAGAAGGAATAGAAACTTTTTATAAAAAAAGAACCTGTAAAGATAGTGAATTAGATATTTCAAAAAGTATTGCAGAACAATTTAATCTTTTAAGGATAGTTGATAATGATAATTTTCCAGCATTTTTTTATATGAATGAAAAGAAATATATTTTAAAAATAGAAGAGGCAAGTGATGAAAATAGGTAATTTTGATTTAGAAAAAGATGGTATTTATATAATAGCTGAACTTAGTGCAAATCATAATGGAAATTTACAAAATGCTTTAGATACTATAAAAGCTGCAAAAGATATAGGTGCAAATGCCATAAAGCTTCAAACATACACTGCTGATACTCTGACTTTAAATAGTGATAAGGAAGATTTTATTATTAAAGGTGGAACACTTTGGGATAATAAAACATTATATGAATTATATAAAGAAGCTTACACTCCTTGGGAATGGCATCAAGAACTTTTTGATTATGCTAGAAGTATTAATATAGATATTTTTTCAAGCCCTTTTGATAAAACTGCTGTTGATTTTTTAGAACAGTTCAATCCAAGTGCATATAAAATAGCTTCATTTGAAATTACTGATTATGAATTGATTCACTATACCGCTTCAAAAGGTAAGCCAATTATTATAAGTACAGGAATTGCAACAATTGAGGAAATACAAGATGCTGTTGATATTTGTAGAAGCGTGGGAAATCATGAGATAATACTTTTAAAATGTACAAGTGCATATCCAGCAGCTCTTGAAGATGCAAATCTTTTAACTATTCCAAATCTTTCACAAACTTTTGGAGTGATAGCTGGTTTTTCTGATCATACTTTAGGAATAACAGCACCTATTGTAGCTATAACACTTGGCGCAAAAGTAATAGAAAAACATTTTATTTTAGATAAATCTATTGGTGGTGCTGATGCTGAATTTTCTTTAGATAAAAAAGAGTTTGAAGAAATGATAAAAGCAGTTAGAGATAGTGAAAAGCTTTTAGGAAAAGTTGATTATAGTATGACTGAAAAAAAGAAAAAATCAAGACAATTTGCAAGAAGTCTTTATGTATCAAAAGATATAAAAAAGGGTGAAGTATTTAGTAATGATAATATACGAAGTGTAAGACCTGGATATGGACTTCATCCTAAATATTTAAAAGATTTTTTAGGAAAAGTAGCTGAAAGAGATTATGAATTTGGTGAAAGATTGAATAATTTAAAAACAATATTATAAAAATAAGGGTAGAAAATGACAGAAGCACAAATTCAACTTCAAAATGCATTATTAACAACTTTTTTAGCTAATTTGGCTTTTTTAAGTGAATATGATAATGATCTTTATCATAAAATTGATGAGCTTTCTTGTATGATAGAAAATGGAACTTATGAAGAAAAATATGCATTAGATTTTATTATGGAAAATGGTGATTTTGATATTTATGATATTACTAATGATAAATATCTTTATAATAAAAATCCTCAAAAATTTAATAATAAAGCTGTGTCTCAAATTAATTTTGATACAAAAGGGAGTTTTAGTATAATAGAACCCTTATATATTTCTAATAATAATTTTTTAGAAAGTCCTGAATTATTTAAAGATAATATTTTTTTAGAAAAAGGATTTTTACAAAAAAAAGATTTAGATGAATTTAGAAAAATTTTAAAAGAGGATTTTTCAAATTATAAACATAAAAAATTAAAAAATATTGATAAATTTATCTTTATTGGTACATTGTTAGGAAGACATATACCTTTAATTATAAAAAAAACAAATGCTAAAAATTTCATGGTTTGTGAACAAAATTTGGAAATATTTAGATTGTCTTTATTTGTTATAGATTATTCAATTTTGGCAAGAGATGGAAGAACAGTCGTTTTTTCAATAATGGATAAAATATATGAATTTAGTCATAAAGGTAGTAATTTTTTAAGAAATGATTATCATCAAAATCATGTAATAAAATATTTTACTACAGATTTTAATGTTTCAAAATATTTTGATCAAATTATGGATGCTATAGTTTCTGAACAAACAGAAGGTTTTAATTATTATATGATGCTTGATAATGTTGCTAAACTTGCATTGTCAAGAATAGATAAATATAAAGTAATACAAAGAGAATTAGTAAAAGAAGCAGATTTATATTTAAAAAATAAACCTGTTTTATATATTGGTGCAGGACCATCGTTGAATGAAAATTTAGATTGGATATTGAAAAATAAGGATAAGTTTATAATTGTTTCTATGGGTGCTTCTTGTAAAAGATTATTATCAAAAGGAATAATACCAGATATTGTGGGTACAGTAGATCCTCAATATAAAGTATTAAATGAGATACATTTTTCTGATGAAATTATTGAAAAATTGAAAAATACTATCATTCTTGCTTCAATGAATACAGATCAGAGAATATTAGACAAGTTTAATCAAAATAATTTATTTTTATATGAAGTTATTTTTACAATAAATCATAAAAGTAAAGTAGAAAATGGTTATAGTATAGGCGAGATTTTAGGAACAATTCTTATAAATTTAGGGGTTAATAATATATATTTAATTGGGATTGATTTAGCAATAAATCAAGAAACAGGAGAAACTCATATTTCAGGATATGAGACTTCAAATACATTTAATTTAAAAAATATTAAATCATCTATAGAAAAAGATGCTTTTTCAACTCGACAAGATTTAGTAAAAGTAAAAGGAAATTTTATAGATGAAGTTTATACTTCAAGACTCTTTAATACATCTTTGAATACTTTTTCACTATCTTGTGAAACTTTAAAAGATGAATCACAAAAGATTTATAATTTATCTAAAAATGGGGCATATATAGACTCTACAGAACCTCTTGACATTGACACTTTCGATGTAGAAAAATTTGATTCTATAGAAGAGAGTGAAAAATCAAGTGAAATAAAAAATGATTTTATATATTTATCTAAAAATTATCTTACTAATGAAGTAATAAAAGAATTACAAATAGAAAGAGATTATCTATTTGATATTAAAATGAATTTTTTAGAAAAAAATAAAGAATATGCTTCGTTAGATGAATTTACAAATGATTATTTGATTTTAGAAAAGAAATTATTAGTTCCAGAAATAAAAACTACATTTACTACATCAATATTTTCATTTTATTTAAGAGCAGTAATGCCTTATATCTACTATTGCTTAAATGATAAAGCATTAAAAAAAGAGAATGAAAAGCTAAATAAAATAAGCAAAGAATTGAAAAAACAATTGTTAGAAATATCTAATAAATATCTTGGATACTTAGATTTGGTATTAAAAAAGTAGTAATCTATAATATAGATTACTACTTTACAAAATAGTTATATTACTATTGAAGTAATCTTAAAACATTTTGTTGAACAGCATTAGCTTGACTGATAGCATAAGAACCAGCCTGAGAAATGATGTTTTGTTTGTTGAAGTTTGCAGATTCTTGAGCATAATCAACATCTCTGATTATAGATTCAGCAGCTTTAACATTAGTAGCTTGAGTCATTAAGTTTCTAACAGCAGATTCAACTTGGTTTTGAGTAGAACCGATGTCTCCTCTATATCCATTTAGAGTATTAATAGCTGTATTTACAGCTGTTTGAGCTGTAGCCGCATCAGCTTTTGATATTGAACCTGTTCCTGAAATAGCTGTTGATAATGTACCTAGTGCTAGACCTGTAGTATTAGCATTAACAGCTGCCATTGTAATAGTATCAGTAGATTTTTCCCCTATTTGGAAAACATGAGCACTTGATGCACCGTTTGCTGCAGCATTTGAAATCAATTGTCTACCATTATAGTTTGTTTGTTCACCAATATTATTTAATTGCTCTAGTAACTTTTTAATATCTTTACCAATAGATTTTCTACCTTCATCTGAAGTTGTATCAGTATTAGCTTGAATTAATTTAGCTTTAATCGTATCTAAGATGTTTGATTGCTCAGCCATCGATTTATCAGCAATTTGTAATAAAGTAACAGCAGAGTTACCATTAGAGATACCTTGATTAATAGAAGTTGCTTGAGTTCTTAACTTATCAGCAATTGCCAAACCAGAAGCATCATCAGAAGCTTTGTTAATTCTAAGACCAGTAGAAAGTTTTTCTAAAGAACTAGTTACACTTTTAGAAGTGTTTTGTGCAGCTTCTTGAGCTGTTAAAGATGAAACGTTAGTATTAATTCTCATAATAAATCCTTTTTAATTATGACACATTGTGATAAAAAATTATCACGACCTTAAACATTCTTGTCACTTAATAAAAGCTTCAAGCATAAAGAGAAAGTTTTCCTCTTTTCGGAATCCATTGATCCCTAATAAAAAAGTAGTAATCTATAATATAGACTACTACTTTACAAAATAGTTATATTACTATTGAAGTAATCTTAAAACATTTTGTTGAACAGCATTAGCTTGACTGATAGCATAAGAACCAGCCTGAGAAATGATGTTTTGTTTGTTGAAGTTTGCAGATTCTTGAGCATAATCAACATCTCTAATTATAGATTCAGCAGCTTTAACATTAGTAGCTTGAGTCATTAAGTTTCTAACAGCAGATTCAACTTGGTTTTGAGTAGAACCGATGTCTCCTCTATATCCATTTAGAGTATTAATAGCTGTATTAATTGCACCTTGTCCTGTAGCTGCATTTGCTTTAGTTAAAGTACCTCCTGTTCCAATAGCTCCTGATAATGTACCTAGTGCTAGACCTGTAGTATTAGCATTAACAGCTGCCATTGTAATAGTATCAGTAGATTTTTCACCTATTTGGAAAGTATGTACACTTGATGCACCATTTCCTGTTGAATTTGAAATTAATTGTCTACCATTATAGTTTGTTTGTTCACCAATATTATTTAATTGCTCTAGTAATTTTTTAATATCTTTACCAATAGACATTCTACCTTCATCTGAAGTTGTATCAGTATTAGCTTGAATTAATTTAGCTTTAATCGTATCTAAGATGTTTGATTGCTCAGCCATCGATTTATCAGCAATTTGTAATAAAGTAACAGCAGAGTTACCATTAGAGATACCTTGATTAATAGAAGTTGCTTGAGTTCTTAACTTATCAGCAATTGCCAAACCAGAAGCATCATCAGAAGCTTTGTTAATTCTAAGACCAGTAGAAAGTTTTTCTAAAGAACTAGTTACACTTTTAGAAGTGTTTTGTGCAGCTTCTTGAGCTGTTAAAGATGAAACGTTAGTATTAATTCTCATAATAAATCCTTTTTAATTATGACACATTGTGATAAAAAATTATCACGACCTTAAACATTCTTGTCACCTATAAAAGCTTCAAGCATAAAGAGAAAGTTTTCTCTTTTCGGAATCCATTGAACCCTAATCTTTATAATGAAATTATTACACTACAATTCTTAAAATTAGATTAAATTATTTAATCTTTTCTAAAATTACACCACTTTCAATATGATTTGTAAAAGCAAATTGGTCAAATAGTGCAAATCTTACGATTTCATGGGTTTTTGTTAACTCTTCTAAGTCTCTATGTAAAGTTTCTGGATTACATGAAATATAGATAATGTTAGGAAAATCTTTGGCTAATGCTCTTGTTGTATCATCAAGTCCAGACCTTGGTGGGTCCATAAAAATAGTGTCAAATTCATAATCATCTAAATTTATATCTTTTAATCTATTAAAAACTCTTACTTTATTTAGTCCTTGTACAAACTCTTCGGCACTCATACGTATAAAACTAATAGTTGAAATATTATTTAATTTACAGTTTCTCAAAGCTGATTTTATAGAAGTTTTTGAAATTTCTGTGGCTAAAACTTTTCTAAATTTTGTAGATAAGGGTATTGTAAAATTTCCACCACCACAATATAACTCGCATAAATCTTTTGTTGAAGCTTGAGTGTTATTTAAAACCCATTGAATCATTTGAATATTTACTTTTGTGTTTGGTTGAGTAAAACCATTTTCTTCATAAGCAAAAAAGAAATCTTGATTAGTGATATTTAAAGTTTCATTTATGTAGTCATTTGTTAAAACAATTTTTTGTTTTCTACTTCTTCCTATGATTTTTATATTTAATGCTGACTCAATTTCTTTTGATTTTGTTATCCAACTCTCTTCAAGTTTTTTATGATAAATCAAAGTTACCAACATATCATTTGTTGAACTTCCCAAAAATTCAACGGCAAAAAGTTTATAAGAGAGTTCTAAATCACTTTCTAACTTAGTTATAAGTTTTGGCATAAGCTCCTTTATATGAGGGCTTACCATTTCACATGAATCAATTTTTAAGATATTTTTTTTGAAGTCATTCATTGCATAAGATAAAATCTCATTTCCATTTGCATCTTTTTCCCACCAAATTCTAAACTCTGCACGATTTCTAAAATTTGACTCACTACTTTTGATAATATCAAATTCTATAGTTGTAAAGTTTGAAAATCTCTCTTTTTCCCTTTGAATTTTGTAGTTTAATTGTTCTTCATAAGTTTTATCAAAAAGTGTACAAGATGCACAAATACCAAAATATTTACAATTCATTAAAGTCCTTCATTTATTTAAACTTGTATTATATTCTATTGTATATAATACGCCTATGAAAGAAAATTGGCAAGAACAACTACAAACCTTATTAAACTGTGATTTAAAGACTTTATATCCATTAGCAAGAAGTCTAAATCGAAAACTAGAGTTTTATGTAGGTCCTACAAATAGTGGGAAAACATATAATGCAATGCAAAAATTAAAAGAGGCAAATTCTGGACTTTATTTAGCACCTTTACGACTTTTGGCACTTGAAGGATATGAAGATTTAAAAGAATCAAAAATAAAAGCATCTCTTATAACTGGTGAAGAACAAATGTTAGACGAAGAAGCAGCTCACGTTTGTTCAACTATTGAAATGTTAGATTTTGACTTAGATGTTGATGTTGCTGTTATCGATGAAATTCAAATGCTTGAAGATGTTGATAGAGGTTGGGCATGGGTAAATGCAATTATTGGATGTCCTGCAAAAAAAATCATTATGACAGGAAGTGTAAATGCCCTTGATGCTATAAAAAAGATAGCCTCATATTTGGGTGAAGAGTTAGAAATTATAAAACATCAAAGAAAAAATGAGTTAAAAGTTTTGCCAAAATGGACTGCTTTAGAAAAACTTGAAGATGGAACAGCCTTGATTGCATTTTCAAGAAGTGATGTTTTAAAATTAAAACAAAAATTACAAAAAAAATATTCTGTTTCAGTTATTTATGGAAATTTATCTCCTGAAGTAAGACGAGATGAAGCCAAAAGATTTAGAGAGAAAAAAAGCCAAATTTTAATAGCAACAGATGCAATTGCTATGGGATTAAATCTTCCAATTAAAACTATTTTATTTACAACAGATGAAAAGTTTGATGGAAAAAGTAGAAGAAAAATAACAGTTAATGAAATAGTTCAAATTGCAGGTAGAGCAGGAAGATATGGACATTTTGAAGCTGGATATTTAGGAGCTACACGAAGAGATGTTTTAGCTTATATTTCCAAAGAGTTTGAATCGCCAATTAGAACTATAAAACCTCCATTTAAAGTAAAAATAAATAACAATCAATTAGAAGCATTATCTTCTCATATCAAAACAAATTCTCTTACAAAAATTTTGAAATTTTTTGCGGATAATATGATTTTTAGTGGTCCTTTTGTAGCTTCTAATATCTCTTCTATGCTTGAAGCTGCAAAGATAGTTGATACAAGATTTAATCTAAAACTTGAGGATAAATATCTTTTAGCACAAGCTCCAATAACTACAAAATCAAGTATTATTTTACAAGCCTATGAAGCATATATTGCAAGTGTGATTAAAAAAAGAGTTTGTCATTATAAACCGTCAATTACACTTCCAAAAAAAGCAATAACTCAAAAAGATTTACTTTTAGTAGAAGATGAAGTTAAAAAAATATCTTTATATCTTTGGCTTTCATATAAACTTCCAGATATTTTTCCTGACCATGATAAAGCATATATTTTAAGAAATTCATTTAACAGTTTTATTGAAAAATCTTTAAGAGGAAACCTACTTGAAGAGGATAATTCAAAAAAGTTCTTTCATGAAAGAAAACAAAAAAATAATGCAACAACAAGAACTGAAAAAAAAGAAATAAGTGTAAAGAAAAGTTATAAACCAAGAAGAAGAAAAACAATTTAATAAAAAATTAGCTAAAATATATAGTTTTAATAAAGCTGCAAATAAATAAAGGAACCTTTTAGTGTTTAATTTTTTCAAGGTAAATGAAGACCTTTTTTACAAAGAGTTATTCTCTGAAGATTTAGATGTTGATAAACTCCAAAGATATGTAAATAGAGGAATTGACTTAAATAAGAAAGATGAAAAAGGTCGTTCAGTTTTATTTTCTTTAGCAGCAAAAAGAAAACTAGATGCAATACGATTTTTACTAAAAAATGGTGCAAATTTAAATCTTGAAGATAGATTTTCAAAAACTGTTTTAGATGAAGCTTGTGAAAAATCTGATGGAGTAATGGTAAGATTTTTTCTTGATAATGGTTTTGATATAAATAGAAAAAATAGTTCAGGAAGAACAATTTTTCAAGATATTGCTCTTGATGGTAATTATAAAATGTTTCAAATATTGCTTACTTATAAACCAGATTTAAATATAAAAGATAGTTATGGAAAAACTGTTTTATTTGATGCTGTTGAGGGTGGAAATTTAAATATTTTAAAAGATGTTGTAAATAATTTAGATACTTTAAACACTTTGGATGAAAATCATCAGACAGCACTTTTTAAAGCGGTTTTAAAAGATGATATAAATATATCTACAACTTTAGTTTTAAATGGAATAAATGTAAATTTTTTAGATAAAGATGGACAAAATGTTCTTTTTAATGCAATTTTACAAGGCTCTAAAAATATACCATTATTTGAACTTTTGATAAAGAAAAATATAAATTTAAATGTGATAGATAATTTCAATAAAAATATTATGGATGAACTTTTAAGAGTTGTTGATATTCAAAAAAATACTTCTAAAGAGTTAGAAGGAAAATATAAATTAATCACAGAAGATAAAGATTATATTCGTTTAGCTCTTTTATTTATTGAAAATGGTTTAGAGATTGATAAGGTAGATGAAACAGGAAAAACTACATTACAAAAAGAGATAGAAAATAAAAAATTTTCAAATGTAGAATTTTTATTAAATTGTGGAGCTGATGTAAATATAAGTGATGAGAACAATAAAAATATAATTTATACAGAAATACTAAAAGGTTATTCAAACTATAAAATGATTGATTTTTTAGTTTCAAAAGGTGCAAATCTTGAAGCAAGAGATTTGGATGAAAAAAGTGTGGTTGATGATATTGTAGAGATTATTGCAATCTCTAAGGGTTTTAAGAAATCAAATCCTAGATTATCAGTTTTTATAAAAGAAGATGAAAAATATGATGTTTTACTAAAAAAAGTATTAACATATAGACCTGATATTGAAACACAAAGATTAGATGGAAAAAATATTTTATTTGATTTAGTTTTATATAACGATTTTGAAACCTTAAGAACAATAATCAATTATGGTGTAAATTTAAATATAAAAGATAAAAATGGAAAAACTCCTTTGATGTATCTGGTTGAAGAGGGTTTGAAATTAAACGAAAAAAGAGAAAGAGAACAGTTTATAGAAAGATTAGTAAATTTCTTAAAATATAGAGTTAATGTAGATATTCAAGATAATGAAGGAAGAACAGCAATTCATAAAGCAGTAATTGCTGATGATTTGACGGTTGTTGAAAAATTACTTACAAAAAAAGCAGATTTAAGTATAAAAGATATGCATGGAAGAACAGCGCTTCATCATACTCAATGGCATGGTAATTATAAGATTGCTAGATGGCTAATAGCAGCTGGAGCTGATATAAATCAACCAGATAATTCAGGATTTACTTTATTAAATTATGCAGCAATTTTTGGTCATGCAAGATTAGTTGTAGCTTTAATAGCTTCAGGAGTATTGATGTACAACAGAAATCCAAAAAATAAAAAAGTTGCGCAATTTTTTAAAGATAGAGAAAGAAATCTTGATAAGTTGATAAGTTCAAATATAAATGATTTGAAAATGAAAAATGCATTAGAAGAAGTAGTTGAAAATTTAAAAAAAGAGTTAAATGAAGCTCTCAATTAAAAAAGGAAAAAAATGTTTAATAAATCAATAATTATACTTGCAGCAGGTGCAGGTACTAGAATGAAATCAGATACTCCAAAGGTATTACATAAGATTTCGGGTAAACCAATGTTATATTATTCAATAAAAGAGGCTTTAAAATTAAGTGATGATATTACAGTAGTTTTATTTCACCAATTTGAACGAGTTAAAGCTGAAATAGAAAAATATTTCACAAATATAAATTTTGTTATTCAAGACCATAAAAACTACCCTGGAACTGGTGGGGCTGTTATGGGAATCACTCCAAAGTATGAAAAAGTATTAGTTTTAAATGGTGATATGCCTTTAATTCAAGCAAGTGAGTTGGAAAAATTTGAAATTGAAGCGACAATCGTTATGTCAGTTTTAGAGTTAGATAGTGCTGATGGTTATGGAAGAGTAATTATTGAAAATGGTAATGTTAAAAAAATAGTTGAACAAAAAGATGCAACACCTGAAGAGTTAGCAATTACAACAGCAAATGCTGGAATTTATCAGTTTGAAACAAAGTTTTTACTAGAAAATTTACCAAAATTAGATAATAACAATGCCCAAAAAGAGTATTACATCACTGATTTAGTTGAAATGGCAATAAATCAAGGCTTAGTTTTAAAACCTCTTGTTGTAAATGAAGAGAATTTTAAAGGAGTTAATTCAAAAGTTGAGTTAGCTGATGCTGAAGTTATTCATCAAAATAGACTTAAAAAAGAGTTTATGAAAGCTGGTGTAATCATGAGATTACCTGATACTATTTATATAGAAGAGGGTGTAGAAATTGAGGGTGAAAGTATCATTGAAAATGGTGTAAGTTTACTTGGAAACTCAAAAATTATAAATTCTCATATTAAAACTAACTCTGTTGTTGAAGACTCTATCGTAAAAGATAGTGATGTTGGACCAATGGGAAGAATCAGACCAGGAAGTGAGTTAACAAATACTCATATAGGAAATTTTGTTGAGACAAAAAAAGCTAAACTAACGGGTGTAAAAGCAGGGCATTTATCATATCTTGGAGATTGTTCAATAGATGAGGGAACAAATATTGGATGTGGGACAATTACTTGTAATTATGATGGTGTAAATAAACATCAAACAATTATAGGAAAAAATGTTTTTGTTGGAAGTGATACACAGTTTGTAGCTCCTGTAAATATTGAAGATGATGTTTTAATAGGAGCTGGTTCAACTGTAACTGGGAATGTAAAAAAAGGTGAGTTGTATCTTACACGTGCAAAAGCTAAAACTATTGATGGTTATTTTTATAAACATTTTTCAAATAAAAAGAAGTAAAAATCTATGTTATTAAAAAATAAAAAAATATTAGTTGGAGTTACTGGTTCAATTGCAATTTATAAAACTTTAGAGTTAATTAGACTTTATGTAAAAGCTGGAGCACAAGTGCGAGTTATTATGACTGAGGGTGCAAAAAAGTTTATAAATCCAATTACGTTTGAGGCAATATCTCAAAACAAAGTTTTAGATGAAAGTAGTGAATGTTGGGATAAAGACCAAGATTATAATCATATTGATATTGGAAAGTGGTCTGATATTTTTGTAATAGCACCAGCGAGCGCTAATACTATCAACGCTTTAGCAAATGGTTTAGGGAATAATTTATTATTACAAACTGCACTTGCATATCCAAGAATTAAACTAATTGCACCTGCTGCAAATACAAATATGCTAAAGAACCCTATAACACAAGCAAGTCTTAAAATGCTTAAACTTTGTAATTATGAAATTATCTCTTCTCAAACAAAAGAGTTAGTTTGTAAAGATGTTGGTGATGGTGCAATGGCAGAACCAATTGATATTTTCGATGCTACTTGTAAGGAACTTCTAAAAGATGAGTATTGGATAAATAGAAGAGTAGTTTTAAGTGGAGGAGGAACTCTAGAAAAAATTGATGATGTTAGATATATTTCAAACTTTTCATCTGGGAAAATGGCTTCAAGTTTGGCTAAAGCTTTGTATTATAAGGGTGCAGATGTTTGTTTGATTAGTACACGAGGTTATGAAAATTTACCAAAAGATATTCATTTAATAAAGGTTCAAAGTTCAAATGAAATGTATGAATATTTAGTAGATTCAATTAGGGTTGCAAAAAAAGGAATTTTAACAAAACCTACTTTGATGGATAGTTCAACTCCTACACTAATTTTAAAGAAACCATTTTTATTTATGGTTGCAGCTATTAGTGATTATCTTCCTTCATATCCACAAGAAGGAAAATTAAAAAAAGAGTTAATAGGAACTTTATGGAACTTAGAGTTAAAACAAAATATGGATATTTTAAAATCACTTGATAAAGAGGGAATCGTATCTATTGGTTTTAAAGCAGAAATGGATGAATTAAGTGCTGTTGAAAATGCAACAAAAATGCTAGAAAATAAAAATTTAGATGGAGTTTGTCTAAATGTTTTAAATGAAGAAAATAGCTTTGGGAGTGAAAATAATAATATTGAATTGATTTTGAAAAATAGTTCTTATGAGTTTAAAGGAAAAAAATTAGATGTTTCTTTAAATATTTTAGAAAAATTACAAGATGAGTTTAAATTATATGAATAATATAAATGTTCCTTCACATATAGCTATTATTATGGATGGAAATGGAAGATGGGCAAAAGAAAGAGGTTTAAATCGAACAGCAGGTCATGAAGAAGGTGCAAAAATAGTTAGAAATATTACTTCATATTGTGCAAGTATTGGAGTTAAATATTTAACTCTCTATGCTTTTTCCACTGAAAATTGGAATAGACCAAAACTTGAAGTAGAATATTTGATGAAACTTTTAGAAAAACATCTAAAAAAAGAGATAGAGGTATATTTAAAAAATAATATTAAATTTAAAGCTATTGGAGATTTAAGTAGATTTTCAAAATCTTTACAAAAATCTATAAAAGAAACAGAAGAAAAAACAGCAACTTGCACAGGATTAACTCAAGTTTTAGCTTTAAATTATGGTTCAAAAAATGAGATTATCAGAGCAATAAAAAAATTAAATGAAAAAAATCTTGAAATAACAGAAGAAAATCTTGATTCATGTCTTGATACAGCAGGTTTTGGAGATGTGGATTTATTGATTAGAACAAGTGGTGAGATAAGACTTTCAAACTATTTATTATGGCAAAATGCTTATGCAGAAATGTTTTTTACTCAAACATATTGGCCAGATTTTAATGAAATAGAACTTTATGATATTTTAGTTGAATTTACTAAAAGAGAGAGAAGATTTGGAGGTATTTAGTTTTATTTTTGGTGCAATAATTGGTTCTTTTTTAAATGTATTAATTTTAAAACTTCCATTAAAAGAACCAATTCTTATCATAAATAGAAGTAAATGCCCAAATTGTAATCATACAATTTATTGGTATCATAATATTCCATTATTTTCATATATATGTTTGATAGGAAAATGTGCATATTGTAAAAGAAAAATATCATTTCAGTATTTTTTAGTTGAATTTTTAAGTGCTATTATTACTCTGTTTTTATTTTTAAAACTTGGTTTAACTCAAGAATTTTTATTTATGATTTTATTGTTTTATATTTTAATAGTTTTATCTTTTATCGATTTAAAATATAAAGCTGTACCTGATTATTTACTTTTAATTGCTTTAGTTTTTTCATTTTTTGCAACAAATTTTGAAATATTTGAAGCTTTAAAAAATTCTTTTTTGTTTACAGGTGCAATAGTTTTACTCAATTTTTTGATAACTTTTTATATTCAAAATATAAAATCAAAAATATTGAAAGATGAAAGTTTAAAAACGCAAGTTGCTTTAGGAGAGGGAGATATTCCAATTTTTGCATTAATTGCAATTGTTCTTGGAATAAATGCAGGAGTATTTGCTGTATTTTTAGGTGCTTTTTTTGCTATAATATCCTCAATCTATTCAAATTTAGTAAAAAAAGATATTCAAACACCATTTATTCCATATTTAGTTTTAGGATTTTTTATCGAATATTTTTTTAATTTAGAAACATTTATAAAGGCATTTTATTGAAATTAAATCACTATTTACATTCCCAATTAGCAATCACATTTTTTCCAATATTTTTAGGATTATATTTTATAACTTCAATAGTTTTTTTAGTAAGGATAGCTTCATTAACTTCAGTTATAACAATGGATTTTATAGAACTTTTTACTCTTTATAGTTATGTTATTCCCCAAATTATTTTTTATACGATGCCAATTTCATTTTTTCTTTCAATGGTTATAACTTTGGCTAAACTTTCAAGTGAATACGAACTTACAGTAATTACCTCTTTTGGATTAAATCCAGTAAAAATATTAAAAATATTTTTACCTATAACTTTTTTAGTTTCATTATTATTACTTGTGGTTTCCCTTGGCTTAATTCCTAAAACAAAATTTTTATCAAACCAATTTTTAGACTTAAAGAAAAAAGAAGCAAATTTTAATATAAAAGCTAGTGAATTTGGTCAAAAATTTGGTGATTGGTTGATTTATATAAGTGATAAAAATGACAAAGTTTATAAAGATGTAAAACTTTTTAAAACAGAAAATAATAAAGACCAATTTATAGTTAGTAAAACGGCTATTTTAGATAATGACAAAGGAAATTTAAGTTTTAGATTGATTGATGGAAAAACATTTATTTTTGATAATGAAGAGTTTAATCAAATTGATTATGAATCTATGTATATAAACGAAACTATTAATAACAAAAGTGCAATGTTTGATTTTCAAAATAGTTTTGATTATTGGATATTAGTATTATCACATGATATGAATTTTGATGAATTTGCCTCTTATGTTTTATCTTCAATATTTCCTTTAATTTCACTTTTTTTAATTATTACTTTTGGATATTTTAATCCAAGATATGAAAAAAATAGAGCAGTTTTTTACTCTTTACTTGCAGTTGTTTCTTATTATGTTTTAATAAAAATCATAGGAGATAAAATACTTTTACACGCTATTTATATTATTCCTATTATTTGGATTGGTGGAACATATCTTTTATATTCTAGAACAATTCAAAAAGAGTATTGATTTTTATGAATTTGAAATTTGTGTGTTCTTATGATGGAAGTTTATTTCAAGGAAGTCAAAAACAACCAAATGGTTTGACTGTTGAAGATAAACTTCTTAAGGCATTTAAAAAAATAAATATTGAAACAAATATTGTTTTAAGTGGAAGAACTGATAAAGAAGTTCACGCAACAGGACAAGTTTTTAATTGTTTAGTTCCTGATTATTGGGAAGATTTTTTTAAATTAAAAGAGGTTTTAAATAAAAATCTTCCAAGTTCAATAAAAATTATAAAAATATCAAAAGTAAGTGAATCGTTTCATTCAAGATTTCATGGAAAAAAAAGAGTTTATAGATATCTAATTACAACAAAACCTACAACTCCTTTTAATGATAAATTTATAACTTATGTAAAAAATGTAGATGAAGAAGTTGTTAAAAAAGCTATAAAAGAGTTTATAGGTATTCACGATTTTAAATATTTTCATAAAACAGGAAGTGATAAAGAGCTCACTACTAGAGAGATTTTTAGTACATCTTTTTATAAATATAAAGATATTTATGTTTTTAGATTTGAAGCGAATTCATATTTGAGATCTCAAATTAGATTAATGGTTGGTTTTTTACTTGCAATTAATGATAAAAAATTAACGATTGAAGATTTAAAGAAACAGTTAAATTTAGAAAAAAATATATTTAAAACTCCTGCAAAGGCAAATGGACTTTATTTAGCAAAAATAAAATATTAAAGGGAAAAAGTGTTTTTTAAAAAAAAGAAGTTTTATACACTTTTAGATATAAAAAATAAGATAATTTATACACCTTTGATTTTTATTTTTATCCTTGCAATAATCTCTTTTATTTCCATATTTTTATTTTTAGAGTATGAGAAAAGAAATAAAATTAATAATCTAATTCAAAATGAAAATTTTTATAAAAATGATGTTTTGAAAACCTATATTTCAAATATAAAATATAATACAAGTGTTAGTTTTGATGATGTTGAAAATGAGTTAAGTAATGCTGTTTATGAAACAATAGGATTTATAAAGGCCAAATTAAAAGAAGAAAAATCTTTTGATATGAATTTTTTATTACCTTATTTAAAAGAAATTGAAACAGAAAAGGGTATAAAATTTATAGTTTTTGAAAATATAAACTATAAATTATTATATGGAGAAGAGTTATTAGATAGTTTAACAAGCCTTACAAATTCTGAAAATAAAACTGCTAAATTTAAATATTATATGTTAAGAAATATTGAATACATTGGTGATAATAATCTAATGTATAGTATTGATAATGAAAAAAGAAATATTCAATTAAGTTTTATAAAATATATAGATTTTATAAATATTTATATTGGGGTTTACTCTAAAATTGATGATATGAAACTACTTACAAAAAAAGCTATTTTTGATTCAATAGTGACAAAAAGTAAGACTTTAAATAATTCACATTTCTATTTTTATGATATTAATGAAGAGAAAATTTTTAATTATAATATGAGTGGAAAATTAGAAGATTTAAACTCTATTGAAAATTTTTTAGAAAATAGTAAAAATGATTTTTCCTTTACTTTCCCAAAATATCAATACAAAATATATATTAAAACAAATCCAAATAATGAAGATATAAAACTAATAAAACAAGAGTATAAGACTAAACTTATTGCGCTATTTTTATTGGTACTTTTTATATCTTTGATATTAATTACTTCTTTTAACATATTTGGAAGATTTATTAATACAATTTTTAATAGATATAATAAGAGATTAGAGAGAAAAAATCTTTTATTTAAAAAATGGAAAGAGAGATATGAACTTGCTATTATTGCTTCAAATGATGGCTTATGGGATATGGATTTACAAACAAAACAAATCTTTTTTTCAAATAAATGGCTTACTATGTTTGGTTATGAGAGAAATGATATTCAAACTTTTGAAGAGTGGCTAAATTTAATTCATAAAGATGATAAAGAAAAAGTATTAAATAAATTTGATGAACATATAAATAAACATAATGAACACTTTATTTGTGAATATAGATTGAGAGCTAAAAATGGAGATTATAAATGGATTTTAGTTCGAGGTAAAGTATTTAATTCAAATAGGGTTTTAATGATGTCTATGAATATAGATGAAAGAGTTAAATTATCAAAAGAGTTAAGAGATGTTGAATTATTAACAGAGCATGGAAGAATAGTAGTTTTTAGATGGGAGAATAATGAAGATTTAACTATAAAGTTCGTTTCTAAAAGTATTAATAGATATGGTTATGAAGTAAATTATTTTGAAAATAAAAACAATTTTTTTGAATTTGTTTATAAAGAGGATGTTAAACAGTTAAAAAATATTATAAAAAAAGCCATTTTAGAAGATAAAAACTCTTTTAATTCTATTTATAGAGTTGTTGATAAACAAAACAATATTAAATGGGTGTATAATAGAACAATTTTGATAAAAGATGATTATTCAAATGTTATAGGATTTTATGGGTATTTAAATGATGTAACAAAATTAAAAATGAATGAGGAAGAGTTAAAACAAAAAATAGAACTTGAGGTTGAGAAAAATTTACAAAAAGATAGATTATTGGTTCAACAAAATAAACTAGCTTCAATGGGAGAGATGTTAGGAAATATTGCTCATCAATGGAGACAACCATTAAATAATATAAATCTTTTGATTTATTATATTAGAGATTCTTATGGAAAACTTCCAAAAGAAGAGTTAGATGAAACTATAAAAAATGCAAAATTACAAATAGATTTTATGTCACAAACAATTGATGATTTTAGAAATTTTTATAAACCATCGAAAGAGAAAAAGAGCTTTAATATTAAAGATTCAATTATCCAAAGTTCTAAAATAGTTAAGTCATCTTTGGAAAAAAATTCTATAGATTTAGAAATTAATGAAATAGAAATAGAAATAGATAATTATGAAAATGAGTTTGAACAAGTAATAGTTAATATTTTAAATAATGCAATAGATGCAAAAATCATAAAAGATGAAATTACAAAATTTAAAGCAAAAATAGAGATAAAAATCTATAAAGAAAAAGAAGAGATATTTATCTCTATTTTTAACAATTGTGGAAATATAGATGAGAATATTATTGATAGAATATTTGAACCATATTTTACAACAAAGTTTGAAAATCAAGGTACAGGAATAGGACTTTATATGACAAAAATTATTGTTGAAAAAAATATGGGTGGAAAAATTGAAGCAATCAATAAAGATGATGGGGTAGAGTTTTTAATAAAATTAAATGCTTAAAATCATTTTGATATAATATTTTATAATAATTAAAAAAGAGTAGGAATGCAAAATTTTAAAACAAAAGTTTTATTAGTTGAAGATGAAGAGTTAGCTAGAAAAACCTTAACATTTTATCTAAACACAGTTTTTGATGAGGTTGTTACTGCTTGTGATGGAGCTGAAGCATTAGAGATTATCAAAGAGAGTTTTTCCAAAAAAGAGAATTTCGATTTGATTATTAGTGATTTAAATATGCCAAATTTAAATGGTATGCAAATGATTGATGAGATTTTAAAACTTCTTCCAAATCAAAGATTTATAATTGTTAGTGCACATAAAAATGAAGAAGATTTATTAAAACTAATAAATCTAAGAGTTAGTGGATATTTTGTAAAACCTTTAAATATTGATAACATGATGGAGATGCTTCAAAAAGCAAAAGAGGAAGTTATTTTGGATAAAGAGATGAAAGAAAATACTCCTCAAAAACTTTTGAAATTAAATAATAGTTATACCTATGATTTGCAAACTAATAAATTATATAACAACAAAATAATTGTAAAACTTTCAAAAAAAGAGTCTGAGGTTTTAGAAGTATTGATAACAAATATAGGAGAGTTAATTTCTCTTGATAGATTCAAGCAAGAGATTTGGAATAATGTAGATATAAATGATTCCTCTTTTAGAACAGTTATGAAAAGATTAAAAGATAAAATAAAAGATGATGATTTTATACTTTCTCAAAAAGGTTATGGTTACATAATAGAAAAAGTTTTAGATAAATAGATAAAAGAGTTTTTCTCTTTTATCTATAATTATGCTATTGCTTGTTTTTTAATTCTCATTTTTTGTATGAAATAAATAAGAGCAAAAATCCCAATACCAACTAAGTATGATACGTGGTGATCTCCAAGTCCTAACTTTGCTTCCATAATTCTTGGAAGGAACATAAATGGAACGATTGATAAGAATAGTAGTCTTTCAAGTATATTTGTATTTGTTAAGAAATATCCCATTGTTGCAGATGAAAATGCAACCATACCAATAAATGCAGTTATGAAGATTATAGCTATATCTAAAGGATTTGTAATCCATACCCACCCAAGTGGATCTCCTGGATTTGATGCATCTATTCCTGAAATTAATAATAATTCTGGATTGAAGAAAAACATAAATGGTAATAAAGCTGTTCTTATATTATAAATAAATCCAATAACACCTGTTTTCATAGGGTCTGCTTTTGCGATTCCTGCTGCTGCGTAAGCTGCAAGTCCAACAGGAGGTGTAACATCTGCTAGAATACCAAAGTAAAATACAAATAAATGTGCAGCAATTGCAGGAACTAAAAATCCATTATCAGCAGCAAGGGTTAAAATTACAGGAGCTGTAAGAGAAGCCATAACTATATAGTTTGCCGTTGTTGGCAGTCCCATTCCTAAAATGATAGAAATAAGAGCAGCTAGTGCTAAGATTGCAAAAATATTACCATTTGCTAATGTTTCTACAACTTCTAATAAAACTTGACCAAGACCTGTTAATGTAATAGTTCCAACAACAATACCAGCAAGTGCTGTTGCAATTGCTATTGGCACCATATTTTTGGCTCCACTTATCATTCCTGCTAAAATATCCACAAATCCAGAAAGCCAAATATCTTTTGTAATTTTTTCTTTTGCTAAAAAAGCTCTAAATGGATGTTGAATAACCATTAAAATCATCAACAACATAATTGCATTAAAAGCAGCACTAGCAGCACTTTGTCTTAAAACAATTAAAGTATAAAGTAAGAAAAAAATTGGAATTAAGTAGTGAATCCCTTGTACAAATGTATTCCATTTTTTTGGAAGATCTTCAGGATTCATCCCTTTTAAACCTAATTTTAAAGCTTCCAAGTGAACTATATAAATTAATGCAAAATAAGCAACAAAAGCTGGAATAAATGCAGCAATTACAACATCAGAATAAGCCATTCCTAAAAACTCAGCCATAATAAACGCAGCAGCTCCCATAATAGGAGGCATTAATTGTCCCATTGTAGAAGCAGAAGTTTCAACAGCTCCTGCTTGTTCTGCTTTAAATCCTGTTTTTTTCATAAGTGGAATTGTAAATGTTCCTGTTGTAACTGTATTTGCAATAGAACTTCCACTCATAATTCCTGTAAAACCAGATGCAACAACTGCAGCTTTAGCAGGTCCTCCTCTAAATTTTCCTAGTAACGCATAAGCAAGATTAATAAAATATTCTCCGGCTCCTGCTTTATCTAATAGTGAACCAAATAGAACAAATAAAAATACAAATCCAGCAGATACCCCAAGTGGTACTCCAAATACACCTTCTGTTGTTAGATACATATGACCTGCTAATTTATTTAAACTAGCACCTTTATGAATAATTAATTCAGGCATATAAGGACCTAAATAAGAATAAGCTAAAAATATAATTGCAATTATACTTAAAGCTAACCCTAAAACTCTTCTTCCAGCTTCTAATAAAATAATGATTGCTATAACAGCTACAACAATATCTAAAGTAGTATAATCACCAGGTCTTAAAGAGAGTTCATTATAAAAAATAGCAATATAAGAAGCTGTTGCTAAACCGATAGCCGCAAACGTATATCCAAACCATCTAATTTTTATTAAAAAATATGGTTTTCTCATCATTGGATAAATCAAAAATGCTAAAACAATACCAAATGATAAGTGAACGGATCTTGAAATAGTTGAGTTAACAGGTTCAATAACAATATATAATTGAAACATAGACCATAAAAGCGCAATTATTGAAATTAGCCAAAACTCATAGTGTTGTGAGCCAAAAACTCTTTGTCCTTCTAACTCATTTAAAATAGCTTTAGTTTCATGTTCTTGTTCTTCTTCTAATTGGGAAAATTTATGAGGTTTTTCTTCATAAATAGCCATAAGTGTCCTTTGTAAATAGATAAGATAATTATTTTCATACCTCATTTAACTAATTTTTTTAAATGAAGTATAAAAAAATTATCTAAGGATAAATCCTTAGATAATTATTGTAATAGTCCAGCTTCTTGGAAATATTTTTTTGCACCTTCATGTAAAGGAGCTGATAATCCTTCAAGTAAAGACTCTTTTGTAATTTCACTATATGCAGGGTGTAATTGTTTAAATTCATCGAAATTTTCTAATATAGCTTTAACAACTGTATAAACAGCATTTACACTTACATCGTCACTTGTAACTAAAACAGCTTTTACTCCAAATGTAGGAATTGCTTCATCATTACCTGTGTATAATCCACCAGGAACGTTTGCTTTAGCAAAATATGGATATTTTTTGATTAAAGAATCAACATTAGCCCCTTCAATTGGAGTAATTTTTACATTTACAGATGTTGAAGCATCTTTAATATTTGCTGTTGGATGTCCAACCATATAGAAATATCCATCAATTTTATTATCTCTTAATGCATCTGGCATTTCAGAGGCTTTTAATGCACCTGCAAATTTTAAATCAGATTTTTTAATTCCACTTTCTTCAAAAAGAGCTAAAGCTGTTGCTTCATTTCCACTTCCTGGATTTCCAAGATTGATTCTTTTTCCTTTTACATCCATTAAAGAGTTAATCTTTGCATCTTTTCTTGTAACAAGAGTTAAAAGTTCTGGATATATAGCCATAACAGATTTTAATTTTGGAACAGCTGCACCTTGAAATGCACCTTCTCCTTTACTAGCTTGATATACAATATCAGATTGAACAATACCAAAATCAAGTTCTTGATTTTTAATTGTATTAACATTATAAACAGAACCACCAGTTGATTCAACAGAACATCTGATTTTAGTATCTTTTTTATATTGATTAACAAGTCTACAAATAGCTCCACCCGTTGGATAATAAGTTCCCGTTACTCCACCTGTTCCAATTGTTATAAATTCAGCAGAAAAAGCTGGGATTGATAACATTCCTATTAAAGTAGCACTTGCTAATTTTTTTCCAGTAAATTTCATACATTCTCCTTAGTTTTGATGATTATAAAACATTATACCAATAATTTATAATTATTTGTATATCTAATTGTATAAAAATTATATAAAAATTGCATAAAAATTACAATTATAAACAAAATTTTTTTAACTTTATTTATAATTTATATAAAAATACTTGACAAATAAAGACTCAATAAGTTATAATTCTTTAGCAGTTTAAGTAAAAGAGTGCTAAAAATATACAAATGGTAGTAAATTATGATGGATAAAAAAGAGTTTTTATTACAATCTATTATTAAAGCATACATTGAACATTTAGAACCAATAGGTTCTACACAACTTAAATCTATGTATGATATTACTTACTCACCTGCTACTATTAGAGGGTATTTTAAAAAATTAGGTGAAGAAGGATATCTTGCTCAAGAGCATATAAGTAGTGGAAGAACACCAACTTCAGAAGCTTTAAAACAGTATTGGCAATCAAAACTTGATTTTAAGTTAAAGGGTATAAATTTACGAGCATTGGAATATTTTTCTTCAAAAATGGGAATCTCTGTTTTTATAAAAAAAGAGAAGGCTGATATTTTAAAAAATATTTTAAATGTTGAAAATAGATATATGATATTAGAATTTTCTTCATTTGCAATTAGTGTTAGATATTCTGATGCATTATATAGATTTTTAAATGATATGATAGATGTATCTTTAAAAGATATAACTAAAATATCAAGAGACGTTGGAGCTTATGAAGTTTATGAATCTATAAATCAGACTTTACAAAATTCTGATTTTCAGATTTTTAATTATAAAGAGTTTTTAAATTTAGCTTTGAATTATGACTTTGATGAATATACTATAAATAGTTTTTTAAAAGGTCAAATATTAGATGAATTAAAAGAAGGATTATATTTTGAAAAGTTACTTCCGTCAAATTATATTGGGATTTGTAACTACTGCAAAATAAATAATGAAGATGTAAAAATGTTGGTTATTGGTGAGTTACCAAAAGATTATGAATATTTTTATGAGAAAATTACAACTTTTTAGGAGAAAAAAATGAGTGAAGAAAAAAAAGATGAACAATTAGAGCAAGAAGTAATACAAGAAGAGACAACTTGTTGTCAAACTGAAGAAACTTGTTTTAAAGAAGAGAGTTTAGAAGATAAAGTTGCAAGACTAGAAGAAGAACTAAAACAAAGCGAAGAAAAATATTTAAGAGTTCATGCAGATTTTGAGAATATCAAAAAAAGACTTGAAAGAGAAAAATATCAAGCAATAGATTATGCAAGTGAAAAGTTTGCAAAAGATTTATTAACACCAATTGATACTCTTGAAATGGCTTTAGCTTCAGCTAATGCTGATTTAGATGCCGCTGAATTATTAAGTAAATTAAAAGAGGGAATTGAACTTACAATCAAAAATTTTGTTACAACTTTTGAAAAACATAATATTTCAAAAATTGATACAGATGGTGAGTTTGATCCAAATGTACATAATGCAGTTATGCAAGTAGATAGCAATAACCATGAATCAGGACAAATTGTTTCTGAATTACAAAAAGGTTATATGTTAAAAGATAGGTTATTAAGACCTTCTATGGTTAGTATAGCTAACTAAGATTTTGACCGAAATGTCATTAAACTAGATAGATTTGAAAAAATATAAATAAAATTAAAAAAAAACTTTAATAAAGGATTAAAAATGAGCAAAGTAATTGGAATAGATTTAGGAACAACAAACTCTTGTATAGCAGTTTATGAAAATGGTGAAGCAAAAATTATCCCAAATAAAGAAGGGAAAAATACAACTCCTTCAATCGTAGCATTTACAGATAAAGGTGAAGTTTTAGTTGGTGATCCAGCAAAAAGACAAGCTATTACAAATCCAGAAAAAACAATTTATTCTATCAAAAGAATTATGGGACTTATGATGGATGAGCCAAATGCAAAAGAGGCACAATCAAAAGTTGGATACAAAATTGTTGATAGAAATGGTGCTGCGGCAGTTGAAATTGCAGGAAAAGTTTATACTCCTCAAGAAATTTCAGCAAAAATTTTAGGAAAATTAAAAGCAGATGCAGAAGAGTATTTAGGTTCAACTGTAACTGATGCAGTTATTACAGTACCTGCATATTTTAATGATGCGCAAAGAAAAGCTACTCAAGAAGCTGGAACAATTGCAGGTTTAAATGTACTAAGAATCATTAATGAGCCAACAGCTGCTTCTTTAGCTTATGGATTAGATAAAAAAGGTGAAGAAAAAGTTTTAGTTTACGATTTAGGTGGAGGAACTTTTGACGTTACTGTTTTAGAAATCGGTGATGGAACTTTTGAAGTACTTTCAACTGATGGAAATGCATTTTTAGGTGGAGATGATTTTGATAATGCAATTATTGATTGGTTAGCAAAAGAGTTTAAAGATGAGAATGGTTTTGATGTTAAAAATGACAAAATGGCATTACAAAGATTAAAAGATGCAGCTGAAAATGCTAAAAAAGAGTTATCTTCTGCTGAATCAACAGAAATCAACTTACCATTTATCTCTATGGGAAGTGCTGGACCTGTTCACTTAGTTAAATCATTAACTAGAGCAAAATTTGAATCTATGACTGAGCATTTAATTAATGAAACTTTAGACCATATTAAAATTGCATTAAAAGATGCTGGATTAAATAAAGATGAAATCCAAGAAGTAATTATGGTTGGAGGGTCAACAAGATTACCAAAAGCTAATAAAGTTGTAAAAGAATTCTTTGGAAAAGAGTTAAATAAAGGTGTAAATCCTGATGAAGTTGTAGCTGCTGGTGCTGCTGTACAAGCTGGAGTTTTAAGAGGTGATGTTAAAGATGTTTTATTACTTGATGTTACTCCTTTATCTTTAGGAATTGAGACTTTAGGTGGAGTTATGACAAAACTTATTGAAAAAGGAACTACAATTCCTGTTAAAAAATCTCAAGTATTCTCTACAGCTGATGATAATCAACCAGCTGTTTCTATTCACGTGTGTCAAGGTGAAAGAGAGTTTGCAAAAGATAATAAATCTTTAGGTATGTTTGAATTATCTGATATTCCAGCAGCTCCAAGAGGTGTTCCTCAAATTGAAGTAACATTTGATATTGATGCAAATGGTGTTTTAAATGTATCTGCTAAAGATAAAGGAACTGGAAAAGAAAATAAAATTACTATCTCTGGTTCATCTGGATTAAGTGATGCTGAAATTGAAAAAATGGTTGCTGAAGCTGAAGCAAACAAAGAAGCAGATGCTAAGAAAAAAGAGGTAATTGAAGTTAGAAATCAAGCTGATGGATTATTACATTCAACTAGAAAAACTTTAGAAGAAAATGAAAATGCAATTTCTGAAGATGAGAAAAAAGCAATTATTGATGCAGCAGCTGATTTAGAAGAGACTTTAAAAAATGAGAATGCTACAAAAGAAGAGATTGAAGCTAAATTAAAAACATTAACTGAAAAATCTCATAAATTAGCAGAAGCTATGTATAAAAAAGAGGGTGAAGCTGGTGCTCAACCAAATCAAAAAGCAAAAAAAGATGACGATGATGTTATCGATGCTGAAGTAGAGTAAAACTCTGCTTCATGCAAACTATAATTTTCCTACTTATAGCTTTTTTAATAGCTATTTTCTCAGTTCTTTTATATTTTAAAACAAAAAATAGTAGATTAAATACTCTTTTAAGTGGAGAGTGTCCTTCTTGTAAAGAAAAAAGAAAAACTTTTTTCGATAAAAATACTAATACAACTTTTACATCTGAAATTATAAATAGTAGAGTTCTGAAAAATCATGGTTGTTCAGGAGTTACTGAAGTTGAATTTAGTTGTAAGAATTGTGGATTAAAAGAAGTACATCCTATAAACTCTTCATCATGCAATTAATTAAATTTTTAATTTTATCTTTAACTTTAATATTTTTTATTACAGCTTGTTCAACGAAAAAAGAAGTTGTTTTACAAAAAGAGATTAAACAAATAGAAGAACCTAAAAACAAAATGGAAAAAGTTTCATTTATGGAAATTGAGGGTTTTTTTGAGGATGATTTAAATTATGCTTTAGAAGTTTTTAAAAAAGATTGTAAAAGATCAAAAAGATATGAACTTTTTAAAGAGGTTTGTTTAAAAGCAGAAAATGAAAAAGATGGGAGAAGATTTTTTATAACAAACTTTCAGCCACATAAATTGATTGATAGTAAATCAAGTGATGAAGGTATTATTACAGGTTATTATGAACCTTTGTTATATGGAAGTTTAACTAAAACAAAAAAATATAAATATCCCATTTATAAAATTCCAAAAAACCTTATTCTCTCAGATGATGAAAATCTAAAAGATTTCAAGTCAAGAGGAAAAATTGTTGGAAATAAAATAGTTCCTTATGATACAAGAAAACAAATTGAGTCAAACCCAAATAATCCAAATCTTGAAGCAATAGCTTATGTTGATGATAAATATGATTTATTTTCTTTACATATTCAAGGTTCGGGAAAGATTCAATTAGAAAATGGAAAAATTATAAATGTTGGTTATGCTCAACAAAATGGTTGGCCTTTTAGAGGAATTGGAACTTATATGCTGGAAAAAGGTTACGTTTCAAGAAATGAGTTGTCAATTCAAGGAATGAAAAAATTTTTTATAAAAAATCCAAATAAAATTGACGAAGTTTTAAATATAAATGAGAGTTTTATATTTTTTAGAGTTTCTTCTTTAGGAGCTTCAGGAAGTTTAGGTAGTGTATTAACTGCTAAAAGAAATTTAGCAGTTGATAAAGAGTTCATTCCTCTTGGAATGCCTGTATTTCTAAATACAAAAAATCCAGTAACTAAAGAACCCATAAATCAACTTATGGTTGCTGCTGATGTTGGTGGAGCTATAAAAGGTGAAATAAGAGCTGATTTTTTTTGGGGATTTGGGAAAGAAGCTTTTGAATATGCGGGAAGAATGAAGAAAAAAGGTAAAATGTATATTTTAATGCCTAAAAAATAGTTGTTGCTAAATGCAACAACCATTTCCACAACAGTTATCTCTAGCTGGATTATAAAACGAAATTACATAACTTGTAAACATTTCTTGAACTTCAAATTCGTGTTTTCCACAAAATTCTTTATTCATTTTTTCAGCCATTTGCAAAGCTTTATTTTTTGCTTCATCTTGTGATTCAAAATGTAATGTTCCATTCATATTGCTATTTTTAAAACAACTACATTGATTTGATACAACAACTTTATACATAAAAAATCCTTATAAAATTTATATGAAAGGGTAACTAATTTTTTATTAAAGCAATTTAAGAAGTAAAAAAAGATAAAATGATAATTCAATTGATTTTTTAAAGGAAAATAATGCATATCACAAATCTAATCTCTCAATATTTCGGAAAATTTGCAAAAAAAGAATTTCCAAAAGTTATTCAAAAATTTATAAATGCTTGTTATGTAAAATTCATGGGATTAAATATGAGCGAATTTAAACATTCAAGATATTATAAATCTTTAAATGATTTATTTACAAGAGAATTGATAATAAAAAGAGAAATAGATGAAACTGTTGATAGTATAATTTCTCCAACTGATAGTTTAATAACAGAGTGTGGAGAACTAAAAGAAGATATTGCTTTACAAATAAAGGGTATGCAATATAGTGTTGAAGAGTTACTGACTTATTATTGTACAAATAATTATGAAAAGATAAAAAATGGTTCTTTTATGAATTTTTATTTATCACCAAAAGATTATCATAGGTATCATGCTCCTTGTGATTTTAAACTTTTAAAATTAATTCATGTTCCAGGAAAACTTTATCCTGTTAATTTAAAATATTTAAATAAAGAGTTAGAACTTTTTGTTCAAAATGAAAGAGTAATTTTAGAGTGTGAAAATAATGGTAAGCTTTTTTATATGGTTTTTGTTGGAGCTTTAAATGTAGGACAAATGGTCTTTGAATTTGAGAATAGAGTAGAAACAAATAAAGATACTAAAGAGATAAAAGTTTATACTTATGATAATATTGAAATTTCAAAAGGTGATTGTTTAGGATATTTTAAAATGGGTTCAACTGTAGTTATGCTTTGGGAAAGAGATAGTGTTCAAATAGAAAATTTATTAGATCAAAATGTTAGATTTGGGCAAAAAATAGGGAATATAAATATTTAAAGAAGTAATTTATGAATACAAAAATTTTTGTAAAAATTGGTTGGCTATTTATTTTAGGTCTTTTATCATATTTATTTTTTGTAGTGTTTTTATTATCTCCAAAAGTAAATAGTTATTTAAGTGATATTGAACTAAAAACATCAAAAATGCAATTTGAAAAAGTTGTTAATACGATAAATTCAAGAGCTAATATAGAAGAAGATAAAGAAGAATTATTAAAAGAGATTACTTTATTACTTAATGGTATAACTCTTGGTAAATATGGATTTATTTTTATATTTGATAGTTCAGGTAAAATAATTTATGACCCGAGCAAAGAATTTTCAACAAAAAATTTTCCAGATATTAAAATACCAAATAGTGGTGAGAAATCCCTATTTGAAGAGATGAAAAAAGCTTCTCAAGTTAAAAAAGATTTAGAATATAGTTGGAATAAGATTTTTGATCCAACAAATTTTATTTATACAAAAATTTCATGGATTGAATATAACTCAAAATTAGATTGGTATATTGCTTCAAATATATATAAAGATGATTTTTCAAGTTTTGTTGATGGAATTAACTCTTTTATTTTAAATATTTCAATGGTTTTATTTTTAGTTTTAAGTGTAATTGGAATTTTTATCACAATAAAAATTATTGCACCTATAAATAAAATGTATGAAGAAGTACAAAAGGTAAATATTTCATTAAATGAATTAGAAAGTGGAATAAAGTCAAAAGATGAAATAGGTTTTTTAGCTAGTCAATTTAATACATTGATTGATCAAGTAGAAAATAATAGAAAAAATTTTGAAGAGCAAGTTCAAGTAAAAACAAAAGAGATTCAAGATAGATTATATTTTGATGAATTAACAAATTTAAAAAATAGAACGGCTTTAGAAGATGATATAAAAGATAGTGATTTTGTTTCTATTTCTTTAGTTGATATTGATTCTTTTGATGATATAAATGAACTTTATGGATTTTCAACGGGAAATTTAGTTTTAGTAGAAGTTGCAAAAATTTTAAATGATTTTGCCTTAAAATATGGAGTTAGTGCTTATAGAATTTATGGAAACGTTTACTGTTTAGCTGATAAAAAAATGATGGGATTTTCAAGATATGATGAGTTTATAAGTGAATTATGTAAATTATTTAAAAACAAACCTATTAAAATTGATGAGTTAGATATTGAAATTTTTATAAATGTAACTTTAGGTATTAGTATAGCTCAAGAAGATCCAATAAAAACTGCTGGAATAGCTTTGAAAAAAGCAAAAAAATCTAATATGAAATTTTTTGTGTATAACAATGAAATAGATACTAAAGAGATTATTAAAAAGTCTATTTATTGGAGAGAAAAGATAAAAATTGCGATAGAAGAGAATAATGTTATTCCCTTTTATCAACCTATTTTTAATAGAAATAATGAAATTGTAAAATATGAAACTTTAATGAGAATAAAAGATAAAAATGCTCAGGGTGAAGATATTTATTTAAGTCCTTATTTATTTCTTGAAGTTTCTATTAAAACAAAACAGTATCTACAATTATCAAATCAAATTATTTCAAAAGCGTTTACTGATTTATCAAAAACACAAAAGCAGATATCTTTTAACTTAAGTTTTAAAGATATTTTAGATATAGATTTTATTGTTTCTTTAGATAAGAATTTAGATAAGATAGATTTTGATAATAAAGAAAGAATAGTATTTGAAATATTAGAAAGTGATTACATAACAGATTATAGTTTATTAGAAGATTTTATTAGAAAATATAGAAGTCAAGGTATAAAAATAGCAATTGATGATTTTGGTACAGGTTATTCAAATTTTGCTCACATATTAAAAATTCGACCTGATTACATAAAAATAGATGGTTCGTTGATTAAGAATATCAATTTAGATAAAAATTCTTTTGAAATGGTTAAATCATTAATAGAGTTTTCAAAAGCAATGAATATAAAAGTAATTGCAGAGTTTGTTCACTCAAAAGAGGTTTATAATACTTTGTATGAGTTAGGAATAGACGAATACCAAGGTTTTTATTTAGGAGAACCTTCTTTAAAAATTGAATAGTTTTACTTTAAAAAAAGTTTATTTTTGTAAAATTAAGTTAAAAATAAAAAAAGGATTAATATGTCTACGATTACAGAATTAGGAACGTTATCATTAGCTGGTACAAAAAAAGGAAAAATCTCTATTTCAAATGTAACTGAACCGTATGGAAAAGATACGCCAGATATCGTAAGTATTGGTATTTCTTTAAATGGTCAAGATATTCAATGGAAATCACATATCCCTTATGAAAATTTAGAAGATGTGATTGCAATCTTACAAAAAGCTTTGGATGATAAAAAGTAAAAAATTGAAATTTTTCTGACACTATTTTGTGATATAATTTCCTTTTAGAAAAGGTGTATTATGTCACAAAAAAAAATAATAGGAAGAAGAGAAGTTGTTGATATTTTAGATTTAGAACTTTACGGTTTGGATGCTAAGATAGATACAGGTGCTGATTCTAATTCTTTACACTGCGATGATATATTTATTGATGATGAAAAATTTGTACATTTTACATTATTAGATGAAGTACATCCTGCTTATCATGGCAAGAAAATTAAAATGCCACTTTACAAATTAAAAAAAGTAAAAAGTTCAAATGGTATTGTTCAACAAAGAGCTTCAATTCAAGTTACAATATCTTTTTTTGGGAAAAAATATAAAACAGATGTTTCTTTAACAGATAGATCTGATATGAAATATCCAATGTTAATTGGAAGAAAATTTTTAACCAATCGATTTTTAGTTGATGTTTCAAAAGAATATCTTACAAAAACAATATAATAATATTTGAGGATAATATGAGAGTTTATGTACTGTCAAGAAATAAAGATTTATATTCAACTAAAAGATTAGTTGAGGAAGCAGAAGCAAAAGGTTGGGAAGTTAAGGTTATAGATTATTTAAAATGTACTATTGAAATTATGAAAGGTGAATTGCTTATAAATTATCAAGGAAAAGTATTGCCAACCCCTGATGCTATAATTCCAAGAATTGGTGCAAGTAGAACATTTTATGGTGCTGCTATGGTACGACATTTTGAAATGCTAGATGTTTTTAGTACAACAGGAAATTTAGCACTTACTAGAAGTAGAGATAAACTTAGAAGTTTACAAGTATTATCTAGAAATGATGTAGATATGCCAAGAACAGTTTTTGCTTCAAATAAATCAAATGCAAAAGATGTAATAGCTTTAAGTGGTGGAGCTCCTTTAGTCTTAAAGATTTTAGAAGGAACTCAAGGTGTTGGAGTTGTTTTGGTTGATAGTGAAAAAGCAGCTAAATCAGTTTTAGATGCTTTTTATGGAATGGATGTAAATTTACTTGTTCAAGAATATATAGAAGAAGCAGGTGGTGCTGATATTAGAGCTTTAGTTGTAAATGGTGAAGTTGTAGGAGCTATGAAGAGACAAGGTGCAGAAGGTGATTTTAGATCAAACTTACACCAAGGCGGAAGTGCAGTTGCTTATAAACTAAATAGAAAAGAAAAAGCAACAGCAATTGCTGCTGCTCGTGCTATGGGACTTGGAGTTTGTGGAGTTGATATGATTCCATCAAGAAGAGGTCCACTTGTAATGGAAGTAAATTCAAGCCCAGGTTTAGAAGGAATTGAAAAATCAACAGGAATAAATATTGCTGCAAAGATTATGGAGTTTATTGAAAAAAGTGTAAAACCAACTTGTGCAATCAATCCTCAAAAGAGAAAGATAAAAAAAGATAACATAGGAGCTTAAAGGTTAAATGTCCAATAATTCAAAACTAATAATAGCAGATACAGAGATTTTAAGAGGGACAAGAGTTACTATAAACTTAGAGCTACCAAAGTTATATAATACTCCAACAAAACTTCCAATTAGGGTAATTAGAGGTAAAAAAGATGGACCGACAGTCTTTGTAAGTGCTGCTATTCATGGGGATGAATTAAATGGGATTGAAATAATTAGAAGGCTTAGAAAATTAAATATCTTAAATAAACTAAGAGGAACTCTTATCTTAGTTCCCATTGTAAATGTTTATGGAATAATGAGTCTTTCAAGATATCTACCTGATAGAAGAGATTTAAATAGAAGTTTCCCTGGAAGTATCAAAGGCTCTTTAGCAAGCAGAGTTGCAAAAATATTTTTTGATGAAATTGTTTCTCGTTGTAATTTAGGAATTGACTTACATACAGCTTCAATTCATAAATCAAATCTTCCACAAGTAAGAACAAATATAGATAATGAATATACTTTTAAATTAGCAAAATCTTTCCAAGCACCAGTTGTTTTACACTCAGAATTACGTGATGGCTCTTTACGTTCAGTTGCTCAAGATAGTGGAATTCCTATTTTATTATATGAAGCAGGAGAGGCTTTACGATTTGATGAAGTTTCTATTCGAATTGGAGTAAAAGGTATTATAAATGTTTTAAGAGAAATGGAAATGTTGCCTCATTTAACAAATAAAAAGAATATTAAAACTCCAATAATTACAAGAAATAGTATATGGATAAGATCAAATGAAAGTGGAATGTTGCGAACTATAAGAGCTTTAGGTGATATTGTAAAAAAAGATGAAATTATTGCTTATATTGATGAGCCTTTAGGTGATGATAGTTTTGAAATAAGAGCTACTTTTGATGGTGTTATTATTGGTAAATCTGAAATTCCATTGGTTCAAGAAGGTGATGCTATTTTTCATATTGCAAAACTAAAAGATTTACAAAGTGCTGAAACAAAACTAGAATATTTTAATGAAAATATAATAGGACAAAGTGAATTTTATGAGTTAAATAATGAAGAAATCATAGAGTAAATGAAAATACTTTTTATTTTTTTAATTACTTTAAATCTTTATTCAAAAGAGATTTTAGGGGCAGTTGATAGACTTGATTTACCTCTTTTAAATCTTTATGATGTTTCAACTAGAATTGACACAGGTGCAAATAGTTCCTCTTTACATTGTATGAATATTAAAAAAATTGATAATGATTTTGTAAAATGTGAATTATCAAATAAAACTTATTTAATAGAAAAAATATCAAAAACAAAAGATGTAAAAAGTGCAAATGGTATTCAAAAAAGATTTTTCATAAAAACTCAAATTATAATTTTTCAAAAAACATATACTACTGAAATTTCACTAAGTAATAGAAGTAATCTTAGCTATGATTTCTTGTTAGGAAGAAATATTTTGGAAGGTAATTTTATAGTTGATGTGAGTGAAAAAGATTTATCATATAATAACAAACAGAAAAATTAATATTTTTCTGTTTCTCTTAATTCTTGTTGCCATAATGCCATACCCCCAAATAAATGAGCTGTATTTTTATAACCTTGTTCTATTAAAAAATTTCCAATAGTTCTTGTTCTATTTGCATGGGCACAAATTAAAACAAAAGTTTGTTCTTTTGAAGGAACTAACTCTTGAAATTTTTTCATCCAATTTTCCACATTATGATTTCCATATTCGTCAAAAAAAGTCATTAAATGAGCATTTTTAATAACTCCCGTTCTTTTCCATTCATCAGCACGTCTAACATCAATCATTACAATATTATCTTCAATCATTTTTTCAACAGTTTTGGGTTGTAAATCAACTAAATTATTCATTAAAATCCTTTTATAAAAGAAAAATATTATCATAAAATATATAATAAAATCTTATAAAATAAAATAAATAAAAGATTATAACTTTTGTATAAACAAACTCTTTACAAAGATTAAATATAATAAAATAAATTAAAAAAAATAAGGTAAGTAATGAAGAAAATAGTCTTAGTGTTTTTAGTTAGTTTTATCTCTTTATTTGGTTATGAAGAATTAACTATAGACAATTTTGAATCGAAAATAAAAGGTAAAAATGTAATTGTTGATTTTTATGCTTCTTGGTGTCCCCCTTGTAAAGTTTTGGCAAATAATTTAGAGGATTTTGATGTAATAAAACCTGAAAATGTTGAAATTTTTAAAGTTAATATTGATGAAGAGTTAGCCTTGGCTAAAAAATATGGTGTTTCAAAATTACCAACACTTCTGTATTTCAAAGATGGAAAGCAAATAAAAGAGTATGTTGGAATTTTAACAAAAGAAGAGTTACTTCAAACTTCAAAAGATAATTTTAAATAAAAGAGATTAGATGAAAAAAATATTACTATTTTTATTAGTTTTTGTTTATTCATTTTCTTTAGAGCTAAATCCTACTGTTTTAGAGCCAGATGAAGCATTTAAAACAACGTTTACTCAAAATGAAAAAGATTTAAACATCAAATTAGAGTTAGGAAAAGATATATATTTATATGATGATAAAATCAAAATATTTATTTTGAAACCTCAAAAAATTGAAATCACGGAAGAGATAAATATTCCTGCTCCTGTAGATTATGATGGATTTATTGTTCAGTTAAATAACTTAGATTTAACAATTCCTTTTGAATTATTAAAATCAAAAGTAGAATCAAATAGTTATGAAATAAGTATTGATTTTCAAGGATGTTCAAAAGCTGGACTTTGTTATGCACCAATGAGTGAAAGTTTTGTTTTAAGTTTTGGAAACAACAACTCTAGTAATGAACTAATAAACAAAACTGAAAAAGTTGCAGAACAAACTGAATCTTTAAATGAAACAGATATGATAGCAAATAGTTTAAAAGATGGAAATATGCTTTTAGTTCTTGCTACATTTTTTGGATTTGGATTATTATTATCTTTAACGCCTTGTGTTTTTCCAATGATTCCGATTTTATCATCAATTATTGTAGGTGCTTCAAAAAATGAAGATATGACAGCAACAAGAGGTTTTTTCTTATCTTTAATTTACGTATTATCAATGAGTTTAGCTTATACAATAGCAGGAGTAATAGCAGGTGTTTTTGGTGCTAACTTACAAGTTGCTTTACAAAATCCTTATGTTTTGGTTGTGTTTGCTTTAATATTTGTGGCTTTAGCATTTTCAATGTTCGGTTATTTTGAGATTAGACTTCCTCAATCTATTCAAAACAGAGTTAATAAAACAACAGATGGAAAAGAAAAACAAGGAATAGTAGGAATTGCAATAATGGGATTCTTATCTGCTCTTATTGTTGGTCCATGTGTTGCTCCGCCACTTGCAGGTGCTTTAGTGTATATAGGTCAAACAGGTGATGCTCTTCTTGGTGGATTAGCTTTATTCGTTATGAGTTTAGGAATGGGAATACCACTTTTACTTATTGGTTTAGGTGCTGGAAGATTTATGCCAAAACCAGGTGGTTGGATGGAAGGAATCACAAGAATATTTGGTATTGTGATGTTAGGTGTTGCTATTTGGCTTTTAGATAGAGTATTAGATGCAACAATTATTATGTATTTATGGGCATTGTTACTTCTTGGAAGTGCAATTTATTTAAAAATTTATCAAAATATAATAGCACAACTAATCACAGTAGTTTTATTTATTTTAGGTGTAGTTTTATTTGTAGGAGCTATTAGTGGTGCAACTAATCCACTTAAACCTTTGGATAAATTCACTTCATCAAAAGCTGTACAAAGTGTAGATGAAAAACTTGTATTTACGAAAATAAAAAATATAGCTGAACTTGAACTGGCTATTAAAAACTCAGATAAACCAGTGATGCTAGATTTTTGGGCATCTTGGTGTGTAGCTTGTAAAGAGTTAGAAGAGATTACTTTTAAAGATGAAGAAGTTATCAAAAAACTGCAAGGATTTACTCTTTTAAAAGCTGATGTAACAGCTAATAATGATGAAGATAAAGCTTTACAAAAAATGTTTGGTGTAGTTGGTCCACCTGCGCTTATTTTTTGGGATAAAGATAAAAACGAAGTTAAATCTTCAAAAATTGTTGGATATAAAAATCCAAAAGATTTCTTAGAAATAGTAAATAAAAATTTTTAAAAGAGGAAAAATCCTCTTTTGATTCTGCATTTTAAATAATATTTTCCTACAATAAAATCTTTTTAGGATATATTATGGATTTAAACCTCGATTTTTTAATAATTATTTCATTTATAATTTTTGTATCAGCTTTAGTTCATGGAACAATAGGTTTTGGTTTTGCAATACTTGCAACACCTCTTTTAGCTATGGTTACGGATATGAAAACGGCCATTTTATACATAGCAATTCCTACACTTTTTATTAATTTAATTAGTATTTATAGTGAAGGTAATTTCTTTCAAGCAGTAAAAAAATTTTATCCTTTGGCTTTGATGGGAATGATTGGAAGTGCAATAGGAACTCAAATACTTATTTATTCTAGTTCTGAACTTTTTAAATTATTATTAGCTTTTTCAATTCTTTTGTATCTATTTATTCAAAAGTTTAAAATTGAAATGAAATGGATAAGACAAAAGAAAAAATTATCAATGGTAGTTTTTGGTTTACTGGCAGGAATTGTTGGTGGTTTAACAAATGTGATGGGTTCAATTTTGATAATTTATTCACTTGAATCAAAACATTCAAAAAAAGATATTATTCAATCTACAAATTTATGTTTTTTATTTGGAAAGATTATTCAAATTATTTTATTTGCAATTCATGGTTCATTTAATGAAGAGTTATTGATAGTCTCTTTTTCTACTTTAATTGTAGTTGTTATTGCAATGATTGTTGGATTGAATATAAAAGATAAGATTCCTCAAGAGATTTATAAAAAAGTGATAAAACTTGTTTTATTTTTAATGGCATCTTTTTTAGTATATCAAACTATTTAAAAGAGGAAAAACCTCTTTTAAATTTTAGATAAATATTAATCCACCTATGATAATAGCTACTAAATATAAAGCTCCAAAGATAGCTCCTAAAGCCCACCATTTCCCTTGAGAAATATATCCCGCTCCATACCAAATAGGAGAAGGTCCAGTTGCATACGGTGTAATAATTCCCATAACCCCTAAACTTCCAGCTAATAAAATACTAAAAGGTACTAGTTGCTCTGGTGTCATTAAATTTACTGCAATTGCTAAGAAGATAGGCATTAATGCAGTTGTATGTGCTGTTGTACTTGCAAAGAAGTAGTGTAAAACAAAGAATAATACTAACATTGAAATAATAAGCATTGTTGGACTTAGTCCAGAAAGATATGTTTCTGTGCTAGCTCCAATCCAAGTTAAAACACCTACTTTTTTCAATCCAGCAGCCATTGCAACAAGTGAAGCAAACCAAATAAGTACATTAAATGCTGCTTTATTTGAAATAACATCATCCCATGTAATAACATTTGCTAAAACCATAATTGACACAACAGAAATAGCTGTAGTTGTAGAATCTATACCTAATTCTTTACTAAAAATCCAAAGGCTTAAAGCTAAAATAGCAAGTCCTGCCATTAAAAGTTCTTTAGGCGTGATTTTCCCTAGTTTTTTTAACTCTTCAGCTGCCCAAGCAGGAGCTTCCGGAGATTTTTTTTGTGTTGGTGGATAAATCACATATACTAACCAAGGTGTCAATAAAAATAATGGAATCATAAGAGGAAGCATTATAGAAGCCCAAGCTCCCCATGAAATCATATTTCCAGTTCCTTGATTTATTAAATCAACAGCAAGTAAATTTGGAGCAAGTGCTGTTAAAAACATAGAACTTGTAACGCAAGTAGTTGCAATAGCAACCCAAGAAATATAAGCACCTAGTTTTCTTGGTTCATGTTCTGGTGTTGAGTCAAAAATCAAAGGAATATTTGAAGCAACAGGATAAATAGTTCCGGCACTTCTTGCTGTATTTGATGGCATAAATGGAGATAAAATTAAATCTGAAAATGCAACTGCATATCCAAGACCAAGAGAACTTTTTCCCATATATTTAATCATAATTAATGAAACTCTTTTTCCTAGACCAGTTTTTTTATAACCAAGTGCAAACATAAATGCTGCAAAAATTAACCAAATAACACTATTTGAAAACCCTGATAATGCCCAAGTAATACTCTCTTTAGAATTACCAACTAACCCTAAAAGTGCTACGAGTGAAACTCCAGCAAAACCAACTAATGCAGCAGGAACAGGCTCAATTATTAATCCTACTACAACAGCAAAAAATATTGCTAAAAAGTGCCATCCTTCTTGACTTAGTCCTTCTGGTGCTGGAATAAACCAAAGAATTAATAAAACTATTAGTGGTGAGAATAGCTTAATAGTTTGATTTGACATAAATCCTCCTTATAAGAAATACAATCTAATTATATTATAAATAAGTTACAAATAAAATATAAGCTAAATTTAAATGAAAATCTATTTATCTAATATTTGTTATACTTTGCAAAAATTATAAGAGGATTTATATGAATTTTGAAACAATTTTAGGAAGTGTCGATTTTTTGGAGTTTTTAAGAGGTAAAAAGGCTACTTTTTTATTAAGTGCTAGTGTTACTAAAACTTGTGAAATTCCAAATATCTCACAAGCTGGAATCCCTGGAAAGCTTTATCTTACGCCAACTCTTGATGTTGAATTTTTATGTACAAAAGAGGTTCGTTCTTTACAGGATATTGCAAAAACTCCAAAAGGAGTACCTACTCCTGCATTAATTACTAGAGCTATTCATGAATTAAATCCTTTTTCAAATATAGAGATTTTAGATTTAGGAATGGAAGTAATCCCCAAAATTAACTATTTTAAAGTTCATGATTTTGATATAAAAGCAAGTGAAAATATAGCAAATGGTGCAAATATAAATGCTTTTGAGATTTTTCAAAAAGGTTTAGAATTTGGACAAAATTATAAAACAAATGATGATTATGTGATAATAGCTGAATCAATACCAGCAGGAACTACAACTGCAAATGCAACAGTAAAAGCTTTGGGATATGAGTGTGAAGGATATTTTTCAAGTTCATTTAAAAACTCTCCAAATGATATAAAAAATGAGACAATAAACAAAGCTTTAGAGAATATAGATAAAAATGATGATATTTTTGAGAAATTATCAAAAGTAAGTGATAATATGATTATTTTTTGTGCAGGTTTTATACTAGGAAGTAGAGTAAATAATATAAAAATTATACTAGCAGGTGGAACTCAAATGGCTAGTGTTTTACTTGTGATAAATTCTATATTAAGAAGTATGGAAGGAGAGATTGACTCTTCAAACATAGCATTATGTACAACAAAATGGATAAATAAAGATAAAAATTCAAATATTAAAGCACTTTTAGAGCAATTAGATTTTCCTATAAATGCTTATGCTAGTGATTTTGATTTTGCTGAGTCTTTTCATCCTGCTTTAAAACTTTATGATGAAGGTGAAGCAAAAGAGGGTGTTGGTTGTGGAGCAGCTTTATGTTTTGCTTCTATAAATGGATTGAAAAAGTTAAAAGTTACAAAAAAAATAGAGAGTTTTTTAGGAGTATAAAATGAGAACAAAAATATTATCAGGTCTTTTATTTGCAGTTTTATTAAGTGGATGTAATTTTACAGAAAAGCAAGAAGTAGTTGAATGGAAAATACAAAATAACCCATATTATAAACATAAAAAAAGTCAATTTGAGGTTTTAGCTATGAATGAAAAATATACGACTATGATGTTAGGTGATTCAATAACAGATGAGGGTTTATGGAATGAACTTTTAAATAATGACAAAGTTCAAAATAGGGGAATCAGTGGAGATACAACAAGTGGAGTCTTAGAAAGACTTGATTCTATCTCTTCAAATATTCAACAAGTTTTTATCATGATAGGTGTAAATGATATTATGAGAGGGAAAGAAGTTGATGAGGTTTATAATAACTATTTAAAAATAATCAAAATATTTAAAGATAAAAATATAAAAGTTAATATTCAAGCAACTTTATATGTTGGAGAAGCAAGAAAAGCAGATTTTAATGCAAAAATTGAAGAGTTAAATAGAAGATTAGAAAAATATACAAGTGAAAATCAAATCACATTTATAAATCTAAATCCTATTTTTGCACCACAAAAAGTGCTAAAAAAAGAGTTTACTTTTGATGATTTACACTTAAATGGAACTGCTTATAAACTTTGGGCAAATGAGATTAAAAAGTATTTTTAATCCTTATATAAATTAGGATTTTCTATGGATTTATTTATTTCAACATTTTTAAAAATGTTTTTTATAATGGCACCTTTTTTTGCATTAACTGTTTTTTTAACTGTAACACAAGATGCAAGTGTTAAAGAAAAAAAAGCTTTAGCTATAAAGGTTACCATTTCAGTAATCATTACAAGTATGATATTGTTATTTTTTGGAAAACACATATTTACAATTTTTGGAATTACTCTTGATGCTTTTAGAATAGGAGCAGGAGCTTTACTATTTTTAACAGCAATTGAGTTAGTAAAAGGAAGTAAAGATAGTGCTAAAGTTGGTGATAAAGATGTGCTTCAATTAGCAGTTGTTCCTTTATCAATTCCTGTTATTGTAGGGCCTGGAACAATAGGTATTTTACTTGTTATGGGTGCCACTTTTGAAAATACATCTTCTATGCTTACTGGAAGTTTAGCTTTGATAAGTGCTGTTTTAGTTATAGGTTTTATGCTTTATAGTTCAAGTATATTTGAAAGAATGATGGGGAAACAAGGACTTTTAGTTCTTTCAAAAATTACTGGTTTAATTTTAGCTGCTTTATCTGCTCAAATTGTATTTACTGGTATTAAAAACTTTTTGGAGCTTTGATGAAGATATTTTATTTTGGTGGACAAAAATCAGGAAAAACAAAAGCTGGAATCAAAAAAGCTTTAGAATTAGCAATAAATGAAAAACCATATTATGTTGCTACTTATGATAACTCTTTTGGAGATGATTCTATGCAAAATAGAATTGATAAACATATTTTTGAGAGAAAAGAGGATTTTATCACTATTGAAGAGCCAAAAGATTTGACAAAAGTAGTTGAGAAAAACAGAACTTATTTAATAGATTGTGTTTCAATGTGGCTTTTTAATAATCTACAAAATAGTGAAGAAACTTTAAAAACTCAGCTTCAAAATATTTGTAAAATAGATGCAAATATCATTTTTATTTTAAATGATGTTTCGTGTGGAATTATTCCATTTGATAAAGAATCACGAAGATTTGTGGATTTTTCAGGACTTATAGGTCAAGAGTTAACAAAACTATGTGATGAGGTTTATGAGGTGAAATATGGACTTGAAAGAAGATTAAAATGAAAGCTATATTAAACGCCTTTTTCTTTGCACTTTCGTATTTTTCAATCATTCCTGTTTTTGTAAAAGATATGCAAATAAACAATCAAACTTATAAATATACTTTGATTTTGTTGCCACTTGTTGGAGCTATTTTGGCTTCTATTGTTATTGGATTAAATCTTTTATTAAATGAGTTTTTTCATCCTTTATATTCTTCTTTTGTTGTTGCTATTGTTTATTTGGCACTTTATGGTTTTATTCACACAGAAGCAATAATCGATGTTGTTGATGGTTGGTTTGCTTCATATAGTGGGAAAGATGCTTATAAAATTATGAAAGAATCAACTATTGGAGCGATTGGAGCTTTGTATGGTTTTGCTTTTGTTTTATTAAAAGTTGGAATCATAACTTATGTTTTGTATGAAAAACAGTATGCACTTTTTTTTATTGTTTGTATATTTTCAAGATTAAATTTGATTTATTTGCTTGGATATTTTAAATTTAGTAAAGATAGTTTTTTATCTTTGGCATTTGAACATGGTGGGATTTTAGGTCTTAAAATTATTGCTTTGATTTATGTGATTATCGCATTTTTTATTGGCTCAAATGTTTTGGTTTTATTTGTTTTATCACTTTTGAGTTTTTATTTCATATTAAAAGTTTTAGACAATAAATTTGGCTTTGTAAATGGTGATTGTTTAGGATTTACTCTTGAACATACAGAACTTGTACTTTTAAATATAGGATTACTTTTAATATTATGAAAACTTTTGAACATGGCGGACAAATAGAAAAATTTGCATTTGATTTAGGATGTAAAGTTAGTGAAATAATTGATTTATCTTCAAATATAAATTTTGTAAAACCTCAAATAAATGTAGATTTTAACACTTTAGATATTTCATCATATCCAACTTATGATAAGTTGTATGAAAAAATAGCTTTTAATTATGCAGTTAAAACTTCTCAAATTGAGCTTTTCAATGGTGGAAGTAGTGCTATTTTTACTTTGTTTAAACATCTTGCTTTAGAAACTTGTACTATTTATTCACCTGCGTATTTGGAGTATAAAAAAGCTGCTTTAAATTTTGATTATGAATTAAATCTAATAAATAGATTTGAAAATATCAATCAAGAAGTAAAAGAGAATAGTTTTGTGATTTTTGTAAATCCATCAACTCCTGATGGAAAATATTATGAGCTTGAAGAGTTGATGAAAACTTGGATAGAAAAATCTTGTACTATTTTGATTGATGAGAGTTTTTTGGATTTTTGTGATAAACCTAGTGCTATAAAATACTTAGAAACTTACGATAAATTATATATTTTAAAATCAATGACAAAGTTTTATTCAAGCGCAGGAATACGAGTTGGAACAATAGTTTCAACAAAAGAAAATATAGAAAAATTAAAAGAGTTTGAACCTATGTGGAAACTATCACAATTTGATTCAAACTATTTACAAGCTGCACTTGATGATAAACTTTTCAAAAATATCTCAAAAGCAATAAATATAAAAAATAAAATAGAGTTAGAAAATATTCTAAAAAATTCTACTTTAATAGAAGAAGTTTTTGAAAGTAGTGCAAATTATCTACTTGTAAAACTAAAAAATCTAAAAGCAAAAGAGTTCATAGAATTACTAAAACCATATAAAATTATGGTTAGAGATTGTTCAAATTTTGATTTTTTAGATGAAAGATTTATTAGAATTGCTGTAAAAAGTTCAAATGCAAATGAGATTTTACAAAAGGCATTAGAAGAGATATGTTAATAAACAATAGATTTTTAAAATATTTCTCTTTTTTATTATCTGCTATTTTTATTATTTATGTGATTTATTTGATAGTTTCTTCATTTTTTATAGTGAAAAATCAGTTTATAGATATCGGTGATGCAACTTATGTAAATCAAGTAAGAAAAGATGACTATACAAAAAAACTAGCTTTATATTTAACAAAAGATTGTCAAAATGACAAACTTTGTGAAGTTCAATCAATGCTTGATTTTGTTACAGCAATTCCATATAAAATAAATGAAAGTGTTGCACGAAGTCCTAAAAATGTAGTTGAACAAAATTTTGGAGATTGTGATGATAAATCAAATCTTTTGATTTCACTTTTAAAAGTTAGTGGTTATGAAAAAGTTTATTTTGTATTAGTTCCAGAGCATATTTTTGTGATTATAAATTTTGAAGATATAAAACTAAATAAAAAAGCTTTATATGTAAATGATAAACCTTTTTATATTTTAGAAAGTACAGCCCAAAATTCAAAAATTGGTTTTCCTTTGAAATATAAACTAGATGAAATAAGTGCAATTGTTGACCCGTTTGTAAATAAAAAATTAGTTATAAATAAATTAGAGTATAAGTATTAGGAAGAATATGAAGACTATCATAATAACAGGTGCTTCAAATGGTATAGGAAAAGCACTAGCAAAAAATTTAAGAAAAAAATATCAAATAATAAATATAGATATAATAGAAAAAAAGATGGATAGAGTGAAGTTTTATAAGTGTGATTTATCTTCTAAAGAGCAGTTATTAAAAACTATAGAAAAAATCAAAAAAGATAGAAATAAAATCTATGCACTAATAAACAATGCAGCAATTTTTAATCATATATCACTAGAAGAACAAACCATAGAAGAGTGGGAAAAGATAATAAGTGTGAATTTAACAGCACCTTATATCTTATCAAAAGAGTTTGCATCATTACTAAAAGAATCCAAAGGGCATATTATAAATATCTCTTCAACAAGAGCTTTGATGAGTGAGAGTGGAACTGAAAGTTATAGTGCTTCAAAAGGTGGAATTAGTTCACTAACTCACGCACTAGCTGCTAGTTTAGCACCAAATGTAAAAGTAAATTCTATAAGTCCAGGTTGGATAAATACAGATATTAACTATAAACCAACTGCAAATGATAATGAACAACACTTAAGCGGACGAGTTGGAACTTCTTTGGATATAGTAGATACTGTAAAATTTTTACTAAAAAATAGAGGTTTTATCACTGGTGAAAATATAGTTGTTGATGGTGGAATGACTAAAAAAATGATTTATGTTTAGTTGACAATAAATATAATAAACAATATAATAAACAATATAAAAGGAGTTTATTATGTATAAAACAGTTAAACCAACAACATTTACTCTATCTTTAGAATTACTTGAAGATTTAGACATAATGTCAAAAGAGTTAGGGAAAAAGAAAACAGCAATTATTAGTGAAGCCCTTGAGATGTATATGGATTATCAAGATATACAACTTGCTAAAAAAAGGTTAAATGATAGTAGTGGAACAATTAGCCATGATGAGTTATTAAAAGAATTGGGTATTTAGATGTATAGTGTTGTTTATAAAAAAACAGCAATAAAAGATTTCAAACGAATAGACAAAGCAAATATTAAATTCATTACAGATTCAATTTTAGAATTTACAAATAATTTCTCTTTTGAATACGAACAAGAACTTCTAAAAACTGGCAAAATAAAAAAACTTCAAGGATTAAATGAAGAACTTTATAGATTAAAACTTAGAACATATAGGGTTATTTATAAAAAAGAGGAAGATAGACTTATTATACTTGTTGTTGCTGTGAAATCAAGAGAAAATTCGTATAAGAAATAAGGACTAAGATGGCAAATGCGAAAATCCTAAAAGAATATTTAGTTGATGAAAATAATGGATATTTACTAAATGATAATAACAACGGTAAAGTTATTATGCTTTCAGGAAAATGGGGAAGTGGGAAAACTCATTTTTGGAAGAAGATTATTGCAACTGATGAATTAAAAAAAGAGTTAAGTATCAAAAATAGTGCTTATTCTTACGTAAGTTTGTATGGTAAAAGTTCAATTGAAGAGATTGAAAATGATATTTTCGCACAATTATATTTTAGTGCAATAGGTGGAGAAAATATTGTTACACAAAAAGTTTCTACATTTACAAAATATACAAAAAGATATGGAAGTATTTTTTCTGAAAAGATTGAAAAATTTGCAAATGGTGTGAAAGAAGAACAAAAAGACAATCAAGAAAGAATTGCTCTTGAAAGATTAAAGAATGGTGCAATCATCTGTTTTGATGATTTTGAAAGAAAATCAAAAGATATAGATTTAAATGATTTATTTGGATTTATTACTCAATTAACTTTAAACTTTGATTGTAAAGTAGTGATTATTTTAAATGATGATGTATTTAAAGGTGAAGAAAAAGATGTATTTTCAAAAGTAAAAGAAAAATCTGTATCAAAGTTTTTGAAATATGACCCAAGCATAAAAGAACTTTTTGAAACTATTTTTAGTATTAAACGATATAGAGTATTAGATAAGTATAAAGAAATTATTCTAAAAACTATTGAAGAAACAGAAGAATTAAATGCAAGAATCTATATTCAAGTTTTGGATAATTTAGTTGAATGGATTGAAAAAAAACAAGAAATGAATGATGCTATTTTAAGATATTTAATTTTTATTAATATTAATTTTATTTTGTATCATTGTCATTTCATCGAAAAAAAAATGAATGACGGAAAGCTTTTCTTTATTAAAGAATTAGATTATATATCTGATAAAAATTTTCAAATTTTGAGTAAAGAATTTTTTAATATTTTAAATAAAAAAGAAATTAATGTAAATTTAATAATTGATGAAATAACCACTTCCCCTTCTATGACACAAAAAAACAAACTAATAGATTTTATAAATGATAATAAAATATATATAAAAATTTGGTATTTGTTTTATAGATATAAAATTAATTATATTGGGACAAATAATGTTTTATTCCAAAAAATTAATAACTTCATAGAAACAGGAATTTTAATAGATGAATAACATCTCAATCTTCGGAACTTCAAGTGATGCAGGAAAATCAACAATCACTTTTGTGATAGCTAAAATACTTCAAGATTTAGGAATTTCAGTAACACCATTTAAAGCACAAAATGTATCAAATAATTCTCACGTTTGCGATGATGGAAGTGAAATAGCAATCGCTCAATATTTTCAAGCTGAGGTTTTAGGTGTTCCTACTTCATATCATCTAAATCCAGTATTACTAAAATCTGGACGAGGAAGTTCTGCCTCACTTATAGTTGAGGGAAAAGTTGTAACTAATAAAGATGTGAGAGAATATTATAGAGATTTAGATTTACTTAAACCTGCTGTTAAGCGATGTTTTGATTATCTTGATAAAAAGTATGATTGCATAGTTGCTGAGGGTGCTGGAAGTCCCGTTGAGTTAAATCTTATGGATAAAGACTTATCAAATATTTTTATAGCTAGTGTTTATAACACAAAAATCATACTTGTAGCAGACATAGAAAAAGGTGGAGTTTTTGCTTCTATTTGGGGAGTTTATAATCTACTTCCAGAAAAGTTACGAAAAAATGTAATAGGTGTAATTGTAAATAAATTTAGAGGTGATTTAACACTTTTTGATGAAGGCATTAGAATCATTCAAGAGGATTTCAAGATTCCAGTTTTAGGAGTATTGCCATATCTGCCTTTTAATCTTGGATTTGAAGATAGTGCTAGTTTGAAAAACTTTGTTCAACAACCCAAAAATAAAAAACTAGATATTGCAGTAATTGCATATCCATATATGAGTAACTACAATGATTTTGAGCCTTTGATTGCTGATGATGAGGTTTTTGTGGAGTTTGTTAGTTCCAACATTTCACTTGAAAAGTTTGATTTAGTGATACTTCCTGGAAGTAAACTTGTAATCAAAGATTTGCTTTGGTTAAAAAAGACTGGACTTTTTGAGCAGATTAAAAACTACAAAAAAGAGATTTGTGCTATTTGTGGTGGATATGAGATGATGTTTGAGAATCTTGAAGATATTTATGCAATAGAGAATGAAGAAATCATCAAAGAAGAGGGATTTGCCTTTATTCCTGATAATATTATTTTTGAAAAAGAGAAAATTTTAGAGAAAAAAACTTATGAGTTATTTGGTGAAAAAATAGCTGGTTTTGAAATACATCATGGAATGTGTGAAAAATATCCATTATCTTTTGAAAAACAAAATTTCAAAGGTACTTTTGTACATCAAATTTTTGATAACAACGAATTTAGAACAAAATATTTTAAATCAATAAAAGCTGATTATGTAGGTTTTGATTTTCAAGAGTATAAAAAACAAACTGTTGATAATTTTATCTCTACTTTAAAAGCAAAATTAGATGTAGAACATTTAATAAAAAGCATAAGCTAAAGAGCTTTTGCCTTTTTGATTATACTTTTTATCATATTGTTAAATACAAAATAGTGAAGGGGAACCAACGCATACCAGTATAATCTTCCCAAAACTCCTTTTGGATAAAAGTAGGCTGATTGGATTAGTTTGTTATCTTTGATTTTAAATTCAAGCCAAGCTTCCCCTGGAACTTTCATTTGAGCATAAAGTAAAAGTCTTTCATCTTTTTGTAAATCCACAACTTTCCAAAAATCTAAACAATCACTAATTCTTAAATCACATTGGCTTCTTCTTCCACGTTTAAGTCCAACTCCACCGATTAATTTATCGATAATTCCTCTTAATTCCCATAAAAAATCAAAGTCAAACCAGCCATTTTCTCCACCAATACTAATAAATGATTGATAGACTTTTGAAGCATCTATATGTGAAATATCTACTTCTTTTCTATCTATAAATACAGCTTTTGAGATTTCATTTTGAGCATTTTTCTCCCAAACTCCATCTCCTTTGTCATTCCATCTGCTTATTACTTGGTTTTCTTCTATCTCATTTATAGCATTTTTTACAGCCTCTTCATAAGAGATTGGAGTTATATTTGGGAAATATTTTTTTGCGTGGTCATTTTGAATTATTACTTCTGATTTAAGCCCTTCAATCAAAGCTTTTGCAACGGTAAAAGGAACGGGCGTAAAAAGATTTAGCCAATAAGAAGAGAGATTTATACTCATAAAAGGCAAGGTAATCAAATATCTTTTTAATCCCAAAACTTTTGCAGTTTTTAACATCATATTTTTATAACTTAGTTGTTCACTTCCAATATCAACTATCAAATTTTCTTTTTCATTTAAATACAAACCATTGTGTAAATATGATAAAACATCACTTACAGCTATTGGTTGAGCTTTTGTATTTACCCATTTTGGAGTTGTCATAATAGGAAGTTTTTCAGTTAAGTTTCTAATAATCTCAAAACTAGCACTTCCCGAACCAATAATCACACCAGCTCTAAACCAAATAGTTTGAACATTTTTATTTGAGCTTAAAATTTCTCCCGTTTCAATACGAGAAAGTAAATGTTCACTTGTATTTTCATTTTTAACTCCAAGCCCACCAAGATAAATGATTCTTTTTACTCCACACTCATTTGCAACATCTAGAAAGTTTTGAGCAGAGATTTTATCTAGGTCTTTATAGTTTTCATTACTTAAAGAGTGAATCAAATAATAAGCCACTTCTACATCTTTTAGGGCTTCTTTCAAACTCTCTTTATCAAAAGTATCCCCTTGTATGATAGTAACGTTTTTATCTAAAGTAGTTACACTTTTTTTATTTCGAACAAGAAGTTTTAATTCTATATTTTCATCATTTAAAAGTATTTGTTTTAATCTTCTTCCAATATATCCAGTAGAGCCTGTTAGTAGTACTTTCATTTGAACTCCTTTTAATAAAGTAATGATACTATTTCAATTGATTTATTATATCACTAATAAAAAATTTAAAGATAGGAAATTTGTAAGTTCAATGTTTTATGAAGTAGCTTTGATAGCATATATTTTAGATAGGATTTTTAAAGAGTATGAAGAACTTAAGTTTTTTAAACATCCTATTATTTTGATGGGAAATTATATTTCTTGGTTTCAAAAGAAGTTTTATAAGGATTCTATTTTTAGAGGATTTCTTTTAACAATTTCTCTTATATTTATAGTTTTTATAATCTCATATTTTTTATCTTTGTTTGATAATATTTTAGTTCAAGGATTTTTAGCATCATTTACAATAGCTTCTAAAATGCTTTATGATAGTGTAAACGAGGTTATAACAAGTGAAAATTTACAAGAAAAAAAACAAAAAATTTCTATGTTAGTTAGTCGTGATACATCAGACTTGAATGATAGTCAAATAAATAAAGCAGCAATTGAAACTTATGCTGAAAACCTAAGTGATGGAGTTGTTGCTCCACTTTTTTATCTTTTATGTTTTGGAATAGTTGGAGCATTTATTTATAAAGCTATAAATACTCTTGATTCAATGGTTGGATATAGAAATGAAAAATATGAAAAGTTTGGTAAATTTTCTGCTAGACTCGATGATGTTGTAAATTTTATTCCTTCAAGAATCACAGCTATTTTGATAGCTTTACTATTTTTTAGTAAAAAAGCTTTTTTAGAGTTTAAAAGATATGGAAAAAAACATGAAAGTATAAACGCAGGTTATCCAATATCAGCTTTTGCACTAGCTATAAATGTTAAACTAGGCGGTCCAACTTCTTATTTTGGAAAGATAAAAAATAAACCTTTTTTTGGAGATGGAAAAGAAAATATAGAAAATAGTGATGTTTTAGAGGCTTTAAGTCTTAGAAATCGTTTGGATATATTTATAATTATTGTATTAATTTTAGGAGTTTTAGTATGACTTATGAAGAGTGGTTTTTAAAACAAGGAGAACTACACGCAAATGTAATGAAAAAATTAACAAATAAATCAAAAGATGAGATTATTGAGTATTTTAAATTTGAAAATATGGTAAAAAATGAACCAGATTTTTGTCCACTTTATAAAGATAATAAAAAATGCCACGATATGGAAGATTTAAATTGTTATTTATGTGCTTGTCCAAATTTTAGATTTAAAGATGAAGGATTTGAAAAAACAGCGGATGGAAAAACTCTATATTCTGTTTGTAATATAAATTCACGAGATGGAGCACAATACATAGGTGAAGATTATATTCATCAAAATTGTTCAGGCTGTATCGTGCCCCATAGGGCTAAATATATAAAAAAGAATTTCAACACAAATTGGTTTGAAGTTATGAAAGATGTAAGGTCTTAAATTTTAAAGAAGAGTTACTTCATCATATTTATGATGAAGTAATTTCTTCCACCTTCGTATTTATATTCTAGTTTAAATCCATGTAAATTTACAACAGTTTTTACGATATAAAGTCCTAATCCAAAACCATCACTTCTTTTTTCTTCTTGTGAAAAGGCTTCTGTATAATAAGAAAGTTCATGACTTAAAGGCTCCCCTAAAGAGCTAATTTCTATTTTCTCTTTTGAAGCATTTATAATTGCTTTTTTATTTGGTGAGAATTTTATAGCATTATCTATAAGATTTTTTAAAGCAATAGACATCATATAAGTATCAACTTCAAATTTAAAATCTCTGATTTTAGCAGCAATATTTTCAGGATTTACCATCATTAAATCTAAAGTTTTTGTATATATTTTGAAAAAAGAGCTCTCTTCTTTAAAAATCATAGTGTTTTTAGAAGTTAATTTTTCAACTGTTGCTAATTCTTTGATAATATCATCCATTCTTTTAAAGGCTCTTTGTAAGGTCTCTCTTTTGTTATCATCATTTAAAGTTTCAGCAATAAACATAGCTTTTGTAATAGGAGTTTTTAATTCATGCATCATATTTCGCATAAATAAATCTTTTGATTTTGATTGATTATTTATGATATTTATTGCTTCATTAAAACTTTTAGCAATAGTTCCTATTTCATCGTTACTCGTATAGTTTAGCTTTATATCTTTATTTCCATTTGAAAATGCAATAAGTTGTTTATTTAGCACTTTTAATGGATGTAATTTTCTTTTTAAAATTTCATATAAAAATAAAAAAGTAAACAAAGATATGGTAAATCCAATAACAATAAAAGCCATACTATAGTTGTGATTTGTAGAGTCTTTTAGCATAACGTTATAGCCAAATTGTTGTACATAGATATAGTAAACATCATTATATTTATAAACTCTGTATGTTCCTAAAAAATTTTGTGTTATTGTTAATTCTTGAGCATTTTTTATTATTTCAAGTTTCTCTTCTCTCTCTTCAATAGGTATAACTTGAAACTTTTTGTATAAAGCAAGCAGGGTTTCAAAAGTTGGATGACTTTGAAATGTACTTAAAAAATTTTCTGCTATTAATTCATATCTATTTTGAAGTGAAAGTTCATGTTTTTGTTTATCATAATTGATAAACATTGCAAAAGTTATAAAAATAGAGATAAAAGCCAACGTAAATATGATATTTACAAAAGTGGAAATAGAGATATTTTTTATCATACTAACTGATATCCAATACCTCTTACTGATTTGATATAAGTTTGACTATCATCAATTTTTGATAATTTAGTTCTAATTCTTGAAATAATTACATCAATATTTTTAAGTGAAGATTCATCTTCAATATTGTCACTTGCGTAAATGAAATCTTCTCTTGCCACAACACCATGATTTCTTTGAATTAGTAGCTTTAAAATATCATATTCAGCTAATGTAAGAGTTAAAGCAACACCTTTGAAAAGTATTTGCATATCATCTTCTCTTACTTCAAAAAGTGAATTTTGTTCAGTTTTTTTAGGTTCATTTTGTAAATCAACACGTTTTAATATAGTTTTGATTCTTGCTTGAAGTTCTCTTGGATTATATGGTTTTGGAAGATAATCATCTGCTCCTCTTTCTAATCCCATAACTTTGTCCAAAATATCATCTCGTGCTGAACTTATAATAATTGGAATATTAGATTTTTCTCTTATTTTTGGAATAAGTTCTAACCCATCAATTTCAGGAAGAGTTAAATCCAAAATTATTAGTTGATAATCTTTATGTACATTAAGCATAGATAGTCCATTGTATGGACTATCTGTGTTGATAACTTCAATATCAAATGATTTTAGATAATCAGTGATGATTTGAGCTAATTCTAAATCATCTTCTATCATAAGTACTTTAATAATGGGAAATCCTTTTTATTGAATTACAAATAGAATAGTTTGACCATATCTATTTACATAAACTCTTTTATATTTCTTATTATACTTTTTTAAAGCTGTTTCTATATTTGTAAAATTCTTAATTTCTACATCTTCAATTTGAACTATAATATCTCCAGCTTGAAAACCAACTTTTTCAGCATTTGATTTTGGTTCTACATCTGAAATTAATATTCCAGCTGAATCAACAGGTAATCTAAACTGTTTTTGTAATTGAGAGTCAATAACACTTAGTTTTAAACCACCAAGGAAAGTATTGTTATCAGATTGAATTTGAACTAAAGTTGATCTATCTCCTAAAACTATATCTAAAGATATATCTTTCCCATCTCTTTCAATACCTAATTTAATTTTTTCATCAGGTGGGAATGATGCAATCGTATTTTGTAAAGAAGTTCTATCTTTTATAGCTTTACCATTTATAGAATAGATTAAATCTCCTCTTTTTAAACCACCTTTAGCTGCAGGAGTTTCAGTTGAGATATCTAGAACTAAAGCACCTTCTTTTCTTTTATAAACTTTTGCTAAATCATTATCTAATTCTCCAATAGCAACACCTAAGTAACCTCTTGTTACTTTTCCATCTGCTACAAGTTTTTCAACAACATCTTTAACCATTGCAACAGGAATTGCAAATCCAATTCCATTATTACCACCACTTTTTGAGATGATAGCTGTGTTAATTCCAATTAAAGCTCCACGGCTATCAACCAATGCACCACCAGAATTTCCAGGATTTATTGAAGCATCAGTTTGAATATAATTTTCATATCTATTTATTCCAACTTTATTTTTATTTAAAGCTGAAATAATTCCTTGAGTTACAGTACTTCCCACTCCAAATGGATTTCCAATAGCAAAAATAACATCTCCCACCATTAAGCTATTTGAATCACCAAGTTTGATAGGAGTTAATTTCACATCAGAATCTATTTTTATTACAGCAATATCACTATCTGCATCTCGACCTATAAGTTTTGCGTTATATTCTGTTGTATCATCACCGATTGTTACAGTTATCTCTTCTGCATTTTCAACAACATGATTATTTGTAACTATATAACCATCTTTTGAAACGATTACTCCTGAACCTAAAGATCTTTGAACTCTATTTTGTTTAAATTGATTTCCAAATTGATCACCAAAAAATCTTTTGAAAAATGGGTCATTAAACATTTGTAAAGGTAAAGTATCTAAGCCTGTATCCACATGTCTTTTTGCAGAAATATTAACAATAGAGTGTACAGAATCTTTTATACTGCTATTAAAAGACAAAATTTCATTTGTTGTATTTGGAGCTATTCTTGTTGGATTTTTATCCATCATTTCAAAATCTATAGTTTTCGCAAACAATTGTGTTGCAATCAGCGTAGAAATTAGTAAAAGTTTTTTCTTCACTTTTATATCCTTTTTGAATTTATTATATTGACATTGTAAAGTATAAGAGTAAACTATTTTCCAATAAAAAGTTAATAAAAAGTTAATTAAAATAGGGAAAAATTCCCTATTTAATCGTTATAAATCTGTTTTTAAAACAGCACCACTACTTGCATTTGTTACAAGTGCTCTATATTGACCTAACCAAGAAGAATTAAGTGGTTTTTTTAATGGTTTAAATTCAGCTTTTCTTTTTGCTATTTCATCATCAGATAAGTTTACAGATAAGATATATTGGTCAACATCGATATGAATTTCATCACCATCTTTTAGTAATCCAATCATTCCACCTTCAGCTGCTTCAGGACTTACGTGACCAATAGATGCTCCTCTTGTAGCTCCACTAAATCTTCCATCTGTGATTAATGCTACTTTATCTCCAAGTCCCATTCCCATGATTAAAGAAGTTGGTGCTAACATTTCTTGCATTCCAGGACCTCCTTTTGGACCTTCATATCTGATAACTACAACATCACCAGCTTGAACTTTTCCTGATACAATTCCTTTAATTGCTTCTGGTTGTCCATCAAAACATACAGCTTTCCCTGTAAATACTCTAGAACCAGTAATTCCAGCAGTTTTAATAACAGCACCTTGCTCAGCTAAGTTTCCATATAAAATAGCTAATCCACCCACCGCTGAATATGGATTATCAATAGTGTGAATAATATTTGTATCTTTGATGTAAGCATCTTTGATTTTTTCTAAAGTAGTTTCTCCAGAGATTGTAAGGTTTTCCATTAAAATATCATCACCTCTTTTTGACATCTCTTTCATAACAGCATTTACACCACCAGCTTTGTTGATATCTTCCATATGAACAGTAGATAAAGATGGAGAAATTTTAGCAATATGAGAAACTTTTTTTGAAATAGCATTAATGTCTTTTAATTCAAAATTAACACCTGCTTCTTTAGCAATAGCTAACATATGTAATACAGTGTTTGAACTTCCACCCATTGCCATATCAACTGCAAATGCATTTTTAACCGCATTTTCATTTAAGATATTTTTTAATTTATATTTTTCTCTTGATGCTTCATCTAATGCAATTTCACAAATTCTTCTAGCAGCTTTTCTATATAACTCTTCTCTCTCAGGAGTTAAAGCCAAGATTGTACCATTACCTGGTAATGCAATCCCCATTGCTTCCATAAGTGTATTCATAGAGTTAGCTGTAAACATACCTGAACATGAACCTCCACTTGGACATGCATTACATTCGATATCTTTTAACTCTTCATCACTCATTTCACCAGCTTCATGCTTTCCAACAGCTTCAAAAGCAGTTGCTAAGTCAATTGGAGTTCCATCTTTTGTGTAACCTTTTTCCATTGGACCACCTGATACAAATACTGTTGGAACATTTACTCTTAAAGCTCCCATAATCATACCTGGAACTATTTTATCACAATTAGGAATAGCAATCATTGCATCTAATTTATGTGCATTCATCACAGTCTCAATAGAGTTTGCAATTAACTCTCTTGACGGTAATGAAAATAACATACCATCATGTCCCATAGCGATACCATCATCAACTCCAATAGTGTTGAATTCAAATGGAACACAGCCATTAGCTCTTATCTCTTCTTTTATAATAGCTGATACCTTATCCAAGAAAAAATGTCCAGGAATTAATTCAATAAAAGAATTAGCTACTCCAATAAATGGTTTATCAAAATCTTCATCTTTTAAACCAGTTGCTCTTAATAATGACCTATGAGGAGTTCTATCAAACCCTTTTTTTACTTCATCACTTCTCAATTTCAATCCTTTAATTATGCATAAATTATATCTTTAGATTATACATTTATTGCTGTTCAATTTTTATTAAAATATAAAAAATTTTATAAATTTCAAATTTTATTTAAAAATCTCTTGACAAATAAAAAAAAACCTATTATAATTCCAGTCCAATTTAAGTAGAACAACTTAAAATTGACTTACTTAAAATGTGCGAGTGTGGCGGAATAGGTAGACGCGCGGGACTTAAAATCCCGTTCCGGTTTCGGAGTGTGAGTTCGATTCTCACCATTCGCACCATATATGTGTAGAGAGTTGACAGAGTTGGTCGATTGTACCGGTTTTGAAAACCGGCGAGGTTCACGCCTCCGAGGGTTCGAATCCCTTGCTCTCTGCCATTTTTCATTTCTAAACAAAATCCCCTTAAAATCAAGCTTTTAAAAAATATAAAATCTTTTTGTTTTCCGTTATGTTATTCATTTGTTCCCTGTTTTAGGCTATTTTGTTATCCTTTTTTGTTGATAACATAATTATCAAATTAGATAACATTTTCTTGATTATTAAAAATCACTTAAAAAATGGAGAACATTTTAGGTAACTTTAAGAATGTTTTGTCTTAATAAAGGCGAAATATTATGTATTTATATAAAAAGAACAGATACTATTTTTATAAAAGAAGAATCCCCAACACAGACTATTTTTATTCATTCAATACAAAACATACTAATTGTAAAAAAGCTTCTAAATTAGTTATAATCTTCAACAAATTAACAAGAGATATATTTGAATATATCAAGAGCCAAGGAAAACCATTGCCTTTTAATATAACAGAGATTATAAATGTTTTAGATAATTATAAAGAACAAGCACTTGTAGAAAATAAACAATTGGAAGAATTAAGACACAATCATTTATCAGAATTATTTAAAATTGAAAAAGAAGACCCAATATTAGGTAAAATCAAATTAAGTGGAGGGCAACCAGAAGTTATAGATAAAGCATTACAAACTTTTGAGCATTTAGCCGTAGGAAGTTATCAACAAATTAAAACACCACTTAAAAAACACGGAAAAGATATAGTAAAAAGAAGCACCACAGAATTAAAAGAGTTATATAATAGATTAAGAACATCAACAAATGAGAAAGATTTATTAGATTTTTTAAGTATGTTATTCAAAACAGAAGCACAAATACTCAAAATTGACCGTCAAAGGGCTCTTAATAGATTTGGAGATAATTTTATACCCCTAAATGAAAAATCATTCAATACAGAAGCAAATAACATACATTCTACTTCATATACACATGAACAAAAACAAAAATATAAATCAATAGAAGAGATAGAGAAAGATTTTTTATATAATTATTGTAATTATACAGATAAAATTTTAGAAGATTCAAAAACAAATGGAGCAAAAGTAAAAAAAATATCAGAGATATTAACAGAATTTATAAAAGATAGAAAAAATGAACATACAGCTCAATCTATAACAATAGATACATTAAGAGAAGTTATAAAAATAATCCCACAAATTCCCAAAAAGCCAGTAAATTTAAGCGAATCATACAGTTTTTATTTTGCTTATATGAAAAATAAAAAAGCTTCAAAAGAAGAATTAAGAAGTATAAAAACAATTAAATCAGACTTACAAGCAATAAAAAGATATATAGATTATTTAGCAAAGAAAAAATACATATCAAGCGACGATAATTTAGAGTTATCTGATTATTTAGAAGTTATAAAAAGAGAACTAAATTCAAAAGTAAAAAATAATCAAATAAGAGATAAAGAAAACGCAGAACCATTTAAAGACGAAATGTTGAAAAAGATTTTCAATAAAGAGTATAAACCTTATAAAATACTTTTCCAAAAATTAAAATCTTCTTATGTTAAAGATAAAAATATTTTAATAGCAAAATTTTATATTCCTTTAATTATGTTTTTTGTTGGTTCACGGGTTTCTGAATTAGTCCATTTAAAAACTTCTGATTGTGATTTTGAAGAAATAGAGGGAAATGAAAAATTATTATTATATATTGAAGCAAATGAACAAAAAGGCTCTAAAAGTTCAACTTCAAAAAGAATTATATTAGTTCACGATTTTTTAGCAAATGAACTTAATTTAAAAGATTTTGTGAAAAAAGCAAAAAGAGAAAATAGAGAATATTTATTCAATACCGTTCCAAAAGACGAAGAAAAAATCTCAAAAGCCTTTAATAGGGATAAAGATTTTTTAATAGGCACTTTAACAAAAAGAGACGAGTTTAATAATTCAAGATATACTTTATATTCTTTTAGGCATACATATAAAACTCATATGTTATCTTTAAATATTAATGAAACAGTAATAAATAAAATCCAAGGGCATTCAGACGAAAAGGTAGCAGATGGTTATTTTTCATTAACCAATGAATTAAATGAATCTATAAATGCTTTTAGAAAACACCAAAATATAGATTGGCAAGATTTTATGGAAATGACGGCTTATTTTAAGAATTAAACAACTAAATTAGGTTTTATAATAATTCTGATATATTATTTTAAGAGATTAGATTTTTAATTATAAGGGAATATATTGATATTAAGATTTATATTAGTTTTTATTATGGTATTTTTATTTAGTGGTTGTAATTTATATTATGATTTTGATAATGACCAGAAATATTTAATATCAAAAGAAAATATTTCGGAAGAAAATATGTGTAATATGATATCACAAAATAAAAATGCTTGGATTTCAGATAAACGAAAATGTGCTAAAAAAATCACAGACAGTGATGTGAATAGTTTGATATTCTTTAATAAAAATTGTAATTCAATAGAAGGTAAAGTAGAAATTACATCAGAAAATACTGTTTGTTCTTTATATAATTTAAATATAGTATATAAAAATGAAAATAATGGTAATTTAAATAATTTTTTTGACAAGATAAGACAATTACAATATTCCCTTCGATTGGAAGCAGATAAATATAATACAATTAAAGAACTATGCCCAACTTTTGAAGGTTCAATATATAATGAAGATAGCAGAAGTTGTAAATTTAAATCAGATAGAGAAATACCATATGAGTATTTTTATTTGGAGAAAATTATCAGAAAAAAAGATAATCTATCTTATAAAAATGAACAAATAGAAAAAGCTGATATAAAAACTTGGGAAAATGAAGCTAAAAATTGGAAAGGTACATTAGACGATTTATGTGAAAATCTTACGGATTCAAAAAATAATTTTGATAAACAAACTCTTAGTTGTAAAACATATTGGAAAAAAGAAATTAAAAAATATGAAGTTATGAAACCATTTTTAATAGACCAACATCATAAAATTACAGCAGAACGGGATAAAATACTTTTACAAAAAGTTCAAGAAGAAAGAGAAAAAGAAATTCAAATAAAAAATGAATGGGAAAAAAGAATCGGTAAATCACAAGAAATAATAAATGTTAAAGATTTTATATTTGGACATAAAAGTTTTACTTGTGAATCATATAAATCATTTTTATTTTTCTTTCCTAAGAAAATCAGATTAGATGTAGGAGTTAGTACAATACAAATTAATAATTCTTTTTTAGTTAATTATATAGATAGTTATAAAGATTATTTTTTATATCAAGGATATGATAAAAATGATAAAGTAATTAATTTAAAAGTTTATAAACAATCTTTGTTAAAAACAACACCTTATAGCTTGGATATAGAAGGTCTTGGTTATTATTGTGAGTTATTAAAAGAGGTAAAATAAATGTCTATTGAACCAGCAATATTGGAATATAAGATTAAAGGTGTTCAGAAAAATGTTCAAGAATTTTTTTTGAATAGTAGAGAAGCACATCATGCAAAAGAAAGAGTAAAAGTTCAATATGGAAACAAAATAGAACTTATACAAGTTAGAACAGGAACATATGCTAATAATATGTATAAAAGTATATATGGAAAAAGTCATCTTGATAATAATACAACACAAGAAAAAAGCGACCCTATTGCTGCTTTAATAATTTTCATTTTTTTAGGAATTTTACTTTGGTTAGCTCGTTGAAATGATAGTCAAACATAAATTTTATGATGAATGTGTTAAAAAATTTTTAGATAATGAAATATTAATAATTGGAACTTTTAATCCTAATATTCAAAATAATGAAGCTAATTTTTTTTATGGAAGAAATAGAAATTATTTTTGGAAAATTTTGCCAGAACTTTGGAATGAAGAAAGTTTGAAAGGTAAAGATATAAATATTAAAAAAAACTTTTTAGAAGATAAAAAAATTGCTATTACAGATTTAATTTTATGTATAGAAATGAAAGAATCACAAATAAATAGTTTTAAAGATGATAATATATCAAATGTAAAAAAATGGAATACAGATAATATCATTGATAATTTAAAATGTAGTAATATAAAAAAAATTTTTTTTACAAGAAAATCATTTAATAAATCAACAAATTTTTTAAAAATGGAAATATGTAAAATAAAAAGCTATTGTGAAAGTAATTTTATTAAATTTGAATTTTTACCAACTCCTTCAAGATATGCTAATGAAAAAAAAATTAAAGAATGGAAAGAATTAATTTTCAATGATAACACCATTAAAAAACTTTTTTAGTTAAAAAAATCAAAACAATCGCACTTTTTTACTTCCAACTCCTTATAACTTATCATAGCCCATAAGGGCATTAATATCTTATTAAGGAGTTCTAATATGAACAAATCTATCATATTAACAATTATTGTTATATTAGATTCGTTATCTACTGTAATTACTAATACAAATGGCTTTTTGATAATGTTTAGCTGACATTATTCAAAAAAACGGGGGTGGCACCCCGTTATTTGTATTAGAAATTAACATTGAGGGAGCTTCCTTATCTCTGTTTAATTTTTTAAACAGAGATAGGAAGCGGTATATAAATCGCGGTTAAATCAAAGAATAGCCTAAATATGGCACTTTTATTGTGTCTATTTTTGCTATTTTTTGTATAAAAATATGCTAAATTTTGTCTAATCGCTTTTTTAAAATCTAACAAATACTTAAATCAAAAACACTCATGCCAAAACCTACTGCCCGTGTTTTTTTAAGTTCTTTTATTTCTACTTTTTCACTGCCTTTTAACTCTCGTTAATGCTACTTGGCATTTCGTAATACTGCCTTTAAATAAATTACAGGTCTAAACCTCTGTTAAGAAATAAACAAAAAATATCATTCTCTTTTAGAGTTTATTGGTTAAACCAATTAAAGGAGTTATAAAAATGTTTACTCAAAAGAAAAAAGCCTATTATTCAAAAATACTGGGATTTAAAACAATTGAAGATTTTGAAATGTTTTCAAAAAGATATTTAAAATATTTAGAAAATCAAACCTTAACAAAAAATAGAATTATGAGTGGATTTTTTATATTAGTTGAAATTCAAAAAGAAGCTCATAAAAATAAATCTCTTATAAATTTTGATAATGTGAAAAATCCATTTATAAAAAAATACGCTAATGAAATTCTTGATTTAAGAAAAAATGGAAGTGGCAGCTTATCAATTACTAATTTTCTTTTTGAAAATCATAGAGTTAAAATCTCTCGTGGAACTATTGAAAAATTCTATAAACAAAATGGACTATAAAATATGGCTAATTTAAAAGGTGGAAATTTTGAAAAACAAATAAAAGACGCTTTCCACCGTCTTGAAGCTTTTGGAGTTGGAAGAGTTGGAAAAAATGATAATCTCACTCACTCTGATAAACTGGCTGAAAAAAGAGAAATGTATTTAAAAGATATATCAAACTATTTTCAATCTCAAAATTTAGAGGGGAAATTAAATAATCTATTCACAAAAGATAACCTTGATAAATTTTTTAATCAAAGATTAGAAGATTTATCAAGCAAAACCCAAGAAAACTATTTAAGGGGCTTTTCTTCAATGTTAAAAGGTCTTGAACAACAAAATATTCATATTCCACTACATTATGAAGATAAAGATTTTTTTGATAATAGAGTATCTATTTTAAAAGACCAAGCAGAAATAATAATTGAAAATAGATATATTGATAATGTTGAAAATGTAATTTCAAATTTATATGAAGATAGAGCTATAACTGGCTTAATAGCACAATGCCAATATGAACTTTCAATTAGACAAGCAGAAGCATTTGAACTTATAAAAAATTCAACTCAATATTTAGAAAATGGAAGAGTTGAAAATCTAATAGGAAAAGGAAATCACACTTATGAATCAAAAGAAATTTCTTTTGAACTTGAACAAAAAATTCTAAATAATACTGATGAACTAATTTCAAAATCTACTTATTATGAAGATTTACAAAAATATGATATTAGCTCCCACGATTTTAGATTTACAAGTGCAAGAGATAAATATGAAGAAAAAATTAATAGTGGAATTTCTGAAAAAGAAGCTAAATTACAAATTAGTGAAATTTTAAATCATAAACGGGAAGAAATCACAGATTATTATTTGAAAAGGACGGAATAAAAAATATTTTTTTATAATTTCCTGATGCTCTAGTTTTTTTGAAGTTCTTAAAAAAACAAAAATATTTTTTATAGAATAGCAAGTTTTTAACTTGCTATTTGTTTTTTTTCTTTGCTCTTTAAAGTCTCACTCCCATATTTTGATTTTATCTCTTCCATACTTTTTTCTTGTGGATTTCTTCCTTTCATTTCTCCATAAAACCACATTTTCTTTTTTGAAGCCCATTTGAAACCAAGCTCTTTAAGTTTTTCTTTTATCTCTTTCGTGTCCCCTGAAACCCAAACCCAAGACCCAACAAGTTCAATAGTTATATTTTCAAAATGTAGTATTAAGCTTATGATTTTTTCTAATTCAATATCAATTTTAAAATCATTTGAAAAATAAATCTTATGTTCTATTAAATCAGTATAAACAGCATTTAAAATTTTAAAACTCTCTTCATTTCCACCCTCCATATCAGGGTGTAATTTTTTAGCCAATGTTTTATAAATCTTTTTAGCTTCATTTATTCCCTCTATACCTTTAAACTCTTTTAAAATCTCTTCTCTATTCATTTGTTATCCTTTTTTTAAATGTTTTCATTTTTGAAGATTTGAGGGTTTGTTTTTTCTCTTCTTTTTTAAATTTAAAGAAGTTAAAAAACTTATCTCTTTTTCTTTCAAAAATTTTTCACTCTCGTTAGTTTTCGGGCTTTTGTTGATTGTAATGTTTAGATTTTTGCTTATAGAAAAATATAAATAAGAAGTATGAAGATTTTATTTTTGTATCAGTAAATAATCTAATAAAGTGAAATGAAAAAAAAGCAAAACTAAAAGAGAGTTAATTTTTTGAATTTGAAAAAGATATAGATAAGTTTTTCTTCTGTTATGAAATATAAATTTAAAAAGATAAGAAGAGTTAATTTAATTATTGATTTATCAATTCAATATCCCTATTTATAGCCTTTTTAAATCAAAAAGGACAATTTTTATTTATATCTTTAAATATTCTACTTATTAAAACTATTTTTATTCTTCTACTTAAAGAATTTGGCAAGTAATACAGTAAGACTATCTTGATTGGACAAATTTCAAAATTCTTTTTCATAATTGAACTTTTTTTAAATCTCACGCTTACAACTTCTATATACAAAATATGAAATAAAAATTTTCTTCCAATCCTTAAAGGGTTGCTCCCCAAAAAAACCAAAAGGAGCAACCCGTGACAACACTACAAAAATATAAAACTAAAAATGAAGAGTTAAAAGAACTTCTAATTAAAAATCTACCAACAAAAATTAAAGGTGGAAATGAAAAACATTTATCAAATATATATGAATATCAAACAGTTAAAGCCCTTGATAAATGTAAATTCATAAACTTTAATAGTTATAAACAAATAAGCTTTATGGTATTTGATATAGATAAATATGAAGATAAAACAGCAAAAGAGTATTTTAAAAATATTAATGGTTTTTATGAATATATATCTGAAAAAATAGGACTTGAACCAACTTATATACTTGAAACGCAAAAAGGTTTTCATTTTGCTTATCATTTAAAAAATCATATATTCACTAATCAAAATAAACCTCTTAATTATCTATTATCAATTAAACAAGCAATTACAGAACTTTTAAAATGTGATTCTATTGCTTCAAATAGATTATATGGAATTTGGAGAAATCCATTATTGCACCCTTGTTATTATTCCCAACAAATAAACTATGAATTAAAAGACTTTAAAGAACTATTATCAAAAATTGATTATAAAAATCATTCTATTAGATTGAATGTAAAAATAAATGAAGAGGAACTAATAGAGGGGCAAAGAAATACTACACTCTTTAAATATGCTATGAGATTTGCTAAAAATCAAAAATCAATAAGCCAAAATGATATATTAAACTACTTAATAGATATAAATGAATCAAAACAAGTGAATCTTTTAAATAGTGAATTAAAACAAATTTCAAATTCTGTTTTTAAATATTGGAAAAATGGAAAAATAAGATATGGAGCTATTGCAACTAAAAAAGATATAAATGAGGGAATAATGAATTTTTCAAAAATGAAAAATTTATCAAAAGAAGAATATGAACTTGAAATAAAAAGAAGACGAAAAGAAGCAGCTATTAGAACTGTAAATATTAGAGATAAAGAGAAAAACAAAAAACAACTTTTAGAAGCTAAAAAAGATTATGAAATAAAAAAACAAGAAGAGAATCAAAAAAAGGTTTTAGATATTGTTTTAGAATTACAAAATCAAAATAAAAAAATCAATTTTTCAGAGATTGGAAGATTATGTGGACTTGATAGAAAAACGGTTAAAAAGTATTATTTAACCTAAAATTAAGTAAATAACGATTATAATCCCACTCACAAAAAGACAAAATGTTCCCTAAAATGGCTAAAATTAAGCTAATTTTAAAGTGAATTTGTTTTCTTGGGATGTAAATGTTGCCGTGAAATAGGGCTTGAAAGACTTTCTTAAAGAAATCTTAAAAAGCTTCCCTTGCTCTCTGCCATTTTAATCTATTAAATCATCTAACATTCTATTTTTTAAATGGTTTAAAACTAGACTATACATTTCTGTTGGAGGTATAGCAAAGCTGGTAATGCCTCGGATTGCAAATCCGACATGCGTTGGTTCGAGTCCGACTACCTCCTCCACTTTTTAAGCTTTAATTAATCAAAATAAATTAACTTAATAAAATTAAAAATAATCCACAATTAATTCACTATAAATCTGCTAATATTCCGAACTTGTTTTAAACACAAGAAAATAAAAAAGGACGCAAAAATGAAAAAAGTTTTATTTGGAACAGTAGTTGCATTAGCATTATTAACTGGTTGTACAGAAGAGAAAAAAGCACCAGTAACTCAAACAGAAACTACACAAGAAGTTAAAAAAGATGAAACATCAGCAACTCCAGTTGTACAAGACGAAGTGAAGGCTGAAGAAACTAAAGTAGAAGAGACTACTCCTGCCACTGAAGAAGCTAAAGCGGAAGAAACAAAATAATTAAATTTTTATTTGCCGTGTTAATAAAAATATTAACACGGTTTTATAAGAATACTCCATTTACAAAATAATATCTAAGAACATAAAAAGAGCATAAAAAAATAAATATAAAGTTAAATAAAGAAGAATATTTATAAGTATAAAGTAAATTTTTATTTATTAATTTTTTTAAAATATAGCTAGCAATACCAAAAAAAGTTCCTAAGAATAAACTTCCCCAAATAAAATATCCAATAAAAAAATACTCTTTTTGTAGCATACAAAAAGGACATTGATGAGTAGGAAGTTGATAAATGTAGGTTGAAAAAAAGTAAGTTACAGAATAATATCCTATATATAAAAACATAAAATTAGTAATAAAATTTAAAAAAGATAATTTTTGAATACTTAAAAAAACTGTTAACAAGTATAAAAGATAAAAAACAATTAATAATGTGCTTATAGATAAATCAAAAGGTATTTTTGTTTCAGTATTATTTACTCCAAATATCACAGAACAACACATAACAGGCTCTTTTAAAGAGATATTATTTAAAAATGAAAAATCTAGTAATAGCTCAAAAATTGATAATAAAAAAATGAAAATATATAAAAGATATTTTTTCTTTGTGTATGGATAGGTTTTTTCTTTTAAATCAAGAGAATTTATAATTAGCCAAATACCAATAAAAAATAAGATTAAAATTTTTATAAAAAGATTAATCTGACCAAATTCATTTGCTCCTACAATTCCAGCAGCACACATAGCTCCAGGAACAATATTTGATAAATTATCTAAACTATAAGCAAAATATGGAAATAAAAAGATTTTTACAATTAATGTAAAACTAATTATTAAAATTACAAGATATGAAGTTTTTTCAAGTTTATATTGCTTATTTGTTGTTTTAGTAAAATCCCAATTTTTTATAATAGAAATCGAAAAATAAAATGCAATAGTTAATAAAATAAATAAAATTATTTGAACAAATAAAAATATAATAACTTCATTTGATAAAAGTATATTATTCACAAATTATTCCATTTTTTATATTTATAATTTTATCTACAAAATCAAGATTATCAAAAATAGGGTCATGTGTAGCTACAATAATAGTTTTATTAAGTTTTTTTAATTCTTTTAGGGTTTCTATAAATCTAATAGAGTTATCATAATCTAAATTTGCAGTTGGCTCATCACAAAGAATAATATTTGAATCATTTACTAAAGCTCTTGCTATTGCGCATCTTTGTTTTTCTCCACCTGAAAGATTTAATACTAATTCATCTTTTTTATGGGAAATATTTGCAATTTCTAAACTTTTTAAAACTTTTTCATCTATTTGTTTTTGTGAGTATCCAAGAGGAATAAGTGGAATTGAAATATTATCTTTTACACTTAATTCGTTAAATAAGTTATATGATTGAAAAATAAAACCTATTTTTTTAGCTCTAAAATTGGAGCTGTGTAAATCAGGAAGTTTTGCAACACTCTCATTATCTATTATAATCTCACCACTTGTTGGTTTATCCATAGTTGCAATTAATGAAAGCAAAGTAGATTTTCCACTTCCACTAACTCCTTTTAGGACAACAAAAGATGAAGTTTGAATCTCTAAATTTATATCTTTTAATGCGTAAAACTCTTTTTTACTGTTTTCATAAAATAGTTTATTTAAATTTTTTATTTTTATCATTTCATGCTCTTTGTAGAATCAATAATAGCAATTTTCCAAACAGGAATTAATACAGCACTTAAAAAAGGAATGATGAAAAATAAGAATAGAGTAATCAAAGTGCTAAATTCAATATTTGTTGAAATTATAAAATCATTTTCCATATTTGAAAAACCTATAAATATATTTTTTAATAAAGGAGCATTTAAAATAAAAACAAAAATATATGAAATTATAATTCCTAGTAAAAATGCTATAAAAGCTACCAAAAAATTTTCCATAATTTTTAGTTTAATAATATCTTTAATACTCCAACCAACAGCTTTTAAAATGCCTATTTCCCTTTTGTCATTTGAACTAATCATTGAATATCTTTGATATAAAATTAATACAAAAGTAAATAATACAACAATAAAAAGAATTAAAAAAATTCCACCTTTGTAGTTAAACATATTTTCATACATTTTTTTCAATTCTTCTTTTTCTAAAATTCTTATATTTGAGTGTTTCAATAATAATTGTTCTTTTATATTTTGTTTTTCTAAATCATTTGGCACATTTAACACAATATCTGAAGATTCGTTCTCTTTTATGTTTAAAATCTCTTTTGCAAGAGTTATATCCATAATTATTAAATCATTTGCAACTAAATTCATCTCTTTGGGTAAATCTTTAAATATTTTTACTTCTTTTATATCTTTATTAAATAATTTAAAATCATAAGAATCAAAATAGTGATATTTATCAAAAAGTTTTTTGACACCATTTCCAATTATCATAGAATCTTGTTCTAAAAAATTAGAGATATTTAAAATGTTAAGAAGTTCTTTTATATTTTTATTTGTATGCTCTTCAAATAAATCAACACCAACAATTGTAAAATAAACATTTTCTGGCATAAAATAGTAAGAACCATAAACTCTTTGCTCAATCTTTGAAATACCATTTATCGAAGAAAAATCTTCAATCCATGAAGTTGGAGTATCAATAACTTTTCCATTATTTATTTTTTGAACAATAAAATCACTTTGATTTTCTATAGTTTGAAAAATCTCTTTTTTTAAACTACTTGATAAAAATAAAACAGAAGATGATAAAAAAACAATAATAATTGAAATAATTAGAATTGCAATATGTTTTGATTTGTGTTTAATTAATAGCAAAAATAAAAAATTTAGAAATACACTATTTTTCATAAGTAAAATCCAAATAAGAGATTTGAAAAGGTACAAAATATAATTTTGTAGAATCATCTTTATACTCTTTTATTCTAGGTTCAAATAAATTGTTTGAAAAAGATATATTTGGCAGTTTTGTAATTGCACTGATTTTTGAAATATTATTTATGTTGTTATTTGAATAAATTAAAGAAAAATATAAAAAAATAGAAATTAATAAAAAAATTAAAATTATAAATCTTTTAGATAGGGTAGTAATATTAACTCCTTTTGAATAAAAAATATTGTATCCATTTTAAGTTAATTAATAGTTAAAAGATTAATATTTTAGTGATTTAAATTATTATTAAATTTTAGGTTTAATCCCATAAAACCGAAGCTTATAAGAGGCTTAATAAGTTATATAAGATAAAAAGTATATAATTGCGCGAATATTTAAGGAGAGAGAATGCCAAATAAAAGTCAAATTGATGAACTAAAACAAATTTTACTTGAAAGAAAAGTAAATATTTTAAATAATATAAATAATAGCAGAGCTAATATTGACCAATTAAAAGAACAAGATATAAATGACGATTTAGATTATGCAGAACTTGTAAGTGATTCTTTTACTGAAGGTATGATTGCTAATCATCAATTAGATGAATTAAATCAAATAGAAGAATCGCTTAAAAAAATAGCGGCAGGAACTTATGGTATTTGTGATATGTGTGGTGTAACTATTCCTCTAGGTAGATTAAAAGCAAAACCATTTGCAAAATTTTGTACAGAGTGTAGAACAGTATATGAACATGAATTTGTAAAACGAGCAAAGAATTGATAAGAAGAATTTATCCATTAAATGACAAAATTTTAAATTTTAAATTTGTTCAAAATGAAGAGGATTTTATTGTTGAAGAACAACCAATAAAATTCTCTTTAAATGGAAGTTTTCTTATATTAAAAATTAAAAAAACAAATTGTGATACGTGGGAATTAATCGATAGATTAGCAAAATTTTTAGGTATTTACTCAAATGAGATAGGTTATGCTGGTTTAAAAGATAAAAGAGCTACAACTACTCAATATATAAGTATTCCAAAAAAATATTCAAAAGAGATAAAACTTTTTAGAAATAAAAAGATAGAGATTTTAGAAACTTTTTTACATAATGAAAAATTAAACATTGGTGACTTAGAAGGAAATCGATTTAAAATAAATTTACATAATGTAGAAATTTCAGACGTAAATCATATTCAAAAAATTATTAAAATTATCTCAAAAAAAGGAATTCCAAATTATTTTGGTTATCAAAGATTTGGAAAAGAAGTTGTTGAAAATTTTGAAAAAGCAAAAGCTGTAGTTTATGGTGAAGAAATTGTTAAAGATAAAAAGTTATCTAAAATGTTAATTTCAGCATATCAAAGTAGCTTTTTTAATGCTTGGCTTGTTGAAAGACTTTCTATTTCAAAAGAAGAATTTGCATTACTTGATGGAGATATTTTTTTAGATTTAGAAAAAAATAAAATATTTACACCAAAAGCAATAACACAAAATATTCTAAATGATTTTAAGTCTCAAAAAATTACTCCAACAGGACTTTTACCGGGAAGAAAAGTTTTTAAAGCAATGGGTGAAGCTTTTAAAATAGAGAGTAAATATGATGATATTTATATTCAAGAGAAAGGTTATAGAAGGGAAGCTATTGTATATCCTAAAAGTATTAGTTGTAAATATGATGCTTCAAGAAATATTTGCACTTTAGATTTTATATTACCAAAAGGTTCTTACGCAACAGTTTTAGTTGAGTATTTAGCAAATAGAAATTTTTCTTAGTTTTTAAAAATAGTAAGTCTTTTAAGACTTACTATTTTTTTATGGAAGAGTTATATATTTTGAACCAAAATATACTCTATTTCCTATTACAATCATTCTATCTTCATTATCAAAGCTAAAGTCATAAACTGTATCAGAATTGAAATCATCGTTTATGTTTATTAAATAACCCTGAGATTCTATAGCGTATAAAGAATCAGTAAAAGCTAATGCATGAATTTTTGCATATTTATATTTTTTCTTAGAAACTTCCTCTAAATTAGCAGTTAGTTTAATAACTTGACCATCTATTGTAGCAATATAAATATCTTGACCTTTAACTATAATATCTCTTAAATCGTATGATTTAGATAAAATTTCTTTTGGTGAAATTGAAACAATTTTATTGGGACTTGCAACAATCAAAGTTTGTGTTGATTCAATCACATTTAGTGAAATGATATTATTAAATTCATTATCAGGATCAACAGCAATATTTTTTACAGATTCATTATTAATGCCAGATACAATAATAACTTTTCCATTTAAAGTAGGAAATAAAATCAAATTACCCATAAAATAAGGATTTGTAATTCTAGTATCATTTGCTAAAGATAGAGTTGAATACTCTTTAAATAGAGTTTTATTATTAGACATATCAATTAATTCAATAGTGTTATTCGAATAAATTAAAGCTAATTTATTATCTTTTACGGATGCTGCAATAACTACATCTTTAACAACTCTCTCTTCATTTCCAATTAAAATCTTATCGATATAATTTGTTGCTATAATTTTTCCATCGTTTGTAAGATTTATAAATTCAAATCCTTCAGGAAGTTCAAAACTTGAAATACCTTCTTTTGTGATAATTTTGTTATCATCTAGTGTTGCACCAATTTTATTCATTGATTTTATATTTGAGCTTAATGACTCTTTGTTTAATTCAATATTGCTACTAGTCTCTATTGGTTCATAATGTTTTTTACCAGAACAACCTGATAATAAAAATAGAGCTGATAACGAAAATAATATATACTTCATGTTTTTTCCTTATTTAGTAAGTAAATAGTGTTTTAATAAATTAGCAAGTTCAGATGCTTTTGAAGTTTCTGAAATTTGTTGTAAAGCCACTTTTGCCTCTTCGAATTTTCCATCTTTTGTTAAAATAAGTGCTTTATTAAAGATCGCAAATTCTTTTAATAAAAAATCGTTTTGTAATGCAAGATTATTTAACTCATCTACATTATTGTTCGCTAATGCTAATTGATATTTTGATAACTCTTTTAAAAACGGAAGGTTAATTTCAGCTGCTTTAAAATCTTTTTTAGACTGAATAAAAAGTGCAATTTCATAAAGCTTTTTATCTTTTTCTTTAATTTGTAAAAGTGATTTTTCATCACCAGTTTTCAAAAAATTATTAAGAGCTACGTTTGCTTCAAATTTATTTGTTTCGTCAATATTTTTTTTAATTATATAAGAAATTGAACCTATTATGATAAGTGTAATAAATCCAAGAATTACAATTTTATATTTTTTAAAAAATCTTTCACCTTTTACAAAGTTTTCAAGAAATTTCTCTTCACTTGTTAGTTCATTTTTAACATAATCAACATTTTCTTTTATACTCATTTTATGACCTTTTTCTAAACTAATTGATATGTTACAAAATTTTTAATAAAATCTTACTTTTATAAACTTTTTTGTATAATTTTTTTCTACAAATTTCAAAGGTTATTAAAGATATGAACAGATTATTATTGACTTCAACCATAGCGTTATTTTTATCACAGTCTGCATTTTCAAAAGAAGAAATTGCTCAACCAGAACAAACAAGATTTGAATCTTTGTCTAAACTTACAAAAGTTATTGGTACAGTTGAAAAATATTATGTTGATGACATAAAATTACAAGAAATCGTTGATAAAGCTTTAAAAGGATTGATGCAAGAGTTAGATGCTCATTCAAGTTACTTAGATAAAAAAGCTTCTAAAGAGATGAATATTCAAACAAAAGGTGAGTTTGGAGGATTAGGAATAACTGTAGGTATGAGAGATGGTGCATTGACAGTTATTTCCCCAATAGATGATACTCCAGCATTTAAAGCAGGTGTAAAATCTGGAGATATTATTTTAAAAATAAATGAATTATCTACAATTGGCATCACTTTAGATGAAGCTGTTAATCTAATGAGAGGTGAACCAAAAACTGATATTACAATTACAGTTGTAAGAAAAGGTGAATTAAAACCTCTTGAGATAAAAATGAAAAGAGATATTATTAAAATACAATCAGTATTTGCTAAAAAAATAGAGAATGAAGATGTAATATATTTAAGAGTTTCAAGTTTTGATAATAAAGTTACTGAAGATTTAGAAAAAATAATAAATGAAAATAAAAATGCAAAAGGATTTATTTTAGATTTAAGAAATAATCCAGGTGGATTGTTAAATCAAGCAATAGGTGTTGTAGATTTATTTGTTGACAAAGGTGTTATTGTTTCTCAAAAAGGTAGAGCAGAAGAGGATGAAGAAAAATTTGAAGCTTCATCTTTTAACACTAAATCAAAATTACCTTTAGTTGTTCTTGTAAATGAAGGTTCTGCATCTGCTTCTGAGATAGTAAGTGGTTCATTACAAGATCATAAAAGAGCAATAGTTATAGGGGAAAAAACATTTGGTAAAGGTTCAGTTCAAGCTGTTCTTCCAATAGAAAATGATAGAAGTGAAAATATCAAACTTACAATTGCAAAATATTATTTACCAAGTGGAAGAACTATTCAAGCTACAGGAGTAACACCTGATGTTATCGTTCATTCTGGAAAAGTTACTCAAAATGAAGATGATAAATTCAAGATAAAAGAAGCTGATTTAAAAAAACATCTTGAAGGAGAACTTGAAAAAGTAGACGAGGTAAAAAAAGAAGAGAAAATATTAAGTGATGAGACAAAAAAAGTAATTACAGGTGAAGACTTGTTGGAAGATAATCAATTGAATACTTCATTAGCAATCTTGAAAAGTTTAATAATTATGAATAAATAATAGGAAATTGTATGAAAATTAGCGATATTATAGCACTTGGATTATGGCCAGAGTCAAAAAAAACTACATCTTTAAAAGGTATAGATGAACTTGAGAACTTAGGTTATAACTTATTTTATATTGGTAAAAATGCGGACCTTTATACTTGTCCAGGAGATGAGTCAAAAGTTCTTTTAGTAAGAAGTGATAGATGTTCTGTATTTGACATACCATTGAATTTAGAAATTGAAGGAAAAGGTGTTTCTCAAACAGCTATTTCAAATAATGGTGCAAAATTTGCTAAAAATTTAGGTATAAGAACTGCAATTTTAGATGAAACTGTAGATAATTTAAAAGTTTCTTCTAGATGTCAAATGATGGAATTGTGTAAACCATTAGAAGCTGAAGTTGATGGAGAGTTAGTTCAATTTGAGTTGATTTTTAGAAATTATTTAACAGGTTCATTATTTGAAGCAACACAAAATGGAAATGATCCTTATGGATTAAATTTACCAAAAGATTTAAAAGAATGGTCAAAATTTGAGAATCCATTATTTACACCAACAACAAAAGGTGTAAAAGATATTCCTTTAAATTCTCAAAAAGTAAGAGAATTATTCCCTGAGATTATCTCTAGTTTAGAAAATTTATTCAAACAATTTACTCAATTTGCATATAATAATGGGATTATAGTAGTTGATACAAAACTTGAAGTATTTGTAAATTCAAAAGGTGAGTGGGTTTTAGGTGATGAAGTTTTAACTCCTGAAAGTTCAAGATTTATTTCTAAAGAGGATTTTGATGCTCAAAATTATATATCTATGGATAAACAAATATTAAGAGATTTTGGAAAAGCTCAAAATTGGAAAGAACAAGCAAAAGATTTAAAATCTGGTGAAAAATTAGAAGTTAATGTTCCACAAGAGATTAAAGATAAAATTTTGAGTGGTTATACAACTATTCTTGAAAGATTGAATTAATATAGACTAGTTAATGCTATTTTATACTAAATATGTATAAGGGATTTTTAGATATAATCCCAAAAAATATAAATTGAAGGTGACAAATGAAAGCAATTGTAAATGTAGGTTTAAAACAAGGTGTTCTTGATGATCAAGGTAAAGCAACTCATCATGCTTTAGATACTTTAGGTTTTAAAGAAATTGTAAAAAATGTAAGAATTGGTAAACAAATTATTATTGAATTAAACTCTTCAAATGAGGAAGAAGCAAGAAGCGAAGTAGCAAAAATGTGTGAAAAGCTTTTAGCTAATACAGTTATTGAAGATTATAATATCGAAATAGTAGGTTAATATGAAAATTTCAGTTTTACAATTTCCTGGAACAAACTGCGAATATGATACAAAATATGCCTTTGAACAATTAGGATGTGATGTAGAAATTATTTGGCATAAAAGTAAAGAAATACCTGCAGATACAGATTTAGTTGTGATTCCTGGTGGATTTTCTTACGGGGATTACTTACGAAGTGGAGCAATTGCTAGATTTGCAAATATTATGGAATCTGTTAAAGAATATGCATCTAAAGGTGGAAAAGTTTTAGGTATTTGTAATGGATTCCAAATTTTATTAGAAGCAGGATTGTTACCTGGAGCTATGAAGAGAAATGATTCTTTACACTTTATCTCAAAGTTTCATACTCTAAAAGTAATTAATAATGATAATTTATTTTTAGGATTAACTAAAAAAGATGAGATTTTAAATATTCCTGTTGCACACCATGATGGTAATTATTATATAGATAATGAAGGTTTAAAAGAGTTAGAAGTAAATGGTCAAATTCTTTTAAAATATTGTGATAAAGATGGAAATTTAGTAAATATGAATGGTTCAGTTTCTAATATTGCTGGAATTTGTAATAAAGAAAAAAATGTTTTTGGATTGATGCCTCATCCTGAGCGTGCTATTGAAGAGTTATTAGGTTCAACTGATGGAATCAATATGTTAAAGGGTTTTTTACAATAAAGAGATTTTAATCTCTTTATGTAAAAAAATAAAATGAAAAAAACATTTATAACAATATTACTTTTTAATATTTTTTTATCATTAAATTTATTTGCTGCAAAAAATCTTTATTTATCATATAAAAAAATTCCGACAAATGTTTATAAAAATCAAAAATTTGAACTTACAGTCAAAGCATTAATCACTACAACAAATTTTGATAATTTAACTACATCTTTTTCTAATTATTCTAATATTGCTATATTAAATCCAAATAGCCAATGGAAAAAAATCTCTTATGATGTATATGAAAATACTTTTTATTTTAAAGTTAAAAGTAATAATTTTAGATTACCTGATATTGAAGTGAAGCTATTAAATGGAAACAGTATAATAGATACAAGTCAACTTTCTACAATACCTATTAGATATTCTGATATAGGAAAAGGTGACGAAAGATATTCAAATGTTATTGCAGATAAGATTCTTCTCAAAGCTTATAAAACAAAGCAATACAATAATAATGAAGCTCTTACTATAATAGACATTGATGGTATAAACTCAAATTTAGAAGACTTTAAATTAAAAAATATTGAAGAACAAGGTGTTTCAGCAATTAAAGAATCAGATGCTACTCAAAATTTAGTATATTATTTTGTAACACCAATATATCAAAAAAATCTAATTTTTACATATTATAATTCTGCTACAAAAAGTTTTAAAGACGTAAAAGTACCATTGATTTTACAAAATGAGCTTGTTAGCACACAAACAGATTTGAATCCTAATGATTCAACATTTGAAAAGTATAAAAAAATTGCTACATTAGTTTTGTTTGGAATTTTATTTTTATTAACAGTTTGGAAAAGAAAAAAGATTTTAATATTTTTAACTATTATTTCATTTGTAATAGCTTTATTTTATAATTTACCAAATGCAAAAGGTGTAGTAAAAAAAGATTCATTTGTTTACATATTACCTACAAAAAATTCAACTATATTTTTCAAAATTGAGAATGATCAAAAAGTTGAGATATTAGAAAAGAAAAATGGATTTATAAAAATTCTTGGTTTAGAGAATGGATTTATAGGTTGGATAAAGGAAGAAAGTTTTGGCACGAATTAGAGGAATTATACTTTTTATACAGTTTTCAATTACTGTTGCTATTACTGTTATGTTTATGTATATATTTAGAAATCATACTCATAAGGTTATAAAAGTTTGGATGAAATTTCAAATGTATGTTTTAGGAATAAAACTTGAAATAGAAGGAAAGTTGGATGAATCTTGTGATATGGTAATAATGAATCATCAATCTTTACTTGATATTATAGTTATTGAATATATTCATTCACGAGATTTAGCATGGGTTGCAAAAAAAGAGATAGCTGATTTATTCTTTTTTGGACATATAATTAAAGCACCAAGAATGATAAGTGTTGATAGAGAAAATAAAGCAGGTATTATTCATTTATTGAAAGAAGCAAAAGATAGACTAGATAAAGGAAGACCAATTGCTATGTTTCCTGAAGGAACTAGAAGTGATGGTACTAAAATGAGTAGTTTTAAGCCAGGTGCAAAAATGATTGCTAATAAATATAATCTTAAAGTACAACCTATTATATTATTTAATACAAGAAATATTGTTGATTCTAAAAGTTTAAAAGCAACGCCTGGTATTGTAAAAGTTACTTTTTTAGAACCAGTTCAAGCATCAAAAGATAGTACTTGGTTCGAAGATACAGAAATAAAAATGAAAGAAGTTTTTAGTAAAGAGTATAAAAGTTATGTCTCTTAGTTGGCAAACAATTTTAGCAATAGGACTTGGTGGGTTTCTGGGTTCAATTGCTAGAGCTTATGCCGTTCATTTTTCAAACAAATATCTACCGTTAGAATTTCCTTTAGGAATATTATTAGTTAATTTAATAGGTTCATTTATTATTGGAATATTATTTGCTTATTTCTCTCACTATACAGTTTCAACAAATATGAAAGCTTTTCTTACAACAGGATTTTTAGGTGCTTTAACTACTTATTCTACTTTTGCAATTGAAACTTATTTATTATTTGGTACATCACTATATTTAGCTATTACTAATATTTTTTTTAATTTAGTTGGAACTATTGTAGCTGCAGGTAGTGGTTATAAATTGGTTAAATACTTCATAAGATAATTCAATAAAATTTTTTAAGGATTTTATAGTTATAATGGATTCAAAATAAATTTATGAAGGATAAGTCATGAGTATGCCAGGTGGTATGGAGTGGTTATTAATTGCATTGGTTGTTTTACTTTTATTTGGTGGTAAAAAAATTCCAGAACTAGCAAAGGGTTTAGGTTCAGGAATCAAGAATTTTAAAAAAGCTGTTAAAGATGATGAGGATGATTTAGCTGATACAAAAAAAGTTGATGAGTTAGATAAAAAAACTGAAGTTAGAACTTCTGATGAAAAAAATGAAACAAAACAATCATAAGAGATAATATTGCAAAATTTAGTAAAAGAATATATAGAAAAAATATTAGGTATTAGTGTTGTACTTGAAAAACCAAAAGATATATCGTTGGGACATTACGCAACTCCTGTAGCTTTTTCTTTAGCAAAAGAATTGAAAAAATCACCTATGGTTATTGCTGATGAGTTAGCTTCAAAGTTTTTAAATAGTGAAATTTTTGAAAATGTTGAGGCTGTGAAAGGTTTTGTTAATTTCAAGCTATCATCTATTTTTTTAGAAAACTTAGTAAATGATGCTTTGAGAAATAGGGATAGTTTTGCAAAGCAAGAAGCAAAATCTGAAAAAATATTATTAGAATATGTTTCAGCAAATCCTACAGGTCCTTTGCATATTGGTCATGCAAGGGGTGCAATTGCTGGTGATTCTTTGGCTAGAGTTGGTAGATATTTGGGTTATGATATTACAACAGAGTATTATATAAATGATGCTGGTGCTCAAATGGATATGTTAGGACTTTCTATTTCGTTAGCAGCTAGAGATTTTTTATTAAATGAAACAGTTGAGTATCCTGAAACATATTATAGAGGTGATTATCTAATTGATATAGCTAAGCAGATTCAAGAAACACATGGAAATGAAATATTCTATGATGAGTCTAGATTTAAAGAAATGGCTAGATTTGGTAAAGATGAAGTGATGAAAATCATTATTAAGGATTTAAAAGATTTAGGAATTGAATTTGAAAATTTTGTTTCTGAAAAATCTTTATATTATGCATGGGATGAAACAAGAAAAGTTCTTGAAGAAAATGGTTCATTATACGAAAAAAACCAAAAAATTTATTTAAAATCTACTCAATATGGTGATGATTCAGATAGAGTTGTTGTAAGAGATAATGGAATTCCTACTTATTTAGCTGGAGATATTATTTATCATAAAGATAAATATGACAGAAATTATGATAGATATATAAATATTTGGGGTGCAGATCACCATGGATATATACCAAGAGTAAAGGCAGCAATAGAGTTTTTAGGTAATGATTCATCTAAGTTAGAAGTTATTTTATCTCAAATGGTTCAATTATTAAAAGGTGGTGAACCTTATAAAATGAGTAAAAGAGCTGGTAATGTTATTTTAATGTCTGACATAACTGAAGAAATAGGTTCTGATGCATTAAGATTTATCTTTTTAACGAGAAAGAGTGATACTCATTTAGAGTTTGATATTGATATGTTAAAAAATCAAGATTCTTCAAATCCAATTTTTTATATAAATTATGCACATGCTAGAATTAATCAGTTATTTGTTAAATCAGAAATTACATTTGATGATATTGTGGATGTAGATTTCTTAAATATTAATCAAGATGGACTTAACTTAGTATATGAATCATTATTATTGGAATCTATATTAAGTGAGGCATTCTTAAAAAGGGATATGCAAAAAATTACTGAATATTTATACTCTTTAGCTTCATCAGTACATAAATTTTATAATGAACATAAAATTATCGGAAGTGATGAGCAAAATATTTATTTAAAAGTCTTAAGTATTGCTGCACTAAGTATAAAAACTGGATTATCATTATTAGGAATAAAGGCTAAGGAGATAATGTAATGAAATGGGTAATAGGCATCTTTGTTATTATTGTGGCTTATGCAATCTACACTGGTAACATGGGTGGAGCAAGAGATGCTACATCTAATTACAATAAAATCTTAAGAGGGGGAGAGTAGACTCTCCTTTTTATACTTCTTTAGTACCAATAGTAGATAAAAATTCTTCTAATGAATATTTTATTCTATATTTTTCGCTTATTAAATGAATAAAAATATCGCCTAAATCAATGATTGTCCAATCATCATCTTCATCTACTCTTAAAAACTCTTCACCTTGAGGTTTAAGGTCTGTTTTTAAGTAATTTAATAGTGCAAAACCATGTTTTGGATTTAATGTTGTTGCAATTACAACATAATCAACAATATAGTCTTTTGATGTTAAATCAATAATTTCTATATTTTCCGCTTTTTTTTCATCTAGTATTTTTTTTATGTTTTCTAATCTTGTATTCAAAAACTTTTACCTTTTCTAATATTTAATATATCATTTTTAATTTCAATCGGAATATAGTCTAAATTCATATTTTCTCTTAATAAGCTAGAACTAATATTTATATCTATATCCAAAATCTTGAATTTTTCAGTTCTTTTAGACTTAAAACCATTTCTTGTAACAACTACAAATTCTACTAAAGTTTTTAATTCTTCAATTTTATACCATTTATCTAAATTTTTTAAATTATCTTCTCCTAAAATAAAATATATTTTATTTGTAGAATACAATTTTTTTAAATAACTTACTGTATCAAAACTGTAGCTTAATTTTTCTTTATTTACTTCATAATCACAAATATCAACTTTTTCAAAATTATTAAAAACTTTTTTTAATAACTTTAATCTAGTCTGAGGTTTTAAATAAAAACTTTTTTTAAAGGGATTTAAATAAGTTGGAACAACAATTAATTTATCAATATTTAGTTCACTTAAAGCTGTTTTTACAATAGCTTTATGACCTATATGAACTGGGTCAAAACTACCACCAAATATTGCAATTCGCACCTATTTAAAACCTTTGTAATATACTTAAATATTATTATAGCAATTTTTCGATAAAATATCTACAATTTAGATTTATACAAAAGGGAATATAATGGCTGTTAAAGTTGCAATTAATGGTTTGGGAAGAATAGGAAGATGTGTAGCTAGAATTATAGCTGATAGAAATGATGTAGAATTAGTTGCTGTAAATGCTAGTGGTAGTGAAGAAATGATTCAATATAATCTTAAGTATGATACTGTTCATGGAACTAGAAATGATGTAAAAGTTAAAGAAGGATATATTTATATTGGTAAAGATAAAGCTAAACTTTTAAATGAGAGAGAGCCATCAAAATTAGATTTTGCTACATATGGAGCACAAGTTGTTTTAGAGTGTACAGGAGCATTCTTAACAAAAGAATCTGTGCAAGCCTATATAGATAATGGTGTAAAAAAAGTAGTTATGAGTGCACCTGCAAAAGATGACACACCAACTTTTGTAATTGGAGCTAATGAGGATAAATATGCAGGAGAAACAATAGTTTCAAATGCTTCTTGTACTACAAATGGATTAGCACCAGTTGCTCGTGTATTAGATGATGTTTTTGGAATAGAAAAAGGTTTAATGACTACTATTCACGCTTATACAAGTTCTCAACCTATTTTAGATGCTAAAGATAAAAAAGATGCAAGAAAAGGAAGAGCTGGAGCTATGAACCTTACTCCTGCAAGTACAGGTGCTGCAAAAGCTATTGGAAAAGTTATGCCTCATTTAAATGGTAAATTAAATGGTCAAGCAATAAGAGTTCCAACTGCTGATGTTTCTTTGGTTGATTTAACTGTAACATTAAAAAAAGAAGTAACTTTAGAAGAAGTTTGCACAGCATTCAAAGAAGCAGCAAATGGTAATTTAAAAGGAATTTTAGGTATTGATGATGAGTATAGAGTAAGTAGTGATTTTATAGGAGAAACATTATCAACAGTTGTACCTTTAGACACTATTCAAGTAATTGACAAAAATATGGTAAAAGTTCTTTCTTGGTATGATAATGAGTGGGGATACTCAACAAGATTGGTAGATTTAGGTGTTTTAGTAGCAACTAAATAATATAAAGGAAAATAAGTGAAACTACAAGAGATTAAAAATATTGATATAGCTGGAAAAAAAGTATTTATAAGATGTGATTTTAATGTTCCAATGGATGAATACAATAATATTACTGATGATAGAAGAATTAGAAGTGCTTTAAATACTATAAGATATTGTATTGATAATGACTGTTCTGTTATATTAGCTTCTCATTTTGGAAGACCAAAGGGTGGATTTGAAGAAAAATATTCTTTAGCTCCTATTGCAAAAAGATTACATATTCTTTTAAAACAAGATATTAAAATGGCTCCAAATGTTGTTTGCGATGAAACATTAAACATGGCAAAAGATTTGAAAGCTGGTGAAATTTTACTTTTAGAAAATATGAGATTTGAAGCTGGTGAAACTAAAAATGATGAAGAGTTATGTGCAAAATTAGCTTCAATGGCTGAAGTTTATATCAATGATGCTTTTGGAGTTTCACATAGAGCTCATGCTTCTGTAGAAGGTATTTCTAAACATTTTGATTTAGAGCATAAAGCTGCTGGATTTTTGATGGCAAAAGAGATTAAATTTTTTCATCATATAATTCATAATCCAAAAAGACCTTTTGTTGCTATTGTTGGTGGTTCAAAGGTATCTGGAAAATTAGAAGCTCTTTATAATCTTGTACCAAAAGTTGATAAAATAATTATTGGTGGAGGAATGGCATTTACATTTTTAAAAGCTTTAGGTCATGAAATAGGAAAATCTTTAGTTGAAGAGGACTTAATTCCTGAAGCTATTAAAATTATGGAAGAAGCGAAAGAGTTGGGAGTTAAATTATATTTACCTGTTGATATAGTTGCTGCTGAAGCTTTTGATGCAGAAGCAAATGCAAAAATTGTTACGATTCAAGAGATGCCAAAAAGTTGGATGGGATTAGATATTGGACCTGCATCAGCTTTATTATTTAATGAAGCTTTAGCAGATGCAAATACTATTTTATGGAATGGACCAATGGGTGTTTATGAAATGGATAGATTTGCAAAAGGAAGTACAAAAGTTTCTCATGCTGTTGCAAGCTCTTATGCAACAACAGTAGTTGGTGGTGGAGATACTGCTGATCTTGTAAGAATTACAGGTGATGAAGAAGATATGACATTTATTTCTACAGGTGGAGGAGCTTCTTTAGAGTTAATTGAAGGAAAAGTATTACCTGGTGTAAAAGCATTAGTTATAGAGGAAGATAACTAATGGCAATTATTGCTAGTAATTTCAAAACAAATCACACAAGAAAATCAACTTCTTTATTTGTAAATGAAGTAAATGATTATTTGAAAAAAAGTGGTATAAAAAATGAAGTTTATGTTTTCCCTACAGCAACTTCTCTTGACACTTTTCAAACAGTTTCTAATTTTACTATTGGAGTACAAAATGCTTATGCAACAGCAAGTGGCTCATTTACAGGTGAAATAGGAACTTCTCAACTTGATGAATTTGAAATTAAAACGATATTAATAGGTCATAGTGAAAGAAGACATATTTTAGGTGAATCACAAGAAGAAATAACTAAAAAATATGAATTTTATAAAAATCTCGGATACAAAATAATCTATTGTATAGGTGAACCTTTAGAGGTAAAAAATCAAGGAATAGAAAAAACTTTAGAGTATATTTATGAACAGTTTGTTGGAATTGATATAAATTATGAAAATTTGATTTTAGCATATGAACCAGTTTGGGCAATTGGCACAGGTGTAACTGCTACTAATCAAGATATAAAAAATGTTCATAATGCTATAAAAGTAAAAATTTCTAAACCACTTTTATATGGTGGAAGTGTTAAAGTAGAAAATGTAAGAGAAATTTGTCAAATTCAAAATGTTGACGGTGCATTAATAGGAACAGCTTCTTGGAAAGTTGAAGATTTTATACAAATTTTAGAAAATACAAAGGATTTATAGGATGTTTATGAAAGGTAAAAAAGGTGTAATTTTAGGAGTAGCAAATGATAAATCAATTGCTTACGGTATAGCAAAAGCATGTGCTGCACAAGGTGCACAAATAGCTTTTACATATTTAAATGATTCTTTGAAAAAAAGAGTTGTTCCAATTGCCACTGAATTTGGAAGTGAAAATTTAGTATATCCTTGCGATGTTTCTAATCCAGAAGAAGTAAAAGCATTAAAAGAGTCTTTAGAAAAAGATTTAGGACAAATAGATTTTATCGTACATTCAATAGCATTTGCTCCAAAAGAGGGATTAAGTGGTAGATTTTATGATATTTCAAAAGAAGCATTTGATATTGCTATGGATATTTCTGTTTATTCATTGATTGAAATAACAAGAGAATTAAAGCCTTTATTATCAAATAATTCTTCAATATTAACTCTATCATATTATGGTGGAGTTAAATATATACCTAATTATAATTTAATGGGTGTTGCAAAAGCTGCTTTAGAAATGACAACTAAATATCTAGCTGAAGATTTAGGAAGAGATGGGATTAGAGTAAATGCAATTAGTGCAGGTCCTATTAAAACTTTAGCAGCAGCGGGAATTAGTGACTTTAGATTTATGCTTAAATGGAATGAAGCACATTCTCCGTTAAAGAAAAATGTAACAATTGATGAAGTTGGAAATTCAGGAATGTATTTACTTTCAGATTTAAGTAGTGCAGTTACAGGTGAAATTCATTATGTTGATAGTGGATTTAATATTATGGGTATGCCAGCAGTTAAATTTGATGAAGAGGGTAAACCAACTATTGCTTGGAATGGAGAAAAATAGTCAATAAGCGTAAGCTTTTGGCGAATTTCTGCGTTGAAGGAGAAATTTTAAATATTCACTTACATTTGTAAGCTCCTATTTAAAATTTTTTTTCCGCCTTGAACTTCACTCAAAATCTCACACTTTTTGACTGTTTTTTAAGAGATTAGAATTAATAAAATTTTACTTTTAAATTTAATGAAATTTTAAATTAAAATTTTAAATATAGGATAATTACAATAATGAATATAAATTTTAAAGAGTTAGCTAATAAATACCAAACACCTTATTATGTTTATGATTTTGACCACATTACAAATCAATATGAAGAGTTAAAAGGTGCATTTAGAGCAAGAAAATCTTTGATTGCTTATGCTGTTAAAGCAAATTCAAATTTAAGTGTTATTAAACATTTGGCAAATCTTGGAGCTGGAGCTGATTGCGTTTCTATTGGAGAAGTTAAACGTGCTTTAAAAGTTGGAATTCCTGCATATAAAATTATTTTTTCAGGTGTTGGAAAAATTGATGATGAAATAAGACAAGCTTTGGAATTAGATATTTTAATGATTAATGTTGAAAGTGATGCTGAATTACAAAGAGTTGAAATTATTGCTAAAGAATTAGGAAAAGTTGCAAGAATTTCTATTAGAGTTAATCCAAATATTGACCCAAAAACACATCCATATATTTCTACAGGACTTCATGAAAATAAATTTGGAGTTGATATTGATACAGCAAAAAGAATGTATATTCAATGTAAAAACTCTGAAAATCTTGACCCAGTTGGAATTCATTGTCATATTGGTTCACAGTTAACACAACTACAGCCAATTAAAGAATCAGTAAAAATTATTGCAGATTTAGTAAGAAATTTAAAAGCAATAAAAATTGAACTTTCATTTATGGATATCGGTGGAGGATTAGGTATTGTTTATAAAGATGAAACTTTGATTGATACAAATGAATATGCACAATCTGTTTTGGAAACAATGTTTGGATTAGATATAACTGTAGTTTGTGAGCCAGGAAGATTTATGGTTGGTAATGCTGGAACATTTGTAACAAAAGTTTTATATGAAAAAGTAAATGGAAATAAAAGATTTGTTATTGTTGATGGTGCCATGAATGATTTAATTAGACCATCATTATATAATGCTTATCATAGAATTGAAGTTTTAAATGATAATAAAGAATTCTCTGATTGTAATCTTGTAGGTCCTGTTTGTGAAAGTGGAGACTTTTTTGCAAAAAATATTGAATTGCCAAAAACTGAACATAATGATTTAGTTGCAATTTACAGTGCAGGTGCTTATGGTTTTACAATGGCAAGTAACTATAACACAAGAGGTAAAGTTGCAGAGATAGCTATTGAAAATGGTAAAGACAGATTAATTAGAAGAAGAGAGACTTTTGAAGATATTATTGCTTTAGAAGAAGAGTTTATAAAATAAGGCTTGTTAATGAATAACGAAGATGGATTATTAGAACTAAGAAATCAATTAGATTCAATAGATAATGAACTTTTGGATTTAATAAATCAAAGAATGAGGGTTGTTCACAAGGTAGGTGCTTTAAAAGCAAAAAGCGGAGGAGCAATCTACAGACCTGAAAGAGAAAAAGCTATTATTGATAGATTAGAAGAAATCAATAAACAAAAAAATGGTTTATTAAATAGAAGTGCAATAGAAGCTTTATTTTTAGAAATATTTGCTATTTCAAGAAATTTAGAGTTACCTGAAAATATTGGTTATTTAGGACCTGAAGGAAGTTTTACTCATCAAGCTGCGGAAGCTAGATTTGGAGCGATGAGTTCATATATTGCAATTAGTTCTATAAAAGGTGTTTTTAGAGAAGTACATACAAAAAAAGTAAAATTTGGTGTAGTTCCAATTGAAAATTCATCAAATGGAATAGTAACAGATACAATCAATTGTTTAAGTAATTATAATTTAAAAATTATTGCAGAAGTTGTTCTTGATATTCATCATACACTATCTACAAAATGTGATAAAGTAAGTGACATAAAAAAGATATATTCAAAAGATATTGCATTTGAACAATGTAGAAGATTTTTGACAAATTTTGGTTTGGATGAAGTAGAACTTATTCCAATAGAATCAACAACAAAAGCTGCAAAAATTGCAGCAAATGAAGAGGGAAGTGCAGCTATTTGTCCTCATGTTGGAGCAAAATTACATAATCTTCCAATTTTATTTGAAAATATAGAAGATAAAGATAACAATAAAACAAGATTTTTTATAATTAGTGATTTTGAAAATGCACCAAGTGGAAATGATAAGACTTCAATATTGGTAAAATTCCCTGATAGGCAAGGTATTTTAGTAGAATTTTTAACAGATTTTAATAAAGCCGGAATTAATCTTACTAAAATAAAATCTCATATTGTTGAAGGAAATTCGATATTTTTTATTGACTTTGATGGTCATAAAGACGATGAAAATGTTAAAAAAGTCCTACAAAAACACACAAATAGTGTTAAAGTTTTAGGATCATATGTAAAAGAAATTAATGATATTTAATATAAAAATAGGAAAAGTAAATGCAATTTAATCAAGTATTAGAAAATGTTACAACTTATGAAGCGGGAAAACCTATTGAATTGGTTGTGAGAGAGTATGGAGTAAATCCAAAAGATGTTATAAAATTGGCTTCAAATGAAAATCCTTATGGAACAAGTCCAAAAGTTATTGAAAAGATTCAAGAATTAGCTAAAAATATGTTTGTTTATCCTGATGATTCAATGTATGAATTAAAAGAAGCATTGGCAAAAAAATTTGATGTGACAAATAAACATGTGATTGTTGGTTCAGGAAGTGATCAAATTTTAGAGTATTGCGTACATGCAAAATGTGAAAAAGATTCTAAAATTTTAATGGCAAAAACTACTTTTGCAATGTATGAAATTTATGGAAAACAAACAGGTGCCAAAATTATTAAAACTGATGATGATCAACATAATTTAGAACAATTTTCAAAGCTTTATAAAGAACATGGTGCAGATGTTATCTTTTTATGTTTACCTAATAATCCATTAGGTGAATGTTTAGACAAAGATGATGTTTATGCATTTTTAGAAACAGTTGATAAAGAAACTTTAGTTGTTGTTGATGGGGCTTATCAAGAGTATGCTTCTTTTAAAGATGAGAAAAAAAGAATTGTTGCAAAAGATTTAATAGCAAATTTCCCAAATGCAATATATTTAGGAACTTTTTCAAAAGCTTATGCTCTTGGAGGAATGAGAGTTGGATATGGTATTGCTCAACCTGAAATTATTAATACATTATATAAACTAAGAGCTCCTTTTAATATAACAACTTTAACTTTAGCAGCAGCTATTGAAGCATTAAAAGATGAAGAATTTGTGAATACTTGTATTGCTAAAAACTTTGAAGAGATGAAAAGATATGAAGAGTATGCAATAAGTAAAGGATTTGAATATATTCCATCTTATACAAATTTTATTACTATTAAATTTGGTGATAAATTTGTATCAAAAACAGTTGCACAAAAACTTCTTGAAAGAGGAGTAATTGTAAGAGACTTAACAGGTTACGGTCAAAATGCAATTAGAATTACAATTGGAAGAAATGAACAAAATACAAAAGTATTTGAACAATTAGATGAAGTATTACAAAATTTAAAATAAAGTTTGAAAAAAATGGATATAAAAGATAAATCATTAAAAGAGTTAGAAACACTATCACAAGAGATAAGAGATAGGATTATTGATGTGGTATCAAGGAAGGGAGGGCATTTTTCTTCTACCCTTGGGGCTGTTGAGTTAACTCTAGGAATGCATTATGTATTTGATGCTTATAGTGATCCTTTTATATTTGATGTTTCTCATCAATGCTATCCTCACAAACTCTTAACAGGAAGATGGGAAGAGTTTGAAACTATAAGACAATTTGGAGGACTTAGTGGTTTTACGAAACCAAAAGAGAGTCCTGCTGATTATTTTGTTGCAGGTCATAGTTCAACATCAATTTCATTAGCCGTAGGTGCTGCAAAAGCTATAGAATTAAAAAAAGAAAATAGAGTTCCGATTGTTATGATTGGAGATGGTTCAATGACGGCAGGTATGGTTTATGAAGCACTAAATGAATTAGGTGATTTAAAACTTCCCGTTGTTATTATTTTAAATGACAATGAAATGTCTATTGCGAAACCAATAGGTGCTATTTCTAAATATCTTTCTAAATTACTTGCTGGAAAATATTATCAAGGTTTTAAGACAAAAGTTGATAAGTTCATTAAAAAAAATATGCCGGAAGGAACAACATATATAGCAAAAAGAATGGAAGAAGCTATGAAACTTATAACTCCTGGAATTTTATTTGAAGAGATGGGAATAGATTATATAGGTCCTATTGATGGACATGATATAGCTGAAATTATTGATACATTACAAATTGCTAAAGCTATGGGAAAACCCGTAATTGTTCATGCAAGAACTGTAAAAGGGAAAGGCTATAAAATAGCTGAAGGTCAACATGAACACTGGCATGGAGTAGGACCATTTAATGTAGAAGATGGAGCTTTTGTAAAAAAAGCTACACCAAAAGCTGCAACAGCTGTTTTTGCTGATGCTTTATGTGAATTAGCACAAAAATATGACAATATTGTAGGTGTAACAGCTGCTATGCCAAGTGGCACAGGAATAAATAAATTAATAGATAAATATCCTAATAGATTTTGGGATGTGGCAATTGCTGAACAACATGCTATTACTTCAATGGCAGCTATGGCAAAAGAGGGATTTAAACCTTATATTACTATTTATTCTACTTTTTTACAAAGAGGATTTGACCAAATAATTCATGATGTTTGTTTAATGAATTTACCAGTTGTTTTTGCAATGGATAGGGCAGGAATTGTTGGAAATGATGGCGAAACACATCAGGGAGCTTTTGATGTTTCTTATTTAAGATTTATTCCTAATATGATTTTATTTGCTCCACGTGATAATAAAACTTTAGAATTAGGGTTAGAATTTGCTTATACATTAACTAGTCCAAGTGCAATTAGATATCCACGAGGAGCATTTAAAGATTTAATTTATACTCCAACTCAATTTGAATTAGGGAAAGCTGAAATACTAAAAGTTGGAAATTCTAATAAATTATTTATTGGATATGGTGCAGGTGTTTCAAGAGCTATTGATACAGAAATTTTACATAAAGATAATATTACAGTTTTAGATTTGAGATTTGTAAAACCAATTGATAAGCAGATGTTAATTAACTTATCTCAAAAGTATGATACTTGGTATGTATTTAGTGATTCACAAAAACAAGCTGGAGTGGCTAGTGCTATTTTAGAAGTTTTAAATGAAGAAAAAATATTTAATATACAAATAATATCTTTTGAATATACTGATTCATTTATAGAACATGGTGATACAAAAGATATAGAAAAATATCTTGAAATTCTACCTGAACAATTAGTTAATAAGATAAAATAATCTTTTAAAAACTATAAACAAGATAAAAAATATCTTGTTTAAATTCATAAAAATCCCTTTAAATAGGAGTTTTTTTATCTTGTATTATAAGATATATTTATAATAAAAATTCAAAAAATGTATAAAATTAATTTTCATTTAATAAAATTTATCCTATAGTTAATATTATTTAATTAGAAGGAGATAATATGAAATTAGTTACATCTTTAGCTGTATGTCTTTTAGGAGCAAGTTCATTATTTGCAGATAGTTCTTTGTTAACAAAAGCAAAAAAAAGTGGGTTAGAAGCAATTCCTGCAACAAAAACAGAAATAATGAAGTTAATTGATGATAAAAATGATCCTATTACAGATGCAAAAGTTGAATTAGGAAAAAAGTTATATTTTGATCCAAGACTTTCAAAAAGTAATCTTATTTCGTGTAATACATGTCATAATTTAGCTTTAGGTGGAGCTGATGGTGTTCCTGCTGCTATTGGTCATGGTTGGACAGCAAATCCTCATCATTTAAATTCACCAACTGTATATAATTCAGTGTTTTTTAAAGCTCAATTTTGGGATGGAAGAAGTCCTCATTTAGCTGATCAAGCACAAGGTCCAGTTCAAGCAGGTCCTGAAATGGCAGCACCAGCTCCATTAGTTGAGCAAAGAATAAACTCAATTCCTACATATGTTGAAGAGTTTAAAGGTGCTTATGGAAAAGATGTAAAAATAGATTTTGAAAAAATTACTGCAACAATAGCAACTTTTGAAAAAACATTGGTAACTCCATCAAGATTCGACGATTATTTAAACGGAAATGAAAAAGCTTTAAGTGATGAAGAGAAAAAAGGTTTAAATAAATTTATAGATAAAGGTTGTACATCTTGTCATAATGGTATTGCATTAGGTGGAACTATGCAACCATTCCAAGTAGCAGCTCAATATAAATTTACAAATGTTGGTGATTTTAAAGGAGATTCTAATGGTATGGTTAAAACACCAACTTTAAGAAATATTACTGAAACAGCTCCATATTTCCATAATGGACAAATTTGGTCATTAAATGAAGCAGTTAAAGAAATGGGTTCTGTACAATTAGGAATTCAAATTTCAGATGCTGATGCTGCTGAAATAGTTACATTCTTAAAAGCATTAAAAGGAACTAAACCAGAAATTGTTTATCCACAATTACCAGAATCTACAATAGAGACTGAAAAACCATCTTTTGATTAATATTTAAGAGGAATTATTCCTCTTAAATTACATAAATACTTTTAATTTTTCAACACATAAACCCATTGCAGTACTTTCATAGCCTATGACTTTTTTAATATATGGTTTACAAAAACCTTCAACCATAATAGCTCCAGCTTTTCCAAAACATTCACCAGAGTTTAGATATTCATTTATATGATTTTTATTAAAGTTTGTAAATTCATAAGAAGTAATAGAAATATCTATAATTTCTTTAAATTTTGATTTATAAATCATACAAGTTATAACTGAAGTTTTATTCCCACTTTGAAGTTCAAGCATAGCTTTTGCATCATCTAAATCTTTTGCTTTTCTAAGAAGTTTTCCTTTACAAGTTACAACACTATCTGCTACAAGTAAAGGCATATCTTCAACTCCGTATTTATTGTAAAGTTCGTTGAATTTGCCTTTAGTAGCTTCATAACAAAATGATTTTGGATCAATAGTTTTTATTGAATCTTCATCAAAATTTCCACCATTTTGAACAAAATCAATACCAAAGTTTTTTAAAATTAGTGCACGAGTTGGTGAATTTGAACCAAGTCTTAACAAAACAATCCTTTTTTAGTTTAATTATAGATAAATGGATATTTTAATCGCATAAAAATCGTATTAATTACTAAAAAAGTTTCATATTATTTCTTTTATGTATAATACGAAAAAATTTGAAAGTTATTTATGAAATATTATATTCTTTTAGTTTTATGTGTACTTTTTTGGTCTGGAAATTTTGTTTTTGGAAGATTGATTTCAAATGATATTAGCCCAATTGAATTGTCTTTTTATAGATGGTTTTTTGTACTTTTAATTTTATTACCTTTTATTTTAGTTCATTATAAAAATTTATTAATAATATTGAAAAAAGAGTATTTAATTTTATTTGTTTTAGGTGGATTAGGAATTGCTGGATTTAATACATTTTTATATTATGGTTTACAAACAACTACTGCAACAAACGCTTTGTTGATAAATTCAAGTACTCCAATATTTATCATAATTTTTTCTGCAATAATTTTTAAAATTTCTATTAGTAAAATACAACTTTTTGGAGTATTTCTTTCAACAATCGGAGTTTTTTATTTGATTTTAAAAGGTGAAATAGAGCATATCTTTGAATTGCATTTTACGATTGGAGATTTATGGATAATAGCTGCATGTATAGATTGGGCTTTATATTCAGTATTATTAAAGTATAAACCAAAAGAATTAAACACCTTTGAGTTTTTTTCTATAACTACATTATTAGGAACATTGATTTTATATTTGGTGTTTATATATCAAGGTTATAATTTAGAATTTACGTTTTTAGAAAATAAAGAGGTATTATATTCATTAATTTATATTGTAATTTTTCCATCTATACTTTCTTTTTATTTTTGGAATAGAGCAACAATTGAAATAGGTGCAAATAAAGCTGGTCAATTTGCACACTTAATGCCAATTTTTGGGGCAATGTTAGCATATATATTTTTAAAAGAAAAAGTTCTTGTTTATCATTTAATAGGAACAATATTTATTGCAGTAGGAATTTATTTATCAATTTTTCTAAAAAGGAATAAAAGTTAATATATGATAATGCTATCTAAACTTTCAGGTATTTTAATATTTTTATCTTTCTTAGTAACTATATTTGCATATTTTTTTCAAAATAATATGATTATTGTTGCTGGAATTTTTACATGGATTGCATTTTTACTTCTTTTTTTTACACTTAAAAATAAAACTCTAATTATTGTACTTTTATTACTTAGTTTTTTAGGATATATAATTGTTTTAGTTAATAATTTTGAAATAAATTTAATTAAAATATTTACAGTTAATCAATATTTATTAGCTCTTTTAATTGGAGTTGGTTTTTTGAGATTAATTGCAATGCCAAAAAAAGATAAAACTTCTAGTTTACCAAAAGGTAAAAAATCTTTTATAAAGACTTATCTTAGTGTACATCTTTTTGGTTCTGTAATTAATCTTTCTTCTTTAATATTAGTAGCAGATAAAATGTATAAAAAAGCACCATTGAGTAAATCTCAAATTATTCTTTTAACTAGGGCATTTTCAAGTGATGCTTACTGGTCCCCATTTTTTGTTGCATTTGCTGCTGCAATTACTTATGCTCCAAAGCTAAATAGTTCTGTAATAGTAATCAATGGAATAATACTTGCTTTTATAGCTTTTATAATAACTTATTACGATGTGATAAAAGAGAAAGCCTATGATATTGAAAACTTTTATGGTTATCCATTATCTTTTAATTCACTTTTTTTACCATTTTTATTAGCTTTATTAGTGCTAATTACTAATAATTATTTCCCAGATTTAAAAGTAATAGTTTTAATTTCATTATTTTCTATAATTATGACTATAATTATTTTGCCTATTAAAAAAGGAATAAAAACTTCATTTAAAACTTTAACAATTCATATTACAGATGAATTACCAAAAATGAAAAGTGAAATCTCACTTTTTTTAGTTGCAGGAATGTTTGGAATAATTATTGGAACTATTTTAATAGGTTTAAATTTTACTCTACCTTTTACAAATTTTGATTGGAAAATTGCTTCTTTACTTCTTTTATCTTTTATTATTTTATCATTTGTTGGAATTCATCCAATAATTACAATTTCAATAATTGGGGATTATTTAAGTGGCGTAAATCATACTTTTTTAGCAGTTACATTTCTGATGGCTTGGTCAACCACTGTTTCAACATCACCATTTTCAGGATTAAATCTTACAATAGTTGCAAGATACGCTTGTAGTGCAAAAGAGATTTTTATGATGAATATATCTTATGCTATAAAGATGTATATAGTTTGTATTATTTGTTTATATATTTTATCAAACTATTTTGATTTATAGAAAATCATATAATTATCATACAATTATTTTATAATTAATGAAATAAATGTAGATGTATAAACATTCATTTGTATCCTTTCTGCTTCCTAAACACAAAAATACATCTACTTTATTTCATCTAATCTAAAGAATTAATTCATAATTCTTCTTGAAGTCCAATAATTCTTTTTATAAAATGGTTTATCCAAACTTGTATATTGAATACCTTTTATAGAAGCATGTAAAAACTTATTATCTCCAACATAAACACCTACGTGTTTATCTGTTTTACTTGTTTTGAAAAAAACTAAATCACCAGGAATTAATTCTGATTTTTTAACTTCAGTACCAACATTTACTTGTGTTATAGTTGTTCTAGGAAGAGAAATATTAAATTTTTCTTTATAAATTTTTTGAGTGAAAGCAGAACAATCAATTCCACTTTTTGAAGTTCCACCCATTTTATATTTTACATTTTTCCATTCATTATAAAAATCAGTAAAAACTTGTGTTTTTTTTGGAAGTTGAGAAGTTAAATTAGAAATATTTTTTTCTTCTTTATTATTTGATAAAACACTTTCATATTGTTTACTTAATAAATAAGAATTAGTATTGAGAGGTTTACTGATAACTTTTTGATTTTTTGTGTCAAATTGTTTCTTATATTCATCATAAGAGAGTATTATTTGTTTTTTATTTAAAGATTCATCTTTTGTTGATTTTTCAGCTAATTGATTATTATGAGAACAAGCAGAAAATAATAATACTGCAGTAGGTATAAAAAATATTTTTTTAATCAAATTAATCTCCTTCTAGTATTAATCAATAATTCTTTGTGCTTTCCAATAGTTCTTTTTGAAATATTCATTTTGTAAATCAGATATAGTAACCCCAATTTTAGTAGAAGCGTGCATAAATTTACCATTATCTATATAAATTCCAACGTGGTTTGTTCTCCCTGTTTTGAAAAAAACTAAATCACCAACTTCTAATTCATTTTTATTTATTTCTTTACCGATTTTAGCTTGAGAAACAGTCGTTCTAGGCATTTCTAAATCAAATTTTTCTTTAAAAGCTTTTTGTATAAATGCAGAGCAATCTATTCCATTTTTATTACTTCCACCTAATTTATATCTAACGCCTTCCCATTGAGAATAAAAATCAAAGAGTTCATTATTTAAAACTTGTTTTTTTGAAGTATAATTTTGATTAGTATATTTTTTGAAGAAATCACTTTTTTGAGTTTTTGAAATTTTTGTATTTTTTTGAATATTTTTGTAAGGAGTATGTTCTAAATTTTTATTTTTGTTGTAAGAGGACATATCAATTACTTCTTCGCTACTTTTATAAGAACAACCTGTAAAAAATAGGCTCATGAAAATAAATACGGTGAATATATTCTTGAAATTCATTTAATATGCCCTTTTTTTGGATTAGTTTTGAAAATAGCTGTCCAATGATATAAAAAAAATAAAAATATGTCAAGTTTTAATTTTAAAGGTATATAATAAGTTATTAATTTTAGGGAAAAAGATATGATTAAACAAACAATTTTTCTAATGTTTATTTTTTTAATAATTGGATGTAATTCAACAAAAAATTTAAATTTGGATAATAAATTACAATTAGTGTTAAATGAAAAAAATAGTACTTTTGATTCATGCACAAATTTTTCTTATATTGGTAAGTCTACAACAAAAGAATTTGGACAAGTATTTGTTGAATACATTAACTTGAATAGTAATTGTAAATGGAATGGATTATCAAGAGGTTTTTTTACAGATTTATTTAAATCTACATTAAAAATAGATTCTTTTAAATTGATAGAGAGAAAAGAGTTTAAAAATTATGAATTTAGTACTTATTTAGTTGATGAAAAATATTTTATGAACATTATTTATATTTATACGGTTTATGAAGATTATTTTATTATTGATTATAATGGAATTTATTCAGATAGATTAATTAAAGAATTTGATGAAGCTTATATAAATTTATATTTAAATAAACCTAGATTTTTTACTAATTATAAAAATAGTTTAGTTCGAATGAATATGTTAAATTCATATTTCAGCAAAGAAAGGGAATATTTTGAAAGGTAATTTATTAATTATTATATATTGTATTATTATTGTTTTATCAGTTATGTATGCAACCCAACCTTTACAGCCTTTATTAGCTAATGAGTTTGGTATATCAATTATTCAAGCTTCACAATTTACAGCAGTTATAATGCTGTTTTTAGCAATTTCACCAATAATTTATGGATATATCTTAGAAAAAGTTTGTGCAAAAAAGATGTTAATACGTGCTTCTTTTATTTTATTAATTACAAATATATTTTTAGGACTTGCTAAATCTTATGAACTATTTTTATTTCTTAGAATTTGTGAGGCTTTAGTGATTCCAGCAATTCTAACTTCACTTATGAGTATTCTTGCAAATATTGATAAAAAAAATATAAAATTTAATATGTCTATTTATGTTGCTGCAACAGTTTTTGGAGGATTAGTAGGGAGAATATTTTCTGGATTTATAGCTACGAATTTTTCTTATGAATATGTATTTTATTCATTATCTGTTGCAATCTTAATATCTTTATTTTTTATTAATAAATTAGATTATGAAGGTGAAGCAACAATGGTAAAACCTAAAATTAAAGATATTTCATTAATTTTAAAAGATAAAAGGTTTGTATTGATTTATTTTATAATGTTTTGTATGTTTTTTGTTTTTGCAGGAGTTTTAAATGTACTACCTTTTAGGGTAAAAGATATTTCTGAATCTTTCTCGGAATTTCAAATATCTTTATTATATTTAGGTTATGGAATGGGAATAATAGTCTCTTTAGGTTCTAAAAGAATTGTTAATTATTTTAAAGGTGAAATAAATACTATTTTTATATTTATAGCTTTTTTCTTATTTATTACCATATTTTTAACAAATGAAGATATTGTTTATCTATTTTTATTATTGTTTTTATTTTGTATAGGAATGTTTACAGTTCATACAGTAAGTACAGGACTTGCAAATTCTATGAAATCATCACAAAAATCACTTACATCTGGAATGTATTTAACTTTTTATTATTTAGGTGGAGCTACAGGTTCATTTTTCCCTTCTATTATATATGAACATTTTGGTTGGAATATTATGCTTTACGGGTTTGTTTTTATATTGTTTATTGTAATATTTTTTATCTATGGAAATAGAAATTTATTTTTAAAGGTTTAAATATGGAAAAATTAGATACAAAATCTTCTTTAATTTTAGGTTTTTCTATTTTTTTAGGATTATCTATTTTAGGGTATTTACTCTCTACAAGTGTGATTAAATACAAAGAGTTTGATAGAACAGTTATTGTAAAAGGTTTGTCTGAAAAAGAAGTTGAAGCAGATATTGTTTTATGGCCTATAAGATTTAGTGTTATTGATAATAGTTTAGATGGCTTAAATAAAAAAGTTGAAAATGATACAACTGAAATTTTGAGTTTTTTAGAAATAAATGGCATAAAGAAAGAGGAAATTACTATAAATTCTCCAGCTATTATTGATAAAATGGCAAATGAATATTCAAATCAAGAAGTTCAAGTTAGATATTTAGCTAATAGAACAATAAATATTTATTCATCAAATGTAAAAAAAGTGAGAGAAATTACTGGTAAATTATTTGAATTATCAAAAAAAGGTATATTATTTAAAATAGATGATTATGACTCTAAAATAGAGTACATTTATACAAAATTAAATGATATTAAACCTTCTATGATAGAAGAAGCAACAAACAATGCAAGAAGTGTAGCACTTAAATTTGCAGAAGATTCAAAAAGTAAACTTGGAAAAATTAAAAAAGCTTCACAAGGTCAATTTGTAATTACAAGCAGAGATAAAAATACTGAATATATTAAAAATGTAAGAATAGTTTCAACTGTTGAATATTATTTGTCAGATTGATTTTATTTAAGAGGATTAAAATCCTCTTAATGTAATTCCTAAAATCACTGCAATAAGTCCTAAAATAATATTTATGGGAATTAGATATTTTGCTAAAGGTGCAAGTTGATTTTTTGCGGTTGTAAAATCGCCATTATCAAAAGCTTTTTGCGCTTTATTTCTTTTTATATAAATAACTATAAATATAATAGTCATAATAGTCCAAATAACTTCTTTAGCTATTACAAATTTATAAAGTTCAGTTTCTTTAAATCCTAAAGATAAAATCATAATAATTGCTGTAATTAAAAGAATAATAATTGAAGGAATAACCATAGAAAAAAATCTTTTTAGATTTTCTAGAGTTCTTCCTAGTTTTATTTTTGGCTCTTCAATATTTTGCATAGAGTAATGAACTGCAAATCTAATTACAATCATTCCTCCAATCCAAATTATTGCTGATAATACATGTAAGAATATGATTAAAGTTGAAAAATTATTAAATAATTCACTCAATTTTCAATCCTTACAAATTTTCTTTTGCATAATTTAATGCTGCAATTTTCGCATCTTCAATTTTTGTTATATCTTTACCACCAGCAGTTGCGAAGTCAGGTCTTCCACCACCTCCACCACCTACGATAGGTGCTATATTTTTAATCCAATCGCCAGCTTTGATATTTGTATTTTTGCTTCCAGCAACTATCATAACTTTGTCATCTTTTGCTTGTAAAAGTAAGATTGCAAGTTTTTCAGTTGCATTTTTCATATCATCAACAATTTTCTTTAAATCGCCATTTTCAACTACTGAAACAACAACTTTTGTATCACCAATTATTTCTTCATTTATTGGAGATGATGTTTGGCTTTGTGCTGTTTCAAGCTCTTTTTTAAGATCTTTAATTTGATCTTTTAATTTTTTAATTCCAGCTATTACATCATTATTTTTAACTTCTGCTTGAATTTCATTCATTTTAGAAATAATTTCTTTTGTATATTTTATAGCAGATGCTCCACAAACAGCCTCTATTCTTCTTACTCCTGCACTTACACCTGATTCTTTTATAATATAAAAACTTCCAATATCAGATGTATTTTTTACGTGAGTTCCTCCACAAAATTCAACAGAAACATCAGAAAAACTTACTACTCTTACAGTATCACCATATTTTTCACCAAACATAGCAATAGCACCTTTATTTTTAGCTTCTTCAATTGGTAATTCTTCTACGTTTCCAGCGATACTTCTTGCAATCATAGTATTTACTAAATCTTCAACTTCTTCAATTTGTTCTGAGCTCATAGCTTTTGGATAAGTAAAGTCAAATCTAAGTCTTGAGGCATCATTTAAAGAACCTGCTTGAGAAACACTCTCTCCTAAAACTATTTTTAGCGCACTTTGAAGTAAATGTGTTGCACTATGATGTTTTGCAACTTCATATCTATTTACAACAACTGCGTCTACATTTTCACCTTGAGATAAAGTAGAATTTTCTACTTTTACTTTTGAAAGATTTAATCCATGAAATTTTGAAGTTTCTTCAATGATTGCAATATGTTTATTATCTTCTAATGCTCCAATATCGCCATTTTGTCCACCACTTGTGGCATAAAATGGTGTTTTATCTAACATAACCCAACCTATTGAGCCTTTTTCTAAAGTAGAAATTTCTTTAAAGTTTTCATCTAAAAGTGCAACGATTTTTGATTTATAAGCAGTATTATCATAACCAACAAATTCATTTAAACCATATTTTTCAATTAATTGCTTGAAGTCACCTTCATTCGAAGCATCTCCACTTCCTTTCCACGCAGCTTTTGCCATGGCTTTCTGTTTATTCATTAGTTCATCAAATTTTATTAAATCAACTTTTAAATTTCTATCTCTTAACATATCTTCTGTTAAATCTAAAGGGAAACCATATGTATCGTATAATTTAAAAGCTATTTCACCTGAAAAAATCTCTTTTGTATTAGCTAATTCTTCATTAAATAAAGACATTCCTAAATCAATAGTTTTGAAAAATCTATCTTCTTCAAGTGTAAGTTGTTCTTTTATAAAATTTTTATTCTCAACAAGTTCAATATAGTGATTACCCATAATATTTATAAGTGTATCAAGAAGTTGAGCCATAAAAGGTTTTCTAAAACCTATTAAATAACCATGTCTTACAGCCCGTCTAAGAATTCTTCTTAAAACATAAGGTCTTCCTTCATTTCCAAATAAAATTCCCTGTGATAACATAAATGATGTAGCTCTTAAATGATCAGCTATTACTCTATATGAACCAATATTTTCTTTTGTTGATTTTTTATTTGCTAATTCTTCAATTTTCTCAATAATTGGTTTGAAATTTGATGAATCAAAGTTATTTAATACACCTTCTTTAATTGCAATAACTCTTTCAAGTCCCATTCCAGTATCAATTGATGGTTTTGGAAGAGGATTCAATTTCCCATCAGCAGTTCTTTCGTATTGCATAAATACCAAGTTCCAAATTTCTAAGAATCTATCTCCATCTCCACCCATTTTGTCTTCAGGAGTGTTAAAATGTTCTTCTCCTTGGTCATAGAAAATTTCACTACAAGGTCCACAAGCACCTGTATCTCCCATAGCCCAAAAATTGTCCTTATCGCCAAATCTCATAATTCTTTCTGGATTAATATATTTTGACCAAATATTAAATGCTTCATCATCATTTTCATGAACTGTAACCCATAATCTTTCGATAGGAAGGGCTAAATTAACTGTTACAAATTCCCAAGCATAAGAGATTGCATCTTCTTTAAAATAGTCTCCAAATGAGAAATTACCTAACATTTCAAATAAAGTATGATGTCTTGCTGTGTATCCAACATTTTCTAAATCATTATGTTTTCCACCAGCTCTTACACATAATTGACAAGAAGTTGCTCTGGGATTTTCAGGTTTTGGGATTGAACCTGTGAAAATATCTTTAAATTGAACCATACCTGCATTTGTAAACATCAATGTAGGATCATCTGGAACTAGTGGCATAGAAGATATAACTTCATGTCCTTTACTTTTAAAAAACTCTAAATATTCTTTTCTGATATCCATAAAATTATCCATTTTAAATTAAATTCTCTTATTTTAACTAAAAAAATATTTAGCCTTGATTAGTAAAAAGTTTAAATAAATGTAAAACTAAATTTAAGTTTTCTAAAGTTATAATAATTTTGTTTAACTGTATTTGATTTATATACAAACACGAAATAATATTAAAACTTAATAATGAAGGATATAAAATGGGAAAATATATTGAATTAACAGCTGCAAATTTTGAAGAAACAACAAAAGAAGGTGTTTCTATGGTAGATTTCTGGGCTCCATGGTGTGGACCTTGTAGAATGATTGCTCCTGTTATTGAAGAGTTAGCTGCAGATTTTGATGGAAAAGCAAAAATTTGTAAAGTTAATACTGATGAAGAGCAAGATTTAGCAGTAAAATATGGAATTAGATCAATTCCAACTATTTTATTTGTTAAAAATGGAGAAGTTGTAGATACTATGGTTGGAGCTTCTTCTAAGCAAGCATTTACAGATAAAATTAATTCTTTATTATAAGAAATTAAAAATTAAATGAAAAGGGAGGGGTTTTGCCCCTCCCTTTTTTTATTTCAATATAATTCAAATTTTAAGATAGATATAAATTATTAAATGATAAAATTTATCCTTAATATTTTAAAGTTTATTAACCTATAACTTACAAATATTTTAGTATCATTTTATTCATAAAATATTATGAACTAAACAATTAAATAAAAATAAGGATTTAATATGTTAGATTTAGCGATTATTGGTGGAGGACCAGCTGGATTAACAGCTGGATTATATGCAACTAGAGGTGGACTTAAAAACGTAGTTATGTTTGAAATGGGAATGCCAGGAGGACAAATTACAGGTTCATCGGAAATAGAAAATTATCCAGGACAAGCAGAAGTTGTTTCAGGTATGGATTTAATGGCTAACTGGCCAGAACAGTGTCAAAGATTTGGATTAAAACATGAAATGGCTCAAGTTGATAATGTTACAAAAACTGGTGATATTTTTAAATTAGTAACATCAGATAAAAAAGAGTATGAAGCAAGAGCAGTTTTAATAGCAACTGGTTCAGTTCCAAAACGTGCTGGATTTAAAGGTGAAAATGAATTTTTTGGTAGAGGAATCTCAACTTGTGCAACTTGTGATGGATTCTTCTATAAAGGGAAAGAAGTAGCTGTAATAGGTGGTGGAGATTCTGCTATTGAAGAAGCTGTTTATTTAGCAAAATTATGTAAAAAAGTTTATTTAGTTCATAGAAGAGATACATATAGAGCTGCTCCATCTACAATTGAACATATGAAACATACAGAAAATATTGAAGAAGTTACAAACGTAATAGTAGAAGAAGTTTTTGGTGATGCTATGGGTGTTACAGGATTAAAAGTAAAACATAAAGATACAGGTGAAATCAGAGATTTACCAACTCCTGGAGTTTTTGTTTTTGTAGGAAGAGATGTATTAAATGCTCCATTAAAACAAGCTGATGGAACTTTCTTATGTGATGTTAATGAATCAGGTGAGGTTATCGTTGATTTAAGAATGAGAACATCAGTTCCAGGTTTATATGCAGCTGGTGATATTAGAATTGATGCTCCAAAACAAGTTGTTTGTGCAGCTGGTGATGGTGCAACAGCGGCTGTTAATATTATTGAATATTTAGGATAAGGAATAGTTTAAAAATGATTAAAATAGGTATTTTAGGTAGTACAGGAAGAGTTGGTTCATTATTAATTGATGATTTAGCTAATGATTCAGAAGCTAAAGTTGGTGCGGTTCATGTTTATGGTAAATTAGTTAAAAATTTACCTACTGATACAGTTGTTACAAATGATATGAAAGTATTATTTGAATCATCAGATGTAATTATTGATTTTTCGGCACCAGCAGCAACGGAAGCACTTCTTACTGAAGTTATAGAAAATGGTGGTAATAAACCTCTTGTAATTGCAACTACTGGATTTAACAAGCATCAACAAAACTTATTGCTTGAAGCTAGTAAGCTTGTACCTATTTTATATGCAACTAATATGAGTTTAGGAGTTGCAGTTTTAAATAAACTTGTAGCATTAGCATCTAAAACTTTACGAGATTTTGATATTGAAATTGTTGAGCAGCATCATAGATATAAAGTTGATTCTCCTTCTGGTACAGCTTTAACATTAGCTGAACATGCAGCAAATGCTAGAGATTTAGATTTAGATGAAGTTAGAATTTCTGGACGTGATGGACAAATTGGTGCTAGAACTAAAGATGAGATTGCTGTAATGGCTTTAAGAGGTGGTGATATTGTTGGACGTCATACAGTTGGTTTATACAATGATGGTGAATTTTTAGAATTAAATCACACAGCAACTGCTAGAAACACTTTTTCAAAAGGTGCAATTAAAGTTGCAAAATGGATAATTGGAAAAGAAGCAAAACTATACTCAATCAATGACGCTTTAGGTCTATAAGGAATAATAAATATGTGCGCAATAGTTGGAATTTACGGTAATGATAATGCAGCAAGGTTAGCTTCAATCGCTTTATTTGCAATGCAACATAGAGGTCAGGAGGCAACAGGTATTTCATCTTCTTGTGATGGAAAAATTTATACAAAAAAAGATAGAGGATTAGTATCTGAAGTATTTACAGAAAAAGCATTAAGTTATCTAAAAGGAAATATGGCAATAGGTCACAATAGATATTCAACTGCTGGTGGAGATTCGATATTAGATGCACAACCGGTTTATGCAAAATATAAATTAGGTGAAATTTCAATTGTACACAATGGAAATTTGATTAATAAAGATGAAGTAAGACAAGAACTAATCGATAAAGGTGCAATTTTTCAAACAGGAATGGATACTGAAAATTTAATTCATCTAATTGCAAAAAATACAAAAGATAGATTAAGAGATAGAATTAAAGAAGCATTAAATAGAACTATTGGTGCATATTGTTTTATTGTTCAAAGTAGAAGTAAGCAGTTTGTTATAAGAGATAGATATGGGATTAGACCTTTGTCTTTAGGAAAATTAAAAAGTGGTGGATATATAGTTGCAAGTGAAACTTGTGCTTTTGATTTAGTTGGAGCTGATTTTATTAGAGATGTAAAACCAGGTGAAATGTTGATTTTTGATGAAAACAGAACAGAACCTGAGTCAATCCAACTTTTTGAAAGTGAATTTAGACCATGTGCTTTTGAATATGTATATTTTGCTAGACCTGATTCTGTTATCGATGGTAAAAATGTTTACAGAACAAGAGAAAATATGGGTAGAGCTTTAGCAGTTAATGATGAAGGGAAAGATTTAAAAGTTGATATGGTTATTCCAGTTCCTGATTCAGGAGTTCCGGCAGCTTTAGGATATGCTGCTCAAAGTGGAATTCCTTTTGAATATGGAATTATTAGAAATCACTATGTTGGAAGAACATTTATTGAACCAACTCAAGAGATGAGAGATTTAAAAGTAAGAATGAAATTAAGTCCTATGAAATCTTTAATTGAAGGAAAATCTTTATTAGTTATTGATGACTCAATAGTAAGAGGAACTACTTCAAAAAGAATCGTAAAAATTCTAAAAGAAGCAGGAGCTAAAGAAGTTCACTTTAGAGTTGCAAGTCCTGAGATAAAATTCCCTTGTTATTATGGAATAGATACACCACATAAAGAAGAATTAATTTCTAATAATATGGATAAAGATGAAGTTTGTAAATATATTGAAGCTGATTCTTTAGAATATTTAAGTGTTGAAGATTTAGTAGATGCAATCGGAAATGATAGAAATTATGCATTAGAAAGTTTTAATGGGGATTATTTCGTAAAAGCATAATGAGTGAATTAAAAAATGTATTAACTATCGGAAGATACTTAAAAAATAAATTTGGAGAAAAGGTTTATAAGGTTCCTGTGTCAATATCTGGATTTACTTGTCCAAATATTGATGGAACAGTTGCTCGTGGTGGCTGTTCTTTCTGTGAAAATGATTCTTTTAGTCCAAATTTACAAGAGAAAAAAACAAAATTCAAATTAAATCCAAGAATAAATAATAATCCATATTTAGAAAATCAATTAAAACAACTTGAATTACAATTTTTAGCTACAAAAAAAAGATTAGAAAATAAATTTGGTGCAAAAAAATTTATAGTTTATTTTCAGTCTTTTACGAATACTTATGCTCCATTTGATACACTAAAAGCACTTTATGAAAAAGCATTAAGTTTTGATAATGTTTTAGGTTTGAGTATTGGAACAAGAACAGATTGTGTTACAGATGAAATTTTAGATTTTTTAGTAGAAAAATCTAAAAATAAAGAAATTTGGGTTGAGTATGGAATACAATCATTTTTTGATGAAACACTTGTAAAAATCAATAGAGGGGATAATGTTTCTAATATGAAATATTGGATACAAAGAACCAAAGAAAAAGGTTTAAATGTATGTGGACATCTAATATATGGTTTGCCAGATGAAAATCAAGAAATGATGCTTGAAACATTTAGACAAACTATAGATTTAAAAGTTGATTCAATAAAATTTCATCCTCTTTATGTAGTAAAAAATACTCTTTTAACAAATGAATTCAAAAAAGGTAAGTTTACACCAATTAGCGAGGAACTTTATATAGATACGGTTGTAAAGTCAATAATTAATTTACCTTCTAATATTTCTGTTCAAAGAATTACAGCAGGAATTGATGATGATACTTTATTATCTCCTAATTGGTGTAGGGATAAGCATACACAGATGAAAAATATTAGATTAGCTTTACAAAAAGAGGGATTTAATTATTAAATAGTTTTAGGAATACCTAAAACTATTTCATTTTTAGAAGATAATCAACAACATTTTCTATAAACGCATCATGTTTTCTATCTTTTCTATATGCAATATATAGTTTTCTTATCATTTTTTGATTACCTATTCTTGATTCATGTAAAGCACCTGCTTTTAGTAATGATTCTATAGCATTTCTTGATACAATTGAAACAGTTGGTGTTGAATTCTTATCTGAATGTAAAACAGTTTGAACTATTGTTGTAGCACTTGTCACTTCACTTGTTACATTAAAAGTATCACAATCAGGATAATTAGCTTTTTCAAGATTTTCTTTAAATAATAACCTAGTATTTGATTCAGGATTTCTACAAACCCATTTATAAGATAATAAATCTTCAGCTTTTGCTTTTGCTGGTAATTTTTGATTTGAAAAAATTACAATTTCATCTTCCATCCATTCTCTATAGATAATATCATCATTTGCAACATAGTTTTCAACTAAAGCAATATCTATTTTTTTATCTAACAAATCTTCAATAGCCTCATGTGAAACAGAAACATTTATAGATACATCGTTATGAATATTCTCTTTTAAATTGTTTAAAAATCTAGGTAAAATATAGTTTCCAATAATAAACGATGCACCAAATACAAAGGTAACATTTTTATTCATAATTTTTAGTAATTCTTTTTCTGCATTTGCAACACATTTTTCAATTTTTAATGCAATGCCATGTAGTATTTGTCCTTCTTTTGTAAGTTTAATACCATTTTTCTTTCTATCAACAATTTGAACATCTAAATAATCTTCGATAAATTTCATTTGTTGAGTAACAGCAGGTTGAGAAATACCAAGTTTTGCGGAAGCTTTAGAAAAAGATTTTTCCCTTACAACGGTAAGAAAAGTTTCTAGTTTTGCAAAATCAGTGAGCATTATTGTCTCCATAAAATAAATTATGATTATAATAACATTTATTTATATATAGAATAATTAAAAGGAATAATGATTTTATAAAATATATGATATAATAAATAATAATTGGAGAAAAAATGTCTGAAAATTTATTATCATCATTAAATGAATCACAGAAAATAGCTGCGCAACATATTGATGGACCTTTACTTATATTAGCTGGCGCTGGTTCTGGAAAAACTAAAACTATAACAACAAGATTAGCTTATTTAATCTCTATAGGAATAGACCCAGCATCAATATTAACACTTACTTTTACAAATAAAGCTGCTAGCGAGATGAGAGAAAGAGCTTTTAATATGTTTGATTCGTCTATAATCAATAGACTACCTTTGTTATGTACTTTTCATAAATTTGGATTGCTTTTTTTAAAATTCCATATGGATGAACTTAATAGAAAAAATAATTTTATTATTATTGATACGGATGATAAAAAAAGAGTATTAAAATCAATGGAAAAAGATATTCCTGCAGCTTTATTGGTTTCAGAAATTTCAAAATACAAAAATTCATTATTAACTCCAACTGAAGCAAAAAAAAATGCTCAATTAAAACTCTATGAACAAATTGCACAAATATATGAAGATTATGAAAATTATTTAGAAAAAAATAATTTAGTGGATTTTGATGATTTACTTTTACTTCCATATAAAATACTTAAAAAAAATGAGAATTTAGCCAAACAAATAAGTCAAAAATATCAGTATATTATGGTTGATGAGTATCAAGATACAAATGAACTTCAATATAGACTACTTAGACTTTTATGTTCAAGTCATAATAACCTTTGTGTTGTTGGTGATGATGATCAATCAATTTATGGATGGCGTGGAGCAACTATAAAAAATATATTGAATTTTTCAGAGCATTTTGAGAATACTTTAGTTGTAAAACTTGAAGAAAACTATAGATCAACAGATACAATATTAAATCATGCTAATCAATTAATTGAACATAATAGAGATAGATTAGGTAAAAAATTAGTAGGAACTAGAGTAAAAGGTGATGCAATAAGAGTTTATGAATCACATGATGAAAATGAAGAGACAAGAAAAATAATTGAAGATATTAAATCTCTTATTAACTCAGGAGAAAATCCTAAAAATATAGCTATTTTATTTAGAGTAAATGCACTTTCAAGATCACTTGAAGAAGGCTTTAACAAAGCAGGACTTAATTATAAACTTGTTGGTGGAATGAAGTTTTATGAAAGAAGTGAAATAAAAGATTTAATAGCATATTTTAGGTTATTGACAAATTCAAATGATAATTTCTCAGTAAAAAGAATTATAAATAAACCAAAGCGAGGTTTAGGAAAAACAACTATTGATAAACTTGAAGCTAAATCTATTGAATCAGGAAAATCAATATTTGATTTAATACAGCAATTAGAAGCTGATGAAATAAGTTCATTAGTAGGTAAAAAAAATGCAAGAACTTTAAAAGTATTTGAAGCTTCAGTTTTAGATTTAAAGGAGTTGTTAAGTGAATCTAAAATGAAGTTTTTAGATAGTTTTGAAGAAACTTTTGATTACAGAGCTTCATATGATAATCTTCCAGATGGATTTGAAAGACAAGCAAATATTGATGAATTTTACGGTTATATTAGAGATTATTTTATTCAAAATCCCAATTTAGATTTAAAAGATTTTTTAAATGATATTGCTCTTGAAAGCGAAAATGATGATTATAGTGGTGAAGCTGTATCTATGATGAGTATTCATGCTTCAAAAGGATTGGAGTTTAAAAAATTGTTTATTGTTGGAATGGAAGAAGGGTTCTTCCCATTAACAGGAGATGGGAGCGATTTAGAAGAAGAAAGAAGGTTAGGTTATGTTGCACTTACTAGAGCCATGGATAACCTTACTTTATCTTTTGTTCATTCAAGATTTTATAAAGGGAAAAGAACATCTTTAGTAAAAAGTAGATTTTTAACTGAGAGTGGTCTTATTAAAGGTAGTTTAACAATTGAAAAACAATCAGGATTCAAAAAAGGTGATTTAGTATCACATAAAATTTTTGGTATGGGAAGAATCGAAAAAGCTGTAAATGCTGGTAAAGATTATAAATTGACTATTAATTTTGGTGGAACTCATAGAGATATTTTATCTTCTTTTGTTGAAAAAATATAATTGGATAGATTTTGCAAGTAAGATATTATGATAAAGAACAAATAAATAAATTGTTGGTTGTAGATAAGCCAATATTTGTTAGTTCAAATCATTATTTAAATAGAATAAAAAGAAAATACAAAAATAAAAAAGCAGGATTTAGTGGTACACTTGATCCTTTTGCAAAAGGGTGTTTGATTGTTGCTTTTGGGCAATATGCAAAACTTTTTAAGTATATTTCAAAAACCCCAAAAACATATAAAGCTGTTATTTGGTTGGGTGCAGAGTCTTTATCTTTTGACATTGAAAATATTGCATCTATAAAATTAACAAAGCAATTGAATTATGATAATATAAAAAATAATATAGATTCTTTAAAAGGTGAAATAAAGTATTTACCACCAAAATTTAGTGCAAAAAAAATTGATGGTAAAAGAGCTTATGAACTAGCTAGAAATAATCAAGATTTTGTTTTAAATGAAACAGTTATGAATATATATGAAAATAGATTGATTTCATATAATCATCCTTTTATTACATTTGAAGTAACTGTTAGTGAAGGAACTTATGTAAGATCAATTGCCCAAATTTTACTAGATAAATTAGGTGAAATTGGTACACTATCTTATCTTGAAAGATTAAATGAAGGTAAGTTTTTTTATGAAAATGAAAAAGAATTGAATCCTTTAGAATATATTGATTTACCAATAAATAAATATTTTGGAACACAAGAGTGGTTAAACCAAGGACGAAAAATAAGTATTAATTATTTAGAAGACAAAAAAGATGGAAAATATCTAATTATTTGTGAAGATATTTTTTCAATAATTGAAATAAAAAATTGTGAAGTTAAATATTTATTAAATAAGGTTCCTAAATATGGAAAATAATATGATAAAAAAGTCTTATGCGAAAGTTAATATATTTTTAAAAATAGCTGGTAAGAGAGGAAACTATCATGAACTCGTATCAAGATTTGTACGAGTTCATAATTTGTACGACAAATTGTCATTTATTAAAACGCATAGGAAAGCATTTACAATTATAGGAAACTTTAGTTGCAATTTGGAAACAAATACTGTATACAAAGCATACAATTTAATAAAAGATTATGATGGAGTTGAAGAGTTTTTCTTAAATCATGAAATACATATAGAAAAAAATATTCCAGAGTTTGCAGGACTTGGAGGTGGCAGTTCTAATGCAGCTACATTTTTATTAATGGCTAATCAATATTGTAATTTAAATTTATCAAAAGATGAATTATGTAGTATTGCATTGAAGATTGGTGCAGATGTTCCTTTTTTTGTGTATCAATATGATAGTGCAAATGTTACAGGAATAGGTGAAATTGTAGAAAAGTTTGATGAAGAGATTTTAAATGTAGAGACAATTACACCGAAAGTAAAATGTAATACAGGAGAAATTTTTAAGATTTTTAGAGATAATTTTTATAAAGAGATTTCAAATGAGGATGCAAAAAGATTATTAAGTATGAAATCGTTGGAAATTTTGAAAGAGTTAAATATAAAAAAAGCAAATGATTTGTATGAAAGTGCACTAAGTTTGTATCCACAATTAGGTAGTTATGAAAAAAAAGATTGGTATTTTAGTGGAAGTGGAAGTTCATTTTTTAGGATAAATAATGGCAAATAAGAAAGAAACAAAAAAAAATTTGGTTTTTAAAAATAGAAAAGCATTTCATGATTTTACTATATTAGATAGTTTAGAAGCAGGAATAATGCTTGAAGGTAGTGAAGTGAAAGCTATAAGAGAAGGAAGAGTTAATTTAAAAGATTCATTTGTAAGAATTATAAAAGGTGAAGTTTTTTTATTAAATGCTCACATCTCACATTTAAGTACAACTCACAGTACATATAGACCAGATGAAAGAAGAGCTAGAAAACTATTATTACATTCAAAGCAAATTGATAAAATGTATTCAAAAGTTACTAAAGATGGAGTAACATTGGTGGCGTTAAAACTATATTTTAATGATAAAAATATGATAAAAGTAGAAGTTGCAACTGCACAAGGTAAGAAACTCCACGATAAAAGAGAAGATTTAAAAGCTAAAACAATGAAAAGAGAGAGTGAGCAAGCTTTAAAATCTTACAAATAAGATAATTATTCTCTTGTTTTATAAGTTAAAATTATAATAAAAATAGTCTTTTATTTGTTAATTTTTCGTTAATTCTTTTGTTAATTTTAAGTTTTTCTTAGCTATGATTACCGCAATGAGTGACAATTTTGTGACTTGTATATAAAATTAGTAGGAGGAGATTGATGCAAAACGGTGCACAAATTGAGTACGATTACTCAGTTGCAAAAGCCTTTACATTTGCAACAATTTTGTTTGGTATCATAGGTATGACAATTGGTGTTATACTTGCGTTTCAATTGGCGTTTCCACAGTTAAACTATTTAGCTGGGGAGTATGGTACATTTAGTAGATTAAGACCTTTGCATACTAATGCAGTTGCTTTTGGTTTTGCTCTAAGTGGTATTTTTGCGGCATGGTATTATATCGGACAAAGAGTTTTAAAAGTATCATTAAAAGAGTCACCTTTTTTAATGGCTATTGCTAAATTACACTTTGTTTTATATTTCATTACAATTCTTTTAGCTGTTGTTACACTTTTTATGGGTATTACAACTTCAAAAGAGTATGCTGAATTAGAGTGGCCATTAGATATCTTAGTTGTTGTTTGGTGGGTTTTATGGGGTATTTCGATTTTTGGATTAATTGGAATTAGAAGAGAGAGAACTCTTTATATTTCTTTATGGTATTTCATTGCTACATTTATCGCAGTTGCAATGTTGTATTTATTCAATAATATGGAAGTTCCAACAGCTTTAGTTTCTGGTTATGGTTCATGGATTCACTCTGTTTCTATGTATTCAGGTACTAATGATGCATTAGTTCAATGGTGGTATGGTCACAATGCAGTTGCATTTGTTTTCACAACTCCTATTATTGCTATGATTTATTACTTCTTACCAAAAGAATCTGGACAAAATGTTTATTCATATAAACTATCTATCTTAGCATTCTGGGGATTATTATTTGTTTATTTATGGGCTGGTGGACACCACCTTATTTATTCAACAGTTCCAGATTGGATGCAAACTATGGGTTCAGTAATGTCTGTTGTTTTAATTTTACCATCATGGGGATCAGCTATTAATATGCTTTTAACAATGAAGGGTGAGTGGCAACAATTACAAACAAATACACTAATCAAATTTATGGTATTAGCTTCAACTTTCTATATGTTATCAACAATTGAAGGACCAATCCAAGCTATTAAATCTGTAAATGCTATTGCACACTTTACTGACTGGATTCCAGGACACGTACATGATGGTGTTTTAGGATGGGTTGTATTTATGATTATGGCAGCATTATTCCATATGGTTCCAAGAATGTATAAAAGAGAATTATATTCTAAATCATTAATGGATACACAATTCTGGTTACAAACTACAGGTATTGTTTTATACTTTACTTCAATGTGGATTGCTGGAATTACTCAAGGTATGATGTGGAGAGCTTATGATGAGTATGGTTCATTAGTTTATTCATTTATTGATACAGTTACTGTATTACATCCATACTATACAATTAGAGCAGTTGGTGGGTTATTATACCTAATTGGATTCTTCTTATTTGCTTACAACATTTACAAAACAGTTAAATGTGGTAGAGTACTTGATAAAGAACCAGTAAATGCTACACCAGTAGCTGCGTAAGAAAAGGAGAAATTATGTTTCATTGGTTTGAACAAAGACCGTTTTTCTTTGCGGTACTAGTATTCGTTTTTGTTGCATTTGCAGGTATTGTTGAAGTTATTCCAGATTTTGCAAAACAAAGTAGACCAACTGTTGGTACTAAACCATACAGTGTTCTTGAGTTAGCAGGTAGACATGTGTATATTAAAGATTCTTGTAACGCTTGTCACTCGCAATTAATTAGACCATTTAAATCAGAAACTGATAGATATGGAATGTATTCTTTATCTGGTGAGTATGCTTATGATAGACCATTCTTATGGGGATCAAAAAGAACAGGTCCAGATTTAATGAGAGTTGGAAATTATAGAACTACAGATTGGCATGAAAATCATATGTGGGATCCAGCAGCAGTTGTTCCTGGAAGTATTATGCCTGCATATAAGCACCAATTTACAAACATAGCTGATATTGAGACAGCATATGCTGAAGCATATACAGTTAAAACTGTTTTTGCTACTCCATATGATCAAGAAGGTATGCCAAAACTTGGTTCATGGGAAGAAGCTAAAGCTGCTGCTTTAGAAGAAGCAAAATTAATTGTTGCTGATATGAAAGATGAATCAGTAAAACAAGCTGTTGCAAATGGTCAAGTTCCTGAAATAGTTGCTTTAATTGCATATTTAAATTCTTTAAAATAGGGGTTATAGATGGATTATGAGACACTGCTTACGGTACAAGGATATACTAAATTCTTTTTAGTTTTAATAGTATTTATCATATTTTATTCTTATGCTTATTCTATATATAAAAGACAAAGAACAGGTGAAAGAGATTTCGAAAAATACTCAAAACTTGTACATGATGACTCAAGTGTTTCATCTCCTCTAGAAGAAAGAAAAAAAGATAAAGATATAGATAATAAGGAGAAATAAGATGAAATCTATGGTTATAGGTGGAATAATTCTTATCATCGCTTTATTAGCAGGAACTTACTTTGCAGCAGGTGATGCTTTTAACGGTGATGATTATATTAACAGTTTAACTATGTTAGGTGCAGTAGCTATTATTACAATTACTGTATTCGTTGCGTTAAAATATGTTAATCAAATGAAAAATGATACGGCAAGTGGAGAGCTAGCAGAAGAGAAATGGGATGGTATCGGTGAATATAAAAACCCAATTCCAACAGGTTGGGGATTAGCATTTATCGGAACTATTTTATGGATGTTTTGGTATTTTACAGTTGGTTATCCAATTAATGGATTTTCACAAATTGGTCAATGGAATGAAGAAACTTTAGAATACAATGCTAAATTTGAGAAAAAATGGGAAAACCCATCTGAAGAAACTTTAAAAGCTATGGGACAATCACTTTTCTTAGTTCAATGTGCACCTTGTCATGGTGTAGATGGAGAGGGAATTGCTGGAAAAGCTCAAGATTTAACAAAAAGAATGTCTAAAGACCAAATTGTACATGTTATCAAAAATGGATCTAATTATTTAGCATCATCATATCCAGGTGGAATGCCTCCAATGATGTTAACTGAAGAAGCTGAAATTAATCAAGTTGCAGAATATATTGCAAATGGATTTAAAGGTGAACAACCTGCATCTTATGCTGTTTGTGCTGGATGTCATGGCGCTGATGGTGAAGGTATGCCTTTTGTTGCACCTAATATTAGAGCATATGATGATGCTTTAGTTATGGCTGTATTAAAAGATGGTAAAAAAGGGAATATTGGTTCAATGCCTAGCTTTAGTGGAAGACTTAATGAAACTCAAGAAAAAGCATTGGCTTCATACATCAGAAGTTTAGGAGAGTAATATGGCTGGTAATACACAAATGAACGAAAACGAAAGAGGAACTTTTAAACTACATGGTATAACAGGAATGTTAATAGCAACAGTGTTGTTATTAACTATTCTTGGAGTATTAACTTATAATGGAATAAAAGTACAACAAAATGAAGCTACAAATTTTTACCAAATTAATCAAGATTTAAATGGTCTAAAAATGAATAGTTCAGAAAATCATACACAATACCAACTTGTTGGTAATGGTAAATAAGGGGTAAAATATGGAAAAAATTATAGGTATTTTACTTGTAGTTGCAGCTGTTATGACTGCATACTATGGTTACTTTGATGCTACAAAAGTGTTTGTTGGTTAATGAAAAAATTTAATTTTCTTAAAGTAGGGGTGATTTTCTCACTTCTGCTTTTTTTATGCTCAAATTTACTGGCTCAAGATTTTATATTAAATGATGATAAATTAATAGATGATAGAGCAAAAATCAAAATAAATGAAATAGGTGCTGAAGTTAAATCTAAATTAGGTGTTAATATATATGTATATGCAAAATCTACTTTAGATTTAGGTGAAAATATTAATACAAAAGATAAGATAGAAGCTATAAAAGTTATTGAAAATGAAATTGTTAATACGCTTAATAAACCTTATGTATTATTAACTATTGCAGTTGACGAAACACATGTCAATCTACTTATTAGTGATGAACTAAAAAATATCCTTGATAAAAATGATATTTTAAATGGTTATGTAGTTCCTTTATTAGCTTCAAAAGATAAAAATACACTTTATGCAAAAGTAAGCGCAGCAACTTTAAATGGTTATGCTGCTATTGGTGATATTTTAGCAGAATCACGAGATATAAAACTTGAAAGTAGTATAGGAAATAGTGGTAAAGTTTCTAGTACTATTTGGCGTGTTACTATGTATACATTAATAGTTTTAGGATTATTAGCATATACTTATGCAATTTTAAAAAGAAGAAAGTAAAAGCATGAAAAGAAATTATTGGCCACTGTTTTTTATAGGTATTTTTAGTTTTGTTTTTTCTATGATTATTTGGACAGTAAAAAGTGCAATAAGTGTTCCTGTTATTGAAGATAGAAGCTTTATGCAAAAGTATCAAGATGTTGATGAAAACTATAATAATATGATGGAAGCAAATGCAGTTTTTCAATCTAAGTATAATTTTGAATTTTATATAAACAATGTAAAATTTGGATTAACAACAGATGATATAAAATTATCACAGAGAGTTTTAGAAAAATATTCAGAACATAAAAATATTTTAAAGGTTGGTCAAAATAGTTTAAAAGTAATTGTTACTGATAAATTAACAAATGAAAAAAAAGATATTAAAATTGAAATTATTGTAAGTAAAACTATTTCAGCTGATAGTGATACTATATTAGATAATGAAAAATTTACTAATATTGATGGAACTTTTAATTCAAGTATAGAAATAAAAGATGAAAATAACTGGCTTATTACAGGTAGTTTTATAGTTGATGAAAATGTAGGTTATATCTATATTAAGACAAATGCAATTTAAAAAAAAACTTTTAGTTTTCCCTACTTCAAGAGTAATACGTGAACTTATTTCAAAGCAAAAGAGTGAAAATACTCTTTTGCCTTCAACTTTAACAATTGATGAGTTTTTTAAAAAATCTATAACTTTATCTAATTTAAAATATTGTGAAGAAGAACAAAGAGTTCTTTTTTTAAATGAAGCGATAAAAAATATAGATATAAAAAAACTTGGAATTTCTGATAATTTTACAAAATTTCTAAAACAAAGTGATTATATTTATAGATTTTTTCTAGAGTTATCTAGTGAAAAAGTAGAAATATCTCAAATACAAGATGTAGATACTTATGATTTTTATTTAGAACATCTACAAATACTTCAATCAATAAAAACAAATTATATAAATATTTTGGAAAATAATAATTATGTTGATAGAATAAATATAGATAATCATTATAAAATAAATCAAGATTTTTTACAAAAATTTAATGAAATAGAGCTAAATTTTGAAGGATACTTCACAAAAATAGAGTTTGATATGATTATCAAGATATCAGAGCTTATTGATTTTAAGATTATTTTTTATTCAAACTCTTATAATCAAAAATCTTTAGAAGTGTTTAAAGATTTAGATTTAGAGATAAAATTAGATTATAAATATAAATTAGATTTGACGAATAAGAAGATTTTAGAAGAAATACCTATAATAGATAGATTAGAATTTTTAGAAACAAAGGGATTCTCTTCAAGATTAAATCAAATAGCATATATAAAATCATCTATACAAATTTGTATAAACAAAGGTATAAATCCTTCTAATATTGCATTAGTGTTACCTGATGAGAGTTTTGCTTCATATATTGAGTTATTCGATGATGAGAATTACTTTAATTATGCAATGGGGAAAAGTATAAGAAATACAAATCTTTACCAAATTGCAAATGCAATATATTTGTATTTAAGTGAATCTGAAATAAAAAATATATCAAATTTAGAATTTCTAAGAATTGATAAAAAAGTAATTGATGAAAAAATAAAGTATTTATGGAATAAAGTTATATCAAAAGAAAATTTTTTATTTGTTACTGATTTTATAAAATCAAAAGAGTTAAATGTAGAACTAATACAAAAATATGATGAACTTTTATATAAATTAAACATCATTCTTTTTTCAAGACAAAATAATATTTTATTAAAAGATGTATATAAAATATTTTTGCAAAAATTAGTAAAAATAACTTTAGATGATGTAAATTCTGGAAAAATTACAGTTTTAGGGTTATTAGAAACCAGAGCTATGGAGTTTGATGCTGTAATAATTTGTGATTTTAATGAATCATTTATTCCCAAAATCTCAATAAAAGATAAATTTTTGTCAACAAAATTAAAACAATTATCAAATTTACCAACACAGTTTGATAGGGAGAATTTACAAAAGTATTATTATAAAAGGTTAGTGAATTCATCTAAAAATGTTTTTATATCTTATGTTAATTCTGACATAAATCAGATTTCAAGATTTGCAAATGAACTTTTTGAAAAAAGAATTATTACAGATATAAATGATAATTTTTATAAACATATTTTATATGATAATCATAAAATATCACATTTTGAACAAGATATTATAGAAAAAATTGATTTAACAAAATTTATATGGTCTGCAACTTCTTTTAAGATATTTCTTCAATGTAGAAGAAAATTTTATTTACAGTATATTTTAAAGATTAAAGAACATACAATTTCTTTAAAACCAAAAGCTTATGAATTGGGTGAAATAATTCACTCTATTTTAGAAGATTTTTATACTTTAAATGATAATTTCGATGATTTGAATTTTGAAAAAATTGAGCAGTTGTTTACTAAATATCAAAGTAAGAATCCTTTTTTGATTTTAGATTTAGAGATCTGGAAAAAGAAACTTTATGATTTTTATTTATTAGATAAAGAACGATTAAAAAATAGAAAAATTATCGCTTTAGAAAAAAACTTTGATTGCTTATTTAATGGAATAAAGATTAAAGGTGTAATTGATAGAATAGATAAATACGAAGAAAATTATGAACTTATTGATTACAAAACTTCATCAACACTTAGTGTTGATACTTTGAAAAATTATGAAAAAAGTGATGATTTTCAACTAGAGTTTTATTATATTGCAATGAATCAGTTTTTTCAAACAAATAAGATAAAAGCTTACTATTACAATTTAAATGAAACTTCTTTAATTGAAGAAGAGGTCTTAAATGAAAAACTTGATTTATTGAGTCTAAAATTTGATGAAATAAAAGAGATTTCAAAAGGAGAAATCTCTTTTTCTAAATGTGAAGATAAATCAAACTGTATTTATTGTAGTTATAAAATTATTTGTAATAGGGAATAAAATTATTTAGAAGTTGCTATTAAAACATCTTCTATAATTTTAGTTATATCACCATCTAAAATAGCATCAACATTTGAATAACCTATGTTACTTCTACTATCTTTTACTTGTTGATATGGTTGTAAAACATAAGATCTGATTTGATGTCCCCATCCATTTTCACTTTTTTCAACACCATCTTTAGTTGCTTGCTGTTTTTCAAGCTCAAACTCATATAGTCTTGACTTTAACATTTTAAAAGCACTATCTTTATTTTTATGTTGACTTCTATCATTTTGACATTGAACTACAATTCCAGTTGGAATGTGAGTGATTCTAATAGCTGATTCTGTTTTATTTACGTGTTGTCCACCAGCTCCACTTGCTCTATATGTATCAATTCTAATATCTTTATCTTCAATCACAATGTTAATATTATCATCAATTTCTGGACTCACCATAACAGATGAAAAAGATGTGTGTCTTTTTGCGTTTGAGTCAAATGGAGAGATTCTAACAAGTCTGTGAATACCGTTTTCAGCTTTCATATATCCATAAGCATTTTCTCCTTTGATGATAAAAGAAACATCTTTGATACCAGCTTCATCACCATTTTGATAATCAAGAAGTTCAACTTTAAAATCATTTCTTTCTGCCCATCTAAGATACATTCTATAAAGTATGCTTGCCCAATCTTGTGATTCAGTACCACCAGCTCCTGGATGAATAGAAACTATTGCATTTGAAGCATCATCAGGATTAGATAACATTACAGAAATTTCAGTTGATTTGATAAGTTTTTCTAACTCTTCTGCTTCATCGTAAAGCATCTCTAAAGTTTCTTCATCTTTTTCATCATTTGCCATTTCATATAGTTCGTTGGTACCTTTTAATGAGTCATTTGCTTTATTAAATTTGGCTAATTTACCTAAAATTCTATTTTTTTCAATACCAATTTTTGTAGCATTTTCTACATTGTTCCAAAAGTCTTGAGAGGCTTCTTCTTCTTCAATTTCTTTTAGTCTTTTATTTAATTCATCGGGTTTTAATATACCTTTGATATTTTTAAGCTTAGTATTTAGAAGTTTTAATAGTTCTGAGTATTCGTATGCGTCCATGTAGTTCTAATCCTTTAAAAAAAGGAATTATACTTTAATTATGTATAAAGAGTGATTAGAGTTAAAAAATAAAAGAGAAGGCAAAGCCTTATTCTTTTATTTATTATTTAAATTGTTTAAATAATGATAAATACCTTTAATAGTTTTAGTATCAAGGTTATTTGTATGAATTGGTGCAGTTGTTATTGCACTCATTCTATCTACCCTTCCAAGTTTATAATCTTTGATTGATTCATCCATTTCTTCAACTGTTAAATTTTTTAAAGCTCTTGAACCTGATATTGATTTTTCACCATTTATTCCATGACAAGATTGACACTTGTTTGTGTAAATATTTTGTGCATCAATAGCTGCTTCTTTTAACTCTTCTTCTACTTTTGCTTTCTCTTGTGCTACTTTTTTCTCTTCTAATTTTGCTAAAATTCTAGCTTCCATATCTTCAGTATTCCCTGATACATTTCCCGCAATAATAGGAGTTATTGCTGTAGGAGTTTTTAAAATATAGATAAAGTTCATACCATTTGCTGATTGAGAGATTTTTATATCATCAACAATCCAACCTTTTTTCTTCATATCATTTACAGAATATTTTCCATCACATGCACCACCATTTAAAGCTATGTTTTCAATAGTGCTCATTGATGAGTGATTTTCTTTGAAACACATAGTAGTTTGAGCAAAAATTGATGTAGCTCCAAATAATAAAATAGCTGAAAGAATTGCTTTTTTCAAGATAAAATCCTTTTTTTAATTTTATAAGATTTTAGCATAATAAGGTTAAATTTTGATAATATTAAAGTTTAGACTATTGAAGTTTTTTGAATAGGAATAAGTTTAAAGATATTAAATAAAAAAAGGATTGGGATAAACCCAACCCTTTGAAGTAAAAAGTTTTTATACTCTAAAAATATTAGAATGTATATTCAACTTGTAATCTTCCTCTTACGTCATCAGCGATTTCTGTTGTAGTACCAGCTGCTTTTAACTCATCATCAAATAAACCATATCTAATATATGTAGATAAGTTTTTACTCATTTTATAAGTTAATTGAGCATAAATTTCTTCTTGCTCTCTTTCTGTTGTAGTAGTAGGATTCCATTGTAAGTTACCATAGTTAGCTGATAAGTTTAAGTTAGATAATACATCTACACCAACAACTGCTTGCCAGTAATCAGCATCAGTTTTATTATTAGATGTTAAATTCCATCCTAATAAAGTAGTATTAGCATCGTTATCTAATGCAGTTAAACCACCATCTTTATCAGTCATAGCATAAGCTAATTTACCATTAACAATACCTGCTTTTGCAGTTACTACTAATTTAGCCATAGAATGCGCAGGAGTATTAGCAGCATCTAAATCTAAAGAAGCATATCTTGCATCAATACCTAATTTAACAGGTGATAAATCTAAATCAGCTTTTGCACCGATTGTATAAGTATCAAAAGTTTCAGCCATATCTAAATACCATGCATCTAAAGTAACAGGGTTAAGATTAGCGATTGCTCCTACAGTAACGATATCTGTACTACCAGCATTACCATTTTTTGTTAATGCATTTAAAGTTCCAGTATAATCACCTGAATTATCTAAATTTGTTTGGTTAAAATAAGCTGCTGCTAAAGTTACAGGTCCTACTGTTGTAAGTGCTAAGATACCAGTTCCAGTTTGCTCTGCACCATCTGAATCAATAGCTACAGTCCATGGAGTTGTTAAACCTTGTTTACCAACATTAACAGTAGTATTTGCTAAACCTGTATATCCAAAATATGCATGAGATAAAGTTACATCAACATTTGAATCACTTCCAGTTTGTGTATTTAATCCTGCGAAACCTGAATCTGCTCCACCAATGATAAATCTTGAGTTAAATTTTAGATCTTCATTTACTTTTGAAGAAAGATTTAAAGCAACTTTATAGTTATTGTTTGTATCAGAATTTTGACCTGCTTGAGTATTAACAGTATCTCTATTGTAGTCATTATATCTGTAAACAACAGATCCTGATACTTCTACATTTTTGATTGCTTCTTCTAATGGTTGAGCATTAGCAGTTGATAAACCAGCAACTGCAACAGCTGCAACTAAACTTAATTTTGCGATTTTTTTCATTTGTTCTCCTAAAATTTCGAAATCTTTATTCAGTCTATCGGAGCGCGCGAACTCATCTAAAACCTAGGTTTTAAACCTTTTCCGACATACCGTTGCGACCATTCTACAGCACTAAATTTTAAAGTTTTCTTAAAATGTTATTTTCAGTGTTAATTAACTGTTAATTTAAGTTAACTTTTAATTAACCAACTATTAATGCTGTTTAAATGCTATTATTAGGGGAATTTGAGACTTTTTTTGTCTTCTATTTAATAAAGCTAAAATTAACATATAGATTATTATTTTAGTTTTGCAGACTTACTACACAGTTTTTTAAGATATTTGGTTTTGAGATTTTGATTTTTAGGTTTGTTATAGTGTATGTTTTATTTAGAAGTCTTTCTAAGTATAAGATAGCATCTTCAAGAAGTAAAAACTTCTCTTTTTTCATAGTTTTTTCTACTAGATTAGCTACATCTGCATAGTTTATAAAGATATCTTTTGAGAATTCATACTCAAAAGATAAATCAATCACAACTTTTTGTTTTTTTATTCTTTCAAAATCTAGTATTCCAATAATACATTTAAAAGTTAGATTTGATATTTCTATCTTCATATAACTTTCTTCTCCTCACCTTTTATAATTCTTACTATATTTGGAATATGTTTGTAAAAGATGATAAATGCTATTAGATACATAGGAACATTTGAGCCTATATTTAAGCCATCATTTAAAAATGTTGCACTAACAATCACAGCTAAAAGTCCTAAAAGTGAAGATAAAGATGAGATTTTTAAAACTTTCGCGCAAACTATCCAAACAACAGCACCTATTAATGTGGGAATTGGAATAAGAACTATGTAAACACCAAGTCCTGTAGCAACACCTTTTCCACCTTCAAGACCTAAATATACAGAGTAACAATGTCCTAAAACAGCAAGTACAGCAATAGCCCAAAGTGTAGAATCACTAACTCCATAATATAAACCTGCAAGTAATACAACTGTTCCTTTTAAAGCATCTAGTAAAACTGTAGCAATTCCTAGTTTTTTTGCCAGTTTTGGGTTTGTTTCTTTTACTACTCTTAAAACATTTGTAGCTCCAATACTTTTGCTTCCTTGTGTTTTTATATCAACACCTGCAAAAGTTTTTGCTAGGATTGAACCAAAAGGAATAGAGCCTACTAGGTAAGCTGCAATAAAAAATAAAACATTTGTATTTGAGAAAAAATCCATTTATTACCTTTTATAATGGTTCTATTTTAGAACCTTATGTTATTGAATTAAATGAGATTATAACTAAAATTTTGTTATATTCACATTTAATAAAAATACGAAGGTTTATATTTGAATTTAAAAGAAGAAATATTAAAACTAAAAGAAGAGTTAGATGTTACTTTAGTAGCACACTTTTATCAAAGAGATGAAGTTTTTGAGTTAGCTGATATTACTGGGGATTCATTGGAATTAGCAAAAAAAGTGATGTTGACTGATTCAAAATTTGTTGTTTTTTGTGGAGTTGGGTTTATGGGTGAAAGCGTAAAAGTTATGAGTCCACAAAAAAGAGTTTTGATGCCAAAAATCGCTTGTTGTGCAATGGCAAGGATGATTGATGAGGGATATTATGAGCAAAATCTAAAAAAGATAAATGAAGCAGGTATTCCAAATGAAAATATCTTACCAATTACATATATAAACTCAAGTGCAGCAGTAAAAGCAAAAGTTGGGGAGATGGGCGGTATGGTTTGTACATCTTCAAATGCTTATAAAATCATAGAAAAAGGTTTACATTCAGGTAAAAAAATATTTTTTGTACCTGATAGATGTTTGGGGCAAAACTTTGCAAAATCATTAAAACTAAAATCTGCTGTTGTTGGTGATGGAAGTGATTTAAAAGAAGCTGATATTATCTGTTATAACGGTTTTTGTTCAGTTCATCAACAATTTTCTGTAGAAGATGTGGAGTTTTATAGAAATAAATTTCCTGATATTTTAATTGCTGTTCATCCTGAGTGTGACCCTAGTGTTTGTGATGCTGCTGATTTTGTTGGTTCAACTTCACAATTAATAACATATATAAAAGGTTTGGATGAAAAACAAAAAGTAGCTGTTGGAACAGAATTTAATATGGTAAATAGATTAAGAACGAAAAATACATATATTTTAAGTTCTACAAAACCTGAGTGTCCAACTATGAATGAAACAACACTAGAAGATGTTTATAAAACTTTGAAATCTATAAAAGATGATAATATTTCAAAAGAGAATGAGATTTTTGTATCAGAAGATACTGCTAAGTGGGCGAAAGTAGCATTAGAAAGGATGTTTGAAGTATGATAAATATCAAAAAATTTGTAAAAAATGCCATTATTGAAGATAATGGAAGAGGAGATTTATTCTTCGATGTTGCTCCAAAAGGAAGGTTTACTGCAAGAGTTATATGTAAATCAGATGGTATCTTAGCAGGTATTCAATATGCAAGAGTTCTTGCAAGAACAGAAAAATTTGATTGTAAATTTTTGAAGAATGATGGTGATGTCTTAAGAAAAGGTGACGTTATAGCAGAACTAGAAGGAAAAGCTTCTATTTTATTATCAAGTGAGAGAACATTTCTAAATATGTTACAACATGCAAGTGGAATAGCAACTCAAGCAAATAAATATGCAAAAATGATTGAAGATACGGGAGTTGTCTTACTTGATACGAGAAAAACAAGACCACAATTAAGAGATTTTGAAAAATATGCAAGTAGAGTGGGTGGAGCTATAAATCATAGACTTGGACTTGATGATTGTTTGATGTTAAAAGATACTCATTTAAGAACTATAGACAATCTTGCAGAATTTGTAAAAAAAGCTAGAAAAAGAATTTCTTGGGTTACAAAAATAGAGATAGAGTGTGAAACTTTTGAGCAAGTAAAGGAAGCTATGGCAGCAGGTGGTGATATTATTATGTGTGATAATATGACACCTGAGCAAATAAGAGAAGTAGTAACATTTAGAAATAAAGAATATCCACATATTTTACTCGAAGCTAGTGGAAATATAAATTTTGAAACTATAAGAGAGTATGCTATGACTGGTGTTGATGCTATTAGCAGTGGAAGTATAATTCATCAAGCAACATGGCTTGATTTTTCTATGAAATTTGATTAAAAAAGATTGATTAACTTTTGGTTAGTAAGTTTTTGATAGATTTAGTGTACAAGTCTTGAAAATCAAGATTTGTAAATATTAGGCTTGAAATAAATTTTCAAGTTCCTAGAGGGAAGAGGGATGAAAAAAGATTTTATTACAAACAATAAAGTTGATATGGCTGAGTATACAAAAGCTTTACAACTTATAGAAAAGAGTAGATATATACTAATCATCACTCATGTAAATCCCGATCCTGATTCAATTGGTTCTGCATTAGCTTTATCCAATTTATTTTATGAAAATAGAATAAAACATAAAGTTTTTAATATAAGTAGTGATTTACCACAAAATTTAGATTTTATTCCAAGATTTGATAAGATAACGGATCAGTTACCTGCTTTTTTTGATTTGGCAATTAGTGTGGATTGTGGAACTTATAAAAGGTTAGGATTTGAACTTGATCCTTCAATTCCACTTATAAATTTTGATCATCATCAATCAAATGAAGGTTTTGGTACAGTTAATATAGTTGATCCTATGAAAAGTTCAACTGCTGAGTTGGTATTTGAGTTTTTTAAACATAATGGTTTATACATAACAAAAAATTCAGCTACTGCACTTTATGTTGGTATTTATGATGATACTTTGGCTTTTTCATTGAGTCGATGTGATGAAATCACTTTTGAAAAAATCAATTTTTTAGTTGAGTGTGGAGCGAGTCCTTCTGATATTGCAAATAAGCTTTTAAGAAGAGATTCATTGGCAAAATATAGAATAATACCCAAAGTTTTAGATAGTTTAGAACTATATAAAGAAGGAGAGGTAGCAACAATATTTGCAAAAGAAGAGTGGTTTAAGCAAACAGGAGCTCATAGTAGAGATTGTGAAGATGCTTTAGATATGGTTATGAGTATTGCTGTTGTTAGAATTGCATTTTTTGTAAGAGTTGTAAATGGAACATCAAGAGTATCTTTACGTTCAAAAGGTAAAATTGATGTGTCTTCAATAGCAGGTTATTTTGGTGGAGGTGGGCATTTTAATGCTGCTGGTTGTACACTTAATATACTTGATGTTGAAGAGGTAAAAAAAATAGTATTAAAGGAAGTTCTTGAAGTTTACAAGTAGTAAAAATAGTATTAAGGGATTACTAGTATATGTAATTTTATTCGTATTAGTGGGTGTTGTTGGTTTTGTATTTTTATCTTCAACTTTTGAAAGAAATGCACCTAAAATTTCTATGAATGAAGAGATTTATTGGAATTTACAAAAGCCAATAGATGTTCTTATCTCTGATGATGTAAGTATAAAATCTTATGATTTTACATTTATTGATGGTGAAAAACAGATTAAGTTAGAGAGTAAAATTGTAGCACAAGAAAAAGGAACTATTCAATTTGAAGTATTTCCTCCAGTTTTAGGTGAATTATATAAGCCAAGTAGTGGATTTATTCAGGTTCATGCATTTGATAATAGTAAATGGAATTTCTTTAGAGGTAATGAAGCTTCAAAAAAATCAAAAATTATAATAGATAAAAGAAGTCCTGTTGCAAATGTTATAGCTAATTCTTATTTACTAAGACAAGGTGGAAGTGGAATAGTGGTTGTTGAAATCAATGATGATAATTTAAAGGACTATTATATAACTTTTAACGATGAAAAAGTTTTTGAACTGTTTCCTTTTTATAAAGAGAATTTTTATATTTCAATTATTGCATGGCCTGTTGAGATAAATGAATTTAAAAGAGTAAATTTGGTTGCTGTTGATATGGCTGGAAATAAAACAATTACTAAAATTCCATATTATATAAAAAGCTTCAAAGAAAAAGTTGATAATATAAAGATTTCTGATGATTTTGTAAATAATATAAGTAGACAAGTTTTAGAAAATAGTGATATGGTAGTTCCTTCTAATGTAGTTGATATTTTTGTAAAAGCAAACAAAGAATTAAGAGAAAAAAATGTTAAAACTATAAAAGATGTGGTTATGAAAAATATCAAAGAGAGTGGAAAAATAAATTTTGATGTTAAGCCATTTGTCAGACTTCCGAACTCTGCAACTTTTGCACAATATGGAGAAAGAAGACACTATTTTTATGGTGAAGAAAAAATCGATGAAGCTTGGCACTTAGGAATGGATTGGGCAAGTGTTAAGAGAGCTGAAATTAATATAACAAATCCTGGGAAAGTTATATTTAAAGATTATTTAGGAATTTATGGAGATTCTATTATTGTTGATCATGGTTTAGGACTAGGTTCATTATATGCTCATATGAGTAGTGCAACAGTTGAAGTTGGTGATGAATTAAAAAGAGGACAATTAATAGGGAAAACTGGTGCTACAGGTGCTGTATTTGGTGATCACCTTCATTTTGGTATGTTAGTTCAAGGAACTGAAGTAAATCCAAATGAATGGTTAGATCATGAATGGATAAAAGTTAATTTAAATAAAACAATGAATGATGCTATTAAAATTATTAATGGAAATAATAAATGAAACAAAGAACATTAGCAAATGAAGTAGAAATTGTAGGAATAGGTTTACACAAAGGTGTTCCTGTAAAAATGAGACTTGAACCACTTGATAGTAATATGGGTATAGTTTTTTACAGAAGTGATGCAGGAGTTACAATTCCATTAAAGAAAGAGTTTGTTGTTGATACTAAAATGGCAACAGTAATTGGAAAAGATGGTGTAGTAATTTCTACGATAGAACATCTTCTATCTGCTGTTTATGCTTATGGAATAGATAATCTAAGAATAGTAATAGACAATGATGAAGTTCCTGTTCTTGATGGAAGTTCATCAGGTTATTGTATGTTAATAGAAGAAGCAGGAATAAAAGAACTAGATAAAAGTAAAAAAGCTATTAAAGTTAAAAAAATGGTTGAAGTTACAACTCCAGATGGAAAAAGAGTTTGTTTAAAACCATCAAATAGAATTGTATATGATTTCGAAATAGATTTTGAACATCCAGCTATTGGAAAACAAAATTTTCACTTTGATTATTCAATAGAAGAATATAAAGAAAATATTAGTCGTGCTAGAACATTTGGGTTTTTACATGAAGTTCAATATCTAAGAAGTATTGGACTAGCACAGGGTGGAAGTATGGAAAATGCTATTGTGCTTGACCAAACAAAGGTTTTAAATCCTGAAGGTTTAAGATATGACGATGAATTCGTAAGACATAAGATATTAGATGCAATAGGAGATATGGCTCTTTTAGAATATACAATGGTTGGAGAGTACGATGCTATTGCTGGTAGTCATCATTTAAATCATTTATTGACAAAAAAATTATATGAAGATGAATCAAATTATGAAATTGTAGATTTAGAAGAAGCTAGTGAACAAGCTGTTATGTTTGAAATGGCATATGCAAAAGCTTAAGGAAAAGTATTGATAGAAGTTTTAGTTATTACTATTTCAAATCCGCTTTTGATTGGTATTTATGAAAAAAAGAAGTTGATTAAAGAGTTTAAACTTGATGGAAAAACTTCTGATTTATTACCTGAATTATTTGAAGATTTATTAAAAGATTATAATATTAATAAAATTATTTATGTAAATTCTCCTGGTTCTTTTATGGCAATTAAAGTTGCATATTTATTTTTGAAAACGATTTGTATAACAAAAAATATTGAATTAAATGCAATAGATGGATTTGAATTTAATTCAAATTCACCTATAAAAGCATTAGGTAAAAAATATTTCATAAAAACAAATAATGAGATTAAAGTAGATTTTTTAGAAAAAGATAGTATAATCCACGACTTTAAATTACCTATGTGTATAGAAAAATATAATTTTAACAAAGAAACACTGCCAATATATAATTTACCAGCTGTTTAAAGTTTAAAAAGGAAATGGATGAAAGTAAGCGTTCCAGCTACTAGTGCAAATTTGGGACCAGGATTTGATTGTCTTGGTCTTGCAATATCAATGAAAAATCAAGTAATAATTAGACCATCAAAATTTCATAGTGTATCTTTAAAAGGAGAGGGTTCTAATAATCCTGCTTTAAAAGATAATAATATGTTTATCTCTATTTTTAATGATTTTTATCATAACTTATCTCACAAAAAAAGATTTTTTAGGTTTGAATTTCAAAATGAGATTCCTTTGTCAAGAGGTTTAGGTAGTTCATCTGCAGTTATTGTATCTGCAATTGCAAGTGCTTATGCAATTGAAGGAATCAAACTTGAAAAAGATAAATTACTTAATTTAGCTTTAGCTTATGAGAGTCATCCTGATAATATAACACCTGCTGTTATGGGAGGATTTAATGTTGCTTGTGTTCAAGAAAACGAAGTTAAATATATTAGAAAAGAGATACCAAAAAGTTTAAAAGCAGTAGTTGTTGTGCCAAATAGAGCTATTTCAACTCAATTATCAAGAAAAACTCTTCCTTTTAAATATTCAAAAGAAGATACAATTTTTAATATTTCACACTCTTCACTATTAACAGCTGCTTTTATGGCTGAAGATTGGGATATGTTGAAGCTTGCTTCAAATGATCAAGTTCATCAAAAATATAGAATGAAGCAAATGCCAGAACTTTTTGATGTTCAAAAAACTGCATTAAAAGAAGGTGCTTTGATGAGTACTTTATCAGGTTCTGGATCAACTCTTTTTTCAATAGCTCATGCTGATGATAGTAAAAATTTAGAAAAAGCATTGAAATTTAGATTTCCTCATTTTAGAGTTTTTACTGTTGATTTTGATAATACTGGTGTGAGAATTGAAATTTGATAATTTTTGAGATTAAGCATATTTTAGGTATAATGCTTGGCTAATTTAAAAAGAATCTTAAGAACTTGTATTATTTGCAAGGGTAAGTTTGAACAAAAAGAGTTATTAAGATTAAAATGTAAAGATAAAAAGTTGTCTTTTTATGACAATAATGGAAGAAGTTTCTATCTTTGTCAAGGTTGTTTATCTTCTCTTGAAAAAGATATGAATTTAAAAGAATTTAACAAAATCGAAAAATCACTTTGTAAAGAGTGTAAAAATAAAGATAAGTATGTTACCCAACTTAAGGAGATGCTAACAGATGTCAGATAAAGTAAGAGTTTATGAAATTGCAGAAGAAGCGGGAGCAAGTAGCCAAGATGTTATTGCAAAAGCAAAAGATTTAGGAATAGAGCTTAAATCACCACAAAGTGCAGTATCATATGAAGAAGCAGAAGAGATTACAAAATATATTATGACTGGAAAAAGTTCTAAGTTGCCTAGTAAATCAACTTCAAAAGCTAAAAAAATAGTAAAAAAAGAAGAAGCAATAGTTGAATCTAAAAATGATGAAATAGTTGTAGAAGAAAAAGTAAAAGTAGAAACAAAACAGCCAGAAATAGAGAATGAAGTTAAAAGAACTGAATTAAAGAAAGTTGTAATATCTAAACCTGTATTGAAAGCTCCTTCAAAAGTTGAAGAAGAAAACACTGAAAAACCTGACTTAAATAGTGATAATCCTAATAAAATAGTACCAAAAAGAAGAGGTTTGGTAATTATTAAAAAGAAAAAACCTAAAGAAGAATTAACTACTTATTCATCAAATAATACAATAGATAATGAATCTCAATCAAAAAAACAAATGAAATCACTTAGCGAAATATTAGGTGGAACAGAAGATGAAGATAAAAATACAGTAAAAAACAATCAAAATTTTTCTGAAGAAGCAAAAAGAACTAAAGTAAAAAAAGAGAAGAAAAAAACTACTGTAAAAGCTCAAGTTCATGGTAAAAAACTTGAAGTTGATAGGGAATATTCTGATGACTTTTCAAGTTCTACAGATTCATTATTAGGAGAAGAAGTAGTTTTACTAGATATGGATTTGGGAGATACATTTAAAATTTTTGATGAGCCTAAACCTCAAAATCCTGCAAAACAATCAAGAAGTTCAAGACCAGCAGCTTTTGGTAATGCACCTCAAGGTTTAAAAAGAGGAAAAAGAAAAAAAAGAATTTCTAGAACACAAGAAAGTGTAGAAATTACAGAAGTAACTATTCCTGAAGATATTAGGGTTTATGAATTCGCAGAAGCTTGTGGAAAATCTCCAGCTGAAGTTATTACTGTACTATTTAGCTTAGGAATGATGGTTACTAAAAATGACTTTTTAAAACAAGATGAATTAGAAATTCTTGGTGAAGAGTTTGGTATTGAAGTAACTGTAAAAGATGCATTGGAAGATGTGAATTATGTAGAAGATTATTTAGGTGAAGATATTGATGAAACATCTTTTGTAACACGACCTCCTGTAGTTACAATCATGGGGCATGTTGACCATGGAAAAACTTCTTTATTAGACAAAATAAGAAGTTCTAAAATTGCTTCTGGTGAGGCAGGTGGAATTACACAACATATTTCATCTTACACGGTTACAAAAAATGGTCAAAAAATTACTTTTGTAGATACTCCTGGGCATGCTGCCTTCTCTGCTATGAGAGCAAGAGGTGCTAATGTTACAGATATTATTATTATTGTAGTTGCTGCAGATGATGGAGTTAAACAGCAAACAGAAGAGGTTATCTCTCATGCAAAAGCAAGTGGTTGTCCAATTATTATAGCAATGAATAAAATGGACAAAGAAACTGCAAATCCTGATATGGTAAAAGCTCAAATGGCAGAGAGAGATTTAACTCCTGTTGATTGGGGTGGAGATATTGAATTTATTGGAGTTTCTGCAAGAACTGGTGAAGGAATTGAAGATTTATTAGAAAATATTTTAATCCAAGCAGAACTTTTAGAGTTAAAAGCTGATCCAACTGCTAAAGCTAAAGCTACAGTTATTGAATCTTCACTTGAGAAAGGAAGAGGTCCAGTTGCTACAATTATTGTTCAAAATGGTACTTTAAAAATAGGTGATAATATCGTTTGTGATACAACTTTTGGTAGAGTAAAAGCAATTACTGATGATAATGGAAAACCAGTAAAAGAGTTAGGACTTTCAGAAACAGGTACTGTGCTAGGTCTTAATGATGTTCCTACAACGGGTTCATTTATGGTTGCAATGGATTCAGATAAAGAAGTTAGAGATATTGCAACAACTAGAGCTGAACATGCACGTGCAAAAGAGTTATCTAAATCTACAAAAGTTTCATTAGAAGAAATGAGTGGATTGATTGCTGAAGGAAAAATTAAACAATTACCAGTAATTATTAAAGCTGATGTTGGTGGTTCTCTTGAAGCTATTAAAGGTTCATTAGAAAAAATTGCAAATGATGAAGTAAAAGTAAAAGTAATTCATTCTGCAGTTGGTGGAATTACTGAATCTGATTTAATACTTGCAGGTGCATCTGATGGATGTATTATTTTAGGATTTAATGTAAGACCAACAGGATCTGTAAAAGCAAAAGCAAAAGCTGATGGTGTGACTATTAATACTTATTCAATTATTTATGATTTAATTGATGATGTAAAAGATGCTTTATCTGGAATGATGAGTGCTGTTATTAGAGAAGAGAATACAGGACAAGCTGAAGTTAGAGATACATTTGTTGTTCCAAAAGTTGGAACAGTAGCAGGATGTTTAGTAACAGATGGAAAAGTTATTCGTGGTGGGCATGCAAGAATCATCAGAGATGGTGTTGTTACATATACAGGTAAAATCTCATCATTAAAAAGATTTAAAGATGATGTTAAAGAAGTTGCAAATGGTTATGAGTGTGGAATTATGTTTGAGAAATTCAACGATATCAAAGTTGGAGATTTTATTGAAACATTTATTCAAATCGAAGAGAAAGTTTCAGTAGATAACTAACAATGAAAAGTGTAAATTTACAAAGAACAGAATCTTTACTAATGGAGTTAATTCCTGAAGCATTGTCAAATTTAGATGATAATAGAATTAACTCTTTACCAATAACTGGTGTAAATTGTAAAAATGGTAAATATGATGCAATAGTTTATTTTGATGGTAGTGATTATGATAAAGAAGAGATAAAAATAATTATTTCTCTATTGCATAGGGCTAATGGAAGAATAAAAACACATATTTTAGCAAGTACAGGTTGGTATAAATGTCCTAATTTTAATTTTGTAAATGATACATCATTAGAAAAATCAAAGCATATTGAAGATTTATTTATGCAAATTAGAAAAACAAAAAGTAGTGAAGAATGAATTTAGAAGAATCTATAAAATTGGCGGTAGAGAGTCTTGGTGCAAGACTTTATGATATTACAACTGTAAGAGAACATGATAAAAATATATTTAGAGTTTCTATTACTGTTGAGGGTGGAACTAGCTTAGATAAGTGTGCTGAAGTTTCAAGAATGATTTCTCCAATTTTAGATCTTGATGAGCCAATGAATGGAGAATATGTACTTGAGGTTAGTTCCCCTGGTATTGAAAGAAAATTAAAAAAGAAAGAACACTTTATGGCTTCTGTAGGTGAAAAAGTTAAAGTAAAGAACTTTGCTACTGATGTTTTTAAAGGTGAACTTATAAGTGCAAATGAAGAAAAAATAGTTATTAAAACTGAGTTTGGAGAAGAAGAACTTACTTATGATAATATTTTAGCTGCTGCTACTTATTTTGAATGGTAAAATCAATAGAGATTATCCTCTATTGATTTTTAACTACTAATTAAAACTACTTAATATATACTACTCTTCCAATTTTTTTAAAAGTGATAACAATGAAAATAGATGATAATTTTTATATGAAATTAGCAATAGATGAAGCGTGGAAATATCAACTCTTAACATATCCAAATCCTGCTGTTGGTTGTGTTGTTGTAAAAAATGGTGCTATACTATCAATAGAAGCTCATAAAGAAGCTGGTATGCCACATGCTGAAGTGAATGCACTTAGAGCTGCATTTTTAAAAATATATCCTAATTCAGTATTAAAAACATTAAATAATTCGTATGATATTCATGATTATTTAATAAAGAATCATAATGATTTTTTTAATGACTGTGAAATTTTCATTACTCTTGAGCCTTGTAATCATGAAGGAAAAACTCCTGCTTGTTCAGAGTTGTTAAAAGTTTTAAAACCAAAAAGAGTAATAATAAGTGTAAAAGATCCAAATCCAAAAGCCTCTGGTGGGCTTGAAACATTATTAAGTCAAAATATTAAAGTGGATATAGGAATATTGCAAAATGATGGTTATAATTTATTATTACCATTTATTTCTTGGCAAAATAAAACATGTATCTTTTTTAAAATGGCACAAACATTAAATGGTAGTATTGATGGTAAAATTTCTTCAAATAGAGCATTAGCTTATGTTCATACTTTAAGAGATAAAATAGATTTACTTTTAATTGGTGGAAACACAGTAAGAATTGATAAGCCAACCCTTGATTCAAGATATATTGCAGGATGTGCTCCTGATATTATGATTTATAGTAAAAATAAGATGTTTGATAATAATATACCTTTGTTTAAAATACCAAATAGAAAAGTTTTTATTAGTGATGATTTATTTAAATTACTTGATTATAAATTTGTTATGATTGAAGGTGTTTATACTTTACTTGAGAAATTTAAAGAAAAAATAGATTTTATTATTTTAATAATTAGTTCAAAAATTAGAAAAGGTGAAAATACTTTGAATGATATAAATTTAGACTTTGAGATAATGCACGAAAATTTTATAGGAGAGGATAAAGTTGTTTTTTTAAAAAGAAAATAGTAGCATTTGCTACTATTTTACTTTTTCTAAATATTCACCAGTTCTAGTGTCAACTTTAATTACTTCACCTTCTAAAATATGAAAAGGAATCTGTACAACTGCACCTGATTCTAAAGTTGCTGGTTTTCTTCCACCTTGAGAATCACCCTTAAAATTAGGTGGTGTTTCAACAATTTTTAATTCAACTACCATTGGAGGTTCAACTGTGATTGCTTTACCATTAAAATACATCATATCACAAACCATACCATCAATTATCCAATCAAATGCTTCACCTACTTGTTCATAAGTTAAACCTTCTTGTTCGTAAGTTGCATTATCCATAAATTGTAATAATTCACCATCATCATATAAAAATTGCATTTGTTTTTGTTGTAAGTTTGGAACTTCACACTTATCACCAGCATGGAAAGTTTTTTCAATAACCTTTCCATTTAAAAATGATTTAATTTTACATCTTACAAATGCAGCACCTTTCCCAGGTTTTACATGTTGGTATTCAGTAATTTTATAAGGAATTCCATCAACTTCAATTTTTAATCCCTTTTTTAATTCACTCATTCCTATTGCCATAGTTTCTCCTTAAATTTCAGCATAAGCAACTGCAATAGCTGCTTCTAAACTGTCAAGTTTTTTTAATACATCTGAAGATGCTTTTTCATCAATTAGAATAACAGCTAAAGCACCATCTTTCCCTCTTGAAAGTCTAAAGTCAGCAATATTAATTTTATTATCACCAAGAATTTTACCAACTTCACCAATAACACCTGGTACATCATTATTTCTCATGATGATCATTTTGCCTTTTGGTTCGATATCTATAGTAAATCCACTTAATTCAACTATTCTTTGAACATCATCATTAAATACAGTTCCTGATATAGTTTTAACACCAGTTGATGTAGTTATTTTTATTGAAACTTTATTTTGATAGCCACTATGATTTGAGTATTCAGAAGTTGTTAATTCAATATTTTTTTCTTTTGCTATAAAGTTTGCATTTACATAGTTTACTTCATCTCCAGAACTTGCTGATAATACACCAACAGTTGAGAATGTTTGTAAAGAATCTAAATATTCTGAAATTTCACCTTCAGCTGCAATATTTATTGATCTAATTTCACTCTTACTTAATTGTGCAAGTAAAAATGCCATTTTTTGAGTTAATTCAATATATGGTTTTACAAAAGAAGGAATTTTACTCTCATCTATTGGTAAATTTAAAGCATTTGGATACGCAATTCCACGTGCTGATTCAATAGCATTATTTGCAGCTTGAATTGATATCTCTTTTTGTGATTCTTTTGTATTTGCACCTAAATGTGCTGTTACTGTAACATTTGGTAAATCTAATAATGGGTGATTTGTTGCTGGTTCTTTTTTAAATACATCAATTCCAGCCATTGCAATTTTGCCAGATTTTAGGTTTTCTACTAATGCTTCTTCATTATATAATCCACCTCTAGCACAATTGATTAAAACTACACCATCTTTCATTTTTGCAATTTGCTCAAAACTAATCATATCAATAGTTTCTTTATTTTTTGGTGTATGAATAGTAATAATATCACAAGCAAGAATATCATCAAAATTTGTTGTATATTTGATACCTAAATCAGTTGCTTTAGTTGAAGGAATATATGGGTCATATGTAATAACATCCATTTCAAATGATTTAGCTCTTAATGCAACTCTATGACCAATATTTCCAAAACCAATAACACCTAGTTTTTTCCCATAAAGTTCATTCCCATACCAATCTTCTCTTTTCCAAACTCTATCAATTTTTAATTGATTGTGTGCATAAGGAAATTTTCTCATGCATGATAACATATGTGCCATTGTTAATTCTACTGCCGCTATTGTGTTTGCAGTTGGAACATTCATTGCGATAATTCCTCTTTTACTACAACCTTCAATATCAACATTATCATAACCAACACCAGCTCTGATGATTGCTTTTAAATTTGTTGCCGCATTTAAAAATTTCTCATCAACGTCTGTTGAAGATCTAGTAATTGCAACATGTGCATCTTTTATAATATTTAATAGTTCTGTTTTATTCACATCTGCTGCATATACATAGTTTATATCTTCTGTATTTTGAAGAATTTGTAAACCAGCTTCATGTATATGGTCACAAACTACAATTGTATGTTTACTCATTTAAATAATTCCTATTATTTCATTTGATCTTTTAAGATATCACCTAAAGTCATTGCTGAATCATCACTTACAGATTTTAAAACTTCTCTTTCTTGTTGTTGTTCTAATCTTTTTACAGATAATCTAACTCTATTTTTTCTAGTATCGATATTTACAACTACAGCTTCAACTTCATCACCATTTTTGATTTCATCAGCATTTAGTGGTCCAAAATCTTCATTTCTAATTAAACCATCAAGATTGTTTTCAAGTTTTATAAAAATACCAAAATCTTTAGTGTCTTTTACTGTACCTTTTACAATATCACCAATTTTATATGTATCTTGGAATCTTTTTGCTGGAGAATCTGCAATTTCTTTAACTGATAATGAAATATTTTCTTTTTCTTTATCAATTTTGATAATTCTTACTTCAACTTCATCACCTTTTTTAAATAGTGTTTTACATTTTGCATTTGGCTCCCATGAAGCTTCTTCATTATGTAATAAACCATCTACTTCGCCAATTGATACAAATGCACCAAAATCAGTTAATGTTGCAATTTTACCTTTAATTACATCACCAACTTTGTGTTCATTTGTAAATTTTGAAAAAGGTTTTTCTTGTAAATTTTTTAAAGATACTCTTAATCTTTTTTGTTCAATGTTTAATTCAATAACTTCAACATTAATCTCTTCACCAATTGTTAAAAGTTCCTTTGGGTTTTTTAAGTTTTTATTCCATGAAATTTCAGAAATATGTAATAAACCTTCAATGTCGTTTCCTAAATCAACGAATGCACCATAAGATTCAAAGTTAGAAACAGTAACCGTAATTGTATCACCAACTTCTAATTCATCTTTAATCTCTTCCCAAGGATTAGATAAAGCAGCTTTAATAGATAATGATAAGTGTTGTTTTGCTTTGTCATAAGATAAAACTACAACTGAAACTTCATCACCTTCATTGTAGTAATTTGCAGGATTTACAGGACCTTTGTAAGAGATTTCATTGTAGTTTACTAAACCATCAATTCCACCTAAATCTACAAACATTCCATAAGAAGTAATTTTTTTGATAATACCATTGATTGGTTCTTTATTATCTAAAATTTCAGTAACTTTATTATCTTTAACAGCTTTTGATTCTTCAATTAATTTTTTTCTTGAAACAATAATTGAATTTTGAGCTTTATTTACTTTGATAACTTTAGCTTTTACAGTTTTTCCAATTGCACCTTGTGCTTTTAGATAAGATTGTGCCATAGGCATGAAATATTCACAACCATCTGCATCTTCGATGATAAAACCACCTCTTTGTTTTACAGAAACGATTTTACCTTCAATAGTTACATCTTCGAAGTTTTCACCATGAGTTTTTACAAATGAATCAAACTTTTCTTTTTGTAACACTTTTTTATGTGAAATATTTGGTCTTTCTCCTCTATTCCCCATTAACATAACAGGAATAGTATCTCCAACTTTATACTTTACTTCACCACCAATTGTAATTTCTGAAATAGATAATTGACCTTCAACTTTTTGACCAACATCAACTAAAACTCTTTCATCATTAATTTCAACAATTACACCATCAACCACAGAATTATTTTCTGCATTCTCAAAAGACTCATTAAGCATTTGCTCAAAATCAAAGTCTTCACCTAAATCAATATCTTCGATACCCATTTTATTCCTTCATATTTACCAGTTTTATTAAATAGGACGATTATACAGAAAATTGACTTAAAAACTCTTAGTTTATTGATTTTATTTTATCTACAACCTGTTGAATTATCCAATCAGGAGTGCTTGCACCTGCGGTTATACCGCATAATTTTTTATTTGAAAACCATGAGGTATCTAATTCCAATTCATTTTCAATTAAATATGAATCTTTACAATTTTCAAGACAAATAGAGTGTAATTGTTTTGTATTTGAAGAATTTTTTCCTCCAATAACAATCATGATATCTACTTCTTTTGATAATTCTCTAGCTGCATCTTGATTCTCAAAAGTTGCATCACAAATTGTATTAAATACTCTTACTTCTTTATTTTTCAAAATTAGAGCATTAACAATTTCGAGATATTTTTCTTTCTTTTTAGTCGTTTGAGCAACAGTTGCAATTTTAGTATTTTTAAATATTACTTTTTCTAAATCAGATGGCTCTAAAATTATATGAACATCCTCTTGATCTTCACCATAAGATTGTACACCCTTTACTTCAGGATGATCAGAGTCACCAAAAATTAATATAGAATAGCCTTCTTTTGACATTTTTTTTACAATTTGTTGGGGTGTCGTAACAAATGGACAAGTTGCATTTATAACTTTGGCATTTAACTTTCTTAAATCTTTTAATTCATTTTTTGGAATACCATGAGTTCTAATTATTACAGTATCATTCTCTTTTATATCACTTAAATTTGTATATAAACCTACATTGAAATCATTTTTTAATCTATTTATTTCATCTTGATTATGAATTAAAGGACCCATAGTAGCAGAGTTTGTATAATCTTCTGCTATTTTAATTGCTCTTTTTACACCAAAACAAAATCCATAGTTTGACGCTAATTTTACTTCCATTAAATAAAACCTTAATTATATAAAGAGTCTAAAATCTCTTTAAAATTTGGGAAAGATGTTTCAATACATTGAGTATCTTCAATATCCATATCGCAGTTTAATCCGGCAATTGCAAAACTCATTGCAATTCGATGATCACCATGTGAATTTATAGATGCTTTTTCTATTTTTCCACCAATAATTTCATAGCCATCTTCAAATTCTGTATATTCAACACCACAAAGTTTTAGATTATTTACAACACTAGAAATTCTATCACTCTCTTTAACTCTTAATTCTTTTGCATTTGATACTTTTGATTTTCCATTTGCTAAACTCATAGCAATTGAAAGAGCTGGTAGTTCATCAATAAGCCAAGAAATATTTTCATAAACTTCAACACCATTTAGTTCATTATTAATTACTTCAATATCACCTATTGGTTCATATACATTTTCTTTTTCAATAAAATTAACAATAACACCCATTCTTTTTAAAACTTCATAAGCTTCAACTCTAGTTGGATTTAAAGTTACATTTTTTATTAAAACTCTTGAATTTGGAGTAATAGCTGCTGCAACAGCAAAGAAAAATGCCGAACTAGGATCTGTTGGTACAGTAATATTTAATGGTTTTAAATGACCTTTTAGTGGATGAATATTTATAAATCCTTCACTATCATTTTCTAAAGTTGCTCCCATACCTTTAAGCATTCGCTCTGTATGGTCTCTTGTTAACTCATTTTCTTTATATTTTGAAATACCATTTGCTCTTAAAGCTGCAAGAATCATAGCTGATTTTACTTGTGCAGAATCAACAGGAGAGTGATAAGTAAATGGTTGTAGTTCTTTTACACCTCTAATAAATAAAGGAGCTTTATTCCCATTTTCTCTTCCATCAATTAATGCACCAATACTTCTTAATGGATCTGCAACTCTTTTCATGGGTCTATTTCTTAAGTATTTATCACCTGTTAGTGTAAATGCTCCATCAACTGATGCTAATAAACCACAAAACAATCTCATTGCAGTTCCAGAGTTACCACAATCAAGAACATCTGATGGTTCAGTTAAAGTAGAAGTTGGAGTTATTTCAACATAACTTCCATCTCTTTTTATTTTTGCTCCAAGTTGTTCAACAATACTTAATGTATTTAATGTGTCTTCAGCTGTTAAATAGTTTTTTATATAAGAAGTTTCATTTGAAAAAAGTGAAAACATTGCACATCTATGTGATATCGATTTATCACTTGCTATTGAGTCTATTTCTATATTAAATGATTTATTTAATTTCTTTATATTGAACTTTTCCACTTTTTCCCCTTATTTTATCTTATACCTATAGATAATTTTTGATTTAATGTATCTAAGATAGAATTCATTGTTGTTGTAATATCTTCTTCTTCCATTGTTTTCTCATCATTTTGTAAAACAAATCTGATAGTTAAACTTTCATTATTACCTAATTTTTCATCACTATAGATATCAATTAAATTAAATTGTTTAATATTTTTATCATTTAATGAATTAATAACTTTTTTAATCTCTTTATATTCTAAAGATTTAGGAGCTATGATACTTAAATCTTTTTTAGAGGATTGGAATTTTGAATATGAATTTGTTTTAACAATATCATTTTTTATTGCTTCAAAATCTATTTGAGCAATAAAAGTATCATTTAAATCAAAATCAGAACAAACACTTGGATGAAGTTTAGAAATAAATCCAACTATTTTTTCATCTATTAAAACATTTGCATTTTGATATGGATGAATAAATGAATTATTAATATCACTCATTGGTTCTAAATCAAATTTTCCAATAGTATTTAATACTTTTTTTGAAAAAGAGAAGAAATCTACATTTTTTGGTTTACCTGAATTTGAAATCTCTTCTTGTTCTATAAAACCTGTTTGAATAAAAGCAATTTTTTTACTTTCTTTTCTATTTTCATCAAAAATCGTACCAATTTCAAAAAAAGCAGTCGAACGTGAGCCAACTTTGAAATTATTTGAACAAGCTTCAACTAAATTCAAAAGTAGTGTAGTTCTATATGTATTTAATTCTTTTACTATAGGATTTATAAGTTCTAATTCTTCTTTTACTGTTTTAAAACCATATTTTTCTAAGTTCTCTTTTGATGAAAATACATAAGTTAGAGTTTCAAAAAAACCATTTTCAATTGCTTTAAATCTAAGTTTATTTTTTTTGATTAAATCATTAGATGTTTTATTTACTCTGTTTACTTCATCAATTTGTAATGGTTTAGATACAATATTATCAATCCCAATAATTCTTACCACTTCTTCTGTTACATCAGCTATATTTTTAATATCATGTCTGTAATGAGGAATTTTTATTACTAAAACATTATCTACTGTATCCTTAACCTCAAAGCCTAATGAAGTTAATATTTTTTCTATTTCTATTTTTGGAATTTCTTGTCCAATAATAGAATTTATTTTTTTTGTACTTACATCTAAAGTTAACTTCTCTTTATCTTCTATAAACGTTTCAGTTCCTTTGTAAATTGTAGCACCAAATTTAGAAATCAATGTTGATAAATACTCTATTCCAAAGTCAATATTTGGTTCACTTCCTCTTGAAGCTTTATAATAAATATCAGAAGTCTTTATTTTTTTCTCATAAACTTTTCTTGAAATTAAATCAGGGTTTATATAAGAAGCTTCGATAATATAATCTGTATCGTTATAATTAAGTTCTTTGTGTTCTACACAGATTTTACTTAAATGTTCAATTCCATAAATATTGTCAAATTCATCTTCATCTTTTTTTACATATAAAATATTTAAGTTGTTGTTTTTTAAAGTCATATCTTTAGGATAAGCATTTAAAATAACTCCTGTTGAATGTGTAACATAAGTTAATGTATTTTTTATATCATTATTGTCTACATATTTTCCTAAAATAGAAGTTCTAAATTTAAATAGTAATCCCAATTTGAAATTTGTAAAATCAACAGCTTTAAAAGATAAAGAAGAATCAATATTACTATCACATTCTATTTCAAAAATTTGACCAATACCTAAATCATTATATTTAATTTGTTTATCAAGTTCTAATAGTGGAATAGAATAATAAGCACTCAATTCTCTAGCTATTCCATAAATACTTAAACAATCACCTCTATTTGGAGTTAAACCTATTTCAATAATTGAATCATTTAATTTAGAATATTCTTTTAACTCTTTTCCTAAAATTAATTCACCAATTGAATTATCTAAAACTAAAATTCCATCATTAAGTTTTGGAAGACCAAGTTCAGTTGAAGAACAAATCATTCCATTTGATTCAACACCTCTTAATTTTGCTTCTTTAATAATAAAATCATTTCCTAAATCACAGCCAACCATTGCAACAGGAACAAATTGACCAACATCTACATTTTTTGCACCACATACTATTTGAACTTGATTTAATCCTAAATCAACTTGACAAATATTTAACTTATCTGCATCTGGATGTTTTTGTTTTTCTAAAACTTTTCCAACAACAACTTTTGATGGGATAGAGTAGTTTTCTAAACTATCAACTTCAAGACCAATAGCGTTTAAAGTTTTACAAATTTCATCTGTAGAAATTTTCGAAATATCAATAAATTCTTCTAACCAACTTCTTGTAATAATCATTTGAACTGTCCTAATAATCTTGTATCACTTTCAAATAGTGATCTTAAATCTCCAATATTATGGATTAGCATTGCAAATCTTTCAACTCCTAATCCAAAAGCATAACCAGATTTATTTTCATAGCCAACTGCTTTAAACACATTTTCATCAACTACACCACAACCTAAAACTTCTAACCATCCTGTATGTGAACAAACTCTACATCCTTCACCTTTACAGAATACGCAAGAGATATCTACTTCAGCTGATGGTTCAGTGAATGGGAAAAAAGATGGTCTAAACCTTACTTCAACATCACCAAACATATGTTGTAAAAATTCAACTAAAACATGTTTTAAATTTGCAAAAGATACTTTATCAGCATCATCAACAACTAATGCTTCAATTTGATGAAACATTGGTGTATGTGTAATATCAAAATCTCTTCTAAATACAGTTCCTGGAGCAATCATTCTAATTGGAGTTTTTTGACTAAGCATTGTTCTAATTTGTACAGGAGAAGTATGAGTTCTTAATAATGTGTAGTCTTTATTATAAAACGTGTCTTGCATATCCCGAGCAGGGTGATATTTAGGTAAATTTAAAGCTTCAAAATTATGAAAATCATCTTCAACTAGAGGACCTTCTTCAACAGCAAAATTTAGATTTTGGAAATATTTAATAATTCTGTCCATAGTTTCAACTACAGGATGAGTTGCTCCACATGATAATTCATTATTAAATTTTGTTACATCAATTTTTTCAGCTTCTAATTTTTTATTTAAAGCCTCTTTTTCCAAGATAATTTTTTTATTTTCTAAAGCATCAGTTATTAATGTTTTATTTTTATTTAAATTTTCTGCAAATGATTTTTTTTCTTCATTTGGAACACTTTTCATTTTAGCAAATTCTAAAGTTAAAATACCTTTTTTACCTAAAGTATCAATTCTTAAATTTTCTAACTCTTCAAGTGATGTAGCATTGGCTATTTTTTCAATCCACTGTGTCACTTTTCTCTCCCTAAATTTATAAATAATTATTATGGATTTAAATTATTATTGTAGTATTTTTAGGGGGATTATACTTAAAGATTTATTAGAGTTTGGTTATAATATTTTACTATTTAATTTCAAGGAAAAATAATGTGTATATTCTGTAAGATTGTAAAAGGGGAAATACCAAATCAAACTATTTTAGAAGATGAAAATTTCTTAGCATTTAATGATATTAATCCAACTAGAAAAATTCATGTTTTAATCATTCCAAAAGAACATTACGAATCTTTTGATGTTGTTTCAGCTGAAGTAATGTCTGGAATGACAACTTTTATTCAAAAAGTTGCTGAAAAATTGAATGTAAAAAAAAGTGGATATAGATTAATTACAAATATTGGAATTCATGGTGGACAAGAAGTACATCATTTACATTTTCACTTAATAGGTGGTGAACCTGCTGGTAGATTAGTAAGAGATAGACAAGAATTATAATTCTTGTCTTATTGGAAAGAACCTAGTGCCATAATTTTTTGGTATTTTTTTTCTAATCTTTCTTGTGGAGTTAATTTATTTAATTCCTCTAAAGAGTTTAAAAAATATTCTTTCAAAGCAAAAATAGCTTCTTCTTTTTGTCTATGAGCACCAATTAATGGTTCATTTATTACATCATCAATTAAATTAAGTTCTTTTAAATTTTCAGCTGTAATTTTTAATGCATTAGCTGCAGTTTCTACTTTTGATGAATCATTCCATAAAATAGCACTACAACCTTCAGGTGAAATAACAGCATAAACTGAATATCTCATCATTGCAAGTTTATCAGCTACAGAAATTGCTAAAGCTCCACCAGAACCACCTTCTCCAATAACAACTGAAACAGTTGGAGTAGTTAAATCTGCAAATTCATATAAGTTTCTTGCAATTGCTTCTGATTGATTTCTCTCTTCTGCTCCAATACCTGGATATGCACCCGGAGTATCTACAAGCATTAAAATCGGAATTTGAAATTTATCAGCCATTTTTGCAGCTCTCAACGCTTTTCTATATCCTTCAGGACTTGGCATACCAAAATTTCTATAAAGTTTGTCTTTTGTCCCTCTACCTTTTTGTTCACCTATTACTAAAACTTTTTGCGTTCCAATAAATCCTAAATAACATACAATTGCATGATCATCCACATAATGTCTATCACCATGAATCTCGTAGGCATTTGTTAATAGCCCCGAAATATAATCCATTGCATACGGTCTGTCCGGATGACGAGCAAGTTGAAGTTTCTGATAATCACTTAAATTTTTAAAAGTTTTTTCAACTTCTTTTTCTAATTTTTTTTCTAAAATTTCTACAGCATGTTCGTCTGCTTTTGTTTTTGCAACAATAATATCTTCTTCTATCTTTTTGATTTTATCTTCAAATTCTAAGTAAGCTGCCAAAGTTCTCCCTTTAAGTAAAGGAGTTAATAAATAACTCCTTATGGTAGGTTTATTATTTAATAAATTTTTTAAAAATTACAGAACCATTTGTTCCACCAAAACCAAAATTATTACTCATAACTGTAGTTAATTCTGTTTTTCTTGCAACATTTGGAACTATGTCTAAATCACAATCAGGATCTTGATTTTCAACATTTATAGTTGGAGGAATTATACCTTCTTCTAAAGCTTTTATTGCCATGATAGCTTCAATTGCACCCGCTGCACCTAAACAATGTCCTATTTGACCTTTTGTTGATGAAACAGGAGGACAATTTTCTTTGCTTCCAAAAAGTTCTTTAATTGCTGCCGTTTCATTTTTATCTCCAACAGGTGTTGAAGTTCCATGAGTATTAATATAATCAATCTTTGGATATTCACCAGTTATATTTTTAGCCATTTCAAATGCTGCTTTCATTGCTCTTAATGGTCCATCTATTACAGGTGCAGTGATATGGTTCGCGTCACCTGATTCCCCAAAACCTATAATTTCACAATAAATTTTTGCGTTTCTCGCTAATGCACTCTCTAAATCTTCAACAACTAAAGCACCAGCACCTTCTCCCATAACAAAACCATCTCTATCTTTATCAAAAGGTCTTGATGCTTTTTTAGGGTCATCATTTCTTGTTGATAATGCTTTCATTGCGGCAAATCCACCAACACCTGCTCCACAAACAGCACTTTCTGCACCTACAACTAATATTCTATCAGCACCACCAATCATTATAGTTTTAACAGCATCGTTTAGTGCATGAGTTGAAGCTGCACAAGCTGTTACATGTGATAAAGAAGGACCTTTTAGATTATGTTCAATAGAAATAAAACCACTTAACATATTTGCTAGCGAAGAAGGAATGAAAAATGGTGATATTTTTCTTGAACCTCTAGTTTCACATACAACAGAGTTTTTTTCAATAGTAGATAGACCACCAATTCCAGAACCAGAAATAATACCAAATCTCTCAGCTATTGAAGGATCAACTTTTTTATTTTCTTGTGTAACATATCCTGAATCAATCATTGCTTCAAGAGCTGCTTTGATACCTAATTGAATAAATCTATCAGCTTTTTTTACTTCTTTTTTATCCATTACAGTTTCAGGGTTAAAATCTTTTACTTCACCAGCTATTGTCACTGAAAAATCACTTGCGTCAAATAGTGTTATAGTATCGATACCACAAACACCATTTACAACAGCTTCAAAAGAATCTTTTACATTATGTCCTGTAGAATTAATAGTACCTATACCTGTTACAACGACTCTTTTCATTTAAATATGCTCCATGTTAATTATTTGAATTATTCAATCTTTTTACAAAAAACTCAATAGTTTAAATATTATATAAATAGAAGAGAATATCTTCTATTTAAAGCGTATAAATTACGCGTTATTTTCGATGTATTTTATAGCATCTGCAACAGTTAAGATTTTTTCAGCATCTTCATCTGGGATTTCGATATCGAATTTTTCTTCTAAAGCCATAACTAATTCTACTACATCTAAAGAGTCAGCACCTAAATCTTCAATGAACTTTGAATCCTCTTTTACTTCTGCTGGATCACAATCTAATTGCTCTACAACTACTGCTTTTACATCATCTAATAATGCCATATTTATTTCCTTTTATAAAATTATCTTCGTATTATAACAAAAAAGTTTTTAAAAACTCTTTTAAATTATATAGGTAAACTTTTTAAGAACGTATTAAACGTATAATCCACCATTAACTTTTAGTATTTCACCTGTGATATAAGATGAATGATCGCTTAGTAAAAACGCAACTGCATCAGCAATTTCACTTGGTTTTCCAAATCTTGATAGAGGAATATTTTTTTCATATTCAGCTTTTACTTCTTCTTTTAGTTCATCTGTCATGTCTGTTTGAATAAAACCAGGAGTTACTGCATTATATCTTATACTTCTAGAAGCAGCTTCTTTTGCAAAAGATTTTGTCATTGCATTTACTCCACCTTTTGAAGCAGCATAGTTAGTTTGTCCAGGATTTCCCATTTCTCCGACAATTGAAGAGATATTAACAACTGAACCAAATCTTTTTTTACCCATTACTTTTAATGCTTCTTTACAACCAATAAATGTAGATGTTAAGTTTGCATTTATTACATCAGTAAAATCATTTACACTCATTCTTAAAGCTAATTTATCTTTTGTAATTCCAGCGTTATTTACTAAATATGACAGTTCCCCATCTGCATCTACAATAGTTTTTATTGCATTTGTAAACTCTTCTTCATTAGTAACATCAGCTTTAATTATTGCGGCTTTCCCACCAGCTTTTTCTATTTCTTCTTTTATTGCTTCAGCTGCTTGTGCACCACTTCTATAATTTATCCAAACTTTTAGCCCAAAACTTGCAAGAGTTTTTGCAATCTGCTCACCAATTCCTCTACTTGCACCTGTAACTAATACATTAGAACCTGAAAATTTCATTTTAATCCTTTAATTTTTTACATTAATTTTATATTATATCAACACTTTTATAATAAAAGCATTTTAAAGTTAAACGCCTCTTTTATTATCCCAAACTCTAATATGTAATCTATCACAATATTTAAAACCATTTTGTATAGCCATATTTATAACTTCTTCACAATTTTTATTAATTTCTTCTGCTGTATCTCCAAGTGGCATTAAATAAACTTCACATTTTGGAATCTCTTTTATAATTTCAATAATTTCTTTTTTAGCTTGAGTTAAAAAATCTTTTCCTATTACAAATTTTAAATAAGAATCTTTTGTATTTGATAGTATTTTTGTCAAAGTCTCTTTATTAATTCTTTTTTTTATAGGTTCTAATGAATTACTAAGTTTAACACTCATTGAAAAAAGAAGTTTTTTTTGATATTCATGTTCAAAATTTAAATTAAGTGATGCATTTGTTTCAATTGTAACATTATGTCCATCATTTATATAATGTTCTAATAGTTTTTGAAACTCTTTTTTATTCCAATATAAAAGTGGCTCACCACCTGTTATTACAATATCAATTTTGTAATTATATTGGAAAATATTTATTAGTTTATTAACTTCATCTACAATTTCTTCATAACTTTTATACTTTGTCCATGTATCTTTAAATTCTGTATCTACTGCATAATATGAGTCACAAGCACATTTTTTTATACCACTTGGAGTTTCATATTCTACTGCAAACCCAACACAGCTAAAATTACATTTTCCAAATCTTATAAAAATTGAAGGAGTCCCAACAAGTTTTCCTTCTCCTTGAATAGTTGGTCCAAAAATTTCATTTATTTCAAGCATAAAAAGTACTTTTACTTTTTGGAGTCTCTAAAAATTCTATATGAGAAACTTTTATATTTAATTTATCCATTTTTTTTTGAACAATTTTTAAAAACCATGCTGATAAATTCTCACTTGTTGGTACAAAATCAACTAAAACATAACCTTCATAAAGCTCTTTAATATGAATTTCATCATCTTTGAATTTTGTCAAATCTACTAAATAGTAATTTTCATCAAATTTAATTAGTTCATCTTTTTTAACATTTGGAAGTAATGTATTAAACAGTGGGTCATTAATATCTAAAATAAATTTATGGTCAAGGACATCATCAATAAATTGTTTAAACCAATTTAGATGTTTAAAATCTGTTACCATTCCATCTTTTAACTCAGAAGCTTCTAAATAAACTAAAATTTTTCCTTGATGACCGTGTAAATGTCTACATTTTAAACAACCATCTAAAGAAAATTCAGTATTTAAAGTCTGAGACCATACTCTATGTCCATAACAAAACTCAAATTCTTTTGAAATTTTCCAATGCATTATAAACCTTTATAAGGAATTGGATCTATTTGATTTGCAACTTTAAATCCATTTAATCTTAATCTACAAGAGTCACAAACTCCGCAAGCAAACTCTTCTTCTTTATAACAAGACCAAGTATGCTCAAGAGGAACATTTAATCTAATAGCTTCTTCAACAATTTGTGCTTTACTCAAGTGTACTAATGGAGTAACAATATCAATATGAGTATCCTCTTTTGTTCCTTGATTTATAGCTTTTTTCATTTTGTTAATAAAATCATCAGTACAGTCAGGATATCCCGAACTATCTTCTTGAACAACACCAATATACATAGCTGTTGCTCCTTCTTTTTCAGCAATTGCAGCTGTAATTGAAAGAAAAATTCCATTTCTAAATGGTACATAAGTTATTGGAACACCTGCTTCAATACCATTTGTTGGAATATCTATATTTTTATCTGTTAAAGCACTAGCTCCAATTTGTGTGAAAAATGGTATATCAATTTCATATTTTTCTAAAATTTTTAAATCATCACAAATATCTCTAAATGCTTTTAATTCTCTATTTTCTGTTCTTTGTCCGTAATTAAAGTGAACAGCAATAATTTCATAACCATCTTTTTTTGCCATATATGAAGCAAGAGTAGAATCCATTCCTCCACTTAAAATACATATTGCTTTTTTATTCATTTGTTAAAAAATCCTTTTTTATATCTGTAAAAAATTTCCAATCAATAGGTAAGATTTTTACTAAATTATCTTTTTTTAAATTTTCAACATCACTATTTAACACAAGCATAGAATTACATGAACTTAAAGTTGACACCATTCCAGCTGATCTTTTTTCTGATATTTCAAAATACTCTCCATCAAAAAAACCTGGAATTATTGTTGTTTTACCTTTTTTTGTAGTAAAATTTTCTTTTAATTTTCCATAAATAAAGTTATGGTAAAAATTTGTTGCACCTAATAATTTTTGAACTATAATTTTCCCAAATAATTCAAAAATCAATGAAGCAGCTAGTGGATTACCTGGTAAATTTAAGATAAATGTATCATTGATTTTACCAAAAATTGTAGGTTTCCCTGGTTTTATATCAATACCATTAATTATTGTCTCAAAATTTAGTTGCAAGAAAGATTCTTTTGTAAAATCAGCATCTCCTACAGAAACTCCACCTGAAGTTATTATTAAATCTGCATCTAAAGAATTTTGGATTAATTCTTTTATAGATTCTACATTATCTTGTGCTTGACCAATAAAATTTACTTGACAACCTAATTCTTTTGTTCTTGCAACAAATGTTGGAGTGTTAGAATTATAAATTTGATAATCTTCAATCTTTTCATAATGAAGTTTTAATTCTTCTCCACTTGCAAAAACAATAACTTTTGGTTTTTTGAAAACTTTAATATGTGAAATTCCTTGACTTGAAAGTAGGGTGATTTTGGAAAAATTTACATTTTCACCTTTTTTTATTAGAATTTCATTTTTTTGTATATCTTCACCAATATATCTAATATGTTGAAATTTTTTAATATTTTTTAATATTTTTATTTTATTGTCATTTAGTTCTATAGTCTCTTCTTTAGGAATAATAGCTGTTGCATTTTCTGGTATTTTAGCACCAGTCATGATTTTAATACAAGAATTTTTTTCTAATAATTTATTATTGTTATCACCTGCAAGAATAGTATCTATTACTTTTAATTCATTATCTTTATCTTCATAAATTAAAGCGTATCCATCCATTGCTGAATTATTAAATTTTGGTAAAAAGCTTTTTGCATAAATATCTTCTGCACAAACTCTATCTAAAGAGTTTTCAATAGGTAAAATTTCATAATTAATTTTTAGATTTAAACCATATAGAATATCTAATGTATTTTGCATTGTTGTAGCCATATTACACCTTTTTCAAAAATTAAAAACTTATGACAAGTTAGATATAATACCAAAAATTCTTAAAAGTGAGATAAACAAGTATGGAATTAATGCAAAGTGCAGTTCAAACACATGTATATACAATATATTTTTTCTTAGCAATCATGTTATTTAATTTATATTCAGTTATAAAGGTAAAAAGTTTTATAGTTTTAGCAAAAAGATTGAGGTTTATGACACCTTTATATCATTTAACAAATGCGATAGTTATTTACACAGGAACAATTGTTGCATTTTATGCACAAGTTTTTAGTTTTACAATTGCTTTAATGATTCCTGCTTCAATATTTTTATTAGTAATCGAGATAAAAAGATATAAAAAGATGAGAATTATTAAAAGTGATCAAATTGAACTACAAAATGATTTTTTTGTTTATGCAAAAAAAATTTATACTATAGAGATTATGGTTTTAGTTTTAGTTTATATTATAAGTAAGGTGTTTTAATGCAATTTACTTATGATGAATTTTGTGGTGAAAATATTCTTGAGATAAAAGATGATGTTTATAATTATTTAATAAAAGCAAGACGACATAAAATTGATGATGAGATATATTTTAGGAATTTAAAAGATGAGAATTTGTATTTATATAAAATTATTTTAATAGATAAGAAAAAGGCAATTTTGAATCTTTTAAATAGTGAAAAGAAAATTTTGATTAATAATAAATCGCTTCATATTGGATGGTGTGTAATTGATCCAAAAACAGTTGAAAAATATATAGCTTCTTTGAATGAAATTGGAGTTGATAGAATAAGTTTTATTTACAGTGATTATTCACAAAAAAATTTCAAAATAAATATTGAGAAACTTGAGAAAATTTTAATCAATTCTTCATGTCAATGTGGACGTTCTGATATTATTAAACTTGATATTTATAAAAATTTAAATGAATTTATTTCTAAAAATCAAGATATATATTTTTTAGATTTTTCTAAAACTTCAATTGATGAAAAAAAAGATGAAATTAAAACTATAGTTGTTGGTTGTGAAGGTGGTTTTTCAAATAATGAAAGAGATAAATTTGATAAAGATTTTATTGTGGGATTCAATTCTAATTTGATACTTCGTTCTGAGACAGCTGTATTATCAGCTTGTTCTAAAATTATTTTATAAAAAAGAAGATAAATTTAATTTATCTTCTTTCAAATTCTTACCAATTTCTAACTATAGAGTGACAGCTAGAACATGCATTTAACATATCAGAGTATGCATTTGCAGCATTTACATATGCTTTATCATCTAAATTTAATTCTAAAACATTAATATCTAGAGCAATTCTTTTTGAAGCATTTTCAGCAACATTTGCCATATGTTTTTTGTTATCTGGTAAATATGAAGCTATTACTTTTTTATCAGAAAATAGCTCATTACCTTCTTTTACAAGTTTTGCACCATCTTTAATTAATTGAAGATTGTTATTTAAAAAACCTTGTTGGATTTGAGTCATACCCTTTTCCATAATTGACATAGATTTTTGCATAACATCATTTGCGTTTGCAGCTGCAACTAATAAAGCTGACGCTACTAAAATTTTAACTAATTTCATTATTATCTCCTATTATTTATAAAGAGATGTTCTTAATGAACATCTCTCCATTTACTTGCTTTCCATAAGAATGCAAAGATTGCAAAAATCACAAAATAAATTAAGAATTTAGGACCTAATTCTTCTCTTTGAGCTTTTTTAGAATCACCAACTTCTTGTAAATAAGCTACAACTTGAGCCTGAGCTTCTTCATTTAATCCAACTCTAGGCATTGCTGTACCTTCTAGGTGTTTTTGAGGATTATTTATGAATGTAGTTAAGTAAGACTCACCTCTACTTCTAATATATTGAGATAAATCAGGTGGCAATTTACCCATATATTTTTTAATATCAGCATCTGATGTGAATGCAGCCATAGAGCCACCTTTCATATCACCATATTTAATACTATGACATCTTTGACAAGCATTAGTATATACTTCTTTATTAGTCATTTCTTTTGGAGCAATAGATTTTAAGAAAGCTACCATATCAGCAATTTCTTGTGGTTGCATCCAGTCATAATTAGGCATTGGATGAGCTCTACCATCAACAAATTTATGTTCAACTTTTGAAGCTTTAGCAGGATTTTTGATAAATGCAGCTAAATAATCTTCATTATAAAGTTTTCCAGAAGTACCTAAATCAGGAGGTGTAACACCATATGCTGCACCAGCACTTGCATTATCCATTAATTGAGGAAATCCTTTAGCTTCAATTGAGTGACAAGCAGTACAATTTGCTGTAACTAATACTTCACCATTTGCAGCATCACCTTTTAGTGCTTTAATATCTTTGATATCTTCTTGAACATCATTAAATTTAAAATCTGCAGGTGCTACGTGAGGATGCATTTGTGAGTGAGCAAATGGTTCTACTCCCCAGTAAGTAATAAGCGTTAATGCTACTACTACTGCTAAAATTTTTAATTCTCTCATAGTGATCCCCTTCTTTTAGCATCAATTTTCGTAACTATTGGAAGTATTACGAATAGTAAAATAAATGCAACAGCTGAGTAGAATCCAACCCATGCATTTGTTCCTGTTGGAGGAAGTTTTCCATAAACTGTTAACACAATTAAATCTATCATTAAAATCCAGAACCAAATAAAGAATATAGGTCTTTTGTGTGCTGGTAAGATTTTTGGATCTCTATCTAACCATGGTAATACTAGGAAAATACCATTTGCAAAAGCAAAAGCAATTAATCCAATATCAAAAGCACTAACTCCAGCAATATCAAAGAAGAATCCTCTTAATACTTCATATGACCATAAGAAATACCATTCAGGGTAAATGTGTGCAGGTGTTACCATTGGATCTGCTGGATCAAAGTTAACTGGATCCATAGCAAAGTTATAATGGAAGAATACTAAATAGAAATAGAAAATTAAGAATATACCAAGTACAGCTAAATCTTTAGAAATAAATACAGGCCAGAAAGGAATAACTTTTGACTCTTTTTTATTTCCACTTAAATATTTTTCAGCTTCAGCATCAAAATCAATATCTTCAGAAGATTGATTATTTACGTGAGGAATTCTTAATGTATAGAAGTGTAAACCAATTAATCCCATGATAACAATTGGTAATAAGAATACGTGTAACATAAAGAATCTAGTTAAAGTAGCATCAGCAACGTTAAAGTCACCTCTAATCCATACAACTAATGCATCACCAATAACTGGAACACCACCAAAAAGGTTTGTAATAACCATTGCAGCCCAGTAAGACATTTGTCCCCAAGGTAACATATATCCAGAGAATCCAGCAGCAGAGAATGTCATAAATAATAACATACCTGAAATCCAAATCATTTCTCTACCTTGTTTATAAGAACCATAGTAGATACCTGTAAACATGTGAATATAAATAATTAAGAATACAACAGAAGCAGCAACCCCATGCATATGTCTAAATAACCAACCAAAAGCAACTTCTTGCATAATAGTATAGTTAACTGAATCAAATGCTAATGCAACATCTGGCTTATAATACATCATTAAGAAAATTCCAGAAACTACTAAAATACCAAATGTAGTAGCTAATAAAACACCCATCGCCCATAAGAAATTAATATCTTTTGGAATCCAATATTCAGTCATCATAACTTTGTTGAATGTAGTTAGATTTAATCTTTGATCTAACCATTCACCAACAGAGTTAGCTTTTTCAAATTTTGCCATTAATAACTCCTTATGCCATCATCGCAGCAGCGATTTGTTTGTATTCAGGACCTTCGTTTCCAAGAACTATTGTCGTTCCTTTAACTTCAAATGGAGGTAAATCAAGAGGTCTTGGTGGTGGTCCAAAAGTTTGTTTAGCACTCGCATTAAATTCACCACCGTGACATGCACATTTCCATTTGTCTTTTTTCCACGCAGGAATACATCCTAGGTGTGTACAAAGTCCAATAGCAACTGTAAATCTATCTTGACCAATTACTAAATCCCTACTACTATTTTCCATTTCAGCAGTTTTTTTTAGTATAAAGATAGGTTTCCCTCTCCATGTAAAAGTTTCTGGCTCACCAGCTTTCACAGCACTTAAATCAATCTCTGTAAATCCACCAGCAAGTACGCTTGGAAGTGGATCCCAAGCTTGTTTCATTCCAACAAGAGACGCAGCACCACCTACTGCAGCAACTGCAGCAAATGAATAACCAAGAAAATCTCGTCTATTTGTTTCTTTAGACATTTTTGGCTTCCTTTTTTTAAATTTAGAATTGGGCTATTATATTATGAAAATTCTTAAAATGTATTGACTTTAGTCATAAAGTATAGTTTTTCTAGGATTTTTTGTGAATTTTTTACACAGAGATTAATAGATTAAGGTTAATTTAATTATTAGAAAATCTTATGATTTTCTAATAAAATTTACAATTTCAGATTCGATTTCTTCTTTTTCAATAACTAAAGAGTGATTAATTTTAGCATTAAATAATTCTTTAATACTTTGAGGTAAAAATGCATCATATTTTGTAGATATCTCTTCTAATGCATCTTTATCAGTGTATTTCTCAGCATTTTGATTTAAAGCATTTAAAACTGTAGGAGAGAATTTTGTCCACTCTGCTGTTGAATAAATAACAGTTTTTAGAGGTTTTTCTTTTAACTCTTCATAAGCTTTTATACAAGTTGCAGTATGTGGATCCATCAAATATCCATTATCTAAAAATTCTTTTATTTTTTTTGTTCCAAAAGTATCATCTGAAAAAACTGCAGAAAAATATTTTTGTAATGCTTTTGTTTCACTTTCACTCATTTTAAAAATATTGTTACTATTTAAATCTTCCATTAGTTCTTTTGTTCTTTTTGCTCCAAAAAGTGAATATATTACTCTTTCTATATTTGATGATTTTAAAATATCCATAGCAGGAGATTTTGTAAGTTTTAATTCTTTCCCTCTAATATCATAAATACCTGTGTTTATCCATTGAGTTAAAATATTGTTTTCATTAGAAGCAACTAAAAGTTTTTCGATTGGAAGCCCCATTTCTTGAGCGTAGAATGCTCCTAAAACATTTCCAAAATTTCCACTTGGAACTACTAAATAAATTTTTTCACCAAAAGTGATTTCATTTTGTTTTAAAAGTTGTATGTACGACCAAAAATGATAAATTATTTGAAATATGATTCTCCCAAAGTTTACAGAATTTGCAGCACTTAGTTTGATATTATCTTTTTCTAATTCTTCTTTAAAAGTTTTAGAAGCAAGTAAATTTTTTAAAGCACTTTGTGCATCATCGAAGTTTCCTTTAATTCCTAAAACTTTTAAATTTTTTCCATCTTCACAAACCATTTGAAGTCTTTGAACATCGCTAGTTCCTCCATCTGGATATAAACAAACTACTTGAATATTTTCTTTATTTTTAAAAGTATTTAAGGCTGCTGGTCCTGTATCACCTGATGTTGCAGCAAGAATTAAATATTTTTCATCTCTTTTTTTTGCAATTGAACTCAAAATTGAACCAAAAGGTTGTAATGCCATATCTTTAAAAGCTCGAGTTGGTCCATGATATTGTTCATGAACAAATAAATCATCTTTAACTTTAACTATAGGACAAGGATTTGAAGCATTATCAAAATTGTCATATAAATCTAAAGCTTTTTTAATTTCATTTTCATCAATATCAATTTCAAAAGCTTTTAAAATATCATATGCTAACTCTTTATATGAAGAATTAACATGATTTAAAATAAAGTTGTCTTCTAGTTTAGGTAGTTCTTTTGGTACATATAATCCTCCAAAAGAAGTACTTGGGTTTAGTATTGCTTCACTAAATGGTACTTCAATTGGTTTAATTCCATCATTTCCTCTTGTTTCAATAAAATTCATAATATTCCTTAATTTTCTAATAGTTTTTGCATATCTATGCCATTATTTGGGTTATCTCTTCTTAAAAATTGTGTACCGATTCCATCACTTGTAAATAGCTCAAGTAAAATTGAGTGTTCAACTCTTCCATCTATAATATGTGCTTTATTTACTCCATTATAAATAGCATCAATACACGAATCAACTTTAGGAATCATTCCACCAGCAATCGTTCCATCTTTTTTATATGCTTCAACATCATTTTTATCTAAAGTTTCAATTAATTTTCCTTCTTTATCTAAAACACCTATTGTGTCAGTTAAAAAAAGTACTTTTTGAGCTTTAACTGCCACTGCAATTTCACAAGCTGCAACATCTGCATTTATATTAAATCCTGGATGATTAGGTTCAGCACTATCTGCAATAGGAGCAATAACAGGAATAAAACCTTCTTTAATTAAATTATTTATCATTTCACCATTTACTTTTGTGATTTCACCTGTAAATCCGAATTTACCACCATCTTTTGGAATAGCATTTATTATACTTGAGTCTTTACCTGATATACCAATAGCTTTTGCTCCATGATGATTTAATAAAGAGGTAATATTTTTATTAATTTCACCACTTAAAACCATTTCAACAACTCTCATACTATCTTGACAAGTAACTCTATGTCCATCTACAAAATGTGAAGGAATTTCTAATTTAGTTAATAATTCAGTAATTCTAGCACCTCCACCATGAACAATTACAGGTTTAATTCCAAGAAGAGATAATAACACTATATCTTCTGCAAATTTCTCTTTTAAATCAGGGCTTGTTTGCGCAGAACCACCATATTTAATAACTACAGTTTTTCCAAAGAATTTTTTTATATATGGGATTGCGTCAAGTAGGGTTTGAACTTTTTGATGTTTTTTTTGCATATAAACTTATCCTAAATGATTTTTAAAGAAAGATTATATCTAAAAGAATCTTATTAACTAAAAAGAATTATAGTGTTTATAATTGTAACTTTTGTATTATTCATTTATGAAAAATTATTTAGCTTTAAAAGCCAGTGCTGGAAGTGGTAAAACTTTCGCATTAACAGTTCGTTATGTTTGTTTATTACTACTTGGTGCAAAACCAAATGAAATTTTAACTCTTACATTTACAAATAAAGCTGCAAATGAAATGAGTGAAAGAATATATAAGACACTTCTTACTTTAGGAGATGATGAAGCATATTTAAATGCAATTATTGAACAATCAAATATGTCAAAGCAAGATGTTTTAGGAAAAAAATCATTTTTAATAAAATCTTTTTCAAGTGCGAATCTATCTATTTTTACAATAGATAAATTTGTAAACAAAATATTAAGAGAATTTTGCGGATATATTGGAATTAGTGATGATTTTGAGATAAAAGAGGATGATATAGAAGCTTTAAGTATGAAGTTTTTACAGTCATTAAATGTTAATCAATTTGAAACTTTAATAGATTTTTCTTTTTATGAAAAGAAGAAATTTAACTCAATATTTGAATTATTTAAAATGCTTTTAGAAAAAAATGAAAAAGTAGAAGTTGTAAATATTGATGCAAAATTAATTGATTTTCAAAAAGAGAAAGTTTTAGAAAATGCTTTTAAAATAAAAGAGTTTATTTTAAATTGTAGTGTTGCAAGTCCAAGTGCAAAAAAAGCAGTTGATTTTGAGAAATTTGACGATTTATTTGGAAGAAAATGGCTTGAAAAAGATAGTTTATTTGAATATTCATATTTTAAAAAATGTGCAAATGAGACAATTGAAGCATATTTCATTGAATTAAAAAAAGATATAACTTTATACTATAAAATAAGAGCAGGATATAGTTTGAATAAACTATTTGAATTATTTTTAATGTTTAAAGAGTTTAAATTAGAGTTTAATAAAAATAAAAACTATTTAGAATTTAATGATATTTCAAATTTAGTTTATGAATTATTATCTACAAAAATAGATAAAGATTTTTTATATTTTAGACTTGATTCTACATATTCTCATATTTTAATTGATGAGTTTCAAGATACTTCACTTTTACAATATAAAATATTAGAACCATTAATTAAAGAGATTCTTTCAGGTGATACAACAAAATTTAAAACATTTTTTTATGTTGGAGATACAAAACAATCTATTTATAGATTTAGAGGTGGGAAAAGAGAACTCTTTGATTATGTTGCAAATTCAAATAAAGTTTTAGAAGTAGAAGTTTTAAATACAAATTATAGGTCTTGTGAGAATATTATAAATTTTGTAAATGAACTTTTTTTGAAACTTCCAAATTATGAATATTTTAAACAAGAATCTGTAACAAAAGATGGTTTTGTTGAAGTAATAATTGATGATGCATTAGAAGAAGATGAGAAGTTTGTGAATATTGTAATTAAAATTGAAGAGTTATTAAAAAATGGAGTGAATTTTAATGATATTGCTATTTTAACTTATACAAATGATGATGTATTATCTTTATATTATTATCTAAAACAGAAATTTCCTAATATGAAGATTTCTACTGAAATGACCTCAAAACTTATAAATCAGCAAAATGTAAAAGCTATTATAAATGCAATAAAGTATATCTATTTTAAAGAAGAGATTTATAAAGAAAATTTAAATTCAATAATTGGAAATGAACTTTTAACAACTTTAGATTTAGAAATAAGTTTAAACGAAAAGTCTGTACAAGAATTAATAAAAGAGTTATCTAAAAGATTAAAAATTATTGATGAAAATATTATTAAGTTAATTGAAGTAAGCTCAGAATTTAATAATATTGTAGATTTTGTTTATGAAATAGATAAGCTTGAAGCTAATATGGTAAATAATGAATCTATAGGACTTCAAATTCTTACAATATTTAAATCAAAAGGTTTAGAGTTTCATACTGTTATTTTGCTTGATAGAATAAAAAGAAAAAATGTGGATAAATCATCGCTTTTATTTGAATATGAAAATTTAGAATTAAAAAATATCTTTTATAAAATAAAAGGTTATGAAAATTTTAATAAAGAATATGAAAATGCAATAAAAAAAGAAAAAGCACTAAGTTTAGATGATGAAATCAATATTTTGTATGTAGCAATGACTAGAGCTAAAAATAACATGATTATTTTTAAAAAAAGTAAATCATCAGTTTTTGATATATTAAATATGAGCGATTGTAAAATTGGAAAAATTATAGAGAGTTCAAATCAAATAAAAAATATTGAAGAGAGAAAAGTAGTTTCATATACACCTTTAAATTTAGGAACACAAGAAAAACCAATTAGCAAAGAAAAAGAGTTTGAAATTGATCATCTTCACGCAAAATATTTTGGATTGGCAACACATTATTGTTTAGAAATGATTACAGAGTTTAAAGAATCAAATATTGATTATGTGATTAATTTGGTAAAAACTAGATATTCTAACTTTTTGAATGAAATTGATTTTATAGATATTAAAAATAGATTACATTTATTGATAAATAATAATATTTTTCAATCTTTGATAAATGATAGTATGTTTATAACTGAACAATCTTTGATTTATAAAGAAGAGATGAAAATTATTGATCTTCTTTTAATTAAAGATGATTGTTTTTATATAATAGATTATAAAACTACAAAAGAAGAGTTACAAGAACATAAATTACAAGTTTTACATTATAAAAAAGCTATAAAAGCTATTTTTGATACATCAAATGTAAAATCTTATTTAGTTTATTTAAAATCAGATGATTGTATAGTTTATGAAGTTTAAATAAAATATCTAATTGAAGCAAATCCATAAGCTTTGGTTTTAGATATTTCTTCTATATGTTCTTTTGTAACTATTCCTCCCAAAGCAATAACATTTATATTTTTATATTGATTTAATATCTCTTTTAATTTTTCTATTCCTTTTGGTTCACCTTTATTTGGTGTTTCAAAAATTGGTGAAAATGTTATTGCATCAATATTTGCTTTTATAGCTTCTTCTATTTCATGGTTATTATGGCAAGAAATAATAGTATATAGACCTAACTCTTTTGCATTTTTTATATCATTAAATTGTGTAGAAGTTAGATGAACTCCAGTAGCATTTAGTTTTTTTGCTAGATAATAATCTGAGTTTAAAAGGATATTTTTTATTTTATAATTTTTACAAATTTCTATAAATATTTTTGCTAATTCTTCAAAGTTACTAGATTTTTTATCTCTAAAACAAGCAATATCTACTTTGTGATTTTTTAAAACTCTAATTAATTTTTCTTTAAATATTTGTTCATTATTGTCATAATAATCTGGGTCTGTAATCAAATATTTAATCATTCTAAAATCCTTGTATAAAAAAAGGGGAAAGAGTAAAACTCTTTCCCCTTTTTGAAAATCACTAAAGATTAGTGATCGTGGTCTTCCATCATAATTGATCCAGCAATATAAACATAAGTTAATATACTGAAAATAAACGCTTGTAAAATACCAAACGCAAATAATAAAAAGAATCCAGATAAAGGTATAATCCAAGGTACTAACATTAATAATACCATTAAGAACATATCATCACCTCTAACTGCTCCAAAAAGTCTGAATGATAAAGAAATAATTCTTGAAACATGAGAGATTATTTCAATTGGGAACATTAATGGAGCTAATATAGGCATTGGTCCCATAAAATGTTTGAAATAGTTAATAAAACCATTTTTCTTTATACCTAAATAGTTATAATAGATGAAAACTATTAAAGCTAAAGATAAAGTAAAGTTGATGTTACTTGTAGGAGATTCAAAACCTGGAATAACACCCATTAAGTTACAACATACGATAACTAAAGCTAAAGATGCAATTAATGGCATATAAACTCTAGCGTTTTTTTCTCCCATAGTATCAGCACCCATGCTAATAATACCACCGATAAATGCTTCCATTACATTTTGCGCACCAGATGGAACTAATTGTAATTTTCTAGTTGCTGCTCTTGCTACTAGAAAAATGATTCCAAGTACTAAAATGTAGTGTGATAAGATTATCCATTCTTGACCATGCCCACCAATAGCACCTAAGAACGTAAACAGTCTTCCTTCCATTTTCTTCCTTTTTTTTATTTCTACATACTAAATTATGCGAGGATTATAATATCTTTTTTCTAAAAACTTTCTAAAGATGTTAAATTAAATTAAATTTGTTTAAATCTGTAACCGTTTTGTTTCAGATTTTCTCTTATTAATTCCTGATGTTCTTCACCTTTTGTCTCAAGAGCAATAGTAACATGAGCTTCTCCAAATTCTAACTTTACAGAGTTTCTGTCATAGTCAATTTGTACTATATTTGTTGAGCATTCAGTAAATATTTCAGTTAATCTCATTAAAGCACCAGGTTTATCCATAAGTGTTACGATTAGATTCATTTTTCTAAATGATTTTACTAATCCTTTATCTATGATTAATGACAACATTGTTACATCTATATTTCCACCACTTACTATTGCACAAACTTTTTCATTTTCAACATTAACTTTATTATGCATGATTGCAGCAGTTGCAACAGCACCTGCACCTTCAACCATAAGTTTATGTTTTTCTAATAAAAATAAAATTGCATTTGCAGTTTCATTATCACTTACTTCAACAATTTCATCTACATATTCTAAAATAATATCAAGTAATTTAGGAGTTACATCACGAACTGCAATTCCATCAGCAATTGTTCTAACACTTGAAGAATCCATTGGAAGTCTTGCTTCAAAAGAGTCTTTCATTCCTCTTGCTCCACTTGCAACTACACCTGTGATTCTAATATTTGGATTGATTGCTTTTGCAGCAATTGCAATTCCTGAGATTAAACCCCCACCGCCAATTGGTACAATAATATGGTCAATATTTTCAATTTTTTCTAAAATTTCTAATGCAATTGTCCCTTGTCCTGCAATAACGGCATCATCTGCAAATGGATGAATAAACTCTTTGTTGTTCTCTTTTGCAAATTTAGTAGCAGTAGCATATGCTTCATCAAAATTTTCACCAGTTAAAACAACATTTGCACCATAAGACTTAACTCCTGAAACTTTTGTAAGTGGAGTTGCTTCTGGCATAAATATAGTTGCTTCACAATTAAAATGTTGTGCTGCAAAGGCTAAACCTTGTGCGTGATTTCCTGCACTTGCTGCAACCACACCATTTTTTCTTCTAATTTCATCTAGCATTGCAACTCTATTAAATGCACCTCTGATTTTAAAACTTCCTGTTAATTGTAAATTATCTTCTTTTAGAAAAATTTCTGCATTTTTCTCTTTGCTTAAAATAGGAGCTTTCATCAAAGGTGTCATTGAAACTGTGTTTGTTAATCTTTTTTTTGCTTCTTTTATATCATTTAGTGTAATCATGGCTTCTTTTCTCATTTTTATAATTCCCGAATGTTATCTAAAAATATGTTTTATCATAATTAATGTATATAACAAAACATATTTTTAAACTAGAGCATTAGCTCTAGTTTATTTCTGCTTTTACAATATTTACAGCTTCTACCATATTTTTTAAACTTTGTTTAACTTCAGGCCATTTTCTAGTTTTTAATCCACAATCAGGATTTATCCATAATTGTTCTTTTGGTAAAACTTCGATTAGAGCTTTAATTTGATTTACCATTTCCTCAACACTTGGAACCCTTGGACTATGAATATCATAAATTCCAGGTCCTATTTCTTGTTTATAAGCTACTTCTTTAAAAATTCTTAAAAGTCTATTTCCACTTCTTGCTGTTTCAATAGAAATAACATCAGCATCCATTGCTTCAATAGTTTTAATAATGTCATTAAATTCACTATAACACATATGTGTATGAATTTGAGTATTTGCTTTTGCACAACTTACACTTAGACGGAAGTTTTCAACTGCCCATTTTTCATAGGCTTTTATATTTTCAATTCTAAGTGGATAACCTTCTTTAAATGCTGCTTCATCAACTTGAATCATTTTTATTCCAGCATTTTGTAAATCATCAACTTCTTTGTTTATTGCAAGTGCAATTTGCTTTGCAACTTCATTTCTTGGCATATCATCTCTTACAAATGACCAATTAAGAATTGTTACAGGTCCTGTTAACATACCTTTCATAACTTTTTTAGTTTTACTTTGAGCATATTTTATCCACTCAACAGTCATAGGATTTTCTCTATTTACATCACCATAAATTAAAGGTGGTTTTACGCATCTACTTCCATATGATTGAACCCAAGCATTTTGAGTAAATGCAAAACCATCCATTAATTCTCCAAAATATTCAACCATATCATTTCTTTCTGGTTCTCCATGAACTAAAACATCAAGTCCGATTTCATCTTGAAAAGCTACACAATCATCAATATATTTTTTGATTTCATTTTCATATTGTTCTTTTGAAATAGCATTTGCTTTATATTGTTTTCTATTTTCTCTGATTTCAGGTGTTTGAGGAAATGAACCAATAGTTGTAGTTGTTAAAAAATCATATTTAAAAAATTCTCTTTGAACTTTTATTCTATCTTGGAATTTATCAGTTCTTTCAAATTTTTTAAGATTTTTTATTTCGTCTTGAACTACTTTATTATGAATTTTTGAAGAGATTTTTCTTTGATTATTATCTTCAATATTTCTTTTTATAGTTGCTGTTTCTTCTAAATTTAGTTTAAAATCAAAAAATTGTTTAGATACAAGGGATAACTCTTTTAATTTTTCATTTGCAAATGCTAACCAAGATTTTATCTCTTTATCTAAATTTTCTTCATAATTTAAAGTAAATGGAACATGTAAAAGTGAACAAGAAGTTCCAACTATAATATTTTCTTTATCCAAAATTTTTGAAATTTTTTCAAGTAGTTTTACTTTTTCTTCAAAATTACTTTTCCAAACATTTCTTCCATCAATTATTCCAGCAATTAAAATTTTATTTGAATTTTTGATAAATTCTAAAGCTTCAAAATTTTTATTTCCATAAATAAAATCTAATCCTAAAGCCCAAATTGGAGTGTTTACTAAAATTTTTGTTGCCTCATTTGAGTGTTCAAAATATGTTGTTACAACAATTTTAATATTTGGTGCAACATTTGCTAGGGCATCATAAACAGGTTTGATTAAAGATAAAACTTTTGTGTCTAAATCTTTTACAAATAATGGTTCATCAAATTGAACTACAATTTCATCATCTAATTTTGAAATTTCTAATAATAATTCTTTATAAATTTCAACAACACTATTTATATGAGTAAAAATATCACTATTATCTACACTTTTTGAAAGTCCAAGGTATGTTATTGCACCAATTAGATTTATTTTTGTTTTTATTCCTAACTCAAGTGCTTCTTTATATTCTTCAATTACTTTTTTACTATTTAGTTTAAATTTTGTATCTTTAGAAATTTCTGGAACAATGTAATGGTAGTTTGTGTTAAACCATTTAGTCATTTCCATTGCAACACTTGTTTCATTTCCTCTTGCCATTGCAAAATATAACTCTTCATCTTTTAGATTTTCAAATCTTTTTGGAATTGCTCCTAATAAAATAGATGTATCTAACATATTGTCATAATATGAAAAGTCATTTGAAGAAATAAACTCAATTTTTGCTTCTTTTTGATAATTCCAATGTCTTTTTCTAAGTTGTTCACCTACATATTTTACTTCATTAAAATCTGTTTGCTTCGACCAATATTTTTCTAAAACTTTTTTAAGTTCTCTTTTTTCTCCAATTCTTGGAAATCCTATTACATAATTTTTTTGCATAATTAATCCTGTTGTATATTTTTTTGTTTTGATTTGTTAAAAGTAAGATTAATTAGAAAATAGGTGGATGAACACCAGTTCTTCTAAATGCGAAGTAAGTTGTATAGTAAGGACATCTTGGAATAAATTTAAATAAAGCAACAGCTAATGCCGTTCTTCTTTTAAATAAACAATCGCAATGACAAGGTTTTTTATTTTGAATAAAACAAGATAATAAATTTTCTTGAAGATTTGGAGGAGATTCTTCTTCCTCTTCATTTGAAGAGATTTTTAATTTTGTAGTTAAATGATTTTTACTAGATGTAATTACACTATGTAATGTAATAGCAACAGAGTGTGCTTGGATTGAACAAAGAGTAAAGTATTTTTTTCCAAAACCATTTAATAACTTCAATTAAAACCTTTAAAATAAATAAGTTCGAAGTGTAAATGATTAATCCTTAATTACAAATAAAAATAATTATGTTAACATTTCAACTAAAAAAGGCTAGATTTTATTTTGAAATTTACATTTGTAACACTTTTCCCAAATTTGATTGAACCATATTTTTATGATTCCATTTTAAAAAGAGCAATTGAAGCAAACTTTATATCTTATGAATTTTATAATCCAAGAGATTTTACAATTAACAAACATAAAAAAGTTGATGATCAAATGGTAGGTGGTGGAGCTGGAATGCTTCTATTTTGTCAACCTTTATTTGATTGTTTAGATGAAATTAAAAAGAAAAATGAAGATGCTTATATTATATTCCCGCTAGCTGCTGCTAAACCATTTAAACAAAATGACGCAAAAAGATTAGCAAAGAAAAAAAATATTGTATTTGTAAGTGGTAGATATGAAGGAATTGACGAAAGAGTAATAGAAAAGTATGCAAATGAAGTGTTTAGTATTGGAGAATTTATATTAACAGGTGGGGAATTACCATCTTTAGTAATGGCTGATGCGATTGCAAGAAATGTTGAAAATGTACTTGGAAATGCTGATTCTTTAGATGTGGAAAGTTATGAAAATAATCTGCTTGAAGCACCATCTTTTACAAAACCTGAAAATTTCCAAAATTTAAGTGTTGTTAAAGAATTTTTAAAGGGAAATCATAATAAAATTGCCGACCTAAAAAAGAATCTGTCTATTTGCAAAACAAAATACTTTAGACCAGGTTTAGTTACGAACAAAAAATTTAAATAAAAGTGTGATACCCCGCAAGTTGCAAATGCGGGCACTTTCACCAAAGGGAAATACAATGAAAAATAGATACATTGCGAGCTTTGAAGCAGCGCAAATTGCAGAAAAACAAATTCCTCAATTTAAAGCAGGAGATACTTTAAGACTTGGTGTTGAAATTAAAGAGGGTGAGAAAAAAAGAATTCAAACTTTCGAAGGTATTGTTATTGGAAGAAGTGGTAATGGTGTAGATTCTACTTTTACAATTAGAAAAATTGGTGCAAACTCTGTTGGTGTTGAAAGAATTTTTCCATTATATTCTGAATCTTTAAAATCATTTGAAGTAGTAAGAAAAGGAAGAGTAAGAAGAGCTAAACTTCACTTCTTAAGAGGATTAAAAGGTAAAGCTGCAAGAATTAAAGAATTAAAAAAATAGTAAATTAAGGCTTTTGCCTTAATTTTGATTCTATGTCAAAAATTTTAATTCATACAACTTCTTTAGCTGAAGCTACTCCTATCATTGATTTTTTTGGTTTGAAAAAACTTGAAACTTCATTTGAAAATAAAATATATTCAAACGATGATATTTTACTTATTATATCTGGTATAAGTAAAGATTCAATAGTTAACTCATTAGATTATATTTTTAAAAACTATTCAATTTCTAAAGCATTTGATTTAAGTATTGCTTCTTGTAGTGATGGTTCAATTGCACTTGGAACACTTTTTTGTACAAATAGATTTATTGGTGGATTAAATTTTGCTAATATTACTACTGTTGAAAAACCTCTTGAAACAGATGAAAATCTTGAAACTTTACTTGTTGATAAACAAGCTATGTTTTTTTCTCAAATATGTAAAGAGAATATAAAAGATTTTTATATTTTAAAAATTGTTTCTGACTATTTTGATGAAACAGAACTAACAAATGAAAAAATATTTGAACTTATAAATAACTCTATTTCAAAATGGAAAAACTTAATCTAAAGGATAAATCTTGCTTTCAACTATAATTGATTTTATTGTCCAAACTGTAGGAACTTTAGGTTATGCAGGTATTTTTATAATGATGTTTTTAGAAAGCTCTTTTTTCCCTTTCCCTTCTGAAGTTGTTATGATTCCAGCAGGTTATTTGGTTTACAAGGGTGAAATGAATATGTATTTAGTAATTCTTTTTGGAATATTAGGTTCTCTTGCTGGTGCTTTATTTAATTATTATTTAGCTATAAAATTTGGAAGAAAGTTTTTAGTTAAGTATGGAAAATATTTCTTTATAAAAGAACAAACTATTGTAAAAATGGAAGAGTTTTTTAAAAATCATGGTCATATCTCTACTTTTTCGGGAAGATTAATACCTGCTGTTAGACAATACATCTCTTTTCCTGCTGGACTCTCTCGAATGAATTTGTTTATATTTTGTTTATATACAAGTTTAGGTGCAGGAATATGGGTTGTTATTTTAACAGTATTAGGTTATTATTTAGGAGATAATGAAGGTTTAATAAAAGAGTATTTACGATATATAATTGTAGCTATTTTAATCGCCCTTGCTTTTTTAGCTTTTTGGTATTACCAAAGGCTAAAAAAAGCAAAAGTTTTATAAGTTATAAACAACTTTTTATTAGCTTTATACCTTTTTCTATTTGTTCAAAAGTAGAATGGGTATAGTTAAATCTAATCTCACCATTTGGAATTTTATCAATATAAAATTGGTTTCCTGGAACATAAACAACTTTCTTTTTTAAACACTCTTGAACAAGTGCAAAAGTATCAATTCCATCTCCAAAAGTTCCATATAAGAACATTCCACCTTTTGGTTTTTCATGTTTAAACTCAGGCATAATTAGATTTAATTGTTCAGAGAAGAAGTTTGCTTTTTTCTCATAATCATCTCTAATATCTTGAAGATGTTTTTCATATTTTTTTTCATCTTTTAAATATTCAGTTAAGATATATTGAGAAATTCCACAAGAGTGTAAATCAATACTCTCTTTAATAATCATTAGTGATTTTAATAACTCTTCGTCTGCTCTAATCCAACCAATTCGTAAACTTGGAACTAAAGTTTTTGAAAAACTTCCTAAATGGAAAGAATTTTTTGGAAGTTTAGAACTCATTGATACATTTTTTTTGTCAAAAAATAGTTCACCATAAGGAGAATCTTCTATTAAAATACCATCATATTTTTTTATAATATCTGCAATTTTTTCTCTTTTTTCATCACTATATGTTGTTGCCGATGGATTTTGAAAATCTGGAATTAGATAAGTTAATTTTGTATTTTTAAAGCTGTTTTCAAATGCTTCTACATTAACTCCATCATTTTCAAGTTTTACACCTTCCATTTTTAAGTGATTTAATCTAAATATATTCATTGCTCCTAAATATGAAGGTTCTTCAATAGTAATATCTTTATCTTCAAAATATTTAGCAAGAATATACATAGCTTGTTGGCTTCCTGTTGTAATTAAAACATTATCTTTAGTTGTAGGAAATCCCTCTTTTGTATAACGAGCTGCAATTTGAGTTCTTAATTCATTAATTCCATTACTAATTCCATATTGGTATATTTTTGGATTTTCCATAGCTTTTAATGTTGCTATTTTTATATCTTCAGCTGGAAAAAGTTTTTCACTTGGAAGTCCACCTGCAAATGAAATAGTCTCTTCATCGATTGCTTCAAGGATTTCTCTAATAAATGATCTTTTCATATATATCCTTTTAAATTTTTTTGTGAAAGAATACAGCAATTTTCTCTTTTATTCTTTACATAAAATGCTTTTATTATTATCTATTTTTGCCATTTTTATATACATTTATTGTTATAATTGTTTTTATGAAAAAATCAACTTATGAAAAACGAGCAAGAATCGCAAATGATGTGATGAATTATATATATAAATATATAGAAACAAATATAAATATTGATGAACTAAGTTTGGAACTTGATATTAGTAAATTCCATCTTCACCGTATTTTTAAAGAAGAGTTTGGAAAAAATATTTATGAAAGTATAAAATCAATAAGACTTGAAAAAGCTGCAAATTTACTAATAACAAATAAATATTCAACAATTACAGATATTGCAAAAATGACAGGATACAGTTCTCAAACTTCATTTTTACGAGCATTTAAAGAGAGATTTTTAATGACTCCAAAGATGTGGAAAAATGGTGGTTATAAAGAGTATTCAAATAAAATTGTTGAAAAAATCTCTACAAACAATCAAACAATAGATTTTTCAAAGATAGAACAAACTATTGTAAAAATGCCTGAAATAAAAGGCTATTATATAAGACATAAAGGTTATGATAGAAGTATTAAAAAGACTTGGCAAAAACTTCAAACATGGATTTATACAAATGATATTAAAGAGTATAAACAAATGGCACTTCACCATGATAATCCAATTATCACTCCACTTGAAGAGTGTCAATATATTGCAATAGTAGTTTTAGAAAATGAAGAAGAAAAATTAAAAGATTTATCACTTCCAACTTTGATAATTCCAAAAGGAATTTATGCAAAATTTTCATTAACTGGAAAATATGGTGATGTTATAAAATTAATTCAATGGGTTTATCACACTTGGTTAATAGAAAGTGGATATGAAACTACTACTAATCCTTCTTATACTATGTATCATAAAAATCATTTTTTAGTTGAAGATGATGAATTTATTTTAGATTTTTATTTACCAATAAAATATATTTAGGAAAAAAGATGAATAATACAAGTTTAGAAAATATAGGTTGCTTTACAACAGTTTTAGATCCATATAATGGCATAACAATTGATGAAAAATATTTACCAAATACAAAAGAAGAGTTTGAAATAAATCTTGATTTTCTAATTAAAAGTGTAGAAAATAGAAGAAATTTAATTTGGATTTATATAAGTATAAATAAATCTGAGTTTATACCAATAGCTACAAATCAAGGATTTATTTTTCATTCTTGTGGTGAAAATTACATATTAGTTGTTAAAAGATTAAAAGATGATGCCATAATTCCTACCGCAGCAAATCATACTTTAGGAGTTGGTGCTGTAGTAATAAATGAAAACAACGAACTTTTAGTTATAAAAGAGAAACATTTTCATATTGGATATAAACTTCCTGGTGGTCATATTGATAATTGTGAAATGATTTCAACAGCACTTGAAAGAGAAGTTTTAGAAGAAACTGGAATAGAAGTAGAATTTGAATCAATCATCTCTTTAGGACATTTTTATCCTCATCAATTTCATAAATCAAATTTATATGTTTTATGTACAGCAACTCCTAAAATTTATGAAATAAATACTCAAGATACACAAGAGATAATAGATGCAAAATGGGTAGATGTAAATGAATATTTAGTTGATATAGATGTTTTAGATTATTCAAAGGCTATTGTTTTATCTGCACTTGAATATAAAGGATTTATAAAAGTAAATCAAGAAGTTTTAAGTCATATAAAAAAAGATTTTGAGTTGTTTTTCCCAAGAGAAAGAAAGAAACTTGTATAATACAAAAAATTTAATAAAGCTACTAATTAAGGATATAAAATGAAAACAATAATTTCAACACAAAAAGCACCAAGTGCAATAGGACCATACAATCAAGCAACTGCTTTTGATAAATTAATCTTCACATCAGGACAGATCGCATTAGACCCAACTACTATGGAAATAGTAAGTGGTGGAGTTCAAGAGCAAACTAAACAAGTTATGGAAAATTTAAAAGCTGTATTAGAAGAAGCTGGAAGTTCTTTTGAAAATGTTTTAAAAACTACTTGTTACTTATCAGATATGGATAATTTTGTTGCATTCAATGAAGTTTACGCACAATATTTCAAAGGTGAAACAGCACCTGCTAGAAGTACAGTTGCAGTTAAAACTTTGCCAAAAAATGTTTTGGTTGAGGTAGATACTATTGCATTTAAAAACTAGAGAAATCTCTAGTTTTTGCGATAATTAGATGAATAGTAACAAATATATAGTACAATACCTAAACAATTTAAGAATTTGGAATTTGTATGAATAAAGATATTGATTATTATAAAGAGATATTTAATAATATTTCACAGCCAGTTTTTTTAATGGAAAAATCATATTTTATTGATGCAAATTATAAAGCTTTAGAGTTATTTAATATGAACTCTTTAGATGAGCTTATTTTATTACATCCTTCTCAACTATCTTCAAAATACCAACCTGATGGAACTCTTTCTGTTGATAAATCAAATTATTACATTAAAAAATGTTATGAAGAAGGTGAATATACTTTTGAATGGTTGTTTAAAAAACTTGACAATAAAACTTTTTTAAAAGAAGTAAACTTAAAAAAAATATCTCTTAATAATAAAGATATTATTCAATTAACACTTAGAAATATAGAAGAAATTAGAACTTTAAAAGATGAAATAGTAAAACAAAAAATAAAATTAGAACAAAAAGATAATTTTATTAATGAAATAAATCAAACTATTTTAGGTACAAGTGATGATAATAAAAGTTTATATGATTCTTTATCATTACTTGAAGAGTATAAAAGAGCTTTAGATGAAAGTTCTATTGTTTCAAAAGCTGATTTAAATGGAATGATTACTTATGTTAATGATAAATTTTGTGAAATATCAGGATATACAAAAGAGGAATTAATTGGAAAAAATCATAATATAATAAGGCATTCTGATACAAAAAAAGATTTTTTTACTCAATTATGGAATACAATAAATCAAAAGAAAACATTTAAAGGAATTATTAAAAATAGAAAAAAAAATGGTCAAGCTTATTATGTTGATTCAACAATAATTCCTATAATAGATAAAAATAATAATGTTGTAGAATATATTGCAATAAGAAATGATATCAGTGCTTTATTTGAAAAAGATGAATTAATATATGAGCAATTTACTGATGAATTAACAGCATTACCAAATAGACAAAAGCTTTTAAATGATTTAAAAAATTTGGTTTCTCCTAAACTTGCCTTAATAAATATAGATAGATTTAAGGATATAAATAACTCTTATGGTATAGAAATTGGAGATAAAATATTAAAAAGTTTTGCAAAAAGATTATTAGTATTTAAAAGTACAAATCTCAATGTTTATAGAATTTCTGGTGATGTTTTTGCTTTTTTAGCATTTGGAAATTTTAAATTAACAGAATTAGATAAAACTTGTAGAAATCTTAATATTTTATGTGATAGAGAGAGTTTTTTAATAGATGAAGATAGTTTTGATATTTCAGTTACAGTTGGAATTGCTGATTATAATGAAAAAATATTAACTCATGCAGAAATTGCACTCTATTGGGCAAAAAAAATAAATGTTGATATAGGAATATTTGATGAAAATATGCCTATATATAAAAATTTAAAGAGTAATGTTGAACTAACAAAAGATATAAAACAAGCATTAAAAGATGATAATATTCTAATTTATGGGCAAAAAATTATAAATAATAAAACAAAAGATATAAAATATGAAACATTAATGAGAATGAAACTTCCAAATGGAAAAATTTTATCTCCTTTTGTGTTTTTAGAACATGCAAAAAAAGCAAGACTATATCCACTTATGACAAAAAAGATTATTGAAAAATCTTGCGAATATTTCAAAGATAAAGATGCTGTTTTTTCAATAAATCTAATGATTGAAGATATTAAAAATGAAAAAACTATAAATTTTTTATTTTCAAAATTAATAGAAACAAAAGTAGCAAATAGGGTTGTTTTAGAAATTGTAGAATCAGAAGGAATAGAGAAATTTGAAGAGGTTGGTGATTTTATAAGAAAAGCAAAAGCTCTTGGTTGTAGAGTTGCGATAGATGATTTTGGGACAGGATATTCAAATTTTGAATATATTATAAAATTAAATGTGGATTTTTTAAAAATAGATGGTTCTTTGATTAAAAATATCCATATAAATGAAAATATCAGATTGACAGTTTTAACTATTGTAAATTTTGCTAAAGTTTTAGGGATTGAAACTGTTGCTGAGTTTGTACATTGTCAAGAAGTTCAAAATGTTGTTGAATCTTTAGGAATTGATTTTTCTCAAGGTTATTTATTTCATGAACCTGAACATTTGGTTTAAGTAGAGATAAAATTAAATAATAGATAATTTTTAATTACTTAAACCTAAGGCTTTTTATTAGATATCATATGTATAAGAACTATAAATCTTTTCTAGTTCTTATACTATTTATTAATCCTGCAAATATTACAAAAGCAAGTCCTATAAAATAAATCATTAAAATTGGTTCATCAAAAACTAAAATTAGAAAAAATGCTGATAAAATAGGAATTATAAATGTAAATGGTGCTACTTTTGAAGCATCAAAGATTTGAAGTCCTTTTATCCAAAATACATAAGATATACCGTTTATAAAAATTCCATTTACTAAAATACTAATCCAATCTTTTGATGTTGGGAAAACGAAACTTGAAAAAGTTTGCATACTTATAAATGAATAAATTGTTGCTGCAAAAAAATAAATCATAACGGCGTTTATGGCATCAATTTTAACTTTTTTACTTAAAACAGAAAATAGAGCAAAACAAAAAGCAGATAACATTACTATTAACAAAACATCTATTGATTCAAAACTAAAAGATGAAATATTGCCTTTTGTTATAACTAAACTAACTCCAATAAATCCTAATATAACAGCGAAAAGTTTTCTTTTTGTGAACTCTTCTTTCAAAATGATTAAAGATAGAATTACTATAAAAATTGGCCAAGTATATTGGATAACTAAGACTTCTAAAGAATTTGCATGATGATATCCAAAATATAGAAGTAAATAAAATGTAAAATCTAAAAATCCTAATGCAAATAAAAATAAAAGAATTTTTTTCGAATATGTAAAAATTTCTTTTAAATTTTTATTTATGATTGATAAAACTAACAGTGATAAAAATGAAAAAGCTGATGAATAAAACATATATTGATAATGGTCTAGGTTTGATTGTGCAAATTTTACAAAAATGCCAAGTAGTGACCAAAGAAAAATACATAATCCAATATACATTATTCCTATATTTGATTGTGATATTTTCATTTTAGACTTAAACCAACCCTTTGTTTCTCTAGATCTACACTTATTACTTTTAGATTTTCAAGATTTTGATTGATATTTAAAACATCACTTGCATGAGAGATTCTTTTTTCACTTATTTGTGAGATATGAAGTAGGGCATCATTTTTAAGTCCAATATCAACAAAAGCACCAAAATCTGTTATGTTTCTTACTATTCCACTTAAAATATAACCTTCTTTTAAATCATTGATATCTAAAATATCATTTGCAAATTTCACTTGATTGAACTGGGTTCTTACATCATATCCTGGCTTTAAAAGTTCAGTTATGATATCTTTTAGTTTTAGTAAACTTGTATTTATTTCATTTGAAACTTTTTCAAAATCTTTTATCTCTTCTACTTTATAGTTTTTTTGTAGTTTTGCTGTTACTTCATAATCTTCTGGGTGAATTGCTGTGTTATCTAAGATTGATTTTCCATCTTTGATTCTTAAAAATCCAACACATTGCTCGTAAGCTTTTTCTCCAATACCTTTTACTTTAAGCAGTTCATTTTTAGTATTAAACTTTTTGATTTTATTTCTATGTTCAACTATATTTTTTGCTAACTTTTCTGTAATACCAGATATAAAAGATAGAAGTTTATAGGAAGCTGAGTTTAAATCAACTCCAACTTTATTTACTAAGTCAATAGTTATATTTTCAAGTTTTAAAGCTAACTCTTTTTGATTTACATCATGTTGGTATTGACCAATTCCTAAAGATTTTGGGTCAATCTTTACTAAAGCTGCCATAGGATCTCGAAGCCTTGAAGCAATGGAAATAGCACCTCTTATTGTAACATCAAGATTTGGATACTCTTCTATTGCAATTTTTGAAGCAGAATAAACACTAGCTCCTATTTCACTAACGATTGCATAGTTTACATCTAAATTATTTTGTTTGATTAGTTCATTTATAAAGTTTGCAGTTTCCCTTGAAGCTGTTCCATTTCCTATTGCTATACTTGTGATTTTATATTTTTTGATTAAATCTAAAACAACTTTTGATGAACCTGATATATCTTCTTTTGGTTTTGTAGGATATATAACAGAACTATCTAAATAAAGTCCATTTTCATCAATAACTGCCAATTTACAACCAGTTTTATATCCTGGGTCCATTCCTAAAATCACTTGATTAACAAGTGGTGCAGTAAGAAGCAGTTCTTTTAGATTTTTTCCAAAAAGTTCTATGGCTTCACTACTTGATTTTTCTTTTAGATTTGTTATTGCTTCTCTTTTTAGACTTGGAAGAAGTAATCTTTTTAGTCCATCTTTGTAAGCATCAAATACTAACTCTTTTGAAGAGGCTGCATTTGTTGGAATTTTATATTTTTTAATATTTTCTAAAATATGATTTTCATCAATTTCAACTTTTATTGAGAGTTGTTTTTCATTTACTGCTCTTAAAATAGCTAAAACTCTATGTGATTTTATATATTTTATTTTTTCAGTTGTGTTTGCAAAAGAGGCATAAAGACCATTTTTATCAAACTCTTTTGTCTCTTTTATTTCTAACGTTCCCCAATTTGCTATTAGGTTTCTTAAAACTTCTTTTGATTTAAAATCATCTGCATATCTTTGTGCGATAATATCTTTTGCACCATTTAGTGCTTCATCTATATTTGTAACATTTTCATTTAAAAATTGTTTTGCTTTTTGATTTATCTCTTCAAGTGAATATCTCATACTTTGAATAATATTTGCCAATGGTTCTAAACCATTTTCAATAGCTGAGGTTGTTCTTGAAGATTTTTTCTCTTTGTAAGGTGCATAAATATCTTCACAAGCTTGAAGTGTAGTTGCACTTTCAAGATTTTTTAGAACTTTATCATCTAAAAAGTTTTTCTCTTTTAAAAGAGCTATCAATTCTTCTTTTCGTGCAAGAAGTTTTTTAGAATATTCATAAACTTCTTCAAAGATACGAAGTTGTTCATCTGTTGCACCATCTGTAAAATCTTTTCTATATCTTGCAATAAATGGAATAGTACAACCTTCGTCTAAAAGTTTGATGATATTTAAAATTACTTTAGATGAAAAATTTGTTTTTTCTTTCAAAATTTCTATTAAATGATTGTTCAAAATAAGCCTTTGTTTTGTATAAAAGTGAGTGTTTATTATTAAAAAAGATTTACAAATCTTTCATAAACATATGTTTATGAAAGTTGTTTAATAAGAGTTTTTAAATCACCAAGAACCCAAATATCAATAATTTTACCATCTTTAAATTTAAAAAAAGATGCTCCACTATAAGCAATTTTATTATTTGTTGGTTCGTAATCAAAAAGTTTTCCTGTATGTCTACCGTTGTACAATGCTTTAATAGCAATGGTATCATCTTCACATACCATGGTTACAATACTGTGAAAAAGATTAGGAATACCAGTTAAAATAGTATCCATATATTTTTTAAATTCTTCCTTACCTTTTACTGATATATCTAATGAACCATGAAATGTTATATTATCGTCAAATAAGATATCTATATACTCTCTATTTTGTTTATTCCATAATTCATCATAATAAACTTTAACAAGCTCTTTATTAGTCAATTTCTTCATAATTTCCCTTATGGTTAGGACTATAGTCATCATCAAAATCGTAGTTATCATATTCATCATAATCTACTGTAAATATTTTAGGATAACCTAATTTTACTAACTCTTTATCTATATTTTCTTCTGTTAATCTATTTTTCACTCTATCCATGATTAATTCAATATGCTCTTCACTCACGTCATTTGCTCTTAATTCGTAAATAATAGCTAAATCCATAATTTTAAATTCCTCTAAATTAAAATAGTTTTATGATTTGTTATTAAGCATTTTTTTCAATATATAAACTGCTTAAAATATATAAAATTGCTTTGACAGATTTGATTGATGCTGTCTCTTCAACTGTATGATAACCTGTTGTTGGTATTTGTAATGTTGTTCCTTGAATAGTTCCCTTTGATTCCATAACAATTCTACCAAGCTCTGTACTACCAAGAGTAAGTAAAGGTAAATTTTTCTCTTTTCTAACTCTATTTTTTTCTTGTATAAATGTATCTTTACAAGAAAAATCAATTCTGTTTTTGTGACAAAAGTTTTTTAATTGTTTTAAAACAGGAGATTTAAATCTAGCATTTGCATCTCTATTTCTTAGAACTACTTGTTGAACATCTGCTTCAACTCTTGTTTCATAAGGGCTTGTATCTAAAACTAATAATTCATTTGTAGTCATATTGTTTTTTCTAAACCATTCATAAACATATCTCCAAGATTTACCAGCTTCTTCTTGTGCTGTGAAAAATGCAGTTCCTTGAAAGCCATTTTGATATAAATAGATTATTATAGCCGCAGATATTACATTATCAAGTTGTGCAGATATTAAATCATCTTCTCTTTTTAGTTTATCACTAAAAGCAATAGGAGTTCCTGGTTGTAAATGAGATAATCCATCTATTTTAAAAATTAAATTATTTATCTCTTCACACATATAAGCATCATGAATTTTTCCAATACCAAGATAACTTCCACTCCATGGTTCATAAGCTTGGACTTGCTGATTGATATATCTTTTTGCGATTAATTGATATGTTTGTTCAGATAGGGAATTCCCTCTTAAATCTGAACGGTTTTTAGCAAGAAATGCAGCAAATTGAAACTCATTTGGACCCGTACAAATTACTCCATGTCTATCAATATGAGCACTTAGCATCCCTTTTGTAGGATTTTTTCCTTGCGCAACTAATAAACCATCATAATATTGTGTTTTTATTCCTATTTCTTCTAATTCTCTTTTTAAATATAATAAAAAAGAGTGCTCTGCACCTGTTACAGATGGAACTCTAATTAATTGTTTTAGAAGGTCTAAAAAAGGAACAAAGTTTTTAGGCTCATTTATAAATGAAACACCCAATTTATTCTCCTGCGAAATTTAGATAGAATAAGAGCTTATTTAAGATTTTTAAATCATATATGATTTAATTCTTATTCTATATTGTAATTATAAACCATAAAAAAAAGAAATATCCTAAAAAAAATCTTAAAAATATTATATCTTTATGTAAAGCCTATACTAAGGCTTTTTTGAATAAAAATAATTATAATTTAAAAGATATTTCAATTTATAATTATAAAAAAAATCTTCAATTAAATGGATATTTTTATCTAATTAAAAAGTATAGTAAATTAATCAAGATTAATTTAATTAATTTTTTATCTTTATAGGATATAATTTTGTAAATATAAGGTAAAAGATATTATTATATCTTTAATATTAGGAGTGAAAAATGGCAAAAGAATTATCAGCATTAGAGCAATTAAAAGCTTCAAGAAATCCTCTAAGGGTTATTGATGATATATATAAAGAAGCAAATGAAGGAATTCCTTTATCAGCTGATTATATTGGTTTATTAAAATGGTATGGAATGTATCCTCATGTGAATAGTGATGGATTAGAAGACAAAAAATACTTTATGAAAAGAATAAAACTTGTTGATACTAAAATGAATTTAGAACAACTAGAAGTTATGGCAAAAATTGGTAAAGATTTTGCTCAAGGTTTAGTAGATTTTACAACTAGACAAAATGTTCAATTTCACTATATTCAAATAAAAGATATGCCAGAAATTTTTAGATTATTACAATCAGTTGGACTTACTTCAAGAATGGCATCAGGTGATGGACCAAGACCAATCATGACATGTCCTGTAAGTGGTGTTGATGAAGATGAAATTTATGATGTAAGAGATTTAGTAAAAGAAGTAGATACATATTTTGATGAAAATGAAGATAGTTATTGTAATTTTCCAAGAAAATATAAAATAGGTATTTCTGGATGTAAATGTCATTGTGCAGCTCACGAAATTCAAGATGTTGCATTTACTGCTTTTAAAGCTGATAATGGTGGAGTTTTATTTGATTTAACTATTGGTGGAGGTTTATCAAAATCAAAACAAATAGCTACACGTGCAAATAGATATGTAAAACCAGAACAAGTAAGAGCAGTTGCAGTTGCATGTGCTGAAATTTTTAGAGATAATGGAAATAGAGATAATAGAAACAAAGCAAGAGTTAGACACTTATTAAATGATTGGGGAATTGAAAAGTTTGTTGAAGAGATAGAAAAAAATATTGGATATAAACTTCAAGAAGGATTGGTAGAACCAAAAATTGCTTCGTTTGAAAATAGAAATCATTTTGGAATTAATAAAGCAAAACAAGCTGGATATTCTTATATTGGATTTGCAACAAATTCAGGAAGAGTAGCAGGAAGTGATTTTCAAGCAATGTATGAGATTTGTAAAAAATATAATGCAGGTGGAATCGCATTAACAGCTACTCAAAATTTTGTAGTTTATGGTGTGAAAGATGAAGTAGCTCAAGCTTTAGCAGATGAATTTGTAGCTTTAGGTTATCCATACAATCCAACTCCTTTTAGAGCAAGATTACAATCTTGTACAGGAAAAGAGTTTTGTAAATTTGGAATTACAGAAACTAAAGAATTTGCTAAAAAAATAGTGATTCAATTAGAAGAAAAATTCCCTGAATTTAAAGATGATGTAACAATTTCTATTTCAGGTTGTGGAAATGGATGTTCTCAACCACAAATCTCAGATATAGGATTTGTTGGAGGTATGATTAGACATGAAGGTGAAAGAGTAGAAGGTTATGAAGTTTTATTGGGTGGAAATTTAGAAGGTACGAGCAAAAGTAGAATTTCAAGAAAAGTTGGAGTTAAAGTTCCAGCAACTGGTATAGTATCTTATATAGAAAAATTAATAAATGATTATAGAACTGATAATTTAGGACAAAAAAGATTTAAAGATTATTTAGCAGCATTAGAAACTGTTGAAGATGAGGTTGAATAGAAGGGGGTTTAACCCTTCTTCTTATTTTTATAAATTGTTTTTGATGCATACATAAGTTTATCAGCTTTTTCCATCAATGAGTCGAAACTATCATTTTTCTTATATTGTGCAACACCAAAACTACAAGATATTTTTAAATTTTTATTTGAATCAATGATGATATTTGAAACTTTCTTTTCTAAATGAGTAACAGTTTTTTTAGCTTGTTCTAGATTTGTTTCTGGAAGAATAATCAAAAATTCATCTCCTCCCCATCTCCCTAAACTATCTGAATTTCTTATATTTTTCTTTATAGTTTGTGCCACATTGATTAATACTTCATCTCCAATATGGTGTCCTAATTTGTCATTTATTGGTTTAAAGTCATTTAAATCAAAGAAAATTATTGAGAAAATAGTGTTATATCTGTAATTTCTATCTATTTCATTTTCACAAATTTCTTCGATTTTTCTTCGATTATAAATATTTGTTAGGCTATCTTTATTTGCTAATTTTAATAACTCTTTTTCTATATTTTTTCTTTTTTTGATTTCACTATTCAATTTATAATTTAAAAACATAAAAATACTAAGTAAAAAAAATAGAGGAACAATATATTTTAAAATTTCAATTATATTAGTTTTATCATGATATAAAATTTGTTGATAAGCATTTAATATATTGTTTTTTTCTTCATTAGTTAATTTACTTATTGCAATATTTAGAAGATTTATAAATGGTTTGTTAATATTTTCACTTTCTAAATAGATATTTAGGTTATATTGTAATGTTTGAACTATTTTAATATTTTTAATATTTTCATAGTTTATTTTATGAGAAATAGAGTAAATATCATCAATAAATCCATATATTTCATCATTTTTTAATTTGTTAAAAGCATTATCTACTGAATTAAGCTCAATAAAATTAATTTTTGGATAATTCTGTTGTAATTCTTTTATCAAATCTAGTTTTTCTGAGATACCAACAGTTACATTACTTAAATATTCTAAATTATTTATCAAATTTTTATTATCTTTTGTTGCCATTACTATTGGAATTTTAGCTATAGAATTTGTATAAACGAACTTATTATTTTTTATAGGTTTTGTACTATATTTGAATTGAACTTTTATATTGTTTGTGAATATGTTTAAGTTTTTTGTACTTAATCTTTCTTCTATATTAAAAGCTTTATTTGTTTTTTCTGATAATAGATTCCAAAAATCTATTTCAATCCCTACTTGCTCATTTGTAATTTTAAAAGAATAGGGAATTTTATTATTTTCTATAAGTAAAGTAAATTGATTATCTCTTAAATAACTATTTATATCTTTATTAAGTAAAACTTTTGTTTTATCAAAAATCAAAGATTCTGCATCAAAGTTATTTTGTGCATTTAATCCTAAAAATTTATAAAATGAATTTATTTCATTAATTTTATTTAAATTAATAGTACCTAGAGTTTCTTCTTTTATATTAGACAAATCTTTTAGTATATTTGCTTCAAATATTAATTCATCTAAAGTTTTATTTTGAGTGTTATATTTTTCATAAATTATTTTTACACTCTCTTCAATATTATTAAAAGCATACTCCCAACCTTTTAATGAAGCTTCATTGAAATTTAGAACTCTTGTTGGATTATTTGATAACTCTTTTTTTGAAGTAAATAATATTCCTTCAAAAAAATCAAAATTATAATCACTTGGATTTATAATATTATATTTAATATTTTTTTTATCCAATAAATAAGGTTCATTTGATAAATATCCAGCATAAGCATCAACTTTTTTGTTTAATAAATCATTTATATCAAAAGTATGTTCTAAAAAATTAACACTATTTAAATTTAATCCTTGAGATAAAATCATTGCATTAACTGAAGCAGATTCTTTTGCATCAGAAGTAATCATAACTTTTTTATTTTCTAAATCTTTAGGTGTTTTTATATTTGACGATTCAAGAGTTAATAATATTAAAGGAGATTTTTGGAAAATAGTTGAGAGTAGAATAATATTTTTATCTTGATTATTATCTAATATTAAAGAAGATTTTCCAATTGCATAAATAGTTTCATTTGAAATTACATTTTTTATTATAGAATTATAATCACCTTGAAACTCTTTAATTTCAATATCAATGCCCAAATCTTTATAATAACCTTTTTCTTTAGCTATATAATAACCTGCAAATTGAAATTGATTTAACCAATCAAGATAAAGGGTTACTTTTTGATTTGCATTTAATGTAACAATAAAAAATAAAATAATTGGTAATATTTTAATAATCATAGAATTATTCTACAATATTTAAAATAAATATAATATTTTTATGTTTAAAAACTTAACAGTTCTCCATTAAACTTATATTTTATTTTTTGACCAATTTCTAAATGGTCGTTGTAACTATGAACTAATAAAATTTTATTTCCAGTATTTATTGTAATTTCATAAAAACTTCCATAAAAAACTATATTTTCTATTACAGCTTCAAATTGACCATTTGGACAAATTTCTATATGTTCAGGTCTTATAAAAGTGTTATCTTCAAGTTGAGTTATTTTTCCTAAAAAATTTGCACAATATAAATCTTTTGGATGATGATAAACTTCTTTTGCTGTTCCTACTTGTAAAATATTTCCCCCATGCATAATTGCAATTCTATCTGATAAATAAAAGGCATCTTCTTTATCATGAGTTATAAATAATGCAGTGATATTAAAAGCTTTTATCATTTCTTTTAATTCAGTTCTTAAATGAGATCTTAATTCTGTGTCTATATTACTTAAAGGTTCATCAAGTAAAAGTATTTTTGCTTTATTTATTATAGCACGTGCTAGCGCAACCCTTTGTTGTTGCCCACCACTTAATTCATGAGGAAATTTATTTTCTTGACCTTTTAGTTTTGTTTTTTCCAAAACATCTTCTAATTCATCTTTTGAAGCTTTGCTTCCAAATGTTATATTTGAGGAAATACTTAAGTGAGGTAAAAGAGCATAATTTTGGAAAACTACAGCAACTTTTCTATCTTTTGGTGAAAGATTTGTATTTTTAGAAAAAACAGTTTTATTATCAACTGAAATTTCTCCATCATCTGGGGTTTCTAAGCCTGCAATCATTCTTAGAAAAGTTGTTTTTCCACTTCCACTTTTACCTAAAATAGTGAAAATTTCACCTTCATTAATTGATAAATTAATTTTGTTTGCAATACAAATATTACCTTTACAAAAAATCTTTTGTAAATTTTTTACTTGAACTATTTCATTCATATTTTTCTTCTCACAAATTTAGAGTTTAAAAGCATAACAGCAATAGCTGTTGTAATAATTAGAACAAGAGAAGGGAAACCCACTTTATAAAGCATTTCATTACTTGCTAATTCATATATTCTAATAGCTAGGGTATCATAATTAAAAGGTCTTAATATTAACGTAGCTGGTAATTCTTTTGCAATATCAATATATAAAATTAAAAAACCACTTAAAATATATGGTCTCATTAATGGTAAATATACTTTAAAGATATTTTGCAATTCACTTTTCCCAAAAATTTTACTTGCGTCATCAATACTAGAATCAATTTTACTAAAACCATTTTCAATTGAGCCAATACTTGAAGCAAAATATCTAGTGGCATAAGCAAAAATAAGCATAAAAAAAGTTCCACTAAAAAGTATAAAGCCTAAACTTTTGTCTAAAAAGCTACTAAATATTAATAGTCCAACTCCAACGACAGCTCCAGGAATTGAATATCCTAATATAGAAATTTTATGTGTAATATTTGCTATATTCGAAGGATAAAATCGTAACATATAAATAACTATAAAAGACAAAGAAATAATTACAGCAGAAGAGATAATATTAAGTTGTAAGGTATTTAATAAATAACCAAAAGTAGTAAAATCTAAAGTATTAAAATCTAAAATAAACCAGTATATTAAAACAGATGTAGGAATAAATAATGATATGCTTGCAATTACAAATGAAATTAAAAAAGCAAAAATATTATATTTACCCTTTAATCTAATTTTTGAAACTTTTTTTGCACTATGAGTTGAACTTACAAATCTATATTTTTTTCTAATAATAGATTCAGTCCATAAAATACCAAAAACAAAAATAAGTAAAACAATAGCTACATTTATAGCTCCTGCTAAATCTCCATATCCAAACCAACTTTTAAATATTCCAAAACTAAAAGTTTCAACACCAAAATATAAAACTGTTCCATAATCACTTAGTGTTTCCATAATTGCTAAAATACTTCCCGCAAAAATTGCTGGGTATGCAAGAGGAAAATATACTTTAAAAAAGGCTTTGATGGGATTCATTTGTTGTAAAGAAACTAATTCAAAAACTGTTGATGAAATAGAAGCAAAAGATACTCTTGCTAAAATATAAACATAAGGGAACATTGCAATAGAAAAAACAAAAATCGCTCCATAGACATTTAATATATCATATCGAATACTATTATTAGCTACAATTTCTGATAATATTCCCCTATATTCAAAAAACCCCACATAAGCATATCCTAAAATATAAGCAGGATAAGCAAGTGGTAATATAAAGCAAATAGTAAAAAACTTATCTCCAAAATATTCAAATCTTGCACTCAAATAAGAAGTTATTGTTCCTAAAATAACAACAAATATAAATGTTCCTACTATTAAAAAAGATGTATTAGATGTATATTCAAGTAGTACTTTAGTTTTAATAAAATCATTATTAAAATTTCCTTCTAGTACAAAGTAAATAAGAAGTGCTAGTATTGGTAAAGCTATACTTAGCCCTATAAAAGGTGCTAAGTAGTATTTTAATCTGTTTATTTCCAGTTCCCTTCAGTTGCTATTTCAACTGCTTTTTTTGTGTTTTTACCTATTTCATTTAAAGAGATATTGTCTTCTTTGAACGTTCCCCAAGATGAAACAGTTGAAGATGGTTTTACTTTAGCATTTACAGGATATTCATGATTTCCTTCTGCAAAAGTTGCTTGAGCCTCTTCAGAGCTTAAAAATTCGATAAGTTTAACAGCATTTTCCTTATTTTTTGCAAAATTAGTAACTCCAGCACCTGAAATATTGATATGTGTTCCTGTTGTTTCTTGAGCAGGGAAGAATATTTTTACACTTTTTGCAATTTCTAAATCTTTTTTGTCTTTACCATTTAACATTACACCTAAATAATATGTGTTTACAATTGCTAAATCAGCATCACCAGCAGCAACAGCTCTAATTTGATCTCTGTCTCCACCTTTTGGATTATAAGCAAAATTATCAACTAAACCTTTTGTAAATTCTAAAGCTTTTTCTTCACCATGATTAGCAATGATTGAAGCTAATAAAGATTTATTATATGCGTTTGTTGAACTTCTTGTAATTATTTTACCTTTAAATTCAGGTTTTGTAATGCTAAAATAATCACCTAAATTTTTTTCATCAATTTTTGAAGGATTATATACAAAGATTCTTGCTCTTTTTGTTAACGCAAACCATTGATTTTGATCATCTCTTAAATGAGAAGGAATATTTTCTTGTAAAGTTTTTGACTCAATACTTTGTAACAAATTTCTAGTTTTTGCTTCATAAAGATTTCCAATATCAGCTGTAATTAATATATCAGCAGGTGTATTCTCTCCTTCAATTGCGAGCTTAGAAACTAATTCTTCTGCTTTTGCAGTAACAACATTTACTTTTATTCCTGTATTCTCTTCAAATTTTTTGAATAGGATTTTATCTGAATCATAATGTCTATGTGAATAAACATTTACTTCAGAAGCAGCGAATAATGAACTTGCTAATAAAATAGCACTTAGTGTTAATTTTTTTACCATTTTTACTCTCTTTAGTATATTAATAATTATTATTGAAATACTATTGAAATAAAACTTTATTTTTTCTTAATACTAAGAATGATTATCATAAAATAAATGAAATATTTTAAGACAAACAAATATTATTATTGTTATAATGCAAAAATAAAAATTAGGAAATTTAAAATATGATATTAATGATTGATAATTATGATAGTTTTACATACAATATTGTTCAATATTGTTTAGAATTAGGGGCAGATTTAAAAATCATCAGAAATGATGAATTAACATTGGAACAAATAATAGAGTTAAATCCAGAGAAAATTATAATTTCACCTGGTCCAGCGACTCCAGATGATGCAGGAATTTGTTTAGAAGTTATAAAATATTTTGCTGATAAAAAACCAATTTTTGGTATTTGTTTAGGACATCAAGCAATAGGGCAAGTTTTTGGTGGAAATGTAGTTCGTGCAAAAAATATGATGCATGGTAAGACATCTTCAATAAAAGTTATAAAAGATACAAAAATTTTTGATGGTTTACCAAGTAATTTTATTCAAACTAGATATCATTCATTGATTGTTGAAAAGGATAATCTACCAGAAGAGATAATAGCAACCTCATTTAGTGAAGATGATAATGAAATTATGTCTTTAGAAATTAAAGATAAACAAATTTATGGTGTACAATTTCACCCTGAATCAATCATGAGTGAGTACGGATATAAAATAATTGATAATTTTCTAAAATTGTAATGATTAATACAAATAAATATAGCTATTACTTTTATACTATATTAACTCTGTTATTTTGTATCCTAATATTTAAAGCAGAAACATCTCTTAGTATTTCCTATAAAGAGGCTTTAAATGTTTTTGTAAATACATCAGTTTTATCTATTATTACTAATATTTCAATATATTTATTTGGACAAAACGATATTGCACTAAGAATCCCTTTTATACTTTTTTATGTAGCAAGTGTTATTTTAATGTACAAAATAACACATAATTATTTTAAATATGAAAAAGATAGATTGATCTCTATAGTTGTTTTTATGCTACTTCCTGGAGTTCTAAGTGCTTCTTTATTGGTTAATAGTGCGATAATAGTGATTTTTTGTACGCTTTTATATTTATATTATTTTGAAAAATATAAAAAACATTCTTACTTTTTGTTACTTTTATTTCTTTTGATTGATAATTCATTTGCTATATTATATTTAGCCTTGTTTTTTTATTCTATAAAAGAAAATGATAAAAAGCTTTTATATTTTTCTTTAATATTGTTTTTTTTATCAATGTTTATTTATGGTTTTTCAACAGATGGCAAACCTAGAGGATTTTTGATAGACACTGTTGCAATTTATGCAACTATATTTTCTCCTATACTTTTTTTATATTTTATTTATACCACTTATAGAGCAGGAATAAAAAAAGAGCATAGCTTGAGTTGGTATATTTCTATGACAGCTCTATTTCTTTCAATTTTTATATCATTTAGACAAAGAGTTTATATTGAAGATTTTGCTCCTTATGTTGTAATTGGTGTTCCTCTTATGATAAAAACTTTTTTGCATTCATATAGAGTTAGATTAAAAGAGTTTAGAAAAACATATAATATATTATCAATTTTAACTGTTTCAATGCTTTTAATAAATGTAATATTTACTTTAGTAAACAAACCTTTGTATTTGATATTACCAAATCCAACAAAACATTTTGTATATCAATATCATTTTATTGAAGAATTATCAAATGAATTAAAGAAAAAAAATATAAATGGATTAAATTCTTTTGATAAAGAGTTGATTCTAAGGTTGAAATTTTATGGATTACAAGAAGGTGATAACTATTTTATATCTCCAAAAGAATTTTATAATTATGATGAAAAGATTTCTATTAAATATTATGATAAAGAGCTTTTTACAACATATTTAAAAAAACTAAAATGAAAAAATCTATTTCATTATTAGAAATAATAATAGTTATAGCTTTACTCTCTTTATTGTATTTGATTTTTTTACCGAATAATAAAATAAATAAATTAGATGAAATAACAAATAGATTATCTTTATATCTTTCATATGTAAGATATAAAGCACTAATAGATGATAAATACAGTGATGAGAATAATTTATGGCATAAAAAAAGATGGACAATAAAATTTTTTAGATGTAGGGAATCAGAAGGTGGAATCTATTTTTCGATTTATAATGATAAAAATTTAACAGGACATCCTAGTGTAGATGATTCATTGAAAGATCCTTTAACAAATAAAAATATATATAGTTCTAATTTTTGTCAAGAAAATACAAATAATAGTAAATATACACTTTTAACGAAATCATTTGATATAGTAGATGTAAATATTAGCTGCAATGAAACAACTTCTTTAGGTCAATTATCATTTGGAGCTAATGGTAAAATCTTTTCTAAACTTTCAAATCATGAAAATGAATTTAATCAATATGAGATAAAAGAAAGATGTAAAATCATATTAAGAACAAAAGAGGAAGAGAAGAAAGAGATAGAAATATATCCAAAAAGTGGATTTAGAGAAGTAATAAATAATAATTAAAGATATATTAAGAGGTAGTAAGGGTAGAAACACAAAGATAAGATAGTAAAAGAATAGAGTGTACAGTAAATTTGAAAATTTTAGCTAAATTTAAGCTGTAAGCTCTTGACAAGGATAAAAAATCCTATTATAATTCCCGTCCAAATTGACTGAAGCGCATCAAACGAAAGAGAGATGAGAAAGGTTTTAGTTTATTAGGATGATCTTTAAAATAATTTAATTGAAGTTTATGAAGTAATCTTTATAAACCGAATATATAAATCTTATAAAAATCTGTTTCATTGTTTACAGAAATAAAATAAGAAATAATGTTAATATAAAAAATATATAAAACAAGATGAGATGGTAAAACATTGAAAACTTGTCTATGATAATGAGTGATAATTTTGTAATTAGTAAAATAATACAAAAATGTCAGTTTCAAATAATCTATAATTTATGGAGAGTTTGATCCTGGCTCAGAGTGAACGCTGGCGGCGTGCTTAACACATGCAAGTCGAACGAGAACGGATTATAGCTTGCTATAATTGTCAGCTAAGTGGCGCACGGGTGAGTAATGTATAGATAACCTGCCCTCTAGAAAGGAATAACAGATGGAAACGTCTGCTAATGCCCTATATGCCTTTAATACATAAGTATGCAAGGGAAACGCTTTAGTGCTAGAGGATGGGTCTGTATGGTATCAGTTTGTTGGTGAGGTAATGGCTCACCAAGACTATGACGCCTAACTGGTTTGAGAGGATGATCAGTCACACTGGAACTGAGACACGGTCCAGACTCCTACGGGAGGCAGCAGTGGGGAATATTGCACAATGGACGAAAGTCTGATGCAGCAACGCCGCGTGGAGGATGACACATTTCGGTGCGTAAACTCCTTTTATATAGGAAGATAATGACGGTACTATATGAATAAGCACCGGCTAACTCCGTGCCAGCAGCCGCGGTAATACGGAGGGTGCAAGCGTTACTCGGAATCACTGGGCGTAAAGAGCGTGTAGGCGGGTATATAAGTCAGAAGTGAAATCCTATAGCTTAACTATAGAACTGCTTTTGAAACTGTATACCTAGAATGTGGGAGAGGTAGATGGAATTTCTGGTGTAGGGGTAAAATCCGTAGAGATCAGAAGGAATACCGATTGCGAAGGCGATCTACTGGAACATTATTGACGCTGAGACGCGAAAGCGTGGGGAGCAAACAGGATTAGATACCCTGGTAGTCCACGCCCTAAACGATGTACACTAGTTGTTGTGAGGCTCGACCTTGCAGTAATGCAGTTAACACATTAAGTGTACCGCCTGGGGAGTACGGTCGCAAGATTAAAACTCAAAGGAATAGACGGGGACCCGCACAAGCGGTGGAGCATGTGGTTTAATTCGACGATACACGAAGAACCTTACCTGGACTTGACATAGTAAGAACTTTCTAGAGATAGATTGGTGTCTGCTTGCAGAAACTTATATACAGGTGCTGCACGGCTGTCGTCAGCTCGTGTCGTGAGATGTTGGGTTAAGTCCCGCAACGAGCGCAACCCTCGTCATTAGTTGCTAACAGTTCGGCTGAGAACTCTAATGAGACTGCCTACGCAAGTAGGAGGAAGGTGAGGACGACGTCAAGTCATCATGGCCCTTACGTCCAGGGCTACACACGTGCTACAATGGGGTATACAAAGAGCAGCAATACCGCGAGGTGGAGCAAATCTCAAAAATATCTCCCAGTTCGGATTGTAGTCTGCAACTCGACTACATGAAGTTGGAATCGCTAGTAATCGTAGATCAGCTATGCTACGGTGAATACGTTCCCGGGTCTTGTACTCACCGCCCGTCACACCATGGGAGTTGAACTCATTCGAAGCGGGGATGCTAAAATAGCTACCTTCCACAGTGGATTCAGCGACTGGGGTGAAGTCGTAACAAGGTAACCGTAGGAGAACCTGCGGTTGGATCACCTCCTTTCAGAGAATTAAGTTAAGATTTGTTTCTTAACTTAAAAACTTAAAAAAATATATGATTTTATATTCGGTTTATAAAGATTATTTAAATAGGTAGTAAAAGGGGCCTATAGCTCAGCTGGCTAGAGCGCTCGACTGATAATCGTGAGGTCTCAGGTTCAAGTCCTGATAGGCCCACCATTAAATAATCTAGTAAAGATTAATTTAGGTTGGGGAATTAGCTCAGCTGGGAGAGCGCCTGCTTTGCACGCAGGAGGTCAGCGGTTCGATCCCGCTATTCTCCACCACCTATTATTTAAAATGAGAGTTTTAAATAGAAATAGTTCAATTAAGATAAAAAAAGATGATAGAAAGTTAAATATAAGTTCAAAGAGATTGAATTTATATTTGATTTTCGAATCAAAGTTTTTCAAAGAGATTTGAAAATGATATTTAAAAATATAATGTTAAAGTCTTTAATTTTTTCGTAAGAATTATATAACAGCAATGTTAAATAATTTAAAACAAAAAAAATTTCATATCTAAATTTTAGAAATAAAACTATAGATAGAACACAACATGTTTTATTAGATATATTTTAAGTAATATGTTTAATAAGATAGTAGCCAAAGAATATTATCAAAAATGCGATAGAGTTTAACTCTATTTATTAATAAGCTATTAAGGGCTAATGGTGGATGCCTAGACTGTAAGAGGCGATGAAAGACGTATTAGGCTGCGATAAGCCTCGGGGAGCTGCCAAAGAGCTTTGATCCGGGGATTTCTGAATGGGGCAACCCAATATAGTGAGAGCTATATTACCCAATATGGGAGCTAACCTGGTGAAGTGAAACATCTCAGTAGCCAGAGGAAGAGAAATCAAACGAGATTCCGTTAGTAGCGGCGAGCGAAAGCGGATTAGGACAAACCCAATGCTTGCATTGGGGGTTGTAGGACCATAACATGAGACTAAAGAGGATAGATGAAATACTTGGAAAAGTGTAGCATAGAAGGTGAAACTCCTGTAGTTTAAATTCTCAATAGCTCTAATGGTATCCTGAGTAGGTCGGAACACGTGATATTTTGACTGAAACTGGGGGGACCACCCTCCAATCCTAAATACTACTTACAGATCGATAGTGAACAAGTACCGTGAGGGAAAGGTGAAAAGTACTCCAGCGAGGAGAGTGAAATAGAACCTGAAACCATTAGCTTACAATCATTCAGAGCCCTATGATTTATCAGGGTGATGGACTGCCTTTTGCATAATGAGCCTGCGAGTTGTGGTGTCTGGCAAGGTTAAGTCAAGTACGAAGCCGTAGCGAAAGCGAGTCTTAATAGGGCGAATTAGTCAGATGCTGCAGACCCGAAACGAAGTGATCTATCCATGAGCAGGTTGAAGCTGGTGTAAGAGCCAGTGGAGGACCGAACCCGCAGGCGTTGAAAAGTCTTGGGATGACTTGTGGATAGGGGTGAAAGGCCAATCAAACTTCGTGATAGCTGGTTCTCTCCGAAATATATTTAGGTATAGCCTTGTGTTGTAGCATATAGGGGTAGAGCACTGAATGGGCTAGGGCTGCTTACCGCGGTACCAAACCCTATCAAACTATGAATACTATATGTGGAATCACAGGAGTCAGGCGGTGGGTGATAAAATCAATCGTCGAGAGGGGAACAACCCAGACTAACAGCTAAGGTCCCTAAGTTACATCTAAGTGGAAAACGATGTGGAGTTACTGTGACAACCAGGAGGTTGGCTTAGAAGCAGCCATCCTTTAAAGAAAGCGTAACAGCTCACTGGTCTAGTGATTCTGCGCGGAAAATATAACGGGGCTAAGATGTACACCGAAGCTTTAGATTCAATTTTTAATTGAGTGGTAGGAGAGCGTTCTATTCAGCGTAGAAGATGTACCGGTAAGGAGCGTTGGAGCGGATAGAAGTGAGCATGCAGGCATGAGTAGCGATAATTGAGGTGAGAATCCTCAACGCCGAAAACCCAAGGTTTCCTACGCGATGCTCGTCATCGTAGGGTTAGTCGGGACCTAAGTCGAGTCCGAAAGGGGTAGACGATGGCAAATTGATTAATATTTCAATACCAACATATAAGCGCGATGTGGGGACGCATAGAGTTAATCGAGCTCACTGATGGAATAGTGGGTCGAAGGACGTAGGCTGTAACTTAGGCAAATCCGGGTTGCAATAGGCCGAGATCTTACAGGCTCTTGACACTCTTCGGAGGAGATGGAGAATCGATGATACTGTCGTGCCAAGAAAAGCCACTAAGTATATTGTATGTTGCCCGTACCGTAAACCGACACAGGTGGGTGGGATGAGTATTCTAAGGCGCGTGGAAGAACCCTGGTTAAGGAACTCTGCAAACTAGCACCGTATCTTCGGTATAAGGTGTGCCTACTTTGGTATATGGACTTGCTCCAAAAAGCTAGAGAGGTTGCAACAAAGAGTCCCTCCCGACTGTTTACCAAAAACACAGCACTTTGCTAACACGTAAGTGGATGTATAAGGTGTGACGCCTGCCCGGTGCTCGAAGGTTAACTGATGATGTCAGCGCAAGCGAAGCATTTGATTGAAGCCCGAGTAAACGGCGGCCGTAACTATAACGGTCCTAAGGTAGCGAAATTCCTTGTCGGTTAAATACCGACCTGCATGAATGGCGTAACGAGATGGGAGCTGTCTCAACCAGGGATCCAGTGAAATTGTAGTGGAGGTGAAAATTCCTCCTACCCGCGGAAAGACGGAAAGACCCCGTGCACCTTTACTACAGCTTGACACTGTAGCTTGGATATTCATGTGCAGGATAGGTGGGAGGCTGTGATGCTAGGACGCAAGTACTAGCGGAGCCATCCTTGAGATACCACCCTTGAATATTTGAGTTACTAACTGCGTACAATTATCTTGTATCAGGACAATGTCTGGTGGGTAGTTTGACTGGGGCGGTCGCCTCCTAAAAAGTAACGGAGGCTTACAAAGGTTAGTTCAAAGCGGATGGAAATCGCTTGTTGAGTATAATGGCATAAACTAGCTTGACTGTGAGACATACAAGTCGAACAGAGACGAAAGTCGGTCATAGTGATCCGGTGGTTCTGCGTGGAAGGGCCATCGCTCAAAGGATAAAAGGTACGCCGGGGATAACAGGCTGATCTCCCCCAAGAGCTCACATCGACGGGGAGGTTTGGCACCTCGATGTCGGCTCATCGCATCCTGGGGCTGAAGTCGGTCCCAAGGGTATGGCTGTTCGCCATTTAAAGCGGTACGCGAGCTGGGTTCAGAACGTCGTGAGACAGTTCGGTCCCTATCTTCCGTGGGCGTAGGAAAGTTGAAGAGATTTGTCCCTAGTACGAGAGGACCGGGATGAACGTACCACTGGTGTACCAATTGTTCTGCCAAGAGCATCGTTGGGTAGCTACGTACGGATGTGATAAGAGCTGAAAGCATCTAAGCTCGAAGCCAACTCTAAGATTAACTTTCCCTGAAGTTCCCAGCAAGACTAGCTGGTTGATAGGCTGGATGTGTAAGCGTTGTAAGGCGTTTAGCTGACCAGTACTAATAGAACGTTTGGCTTATTTTAACAATTCTTTGGTTTACTATCTTATTAAATATATGTTTTTATATTTAATATATATTGTGTTTAATGTTACCTTGAAAAAATGTCAATTTTTTTAAGAAGCAAAGACTTTAGCATTATTTTTTCTTAACTCCTTAACGAGTTGAGTATTAAGTAAATTTAGAGAAATTATCTAAGTGATGATTTTTATGAGTGAACAGAATTTTAGTTCTTTTTTATTCTTAATTTATTTAATACTCAACTTGCTGGTGGCTACAGAGAAGTGGAAATACCCAGTCCCATTCCGAACCTGGAAGTCAAGCACTTCATCGCCGATAATACTGCCGGGTCCCCTGGTGGAAACGTAGGTCGCTGCCAGCTTTGAGTTTTTACACACACAAAGCTTCTTTCTATTTGAACTACTACTAGTTCTCTTTGGAAGAAGCTTTTTTTTTACCTACCCTTTTTTTGGCTCTTCGTATTTTTATATCTCTGTTTATTAACAATTATTTAACTTTCTTTATCATTAAGCAATATTTGGCTTATAAGGAGATTTTTTACTTATAGGCTTACTTTATTTAGATTTTTATTAGAATGGATTTAAAATGATTTTTAAAAAGGAAGAGACAGAAATATCTCTTCCTTTTATATTTTTTAATTAAAAGTAATTAATCTCTTTTTTCAAGAATCTCAATAGAAACAATTTTATCATTTTGTTTAATTGCATCAAGTGCTGCAAAGCTATCTGCATCATTTTCTTCTATAGCACCAAATACAGTGTGATGATTATTTAAGTGAGGACAAGGAACAAAACATATAAAAAATTGACTACCACCTGTGTTTCTTCCTGCATGAGCCATTGATAAAGAACCTCTATTGTGTATTTGTTTTTCAGCATTTACTTCACATTTAATTGCCCAACCAGGATTCCCAATTCCTGAACCTTCAGGACAACCTCCTTGTGCCATAAAACCAGGGATAACTCTATGAAAGATTAGTCCATTATAAAAACCATCATTTACCAATGTAGCAAAATTTGCAACTGTAGTTGGTGTCTCTTCATTAAATAGTTTAATAAAAACTACCCCTTTTTCTGTAGTTATTTTTGCATAGTTGAATTTTGATAATTCTTCTTTTGATAAGTTATATTCTTTAATTTCTTTTTTTAATCCGAACATATTTTCACCTTTATAAATAATTATTATTTGTTTGAAATTATATCTTCTTTAGGTGTTAAATAGTTTAATTTTATTAGATTTTGAACTATTTCTTTAAATACAGGAACTGCTGACCATGAAGCATAGTAGTAATACCAATTTTTACCAGTAGAAATAGGGTTAATAACAGTTACTCCAATAGTATAAGAATTTCCTTCTTCATCATTTACAAAACCAAAAAATGAAGATATATATTTTTTAAGATATTTACCTCCTCTAGCTATTTGAGCTGTTCCAGTTTTTCCACCTATTTCTAGCCCATTCATACGTGCAGCTTTTCCCGTTCCATCTGTAACTGTTTTTACAAGCATTCTTTTCATTTCATCTGCTGTTGCTTTAGAGATTACAAATTCGGGTTTGTCATCATAGGGTTTATATTTATTGTTATCATAAGTTAAATAATCAACTATTCTTGGTGTAACCATATATCCATCATTATTAAAAACAGAATAAGCTTTTAAAACTTGAATAAAAGTAGATGTCATACCCTGTCCAAAAGAAACAGTTGCTTTAAAAACATTGTCTTTTTTATCTTTATCTCCTGCAGAGAATTGCCAAACTTTTGGCATTACACCTTTTTTTTCATATGGTAAATCTATGCCTGTTTTTCTAGTAAAGCCAAATCTTTTCATTCCTTCAAAAAATTCAGGACCAGTTAATCTTTGTGCAATTTGTAAAGTACCAATATTTGATGAAAAAATAACTATATCATCTAATGTTAAATAATGTGTTTTAAATTGATGATCATCTTTTATGGTAAATCTACCTATTTTATAAGCACCTTTAGGATAGCCTTTTTGAGACATAGAGCCAAAATTATTATATGCTGGAAAATTTTCATTTTTTTTGACTAAACCTTTATCCATTGCAAGTGCTATAGATAAGGGTTTAATAACAGAACCTGGTTCAAACTGATATTCAACTGCATTAACATTTAGATAAGGAATATCTTCTTTTTTTATTTTTTCAGGATTAAATCTATTTGATGATGCCATTGTTAAAATTTTTCCTGTTTTACTATCCATAATTGCAACAATTATTTCATCTGCACCGAGTTTTTCCTTATATAAATCAAGAGTTGTTTCATTGTTCTTTTGAAGTTTTAGTGGAACATTTAAGTTTAATGTAGCCCCATCTACTCTTTTTGTTATTAAAGAACTTTTGTCAAAAGAAATATATGATAAAACATCTCTATCTCCTTGTAAAACTCCATCTTTTGATTGATTTAGAACTTTATTATAATGTCTTTCAAGTCCTTTTATTCCATTTACTTTTGTTTTTCCTGCTTCTGATTCAAATTTTGAAATATATCCAACTACAGGTGTTAGTGTATCATTATAAGAAAAAATTCTTTTTTCGCCACTTTCAGTTATTGTTAAACCTCTTAAAATTTTAGAACCATTAATTTGTCTACTAATAAAAACATCTAATTGAATAAGTTTAAATGCAAGTTCTTTTAAATTTTTTGCTGTTCTTGAATCAATTTGATATGATAAAACTAAGTAGCCTGGACTTTTTTCTCCTTCAGCTAATTTTTCTTTTAATGTTTTATAATCAATATTACTATAGATCGAAAAAAGGTTTAAAAAAAGTTCTTTTTTATTTGGATCTAAATATCTTGTATCAATGGATGCTGTGTATAATTTTTTTGAAGAAGCAATTTTAAAATCATCTGCACTTATTATATCACCTCTAACAGCAAGTTCATTTTTTTCACTTCTTAAAGAAGGTAAGTGCCTTTTTTCACTAATAGTTCTGAAAACTGATAAAATTAGTATTGTTAAGGCTAAAAAAATTAATAGAAACAAAATTACTATTTTTTTTGTTTTATCTACTTTTTCGATTTTGTTTGAAGACATATTTATCCATATTATTATATAATGAGAAATGTATTTTAACAAAACTAATATTAAATCAATCAACAATAATTTAAATAAAAATGAAGCGGATTATACTCTGTTTATATTGGTGTCATTATTAATTATTATAAGTATAATATTTTCATATTCATTGACAATTTATACAGTAGAGTATTTTGGTTATAATCAATTTCATTTTTTTATAAGACAAAGTTTAGTGGGTATTGTATCTATATTATTAATGTGGTTTTTATCACAAAGAGATCCCGATAAAACTGTTGAAAAAATAGGAATGACCTTTTTTATAATATTCTTTTTATTAATGATTGCAATGCCTTTTCTACCTGCTTCATTAGTAACAGCTTCTGGTGGAGCGAATAGATGGATTAGACTTCCTGGATTTTCTTTATCTCCTGTAGAATTTTTTAAAATAGGATTTATTTATTTTTTATCTTGGTCTTTTCATAGAAAAGTTATATATCAACCTAAGAAACTTGGATTAGTTGATGAAGTGTTATTACTAGCACCATATTTTTTAACATTTTTTGTTGTTGTATTTATAATCGCTTTTTTACAAAAAGATTTAGGTCAAGTAGTATTATTAGGTGTTATTTTAGTTGTATTGTTAATTTTTGCTAATAGGTCGTTTAAAATCTTTTTAGCTTTAGGGATAATTGCATTAGTTGGTTTAGTTGGATTAATTGTTGCCGCACCACATAGAATTCAAAGAATCCACTCATGGTGGGCGATGGTTCAAGATGGTATATTATCTGTTCTTCCTTCTTGGGCAGAGCCGTATTTAAGAATTGATGAATTACCTGAACCTTATCAGGTTTCACACTCATTAAATGCTATACATAATGGTGGTTTTTTTGGACAAGGAATAGCATTAGGAGATATTAAAGTAGGATTTTTATCAGAAGTTCATACGGACTTTGTTTTAGCAGGTATTACAGAAGAGATAGGATTAGTTGGACTATTTATAATTTGTACATTAATTTTTAGTATTGTTTGGAGAATTTTTAAAATTAGTAGAAGGGTTGAAAATCCAATATATCATTTATTTACATTAGGTATTGCTTTGATGATTATTATTGCATTTTTGATAAATTCTTATGGAATTTCAGGAATGATACCAATAAAAGGTATTGCCGTTCCTTTTCTTTCTTATGGTGGTTCATCTATGTTAGCAATGGCTGTTTCTGTAGGATTAGTATTATCAATTAGTAGAGTAGTAAAAGAAGAAGATGTGAAAAAAAAGGTTAAGAATATATGATAGAAACGGTTGTTGTAACAGGTGGTGGAACAGGTGGGCATCTAAAAGTTGCAGATGCTTTTATTGATGAATTATTTAAAAGAGGAATAAATATTATTTTTATTGGTTCCTCAAATGGTCAAGATAAATTTTGGTTTGAAAATGATATAAGAATTAAAGAAAAATATTTTTTAGATACAAAAGGAGTTGTAAATAAAAAGGGATTTGGGAAAATAGCTTCTTTATTTAATATTTTTTCTAAAACTATATATTGTTTAAATTTATATTTTAAATATAAAATCAAAGTTGTAATTTCTGTTGGAGGCTTTTCAGCTGCACCTGCAACATTTGCTTCTATATTAAAAAGAGATTGTAATCTTTACATTCATGAGCAAAATTCAAAAATGGGTAAATTAAATGAACTAACATCAAAATTTGCTACAGAAGTTTTTTCTTCATTTGATGATAATTCATTGGTTAAAGATTATCCTGTTTCAAATGAATTCTTTAATTCTTCAAGAGTTAGAGAAAAAGTTAAAACTATTGCTTTTTTTGGGGGATCTCAAGGTGCAGTTTGTATAAATGATTTTGCTTTAAAAGTTGCTTCTAAATTAAATGAAATGGGAATAAAAATTATTCATCAAACAGGAAAAAATGATTTTGAAAGAGTGAAAAACGAATATAAAAGATTAAATATAAATGCTGATGTTTTTGATTTTTCTAAAGAAATTCCATTAAAAATGTCAAAAGCTGATTTTGCAGTGAGTAGAGCAGGAGCATCTACTCTTTGGGAATTATGTGCAAATCATTTACCAACATTGTTTGTTCCATATAAATATGCAGCTTCTGATCATCAATATTATAATGCAAAAGTATTAAAAGATAAAAATTTATGTTTTCTACAAAGAGAAGATGAATTAAGCGAGGATTATTTTTTTGAAGCTTTAAATTCAGATATTCATAAAATTAGCATTGAATTAATAAGTTCTATTAATCCAAATGCCACATCTCAAATAGTTGATATTATTTTAAAAAAGAGTTAAAAGTAATATTCCAAAAAGTATTCTATAAATTCCAAAAGCTACAAATGTAAAGTTTTCAAGGAATTTTAAGAATAGCTTTATAGCAATAAAAGCTACAATAAAAGATACAACAAAACCTACTAAAAGATTAATCATATTTCCAGCAACAAATAATTCATTGTGATGTTTTAACAAATCATAACCAGTTGTTGCACACATAACAGGAAATGCTAATAAAAAAGAAAATTCAGCACTAGCTTTTCTATTTAATTTTACTAACATAGCACCAATTATACTTGCTCCTGCTCTACTTGTTCCTGGAATTAATGCAAATATTTGAGCTATTCCAATCCACATTGCTTGTTTGAAAGTTACATCTTCAACATCAGTAGTATGAGTCTCTTTTTCATTATAAAATTTTTCTACTATTAAAAATACAATTCCACCAATAATAAACATCCATGCTACAATTTCTATATTAAACATAGCTTTGATTTGTGATGAAAAAATAAAACCTATAATTGCAATTGGTAAAAAAGCAATTAGTACTTTTGTCCATAAATTAATATGTGAAAATGTAAATTTTGATGGATAGTTTAAAACAACTGCTAAAATTGCTGCAAATTGAATTATAACTTCAAAAGCTTTATTAATATTAGTTTGTTCTAATCCTAAAAATTCACTAGCAACAATTAAATGTCCAGTTGATGATATTGGTAAAAATTCTGTTATTCCTTCGATAACACCTAAAATTATTGCATCAAATATAGTCATCTTAATCCTTTTTCTTTTGTTAATTTTAAAAATAGTTTTAAAGCTCTTTTTTCTTTTATCCCTAAATTGTAATCAATTTTAGTTAAATAATTTAAAATATTTCTTTTAGATACACCACTTCTTTTTGAATATTGTTCTAGTATATATTGAGGTATTTTTATATGTTTTTTATTAAAATTTTTTGTTATTGATTTTAATTTATTTTTATTTTTATTAAAACATAAAACTGCAAATACAAAAGGTAAATTGTATTTATCTTGCCATTGTTTTGCTAAATCAATTTTTAAAATATTTGGATTTTCATGATAAAATTTGAGTGCTTTATCTCCAATAATTACTCTTCCTTTTAAATCTAAAACTTTTGCAAGAGCATTTGAAGTTTGTGATTGAAAATCTGTCTGTTGTTTTCCTGGTATCAATAACACAGATAATACTTCATTTTTTGCTACAATTCCAAAATCCAAATTTTTTTCATTTCTTGAAGCTATAGAAGAGATAAAAGCACTATCAACTTTTCTTTTTTTAAATTTATTATTTATATAAGATGGATATGATTTTTTATATTCAATTATTGATTTTAATTGAGAAGATTGTATATTTTTCTTTATATAAATATGAAATGGTAATAAATTAATAAAATCAATTTTAGCAAATATCATAAAATATTTGTCCTTATTATGTTAGAATTTGGTCAGAATAATAATATAAATATAATAAGTAAGGGGTTAAAATGGTAAAAGTAGAATTTTTAGGACCAATAAACAAAGAAGATATGAATTTGGATATAACTAATTTAACACAATTAAGTGAAGTATTAAAAAATGATAAAGATGTGTCTAATTGGCTTGAGACTTGTGCAGTTGCAATAAATGATACATTAATAAATTCAAAAGATATTGAATTAAAAAACGGAGATAGAATATCTTTATTACCTCCTGTTTGTGGAGGATGAAAATGCAAAATAGAGCAGATTTTTTACAAATACATAAAGGTAGTTTAGAAGTTGAAAAGATTACTAACTTTTGGTATAACAAATACAAAAATTCTAATTTTGGAGCAATTATAACTTTTGTTGGTGTTGTAAGAGATGAAAATGAAATAGAAGGTTTATCTTTTGATATTTATGAACCAATTTTAAACTCTTGGTTTGATGAGTGGCAAAAAAAAGCAAATGAAAAAAATGCTATTGTATTAATGGCTCATAGCATTGGTGATGTTTTGAACCATGAAAGTTCCTATATCGCTGCTGTTTGTAGTCCAAAAAGAAGAGTAGCTTTAGAATTAATAGATGAATTTGTTGAAGATTTTAAAGCACAAGCTCCAATTTGGAAATATGATATTATAAATGGTCAACGTGTTTATGCAAAAGATAGAAGTACAGCTATTAAAGGTTCTGGCATATTATTATGAAACATAAAGTTTTAATAATTGATGATAGTATTTCTGTTTGTAATACATTAAAAAGTTTTATTGAAAATGATTTAGAAATTGATGTATTTATTGCCAAAAGTCTGAAAGATAGTGCAAATTTATTATTACAAGAAAAAGGTAAAATAGATGTTGTATTAGCTGATTTAGGATTACCTGATGCTCCAAATGGAGAGATTATTGATTTTCTTTCAAAGTTTAAAATTCCAATTGTAATTTTAACAGGTAGTGATAATGTAGATATAGAAGAGAAATTTAGAGATAAAAATATTGTTGATTATATAATAAAAGATGGGATTTCAGCTTTAACTTATGCTTCATCAATTGTAAAAAGAATAATTCATAATAAAAATATAAAAATTTTAGTTGTAGATGATTCGAAATCTTTTGTTAATAAAACTATAGATTTATTGAAAAGATATAAAATTATAGGATTATGTGCATATGATGGAGAAGAGGCTTATTCTGTTTTAAAAGAGAATAGTGATGTCAAAATAGTTTTAACAGATTACTTAATGCCAAAAATGGATGGTTTAGAATTAACAAAAAAAATTAGAAGGGATTATTCAAAAGATGAACTTTCAATTATTGTCACATCAAATGATACAAATAAAAAGATTCCTGCAAAGTTTTTGAAATATGGTGCTAATGATTTTTTATATAAAGGATTTTCTAATGAAGAATTCTTTGCAAGAATAAATTCAAATATTGAAGTCTTAGAACTTTTTGATGAGATAAAAAATAAAGCTAACAAAGATTATTTAACAGGATTATTTAATAGAAGATATCTATTTGATGTTGGAAACAAAATATATGAAGATTGTAAAATAAATGACAAAATTTTTGCAATTGCAATTATTGATATAGATAATTTTAAAAATATAAATGACACTTATGGTCATGATGTTGGAGATATGGCATTAAAAGAAGTTTCTAAAATACTAAATAAAGAAATTATGTCGAATGCATTAATTAGTAGATTAGGTGGGGAAGAATTTTGTATATGTTTTTATAATAGAACCGAAAAAGATATAGATGGACTTTTAGAAAATATAAGAAAAAAATTTGAGAATAATATTATAAACTATAATAATAAAGAGATTAAATATACAATTTCTATTGGTTATAGTTTTAGGTTTGGAAAAAATATTGATAGTATGATAAATAATGCAGATAAATATTTATATTTTGCAAAAAATGAAGGAAGGAATAGAGTAAGAAAAGATGAGAATAGATTTACATAATCATACAATACTATGTAATCATGCAACAGGAAGTGTTGATGAATATATACAAAAAGCTATTGAATTAGGAATTGATCAATATGGATTTTCAGATCATGCCCCTATGAATTACGATCCAAAATATAGAATGGATATTTCACAAAGACAAGTTTATGAAAATTGGGTTTTCGAAGCACGAGAAAAATATAAAGATAAGATAAAAATTTTATTGGCTTATGAAGTAGATTATTTAGATGGTTATTTATTAGATGAGATATTAAATGCTAAAGTAGATTATTTGATAGGTTCTGTTCATTTTTTAAAAAATAAGAGTGATATGTGGGGTTTTGATAATCCTGAATTTATAGGTATATATCAATCAAAAGATATAGATACAATTTGGATTGAGTATTTTGATGCAATTAAATCTATGGCTAAAACAGGTTTATTTGATATAGTAGGACATTTAGATTTAATAAAAGTATTTAAATTTTTACCTAAAAAAGATGTAAGATTAATTGCAAAAGATGCATTATTGGAAATTAAAAAATCTAATATGGTTTTAGAAATAAATCCAGCAGGTCTTAGAAAACCTATCAATGAAACTTATCCATCAAAACTTTTACTTGAGCAAGCTTATGAATTAGGTATTAAAATAACTTTTGGTTCAGATGCACATAGTGTTGATCAAGTTGGTTTTAAATATGAAGAAGCAACATCTTTAGCAAAAGAGATTGGCTATACGAATTGTGTTACATTTGAGAGTAGGGATAAAGTAATTGTCTCTTTTTAGACAACATGATTTTATTACTTATAATTGTATAAAATATATACAGCTGTTTTATTTAATTTTTTTTATTTTTTGATACAATAATTTAAATAATTTAAGGAGATACACCTATGGGTAAGTTCGTGAATAATACTAATGAGTTTTTTGAATTTTGTAAAGAAAATGAGGTTAAATTTGTAGATTTTAGATTTACAGATATGAAAGGTACTTGGCACCATGTTACATATATGATGAGTGCTGTAAGTACTTCTCAATTAGATAACGGTATGCCTTTTGATGGTTCTTCAATCGATGCATGGCAACCAATTCACAAATCAGATATGATTTTAAAACCAGATGTTGAAACAGCATTTTTAGATCCATTTACAGCAGATTCTACAGTTATCGTATTTTGTGATGTTTATGATATTTATAAAGGTCAAATGTATGAGAAATGTCCAAGATCAATTGCAAAAAAAGCATTAGTTCATTTAAGTGAATCAGGTGTTGGTGATGTTGCTTATTTTGGTCCTGAAAATGAATTTTTTGTATTTGAAGATGTAAAAATAATTGACAAAGCAAATGAATCATATTATAGAGTTGATTCAGAAGATGGTGAGTGGAATGATGCTGCTGATATGGAAGGCGGAAATATGGGGCACAGAGCTAGAACAAAAGGTGGTTATTTCCCAGTAGCTCCAATTGATACAGGTGTTGATTTAAGAGCTGAAATGATGCAAGTATTAGAGCAAGTTGGTCTTGAAGTAGTTTTAGGACATCATGAAGTTGCTCAGGGACAACATGAAATAGGTATAGTATTTGGAGATTTAATTGAAGCTGCTGATAACGTACAAAAATTGAAATATGTAATTAAAATGGTTGCGCATTTAAATGGTAAATCAGCTACATTTATGCCTAAACCACTTTATGGAGATAATGGAAATGGAATGCACGTTCACCAATCAATCTGGAAAGATGGTAAAAACTTATTCTACAAACAAGGTGAATATGGTAATTTAAGTGAAATGGCAAGACATTATGTTGGAGGTGTATTTAAACATGCACGTGCAGTTGCAGCATTTACTAATCCTTCAACTAACTCTTATAAAAGATTAATTCCAGGATTTGAAGCACCTTCAATTTTAACTTATTCATCACAAAATAGATCTGCATCTTGTAGAATTCCTTATGGAGCTGGTGAAAAAGCAACAAGAATTGAAATGAGATTCCCTGATTCAACATCTTGTCCGTATTTAGCATTCGCTGCAATGTTATTAGCAGGATTAGATGGAATTAAAAATAAATATGAGCCAGTTGGTCCAATGGATGATGATTTATTTGAATTACCATTAGATGAAATCAGAGAAAGAGGAATTCCGCAAATGCCTCATACTTTAAGAGGTGCATTAGAAGCATTAGTAAGAGATAATGACTTTTTACAACCAGTATTTACTAAAGAGATGATTGATACTTATCAACATTATAAATTCGAAACTCAAGTATGGCCTTATGAAGCAAGACCTACACCATTTGAATTAAAAACAACTTATTCTTGTTAATAATATTTTATTAATAAGTATAAAAAAAGGGGAAGTTAAAAACTTCCCCTTTTTTGTTATAGAAAAAGATATTTTAAAATTCTAAAACTTCTTCATTTGTATTTGATGGTTCATAAATGATTTGAGAATCTATTTCAGGAATAACAGAAACATCTGTATATAATTCTTCTTTATTATTTACATTAAAAGTATAAACATTTTCTGGTTTTATAAAATTTCTTGGTATTTCAGGATGTATCTCCATATATTTTTTATAAAAATATGAAAAAACTGGAGCTGCTATTTTACCACCTGTTTCTGTTCTTCTCATTGGAGTATTATTGTCATTTCCGAACCAAACAATAGTTTGAATAGATGGTGAATATCCACAAAACCAAGCATCAACATTATTGTTTGTTGTACCTGTTTTTCCTGCAAGTTCTATTCCTGGAACTTGTGCACCTTTTCCTGTTCCTTTATTCACAACATCAACTAAAATTGATGTCATTAAATAAGATTGTTCAGGTTTATTTATCTCTTTAAATTGAGGTTCAAATATTACATTATCACCATTTTTATTAATGATTTGATCAATAATATAAGGTTTAACTTGAGTTCCATTATTCGAAAAAATAGAGTAAGCTTCACTAAATTCTATTAATGTAACACTCATAGAACCTAGTGTTATAGATAAGTTATCTACTATATCTTTAAATCCATAATTTTTTAAAGCTTCTGTTGTAAGTCCAACTCCAACATCAGTTACTAAGTTTAAAGTAGATAAATTCCTAGAAAAAGTTAATGAATCTCTAAGTGTAACTATCCCTTGAAAATTCCCACCGTAGTTTTTAGGTTGCCATTTTTTTTGAACACCACCTACTGTGTAGTTATAGGTTCTTGATATATCAAAAAGTTGTGATGCAGGATTATATCCTTCATTTAATGCTACTTGATATAAAAAAGGTTTAATTGCACTTCCTGCTTGTCTTTTAGATTGAAAAGCTCGATTAAATACAGATTGATTGTAATCTATACCTCCAACAAGAGCTAAAATCTTACCTGTACTATTTTCAATTGAAACTAAAGCACCATTTAATTCTTTTACAAAAGAATCATCTTCTGGATTTTTTCTGAAATTTATGTCTCTTTTTACAGCTTCATCATAAGACTTTTTTAGAGCATCTTTTGCAATTTGCTGAGCATCAAGGTCTATGGTAAGATAAATTTTATATCCACCATATAAAATATCAGGGATATCATTTATTAATTGACTAATAGCATAATCAACAGCATAAGGAGCAATATTTTTTGTTAAAGTTTGATTATAAATAGTAGGTATTTCTTTCATCGAACTTTCATATTGCTCTTTATTTATCCAACCTAAAGTATTTAATCTTGTAATTACTTGATTTGCTCGTGCTAATGAAATTTTTAGATTTTTTGTTGGGTCATAAAAACTAGGAGCTCTTGGTAGACCAACTAAAATTGCCATTTCTTTCAAAGATAACTCATATAAATCCTTATTGAAATATCCTTTTGCAGCAGTTTTAATTCCATAATAACCATGTCCAAAATATACATGATTTAAATATCTTTCCAAAATTTCTTCTTTTGTAAGCAATGTTTCTAGTCTGATTGCTAATAAAGCTTCTTTAACTTTTCTCATAAGCTTTTTTTCTCTACTTAAGACAAGCATTTTAATTAATTGTTGAGTTAAAGTACTAGCTCCTTCAACATAATCACCTGCTTTAACATTTTTAATCATAGCTCTACTAATTGCATCTGGATTAATACCATAATGCTCGAAAAATTGAGTATCTTCAATAGCTACCAAACTTTCTATTACTCTTGCTGGAATATCATCATATTTTACATATTCTCTATTTTCATCTTTAAAAGTATTTGCTATTAAATTTCCATCTTTATCAAAGAATTGTGTACTTTGTTTTGGTGAATAATTTATTACTGTGTTAACATCATCTTTAATTTCATCATATAAATTATATAACCATCCAGCTACAACTAATCCTATGATTATAAAAAGACCAAAAATATATTTCATCATATTAATTCCTAAAAGTTTTGTTTTTAAAAGTTGAATTTATCAACTTTTTTGTATAGTCTTCTTTGGGAGAAGATAAAATCTCCTTTGTTAATCCTGTTTCAATAATCTCTCCATTTTTAAGTATTATTATCTCTTCACATAAATCTTTTATAGAATCTATATCATGTGTAACAAAAAGAGTCAATATATTCAAATGTTTTTTTAAATCATTTACAATATTTATTATATTTTTTTTATTCTCTTCATCAAGGGCAGTTGTAGGTTCATCTAATAGAAGAAGTTTTATATTTCTACTTATTGCTATTGCTATAACAACTCTTTGAATTTGTCCACCACTTAATTGTGATGGAAATTTATTTAATATAGATTTATCTAAATTTAGTATTTTTAAAACTTCTTCTTTTTTTTTGTCAGAACAGAAAAATTGTTTTGATATTTTAGTCATTGAAGATAAAGAAGTAAAAGGATTTTGAGGTATGAAACCTATTGAATCATAGTTTAAATCAAAATTAGACTCAATATCTTTTTCCATTTTTATTGAAGGAGGTAGAAGATTTAATAAAGCTTTTAGTGTCAAAGATTTACCACTTCCACTCTCTCCAATTAATGCTGTTGAATTTTTAATACAAAAAGAAATATTTACCAATTGTTTATTATTTAAAACAAGTTTTAATTTTTTGATATTTAGGAATAACACTATTTATCTTTATATAAGTGGTTCATCCATCTCTTGAGGGATTTCTAAATTCATCAATTTTAAAACTGTTGGCGCAATATTATTTAAACTACCAGTTTTAACCTCTGTTACACTATTTGCATAAACGAAACAATAAACATCTCCAACAGTATGATTTGTTAGAATATTTCCATCTTCATCTTTCATCATTTCACAATTTCCATGGTCAGATGTTAATACAATATTGTAATTTTGTTTTTTTGCAAGTTCAAATATCAAACCTAATTCAAAATCAACAGCTTCAACAGCTTTTACAGCTGCATCAAATACACCTGTATGTCCAACCATATCACCATTTGCAAAGTTAACAACTATAAAGTCTGTATTATTATTCATAGCAGTTCTAACTGCATCTCCAACTTGAGGTGCAGACATTTGGGGTTGTAAATCATATGTTGCAACTTGAGGTGAAGGAATTAAAACTCTTGTTTCATTTAACATAGGTTCTTCAACTCCTCCATTAAAGAAAAATGTAACGTGAGCGTATTTTTCTGTTTCAGCAGTATGAAGTTGAGATAAACCAGCATTTGAAATTACTTCAGCTAAAGTATTTTTTGGAGATTCTTTAGGAAATAAAACTGGAATAGGTGTATTTTTATCATATTGAGTCATTGTTGCAAGATTTAATTTACCTTTGAAAGTATCAAATTCATTGAAGTTTTTATTTGCAAAAACAGAAGAAATTTCTCTCATTCTATCACTTCTAAAATTACAGAAAATTATTCCATCATTATCTTTTATACCTTCATATCCTTCAAATGCCGTTGGAACAATAAATTCATCAAAGATTTGGTTTTCATATGAATCTTTTAAATAAGATGAAATGTCACTTGTAGTTGAAGGAGTTGCAAATGTCATTGCATCATAACCTTTTTTAACTCTATCCCATCTATTATCTCTATCCATTGTATAATATCTTCCAGCAATAGTCGCGATTTTTATATCTTCATCACAAATCTCTAAAATTTGATTTATATATTTTTGTGCACAATCAGGAGCCACATCTCTACCATCAGTAATAATATGTATAAATACTTTTTTATTAAATTCTTTTGCAATTTTTGCCATGGCAATAATATGGTCAATATGAGAGTGAACACCACCATCACTTAATAATCCAAGTAGATGAATATTGTTTGATGAGTTAATATTATTTTTTAAAATTTCATTATCTTTTAAAGTATTTTTTTCAATAGCAATATTTATTTTTACTAAATCTTGATATAAAATTCTTCCACTTCCAATAGTCATGTGTCCAACTTCACTATTACCCATTTGTCCATCTGGAAGACCAACATAATTTCCATAAGTATGAATCAAAGAGTACGGAATATTTTTAAATAAATAATCATATGTAGGAGTATTGGCACTGTAAAATGCATTATATTTATTTGATGAATTGTGTCCAATACCATCAGTTATTATTAGTATAGTTTTATTATTCATTTTAAACCTTTTAAAAAGTATTATATTATATAATCCCGCAATTATATCAAAATCAAGGTTCAAGTTTGTTTTATTGGTTCTATAGACATTTGGATATTAATATTTTCCAATATATTTCAGTTCGTGCAGGAATTAGTTTTTTCATAGCTTTTATTTTAACTATGTATTTAATGCCAAAATTTATTAGTTGGGCAAAACAAAAAAAAGCTTCTCAACCAATATATGAACATGCACCTCAAGGTCATCAAGCAAAAGTAGGAACACCTACAATGGGTGGAGTTGTATTTATAAGTGCAACTATTATTGCAACTGTGTTAACAGCTAAATTAAATAATTTTTATGTTGTAGGTGGATTGTTAACTTTGGCTTTATTCTCTTTGATTGGAATACAAGATGATTATTCTAAAATATCAAAAGATAAAAATTCTGCAGGATTAACTGCAAGAGTTAAGTTATTGTTACAGTTTTTAAGTGCAGGAATAGTTGCTTTTGGAATTTATTACTTCGGACATTCAAGTGAACTTTTTACACCATTTTATAAATTTCCATTATTTGAAATGGGTGTAATTGCAATAGTTTTTTGGATGTTTGTTATTGTAGGTGCTTCAAATGCAGTAAATCTTACTGATGGATTAGATGGACTTGCTACAGTACCATCTATAATGGCATTTTTTACACTTTCTATTTTAGTTTATATAACAGGACATGCTTTTTTTGCTTCATATTTATTATTACCTAATATTCAAATTGTTGGTGAATTAGCAATAATGGGTTCAGCAATTTGCGGAGCATTGATAGCTTTTTTATGGTTTAATTCATATCCTGCTGAAATATTTATGGGAGATTCAGGTTCTCTTCCTTTAGGCGCTTTCATGGGGTATATGGCAATTATTGCTAAATCAGAGATATTATTAGTTGCAATAGGATTTATATTTGTACTTGAAACAATTTCTGTCATATTACAAGTAGGTTCATATAAATTAAGACAAAAAAGAGTTTTTTTAATGGCACCTATACATCATCATTTTGAACAAAAAGGTTGGAAAGAGAATAAGATAATTGTTAGATTCTGGATTATTGCTTTTATGTCAAATCTGATTGCATTGTTAAGTTTAAAAATTAGATAAAAGAGCTAAAATGAAAAAAGATGAAAGAAAGATTAGAATACTAGGGAAAGGAATAACAGCTCTTGCTTTAAAAGAGAGATTTCCAAATGCTTTATTGTATGATGAAACAGACTTTAATACTTATGACAAAGGATCAGATGAATTAACTATTGTTAGTCCTGGAATTCCTCCTTATAATAAAATGGTTTTGGAATCAAGAAATTTAATTAGTGATTATGATTTGTTTTTTGATAAGATGCCTTTTAGTGTTTGGATTTCAGGAACAAATGGGAAAACTACAACTACGCAAATGTGTCAGGAATTATTAAAAGATTTAGATTCTGTTTGTGGAGGAAATATTGGAATACCTTTGAGTTTACTAGATGAAAATAAAAGAATTTGGATATTAGAAACTTCATCTTTCACATTACATTATACAAAGATTGCAAAACCTAATATTTATATTCTTTTACCAATAAGTGAAGACCATATTACTTGGCATGGTTCATTTGAAGAGTATACTAAATCAAAATTAAAACCTTTAGAGTTAATGAATGAAAATGACATAGCAATAGTTCCTGATAAATTTAAAGAGTATAAAACGAATGCACATTTAATAACATATAAAAATAGTGAAGATCTATGCAATTATTTTGGATTTGATAAATCAAGAATTAATTTTAAAGAGCCTTTTTTATTAGATGCAATTCTTGCAATGTGTACGAGAAAAATTATCATTGACGAGGTTAATTATGATTTAATTAATTCTTTTAAAATAGATAAGCATAAAGTAGAAGAGTTTAGAGATAAAAAAAATAGATTGTGGATAGATGATAGTAAAGCAACCAATGTTGATGCAACAATAAATGCATTGGTTCCATATAAAAATAAAAAAATACATTTAATTTTAGGTGGAGATGATAAAGGTGCAAACTTAGAACCATTATTCCAAAATATAAATTCGATGGATATTTTGGTATATGCGATAGGAACAAATAGTGATAGAATAATATCCTATTGTAAAAGCTATTCAATAAAATATTTTGAATGTAATTATTTAAATATTGCAGTTGAAAAAATGGATATTAATATGGGTAATGATTCAATAGGTATTTTATCTCCAGCTGCAGCTTCTTTGGATCAGTTTAAATCATATGCTCATAGAGGAGATGAATTTAAGAAGTTTGTAAATAATTTAAGGTAGAATTAATAAATTAGCAAGTATAATCACACTCCAATTTGCAGTGGTTCGATAGCTCAGTCGGTAGAGCAAAGGATTGAAAATCCTTGTGTCGACAGTTCGATTCTGTCTCGAACCACCATTTTGTTTGGTGCTGGTGTAGCTCAGTTGGCTAGAGCAGCTGATTTGTAATCAGCAGGTCGGGGGTTCGACTCCCTTCACCAGCTCCATTTTTGTCGTGCGTAATCTTTGGAAGATCAGCGCTTGACCAGAACAATAATAATTTCAACGGTGAGGTTGGAGAGTGGTCAAATCCTGCGGACTGTAAATCCGCCGCCTCAGGCTTCGAAGGTTCGAATCCTTCTCTCACCACCACGCAATGTTGCGGGAGTAGCTCAGTTGGCTAGAGCTTCTGCCTTCCAAGCAGACTGTCGCGAGTTCGAGTCTCGTCTCCCGCTCCATTATTTATTGATTACTGGGAGCTGAGTTATAAGCACATTTTTTTATAACTCTTTAATTTTATCTCCCTTTAAAGTTTTTTTTAGTATTTTTTATATATAATACGCAACGCATTCGTGCATTAATAATAATCCCCTCTGAATAGAGAAGCCAGAGGCTTATCTACTCAGAGGGCAATAACCAAAATTTAGAAGGGGAATTCTATGGCAAAAGAAAAATTTTCAAGAAACAAGCCACACGTTAATATCGGAACAATTGGTCACGTTGACCACGGTAAAACTACTTTAACGGCTGCAATTTCAGCAGTTTTAGCGGTTAAATATGGTGGAGAGATGAAAGATTACGATCAAATCGACAACGCTCCAGAAGAAAGAGAAAGAGGAATTACTATCGCTACTTCTCATATTGAGTATGAAACTGATAAAAGACACTATGCTCACGTTGATTGTCCAGGACACGCCGATTATGTTAAAAACATGATTACTGGTGCTGCTCAAATGGATGGAGCAATTATCGTTATTGCTGCAACAGATGGTCCTATGGCTCAAACAAGAGAGCACATCTTATTGTCTAAACAAGTAGGTGTACCTTATATCGTTGTATTCTTAAATAAAGAAGATCAATTAGATGAGCAAGATAGAGAAGAAATGTTAGAATTAGTTGAAATGGAAGTTAGAGAACTTTTATCAACTTATGATTTCCCAGGTGATGACACTCCAATTATTGCTGGTTCTGCATTCCAAGCATTAGAAGAAGCTAAAGCTGGAACTGTTGGTCCATGGGGAGAGAAAGTTGTTGCATTAATGGCAGCAGTTGATGAATATATTCCAACTCCAGAAAGAGATATTGATCAGGATTTCTTAATGCCTGTTGAAGATGTATTCTCTATTTCAGGAAGAGGAACAGTTGTTACTGGAAGAATTGAAAAAGGTACTATTAAAATTGGTGAAACTATTGAAATCGTTGGATTTACTGAAACTAAAACAACTACTGTAACTGGTGTTGAAATGTTCAGAAAAGAAATGGAGCAAGGTCAAGCTGGAGATAATTGTGGTATTCTTTTAAGAGGTATTAAAAAAGAAGATGTAGAAAGAGGACAAGTTTTATGTAAACCAAAAACTATTACTCCGCATACAAAATTCAGATGTGAAGTTTATATCCTTTCTAAAGAGGAAGGTGGAAGACATACTCCATTCTTCTCAGGTTATAGACCACAATTCTATGTAAGAACAACAGATGTTACTGGTTCTTGTACTTTACCAGAAGGTACTGAAATGGTTATGCCAGGTGATAACGTAGAAATGACAGTTGAATTAGTTGCTCCAATTGCTCTAGACAAAGGTACAAAGTTTGCTATTAGAGAAGGTGGTAGAACTGTAGGTGCTGGAGTTGTTGCTGAAATTATCGAATAAGGATTAATTATGGCAAATGCAGTAAGAATTAAAATAGGATTAAAATGCCAAGAAAATGGTGATATTAACTATACAACTTGGAAAAATCCAAAAACTCATACTGAAAAGTTTGAGGTTAAAAAATATAGTCCAAGATTAAAAAAACATACTTTACATAAAGAAGTTAAATTAAAATCTTAAATTAAAGAGCCTTTTGGCTCTTTTCTTAAAAAATAGGTCAGTAGCTCCAATGGTAGAGCGCCGGATTCCAAATCCGATGGTTGTGGGTTCGAGTCCCTCCTGGCCTGCCACTAAATTTTTTTAAAAGAAGTTTTACTCTTTTTTTAAAAGAATTTAAAAGCTTAGTCTTTACCAAACAGAATCGGAGTAAGTTGTGAGTAAAATAAAAAGTTATTACACTAATGTAAAATCGGAATTGTCAAAAGTTATTTTTCCTATAAAAGAGCAAATAAGATCAGCTTATTTGTCTGTATTTATTGTAGTAACAGTAATTACTCTATTTTTAGCTTTAATTGATGGTGTTATGGCATTAAGTTTATCTTCTATAATTAATTAAGGGAAAGAAATGGCACATAAATGGTACGCAATACAAACTTATTCAGGAAGTGAATTGTCTGTAAAAAAAGCTTTACTTAAGTTAGCTGAAGAAATGGCAGATGATAGAATTATAGAAGTTTTAGTACCAACTGAAGATTTAATAGAAATTAAAAAAGGTAAAAAAAGTATAGTAGAAAGACCTTTATATCCTGCATATGCTTTTGCTAAAATTGATTTAGATACTGGATTATGGCATAGGATACAATCAATGCCAAAGGTAGGAAGATTTATTGGTGAATCAAAAAAACCTACAGCTCTATCTGAAAAAGATATTAGTTTAATTTTAGAAAAAGTTAAAAATAGAGCAGCTGCAAAACCAAAAGTTTCATTTGATGAAGGTGAAATGGTAAGAATCAATGAGGGTCCATTTGCAAATTTCAATGGAATAGTAGAAGATTTTGATATGGTTTCAGGATTATTAAAGTTAAATGTTTCAATTTTTGGTAGAAATACACCAGTAGAAATATCATATACTCAAGTAGAAAGAGTAGTTTGATATTTTCAAACTCTAGGCATTAGGCAAAAAAACTAGCTTCTTAATAGTTTTCTTGCCTAATGTCTAATCATTAAAAAATTTTTTAAAGGAATAGCATGGCTAAAAAAATTCAAGGGCTACTAAAATTACAAATACCTGCGGGTGCTGCAAATCCATCACCTCCAGTTGGACCAGCTTTAGGTCAAAGAGGTGTTAATATTATGGAATTTTGTAAAGCTTTTAACGAAAAAACAAAAGATAAAGCAGGATATAGAATTCCTGTTGTAATTACTGTTTATACAGATAAAAGTTTTACATTTGAAATAAAACAACCACCAATGACAGATTTAATTAAAAAAATCTCTGGTGTAAAAACAGGTTCAAGTAATCCACTTAAGCAAAAAGTTGGAAAGCTTTCAAAAGAACAAATTATGGAAATAGTTGATTTAAAAATCAAAGATTTAAATACAGATGATAGAGAAGTAGCAGCTAGAATTGTTGCTGGTTCAGCTAGATCTATAGGTATTGATACAGAATTATAATTCAGTATTATAGAAGTCTCACCACCAGGCTTATAAAGGCGGTAGCAAAATAAAATATTGCGGAGAAAAAAATGGCAAAAGTTTCAAAAAGATATAAAGCATTAGTAGAGAAAGTTGAAAATAAAAAATATTCTTTATCAGATGCATGTGAAAAAGTAAAAGAATTAAAGTCTGCTAAATTTGACGAAAGTGTTGAAATAGCATTAAATTTAAATGTAGATCCAAGACATGCAGATCAGATGATTAGAGGTGCTGTTGTTCTTCCAAATGGAACTGGTAAAACTGTAAGAGTTGCAGTTTTTGCAAAAGGTTTAAAATTGGACGAAGCAAAAGCAGCAGGTGCTGATGTTGTTGGTAATGATGATTTAGCAGAAGCAATTCAAGCTGGTAACATAAATTTTGATGTTTTAATTGCAACGCCAGATTGTATGGGTATCGTAGGAAAAGTTGGAAGAATTTTAGGGCCAAAAGGTTTAATGCCAAATCCTAAAACAGGAACTGTAACAATGGATGTTACTAAAGCTGTAAATGATGCTAAAGGTGGTCAAGTTACTTATAGAGTTGATAAAAAAGGTAATATGCAAGCTGGAATTGGTAAAGTTTCATTTTCTGCAGAAGCAATTAAAGAAAATGCAGCAGCATTTATTGCAGCAATTAATAAAGCTAAACCTTCAACTGCAAAAGGTAGATATATCACAAATGCAGCAATTTCATTAACAATGAGTCCTTCAGTTATATTAGATAACATGGAATTGATGGAAATCAGATAAGGTTTTACCTTGTCTGATTTTTTTTAACATTCAATAATATAGATTTAAATATCTTTATTATTGAGTGTTATTCAAAGCACTGAAATAAAACTTTAGACAGCTGGTAAGAGACACCTCCGTTTCTTGTAAATCCCGCCTAAGTCGATGTTTTGAAGGGAGGAGAAATAGATGACTAAACAACAAAAATCAGAAATTATTGATTTTTTATCTGCTGAATTTAAAAATTCTTTAGCTGTTGTAGTTTGTGATTACAAAGGTCTTACTCATAAAGAGTTAGAATCTTTAAGAAAAGAAGCTAAAGCTAATAATACAAAAGTTCAAGTTGCTAAAAATACTTTAGTGACAGTTGCAGTTAAAAATGCTGAGCTAGGTGATATCGAGTTAAGTGGTACAAATATTTTCTTATGGTCAGAAGATCAAATTTCAGCTTGTAAAGTAGCTGATAAATTTGCATCTGCTAATAAAGAAAAATTTACTATTAAATCTGGTATTATCGAAGGTGAAATTGCAGATGCTTCAAGAGTTAATGCGTTCGCTAAATTACCATCAAGAGAAGAACTTCTTGGTATGCTTGCTTCTGTATGGATGGGACCAGTTAGAAACTTTACTATTGGTCTTGATGCTCTTAGAAGAAAAAAAGAAGAAGAGGCTGCTTAATTATTTAAGCTATTAAAAATTAAATTATAAAAATTAAAAAGGAAAATGAAATGGCAATTTCTAAAGAAGACGTTTTAGAATTTATCTCTGGTTTATCTGTATTAGAATTATCAGAATTAGTTAAAGAATTTGAAGAAAAATTTGGTGTATCTGCTCAACCTGTAGCAGTTGCAGGTGGTGCAGTAGCTGCTGCAGAAGCTGCTGAAGAAAAAACTGAATTTGACGTAGTTATCGTTGATTCAGGAGACAAAAAAATTAATGTTATTAAAGAAATTAGAGCATTAACTGGTTTAGGATTAAAAGAAGCAAAAGATGCTGCTGAACAAACTCCTTCAACTATTAAAGAGGGTATTTCAAAAGCAGATGCTGAAGCTGCAAAAGCTCAATTAGAAGCTGCTGGAGCAAAAGTAGAAATTAAATAATCATATTAATGATTATATCTGTTATACAGGGAATTCCCTGTATAAAGATTAGCATCTTTGAAGGTTAAGGTTAAAATTTTTGAGAAATTTTAACCCTATCCTTTATGGATGCTTTTGTGCTTTAAAATAAATAAAAGCAAACTAAACCAAATTTTATAACAAGGCCTAAAATGTTAAACTCTTTAAAATCTGGTAATAGACTTAGAGTTGATTTTGCAAAAAATCCACAACAAATTGAAATTCCAAACTTATTACAACTACAACAAACTTCGTATGATACTTTCTTGATGGTAGATCAAGATGACAGATCAACAGCTGGAATTGAAAAAGTATTTAAATCTATTTTTCCTATACATGACGTTCAAAACAGAATTACACTTGATTACTTAGGTAGTGAAGTTGGTAAACCTAAATATGATGTTAGAGAATCTATGGTTAGAGGACTAACTTATTCTATACCTCTTAAGATTAATATTAGATTAACTTTATGGGATTTAGATGAAAAAACTGGTGAAAAAATCGGTGTTAAAGATATGAAAGAACAATCTTTATTCATCAGAGAAATTCCTTTAATGACAGACAGAACTTCATTTATTGTAAATGGAGTTGAAAGAGTTGTTGTTAATCAATTACATAGATCTCCAGGTGTTATTTTTAAAGAAGAAGAATCAAATACAGCTGATAATAAACTAATTTATACAGGTCAAATTATTCCTGATAGAGGTTCATGGTTATATTTTGAATATGATGCAAAAGATGTATTATATGTAAGAATTAATAAAAGAAGAAAAGTACCTGTAACAATTTTATTCAGAGCATTAGGTTATTCTAAAGAGGATATTATTAAATTATTCTATCCTATAGTTAATATTAAAATAAAGAATAATAAGTTTTTAACAGAATTTAATCCTGATGATTTCATGGGAAGAATTGAATTTGATGTTAAAGATGATAAAGGAAATTTAGTTATTGGTGCTGGAAAAAGATTAACAGCAAGAAAAGCAAAAGCTTTAATTGAAGGTGGACTTAAATTAATAGAATATCCATTAGAATTATTAATGGATAGAAGTACAGCAAATACTATTTATGATCCAGTTTCAGGAGAAGTGTTATTTGATGCATTAACTAATCTTGATGAAATAAAACTTAAAAAACTTTTAGATTTAGGTTTTGAATCATTTGATATTGCTAATGATTTAGCAACAGGAATTGATAATTCAATTATTAATGCATTTAAAGCAGATGCTGAATCTTTAAAATTACTAAAACAAACAGAACAAATTGATGATGAAAATGACTTATCAGCAATTAGAATTTATAAAGTAATGAGACCAGGGGAACCTGTTACTAAAGAAGCTGCTAAAGAGTTTGTTAGAAAATTATTCTTTGATCCTGAAAGATACGATTTAACTAAAGTTGGAAGAATGAAAATGAATCATAAATTAGGTGTTAATGTACCTGAGTATGTTACTACTTTAACTTATGAAGATGTTATTAAAACAGTTCAATATTTAGTAAAAGTTAAATCTGGACATGGTCATATCGATGATAGAGATCACTTAGGAAATAGAAGAATTAGAGCAATTGGTGAATTATTAGCAAATGAATTACATGCTGGTTTAATCAAAATGCAGAAAGCAATTAGAGACAAAATGACTACTTTATCTGGTACTTTAGAAGACATTATGCCACATGACTTAGTTAACTCTAAAATGATTACTTCAACAATTACTGAATTCTTTACGTCTGGGCAATTATCTCAATTTATGGATCAAACAAATCCATTATCAGAAGTTACTCATAAAAGAAGACTTTCTGCACTTGGAGAAGGTGGTCTTGTAAAAGAAAGAGCTGGATTTGAGGTAAGGGACGTTCACCCAACTCACTATGGAAGAATTTGTCCAGTTGAAACTCCTGAGGGACAAAATATTGGACTTATAAATACTTTATCAACTTTCTCAAAAGTTAATGATTTAGGATTTATTGAAGCTCCATATAAAAAAGTTGTTGACGGTGTTATAACTAATGAAATTTCATATTATACAGCTACTCAAGAAGAGGGACTTGTAATTGCTCCTGGATCAACAAAAGTTGATGAAAATGGAAAAATTGTTGAGCCTTTAATTGAAGTTAGAAAAGATGGTGAAATCTTACTTATGGAAAGAAGTAGTGTTGATTTAATTGATATTTCTTCTCAAATGGTTATGGGGGTTGCTGCTTCTTTAATTCCATTCTTAGAACATGATGATGCCAACAGAGCACTTATGGGATCGAATATGATGAGACAAGCTGTTCCATTATTAAGACCAAATGCTCCAGTGGTTGGAACAGGTTTAGAAAAAATTGTAGCACGTGATGCTTGGGAAGCTATTAAAGCTAAAAGAGCTGGATTAGTTGAGAAAGCTGATTCTAAAAATATTTACGTTAGAGGTGAAGATGAAAATGGTGCTTTCATTGATTATTACACAGTAAACAAAAATGTAAGAACAAACAATAACACGTCGTTTGGGCAAAGAATTGCAGTAAAAGAGGGTGATTTTGTTGAAAAAGGTCAAGTTATTGCAGATGGTCCTTCTATGGATAAAGGGGAATTAGCTGTTGGAGTTAATGCAATGGTTGCCTTCATGCCATGGAATGGATATAACTATGAGGATGCTATCATTCTTTCAGAAAGACTTATTGAAGAAGATGCCTTTACTTCAGTTCATATCTATGAAAAAGATGTTGAATGTAGAGAATTAAAGCATGGTAATGAAGAAATAACTAGAGATTTACCAGGAGTTAAAGAAGAATCAATAGTTCATTTAGATAATTCAGGAATTGTAAAAATTGGAACTTACGTAAAACCAGGAATGATTTTAGTTGGTAAAGTTACACCAAAAGGTGAAATCAAACCAACTCCTGAAGAAAGATTATTAAGAGCAATTTTTGGTGAAAAAGCTGGACATGTTATCAATAAATCTTTAGTGTGTCCAACATCAATGGAAGGTACAGTTGTTGACGTTAAAGTATTTACTAAAAAGGGATATGAAAAAGACGAAAGAGCAATAGCAGAAATTGAAGCTGAAAAAGCTGAATTAGACTTGAAACATCATGATAAGTTATTGATGCTTGATAGAGAAGAGATCTTAAAAATTAATGATTTATTATCAAAATCTGTATTAACTAAAGATTTAGAACTTGATGAAGTAGAATATAAAAAAGGTGACACAATTCCTGTTGATGTATTGATGAATATTAATAGATTTGCAATGAAAAAAGTTGTATCTTCTTATTCTAAAGAAGTTGAAAAAACTTACAATGATATTAAAGAACATTTTATAAAACAAAAAGCTCAATTAAGAGAAGAACATGAAGAAAAACTTCAAATTTTAGAGCATGATGATATCTTACCAAGTGGTGTTATTAAACAAGTTAAAGTTTATATCGCAACTAAGAGAAAAATCAAAGTTGGGGATAAAATGGCGGGAAGACACGGAAACAAAGGTATCGTTTCTAACATCGTTCCAAAGGTTGATATGCCTTACTTAGAAGATGGTTCTACAGTTGATGTTATTTTAAATCCACTAGGGGTTCCTTCTAGGATGAATATTGGTCAAATTCTTGAAGTTCACTTAGGATTAGTAGGTAAGAAGTTAGGAGCTCAAATTCAAGATATTTTTGAAGCAAAAAGAGCTGATTTTATTATTGAATTAAGAAATAAAATGTCTGAAATAGCATCTGTTGCTAAATTAATGAATGGTAAAGCTTTCATGGATTCATTAAATGATGAAGAATTAGTTCAGTATGCACAAGATTGGTCAAAAGGAGTAAGATTTGCTACTCCAATTTTTGATGGTGTAAAAGAAGAAGAGTTTGTAAAATTATTTGAATTAGCAAAAATTGATTCAGATGGAAAATCAGTTCTTTATGATGGAAAAACTGGTGAAAAAATGAAAGAAAGAGTTAATGTTGGTTATATGTATATGCTTAAACTTCACCACTTAGTTGATGAAAAAGTACATGCAAGATCAACAGGTCCTTACTCATTAGTTACACAGCAGCCAGTTGGAGGGAAAGCTCTATTTGGAGGGCAAAGATTTGGAGAGATGGAGGTTTGGGCATTAGAAGCTTATGGTGCAACGAATGTACTTAAAGAAATGCTTACAACTAAATCAGATGATGTTGAAGGAAGAACAAGAGCTTATAGAGCTATTGCAAATGGTGAAAATGTTCCAAATTCTGGAGTTCCTGAAACATTCTTTGTATTAACAAAAGAGTTAAAAGCTTTAGCCTTAGATGTAGAGATTTTTGGAGAGGTAGAAAACAATGAGTAATAATGAAAAAGTATTATCACCAATAGAAATAAAAGAGTTAGAAAGACCGCAAGATTTTGCTGCCTTTCAATTAAGATTAGCAAGTCCAGAAAAAATTCTTTCATGGTCTTGTGGTGAAGTTAAAAAACCAGAGACTATTAATTATAGAACATTAAAACCAGAAAGAGATGGATTATTTTGTGCAAAAATCTTTGGACCAGTAAAAGATTATGAATGTCTTTGTGGTAAATACAAAAAAATGAGATATAAAGGTGTTGTTTGTGAAAAATGTGGAGTTGAAGTAACTTCATCAAAAGTAAGAAGACACAGAATGGGACATATTGATTTAGTATCTCCTGTTGCTCATATTTGGATGGTTTCATCATTACCTACAAGAATTGGTACATTATTAGGTGTTAAACTTAAAGATTTAGAAAGAGTATTATATTATGAAGCATATATTGTAAGTGAAGCAGGTGAGGCTTATTATGATAATGAAAAAACTAAAAAAGTTGAAAAATATGATATTTTAAATGAAGAACAATACAGAACTATCTCTGATTTATTTGAACATACTGGTTTTGAAGCTAATATGGGTGGACAAATTGTAAGAGATTTATTAGAAAATCTTGATTTATTCCAACTTTTAACTGTATTAAAAGAAGAAATGGATTCAACTAAATCTGAAGCAAAAAGAAAAACTATTATTAAAAGATTAAAAGTTGTTGAAAACTTTTTAAATTCAGGAAATAGACCAGAATGGATGATGTTAACTCAACTTCCAGTTCTTCCACCAGATTTAAGACCACTTGTATCACTAGATGGTGGAAAATTTGCTGTTTCAGATGTTAACGACTTATATAGAAGAGTTATCAATAGAAATAATAGATTAAAAAGATTAACAGAACTTGATGCACCTGAAATTATTATTAGAAATGAAAAAAGAATGCTTCAAGAAGCTGTTGATGCTTTATTTGATAATGGAAAAACTGCAAATGCAGTTAAAGGTGCAAATAAAAGACCTTTAAAATCTTTATCAGAAATTATTAAAGGGAAACAAGGACGATTTAGACAAAACTTACTTGGGAAAAGGGTTGACTTCTCTGGAAGATCTGTTATCGTTGTTGGACCTACATTAAACATGGATCAATGTGGTATTCCTAAAAAAATGGCTTTAGAGTTATTTAAACCACATTTAATGGCTAAGTTAGAAGAAAAAGGTTATGCAACAACTTTAAAAGCTGCAAAAAGATTAATAGAATCAGAAGCAAATGAAGTATGGGAATGTCTAAACGAGATTGTTGATGAGTATCCAATTATGTTAAATAGAGCTCCAACTCTACATAAACTTTCTATTCAAGCTTTCCATCCAGTTTTAATTGATGGAAAAGCAATTAGATTACACCCATTAGTTTGTGCTGCCTTCAATGCCGACTTCGATGGTGACCAAATGGCAGTTCACGTGCCTTTATCACAAGAAGCAGTTGCTGAAGCAAAAATCTTAATGATGTCTTCTATGAATATTCTTCTACCAGCATCAGGAAGGGCGATTGCTGTTCCTTCTCAAGATATGATTTTAGGTATTTATTATCTATCATTAGAAAAAGATGGTGTAAAAGGTGAGCATAAATTATTTACAGACGTAAATGAAGTAAAAATTGCTTTAGATATGGGACAAGTTGATTTACATGCAAAAATTAGAACAAAGTTAGATGATAAAGTTATTCATACAACTGTTGGTAGATTGATTATTCATGAAATTTTACCATCTTTTGTACCTGCTAACTTATGGAATAAAATTTTAAAGAAAAAAGATATTGGAACTCTAGTTGATTATATTTATAAACAAGCTGGATATGAAGTAACTCCAAGATTCTTAGATAATCTTAAAAACTTAGGTTTTAAATATGCAACAACTGCTGGTATTTCAATTTCTATTGATGATATTAGAGTTCCAGAGAGTAAAATCGGACATATTACAAAATCTAAAAAAGAAGTTATTGAAGTTCAAAAACAATTTTCTCAAGGTTTGTTAACTGAGCAAGAAAGATATAATAAAATCATCGATATCTGGACAGAAGTTAATAATAAACTTGGATCTGAGATGATGGGACTTGTTAAAGCTGATAAAGAAGGATTTAACTCTATTTATATGATGGCAGATTCAGGAGCTAGGGGTTCTGCTGCACAGATTAGACAGTTATCAGGTATGAGGGGACTTATGGCTAAGCCAGATGGTTCTATTATTGAAACACCAATTATTTCAAACTTTAGAGAAGGTCTAAACGTTCTTGAGTACTTTATTTCTACTCACGGAGCTAGAAAGGGACTTGCAGATACAGCGTTAAAAACAGCAAATGCTGGATACTTAACAAGAAAACTTATTGACGTTTCTCAAAATGTAAGAATTACAATGGAAGATTGTGGTACACATGAAGGTATTGAGATTACAGATATTACATCAGGAAATGAATTGATAGAGTCTTTAGAAGAAAGAATTACAGGAAGAGTAATTGCTGAAGATATTATTGATCCAATTTCAAATGAAATATTATTTGCAGAAGGTACATTAATAACAGAAGAAGATGCTAAAGTTGTAACTGAAGCTGAAGTAAAATCTGTAGTTATTAGAACTCCTTTAACTTGTAAAGTTGAAAATGGATTATGTTCAAAATGTTATGGTCTAAACTTAGGTGAGCAAAGAAAAGCTAAACCAGGTGAAGCTGTTGGAGTTGTTGCTGCTCAATCTATTGGAGAGCCTGGAACTCAGCTGACACTTAGAACATTCCACGTTGGAGGAACTGCAAGTGCTACTCAAACTGAAAGAGAATTAAAAGCTGAGAAAGAAGGATTTATTAGATATTACAACATTAAAAAATATGTAAAATCTGATGGAAAAATCATTGTAGCAAATAGAAGAAATGCTGGATTATTATTGGTTGAACCAAAAATTAATGCACCATTTAAAGGTAAAGTAACTGTTGAGACTTTACATGAAGAGACTATTTTAACAATTACAAATGGAACTGAAACAAAAAAATATTATTTAAGAAAAAATGATGTTGCAAAAGCAAATGAGTTAGCGGGTATTTCAGGAAAAATTGAAGGTAAACTATATTTACCATACAGAGATGGTGAAGAAGTTGATCAAAATGAATCAATTGTTGAAATGATTAAAGAAGGATGGAATATTCCAAATAGAATTCCTTTTGCTTCTGAATTAAAAGTAGAAGATGGAGCACCTATTACTTCAACTATAGTATCAGGTTCTAAAGGTGTTGTTAAATATTATAAATTAACAGGTGACTATTTAGAAAGAAGACATGATATTAAAGCAGGTGAGGCAGTTAGAGAAAAAGGTCTTTTTGCAGTTATCGTTGATGCTGATGATAGAGAAGCATTAAGACATTATATTGCTAGAGGTTCTTTAATTAATTTAGATGATAATACTGAAGTTGAAAAAGATTCAGTTATTTCTGCACCTGAAACAAGTGAGCAAGTAGTAATTGCAGAGTGGGATCCATATGCAAATCCTACAATTGCAGAAAAATCAGGTATTGTATCTTTTGAAGATATAATTCCAGGAGTTACAGTTTCTGAGCAATTTGATGAATTAACTGGTACTTCTAAACTAGTTGTTAATGAATATATTCCAAGTGGATATAAGCCATCGGTTGTTTTAGCTACAGATGATAAAGAGATTATTAGATACTCTTTAGATCCTAAGACATCTTTAAACGTTACTGAAGGTAAAAGAGTAGAGGTTGCTGATATCATTGGTAAAACTCCAAAAGCCAGCCAAAAGTCAAAAGATATTACTGGAGGTCTTCCAAGAGTTTCTGAGTTATTTGAAGCTAGACGTCCTAAAAATATAGCTGTTTTAGCATCTTTTGATGGAATTGTTTCTTTTGGTAAACCGTTAAGAAATAAACAAAGAATAGTAATTTCGGATGGAACAGGAAATACAACAGAATATTTAGTTGAAAAATCTAAACAAATTCTTGTTCATGATGGTGAGTTTGTACATGCCGGTGAAGCATTGACAGATGGACAAATATCTCCTCATGATGTATTAAGAATTCTTGGAGAAAAAGCATTACATTACTTTATTGTATCTGAAGTACAACAAGTTTATAGATCTCAAGGGGTAAATATTGCTGATAAGCATATTGAGGTTATTACATCTCAAATGTTAAGACAAGTTTCTATTTTAGATGGTGGTGATACTAAATTTATCGTTGGAGATATGGTTTCTAAAAAGAAATTCAAAATTGAAAATGAAAAAATTATTAAATTAGGTGGACAACCTGCGATTGCTGAACCTTTATTATTAGGTATCACAAGAGCTGCTGTTACATCTGATTCTATTATTTCTGCTGCATCATTCCAAGAAACTACAAAAGTTTTAACAGAAGCTGCAATTAGTGCTAAAATGGATATGTTAGAAGATTTAAAAGAAAATGTTGTTATTGGTAGAACAATTCCTGTAGGAACTGGTCTTTATAAAAATCAAAAAATTAAATTTTCTGAACATTAAAATTAATCAATAGGGTTTATCCCTATTGAATACTTACTTGATATGGATTACATTTATCTTTTTCTTATTTTTATTGCAGTTGAACTTTTTGAGTCAAATTGGCAAAAATCTTATGATTTATACGGTCTTATAAATAATAACTATTTAATATTTAAAAAGAATATTTTTATATATTTTTTATTACATTTATCATTTTTTTATACTATTTTTTTAGCAATTTATTTTAATAATTTTAGTTTTTGGATGAGTTCAATATTTATTTTGAAATTTTTAGATATAAGCTTTAAATTATCAATAATGAAAAAATTATCGTTGGGTATTTCAATTGAAGAAATAGTACCAATAAATGTTAAAATGATACCAGTTTTCAGATATATGAATGTGATAATTTATCCATTAACATTTTTAATAGCAACTATGATGTAATAATTTTGTTTTATCATTTTATTTTTATGATAGAATGATAAAATAAAATAAAAAAGGAATAAAATGCAATATTTAGTTATAGCTTATGATAATGATAACGCTTTAGAAAGAAGATTAGAATCTAGAGAGGCTCACATTGAAGGAGCTAGAAAATTAATGGCAGAAGGTAAAATTATAAATGCTGGTGCATTAATTGAAGATGATGTAATGGTTGGTTCAACACTATTTGTTGATTTTGATTCTGATGAAGAGATAGATGAATGGTTACAGAATGAACCTTATGTTAAAAATAATGTTTGGAATATGGATGAATTCCAAATCGTTCCTATGAAACTGCTTCCTAAACAATAACAATAAATCTCAAAATATCTCATAAAACTCGACAAATTGGACTTTTTATAGTTTCAATTTGTCTTAATAAAAACAAAAGGCTTTTAAAAATAAGTTTTATTTAATTTTATAAGCATTAGTATCTTCTCTATCAAAGAATAAAAAATTTTAAAAAAGTGAACTAATATGAATGATAATTATGAAAAGAGAGTTTTAATTAATACAAATGATTTAAAATGGATTGAAGATGAAGTAAAAGGTGTTTCAAAAAAGTTATTATCAAAAATAAATAATCAAGAAACAGCAATAATAAAAATTCAAGAAAATTACAAATTAAATACTAATCCAAAAATAAATAGTGTTGAAATATTAGTTTTAGAAGGAACTTACATAAATGAATATGAGAGTTTAAAAGTGGTACTTATTTAAGACTATCAAAAGAGAAAGAGTCATTTGTTGAGAGTGGAAAAATGGGTTGTATCATATTTAGAAAAACAAATCATTTTACTGATAAAACTCAAAATATAGTTATTGATACAAATAATATCTTATGGCTACAAGGACAAGGAAATTTAGAAGTAATGCCATTATTTGAGCAAACAACATTGGTAAAATGGACTAAAAATGAAAAATTTATTTCTCATAAACATTGGGGTGGAGAAGAGATATATGTTTTAAATGGTATATTCATGGATGAATATGGCAAATATCCAAAAGGTACATGGATTAGAAGTCCTCATTTAAGTCAACATTTTCCTTATGTGGAAGATGAAACTATTATTTTTGTAAAAACAGGACATTTATAGTTCTTTATATATATTTTTATAGTTTATATATGAATATATAGAATATTTATTTAATAATATATAAGTTATAATATTTGTATATTATTAAATATATTTATATATTTAATATAAAATTATATAGAAATAAATAAAAGGAGTCCATATTGTCGTTTGTTGTTTATAGTATTAAAGGTGGCGTTGGAAAAACAACTTTATCTGTTCAAATATCTCAAATGATTGATTATACATATGTTACAAATGATTCTCACTCATCAGCACATAATTTGATGCCAGAAGAGAAAGGATTTTTAGTTTCAATTGATGAGTATGAACAAATTCCTTATGATGATAAAGTAGTATATGATTTTGGTGGTTTTAAAGATAATAGAATAAATGAGATTATAAAACAAGCTCATAAGATTGTAATTCCGACATTAACATCTATTGTTGATGTTCAAGCAACAATGGCTACTTTAAAAGATGTTCTTGAAATAAATAAAAACATAATCATTGTAGTAAATAGAACTAAAAATAACAACAAAGCAGTTGAGTTGAAAGAGTATTTACAAGAAGAGATAAATAAAATTGATTCTCGTATAAATATACCTATTATTTTTGTAAGAGAATCTTCTGTTTTAGAAGATAGTTTATTTGATTGTGAATATGTAGAAACAAAAGCTGGTAATAATAGATTTAAAAGACATATTTACAGAAATGCAATTGAAGATATGATTGAATTGAAAAAAGTTTTAGAGAAATAGATATGGGATATGCAGATAAATTAAAACAAAATACAACAAAAATTAAAACAGAAGAGAAAGTATTAGAAGAAAAAGTTGTTAAAAAGAAATCTATGGGAAGACCTAAGAAAATTGAAAGTGAAGTTAGAAATGTAGCAATTCCAGTAGCTTTAAATCAAATAGAAAAGGATTGGATTGAAGAACAAGCTAACAAAATGTCAAAAGAGATAGGTGTTAAAATAACAACATCAGCTTGGATGAGAATGATTTTACTTAAAGATATGCCTAAAAGTTAATAAAGAGTTTAATAAATAGCTATTTTTTGGTTATTATTACGAAAAAATTTTTACTTAAAGGAGTGTTATGTATCTTAGAGTTAGAAATATTGTAGAGAGTGGATTTTTTTCAAAATTTATAATCTATTTAATAGTTTTAAATGGTATAACTATGGGACTAGAAACTTCTAAAACTTTTATGCAAAGTTTTGGAGTTTATACAACAATATTTAATCAAATTATTATTGCTATTTTTACTATCGAAATTATTCTAAGAATTTATGTTCATAGAATCTCTTTTTTCAAAGACCCATGGAGTTTATTTGATTTTTTCGTTGTAGCAATCTCTTTAGTTCCTACAAGTTCAGGATTTGAAATATTAAGGGTTTTAAGAGTTCTTAGATTATTTAGGTTAGTTACGGCTGTTCCTCAGATGAGAAAAATAGTTTCAGCACTTATTAGTGTGATTCCAGGGATGTTATCTGTAATTGCATTAATGACACTATTTTTTTATATTTTTGCAATCATGGCTACACAACTTTTTGGAGAAAGATTTCCTGAATGGTTTGGAACATTAGGTGAATCTTTTTATACATTATTTCAAGTTATGACTTTAGAATCTTGGTCTATGGGTATAGTAAGACCTGTGATGGAAGTTTATCCGTATGCTTGGGTTTTCTTTGTACCTTTTATATTTGTAGTAACTTTTGTAATGATAAACCTTGTAGTTGCTATTATAGTTGATGCAATGGCTATTTTAAATCAAAAAGAGGAACAACATATAATAGATGAAGTTCAATCGAACGAAATAAAAATTGAAAAAGAGCTAAAAAGTTTAAAAGATGAAATATCTGAGTTAAAACTACTACTAAAAAATAGTTTAGAAAACAAAAATTAATATTTTCTCCTAATTATAATAGAGTATAATATTCCCATAGGAGAGTTACTATGGGAAATATTATGTATCATTACTGCAATGTTGAAGCTTTTAAAGCTATTATTCAAAATAAAACTTTATGGTTAAGTTCTGTTTATAATCTAAATGATTACAAAGAAATTCATTGGATAAAAGAGAAAGTTTTAAAAAAAATCCAAGAAATAACTACAAAAAATAATTATGAAAAATTTAATACTTTTTTAAAATTTTATGAAAATAAACAACCAAATGTTTATATAGCTTCATTTTCACAAGGTGAAGATTTATTAAGTCAATGGAGAGCTTATTCTGATGATGGATATGGCGTTGCTATTGGATTTAATACTGAATATTTCAAAGAAAATAATTTGATTAAAACATCAAAAGTATTATATGATGAAAAATTACAAGAAAAAGAGATTAAAAAAATTTTAAAACCATTATTTGAACTAAAAGATAATTTTGATTTTGATTTATATGAATTTGAAAAATTTTGTGAAAAAATTATAGATGAAATAAATTATTTATCAGCAAAATCAAAAAATGAACTTTTTATGGAAGAACAAGAAATAAGATTAATTCACAATCCAATAATAACAGAAGATAAATCTACGAAAAGATTTATTTTTGAAAATAATATTTCACCTATGATGTTTAGAGCAGTTTGTGGAAACCTAATACCATATTTTGAACTAAAATTTGATAACTTTAATGAAGAAAATGAACCAATATTAGAGATAATAAAGGGACCCAAAAATAAGTTTATAGACCAAGAAATAAGAATATTTTTAGCTAATAATGGTTTTTATAATGTAAAAATAAAAAGTTCAAAATCATCATATAGATGATTTAAAAACTTTGTTGATATTTTTTGTAAAATACTACACATAATAAAGCACCAGTTCCAGCCATAAGTGCTCCTACAAGTGAAGGATAATTAAAAGATAAACCAAAAAATAGAGGTATTCCTCCAAAAAATGCTCCTAAAGAATTTGCAACATTAAATGCAGCTTGCATAAAAGCAGCAGCTAACATTTCTGAATGTTTTGCACTTTTTAACATTACCATATTAATTGGTGTACCAATAGACATAGCTAAAGCTCCACAAATAAAAGTAAGAAGAATAGAAATGATTTTATTTTCTGATAGAAAAAATACTAAAATAAGTGAAATAACCATAAATGATAAAAGCATAATAGTTGTAATTGCAGGGTCTTTTTTATCGGCTAAATAACCACCTAAAATATTACCAACAACCATACCAGCACCTGCAACAATCATTAGATATGAAACTTGCGAAGCATCAAATTGTGATACATGAATTAAAAGAGGAGCAATATAACTAAACCAAGTAAATAATCCTCCAAAACCAATTGCAACGATAGTTAAAATATGCCAAGCTTTAATTGTTTTAAAAAATTCTAATTCTTCTTTGAAAGTTACAGTTTTTAGAGGTTTTAATTTTGGTAACCAAAGATATAAAGATAAAATAGTTAATAATCCAAGTATTGAAACAATTCCAAATGCATATCTCCAATGAAGATTATGACCTATAAATGTAACAAATGGAACCATAAGCAAAATTGCAATAGTAAGTCCTGTAAACATGGAAGAAATAGCTTGTGCTTCTTTTCCTTTTTGAGCTAATTTTGTCGCAACTACAGTTCCAACTCCAAAAAATGCTCCATGGGGAAGACCTGCAAAAAATCTTGAGATTAAAAGTGTATTGTAATCAGGTGCAATAATTGAAAAAGCGTTAAATATTGTAAATAAAATCATTAATGTAATTAGTATATATTTTGGAGGAAATTTCGCACTAAGTGCAACTAATGTAGGAGCTCCAATAACAACTCCAAATGCATAAGCAGAGATGAGGTGTCCAGCAACAGGAATAGAAACATCTAATGAATTTGCAACATCAGGAAGTAGTCCCATAATAATAAATTCTGTAGTTCCTATTGCTAAACCACCCAAAGCTAAAGGGAATAATTGTTTAGTCATATTTTTTTTACCTTTTATTTTTTCGAATTTTAGTAAAAAAAGATAACTTCAAACTTAATATATCAAATAATTTAGCATAAGATATTTTTAATATTATTTTAAGTATAATCTTGAACTTTTTTAGAAAACTCTACCAAGTTTCCTAGAATCGGAGTATCGTTTCAACTTAATGTTGATTTGCACGAGAAGCTTGAGTAAAGCTTATAATTACTCAAACCAATTTATATAAAGGAAAGAAATGCCTACAATCAATCAGCTTGTAAGAAATGAGCGAAAAAAGGTTATAAAAAAATCTAAATCGCCAGCATTAAAAGAATGTCCACAAAGAAGAGGAGTATGTACAAGAGTATATACAACTACACCTAAAAAACCTAACTCGGCTTTAAGAAAAGTTGCAAAAGTTAGATTAACAACAGGATTTGAAGTTATTTCATATATCGGTGGAGAAGGTCACAATTTACAAGAGCACTCAATTGTACTTGTAAGAGGTGGAAGAGTTAAGGATTTACCTGGGGTTAAATACCACATCGTAAGAGGTGCGTTAGATACTGCTGGTGTTGCAAACAGAACTGTTGCAAGATCTAAATATGGTACTAAACGACCAAAAGCCGGTAAAAAATAAGTAGAAGGATAAGAAAATGAGAAGAAGAAAAGCTCCAGTTAGAGAAATAATGGCTGATCCTATCTACAATAGTAAAGTGATCACAAAATTTGTTAATGCAATTATGTTAGACGGTAAAAAGTCAACTGCTGAGAAAATTTTATATGGTGCAATTGCAAACTTAGATGCAAGAGGCGAAGAAAAAGGTTTTGATTTATTTGAAAAAGCAATCGAAAATGTAAAACCACTTTTAGAAGTAAGATCTAGAAGAGTTGGAGGAGCTACATATCAAGTTCCTGTTGAAGTAAGAGCTGTAAGAAGACAAACTTTAGCATTAAGATGGTTAGTAGAATATTCAAGAAAAAGAAATGAAAGAACAATGGTAGAAAGATTAGCTAATGAGTTATTCGAAGCTGCTAATGAAAGAGGAGCTTCTTTCAAGAAGAAAGAAGATATGCATAGAATGGCAGAAGCTAATAAAGCATTTGCACACTACAGATGGTAGGAAAAATAAATGGCTAGAAAAATACCACTTAACAGAGTTAGAAACATCGGTATTGCTGCTCACATTGATGCAGGAAAAACAACAACAACAGAAAGAATTTTATTCTACACAGGTGTTTCTCATAAAATTGGTGAGGTTCATGAAGGTGCCGCTACAATGGACTGGATGGAACAAGAGCAAGAAAGAGGTATTACAATTACTTCTGCTGCTACAACTTGTTTTTGGAATCACCCAAAAACAAATGAGCAATTACAAATAAATATTATTGACACTCCAGGTCACGTTGACTTTACAATTGAAGTTGAGAGATCTATGAGGGTTCTTGACGGAGCTGTAGCTGTATTTTGTTCAGTAGGTGGAGTTCAGCCACAATCTGAGACAGTTTGGAGACAAGCAAATAAATATGGTGTTCCAAGAATTATTTATGTAAACAAAATGGATAGAACTGGAGCAAATTTTTTCAATGTTGAAAAACAAGTTGCAGAAAGATTAAAAGCTAATCCGTTACCACTTCAAATTCCAATTGGTGCAGAAGAAAACTTTAGAGGTATGATAGACCTTGTTAAATTAAAAGCTTATACTTATAACCTTGATGCACAAGCAGGTGAAATGTATAACATTGAAGATATCCCAGCAGATTTAGAAGATGTTGTTGCTGAATATAGAGAAAAACTAGTTGAAGCAGCAGCTGAGTCTTCTGAAGAATTGATGGAAAAATATTTAGAAGGTATAGAATTAACTGAAGAAGAGATTGTTGCTGGATTAAAGAAAAGAACATTAGCTATGGAAATTACTCCAATGGTTTGTGGAACTTCATTTAAAAATAAAGGGGTTCAACCTTTACTAGATGCAGTTGCTATGTATTTACCAGCTCCAACTGAAGTTGCTGATATTAATGGTGAAACACAAGATGGAGATGCTATTATTGTTCCTTCTACTGATAAAGGTGAAGTTGCAGGATTAGCATTTAAAATTATGACTGACCCATTTGTTGGACAATTAACATTCGTTAGAATTTATAGAGGAGTTTTAGAATCTGGAACTTATGTATTAAATTCTACAAAAATGAAAAAAGAGAGAATCGGAAGATTACTTAAAATGCATGCAAACAGTAGAGAGGAAATTAAAGAACTTTATGCTGGTGAAATTGGTGCAGTTGTTGGATTAAAATCTACGATTACAGGAGATACATTAGCTTCTGAAAAAGATCCAGTTATCTTAGAAAGAATGGATTTCCCAGAACCAGTTATTTCTGTAGCTGTTGAGCCAAAAACAAAAGCTGACCAAGAAAAAATGGGTATTGCATTAGGAAAGTTAGCAGAAGAAGATCCGTCATTTAGAGTTAATACTGATGAAGAATCTGGACAAACTATTATTTCAGGAATGGGTGAGTTACACTTAGAAATTCTTGTAGATAGAATGAAAAGAGAGTTTAAAGTAGAAGCTGAAGTTGGTGCTCCTCAAGTTGCTTATAGAGAAACAATTAGAAATGCTGTTAAACAAGAGTATAAATATGCAAAACAATCTGGTGGTAAAGGTCAATACGGTCACGTATTCTTAGAAATTAAACCATTAGTTGATAGTGAAGATAACTTTAAATTTAATAATGATATCAAAGGTGGGGTAATTCCAAAAGAATATATTCCAGCAGTTGAAAAAGGTTGTTTTGAAGCAATGCAAGGTGGTATTTTAGCTGGATATCCAATGGTAAATATGGAAGTTACTGTTTATGATGGTTCTTATCACGATGTTGACTCATCTGAGATGGCATTTAAATTAGCTGCTTCAATGGGATTCAAACAAGCTTGTAGAAGTGCTGCAGCTGGTGCGGTTATTCTAGAGCCAATTATGAAAGTTGAAATTGAAACTCCTGAAGATTATATGGGAGACGTTATTGGGGATTGTAATAAAAGAAGAGGACAAGTTCAGTCTATGGATGACAGAGCTGGTATCAAATTAGTTACTGCTATGATTCCATTATCTGAAATGTTCGGATACTCTACAGACTTAAGATCTATGTCTCAAGGTAGAGCTACATACTCAATGATTTTTGATAACTACTCTGAAGTTCCAAGAAATGTTTCTGAAGAGATTATTAAAAAGAGAAATGGTTAATATTTAACTGTTTTGTTTAAAGGGATGTGCTTTTTGCATATCCCTTTTTTTTTGATTAGATTTATTTAAGTAATTAATAAATAATAGGTTAAAATTAAATACGAATGATTTAAATAAATTTATAAAAATGAGCAAATTTTGAGAATTGAAAAAAATTTTGAACAGTTAGATAATGTTAAAAATGTAGGAATTGTTTTAAGACCTTCTAGTCCTGAATTAAAATCAACATATTTAAAAATAAAAGAGTTATTTGAAAATGAAAAAATTAATGTTTTTTTAGAAGAAAATTCTGCACAAATGATTAGTGATAATGGTTATTCTTTAGAAGAATTATGTTTAAAAGTTGATTTTCTTATTTCGGTTGGTGGAGATGGAACACTTTTATCAGTAGTTAGAAAGTCATTTAATTTTGAAAAACCTGTTTTAGGAATAAATCTTGGAACATTAGGATTTTTAACTGATATTTGTATGGAGCAATTACCTAAATTTATTGAAGACTTAAAAAACAATATTTATAAAATAGATAATAGAATGCTAATAGAAGGAAGTGTAAATTTAAATAAATTTGTCGCATTTAATGATATAGTAATTTCAAGAAAATCTATATCTTCTATGATTAAAATAAAAGCAAAAATAGATGGAAAAGCTTTTAATACTTATTATGGTGATGGAGTTATTATTTCTACACCTACAGGGTCAACAGCATATAATTTATCTGTTGGAGGACCGATAGTTTATCCTTTAACTAAAGCTTTTATTGTAACACCTGTTGCACCTCATTCTTTAACACAAAGACCTTTAGTTATGCCTGCTGATTTTGAAATTGAGTTTAAAATTGTTGATACACAAGGTGCGGTTGTGATTGTTGATGGACAAGATATTTATGAAGTTGAACAAAATCAATCAATTAAAATAAATATAGCAAATAAAAAAGCAAAAATGTTACATAGAATTCAAAGAAATTATTTTGAAGTTTTAAATGAAAAACTAAGATGGGGAAATTAGGAATTGATTACAAGAGTATATTTAAAAGATTGTTTATCTTTTGAGGAAGTTGATTTAGAATTTAATAAAGGATTAAATATTTTTACAGGACCAAGTGGTGCTGGAAAATCTATTTTGATGCAATCTATTTTATCGTTGTTTGCTTTATCTGATGTAAAAGCTTCTGTATCGGAAGTTATATTATCTGATACAAAAATTTCTGATGAAAATTTTGATATATCAATTGATGATGAAATTATAATTAAAAGTATAAAAAAAGATAAAGTAAGATATTTTTTAAATAATCAAACTATATCTAAAAAAAATTTATCTGAATTTTCATCAAAATTAATAAAACATTTAAATTTAAAAGATACTTCAGAGTTTGATAGTTCTAAATTAATAGATTTTTTAGATAAATTATCTTTCAAAAATAAAAAAGAGTTTATTAAAATTAAAAATGAATTTGATGAATTGTATAAAGAATTAACTTTAATAAATAAAGAGTTAGAAAAAATAAGCGAAGATGAAAAGAAACTAGAAGATTTAAAAGAGTTTGCGAAATTTGAAATTGATAAAATTGAGCAAATTAATCCAACAATTGATGAATATGAAGAATTAAATTCTTTAAAGAAAAGATTAGCAAAAAAAGAGAAAATTGAAGTTGCAATAAAAAAAGCATCAGGAATTTTTGAATTTAATCATAATGTTATTCATGCTTTGGAATCTATGGAAGTTGATTCATCTTTTTTTGATGAAGCAATGAATGAATTAAATAATACATTTGAAAAATTCAACGATTCGTTACATGAATTAGAAGATATAAATATAGAGAAAGTTTTAGATAGAATAGAAAAATTATCTTCTTTACAAAAGAGATTTGGTTCAATACAAGAGTGCTTAAAATATAAAGAAGAAAAGAAAAAAGAGTTAGAATCTTATGAAAATATTTTTTTTCATAAACAAAATTTAGAAAAGAAATTTGATGAAATTAATATTCAAATTGAAAGAGTTTCTATTGAATTATCTAAGTTTAGAAAAGAAAGTGCTTTAATTTTAGAAGAAAAAATTAATCATTATCTTAAATTTTTATATTTAAGTAATGCGAAAATTATTATAAAAAATAAAAAACTTGATTCTAATGGTATAGATGAAGTTATATTTGAATTAAACCATGTTTCTTTAGAAACTATTAGTTCAGGAGAATATAATAGATTAAGATTAGCTCTTCTTACATCTATGAGTGAATTTGATATTGTTGATAATGGTATATTGTTTTTAGATGAAATAGATGCAAACTTAAGTGGAAAAGAGAGTGATGCAATATCAAAAGTTTTAACAAAATTAAGTAGTTCTTATCAAATATTTGCAATTTCTCATCAACCACAACTTACTTCAAAAGCAAATCAGCATTTTTTAGTTGATAAAAATAATAAAAAATCATCTGTAAAATTATTAAATCAAGAAGAAAGAATTAGTGAAATAGCAAGGATGATAAGCGGTGAAAAAGTAACGCAAGAGGCTTTAGAATTTGCTAAAAATCTCATAAAATAATAAAAAAGCTTGACAATTTTATAATACAATGGATATTATATGTTCAATTAAATTGTGGGGTGCTAAATGTTTTCAAACATATCAATAAAAGGTAAGATATTAATTTTATCTTTGATTACAATCATAGTAATTTCAATAGCTATAGCTATAAATTCTATATTTTCAATAAAAAGTTTTTCTGATGAAAATATTGAAAAATATAAAGAAGAAGCTTATTTAAAAAAAGAAATAGAACTTAAAAACTATGTCTCTTTAGCTGTGAAAACTGTTGAAGCTTATCATAATAGAACAGCAGTAGATAAAATTAAGATTGAAGTTCAAGATCAGTTAAAAACACAAACAAATTTTCTTTTTTCTATTTTAGAATCAGAATATGCTAAGTTGAAAGGGTCATTATCTGAAGAAGCATTAAAATATAGATTAAAATCTATAGTAGATGCAACAAGATATGGACAGACAGGTTATTTTTGGATAAATGATACTGATTCAGTAATAGTGACACATCCAATTAATCCAGCTTTAAACAATAAAAATATGTATGAATATAAAGACAAAGGTGGAAAGCAAATATTTAAAGAATTTTCTGATGTTGCAAAAAAAGATGGTGAAGGCTTTGTTGACTATGTATGGCCTAAACCTGGCTTTGAAGCACCTCAATTAAAAGTCTCTTTCGTAAAATTATTTAAGCCTTATAATTGGGTTATTGGTACAGGTGAATATGTTGATGATGTAACAACAAAATTACAAGATGAAGCATTAAAAACTATTTCTGAAATGAGATACGCTAATAATGATTATTTTTGGATAAATGATTCTTTCCCTAAAATGATTCATCATCCAAATACAAAATTAAATGGAACAGATTTATCTACGTATGAAGATGCAAAAGGTAAAAAACTTTTTGTTGAAATGTCAAAAATTTCCAATCAAAATAAAGAAGGTGGTTTAGTAAAATATTGGTGGGATAAGCCAAACAAAAAGAATGACCCTAAAGAAAAGTTCTCTTATGTGCAAAAATTTGAACCTTGGGATTGGATAATTGGAACAGGTGCTTATGTAGATGATATAGAAAATGACGTTGCTTTAATGCAAGAAAATACAGACAAAGAGATTAATAGTATTATTATAAATATTTTACTTTTTTCTCTAGTGTTAATAATTATTGTTTATTTAGTTTATAATTATTTTGTTAATCAAACAATTATCAGACCTCTTGAAAATTTAAATGATGCAATTATTGATATTTCTCAAGGCAATACAAAAGCGGATCATATTGAGAAAAAATCAAATGATGAAATAGGAAAACTTGTTGATAGTTTCAATGGATATATTGCAAAATTAAGAGCTGGTTATGATGAAGATTCAAAAGTTATAGAGAATGTTGACCAAGTTATAGAAAAAGTTATAAATGGATTTTATGTATATAAGATTGAAAAAAATTCTTCTAATCCACAAATACAAAAATTAAGAGATTCTATTAATTCTATGATAGATAGAACTAATGAAAATTTAGTTGGTTTAAATAACATTTTAATTGAATATGGAAATTCTAATTTCTCTTTAAGTGATTCAAAAATTGATACTTCAAAAGTAAATGGAATAATATCTTCATTAGCAGCTAGCACTCAACTAATAGGAGTTACTGTATCTGAATTTTTATCAATGATAGTAACAAGTGGAAGAAAATTAAATGAAGATACAAATGTTTTATCAAATGCAGCAAATAAACTTTCAGCATCAGCAAATGAACAAGCAGCATCTTTAGAGGAAACAGCAGCAGCTGTTGAAGAGATTACTTCTATTGTTAAATCAAGTGTACAAAAAGTACATCAAATGTCTCAGTTAGCAGCTGAATTACAATACTCTTCAAAAGAGGGTGAAGTTCTTGCTTCTAAAACAAACAGAGCGATGGATGATATTGATGAGCAAGTTAAATCAATTAATGATGCAATTACTGTGATTGACCAAATTGCATTCCAAACAAATATTCTTTCATTAAATGCAGCTGTTGAAGCAGCAACTGCAGGAGAAGCAGGAAAAGGATTTGCTGTTGTTGCTCAAGAAGTTAGAAATCTAGCAAGTAGAAGTGCTGAAGCTGCAAGAGAAATCAAAAATATTGTTCAATTAGCAACTGCAAAAGCAAATGAAGGAAAAGCAATTGCAAATGAGATGATAGGTGGATATACAACATTAAATACTAAGATTAATGAAACTATTACTTTAATTGAAGATGTTTCACAAGGAAGTAAAGAAGAAGAAAAAGGTATTATTCAAATTAATGATACGATAAATACTTTAGATCAAGCAACACAAGTAAATGCAAATTCTGCTACTGTAATAAGCGGTTTAGCTTCTGAAGTAGCTGCATTATCTGAAAATTTATTAAAAATTGCAGATAGAGCAAAATTTAAAGAAATGAGTAAAAAAGAGATTGAAGATATTGATTTAGTATTTAAAATTTCAAAACTTAAAAATGATCATATAAAATTTAAATTGGTAAATTTCGATAAAGTAGGTAGTACAAAAGTTGCATGGAGTGTTACAAAACCAACAGAGTGTGATTTAGGAAAATGGCTAGTTGAGCAAGAAAATAGTGGAAAAGCCTTTACAAAAACAGAAAACTGGAAACATTTAAAGTTAAATCATGATTTAGTTCATAATAGTGTACAAGATTATATAAATGAAGATTGTAAAGAGGTATCTGATAGTTCATTATTGAATAACTTATCTCAAAAACTAGATAATGCAACACTTGAAGTTTTCAAGGCATTGGATCAATTAAAAAAAGATAATAGTTTTGTAGAATCTATTCCTGCAAAAAAAGTATCTTCTAATACTCCTGTAAATTTAGAAAAAATTGAAAAACAGGTTAAATCTGCTTCAAAAATTAATGTAAGTAATGAAAAATCAGAAATTATATCATCTAAATCAAAAGATGATGATGAATGGGAGAGCTTTTAAAGCCCTCTCATAAATCCTTTTTTTAAATCTAATTAAGATTAAAATAGTCCACTTTTATATTTATCTAAAAATAGGTATAATCTCAAATTAAAAAACAAAATATCATTATAAAAGTATTAAAAGGAATTTTATGAATAATCAAAAAGTAGAGTTACTATCACCTGCAGGTAATTTAGAAAAATTAAAAATAGCTATTAAATATGGTGCAGATGCAGTTTATGCAGGTGTTAGTCACTTTAGTTTAAGAATAAGAGCAGGGAAAGAGTTTACATTTGAAACTTTTAAAGAAGGAATTGATTATGCTCATGCAAGAGGAAAAAGAGTTTATGCAACTATCAATGGATTTCCTTTTAACTCACAAATAGACTTATTAAAAAAACATATTTTAACAATGGCAGAATTAGGACCTGATGCATTTATCGTTGCAGCTCCAGGTGTTGTAAGACTTTGTAGAGAATTAGCTCCTCAAATTCCTATTCACTTATCAACTCAAGCAAACGTATTAAATTATATGGATGCTCAAGTATTTTGGGATATGGGAGTAAAAAGAATTGTTGTTGCTAGAGAAATCTCATTAAAAGATGTTAAAGAGATTAAAAAACATTTACCAGATATGGAAATCGAGATTTTTGCACATGGTTCAATGTGTTTTGCATATTCAGGAAGATGTTTAGTAAGTGCTGTTCAAATGGGAAGAGTTCCAAATAGAGGAAGTTGTGCAAATGATTGTAGATTCGAATATACTTTATATGCAGTAAATGAAGACCATGGAACACTATTTAGATTGGAAGAAGAACCAGGAGTTGGAACATATATATTTAATTCAAAAGATTTAAATTTAGCTTCTCATATTCAAGAGATATTAGATAGTGGTGCAGTTAATGCTCTTAAAATTGAAGGAAGAACAAAATCTCCATATTATGCAGCAGTTACAGCAAAAGCATATAGAAGTGCAATAGATGATTATTACGCTGGTAAATTTGATGCAAATCTTTATCAAAAAGAGTTGCATACAACAAAAAACAGAGGATTTACTGATGCATATTTAATTCATAGACCATTTGAAAAAACAGATTCTCAAAATCATGATTATGCATTAAGTAAAGGTTCTTATGAAGTTACAGGTCTTGTAACTGAAGATGAAGAACACTTTTTATGTAAATATAAAGTTTATCCAAGCGAAGATATTGAAATTTTTACTCCAAAAGATGAAGTTTTATCTGAATGTGAGAATGAAATAGGAAAAATTTTCAAAAAAGAAGATGGGTTATATTATATTAATTTCAAAAAGATTTTAACAGAAACTGGAAAAGAGTTGGAATCAGTTCATAGTGGAAATGTAAATAAGATAAAATTACCAGGAAAACTTCCTTATTTAACAATGTTTAGAATAGAAAATATTGAAGATAATATTGTAGAATAAGCTTTTAAAAGAAATGATTTTTTTTAGAGTTACTCAAAATATAAATATTAAAACTACAGATGGAACTTTAGTTAATTATTTTAGATTTAAAAATCCATCAAATATGGAAAATGAGACAGTTTATATAACTACTTATTCTGATTTTAATGATTTGAAAACTATATTTAATAAAGTAGATAAGGATAAATATATTCCAAAAGTTTTTGAAGAAAAAAGACTTCGTAAATTGGAAAATTTTCCTATCGAATTAGGCATAGAGAACTTGGATGAATATAAAAAAAGAGAAGCTAATGATAAACTCTTTTTTTATGATGTGAAATCAGTTGATATTTATAAACAATTAAAAAACATAAAAAATGATGAAATAAAAATTGCATTTATTGGTGGAATTGGTAATAGTATTAGTCAAATTATTTCATCTTTAGCTGCATTAAGAATTTTACATAAAAAATTAAAAGAAATTTGTAAAAATGTAAAATTTGATTTATATATTGATGCTTCAAATAATAGTTATTATACAAGAGATAAACAAATATATCTTACACAAGATTATATCTCTAATATTTTTCCTTTAAGTATTACTTCAAAAAAATTGTGTGAGTATGATTATTTTGTTGATAATAGTGTTAAAATTGAAGAAATTTTTGATGAATTAAATATAGTTGATGCTTGGCTTACTAAATTTGGGATTGATTATAAAAAAATAGTTGATGAAGATAAATATAGTGTTATAAATTTGTTAAAATATAAACCTCAAGATAGTTTATTTACAAAAATTAAAGTAGCAAAGCAAAAAGGAAAAGTTTTATTATTTCATCCATATTCTGCTAATATAAATAAATCAATACCTCAAGCTTTTGCTGTTGAAATGTTAAAAGAATTAATATCAAAACTTGATAATTACACAATAATAACTACTTTAAATATAGATAGTAAAATTAAAGAATTTAACCATTTAGATTTATCAAAAGAATCAAAAAGTATAGAAGACTTTATGTTTATAATCTCTTCAATGGATCAAATAATCACTGTGGATACTTCTACCTATCATATAAGTGAATCTTTTATGATACCTACAGTTACTATATTTACTGATAAAGAATTTGAAAAAAAGATTAAATATTACAATTATGTAAAGCCTATTTATGTGAAAGATAGAAGTAAAAATTTATCAAAATTTATTTATGAAAATGATAGTTTAACAGTAAATAAATTTGATTCGTGGAAAAAACTTAATATAAATAAGATTATAAAACTATTAGATAGTTTTTGATATAATCGGTGACTTTTAAAAATAAAAAGGAAAAATAATGAAGTTTGTTTCAATTATTATGGGTAGTAAATCTGATTATGAAATAATGAAAAATTGTGCTGATACATTTGAAAAATTTAATGTTAAATACGAAATGATAATATCATCTGCTCATAGATCACCTGAAAGAACTAAAGATTATGTAAAAGATGCTGAAGAAAAAGGTGCTGTTGTATTTATAGCAGCTGCTGGAATGGCAGCACATTTAGCTGGTGCATTAGCTGCAACTACAACTAAACCAATTATTGGAGTTCCGATGAAAGGTGGAGCAATGGATGGTATGGATGCTATGCTTTCAACTGTTCAAATGCCAGCTGGAATGCCTGTTGCTACAGTTGCTCTTGGAAAATCTGGTGCGATTAACGCTGCATATTTAGCAATGCAAATTTTAGCAATTACAGATAAAGAATTATCAATAAAATTAAAAGAAGATAGAATAGTTAAAGCAAAAGCTGTTGAAAGTGATTCTAAAGATATCGAAGTAATTTTATAATGAAGCCTATTGCATTATTTACTTTACCAAATTGTAAATGGTGTGAAGAGGCAAAAAATTATTTGAAAAGTAAAAAATTAAAATATAATCTTATTGATTTATCAAAAAATAAAGAAGCATTAAAAGATTGTCAAAAGCATGGATGTAAAGGTGCTCCTGTTATTTTAATAGGAAATTCATGGATTTGTGGTTTTGATAAAAATAAAATAAACAAAGAGTTAGGAATAAAATAGATGATTACTTTTTCACAAATTTTATTAAAGTTACAAGAGTTTTGGGCAAAACAGGGTTGTAATATTGTTCAACCTTATGATATTCCAGCTGGAGCTGGAACATTTCATCCAGCAACACTTTTAAGAAGTTTAGATTCAACTCCTTGGAGTACAGCTTATGTAGCACCAAGTAGAAGACCAACAGATGGAAGATATGGAGAAAATCCAAATAGATTAGGTGCTTATTATCAATTTCAAGTTTTAATAAAACCAAGTCCTGATAATATCCAAGATTTATACTTACAATCTTTGGAGTTTTTAGGTTTAGATATTTCAAGACATGATATTAGATTTGTAGAAGATAATTGGGAATCACCAACTTTAGGAGCTTGGGGACTTGGATGGGAAGTTTGGCTTGATGGTATGGAAGTTACACAATTTACATATTTCCAGCAAGTTGGAGGATTAGCATGCGATCCTGTTGCAGTTGAAATTACTTATGGAACAGAAAGACTTGCTATGTATTTACAAGGGGTAGATTCTGTTTATGATATTGTTTGGAATGAAAACTCTTTTGGAAAAACAACTTATGGAGATGTTCATAAAGAGGGTGAATATGAGTTTTCAAAATATAATTTTGAAATAGCAAATACAGATATGCTATTTAAACATTTTGATGATGCTTTTGCTGAATGTAAAGCTTGTTTAGAAGCGCAATTACCACTTCCTGCATATGATCAATGTATGATAGCTTCTCACGCATTTAATACTCTTGATGCTAGAAAAGCAATTTCTGTAACAGAACGTCAAAATTATATATTAAAAGTGCGAGAATTAGCACAAGGTTGTGCTGTTTTATATAAACAACAAGAAGTTCAAAGATTAAAAAGAGTTGGAAGTGAAGCAGCAAATAAAGCTCTTTTAAATTTAGAAAAAACTAATCCAGAGTTGTTTTAATAAATGAAATTAAAAGAAATTTATGATGTTTTAAATGATATTTCTTCATTTGAACTTCAAGAAAAATGGGATAACTCAGGACTTCTTGTTGGCTCTTTTGAGGATGAAATTGAAAATATTTATATTAGTATGGATTTGGATTTAGAATTAGCAAAAGATTTAAAAGCGAATTCATTAGTTATTACTCATCATCCTTTAATTTTTTCAGGAATTAAAAAAGTAAATTTTGATACTTACAGTACTAAAATATTAAAAGAGTTGATAAAAAAAGATATTAGTTTAATTTCAATGCACACGAATATTGATAAAACACATCTAAACAGATATTTTGTTGAAAAAATTTTAGGATTTAAAATAAAAGATTCTTTAGAGTTTTTGGCTTATTGTGAAGTTAATATGACTTTTGAAGAATTAGTAAAGCATATCTCTAATAAATTGAATTTAAAAACATTAAAAGCTGTTCGATGTAAAGATTTTATTAAAGATATTGCTGTTGTTACGGGTTCTGCTATGTCTTTATTAGATGAAGTAAAAGCAGATTGTTTTTTAACAGGTGATATTAAATATCATGATGCTATGGAAGCAAAAGCAAGAAATATATCTTTAATTGATATAAGACATTATGAAAGTGAGAAGTATTTTAATAAGTTAATTGAAGAACTTCTTTTTGAATATTTGAAAAAAAATAAATTAAAAGCTATAATAACAGCTTCAAAAAATCCATTTGAGTTTTTTATAGAAGGAGAAACGGTTGAATAAGTATTTACAGGATTTAATCAAATTATCAAAATTTGATACAGCAATTAGTATGTTTGAGCCAAAAATTGAAAAAGAGAAAGCAAAGTTAGCAACTTTTGTTGAAACAGCTGAAGCAATAAAGGCATCTATTAACACACTATATTTAGAAATAGATGATGTAAAATCAAAAAGAACAAAAAATAATATTCATTTAAGTGAACTAAAAACTAAGCTAGACAATATAGCTAAAAAAAATAAAGATGTTGCTAATGATAAAGAGTTAAAAGCTCTACAATTAGAAGAAGAAATAGCAAAAGAGCAAATCTCATTTGCAAATGAAGAGATAGAAAGACTTGATAATTTAACTGTATCAAAAGATGAGAGATTAAAAGAGTTACAAGCAAAACTTGCGGTTGAAGAAGAAGATATAAAAGAGATTCAAGTTGCAGTTGATAATATAATTGAAGAAATTAATAATGACAGAAATAGTGTTTATCAACAAAGAAGTGAATTATTAGAAAAATTTGATAATAAAATTTTAACTTTTTATGAAAAAATCAAAAGATGGGCTAAAGATTCAGCTGTTGTTCCTGTAAAAAAACAAGCTTGTTATGGATGTTTTATGAAAATTAATGATAAAACTTATGCTGAAGTAATTAAAGCAGAAGAGATTGTTAATTGTCCACACTGTGGAAGAATTCTTTACAAAGAAGATGAAGAAAAAGAGGCTTAATTTTGAGCCTTTTTAGTATATTTTACTATTTAGTATTAACTATTGTATATATACTTGCAATTCCTTATTTAATATTTAAATCAAAAAATAAAAAATATAAAAAAGCTATACCTTCTAAATTTTTTCTTATAAAAAATAGTAGATTTCAAGAGAATAAAGTTTGGTTTCATTCATGTTCTATGGGTGAAACTAAAGCTATTAAACCTTTAGTTGAATATTATAAAGACCAAGTAAATATTTCAGTTATTACAAATACTGGATACGAAGAAGCAAAAACATTAACATCAAATGTTAGATATTTGCCTTTTGAAATATTTTTACCTTTTTGGGTTAATAAACAAAAAGTATTAGTTGTAATGGAAGCGGAACTTTGGTATTTACTTTTTTTAGTTGCAAAGAAAAAAGGTGCAAAAACTTTTTTAATAAATGCAAGAATTTCAGATAAATCATATAATTCATATAAAAAATTTTCTTTTTTTTATAAAAGAATATTTGAAAATATTGATAAAGTTTTTGCACAAACTATAGAAGATAAAAAAAGATTAGAAGAATTAGGTGCTAAAAATATTGAAGTAATTGGAAATATCAAATTAGCTCAATTACCAAAAAAGAAAATAGATTTTGATAAACCAAATGAAATTTTAATAACAGCTGCAAGTACACATGAAAAAGAAGAGGAATTAATCTTAAGTTCTTATAAAAAAGAGTTTGGGAAATTAATTATTGTTCCAAGGCATCCTGAAAGATTTGAAAAAGTTAATAGTTTAATTAGTGAATATATAAAAAATAAGAACTTAACTTATCATAGATTTTCAATGAAAGAAACTTTTGATTCAGATATAATTTTAGTAGATAGAATGGGAATATTAAATGATATTTATGCAATATCTGATGTTGTAATATTAGGTGGTGCATTTGAAAAAATTGGTGGTCACAATCCTATTGAACCAGCTTATTTTGGTTGTAAATTAATAAGTGGTAAAAATATTTTTAATCAAAAATCTCTTTTTGAGTGTATTAAAAATTATTATTTGATTGAAAAAGAAGAATTAAGTTATTATTTAGGAAGAATTGAAAATTTAGAAAAACCGATTCTAACAAAAGCAGGTTCAAATGAACCTATTATTAAGGAGATAAACAAATGGCTGTAGCATATGATAAAGCATATAAATTATTAGCATTACAGGAAAAAATATCTAATTCTAAAGCGAAAGAATTAATAGATAGAGGTGTAGTAAAAGTAGGAGATAAAAAAGTTTTAATTGCACGAGGTGAAATTAGAGTTGATACAAAATTTACTATAAAAGAAATAAGTAAAATAAGAGTAATTTTTGAAGATAAAGATATTTTAGTAGTTGATAAGCCAGCATTTTTAACAGCTGATGATATAGCAAAAAAATATGAAAATGCAATTTTACTTAATAGACTTGACAAAGAAACAAGCGGTGTTATGATGTTTGCAAAAAATGAAGAATTTCAAAAAAAAGCAATAAAAGAGTTTCAAGCTAATAGAGTTTATAAAGAGTATGTCGCTATTGTTGAAGGAAAAGTTATAGAAGAAATAGAAATTGACAAGCCAATATTAACAACTAAAGATAGAGGAATGGCAAAATCAAAGATTGATATGAAAAGAGGGAAACCTGCTAAAAGTACAGTTTATCCACTTTTAGTTGAAGGTAATAAATCAAAAATAAAAGTAGTAATTGAATCAGGAAGAACACATCAAATTAGGGTTCATTTAAATTCTGTTGGTTTGCCAATTATTGGAGATGCTGTTTATGGAAGAACTTCATCTAATGTAAACAGGGTACTATTACATTCAAAAGTAACAAAAATATTCGATTATACTTTTGAATCACCTGAGCCAAAAGAGTTTAAAGTGTATGACTTTAATTAAAAATTAAGGTTTTAAAAACTCAAAACCCCTATAAATAGGGGTTTTTGAAAAATAAAAACTAAATAAAAACTTAAATATAAATTTATCTTAATCTAAATCAAAGTAAAAGTTTTGTAGTATTGCACAATTTAAAAATTGTGGAGATAAATTTTGTTTGATTCAATAACCGGTTCGATACGAAATGCAGTAAATAAAATTAGACATCAAGACGATGTTGCAGCTTTAAATAAAGCAACATCAGAATTAAAAAAAGCTTTGTTAAAAGCAGATGTTCATCATAAAACTACTAAAGAGTTGATTACTGCAATAGAGTTACAGACAAAAAGTGCTGGAATAGGTCAAGATTCATTTTTAAAAGCTTTAAAAAGTGAATTAACAAATCTTTTAACAACTTCAGGTAATCAAGGTTTTGTTTTCTCAAATACTCCTCCCACAACAATTTTAATGACAGGACTTCAGGGTTCTGGAAAAACAACGACAACAGGTAAATTGGCTAACTATTTAAAAACTAGAAAGAAAAAAGTTTTAGTAGCAGCTTGTGATTTACAAAGACTTGCCGCTGTTGAGCAATTAAAACAAATAGCGGCCCAAATTGATGTTGATATTTATTTTGATGATAATGAAAAAGATCCAATTAAAATAGCAGTTGCAGCAAAAGAAAAAGCTACAAAAGAGTTTTATGATGTCCTTTTAATCGATACAGCAGGACGACTTGCTATCGATGAAGAATTAATGATTCAATTAAAAGATATTAAAGATACGATAAAACCTAATGAAATTTTTTATGTAGCAGACTCTTTAACTGGACATGATGCTACAAAAACTGCAACTACTTTTAAAGAAAAAATTGGAATAGATGGAGTTATTTTATCAAAATATGATGGTGATACAAAAGGTGGAGTTGCTCTATCGATTTCTCACCAAGTTGAAGTTCCATTAAGATTCATTGGTATTGGTGAAAAAATGCCAGATCTTGAAGTATTTATTCCAGATAGAATAGTTTCAAGACTTTTAGGACTTGGAGATATTGAAGGATTAGCAGAAAAAACTTCAGCTATTATTGATGAGAAAAAAGCAAAAGAAGTTACTAAAAAAATAAAAAAAGGACAATTTAATTTTAATGACTTTTTAGACCAGCTTTCAATGATGAGTAAATTAGGTTCTATGAAATCAATTATTGGAATGATTCCAGGTCTTTCACAAATGGCAGGACCTATTAAAGATATGGATTTTGAAAATTCAGCTGAAATAAAAAGAATAAAAGCTTTAATTGGTTCTATGACCCCAAAAGAGAGAGAAGATCCAGAGCTTATGAATGCAAGTAGAAAAAGAAGAATTGCTATTGGTTCAGGATTAAGTGAAGTTCAAATAAATAAAATACTAAAACAGTTTAAAAATGCTTCAAAAATGGCAAAACAACTTTCAAGTAAAGGTGGAATGAAAGGCTTACAAAATATGTTGTCTCAAATGGGACCAAATGGAATGCCTAAAATTCCAAGATAAATAAATAAAATAGTATTGAGCTGTAAACTTTTAACTAAAGTTTTGGAGTTTAGAATTCAATACTATAAATCAAAAAAGGAAAGAAAACATGACAGTAATTAGATTAACAAGAATGGGAAGAAATAAAAAACCATTTTATAGAATCGTTGTAACAGATTCAAGAAAAAGAAGAGATTCAGGATGGATTGAATCAATTGGATATTTCAACCCAGTAGTTGAGCCAAAAGTTTTAAAAATTGATGAAGAAAGATATAACTATTGGTTAAGTGTTGGTGCTAAACCATCTGAAAAAGTTAAAAAATTAGCTTCAAAATAATTAATTAGAAAATAATATGATTACTAAATTCATAGAAAATTATGCAAAACTAATTGTTGGTGTGCCTGAAGATGTTACTGTTACTAAAGAGTTAATTGATGAAAATTTTGCTGAAATAACAATAAGCGTAAATAGTGTTGATATTGGAAAACTCATTGGTAAAAATGGTAATATGATAAATGCTTTAAAAACTATGGCAAATGGCTGTAAGGCAAAAGATGGAATATCTTATAAAATACAAGTAGTAGTAAAATAATTTATGGATAAAAGTAACAATATTTATGTCGCAAAACTTGGGAAAGCAGTTGGTTTAAAAGGTGATTTAAGGCTTTTTATAGACTCTGATTTCCCAGAACAATTTAAAAAAGGTGCAACTTTTTTAACTAACAGAAATCTAGAATTAAAAGTTTTAGAATATAACTCTTCACGAGAATTAATTAAATTTGAAAATTATGAAGATGTCGAAACTGCAAAAAAACTTACAAATCAAGAATTATATTCTACAATTGAACAAACAAAAGAAAATTGTAAATTAGGGAAAAATGAATTTTTTTGGTTTGATTTGATTTCATGTGAAGTATTTGAGAATGATTTAAGATTAGGAAAAGTCAAAGAACTTCATAGATATCCTTTAAATGATTATTTTGAAATAGAAACGGATATTGAATTAGTAACTAAAGGTTATCCTAAAATATTTTTAATACCTCATATTTTTGATAAATACATTTTAAATGTAGATATAGATAAAAAAATAATCAATGTAACTAATTCTTTTGAAATTTTAGAAAACTCTTAAAATAATTAATAGTTACATCTATTATTAAATTCTTCTTGTGTAAATTCCAATTCATAAGCTTGTTCAAAATTATTATCAATCAGTTTATTTAGTAATTCAGTTCTTTCATTATCTGAATTAAATGGACCATAATATAATTCAATTCTATTTTTATCATCTCTACAAAGTATTACATTTGGATTTATTGCAACAACACTATCAAGATATTTTTTATATAAAACACCCTTTATTTTTGCTACATTAATGAATTTTAAAAATCCATTGTTTTCATTAATTTTATTCTCTTTTTCTATGTTTTCATTTTCTATTATATCAGGTTTAGGTTCTTCATTATTTTGATTTTGTAATTCATTATTTAAATCAACAGAAGAATTTTGATTCGCTTGCAGTTCTGATTTGATTTTTAAAGCCTCTTGTCTTAATAATTCAAGTTCTGCTTTTTCTTTTTCTAATTCAGCTTTTTTTTCTTTTAAAGCTTCTTGTTCTTTTAATAGATTTTCTTCATGAGCTTTTAATGCTTCTTCTTCTCTTTTCTTTTCTTCATCAATTAATTTTTTTTCATTTTCAATTCTTTCTAATTCTTCTTGTTTTTCTTCATTTAAATTTTTATTAGTAAGTGATGCTAATTGATCGTTTAATTTTTTTGAATTTATATCTTTCAAATCAAATTTATATTCTTCTACAACAGGTTGGGTTTGTGTAGTTACTTGAGTATTATTTTCTATTTTTGCTGCTTCTTCATTTTTTTGTTCAAAAAAACCTGTAAAATATAGAATTAATCCTATTAGTAATAATGAAATTAAAAAAGCTACTAAAATCAATAATATTTTTTTTAGAGGATTCTTTTTTGTTTTTTTCATAAATTCCTCTTTGTTTTTTTCAAACTCGTCTTCTTTTGTAGTCGATTCGTCATCCAGTTTTATATTTATTTGATTTTCTTGTTCTTCAGAAATATCTTTGTCAGGAGTTTTAGATTCTTCATTTTCATTATTAGCCATTATTTACTCTTTTTCAAGTTTATTTTCATTCTCTTTTAGTTTTTTATAATAATCTTTTCTATACTGCTTTAATTCTTCTTTTTTTCTTTCTCTATACTCTTTATTATATTCTAGTATCTTTTCTTTATTCTGATTATAATACTCTTTTTTGAATTCTTTATATTCATTTAATTTTTTTTTAATAGAATCCATTCTTTTATCAACATAAAGCTTTTGATTATGCGCAATTTCTTTAATTTTGGAAATAAAATTTAAATCTTTTAATTCATCTTCATAATCAATAACTTTTTTTTTGAATTTACTCTTTAGGTAATATTCTCTTTTTTTCTTTTTATGTGCTAAAAGATTTTCTTTCCTAATCTTTCTTAACTCATCTAAATTCATTTATTTAATATAAAATTAATTTTTCAATCTATTTACAATGTCTAACATACTATCAGCTGTAGTTATAGCTTTAGAGTTTGCTTCATAAGCTCTTTGCGCTGTAATTAAATCTACCATTTCATTTACTAATTTAACATTTGATGATTCAATCATTCCTTGCTGAATAGAACCAAATTGATCTTCATTAGGATTACCTTCTATTGGGTCTCCAGATGCATCACTTTGCATAAATAAAGAATCTCCTAGAGGTATTAAGCCTGGAGGATTAATAAAATCTACAATTGTAATTTGTTGTTCAAGAATTATTTCTCCATTTGCATTTGTAACAGATACTATTCCATCTTTTCCAATTGATATATCTTTTGCATCTTCAGGAATAGTTATAGCTGGTTCTAGTAAATATCCATTTGCATTAACAATATTTCCTTCAGAATCAAGTTTAAAAGCTCCATTTCTAGTATATCCAATTTCTCCACTTGGAAGTGTGATTTGGAAAAAACCTTTTCCTTGAATCGCTAAATCATAAGGATTTGAAGTTAGTTTTAAATCACCTTCTGTAAAATTCTTTTGAATTCCTGAAATTTTAACTCCTAATCCTACATCGATTCCTGTAGGATTCAGACTTATTTGAGTAGTTCTTCCAGCTGTATAATTCAATGTTTCATACATTAAATCCTGAAATTCTGCTCTATCTTGTTTAAATCCAGTTGTATTTACATTCGCAATATTATTTGATGTAACATCAATTTGATGTTGCATAGAATTCATTCCTGTTGCAGCTGTATAAAGTCCCCTAATCATGGAAATTCCTTTAATTTTACTTCTATTTTAATTATAATTTAAGAATAATTAAAATTTGATAAATTTAATTGATTATTTTTTATATAATAGTATTAAGTATAAATTTAAAACAAATTATATATAATGCATAATTTAATGGAAATATTTATTTAACTAAAAAAGGGATGGTTGATGAAAATTTTAATAGTGGATGATAGTTCTACAATGAGAAGAATTATTGGGAATGTAGTTATGCAGTTAGGATTCGCTAAGGAAGATTTTGATGAAGCTGAAGATGGTTTAAAAGCTTGGAAACTTCTTAGCGAAGCGCATTATGATGTTATTTTAACTGATTGGAATATGCCAAATATGAATGGTTTAGAATTGGTAAAAAAAATACGATCAGAGGGTACTCATCAAAAAACACCTATTATCATGATTACAACAGAAGGTGGAAAAAGTGAAGTAATTGCTGCTTTAAAAGCAGGAGTAAATAACTACATTGTTAAACCTTTTAATGCAGAAGTTTTAAAAGAGAAGCTTGATGGAGTATTGAAAAAATAATATAAGGTTTTATCATGAGTATGAGTCAAGAAGAGATTGAAGCTTTAATGAATGGTTTAGAAATATCTGATGATAATAATGAACCAGAAGAAGTGGTAGAAACAGCTAAAGTTAACACTAAAGAGATAGAAGAATTATTATCTCAGACTGAAGAAGTAAAAGAAGATATAGATTCAAAAGAAGAAGTATTTAATTTAGAAAATTTGGAAATTGAGAAGAATACACAAAGAGAAATAGTTGATAATACTGAAATAGATGAGTTGCTAAAGGATATAGAATCTTCAACTACCCTACAAGAAATTGAAAAAGATGATGAAATTGTTCCTTTAAAAGATTTAGAAGATAATGTAGAAAAAAGTAGTGTGGTTAGTAGAAGTGAAGATGATATAGTTAAAGATTGGACTTCTTCTAAAATAAATGAAGGAGTTTTCCCTTTGCCAGCTGAAAAAGATACTAAAGTTGTAAATCAGTTAACACAAGTAGCGAATGATTCTGAAGAAAAAGTATCACAGATTTTTGATGTTTTAAGTTTGACATTAGATAATAATAATGAAATTAGAAAAATTTTAAAGGATTATGAAAAGTTTTTAAATTCTCAATCTGGATTACTTTTGTCATTAAATAATAAATTTCCTAATATAAAACTATTTGAAGAACATCTAACTTCAACTAAATCAATGGTTAATTCTTTGGATGGTTTAAAAAATTTATTGCAAACGGAAGATAATCAAATTTTTCAAGCAATGGAATTAATGCAATTTAATGATATAAATAGGCAAAAAATTGAAAGAGTTATGTCGGTTATTAGAAAATTATCTCTATATTTAAATAATTTATTCGAAGATGATAGTGGCGCGAAAGATATTGCAGTTGCTAGACATATTCATGGTGATGATACGGATGATTTAATAGGTGATGACTTGGATAAGTTAATAGCAGAATTTTCAAATAATAAATAAAAGGAATAAAGTATGAATCAAGGTGTTTATCCTCTTGCTGCATCAATGATTAATCAAATTAATCGATTAGACCAAATAAGTAATAATTTGGCAAATGTTAATACTTTTGGTTTTAAGCAAGAAGGTACTACAGAAACAACTTTTAATTATTATTTAGAAAGAATGCAAAATGAAGGCAAAACACCTACTAAAGTAAATGAAGTTACAAACAATATACCAAAAATCGATTCAAAATATATAAATTCAGAAATGGGTCCTATTGTTATGACAGGTAATAATTTAGATTTTGCTTTAAGTAGTCCAGATACTTTTTTTAAAATACAAAACTCTAATGGAGATATTGTATATACAAGAGATGGTTCATTTAAAAATTTAGATAATTTTTTAGTTGATTCAAATGGCAATAATGTATTAAATGCTGATAATGAACCTATAGTTATGGAGGGGGAGTTTATAGAGCAAATAGGTGTTGTAAAAACTGCTTATACAAATTTGGATAAAATCGGAGATAATACATATAAAGTGATTGATCAGAATCAATTAGAAATATTTGAAAATAACGATACTTTATTAGTTCAAGGAGCAGTTGAAAAATCAAATGTTAATTCAGTTACAGCTATGGTAGAGTTGATTGATGCACATAGAAGATTTGAGCAATCACAAAAAGCTATAAAATCTATAGATGAATTAAATGCTGGATTAATTGAAAAAGTAGGGAGTAATACTAGATAATGGAAGCAAGTAGTATAACCAATAAACTTTTTGAGCAATTGAATTTTAGAGGTGAAAGACAAAAAGTTATATCAAGTAATATTGCAAATATAAATACGCCTAACTATAAAACAAAGGATTTAGTATTTGAAGATGAACTTAATAATTCGAATAAAAATATTTTAGCACTAAATCAAACGAATTTTAAACATATCTCTTCAATCAATAATGGATTAAATAATATAAATCCTAAATTGATTCAAGTTCAAAATTTACAAGAGCAAAATGATGGTAACAATGTAAATTTAGATACTCAAATGAGTGAGCAAGCTAAAAACAAAATTATATTTGATGCAATACAATCATCTATAAAAAGAGATTCAAGATTATTTAGGTCAGTAATTGAATCTTCTGCAAAAAATTAATTAGGATAATAATTTAATGGATCAACTTTTAAAGTTTATAAATAATTTAAATACAGCTCAAAGAGCTGTTATAATAGGTGGATTTTCTCTATTATTTATTTTATTGGTTGGTTTATTGATTTACTCAAGTATAAAAGCTGAAGATAAAAAACTAAATTATACTATAGCTTCAAACTTGACTAAATCTCAAGTAATGCTTGCAAGTGATGAGTTAGAAGCTGCTGGTATTCAATTTTCTGTTGTAGGAAGTGGTAATAATCTTACATTAAAAACTTCTAAAGAGTTTATAAATATAGCTAAAATTAAACTTGTTACAAGTGAAGCTGCTACTAGTAAACATGTGGGTTGGGAAATATTTGAAAAATCATCTTTGGGTACTACAAATTTTGAAAATAAAGTTAAGTATTTAAGAGCATTAGAGGGTGAATTATCACGTTCATTGGAATCACTAACAGGAGTTTTAAGAGCAAGCGTTAAAATAGCTATTCCCAAAGATACAATATTTACTGAAAAAAAAGCTGATACTACTGCTTCAGCTGTTTTATCTTTAAAACCTGGAATTTTTTTAACACAGAAACAAATAGATGGAATTAAAAATTTTATAGCTTCAGCTGTACCTGATTTAAAAGAAGAAAATATTCAACTTATTGATCAAGATGGGAGTTTACTTGAACTTTCATCTGAAGATATAAATAATCAAAAATCTTCTACACAAAATAAATATAAAGAGGATTTAGAAGAAGATTATTCGAAAAAAATAGTTGCACTTTTAGAACCTTTTGTAGGAGTAGGAAGAGTTGTAGCTAAAGTAACTGTTTCTTTAGACTTCGTGAAAAAAGATATAGAGGAAGAGATATACAATCCTGAAGGAAGTATTCGTTCTCAGCAAGTAATTGAAAATACATCAGCATCTCAAGGAATGCCTAATAATTCAGGTGGTGTTGCCGGAGTTGATAATAATATTCAAACACCGAATAATGGTAATGGAAATGCTAATATAGCTTCGAATAGTGAAGGAACAAATACTGTAACAAATTATGAGATTTCTAAAAAAATAATAAGTCAAAAAGATAATAACTATACTAATATAAAAAGAATTACAGCTGCAGTTACTTTTGATGATTCTGTATTAAAAGATATTCAAAATAAAGATGAATTTATTACTTCTTTAGAATCTGTAATCCAAGATACAATAGGTTATGATCAAGCAAGAGGTGATAAAGTTACTGTAAAAGATTTTAAATTTATAGGTGTTAAACCAATTGAACAAATTGCTCAAACTGTTGATAAAGATGGAAATGTAGTTGTAATCTCTGATGAGCCTGTAGATACTATTTCTATGGTAAAGTCAGTAATTAAAGATTTTAGTGAATATATTCAATATTTAATTGCTGCAGTTTTATTATTTATTTTTTATAAGAAGTTTATAGCTTCAAATGAAATAGTTATTTTAGGTGATGGAACAAAGCAAAAAGTTGATATAAATGATGAAAATCTTGTAAATGATATGTTAACTGATTATGAAAATGAATTTGATGCAAGTACAGCACAAGGTAGACTTAAATCTAAAGTTAAAAGTCAAATATTAAATAATATTGATGGATTAGATGAAGAATCAGCAGCAAGATATGAAATATTTATAGAAGAATTAGATAGAGAAATAAATAATAATCCAGCGGAAATTGCGAGAATGATAGAATTATTATTAAATGAAGGTAATAGTAGTTTTAAATAATAAAGGGCTAATATGGCGGAATCTAACATGAAAGAGAATGACGTTCTAAAAGGAATGTCAATGATGGAAAAAGTTGCAAGATTTTTTGTATTAATTGGTGAGGAATCAACTGTAAAAATATTTCAACATCTTCCAAAAGATATTGTAGAGAATATTTCTACAGCAATTACTATGATTAACTCAATAAATAAAGATGTCTCTTTAGCAATATTAGAGGAATTTCATTTATATACAAGATCTAAAACGTTTATTAGTTCAGGTGGTTATGATTTTGCTAGGGATATTTTATATAAATCTTTAGGAAAAGCTGAAGCAGATGAGGTTTTAGCTAAATTATCTAGAATGAAGTTAGCTTCTCAGGCCTTTTCATATTTAGATGGTATTAACCCTAAACAATTAAGTGATTTTATAAAAGATGAATCTCCACATACAATAGCAGTTATTTTATCACACATGGATCCTTCTAAATCATCGGAAGTATTAATGCAGTTAGACGAAGAGATAAGAGTTAAAGTAACGATTCAAATAGCAACAATCAAAGATGTTTCGCCTGATGTTGTAAGAACAATATCTTCTGTTTTAGAAAAAAAACTAGAATCTTTATTATCTTCTATTATTGATGTTGGAGGAGTTAGAGTTGTTGCTGATATGTTAAATAAACTTGGTCCAAAAGCACAAGATATTTTAAAAAATATTAATGGAATAGATACAACATTAGCTACTAAAATAAAAGAAAATATGTTTGTATTTGAAGATTTATTAAATTTAGATACTGAATATATAATGAAAATTTTGCAAAATGTAGAAACAGTTGATGTTGTTGTTGCTATGAAAAATGCTACAGAAGAAGATATGGAAAAAGTAACAGGTGCAATGTCTCAAAGAGCAAGAGATAGATTTAAAGAAGAATTTGAAATGCTAAATAAAGTAAAAATAAAAGATATTGAAGCTGCTCAGAGAAAAATGCTTGATGTTGCGCAAAAAATGATAGAAGATGGAATCATTGATAGAGAGAGTAATTAATGGCTGATAACGTATATTCAAGTGCAAAAGTAATTGGTAAAAATGATAATATTGAAAAATATGAATTAGGTAATTTTATTAATAGCCAACCAGAAACAAATAGTGTTACAAATTCTACAGCTATTTTGGATGATAGAGAAATTAATGGAAGAACAGATCCTTTATTAATTGAAGTTAGAAATTTAAGTAATAAACTAAATGAAATATCATTAAAAGTTTCAAATATAGAAAATGATGGAATAAAAGGTAGAGATATTGATGCACAAGTTGTTCAAGCAATAAGGGATTTAAAACATTATGCAGCTTTTTTTGAACAGGCTACATTTCAAATGGAAACTAAATTATTGAAAACTTCAATAGCAATTGCTCAAAAAGTTATAAGTATAGAAGTTGGTGAAAATTCAGCAAAAATTGCCAAACAAACAATCAGCCATCTTCTTGAAAAAATAAAAACGGCTTCAAAAATACAAATACATCTTAATCCTAAAGATTATGAAATATTAAAATCACAGTTGAATTTAGAACCTTTCATAGAATTACATAAAGATGCAAATGTAGTTGCAGGAGGAGTTGTAATAGCAAGTGATCTTGGAAATTTTGATGGAAATATTGAAGTAAAAGTAGCTTCTATGCTTGAGTCATTAGATTTGGTTGTTTAGTATAAAAATTAATAATTAATAAAAATAACATAACTTTATGATATAATTTATCAAAATAAGTTGAAAAGTATTTAAATGGAAATTAGTGAAAGAGATTATGATTTATTAGTTGATACAGAAATAGTTGTAGATGTAATGTTAGGTTATACAAATATTACTATCTCTGAATTTCTTAAGCTTAGTGAAGGTGATATAATTTCTTTACATAAACCTGCTGGTTCAGGAGGAGAGATTTATGTTAACACTAGGATTATAGGAACAGGTGATATTATAGTAATAGATGATAAATTAGCTGTTAGAGTTCAAGATTCTATGGACTCAGATAATGTAGTTAGATATTTTTTTGAAGAACATATGATTTAGGAGTTTAAAATGGCAGATATTCAAGTTAATTCAAATGTAGGAGTTGATGGTAACTCTTATACAACAGCAATAAGTAATGATCAGTTGACAAATAATGATTTTTTAAAATTAATGATTCAAGAATTAAAATTACAAGATCCAACAAAACCTATGGATTCTGCAAAAATGCTTTCAACTCAAATGCAAATGTCAACTATTGCTACAAATCAAGAAATGATGAAAGCTATGCAGTCTATGCAAACTGCTTTTACTCAAACTGCATTAGCAAATGCAACTGGAATTATTGGTAAAAATATTGAAGATGGAAATATTGGAGAAGATGGAGTAACAAAAGCTTATACTGTTAGATCAATTGAAAATGTAGATGGAGAAATTCAAGTAAAAGCACAACAAATATTATATCTAGAAGATAGAATTGTTCTACAAGATCCATCTGATGAAACAAAAAATAAAATAGTAAATTATGATTTAAATGGAGAGCTTCTTGATGAAAATGGAGCTAAAACAGGAAATAAAATAGTTTTAACTGCTCCAGGTACTCCATTAATTAGTGATGGTAAATTAACTATACTTGATGAAAACAATGAAAAAATAACAGATCATAAATATGCATTAGCAGGTGTAACAACTCCTGTATATTCTGATCAAATGGCAACTTTACCTTTCTCATCAATAACAAAAATATTTTAAGGAATAGTTATGATAAGTGGATTATGGAATGGAATAACAGGACTTAATAGCTTTGAAAAAGCTTTAAGTGTAGAATCTAATAACAGTTCTAACGTAAACACTATTGGATACAAGGAAGATGTTATTAATTTTGCTGATTTAATGTATAAAAATAACACATCTACTTCTTATGGAAAAGGTAGTACTGTTGCAACGGTAGATAAAGCTATGTATCAACAAGGTGGAATAAAACTAACTTCTAGTCCTTATGATGTTGCAATTGAAGGTAAGGGATATTTTGTAGTTCAAAATATAAATTCAAAAGGGCTACCTGAAACTTATTATACAAGAGCTGGAAATTTTAAAGTTGCTGAAAGTGGTTTCTTACAAACACAAGGTAATATGGATGTAATGGGACTTGTTAGTACAAAAACTGTAAATAGTACAAATGGAACAGAACAGTTTGATAATAGTTTTGTTAATTTTATAGCAAGTCAAAATATAGGGAATTTAAATAATCTACAAACAATAAATACTAAAGCAACAGATTATAAAACTACTGCAAAAGATGATGATTTGAATCAAAGTGGAAGTGATTATAAAACTAAATCTTCTAAAATAAATGATATTGATGCTTTGATTTTAGATTATAAAAATAAGTTAAAAGAGTATTCTTTGAATTCTACAGAAGAACCTGTCTCTTCTAAAGCTCAAAAAACAGAAATCAATTTTTCAACAGCAATAAATAATCTTCAAAATGAAAATGACTATATAAAAGTAAATATAAATGGAAATCAAATTTTACAAAATTTTGATCCTAAATTAGGTTTAGAAGGAACATTAAAAGCTTTTTCAGACAAGATATCAAATATTGCTGGACTTAGCTCTTCGATAGATACTAATACTGGAATCTTAAAAATAGATTCTTTAATTACAGGAAAAGAAGTAATAATAAATGAAGCTTATATAAATAAAGAAAATTTAGATTTAAAAATATCTAATATCCAAGAAGCTGAATTTGGTTCGGGAATAGCGATGGTTGAAAGTGCAAGAGATGCTTTAAAAAGTGCTTTACAAAAAGCAAATGCAGATCTTTTAGAAATTACTAATAATGTATCTTTAGAGAGTGAAAGAAACGGTAATTTAGATTTAAGTAGTATTCAATTAAATCTTTTAAAATTAGGGATTTCAAACAATTCTTCAACGGATATGGAAATTTCAGATGGGATTATTTATATTAAAGATGGTGAGAATAAATTTGTTGTGGGAAAACTTCAAACAGCAAGTTTTGTAAATGAGCAAGGATTAGATCCACAAGGAGGTAATTTATATTCTTGGTCAAAGGAAGCTGGAGATGTTTCAAATGCCAATGGTTTAAACAAGTTAGTTAGTAATTCATTAGAGCAAAGTAAAGCAAATTTAGCAAATAGTTTAACTGCTTTGATGATATATCAAAAAGCTTTTGAAGCAAATTCAAAATCTGTAACAACTTCTGATGAAATGTTACAAACAGCAATACAATTAAAGAAATAGTGTTCATATTTTAATATTATTTTAATATTAACGTATGAACATAAGTTCATAAACCTTAAAATAAAGGACGAATCATGATTGGAGCACTATGGACAGGGATTTCAGGATTGTCATCTCAACAACAAGCTTTAGATAATGAGTCAAATAATATAGCAAACGTAAATACAATAGGATATAAAGCCTCAAGAATATCGTTTGCAGATCAAATGTATCAAGATAGAATAGGGAAAGGTTCTAAAATACTAGATGCAGAGAAACTTTATACTCAAGGGAATTTGAAATTAACAGGTGTGAACTATGATATGGCACTTAGTGGAGATGGATTTTTTACAGTAGTAAATACAAGAAATTCAGGAGCATCAGAGACACTTTATACAAGAGCAGGTAACTTTAGGATGGGAGATAATGGAACCCTTCAAGATGCAGCAGGAAATGAAGTACAAGGTTGGATGATGAGTCCAATAGATAGCCAAAATGATGTAACAAGTACAAATCCAAATGTTTCAGTATTTAATACTAATTATAATAAATTATTAGGAACAAAAATAATAAGACATGGAACATATGTAGAAACAATAACAGCCAAGGCAACAGATTATACAACAACAGCAAAATCAGATGCAACAAGTATATTTAGTGGAGATGGATCAAAAACAAAATCTTCAAAAATATCAGATGTAGAAGAAGCAATAAAAGATTATACCTTTTGGTTGCAAAAATTGAAAGATGAACCAGATGCATCATCTGCAACTTCAATATCACAAATATCACAAATAAATTTTAAATCAGGTGATGAATCAATAATAAGTAAAGATGGTGATCAAATATATGTATATATAGATGGGAATAAATACTCACAAAAATATTTATTAACAAGCTCAAGCCAAGGTTTTAGAGAAGATTTATGGAATTCTTTAGGTGCAGCAGGACAAGCATTGGAACCTGCTGAAAATGGATTAGTTGATCCAGCTACCTTAGTACCAGCACCATCTCCAACAACTCCAGCATATGATGCCGCAATTGCAGCCTATGATAAAGCAGCAAGTAAAATAGCTACATATAAAGCTTTAGCAGATATGGTATCACAAATACCAGGACTTGTAGCAACAATGGCTGTAGATTCTACAAAAAATGATACGTTTAATACAACAACAACATATAATGATTCAACAAATAGTGCAGATATGTTAAAAGGGATAATACAAATAAGATCATTGATACCAGGGAAAGAGTTTACAATATCTGAAGTAGCAGAAGAATCATCAGGAACAGTAATTCAAGGGAATTTTCAAACAACATCATTTGCAGAGAGAGGATCAGGAATAGCAGCACTTGAAACATCAAGAGATGCATTATCAAAATTAATAACAGGTAAACAACAAGATGTTTATACTCCTACAGATTTAAAATTAGGAACAGCTACAGATTTTAATTATGGTATTACTATTTATGACAAAGAAATAGCTAAAGTTATTCCTGTTCCAAATACAGGTGCACCAGATTATAATTCAGCACCAATAAATATTACACCTGTAGCTTCTGTTGATGATTTAGTAACAGGTATAAATTCTAATGCTGAATTATCAAAATATGTAGAAGCAAGAAATGTAAATGGTAATTTAGTAATAAATACATTAGATTCAAATTATGATGTTGAATTTACGGGTTCAATGAAATATGATAATGCAGGAACTTTAACGCCACTAGATGTAAATGCTAACTATTCAGGAAGAAAAGGAGCAGGAGCTGAATTTATAGAAATAATAAATAAAGTAGATCAAACAGCATCAAAAGGAAGTTTACAATTAAGACTTGATACTTTAGGAATTTCAGATTCAGCATTTGGAGAATTTTCTGTAGATAATACGGGTTTAATTACAATGAAACAAGATGGAGCTGAGTTCGCAATAGGACAAGTAGCAATTGCAGTGTTTAATAATAATAGAGGATTAAATCCAATGGGAGATAATCTACTTGGAAAAACAAATGAATCAGGTGACCCAATTTATAATCTAAATAATAATAAAACAGCAAAAGTAGAGGCTAAAACACTTGAGTTAAGTACAGCAGATTTAAGTGAAAGTTTAGTAAACTTAATGGTATTTCAAAGAGCATTTGAAGCAAATGCAAAATCAATAACAACATCAGATGAGTTATTGAATACTTTAATAAATCTTAAAAGATAACTTAATAAGTAGAGTAAGTTTATTTACTCTACTTTATTTTTGGTAGGATAAATTTGGAAAATTTTTTATTGATAGCAGTTCTTGGTGTATTATTACTATATTTTTTTTCTAGTGCAAATGTATATAAATCTTTGTATAAGAAAGTAAATGAAGAAAAAAATATAATACAAGAAGATATGTCAAAACTTGAAAGTTTGATAGAAAGATATGAAAAACAAGTTAAAATTAGTGCTAATACTTTAAAAAATAACCAAGGTAATCTTCAAGTAGCAAGAGATGATTTGCAAGAATTAAGACTTGAAAATATGAATTTAAAAAATAGAGTTGATGAATTAGAAAAAAGAAATGAAGAGCTTTATGCTCAAGTTAATGCTATGGTTTAGGTCTTGAATTTTAATGAAATTATTATATAAAATATTATTGAGTAGCCTTTTTGTAAATCCTATTTTATATGCTAATCAAGATTTAATAGAATCTCAGCCAGAAATAATTTTTCAGTTTGAGAAATTGAAAAAAACTCAAGAAAATCTTTCTTTACAAGTTGACTTTAATAAAGCAGTCTTACATTTAAGTAAAAATGAATATGAAGAGGCAATTGAACTTTTTAAAAGAACTTCAAAAATTCTTGAAATACCTTCATCTTTAAATATAGGAATTGCTTACTATAAATTAGGTTCTATTGATAATGCAATTGTGCATTTAAATAAAATTTATGAAAAAGAAGAAAACGCATCTTCAAATACTTTTTCTTATATGTCAGCCTGTTATTATCTATATCAAATTTCAAAAGATAATAAGTATCTAGATACTATAGTTAGAATATCAAAAAGATATAAAAATCTTTCAGAACATACAAAAAGAATGTTAGCAGATACTTATGTAATACTAAAAGAGTATGAAAATGCATTAGAAGTTTTAAATTCTATGGATTATACAATGGATTTAAAAAAGGCTTTAATTTATATAAAACTCAAAGATTATGAAAAAGCAGCTTTATTACTAAGAAAAGCTAAAGAGCAAAATGTTAATCCAAATACAATAGATAAAATTTTATGGTTTTTGGCATTTACTGACTTGAAATTAAATAAAATAGAACAGTTGAAAGAGACTTTGGATTTAATAAATAGCAGAAGAAGTACTTTTAAAGCAAATATTGAATTACCTTTAGAAATATATTTTAATCAAAATAAATTTACTTCTAAACAGTATTTAGATTCTGTTCTGAAATTTGATGAATATAGAAAAATAGATTTTATTTTTTATTTTGCACCTTTTATATTTTCAGATTCTCAAGAAATTATTTATGACTCTTTAAAAGGTTTTATTTACAATCAAAAAGAAAATATTTTAAACCTTGAAGAGATGGTAGATTATAATAATAAATTTTTGAATATAGTAAAAGAAGACCCAATTGTTAGGGTTACAGAATTAAAGAAGATGCTTACAAAAGATACTAAATCTTACATTTATTATAATTTAGGTTTATCATGTGCTCAAATAAATGACTTTCATAGTGCGTATAAATATTTTGAAAAAGCTTATAAATTAAATCCAGGTAATAAGTTATATTCTACAATGTTTTTAATAACAGCAAATAGAATAAATGTAAAAGTTAAAGATAAAGAATATATAGAGACTACTATTAAAAATAGTAACGGTTTATATAATTATTTTGGGAAAGAGATTTATAGATTATTTTTAAATCCACAATTTACTTCAGCAGATAAACCTTTAACTTATGAAAATACTATTTTTTATAAAGCTTTAGATTTTTTAGATACAATGAATCAAAATAAGCCTTTGGGAAATCATCCTTTATTGGATGAGCATTTTAAAGATCCATTGACTTTTTTGATAAGGTTGATACAAAGAAGAAATAATGAGACTAACTTTATCTATTTTGCAAGATTGCAAGATTCTATACCACTTACGTTAAATAATAATTTTTTAGAAGGTCCTTTGGTTATAACTAGATATTATATTGATATTTTGAAAGCTTTAGGAGTATTTTCAAAAGCAGACTTAAGAATAACAGGTAAAAATACGCCTTCTTATTTAAGAACTAAAGCTTTAAGGGATTTACATTTTAATTTGCCAGATGAATCAATTAAAACTTTAGAATATTTACAAAGTGAATATAAGTTAGAAGATAAATATACGATGTATTTACTTGTAGCTGCACTTTTAGAAGCAGGAAGATATAATGACGCTTCTATTCAAATATCATTAATTAAAGCATTACTAAATGATCCAGATGCTGATTTTTTAACAGCTATTCAACTTATTCAAGAATTAAAAATTCCAAGTGCAAAACAATTTTTGACTCAACCATACTTAGATTCATTAATAGATTTCAAAATTGTAGGGTTTGATGAGTATTTAGAATCTCTATAGATATCTCCAAAATCTTAAGTAATTTAATCTTTTTCTGCTATAATAATTAATAAATGTTACTTTTTTGGAGGATACCATGGAAATTGGAAGAGTTGCTGAAATTGATAATGCGAAACAAAATAATATTGAGAAATCTCAAAAAGTTAATAATCTTGAAGCTAAACAAAAGGTTATCCAAGATGATGAATACAAAAAAAATCAAGGACAACAGTATGTTCTCGATAAAAATGAAGTCATTTTAGATAATATTAAATTCGGTTACAATAGGAACTCGAAAGATTTTTTTGTTAAAGTAACAAGAGGTGAAGCAGAATATAAATATCCTACTGAGGATATGATGAAAGTAAAGGCTTTTGTCTTACAAGAAATGGAACAAAAAATTAATAAGCAATAAGGTATTTTAGTTGGCATCAGATTTATCAAACATATTAAAAGAAGAACTTTCTAATACACTAGAACAGTTATTATCAAAAAATTCTCAAGTTGATTCGATTACTAAATTAGAAGTCGAAAATTTTGATTCAACACAATTAATTGAATGTATTGTTAAGTTTGATTTTAAAGGTATTTCAAGTCAAATAATTTTTTATGTACCTACATTAAGTGCTACAAGATTTGAGTATTTAATGCTTGGTGGAATGGGAGATTTAAAAGAGCATATTGATGATGAAATTACAGATGCTGTAAATGAAATAATTTCCAATATTTGTGGAAGTTTTTGTACTTCTGTAAATGCACAAGGTTTATCTGATATTGGTTCAATTAAATCTGAAGTTAAAAGTTCATCTATAGTTGAAGGAACAGCATTAAACTCTAAAACTAATGCTTTTGAATTTGTAATATCTTTAGATAGTGAAAAATTACCTTTAGTAATATATTTTGATCAGTTAATTTCACCTTTTTTCTTTTCAATTACAGGAAGTAATGCTCCTTCAAGTAATGAAGTAGAAGCAAAAATTGTTCCTTCTGTTCAAGCTACTCCATCTAGCAATAATAGTTCAAGTACTTCAATTCAAACACCTAGAAATTTAGAACTTTTATACAATGTAAAATTAAAATTAAGTGTTAGGTTAGGAACAAAAGTAGTTTTATTAAAAGATATTTTAAGATGGGATGTTGGTGAAATTATTGAATTAGAACAAATGGTGAATGAACCTTTAGAAATCTTAGTTAATGGGGTAAGAATAGGAGAAGGTGAAGCTGTTATTGTTGAAGGAAAATTTGGATTAAAAATCAAAAAAATCGGTAGTGAAGATTTAAGATTAAATCAAATAGGATTATAATTTATGGATAAAAGTACCTTAGGAGGATTAGTCGCAGGTTGGGGAATGGTTATGCTTGCGATTGTTTTAGGAGGAGTAGGTTTTGGTCCCTACATTGATATACCTTCTGTTGTAATTGTTTTTGGAGGAACTATAGCCGTAACAGCAGGACAATTTGAGGGAAAAGATTTAAAAAGAATTGTTCCTGCATTTAAAGTTGCTTTAAATGAAGTAAAAGTTGAACCTTTACCTGAATTGGTTGAAAAGATAGTTTTTTATGCTACTGAGATAAAAAAACATGGAGTTATGCAAATCGAACAAAAAGTTCTTCAAGAAACAAACCCATTTTTTAAAGAAGCTTTTCAGTTATTAGTTGATGGAACTAAGCCAGATGCTTTACAGCCTTTAATGGAATTAAAATTAGAGCATATGAATAAAAGACATACTACAATGATAAGTATTTTTGGTAATATGGGTGGAACAGCTGGTGCCATGGGAATGATTGGTACTTTAGTTGGACTTGTTGCAATGCTAGCAAATCTTTCAGATCCAGCAGCTGTTGGTCCTGCTATGGCAGTTGCCTTACTTACTACAATGTATGGAGCTTTGTTAGGTACATTATTTGCAGGACTTGTAGAGAGTAAATTATCTCAAAAACATAATGTGGAAGTAACAGCATGTGAAGTTATTATTCAAGGAGCAACAATGATTGCTGCTGAAGAATCAATAGGTAATATAAAAATGCAATTAAATTCTATTTTAGTTGAAGTTGCAGAGTAAAGAATAGATATGGCAAAAGAAAAATGTCCTGATTGTCCTAAATGTTTACCAGGTTGGTTAGTTCAATTTGGGGATTTAATGTCTTTATTACTAACTTTTTTTATTTTGTTACTTTCAATGGCAGTAATGGATAAGAAAAAAGTTGAAGAATATTTTGATATTATGAAAAAAGCAATGGGATTCATAGACTCTTCAACAGATGTTGAAACACAAAGTGAAAAACACTCTACACAAGATGGTAGTTCAGATTCAGAAGATAGTGAATCTTCTAGTGAAACATCTTTTGAAAGTACAGCAGAAGAAGTTTCTCAAATAGTTCAAGAATTGAATTCAAATCAAAATATTGAAAGTCAAGAGATTAGTATAGAAAAAGGAAAAAATGAGTTTACTTTAGATATCCCTTCTACTATTATGTTTGAAGATGGTCAATATGAATTAACAAATGCAAGTGCAAAAGTTTTTATTTCAAAAATTGCAAGAGTTATTAGAACTATGCCACAAACTTTTAATATTGAAATAATAGGACATACTGATACAAATAGAACTTTAGGTTCAAATATTCCAAGAGATGCTTGGGATATTTCAGCTTTAAGATCTATTTCTGTTGTAAAAGAATTAATAAAAAATAGAATTGATCCCTCTATTTTGAAAGTTGCAGCATATGCTTCTTATCATCCCAAAAGTGATGTAGCAGCTGACAATAGAAGAGTAGAAATGAGATTTTTTTCACAGGATAGTCAACAAGATATTTTAAATCAAGAGAACTTCTTTGATAGATTGGAGTAATGATGGAAATAAATAGTAATAATTTAATAAATAGTAATATTTTACAAACAAAAAAATTTGATAATTTAAATGCTGAAAATATTACAAAAGATGAAGAGCAATTAAGAAAAGTAAGTAATGATTTTGAATCATTCTTTTTAAATCAAATCATGGATATCTCTTTACGTTCTACTAATATTGCTGGAGAGGGTGCAGGTTCTGATATTATTAAAAGTATGTATGTTCAAGCTGTTGCAGATAGTTCAAGTGGTACTTTGGGTATTAGTGATATGTTGTTTGATTTTTTAAGTAAAAATAATAAATAAGGATTCTGTTATGATAGAAAATATTGTTGAAAATATGAAAACTTTAGTAAATGAATTAAAAGAATCTATAAACTTAGATATTTTAGATATAAAAGAAGCAAAACATGAAGAACTTTTAAAAAGAAATGATAAAAAGCATTTTATAATAGATGAAATAACTAGATTAAAAGCCGAGTTGAATAAAGAATTAGTAAAAAAAATTCAAGAAGGAATAGATGTAAATATTTATAGAAATTCTGTTGATTCATTAGAAAATGATTTGAAAGATTTATATGAACTAAATAAAAAATTAGCTTCAATTGTAATGCCTGTGCAACAATTATATAAAGATTTAGTATCTGAAATAAGTGCTGCAAATGGAGGAAGAATTTTTGATATTAAGGCTTAGTTTTCTAACTTTTTTATTAACAGCTAAAGTTTTTGCTATTACAGTTTTAGTTTCAAGAGATTCAATTAGTTTTGAAGAGAAATTGGATGCTAAAAAATTAATAACTAAAGATGTTTCTTCTATAAATAAAGCATGTGAGCCATTGACATTAGAAAAATTATCAGAAGAAAAATATTTAACGGCAAGATATATAAATAAAAATACTATTATATGTATGAAAGATGTTAAAAAATATGAGAATGAAAGTGTGATTTTTGATTTTGGTGGTGTTAAGATAGAAAAAAAAGGTAAAGTGATTTATGAAAATAATGAATTTATTAGAATTAAAAAGTTGGATGGTTCTATAGAACAAATATATAAAGATGGAAGATTAAAATGAATGTATTATCTTTTTTTGGAGAAACTCCATCTGTTGCATTAAGATTAGCTCAAGAAGAGTGTGGAGAAGATGCAATTGTTATATCAACTAAAAAAGTATCAAATGCAAAAGCTAATACAAAAGATATGTATGAGGTAGTTGTTGCTGTTGAAGAAGAAGATAAGAAAAAAAATTTAATATACACAAAAACAGCAATTAGTAAAGCTTCTCAAAATGTTGAACCAATGAAGACACAAGTGTATGATTTTAAAGAAGAAATTCTTAAAATGCAAAGTGTTTTAGAGCAAGTTCAAAAATCGATTTGGAATCCAAAAAGCCAACTTTATGACTTAACAATTCCTCCTGAGTTTGCATCAATGTATAATATATTTGAACAAAATGAATTTGATCAAGAAATGACTTATACAATTATGAAAAAAACAATAAAGCAATTACCTATTGCTTTAAAATCTAACCCAAAAAAAGTGAATGATTTTTTTAAATTAATTTTGCGAAGAGTAATACCAATTAAACATGAAGTTCCTTTAAGAAAACATCAAAGAAAAATTATAATGATGGTAGGTCCAACGGGTGTTGGAAAAACTACAACTATTTCAAAACTTGCTGCAAGATATGCTTATAAATTAGGTCAAAATTATAAAGTAGGAATTGTAACTTTAGATTCTTTTAGGGTAGGAGCAATTGAGCAATTACAAGCATATACAAATATAATGAGATTACCTTTAGAAATTGTAAAAAAGCCTGAAGGTTTAGCTGAAGCACTTTTAAGATTAAAAGATTGTAATTATATTTTTATTGATACAGCAGGTTCAAGTCAATATGATATTGATAAAATAGAGCTTATAAATGAGTATCAAAAGAAAGTCGAAGAGCTTCCTATTGAAAAAATATTAGTACTTCCAGCAAATGTAAAACATAGTGATTTACTTGAAATTTATAAAAACTATTCAAGATTATCAATAGATTATTTAACATTTACAAAATTAGATGAGACAAAGAGTTTTGGAAATTTAATATCATTTGCCCATAAAACAAAAAAATCTATTACTTATTTTTCGATAGGTCAAAATGTTCCAGATGATTTAATAGTTTCTGATTCTTCTTTTTTAATAGATTGTTTTATGAATAATCAATGTATTAGGAGATAGTTTTGTTTAATTCTATTTCTTCTCAAGCTAGTAAGCTAGTTAAATTAACTAATTCTGTAAAAAAAAACTATTCAAAAACTAAAATTTTAACTATTACCTCAGGAAAAGGTGGAGTTGGAAAATCAACAATAACTGCTAATATTGCATTTTTACTCTCTAGAAGAGGTTTTAATGTAGCTGTTTTAGACGCAGATATTGGACTTGCTAATATGCAAGTTTTATTTGATGTTAAACCACAAAATAGTTTTTTTGAATATATAGATGGAGTTAGAACTTTAGATGAAGTAATTACGAAAACTAATTATTCAAATATATCTTTAATAGCTGGAAAGAGTGGTTTTCAGTATACTTTAAATAAAAATAGTTTTGTTTTTTCAAGAGTTGTAAAAGAGTTAGTTGCATTAAATAAATTCGATATATTACTGATAGATACAGGTGCTGGTTTAAATGATTATGTAAAAGAATTTTTATCTATTTCCGATAATATATTAGCTATTACTACAACTGATCCTAGTGCATTAACTGATGTTTATTCATTAATTAAGATGTTATCAATGGAAAAAAGTAAATTAATGTTAAGTTTTAATCATACGAAAAGTTATCAAATAGGAGAAACTATAAGTAATTCTTTAGTAAATTTAGGGAAAAAAAATAGGTTAAAAGAAGATTTTATGGTAGAATATATAGGCAATATTTCAACTTCTGAAACAATTTCAACAACAGGACGTTTAAGAAAATTGTTTGTAAATGAATTTTCTACAGATGAAATAACAAGACAGTTGCAAAATATTGTTGATAGAATTTTAGTTAATATCCATTAGAAGGTTAGTATTAAGTGTCGACGTTTTGTTTAATTATTTCTATTTTTATTGTTAAAGTTTTTTAAAATGGTAATAGAACGATTTTCTCAAACGGTAATTAATAGTGGAGTTTTTAGACTCTATATAGCTATTGGTTTTTTTGCAACATTAATATTTTTTACTTTAAATGCAGATTTTTTTACTCCAATGGAGATGATATTAGGTATAATTTTAGTAACGATTATTTTAAAAGGCATAAGTAATATGATGCTTTCACTTATTATTAGTTTATTTAGTCTTGATAATAAAAGAAATGAGTTTAATTTTAAGTATAATGAAGAAAAAATACAAGTTATGTTAAATGAATTATCTGTAAAAGATGTTATGGATTCTAATGAAAAAAATTTAAAAAAAGCTAATTAAGGGGTAAATTTTGAATATATCTTCAATAACAAGTTCTTTAAATATGTTGAACAATGAAACACAAAAAACTTCTGATGTTTCTGATAAATCTTTTCAAAATATGCTAAATAATGCTATATCTGAAGTTAATAATCATCAACTAAAAGGTTATGACTCAATGGAGCAAATAGCAACAGGAAAAGTTACTAATTTACAAGAGGCTGTTCAAAGAATTGAAGAAGCTGAATTGTCAATGAAATTAGCATTAGAAGTTAAAAATAAAGCTGTTAATGCCTATAAAGAAATAATGAGAATGCAAATTTAATTAAGGATGAAACATGGGTTTTTTTGATGGATACAATGTTGCGTCATCTGGTATGAGTGCGCAAAGAACAAGAATTAATGTTGTAAGTGCAAATATAGCTAATGCAAAAACTACCCATACAGAAGAGGGTGGTCCATATAAAAAACAACAAGTAGTTTTTGAAGATATTTTAGTAGCAAATACTAATAAAAAAGCTAATTCTAATGATGTTGAAACTACAAATAGTATAAATTCAGATCTTTCATTAAGAGGAGTTGGAGTAAAGTCAATTATTCAATCTGATGCTAAACCAGTTATGAAATATGATCCAACTCATCCTGATGCCAATGAACAAGGATATGTTGCATATCCAGATATTAATCCTGTAATTGAAATGGTTGATTTAATAGAGGCGATGAGATCGTATGAGGCAAATGTTACTTCATTTAACACTCATAAAAATATAGATTCTAAAACTTTAGAAATCTTAAATATGTAATCGATAAATTATGGCAAATCCAATAGATATAATTTCAAAAAATAGCTCTTCTAGCACTGAAGTTTCATTAGTTTCTGATAAAGAAGTAACAAAGGAATCTCCATCTTTATTTGATTCTTTGTTAAAAGATAGTATGGGAATGGATAAAGAAGAAGAAACTTTAAAACAAGATAATACTTTAACAAAAAAAGATGCAATAAATAAGGAAACTTTAGTAGTTGATGAATTGAATAATACTGAAATAGAAGATAATGAGAGTATAAATTTAAAAAATAGTAATAATTCTCTTTTAGATAGATTAGTCCTTGAAGCAAAAAAAGAAACAGTAAAAGAACAAAATTTAGATAAAACTTTAAATAGTGAAATCTTAAATGATACATCTAAAAATTTTCAAAATGATATAGTAGAAACAGAAGTAAAAATTCCAACTCAAAATCAAGATATAAATACAGATTCTCAAAAAGTAATTTTAGATGAGAGTGAAAAAATTAATCAAGAAGCAAAAATAGAAACACAAGAAGAGAATCTTGATAAAACTTCAAATAGCAAAATTTCAAATAATGATGCTTCTAAAAATAATCAAATTAATACATTAGATATTCAAGAAATAATTACTTCTCAAGATAATCAAAATGTGAAAATAGATTCTCCAAAAGTTATTTTAAATGAGAGTGAAGAAAATACACAAACTATAAAAATAAGTGAAAATGGAAATATTATAAAAGATTTATCAAATGATAGTTTAGAAATAACAACTCCAATACAAGATAATCAAGATGTAAAAATAGATTCTCAAAAAGTGGTTTTAGATGAGACTATAAAAAATACTCAAGAAATAAAAGTAGAAATAAAAGATGTAAAAATAAGTGAAGATGAGAGTATTAAGAATTCAGATAAAGATATAAATATAGTAAAACCAAATGAAAATAAAGAAGTTTTAAATCAAAATTCTTTACAAAATATTGAATCTCAAATTATTTCAAATACATCAGATGAAGAAATCAAAACAATTGAGCCTAAATTAAACAATACAGATGAAGCAGTTTCATCAATTGTAAAAGAACAATTAGTTGATTTTGAAGAAATGCAAAATACAAACAGTAAAAAAAGCTTAATGGATCTTTTAATTGAAAAAAATAGTAAAAATTCTATTTTAAATGTTTTAGAAAATGAAACTATTAATAAAACAGAATTAAGTCACTCAAAAGATTTTTTATCTAGTTTATATCTTGGTGGACAAAAAAACATATTGAACAGTCAATTTCTTTTAAATAAAAGTGAAGCTATAAATATTTTAAAAAATGCCAATTCATTAACTGATATTGAAAAAAGTGCTAATATTTTAGAATTGGGATTAGAAGATGTTAATGTTGAGCAAAATGTAGATTTAAAAACTTTAGATTTAAAAAAACAAGCTTTGAATAATTTAGATAAGAAAAATCTTTTAGATAGTTTATTGATGGAAAAAAGTATTAGAAGTGAAGATGTTAAGCATTTAATAACGAAATCCGTAGAAGCTAGTAATGCATTACTTGAAAATACTCTTAATATAGCAGAAGATGTTGAAGTAAGTGTAAATTCACCTCTATCTTATAATATTCAATCAAGAATAATTGGTGCTAAGCAGCAAATGTCAACAATGATGTCTGATATTGCTAGACAAATGTATGAAAATTATAAACCTCCCGTTACTGTGTTTAAAATTAATTTAAATCCTTTAGAGTTAGGAAGTATTGCAATTTTGATGAAAAATGATAAAAATACTAATGCTTTAACTATTAGTATGAATGCATCTAATGGCGGAACATTAGAAGCTTTGGTTGAAAATCAAAATGTCTTAAGAAATTCATTAAATAAAACTTTTGATGAAAATACTATTTTTAATTTAGATTTTACTTCTTCAAATCAAAATAATCAACAATCTTCAAATGGACAAAATAATTCAAATCAACAAAATAGATTTGATAGACAAATAGATACACAGTCTGTTTTACAATTAAAAGAGGAAAATAAAGATAGAGAAGATAAACTTTTAGACTATATGTAATGGAAGCTTTTTTATCACTACTTAATGAAGAGACTTTGTATCAGTTTCTTCTTTTATTTGCAAGAATTGTAGCTTTTGTGGCTTTTATGCCAGTTTTTGGTCATAGTGCAATTAGCCCAACTATCAGAATAGCCTTTGCTTTTTATATTACAGTTTTTGTTTTTCCTTTAGTTACAATCTCTTCTGAAATAAATCAAGATAATTTTTTAATTAGTTTAATTTCTGAGATAACTTTAGGTTTGGTTGCTTCGATGTTTATAAATATTATTTTTTCAGCTGTAAAAGTAATAGGTGAATTTATAGAGTATTCAACCGCTTTATCAATGGCTATGATGTTTGATCCCACAACAGGTTCTCAAGAAGGATTAATAGCAAAATTACTTTATTGGATAGCATTAATGTTATTTTTCCAAACAGGCATGTATGAAATGACTATTGTAATATTAGTAAAAAGTTTTTCATTGATAAATTTAGGTAGCTTTGATATATTTTCTTATAATGGGATACAATTAGCAATTGATGAAATAAAAAGAATGTTCGCTTTTGCTTTTGCTTTTGCTTTGCCATTATTTTTTATTGGATTTATAATGGATGTTTATTACGGATATGGAACTAGATCTATGCCTTCATTTTCACCTTTTGTTATAACATTTCAGTTAAAATTTGCATTAATATTTGTTTTTCTAATATTGGCAATGGAAATTTTTTCAGAAGCATTTACAAATTATTTTATAGATAAATTTCAATAATAAAAAAGAGTTTATATGGCAGATGAAGAAGAAAAAACCGAAGAACCTACATCCAAAAAAATAGAGGATGCCAAAAAAGAGGGAAATGTTAATAAGTCAATGGAAGTAACAGGTGCAGCTATTTTATTTTTTGCTTCACTGTATTTACTTTTTTTCTCATCTTTTTCTTTATTAGAAATAAAAAAGTTAATGATGTATTCTTATGGTTTTATAGGACAAGAATTAGATAGTACAGTATTTTTTTCTATTACTTATAGTATGACTATAACTTTACTTAAAGCATTAGCACCAATTTTTATTTTAGTGGTAGTTTTATCATTAGCTACTAATTGGATGCAATTTGGATTTATAACTGTTCCTTTAAAATTTGATTTACAAAAGCTTGACCCAATTAAAGGAATGAAAAATATTTTTGGATTAAAAAAATTAATTGAAGCTTTTAAATTAACACTTAAATTAATAATTATTATGATTGTTATGTTTATTCTTTTTATATTAACTAACAAAGATTTTTTAGCAATTATGGATATGGAAACAAACGCAACTATATCTATTATGGTGCAATTGACAATCTATTTTATTTTAGCAATTCTTTTAATTCTTATTATTTTTGCTATAATAGATTTTTATTTTTCAAGACATTATTATATGAAATCTTTAAGAATGAGTAAACAAGAAATTAAAGATGAATTTAAAAATATGGAAGGAGATCCTTTAGTAAAGGGTCGAATTAGAAGAATACAGATGCAAATGGCTCAAAAAAGAATGATGAGTAATGTTCCTGATGCAGATGTTGTTATAACAAATCCAACCCATTATGCTGTTGCATTAAAATATGATAATAAAGTGAATTCTGCACCTTTAGTTGTTGGAAAAGGAATAGATTTTCTGGCTTTAAAAATTAAAGATGTAGCAAGAGAACATGATATTCCAATAATTGAGAATCCAGCATTAGCTAGGTCTTTATATGAGCAAATTGATATAGATAGAGAAATTCCAAGTGACTTTTATAAGGCTATGGCAGAAATTTTTTCGTATGTATATGAGTTAAAAAGAAAAAGGTAAAAATTGAAATTATTAATTACACTATTTTTATTAGTAAATGTTTTAAATGCAAACAAAGATTTTTATTATAGTTTTATAGATTCAACAGGTGAGCAAATATCAGAGCAGAGGAAACAAGAAATTTCCGATGGTTTCGATATTTTACAAAATGCTAAAAATTTAGCAAGAGATGGAAAAATAGATGAAGCTTATACTCAAGTAAAGGATTTTAAAGAAAAAAATAAAATAAGAGTTTTAACTTCTGATATTATGATTTTATATTCTGAATTAGTTTTGAAAAAACAGACTAAAAGATTGATACTTGAAGCTTCAAATGAACTTGAACGTGCCATAAATTCTTCTTTAATAAACCAAACAGATTTATCAAAAGCATATATGTTATTGGTTGAATTAAAACTTGAAATAAATAAAATAGAGGACGCAAAATATTTTGCTCAAGTTATTATTGATAATTTTGATGATGAGTTAACTAAAACTTATGGGAAAATATCTTTGGCAAAAGTTTTTAAATATCAAAAGGATTATTCAAAAGCTATAACTTATTTGTATGAAATTCTTACTTTAACAAAAAATAAAGAAGTGGCAACTGTGGTTGCTGATGAACTATTTGATGTTTATGTTTTAGCTGGAGAGTTAGAAAAAGCAAATGAGTTAATAAAACAAGTATTAAGAACAAATATAGAATTTTATGCAAATGATTCTTTTGTTGCAAATAGAAAAATTAATAGATTGATAAAAGCAGGTATGCCAGAACATGCAGCAGAGATTTTAAGAGAATTATTAAAAAGAACAAGTAAAGATGATGTAATAGAAGATTTTAAATATAAATTAGCAAATACTTATATGATAATGTATGATAGAACAAATTATTATTTAGAAAAAGCAAAAGACTTGTATAAAGATATTATAAATGATTATTCTCAAGGAATTCATGCAAATAATTCAAAGATGTTTATTGATGAAATTCTTATGAGACAAGGTTTTTTAACACCTAGTGTAGTTGCTGCAAAATATCAAGATAATGAAGCAATGCAACAAAAATCATTACTTCAAGAATTAATGAATGATATAAAAGATAAAAAATATGAACAAGTTTTAAAAACAGAAAAAGTATATAGAAAAATATCAAATGAGATAGTAAAAAGGTTTGGTTATAACTCTATTGATGAGATCTTAGATGAGGTAAATATAGATTTAATAAAAGATTATTTATCTCAAGGAAAATGTTCTGAGTTAAGTGAACTTTTAAAAACTTCAAGAAGTGAAACATTAGAAAAATTGATTGAAGATGAGAGTGTAAAATATAACTTCTTTGAATGTTTAATAGAAGCTCCTTATGAAAGAGCTTATTATCAAATAAAAGAGACTTTTAATAAGACAAGAGATGCAAATATATATTTATATCTTGAAAGAATGGCATTTAATTTAAATTTGATTGATGAAGCATTTGATTTCTCAGCAAAAGTTGAAATGGTTGATGACAAGGCGGTTTTAGCAAAAGAGTTTATGTATAGATACCAGTTAAATAAAATAAAAAATGAACCAAATGCTATGGAAAAATTCTTTATTTATACTTTTATGAATAAAGATTTTATAAAAGCAAACGAATCAAATCCTATGATTATAGATTTATATCATGATTATTATTTATATTTGTTACAAATTGATGAGAAAAAAGAGGCTGAAGAAATTTTACAAAAACTTTATGATAAGCAAAAAGATGTAAAAGCATTTATTTATTCTCCTTTTGTAGAAACTGAATTATCAAGAATAGAAAAAGAAAAAAATAATTATCAAAAATCTGTTGATTATTTATTAGAAGCAATATCTAACACAAGAAAATTAAAACCAAATGATGAAGTAAAAATATATTATGATATTTTAAGTTTATATGAAAGTTTAGGCGATAAAAATAAAAAAACTGAATATATTTTGAAATGTAAAGAAGTAAAAGATACAACAGAAAGTCTTTATAAAAAAATGTGTGATGAGATGTAATGAATATAGATGATATTTTAAATAGAATTGATGAAACAAATCTCTCTATAGCATTTGGAAGAATTACAAATATATCAACTACAACTTTAAGTGCTACGGGGCTTGAAGTTGCAGTTGGTGATATTGTTAAGATTGAATCAGTACAACATTTATATACTGTTTTGGGTATGGTAGCATCAATAAGTGATAAAAATTTTACAGTTGTTCCTTTTTCATTTATTGAAGGATTTAGGATAAATGATAAGGTTTATTTACAAAAAGATGGGTTAAGTGTTAGATGTGGTTATGGATTGGTAGGTAGAGTTGTGAATGCCTTAGGTGAGCCAATTGATGATAAAGGTAAAATAGAAAATATTGAGGAAAATTCTGCAATAAATAAAGTTTCAATGCCTGCTTTGGAAAGAGGAATTATTGATAAAAGATTTTCAACAGGAGTAAAAGCTATAGATTCAATGCTAACTTGTGGAAAAGGGCAAAAAGTAGGAATATTTGCAGGTTCTGGAGTTGGAAAATCAACTCTAATGGGAATGATTGTAAAAGGTTGTGAAGCTCAAATAAAAGTTGTAGCACTAATTGGAGAAAGGGGGCGTGAAATCCCTGAATTTATACATTATAATTTAAATAATAGTTTAGAAAATACAGTTATTGTAGCTGCTACTTCTGATGAATCTGCTTTAATGAGAAAATATGGTGCATTTACAGCCATGGCAATTGCTGAATTTTTTAGGGATAGAGGTCATGATGTACTTTTGATGATGGATTCAGTAACAAGATTTGCGATGGCTCAAAGAGAAATAGGTTTAAGTACAGGAGAGCCTCCTGTTAGTCGTGGATATCCACCTTCTGTTTTCGCACTTTTACCACAATTAATGGAAAGAGCAGGAAATAGTAAAAAAGGCTCTATAACTGCATTTTTTACAGTTTTAGTTGATGGCGATGATATGAATGATCCAATTGCAGATCAAAGTAGGTCTATTTTAGATGGTCATATTGTATTAACAAGAGATTTAACAGAGCAGGGGTTTTATCCTCCTATAAATATATTAAAATCCGCTTCAAGGGTGATTGATAAAGTAGTTACAAAAGAACATTATAATGATTTCTTAAAGTTAAAAAGAGTATTATCATTAATAAAAGAGAATGAAGTTTTAGTTAGAGTTGGTGCATACAAAACTGGTATGGATCCGGAACTTGATAATGCAATGGCAAAAAAAGAGCAAATAAGAGAATTTTTAATTCAAGATTCTCAAAAGCTTTTTGACTTTAATGAGACCATTGCTAATTTTAGAAAGGTTTTACAATGATTAGTCAAATAGATCAAACTATGTACAGATTAAAAAATTTAGATAGTTTACAACAAAAGCTTTCATATCAATCATCTACAGGTAAAAAATTACAAGATGGAAGTGATGATTCAGTTCTATATTCTAGAGAATTGGTTGTTGATGATAAAATCAGAACTTTTGAGGGTTTAAAAACTCAGATTGAAAGAACTAAAATTCAAAATGATAGCTCTGATTCAGCAATGGAAGAGATAAAAAAAATTATGGAAAGTATTAACGCTGAATTAATAAAAGCAAATACAGATACTACAAGTAGTGATGGATTAAAAGCAATAGCTTTAAACATTGCGGGTATGAAAGAAAATCTTTATGATTTAGCAAATACTCAAGTAGAAGGTGAGTATGTATTCTCAGGTTCAAATTCAGCGATAAAACCTTTTGAGAAAAATTCAGCTGGTGAAATAATTTATCAAGGAGATAATAAGTTAAGAAAAGTTCCAGTAGAAGAAGGTTCTTATAGAGAAAGAGGAATTAATGGTTTTGATTCTATGATGTATACTTCATCATCAGCTTTAAGAAATGAAAATTTAACTTTTAATCAAAATGATAGAATTTTAGATCAAGATGGAAATGAGTGGAAATTAAATTCTCCTACTAATGATACATTAACAAAATATGATTTAGATGGTAATGTTACTGCAGAAACATTGACTCCTGTTAATTTAGATCCAGTGACAAACACATTTTCAGTTACTATTCCAAATACTTTTCCTAATGGAACAAAATTTGAAGCAAAAACTACAATTTTTAATATGTTAGATAATGTTGTAAATGCTTTAAATAAAGTTGATTCAGTAGGAAATCCAATTACTGATGCTCAATCTAAAGAGTTGATTGCTAAAGGTTTGGATAGTGTAAAAAAGTCATTTGATGATTTAAATATTGCTCATGCAGAACTAGGAAGTAGAAATAAAATATTTCTAAACTCATTAGATAGAGTTAGTTCAAAATTAACACAGTTGAATATTTTATCTCAAGAGTTAGGTGCTGCTAATTTAACAGAAGTAGCAGTAAAAGCAAAAGCTTTAGAATTAACTTATACTGCATTGTATTCAACAATAAGTAAAACAAATCAATTATCGCTAGTTAATTTTATAAATTAACTAGCAAATACAAATTTTAGTATATGAATATAAAAAAGATATTTTCAAAAGATTTAATTATTGTTGCATTGTTTATTGCAATACTTGCAATTATAATTGTTCCTTTACCAAAGGGAATTTTAGATTTCTTTTTGATTATATCTTTATCTTTGTCTTTATTAATTTTATTAATCTCATTATATATTCAAAAGCCATCTGATTTAACAACTTTTCCAACACTTATTTTGATTTTAGCATTATTTCGTTTGGCTTTAAATATTGCAACAACTAGATCTATTTTAAGTGAGGGACATAATGGTCCTGAAGCTGTAAGCTCCATAATTTCAGCTTTTGGAGAGTTTGTTGTTGGTGGAGATATGGTTATTGGTATAATCGTATTTATTATATTAGTTTTGATTAATTTTATGGTTGTAACAAAAGGTGCTACAAGGGTTGCTGAGGTAACAGCAAGATTTACACTTGATTCTATGCCTGGTAAACAAATGGCAATTGATGCTGACTTAAATGCTGGATTTATTGATGATAAAGAGGCACAAGAAAGACGGAAGTCTTTAATATCTGAAGCAAATTTCTATGGAGCAATGGATGGATCATCAAAATTTGTAAAAGGTGATGCAGTTGCTGGTATTATAATCACTATGGTTAATTTAGTTGGTGGTTTATTAATAGGGCTTTTTCAACATGATATGACAGTTGCACAATCAGGTGAAATTTATACAATTTTAACTATTGGAGATGGATTAGTAGCTCAAATTCCAGCACTTATTTTATCTACAGCAACGGCAATTATCATTACTCGTTCAAATATGGATGAGGAAAGGTTTGCTAATCAATCAGTAAATCAGCTTATTAAAGATAGTAAGTCTTTAATGCTAGTTGGTATGGGAATGGTGTTATTTGGTTTTGTACCAGGATTCCCAACAGGTATTTTAATGGTTATGGGTCTTTTAATGATTTTCATAGGTTATGTTATAAGCATGATAGAGAGTGAAAAAGATAATGTATTAACTAGACTTTTTAAAGCAGAACCTGCAAAAGCAAAAATTGATGAAAATGTATCAACTTTAAAAGATAAGAAAAAAAGTATGGCTGTTCCTGATGAGGGACAAACAATTGAAAATATTATGAAATTAGAAGTTTTAGAGTTGAAACTTGGAATTAGATTATTACAACTTGTTCAAGGAAATTCTGAATTACTTGATAAAATAAAAGCAATTAGAAAAAATATTGCAAGTGAGTTAGGATTTATAATCCCTCAAATTAGAATTTCTGATGATGCTAATTTAGGAGCAAATGAATATCAATTATATTTAAAAAGGATTCCTTTAGTAAAAGGAAGAATTGAGGTTGATAAACTTCTTGCAATGGGTGGATTAGGAAATGAAAAATTGACAGGTTTACATGTAAAAGAACCTGTTTTTAATCTTGATGCTACATGGATAACTCCTGAATTAAAAGAAGAGGCATTGATGAAAGGTTTTACTGTTGTTGATGCTCCTACAATTATCTCAACACATATTTCAGAAATTATTAAACGTCATGCTGAAGATATTATAACTAGACAAGACATAGTGGATATTGTTGAAAGATTGAAAAAAGATTTCCCTATAGTTATTGAAGAGGCTATGAAGGTTACTTCTTATGGTTCTTTATTAAAAGTTTGTAAAGACTTATTACATGAAAAAATACCAATTGTTGATATGTTAACTATTATTGAAGCTGTTGCTGATATTGCAGAATTTACAAAAGCTCCTGAAATATTACTTGAACATGTAAGGGCAAAACTTTATAGATTAATAACTCAAAAATTCAAAGATACAGATGGAATTTTACATATAATTACAATAAAACCAGATTTGGAACAGCAATTTATTGGAAAACTTCAAGAACATCATGGAGTTTCTCAATTGATGCTTTCAATTGCAGAAATTAATAATCTTGTTACAAAAACAAAACAACTTCTAGATACAGTTGAAGGAAAAGGTTTCTCAAAAATATGCATGGTTGTAGATCCAGTTTTAAGAAAAAGAATCTCAGAGATTTATGAAAAATTTGGTTTACAAGTATCTGTTTTATCGCACGCAGAACTTGATTCAAGGGCAAATTTTGCAATAGAAGGAACTTTAGAGTTCTAAAATGAAAATAATTAAAATTTTTTTGTTATTACAATTTCTTCTTTTTTCTTCTTTATTTGCCAATGTAAATTTAAGTATAAATGATAAAGGGATAAAAGGTGAAAGATTTAATTTTACTATAGAACTTACAGGTGAAAGTATTGATTATTTCCCCGATTTTAGTACTATAGATGAAAATATAGTTCAAGAGATATCAACTAATGTCTCTACAAGTTTTATAAATGGTAAAATAACAAAAATTATAAAAAAAAGTTATTCTTTTGAGCCAACAAAAAGTTTTATTTTTCCTTCTCTTAATTTTGTGATAGATGGAATAGAATATAAAACTCCTGAAAAGAATATAATAATAGAAAATCCTTCAAAAACTATATCTTCTATTTTTGATTTATCAATAAATAGTGAGAAAAATGAATTTTATATAAATGAAAACTTTATATTAAAGGTTATTTTTAAATATAAGAAAAATATGCAAATAGTTGATTTATCTCTTGATAAACCAAATTTTAAAGATTTTTGGTACAAACAAATAGAAAAATCTAGAAGTTATGAAGAGGGTGAGTATAATATCCTTGAACTTGATTTTTTATTGACTCCTTTAAATACGAATATAAAGAAAATAGAACCTTTATCTTTAAATGTTAAAGTTTTAGATGAAAGTCACAAATCTTTTTTTTCATCTACAAAAGTATTGAAAATATATTCAAATGAGTTAAATCTAAATATAAAAGAATTACCAAATAATATAATATTAGTTGGTGATTTTTCAATTGAATCAATTATTGATAAACAAAAAGTAAAGGCTGGTGAAGCAATATCTTATAAGCTAAAAATAAAAGGAAATGGAAATATCGATGATATCCCTGATATAAAACTTCCTTTAACAGATATTACTGTATATGAAAATAAGCCTATTATCAAAACAAAGATTTTAGAAAATGAATATATAGGAGAATATGAAAAAAACTTTTTATTAATTTCTGATAGAAGTTTTGAAATACCTTCTTTAGAGTTAGAATATTTTGATAAAAATAGAAAAGAAGTTATTAAAAAAAATACAAATAGTTTTTATATAGAGATTTTATCAAGTGATACAAAAGAGACTGTTTTACAAAAAGAGATAAAAATAGAAAAGCAAAATGAGGATTTAGCAAAACAGCTTGTTGCAATCTCTATATTAGAACAAAGAGTTTTATTTTTTATTTTAGGAGTTGTTTCTTGTTTATTAATTATAAGTTTATATTTTTATGTTATAAATTCAAAGCAAAAAAAAGAGTATAAAAATAGACCTTTAACTAAAAGAGTTTCAAGTTCAAAATCCAAAGAAGAGTTGATAAAAATTTTAGCTATTTATTTAAAAGTAGATTCAAAATTGGATGAATTGATATTAAAACTTGAAAAAGATGAGGATTTTAAATCTTTAAAAAAAGAGATTTTAAAAGTATTAAAAAATTTAAAATTATAAGGAAAAATTTATGAGAATAATATGGCTTTGTTTATTATTTATAAGTTCTATATTTGCAAATGAATATTATGCAAAATTAGAGCCAGTTGAAAGTTATCAAGTAAAATCAGCAGTTTCAGGAAAAGTAATATTTTCAAATTCTAAACTTGAGGGTTCAAAAGCGAATAATTCTGTTGTTATTGAGATTGATTCAGTTGTAAATAAAGTGGAGTTAGAACAATCAAGAAATAAATTGAAATATATTGATGAGATGTTAAAAATCGAAAATAATAATTATAAAAGATTAAATCAAGTATCTTCAAAATCAGAGTTTGAAAAAGACACACAAAAATTAAAAGTTATTAATTTAGAATCTTCAAAGGCAGATATGATAATTAAAATAGAGAGTTTAAAAGATACTATTTCAAATAAAAAATTATTTGAAAAATCAAATTATATTTATAACATTTCTGTAAAAGAGGGGGATTATGTAAATCCTGGGACTTTATTGTATGAAGCAAAAGATTTATCAAAAGGAAAATTAGAGATTTTTATTCCAATTGCATCTATAAATGAGATAAAAAATAAAGAGATATATTTAGATGGTCAAAAAAGTGATGTTAAAATTTCTAAGATTTATAATGTAGCTGATTCTGTAAATATTTCATCTTATAAAGTTGAATTAATTTTAGATAATGTAGATAATTTTTCAAGGTTGGTAAAAATTGAATTCAAATAATAAAGTAGCTTGTCCTTTGGATTGTTATGATGCTTGTCAAGCAGAAAAATTACAAGATGGTACAATAAAAGGTTCAAAAGAACATAAAACAACAGATGGCAAACTTTGTGTAAAGTTTGCCAATTTATTAAAAGAAGAGAAATTAGAAAAATCATATTTTCAAAATGAAGAGATAAGTTTAGAAACAGGTTTATCTATTTTAGTGGATAAATTAAAAAATACTACTCCTTCAAAAACTTTATTTTATAAAGGTAGTGGAAATTTAGGTGTTATGCAAAGTGCTCCAAAAAATTTCTTCACACAATATGGTTCTACACTTACACGTGGTAGTTTATGTGATGGAGGTGGTGGAGTTGGAATTGAGCAAGGAAGACAAAATGTGGTTAATCCACCTTTAGAAAAATTAATAAATGCAGATGTTATTGTAGTTTGGGGTAGAAATTTTAGTGTTACTTCTCCTCATTTATATAATCTTGTAAAAGATAAAACATTTGTAACAATAGATCCAATATGTACGCCAATTGCTAAAAAATCTAAAATTCATATGCAAATAAATCCGAAAACAGATTATGAATTAGCTTTATTATTTACAAGATTTGTTAATATGCAAGATTTAGAAGATAAAGATTTTATAGAAGAGTATGGAAATAACGCTGATTGGTTTTTTGATATAACAAGAAATAGACCTGTTGTTTCTTATGAAGCAACAACAGGAGTTCCTTTATCGCAAGTTAATGACTTTATAGATTTGATTGAAAATAAAAGTGTAGCATTTGTTATTGGGCTTGGTGTCCAAAAATATTTTGAAGGTGCTCAAATTATGAGATGTATAGACTCTTTTGCCGCATATATAGGAGCTCATAAAAAAGATGCAGGTGGAGTTTGGTATTTATCAAATTCAACTTATGGTTATGAAAAACAATTTGAAGTAAAAGGAACAAATAAAAAAGTTTCTATTCCAAAAATTGATTTTAATTCTTATGAATTAGTTTTTATTCAAGGTGCAAATCCAGTTATTTCTCATCCAAATACTAAAAAAGTTATTGAAGGTTTAAAAAATCCATTTGTGGTATATTTTGGAACAACATACAATGATACATGTGAATATGCTGATTTGATAATCCCTTCGAGTTCATTTTTATCAAAAAAAGATGTTAGATTATCTTATGGACATGAATTAAAAGCTGTTAGTGATATTGTAGAAGAGAAAAATCCACAAACTATAAGTGAATATGAATTGACAAACTATTTACTTGAAAAGTTTGGTTTTGAAAAATTAAAAGATGAAGATGAAATAATTTCATATTATATAAATCATAAGCCAAAAATTGAAGAGTTTGAAACTTTTGAGTTTTTAGATGAACTTGATATTGAACCACTTTACAAAGAGAAGACTTCTGAGAATTTTTATTTAATAACTGCAAAAAATAAAAACTCTTTAAATTCTCAATTTGCAAATGATGATTTTGTTTATTTACATTCTAGCTCAAATTTTAATGATAATGATGAAGTTCTTATCTCTTCAAAATATGGAAGTGCAAAATTTATCGTTAAAATAAATGATGATATAAAAGATAATTGTGCATTTTTTTATGCAGGAAATAAAAATGTAAACTATTTAACCCCAAATGATGAAGATGAGAGTTCTTTTTCTGCTATGTATCAAGAGGTATTGGTAGAAATTGAATTATCGTAAATTATTTGCTGAACATAAAATTATAAGAGATTTGTCCCTTGTTCAGTTTATCGCTTATTTTGGGGCTTGGTTTTCTAATGTTGCTATTTATACAATGCTTGTTGATTTTGGTTCAACAGAATTGGCAATTTCAGTTGTAACAGCTATGCACTTTTTACCAGCTATTTTAATTGCTCCATTTTCAGGAGCGATTATAGATAGGGTTAAAATAAAACCTTTAATGATTGCATTATTGAGTATAGAATTGCTTATGACAATCTTATTTTTAACTATAGATGATAAAAGTGAAATTTGGCTTTTAATGATATTTATTTTTATTAGAATGAGTGCAGCATCAATGTTTTTTTCAACTGAAATGTCACTTCTAGCGAAACTTTTAAATGGTAAACCTTTACAAAAAGCAAATGAAATTCACTCTATCATTTGGTCTTTTACCTATGCTTTTGGTATGGCTGTTAGTGGTTTTATAGTAAATGCTTATGGTGTAAAAATAGCTTTTATAATAGATGCATTTATATTTTTTACAGCTTTAGTTGTTTTTATTAGAATAGATTTTGTTGTAAAAGCTAGCATTGCTAGTGATAAAATATTAGAACTTATAAAAGATGGATTTATTTATATTAAAAGTAATAAAATTATTTTACATCTAATATTTTTACACTCTTGTGTTGGGCTTACTTCTTTTGATGCACTTATTACTATTTTGGCAAAAAATGAGTATAAATATATTATTTCAGTGCCACTTGCTATTGGTTTATCAAATGCAGTTCGTGCTGTTGCACTTATGTTTGGACCAATACTTCTTTCTAAATATGTTACAAAAGAGAACTTACACTATTTAATGATTTTTCAAGGAATTTCAATAATTCTATGGGGATTAGTTCAAGAGAATTTTTATATTTCATTGATTGCATTATTTATTGTTGGACTTAGTACGACGATTTTATGGTCATTTACTTACGCTTTACTACAAGATAAATGTGATGAAAAATATATTGGACGAGTGATTTCATACAATGATATGTTTTTTATGTTAGCTTGTGTGCTTACAACTTTATTTATTGGATTAATGGCAAGTTTAACTTCTGTTGATATAATTACTATTCTTTTGGGAGTAGGTTTTTTAGCTTTTGCTTTTTATTACACAAGGATTTTAAAATGGATATAAACGAAAAAGTTTTATTACTTGCAATATTAAAAAAAGAATCAAATGAGACTTTGAATGATATTGTTTTAAAGTTGGAGGATACAGGATTATTTTCTTTAAAAGAGGGGAAAAAACTTTTAAAAAAATTAAAAGCTGAACAGTTTATAAGTGATTCATTTTTAACTTTAAAAGGTGAAGCAATAGCAAAAAATGTTGAACAAGAATTTAAAATATAAAAGGGAAATAGATGATTTTAGATTACAAAGATATAAATGATTTAAATAGATATAAAATTATGTCAGGAACAGTAATTCCAAGACCAATTGCTTGGATTGTGACAGAGGATAATGGTGTTTTAAATGCAGCTCCATTTTCATATTTTATTCCAATCTCTTCAAATCCAGCACTTTTAATTGTAGCAATTGGTCAAAAAGATGATGGAACTCCAAAGGATTCATTAGCAAATATCTTAAAAACAAAAAAAGCAACTATTTGTTTTGTAAATAAAGATAATGTTGATAAAGTCCAAAAATGTGCATTACAATTAGGAAAAGATGAAAGTGAAATAGAAAAATTTGAAATAGAAGTAAAAAATGTAATGGATGGATTTCCACCTATGATTGCCTCTTCTCAAAGTGCATTATTTTGCGAGTATTATGATACTTATGAAATTCCAGGAGATACAACACCTGTTGTTTTAGAGTTAAAGTATCAGTTTATTGAAGATGATAGAATCAATGAAAGAAATCATGTAAATGTTGAAAATATTGGAAGATGTGGAGTTACATTTAAAGCTTTAGTTGATTTATAATTAAAAGGCATTTGCCTTTTAATTATCTATTTTTATACTGCTGTATTTCCACAGTGTCCACATTTTTTAGCTGCAAGTGGAATTTCCATAGCACAATCAGAACAAACTTTTGTAGTTGGAACTACTTCTTTTACTTCCTCTTTTTTCATTTTGTTATATGTTTTTATAAACATAAAAACTACAAATCCTAAAATCATAAATGAAATGGTGTCATTTACAAATACTCCAAGTTTAATAGCTGGAGCTCCAGCTTTTTCTAATTCAGCTAAAGTAGCATAAGAATTACCATCTAAAGAGATAAATAGTTGAGAAAAATCAACTTTTCCTAGTAATAATCCAATTGGAGGCATAATTACATTTTCAACTAATGATTTTACAAATGTTGCAAATGCAGCTCCAAAAATAAATCCAATAGCCATATCAACAACGCTTCCTTTTAAAAGGAAGTCTCTAAATTCTTTAAGCATTTTTTATCCTTAATTTTTTTGAAATTTTAGTATAAAAAACTTTATGAATAATAAAATAAATTAAATAATAATTATATAAGAATAAATAACTAGAAAATAATTGAAAAATTACACCTTGATTACAAGCTTTTACTTCATAACCTTTTATTTAAATAATAAATTATATATTACAAAAAATTTAATTTTTAGGGAAAAAAGATGAATAATTTGAGATTAAAAGATAAGATATTTTTGATATTAGTTCTTCCATTAATTACAATACTTATACTATCTTTTATATCACTTTATAATAAATATGAACAAAAAAGTAAAATGAATGATACTTCTTATTATATAAGTTTTATTTTAAAAGTCTCAACATTACTTGGTGATTTACAAAAAGAGAGAGAATATGCTTTAACATATCTTGATAGTTATGGAAAAGATAGAAAAGAAGAGTTAAATTCACAAATAAAAAGTAGTGAGATAAAGCAAGAAGAGTTGAAATTTTTTTTAAATAATTTTCATTTAATAGAAAAAGATAATAATATATCAACAAAACTTGAAATGCTAAATAAATCTATTTTAGATTTAACAACAATGAGAAATAAATTAATAGATTTAAAAATAAATAGATTAGAAAGTTATGAAACTTATAATAAATATATAGAAAGTTTAATTTCATTTTATGATGATTTGTTAATTTATTCAAACAATAAAGAGTTATCAAAACATTCACAAGCTTATATTTCTTTGATTAATGTTGTTGAAAAAGCATATATGGAAAAAGAGATTGTAAGTGGAATATTTTCAAGAAATAATATTTCTAATGAAGATTATAATAGATTAATATCTTTTATTTCAAGTCAAAATTCTTATTTAGAGGTATTTTCAAAAAATGCATCTTTAGAACAGTTAGAATTTTATAAACATAGTATGAATAATGAAGTTTTTCAAAAAATAGAAAATTTTAGAAATGTTATTTATTCTAAAATAAAAAAAGATGCTTATTTGATGGAGATAAAAGAATCTTTAGGATATGGAGGATTAATACATTCTTATAAAGATTATTTTATTGAACAAAAAGATTCTTTATTAAATCAAATTCAAAAAAATCATACAAAAATGTTAAAAGCAATAAAAGATTATAAAAGAATTGAAAATATTACAAAAGATGAAATAGAATTGCTAGATCAAATTCAAGAAACTTTTGATTTATATATGTCAAATGCTTTTGATAATAATTTTTTTAATGATTCTGTAAATGATTTAAAAACAATAAAAGCTTTAAATATTTTATCAAAAAATATTTATGGTGCAAATTTGAAAGAATGGGAAGATTTTTCATATAAAAAAATAGAGTTTTTCGAGCAAATTAAAGATAAAACAATAAATAATATGCTTAAAAATATAGATGAAAATAGTCAAAATTTAAATAATCAAATGATTCTTTTTATAGTATTTTTACTTGTACTTCTTATCGTGATTTTTATAAGTATTAGTTTTATATTAAAAAGAATAACAGTATCAATGAAAAAGTTTCAAAATAATCTCAATGAATTTTTTGCTTATTCTATGAGAGAAAAAGATTCAATAATTTTAGATGAAATTGATGGAAAAGATGAATTTGCTTTGATGACTTTAAATATGAATAAAGAGATAATTAAAATAGAAAAAATAATTGAAAACGATAAAGAGGTTTTATTAGAAATTACAGATATTGTTGAAAAAGTAAATAATGGATTTTTTGAATATTCTATTAAAACTAAAGCTTCAACAAAAGAGCTTGAGGCTTTAGTTGAAATTATTAATAAAATGATTGATAGAACAAAATTAAAAATTGATAGTTTAAATCTATTATTGAATTCCTATACTCAAGGAAATTATAAATTTAAACTTGATGAAATTCATAAAAAAGGAATGTATGGTGATTTTGGAACACTTTGTTCTTCTACTTTATTGCTTGGACAATCTTCATCTGAATTAATAGCAATGATTACAAATGCAGGAGTTGATTTAGAAAAAAATACAAAAGTTTTAACAAATTCTTCAAATGAATTAGCAATTTCTGCAACAGAACAAGCAAGTTCTTTAGAGCAAAGTTCAGCAGCACTTGAACAAATAACAGCAAATATAAGAAATAATAATGAAAATATGAATAAAATGATGAATATAGCAAATGAATTAAACGAAGCTTCAAATGTTGGGAGTCAAGCAGCAACACAAACATCAATTTCAATGGATGAAATAAATGAAAAAGTTCATGCAATAAATGATGCAATAGCAATAATAGATAAAATAGCATTTCAAACAAATATTTTATCACTTAATGCAGCAGTTGAAGCTGCAACTGCAGGTGAAGCTGGAAAGGGATTTGCTGTTGTTGCAGCTGAAGTAAGAAATTTGGCAAATAGAAGTTCTGATGCTGCAAGGGAGATAAAAAATTTAGTAGAAAGTGCAAGTGTTAAATCCAATGAGGGTAAAGTTATTGCTGATGATATGATAAAAGGTTATGAAAATCTTACTTCAAAAATATCTCAAACAAAAGATATTATTCAAAGTGTTACTTTATTTAGTAAAGAACAAGAGAGAGGAATTATTCAAATTAATGAGACTATTTCAAGATTAGATGGTGCAACTCAGAAAAATGTAATGACAGCTTCAAATATAGATATTTTATCAAATGAAGTTTCAAAACTTTCAAGCAGATTATTGGATATTACAAGTCAATCACAGATTGATGGAAGATATTATGAAATGGTTGAGAATATAAATCTTATAAAAGAAGTTTCAAAATATAAAAATGATCATATTAATTTTAAAAAGAGTTATTATAAAAATTTAGATAGTTTTGAGGATTGTAGTGTTGTTGATTGTAACTCATGTAATATGGGAAAATGGATTAATTCTTGTGAAAATGAAAATAAAGAGTTTACAAAATTTAATGAATGGAATTTATTAAAACAAAATCATAAAGATGTTCATGAAAAAGTTCAAGCTTATGTTAGTAAAAATGCTAATAAAGAGAAAAATCAAATTTTAAGAAAAATAGCAAGTGAAATCGAAGAGTCTACTGCAAAAGTTTTTGATAGTTTAAATGATGTTTTATATATAGATTCTGAGTTAAATAAGAGATAATCTCCTATTTAACATATTGATGAAGTTTAGAACATTGCCCTAAATAAGTATCCATTCCACACATATCATTCATAATATCATTGAAACTGTGAGCGTGAGCATTATAAACATAAACAAAAATTTCATCACCTTTTTTTAAAAAGTTATGTTTCCCAAACTCTGTATATGCTGTTGCACCTGCTGCTATTAAAATACCTTTTGCATTTTTTGCATCAAATAAAAATTGTGTTAACTCTTCAAGTGGTCCACAATCTTCTTGTGTATTTAGTTTTTCAATCATCCAATCTTTTAACTGATTAAAAAAATAACTATATGATTTAACAGCACTTGTAGTTCCATAATCATAAACAATTCCATCTCTTTTAACAAATGAAGAGATATGATATTTACTTAAAATACCTTTTTCTGTAAAGTTATCAATTTCAATAATATCTTGAGAAATTCCTTTTGTATTTGTTCCCCAATTTTTCTTTGTACTTAATTTATTACCATCTTGAAATCTAAGTGAACAATCATTAAAAGCTGAAAAATATTTTGGTACTAAATCAATTACTTTATCATTTTCATATACAAAATCACAAATCAAAGCAACTTCAGCTTCAACTTGAATTTTATCATTATCTCTTCCATGCGTTAATATTACTTCATCACAAATTGGATATGTTCCTAAAAAACTATTATGCCCTTTTATATAAAATGGGAACATTCCTTTTGGTGCATCTTTCTCATCCGTTTTAATTACTGAGAATTCATCTGCTTCTCCAGCTTCTCCTAAGTGATTTGCAAAATTTCCAGCAACAGCAAATCCTAAATAATCTTTTAAATCTTCTAATAAATTCATATTATTTCCTATAATATTTTAATGGTTGTAAGAATAGCAAAAGTTAAGTCTAGTTAAAGTCAAAAATGAAAGGTAGTTTGGTAATATAAGGATTGTTTTAGAAAAAAGTTACAAAAGGGAAATCCTTTTGTAACAAAATTTAGATTAAATAGTTCTCCATTTAGCTGGACCTGTTGTATGAATAGAAACACCTTCTGTATCAACTGCAACAGTTACAGGCATGTCTTCAACATCAAATTCATAAATAGCTTCCATTCCTAATTCTTCAAATGCAAGTACTTTAGCATCTTTAATTGATTGAGAAATTAAATATGCTGCACCACCTGTTGCAATTAAATACATAGATTTGTACTCTTTAATTAAATCAATTGTTGGCTGTTTTCTCTCTGCTTTACCAATCATTCCCATGATTCCAATTTCCATCATGTCTTTAGTAAATTTATCCATTCTTGTAGAAGTTGTAGGACCTGCAGGACCAACTTTTTCATCTCTTACTGGATCAACTGGTCCAACATAGTAGATAAATCTGTCTTTTAAATCAACTCCATTTGGAAGTGGTTTACCTGCATTTTTGTACTCAACGATTTTTTTGTGAGCTGCATCTCTTGCAGTTAAAATTTTCCCAGTTAATAATAGTGTATCACCTGATTTAAATTCTTGTAATTTTTCTTTAGTTAAATCTGCAATATTTACTCTTTTAATTGTATCCATTGGTAGAGTAATATCTGGCCATAAGTCTAAATTTGGCTTTTTAAATTTAGCTACACCTTCTCCTGCTTTTAATTTAAAGTGAATATGTCTAGTTGCTGCACAGTTTGGAATCATAGCTACTGGTAATGAAGCTGCGTGACAAGGATAATCTAATATTTTAACATCAACAACAGTTGTTAAACCTCCAAGTCCTTGAGCACCAATTCCAACTTTATTAATATCTTCATATAATTTAAGTCTTAACTCTTCTAAAGCGTTTTGAGGACCTCTTGCTTGTAATTCATGAATATCAACATGACCCATTAAAGACTCTTTTGCTAAAAGCATTGCTTTTTCTGGATTTCCACCAATTCCAATACCTAAGATTCCTGGAGGACACCATCCTGCTCCCATTTCTCTTACATTAGCCATAACCCAGTCATAAATTGAATCAGAAGGATTTAATACAGCAAATTTAGATTTATTTTCACTTCCTCCACCTTTTGCAGCAACTGTAATATCTAATTCATCAGAATTATCAACTGTAACATGAATAACCGCTGGTGTGTTATCTTTTGTATTTGTTCTTTTTCCTGCTGGATCTGATACAACTGAATATCTTAATGTATTATCAGGGTCTGTATAACCTTTTGCAACACCTGCATTTAACACATCAGTTAATTCTCTTGTTAATTCTAAATTAGCTTTTAAACCAACTCTTACAAAAATGTTAACACTTCCTGTATCTTGACATAATGGTCTATGTCCCATTGCACACATTTTAGAGTTAATTAAAATTTGCCCTAATGCATTTTTTGCAGCTTCAGATTTCTCATTTTCATACGCTTCAACCATCGCAGTTACGAAGTCTTCTGGGTGGTAAAATGAAATATATTGACATGCTGATGCAATACTATCTATAATATCTTGTTCTTTAATAACGCTCATTGTTTTCCTTTTTGCTTAGAAATTGAAATATTATACCAATGCACTTATGAAAAAATTCTTTTTTTTAGTGTTTAAAAAGTGAATATTTAAAAAAAGTGTTTAGTTTTGATATATAAAAAAAATTATGTAGAAATTGTATGTTGAAAAAATAAACAAAAGCCAAAAGGCTTTTGTTTGATATATTAAGCGAAGAATCTTTTTTCAGTTTCATCAAATAATTTAGCACCAGAGAATTTAGCTCTTTGAACTAATTCCCAGAAGTATCTATAAGTTGCTCTATCATGTAACTCACCATCATATTGGATTGGTCCCCACTCAGCATCTTGTGCTTTTATTAAGATATTTTGAGCAGCTTCTAATTCTGTAAAGTCTGGTTTCATTGCATCAACGATAGCTTGTACTTGTGTTGGGTAAATTGACCACATTCTCATAAATCCGAACTCATTTCTCGCTCTTTCTGCATCTTTATAAGTTTGGTATGGGTTTTTTAAATCTAAAGTTACGTTATGTGCTGGAATAACTTTATTTTGGATAGCAGCTTGTGCAACTCTTGCTTTTGCAGCACCAATTAATCTATGATCAAATTGACCAGGACTTCTCATGTTAATTGCTGGAATTGCACCTTGGTATCCTGAAACGAAATCCATTAATCCAAAATCTAAAACTTGTAACCATGGTAATGTAGCAATTTTCTCTACATCTTGTAATGCACCATGAGTTTCGATTAATACGTGAATTGGGATTTCTCTTGAAATTCCAGCTTCTTTTGCCACTTTTTGGATGTACTCAATTTGAGTTTTTGCATCTTCATAACAAGTTGATTTAGGTAATGTAATATATGCTAATTTCTCACCTGCACCTGGAACTAAAATATCAACATCTTGTCTCCAATCTGGATGTGAATGGTCATGAATTCTTGTTCCAGCCATTGCATAAGGATTTTCAGCAGAATTAACAACTCTAACGATCATTTGAGCATGTTCAACTTCTTTACCAGTTTCAGCACCATCTTCACAATCACAAGTAATATCAAAAACTGGACCTAATTTTTTTTGCATTTCAAAACCTTTTAGGATTAGCTTTTCGCTTCCTGCAAAGTGTTCACAAGTAGGGATAATTGGTAAAGATTTACCATTTTCAAATAAAGCTTCGCTTGGGTGTGTCATATTTTTTCCTTTTTGTTAAAATTAAATTTGTTTTATTTTTTTTCAGTAACTTTTTTTGGGATTACAATAGTGTAATCTAAATCAAGTACAACATTTGGTAAATATTTACCATCTTCACCTTTTGGATTAGGAGTCTCTTTAGCAGTTTGATTTTTTAATCCAATTGTTCTAACTCTTAATAATCCAATATCATTTCTATTTACTTCAATTTTTTCTAAAATCTCAGTATAAGCATAAATAGTATCACCTGCATATGTTGGGTTTGCATGTGCTCCACTATTTATAGCACATACCCATTGAGCATTTTGTAAACCATTAAATGAAATAGCTCTTGCCATTGAAATAATAATTCCACCATACATTAATCTTTGACCCATTGGAGTTGATTTCATCATGTGGTCATTAAAATGTACTTTTGCATTGTTTTGATATAACTTAGTTGCTAAAGTATGGTCACTATTATCAACTGTAATTCCTTCTGGGTGGTCTAATCTTTCACCTTCAATATAATCTTCAAAGAAATATTTTCCACCAGTTGAATCTGTATTAACACATTTAATAGTTGGAATATTAATTTGTGAAATTGGTGTTGTTTTTGCAAAAGTTGGAACTTCATTAACTCCACTTAAAGTAGAGTGGTCTTTTTTATGAACCATTACCCATCTTTTGAAATCAAGTACAACAGCACCATTTTGATTTACACCAATAGAGTGAACATAAACAACTCCACTTTTTCCATTTGAATTCTCTTTTAATCCAATAACTGTTGAAGTCATACTTACTGTATCTCCAACATATACAGGATTAGGAAAAGCCATTTCTGCGTATCCTAAATTTGCAATTGCATTTAAAGAGATATCTTGTACAGATTTACCAAATGTTAAATGGAACATTAAAATATCATCAATTGGTCTTTTGTCATATCCCATTTCCTTTGCAACTACATCAGAAGAGTGTAGGGCAAATCTAGAACCAGTGAAAGCGATGTATAAAGATACATCTCCTTCACTTATTGTTCTAGGAAGTGGATGAACGATTTTTTGACCGATTGAAAAATCTTCAAAAAAATTACCCATATTTATCTTAGACACATTTACTCCTTATTTATTAAATAGGTTTTGACCTAAAGCTTTATATGTTTCATATAAAGTGATCATTTTTTTAGCCCATTTAATTCTTGAAGAATCTACTAATCTATCATTATGTAGAATTACTTCTTTCCCTTCTCTTGCCGCTTCTTCATATTTAGCAATCATTTTTTCATAATCTTCAACTTCAGATTGTTTTGGAGTAAAGATATCATTGATATATTCAATCTGAACAGGGTGAATCAATGATTTACCATCAAATCCTAAATTAAATGCATCTTTTGTTGAATCTTCACAAGCAAATTCATCATGTACGTCAAAATGTGGTCCATCGATAACTGTTTTTCCGTAAGCTTTTGATGCTAGGGCAATTTGCGATAAGTAATTAAACATCGCTTTTGAACCTTTTTTAATATCAATTTGAAGTCTATTTGCAAGTTTATTAGAACCTACAACTACAACTTCTACTTTAGTAGATGCTGCACAAATTTCATGGATATTTAAAACAGACATAGGAGTTTCAATCATAATCATTAAAGATAAATTAGGATTTACTTCATTGATTAATTTTTCAGCTTCTAAAACATCCTCTTTACAATCAATTTTAGAGAATAATAAACCATCAAGTTCAATTTCACGAGCAAGTTCTAAATCTTTTTTAAGATCTTCAGTTCCAAGATTATTAATTCTTAAAACTCTTTCAGACTCACCAAATTTAGCACCATCTTCTTTGTAAACTTGTCTTAAAGTTTCTCTTCCAACTTCTCTTTGTTCTTGTAAAATAGCTTCTAAATCAAAAATCACTGTATCAGCTAATACTGTTTTTGCTTTTTGAACATTTTGTTTATTATATGAAGGTATAAATAACATAGATCTTCTAGCTTTATACTCAACAATTTCTTCACCACTTTCTTGAGCGTGATATAAATCATGTAATTGTTTTACAAGTTGTTTTCTTAAAACTTTTCCATTTTTAGTTCTTGGATAATCAGCCATTGTAAAAATTTCTTTTGGAGCCTTATATTTTGCAAGGTTCGCTTGTGCAAATTTTAATACTTCATCTTCTTGTTCTTTAGTTAATTCTTTATAACCAACAACAGCAATTGCTACAATAGTTTTATCTTTTCCTATATCTAAACCAAAAGCAACACAATCAGCAACTAAATCATTTGTTTTTACAACTCTTTCGATTTCATGTGGAGATACTCTAAATCCAAATGTATTGATGATATCATCTTTTCTTCCAATGAACCAAATATATCCATCTTTATCTTTTCTTGCATAATCTCCTGTAAAGAAGTATCCATCATGTCTTGATTTTGCAGTTTCTTCTTCTAATTGCCAATACTCTAAGAATAAACCTGGATCATCTTCACCAATACAAATCATACCTTCTTCTTCAACTCCAACTTCTTCTAAAGTTTCAGGGTCTAAAAGTTTTACGATGTGTCCTGGTTGAGGGAATCCTGCACTTCCTGGTCTAATTGGATTATATTTTGAATGTGAAATATAATAAGAACACTCAGACATTCCAATTGCTTCGAAAATATCTTGTTTAAATCTATCTCTCCATAATCCTAACATTTCATCTGATAAATGTTCACCAGCAGACATACAATATCTTAATGATGGACAATCATCAAGAGTGAAATCTGTTTTTTGAATAATTTGTCTATAAATTGTTGGAACTCCAATAAAAATTGTACATTGGTGTTTTTTAATTAAATCAATCCAAGTAGAAGCATCATTAGAACCTTCATAAGCAATAACTGTATGACCATTAAATAATGGATCCATAAGTGCTGATCCTAATACATAAGTCCAGTTAAATTTTCCAGAGTGCATGATTCTGTCATTTTCTTTAAAATCAAACCAATAATCAGTTGCTGGTTTTCTTCCAACTAATGATCTATGAGAGTGTAATACTCCTTTTGGATAACCTGTTGTTCCTGATGTATATACTAAATAAGCAGGTTCACCTGATTTTGAATTATAGTGATTTGGTGTTTTATCAGTTGATTTAAAAATTTCATTCAATGCATAAACATTAATATCTTTTGGTTTTTTTAACTCTTCAACACTATCAATACCAGCAACTACTATAGTTTTTAAATTATCTAAATTTTCTAAATATGGAACTAAGTTTTCATACATTGTTGCACTTAATACAATAGCTCTTGCTTGTGAATCTTCAGCAAGATATTTAACTTCACTACCACTTAAAAGTGTTGAAGTTGGAACTGCTATAATTCCAGCTTTCATTGTTCCAAAAAACGAAATAGGGTAAGCAAGAGAGTTTTTTAAACAAACTAATACTCTATCTCTTGGCTCAAGACCAATTCCCGTAAAGAAATTACAAACTTGATCAGATTTTGTTGCTAAATCTTTATATGTAATTTCATCAGTTCCTAATTTGTCATCTTCAATTACCATTGCAATATTGTTTTCTCTTGCTGTTCCAACGTGTGCTGATGTACAAGCAACACCAATATTTAAAAATTCTGGTATATCTATTTTAATTGTTTCATTCATGATAAATCTCCTTACGAAATTACAGTTGACCGTATGGCCAGTTTTCTTTAAACGTGTGAATAGGCATTCTATTTAATACAGATAATGCAAATATCTCATCTTCTTTTGATAAACTTCTTAAAGCGTAAGCTCTTAAAATATTTTGTAATGATTTACCAAACATTGGTGGATCTAACATCTCTCCTTCATATCTAATTGCACCACTTAATAAAGCATCTGCTTCAATAGCTGCTTTTAAAATAGAAACATCTTTTGCTATTTCATTTGGTGATGGAGTAAATGCAACTTTACATACATTGATATGGTTTGGAGTAATAACTTGTTTACCTGTTAATCCCATTGCATATTCTCTATTTGCATGAGAATAAACAGCTCTAGAAGCTTCATCTCCATGTAAATCTAGCCATCTTCTAATATCTTTTTTCTCAACGCAAGAATCAGGTAATGAATGAGGTGTAAGCATAACTTCAACTCCACCAATAACTCCTCTTCCTTTAATTCTCGCTTCCATTGTTAACATATTAAAGAAAGTTTCTAATTCATCAATCCATCCTTTTGGAGTGATTTTATAAGCCATTGCTTTTGAAAAATCGTGGATACCAAATACGATATGTTTAACAGTTGAGTGTTCCATTAATCTATCAGCAATTTGTAAAGATTTTGGATGCTCAACGATTGGTTGAATAGTTAATTTACTTCCAATAGAAACTAACCAAGATGATAAATCTCTAATTTCTGCACTTCCATAAACTTCTCCAGCTTTTGCTAAAACAATTACATCGATATATTGATGAATTTGTTTTAACATTTTTAAATCTTCTTCATATTCATCAGTTCTAAATGGATTTATTCTAACTGCTATTTGAAAGTTTCTTTCAGGAAATTTTGGTAATTCTTGAATTAAAAGCTCTCTACTCATAGCTTTTTGTCTACACCCATCTTCTAAGTCAAACAAAACAGTATGTGCTTTTGTTTTGTAAGCGTGTTTTTGTAATCTTAATTTTGCTTGCTCAATACTTTCGTATGTTCCATCTAAAGGATTAAATTTTATTGGTGGGTAATAAATTTGAATACCAGGCCAATATCCACCTAACACTGGCGTTAAATCATCATTTGCTGTTAATTTAGATAAATCTATTGCAGAAGTCATTTTATCTACCTTTCATTATTTGATTTTGTTACTATTTTGTTTCATGTTTGTAAACATATTATTATACATGAAAACTAACAGGAAAGTTATACACCATTTAATATGAATTGTATTTATGGCTTTTGAAATAGCAAATAAATTTAAGTTTAAAATAATAAAACATCGATAAAAGCCTATAATAAGGGAAAATAAACTTAAATATGAAATAAAAAATAGAAAAAAATACTTAAAAAACTAGTAAATTTAGAAAGAAGAAATTTATTAAACTAAAAAAAAATTAGAAAATTTTTCTTTTTTTTCTAATTTTTTATAAATCTTGTAAAAAATTTAATTCACCAAAGTAGTCAATTAAAAATGGTTTAGAGACTTCATCAAAGCTATTTTTATCTTCATATAGATTTATAAAAAAATCAAAATTTATATTTCTACTTTTTAATGCTTCAATTGATAATAAAGTATCATTTATACAACCAAGTTTAGAAGGAGTTATTAAAATAGCTTCACTTTTAAATATTTTTATTAAATCAATTATAAAAATATTGTCTTGAATAGGAACCATCAAACCACCAGCTCCTTCAATGATTAAAACATCACAAAAAGATTGTAAATACTCTTTTTGTTTTATTAGAAATTCAAAATCAATAATAGTTTTACATTTCGCAACATAAGGAGCAGCAGGTAAAGAAAATTGGTAAGGAACAACATCTTTTATAGTTACATTAAAAGAAGGATTTAATTTTTTTGTTAAATCAAGCATTTTAGACCCATCGAGTGGAAAATCTTTAACTCCTGTTTCACAGGGTTTAAAATATCCTACTTTTAAACCATTTTTGGAAAAATAGTTTAAAAATTTTTCACAAGCATAAGTTTTTCCTACATCTGTATTTGTAGCTGTTATAAATATAGTTTTGTTTTTAAAGTAATTGATATCTTTTTTCATAATAATCTCTTTTTTGTTATAATAAATCTGTTTTTTTAATTAAAAAAGATTTTATCAAAATAAAGGTTTGAAGTGAGTAATGAAATAGAAATAGAATTAAATGATGATTTAGATTTACAAGAGCCAAAAAAATATAATGTATTTTTACTTAATGATGACTATTCAACAATGGATTTCGTAATAGATGTATTAGTTAGAGTTTTTAGAAAATCTCTTGATGAAGCATCAGCTATTATGTTAAGTATACATAATAATGGAAAAGAATTGTGTGGAACTTATACTTATGAAATTGCTTCAACAAAAGTTGCACAAGTAAAAAATATGGCAAGAGAAAAAGGCTTTCCTTTAAAAGCTGTTATGGAAGAAGAATAAAAATGATTAGTAAAGATTTAAGAAATATTTTTGCACAAGCAGTAGCTTATGCAAAAAGTAGTAAACATGAGTATTTAACAATAGAACATATATTTTTAATGCTAATACATGATCAAACAATAGAAGAGTTATTTTTAGATTTAGGAGTTGATACAAATGAACTTTTTAACGAATTAAAAAATTATATTGATACCAATACTCCACAATTTCCAGAAGATCAAAATATAAATGAAGAACCTATGGAAACTTTATCTTTATCTTCAACAATAGAATATATGGTAGCACATACTCAAGGAAGTGGAAAGCCAAATGCAAATGTTGAAGATATGTTTGTAGCAATTTTAAAAGATGAAAAATCATACGCAACATATTTGCTTAGAAAATTAGGAATTCAAAGAGTGGATATTTTAGAAGAGATATCTCATAAACAAAATGATGAAGATGAAATTAATGAAAATAGTAATGACAATGAAAATAAAGTTTTAGAGCAAAATTCAGTTGAATTAGTTGCTTTAGCTAAAAAAGGTGAAATTGACCCAGTTATTGGAAGAGATAGAGAAATAAGTAGAGTAATTGAGATATTAAGTAGAAGAAAGAAAAATAATCCTATTTTAGTTGGAGAACCTGGAGTTGGAAAAACTGCAATTGCAGAAGGATTAGCTTTGCAAATTGCTCAAGAGAAAGTTCCAGAGTTTTTATTAAAATCAAAAGTTTTTTCTTTAGATATGGGTTCTATGTTAGCTGGAACTAAATATAGAGGAGATTTTGAGAAAAAATTAAAAACTTTTTTAAAAGAAGTATCAAAAATTAAAAATGCAATTTTATTTATAGATGAAATTCATACAATTGTTGGAGCTGGAAGTGTTGGTGGAAGTGCGATGGATGCTTCAAATATTTTAAAACCAATGCTTGCAAATGGAAAATTAAGATGTATTGGTGCAACAACTTTTAGTGAGTTTAGAAATGATTTTGCAAAAGATAAGGCTCTAAGTAGAAGATTTGCAAAAGTAGATGTTGATGAACCAAGTATTGAAGATTCTATTTTAATTTTAGAAGGTTTAAAATCAAAATATGAAGAGTATCATGGAGTTAAGTATTCAAAAAGTGCAATTTCTAGTGCAGTTGAACTTAGTAAAAAATATATTACAGATAGATTTTTACCTGATTGTGCTATTGATGTTATTGATGAGGTTGGAGCTTCTAAAAAAATTAGTTTATCAACAAGTTTAAAAACAAAATCTGAAACTAATATAACTATTACTTCAAAAGATGTAGAAACAACAATAGCAAAAATGGCACATATTCCTGAAAGAAGTGCAACAAAATCAGATTTAACTCTTTTAAAATCATTAGAAAAAAATATGCAAAAAAGAGTATTTGGACAAGATAAAGCAATTACTACTATAGTTCAATCAATAAAAAGAAATAAAGCTGGACTTGGACTTGATAAAAAACCAATTGGAAGTTTCTTATTTAGTGGACCAACAGGAGTTGGTAAAACTGAAGTAGCAAAAGAGTTATCAACTCAATTAGGAATTCATTTTGAAAGATTTGATATGAGTGAATATATGGAAGCTCATACTGTTTCAAGATTAATTGGAGCACCTGCAGGATATGTTGGATTTGAACAAGGTGGACTTTTAACAGAAGCTATTAGAAAACATCCTCATACAGTTTTATTATTAGATGAGATTGAAAAAGCTCATCCTGATTTAATGTCAATTTTACTTCAAGTTATGGATAATGCTGAATTAACTGATAACAGTGGAAATAAAGCAGATTTCCAAAATGTAGTTCTAATTATGACATCAAATCTAGGTGCAACAGAAGCAAATGTAATGGGATTTGCAAAAAATGAAAAACTAAATGAGAATAAAGCAATAAATAAATTCTTTGCCCCTGAGTTTAGAAATAGACTGGATGCGGTTGTAACATTTGATTCATTAAGTATGGATATAGTTGCAAAAGTTGCAGGTAAATTTATTGAAGATTTAGAAAAACAATTAGTAGATAAAAAAATAAAAATTGAAATTAGTGCAAAAGCTAAAAAAGAGTTAGCAACACTTGGTTATGATAAAGCTATGGGTGCAAGACCATTAAATAGAGTTATTTCAGATAAAATCAAAAATCCTTTAACAGATGAGATATTATTTGGAAAACTTAAAAAAGGTGGAATTGTAAAAATTGATTTTAATGAAGAATTTATATTTAAATATGAAAATTTATAACACAATTATTATACAATAGTTTGGTTATAATGCAAAAATTGTTTTTTGAAAGAACAAAAGAAAATTCAAAAGGATAGGTAAGATGAATAAAATTTTATTAAGTTCAGCTGTAACAGTATTATTACTTGCAGGATGTTCAGAGGATAAGAAAACAGATACTCAAGCTACTACTGCAGAGGTTGCTACACAAAAAATGGTAGAAACAAAAGAGACAGTTTCTAATGAAGTAAAAGATAGTGTGGTTACTGTAGAAGAAAAAGCTAAAGAAGTTTCTAATTCTGTTGTAGAAACTACAACTCAGGTTATTGAGAAAGCTGCTGAAGAGATAAAAGAGAATTCAAAAGATGTAATAGAATCTACAAAAGAGATAGTTGAACAAAAAGTAGAAGAAGTTAAAGATAGTACAGAAGAGATTAAAAATAATTTAAAAGAAGAAGTATTATCAGCTACACAAACAGTAAGTGAAAAAGCTGAAGAGGCTACGATTGCTGTAAATGAAAAAATTACAGAAGTTACTTCAGAAGAATCAACTGAAATAGTTGTTGAAGGACCAAATGGAGAAGCATTATATAAAACTTGTGCGTCATGTCATGGACAAAAAGCAGAAAAAGAAGCTCTAGGAAAATCACAAATTATTGCAGGTTGGGATAAAGAAAAAATTATAAATGCAATGAATGGATATAAAAATGGAAGTTATGGTGGAGTGATGAAAAATATTATGAAACCTCAAGTTGAAAATAAAACAGATGCAGAAATAGAAGCTTTAGCTACATTTATTTCAAATTTATAATACGAAAAACTGCTAGAAAAAGGGAAATCCTTTTTCTAAAACAGTAAATTTGAAAATTTTAGCTAAATTTAAGCTGTAAGCTCTTGACAAGGATAAAAAATCCTATTATAATTCCCGTCCAAATTGACTGAAGCGCATCAAACGAAAGAGAGATGAGAAAGGTTTTAGTTTATTAGGATGATCTTTAAAATAATTTAATTGAAGTTTATGAAGTAATCTTTATAAACCGAATATATAAATCTTATAAAAATCTGTTTCATTGTTTACAGAAATAAAATAAGAAATAATGTTAATATAAAAAATATATAAAACAAGATGAGATGGTAAAACATTGAAAACTTGTCTATGATAATGAGTGATAATTTTGTAATTAGTAAAATAATACAAAAATGTCAGTTTCAAATAATCTATAATTTATGGAGAGTTTGATCCTGGCTCAGAGTGAACGCTGGCGGCGTGCTTAACACATGCAAGTCGAACGAGAACGGATTATAGCTTGCTATAATTGTCAGCTAAGTGGCGCACGGGTGAGTAATGTATAGATAACCTGCCCTCTAGAAAGGAATAACAGATGGAAACGTCTGCTAATGCCCTATATGCCTTTAATACATAAGTATGCAAGGGAAACGCTTTAGTGCTAGAGGATGGGTCTGTATGGTATCAGTTTGTTGGTGAGGTAATGGCTCACCAAGACTATGACGCCTAACTGGTTTGAGAGGATGATCAGTCACACTGGAACTGAGACACGGTCCAGACTCCTACGGGAGGCAGCAGTGGGGAATATTGCACAATGGACGAAAGTCTGATGCAGCAACGCCGCGTGGAGGATGACACATTTCGGTGCGTAAACTCCTTTTATATAGGAAGATAATGACGGTACTATATGAATAAGCACCGGCTAACTCCGTGCCAGCAGCCGCGGTAATACGGAGGGTGCAAGCGTTACTCGGAATCACTGGGCGTAAAGAGCGTGTAGGCGGGTATATAAGTCAGAAGTGAAATCCTATAGCTTAACTATAGAACTGCTTTTGAAACTGTATACCTAGAATGTGGGAGAGGTAGATGGAATTTCTGGTGTAGGGGTAAAATCCGTAGAGATCAGAAGGAATACCGATTGCGAAGGCGATCTACTGGAACATTATTGACGCTGAGACGCGAAAGCGTGGGGAGCAAACAGGATTAGATACCCTGGTAGTCCACGCCCTAAACGATGTACACTAGTTGTTGTGAGGCTCGACCTTGCAGTAATGCAGTTAACACATTAAGTGTACCGCCTGGGGAGTACGGTCGCAAGATTAAAACTCAAAGGAATAGACGGGGACCCGCACAAGCGGTGGAGCATGTGGTTTAATTCGACGATACACGAAGAACCTTACCTGGACTTGACATAGTAAGAACTTTCTAGAGATAGATTGGTGTCTGCTTGCAGAAACTTATATACAGGTGCTGCACGGCTGTCGTCAGCTCGTGTCGTGAGATGTTGGGTTAAGTCCCGCAACGAGCGCAACCCTCGTCATTAGTTGCTAACAGTTCGGCTGAGAACTCTAATGAGACTGCCTACGCAAGTAGGAGGAAGGTGAGGACGACGTCAAGTCATCATGGCCCTTACGTCCAGGGCTACACACGTGCTACAATGGGGTATACAAAGAGCAGCAATACCGCGAGGTGGAGCAAATCTCAAAAATATCTCCCAGTTCGGATTGTAGTCTGCAACTCGACTACATGAAGTTGGAATCGCTAGTAATCGTAGATCAGCTATGCTACGGTGAATACGTTCCCGGGTCTTGTACTCACCGCCCGTCACACCATGGGAGTTGAACTCATTCGAAGCGGGGATGCTAAAATAGCTACCTTCCACAGTGGATTCAGCGACTGGGGTGAAGTCGTAACAAGGTAACCGTAGGAGAACCTGCGGTTGGATCACCTCCTTTCAGAGAATTAAGTTAAGATTTGTTTCTTAACTTAAAAACTTAAAAAAATATATGATTTTATATTCGGTTTATAAAGATTATTTAAATAGGTAGTAAAAGGGGCCTATAGCTCAGCTGGCTAGAGCGCTCGACTGATAATCGTGAGGTCTCAGGTTCAAGTCCTGATAGGCCCACCATTAAATAATCTAGTAAAGATTAATTTAGGTTGGGGAATTAGCTCAGCTGGGAGAGCGCCTGCTTTGCACGCAGGAGGTCAGCGGTTCGATCCCGCTATTCTCCACCACCTATTATTTAAAATGAGAGTTTTAAATAGAAATAGTTCAATTAAGATAAAAAAAGATGATAGAAAGTTAAATATAAGTTCAAAGAGATTGAATTTATATTTGATTTTCGAATCAAAGTTTTTCAAAGAGATTTGAAAATGATATTTAAAAATATAATGTTAAAGTCTTTAATTTTTTCGTAAGAATTATATAACAGCAATGTTAAATAATTTAAAACAAAAAAAATTTCATATCTAAATTTTAGAAATAAAACTATAGATAGAACACAACATGTTTTATTAGATATATTTTAAGTAATATGTTTAATAAGATAGTAGCCAAAGAATATTATCAAAAATGCGATAGAGTTTAACTCTATTTATTAATAAGCTATTAAGGGCTAATGGTGGATGCCTAGACTGTAAGAGGCGATGAAAGACGTATTAGGCTGCGATAAGCCTCGGGGAGCTGCCAAAGAGCTTTGATCCGGGGATTTCTGAATGGGGCAACCCAATATAGTGAGAGCTATATTACCCAATATGGGAGCTAACCTGGTGAAGTGAAACATCTCAGTAGCCAGAGGAAGAGAAATCAAACGAGATTCCGTTAGTAGCGGCGAGCGAAAGCGGATTAGGACAAACCCAATGCTTGCATTGGGGGTTGTAGGACCATAACATGAGACTAAAGAGGATAGATGAAATACTTGGAAAAGTGTAGCATAGAAGGTGAAACTCCTGTAGTTTAAATTCTCAATAGCTCTAATGGTATCCTGAGTAGGTCGGAACACGTGATATTTTGACTGAAACTGGGGGGACCACCCTCCAATCCTAAATACTACTTACAGATCGATAGTGAACAAGTACCGTGAGGGAAAGGTGAAAAGTACTCCAGCGAGGAGAGTGAAATAGAACCTGAAACCATTAGCTTACAATCATTCAGAGCCCTATGATTTATCAGGGTGATGGACTGCCTTTTGCATAATGAGCCTGCGAGTTGTGGTGTCTGGCAAGGTTAAGTCAAGTACGAAGCCGTAGCGAAAGCGAGTCTTAATAGGGCGAATTAGTCAGATGCTGCAGACCCGAAACGAAGTGATCTATCCATGAGCAGGTTGAAGCTGGTGTAAGAGCCAGTGGAGGACCGAACCCGCAGGCGTTGAAAAGTCTTGGGATGACTTGTGGATAGGGGTGAAAGGCCAATCAAACTTCGTGATAGCTGGTTCTCTCCGAAATATATTTAGGTATAGCCTTGTGTTGTAGCATATAGGGGTAGAGCACTGAATGGGCTAGGGCTGCTTACCGCGGTACCAAACCCTATCAAACTATGAATACTATATGTGGAATCACAGGAGTCAGGCGGTGGGTGATAAAATCAATCGTCGAGAGGGGAACAACCCAGACTAACAGCTAAGGTCCCTAAGTTACATCTAAGTGGAAAACGATGTGGAGTTACTGTGACAACCAGGAGGTTGGCTTAGAAGCAGCCATCCTTTAAAGAAAGCGTAACAGCTCACTGGTCTAGTGATTCTGCGCGGAAAATATAACGGGGCTAAGATGTACACCGAAGCTTTAGATTCAATTTTTAATTGAGTGGTAGGAGAGCGTTCTATTCAGCGTAGAAGATGTACCGGTAAGGAGCGTTGGAGCGGATAGAAGTGAGCATGCAGGCATGAGTAGCGATAATTGAGGTGAGAATCCTCAACGCCGAAAACCCAAGGTTTCCTACGCGATGCTCGTCATCGTAGGGTTAGTCGGGACCTAAGTCGAGTCCGAAAGGGGTAGACGATGGCAAATTGATTAATATTTCAATACCAACATATAAGCGCGATGTGGGGACGCATAGAGTTAATCGAGCTCACTGATGGAATAGTGGGTCGAAGGACGTAGGCTGTAACTTAGGCAAATCCGGGTTGCAATAGGCCGAGATCTTACAGGCTCTTGACACTCTTCGGAGGAGATGGAGAATCGATGATACTGTCGTGCCAAGAAAAGCCACTAAGTATATTGTATGTTGCCCGTACCGTAAACCGACACAGGTGGGTGGGATGAGTATTCTAAGGCGCGTGGAAGAACCCTGGTTAAGGAACTCTGCAAACTAGCACCGTATCTTCGGTATAAGGTGTGCCTACTTTGGTATATGGACTTGCTCCAAAAAGCTAGAGAGGTTGCAACAAAGAGTCCCTCCCGACTGTTTACCAAAAACACAGCACTTTGCTAACACGTAAGTGGATGTATAAGGTGTGACGCCTGCCCGGTGCTCGAAGGTTAACTGATGATGTCAGCGCAAGCGAAGCATTTGATTGAAGCCCGAGTAAACGGCGGCCGTAACTATAACGGTCCTAAGGTAGCGAAATTCCTTGTCGGTTAAATACCGACCTGCATGAATGGCGTAACGAGATGGGAGCTGTCTCAACCAGGGATCCAGTGAAATTGTAGTGGAGGTGAAAATTCCTCCTACCCGCGGAAAGACGGAAAGACCCCGTGCACCTTTACTACAGCTTGACACTGTAGCTTGGATATTCATGTGCAGGATAGGTGGGAGGCTGTGATGCTAGGACGCAAGTACTAGCGGAGCCATCCTTGAGATACCACCCTTGAATATTTGAGTTACTAACTGCGTACAATTATCTTGTATCAGGACAATGTCTGGTGGGTAGTTTGACTGGGGCGGTCGCCTCCTAAAAAGTAACGGAGGCTTACAAAGGTTAGTTCAAAGCGGATGGAAATCGCTTGTTGAGTATAATGGCATAAACTAGCTTGACTGTGAGACATACAAGTCGAACAGAGACGAAAGTCGGTCATAGTGATCCGGTGGTTCTGCGTGGAAGGGCCATCGCTCAAAGGATAAAAGGTACGCCGGGGATAACAGGCTGATCTCCCCCAAGAGCTCACATCGACGGGGAGGTTTGGCACCTCGATGTCGGCTCATCGCATCCTGGGGCTGAAGTCGGTCCCAAGGGTATGGCTGTTCGCCATTTAAAGCGGTACGCGAGCTGGGTTCAGAACGTCGTGAGACAGTTCGGTCCCTATCTTCCGTGGGCGTAGGAAAGTTGAAGAGATTTGTCCCTAGTACGAGAGGACCGGGATGAACGTACCACTGGTGTACCAATTGTTCTGCCAAGAGCATCGTTGGGTAGCTACGTACGGATGTGATAAGAGCTGAAAGCATCTAAGCTCGAAGCCAACTCTAAGATTAACTTTCCCTGAAGTTCCCAGCAAGACTAGCTGGTTGATAGGCTGGATGTGTAAGCGTTGTAAGGCGTTTAGCTGACCAGTACTAATAGAACGTTTGGCTTATTTTAACAATTCTTTGGTTTACTATCTTATTAAATATATGTTTTTATATTTAATATATATTGTGTTTAATGTTACCTTGAAAAAATGTCAATTTTTTTAAGAAGCAAAGACTTTAGCATTATTTTTTCTTAACTCCTTAACGAGTTGAGTATTAAGTAAATTTAGAGAAATTATCTAAGTGATGATTTTTATGAGTGAACAGAATTTTAGTTCTTTTTTATTCTTAATTTATTTAATACTCAACTTGCTGGTGGCTACAGAGAAGTGGAAATACCCAGTCCCATTCCGAACCTGGAAGTCAAGCATTTCATCGCCGATAATACTGCCGGGTCCCCTGGTGGAAACGTAGGTCGCTGCCAGCTTTGAGTTTTTACACACACAAAGCTTCTTTCTATTTGAACTACTACTAGTTCTCTTTGGAAGAAGCTTTTTTTTTACCTACCCTTTTTACCCTTGTTTGTTATTTCCTCTTTAGTTCTTGTTTTCTATCTCTTTTCTTCTAAAGGCTTTTTTACTCTTTTTTTGTTAGTATGTCTTACTTAATTTGCTTGCATAGCTCCAATGGTAGAGCAATTCCATGGTAAGGAAGAGGTTATCGGTTCAACTCCGATTGCGAGCACCACTTTATGGGCTTTCTAACTTTCATAATAAAAATGATACACAAAACTAGTCTAATTTTTGCTTGGATTAGTGTATATAATAAAGACTTCAACAAACAATTATAATAGCTAGAAAAAATTTGTCAAACGAACTGCCAAAATCGCCAGTCAGAAATGTTAGAAGCTACATTTTTATACTAAACCTTAAAAAAATAAATTAATTTTTGCTAGACTCCTTTTAAATCTATGAAAGGAGTAAAGTGTTAAGGAAAGGCGATATAAAAATGATAAAAAAACTTTTAGAAAAAGGCTTTAGTAAAAGTGCCATTGCACGAAAATTAGGTCTTAGTAGAGATACTGTTAGGCGTTATGCAAATGCTCCAGATGATTATATTCCAAAAATAAATCGAAAACCAGTAATAAATAGTGTTGACCCATATTTACCATATATTGCAACTATGCTTGAAACAGCAAGAAATGAAGGAGTTGAAATTCCAACTACTGTAATATATGATGAAATTGTAAAACTAGGATACGATGATAGTTTACGATGGCTTCAACAAGTTATGAGGAAATATGAACTCAGAAAACGCACTAAAGATGATGAACCATTAATTAGATTTGAAACTCCAGCAGGTAAACAAATGCAAGTTGATTGGGTAGAGTTTCCCAAAGATAATCTTTCAGCATTTGTTGCAACAATGGGTTATAGTAGGGCATCTTATGTTGAATATGTGGATAATGAAAAAGTTGAAACATTATTAGGATGCCATAGAAGATAGAATAAAACATACTAAATGTATGTTTTATTTTGTCGCGTGCATTTGAATATTTCGGTGGAGTACCACAGGAATGTTTGTATGATAATATGAAGACAGTAATTTTAAGAAGAAATGGTTATGGTAGAGGTAAACATCAATTTAATGCTCTCTTTGAAGACTTTGCAAAGCATTGTGGCTTTGCTATAAAACTTTGTAAACCATATAGAGCTAAAACTAAAGGAAAAGTTGAAAAATTCAATCACTATCTAAGATACAATTTCCATAATGGTTTAAAAGTTAAACTATCTATGAAAAATTATCAACTCAATATAGAAAATGCTAATGCTGAAGTTTTAAAATGGCTTGATGATACAGCAAATAAAAGAATTCATCAAACAACATTACAAATTCCAATGGAATTATACAGGAGCAACCCCACTTGCGCTCACGACCTAAACCTTATGTAGGAATCCATCCAAAGTGTAGCTAAAAAAGAGTCTTCATTCAATAATAAAGTTAGCACAACTTCAATTTACATACCATCAAGAGATATTCAAAGTTATGATGAACTAATACCAGCTGTTACTCTATATGTAGTTCCTTTTTTACAATTAATCAAATAGGAAATACGTTATGGAATTAAATAATGAAATTATCGAATTATGCAGAGAATTAAAACTCTCAACTATTGAAAATGAATACCATACAATAGCAACAACGGCAGCAAAAGAAAATTGGCAATATACTCAATTTTTACATGAAATGCTTAAAATTGAAGTAGAAAATAGGATGGATAGAAGTAAAAATATATTAACAAAATTAGCTGGATTTCCAGCTATAAAAACATTAGAACAATTTGATTATAGTTTCTCTGTCGGAGTTAATAGAAAACAAATTGAAGAATTAGCAACACTTACATTTATAAAAAGAAATGAGAATATTATTCTATTAGGACAATGTGGTGTTGGTAAAACTCATCTTGCAATTGCATTAGCATTTAAAGCTGTACAACATAGATATAAAGCCAGATTTACAACTATATCTGAACTTTTATCTTTAGCAAATAATGCAAAAAAAGAGAAGAAATATGATTCTTTTTTAAAATCAATTACAAATCCGTCAATACTTGTTATTGATGAGATAGGCTATTTTAATATGAATAAAGAAGAAGCTAATCATTTTTTCCAAATTATTTCAAAACGCTATGAAAAAGGTTCAACAATTTTAACATCAAATTTAGTGTTTAGTAAATGGACACAAGTGTTTGCAGGAGATAAAATTGTTACAACAGCGATACTAGATAGAGTATTACATCATTCACATATAATCAATATACAAGGAGATAGTTATAGGTTAAAAGAGAAAAAAGAGAATGGAATTATCAATTCAGATGTTTATAAGTTTGGAGCTAAATCTTCAGATAAAATGGTAGAAAAAACAGAGTTGGTTTAAGTTTCAGAATGTAACTTTTTTTTAGTTTTAACTGGCGATTTTAGCAGTTCGTTTGACAATAGATATAACTTTACAATTTAAAATTTATAAATTATCTTTTCTCAACTGTTCTTGAATATTTAATCTATGACACATTTTAATTCCATATAAATAAATAATCCATGAGATATAAATCCAAAAAAAAGTAAATAATAAAGTTGCAAGGGAACCATAAATGGTTGCATAAGTTTTATTATAAATTACATAATAAACAAATAAATTCTTTGTAACAGTAATAACAATAAACGTTAGCAAAGAGGAAATAATAGCTGCTTTATTGTTTATCTTTCTATTTACGCTTAATTTAAATAGAGTAAAAAATATTAACCATCCAAAGATATAAGATAAAACTATTTCTATAAAAATATTATTATAAATAGACATTATTATATTTGAAGCAACAAAAAGTAATGCAACTACTATTAAATATAAAGTATAAAAGATAAAAGAAAATTGAATAGATTTTCTTTTTGTTTTATGAATTTTATTTACTATGTATTCATAATCTTTAAAGAACATTATAAAAACAAATGTCATATAAATTAAACCTAATAATCCTAATTGGTTGGAGTTCGATATATATTTTTTTAAAGTTTCAACTATTTCTGTTGAGTGAGTTGGATTTATAAGGTTAAAAATATAGTTTGTAAAGATATCAATATAGTTGTCAAATTCAGAAAAATTTGAGATTATTGCAATAACAAGGGCAATTATTGGTAAGATAGAGAAAATGGTAAAAAAGCTTAAAGAAGCTGCATAATAAGTTGTATCATCATTGAAAAATGAATCTAACCCATCAATTAACTTTCTTAAGATGCTTTTTTCTTCCATATTATTCTCTTATCATTAAAGTCCCATTTTAAATGGATTTAAAATATTATTTGGGTCAAATGCTTTTTTGATACTTCTGAATAAGTTCATTTCAGCTTCACTAAACGCAATATGCATAAATGGAGCTTTAGATGTTCCAATTCCATGCTCACCACTTAAAGTTCCACCTAAATCAACAACATATTGGAAAATTTCTTCAATGGCTTTATGTCCATCTTCCATCTCTTTTGGATTTGTTTTATCTTTTACCATTACATTTACGTGAATATTTCCATCTCCTGCATGTCCAAAACATGGAACTTGGAAACCATATTTTTCACCAATTTTGTATATTCCATCCAATGCAACTGGAAGTTTACTTCTTGGAACAGAAATATCTTCATTTAATTTTTTAGTTCCATAAATCATCGTTGCTGGACTTGCATTACGTCTAGCAAACCATAATTTTTTACCTTCTTCTTCATTTTGTGCAACAATAAAATCAATAGAACCATTTGCAGCAAATGATTCTTTTAAAGTTTGAAGTTGTGAATCAATCTCTGCTTGGCTACTTGCATCCACATCTCCTACTAAAATTCCACCTGCATGTTCTGGTAGGCTTATTTGAGGAAATTTTTGTCTTAAAGCTTTTATAACAAGTGCATCTAAAAATTCCATAGCAACAGGATTTGCACCAGCTGCTAGAGATTTAAATACAGCAGTCATTGCCGTATCAACAGAAGGGAAAACACCCATATATGTTTGTTTAAACTTTGGTTTTGGAATCAATTTTAAAGTGATTTCAGTAATAATAGCTAATGTTCCTTCACTCGCTATCAAAATACCAGCAGTGTTATATCCGGCAACATCTTTTATTGTTTTTTTACCAGCAACAATAATATCTCCATTTGGTAAAACAGCTCTTAATGCCATTACATAATCTTTTGTAATTCCATATTTAGCAGCTCTCATTCCACCTGCATTTTCACTTACATTTCCTCCAAGTGTTGAGTACTCTTCACTTGCTGGATCTGGCGGATAAAATAATCCAACAGCTTCAACTGCTTTTTGGAACTCCATATTTATAAGTCCTGGTTGAACAACTCCAACCATATTTTCCATATCAATTTCTAAAAGCTTATTCATATGTCGCTCTAATGAAAGAATAATTCCTCCATTTGCTGGTAGTGCCCCACCTGTAAATCCAGAACCAGCACCTCTTGGTACAATTATTATTTTGTGTTCATTACAATACTTTAAAATATCGCTTATATCTTGCTCATGTCGTGGAAATACAACTGCATCTGGTTCAAATCTTGTTCTTGTTGCATCATAACAAAAAGCTATTAAATGAGCTTTATCACTTTTTATATTTTCAAGACCAACAATAGAAGTTATATAATCTAAATGTTTTTTATCAATCATTATTTTAATCCTAAAATTCTTTTGTAATATTCATCATAGTTTGATTTTTTATCTTCACTGAAGAAATCAAAGAATGATGAGTTAAAAATTGATTCTTCAATATCTTCAACTCTTGTGTAAAATGGCATTTGCTTTTCAGCACTTTCATAAGCAAAAGCGTAGCTTTCTAAAATTGTAAAAGTTTTTGTATCAAGTACATAAACTTTATTATCTAAAACAAAAAATATTGTGCCTAAATTTTGTTCAATTGCAAATTTTTGAATATCTTCTTTTGTTGGATAAGGTTTGTTTTCTACTTTTAATTTTGCTGCAAAAATATCAGAATGCATAAAATTATTTAGTTTGAAGTTTTCTCTTACTGCTTGAAAAGAGTCTAGTGTTGGAGCAATTAAAAGTGATGAGTTATACATATAATTTAAAATTAATATATCATTTTCTGTAACACTTCTATTTGAAGTAGGAATAGCATCTTGAGTTAAATCATTAAAAGGAAAAAATTCAACAACAGAAGAATTTTCATTTGAACTAATAACTTTTGCATTTGAAACTATTAATCTTTTATCATTATCATAAATATGAACTACAATCCCTGATTGTCCAACTATTAAATTTCCAATATCAATATTGCTTTTATTGTTATTAATATTTGTTACTTTTGCACCAATTGGTTTTATAGAAAATTCACCTTTTGATAAACTCAATTGTTGATTAACATTTTTTTGTGAAGTTACAGATGACTTTTTATTATCATCTTTATAAAAATAGTATGAATAATTAAATTTATTTCCAACAGGTTGTAATTTTATATCTAAAACTTGCCATCCACTATTTTTCATATCTTCTAAAGTTTGTATTCCTTTACAAACTTCTCCATCTAAAGGAGTTGTTTCGATTAATGAAGGTTTTTCTAGTCCATTTTTAAAACAAATAGTCTCTTGTGCTAATAGATTGTTTGATAGTAAAACAGCTGCACTTAAAAATAAAACTTTATTGAACATTTTTTTCATACTTATTCCTAATTAATTTGATTGTAATTCTTGAAGTTTTTCTCTAACTTCATCCACATGTAAAACTTCTATCTTTTCACCTTTTACACTCTTTTTCTTTCTAACACTTACTTTATCCCAAATAGCTGCAATTTTTCCTTCAGGATTAATAATAAATGTACTTCTAACAACTCCCATAAACTCTTTACCCATAAATTGTTTTAACTGCCAAACTCCATAATCTTCACACATTTTTTTATTTGTATCAGACAGAAGAGTTATTGTTAAATCATATTTATCAATAAATTTTCTATGTTTTTCAGTATCATCCGCACTAACACCTAAAATTACTGCATCTAAATCATCAAAAAAAGAGTGTTTATCTGTAAAATCACAAGCTTGAGTTGTACATCCTGGTGTTAAATCTTTTGGATAAAAGTATAAAACTATCCATTTCCCTGCTAAATCTCTTGAACAAATCTCTACATCATCTTGATTTGGTGCACAAAAACTAGGTGCTATGTCTCCAACTTTTAACATCATATTTCCTTTCAAATTAGTTCCCAATTTGAAAGGGAACCATTATTTTTTAATTTGAAAAAGCTTTAAAATAAAGCCTTTGCTATTTTTTTATTGCTATAAATGTTGCAAAATTTACCCATTTGAAAATTGTTTCACAATGACTAAATCCAGCATCTAAAATCATTTTTTTATTTTCTTCTTCAGTATAAGGTATAAGTACATTTTCTAAAGCTTCTCTTTTTTGAGCTATTTCAAATTCACTGTAACCTTGAGTTTTTTTGAATTCATAATATTCATCAATAGATTGTTTATTTAAAGTTGAATTTGAAGATATCACTTTTTCACTAAAAATAAATATACCTTTATCTTGTAGTGAATCATATATTTTTTTTACTAATTTTTCTCTTTGTAGAGGTCTAATGAATTGTAAAGTGTAGTTTGAAAGAATAAGTTTTGCTTCATCATAAGAAACATCATGTAAATCAGCATTTATAAACTCTATGTCAACTCCAAAAGCTTTTGCTTTTTTTGCTGCTCTATTTAACATAGCAACAGAGTTATCAATTCCTATTAGTTTTAGATTATTTTTACAATGGTGACTTAGTTCTATTAGCGTTGAAGCAGTTGAACAACCTAAATCATAAACTTTGTCATTTTCATTTAAAAAATTGCAAGCAAAATTTATTGATAATCTTTGCATCTCTTTATAAAAAGGAACAGAACGGTTTAACATATCATCAAATACTGATGCTACTTCTTCATCAAATTCGAATTGTTTTGTAATTGATTTATTAAATACTTTATCTATCATCTTAATATTTTATCTAAATGCATATTAATAAATATTAATAAAGTAATCTTTAGTTAGATTAATATCCTTTAAAATCTGATTTTTTAGTTCTTCAAAGCTTTCAAATTTTTGATTATCTCTTATTTTTTTTATAAATTTTATTTGAGTTGTATAGTTATTCTCTTTTATCTCTTCATCTAAAATGTGAGTTTCCACAGCATAACTTCCATCTGTTGTTACTCTATGTCCTAAAAAAGTAATAGAGTTATATTCTTTATTGTCTAAAATAGTTTTCGTAATATAAACTCCTTCTTTTGGAAGTAAAAACTCTTTTACTTTTAGATTTATTGTTGGTACAAAATTTTTAGCGCCTAATCCTTGTCCTGTTATTTGTTGTCCATAGATTTTGTACTCTTTTCCTAAAAGTTTATTTGCCATTTGAATATCACCATCTTTTAGGTATTCTCTTATAACTCTTGAATGAACAGGTATATTTTCGACTTTTATTTCATCAATAACTACAACAACTCCATCAAAAAGTTCCTTTAATTTTTCAGTACAATATCTTCTGTTTTTTCCAAAACAAAAATCATAACCTACAACTATTTTTTTTAATTTTGGAAACTCTTCATTTAAAAGTTTTACAAATAAATCACCTTCTAAATGTTTTATACTATCAAGGACATAATAATAAATAGGATAGATACTATACTCTTGTCTATATCTTTTGGGTGTCAAATTTGCATATCCAGATTCAATTGAAACAATTGCTCCATTTTCATCTAAATTTTTAAAAAGTTCTTGATGTGCAACATGCATTCCATCAAATCCACCAATAGCTATAGAAGTTATTGTATTTTTATTTACTAAAATAGAAGAGCTCTTCTTCATTTCCATCTTTTCCTTGTAGTTTACTAAGACTTGAGTATTTTAAATTCCAATTTAATGCAAGTGTAGAATCTACAAATTTTTGTCTAGCTTTAATAATGGCATTTTTATCTTTTACCACACCTTTTTTATCTCTTTTTACATTTGTTCCAACTTCAAATTGGGGTTTAAATAAAATAATTATATCTTTTGAAGCTAGGCGATTTATGTCATTTAAGATATTTAAAATAGAGATAAAAGAAACATCACAAGTTACAATTTCAAATATATCTTCACTTTGAAAATTTCTTATATCAGTGTTTTCAAAAAAAGTGATCTTAGGATGGTGTTTGATTCTTTCGTGAAGTTGATTTGAACCAACATCAACACAAGTTACACTTGATACTTCATTTTCAAGTAAAACTTGAGTAAATCCACCTGTACTACTTCCAATATCAAGAGTATTTTTATTTTTTAAATCAAAATATTTTAATTCTTGTAAAAAATATTTTAATTTATAAGCAGCTCTTGATACATAAAAATCATCTTCTAAAATCTCAACTTTATGAGTTTGCTCAACATTAAAAGAGGGTTTTGATATAATCTCTCCATCAATTTTAACTTTATCTGATTTTATTAATTCAAGAGCTTTGTTTCTGCTTTGAATATTAAAGGTTTGTGTTAAATATAAATCCAATCTCATGGGGGCAATTATAGTTGAAATTTGTTCAAAAAGAGTTTAGTTTTACTTTTGAAGAGAAAAAATCAAAATTTATAGCTTTTTTATTTCCTTATTCTATGTTTGATGAAATAATGGCTAAATTAAGAATTGAACATCCAAAAGCTAGACATTTTGTTTATGCATATAGATATTTAAATGAATTTGGTCAAATTGTTGAAAATAGTAGCGATGATGGAGAACCAAAAGGAACAAGTGGAAAACCAAGCCTTGCTGTAATGGCAGGAGCCCAAATAATAAATAGTGCAGTAATAATAGTGCGATATTTTGGCGGAATAAAACTTGGAACTGGTGGCTTAGTTCGAGCTTATGGGGATAGTGTAAATGAAGTTATAAAAATAGCAACTTTTAAAGAGTATCAAAAACTAATAATAAAAACTTTAGAATGCGAATATAGTGAACTCTCACTTCTTGAATATCTTTTAAATCAAGAAGAAATAAACATAAAATCAAAAGATTTTTCTACAAATGTAAAACTAACAATAGAATTAACAAATGAACAATTTGAACATTTAAACACTTTACTTTCAAGAAATATTAAAGTATTATAATAATCTTAATTATTATTTATTGGAGTATTTTTATGAAACTTATTTTTATTTCTATCTTTTTTACAATCAATCTATTTTCAAATGAGTTTATAAATATTAATTTTAAAGATTTAAAAATTAGTGAATTACTAAAAGTAAGTTCTAAAATTTTAGATAAAAACATACTAATAAGTCAAAATATAGAAGGCAATGTGGATTTTATTCCAAAAGGAAATTTAAAAAAGAGTGATTTATTAAATATTTTACATATGGTTCTTCAAGATAAAGGTTTTTCTTTAGTTGAAGAAAAAAATATTTTAAGAGTTGTGCCATTGATTGAAATAAAAAAAGATGATGAAAATATTCCTCAAGAAAGAAAAGAGGTAAAGGTAATACCTTTAAAAAATATTGATGCAACAAATATAATAAAAATATTAGAAGAGATTATAAATAAAAAAGAGTACGAAAAAACATATAAAAAACCTTTAGTATCTTTAGAAAGTGAATCAAACTCTATCATTTTAATGGGAATAAAAGAGGAGATTTCTTATATAACAGAACTTATAAATGAACTTGATAAAGAAAAAACACAAGTTTATGTACAAGCTAGAATCATTGAAGTAAATGATGAATTAGTTAATCAAATAGGTCTTTCTTATGGAATTTTCGGAGCAAAAAGTAATGGAAATGTATTGGCTAGTTTCTCTTCAAGTTTAAATAAGGGCTCTATTCCATCTTTTTCTATTGAAGGATTAAAAATACCTGATATGGTTTCTGGATTAGCTCTTGGAGCTAGTTTAAATTTGCTTCGACAAAAAGGTGCTTTAGATATAGTATCTGAACCATCAATTTTAGCTGTAAATAACAAAGAGAGTTCTATTTATGTTGGAGAAACAATATCTATAAAAGTTTCAAGTAGTATTAGTGATGGAGGAACTACAAGAGAAAACTATGAAAGAGAAGATGTGGGTTTAACTTTGAAAGTAAAACCTAGAATTTCAAATGATACAAAAGTTACCTTAGAAATAGAGACTATTTTAGAAGGTGTTAAAACAACTCAAACTATAAGTGGAAATGCTGATACTTCAAAAAAAAGAATAGAAACAACGGCTATTTTAAACAATGGTGAAAGTGTAATAATTGGAGGTTTGATTGAAAATAAATCAGAAAAAACCCAACAAAAAGTTCCAGTTTTAGGAGATGTTCCTTTATTTGGAGAGTTGTTTAAAAATAGTGTTGAAAATAGTAAAAAAAATAATTTAGTTGTAATTGTAACTCCTTATTTAATACCAAAAGCAAAAGATATAACTTTTATTAGAAATAAACTTAGTGAATTAAAAGAGTTAGAGGATAAGTATTTGGAAAAATCACTTTTAAAATTAAAAGAGGAACAAGATAAAAAAAGGTTAATTCAAGAACCAAATGAGCCAAAAAATAAAGAAATTATGACAGATGAACATAAAAAAAGAGTAAAAGATATTTTGGGCTATTAATATTTTGCAATGTTATATAGCTTATCATTTATACTCAACGAAGAGATAGTTCCTTTTGGATTTTTTGAATTTAAAATTTTGTTACAATCTACACATAAACAAATAAGATTTTCAAAGTTATACCCACCACCATTTTCTATATCTTTTACAAAATTTATATATACATCAGAAGTTGTTAACAACATATGCCCACATCTATCACAAACTCTGTTGTCTCTTCTATGAGCCATATCTTTTCTTTGAATCCAATCACTAGGAGGTTTTGGATTAGATTTTGATTTTTCATCATATCCAACCCAAAGTTTATCTTTTGATATTGATTTTTGAGTCTCTTTTTTGTAGTTAAAATTATAGAACTGTTCTATTAAGTTTTCTATCAACAAAGATTTTCTAAGTTCTATATTTTGCTCATTTTTTGTTTTTTGAACAATTGAATAATCAATTTTGATTTTAGGATAATTTTTTTCCATATAAATTTTTATATCTTTTAAGAATAAATCAAAATTATCAGAGCTTGTTGAATAATACTTTTTAAATATAGTTTTTCTATAAACATAAAGAGGTAAGATACTAGATAATAAAAGGCATGAATATATTACAAACTCTATATCTAGTATCAATATCTTGCCTTTATATTATTTCAGGGTTTACTTGATGAAGTTCAAGTGTTTTTTTAGCCTCTTTGTGATTTCCACAAGCTAATTTCTGAAGTTCATTTTTGTGAATAATTGGTAAAATTACATCTCTTCCACAAATTTTTTCTAATTCTTTTCTATTATAATCAAAAATATAAAAATCTTCATTTGTATCAACAACTAAAAAATCAGCATTATTATCAAAAGCATCAAGTAAAATAGTAATTGCTACATGATAAGTAATTAATGGATTTTTATTAAAAGTATTTTTAGCTAAATCAAGTTTTGTAGAGTTTAATTTTAGAATATTTGCATCTAATTTATTTAATAAATCAAAAGTCTGTTTTGAATCATTTGATGGATAATATGCAATATTAAAATCTTTAAAATCATGTTTTATTTCATAATTTTCATCGAATGTTCCAAAATCAATAATCAAAGTTTTGTTTATTCTAAAGTTTTGTTTATCAAGTTCTTCAAATAGATTTAATTTTTTTTGAATTTCTATGATTTTATCTTCAATATTATTATCAAAATTATAGATTCTATCTTTTAAACTTGTATGAAAAGATGCACCTATTTCTTGTTGTTTTAAACTATCTAATATATGATTTTGAACTTGTGGATTTTTTTGGATTAAATCATGAGCTAAAATTAAAATAGCATCACCAATATAATCACTTCTGTAATTTAAAGTATTAGAAGCATAATAGTAAGGTTTTAAACTTAGATAATTACTTTTATCTTCTTCTTTTATAAAATCTTTTAAAATATCAATTCTTTCTTTAAAATCTTTATCATCAATCAATAAATCATTATAGGCTCTTCTAATTGAAATAGGTTCAATTGTAAGTTCTTTTCCAAAGTTATCAACTAATTCTTTTATAGAAATAGATGCTTTAGTAAAAACTTCATTTACTACTAAATCAAAATTATCACTATTTTCAAAGCCTAATTTTTCATTTTTGTTTATAGTTTTTAAAATATCCAAAAGATTTTTTTCATTTTCCACTTTAAAAAAGTGTTTTGTGTAGTATGGTAAATAATCAGAGTTTTTATCAAATTTAAATAAAGAAATTTCTAGTTTCATAAATAATACCTTTTTTGTAATTGATAGGATTTTATTTAATTTATACTTAAAAGAAATGATAAGTGAATGATTTTATCACTTATCATTAAAAAGTGTGCTATTCTGTAAACCTTTTTACATTTGCACCTATTTTTGAAAGTTTTCCTTCTAGGTTTTCATAACCTCTGTCAAGATGGTAGATTCTATGAATATTTGTTTCACCAGTTGCAACAAGTGCTGCTAAAACCAATGCTGATGAAGCTCTTAAATCTGTAGCCATAACATCTGTACCATTTAAAGTTCCAGCTTTTCCGTTTATTGTTGCTGTGTTTCCATTTAGGTGAATATCAGCGCCAAGTCTTAAAAGTTCACTAACATGCATAAATCTATTTTCAAACAATCTTTCATCAATTGTACTTGTTCCATTTGCTTGAGTTGCAAGTGCCATAAACTGAGCTTGCATATCAGTTGGGAATCCTGGATATTCTGTTGTTATTATATTTACTGGCTTTATCTCTTTTGTAGGTAGAATTGTAACACTATTTTCATCTTGTAATACTTCAAAATTCATCTCTTCAAGTTTTGAAATAATCGCTTCTAAATGTAAAGGAATTACTTTTTCTATTTTTAATTTTTGATTTTTAATAGCAGCTGCACACATATAAGTTCCAGCTTCAATTCTATCTGGAATTACATCAAATGGTTTTATATCAAGAAGTTTTTGTGCTGTTCCTTCGATTATGATTTTTGAAGTTCCAATACCTTCTATTTTAACACCTGCTTCTTTAATTACTTCACAAAGCTGAACAATTTCAGGTTCTTTTGCTGCGTTTATTATAGTTGTAGTTCCATGGGCAAGTGCTGCTGCCATAACTGTATTTTCAGTTCCACCAACAGTTACTTTATCAAATACAATCTTTGCACCTTTTAAACCATTAGGAGCAGTTGCTTTTATATAACCATGTAAAATCTCTATTTTTGCACCCATTTGTTCTAGTGCTTTTAGATGTAAATCAACAGGTCTTTGACCAATTGCACAACCCCCTGGAAGTGAAACTTCACAAGTTCCAAATCTAGCTAAAATAGGTCCTAAAACCAAAATAGAAGCTCTCATTGTTTTTACAATATCATAAGTAGCTGTTGTGTTGTTTATTGTTGAAGTGTTTATTTTTACACTATTTCCATCTTTTTCAAAACTTCCACCTAGCTTTTTGATTAATTTTAAAAATGTATTAATATCGACAACATTTGGTAAGTTTCCAATAGTGATTTCATTTTTTCCTAAAATTGTACAAGCAATCAAAGGAAGAGCTGCATTTTTAGCACCTGATATTTCTACACTTCCTGAAATATCATTTCCTCCAACAATTTTTAAATATTCCATATTTCCCCTACAAATCTTTATATAAAGTGATTATATTATCCAAAATAATCTTTATTTAAAGCTATTATAAATACAATTTTCCCTTCAAAAAAAGGAAGCTTATGGAAGATCAAGTTAGCAAGGGCATAAAATATATGTTGATTGCTTCACTATTATTTGCATTTATGGGTGCTGTTGCTAAAGAATTAAGCGATTCTATGAGTTCAGTTGAAGTTGTATTTTTCAGAAATGTTTTTGGAGTTCTTTTAATATTAATTTCAATATATAACTCTCCCTTAAAACAGATTGGTGGAAAGTTTTGGTTACTTACTTTTAGAGGTGTTGCTGGATTTGTAGCTCTTTTATTTTTCTTTTATAATATTTCGCAAATTCCACTTGGAGAAGCTATGACTTTTTCTAAAACTTCTACTATTTTTACAGCTATTTTTGCTTATTTATTTTTAAAAGAGAAATTAGGATTTAAAGGTTGGTTAGGAGTTTTTGTAGGTTTTATTGGAATTGTATTTATTACAGAGTTTGATGGAAGTAGTCTAGAAAAAACAGATTATTTAGGAATATTATCAGGAGTAGGTGCTGCTCTTGCTTATACATCTGTTAGGGAACTTAGAAGTTATTATGATTCAAGAGCTATTGTTTTATCTTTTATGACAATTGGAACTATTGGACCACTTATTTTGATGATTATAGGAAGTTTTTATTCAAATCCAAATTTGGATTTTATGTTAGGAACATTTGTTATGCCAAAAGCTAGTGATTGGATTTATATTATTCTTTTAGGAGTTTTTGCCACATTTGCACAAATATATATGACAAAAGCTTATTCATTTGCTAAAGCTGGAATTATAGGAACTATTTCATATAGTAATATTGCTTTTTCGATAATTTTAGGACTTATTTTAGGTGATAGTTTTCCTTCTGTTTTGATAGTTTTAGGTATAATTTTGATAGTTTTTAGTGGAGTTTTAGTTTCAAGTAAAAAGGAATAATATGGAGTTAAGTTTTGTTGATGTTTTTTGGATTGTATTTGTTGTTGTAATTGTTGCTTGGTATATTCATGATAAATATGTACAAAGAGAACATCAATTACTTGTAAATTATCCAATTATTGGAAGATTAAGATATTTATTTGAAGAAGTTAGTGAACCTTTTAGACAATATTTTGGTGATGAAAAGTTCTACGAATCAAAGGACAAATTAGATTGGGTTTATAAAGCAGCAAGAGATAAACCAAATTATGCATCTTTTTCTCCATCTCAACCTTTAGCTAAGCCTAAATTTATGATAAGACATGCAAATATTGTTTTAAATGATGATGAGGTAGAAAATGATTTTAAAGTAGTTTTTGGAGAGAGAAGAAGAAAACCTTATATCTCAAAAAGTATAATAGCAAGGTCTGCTATGAGTGATGGTTCTATCTCTCCAGAAGGAACAAGAGCTTTTGTTCAAGGCTCTTATCTTGGAGGATTTCCAATAAATTCAGGTGAAGGTGGAGTTACATCAAACTTTTTTGTAACCCATGAAAATTATGATGAATCATATATGAAAATAGTTGATAGTACACATTTAAATAAATCTATAAAAAGATTTTTTAAATTCTTTTTCAATGGCTCACTTGCAGCTGATGTTTATAGAAAATTGGTTTTTAAAAATGACCCAGAAGCAGAAACATATATTTTGGATTTAAAAACAAAACGATTTTATAGACCAAATTGGGATGCACCTTTAGAAGTTTTTCCTAAAGAAGTTCCCTCTGATATGCCAGATATTGTATTTCAAATTAGTTCAGGACTTTATGGAGCTAGAGATAAAACAGGAAAATTTGATGAAGATAGATATCAAAAAGTGATGAGCTTTTGTCAAATGACAGAAATCAAAATTGCTCAAGGAGCAAAACAAACAGGTGGAAAACTTTCAGGTGCAAAAGTAACTCCAGCAATTGCATATTATAGAAATGTTGAAGCCTATAAAGATGTTTTTTCTCCAAATAGATTTCCTTATGCTAATACTATTGAGGAGTTATTTGATTTTGTTGGAAAACTTCAAGAGTTATCAGGGAAACCAGTAGGTATAAAAATAGTAATTTCAGATATGGAAAACATTGAACCTTATGCTAAAGAGATAAAAAGAAGAGTAGATGCTGGAATTGATGCTTATCCTGATTATATTACTCTTGATGCAGGAAGTGGTGGAAGCGCAACAGCACCACTTGAAATGATGGAAAGAGTTGGTTTAGATGTTAGAGATTCTGTTTATTTAGTAGATAAAATTTTAAAAGATTATGGAATTAGAGATAAAGTTAGAATTGTTGCAAGTGGAAAAATATTAACTCCTGATGATATTATAATTGTAATGAGTTTAGGAGCAGACTTCTTGCAAATAGCAAGAGGATTTATGATGAGTGCAGGTTGTATTAGAGCAAGATATTGTTCAGGAACAACAGGAAGACAATGTCCTGTTGGACTTGCAACTCAAGATAAAAGCAAAAGAAAAAAATATTTTGTGTTTAAACACGCAAATTATGTGGCAAATTATCATAAAAACCTTTTGAAAAATGTAAAAGGTTTATTAGCTATTATGGGGCTTAAAAATATAAAACAATTAGACCAAAAGAAATTACTTTTTGTAGATAAAAACTCAAGAGTACATGATAATCTTGATGAGGTATTTAGAAGAAAATTAGATTTAGGAAAAGATAAAGGAGAACAAAATGAATTTAGATAAGGTAATTTCAGGTTTTTTTATCATTTTAGCAATGACTCTAAATTTTGGTTTTTTTTATGGTGATATGCATACTATTGAAAGTCATAGTAAATATGAATTATTTGCGGCCATAGTTGTAAATTTAATAGCTACTATTCTAAAATTAGGTGATAAAACACAAGTTGGTTCTGTTTTATTAGCAACTTCATTGGTTGCAGATATTCAATTAATAGCAGCAGCTATTGTTTGGACTATCGCTGTTTATGGCTCTGGAATGAATAGTGAAATTATGGCTGTTATTGTATCTTTATCAGGTGGGGCATTACTTGCAAATTTAACTTCTGTTATATTGTATGTTGGTGATACATTAAAATCAAAAAGATAGAGTAAGATTTTGAAAAATAATTCATTATTTATAATATTACAAAAAATGAGAAAACCATTTTTAGTAATATTAATAACTTATGCTATTGCTATTTTAGGATTGACTTTGATAGATGGGGTTGATTCTGAAGGAAATGTATATAATATGAGCATTTTTGATGCTTTTTATTTTATTTCTTATACAGCAACAACTATTGGTTTTGGTGAAACTCCTTATGCTTTTACATATTCTCAAAGAATATGGGTTACTTTTTGTATTTATCTTACGGTTCTTGGTTGGTTTTATAGTATTGGTTCTTTAATCTCTTTATTTCAAGATAAGCTTTTTATTAGTGAACTTGAAAAAGCAAAGTTTTTAAGACAGATAAAAAATCTAAATGAAAGATTTATTGTGGTTTTAGATTATAATCAAATCACAAAAAAGATAATCTTAAAAGCAATGGAGCAAGGTTTACGAGCAGTTGTAATAGAAAGAGATAAGTCAAAGATAAATAATTTAAAGTTAGAAAACTTTACCCCAGTTGTTCCTATTTTACATACTGAAACTTATTCTGTAAAAGTTTTAGAAGCAGCTGGTCTAAAAAAAAGAAATTGCAAAGCCATAGTTTCGCTTTTTGAAAATGATGATTTAAATTTAAAAATAACACTAATTGCAAAAGCTTTAAATCCAAATGTAAAAGTTGCAGTAAAATCAACAACTTCAAATCATACAGAAAATCTAAAAGATTTAGATGCTGAGGTAATTGTAAATCCTTTTTCTATAATTTCATCAGAGATAAGTTTGGCTTTATGGTCTGCTAATTTATTTAAGATTGAAAAGTGGCTTTATGGAATTGATAATTTAAATGCCACTCTACCAATTTTTCCAAAAGGTTTATATATTATTTGTGGCTATGGAAGAATGGGTAAAAAAGTTTTTGAAAAATTAAATGAGCATGATATAGATGTAAAACTAATAGAAATAGATAAAAACAAAAATATGGAATTAACAAAAGATGAGATTTCACATTTAGTTTTTGGAAATGCAGATGATAGGGAGTTATTATTAGAAGTTGGAATAAAAGAAGCGGTTGCAATTGCTGTAATTACAGATAATGACACTACAAATTTATCTATTTTAGCAACGGCAAAAAAATTAAATCCAAATATAGTAACAATAGTAAGAGAAAATGATATAGCTGATGATTTTTTATTTAAAAATGCAAATATAAATCATATTTTTACTCCATCAAAAATTCTTGTAAATAAGGTTACAAATGCTTTACTTATGCCTCTTAGTGATAAATTTTTGAAGCTTATTATCAAAAAAGACAATATTTGGGCTTCAAAATTGGTAGCTAGGTTGTTGAAAGAAATAAATGAAAAACCTTTATTATTGGAACTTGAAATAAGTGAAAATAAAGCACCACAACTCTATAAATATTTACTTTCAAAAGAAAAATTAACTTTAAATTTACTAGGAACTTCTTTGTATAATAAAGAGTTAAAAAACAATGTTGTTCCATTGTTACTTCAAAGAGAAAATGATACAATATTACTTCCTTTATGGGAAGAAGAACTAAAAATAGGCGATAAAATTTTGTTAGCATGTGATAGTCATGCTAAAAATGATATAGAGTATATTTGCCAAAATATTTATGAATTTTATTATGCATTAACAGGCAAAGAAAAACAAACAATTTTAAAAGGATTTTTATGAAAATATTGACAGGACCATGTGTACTTGAAGATAGAGATACAGTTATGAGAATAGCTGAAAAGCTAAAACCACTAAGTGAAGATAAAAGAGTGGATTTTTATTTTAAAGCTAGTTTTGATAAAGCGAATAGAACAAGTATTAGTTCATTTAGAGGTCCTGGACTTGATGAAGGATTAAAACTATTTCAAGAGATAAAAGAGCAGTTTGGATATAAAGTAATAACAGATATTCATGAATCTTATCAAGCAGCACCAGCTGGTGAAATAATGGATATTTTACAAATTCCTGCATTTTTATGTAGACAGACGGATTTACTAGTAGCAGCTGCTAAAACACCTGCAATTATAAATATCAAAAAAGGGCAATTTTTAGCAGCAGATGCGATGAAACACCCAGTTGAAAAGATTTTAAATACAAGAGGGATTTTTGAAGTAAATTATGAAAATGCTCAAAAAGCAGGTGTTTGGCTTTGTGAAAGAGGAAATACTTTTGGATATGGTGCTTTAGTTGTGGATATGAGAAATCTAATTTTATTAAAACAGTATGCTCCTGTGATTTTTGATGCTACACATTCAGTTCAAATTCCAAGCACAGGAGGAACAACAGGAGGAAATTCATCTTTTGTTCCAGCTATGGCAAAAGCTGCTGCTGCTGTTGGTGTGGATGGCTTTTTCTTTGAAACACACATAGACCCAAGTGTAGCAAAAAGTGATGGACCAAATATGCTAAATATTGAAACTATGTATAAAACTGTTGAAGAGATTTTTGCAATACGAGAAGCTTTGGGATATAGTAGCAGTTTATAATCAAACAAAAAAAGCCCGATTTAAAAACTCCAAAGAGTTCATAAATTAGGCTTTGTAAGTGGTGGGTCATGAAGGACTCGAACCTTCGACCACTCGGTTATGAGCCGAGTGCTCTAACCAGCTGAGCTAATGACCCACGATGGCGGACAGTGAGGGATTTGAACCCTCGGTACCGTTGCCAGTACGTCTCCTTAGCAGGGAGGTGGTTTCAGCCAGCTCACCCAACTGTCCATATTCAGCTGTTTGATTTTAATACTATAAAATCAGGACGGGAATTATAATATCATATCTCTTAAATATCACTTAAAATATAAAAAAGAGATATTAAATATTTTTTAATATCTCTTCTACTACTTTTTTTGGATTTTCAGATTTATATATAGGTCTTCCAACAACTATAAAATCAACTAAATTTTCTTTCGAAAATGGAATATTTGCAACTCTTTTTTGATCACCACTTTCTTCACCAAAAGGTCTAATACCAGGGCATAAAGTGATAAACTCTTTTGAAGTGTTATTTTTTATATCAAAACTTTCATACGCAGAACAAACAACTCCATCAACTCCTGATTCAAAAGTATCTATTGCAAATTGTGTTGCTTTTGTATTTATATCTTCATTATAGATAGCTTTAAAACTATCATTATCAAAAGAGGTAAGAGCAGTAACTGCTAGAACTAAAGGTTTATTTGGAATATCTTTGATTCTATCCATCACTGTTTTCATGGCTTCTACACCTGAACTTGCATGAACGTTGAACATATCAACTATTCCAAAATTTGCTATTTCTTGAGCAGCATCTGCCATGGTATTTGGAATATCATAAAGTTTTAAATCCAAAAATATTTTAAAGTTTGGATTTATAGCTTTTAAATCTTCTAAAAACTTTTTTCCATCTCTTATAAAACTTCTAAAACCAACTTTTAGCCATACATCAAAATCTTTGATTTGTTCTACTAATTCAAGGTTTTCTTTTACTGTTGGTAAATCCAAAGAGATACATAATTTCATAGCATTATTCATAATCTAAGCCTTTATTACTTTATCAAGTAGACCATTTACAAACTTTGGAGCACCATCACTTGCTAATCTTTTTGATAATTCAATTGCTTCATTTATTATGATAGCTTTTGGTAAATCTTCAAATAAAATCTCATAAATAGCAAGTCTTAAAATAGATTTTTCAACTGAACCCAAATCATCTAAAGTTCTTTGATTTAGGTGAGTTACAATTTCATTGTCAATTTTTTCGATATTTGTAACTGTACCGTTGAAAAGTTTTAGTGCGAACTCTTTTTGTTGATTTCTAATTTTTTTTTCTTCTAAGATCTCATCTACAAATTTTACAATACCTTCATTTCCTAAATCATAGGCATAAAGTAGTCCTATTACTGACTCCCTTGCTTGTGTTCTTGTTGCCAAAATTATTTCTCCATTTCAGAGTATAAATCTAACATTTCAATGATTGTAATCATAGCTTCAGCACCTTTATTTCCTACTTTTGAACCAGCTCTCTCAATTGCTTGTTCTATTGTATCAGTTGTTAAAACACCATTTGATACAGGTTTTCCATGTTTTATTCCAACTGTTGCGATACCTTTTGTAGCTTCTGCTGAAATATAGTCAAAATGTGGAGTTGCTCCTCTAATAACTGCACCTACACAACAAACAGCATCATATTTTCCACTCGATAGTGCTTTTTCAAGAGCAAAAGGAATTTCAAAAGCACCAGGCACTAATATTAGTTCTAAATTTTCTTCATTTCCACCATGTCTTTTGAAAGCATCACGTGCACCTTCTACTAATCTATCTGTAATGATATGATTAAATCTTCCATTGATAATAGCAATCTTTTCATTACCTTTTAATCTTAAATTACCTTCAATTACTTTCATTTGTTTCTCCAAAATTTGTAGTTTTAAGCTAGATTATATCCTAAATGTTCTTTAAAAATAGAAACTTATGTTTTGTTAAAAGAGATTTTGAAATAAAATTTTAGAAAATATTATTAAACACCTTTAAAGAGTAAATAAGCTACAATTCGCGCCTTAAAAAATGTCAAATTTTGAAATTTACTCAAAAAAGAGTACAAAAAGAGTAAAGTAGTTTGGTATAATTTAATCCATAAACATAGAAAACAAATTTTAGATATTACACATCAAGGGGAAGAATTTGAAAGATAAGATATGCGTTATAGGTCTAGGGTATGTAGGGCTTCCTTTAGCTCATGCTTTTAGTGAAAAATATGAAGTAGTTGGATTTGATATTAATAAACCAAGAATAGAAGAACTAAATAGTGGTTTTGATAGAACCTTGGAATTAAATGAAAAACAAGTAAGAGAGTCTATAAAAAATGGAATGAAGTTTACATTAAATGTAGATGATATTAAGGATTGTAATATTTATATAGTTACCGTTCCTACACCTATTGATGATAATAACGAACCTGATTTAACCCCTATTGTAAAATCAACAGAAACAGTTGGAAGAATTTTAAAAAAAGATGATATTGTGATTTATGAGAGTACGGTATATCCAGGTGTTACAGAAGAAGTGTGTGTGCCTATTTTAGAAAGATTTAGTGGATTAAAGTTTAATGAAACATTTTTCTGTGGATATTCTCCTGAAAGAATTAATCCGGGAGATAAAGAACATACAGTTACAAAAATACTTAAAATCACTTCAGGTTCAACTCCCAAAATAGCTAAAAAAGTAGATGATTTATATAAATCAATTATCATCGCAGGTACACACTTAGCTCCTACTATAAAAGTAGCAGAAGCTGCAAAAGTTATAGAAAATACTCAAAGAGATGTAAATATTGCACTTATAAATGAACTTGCAATGATTTTTGATCTTATGAATATCAATACTCATGATGTTATAGAAGCAGCAGCTACAAAATGGAATTTTATTAAACTTACACCTGGACTAGTTGGTGGACACTGTATAGGTGTTGATCCATATTATTTAACTCATAAAGCTCAAAGTTTAGGATACATACCAAATCTTATTCTGGGAGCAAGACAAATAAATAACGGTATGAGTAAGCTTATAGCAGATAAGGCTATTAAAAAAATGGTTAAATTTGATAAAAAACTTAAAAATGCAAATGTGTTGGTATTGGGTGTAACTTTTAAAGAAAATTGTCCTGATATGAGAAATTCAAAAGTACTTGATATAATCAAAGAACTTGAAGAGTATGAGTGTAATGTAGAAGTTTATGATTATTGGGTAGATAGAAGTGATAAAGAGACAAAAAAACTTAACTTTATTGATGAATTACCATTAAATAGTAAAAAATATGATTCTATTATAGTTGCAGTTGGACATGATAAATTTAAGGAAATCACAACTGCAGACTATGAAAATATGTCAAATGGTAAATCAATTATCATCGATGTTAAAGGCATCGTTGAAAATCCAACATGGAGATTATAAAAAATGCCAAACAAAAAAAATTTTGCACTAATAGGTGCTAGTGGATATATAGCACCAAGACATATGAAAGCTATAAAAGAGACAGGAAATGAACTTGTAGCTGCACTAGATCCTTATGATGGAATAGGTATAATGGATAGTAATTTCCCTCAAGCTCATTTTTTTACTGAATTTGAAAGGTTTGATAGATTTGTAGATAAATGGCATAGAGATGGAAATAAAAAAATAGAATATATTGGAATTACAACACCAAACTATTTACATGATTCTCATATAAGATTTGCACTTAAAAATGGTGCTCATGCTATTTGTGAGAAACCATTAGTTTTAAATCCTCATAATATAGACCAATTAAAAATAATAGAAGAAGAAACTGGAAAAAAAGTTTATAATATTTTACAATTAAGACTTCATGATTCTATTATAGCTTTAAAAAATAAAATAGCAAAAGAGTTAGAAAAAAACCCAAATAAAATATATGACATTGATTTGACATATCTTACAAGTAGAGGTAAATGGTATTTTGTTTCTTGGAAAGGGGATGAAAATAAATCAGGTGGAATTGCTTCAAATATAGGTGTTCATTTTTTTGATATGTTATCTTGGATATTTGGCCCTATTGAAGAAAACTTAGTGCATTTAAAGCAAGCAGATGCAAATGCTGGATTTATGAAGTTAAAAAATGCAAATGTTAGATGGTTCTTATCTGTAAATTATGACTATATTCCAGAAGAAATAAAAGCAACAGGTAAAACTACTTTTAGAAGTATAACTGTAGATGGTGAAGAATTTGAATTTAGCGAAGGATTTACAGATTTACATACTAGATCTTATGAACATATTTTAAATGGTGGAGGATTTGGACTTGATGAGGCTAGAAATTCTATAAATATAGTTTCTGTTATTAGAAACCTTCCTGCTCTTGGACTTCAGGGTGAATATCATCCCTTTTGTAAAAAAGTTTTAGGATAAATTATGGCTTCTTATTTTGCTCATAAATCATCGTATGTGGACGATAATGTAATTATTGGTGATGATACAAAAATATGGCATTTTTCACATATTTTAAGTGGCTCAAATATTGGTAATAATTGTTCTTTTGGACAAAATTGTGTAGTTGGTCCAAAAGTAAATATTGGAAATGGTGTTAAAGTTCAAAACAATATCTCAATTTATGAGGGTGTAGAAGTAGAAGATGATGTTTTTTTAGGACCTTCTATGGTTTTTACGAATGTTACAAATCCTAGAGCATTTATAGTTAGACGAGAAGAGTTTAAGAGAACTCTTCTTAAAAAGGGTTGTTCTATTGGTGCAAATGCAACTATCGTTTGTGGTGTAACAATAGGTGAATATGCACTTATTGGTAGTGGAACAGTTGTAAATAAAGATGTAAAACCATATTCTTTGATGGTTGGAGTTCCTGCTCGTCAAATTGGATGGGTTTCAAAAGCTGGAAATACACTAAAATTTGATGAAAATAGTATTGCTATTGATAATTTTGATAATAGCAAATATAAAATAGAAAATGATAATTTAATTTTAATAGAAGAGTAAAAATGAAGATAGATTTCGCAAACTTACAATATCAACATGAACTTTATAAAGAAGAGATAGAAAATGCTATATTACAAGTGGCAAGAAATTGTAACTTTATTATGGGAAATGAAGTACAAGAACTAGAAAAATCACTAGAAGAATTTACAAGTGCAAAATATGCAGTATCTTGTAGTAATGGAACAGATGCTTTGTTACTTGCTATGATGGCACTTGATATAAAACCAGGTGATGAAGTAATAACTACTCCTTTTACTTTTATAGCAACAGCTGAAACAATAGCTTTTTTAGGAGCAACTCCTGTATTTGTTGATATCGATGAAAAAACTTATAATATTGATCCAAATAAAATAGAGGAAAAGATTACACCAAAAACAAAAGCTATTATTCCTGTATCAATTTATGGGCAACCAGCAGATATGGATAAAATAAGTGAAATAGCTAAAAAACATAATCTTAAAGTAATCATTGATGGTGCTCAAAGTTTTGGAAGTACATATAATGGTATTACCGATTCTGCACTTGCAGATATCTCAACTACATCATTTTTCCCAGCTAAACCACTTGGATGTTATGGAGATGGTGGAGCTGTATTTACAAATGATGAAAATTTAGCAAATAAGATGAAAAGCTTAAGACTTCATGGTCAATCGAAAAGGTATCATCATAAATATATAGGTATGGGTGGAAGACTTGATACTATGCAATCAGCTATTTTAAATGTAAAACTAAAATATTATCCAAAAGATTTGGCAAAAAGGGCAGAAGTAGCTTCTAAATATACAAAAGCTTTAGAAAATAAATCAAATATAGTTTTACCTTATGTAGATAAAAAAACTACATCAGCTTGGGCACAATACTCAATAAGAGTAAAAAATAGAGATGAATTACAAGAAAAACTAAAACTTGCTGGAATACCAACTGCAGTACATTATCCTATGCCTTTACATTTACAAGAGTGTTTTATATATCTTGGATATAAAAAAGGTGATTTCCCAATATCAGAAATAGTATCAGAAGAAATCATGAGTTTACCTATGAATCCTTATGTTACGGATGAAGAGATTGAATATATTTGTGAAAATTTGGGCTAAAAGTTATCGTAGTAAATATTAAGTTTGCAGATTTGATTAATTAGAGACGAGTATTAATATATCACTTTAATAAAAAAGGAAAAATTTTAAATGAAAGTAGTATTGTTAGCTGGTGGTTATGGAACAAGACTATCAGAAGAAACTGATATTAGACCAAAACCAATGGTAGAAGTTGGTGGGAAACCAATACTTTGGCATATTATGAAAATTTATTCAAAATATGGATTTAATGATTTTGTTATTCTTCTTGGATACAAAGGTTATTATATAAAAGAATATTTTGCAAACTATTTTTTACATCAAAGTGATGTTACTATTGATATGAAAACAGGAAAAATGGAAGTTTTAAATAACTCTAGTGAACCATGGAAAATAACACTTCTTGATACAGGACTAAATAGTATGACAGGTGGAAGAATAAAAAGAGCCCAAAATTTTATTGGAAATGAGACTTTTATGCTTACTTATGGAGATGGTGTAGCTGATATAAACATAGAAGAGCTTGTTAAATTCCATAAATCACATGGAAAAGCAATAACCATGACTTCTCATCAACCAGATGGAAGATTTGGAGCTATAGAAATAACCATAAATAGCAAAGTAGTAAGTTTTCAAGAGAAACCAAAGGGTGATGGACATTTTATAAATGCAGGATATTTTGTTTGTGAACCAAAAGTGTTTGATTATATAACTGAAGGTGATAAGACAATATTTGAGCAAGCACCACTTAAAGATTTAGCAAAAGATGGAGAAATGTTTACATATAAACATATTGGATTTTGGTCCCCAATGGATAGCTTAAAGGATAAAAATGATTTAAATAAACTTTGGGATAGTGGCAAAGCTCCATGGAAAATTTGGTAATGGAAAATCTTTTTTCTGGTATTTATAAAAATCAAACTGTATTAGTTACAGGACATACTGGATTCAAAGGTTCATGGCTTGTTTATTGGTTAAATCAAATGGGAGCAAAAGTAGTTGGATATTCACTTGAAGCTCCTACAAATCCAAATCATATAGAACTCTTAAATTTAGATATTATTTCAATTATTGGAGATATACGAGATTTGGATAAATTAAATCAAACTTTTGAAGAGTATAAACCAGATATTGTATTTCATCTTGCAGCTCAACCGTTAGTAAGATTATCTTATGAAAATCCAATAGAAACTTATGAAATAAATGTAATAGGAACTTTAAAAGTGTTTGAAGCTTGTAAATATAATAATGTAAAAGCTATTGTAAATATTACAAGTGATAAAGCTTATGAAAATAAAGAATGGATTTGGGGATATAGAGAAAATGACCCTATGGGTGGATATGATCCCTATAGTTCATCTAAAGGATGTGCTGATATCTTAGCTTCTTCATATAGAAATTCATATTTTAATATTAAAGAGTATAAAAAAACTCATAATACTTTACTTTCAACTTGCCGAGCTGGAAATGTAATAGGTGGTGGAGATTGGGCTAAAAATAGACTCATCACAGATATTATGGTTTCTGTATCTCAAGGTAAAAAAGTAAGTATTAGAAATCCTAAAGCAACAAGACCTTGGGAACATGTACTTGAACCTCTAAGTGGATATTTAGCTATAGGGCAAAAACTTCTTGAAGAAAAAATACAATTTTCAGAAGCTTGGAATTTTGGATCTAGTGATGAAGGAAGTATTACCGTAGAAGAAGTTGTTCAAAATGTAAAAAAATATTGGAATAAAATAGATTATGAAATAAATCAAGATTCAACTCAATTTCATGAGGCAAATTTATTAAAACTTGATTGTTCAAAGGCTCATATTCTTTTAAAATGGAAAAATGTTTGGGATAGTCAAACTACATTTAAAAAAACTGTAAATTGGTATAAGGCTTATTATGAAAATAACAAAAAAATATTAACTAAAAGTGATTTAGAAAGTTATATTGCAGATGCAAAATCAAAAAATATAGAATGGGCAGTATGAATATAAAAATTTCAGATTATATAATAGAATTTTTATTAAATAAAAATATTAATAAAACATTTGGATATATTGGAGGAGCGATAGCTCATATTTATCATTCAATTGACAAATATGAAGATATGGAAGTAATAAATTGTATTCATGAACAAGGTGTAGGATTTGCAGCAGAAGGGTATGCAAGAATAACGGGAAAGTCTGGAGTTGGATTCGCTACAAGTGGACCAGGAGCAACAAATTTGATAACCCCTATTGGAAGTTGTTATTTTGATTCAGTTCCAACAATGTTTATTACAGGTCAAGTTAATACTTATGAGTATAAATATGATAAGACTGTACGCCAAATTGGATTTCAAGAAACAGACATTGTAAGTATAATAAAACCAATTGTAAAATATGCAGTAATGATAGATGATGTGAATAATATAAAATATGAACTTGAGAAAGCTTATTATTTATCACAGGAAGGAAGAAAAGGTCCTGTTCTTGTAGATATTCCTATGAATATTCAAAGAAGCCAAGTTGATATAAATTCTTTAGAATCTTTTTTTGACAGTAAAGAATATTTTAAATTAAAAAATAATAAAAAAGAACAAAATGATATTGAAAAAGTTGTAAATTTATTAAAAACATCTGAAAGACCAATTATTTTAGCTGGTGGAGGAGTTAGGCTTTCAAATGCTAATGATGAATTGTTAAATTATGTTAATAAGTATAATATTCCAGTTGTTTACTCTTTAATGGGTAAAGATGCAATAAGTGAAGATTTTAAATATAATTTAGGATTGATTGGTTCATATGGAAATAGATATGGAAATTTAGCTTTAGCAAACAGTGATTTAATACTTGTATTAGGTTCTAGATTAGATACTAGACAGACTGGAACAAGCTTAGATACATTTGCAAGAGAAGCAAAAATAATTCAAGTTGATATTGATAAAAATGAATTAGGTTCTAAAATAAAAGTTGATGTAGAAATAAACTGTAATATTAAAGATTTTATAAATAATTTAAGTCAATACCAAATAGATATTGATATAACAAAATGGTTAAAAAAATTAGAAGAATATAAAAATCAATTTTCTTCTATTGTAGATATAGATAATAATTTAAAAATACCTAATCATGTGATTTCTGTCATTTCTAGTTATTTAATAGATGAAAATATATGTGTAGATGTTGGACAGCATCAAATGTGGACTGCTCAATCACTAAATACTAAAAATTCTCAAAGAGTTTTATTTTCTGGTGGTATGGGTGCAATGGGATTTGCTCTTCCTTCAGCCATTGGTGCTTGTATAGGTTCAAATAAAAGAACTATTGTTATTGCAGGTGATGGAGGTATTCAGATGAATATTCAAGAACTAGAAGTAATAAAAAGAAGAAAATTACCTATAAAAATATTTGTTTTAAATAATAAAAATTTAGGAATGGTAAGACAATTTCAGGAACTTTATTTTGATAAAAAATATCTAGGAACTATTGATGATTATAGTGTTCCAGATTTAGTTGAAATTACAAAAGCATATGGTCTTAAAGCTAGAAAAATTGACGATATAACTAAACTAGAAATTGAACTAAAAGATATATTGTCAAATAATGAGCCAGAGTTAATAAATATTGAATTACCAATTAAAATGACAACTGTAGAACCAAAATTAATAGTAAATAAACCCATTGAAGACATGCATCCATTTATCCCAAAAGATGAATTAGCTTTGCTTATGATCATAAAACCTTTAGAAAATTAAATATAAAGATATTTATAACAGATGTTCAAGTTTTACTAAGTTTATAAAAAAAGTATTTCAATAAAATTATAGGACAAAAATGATATTAGAAGATTTTAATAAAATTATAAATTCATCGATTGATTGGGAACGATTTGCAAATAAAACAGTTTTAGTAACTGGTGCAAATGGTTTTTTACCTGCTTATATGGTAGAAACATTATTACTTTTAAATAATGACATTTTAAAGCATTCTCCTTGCAAAGTAATATCTTTAGTTAGGAATGAAAAGCATACAAAAGAAAGATTTTCAAACTATTTAAGTGATGAGAATTTTAAAATAATAGTTCAAGATGTATCTAATGAAATAAATTTAATTGAAAAAATTGATTATATTGTTCATGCTGCAAGTCCAGCTTCTCCAAAGTATTATAATATTGATCCAGTAGGGGTAATAATGCCAAATATTTTAGGTACAAAAAACACTTTAGATTTAGCTATAGAAAATAAAGTTGAAGGATATCTTTACTTTAGTAGTGGTGAAGTTTATGGGCAATTAAATGATGGGGAAGTTATAAATGAAGATAAATATGGTTATTTAGATCCAACAACAGTTAGAGCTTGTTATGGTGAAAGTAAAAGAATGGGAGAAAATCTTTGTGTAAGTTATGGACATCAGTATAATATTCCTATAAAAATTGTAAGACCATTTCATACTTATGGTCCAGGAATGAAATTAGATGATGGAAGAGTTTTTGCTGATTTTGTAAAAAATATTATTCATAATGAAAATATTGAGATGAAAAGTGATGGAAGTGTTAAAAGGGCATTTTGCTATTTATCTGATGCTACAGTAGCTTTCTTTATGATACTTTTAAATGGTGAAAAAAATAATGCTTATAACATGGCTAATTCTAAATCTATAATATCTATTAGAGAATTAGCACTAGTACTCATAAATATGTTTCCAGAAAAAAAGTTAAAAGCTGTATTTGTTGAACAAAGTAAAAATTATTTGGAAAGTCCAGTAAAAGGAAATAATATTAATATAGATAAACTTGAGAAATTAGGTTGGAAACCGAGTATTTCTATAATAGATGGATTTAGAAAAACAATAAGGAGTTATTTATGGGTATAGAAAAACTAGAAAAAGAGTATTTAAATGGTAAAGTTGATAAAGCTGATTTTATTTCAAGAATGTATAAAGAAAATCATGATAGGTTATTTGAATATGCAGAGTTTATAAAAAGTAGAGACATCCAAAAAATAGAGATAACAGATAATAGTGTAATAATGACTTCTAGAGAACTAGGTATAAAAATAGTTTGTAATAGGTTTGATGAAAGAATAGCACCTATTGAGATTTTAAATTTTAAAAATTATGAAAAAGAAGATTCGAATATGATTTTTAATCTTATAAATGATAATGATACAGTATTTGATATTGGGGGAAATATGGGATGGTATTCTATAGGACTTTATAAGGCTAAAAAAAATATTGATATACATACATTTGAACCAATTCCTTCAACCTATGAAAGTCTAGTAGGAAATGTAAAGATAAATGGTGCAAAGATAAAAATAAATAATTTTGGGTTATCAGATAAAAAACAAGATTTAACTTTTTATTTCCACAAAGAAGGTTCAGTTAATGCATCAGCAGCTATTATGAATGAAGAAAAGGAAAATATTGAAGTAAAATGCCACGTTGATACTATAGATAATTATTTTAAAGAAAATAAATTAACAAAAATTGATTTTATTAAGTGTGATGTTGAAGGTGCTGAATTATTAACTTTTAAAGGTGGTGTTGAAACAATAAGTAATTATAAGCCTATAGTATTTACTGAAATGCTTAGAAAATGGTCTGCAAAGTTTAACTATCATCCAAATGAAATTATTGAATTATTTAAAGATATGGGTTATAGATGTTATTTAGTTATTGGTGATAAATTAAAAGAGATAAAAGTTATGACAGATGAAACTATTGAAACAAATTTTTTCTTTTTACATAATCAAAAGCATTTAAATAAGATCAAGGAATTATTAAATGACTAAACAAGAACAGTTAAAACAAGAGATTTTACAAAAAACAAAAGAATATTATGAATTAATTCATAAACCAGCTCAAGAAAAAAAATTTGTAGATGGTGAAAGTAGAGTAAATTATGCAGGTCGAGTATTTGATGAAATAGAAATGCAATATTTAGTTGATAGTTCACTTGATTTTTGGCTTACATATGGTGATTATTCTAAAAAATTTGAGAAACAATTGTCAAAATATCTTGGTGTTAGATGGGCTTTTTTAGTTAATTCAGGAAGTAGTGCAAATCTTCTTGCCTTTTATGCTTTAACTTCTCCACTACTTAAAGATAGGCAGGTAAAAAGAGGTGATGAAGTTATTACTGTTGCTGCTGGATTCCCAACAACAGTAGCTCCTATTGTTCAATATGGTGCAGTTCCTGTATTTGTAGATATGGATTTAACTCATGCAAATGTCGATGTAACACAACTTGAACTAGCACTTAGTCCTAAAACAAAAGCTATTATGATAGCTCATAGTTTAGGGAATCCATTTAATTTAAGAGCTGTAAAAGAATTTTGTGATAAACATAATCTTTGGTTAATAGAAGATAATTGTGATGCTTTAGGTTCTACTTATGAAGGAAAACCAACTGGAACTTGGGGAGATATAGGTACTAGTTCATTTTATCCACCACATCATATGACTATGGGTGAGGGAGGAGCTACTTATACAGATAATTTACTTCTTAAAAAAATTATGCTTTCAATGAGAGACTGGGGAAGAGATTGTTGGTGTGAAAGTGGAATTGACAATACTTGTGGATGTAGATTCTCTCAAAGCTTTGGTACACTTCCAAAAGGTTATGATCATAAATATGTTTATTCTCATTTTGGATTTAATTTAAAAGTTTCAGATATGCAAGCTGCAATTGGATGTGCTCAACTTGAAAAATTCCCAACATTTGTTGAAAAAAGAAAAGAGAATCGAAAAAAACTATATGATGGATTAAAAGATTTAGAACAATTACATTTAGTAGAGACACAACCAAACTCTGATCCAAGTTGGTTTGGATTTATGATGACTTTAAAAGATGGTGTAAACTTTACGAGAAATGACCTTGTAGAGTATCTTGAAGCAAATAAAATACAAACAAGAAATTTATTTGCTGGAAATATGACGAGACATCCTATGTTTGACCATATGGTTTTAGATCAAGATTATAGAATTGTTGGTGACTTAAAAGTAACAGATAAAATCATGAATGATAGTTTTTGGATAGGATTATATCCTGGTATGAGTGATGATGCGATTAATTATATGATGAAGAAAATTAGAGAGTTTTGTGTTAAAAAAACAAATCATTAATTTTATTTTAGTAGGAATAATAAATACTATATTTGGATACTCTATTTATGCATTATTTATATTTTTTGGGTTTAGTTATATTGTAGCTGTTTTGTTTGCTACAATTTTAGGGATTTTATTTAATTTTAAAACCATAAGTAGGTATGTATTTAAATCAAATGCTAAAAACTTAATTTTTAAATTTATAGTTGTTTATTTTGTATTGTTTATTACAAATATCTTATTAATTAAATTTTTTAAATTATTTAATATAGATGAATATTTTGCTGGTTTTTTGGCAATAATACCAGTTGCTATTCTATCTTTTTTACTTAATAAATTTTTTGTATATAAAAAGTGAGGAAAATTAATGAAAAAAATTAGTGTTGTAACACCTTGTTATAATGAAGAAGATAATATTTATGAATGTGTAAAAGTTATTAAAGAAGTTTTTTCAAACTATAGCAATTATTCATATGAACATATTTTTATAGATAATGCATCAACTGATTCAACAGTTGAAAAATTAAAGGAATTGGCAAAAGAAAATAAAAATATAAAAATAATAGTAAATAGTAGAAATTTTGGTTGGATAAAATCCCCATATTATGGTTTATTACAAGCAAATGGAGATGCTGTTATATTATTTGTAGCAGATATGCAAGATCCAGCCTCTCTTATTCCAGATTTTATTAAAAAATGGGAAGAAGGATATAAGAGTATAGTAGGAATTAAAAAGAATTCAGAAGAAAATAAATTTATGTTTAATGTAAGAAAATTGTATTATAGGTTTGTAAATAAATTATCAAATATAGACTTAATAGATAATTTTACAGGATATGGGTTATATGATAAAAAGATTATTGAAATATTACGAGAAATGGATGAGCCATATCCTTATTTTAGAGGATTGATATCTGAAATAGGTTTGGAAATATTTTTTATAGAATATTCTCAACCTTTGAGATTTAAAGGTATAACAAAAAGTAATTTTTTTACTTTATATGATGTTGCTATGTTGGGAATTACAAGTCACTCTTTAGTTCCTTTGAGGCTTGCGACGATGTTAGGGTTTTCTATTTCAATACTAAGTCTAGTTGTTGCATTTGTTTATTTTATACTAAAAATAATATTTTGGGATACTTTTAGTATGGGAGTTGCACCAATTGTAATTGGACTATTCTTTTTTTCATCTGTTCAGCTTTTTTTTATAGGTATTATTGGAGAATATATTGGTTCTATTCATGCATATAGCAAAAAAAGACCATTAGTGATTGAAAAAGAAAGAGTTAATTTTGAATAAAAAAATAATTATAAATTTATTAAGATTATCAAATTTTCATATATTATTTGTATTTGGATTATTTATATATCTTATTGGAATTTTAATTTTAAATGCAGATAGAGGGTTTGATTTAACTGATGATAGTTATTATATTTTAAATGCAATATATCCTTTTGATGTATTTTCTGTTATTACTCATGAAAATTATTATACAGGATTACTTTTTTATTTAACAGGTTACACTTTATCTATTTTTAGAATATTTGGAATCATTATTTTAGTGTTAGCTAGTTTTTGGTTTGCCGTAGAACTTTATAAATATATAGAAAAAAAATATCAATTAAATTATGATATTTATAATAAGGTGTATTTTGTTTTAATAATATCTCTATCCTCTCTTGCTTATTATATGTGGTGGTTATTAACCCCTTCTTATAATTGGTTTTCATTAGTTGCAATGATATTAATATTAGCTTCAATGTTTCGATGTATAAATAGTATTAATATAATTAGAGGAAAATTATTTAGTTTAGAATATTTTTATGTAGGAGTTTCGTTATCTTTACTTTTTATTGCTAAGCCAACATCTTTGTTAGGATTATTACCTGCATTTTTATTTTTTATTATATTTAATTATAAAAAAATAGATTTCTTTAAAGCTATTGTTTCTATATCTTTTGTTTTTATTTTTATTATCATTTTACATATAATATTTTTTGATGGAGGATTATCTAATTATATAATTAATTTGAAAGAATCAATTGAAAGACTTTCTCTACTTGGAGGAGGTCACACTTTTAAAGATATCTTTATATCTATTTATGAAAATGCAAAAAATATATATTTTCAAATAAATAAATGTTATTTATTTATTTATTTATTGTTTTCATTATTGATCACTAGATATTTTTATTCAAGTAATTTATTTTTAGTAGTTTTAAGTTTTGTTTTTATAAGTTATTTTGCTTATATTTTATATTTACCTGTAATTATTCCTTTTGATGTGCCTAGTAAATTTTATATTACAATATTATTTTTTTCAATATATATTTTTTTAATATATATTTTTAATGAAAATAATATAAAAGAAAAATTTAATATATTTTTTCAAAGTTTTTCAATATTTATTTTTTTATCATATTTAAGTATAGCGGTATCTTTTGGAACAAATAATAATATTTGGTTTCATTCTAATCTATCATATATATTTCCTGTGGCAGGTATAATAAGTTTAGTTTTTATACTTGATAAGTATCATAACATGATTAAAAATTTAAAAATTATTGTAGGAATTGTAATATCTTTATCTATTTATATAATTATAGATAACGCTTATGAAAATCCTTATAGACTTAATACTTCAATTAAAGAACAAATACATAAAATAGATATACTTGGAGGACTAAAAGTAGATGATGAACAGAAGAATTACATAAATCAGTTAAGTAGTATTAAAAATAATTATAGACAGACATATCTAATTGATACTACAGGAGCAACACCAGGTGCAAATATAATATTGGAAGCAAAGTTTTTTCAATTTGCATGGCTTGGAGGTGGATATTCAGGAAGTAATGAATTTGCTTATAGAGTTTTAAGTAGTATTTCTGATTATAAACTTAAAAATGCTTGGATATTAACTGCTCCAGGAGGAATAAGAAGTTTAGACTTAAATTTACTTAATAAATTAGGTTTGAACTTTCCAGAAAATTATGATAAAGTATCGGATTTGTTTCTAAAGTCAAGAAATGAAATACAAGAATTATGGAAACCTAAAGAAACGTTTAATGATAAATAAACTAAAGCCAAAATCAGAATTTAATAGAAATATCCTCACTCTTATGTCAGGAACTACAATAGCACAAGCAATACCTATAGCTATTAGTCCAATACTCACAAGAATATATACACCGAATGATTTTGGTGTTCTTGCATTGTTTTTGGCTATAACTTCCATCTTTGCTAGTATTGCAAATGGAAGATACGAATTAGCTATCATGCTTCCTAAAAAAGATGAGGATGCTATAAATATTTTTGCTTTAGGATTTATAATAAATTGTTTCATCTCTCTATTACTTTTAATTTTGGTTGTAATATTTAATAATTATTTTACAAAATTATTAGGAAATAACGAAATAAGTTTTTGGTTGTATTTTGTACCTATCACAGTGTTTATAGTAGGTTTATTTAATATTTTGAATTATTTTAACACTAGAAAAAAAAACTATAAAGATATAAAAAATGCAACTATTTTAAAATCTATAGTTTTAGCTATAGCTCAACTTTCTCTAGGATTCATAAAATCTGGAGTGAGTGGATTAATATTAGGAAATATAATTTCAAATGGATTTGCAAATATTAAGTTAGCTAAAAATATTTTAAAGAATAAAAGGCTGATATTAAAAATAAAACTAGTAAAAATAATTATTCTTGCTAAAAAATATAAAGATTTTCCAAAATATAATTTGATTTCAGATTTGTCAAATACTTTAACTCTACAAATTCCATTTTTTGTTATACCTAAGGTATTTAATATTACTGTTTCTGGATATTTCTTTTTTGCACAGAAAATGATTTCTATACCAAGTCTTTTAATAGCTAATTCTATATCACAAGTATTTTTTGAAAAAATTTCTGAAAATAATAAAAACAATATTAAGAATATGCCTATATTTTTAAATATATTGAAAAAATTGCTAATGTTATCTTTGCCTATGTCAATATTTATATATTTATTTTCACCAACAATATTTGAAATTATTTTTGGAAAAGAATGGAGAATATCTGGAGAAATAAGTCAGTATTTGGCAATTATATTTTTTTTTACGTTTATTGTATCTACGTTAAGTATCACTTTGGTAAGTTATAATAAACTTAAGTTTCTAGCTATTTGGCAGTATCTTTATTTATTTAGTAGTATTGTTTTTTTCTTTTTAGTATATTATTTAGAATTAGAATTTAATATATTTTTGGAATATTATGTTTTACACCAAGTTGTATTATATTTAATATATTTTTTCATAATATTTTTAGTAGTATATAAAATGGATGAAAGTATTTCGTAATTAGTAAAATAAAAGGTAAGTTAAAGATTTTAAATTTAAGAATAAGGAAGTAAAATGTGTGGAATATTTGGACAAATATCTAAATATAAAATTAACCAAGAAAAATTTGAGAAACTAGTAAAGCATTCGGAGCAAAGAGGTGTTGATTCTAGTGGATTAATTCATTTTGATGGTGGAATATATAAGATAAATAGGGCTGATTATAATATAGAAAAACTTTTAAAGAAAATAAAACCATATAATAGCAATATTGTACTTGGGCATAGTAGACTTATAACAAACGGTTTAGGGGATAACCAACCAGTTATAAGAGATGATATTTGTGCTATACACAATGGAATAATTGTAAATGAAAAAGAAATTTGGGAAAAGTTGACAGTTCAAAGAAAATATCAAATAGATTCAGAAGTTATAGTTGCAATTGCTGAAGAATATTTAAAAAATAATTCAGATGAAAATAAATTAGTAAATCAAATATTAAGTAAATGTAGAGGAGTAGTCGCATGTGCATTATTATTACCAAAACGTGGTAAGCTTCTTTTGTTTTCTAACAATGGAAGTTTGTACGTAGGATATTTAAAGGATGACATTTATTTTGCTTCAGAGAGATATGCATTGGATCAAATTAATTGTGAAAGTATAAAACAAATAAGAGATGAAGCTTTAATTTTGGATATTCCTTTTTCAGAACAAAATTTATTAGTAATAGATGATAATAGTAGAACGGAAAATCTTATTCCTGAGTTTAAATTTAATCAAAATGAAGAAAAATTATTAGAGTTTAAAACTTTAAAAGAATTAAATTTAAAAAGATGTACTAAATGTATATTACCAGAAACTATGCCTTTTATAAAGTTTGATGATAAAGGTGTTTGTAATTACTGTAATAATTATAAAAAAAGAAATAAACCAAAGCCTAAAGAAGAATTATTTAAATTAGTAGAACCTTATAGAAGACCAGGAAAAGAGCTAGATTGTATAGTTCCTTTTTCTGGAGGCAGAGATAGCTGTTATGGGTTGCATCTAATAGTTAATGAACTTGGAATGAAACCTGTAACTTATACTTATGATTGGGGAATGGTAACAGACCTAGGAAGAAGAAATATAAGTCAAATGTGTGGAGATATGGGAGTAGAAAATATTATTGTAGCTGCGGATATTTCACAAAAAAGAAAAAATATTAAGATGAATTTACAAGCATGGCTTAAATCGCCACATCTTGGAATGATGGCGATGTTAACAGCTGGAGATAAACATTTTTTTAGATATGTAGAAGAGATTAAAAAACAAACTGGAATAAATCTTAATCTTTGGGGAGTTAATCCATTAGAACAAACTCATTTTAAAACAGGATTTTTAGGTATAAAACCTGATTTTGAAGAAGATAAAGTTTATACTAATGGAGTAATGAAACAACTAAGATACCATAGTAAAAGATTTAAAGCTATGCTTGAGAGTCCAGGTTATTTTAATAGTTCTTTATGGGATACATTGTCTGGTGAGTACTATAGAAGCTTTATGCAAAAAGAGGATTATTATCACATTTTTGATTATTGGACATGGGAAGAAGATATATTAAATGATACTTTAATAAATCAATATAATTGGGAAACAGCAATTGATACTAGTACAACTTGGCGTATTGGAGATGGAACAGCAGGTTTTTATAATTATGTTTATTATACAGTTGCTGGATTTACAGAACATGATACTTTTAGAAGTAACCAAATAAGAGAAGGTCAATTGAGTAGAGAAAAAGCTTTACAGTTAATAGAAGATGAAAATCAACCAAGATATCAAAATATAAGATGGTATTTAGATACGCTGGGACTAGATTTTAATGAAGTTATAAAAGTGGTAAATTCAATACCAAAACTTTATAAGGAATTTTAATTAATGAAAGTTTTATATGTTAGTAGTATGAGAGATTTTTTTAGTGGAGCAAAAAAACAACTGAAATGGGAAATAGAATCATCTCAGGACTTAAAAATAGATTGGAATATAGTAGTTATTCATGATGGAAAAATTGAAGATAGTATGCATGAAGTTAATCCTCCTAAAATATTTAGAAATTTGCTTTTTAGAAATCTTTATACATGGATATATATAATTAAAAATCAAAAAAATTATGATATTGTTATAAATAGACATATTACTTTTGATATATTCGTAATTTTATTTGGATGGTTTGTAAAAAATAGATTTAGTGTTCATCATGGAAAAGAAGTAGAAGGTTTAAGAGTAGTTAGAAAAAATTGGAAGGGTAAAGTAGCTTCCTTAGTTGAAAAAATTACAGGATTTATAAGTTTAAAACAAGTTAGAGGTGCTATTTGTGTAACAAATGATATAGCTGAATATCAAAATAAAAGGGCTGGAGTAAAAACTTTTTTGTATCCTAATGGCATTAATACTGAAATTGTTTCATTATTAAATGATTGCAGAATTGATAGTGAAGTTAATATAGCATTTGTTTGTAGTATATTTTCAGAATGGCATGGATTAGACTTACTTTTGGATAATATAAAGCAAAATGAAGATTTTATTAAAAATAATAATATAAAATTCCACCTTATTGGAAATATATTAAAAAAAGATTTGATAAGTATTGCAAATATTAACAACATTAATAATATAGTAACATATGGTCATTTAACAGAAGATGATTATAATAAAGTTCTTGAAAAATGTGATATTGGATTAGACTCATTAGCTTTATTTAGAGAAGGATTAAAAGAAGGTTCAGCCTTGAAAGTAAGAGAATATTTAGCATATGGGTTACCTGTATATTCTGGATTTCAAGATTCAGCTATTCCTCCTAAATTTGAATATTATAAAGTAGGGGAGGTTGATGTAAAAGAGATGTATACTTTTGCAGTTAATTTAAAAAAAATTTCAAGAGAAAAAATAAGAATTAGTAGTATAGATTTTATATCAAAAACTGGATTATTAAATAAATTGTATACAGATATTAATAATTATAAACAGTTAATTAAAAGATAATAAATGATTGAAACTTTTGTTATTTTAATAGGTTTATTAACTAGTATATTTATTTTTTATTATTTTACAAAAAAAACAGTATTAGAAATAAATTTTAAAAATGGATCAGTTTGGAGTTTGCTTATATATAGGGAGTTGTTATTTATATATTTGCCACTTTTATTACTTAATTATTATGGTATATCTAAATTTTCAGAAATTATTTTATTTGCAAAAGATAAAGATATATTTTGGATATCATTAGTAAGTTTAGTATCAATATTTTTATTTTTATTGACTTTAGCTATTTTTTCAAAAGTTTTGTTACCAAGTATAGATTTAGAATATAAACAAAGTGCAATTAAAAATAGGGAATTAGTTATTTTTGTTAATACATTTGTTTTTTTAGGATTATTTTTATTAGTTTTTTCTATATTTTTTTTAAATTATAAACATGCATTAATTGAATCAATAATTTCAGATTCAAGTATTTTACAGATTAGATTAAGTAATACTCATAATTCTTATTTACCTTCACAAATACAGTATTTAATAGTTATGTCATATGTAGTTGCTTCGATATACTCTGGAATACTTCTTGTTCTGAAAAAGTATTTAAAATTAATAATATATTTAAGTATTTCATTGCTTTTAGCTTCTGCTGCAGGTGATAAAGCACCTTTAATATTTTCTATAATGTTATTTTTTATTTCATATACTTATATTAAAGGAATAAATATTTCTTTTAGTAAAGTATTTTTTACATTATTAGTATATTTACCCATTATTTATATGCTTTTATTTTTTATAGTATCTTTACAAATTTCTGAATTGACTATTGAAAAATTAAATATATTTTTAGTAGAAAGGTTAGGAGTAGGTCAAATGGCTGGAGTTTTTGAAACTTTGAGTATACCTAAATTAGAAGGAGAATTTTATTTACACTGTATACCATTTGCGAGTTTATTTAATAATTATATACCATATGATAAAGCACTGATGCTATTTACAGAAAGTTATAATTTTGAGCAAATGGGAGTTAAAAATTCTATGTTTATTTCTGAAGCATATGGCATAGGCGGTTGGAGCCTTTTAGTTTTATCTCCTTTTATAATGGGATTAAGTTATGTTTTAGGAATTAAAGTTATGTTTATCTATATGAAGTTATTTTTTAATAGAAATATAGCAGTTATATTTTCTTTACCAATGTATATAACATCATCGTCAATAACTGGTGGCTTTTCTTCTTTCCCATTTTTTAAAGGTTTAATATTGAATATTATTTTAATAAGTTTTGTTTGGTTTATATATAAAATCATTATTTTTTTGAAGAAAATTAATTTAAGAAGGGAAATGTATTAATTAATGAAAAATATTTTACTAACAGGAAGTGCTGGATTTATAGCTTCACATTTAATAGAAGAACTTTTAAAAGATCAAAATAATTGTATTATTGGTATAGATAATTTCTATAGTGGAACAAAAGAAAATTTAGAGTTTATAAAATCTATAGATAAAGAAAATAGATTTCAATTTATAGAAGTAGATATTAGAAATTTCGAGGAAATAAATAAAATTATAAGAGATAAAAAAATAGAATATATTTATCACCTAGCTGCTATCGTATCAGTTCAGGAGTCAATATTAAATCCTCTTTTATCAAATGAAGTAAATGTAAAAGGTACTTTAAATATTTTGGAGTCAGCAAAGTTAAATAGTGTAAAAAGAGTTGTTTTTTCTAGTTCTGCTGCTGTTTATGGAGATGAACCAACTCAACCTAAAAATGAAAACTCTATTACTAAACCTATTTCCCCTTATGGATATGAAAAACTTATTGGTGAACAATATATGAAACTATATAGTGAACTTTATGGAGTAGAGACTGTATGCTTACGATATTTTAATGTTTATGGAGAAAGACAAAGTGCTACAAGTGATTATAGTGGTGTAATTTCAATTTTTGAAAAAAAGTTTAAAAACGATGAAATACCAAACATTTATGGAAATGGTGAACAGTATAGAGATTTTGTATATGTAAAAGATGTAGCAAAAGCAAATATAAAAGCTATGAATAATTCAAATGTTTCAGGGGAAGTTTTTTGTGTAGGAACATCTAAAAAAATATCAATAAATAATTTAGTAAGTGTATTAAATCATAAATATTCTAAAAATATTAAAATAAATTATTTACAGCCTAGAAATGGAGATATAAAAGAATCTATTTGTGATAATAAAAAAATAAAAAAATATTTAGAAATAAATGAATTTGTTGAATTCAATCAAGGAATTAAGAAGTTATGAAAAATATTTTATTTATGGTGACGAAATCCCAAAATGGTGGGGCTCAAAAATGGACAAAAGAACAAATTGAAATCTGTTCAAATAATTTTAATTGTTTTTTAGCAACTGATGAAGATGGATGGCTTTCTCAAAATGTGCAAGTTCAAGATAAATTTTTAAATAAATTAATATATAGAAGACTTTCTTTTTCTTATTTATTGCTATTAAACAAATTTATAAAATATAATAATATAAATTTAATAATTGCAAGTTCTGCAAATGCAGGAATTTATTCAAGATTAATTAAATTATTTAATGAAAAAATAAAAGTTATATATGTAAGTCATGGTTGGTCTTCTATTTATAATGGAGGGAAATTAGCTTTTTTATATACTTTTATTGAAAGACAACTTTCAAAAATTAGTGATTCAATTCTTTGTATCTCAAAAAAAGATTTTCAGAACGCAAAAGATATTATAAAAATCAATGATAATAAATTAAAGTGGATTACGAATAAAATATATCCTATAAAAAATAGAGAAATTTTAAAAAAACAAGATGAAAAAATAAAGTTATTAACTGTTGCTAGATTAGAAATTCCTAAAAGAGTTGATTTATTAATTGAAGCAACTAAAGATTTGAACGATGTTGAACTACATATAGTGGGGGATGGTTCTCAAAGAAATTATTTAGAATCTATAAAACATAAAAATGTAATTTTTTATGGAGAAATAGATGGATTTAATGATTTTAAAAATTATGATATTTTTGCTTTGATTTCAGATAGTGAAGGTTTACCATTATCTGCTTTAGAAGCTATGAGTTCAAAATTACCAATTATTTTAAGTGATGTTGGAGGATGTTTTGAACTTATTGATGAAAATGGAATTTTGGTTAAAAATAATATTGATGAAATAAAAAATGCAATAATTAATACTATTTCAAATAATAATAAATTCTCAGAAAAATCACTAAAATTATTTAACAATAGTTATAATTTAGAATTAAATAGAAATAGTTATATTAATTATTATAAAGATATATCAAATGATTAAAAATCTTTTAATTACTGGTTCAACCGGCTATTTAGGGAGTAGTTTTATAAACCAACATAAAAATAAATATTTGTTTGAAAAATTTTCATTATTAAATCAAAAAATAGAAGATATTAATTTTGATAGAATAGATATTATTTTACATTGTGCCGCACTTGTACATCAAAAAGTAGAACATTCTTATGAAAAATATCATGATATAAATGTTGAGTATCCAGTAAAACTTGCAAAGCTAGCAAAACAAAATGGCGTAAAACAGTTTGTATTTATAAGCACTATTGCAGTTTATGGTGAAGAGGAAGAAAAATTAGATGAAAATAATATTTGCAATCCAATTACACCTTATGGAAAAAGTAAGCTAGAAGCAGAAAAAGAACTTTTGAAATTAATTGATGATAATTTTGTAGTGAGTATTATCAGACCACCTATGATTTATGGTAAGAATGCTCCTGGAAATATAGATAGTTTGATAAAACTTGTAAAAAAAATACCTATTATACCTCTAGATAAAATTGAGAATAAAAGAAGTTTTATATCTATTCAAAATCTTTGTTTCATCGTAGATGAGGTAATAACTCAACAAAAAGCAGGAATATTTCTGGTAAGTGATGATGAATCTCTTAGCACTTCAAGATTGATAGAGTTAATAGCAAAAAATCTTGATAAAAAAATATATCTAATAAAAGTACCATTTTTTGAAAGTTTATTGAAGATACTAAAACCATCATTTCACAAGCGACTTTATGGAAGTTTGGAAGTAGATAACAGTATCACAAAAGATAAATTAAACCTAAAAAATCCATATAGTGTGGAAGAGGCTATAAAATTGATGATAAAAGGTGAATATATCTAGAAACTTAAACACTTTATAAAATTTCATGTTATAATGTACAAAAAAACGTAAGGATAAATTATGCAAGTAGTTAGTATGACAGAAGCTAGAAATAATTTTAAAGCAATATTTGATGCTGTTTACAATAACAATGATGAGGTAATTATTCATAGAAAAGGTCGTGAAAATGTGGTTGTTATTCCTTTTGAAGAGTATGATATATTAAAAAAAGCATTTAGTCATGATTATATGAGCTGGCATAAAAAAGAGCTTGAAAATATTGGAAAGATAGGTTTAAACTCTAAAAGTTTTGTAGAAGATAGTGAGGATTATTCTAAATGGTAGGACAGATACATCTAGCAAAGATTTATTTTATGGATTTAAGTGAATATAAAATACGACCAGTTTTAGTTATCAAAAACTTAGATGATGATTGTATATGTTTACAACTAACAACACAATATTATGATGATAACATGATAATTTCAAATTATGATTTGATAGATGGAAAATTGAAAAAAGATTTTTTGATAATTGTTCCTAAAAATTTCACTCTTCATAAATCAATATTATTTAAATATTTAGGAACTATAAATGCAGAAAAACAAAAAAAAATATTTAAAATATTTTGTGAAAAGATAGGATGTAACTAATTATGATTTATATTATATTATTTTTAATCTCTTTTTTACTTACATATTTTATAAAAAACTATATGATAAAAAAATCATTTGTTGCAAGTGTAAATGAAAGAAGTTCTCATACAGTACCAACACCTCATGGTGGAGGAATTGCTCTTGCTATTACTTGGTTTATAGGTTTGATTTATTTATATTTTATAGGTGAAATCTCATCAAATCTTTTTTATGCTTTGCTATTTGGTGCTGTTATATCAATAGTAAGTTTTTTTGATGATATTTATGAATTAAGCCCAAAACTAAGACTTATGGTTCAATCATTAGTTGCTGTTGGTGGATTGTACTTTTTAGGTGGATTTGATACTTTGACTTTTGGTGTTTTTGATATACAAAATCCAATTTTTACAAATATTTTTGCATTTTTTATGATAATTTGGTTCATCAATCTTTACAATTTTTTAGATGGAATAAATGGCTATGCAGGAAGTCAAGCAGTATTTTTAGCACTTGCTGGATTTGTACTATTTAGTGGAAATCATTTTTTAGTTCTAGCTGTAGCTGTTTTAGGATTTTTATATTGGAACTGGAACAAAGCTAAGATATTTATGGGAGATGTGGGAAGTACGCTTTTAGGATATAACATAGCAATTTTTACAATCTATTATGCAAATCAAGAATCAACAAATTTTTGGATATGGATTATATTATTTGGTGTTTATTGGTTTGATGCTACTTTAACTTTGATAAGAAGAAAATTAAATAAAGAAAAATTATCTCAAGCTCATAAAAAACACGCATATCAAAGACTAACCCAATCAGGTTGGAGTCACTATAAAGTAACAAATTATTCTATAGGATTAAATCTAATTTTATTTTCTATAGTTTATTTTGTATCAAATATTTTTGTAGCTTTTATACTTGCTTTGATAGTTCTAGTTTTAAGTATGAAGTTTGTAGATAATAAAAAGGCTTTTGAGTAATGAATTATAAAAGATTAGAAATACCAGAACTTATTCTTTGTGAACCTAAGCTTCATGAAGATAATCGTGGATTTGTATTTGAAGCTTTTAAAAAAGAGAGTTTTAATTCATTTGTCGGATTTAAAGTAGATTTTTGTCAAGATAATATCTCTTATAGTAAATATGGAGTCATTAGAGGACTTCATACAAATACTGTTGATTTTGCTCAATCAAAACTTGTAAGTGTATTACAAGGAAAGATTTTAGATGTTGCAGTTGATTTTAGAGTTGGAAGTCCTAGCTTTGGAAAAGTTATTTGTATGGAACTTGATAGTGTAGAAAATAAACAGTTATTTATTCCAAGAGGATTTTTACATGGTTTTTCTGTTTTAAGCCAAGATGCTATTGTAAATATAAAAATAGATAGATATTTTGCAGCAGGACAAAGTATAGGTGTTAAATTTGATGATGAATATCTAAATATTGATTGGAAAATACCCAAAGAGTTACAGATACTATCAAATGCAGATGAAAAATTGCCAAAATTTATAGAAACAACATCACCATTTTTTTATGAAAAAAATTACTATTAAAAGGAGTTTGATGAATTATTTAAGAGACAAGAGATTTTTGGGTATTTTAGCTATTTTAGTCGTATCTTCATTCTCTTTATTTTTAGTTAGTTTTTTATTAACTAAAAGTTTTTCATTTATTATTTTAGCAATTATAATAGCAGTAAGAGTTGTAACTTCTTTCTTATTTTTTGATGATTATAAACTTTCTTGGTCAAAAGCTTCTACAAAAACAGGTTTGATGAAAATTTTATTAGCTGTGATAAGTTTTGTTATTTATGCTCCCATTTTATATTATTATTTGAAGGTACCTTTTAATCTTATATTTATTGATTTAATCTTTTATACTTTTAGTATAAATATTTTGGTTTATGTTTATAAATATTATTTGAGCGTTGGGAAAAATCGTAAAACAAAAACTTTGGTGATTTATGGTGCTGGGAAAGCAGGGCTTCAACTTCAAAGAGAGTTTTTGAATAGTGAATATAAACTGGTTTGTTTTATAGATGATGATGAAATTTTACATCAAAGAAGTATCGATGGTATTTCTATTTATTCTAAAGAAAAATATTGTAATTTATATGAAAATCAGAAATTTGATTTGATGATTGTAGCTATGCCTTCAGCTTCAAAAGAGAAAATAAAAATAGTTTATGAAAATATGCAAAACTATTTTATTACTATAAAAATTTTACCTACTATTGAAAAAATATTAAAAAAAGAAGAGTTCTCTAAACAGTTAAAAGATATAGGAGTTGAAGATTTACTTGCAAGACATCCAAAAGATTTGGATAAAAAACAAATAGAAAATTTTATAAAGAATAAAGTAGTTTTAATTACAGGAGCAGGTGGAAGTATAGGAAGTGAGATAAGCAGACAGTGTGCACTTTTTGGAGCAAAACAACTTATCTTACTAGATCATAGTGAGTTTAATCTTTATACTATTACAGAAGAGTTAAAAAATTCAAATATAGTATCTGTTATGCAAACAGTTAGAAAAATGGAGTTTTTAGAAAAAACTTTTGAAAAATACAGACCTCAAATAGTTATTCATGCAGCTGCATACAAACATGTACCACTGGTAGAAGATAATATTTTAGAAGGTATTTCAAATAATATAATAGGTACAAAAAACTGTATTGATATCTCTATAAAATATGGTGTTGAAAAATTTGTTTTAATTTCTACTGATAAAGCAGTTCGACCTACAAATGTAATGGGAACAACTAAAAGAATTTGTGAACTTTATGCCCAAAATGTAAAAAGTGAAAAAACTGAAATAGTTGCTGTTCGATTTGGAAATGTTTTAGGAAGTAGTGGAAGTGTAATTCCAAAATTCAAATCACAAATTGAACAAGGCAAAAATATTACAGTAACTCACCCTGATATTACAAGATATTTTATGTTAATTCCAGAAGCCTGTGAGTTAGTACTACAAGCTGCAAGTATTGGAAAAGGTGGAGAAATATTTATCCTTGATATGGGAGAACCAATACGTATAGTAGATTTAGCAAAAAAAATGATAGAGCTAAGTGGTAGAAGTGAGATAAAAATAGAGTTTTGTGGACTAAGACCTGGTGAAAAACTATATGAAGAGTTGCTTATAAATGATAGTGACCAAAAAACAAAATATGAATCAATAACCGTAGCAAGCCCAACTATTTTTGATATAAATGAACTAAATCAAAAAATAGAAGAGTTATTGGTTTGCGAAGATAAAATAGCAAAATTAAAAGAGATTGTACCTGAATTCAATCACCAATTGAATTTACAATAATTTCATATTTACTCAAAAAAGAGTAGAAAAAGAGTAAAGTATTTTGGTATAATTTTACCCCCTTAAAAATTTAAACATAGGAATGAAACTTGCAAAATAAAGAATACATAGTAGAAGATGAAATAGATTTAAAAGAGTTATTTAAAACAATTTGGAATAAAAGAGTTTTTATTTTAGTTTTTACAGCAGTTGTTACAGGTTTAGCAATAGCTTTCGCTTATATAAAAACACCAATTTATAGCGTGAAAGCTTTAGTTGAAATAGGTACTTTTAAAACAGATAACGATAAAAATACTTATGTAGATGATGCAGATTCTTTATCGAAGAAATTATCTATGATTTTTATAGATTTAAGAGAAAATATAGAGGATAAAAAATATGAAATTGTAAATATTTCTATTCCTAAAGGGATGAAAAATTTTATTGAAATTACAAGTGAATCAACTTCAAATGATGAAGCAATAAATGGTATAAAAGAAATATTAGATTATGTAAAAGAAGAACACTCTAAACTTTTAGCAGATGTAAGAGAAAAAAATATTATAGAAATCAAAAATATTGATATATCTATTAAAAATATTGAAGAAGATAAAATCACAAGTATCAATAAAAAAATAGATTTATTAAATCAAAATATATCGAATTTAGAAGAACAAATGAGTTTTGTAACAGAAACATTAAAAAACATTAACAAATTAGACCCTTCAATTTCAGCTCTTAAGCTTATGGAAAAAAGAGATATATCAAATGCAATAGTGGAAAATAAGTCTGACTTGTATGATTTGATAGAAGCAAAAGAAAGTTTGATGAATGTTGATATAAATAAATTACTTGAAAGAAAAAAATTACTTGAATCTTTAACTTTAGAACATAATCTTAAAAACACAGAAATAGTAGGAAATATTTTAGTAGATGAAGATCCTGAAAAACCTAAAAAAGCACTTATTGTAATAGTTGGATTTGTGACAGGATTTATAATATCAATTTTTTTAGTATTTATCATGCAGTTTATAAATAATATAAGAAAAGAAGAAAATTAAAAAAACTTAATTAAGGTTTTTTTAATAAACTTTCTATTATAATTCCAGTCCTTTAAAAGTTAAGACTTCTAAAGTATGCGGGAGTAGCTCAGTTGGCTAGAGCTTCTGCCTTCCAAGCAGACTGTCGCGAGTTCGAGTCTCGTCTCCCGCTCCACTAACTTTTTGTTAGTAAAGTTCTTTTTTATATATCGCGGAATAGAGCAGCTAGGTAGCTCGTCGGGCTCATAACCCGAAGGTCATAGGTTCAAATCCTATTTCCGCAACCAATTTCTAAGTGTCAAGGTAGCTCAGCTGGTTAGAGCGCTGGTCTCATAAGCCGGAGGTCGAGGGTTCGAGTCCCTCTCTTGACACCACTTCGATAGGAGTATGGCGCTGGTGTAGCTCAGTTGGCTAGAGCAGCTGATTTGTAATCAGCAGGTCGGGGGTTCGACTCCCTTCACCAGCTCCATTTTTTCATAACTTTATTTTCTTGGGGTATCGCCAAGTGGTAAGGCAACGGTTTTTGGTACCGTCATTCGAAGGTTCGAATCCTTCTACCCCATCCACAAATTATAAATCTATAACTATTTTAAATTCAACACCTATTTCAGTTTGATTCTCAAATTCAAATGATACATTTTTAGCATCAATTTTTCCATTTATTCCATCTGTTATTAGTTTATAAGTCATATGAAGTCCAAGTCCTGTGCCTTGTGATTTATGTTTTGTTGTAAAGTATGGTTCATATATTTTTGAGATTATGTTTTGTGGAATCCCTTGTGCATTATCTTTTATTTTTATAATTACTTGATTATTTTGTTTTTGAGTTTTTATGAAAAATAGTGGATTTTCTTGATTTGTCTCTTCATAAGCATCTTTTGAGTTATTAAAAATATTTATAAAACATTGAATTAATTCATTTGGATAACCATCAATAAAAATATCATCATCTAAATCCAAAATCATTCTTATATTTGAGTTTTTTATAGAGGACTCTATTAAGTGGATAAAATTGGTTATTGTTGAACTTAGATTATAGTTTTGTAAATTTCTATCACCTTTTATAAAGTTTTTGAAATCATTTATTGTTTCTGATAGATATTGAGCATTTTTATTTATCAAATCCATATTTAAGATAAGTTCTTTATCACTTAATGTATCAAACTCTTTTTGAAGTTTTACGCCAGTTGCAAGGGTTGATATAACAGATAGTGGTTGTCTCCATTGGTGAGCGATATTACTTATCATTTCACCCATAGAGGCTAGTTTATCAGTTTTAAATAGTTTTTCTTGAATCAATCTATTCTTTTCAACTTCTTCTTTGATTTTAAGTTCAAGATTTTTATTTAAGTTATGTAATTCATCTCTTTTTCGTTTTAAACTTTGATTTGAACTTTCCAGTTGTCTAGTTCTTTTTATAACTTCTTTTTGAAGATGATTGTTTGAGTGTTTAAGTAAATATTGTCTATATAAAAAGAAAAAAATCAATATAGAAGTTAGAACAAAAAATACCCAAAAATATGTATAATCAGCAGCCTCTTGATATTTTATTGATACCCATTTATTTACAATAGTTTGGATTTCATTCGAAGTTATTTGCTCAATTGCTTTATTTAATATTTCAACTAAAATTTCTTCATCTTTTATAACACCAATTCTCAAAAAATTTTCATAATTTTTGGGTTGATGTAAAATTTTTAGATTAAATAGACCTTGTTCTTTTATGGTGTAAGCTGTGATAATCAAAGAACGAAGTGTTAAATCAGCTTTTTTTTGTTCAACTAAAGTAAAAGCTTCTTCTTCAGAATTTACAGGAATTATCATCATATTTGGAAAATCTTTTTCAAATCTTTCATACATAGCTGTACCTTTTGGTAAAGCTATAGAGGCTTTTACTTTTGATAAATCTTTTATTTCATTTGTTTCTATTCTTCCTACTATTACATTTGGATCTTTAAAGATAGTATTAGTGAAATTTAACCATTTTTTTCTTTTTGGAGTTTCATTTAAAAAACTTAAAATATCACATTTTTTATTTTTTGAGAATTCAAGACTCTCTTCCCAAGTTTTTGTAGGGATAAGTTTTATATCAATATTTAGTTTTTTTGAAATAATAGCGATTAAATCAGCAGCAATTCCTTCATGTTCTTTATTTTCATTTATTTTTTCAAAAGGCTCCCAGTCTGGGTCAACGCACATAGTAATCTCTTTTTTATTATTTAAATAGCTTTGTTCTATCTGTGTTAGATAGATGTTCGAACTATTTAGGTAAACCTTTTCATCCATCCATTTCTTTTTTAGCTTAAATAGTTCTTCTTCTGTTACCTTTGCTTTTGCTTTTTCTAGGATATCCCTTAAAATTTCATTGTTTTTATTTGTTGCTAAATGCATCTCTAAATTGAATCTTTTATCTTTTATCTCAAAAGCTGGTTTTAGATTTGAAATTAAATTGTTTTGAATATAATAACTTCCAACAGCAAAATTATCAATAGCTCCATCTGCTTCATCAAATGCTACTTTTTTTAAAGCTTCAATACTATCTTCAGCAACCAATAGTTTTATGTTAGGATAGTATTTTTTTAATAATTCTTCTTCATAAAAAGCTTTTATTACAGCTACTGTTTTTCCATCAAAATCATCTAAATTTTTAAGATTTGAATTTTTTTTTGTAAAAACTGTATCTATTGATTTTGTATAATTTGTTGTAAAATTAAAGAATTCTTCCCTTTGAGGTGTTTTAGCAATATTTAACATCACATCAATTTCATTGTTTTTTAGTTTTTCTATATACTCATCCCAGCTAAAACCTGAAATATATTCTACTTGTATTCCAAGTTTTGAGGCTAAAAGATTCATATAATCAATAGAAAAACCCTTTGGTGTTTGATTTGTATTGTAGTTGTATGGTGGCCAATTTGATTCATTGTGAACTTTTATTTTTGGATTGTTTTTTAGATACTCTTTTTCATTTTTATTTAATTCAACTATAGAATGATAACCCTTTTTTTGATAATACCCATTCAATAAATCAGTAATTTTTAAGTTTTTGTCAACTAAACCAAGATTTGTATACATGTCAGCATTTAGTTTTATTAACTCAGGAGCTATTGCTCCTATTTTAAATATGTTTGTTTTGAATATCTGCTCTGTTTGATTTGCTTCATATAATAAAGCTTCTTTTGTTTTTCTTTTTGAATATTTGTTATATATTAAATCTACTATCTCTTCTTTATTGTTAAAGGCATACTCCCAACCTTTATTTGTAGCATTTACAAAATCCTCTACCATCTTTGGATGTTTGTTTATTGTGTCCTCGCTTGTAAATAACTCAACATCATAAGAGTATATTCCAAAATTAGCAGGATTTAAAATATTGTAATTAACTCCAAGCTTGTCTAGCTCGTAAGGTTGAGAAGTAGTAAATATGCTCATAGCATCAACTTCTCCATTTATGAACTTTTCAATTTGATAATCGTGTAAAACTAAATCATAATCGTTCTTGTTAATGCCAAAATCTTTTAACATAACTCCTAAACTAGTATGACCCATTTCCCAATCTAAAGCCATAATTTTTTTGTTTTTTAAATCATTTGGAGATTTAATTTCAGGTTTGGTAACTAAAGCAAGAGCATTTTGCTTGAAATAAGAAGCGATTAAAACAATAGGTTTGTTGTTGAGCCTTTCTAAAATTAAAGCAGAAGAAGAGATACCAAAAGTAGATTTGCCATTTAAGACGTCTTGAGAAATGTTAATGCCATCATGAAACTCTTTGATTTCAAGGTCAATACCAATGTCTTCATAATAACCTTTTTCAATAGCAGTATAAAAACCAGCAAATTCAAACTGATGTTTCCATTCTAGTTGTAGGGTTACTTTTTGAGTATTGGCTAAAATAGATTGACATAAAATAGTGCATAATATTAAAAATTTTAATAGAGTTTTTTTCATTATGTTTCTCAAAATTAAGTAAATTTACTTTTTTATAATATCATAACATAATTTCATAATAATATTAAAAACTATTTTGGATAGAATACAACAAATTTAACAAAGGAATTTCATGAGTGATAGATTACATGAGATTATTGGAGAAATAGGTGTATTACACAATACACTAATTGAAAATGGAAAAATAAATAATTCAAATGAAGTTTTCCAAGTTTTGAAAAATTATCCAACAGATGTAAAAAAACATTATTTAAATCTTTTATTACAGTATTATTTTCAAAATAATGACTTGAAAAATCTAAAAGAGTTACTTTTAGCAGGTGCTAAATTTGATATAAGATTTGAAGATGTAAAGGCAGCATTTTTAAATATCAAATCAAAAGAATTAAATGTCATAGAGTTTATGGAAGAGAGTATTGTTTTTATAAAAGATAGTGATATTTCTAATAATTTAGAAAAAATGTATGAATATTTTCATAGTGATTCTTCTTTACAAGAGTTTTTAGAAAAAGGTGTAGAAATTATAAAAAGAAATAGATATATTTGTGCTCATTGTTATAAAAATCAAAACACAAAATATTCAGAGTTTTTCTTGAATAAAGATTTATTAGAATCTCTAAAAAGAGATTTGCCTTATTTATTAAACTAAGAGTTTAGATGCCAAGTTTTGAATTAGTCGTTCCTGAGAGTTTTTTATTTATTCCTGCAAATTTATCATTTATCTCTTTTTGTTTTTTTATAAGTTTTTTATTATCAAGAATACTTAAAAGTAATATAGTGTTTTTTGTACTTTTGATATCTTTATTGAGTATTGCTTATTATGATATTTTTGTGAAATATACAATTAGAAACTATTACTCTTTTGTAAAAATGGATTCGCAAATTTATGCAAAAACTCCAAAAAATTCTGAGTTTAAAATAGATAGTCTATCAATGATAGGAGTTTATATTCATCCTTTGAAATATGCTACAAATTTAACTGAAACAGAAATAGAAGATATAAAAGAATTACATGAGCATTATGTAGAAAAATTCATAGATATTTCAACTTACTCTTATAAATTTAATAGATATATTTTAAATAATGAACGAGTATATTTAAATGGTAATTTTCCATCTCCAAAAGAAGAAACAGCAAGATTTGAAGTTACAAAAAAATTAGTTGAGACATTTTTACCAAAGATTTACGGAAAATATGAATATAAATTTGTTGATAAACAGACAAATATAGTTTTAGCAACAGCTTTTAATATCTTTTTTGTAACAAGTAATGATAAATTTAGAAATAGATACTTATATTGGAATCCTCAAAAAGAGGAAGATTTTAATCTTCCTGCTATTCAGAATTTTGATTTTATTTATAAAAAAGTTTTAATAGATAATTAGATAAAACTTCCCATTTCATCTCCTAAGTATTCATCAATTTTTTTGATGAATACTTCAAAAGATTTAGAACCTGTTTTATTAAAAACAACAATCTCTTCACCAAAATCATTTTGAATAAGATGTTCTTGTTTTAAAACTTTTTTATATAGTTCTTGTAAATCATCATCACTTTCATCTTTGTTGAATAAAAACCAATTTGCCGTAGAATCTTCAATTCTTATAAGTCCATAAGTTTTTTTCTCATCAACATAGTCTTGAATAGTTCCATTTTCAAATCTAGCACCTACAACTAAATCATTTTCATTTAAAATCATTTCCATATTTTGCCCTTATATTTGCTTTTTGGATTATAGTCAAACAGAAGTTAGCAAAAGATTAGTTTTTATGAACTATTAGATACAATTTTGAAAATTTTTAAAGGAAGTATTATAAAAAAATTTAAAAAAGTACATATTGAAATAACCAATATTTGTAATCTAAAATGTACATTTTGCCCTCCCAAAATATCTCCTAGTGCAACTATGAGTTTAGAAAAATTTGAGAGTTTAAATGCTCAACTTAAACCATATACAAAAGAGTTGGCTTATCATATTGTTGGCGATCCATTAGTGCTGACAAATTTAAATGAGTATTTGAATATTAGTTTAAAATATGATTTAAAAGTTAATATTACAACAACTGCGAATAATATAAATGAAAAACACTATTTATCACTTATGAATCTAACAATCAAACAAATAAATTTTTCAATCAACTCTTATAATGCAAATAGTCATAAAAAATCACTTGATGAGTATTTAAATCCTATTTTAAATTTTGTAAAATTTGCTCAAAAACAAAACCATGAATATTTTATAAACTTTAGAATTTGGAATTTAGATGAAGAAAAAAGTGCAAAAGAGTTTAATAAAAAAGTTTTTGACAAAATAAATGAAACTTTTGAAATAAATATAAATATTGATGAAGTTTATAAAGAAAAACCTAAAAATATAAGAATTGCTAGAAAAATATTTTTTAATTTTGACGAGTATTTCTCTTGGCCATCTTTAAAAAATGAGATAGTTTCAAAGACTGGATTTTGTTATGGTTTGGATTCTCATTTTGGTATTTTAGCAAATGGTGATGTAATTCCTTGTTGTTTAGACCAAAATGCTTGTATAAAACTTGGAAATACAAATAATACACAACTAAAAGATATATTAAATTCAAAAAGAGTTTTGGATATTCAAAAAGGTTTTAAACAAAATATTTTAGTTGAAGAACTTTGTCAAAAGTGTGAATATCGAACAAGATTTGATAAAAAGGATTGATAATAATGAACGAAATAGAAATAATACTTAAAAGTATAAAGGACTTTTTTACAAGTTCTATGTTAAAAATTGCCTTAGTTCCTTTGATTGTAACGATGATTATTTTATATATGATGTTTTTTGCAGCAGCTGATTTTGGGATTTCAAGCCTGCAAGAAATAGCAGCAGCTTCACAAAATGGACAAGAAGTTGTGATTGATGAAAATGCTCCATTTTATTTTGTTTGGGCTACTTATTTCATCGTTTTTTTATTTAAATATTCTTTTACTTCTTGGATAGCAGGATTTTTACTTTATACAATAGGGACAATTATTATTTTACAAGCTTCTATTATTTTAACTATTGTAATAATTGGATTTTTAACTCCTATGATTTTAGGAATTTTACATAAAAGATATTATTCTCATTTAAAACTTGAAGGTTATGGAACAATTTCTTTATCTGTTTGGGTTTTATTTAAAAGTGTTTTTATGATGATTCTTTTATTTGTACTTTTGATTCCTGTCTATTTTGTACCTGTTATAAACGTGTTTGCACTTGCTTTACCACTTTATTATTTTTTCCATAAACTTCTAAATTTTGATGTTAGCTCAACTATCTTAAATAAGGAACAATACAAAATTATTTATAAAAAAGAAGCAAATAATTTTAGGCTTAGAACACTTTTTTTATATATAATTTCTATGATTCCTTTTGCTACACTATTTAGTGCTGTTTATTTTATAATTTATTTAGGACATTCTTATTTTATAAAACTCGACCAACTCGTAAAGTATGGACAAAAAGATGAGCAAATCACAGATTAAGTTAATAGCTCATCGAGGATTACATAAAAATAGAGAAATACCAGAAAATTCCCTATTAGCTTTTAAAAAAGCAATCGAAAAAAACTACTCTATAGAATTTGATATAAATATTACAAAAGATGAGCAAATAGTAGTTTTTCATGATGAGGATTTAAAAAGAGTTTGTAATATAGATAAAAAAATAGAAGAGGTAGATTATGATTTTTTACGAAATCTCTCTCTTTTTGATACAAAGGAAAAAATACCTTTATTGAAAGAAGTTTTGACTTTAATAGATTTAAAAAAAGATATTTCTTTGATAATAGAGATAAAAAAACATAAAAATATTGGAGTTTTAGAAAAATTTTTACTTGAGATGTTAGATTTTTATAAAATAGATTATTTTATTTGCTCCTTTCAAACAGATATTTTATTTTGGTTTAGAAAAAATAGAAAAGATTTAAAAATAGGTTTGATATTTGAAAAAGTACCAAAAAAATTTGAAAAATATGAAAATCTGATTTTTTTGTATAAATATTTAAAAATAAAACCAGATTTTATCTCTTTAGATTATAAATTATTTGAAAGTAAAATATTTAATTTTTGCAAAAATAAAAATTTAGAAATTCTAATTTGGACAGTAAGAAAAAATAACCAATATAATAAAATATATACAAAAATAAGTGGAGTTATATTTGAAAATATTACTCTTTAGTATTTCTATCTTGGATTTTCTTTGTAAAATATGCTAATAAAATCACTGTAAAAGTGATTATTAAAAAAGAAAAAATCTCAGATTCTAGTGTGTTCATCTCTCTCCTTAGTTTATTTTTATTCTATCTAAATTCCAATAAATATCTAAAAAATCTTAGTTTATGAAAAAATTAACAATTGTATAAAATATATACAATAAAGCCAAAATTAATCAAAAATAATGTTGTATAATTATTCTAGCAAAAATGCGATATTCTAGGGGTTTAACTATATTTAAACTTATTTATAGTATATTTTTTTACTTAACAAATAGGATAGAAGAAAGATTAATATAAAGGAAAATGATGGGGTGCAATTTAGACTTACTAACTTCTTTTAAAGATAATTGTGGGTTTGGTTTAGTAGCAGATTTAAGAAATCGACCAAGTCATAAAAATTTAGAAGATGCAATAACTTCACTTGAAAGAATGATGCACAGAGGTGCAGTAGCAGCCGATGGAAAAACTGGAGATGGTTCTGGTTTATTATTATCAATGCCCGATTCATTTATGAGAAAAATTGCAACACAAAAAGGTGTTGATTTACCAGAAATTTATGCTGTTGCAATGATTTTTTCAAGAGATTTAGAAGATATAAATACATTTAAAGAGTATTGTGAAATAAATGATTTAAAAGTTATTCTTACAAGAACAGTGCCTGTTGATACAGATGCTTTAGGACAACAAGCTTTAGATAGTTTGCCAAATATTGTACAAGTGTTTGTTGTACCAAATACTTTAATGTCATCAAAAAGATTTGATGCAATGCTTTATTTGACAAGAAAAGAGTGTGAACATAAATTAATAGATAAAAAAGATTTTTATATACCTACATTTTCATCTAAAGTTATTGCCTACAAAGGGCTAATAATGCCTACTCATATTAGAAAATTTTATATTGATTTAAGAGATGAAGATTTTAAAATTTCTTTTTCTTTATTTCATCAAAGATTTTCTACAAATACTCTTCCTTTATGGAGATTAGCACAACCATTTAGAGCGATAGCTCACAATGGAGAGATAAACTCTGTTGAAGCGAATAGATTTAATGTAGAAGTAAAATCAGGACAATTAAAATCAGAAATTTTCTCAGATGAAGAGATGAAAAGATTATTACCAATTTTACAACCAATTGGTTCGGATTCTACGTCTTTAGATAATATGTTTGAGTTTTTAATAGTAAATGGAGTGGATTTTTTCAAAGCTGCACGTGCTTTAATTCCAGCACCATGGCAAAATTCTCCTCACATGGATTCTAGTTTAAGAGCGTTTTATGAGTATACAGCAACTGCGATGGAAGCATGGGATGGACCTGCTGCTGTATCTTTAACAGATGGAAGACATATTGGATGTTTGATTGACAGAAATGGATTAAGACCTTCTAAATATGTAATTACAAAAGATGATAAATTATATATTACATCTGAGTATGGAACACTAAATATTGAAGATAGTAATATTTTAGAAAGAGGAAGATTACAATCAGGACAGATGATTGCACTTGACCTTAAACATGGAAAAATTCTAAAAGAGCAAGATATTAATGATTATTTAAAATCATCACAACACTATTCTACTTGGTTAAATGATGATATGGATTATATTCAAGAATATATCGAAGATACATTTTTAAATGTAAAAGATTATAAGCCAGAAAATTTAGATAAAAAACAAAAATATTTTAATATAACTTATGAAGTATTAGACCAAGTAATCGAGCCTATGGCAAAAGATGGAAAAGAACCAGTTGGTTCTATGGGTGATGATACTCCATTGGCATGTTTTTCAAATGTAAATAGAAATTTTACTGATTTCTTTAGACAAAAATTTGCACAAGTTACAAATCCACCAATTGACCCATATAGAGAAAAAGTAGTTATGTCTTTAGAAACAGGTTTTGGAAAAGTTCATAATATTTTAGATGAAAAACCAGAATATGCAAGAAGATTAAAAGTAACAAGTCCTATTTTAATGAAAGAAAAATATGATATTTTATACTCTTTTGGAGATGAAAAGTCACCAAGATATGACAGTTATTACAAAAATAGAACTTTCTCAACAACTTTTAAAACAAATTTAAAAGCAGCATTAGAGACTTTAGCTTCTTATGTAATTAAAGCAGTAAAAGAAGATGGAGTTTCTGTAGTTATTTTAGATGATAGAAACATAAATGAAAATGAAAAAGTTATTCCTATGGCTATGGCTATTGGATATATAAATCAGAAATTATTAAAAGCAGAAGTAAGACATAATGCTTCATTGGTAGCTGTAACTGGTGAAGTATATGATCCACACATGTCTGCTGTTTTAATAGCATTTGGATGTACGGCAATATATCCATATATGATGTATGCATCGACAGTTTCTTTTTTCCAAAGAGAAAAACCAAGTAAATATGAGATGCAAAAATATTTAAAGAATACTCAAAAATCAGTAAATGCTGGTTTATTAAAAATCATGTCAAAAATGGGTATCTGTACAATAGCTTCTTATAGAAATTCAGGATTGTTTGATGTTGTTGGTTTAAGTGATGAAATTGTAAATGACTGTTTTACAGGAGCTCATAGTGAATTAGCTGGGTTAACTTATGCTGATATTGAGCAAAGAATTGATAAATCACATCATAATGCATTTAAAGAAGAAAATTCTATTTTCCCACTTGATTTAGGAGGATTTTATAAATACTCAAATGGTGGTGAATATCATGATTATGGTCCAGCTACTACAAAAGCAATGCATAATAAAACTGCAACAACAAAAGAAGAATTAACAGATTTTGATGGTTTAAGAGAGCTTGTAGCAAACAGAGATAAAAAATTTATTAGAGATTTTTTAGAGTTTAATTCAGATAGAAAACCAATAAATGTAAATGAAGTAGAATCAAAAGAGGATATTTTCAAAAGATTTGCAACAGCTGCTATGAGTTTAGGTTCAATTTCACCAGAGGCTCATGAAGCAATGGCTATTGCTATGAATACAATTGGTGGTATGAGTAACTCAGGTGAAGGTGGAGAAGATTCAAAAAGATTTGGAACGATTAGAAACTCTAAAATCAAACAAGTTGCATCAGGAAGATTTGGGGTAACTCCAGCATATTTAAGAAGTGCTGAAGAGTTACAAATCAAAGTAGCACAAGGTGCAAAACCAGGTGAAGGTGGACAATTACCAGGGCATAAAGTAACAGGACTAATTGCAACACTTAGACACACAGTTGCAGGTGTTACTTTAATTTCACCACCACCACACCATGATATTTATTCTATTGAAGATTTAGCACAGTTGATTTTTGACTTAAAACAGATAAATCCATTGGCTAAAATCACAGTTAAACTTGTATCTTCAATTGGTGTTGGAACAATTGCAGCAGGAGTTGCAAAAGCTTATGCTGATAAAATTATTATTTCAGGTGGAGATGGTGGAACAGGAGCTGCCCCTTTAACATCTATCAAACACGCTGGAAATCCATGGGAGATGGGACTTTCTGAAGCTCATAATGCTTTAAAAGCAAACCATTTAAGAGAGTTTGTTCATGTTCAAACAGATGGAGGATTAAAAACAGGTCTTGATGTTGTAAAAGCTGCAATGTTAGGTGCTGAATCTTATGCCTTTGGAACAGCTTCTTTAACATTACTTGGATGTAAAATTTTAAGAATTTGTCATACAAATAAATGTTCTGTTGGGGTTGCAACTCAAGATGAAACATTAAGAGACCACTTTACAGGAACAGTTGAAAGATTGATTTCTTACTTCACATTTATTGCTGAAGATGTAAGAAATATTCTTGCAAGTTTAGGTTATAAAACAATTGAAGAGATTGTTGGAAGAAGTGATTTATTAAAAGTTATTGATGACAAATTTGCACAAAAATTTGATTTCCAAAATATTTTAAGAAGAGTTGATGGAATTGATACTTGTCAAAAAGAGACAAATGCTCCTTTTGATGATAATAAATTTGAAAAAGAGTTATTGAAAAAAGTTCACAGAACTATAGAAAATCCAAGCTCACCTGTAAAAGTAAGTGCTGAAATATCTAACTTAAATAGAAGTTTTGGTGCTTTAATTTCAGGAGAAATAGCAAGATTTTATGGGGATAAAGGTTTACCTGAAAACTCTATTACAATCAATTTAAAAGGAATTGCGGGTCAATCTTTTGGAGCATTCTTATCAAAAGGTATGAATTTATATCTTGATGGTGCTGCAAATGACTATGTTGGAAAAGGTATGAATGGTGGGAAAATCATCATAAATCCAGTACATCAAGGAAAAAATTTCGCAGGAGCTGGAAATACTTGTTTATATGGTGCTACAGGTGGAAAACTATATGTTAGAGCAACTGTAGGAGAAAGATTTGCTGTTAGAAATTCAGGATGTACAACGGTTGTAGAAGGAACAGGAGATAATGCTTGTGAATATATGACAGGTGGAATTGCTGTAATTTTAGGAAATACTGGTATTAATTTTGGAGCTGGTATGACAGGTGGTTTAGCATTTGTTTATGACCCTGAAAAAACATTTGTTGATAAAATGAATCAAGAATTAATAGAATCAGTAAGAATTGATACAGATGATACAGAAAGAGAGAGATTATTCTTAAAAAGATTATTACTTGATTATTTACATGAAACTGAAAGTGAAATGGCAGAAGATATTTTACAAAATTTTAGAGCAGAAATTAGAAACTTCTGGATGGTAAAACCAAAAAATATGACTGTATTACCATTAGATCCAGACAAGGGAGATTAAGAGATGTTAAATTTTACAAAATTCGAAAGAATTAATCCTGAAAAAAGAGATGTACTTCAAAGATTAAAAGATTTTGATGAGGTATATCAAGTATTTACAAAGCAAAGAGCAACAGAACAAGCTGATAGATGTATGCAATGTGGAGATCCATATTGTCATACTGGTTGTCCATTAGGAAATTATATTCCAGCATGGTTAAAACAAACAGCTATTAAAAATCCTGATTTAGCTTTTGCTTTATCAAATGAAACATCTCCTTTCCCTGAAATCTTAGGAAGAATTTGTCCTCAAGATGTACTTTGTGAAGGTGCTTGTTCTTTAAATACAGGTCATGGTGCTATTTCTATTGGAGCTATTGAAACACATATTTCAGAAGATGCATTTGAAAAAGGTATGAAACCTAAATTTGCTCAAGAAAAAAATGATAAAAGAGTAGCTATTATTGGTTCAGGACCTTCAGGAATTTCAGCAGCAACTTTTTTATTAAGAAAAGGTTTTGAAGTTGAAATGTTTGAAAGAGCGGATAGAGCAGGTGGTCTTTTAATGTATGGAATACCTGGATTTAAGCTTGATAAAACAACAGTTGATAGAAGAATAAACTGGTTATTAGAAGCTGGAATGAAACTTCATTTAAATTGTGAAATTGGTCGTGATAAGTCAATCTCTGAATTAGAAAAAGAATTTGATGCAATTTACTTAGGAATAGGTGCAACTGCTAGTAATAAAGTGAAAATAGATGGAGAAGATGCTTCTAATGTACATTTTGCAATTGATTTTTTAACGGGGATTCAAAAAAGAAATCTTGGAAATAAAAATGTTGAGTATATTGATGTTAGAGATAAAAAAGTAGTTGTTATTGGTGGTGGAGATACTGCTATGGACTGTGTTAGAACTTCTGTTAGAGAAGGTGCTTTAAGTGTTAAATGTCTTTACAGAAGAGATGAAAAAAATATGCCAGGAAGTAAAAAAGAGGTTGTTAACGCAAAAGAAGAGGGTGTTGAGTTTGTATTTAATGTAAGCCCAAAATCTATAAAAGTTGAAAATAACCAAGCTATTGCAGTTGAATTACTTGAAACTTCTATGAGTGAGCCTGACTCTTCAGGAAGACAAAAAGTTGTAATAAATCAAGGAAGTGAATATTTTGAAGATGCTGATATAGTGATTTTAGCACTTGGATTCTCTCCTGAAGTTCCAGCATTTTTAAAAGAATTAAATGTTGAAACAAATTCATGGGGTGGAGTTGTGATTGACTCTTCTTATAAAACTTCAAATAAAAAAGTATATGCAGGTGGAGATTGCCAAAGAGGAGCACACTTAGCTGTTACTGCTGCTGTTGATGGAAGAGAAGCAGCAAAAGCAATAATAAAAGATTTATTGTAAAAAATGAAAAATATTACAGCCTTGTATAAAAAAGCTTTTATAGAGGCTGTAATACTTGCAAATAAAGAACTTTTTGACTATATAAATAATAATCTATCTTTAAATGATTTTGAATATACAAATATCACTGGTTTTGGTGGTGATAATTCTTTAAAGATAGATTTAATTGCTGAAAATATATTTATAAAACATCTAGAAAAATTTGGAAATATATACTCAGAAGAGTGTGGTTTCAGAAATCAAAATAAAGATTTTACAATTATAATTGATCCACTTGATGGAAGTAATAATTTTTATTCAAAATTACCTTATTATGGAACTTCTATTGCATTAAAAAAAGATGAAAAAATAGTTGCTGGTTTTGTTACTAATTTAGCTACTGGAGCTATTGTGTATAGAGCATTTGAAGACGAAGTTAAATATTTTTCATTATTGCAAATGAAAGAGTTTAATTCATTTTTCATTGAAAAAAGCAAAATAGCAGTTTTTGAAAGAGCTTATGAATATCCCGATATTTGTAAAAAATTAAATGAAAATAGAATAAAATTTAGAAGTTTAGGTGCAGTTGCTTTGTCTTTAAGTGATGCTATAAATTATAATTTTGTTTTACATGCTGGAAAAATAAGAGAATTTGATGTGGAAGCTGCTTTATATATATGTAAAAATTTATATATTTACAGAACAGAAAAGTTTTTGTTTATATCAAAAAGTGAAGAAAATTATAAGCTAATTAAAGAAATTATTAATCAATTTTAGGTTATAACTCCAACACAATTAAATTACAATAGGAAGAAATTATATGTCTTTAATGATTACTGATGAATGTATCGCATGTGATGCATGTAGAGAAGAGTGCCCAAATTATGCTATCGAAGAGGGTGATCCAATTTATGTAATTGATCCTGATAGATGTACAGAGTGTGTTGGACATTATGAAGAGCCACAATGTGTTGAAGTTTGTCCGGTAGACTGTATCATAATAGATCCAGATAACGAAGAGACAATGGAAGAGTTAAAGTTCAAATATGAACAACTAATGGAAGAAGAAAATTAATGTCTAAAGTAACAACAATCATTGACATTGGGTCAAACTCAATGAGAATGGTTGTCTTGCAAAAAAGTAGTAGGTTTGCTTTTAATCTTATAAATGAGACTAAAAGTAGGGTTAAAATATCTGAGGGTTGTTATGAAAATAATGGTAATCTTCAAGAAATTCCTATGCAAAGAGCCTATGAATCTTTAAAATCTTTTTTAAATATATCAAATGCACTAAAATCAAGAAAAATTATCTGTGTTGCTACATCAGCTCTTAGAGATGCTCCAAATTCAAATATTTTTATATCAAAAGTCAGAAAAGATTTAGGATTAAATATAAAAGTAATAGATGGTGAAAAAGAAGCATATTATGGTGGAGTTGCAGCTTCAAATTTACTTCATGATGACACTTTTGTAACAGTTGATATTGGAGGTGGTTCTACAGAATTTTCATTTGTAAAAAATGGAAAAATAGAAAAATCTATCTCTTTAAATATAGGAACTGTTAGAATAAAAGAGCTGTATTTTAATAAAAATAATACTGAAGGTGCTAAAAATTATATTTTAGATAATTTAAAAAAGATTTTTGAATTAGATATAGAGATACCTAAAAAAGTTGTTGGTATTGGTGGAAGTATTAGAGCTTTATCAAAAATAGTAATGGCAAAAAAAGAGTATCCTTTAGATATTTTACATGGATTTGCTTATGATGTAAAAGATGAATTGTCTTTTTTTGACAGAATTTCAAGAGCAAAAGATAATGATGATTTAAAATCTTTTGGAGTAAAAAAAGATAGATTTGATACTATAAAAGAAGGCTCTTTTATCTTTAAAACAATTCTTGAAGAACTTAAAATAAATGAAGTTGTAACTTCAGGAGTTGGAGTTAGAGAAGGAGTTTATTTAACAGATTTATTAAGAAATTCAAATCATAAATTTCCTGAAAATTTCAATGTTAGCGTTAGAAGTTTACTCGATAGATTTCAAATAGATGAAAAACAAAGTGCATATCTTGGAAATAATGCAAAAAAAATATTTGATGCTTTAAAACCTTTACATAACTTAGATAATAAATATAGAGGATTATTAGTAATTGCTTCAAAACTTCATTCTATTGGTTCAACTTTGAATTTTTATAAATCAAATGATAATGCTTTTGATTTTATATTAAATGGTTTGAATTATGATTTTTTACATACATCAAGGGTTGTTGTTGCTTATACGATTAAGTTTTCAAAAAAATCTCTACCAACAAGAAGTGATATTTTAGAATATGAAGAACTTCTTCCAAGTTTGAAAATTATGCAATGGATGAGTTTTATGATATCTTTAAATTTTGCAGTAAATCAAGATTTTTCAAGACCAAAAGTAGAATATTTTTTGAATGATGAAACTTTAGAAATTAATCTTTCAAATAAATCTTTTTTGATAGAATCAAATATAGATAAATTAGAAACACCAGAAGATTTAACTGTAAAGATTTTATAATGAAAAAAATAGCTATCATAAAGCTATCTGCAATGGGTGATATTATTCATGCTATGGTAGCTTTGCAATATATAAAAAAACATTTTCCATCTTTACAAATAGATTGGTTTGTTGAGGGTGCTTTTAGTGGAGTTTTAGAAAATAATCCACATATAAATCAAATAATAAGACTAAATCTAAAAGGTATAAAAAAAGATAAAAAAGAAATTTTTAGTCAGCTTAAACTTGTAAAGCAGCATTCGAAAAACTCTTATGATTTAGTAATTGATGCACAAGGACTTATAAAATCATCTTTAGTTGCTAGATTTTTAGGTAAAAATAGAGCAGGTTTTAGCAAAGATTCTACAAGAGAGAAATTAGCTTCTTTTTTTTATACAAAAAAAATAGATATAGCCTATGATAAAAATGCAATAGAAAGAAATGCAAAGGTTTTATCTTCAAGTTTGGGTTTTGAAATCACAAAAAATGATATTTTAAATAAGGAACCATTTTTATTTTTTAAAAATGAAGATAAGGTTATTTATGATTATCTTGACACAAATAAAAAAAATGTTTTATTTGTAATTGGAGCTAGTTGGCCAAGTAAGATTTACTCTAAAGAAAAATTCGCTAAAATAATAGATAGTTTAGATGAAAATTGTTTACTTACTTGGGGAAATGAAGAAGAAAAACAAAGTGCTTTATTTATAGAAAAAATTTCAAAGGCTAGAGTTTTACCAAAATTGGATTTAAATAGTTTAAAAGCTGTTGTTTCAAAGGTTGATTTAGTAATTGGTAATGATACAGGTCCTACTCATATGGCTTGGGCTTTAAATATTGCTTCTATCACTATTTTTGGAAATACTCCAGGATATAGAAATACTTATCAAACTTCAGTAAATAAAATTATTGAATCAAAGAGTTTAGTAAATCCTTTTAAATTAGATAAAAATGATTTTTCTATAAATGAAATAGATGAAAAAGAGATAGTAAAAATAGCAAAGGAACTTTTATATGAAAAGAAAGATTAAAGATTATTTTCGATATTTTTTATATATTGTTTTTAGATTTATTTTTCTAATAACTCCAAAATTTATAATGAAAAAAATCTTACAATTTCTAGCTTTTTTTGCTTATAAATTTAATAAAAAACATAAACGTATTGCAAAAGCAAATCTTGATTTAGTTTATCAAAACCAAATAGATGAAAAAAGAAAAGAAGAAATTATCTATAACTCTTATAAATCTTTAGTTTTCAATATGTATGAATTTATGGAAAATCAAACTATTTCAAAAGAAGATATGTTTAAAAAAGCAAATATTATAAATGCCGATATAATTAAAAAAGCTCATGATGAAAAAAGAAAAGTTATATATATTACAGCTCATTATGGTGGATGGGAATTGACTTTACCTTATATTGCTTTAATGTTTGGAGAAATAGCTGTAGTAAATAGAAAAATGGATAATCCGCATATTCAAAAACTTTACGCACAAGCAAGAAGTAAAAATAAGATTACAATGCTAGAAAAACAAGTTGCAGCAAAAGGAATGATAAAAGCTTTTAAAGAGAATAAATCAGTTGCTGTTGTAATTGACCAACATATAGGAAGTGGAGTTGATGTTTTATTTTTAGGACAAAAAGATATGGCAACAGATTCAACAGCAAGATTAGCTTTGAAGTTTGATGCTATTATTATTCCTATTTTTACAGTTTGTAATGATTTTAGAGATTATACTATTAACGTAGGTGAAGCTATTGATGTTAAAACTTTAGAGTTTAAAACAGATGATAAAATACAAGAACTAACACAACTTCAAAATGATTTGATTACAAAACAAGTTTTTTTTAAACCTGATTATTGGTTATGGCAACACAAAAGATTTAAAAAATATCACAATGATATTTATAGAAAGGAAAAAAGTGTCTAGTCTGGAAGAAATAGCAAAAAAAGAGTTTCTTTCAAATAGTGCTGAGATTTTTCCAATAGAGTTTGAAAATCAAAGATATTGGATAAAAAGAGCTAGGCAAACTAAAGCAAATAAAATACAAAAATTTTTTTATAGATTTTTCCCACTTGAACTTTTAATACCATCATTAAATAAAACAGCTCTTCAGGCTTTGGATTATGAAACTTCTAAATTAGAAAAATTTAGAAGTTTAGGAATAAACACTCCTAAAGTAGTTTATAAGTGTGATGATTTTTTTGTTTTAGAAGATTGTGGAAATAGTGTAAATGCTTATTTAAGAGATAAAAATATAACTAAAGAAAAGTTTTATGATTTTGTTGAAAAACTTCTTTTTGAATTAGCAAAAATTCATAATCAAAATGAGTTTCATGGTGGAACGCAAATACGAAATTTTACTTATAAAAATGATAATGTTTATGTAATAGATTTAGAAGAGAGTTTTTCAAATAGTACAGATATTGAAACTTTGAAGTTTAGAGATTTTTTATTATTTATTTTATCTTTTGTAAAAATGAAGGAATTATCTTTTGAAGTAGATTATTTTTTTATAATAAACAGATATAAAGAGTTGACAAAAAGTGATGATTTAACACAAAAATTAAGAAATTTTAGTAAAAAGATTTCATTTTTTATTTGGTTGAGTAATGTTTCATTTATAAAAAAAAGGTTAGGAAGTGATGTAAAAAACTTCTTTAAACTTTTTGAGATTTTAAATTCTTTAGAAAAGTAGTTAAATATGCAAAATATTAAAAAAATATTGATTATTAGATGCGGAGCATTAGGAGATTTGGTTTATTCAACAAGTGTACTTGATGCTTTGAGATTAGAGTATGGAGAAGATATAAAAATAGATTTTGTTTCAACTCCTAGTAGCTCTAAATTATTTGAATATGATAAAAGAGTTAATAAAATATTTTTTTTGAAACATAAAAAAATACCTATTTTTTTTAGTTCTCAAAAAAAAGCTATTATAAATGAATCAAAAAAAGAACCTTATGATATTTTGATAAATTTTGAAATGGGTAAACAGTTCAAAAGTTTAGTTGAGAATATCGTTGCAAATAGAAAAATTGGTTGGTTTAGTGAAAATATAAATATTACAAAAACTCATATGGTTGAGATTTGTAAAGAGTTTTATTCAAGTATTGTTTCAAAAGAGAATTTAGGGAACTCTTTTCCAAGATTAATAGGAGAAAATTTTGAAAAAATACAAGAAAAATTATCTTTACCAAATGAATATATAATAATAAGTCCAAGTAATTCTCATAATAAGAAAAAAGGTATAAATTATAGAGCATGGCGTCATGAAAACTGGAAAGAGTTTTTGAATCTATTACCCAAAGAAATGAAGATTGTAGTTATTGGGGCAAAGGGTGAAGAACATTTTTTTGAGCCATTAAAACCATATAATTCAAATGTAATAGATTTAGTAGGAAAAATATCAATTCCTCAAATGGTTAGTATTATTGAAAACGCAAAAGCTTTGGTTGTAACTGACACAGGAACTGCTCATATTGCATCAGCAGTTAATACATCTGTTTTTTGTTTAATTGGTCCAACACCAGCTGTTCAAACAGGACCGTATAAAACACCTTTTAATGAAGTAACTATTATAAGTGCAGGATTAGAATGCAGTCCTTGTTATAAAACAGAAGTTATGAAGGCTTGTAAAGATAATTTGTGCATGAAAAATATAAGTGCTAAGATGGTTATAGATGAATTAATTAAAAGCAAAGTTATAGTATAATGAAAGTTATTAAGAAAAAAAACAAGGAGAATAGTATATGAAAGGGATAATCCTAGCAGGAGGGAGTGGGACAAGATTGTACCCAATAACAAAGGGTGTTTCAAAACAATTAGTTCCAATTTATGATAAACCTATGATATATTATCCTTTGTCTGTTTTAATGTTAGCAGGTATCAAAGAAGTACTTATAATAACAACTCCACAAGATCAGCAAAGTTTTATTAACCTTTTAGGTGATGGAAAAGATTTGGGTATGAGATTTGAATATGTAATTCAACCAAGCCCAGATGGATTAGCCCAAGCATTTATTCTTGGTGAAGAATTTTTGGATGGAGATGATGCATGTTTAGTATTAGGTGATAATATTTTTTATGGTCATGGATTAACAGAATTATTAGCAAAAAGTGTAAAAAATATAAAAGATGAAAATAAAGCTACGGTGTTTGGTTACTATGTTTCAGATCCTCAAAGATATGGAGTTGCAGAATTTAATGATAGTGGAGATGTAATCTCTATTGAAGAAAAACCAAAAGAGCCAAAATCAAACTACGCAGTTGTAGGATTGTATTTTTATCCAAATGATGTAGTAAAAAAAGCAAAAGAAGTAAAACCAAGTGATCGTGGTGAACTTGAAATCACAACTTTAAATCAAGATTATCTAAATGAAAATAGATTAAAAGTTGAACTTATGGGAAGAGGATACGCTTGGCTTGATACAGGAACACATGAATCACTGCTTGAAGCAAGTACTTTTATCCAAACTATAGAACATAGACAAAGCCTAAAAGTAGCCTGTCTTGAAGAAATAGCTTATGAAATGGGATATATTTCAAAAGAAAAACTTCTTGAATTAGCAGAGCCTTTAAAGAAAAACCAATATGGTCAATATCTAATAACTAGAGCAAATCAACCAAGAAGGATGAAATAATTATGACATTTACAAGAACTGAAATTCCAGATGTAGTAGTTATAGAACCAACTGTTCATGGTGATAGTAGAGGATACTTTGTTGAAACTTTTAGGCAAGATAAACTTGAAGAATTTTTAGGATATAAAATAAACTTTTGCCAAGATAATGAAAGTAAATCTTCAAAAGGAGTTCTAAGAGGACTTCATTATCAACTTCCACCTCATGCTCAAACGAAACTTGTAAGAGTAATTCACGGACGAGTTCTAGATGTAGCAGTTGATATTAGAAAAAACTCACCAACATTTGGAAAATATGTAGCAGTTATTTTAAGTGCAGAGAATAAAAAACAATTATTGGTTCCAAGAGGATTTGCTCATGGATTTGTTGTACTTGAAGATGATACAGTATTTGCTTATAAAGTAGATAACTATTATAGCCCACAATGTGATAGAGGAATAGCCTTTGATGATAAAAATCTAAATATAGATTGGATTTTAAATCATGATGAATTAAATCTGTCAGCTAAAGATACAAAACAACCAAAACTTTTTGATATAAAAGATGATAAAGAAATATTTGAATTTGGAGTAAACTATTATGCCTAATTTTAATATTTTAGTAACAGGTTCAAATGGACAAGTTGGAAGTGAAATAAAAGAATTAAGTTCAAATTATAACTATAACTTCTTTTTTACAACAAGAGATGATATAGATATTACAAATAAAGAGAGTATTAAATCTTATTGTGAAAAAAACTCTATTAATGTGATTATAAATTGTGCAGCATATACAGCAGTGGATAAAGCCCAAAGTGATATAGAAAATGCAGATTTAGTAAATAGAAAAGTAATAAAAAAATTAGCTTTAGTTTCTAAAGAGTTAAATATTAAATTAATTCATATATCTACAGATTATGTATTTGATGGTAAAAATTTTAAACCTTACTGTGAAGAATTCCAAACAAACCCACAATCAATATATGGTAAAACAAAACTTGATGGTGAAAATGAAATGAGAGATATAAATCCATTAAATTCTATAATCATAAGAACTTCATGGGTTTATAGTTACTATGGAAATAACTTTGTAAAAACAATGCTTCGATTAGGAAAAGAAAAAGAAGAATTAGGTGTAATATTTGATCAAATAGGAACTCCTACTTATGCTAAAGACTTGGCAATTACTATTCTTGATATTGTTCCTCAAATAAATAATCAAAAAGTTGAAATCTATAATTATTCAAATGAAGGTGTATTGTCTTGGTATGATTTTGCAAAAGAAATAATGAAAATGGCAAAATTAAACTGTAAAATAAATCCAATAGAAACATATCAATACCCAACACCAGCAAAACGACCTCATTTTTCACTATTAAATAAAAAGAAAATTAAATCTATGTTCAATATAGAAATAGCATATTGGAAAGATGGATTGGATGATTGTTTAAGAAGATTAGGTGAAAGAAGATAAAGGAAAATAAAATGTTCAATAATAAAAATAAGACAATACTACTAACAGGAACAGCAGGATTTATAGGTTCAAACTTTGTGCCATACTTTCTAGAAAAATACCCAAATTATAACTTAGTAAATCTAGACCTTTTAACTTATGCAGGTGATTTGGAAAATCTAAAAGAGTGTGAACTAAATCCTAACTATAAATTTATAAAAGGTGATATCTGTAATAGAGAATTAGTTGAATTTATATTTAGTGAATATGATATAAAAGGTGTTATTCACTTTGCAGCAGAATCACATGTAGATAACTCTATTAAAAATCCAGGTGTGTTTGTACAAACAAATGTAAATGGAACATATACCCTTGTAGATGTAGCAAAAAAATATTGGATGGAAAAACCATTTACTTATAAAATAGAATATCAAGACTGTAGATTTCATCATATATCTACAGATGAAGTATATGGAACATTAAGCCTAGACCCAAATGAACTATTTACAGAAAAAACTCCATACGCTCCAAACTCTCCATACTCAGCTAGTAAAGCTTCAAGTGATATGATAATAAGAGCATATGTAGAAACATTTGGATTAAACGCAGTTATAACAAACTGCTCAAATAACTATGGACCAAAACAACATGATGAAAAACTAATTCCAACAATTATAAGAAATGCATTAAATAATAATCCTATTCCAATCTATGGTGATGGGAAAAATATAAGAGATTGGTTGTATGTATTAGATCACTGTAAAGGAATAGACCTTGTTTACCATAAAGGTAAAAAAGGAGAAACTTATAACATCGGTGGAAGAAATGAAAGAACAAATCTTCAAATAGTTGATAGAATTTGTACTATATTAGACCAACAAGTTCCACAACCTAATTTTTCATATAAAAGTCTTATTACTTTCGTAGAAGATAGAGCCGGACATGATAGAAGATATGCAATAGATGCGAGTAAACTAGAAAATGAACTAGGTTGGAAAGCAGATGAGAACTTTGATAGTGGAATAATTAAGACTATTGAGTGGTATTTAAATAAATATGGGATTTGTAAATGAAATGTTCAATAATAATATCTGTATATAAAGATACAGATAGTTTAGATTTGATTTTAGATTCTTTATCAAAACAAACAGTAGTTCCAGATGAAATTATTATTTCAGAAGATGGAAATAGTGCGGAAATGGCTGAATATGTAGCTAATGTAAAAGATAAATATAATAATTTAGATATAACTCATTTATTTCAAGAAGATATAGGATGGAGAAAAAATATTGCTCTTAATAGAGCAATTATTGCTTCAAAATATGAATATTTAATTTTTATAGATGGGGATTGTGTTCCTTTTGATGATTTTATTGAAAATCATGTAAAACAAGCTTCTAAAAAGATAGTTTTAGCAGGTAAAAGAGTAGAGTTAGGTGAGCAAATTACAAAAGAAATTCGTTCTAAAAAATTAACAGTTTCAAAATTAACTAATAATTATTGGTTATATGCAATAAAATTAATAAAAGATAAAACTAGGCATTTGGAGGATATTTTACATATTTCTTATAAATCATTTTTAGCTCCATTTGTAAAAAAAGAAGTTAATTATATTATTGGTTGCAATTGGTCTGCTTTTAAAGAAGATATTTTGACGATAAATGGTTTTGATGAGACTTATTATCTTCCTTCTGTTGGAGAAGATGTAGATTTAGGATGGAGATTTAGAGGATTAGGGATAGAGCTTAAATCTTGTAGATATAATGCTAATTTAGTTCATTTATATCATAAAAAAAGATTTGATAGTTCTCAAGGAATTATAAATAATGCTATTTTGAAAAAAAATTTTGATGCAAATAAGTTTTTCTGTGATAATGGCATAATTAAAAAAATATAAAGATAATAAATGATTTCTTCTTTTAGTTTGAAATATGAAAAATTTACTAGTTTTTTTCAGATAATATTATTTTTATCAATATTATTATTCTGTTTTTTTGTATCTTTTAATCCAAGTATTGGCAAAGAGTTGTTAAATAATATGTTTTATATTTGGTTATTAAGTTTAAATTTTAAAAAATTATATTTTAATTTTAAAAATAACAAAATATTTTTCTTAATAATTTTATTTTTTATATGGATTATTTTTTCTATTTTAATGACTCCTACTACAAATTATTATAATTTTGATAACTTCATTAAATATTTTTTATTACCCATTTTGATTATATCTACGAGTATAAAAGTAGAGCACATTAAATATTTATTAAGTTCATTTTTATTGGGAATGTTTATAAATGAGTTAATATCATATGGAATTTATTTTGAATTTATTAAAGATAAATTTTTAGGATTTGATATTGTTGGTCATAAGTCTAATCCTGTTCCTTTTTTAACATCTCATATTGAATATACTCTATTTTTATCTCTATCAATACTTATGTCATTATTCGGTATTTTTAAAGTAAATAATAAAATACTAAAAGTAATTTTATTAGTATTTTCAATTACTATGATTACAAATTTATTTCTTACTATAGGGCGAACAGGTCAATTTACACTTTTTATAACTTCATTATTTTTAGTAGGTATATATTTTAGACGAAATTGGAAATATATAGTATTTAGTTTAATAACTTTAGGATGTATATTTATACTTGCTTTTAATTTTAGTTCAAATGTAAACACTAGGCTAACACAAGGTTATAGTGATATAAAAAAAGTAATTAAGGAAAAAGATTATAATACAAGTTGGGGAATAAGGTTATCTTCGTATATTATTATTCCAGATATTATAAAAAATGAAGAATTTAATGTGTTTTTTGGAATGGGATATTGTGAAGTTGATAAAATAATTCAAAAAATACATATTGATAAGTTTGGTAAAGATAGTTCTTTTAGTGGAACATTTGGGCACTTGCATAACACTTATATAACTATTTTTGCTGGATTAGGATTTGTTGGATTGTTCATCTTTTTAATGTTGTGGTACTATTTATTTACTATAAAAATAGATGATTATTATTTAAACTATATACGTTATTCATTTTTATTTGTTGTAACTTTTGGTGGTTTATCGTCTAATTTATTTTGGCAAAGGGAAGTAATGTTGCTTAGTGCAATTTTTATATCAATAATTATATGTTTGACTACAAAAAATGATAAGGAAGAGATAAATGCATAGTTTAATTTCTATTGCAATGTGCAGTTATAATGGGGAAAGATTTATAAAAGAACAAATTGATTCTATTTTAGAACAAACTTATATGAATTTTGAATTAATTATTGTTGATGATGGCTCAAAAGATAATACTATAAAGATAATAAAAGAGTATCAGTCAAAGGATAGTAGAATAAAACTTTTTCAAAATGAAAAAAATCTCGGATTTGTTAAGAATTTTGAAAAAGCAATAAGTTTATGTAATGGAGAGTTTATAGCTTTAGCAGATCAAGATGATATTTGGAAAAAAAATAAATTAGAAGTATTTCTCAAAAATATAAATGAAAATATGTTGATTTATTCAGATGCTATATTAATTGATGAACATTCAAAAGAAACAGGAAATCAATTAATTAGACCAGATGGTAATTTAGTTAAAGGGAAATGTAATAAATCTTTTATTTTTTATAATTGTGTTTCAGGAAATACTTTGATGTTTAAAAAAGAGTTGGTTAAAGATATTATTCCAATTCCTAAAGATGTTACTTTTCATGATATATGGATCGCTTTTTTAGCCTCAACTAATGGAACTATTACTTTTACAGATGAATCAATGACTTATTATAGAAGATATAATGAACAAGTTACAAAAAATGTAAAAAAAGATTACAAATCAATAAGAGATAGATTGAATAAAAAGCAAAATTCTTATTTGCTTCATGCTGAAAATTTAGTAAATTATTGTAAAGCTTTTAGAAATGTAAAAAATATAGATGAAGATTTAAAAGAAATTCTAGATATTTTTATAGAACATTATTCTCATTACAAAGAAGGTTATTTTAATTTTAAAATGAAAGCTTGTTTAATAAAATATAAAAATGAACTTCTTGCAATAAAAAGAGAAAAAACTAGAGATAGATATATTAATAGATATTCTTCAAAAAACAAGTTATTAAAATTATTTTTTTATTCTATATAGGGATATTAGTGAAAAATATAGATATATCATTTATTACAATAAATTACAACTCTTCAAGTTTTACTATAAAACTTATAGAGAGTATTATTTCTCAAACTAAAGATTTAAATTTTGAAATAATAGTAGTGGATAATGCTTCAGAAAAAGAAGATTTTTCAACTTTAAAAAATTTTACTAAAAATATAAGCAATTTAAAACTAATAGAAAATAATATTAATAGTGGTTTTGCAAGTGGAAATATGTTGGGTGTAAATTATGTTTCAGGAAAATATTATTTTTTTATTAATAATGATTGTCTTTTACTGAATAATACAGCAGGTATTTTAAAAAACTTTTTGGATAATAATGATGATGTTGCTTTAGTTACAGCAAAAGTATTAGATGATAAAAAGAATTTTTCATCTTCATATAAACAATTTCCTCATGTATTAAAGCAACTTTTTGGCAATAGTATCCAAAGATTTTTTTCTAAAAACAAATTTCCAAGTAATAAAATAAAATTGAATAAAAATTCTCAGGTTGAAGTAATTAGTGGTTCTTGTATGTTTTTTAGAGCAGATATTTTTTGTGATATTGGAGGATTTGATACAATTTTTTTCCTTTATTGTGAAGAAGAAGATATTTCTAAAAAGGTTTGGGATATTGGCAAAAAAGTTTATTTTATTCCAGAAGCAGAAGTTTATCATAAATCAGGTGGTAGTACCTCACAAAATATTCTAATGGAAAGAGAATTTTATATATCTTATTATCATTTATTAAATAAACATTTTAATGTATTTGAGAGAGTTTTATTAAAAATAGCACTATTTTTTAAATTGTTTTTTAGGGTATTTAAGAAAAAAAATGGACTGGCAATATTTTTATCAATGTTGAAAGGTTTTCCAAAAAAAGAGAGTTTAAGATATAAACAGAAACTAATAAAGAAAGAAGAGAATAATGTTATTTAACTCATACGAATTTATATTTGCATTTTTGCCAATAACTTTTTTTGTATACTTTTACTTAAATAGTAAAAGATTAACGCAAGCCTCAAAAGGTTTTTTGGTATTTGCAAGTTTGTTTTTTTATTCTTGGTGGAATATAGCATATCTGCCATTGATATTGATATCAATGCTGTTTAATTATGTAGTTGGAAATAGCTTAGCAAAAAGTAGTGAAGAGAATAAAAAAGGATTGAATAAATCATTTTCAAAAAAATCAATATTGATTTTTGGAATAATAGTAAATTTATCTTTGCTTGGATACTTTAAATACGCAGATTTTTTTATTGAAAACTTTAATTTAGTAACTTCTTCAAATGTAAACCTTTTACATTTAGTTTTGCCATTGGCAATATCGTTCTTTACATTCCAACAAATAGCATATTTAGTTGATAGTTATAGAGGTGAAACAAAAGAGTATGACTTTTTAAACTATGCACTGTTTGTAACATTTTTTCCACAACTAATAGCAGGACCAATAGTTCATCATAAAGAGATGATGCCTCAGTTTGCAAGTAAATGGAATATGGTAAAGAATTATAAAAATATTGCTTTGGGTCTTTTTATATTCTCAATAGGATTGTTTAAAAAAGTAGTAATAGCAGATACATTTGCAACTTGGGCAACAGCAGGATTTGATAATGCTCAAACTTTAAACCTAATAGAAGCATGGGCAACAAGCCTATCTTATACTTTTCAATTGTACTTTGATTTTTCAGGATATACAGATATGGCAATAGGAATAGCACTGCTGTTTAATATAAAACTTCCTATTAACTTTAACTCTCCATATAAAGCGACAAATATCCAAGACTTCTGGAGAAGATGGCATATAACTCTTTCAAGATTTTTAAGAGATTATGTGTATATTCCATTGGGAGGAAATAAAAAAGGAAGCTTTAGAACATATAATAATCTACTAGCTACTTTTGTAATTGGTGGACTTTGGCATGGAGCAGGATGGACATTTGTGTTCTGGGGATTTCTGCATGGAATGGCATTGATAATACATAGGGCATGGACAAACCTAGGATTTAGAATGAATACAATCCTAGCATGGTTTATAACATTTAACTTTGTAAATATAGCATGGGTGTTTTTTAGAGCGAAGGAATGGGAAGATGCTATAAAGGTTTTAAGTTCAATGTTTAGCTTGGATAATGTTGTGTTGCCACAGAAATATTTTAAGTTTTTAGCAGAATATAATGAAGTTTATTTTAATTTTGGTACGGTTTATGAGAATATTTTAGGAAAAGATAATACAACTGTATTTATTATTGTTGGGTTTATTGTTGTATTAGCTTTTAAAAATAGTATGGAAAAAATGTATAAATTTAAGCCAACTTATTTTAATTTATTTTTGTCATTTTCATTTATAATTTATTCAATTTTTCAGTTAAATAAGATTTCTGAATTTTTATATTTTAATTTTTAAGGCTTTATTATGAAAATTACTAGTATCTTATGGACTAAAATTCTATTAGGGTTGATTCTAATTGTTATAATTTTTGTAGCAGCTTTAAATTATATTGTTGACCCTTATAATTTATATAAAACTAATTTATATAAGATAAAACCAAAATTAATTAATCAAATGAGATTAGTTAAGTTATCTCAAGTTAGAGATATAAAACCTAAATCAGTTATTTTAGGTACTTCTAGAGCAGATTTAGCAATAGATCCTAATCATAATTATTTTAATAAGCCTTCTTACAATTTGTCAAATAGTGGAGCAACTATGTATGAAACAAAATTTTATGTGAAAGATATAGTAAAGCGAAAAAATTTAGAAAGCATATTATTAGTTCTTGATTGGAGAATGTTTAATGATGTACAAATGAAAAAGACAGAAGATTTTGAAAGTTATTTTAATTTTTTTAATCCATATAAATTTTTATTGAATTATACTACTTTTAAAGATAGTATATATACTTTGAAAAATCAAAATACACAAAATATTTACTTTGATAATGGATTAATGAATGATAGTCATATGGCTTTATATGTCATAAAAGAAGGTGGTCATTTAAAATTGATGAAAAAAGAAGAAAAATTTTATTATTCAATGTTTTCTTCAAATAATACATATAAAGATACTGGTAAAAATAGCTTTGATGATTTTAAAGAAATATTACGATTATGTCATGAAAATAATATAAAATTAAATATTATATTTGGACCTTCACATATTAGACAGTGGGAATCTTTTGATTATTATATAGGATATGATGTATTTTTACAATGGAAAAAAGATGTAGTTTTATTTGTAGAAGAAATAGCTAAAGAAGAAAATAAAGAGCCATTTAAAATTATAGATTTTTCAGTTTATCATGAACTAACAGCAGAGCAAATACCAAAAGATAATGAACAAATAATGAAATATCATTGGGAATCTAGTCATTATAAAAAAGAGTTGGGAAATATTGTTCTTGATAGACTTTTGGGAATTTCATCATATAAAGATTTTGGTACAGAAATAAATATTCAAAATATAGATGAACATATAATAAAATTAAAAGAAGATAGAAGTAAGTTTATAGATACTGAATATTATCGAAAACAACTTTTTGAATAATGATAAGTTTTATAAAAATTAATAAAGAAAGAAGAGAATAATGTTATTTAACTCATACGAATTTATATTTGCATTTTTGCCAATAACTTTTTTTGTATACTTTTACTTAAATAGTAAAAGATTAACAGTTGCCTCAAAAGGTTTTTTGGTATTTGCAAGTTTGTTTTTTTATTCTTGGTGGAATATAGCATATCTGCCATTGATATTGATATCAATGCTGTTTAATTATGTAGTTGGAAATAGTTTAGCAAAAAGTAGTGAAGAGAATAAAAAAGGATTGAATAAATCATTTTCAAAAAAATCAATATTGATTTTTGGAATAATAGTAAATTTATCTTTGCTTGGATACTTTAAATACGCAGATTTTTTTATTGAAAACTTTAATTTAGTAACTTCTTCAAATGTAAACCTTTTACATTTAGTTTTGCCATTGGCAATATCGTTCTTTACATTCCAACAAATAGCATATTTAGTTGATAGTTATAGAGGTGAAACAAAAGAGTATGACTTTTTAAACTATGCACTGTTTGTAACATTTTTTCCACAACTAATAGCAGGACCAATAGTTCATCATAAAGAGATGATGCCTCAGTTTGCAAGTAAATGGAATATGGTAAAGAATTATAAAAATATTGCTTTGGGTCTTTTTATATTCTCAATAGGATTGTTTAAAAAAGTAGTAATAGCAGATACATTTGCAACTTGGGCAACAGCAGGATTTGATAATGCTCAAACTTTAAACCTAATAGAAGCATGGGCAACAAGCCTATCTTATACTTTTCAATTGTACTTTGATTTTTCAGGATATACAGATATGGCAATAGGAATAGCACTGCTGTTTAATATAAAACTTCCTATTAACTTTAACTCTCCATATAAAGCGACAAATATCCAAGACTTCTGGAGAAGATGGCATATAACTCTTTCAAGATTTTTAAGAGATTATGTGTATATTCCATTGGGAGGAAATAAAAAAGGAAGCTTTAGAACATATAATAATCTACTAGCTACTTTTGTAATTGGTGGACTTTGGCATGGAGCAGGATGGACATTTGTGTTCTGGGGATTTCTGCATGGAATGGCATTGATAATACATAGGGCATGGACAAACCTAGGATTTAGAATGAATACAATCCTAGCATGGTTTATAACATTTAACTTTGTAAATATAGCATGGGTGTTTTTTAGAGCGAAGGAATGGGAAGATGCTATAAAGGTTTTAAGTTCAATGTTTAGCTTGGATAATGTTGTGTTGCCACAGAAATATTTTAAGTTTTTAGCAGAATATAATGAAGTTTATTTTAATTTTGGTACGGTTTATACAAATATAGTTGGAGAAAGTAAAACTACAACATTTATATTGGTAGGATTTTTAGTTATATTAGCTTTTAAAAATAGTATGGAATTTAAAAAGATATTTTTTAAATCACCAATAGTATATATGATTATATCTATTATTATTATGGCATATACTGTATCTATTATGACTAAATTTACAGAATTTTTATATTTTAATTTTTGAGGTAATAAAACATGAATAAATTTAAGAAGTTATCTTTTTTTTGGATTGTTTCAATCATATTAGTATGTTCTTTTCATGCAGTAATTTATTTTATGTATGTTCACAAAGTATTCCCAGAATCTCCAATGACTATAGGTGATTTAGGAAGAATGAGTTATGCTACAGATTTATTAGATTTAAGAGAAAATAAGATAGATTTAAAAAAATTACATTTGGAATCAAATGAGTATAAAGATGATAATGAAATTGAAATGATAACTATCGGAGATTCTTTTTCAAATGGAGGAGGAGGAGGTCTTAATAGTTATTATCAAGATTATATAGCAACAGAATTTAATCTAAATGTATTAAATATAAAAGGAACAAGTAATTTTATGGAAATAGCATCATTGCTTTTAAATTCTGGACAACTTGATAATATGAAAACAAGATATGTATTAATAGAATCTGTTCAAAGATTTGCATTACAAAGATTTGCTATAAATAATATTGATTTTGAAAAGAGTGAAATATATCCTTTGACAAAACAAGAAGATAATAAAAATGTTAAAAAAGCTAGTGATGGTGTAGGAATAATCAATAATTTAAATTTAAATGCACTTTCATATAATTTAAAATTCAAAATGAATGGATATGGTAAAATATCTTCTAGTATTTATAGAGAAAAATTAAATCAAAATTTATTTTCTATAAAAATTGGTAATGAACTTTTATTTTATTATGAAGATTTAAAATTTATAGAGCAAGAAAGTAAAGAAAGAATTGAATTATTAAATGATAATTTCAACAAACTATCTCATGCTTTAGCTAAAAAAAATATAAAACTTATATTTATGCCAGCTGTAGACAAATATAATCTTTATAGACCATATATAGTAAGTAATATATATAATGAAAGTATATTCTTTGAATATTTAGAAACTTTACCTAAAGATTATATTTTCATAAATACAAAGAAAATATTGTCAAAAGAGTTAGAAAAAGGTGAAAAAGATATTTTTTATGTAGATGATACCCATTGGAGTTATAAAGCAAGTAAAACTATCATAAAAGATGAAAGTTTTAAAAATATATTCAATTAATTAGGTAAATCTTTACTCCAAGTAATATTCCTTTTTATAATTTTAGCTGGAATTCCAGCTAAAATTACGTTGTTTTCATATGTTCCTGAACTTACAAGAGCGTTTAAAGCAATCACACTACCACTTCCAATATATGCACCTTTAAGAATTTTTACATTTTGGCAAATCCATACATTATTTGAAATATGGATATTTGAACTTGGATTTATTAGTTTTTCATTTTCAAAAATAGAGTGACCATCGTTATTTCTAATCTCTATATTTGAGGCAATCAAGCAGTATTCATCAATTTGTATAAAATTATTTTCTCCTGCACAAACAATCGTTGCACCTCCAATTTCGCAATGATTTTTTATACTAACTTTTAGATTATTACCTTGCATTATAATATTAGTATCTCTCAACATACAATTTTCATCTATTTCTAAGATATTGTTATTTCCATAAATACCTATTTTTAGTCTTTTTAAATCAGAATTCTTAATCAACAAAGAATTTTGATTACCTTGTACAATAATTCTAGAACTTTTTAAATTAGTTAAGATATTTATTTTATTATTTTTCTTTACTTTAAAATATTTTTTTATTTGGAAAAAATTAAACATATTTTAGAAATCCTAATTTTTAAGTAAATTTTTTATTTTTTCAAATTGTTTTTGACTATCAAAAACTTCATCTGCTTTAATCTTAGCATTTACAGCTAATGATTCTTTTAATTTCTCATCTTCTATAATAAAAGATAGCTTTTCACATAAACTATCACTATTCATACTTTCAAATAAAAGTCCAGTTTTTTCATCATCTATGATTTCAAGAGGACCACCACTATTACTTCCTAAAACACAAACACCACATTTCATGGCTTCAATAAGTACAAGTCCAAAAGTCTCTTTTTTTGTTGCCAAAACTAAACAATCAGAAATTTGCATAAAATCTGTTGGATTAGAAACAAAACCTGTAAAAATATCACTTGGATAAGAGTTTTTTAGATTATTAAAATAGTTTTCATCCATATAGTGACCAACAACTAAAGTTTTTATTTTTATGCTATTTTTTCGTAATTTCTCAACAGCTTGTAAAACTATATGTTGTCCTTTTGCTTCTTCAATTCTTCCAACTATACAAACTATAAATTCATCAGTAATATTAAGAGATTTTTTTAGATTATTTTTTTCTTCATAACTTAAAATTTTAGGAGTATTTGCACCAATGTAAGAAGTTTCTATTTTAGGTCTTATATCTTTTGGAATAAATTTTTCAAGTTGCTCTTTTACTAGATTTGTAACAGCAATCATCATATCTATATTTTTATATAGAAATTTATGGTAAAAATCACTTTTAAATCTTGTCATATGCATATGTCTTGTTTGAACAATTTTGGGTTTTCTTTTAGAAAGAAGTTTTGCAAAAACAACTACTGGAATATCTTTTGTCCAATGAAGATGCACTATATCAATCTCTTCTTTATCTATGATATGAGCTAGTTTAAAAAAGTTATATTTTGAAAGTTCAAAATAATCTATTTTTTCATTTTTAAGTATATCTTTTAGTTTTGATTTTTTGTTAATTACAGCAGGTGAATTTAAATACTTAGTTATATTTTTCATATATAGCTCAAGTCCACCTAAATCAGGAGAGAGACAAACTTCTAAAACTTTTTTCATAGAACTCTTTATTTATTGATTTTAAGCCTATATTCTACTTTTTTAGTAGTTAAATCCAAATTAAATGCTTTTTTGGCTAAAATCTAAATTATTAAATAACAAAAAGGTAAAAATTGTCAAACTATAAATTTATTTTAAATGAAGAATTCAAAAAATTTGAATCTTTTTTATGCAATATAAAACAATTTTTCAAAGAAAATTCAAATACCATACATAAAGCTAGAAATGAAATAAAAGTAATAGAACATAAAAATCAAAAATTAGTTGTTAAATCTTTTAAAATACCACATTTTATAAATAAAATTGTATATACATTTTTTAAAAACTCAAAAGCACAAAAGTCTTATGAATATGCTCTAAAAATCAAAGAGTTCACTCCAAAACCTATAGGATTTATAGAGTTTTATAAATTTGGATTATTAAATGAGAGCTATTTTGTAAGTGAAAAATTTGATTATGATTTTACGATTCGTGAACCACTTTTAGATACAAATTTTCCAAATAAAAATGAGATTTTAAAAGCTTTTGCAAACTTTACCTTTGATTTACACCAAGCTAGTATTTTTCATTTTGATTATAGTCCTGGAAATATATTAATTAAAAAAGAGAATGATAATTTTGTTTTTAAAATAGTTGATATAAATAGAATGAAATTTTTTCATTTAGAACTTGATGACAGACTTAAAAACTTTTCAAAACTTTGGGCAAAAGATGAAGATTTGGAAGTTGTTATAAAAGAGTATGCGAAACTTTTGCAAGAAGATGAAAAAAAATTAGTTTCTAAAGCTTTAGATTTTTCTCATAAACATAAAGCAAAAATAAATTTCAAAAAAAGATTAAAAGGAAAAAAAGTTGTTGATTAGTATTATGTATCATCATGTGAACAGCGATAGATGTTCAAATGTTTTAGCAATTTTTGAAGAGCATTTAAAATATATAAAAAACAATTTCAAAACTATTTTTCCAGGTGAAAACGTAACTCAAAAAAGTGTTTGTTTGACTTTTGATGATGCTTATGCTGATTTTTATTTTTTAATTTTTCCACTTTTGAAAAAATATAATTTAAAAGCACTCTTAGCTATTCCTTCAAAATATATTTTAGATGATACAGAGCAAACAGCAGAAAATAGAATGAATTTTGAGCATAATGATTTATTTGAAAATTATCAAAAAGCCACATTTTGTACATATAAAGAATTGAAAGAGATGAAAGAGAGTGGATTAGTTGTTTTTGGTTCACACTCTCATTCACATATAGATTTAACACAAAACCAAGTGGATTTAGATTTAGAGTTAAGAATTTCAAAAGAGATTTTAGAAGAGAAATTAAATACAAAAATAGAGAGTTTTGTATTTCCTTTTGGAAAATACAATCAAGATATTTTAAAAGAGGCTAAAAAATATTACCAATACAATTTTAGAATAGGAAATGCTATTCACAAAGATTTTAATGGAATTAATGGTGCTATTTATAGAGTTGATGGTGATGGTTTAAAAACAGCAGATGAGATATTTACATTTAAAAAAATACTTAACTATAAGATAAAAGGTTTAGTAAAAAGATTGGGCAAAAAATGAATATAAGTGTAGTTGTATTAGCAAAAAATAATGAAAAAACCATAGGTAAAACTTTAAATAGTCTAATAGAATTTGATGATGTGGTTGTGTATGATAATGGTTCAACAGATGGAACAATAAGTATTGCAAAAGGTTTTAAAAATGTAAATTTAGTTCAAGGAGAATTTAAAGGTTTTGGTTGGACTAAAAACTATGCAACTAGCTTTGCAAAAAATGATTGGATTTTGATTATTGATAGTGATGAAGTAGTAGATAGTGAACTTTTAAAAGAGTTAAAAAATAAAAAATTAGATAAAAGAACAGTTTATAAACTTAATTTTAAAGCTTTTTATAAAAATATTCAAGTGAAACATTGTGGCTGGAATAACCAAAAAATCAAAAGATTATACAATAAAGATGTAACTTCTTATAATTCAAATGATGTTCACGAAGATATCATAACGCAAGGGTTAAATCAAGAACTTTTAAAAGGAAATGTTGAACACTATAGCTATCATTCTATTTCAGAATTTATTATAAAAGCAGATAGATATTCAACACTTTTTGCTACAAATAATGTAGGTAAAAAATCTTCAAGTCCAACAAAAGCTTTTTTTAATGGTATGTACTCTTTTTTTAGAACATACATTTTAAAACAGGGTTTTAGAGATGGTTATGTTGGCTTGATTATCGCATTTTCCCATGCAGTTACAAATTTTTATAAATATATAAAATTATATGAATTAAACAAAGAGTTGAAAAAATGAATTTACTAATAACAAGACATGATAAAATAGGGGATTTTGTAGTAACTTTACCTTTATTTAAAGCAATAAAAGAACAATACCCAAAGACAAAACTTACAGCACTTGTAAGTAAAGTGAATTATGAATTTGCACAAGAGATAGACTTTATTGATGATGTTATTTTATTTGATAAAAATGATTTGTCTAAAACACAAAAAGAGATAAAAAGTAAAAAATTTGATGCAAGTATTAGTGCATATATTGATATAAGTTTAGGAAAAATTCTTTTTAAAAGTAAAATAAAAAAAAGAGTAGCTCCTGCAACCAAAATAGCACAACTTTTTTTTAACAAAAGAGTAAAACAAAAAAGAAGTAAAGTAGAAAAAACAGAGTGGCAATATAATCTTGATTTAGCAAAAAAACTTTTCCCTGATATGAAACTTGATTTTACAAGACCACTTTTAGATATGGATGTAAATAAAGAAAAAAGAGTTGTTTTTCATGCTGGATTTGGTGGAAGCAGTGATGGAAATTTGACTTTAGATGATTATATAAACTTAGCTAGAAGTATAAAAGATAGTGATTATGAAATAGCTTTTAGTTTTGGACCTGATGATGATAAATCAAAAGAGTATATAAATAAAAATATTGATTTTGAAGCTACTATTTTTGAATCAAAAGTATCTTTATTTGAGTTTACAAAATATATTGCAAGTAGTTATCTGTTTGTTAGTACTTCAACAGGACCTATGCATCTTGCAGGTGCTACAAATACAAAAACATTATCTTTTTTTGGAGATTCTTTATTCGCAAGTGCAAAAAGATGGGGAACTATAAGTAATAAGGAAAATCAAAATAATTTTACAGTTCCTAAAGAGTATTCAGTAGAAGTTTATAAAAAAATTGAAAATAGATTAAAAGAGTTAGTTAGTGAATAAAGAACCATTTATTTGGGACAATTACTCAGACCAACCTCATGTGATAAAAGATAGAGCTTATAAAAAAGCTATGAGAAAAAAACATTTAAAAGATTTTATAAAACTTTTTTTTAGTTCTATTTTTATTTTACCAATTGCTATTTTTTTTATGAAATTTTTTCGTGGAAAAAATCAAGCTTCAAATGAAGATTTTTATGGAATTGGAGTAAATCTTGATAAGGGTGAAATTCAACATGAATTAGTTGAAGAGTTAGGTGTAAAAAATCTGATTATTCGATTTCCTTTATGGGATATAAAAAATATTGATTTATATGTTGAATTTGCACAAAAATTTAATAAAACGAGTAAAAAGAATATTTTATTAAATATTATGCAAGATAGACAAAATATTGAAAATCCTAAACTTTTAAAAGAAAACTTAGAACTCATTTTTACAAAGTTTGCTACTTTAGTAGATGAATATCAAATCGCAACTACAATAAATCGTGCAAAATGGGGATTTTTTTCAGTTCAAGAGTATTTGAATTTTTATAAAATAGCTCAAAATTTAAAAGAAGAAAAGTATCCAAATATTAAACTTTTGGGACCTAGTGTTATAGATTTTGAATATTACTACAATGTTCGAGCGATGTTTAATTTTCAAAATATAAAATATGATATTGTTAGTTCTTTACTTTATGTGGATAGAAGAGGAAGCCCAAGAAATACCCAATATGGTTTTTTTGATACAAAAAATAAGATAGATTTACTTTATTCTTTAGTAAAACTATCAAATAAATGTAAAAATGATATTTATATAACAGAAGTAAATTGGCCTATTTCAAATACAACTCCTTATGCACCAACAAGTGAAAAAGAGTGTGTTAGCCTTGAAGATTACACAAAATATATGTTAGATTATTTTAAAATTGCACGGGAATCTAAAAAAATAAAAAGAGTCTATTGGCATCAATTAGTTGCCGCTGGATATGGATTAGTTGATAATAGAGATGGGAAAATTGTAAAGTACCCCCAATTTTATGAGTTTAAAGAGATGATAAAAAAATGAAAATATTTATAGAAATTCCAACTTGGTTGGGTGATGCTATTATGACAACACCTGCAATACAAAATATAATAAAAACATATCCAGATGCAAAAATTACTCTTTTAGGTTCTTTTGTTTCAATACAAGCTTTTAAAGATTATCCAAATATTGAAAAAGTTTTAGTTGATGATACAAAAAAAAGTGGAAATAGATATAAAAATCTAATCTCTTTGGCAAAATCTATTGGAAAAGTTGATTTAGCTATATCTTTTAGAAGAAGTTTCTCTTCAAAATTTATGATGTTTTTTGTAAAAGCAAAAAAGAAATTCAACTATAAAAGACTTACAAAAGAAGAGATACATTTATGTATAAGGTACAATGATTTTGTAAATAAAGTTTTGAATTTAAATAATCAAGTTGGTGATTTAAAGCTCTATTTTAAACCATTTTTATACTCTAAACCAACTTTAGGAATAAACCCAGGTGCAACCTATGGAAGTGCTAAAAGATGGTATCCAAATGAATTTGCAAAAGTAGCAATAACTTTAGCTTCAAAATATGATATTGTAATTTTTGGAGGACCTGCTGAGACTGATATTGCAAATGATATAGAAAAAGAGTTAATAAAAAATGGTATTACAAATTACCAAAATTTAGCAGGAAAGACCACAATCCCTGAACTTATAGAAAAAATAGCGGGATTAGATTTATTTATTACAAATGATAGTGGACCTATGCATATAGCAGCTGCTTATAAAACAAAAACAATAGCTATTTTTGGACCTACAAAATTTACAGAAACAAATCAATGGAATAATGATAAAAATGGTTTGATAGTTACAAAAAATTTAGAGTGTGCACCTTGTATGAAAAGAAGTTGTCCTTTAAAACATCATAACTGTATGAAAGAAATTACAGCTGATGATGTTTTAAAAGCAGTTGAAAATTTAGCTTAATTCATTATCTATTATTTGGCAAATTGTATGTCCAAATAATATATGCATCTCTTGAATTCTTGGAGTATTGTTTGATGGAACTACTAAGTTTACATCACAAACATCATTCATAGCTCCACCATCACGACCGCTTAGTCCTAAAGTTTTGCATCCCATCTCTTTTGCTATTTTTAAAGCATTAATAACATTTTTACTATTTCCACTTGTACTAATACCAATTACTAAATCACCTTTATTTGCTAAAGCTTCAACTTGTCTATCAAAAACTCTATCATATCCATAGTCATTTCCAATAGCAGTTAATGCGCTCGTATCAGTTGTAAGAGCAATTCCTGGTAATCCTCTTCTTTCCGTTTTATATCTTCCTGTAAGTTCTGCTGCTATATGTTGAGCATCTGCTGCACTTCCACCATTTCCACAAAGTAAGATTTTATTTCCATTTCTTAAAGTCTCAACTGCAAGTGCTGATGCAGCTTCAAGTTTTTCTTCCATAGTGTTTATTACTGTATTAATTGTTTCTAAATGTGATGAAAATTCATCTTTAATTGCTTGTTTCACTGTTTTGTATCCTTTTTATAGTATTTGTTGTACTTTTTCCATCAACAAATTGAACAAGTTTTAACTCATTTGCTATATCTTGTCCAACAACATCTTTACCCTCATAATCTCCACCTTTTACTAAAGTGTGAGGTTTTACCAATTTTATAAGTTCATAAGGAGTCTCTTCTTCAAAAATAACCACATAATCAACTGATTCTAAAGAGGCTAAAATATATGCTCTATCATCTTGATTATTAATAGGTCTTGTTGGTCCTTTTAGTTTTCTTACACTACTATCTGCATTTACTCCAACAATTAAAACATCACCATAACTTTTTGCGACTTCAAGATATTTTACATGACCTGCGTGTAAAATATCAAAGCAACCATTTGTGAAAACTACTTTTTTACCAAGTTCATGGAATTTATAAGCAAGCTTTTCTATCTCTTGAAAAGTTTTTATATGTGAAGTTGAACTTGATTTATGTAAACTTGATTCATATTCATATATTTCATCTAAAGAGGCTGTTGCACTTCCTATTTTTCCTACTACAACTCCTGCTGCTAAGTTTGCAAAACTAATAGCTTCTTCAATACTCAAATCATTTCCTAAAGCAAAAGCAATAGATGCAATTACTGTATCTCCAGCACCTGTTACATCATAAACTTCCCTTGCAACAGTTGGTTTGATTGTTAACTCATCTTTTAAAATAGCAATTCCATTTTCACTTAAAGTTATAAGTGATACTTCTAAATCACATTTTTGCTTTAAATCTTCTAGGGCTTTTATTAAACTTTTTTCATCTTTTATATTGATATTAGTAGCTTCCATAGCCTCTTTTTTATTTGGTGTTAAAGTGTAAGAACCTTTGTATTTACTGTAATCTTTACCTTTTGGATCAACTAAAATTTTTATATTATTTTTATTTGCGATTTTTATAATTTCTTTTGTTAAATTTGTAGTTAAAACACCTTTCCCATAATCTGATAAAATAATAGAGTTATATTTTTTGATATTTACTTTTAAATTTTCTAAAATTTTATTAGAACTTTCTTCACTTATATCATCAATACTTTCCATATCATATCTTAGAACTTGTTGTTGAGAAGCAATTAATCTACTTTTTTTAGATGTTTTTCTATTTTTTTCAACTATTAAATTTGAACTTGAAACTTCTATTTTTTCTAATAAATCTTTTAATTCATTGGCAACAGTATCATCTCCCATTACACTTATCACATCAACATTTGCTCCAAGTGCAAAAAGGTTATTTATCACATTCCCTGCACCTCCAAGAACTGAGCTCTCTTTTTTTACATTTACAACTTGAACAGGAGCTTCAGGGGAGATTCTATCGCAACTTCCCCATAAATAGTGATCTATCATTAAATCACCAATTACAAGAATATTTGGTTTTTTATTTAATTTTATCATTTAACTTCTTCTTGAAATAATCTTTTAATTTCAGGAATATATGCTTTTATTCCATCTTCCATAGAAAATTTTGGTTCATAATCTAAATATTTTTTTGTAGTTTCTATATTTGCTTGGGTAAAAAACTGATAAGAACCAACATAAGGATTTGGAATATACTCTTTCCCATTATTTATTTCTAACTCATTTTGCAAAATATTTACTATATCTTCAAAACTTCTTGCTTTTCCAGTTCCAACATTATAAATCCCAGATTTTTTAGGATTAGTAGCTTTTATATTTGCTTGAATAATATCATCAATATATATAAAATCTCTAACTATTTTGTCACTTCCTTCAAAGAGTTTTGGCGTTAATCCTTTTAAAATTTGATGACCAAATTGAACAACCATAGAAGCTGTTTTATTTTTGAAAAACTCTCTTGGACCATAAACATTAAAATATTTTAAACCAACTATTGAAATTTCTAAATCTTTTTTTAGATATTCAGCTGTTATATTATCCATCATAACTTTACTAAATCCATAAGCATTATTTGGTTTTTCGTATCCAACTTCAAATCTATCACTATCACCATAAGTTGCAGCACTTGAAGCGTAAATCATATTTGCTTTATGTTTAATAGCAATTTTTAATAAATCTTCATAGGCATTTACATTTGTTTTTATCATCAAATCTTGTTCACTAACAGTTGTATCTGAAATTGCTGCTTGATGAAAAATATAATCAAATTTATAGTTTTTTTCTAAGCTTTTTAATAATTTCTTATCATTTATATCACCACTTATTACAATACCTTTAAATCCTAAAAGATTTTTAAAATGTCCAAAGCTTTTTAAATTTCCATTTGAAAATGTTTCACCACTTCTAAAGCAATCTAAAACTACAACTTTTGCTTTTGGATAATTTTCTTGAAAATAAAATGCAAGATTAGAACCTATAAAACCAGCACCACCTGTTATTAAAATCGTTTTTTTGTTAAAGTTTATATCATTATATTTCATTATTGGCCTCATTTTTTATTATATTAATTGTATCAAATAAACTATTTGAATCTTCTCCTATTAATATTCTATTTGGAATATTAGCATTTATTGCTGTTTGAATATCACTTATTTTATCACCAATAAGCCAAGAATTTTGTAAATCTATAGAAAAATCATTTAAAGATTGTGTAATCATCCCAATTTTTGGTTTTCTACAATCACAATCTTCAGTAGGTGAATGGGGACAAAAATATACTTTTAATATTTCAATTCCATTTTTACTAAACTCTTTTATCATCCAATTTGTAAGATTTAAAAAATCCTCTTGAGTATAATATCCTCTTCCTATTCCTGATTGATTTGTAATAACAATAATTTCATAACCTAAAGAAATAAAATATCTACAAGCATCAAAAACACCATCTATAAATTCAAATTTTTCAATTTCATAAACATATCCATGGTCATGGTTTATAACACCATCTCTATCTAGGAAAATTATCTTTTTTTTAGTTGTTTGAATGATAAATCCTTTTGTAATAATTTATTAAATATTAACATAAAGCAGTTTTAACTATAATAAGAATTAAATATTTAAATGAAAAGTAATTTATGGACAAAATAACAATTTCTTACAAAACAACTAATATATTAGTAGAAAAACTGAAACAACAAGAAAATATAGAAGTCTTAAAACAGAGTACTTTTTTAGTCTCTTTATTTAGTAAAAAAAAATATGCAGATGTATACTTTCATTCTGGCAGTTTAGATGAAAAATCTATTGAAAATATAATAAACTCTAAAATGACAATAACAAATTGTTTTGCTTCAATGAATGAAATAATAGCAAAAACAAAAATTTCTCATGAAAAAATAAAAGTGATATATCCAAGTATAAATATTGAATATAAAAAACCAAAAGAAGTAAAAGTTAAACTTTGTGAAGAACTCAATATTAATATTGATACTAAATTGATTTTATTTACAGCAAAAAATTTTAAAACTTCAGGAATAAAAGAGTTTTTAGATATTTGTTCTTCAATTTCTTATCAAAATCTAAAAATTATAATTACAGGTGAACAAAAACAGATTACTGCATTGCAGTTTCAATTACCAAAATATCAAAATTTAGAAGACAAAATAATTTTATTAGAAGATTATAAAAATATTGATGATTTATTTTTAGCAAGTGATATTTTTTTATTACCAACTTATAATAAATTTTTTTCTGCCAATGTTGTAAAAGCAATGTTTTGTAAGTGTGTTGTTTTTTTATCTATAGAGAATGATGCAAAAGAGATTGTTGATGTGTTTGCTTCAATGGATTCACCAACAGACCCAAGTACAGCTTTTAAGATAGATGCCGTTTTATTAGATAAAAATGAGATGAAAAAAATAAAAAAACAAAATAGAAAATTAGCTTTAGAGTTCGATATAAACTCAAATTTAATTAAAATAAACAATATCTTAGAAAATGTTTAAATTTAACTTAAGAAAATTAAGATACAATACGCAAATATTTTTCACTACGTAAGGAAGACAAATGTCAAGAAAATGTGCAATATCTGGAAAAGGACCTATGGTTGGTAACAACGTAAGTCACGCAAAAAACAGAACTAAAAGAAGATTTTTACCAAACATTAGAACAGTTAGAGTTACTTTAGAAGATGGAACTACAACTAAGTTAAAAATTTCTGCAAAAGAGTTAAGAACTCTTAAAAAACACTCATAATAGAAGGCGCTAGTATAGTGCTTTCATGAGCATAATCAATAAAATTAAAAAGTCTCTTGGCTGGGAAGTTAGGAGAATTAAACCTCAATACGACTTAAATCCAATAATTTATTCTCAGTTAAAACCTTTAAGACTGCCCCTTATATTAATTCAAATTGTAATGATGATAGGAACTTTAGGGTATGTATATCTTGAAGATTATTCTATAATGCATGCAATTTTTCAATCAGCTTATACGCTTACAAATACTGGTTTTGGTGCTTTAAATGAATCAAATTTTAGAAATGAAACAATTGTTTTTACAGTATGTTTAATGTTATCAGGATTTGCAAGTCTTATTTTTGCTGTGGGGATTGTAATAGATGTTATTGCAAATGGTACTTTGCGTGAATTATTAAAGGAAAGAAAAATGCTTTATAAAATAGCAAGATTAAGAAGACATTTTGTAATTTTTTATCATAATGAATATACTATTCAATTGGCAAGGCAATTTAGAGAAAATCATATTCCTTTTGTTGTTGTTGATCCAAGTGATAATATTGAGCAAATAGCAAAAGAGAATCATTACCCTTATTTCATAAAAGAAGAACCATATAAAGAACTTGCTTTTTTGAAATCACATTTAAGTTCAGCAAAGGGTGTTATTTCTTTATCAAAAAATATATCAGATAATATTACTTTAATTGCATCGGTTAGACTTTATGAAAAAGAGTTGGGACGAAATCCATTTTTGATTATTTCAAATGCAGAAACTCAAAATGAAAAAATAAGACTTAAAAAGCTTGGAGCGGATAAAGTTGTAGCAACTCCATCTTTAATGGCTAAAAGAATTAGTGCAATGGCAATAAGACCAGATATGGAAAATGTTTTAGAAGAGTTTTTGTATAAAAAAGATACACCAATTGACATGGAAGAGATTTATGTAAACGAAAAATCTTGGATAGTTGATAGGCAATTAAAAGATTTAAGACTTAGAGATATTTTAAAAGTTTCGGTAATAGGTATTACTGAAGTTAGTGGATTGTTTATTCAAATGCCAAAAGGAACTACAGTAATTAAAGCAAATTGTAGATTATTATTAGTTGGTTCTCAAAAAGGAATATCAAGAGCTAGAAAAATTATAAATTTAACTACACAACCAGAGGATATATAAAATGTTTACTATTTTACCAATTAAAGGTTATATTGATCAAATTGATGGATTTTATTGTGATGGAATCCATGCAGGGCTTAAACCAAATGGAAATAATGATTTAGGATTTATTTATACAAAAGAAGCTTGTACTGTTGCGGCAATTTTTACAGAAAATAGATTTCAAGCTGCACCTTTAAAACATTTTTTACAATATGGTGAAAATTTTAAAACAAATTTTGTATTAATTAACTCAAAAAATGCAAATGCATTAACAGGAAGAAAAGGTATTGAATCAATTAATACTTTGTTTTCTCAACTTGATTTTGATTTAATAAATCCAGTAATGAGTAGTACAGGTGTTATTGGAAATCCATTACCAATTGAAAAATTAGTTGCTGGTGCTAAAAAGTTTGATTTAACAGCTAAAAACGGTGAAAACCTTTCTCGTGCAATTATGACAACTGATGCATATGCTAAAACTTGCATGTATGAAGTAAAACTTGAAGATGGAACTTCATTTAAGATTGGTGCTGTTGCAAAAGGTGCAGGGATGATAAATCCAAATTTAGCAACTATGCTTTGTTTTATTTGTACAGATGCAAATGCTCCTTTTGAAGATATAAAAGAGGCATTAATTGCAAATAGTCATACTACATTTAATGCAATTTCTGTTGATGGTGATACTTCAACAAATGATACCGTTATGGTTTTAGCAAATGGAAAATCAAATGCTTACGATAAAGAGGCATTTAAAGAAGCACTAAGACTTGTAATGCATGATATGGCGATGTTAATGGTTGCAGATGGTGAAGGAGCTAAAAAAGTTGCAGCATTTGAAGTTATAAACGCAGTTTCAAATGAACAAGCTGAAATTGCAGCAAAAGCATTATCAAATTCACTTTTAGTTAAAACTGCACTTTTTGGAGAAGATCCAAACTTTGGAAGAATTGCTTCAACAATTGGTGCAAGTAGAATTGATTGTGATGATGAAAAATTGGTAATTTCTTACAATGATGTTGTAGTATTTAATAAAGGTGAAATTTGTTTTGATGCAGCGACTGAAGCAAAAGCAGCAGATGTATTAAAAAAAGATAAATATAAAATTATTTGTGATATTGGCTTAGGTGATGGAAAATTTACAGCGTATGGTTGTGATTTAGGATATAAGTACGTAGAAATTAATGCAGATTATAGAAGTTAGTGTATAAAAAATTTACAATAATTTAAGTACATAAGTTGTATAATTATAAAATCAAATTTAAACAGATAGGATAGAAAATGTTTCACGAATATAGAGATGTAATTACAGAACTAAAACAAAAGGATGCTCATTTCCATAAAGTTTTTGAAAAACATAATGATTTAGATCATGAAATTGCAAGATTAGAAGAGTCTCATGCAGATCAATTTGAAATTGAAGCAAAGAAAAAAGAGAAATTAAAACTAAAAGATGAAATTTACTCTATGATAGTTAAACATAAAGCTGGAAATTAATCTTTTATATTAAAAGAATTAACTAATCAAGGGGATGAAAGTTTAAACTTTTATCCCCTTTTTTTATAAATTTATATTATTAAATTTTATTACAACTATCACTAAGTACAAATTAGATATAATAAAACAATTTTATATTACAAAGGCCTTTTTTTATGGAAAACCTTTTCGAAAATCAAGATATTATAAATGTAAATATTGAAGACTCTGTTAAAGCTTCTTATTTAGATTATTCTATGAGTGTTATTATTGGTCGGGCATTACCTGATGCAAAAGATGGTTTAAAGCCAGTGCATAGAAGAATTTTATTTGCAATGCATGATTTAAGTATTACTTCAAAATCAGCTTATAAAAAATCAGCAAGAATTGTTGGAGACGTAATAGGAAAATATCACCCTCATGGTGATACTTCTGTTTATGATGCCCTTGTAAGAATGGCTCAAAATTTCTCTATGAGAGCTCCTTTAGTTGATGGACAAGGAAACTTTGGTTCTATCGATGGAGATAGTGCTGCTGCTATGAGATATACAGAAGCTAGAATGACTAGAATAGCTGAAGAAGTATTAAGAGATTTGGATAAAGATACAGTTAATTTTGTTCCAAATTATGATGATACTATGAAAGAGCCTTCAGTTCTTCCAACAAGAGTTCCTACTTTACTTTTAAATGGAAGTGAAGGAATTGCTGTTGGTATGGCTACAAAAATTCCTCCTCATAATATAAATGAGTTATTAGAAGCAGTTTTATATACAATAGATAATCCAGATACAACAGCAGATGAGTTAATGCAATTTGTTAAAGGACCAGATTTCCCAACAGGTGGAACAATCTTTGGAAGACGTGGAATTATAGATGCATATAATACAGGAAGAGGAAGAGTAAGAATAAGAGCTAAGCATCATATAGAAACAAGAGGTAAAAAAGAGATTATAGTTCTTGATGAATTACCTTATCAAGTAAATAAAGCAAGATTAATTGAACTTATAGCAAACCTTGCAAAAGATAAACAAATAGATGGAATTTCAGAAGTTAGAGATGAATCTGATAGAGAAGGTATTAGAGTTGTAATTGAACTTAAAAAAGATGCAATGAGTGAAATAGTTCTAAATAACCTTTATAAATCGACTCCAATGGAGACAACTTTTGGAATTATTTTATTAGCAGTTCATAATAAAGAGCCAAAAGTATTTAATTTACCACAGTTATTGAATATTTTCTTATCTCATAGAAAAACTGTAATTATTAGAAGAACTATTTTTGATTTAGAAAAAGCAAAAGCAAGAGCTCATATTTTAGAAGGTTTAAAAATTGCTTTAGACAATATTGATGAAGTTGTAAAGATAATTAGAGCAAGTGCAAATGATGCTGAAGCAAGAGAGAGCTTAGAAAATAGATTTGGATTAAGTGCTATTCAATCTCAAGCAATTTTAGATATGAGACTTGGAAGATTAACAGGTCTTCAAAGAGATAAACTTGAAGCAGAATATGCAGAACTTATGCTTTTAATTGCTGAATTAGAATCTATTTTAAAATCTGAAGAAAAGTTAAATCAAATAATAAAAGAAGAGTTAACTGAGATTCAAGAAAAATTCTCAAGTGATAGAAGAACAGAGATTGAAGACTCTTATGATGAAATAGATATAGAGGATTTAATTCCAAATGAACCAATGGTTGTTACGATTACACATAATGGTTATGTAAAAAGAGTTCCAATTAAGTCTTATGAAAAACAAAGACGTGGTGGAAAAGGTAAAGTTGCTGTGACTACTCACGATGATGACTTTATTGAAAAATTCTTTGTAAGTAATACCCATGATACTTTAATGTTTGTTACAAATATGGGACAATTATATTGGTTAAAAGTATATAAAATTCCAGAAGGAAGTAGAACAGCTAAAGGTAAAGCGGTTGTTAACTTAATTAATTTAAGACCTGATGAAAAGATTATGGAAATTATTCCAACTCCTGATTTTGATGAGTCTAAATCTTTAGTATTCTTCACAAGAAATGGAATTATAAAAAGAACATCATTAAGTGAATTCTCAAATATCAGAAGTAATGGTGTAAGAGCAATAGTTCTTGATGATTTAGATGAGATTGTTACAGCAAAAATTGCAGATGTAGAAACACAATATTTAATGATTTTTACAAGTATGGGACAATGTATTAGATTTGAAATTGAAAAAACAAGAGATCAAGGAAGATCAACTAGAGGTGTTAGAGGTATCAAATTTAAACATGAAGTTGACTTTGTAGTTGATGCCGATGTAGTAAGCAGTGAAGAGCAAGAACTTTTAACAGTATCTGAAAAAGGTATTGGAAAAAGAACAACTGTAAGTGAATATAGACTTACAAACAGAGCAGGTTCTGGTGTTATTTCTATGAAATTGTCTCCAAAAACAGGAAATGTTATAGGTGAAGTTTTAGTTGATGATACACAAGACTTAATGCTATTAACTTCAATTGGAAAAATGATTAGAGTTGATATGCAATCAATAAGAAAAGCTGGAAGAAATACAGCTGGTGTTATTATCGTAAATGTTGATAAGAATGATAAAGTTGTATCAATTGCTAAATGTCCAAAAGAAGATGAAGAGATAGAACTTGATGAAAATGGAAATGTAATTAGATATAACGAAGACGGAGAAATCCTTGAAACTACTACTCTTGATGTTGGTACTACAAAAACTCCAACTTTAATGGATGTAATAGATTCAGAAGATAATTTAGATAAAGAAGAGGAAGAGTAAAAAAATGAGAAAATTTAATGTTGCAGTTGTTGGAGCAACTGGTGCAGTTGGTGAAGAGTTATTTAGAGTTTTAGAAGAGTATGAATTCCCAATAAATAAATTAATACCATTAGCTAGTTCAAGAAGTGCAGGTTCAAAAATAGAATATGCAGGAAAAGAGGTAACAGTTTTAGAATTAACTGAAACAGTTTTTGAAGAAAATGATGTTGAAATTGCTTTTTTTAGTGCAGGTGGTTCAATTTCTGAAAAATTTGCAAAATTTGCAGTTGAAGCAGGGGCAGTTGTAATTGATAATACAAGTCATTTTAGAATGGATCCAAAAGTACCTTTAGTTGTTCCTGAAGTAAATCCAGAAGATATTAAATTATGGAAAGAAACTGGAATTATTGCAAATCCAAATTGTTCAACTATTCAAATGGTTCAAAGTTTAAAACCACTTGATGAATTATATGGAATAAAAAGAGTAGATGTTTCAACATATCAAGCTGTTTCTGGTGCTGGGAAAAAAGGTATGGAAGAATTAGTTCTTCAAATGCAAGCATTTTTTGCATTCAATTTAGAAGATGCAGAAAAATCTGCTTTTCCACACCAAATAGCTTTAAATGTAATTCCTCAAATTGATGTTGCACAAGATAATGGATTTACTAAAGAAGAAATGAAAATGGTAAAAGAGACTCAAAAAATTATGCATAGAAATATTCAAGTAGCAGCTACTTGCGTTAGAGTTCCTGTTTTAAGATCTCATAGTGAATCAATTACAGTTACGTTTAACGAAAATGTTGATGTTGATTTAGATGCAGTTAGAAATGCTTTAAATAATTTTGAAAATGTAAAAGTTATAGACGATTTAGAAAATAAAAAATATCCAATGCCATTAATTGCAACGGATACAGATTTTACTTATGTTGGAAGAATTAAAAAAGATATCTATGCTTCAAACATTATTCATTATTTTAATGTTGCTGACCAAGTAAGAGTAGGAGCAGCAACTAATGCAGTTAGAATTGGTCTTAAATGGATAGAGATGGAGAATGACATTTAATGTTAGAAAAATTATTCGAAAATGGACTATGGAAGAGTAGATTTGTAGTTATTCTTGCAGTTATTTTTGGATTTTTGGGTGCAGTTATTCTCTTTTTGGTAGCTAGTGTTGATATTATTGGTGTTGCAAAGTTTGTTATTACAAACGTATTAAATGGAACACATCCTGAACATTTTCATGAAGATATAGTTGCAGGAATAATAGGTGCAGTTGATTTGTATCTTATTGCTGTTGTTATGTTGATTTTTTCATTTGGAATTTATGAATTGTTCATATCTAAAATAGATGCAGCTTGTAATGAAGAAAATGAAAATTGTAATACTATTTTAGCTATTCATTCTTTGGATCAATTAAAAGATAAAATAGCTAAAGTTATTATAATGGTATTAATTGTAAATTATTTTCAAAGGGTTTTACATACAAAATATGAAACCCCTTTAGAGTTATTATATTTTGCTTTAGCAATTACAGCATTAGCTGTAGGACTTTACTTTTTAGGTAAAGTTGGTAAAAAATAAAAAGGAAAAAAATGTCAAAAATATTTGTAGATGCATGTTTTAGAAAACCAACACCTTATACTCCTGTTTGGATGATGAGACAAGCAGGAAGATATCTCCCTGAATATATGAAAGTTCGAGCACAAGCTGGAAATTTTTTAAATCTTTGCCATAATCCTGAACTTGCAGCTGAGGTTACTATTCAACCTTTAGATATTGTTGGTGTTGATGCAGCTATTTTATTTAGTGATATTTTAGTTGTTCCTAATGAAATGGGGATGCATTTAGATTTTATAAAAGGTGAAGGTCCTGTTTTTAAAGATCCTATTAAAACAGAATCTGATATTGATTCTTTAATAGGTGGAGTTGAAGCTGCAAATAAATTAACTTATGTTTATGAAACTATTAAACTTTTAAAACAACAATTACCAGAAAACAAAGCACTTATTGGATTTACAGGTGCTCCTTGGACACTTGCTACATATATGATTGAAGGGCAGGGTACTAAAACTTATAATTTATGTAAAAAAATGATGTATTCAAATCCTGAGCTTTTACATAAAATTTTAAGAAAAGTAACTGATGTTGTAAAAATTTATTTGGAAAATCAAATTCTATCTGGAGCAGATGTAGTTCAAATCTTTGATTCATGGGCAGCTGCAATTGAACCTTCTAAATATGATGAATTTTCATGGAAATATATGGTAGAAATTGCTGAATATTTAAAAGAAAAATATCCACATATTCCTATTATTATGTTCCCAAAAGGAATAGCTGCATTTATTGAAAGAGGTTTAGTTTATGGAAATTTTGATGTATTTGGAGTAGATTGGGGAACACCAATGGCTCTTGCAAAAGAAAAATTAGGTGAGAAATATGTATTACAAGGAAATATGGAACCTTGTAGATTATATTCAAAAGAAGCAACAACTATGTGTGTTGAAGCAATTCAAAACATAATGAAAGGTGAAGGACATATTTTCAATTTAGGTCATGGTATTTTACCTGATGTTCCTGTTGAAAATGCAATTCACTTTGTAAAAGAGTGTCAAAGAGTTTCAAAAAAAGCATAAAACAAATTTGTTTTAGAAAATTATTATAAAAGAGAGGCTATTTAGCTTCTCTTTTTTTATTTAAAAGGATTTTTATTTTGTCTTATTCAAATTCAATTATTTTTGGACCAATTCCTTCAAGAAGATTTGGAATATCATTAGGTATTGATTTATCACCATCAAAAAAACAGTGTAATTTTGATTGTTTATATTGTGAATTAGAACCAGCTAAAACTATTGAAAAAATGGATATATTTCCAAGTGTTGAAGAAATTATAAGTGCAATAAAAGATAGTTTTGAAAAACATCCAAAAATTGATGTGATTACAATAACATGTAATGGTGAACCAACTTTATATCCCAAATTAAATGATTTAATTAAAGAAATTAATAAAATAAAAGGTGAAACAAAAACTTTGATTTTATCAAATGGAAGTACAATTTATAAAAAAGAGATTTTTGATGCTTTATTAAAAATTGATATAGTTAAATTATCTTTAGATTGTGTAAGTGAAAAGTGTTTTAAAAAACTTGATAGACAAAATAAAAGTGTAGAAATTGATAAAATTGTTCCTTCAATGATTGAATTTTCACAAAGAACTACAAAAGATTTTGTTTTAGAAATTTTATTTGTTAAAGATGTAAATGATAAAGATGAAGAAATAGAGTTATTGTTTAATGCTGTAAAACAAATCAATCCTAAAAGAGTTGATATTGGAACTATTGATAGACCACCAGCATATAAAGTAAATCCAGTTAGTTATGAGTTTTTAGAAAAAGTTGCAAATAGATTTGAAAATATCAATGTAAATATAGTTTTTAAAAATAGACCAAAATTGATTCAAACTTATAGTGAAGATGAAATACTTTTTATGTTAAAAAGAAGACCTCTTACAAAAGAAGATATAGAAAATATGTTTGATGATAAATCAAAAGATATTTTGTCAAAACTTTTAGAAGAAAAGAAAATATCAATTCTAAATAGTAGTGGAGTCGATTTTTACAAAAATGTGTGAAAAAGTCTTGACAATAAAAACTTTTTTTACTATAATTCCACCCCATTAAAGTTGAAGTCATAAATTCCGGCATAGCTCAGCGGTAGAGTAGATGACTGTTAATCATTTGGTCCCTGGTTCGAATCCAGGTGCCGGAGCCATTACTTTAACTTTAATACTTATAATTTATAAATTCCGGCATAGCTCAGCGGTAGAGTAGATGACTGTTAATCATTTGGTCCCTGGTTCGAATCCAGGTGCCGGAGCCATTTATAAATTAAAGCTTACAATAAATAAAAAATCAAATTCCGGCATAGCTCAGCGGTAGAGTAGATGACTGTTAATCATTTGGTCCCTGGTTCGAATCCAGGTGCCGGAGCCATTTTATTTATTATATCTTCAAAAATTGAATTTCTTAAAGAAGATCCTTTGTTAAAGTTTTCATTTCTACTTTCTAGTATTTCTAAAGTAAAGCATTTAATGTTTTCATATTCTTTTGTCATTATTTTATCTGTTATAATATGAGAATTTTAACATCTAATTATATAAATAAATGGTTCCTTTGTATTAAGATTTAAATAATCATCTTCATTCGTATTTGTTAGATCTACTATATATAATAGTATTATTGTCTTTTCTCCCTACTCTCCCTTTTTATCATTTATAGAATCATTTCTTGAATAATTTGATAAGTTTTTTTCTTCATGAATATTTACCTTATTTAGCATTTTATAGATATTTATTATCAACCTTAATCAATATGAGATAAAAGAAAGATGTAAAATCATATTAAGAACAAAAGAGGAAGAGAAGAAAGAGATAGAAATATATCCAAAAAGTGGATTTAGAGAAGTAATAAATAATAATTAAAGATATATTAAGAGGTAGTAAGGGTAGAAACACAAAGATAAGATAGTAAAAGAATAGAGTGTACAGTAAATTTGAAAATTTTAGCTAAATTTAAGCTGTAAGCTCTTGACAAGGATAAAAAATCCTATTATAATTCCCGTCCAAATTGACTGAAGCGCATCAAACGAAAGAGAGATGAGAAAGGTTTTAGTTTATTAGGATGATCTTTAAAATAATTTAATTGAAGTTTATGAAGTAATCTTTATAAACCGAATATATAAATCTTATAAAAATCTGTTTCATTGTTTACAGAAATAAAATAAGAAATAATGTTAATATAAAAAATATATAAAACAAGATGAGATGGTAAAACATTGAAAACTTGTCTATGATAATGAGTGATAATTTTGTAATTAGTAAAATAATACAAAAATGTCAGTTTCAAATAATCTATAATTTATGGAGAGTTTGATCCTGGCTCAGAGTGAACGCTGGCGGCGTGCTTAACACATGCAAGTCGAACGAGAACGGATTATAGCTTGCTATAATTGTCAGCTAAGTGGCGCACGGGTGAGTAATGTATAGATAACCTGCCCTCTAGAAAGGAATAACAGATGGAAACGTCTGCTAATGCCCTATATGCCTTTAATACATAAGTATGCAAGGGAAACGCTTTAGTGCTAGAGGATGGGTCTGTATGGTATCAGTTTGTTGGTGAGGTAATGGCTCACCAAGACTATGACGCCTAACTGGTTTGAGAGGATGATCAGTCACACTGGAACTGAGACACGGTCCAGACTCCTACGGGAGGCAGCAGTGGGGAATATTGCACAATGGACGAAAGTCTGATGCAGCAACGCCGCGTGGAGGATGACACATTTCGGTGCGTAAACTCCTTTTATATAGGAAGATAATGACGGTACTATATGAATAAGCACCGGCTAACTCCGTGCCAGCAGCCGCGGTAATACGGAGGGTGCAAGCGTTACTCGGAATCACTGGGCGTAAAGAGCGTGTAGGCGGGTATATAAGTCAGAAGTGAAATCCTATAGCTTAACTATAGAACTGCTTTTGAAACTGTATACCTAGAATGTGGGAGAGGTAGATGGAATTTCTGGTGTAGGGGTAAAATCCGTAGAGATCAGAAGGAATACCGATTGCGAAGGCGATCTACTGGAACATTATTGACGCTGAGACGCGAAAGCGTGGGGAGCAAACAGGATTAGATACCCTGGTAGTCCACGCCCTAAACGATGTACACTAGTTGTTGTGAGGCTCGACCTTGCAGTAATGCAGTTAACACATTAAGTGTACCGCCTGGGGAGTACGGTCGCAAGATTAAAACTCAAAGGAATAGACGGGGACCCGCACAAGCGGTGGAGCATGTGGTTTAATTCGACGATACACGAAGAACCTTACCTGGACTTGACATAGTAAGAACTTTCTAGAGATAGATTGGTGTCTGCTTGCAGAAACTTATATACAGGTGCTGCACGGCTGTCGTCAGCTCGTGTCGTGAGATGTTGGGTTAAGTCCCGCAACGAGCGCAACCCTCGTCATTAGTTGCTAACAGTTCGGCTGAGAACTCTAATGAGACTGCCTACGCAAGTAGGAGGAAGGTGAGGACGACGTCAAGTCATCATGGCCCTTACGTCCAGGGCTACACACGTGCTACAATGGGGTATACAAAGAGCAGCAATACCGCGAGGTGGAGCAAATCTCAAAAATATCTCCCAGTTCGGATTGTAGTCTGCAACTCGACTACATGAAGTTGGAATCGCTAGTAATCGTAGATCAGCTATGCTACGGTGAATACGTTCCCGGGTCTTGTACTCACCGCCCGTCACACCATGGGAGTTGAACTCATTCGAAGCGGGGATGCTAAAATAGCTACCTTCCACAGTGGATTCAGCGACTGGGGTGAAGTCGTAACAAGGTAACCGTAGGAGAACCTGCGGTTGGATCACCTCCTTTCAGAGAATTAAGTTAAGATTTGTTTCTTAACTTAAAAACTTAAAAAAATATATGATTTTATATTCGGTTTATAAAGATTATTTAAATAGGTAGTAAAAGGGGCCTATAGCTCAGCTGGCTAGAGCGCTCGACTGATAATCGTGAGGTCTCAGGTTCAAGTCCTGATAGGCCCACCATTAAATAATCTAGTAAAGATTAATTTAGGTTGGGGAATTAGCTCAGCTGGGAGAGCGCCTGCTTTGCACGCAGGAGGTCAGCGGTTCGATCCCGCTATTCTCCACCACCTATTATTTAAAATGAGAGTTTTAAATAGAAATAGTTCAATTAAGATAAAAAAAGATGATAGAAAGTTAAATATAAGTTCAAAGAGATTGAATTTATATTTGATTTTCGAATCAAAGTTTTTCAAAGAGATTTGAAAATGATATTTAAAAATATAATGTTAAAGTCTTTAATTTTTTCGTAAGAATTATATAACAGCAATGTTAAATAATTTAAAACAAAAAAAATTTCATATCTAAATTTTAGAAATAAAACTATAGATAGAACACAACATGTTTTATTAGATATATTTTAAGTAATATGTTTAATAAGATAGTAGCCAAAGAATATTATCAAAAATGCGATAGAGTTTAACTCTATTTATTAATAAGCTATTAAGGGCTAATGGTGGATGCCTAGACTGTAAGAGGCGATGAAAGACGTATTAGGCTGCGATAAGCCTCGGGGAGCTGCCAAAGAGCTTTGATCCGGGGATTTCTGAATGGGGCAACCCAATATAGTGAGAGCTATATTACCCAATATGGGAGCTAACCTGGTGAAGTGAAACATCTCAGTAGCCAGAGGAAGAGAAATCAAACGAGATTCCGTTAGTAGCGGCGAGCGAAAGCGGATTAGGACAAACCCAATGCTTGCATTGGGGGTTGTAGGACCATAACATGAGACTAAAGAGGATAGATGAAATACTTGGAAAAGTGTAGCATAGAAGGTGAAACTCCTGTAGTTTAAATTCTCAATAGCTCTAATGGTATCCTGAGTAGGTCGGAACACGTGATATTTTGACTGAAACTGGGGGGACCACCCTCCAATCCTAAATACTACTTACAGATCGATAGTGAACAAGTACCGTGAGGGAAAGGTGAAAAGTACTCCAGCGAGGAGAGTGAAATAGAACCTGAAACCATTAGCTTACAATCATTCAGAGCCCTATGATTTATCAGGGTGATGGACTGCCTTTTGCATAATGAGCCTGCGAGTTGTGGTGTCTGGCAAGGTTAAGTCAAGTACGAAGCCGTAGCGAAAGCGAGTCTTAATAGGGCGAATTAGTCAGATGCTGCAGACCCGAAACGAAGTGATCTATCCATGAGCAGGTTGAAGCTGGTGTAAGAGCCAGTGGAGGACCGAACCCGCAGGCGTTGAAAAGTCTTGGGATGACTTGTGGATAGGGGTGAAAGGCCAATCAAACTTCGTGATAGCTGGTTCTCTCCGAAATATATTTAGGTATAGCCTTGTGTTGTAGCATATAGGGGTAGAGCACTGAATGGGCTAGGGCTGCTTACCGCGGTACCAAACCCTATCAAACTATGAATACTATATGTGGAATCACAGGAGTCAGGCGGTGGGTGATAAAATCAATCGTCGAGAGGGGAACAACCCAGACTAACAGCTAAGGTCCCTAAGTTACATCTAAGTGGAAAACGATGTGGAGTTACTGTGACAACCAGGAGGTTGGCTTAGAAGCAGCCATCCTTTAAAGAAAGCGTAACAGCTCACTGGTCTAGTGATTCTGCGCGGAAAATATAACGGGGCTAAGATGTACACCGAAGCTTTAGATTCAATTTTTAATTGAGTGGTAGGAGAGCGTTCTATTCAGCGTAGAAGATGTACCGGTAAGGAGCGTTGGAGCGGATAGAAGTGAGCATGCAGGCATGAGTAGCGATAATTGAGGTGAGAATCCTCAACGCCGAAAACCCAAGGTTTCCTACGCGATGCTCGTCATCGTAGGGTTAGTCGGGACCTAAGTCGAGTCCGAAAGGGGTAGACGATGGCAAATTGATTAATATTTCAATACCAACATATAAGCGCGATGTGGGGACGCATAGAGTTAATCGAGCTCACTGATGGAATAGTGGGTCGAAGGACGTAGGCTGTAACTTAGGCAAATCCGGGTTGCAATAGGCCGAGATCTTACAGGCTCTTGACACTCTTCGGAGGAGATGGAGAATCGATGATACTGTCGTGCCAAGAAAAGCCACTAAGTATATTGTATGTTGCCCGTACCGTAAACCGACACAGGTGGGTGGGATGAGTATTCTAAGGCGCGTGGAAGAACCCTGGTTAAGGAACTCTGCAAACTAGCACCGTATCTTCGGTATAAGGTGTGCCTACTTTGGTATATGGACTTGCTCCAAAAAGCTAGAGAGGTTGCAACAAAGAGTCCCTCCCGACTGTTTACCAAAAACACAGCACTTTGCTAACACGTAAGTGGATGTATAAGGTGTGACGCCTGCCCGGTGCTCGAAGGTTAACTGATGATGTCAGCGCAAGCGAAGCATTTGATTGAAGCCCGAGTAAACGGCGGCCGTAACTATAACGGTCCTAAGGTAGCGAAATTCCTTGTCGGTTAAATACCGACCTGCATGAATGGCGTAACGAGATGGGAGCTGTCTCAACCAGGGATCCAGTGAAATTGTAGTGGAGGTGAAAATTCCTCCTACCCGCGGAAAGACGGAAAGACCCCGTGCACCTTTACTACAGCTTGACACTGTAGCTTGGATATTCATGTGCAGGATAGGTGGGAGGCTGTGATGCTAGGACGCAAGTACTAGCGGAGCCATCCTTGAGATACCACCCTTGAATATTTGAGTTACTAACTGCGTACAATTATCTTGTATCAGGACAATGTCTGGTGGGTAGTTTGACTGGGGCGGTCGCCTCCTAAAAAGTAACGGAGGCTTACAAAGGTTAGTTCAAAGCGGATGGAAATCGCTTGTTGAGTATAATGGCATAAACTAGCTTGACTGTGAGACATACAAGTCGAACAGAGACGAAAGTCGGTCATAGTGATCCGGTGGTTCTGCGTGGAAGGGCCATCGCTCAAAGGATAAAAGGTACGCCGGGGATAACAGGCTGATCTCCCCCAAGAGCTCACATCGACGGGGAGGTTTGGCACCTCGATGTCGGCTCATCGCATCCTGGGGCTGAAGTCGGTCCCAAGGGTATGGCTGTTCGCCATTTAAAGCGGTACGCGAGCTGGGTTCAGAACGTCGTGAGACAGTTCGGTCCCTATCTTCCGTGGGCGTAGGAAAGTTGAAGAGATTTGTCCCTAGTACGAGAGGACCGGGATGAACGTACCACTGGTGTACCAATTGTTCTGCCAAGAGCATCGTTGGGTAGCTACGTACGGATGTGATAAGAGCTGAAAGCATCTAAGCTCGAAGCCAACTCTAAGATTAACTTTCCCTGAAGTTCCCAGCAAGACTAGCTGGTTGATAGGCTGGATGTGTAAGCGTTGTAAGGCGTTTAGCTGACCAGTACTAATAGAACGTTTGGCTTATTTTAACAATTCTTTGGTTTACTATCTTATTAAATATATGTTTTTATATTTAATATATATTGTGTTTAATGTTACCTTGAAAAAATGTCAATTTTTTTAAGAAGCAAAGACTTTAGCATTATTTTTTCTTAACTCCTTAACGAGTTGAGTATTAAGTAAATTTAGAGAAATTATCTAAGTGATGATTTTTATGAGTGAACAGAATTTTAGTTCTTTTTTATTCTTAATTTATTTAATACTCAACTTGCTGGTGGCTACAGAGAAGTGGAAATACCCAGTCCCATTCCGAACCTGGAAGTCAAGCACTTCATCGCCGATAATACTGCCGGGTCCCCTGGTGGAAACGTAGGTCGCTGCCAGCTTTGAGTTTTTACACACACAAAGCTTCTTTCTATTTGAACTACTACTAGTTCTCTTTGGAAGAAGCTTTTTTTTTACCTACCCTTTTTACCCTTGTTTGTTATTTCCTCTTTCTTAGTTTATCTCTTTTTCCACTTCCTTATGTTAGACTTGCATCTAATTTTATTTTTAGGAATTTCTTTGAATAATAATCCAAATAATCCACTTCATGGTGTGAAATTAGAATCAATTTTAAATAAATTAGTAAACTATTATGGTTGGGAAGAGTTGGGATATAAAATTAATATAAGATGTTTTAATTTTGAACCTTCAATAAATTCTAGCCTTAAATTTTTAAGAAAAACACCTTGGGCAAGACAAAAAGTTGAGAAATTATATTTAAATACATTTTCTTAAAAATAATAAACACAATTTTAGGATAATAAATGATAAAAAAAATTGACACAAATAGTGAAGAATTTCAAATTGAATTTGAATTAACAAAACAATTTACTGATAAAGTATTAAAAGAACATAATCTAACATATAATCCTGATGATGAAGTTAATGAATCAATTCAAATGGGATTAACAAGAAATAAGATAATTTATGGAAAAAGATTTTGCCCATGTTTTATGGTTATTGGACAAACACCTCAAGAACAACAAGAGACTGGTGAAAATAGACTTTGTCCATGTGTTCCTGCTCTAACAAAAGAAATACCATCTAAAGGTTCATGTCATTGTGGAATATTCTGTACAAAAGAAGAAGCACAGAATATTATGAAAGAGAATCATTTACATGATGCTATTGCAACTCATGATGGTTTAAATAAAAATGAGTGTGAAAAGTTATTACAAAAAGATGAAATAAATTCAACAGAATTAGAAGCTTTAATTGATGCCAGAAATGCAGGTGTGATTAAATTTAATTTAGTTGATACAAGAGAATGGATGGAGTGGGTTGGCTCAAGAATTAAAGGAACAGATTATTTAATTCCTACAACATCATTTTATCAAGCAATAGAACAAGTTAATAATCAAAAAGATATTGCAACGGTTGTTTATTGTCATAGTGGAAGTAGAAGCGCATACTGTCAAAGAATAATGTTAAATTTAGGTTTTAAATCAGTAACAAATCTTGATTATGGAATTTCTTCTTATGGTGGAGAAAGAGAAAGAGGAGATATTTAAATTTACTAAAGAGAATACATCTAAAATTAAGATGCGTTCTCTTTAAAATCATCATTATATTTTTTTAGTAAATGCATAATAGATATAAAGAATGTTACCATTGCTGGACCTATAATCATTCCCCAAAAACCAAATGTTGATAAACCTGCAACTATTGAGAAAAAAATTAAAAGTTCATTTATACTTGTAGGAGTTTTTATTATTCTTCTATTAATATATTTTATAATCATTGGTTTTACAAAAGTATCTGCAATAATTGAAATCACAATAATAGAATATAAAGCAATAATGATTGCATTTGATAAAGAGTTTGTAGAAGCTTCATAAATTACTATGGGTAGCCACATAATTACTCCTCCAATTACAGGAATTAATGAAGCAAATCCATATAAAACTCCAAATAAAAGTCCATCATAACCAAAAATTGATACGAAAAATCCAAATAAAAATCCTTCTAATATGGCCGTCACTAATATAGAGTATAAAACTATTGTCATAACATTTGATGATTCACAAAATAGTATAATTGAATCTTCTTTTTTTAAGGGCAATAAATCTTTTATAAAACTTGAAATAGGTGTTGAGTAAAGAGTAAAAAAGAAGAAAAATATTAGAATTAATATCATATCAACCATAAATTTTAATGAATTTTTACCTAAAAAAGCACCAAAAGAGAACATATTTTGAACAATTTTACCTATATCAATTCGTGAACTAATATTTGAAAAAAATTCATTTAAAAAGAGAAAGTCAGAAAATAATTGTTCTATAAAAGATTTTATTTCATTTAAACTTTTAATCAAAGTTTGTTGCTCCACTTGGTTAAAGAAATTTGCAAATGAAAAAATACAATATAGAATAGGTAAGAAAAAAAGAGCTGCTAATCCTATAGTTATAATTGAAGTTGCTAATGCACGGCTAGAAATTCTTTTTTCTAAATAAATTGTTAAAGTACTAGTAGCAATAGTTAATAAAATAGCAACAGTTATTGATTTTAAAAAAGGATTGAAAAGTTCAATCATAAAAAAAATTGTAACAATTGCTATTGAAATTAAAAAATAGCTAGTTTTCAAAATAGTTTTCCTTGTTTTGTATCATCATCAAGTTTCATACTTTGAGGGTATGATAATCTAAACATTTCATAAGTCTTTACACTAGCAACTCTTCCACGTGCAGTTCTTTCTATATAACCATTTGCAAGTAAGTAAGGCTCAATTGCATCTTCAATTGTTCCTTCATCTTCACTAAGAGCTGCCGCAATTGTAGAAAGACCCATAGGTTTTCCTCTATTTGAAATTAGTAATTCAAGTAAATTTATATCCATTTCATCAAATCCACTTTCATTTACTCCTAGTTCATCTAAAGCATATTGACATCTTTTTATATGAATATATTTTTCATTTTCAACTTCAGAGAAATCTCTAACACGTCTAAGTAATCTTAATGCAACCCTTGGTGTTCCTCTACTTCTTTTTGAAATCTCTAACGCAGCATCATCTTCACAATTTTTACCAAGTTTAACTGCAGCTTTTTGAATAATTTTTGCAAGTTCTTCATGGGTATAAAATTGCATTCTAAAGTGCATCCCAAATCTCTCTCTTAATGGATTTGAAAGCATTCCAGCCCTTGTAGTTGCTCCAATTAGAGTAAATCTTGGTAAATCTATTTTTACAGTTTGTGCAGCTGGTCCTGAACCAATTATAATATCAAGTCGATAATCTTCCATAGCTGGATATAAAATCTCTTCAACAGCAGGAGAGAGTCTATGAATTTCATCGATAAATAAAATATCTCCCTCTTCAAGATTTGTCAAAATTGCAGCTAAATCTCCACTTTTTTCTATCATAGGACCAGCTGTAACTTTTATGTTTGTATTCATTTCATTTGAAATAAGATATGATAAAGTAGTTTTCCCAAGTCCCGGAGGTCCATAAAATAAAATGTGGTCAAGAGCCTCTTTTCTTTTTTTAGAAGCATCAATAAAAACTCTTAAATTTTTTTTGATTTTTTCTTGACCTATATAATCATCCCAATTTGAGGGTCTTAAACTTACTTCATTATTATCTTCTTCAAAAGATACAGATTCAACTTCTACTAATCGCTCCATTAATACTCTTCCTCTTTTGAAGGGAAACTAGAGTCTTGTACATCACTTCTATATTGATTTACAGCTTCTTTTACAAGTTCTGCACCATTTAGGTAATGTCTTACAAATTTTGGTTTAAACTCTTCAAAAAATCCTAACATATCTGACCAAACTAAAACTTGACCATCTGTTACATTTCCTGCTCCAATACCAATAATAGGAATATTTACAGCTTCAGTGATTTTTTTTGCAACATCACTCATAACACCTTCTACAACAATAGAAAAAGCACCAGCTTTTTCAACTGCAATCGCATCACGAATAAGCTGTTCTTCATCTTCTTTAGTCTTCCCTCTAACCCTATATCCACCTTCACTTCTTACATATTGAGGCATAAGTCCAATATGTCCCATAACAGCAATAGAATTTGAAGTTAAATGTTTGATAATATCAGCTTTATCTTCTCCTCCTTCTATTTTAATAGCAGCTGCATTTGTTTGAGAATAAACTTTCACAGCATTTGTAAGAGCAATATCTTTATTTATATAAGTTCCAAAAGGCATATCTAAAATTACAAAAGCTTTTTTTGCTCCTGAACAAACTGCATTTGTATGATAAATCATTTGTTCTAAAGTTGCTGAAAGAGTATCAGGACGACCTGCAAAACTCATGTTTAAACTATCGCCTACAAGAATCATATCAGCAATTTCTTCAAAAAGTTTTGCAAAAAGTGCATCATAGGCTGTAATAACTGTTAGTTTTTTATTATTTTTAGCTTTTTTAATTTTAGAGATATTCATTTTTTCAAAATCACTTTTTATAATACTCATAATAATTTCTCCCATATATAAAGTAATAAAATTTTCTATATTTATCTATGATTATATCCTATTAATACTTTTTAAATTGAATATAAAATTAATTAATGAATTAAAAGAAGATTTTAGATAAAATAACTAAAACTCTTAAAATAGGATTAATATTTTGAAAAAATTAGTAGGTTATATTACAGCATCTCTTCCAAATAATAATTTTACAGTGGATTTAGCATATAGTATGAAAGAAGCAGGTGTTGATATGTTGGAACTTGGAATTCCTTTTTCAGACCCTGTTGCAGATGGTCCTGTTATTGAAAAAGCAAATTTAATAGCGTTAAATAATGGATTTAAATTAAAAGATTTATTTGAAATTTCTTCAAAAATTGCTAAAGATATTGATACTTTATGGATGGGATATATGAATCCTTTTTATCATTTTGGAATTGAAAAATTTTTACAAAAAGCAGATGAATTTGGAATAAGTGGAACAGTTATTCCTGATTTACCTTATGAAATGGCTCAGAATTTTGAAGTATTATTTAAAAAATATAATAAATCAAATATTTGTTTTGTTGCTCCCACTGATAGTGAAGAGAGAATTAAACAAATTGCTACAAATGCTCAAAAGTTTATTTATATGGTTGCTTATACTGGAATTACTGGAAATGGGCAAAAAGAAGATTTATCTCAAATTATACAAAATGTGAGAAAATATTCTAATACACCACTTTATATAGGCTTTGGAGTTGATGAGAAAACTTGTAAGGAAAAAATTATAGGTGTAGATGGAGTTATTGTTGGAAGTGCATTTGTTAAACATATAATTGACGATAGTTTATCAAGTAATGAAAAAATTAAAAAAATCTCAAGTATTGTAAAAGAGATAAAAGAAAAAATAAACGAATAGATATGCATATTTTGAATCAAGATATTGAATTTTTTGAAGAGAATAGAAGTTGCTCTTATTTTGAAGAAAATATATCAGATATTAGATACAAATATATTTATTCTTGTTCAACTCCACAATATCAGGAGTTATTAGAGAGAGGATGGAGAAGATTTGGAAGAATGCATTTTGTACCTGAGTGTAAAACTTGTAATAAATGTGTTTCAATAAGAATTGATGTAAAAAATTATAAATTTTCAAAATCTGAAAAAAGAGTGATTTCTAAAAATAAAGATACTAAACTTTATATAAGACCTCCGTCTTTAACTACTGAACATTTAAATTTATATGATAAATATCATAGATTTATGAATGAAAAAAAAGATTGGCCTTATACACCAATAGAAGCAGAAGATTATATAAAATCTTATATTGATGCAACCGAAGATTATGCAAAAGAATTTTTATATATAAAAGATGATAAATTAATTGGAGTTGCGTTGGTTGATATTTTACCAAAGTCAATTTCTGCAATTTATTGTTATTATGATCATGATTATTCTGATTTATCAATTGGAAAGTTTTCTATTTTAGCTCAAATAAAAATAGCTAAGGAGTTAAATATTCCTTATATTTATTTGGGATATTGGATAAAAGACCATTTTTCAATGGGTTATAAAGAAGCTTATACTCCTTTTGAAACTCTGGAAAATAGAGCTACTCTAAACGAAACACCAATATGGAAAAATCATGAACTATAATATTGTTATTGTAATAAGTGTGGTTATTTGTGCTATAATTTCCTTGTTTATTAGTTATTATTTAGCATTATTTATAGTTGGAGAAGATAGTAATTTTTTTAAAGCTCTCCAACTGATTATAGCAATAATTTCAATGACAACATTTTATGCACCTACAAAGCATATAATAATTAAATTTATGAATCTTAATGAAGATGAAAGTGAAAATAAATGAATAGATACTTAGTATCTTTTTTGGTATTTACTACATTGTTATTTTCTCAAGAAAATTTAGTAAATACTCAAGAGACGATAGATATAAATCAATCATATGATCCAAATGTTGATTGTCTAATTTTAGAGGATGAAAATTCAATAATTTGTAAATTTGAAGTTATAAGAGATACTGAAAAAGAACAAGTAATTACTATAAATTGGGTTAGTCCAACAGGTGAAATTTCAAGAAGTAGAGAGATGATTATTCCTCCAGGAGATAGTTCAGCCTATGATTATAGATATCTTGATGGAAGAGAAGGTGGAAAATGGGATTTCATGATAATATATAATGGAAAAGAGTATTCTTCAAAGTTTGAGTTAAAAAATTAATTTTTAACTCATTACGAATTTTGTTACATTATAGGCAATAAAAGACAAAATCCACGCAGTTGATGTGGTAAAAATAAATAGATAAACTAAATATTTCCAACTGCCAGCTTCTTTTACAAATACCATAGATGCAGCCAAACAAGGTAAATAAATCATAACAAATACTATAAATGAAATAGCAGATGCAAAGGGAATATTATTTTTTATCTTTTCTATTAGACTATTTGATGATTCATCGTTGTTTTCTCCTAATCCATAAAGAATTGATAAAGTAGAAACAACTATCTCTTTTGCAGCAAGTCCTGTTTCAAGCGCTACAGACATTTTCCAATCAAATCCTAATGGAATAAATAAAGGTTCAGTGAATTTTCCTATATATCCTAAATAAGAATTTTCAAGATTATATAAACTCAATTCATTTTGTAGTTTTATTTTTTCTTCTTTATTTATTGCTAGCTCTATTTTTTGATTATAAATTTCTTCAATTTCAAGATGTTTTGGATAGTTACTTGCAAACCAAATAAGTAAAGATGCTGCAAGTATATAAGTTCCCGCTTTTTTTAAATACATCATAGCTTGATTTGAAACAGTGTGCCAAATGAGTTTAAATGATGGAATTCTATATTTTGGCATCTCCATAACAAATGGTTCATCTTCACTTTTAAATACAATAATTTTAAGTATTTTTGCCGCAAATAGACCTAAAATTGCACCACTTATATATATCAAAAAGAGTATATTTCCCGCATTTTGTTCGCTAAAAAATGCTCCTACAAAAAGTACATAAATAGGAAGTCTAGCTCCACAAGACATAAAACCTATAATAAATAGAGTTAATAATCTATCTTTTTCATTTTTAAGTGTTCGAGCAGCCATATATGCAGGAACTGAACATCCAAATCCTGTAACTAATGGAATAAAAGATTTTCCATGAAGTCCAAATTTATGAAAAAAACCATCTAATAAAAAAGCAACTCTACTCATATATCCAGTTGTTTCAAGTAGTGCAATTCCAAAAAACAAAATTACAATATTTGGTAAAAATAAGATAACAGAACCAACACCAGCTATTATCCCATCTCCAATAATAGAAGCAAGTTGATTTTCTCCTAAAATTTCTTTTGTGTTATTAATAATATTTGCAAAAAAAGTATCTATTAAATCCATAGGAATATTTCCTATTTCAAAAGTTAATTGAAATAAACTCCACATTAAAAATAAAAATATAGGAAGACCAAAAAATTTGTGAATTAAGATATCATCAAATCTTTCAGTTAAAGTTTTTTTATCAATATTTTTTTGTTTAACAGTTTCAACAAATGCACCTTTTGCAAATGCAAATTTTTCATCATTAAAAATATCTTCTATATTTTTTGTTTCAAAATGAATATATAAATGATTAAAAGATTCATTTAATAAGCTTTGTAATTTTATCCAAATTGGTTCATCATGGAATAATTTATAGATTTGCTTATCTTCTTTTAGAAGTTTTATAGCAATTTGCCTGAAACTGTCTTCTGTTTTATAATTGCAATCTTTTAGCAATTTACAAATCTTTTCTATCTCTTCTTCTATTACATCTGAAAAAAATAGTTTTGATGGAAGTTTTTCATTTTCATATTTTGATATTATTTCATCTAAAAGTTTATTTATTCCAATTTTCTTTGCGGCACTTGTTTTAATACAAGGTTTACCAAGAATTTTGCTTAGTTGTATTTCATCTATTGATATTGATTCTTTTTGTGCTTCATCCCACATATTTAAAGCTATTATCATTTTTTTATCTAAGGCTAATAGTTCTGAAGTTAATAAAAGATTTCTTTGTAAGTTTGTGGAATCTAAAACATTTAAGATAATATCATAAGATGAGTTATTTAAAAACTCTTTAGTAACTTTCTCTTCTAATGTATAGTTGTTTAAAGAGTAAGCTCCTGGTAAATCAATAATTTGGATGGTATAGTTTTTATATTCTAAAAAAACCTCTTCTTTTGTTACAGTAACACCTGAAAAATTACCAACTTTTAATTTTGCATTTGAAAGTGAATTAATAAGCATTGATTTACCAACATTTGGTTGTCCAACTAGTGCAATTTTTATTATTTTATTTTTCATATTTTACTTCTATTTTACTGGCTTCACTTAATCTTAATGCTACTTTTGTTTGATTTACTTTTATTTCAATGGTACTTTTTGTAAGAGTAAAAGCAACTACTTTTAAAATTGAACCTTTTATTATTCCAAATGAATAAAGTCTATTTCTAAGTATATCATCACAATTTATTGAGCTAATTATTGCTTCTTCATTTAGTTTTAATTTATCTAAAGTCATCTAATTCCTTTAATAGGATTAATAATGATTATTATAATATAATTAAACTTTCTTATACTTGATTAACATCAATTAATCCATTTGTAATTTAGGTTAACTTTGGATATACTAGATAGTTATAAAAATTTTAAGGGTTTTTTATGTTAAACGAAAATAACACTAATGAAGAAATAATTGATGAATTAAAAAAAATAGTAAAACAAAAAGGTCTTAAATACACTGAACAAAGAGAGATCGTTTTAAGTATTTTACTACATGCAAAAGAGCATTTGACAGCTGAAGAAGTTTATAATCAAATAAAAAAAGATTGTCCAGATTCAAATATTGGAATAGCAACTGTATATCGAGCACTTAGTTTTTTAGAAGAAGTTGATTTGATTACTTCTATTACGTTTGGAACAGATGGAAAAAAATATGAGAGTAATGCAAAATCTCATCATGATCATTTAATTTGCACAAATTGTGGAAAAATTGTTGAATTTATTGATGATGAAATAGAAAAAAGACAAGATAAAATAGCTAAAAAAAATAAATTTAAAATATCAAGTCACTCAATGCAACTTTATGGAACTTGCGAAAATTGTCAAGAAGCTTAGTATATTAAGAAATCTTAATATACTAAATGTTTTCTAAACTATAAAATTTCTTCTTTTATTTCATTTACCCAGTTTTTTATTCTCTCTTCTGTTAAATCACTTTGATTATCTTCATCTATTATTAAACCAACAAATTTATCTTCAATTTGAGCTTTTGAACCATCATGATAGTAACCATCAGTTGATGTAAATCCTATAATTTTTGCATTAGTTTGACTTATATGTTCATAGATAATTCCTATAGCACTACAAAATTCATCACTATAACTTTCTTGATCACCTAGACCAAATAAAGCAATAGTTTTATTTGATAAATCTAATTTACAAAAATCACCCCATGCATCTTCCCAATCATCATTTAATTCACCATCTCCCCAAGTAGAACCTCCAAGAATTATTTTGTCATAATCATTTATTTTATCTACTTTTGTACCTGCTAAATCAAATACTTCAATTTCTCCAAGATTTGTTGCAATTTTATTTGCAATCTCTTCAGAATTTCCTGTGCTACTTGCAAAAAATATAGCTGTTGACATAATGTATTCTCCTAATTTAATTTTTTATAATTGATCTTAAAGAGTAAGGAATAGCTTTTATTTGATACTCTTTATTTTTTAGTTCATCCACATAAACAGGAATCTGTTTTGTAAATTCATTGTTTTTTGGATAAGCTAAATAAATTTGATAAAACTCACCTTTTTTTATAGATTTAATTGCACTTTCAAGTTCATCTTTTATATTTGGTTTTTTAACCTCTATATCTTTCCATGAAGTATAGATTTTAAGTCCAATAAAATCTTTTGATTTAATACAGATTGAATCACCTAAATCTATTACAATTTTATCACTATGTAGTTTTTTTATCTTTTTTAAAACGAATTCATGAAATAGTAAATGTTTATCAATTAATAATTGCATTTTGTTATTTATAAAACAAATTGAAATTAATTTAGCTATAGGTAATAGATGTTTGTTTGATATAAAAATAGTTTTTTTATTAGTTGAATTTAGATAATTATTAATAATAATAGTTGAATTAATACAGATTTTAAAATTTTTACTAATAGTTTTTTTATCTGTTTTTATAAAATTAATAGGAAGCAAATTTTTAATTTTGTATTTAAAGGCATTTTCTAAAGAACAATTTGATAATTTTTTTTGTTCATATTTTGAAAAGTGACAGTATGATTTTAAGATATTATTACTAAGACTTAAAAAAAGTTGTCTAAGTCTATTTGTTGAATTAAATTCATCAAAATCTTTTGGTAAAAATTCTTTATTTCCTAAAAATCCAATTAAGTTATTTTCTAACATTTTAATTCCTTATCACAATTTGCATAACACTCTTTACAATCTTTAATTCCCATAATTTTTATATATTCATCATATACACAATTTATTGATCTTTTAGCACAAATAAATGGAATATTTTTCTTTTTTGCTTCATTTTTATATTTAAGCATAGTATTATGATTTAAAAAAGAAGTTAACATTACAATACAATCTGTATCTTGAGGAACTTTCTTTTTTGGTGCTGATGATTTTTTTCTTGCATCCCAGTGATTTATGTTTTTTGCACCTAATTGTGTAAGCATTGAAGAGATTTGTGATATTTGGTCTCCACCTATTATTAATATACTCATTTTCAATCCTTTTAACAAGTACAACCAGTTGGTTTTACTAAGTCTTTTTTATTTTGAACTACTAAACAATCAAACATGCTATATCCTTTATATTGATAATCATTATTGAAATATTAGTGTAACAAAACTTAAAATACTATTAATATTAAGAATGATTATCATTTTATTAGTAAATAACTAATCAAAATTGAAAAGTAATAAAAAATAGTAAAATAATGGGATTTGGAATTCGGGAATAACTAGGAAAATCCTAGTTAAATTATAAGTTATACTTCGATTTTTTTAAGTTCTCTGATAATCGCAGCTATTTGTTTTGAATACTCTTTTGCTTCTTTAGAATTATATTTCCATCCACCATTGTAACTGCTCCAAACTTTTGTCCAGTCATTTTTGTGAATTTTTTGCCAATAAACTAATTCATCAATTGCATTTTTTGTAGCAAACTGAAAATCTGAAATTAATTTTGTAGCAAATAAGTTTCTATTCCAAGAAGTGTCTTTTGCATTATGTCGGCTAATTACTGTTTTAATATTTGCTTGATATAAACCAAAGTCTTTTGAATCTACATTTATCATATATTTTCCAAGACCTGACTCTTTTATTGCTATAGCCATTAATGAGTAACTAAGTCCATGTGCTTGACCTTCTCTTTTTATCTCTTTTAGGGTTTCTATCTCTTGTTGTGTTAAGTTTTTAATATCAAAATCTGATGCAAAAACATTAGAAATAAATAGTAGAATAAGTAAAATATTTCTTAATCTCAATGGTTTCTCCTTTGTTTTTTCTTTTAAAAAGTTGTGTATTTTACATAAAAATCAATTTTTTGTCAAATTTCACTATATTTTTCTTGTTTTTTGGGGATTGTTTAATATTTTATTTAGTTGTATATAACTATAATTTCGAAAAAATTTAATGAGAATGAAAAGACATTGGAAAAGAAAGAATTTAAAAAAATAATTAAAGAAATAGGTTTTTCTTCTCAAGGGAAATTTGCAGAAGAAATAGGTGTGAAAGCAACAACTTTTACGACTTATAAAGTAATTCCTTCTCATATTAGAAGAATTACAAAGTTAGCACTTTTAGCTAAAAAAAGTGGTGTTCCTTTAGAGGAAATAAGAAATTCGTTAAAAGTAGATTAGTAATATCTACTTTTAATCTATTTTATTCAATCCAATATCTATATAAGTTCTAACTTTTTTTATCTCATCCTTATCAAATAAAGCTTCAATTATCTCTTTTGAATCATCTTTTGTTGTATTTCCAAATGGACTTATTATTGCACTTCCTTTAGCCATATTATCATTTGCACAATTGCTTGCTATTACAAAACATTGATTTACTAAAGCTAAAGCTTTTGAGATTGATTCATAATGTTCTTTCCTTTTTAATCCCCACATTGCAGGATTTAAAATAATATCTGCACCTTTTACTTTTTCCCAAAGTTGAGGAAATCTCAGTTCAAAACATATTAAAGTAGCAATTTTTAATCCATTTATTTCTATGATTTTTATATCTTGTTCATTTCCGCAGCTAAAATGTTCAAGTTCATTTCCAAGTGGAAATAGTTTCACTTTTGATTGAGTGTGAATGATTTGTAAGTTATGAAACATATATAAAGTGTTAAAAAATTTATCATCTTTTTTTGTAATAAAGGTTAAAGCTATAATTTTGTCTTTACTTAAGGCTTTTAGCTCTTCTATGGCTTTTATGGAAAAATCTGAAGCTTCTTGCATTCTATCATAGGAAAATTCACTTAGACTTAGTTCTGGTGCGAGTATGAGAGAATCTTTTTCACATGAATTTATTAAATCTTTTAAATGATTTAAATTTTCTTGAAAATTTTGTGTTGTTTTAGTTTGTAGTGCTATTAATTTCATTTATTACCTCATTTAAAATATTCTCAACTGCATTTTTATAACTCATGGCTGTTGCGTAAGTTGTGGCTTCATATTTTGTCATAATTAGTGCACTTGTATTTGATGCACGAATTAATGCCCAGCCATATTCAAAATTTATTCTAAGACCATCGATTTTTAAAATATCTTTTATAATTGGAAAACCTCTTTGGGTTTTAGTTAATTTTTCTTCTATTTTTTTTATTATTAAGAATTTGATATTTTCATTTACTTTTATTTCTATATTTTTACTTGTGTAAACTTTTGGAAGTTTATCTAACTCAAAATCTAAATTTATCCCTTTATATAAAAGCTCTAATACTCTAAAAGTTGCATAAATTGCATCATCAAAACCATAATATCTATCATTAAAAAAAATATGTCCCGAAACTTCAGCAGCTAAATCAGCATTTAACTCTTTTAGTTTAAGTCTTAAGTTTGAATAACCAGTTTTATTCATAATTGTTTTTGACTCAGTATTCAATTCATCAAAAATATTTTGGGAATAGGTAACTTCTCCAATAATTACTGGATTTTTCATAGTTTTTGAAAAAAGTAGGGCTAACATATCGCCTTTGATATTATATTTTTGAGTTAAAACAGCAATTCTATCAGCATCACCATCATAAGCAAAACCTAAATTACACTCATCTTTTAATAAGGCTTTTATATCTTCAAGATTTTTTTCATTTGTTGGGTCTGGATGATGATTTGGAAACTCTCCATCAGGAGTTAGATGTAAACCTTTATAATTTAGATTTAATTTATCTAATATTTCACATAAAACTGTATTTGCAACACCATTTCCACAATCAATTGCAAAAGGAATATTAAAGTTTTTTAAGTGAGAAAATTGATTTACTATATAATCTATGTATAATTTTTTTGCATCAATTTTTATAAAATCTAAATTTAGTGGAATCTTTATATTTTGATTTTTGCTAATTGTTTCATATAAAGCTAAAAGTTCATCTCCAAAAAATGGCTCATTATTTATGGTGATTTTAAATCCATTATATTTTTTTGCGTTGTGGCTTCCTGTTATCATAACAGAAGCATTGGGTTTTATAATCTCTTTGTTTATTTTAAATTCTTGATAAGAGGCAAAATAATTTACACCTGTTGCTACAAGTTCTATATTTAAAATTTTACAATTTGAAAAATTTAATCCTGAAATCAAAGCTTCAAATAACATATTTGAATGAGTTCTTATATCATAACCTACAATTATATATGGAGTTGTTTTGATTTTTTCTTTTATTGTTAAACCTAAAAAATAGCCAATAAGTTTTGAATTTTCAAAAGTTAAATCTTCATCTACAATACCTCTAATATCGTATTGTCTAAAAATTGTTTTATTTATCATTTTTTTCTAGCTTTATTAAAAACTCTTTTTTTTCTATTCCCTCTATTTTTGTTTTTAACTCATCATTTATTAAGACTCTATGGGAAGGAACTAAAATCTCTATCATATTTTGAGAAGATGCATTAAATATAGCTTTCTCTATTTTTATATCATTCATTTTGATAGCTAATTCTTTAGCTGAAACAGTTTTCCCATAAGGAATATTTAATAACTCTTTCCAACATTTTACTTGAAAAGATGAACCAACTAATTGTAAAGGAATTTCAAATGTTATTCTTTTTTTCTCAAAATACTCTTGTAATTGTATTTTTAAAGTATCAAAAAACTCACAATTTCCAGGAACTATATCTGATTCAAGTGTAGTTTTTAAAGTTTGAATTTTTGCTTCTATATTAAAAGGTGTAAAAAAAGTTAGTATTACAATACCTTTTTTTGAAGCAGCAGCGAACATTTCTCCTAAAGGTGTAGAAAATGTTGTAGTAATTATTGTCTCTTTTGTTTGTGTTTTGTATTCTCTCATGTTAGAATTTTATCATAATCATATATAAGATATAATCCAAAATGTTAAAAAATAGATATAAAAATATAAAAATTTTGTATGTTGAAGATGATGAAATAGCTAGAGAAAATGGTGTTGAATATTTGCAAAATTTTTTTGAGCAAATTTATGAAGCAAGTGATGCTATTATTGCTTTACAATTATATGAAAAATATCAACCAGATATTATAATTACAGATATTCAAATGCCAAAATTAAATGGTTTAGAATTTGTAAAAAGAATAAGACAAAAAGATAAAAAAACTCAAATCATAATAATCACAGCTTTTTGTGATAAAGATTATTTATTAAAAGCAATTGAACTTGGGCTTGTAAAATATCTTGTAAAACCTGTAAAGGAAAAAGAGTTTGAAGAGGCTTTGTTTTTATGTGTAAATTCTTTAAAAGAAGATAATTCAAATATTGTAAAACTAGATATTGATTCATATTTTGATACTTTTAATAAAAATCTACTAATAAAAAATGAAATAGTAAAATTGAGAACTAAAGAGATTCTGTTTTTAGAGTTATTATTAAAAAATAAAAATAGATATGTAAGTTATGAAGAGATTGAAAACTATGTTTGGGCTGATTCTGTTATGACAAAAGATGCTTTAAAAACTTTAGTTAAAAATTTAAAAACTAAAATACCAAAAGATTTAATTTTAAATCTTACAAATAGTGGTTATAAAATAGATGTCTGAAATAAATTTAATTTTATTTTATGGTATTACTTTTGGAATATTGATTATGACAATAGTTTATACTTTCATTAGATATGTTTATTCAAAAGAGATATTTTATATAAGTTACTGTTTTATGCAGATTTTTTCTTTACTTTATATAGTTTCTTATAGTAAGTTATTTAAGATTAGTTTTTTTGTTCAAGAGCTTTGCTTAGTGATTGCTAGTTTGAGCGCAGTTTTATTTGCTATAACTTATTATGAGGGAAACTTCTTACCAAAAATTAAAAATTATAAAGAATTGATTATTAATACTTTATTGTTAAATGTGGTTATTTTAACAGCTTTTTATCATTATGTTTTATTTGAATATTTGCCTTATACGATAGTTTATGCAATTTTATTTATCTCTTTGATTTTTAATCTAAAACAAGGTTTTAAACCAACACTTATTTATGTTATTGGTTGGTCTATTTTTTGTATTTTACTTTTTGTTTTTGATTTTAAAAATTTTTATAATCAAAGGGAATATTTTGATTTAGTTTTATTAGTTTTTGCTATTGAAGCAATGCTTTTTACAATTTCGATAGCTTATAAATATAATGATTTAAAAATACAAAATAAAAATTTTGAGAAGTTAATTTTACAGCAATCAAAGTTTGTAAAATCAGGTGAAATGATAGCAAATATAACCCACCAATTTAGACAGCCTTTAAATAATATTTCATATATTTTAATGAACTTAAAAAAAAGATTTGAAAATAAAAATTTAGATGAAAGCTATTTCGATAAAAAGGTAAATCAAGCAAATGAGCAATTAAATTTTTTGTCAAAAACAATAGATGATTTTAAAGAATTTTATAAAATTTCAAAAGAGAAAGAGATTTTTAGCGTAAAGGATGCAATTTTAAATGCAACAACTATTTTGAGTGCTGATTTAAAAACTTATAATATAGAGTTAGAAATAAATTTTGAAACATTTGAAGAGATTAAAATATTTGGAATAAAAAGTGAACTTTCTCAAGTTTTAATATCAATAATTTCAAATTCAATAGATGTTTTAAAAAGTAACAAAAATCCAAAAATAAAAATAGAAATTTCTTCTTCTAGTGCTGAGGTAATAATAAAATTAGTTGACAATGGAGGAGGAATAAAAACTAAAAATTTAAAAAAGATTTTTGAACCATATTTTTCTACAAAAGAAGAGGGAAGTGGAATAGGACTTTACTTATCAAAAATGATTATAGAAGAGAGTTTTTGTGGGAGAATTTTGGTGGAAAATAAAAAAGAGGGAGTTTTATTTTCCCTCTTTATTGAAAAGGCTCTTTAGTTTTTGGGATAAAAAAATGCAATTTGTCTTCTAACTTTTATTTTTTCATCTTCATTTGCAAATATTTCTATTGAAATTTTAGATGGTTTGTTTTTTAATTTATTAAAATCATTTGTTGTCTCTAAAATTAAAACTTGTTTTCTTTTTTCACCAGCTTTTAGCTCTACACTTTCAAATCTTTTTATGTTGAAATCTTTATTTTCAAGTAATTTAATATCAAAAATATAATTTTTATCTTGTGTATTATGAATAGTCAAGATATAGTTATTTGAAATAATTCCATTTTCTTTTTGTTTATAAAGTTCTGTTGTTTTATTTACATTAACTAAAAAACTCTCTTTTTCAAGTGAAAAATAAAAAGCTAGAAATATAGATAAAAATAAAGATGCAAAATATGTTATATTTTTTTTAGTAAATATTGAAACATCTTTTTTGTTTAATACTTTATTTGTACTCCCCCAATTTATTAAAGATTTTTTATTTAGTTTTCCCATAACAGTTGAACAAGCATCACTACATTCAAGACAATTTATACACTCAACTTGCAAACCTTTTCTAATATCTATATGTGTTGGACAAACTTTTACACAGGCTTCGCAAGTTGTACACTCTTCGTTATTACTCCATTGTTTTATTTTGAATATTGATTTAGCACCATTTTCATATACTTTTCCACCACGATTAAAATCATAAGTTACTTGTTTTGTATTATCATCATATAAAACAGATTGTATTCTTGAATAAGGACATATATAAATACAAAAGTTTTCTTTCATAAAAACAATGTCATAAACTAAAAATAGGGCAACACTCAAAATAAATATAATCATAAAACTATGTTCGGCAGGATTTTGGATATAAACAAAAAAATCTTCAGGTGGAACAAAATATAACATAAAATTACAAGAGATAATAAAAGATATAATTCCCCATAAAATTAAAGATATATATTTTTTAATTTGATTTGATTTTTTATTGTAGTCTATATCTTTTTGTTTGTTTTTAATTCTTCTTAAATCTAAGATAGTACTTTCTATCAAATCTCTATAAATAACTCTAAAAATAGTTTGAGGACAAGCCCACCCACACCAAACTCTTCCAAACATGGAAGTTATTGCAAAAATACCTATAAATAAAAACATAAGTAAAAATGGCATTATATAAAGTTCGCTAACACTATAAACATTTCCAATAAAGTGAAATTGTAATTTATCAAATGATAATAATAAAATATGATTCCCATTTATTGTTATAAATGGTAAAGTCATAATAAATAGTGTGCTAATAAAATAAATAAGATACCTTTTTTTAGCATAAGTCATATTCTACTCCTTTTATTTTTTTTATAATAAAAGAAAATGGTGTTTCTTTGGTGGTATATATTTTAATAAGTATAAAAATTATTGCATTATTTATACTTTAGATGTATAATTTGCCAATTTATAAGAGGATGAGATAAGTGGGAAAGATAAGTGTTGGGATTACATTATTAGTTCTTGGTTTTGTTGATTTATTTGCAAATTCAAATAGATATGACATAAAATCTGGAATAGTTGAATATGAAATTGTAGGAAATATTCAAAGTGAAAACGGAAGTAGGTTAAATGGTACAAGTAAATTGTATTTTAAAGATTTTGGAATTTTAGAATTAGTGGATGAAAAAGTTGTTCAAACGAATATGGGAGAAAAAGAAGAAGAAAGAACCATATCTAAAATAGTTAATAATAAAATGCTTACAGTTGATTTTAACGATGAGGTTATTTATTCTCAATCTTTAGCTTTGGATGAAGAAAATCCTGTTCAAAATATCAAAAACTATGAATCTTTTGTACAAATGGGTGCAAAAAATTTAGGAACTGAAAATATTTTAGGTTACAAATGTGATGTTTGGCAATTAGGTGAAGATAAAATTTGGATTCATAATTCAGTTCCTTTAAAACTAATAACTAAATCTTTAGGAATTACTCAAATTCAAGAAGCAAAATTTGCTGTTTTTAATGTGGATATAAAAAATGATAAATTTAAATTACCAGCTTTTCCTGTAAAAGTTATTGAAGAAATAATTGGTCAAGAAGGTGAATATATTCCAAGTGGTGATTAAAAAGTTAGCATCATTAAAAAAAGGGAGTTTCAAAAAATGAAACTCCCTTTTTTATTGAAGATTTTTTATATCTTCTTTTGTAAGAAGATAAATAGCTATTATAAATGAAATAGCTCCTAAGAAAGTATTTGAAAGTATCAATGAACCTATGCTTAAGAATAAAGCAATTATAGAAAAAGATTTCTTGTTTATTACAAAAGCAATTATTGCAAATATAATAGATATTAATCCTACATATCCAAAATAAATAGAAGCTCCCATAAAGTCTTTAATAGAACAAGATAAAGAGTTTGAATCTAAATTACAAGCTATTGCTAATTCTTTATTTGAAACAAATCCTGTTTTAAAAGCTACAAAAATTGCTACAAAAATAAGTGTATAAATAGATACTTGTTTTAAATCACATAAACCAATATTTTTTGTACCTTTATTTAAAATATATGCAAAAATTAATGCGATAATTACCCAAATATTTGAGAAAATATTTAAAAAAGTTTCATTATAAACTATAAGTATTGAACTTAATACTAAAACTAAAGATAAGGCTTTTTCAAATTTACCAAAATTTAATTTTTCATATTGAGTAGAATATAACCATAAAAATGAGATTGCTAAAATTATAAATCCGTAAATTTCAAAATTCTCATATCTTCCATTAAATGCTAAATTCATACTTAATATAAAGGCAAAAAATGCTGATAAATAGAAGAAAACTGATGGAATTACATCAATTCTTTTTGGTTTTAATATATGTGAAAGCATAAAATAATAAACAAAAATTTGAGTTATTAAAAGTAAAATAGCCCAAGTTCCTTCTAAATTATTTCTTGCAATGATATTGTATTGTTCAACTTGAAGCATATATAAAATTGCAAAAATAGTATTTATTATTGTAAATTGAAGAAGTTTTTTTGTAGAAACTTCACTATTTTTAAGTAATAAAGAGAATAAAATAATTAATAAAATAGAACCAAAAGCTAAATATTTATAGTTTGGAAAGTTTGAAACATCTCCTGCAAAAACATTTTTATCAAGTCTATCTTTATCAAATAATCCCCAAAAACCTCCAACAGCTCCTTCACTTACCCTTTTCCAAGGTTGATCAACAGCTTCAATGATATTATAATTCCAATTTTTTTCTTCAGCTAATTTAACAAAATCTCTTACAAAAAGTGCTTGATTGATTTTACTAGGCATAGCATCTTCTCTTGATCTTCCTTCACTTGGCCAACCTGTTTCACCAATTAAAATATTTGAAGTCTTCAATATCCCTTCAACTTCTTCTCTTACACTTGCTAGATGTTCTATTGATTCGTGAATATTCATAGGTTCATCTTCCCAATAAGGTAAGATATGAATAGTTACAAAATCAGTAACATCTTTGATATGTGGATACTTAACCCAATATTCCCAAACATCAGCATAAGTTACTTTTGTATTAGGAAGAGCTTCTTTTATTTGTGTTATATATTCATATAATTTTTTATCAGAAACATCTCCTCTTAATAAAACTTCATTTCCAACAATAACAGCTTTTACAATATCTGCATTTTCATTTGCAAGTTTTATTAAAGTTTCAAGTTCACCTTTTGTTTGTTTTTCATCTTTACTAACCCAAGCTCCCATTAGCATTTTAAGATTATTTTCCCTAGCAATTTTAGGAATCATTTCTAAACCTAATGTTGAGTAAGTTCTAATACAATCTGTATATTTTGAAAGTAGTTTTAAATCTTTTCTTACTAAATCTTCAGAAATTATTAACCCACTATCAAATAAAAAAGGAGATTCATCTTTCCCAAAAGGTGCATAAGAAACACATTGAAGTTTTGAAAAAGAGTTGGAATTATCTTTTAAAATAGTTTTTTCACCCACAAAGTACCAAAAGAAGATGGCAACACTAACACTAATTAGTGTTAAAAATATTTTTTTCCCCATTTTTTTCCTAATTTCTTATTTGACCAGAGCCATAAATTTTATATTTAAATGTCGTTAAATCATTGATTCCCATAGGTCCTCTTGAATGAAGTTTATTTGTTGATATACCAACTTCTGCTCCTAATCCAAAAGCTCCCCCATCTGTAAATCTTGTACTTGCATTTGCATAAACACAAGCTGCATCAACTTCATTTAAAAATTTATTTACAGTTGAATAATTTTCACTTAAAATTGATTCAGAGTGTCCAGAACCATATTTTTGAATATGAGAAATTGCTTCATCACAATTTTTTACAATTTTGATATTTAAAATATTCGCTAAATATTCCGTATCATAATCTTCATTTGTTGCTGGAATTGCTTTTATTAGCTTTAATGTTTCAGGACAAGCTTTTATTATAGTTCCTTGTTCACTGAATGCATCTTCTAACCCATGTAAAATATAAGGTGCTATTTGTTCATGAATTAGCAAAGTTTCCATTGCATTACAAACACCAGGTCTTTGGCATTTTGCATTTATTACAATATCTATTATTTTTGATGGAGCAGCATCCTTATCAACATAAATATGACAAAGTCCTTTATCATGCTTAATAACAGGAATTGATGAATTCTCACTCACAAATTTAATAAGTGCTTCTCCTCCACGTGGTACTATTAAATCTACATACTTATCCTGTTTTATAAGTTTAGCTACACCTTCTCTTGTAGAATCAGGTAACAATGAAATAGCTTGTTCTGGAAGTTTGTTTTTTGCTAGTACTTCTCTTAAAACAATAGCAATTGCTTTATTTGAGTGTTCAGCTTCTTTTCCACCTTTTAAAACACATACATTTCCACTTTTAAAACAAAGTGCAGCTGTATCGCTTGTAACATTTGGACGACTTTCATAAATAATTCCAATTACTCCAATTGGAATAGAAACTTTTTGAATATTTAATCCATCTTTTGTAACCCAACCATCAAGTATTCTTCCTACAGGTTCTGTTTGAGATGCGATTTGTTTTATAGCATCACTCATTGCTTTTATTCGATCACCAGTAAGAAGTAATCTATCAAGTAATGCTTCATCTAAATTGTTTAATTTAGCATTACTCATATCTTTTTCATTATGAGATATTATAAAATCACAATGATTCAATAAAGCATCAGCCATTTCATTTAAAACTTTATTTTTTATAGCAGTGCTTAGATTTGCAATAGTTCGGCTAGATTTTTTAGCTTCTTCTAAAAATGCTTGCATAATTAAATTCCTATATTTTAAGATTTATTTTTGTTGTTTGGTATGTATTTGAAGAAAATATATAAAACTACTAACATAACAATTACAGTTAAAATTCCTACAAAACTAATTTCTACTTCAGGACCAACACCTCTTTGATAATTTTTAGGAACAAATAAAATCATCGAAGATAAAAGCATAAATGATGAAGTTATAACTGCAATTAAATGGGCAAAAAGTTTATGAAACTTAGTCATATAAAAATCTTTTACCATTTTCCAAGTTAAAATTGAAGCTGTTAGTACAATCAAAAGTACTATGATTTTTTCTATTTGTGGTTCCAATAATCATCCTTTAGTAAATTTATAATTTTTATGTAGTATAGCTAATTAAGGCTTTGTTATAGGCTTTATTTACAAACACCACTCTCTTTTAACATCTCTTTCATTTGTTTACATTTGTTGTTATCTATGTACAAATTTAACCACGATTCAACCCAATAGGGAATATTTCTTCCATTATTTCCCCAAGAATTTACACTTTGATATTTTAATCCCAAATATTCAGAAAAAGTGCGTTTATTGAAATTAGCTTTTTTTAATAATAATTTGAAATTTTCCTTATCCATTTTGCTCCTAAAAATAAATATGCAATAGTATATCATAAATTATAAAAAAATATATAAATATATATTATTTTTAAGGATGATGTAATTTGAAATAAAGTAGAATGTACTCACGAAAATACTAGGATTCAAAATGAGAATAAAAGCATTTTTAACAAGTGGAAGATTTAAAATCATTAAGGTATTTAAATTTGATGAAATGAAAGCAATTGCAGCAGCTTATCCTCGTTGGGAATATGTAATCTAAGTTGTTTTCTGTAAAAATAATGGCTTTAAGCCATTATTTCCTCTTTCTTAATAACTAATCTTTTAAAAATTTATTAATCATTAAATGTTACAATAGTTAAAATTTAATTGGAAAAAATATGGGAATAAAAGATAAATTCAAAGAAAATTCAAGCAAAATATTAAATATTGCTAGTGAAAATGCTACTAAAGCTTTTGATTATCCAAAAATAAAAAGTCAACAAATAAAAGATGCTATAAATACAAAAGTAAGAGAAAAAGCAGTTCTTGCTACAAAAGCAAGGTTAGTGGAAAATCATAAAACTTTTGATGATTATAGTGATGAAGAACTTGAAATTATTATTGCTGATGAAGAGAGAAAAATTGTTGATGATTTAAAGACTAAGTCTTTAGTTGTTGCTCTAGCTGCACTTGGTTTAAACTTTTTTGTGTAGGATATAAAAATGTTTAAACAAGTGAAATCTGCAATCTTTTGGTACTATTTATTTAAATTCAGAAAAAGAGTTATTTCTATCGTATTATTAATGGTAATTGCCCTTTTTGCTGGAGTAATTTATGGTGATGTGGTTCAATATCTAAAACTAACTAATAAACTTCAATATTTAGAAATTGCTATTATTTCAAAATGGCTTATTATTATTTTTAATATAGTTTTTTCGGTATATCTTTTTTTAACAATGTTTAAAAAAGATGAATTTGTAGAAGAAAAGAAAAATGATAAGATTTTTAAAAAAAGTAAAGAAAAAGTTTTAGATGAAGAAAAAAAAGAGGAAAAATTTACTCAAAGAGAAAAAGAGTTTTTATATAAAAAAAAGATTCGTTCAAAAGCTGATTTATTAGTGGATAGATAGAAAATTTAAATCTCTTCTATCTCTTTTTTCATCTCATTCTCTTTTTTTAGAAAAATAGTTTGTGCAGGATATGCAAATTCACAATTATTTTTTTCTACAAGTTTTGATATTTCTACAATCACTTCTTCTTTTGTAATAAGCCAATCTTCCCAATTTGGACTTTTTGAAAAACAATAAACTAAGATATCTATAGATGAACTTGAATATTCATCAATAAATACCAATAATGTATTTTTTATACCCTCTAAATCTTCTCTTTTAATAGCTTCAAATGCTCTTGTTCTAGAAATATTTATATTTTGATTAGTTGCGATTTTTGGGTGGTTTGATAACATATCATAAATATCTCTTTTTAGATTTAAAATATCTTCCATTTTACTTTCATAAGTAATAGAAATATTCATTTTAATTCTTCTTCCAATTATTCTTTTTGACCAGTTTAAAATATGAGCATTTGCAATTTGAGAATTAGGAACAGTAATCATAGCATTATCAAAAGTTCTAATTCTTGTAGTTCTCATTCTAATATCAACAACAGTTCCTTCAAAATCACTTGTTTTTATCCAGTCACCTTGTGAAAAAGAGTTATCTGTCATAATATTTAAAGAAGCAAAAAAGTTTGCAAGAGTATCTTTCGCTGCAAGTGCTATTGCAATACCTCCAACTCCCAAAGAAGCTAAAATAGCTTTTACATCTAAACCTAATTGTGTAAATAAAAATAAAATAACAAGAATAATAAGTACAACTTTGATGATTTTGAGTATAAAAACAATCATCTCTTTTCTTACATTTTGATATTTTTCTAATAAATTCTGTGCATAAATATTAATGGCAATATTTAAAATCGCATAAACAGCCCAAGTTAAAAGGGCGATATAAATAGTATTTATCCAAGGCATAATTGCATTTATAAAATTTTGGTCTTTTACAATAATAAATATTGAAAGTTGTATCGAGAAAAGATATAAACTATAAATTAAAGGAGAATTTATAGCCTCTTTTAAATTAAATAGTATACTTTCTTCTTCTCTTGTATTTTTATTTTGTATAAATATTTTTGATATAAAACTTGTAATAATTACTATTAAATATCTATTCAATAATCTAAAAAATATTATTATCATAAGTACAACAAAAAGCTCACCTATTGAAAAATTTAGATGATAAGATGTCAGTGAAGATACGAAAGAAATACCTTTTAAGGAATCAATTTTATTGATTATGTATTTTAAATTAAATTCATCTATAAAAAAATTTGATGCTCTAAATTTTTTTATATTTGAGTATAAATATTGAAGAATAAATAGTTGAGTATGTTTTTGATTATAAATTTCTATATAATTATCTATAAATTCCATAGAAATCTTATTGTTTACATTTTTTATCTCAGATTCATAAAGTGCTGTATAATCATCTATTTTAAAATCTTCTAATGATTTAATATTTCTTTGCAGTAAATCTTCAAAGAATTTTTTATCTTTAAACTCTTGTTTTCCAATAATTATACTTTTTAAATTCTGCTCGTATTCTATTTTGTGCTTTAAATAAAAGATTTTTAATTCATCTCTGGCAATAGCTAGAGAGTTCTTTTGAATTTTATTTGCATTTATTCTATTTGTTAAAAAATTTATATCATTCTCATATTGTTCTTTATTTGCTAAAGTTATTAAGTATGATTCATTATTTATATTATTTATAACTTCTTCAACTAATCTATTTTGTTTATCTATTTGTTCTTCTATAGATTGACTTAACTCTTGAGTATTTGATTGTTCAATGGGCGTTGCCGTATTTGAAGAGACTTCTTTAGACATAAGTTTTATAGGGCTTGTTACTATTTCTTGAGAGTATATTATATTTTGTAGTAAAAAAATAATTAATAATGGTTTGAATATTTTAAACATAAAAGTCCTTGGTTTTTTTGATTATATTGTTTTTATAGTTAGTTTAAGTTGATAAAAAATAGAACTTTGAAATGGTGCGGATAACTGGATTTGAACCAGCACGAGTCTCCTCATGAGCACCTCAAGCCCACGTGTCTACCATTCCACCATATCCGCATAATTAAAAAAGGTCAAGAAGAAAACTTCTTGACCTTAGATGAGTTATTAAATCTGTAGATTTAAAAATTACCCTAAAAATGGATTTGCATATAATGCAATTAAAGCAATAACAAGTGTATAAATAACTTGTGCTTCAACAAGTGCGATAGCAATGAACATTGTAGTCATTAACTTTCCACCTAAACCTGGGTTTCTAGCAGTACCAGCAATAGTTGCAGCAGCAGTATTACCCATACCAATAGCACCACCAAGTGCAGCAAGACCTAATCCAATTCCAGCAGCTACTACAGAGTAAGCTTTAATCATTGAATCACCATCGTTAGCGAAAGCGAAACCAGCAAATGCTAGCATTAAAAGAACGATTTTTTTCATTCTAAAATCCTTATAAAAATATTGTATTCAAAGTCTGTTCGGCTTGCGTATCCCTACTTGACACTTTGATAGGCGAGATTATAAATAAATCAAGCTAAAAAATAGCTAAAAGAATATAATTAAATCTTTTATCTACAATTTGTTATAATAATTTAAATTACGAAAAAGGATGAGTTATGAAGAAAATATTTATTTCTTTATTGATATTAATTTTACTTATTTTATCTATTATTTATAGTTTAGCATTTACAAAGTATGGTAATGGAATTATCTCATCTTATTTGGAAAATAAAGTCAACGAAGGGCAAGAAAAAGTAAAATTAAAAATAAATAATTTTAGATTAACTTTTAATAGATTAGATTTTAATGCTGTAATAAATGATGATTCTTATATGAATGTATCAGGTGATTTAGCAATTTTAAAAAAAAGTGTTAATTTAGTTTATGATATCAAGATAAATGATTTATCGACTTTGAAAAATTTAACAAATCAAGAGTTTAAAGGAGCTCTTTTCACAAATGGTATTTTAAAAGGGGATTCAAAAGAAGCAGTAGTTCATGGTTTTTCAAATATTGCAAATAGTGAAACTAAATATTATGTAAATTTAATAGATTTTAAACCAAATAATATTCAATTGGATTTAAAAAATGCAAAAATAGAAGAGTTATTAAATTTATTAAATAAACCTATTTATACAAAAGGTTTTTTAACTATAAATGCAAATATAAGAAATATTGATATTGATAATTTAGATGGATTATTAACAGCAAGTATTACAAAAGGATTATTGGATAACGAAGTTATAAATAAAGAGTTTGAACAAAAAATAAGTTCTTCTGTAAGTTTTAAAGCAAATATTAATGCCTCTTTATTGGGGAATAAAGTAGAAATTAAATCAGAACTTATAAGTTCATTGTTTGATTTATTCATGGAAAAAACTTCAATAGATTTAAAAAATAAAAATATAGATACAGATTATAAAGTTGATATTAAAAATTTAAATAGATTAGAAGGAATTATTGGAAAGAAATTAAATGGAGAATTTTCTACAAATGGTAGAGTTGAATTTAAAGATTCTATTCTTTTTGTAGATGGAAAATCAAATATTATAGATAGTAATACTTCATATAAATTTGAAATCAACGATAAAATAGCTAAAAATATAAGTTTTGAAGTAGAGAATACAAAAGTTGAAAAACTTTTAAATATGCTAAATGAACCTATTTATGTTACAGGGGATTTAAGTGTAAAAGGTGACATAAAAAATAGTGAAACTAATAATTTAGATGGAAGCGTTAAATCAAAGATTAGTAATGCAAAAATAATAAATGAAGTTGTAAATGCTGTATTTAGTCAAGAATTAAAAGATGTAATAACATTTGATTTGGAATCAAATACTTCTTTAATTTCTAATCAAATAGTTTCTCAAATTGATTTCTTCTCAAATATTGCAGAAATGAAAATTCAAAATGGTATTTATAATTTAAATGATAGCACTTTTAATAGTGATTATTTTGTAGATATTGAATCTTTAGAAAAAATAAAAGATTTTACTAAAGTAAAATTAAGAGGTGAAGCAAAAATTTTAGGAAAAATTCATAAAAATGAAAGTGAACTTTTTGTAGATGGAAAATCAGATATTTTAGGAGGAGACTTCAATTTTAATTTACAAAATAGTGAATTAAAAGCAAAATTAATTAATGCTAGTATCAAAGATCTATCTTATATGTTGATACAACCAGAATTTTTTAATTCTAAGGCAGATTTTAATTTAGATTATGATTTATTATCAAAAAAAGGGAATCTTGTAGGTACTCTTTTAAATGGACATTTTTTACCGAGTGAATTTTCAAAAATAATAAATCAATTAGCAAAATTTGATTTAACAAAAGAACTTTATGAAAGTGTGCAAATAAACAGTAATATAGATGATAAACAATTAATATCAAATTTGATTATGAAAAGTAAAAATACTCAAATTAATATAAAAGATTCTTTTTTAGATTTTGAAAAAAATATAATTGATACAAAACTTGATACACAAATTAAAAATAGTAATTTTTCTATTAAATTAGAAGGGGAAATGAATAAACCAAAAATATCTTTAGATGTTAAGGATTTATTAAAACAAGAGATTGATAAAAAATTGGAAAAAAATAGAGATAAAATAAATGAAAAATTAGATGAAGTTTTAGGGAATAAATTAGAAGATGAAAAAGCTAAAGAGCTTATAAAAAATTTAAAATCAATTTTTTAGCTCTTTTGTAACTGTCATTGATAAAGCAGTCCATTCAGCCATTCCACCTCTGTACCACATAATTTTTTCAGCTGGATAACCAATACTAACTAAGTATTCAATAGCTTTTGTTGAAATAGGGCACCATGAACCATTGCAAAAAGAGATTATAGTTTTTGCATTTGAAAAATCATAGATATTTTTTTCGAAATCAATAATTTTTGCATTTAAGTTTTCATAAGCTTTAAAAAACTCTTCTTTAAAATCTTCATCATATCTTAAATCTTCATAAGGAATATTTATAGCACTAGGAATTGTTGCTTGATTAAACCATGAAGATTTTCTTGAATCAACTAAAGCATAGTTTTGAGGTTCTTTTGAAGATTTATTTAAAATAAAGTTTAATACTTCAAGTTCTGAAACAGTTTTTATTTTATCATTAATGTATAAAGGTTGAATAATCCCTGTACTTGTAATAATAGTTTTTTTACATTTATTTGAAGTATTATTTCTAATATTTTGTTCAGTAAAATATTCAGGGCTTATTCCAATATTTATACAATCTTTTGCAATCTCTCGTTCTATTGTAAACTTTTCTTGTTGATTGTTTAAATAAGTATGAATAACTTCTATACCTTTATATTGTAAAGAGATATTTGAAGCAAAAAGAAAAGAAGCACTTAAAAATGGTAATAAGAGAGATTTCAAAAAATTCCTTTTATGTTTATTTGCAAGTAGTATAGATTTAATAACTTAAAAATATACTTAATAGGAGAATAAAATATGATAATAATTATCAATTTAAGAAAAAATCAAGTAAAAATTTGATTTAATTCATAAATGATAATTAATATTAAAATTAAGAAGGAATAATTATGAATTTAACAAAAAAAGTGTTGATTTCTTTATCTTTAGTAACAGCTGTGGCATTAAGTTCAAATGCTTCTACAAATAATGAAGTAAAAAAAATGGAAATTTCTCAAGCTAAATCTATTTTACAAGCGTATAGTGATATAGCATTAGCAAATTATAGTGATACTTTAAAAGATGCAAAAAATTTAAAAAAAGCTATAGATGCTTTTGCAAAAAATCCTACTCAAGCTAATTTTGATGCTTCAAAAAATGCTTGGTTACAATCAAGAGAATCTTATGGTCAAACAGAAATTTTTAGACTTGCAAATGGTCCAATTGATGCAGAAGAGGGTTGGATTGCTGAAGCTTATGGTGCTTTAGAGGGACAAATAAATGCTTGGCCACTTGATGAAAATATGATTGATTATACAATTGATGCAGAAGGAAAAACTACTTCTGGAAATATTATTGATACAGTTGGGAAATTTAATCCAGGTGGAGAAGAATCAAAAGAAGTTGATGTTACAAAAATTACAGTTGATGCACTTACAGATTTAAATGAAAATGGTGGAGAAGCAAATGTATCAACAGGTTATCATGCAATTGAATTTTTATTATGGGGACAAGATCAAGATTATTCAAACTTTATGACAGATGCTGTAACAAATGGTGCAATGACAGCAGGGCAAAGACCACTTTCTGATTTTACTACGGATAAAAATTCAAAAAGAAGATTAGCTTATTTACAAGCTTCAACTGATAAATTAGTTAATGATTTAGCTTTAATAACATCTGCTTGGGAGAAAAAAGTTGATGGAGAAAAAGGTTTATATCAAGCTGCTTTAAATGGAATTCTAAAAGGTGATAATGCTTCAAAAAATATTGAAACTACAGAAGCTTTAAAACAAATTATTGCTGGAATGGGTGTGTTTATTAAATCAGAACTTGCAAATGAAAGAATTGCAGTTGCAGTTTTAACTCCAAGTGAAGAAGATGAACACTCTTGTTTTTCTGATAATACACACAGGGATATAGAAGCTAACTATTTAGGTTTTAAAAATATTTTAACAGCTACTTATAATGGTAAAAAATATGGAAAATCTTTATTTGATGCAGTTGATAAAGAGACAAAAGATAGAATTGAAAAACTAATGGCTTCAATTGAAGCAAAAATTAAAAGTATTGATGAAGTTGCAAAAACAAAAGCTCATTTTGATTATCAAATTAGACCAGACAATGAACAATCAAAAGTTATCGTAAAACTTAAAAATGAGATGAGAAAACTAGGTGATGAAATGGTTAATGTTGCAGCTGCAAATGGAATTAGTTTAAGTACAGATGATGTTACAGACGCAGAAGAAACAAAAATATAATTTTTCACTTTTGAAAAAAATAATTTTAATAAAAAGCCTTGTAGTAATTTTTGCTACAGGGCTTTTTGCCTTTAGTAATAGTGATGAAATTTTATCAACAAATAAAAATAGTTCATTACTTTTAACTCCTATTTCAAATTTAAATGATGAAGAGTATGATAAGTTTATTTTAGGAAGAAGTTTTTTTACAGTTCCTTGGGTTGAAGCTCCCAGTGCAACAACAGCAAGGGATGGATTAGGACCACTTTTTAATGCAAATAGTTGTGTTTCATGTCATCCAAAAAATGGAAGGGGTACTTTAATCTCAAAAGATAATATAACTTCAAGAGCATTAGTTGCTAGATTATCAATCAAAGCAAATGATAGTTTAGAACATCAAGAGTTACTTAAATATCAAGGTTTTGTACCAGAACCTGTTTATGGAAATCAATTGGCAATAAATGGTACTTTAAATGTTGATTTTGAGGGAAATATAAAAATTGATTTTGAAGAAAAAGTGATTATTTTTCCCGATGGTGAAAAACAAATACTATTAAAACCAAAATATCAACTAACAAATTTAAATTATGGACCTATGCATAAAGATGTAAATATCTCTTATAGAATTGCACCAACGTTAAATGGTATGGGATTAATTGATTTAATATCAAATGAAGATATTTTAGCAAATGTAGATGAATCTGATTCAAATAATGATGGAATTTCAGGAAGAGCAAATTTTGTATATTCTACTTTGACTAAACAGATAGAATTAGGTAAATATACTTGGAAAGCAAGTGTTGTATTTTTAAAAGAACAAGTAGCAAGTGCTGCATCAAATGATATGGGATTAACAACTTCTCTTTTCCCAAATGAAAATTGTACTCAAGCTCAAAAAGAGTGTAATGAAGCTGTAAAACCAAGAGAAGCCATAGATTTACCCGATGAAAGACTTGATGCAATTACATATTATTTAAAAAATATAAAAGCTTATATTCCAAAAGATACAAAAGAGTATAATGAGGGCTTAGCTTTATTTGAAGCAATCTCATGTTCAAAGTGTCATATTCCAAGTTTTGATACAAAAAAAGGCTTTAAAATCGCACCTTTTTCTGATTTCTTATTACATGATATGGGAGAAGATTTAGCAGATGGAAGAGTTGAATTTATGGCATCTCAAAGTGAGTTTAGAACAGCACCTTTATGGGGATTGGCACTTCACGAAAAAATAAACAAAGAGAAACCTAGACTTTTACATGATGGAAGAGCTAGAAGTTTTCAAGAGGCTATTTTATGGCATGGTGGTGAAGCAAAAAGTAGTAAAGAAAACTATATGAATTTACCAAAAGAGAAAAGAGAGAAATTAATTAAATTTTTAGAGGAATTATAATGATGAAAAAGATTTTGTTTTTAGTTTTATTTTGTACAACATTTTTGTTTGCAGAAGATAGATTGTTTTTAAATATTTTGAAAAATGTATCTATTATCAATGTTCAAAATAGTATAGATAATGCAAAAGTTTTACAAAAAGAGTTGAATGAAGAGAATTTTACAAATTTCTTGAAATCTTGGAAAAAAGTAGAAGCTTTATATTTTGCTGGTGATTTAGATGAAGATTTTTTAGATACGCCAAGATATATAGATGTTTTTAATAATTTAAAAGAGGACTTAAGTTCTCAAATGAAAAGAGTAATTGAATCAAACGATGAGGTTAAAACAGCACTTTTTAAGAATTCTTATAAAACTATAAATGCTTTAGAGTATGTTTTATTTAATGATAAAGAAATTTCAAAAAGAGAAAAAGAGTTAAGTATAGTTATTTTAGATTCTATTATTTCGCATTTAGAAGATATTAATAGTGTTTATAAAGGCTATTTAGAAAAACCAAATAAAGATGAAAAATTTGAAACAGCTTTAGTTATAAATGGTTTGATTGCTAGTTCTTATAGATTAAAAGAGTGGAGAATTGGAAATGCAAGTGGAAATTCTGCAAAATTTAAAAACGATGCAAAAAATGATAGAGCAGAGTATTTTTTAAGTCAAAATTCTTTTGCTGCTATAGAAGCTATTTTAGAAGCGCATAATGAGATAGTTAAAAAACACAAATATTATGATTTTGCTTCTTATGCTTTGGATAAAGGAGCTGCAATTGAGCTTTTAGTGGTAATTGATAAGATAAATGAAATGCAAAATGAGTTAAAAACTCTTCCTAAAGATGACTTTACAAAAGCAAATAAATTATTTACTTTAGCAAATGAATTACATAATGCTTATTATGTTTCGTTAATACAACAGTTAAGTATAACAGGGAAAATTCTTGATGCAGATGGAGATTAATAATTGAATGAGTTGTTTGCATTTGAGTATTTAATAAACCCAAATAAGAGATTATTTTGGGTTTATATACTTAGTTCAATAATTTTAGCATTTATATATTTTTATATAAGTAAAAAAAATAGTAGAGTAATTACATCATCAAAATTATGGTTACATCCAAGTGCAAAATTGGATTATTACTACTTTTTTTTATCGTATTTTATAAATATATTTTTATTAATTCCTTATATTATTGGTGCAAAAACTATAGCTTTATATGTAAATAGATTTTTGTATGAGCAGTTTGATTATTATGAAAATAGTTTTTTTTCATATGGAACAATTATTTTACTTTATACAATATCAATTTTTGTAGTAAGCGATTTTACACGATATTGGCTTCATAGATTTTTACATACTATTCCATTTTTATGGGAGTTTCATAAAGTGCATCACAGTGCAAAAGTTTTAACACCAATTACTTTTTATAGAGTTCATCCAGTAGAAAATTTTTTATTCGGTTTGAGATACTCTTTAAGTATTGGTTTTGTAACAGGTGTTTTTATCTATTTTTTTGGTGCAAAAATAGATATTTATATGGTTTTAGGAGTAAATATATTTTTATTTATTTTTTCATTGTTTGGTTCTAATCTTAGACATTCTCATGTGCCTTTTTCATATGGAAGATATATTGAAAAATGGTTAATGTCTCCAAAACAGCACCAGATTCATCATGATAAAAAACATTTCAATAGGAATTATGGAGGATATATTTCTATTTGGGATAGATTATTTGGAACACTTTGTTTATCAAAAGATGTGAAAATTTTGAAATTTGGATTAAGAAAAGAGCAAATGAATGATTATGTTTCATTAAAAGATTTGATATTAAGACCATTTATTAATTTAGCAAAAAAAGGGAGAAATTATTTTGAGAAATTTAAAACTTTTAACACCAATATTATTAGCATTTTTAAGTAGTAGTTTAAATGCAAATGATATTTTAAAAGAGCAAGAGTTAGGGCAGATTCTATTTTTTGATAAAAATTTATCTAAAAATAGAACTCAAAGTTGTGCAACTTGTCACAATCCAAACACAGGATTTGTAGATGAAAGAGAAAATGGTGTTTCAAAAATGGCATCACTAGGAGATGATGAGAAGTCATTGGGAGATAGACAAGCTCCAACTGCATCTTATGCAAAATTTTCTCCTTCTTTTCATTTTGATGAGAAAAAACAAAAGTATATTGGAGGACAGTTTTGGGATGGAAGAGCAGCAACATTAGAAGAACAAGCTGGTGGACCTCCATTGAATCCAATAGAGATGGGGATGAAAGATAAAAAAGAAGTAGTAGAAAGATTAAAAGAAAATAGTTTATATATTGAAAGTTTTCAGAAAATATACGGAAAAGATATTTTTCAAAATGAAGAAGTAGCTTACGAGGCTATGACAAAAGCAATTGCATCTTTTGAAAGAAGTGATGAGTTCTCTCCTTTTGATTCAAAATATGATAGACATTTAAAGGGTGAATATGATTTGACTCCACTTGAGGATTTGGGAAAATCGATATTTTTCTCAAATAATAATAACTCTTGTGCAAAATGTCATGTTTTAAAAGGTGAAGATAAAAAAGGTGAAACTTTTACAAATTACGAATATCACAATATTGGAACTCCTGCAAATCATAGTTTAAGAGAAAAAAATGGTGTTAAAACAATTGACGAGGGACTTTTAGCAAATCCAAATGTAACAGATGAATCTCAAAAAGGAAAATATAAAGTTCCTACATTAAGAAATGTGGCAGTTACAGCTCCATATATGCATAATGGTGTATTTGCTGATTTAAAAACTGTAGTTGAATTTTATGATAAGTATAGTAATAAAGAAAGAACCATAAATCCAGAAACAAAAAAAGTTTGGGACGAACCAGAAGTAAAAGAGAATATCTCTCTTGAAGAGTTAAGAACAAAAGCTTTAAATGATAGAAAAGTTGAGGCTCTTGTAGCTTTTATGAAACTTTTAACAGATAAAAAATATGAGCATTTGCTAGAAAAATAAAATATTAAAGTTATGCAAAAAGCATAACTTTATAAATTAATTGGAAGTTCAATAGAAACTTTTGTTCCTTTATATGTAATTTCTTGATAAGTTATTTCACTATTTTTAATTTCTATAGTTCCATTCATATGTTTAGTTATGATTTTTTGAGTCATATAAAGTCCAATTCCCGTACCTTTTGATTGATGTTTTGTTGTAAAATAAGGCTCAAAAATCTTGTCTATTATTTTTTCATCAATTCCACCTGCATTATCTTCTATTTTTATAAAGGCTTTATGGTTTTCTTCATAAGTACTAATAATAATAATTCTAAGACCATCTTTTTCTAAAAGAGCATCTTTTGCGTTGTTTAAAATATTTATTAAAGCTTGAATAAATTCATTTTCTAAACCAAGAATATTGAAATCTTTTAAATTTTTTATAAAAATAATTTCATTATTTTTAAATTGTGCATCTGTTAGTTTTATTACTTTATATAAACATTCGTTTATACTAAAAATAGATTCATTTTTATCAGTTCTAAAAAAGTTTCTAAAATCATCAATAGTTTTTGATAAATATTGAGCAGAGTTAGTTATGTTATCAATAGATTCATTAAATGTTTTATCATCAAGAGTATTAAACTCTTTTTGTAATTTCATACCACTTGCAACAGTTGTTATAACTGAAAGGGGTTGTCTCCATTGATGAGCAATATTTCCAATCATTTCACCCATTGCAGCCATTTTTGATTGTTGAGAAAGTATATGTTGTTGTTTACTATTTTCTTCTATGTATTTGTTTATCTCTTTTTTATAATTAATAAATTTTTTTTCTAAAATTTTAGAAACATAAATTGAAATAATTAGTAATAAAGAAGTTAATATTAAAGCTATAGAGATTAGATTTATTACCTTTTTATGGAATTTATCATTTAAAATTAAGGTGTTATTATTAATAATAGTATTTACATCATCTTGATAAAAACCTTTTCCAATGGCCCATTGCCAATTATTTATTCCTTTTATATAACTTGTTTTTGTTGAAAAAGAATCACTATTTATTGGCTTATGATTGTACGTTAAAAATCCTTCTCCTTGTTTTGCTATTTCAATCATTTCATCAAATATTTTCTGATTTTCAATATTTGTTACATCAATAGCAGGTTTATTTACTAAATCAGGAATTAAATGTAAAAGTGTATTTTTGTTGTAATCAATAATAAAAAAATAGTTGTTTTTATCTTTATTTAGTTTAGAAATGTAGTCTAAAACCTCTTTTTTTATAATTTCTTCAAAGTCAACAAAATATTCACCTGTTCCAATAAACCAATTATATGGTTCAAAAAGCATATTAAAACCTATTTTTTTATATTGATTTTCTAAATCATCAGGTTTGTTAAACCACCAAGATAAAAATCCTTCTTTTTCATTTTTTAATTGTGTAATAATATTTCTTGTAAGATATTTTCCTTTCCCTTCTTTAAAATTATAAAAGCTTGTGCCCTCTAATTTTCTATTAATTGGAAGTAAAATACACTCATAATCAAAAGAATATATAAAAAAGTAACCACTGCCATTGTTGAATCTAATATCAACTAAAGCATCTTTTATCATCTTTTTTATTTCATCTTTTGATTTTAAGTTTTTATTCTCATTGTAAATTCTAGTTGCTATGCTATGTGCTTCATATACTCTATTTTTAATATTTTCTTTGAGTTTTTCTTCTGTTTTTTCTTGATAATTGGAAATAAAATTATACAGATTCTCTACTTCTTGTTTAGCTGTTTCTTTATTGTTTTTTATAAATTCATTTTTAATAAAAAATTTCTCTTTTTCTAGTTCATTTTGTTTATCTAAATATAAAAAAAATGTAATAACTATAGAAATAGTAATTATAAAAACAGGGGGAGTAAATTTAATAATATTTATAAGTTGATTTTCATTTTTATAAATCATATGATTCCTGCATTTTGATTGTAGAAATTCTAGCATAAATTAAATTTTATTAAGATGATTAAAATCTATGAATTCATATAATCAAATTAGAAATATAAGGAGAAAGAAGTTATGTCTAAAAGAGTATTAATAACAGGTGGAAATAAAGGAATAGGATTAGCAGTATCAAGAGCTATGTTAGAATTTGGTTATGAAATAATAATTGTTGCAAGAGATTTTAGTGATTGTCCAATAGTAGGAGTTGCTAATGTTACAGCTATTGAGTACGATTTATCAAATATTGATGGATTACATGAGTTAGCAAAAGTTGTGGGCGATATTGATATTTTAATAAATAATGCTGGATATATGCAACCAAAATATAGTTATGATGATTATCCCAAAGAAGCACGGGAGCATATTATGAATGTAGATTTATATACTCCGGTTGAATTAATGAATATTTTTTCAAAACATATGAAAAAACAAAAATATGGAAGAATAGTAAATACAGCTTCAATTGCAGGTCAAATAGGTCATCCAGATATTTGGTATGGAATTGCAAAAGCAGGACTTATAAATGCTACAAAAATATATGGGAAACTTTTAGGCGCTCATGGAATAACTGTAAATTGTGTTGCTCCAAGTCCAACTGAAACGGATATGCAAAAAGATAACTCAGAAGAGAGAAAAGCAGAGTTTAAAAAAACAGTTGCAACAGGAAGATTTGCAACAGCAGAAGAAGTTGCGAAAGCTATTGTATGGTTAGCAACAGATTGTCCAGAATATATAAATGGAATTTGTTTAGATATTAATAATTGTTCATATCCAAGATAAATATAGATTTAAAATAACAAGTTTGAATTATTTTCAAACTTGTTATTTATTTTTTTTATCTTCATTATTTTTTATATGAATAGCTGACTTAGCCATTAAGTGAGCACTTACAGGTGCTGTTATAAATAAAAATAGGGTAATTAGAACTTCGTGAAGACTTAAATCTCCTGTTTTAAAAGTAAAATATAGAGTTGAAGCTAATAAAATAGCTCCAACACCAAGAGTAGTAGCTTTTGTTGGTGCATGAAGCCTTGTAAAAAAATCGGGTAATTTTACAAGTCCAATAGAACCAATAAGAGTAAAAACAGCCCCTATTAATACAAGTATTGAGATAATTATTTCAAACATAAAAACTCCTTTATTCCATAATATCGCCACGAAGTAAATATTTACTAAGGGCAACAGTTCCAACAAATCCCATAACTGCAATCAATAAAGCTGCTTCAAAATAAAGAGTATTTCCAAGATATAAACTTAGAATTATCAATAAAGCTATAGAGTTTATGTAAAGTGTGTCAAGAGATAATATTCTATCTGCAACGCTTGGACCAATGATTAATCTATAAATATTTAAAATCATTGCAATAGCAACCATAGTAAAAGCTACTGGTAATACAAATTCTAGCATGGTTTAAATACCTCCATTAATGGTACTTCATATCTTTGTTTAATCTCTTGGATAGTTGCTTCTACATCATCTACAACTAAACCATGAATAATTAGGTACGTTTTATCTTCACTTAAATCACAACTAACAGTTCCTGGTGTTAAAGATATAGTACTTGCTAGTGTACTAATACCTAAAGGATGTTTAATATCTAAAGGAAGATTGAAGAATTTTGGATTTAAATTATCATTTGAACCAATAACTTGTTTTGCAACAGTTAAGTTTGCAACTACAATATCATAAATTACAATAATTGAGAATTTAAAAAATGTTAAAGGACTTCCAATACAAACTTTTTGTTGCCAAAAACTAGAAGTAAACCAAGGTATTAATATAGCTAAAAATATTCCTAAAACAATATGTCCTGGTGCTACTGTATTATTTAACAATAACCAAATAATAACTAGAATAATACTTAAAATTGGATGAGGTAAAAAACTATTTTTATTTTTCATATTAAGGCCTTGCGTTTAGATTCAACACAGTTGATAAATAGTTTGTTGTATCAAATAGATTAGTAGCTATTTGATTTGTTATTTCCGTCATTGGATTTGCAAAAATTACTAAAATAGGAGCAAAAGCGAATAGGTAAAAAACAGATGCTAAAGTTGATTTTGATAACTTGTATTGTGTTGATTGAACATTTGGTGTTGTATCATAAAATATAGTTGTTCCACTTTTTGCTAAAGCCACAATAACAAGTAAACTACTTACTAAAATAGTAGTTAAAATTAAAGCTGTTTGTTTATGTTCAATTGCAGCATTTAAAATCATAATTTTCCCAAAAAAACCTGATAATGGTGGAAGTCCAGCTAATGCAATTGCAAATACAAAAAATAAACTTCCTATAATTATTGCTTTTTGAAAAATTGGCATTCGTGTTTCAAGACAGCCACTTGTTCTTGCTTTTAATATAATATCTGCAACTAAGAAGAATCCACCAGCTAAAAGTGTAGAGTGAATCATATAATAAATAGCTCCACTTAATGCTTCTTTTGAGTTAATTCCAATAGCTACTAAAAGAATACTAACAGATACTAAAACTAAATAAGCTATTTGATTTCTAATCTCTTTTGCACTTAAAACTCCAAAAGTTGCTAAAATAAGAGTGATTAATCCAATATATAAAACCCAAGGAGTATGATAAAAAGCTAATTCTTGAGCATTTGCTCCAAAAATAGTACCATGAACTCTTATAATTGAATAAATTCCAACTTTTGTCATAATTGCAAATAATGCAGCAATAGGAGCACTTGTTCTTCCATAAGCATTTGGTAACCATAAATATAGAGGGAACATAGCAGCTTTTAATCCAAACACTACTAAAAGTAAAAGACCAGCAGCAGCTACAACTCCAACATTATCAGGACTTAAAGTTGCAACTTTTTGAGCCATATCTGCGATATTTAAAGTTCCTAATATTCCATATAAAGTTCCAACTGCAAATAAAAATAGAGTTGAACCTACAAGATTTAGTATTACATAATGAAGTCCTGCTTTTGTTCTTCCTTCTCCTTGACCATGAAGTAATAAACTATAACTTGCAAGTAGTAAAATTTCAAAGAAAACAAAAAGGTTAAATAAATCTCCTGTTAAAAAAGCTCCATTTATTCCAAAAAGTTGTAATTGATATAAAGGATGAAAATGTGCACCTTTTTTATCTATATCTTCACTTATTGCATACCATAAAGCTCCAAAAGCTAATAAAGAAGTTATAAGTACCATTAAAATTGAAAATTGGTCTAAAACCAAAACAATACCAAAAGGTGCTTCCCAGTTTCCTAAACTATAAACAAGTATACCTTGTGTTGAAGTTTTTATAAATGAAAAAATAGAGATAAAAATTAATGTAGCAACAGCTAATAAAGATATTACTTGTTGAGTTTTTAAACCATATCTTTTAACAATTAAAAGAATGAAACCTACTATTAAAGGAAGAAGAACTGTTAAAATAGGAGTATGCATCATTTATTTTCTCCTTTTGTTTCAATAGTTTTACCATCAACATGGTCGCTATTCATTTCACCATAAGCTTTAAGAGATAAAACAATAACAAAAGCAGTCATTCCAAAACTGATTACTATTGCTGTTAAAACTAAAGCTTGAGGAATAGGGTCTGTATAGTTTGTTATATCATTTTGAATAATAGCAGCCATATTGATATTTAATCTTCCCATAACAAATAAAAATAAGTTAACGGCGTAAGCTAACATAGTTAAACCTAAAACTACAGGATAAGTTCTAGCTCTTAGTGTTAAAAAAACACCAACACCTGTAAGAATTGCAATGATTAAAGCTAGTAATATTTCCATTAGTTTTTACCTTCTTCATCTTTTATTTTTTCACTAAATGAGTGAGAATTTTTACTTAATTGTCCTAGCTGAACTAATATTAAAACAGTAGAACCAACAACAACTAAGAATACTCCAAGATCAAATGCAATAGCACTTGCTACTTCAAATTCTCCAACAACTGGCCAATGTAAATGGCTAAATGTTGATGTTAAGAATGGATATCCTAAGAAAGTAGATACAAGTCCTGTTAGAGTTGCTACTAATAATCCATAAGCAATAAGTGATTCTTTTTCAAATTTTAGTTTTGCTTTTGTCCATTCAATTCCATTTGCTAAATATTGAACGATTAAAGCAACGGCCGCAATAAGTCCTGCTATAAATCCACCACCTGGTAAGTTATGACCTCTTAGGAAAATATAAACAGATACCATTAGCATTAAAGGTAAAACTAGTCTTGTAACTGTTTGCATCATTGGAGGATGCATATCATTTGACCAAGCAAAACCTTTTTCATCATATTTTGGTGTGTATAGTTTAAGTCCTTGAAGCATAGCAAAAATCCCAAGTCCTGCAATTGCAAGAACTGTAATTTCACCTAATGTATCAAATCCTCTAAAGTCAACTAAAATAACGTTTACAACATTTGTTCCACCACCACCGCTTACAGAATTTTCTAGGAAATATTGACCAATAGTTGTATATTCTCTACTTAATACAGCTAAAGTTAACACAAATACCCCAATAGCAGCTAAAACAGAAATTATAATATCTCTATTAATTCTTAATTTAGATGATTCTTTAGGTGTTGTTTGAGGTAAATAATATAATGCTAATAAAATTAAAACAATAGTTACAACTTCAACACTCAATTGAGTTAATGCTAAATCAGGAGCTGAGAATTTAATAAAAATTAATGACACGATTAATCCAACTACTCCAATAGTAATCAAAGATAAAAGTCTTCTATGGTGTAAAAATGCTGTTGCAAAAGTTGCAAATATTAAAATTCCAGCCGCTATTATACTAATCCAATCTACACTTAAAAATTCTCTATTTCCAAATAATGGTGAATTTCCATAAGTAAATCCAAAAAAGCCAATAATAATTGAGGCACATATAAACCAAGCTATCATACTTTGTAATGAACTCTTATCAAAAGAAGCTGTTACTTTATGCGAAAGTGCAAAAATTGAATTCATCAATAAATTAAAAGGAATTCTAGCATCAATTTTTTCTAAGTATTTTTCATATAGAGCAAAAGTTATCTTTCTTTGTGTATATAATAAAATACCACCAGCAAAAGCTATTATACTCATAATTAATGGAAGATTAAATCCGTGCCAAATAGCAAGCGAATAGTGTGGTAATTCTGTTTGTAATGAACCCATTACTGCAACTGCTAACATAGGAGCAACTGTAAACATAGGAACAGTTCCTACAGCAAAACAGATAATCACCAATAAATCAACAGGAATTTTCATAAATCTTGGTGGTTCATGAGGAGTTTTAGGTAAATCTTTTGTTTTTCCATTAAAAAACACATCATGTATAAATCTTAAAGAATAAGCAACTGAAAAAATACCAGCAATAGTTGCTAAAATAGGAATTAGTAAACTAAAACTAGTCGTTCCATCTAAAGCTCTTTCAAAAAACATCTCTTTTGATAAAAAACCATTTAATAAAGGAACTCCAGCCATGGCTGAAGCTGCAACCATAGCTAATGTAGCTGTATGAGGCATAAATGCCCAAAGACCACTTAATTTTCTCATATCTCTTGTACCTGTTTCATGGTCAACAATTCCAGCAACCATAAAAAGTGAGGCTTTAAAAGTTGCGTGATTTATGATATGAAATATAGCAGCAACAGCAGCAAGAGGAGTTGAAAATCCAAATAAAAGAGTGATTAAACCTAAATGACTTATTGTTGAATATGCTAATAAACCTTTTAAATCATGTTTAAACATAGCAGTAAAAGCACCAATTAAAAGTGTAGCCATACCAGCAAAACTAACTAAAACAATCCATTCTGTTGTTCCACTTAAAGATGGATATAATCTTGCTAGTAGGAATATTCCAGCTTTTACCATTGTTGCTGAGTGTAAGTATGCAGATACCGGAGTTGGTGCTGCCATTGCATGAGGTAACCAAAAATGGAAAGGAAATTGTGCTGATTTTGTAAATACACCAAGTAAAATAAGAATAATAATAGGAGTATAAAGTGTGTGATTTTTGATAAGTTCACCATTTGCAAGTATTTCACTTAGATTGTAACTTCCAACAATATGCCCAAGTAACATTACTCCAGCAAGCATAGCAAGACCACCAGCTCCTGTGATAGTAAGTGCCATTTTAGCACCATCTCTACCCTCTTTTTTATGTTGCCAATAACTAATTAATAAAAAAGAACTAAGAGAAGTTAATTCCCAAAATACAACTAATTGAATTATATTTTCAGATAAAACAATACCAAGCATTGAACCCATAAAAAGAAGTAAATATGAATAAAATCTACCCATACAATCTTTTGCACTAATGTAATATCTTGCATAAATAATTACAAGAAGTCCAATACCTAGGATTAAACAGGCAAATAATAGACCAAGACCATCTAGTCTAAATGCAAATTGTAATCCAATAGATTCAATCCAAGTCCACGATTGAATAGTAGTTATACCTTCAAAGGGGAGCTTTATATAAAGTAAAAGTACCGAAAAAGCCATAACCGTTATAATTCCAGCACCCCAAGCGGCCGCAAGACGGTTGTAAGTTGCTAAATAGGCAACTATAGGTGCTCCAATAAACGGCAAAAGAGCTATTATTGGTAAACCAATTGTTTCCAACATTTTATACCTTCCTAAATTTTGAATAAGTTAATTATTCTAACTTATTTCTTTTAAATTTTTATAAATTAATTTTTTAAACAATCTGAACATAAGCCTTTAATGATGATAGTATCTATTTGATGATTTTCAAGTTTTATTTCTATTGCTTGATGAATACATTCTATTTTTGAACATGAAGAACAGATGAAGTGAGAGTGTGCAACTCTTTTTATTTCAAAATATCTTTTTTTATCATTTGATTCGAAAGAACTTATTATATTTTCTTCTTCAAAAATTGTAATATTTCTATAAAAAGTTGCTTTATCCATAGAAATATTATCTTTCATATCTTCATAAGATAGAGGTTTATTTGACTTAATCAAGAGTTCAAGTATAGATTTTCTAGCACTTGTTAGCTTAATATTCGTAAGGTTTGTTAAATTATCTATTTTATTCATATTAAGATTATATCAATTTTTTTTTAAATTTAGTTTTACAACTAAGTTGCATCAAAGAATTTTTAAATTAAAATCACAAAAAATATCGCAACTTAGTTGCAAACAAAGGATAATAAAGTGAAAAAAATAATTTTTTTATTTATAGCTTTGGTTTCATTTCTATATGCTTCAAAGCCAGAGTTAACAGTTAATATACTTCCACAGAAATATTTTGTAGAAAAAATAGTAAAAGATAAATATGAAATTAATGTGATGGTAAAGCCAGGGGCATCTCCACATAATTATGAACCAAAACCATCTCAGATGAAATCTTTAATGAATTCAAAAGCTTATTTTTTAGTTGGAGATCCTTTTGAAAAAGTATGGCTTAAAAAATTTAAACAAAATGTAAAGAATACTCTTTTTGTTGACACAACAATAGGGGTAGAAAAAATAGAGATGGTAGCACATACACATCATGAGGAAGAAGATGAACATGAAGGACATAATCATTCACATAAGCATGAAGACAAACACAAAGATAAACATGAACATACAGGATTAGATCCGCATATTTGGCTTGACCCAGCATCTGTAAAAATTCAAGCAAAAAATATTTTTGAAGCAATGATAAAAATTGATGCACAAAATAGTGATTTTTTTAAAGCTAATTATGAGGAATTTATAAAAGAATTAGATGCTTTAGATGCAGAAATCAAAAATATTTTAGCTCCATACAAAGATAAAGCATTTATGGTGTTTCATCCATCTTGGGGATATTTTGCAAAGAGATATGAAATAGAACAAATTTCTATAGAAGTTGAAGGAAAAGAGCCAAAACCAAATGAATTAGTTGAACTTGTAGAAGAAGCAAAAAAACATGATATAAAAATAGTTTTTGTGTCACCTCAATTTTCACAAAGTAGTGCAAAAACTATTTCAAATAGTATTGGTGCAAATGTTGTAGCTATTAATCCATTATCAGATGACTGGCATAATAATATGTTAACAGTTGCAAAAGAGATAGCAAATAGCTATAAATGATTAGATATCTACTAATATTTTTATTTTTAAAGAGTCTCCTTTTTGGGTGCTCTTTATGTTCTATTTATTCTCCAAAAACTCATGTGTCAACCCAAATAAAAGCAGATAAAGAATATATAAAAACTCTAAAAGTAACTTGGTCTTTTCCAAGTGAATTTACAAAAGAGTTACTAAAAATTTATGATTTAAATCTTGATGCAACTTTTGATGAAAAAGAGTTAAAATTAATTGAAAATGCTTTGATTGATTACTTAAAACCAAAAAATTTCTTAACTACAATTTCTTATGATAATAAAATAAATGAAAAATCTTTACCCTTTGAGGTGAAAAATTATAGATTAAATTTAAAAGATTTTGCTTTGAGTTTTGAATATAATATTGATTTGAATTATAAAATTTATGATAAAAATATTTTATATATAAAAATAGTTGATGAAGAAGAGTATTTTTCAATAATTTTTGAAGATATAAAACAATTATTATATATTCCTTATAAAATTTCAAAACAAACAAATATAAATGAAGTTATTTTTACAATTGATGCTCCAAATTTAAAAGTTCAAGAAGATAAAAAAGAAGAGATTATTCAAGAAAATAAAAAAGTTGTTAAAGAGGAAAAACTTGTCGAAAAACAAAAAGAAGAACATCTTGTAAAAAATGAAAATCTTTTAGAAAAATTTAATCAAACAATAAAAGAGTATTTAGTAAAAATTCAAAAGGGTGAAGATAAATTTGCACTTATTTTTTTACTTATGGCATCGTTTATTTATGGAATTATTCATTCACTTGGTCCAGGACATGGAAAAGCCTTGGCATTTTCATATTTTTCTTCTTTTAAGAGTTCATATTTTGAAGCCTTTTTAATCTCTTTAGGAACAGCTTTTATTCATATAATAGGAGCATTTATTTTAGTTATGTTTTCCGTTTTTGTACTTCAAAGTGTTATGAATAGATTTATGCAAGACTCTATTTTGTATATTACAAATTTTAGTGCTTTGATTATTATGTTTTTGGCTTTATATATTTTGTATAGAAAACTTAGTAAAAAATCAAATAGTTGTTCTTGTTGTGTTCCTTTAAATCAAGCAAGATTTGATATAAAACCAAATAAAAATTTAAACTTTGTAAAAACAGCTCAACAAAATCTAGTTTTAATAAAACCAAGAAGCAAAAAACAAGATTTACTTTTTGTTTTAAGTGCAGGTATTATTCCTTGCCCAGGAACAGTTTTACTTTTTGTTTATGCTTTTTTATTAGAAACTTATTTTGCTGTGATTTTAGCTAGTGTTAGTATTAGTCTTGGTATGGCAGTTGTGATTTTTGCTTCATCTTTTTTGGGAGTTTCAATTCATAAAGTATCGCAAAAATCAAAAAAATTGGTAAATATTTTAGAAATAGTTTCACCAATTTTTATGTTTATTTTAGCTCTTTTACTATTTTTTAGTATAACTATCTAAGGATTATTCATCACTGTAAACACAAACATTATAATCTTTTAAAAAACATTTTCTAATTGATATAAAGTTTGTTACAGTGAAGTTCAAATTCTCTCTTTAATATAATTTTTTTATCATATGATAAAAATTACTTCCTGAAACTTTGAGTATATCATTTTTTTCAAAACCTAATTTTTCATATAAAGTTAAAGCTTTTGGATTTTCAAAATCAACCAATAAAGATAATTTTTTAAAACCTAATTGTTCTGCTTTATTTTCAATAAACATAAACAACTCTTTTGCTATTCCTTTCCCTTGAAAATTTTCTAAAACACTAACTGTATCTATATAAAATTCATCAGCAAAAGACTCTTTTTCAAAAGAGTCTAAAAAGATATTTTTTGTTTTTAAGTGTTCAAGTATTGGTGCATCAAGTTTTTCTATATCATTTGAATTATAAGCAAGAATTAAACCAACTGTTTGATTTTCTATTTCATAGACCCAAATATTATTGTAACTTAATCTATTTATATCCATTTTGATATAAAAATCTAAAGTTTCTAATATTTTATTTTCTTCATTTTCACCTGTTAAAGTATTTGCTATATTATGAATTGCATCAAAAATCAGAGTTGAGATATTTGTGATATTATTTTTTTGCGCTTGTTTAATCATTTTTTCTTCTTATCAAATTTTTTCCGATTTTATAATTTTTCAACTAACAGATAATTAATAGATTTATTCTAAAATCTAATTTATTATGAAAATGGAGAAAATATTTGAACACATTAAGGATTTTAGTTTTAGAAAGTGATGATAATTTGAATTTTCAAATTATTGAAATTCTCAAAAATAATGATTTTTATGTAGATGTTTGTACTAATAATAATGAATTCTTGGAATGTATTTATAATAACTTATATGATTTATATTTAATAAATATAAATGAAAAATCACTTCCTAGATTTCAATTAATTCAATTATTAAATGAATATAAAGATATGACTATGAAAATGGTAATTGCTTCAATTCCCAACATTATAAAACCATCTTTTTTATCTGGTTGTGATGAATGTATTATAAAAAATATAGATGAGCAAGAGATAATATTACGTATAAAAGCACTTATTAGAAGACAATTTAAAGTTTATTCTGATTCAATTTATTTAAAAAATAATATAGAATATAAAATTTTTACAAAAAAAGTTTTGATAAATAAGAATGAGGTTATTTTAGGTGAAAAACCCTTATTGATTTTAGATTATCTTTTAAAGTTTAGAGGTTATTTTGTCTCTTCAGAAGATTTAGAAAATGGAGTTTATCCAGCTAATAGTAGTTCAAAAAATGGTTCAATTAGGTTTCATATTCACAAAATCAGACAATTAATAGGAAATGATATAATAGTTTCAAATAGAACTAATGGTTATAAAATAAATATTTAAATCTAAAAGGAGAAGTTAAAACTTCTCCTTTTTTTATAAACTGTTTTTAAACAGAGTATAAAATCCCCACGCAAAATATACAATACACCAAATAGATAAAATCCATAAAAGCATATTTGCCATAGTTGTAACAGCTTTATCTTTTGAAGCATCAAAATAACCATTGTTTTTTCCAACTTTCCAAGCCATTGAAGCGATAAAAGTAACACCAACTCCACCCAAAGATACAAAAGTAAGAACAAACATTGTAATTGAAGCCCACTCAATATTTAATGGATAAGAATAAATGTCATAACCAATATTATTCATAATGTTATATCTGATATATTCTCTAAAACCTGAAATTAAAAGTAAAAGAACAAGAAAAATCAAAGTTATAATATAACTATTTTTAAGATTTTTAGCCAATAAAATTAAAGCTATAAAAGAGATATAAATTACAATAGATAAAATATCAGTCAATTTATCTATTGAAAATGTCCATAAAACAAAAAGAACTAAACTTAAAATAAGTCCAAATATAGCTATTTTTGTTCCTAGATTTCTAGTATAAGTTATAAATTTTTCATCAAAGTTTTTGTTTGATTGTAAAAAATCACTATAGTTTTGTAAAAAAAGTCCAACAACTGGAATACTTAAAAATATGAAAAATATATATCTAATATTTTCAATATGAAAATTTGTTCCAGAAGTATCAACAACTCCATTTGGAGCATACCATTGCATCCATTTATCAGGTTGAATTACTTGAACAGAAAATACATGCATAATTAATCCACAAAAAACTAAAAGTAAAAAAGATATAAGTCCTATAAAACTACTTGTTGAACTTTGTTTTTTATTTGCATAATAGTACCAATAATACATACTATAACCTACTAATAAACAATAAATAAATATAACAACCCAAAGTCCTGATAAAGTATTTATTGTGTACCAATTTGGATCATAAATAACTTGCGTAAATAGCAATGGAGCAACTCCTAAAACAATCAATAATGAAACACTAATTTTTCCAGTTTGTAATAAATGTGCTGTTAATATTTTCCAGTTATTATCATTTTTTTGTCTTAGTCCACCATATAAAGATAAACCCATAGTTCCTAAAGATAAAAATACAAATAAAGCATGTAAAGCCCAAGTTAAAATATATAAACCTTGAAAAACAACAGGATAAAAAGGGACTCCTGCTGGGTCTCTAAGTAGATTTAAAATTTCTGCATCCATTATTATTTCTCCTTTGGTAATTGTGATTCAATCCATTGTGCTATTGCATCAAACTCTTCTTCAGGAAGGCTGATTTTTGGCATATAAGGGATTGCACCAGTTGCTAGTGAATATTGCATAAATGTTTTAATCATCTCTTTATCTTGACCAACAAAATTCTTTAATAGAGGTCTATATTTTCCAGTAGTTTCAAGGGAATGACAATTTGAACAAGCGATTTTTGTAAGAAGTTCTCCAACTTCTAATTTATTTTCAGGTGTGATAGTTTTTAATCTATCTGGAATCCAAGGATTTACTTTTAATAATCCATGTTTTTCAATAATTTCAACTTCATTTTTAATATTTTTTCCAGGAACATCTCTTCCCATAATTTGATTACTATAAACGTATTGTCCCACAACATAAGGTTTTCTAATACTCTCTCTTAGTTTTTCTCCAGGCCATAATCCAAAAATAGCTATAACAAATAACATAACAATAGCAAATGGTCTATTTATAAAGTTTGGTTTTAAAACAGCTATTGCAAAATAAGTTGAAAATAATACTACTAAAACTACTTTTGTAGTCATAATATCTGGCATATAGATGCTTAATAATATTTTTGCATTTTCAGGAATTGTTGTCATATACCACATAAAACAGATAACGGTTATAAATCCACCAATAAAACTTGTAATTCCCATTTTTCTTATTAGTTCATTCTTTAACTCTTTATCACCTAATGATGAGGCAATAATAAGTCCAATAACCCCAGACATTAAAATCATAAATCCTATTCTTAAGAATAGGTGAGGGAAAGTTGTAAGTCCAAAAAAAGCATCACTAACAGAACCTGTTTGATAAAAAGCATCATTTCCTGGCCACATCATAAAACTAATAATTCCAATGATTAAAAACAGAGTTCCAACAGAAGCTAAAGCAAAAGCATAAGTGAGTTTTAGGTGAGTTTTTCTATCTATTTTATTTATAAAATAAACAAGTGCAAAAACTCCAACTACTTCAAACACAAAAAATACCCACTCAGTTGCCCAAACCCAAACAAAGTTGTGAATTAAAGCACTAATTCCTCTAGGACTAGCTGCAGTTGCTGTGTACCAAATCCCCGGACCTGTAATTGAACCTACCACATAAGAAAAAATAAGTAAAAACATCCCATATTTTTTCATATATTCATACAATTCAGGTCTATCTTCTTTATAAGCTTTATGTGCTAAAAAAGCAAATAATAGTGCAGCTCCAACAGATGTGTGAGATGCTAAGATATGAATTGTTCCAGTTATTCCCATAATCCACGCAGTGCCGATTTCTGGAAAATAAAAAAGTGGAAACATTCCAATTTGTTCCATTTTTTTCTCCTTATATAAATTTTGGTTTTTTACTTTTAGGTAAAAACTAAATGCTATGTTATTGCTACTTTGTTAATTTTATGTTATTGAAAAAGAGAGAATAAAAATGGTCAAAAATTTTAAGTAAGAAGATAATTTTGTCAAAAATTAGTAGGAGCAGACTGAAATTTATCAAATAATATAGGTTGGTATTTATTTAGATATTGACCATTTTGTGGAATTTTAAACTTTAATTGTTAATTTAATGTTTGAAGAGTTTAAATAAAATTTATTTTTTCAAACTCTTTTATTATCTCTTCTATATTTTCAGTACCAACAGAAATTCTAATAAGATTTATAGGAAGTGAAATTTTTTCTAAAAACTTATTACCTTCTTTTGAAGTTATTAAATCATAATGAGCCAAATAAGTATAAGGCATCAAAAGAGTAAATTCAGTTCCAAGGCTTGGACCTTTTGCAAAGTTTAAATTATCATAAACTTTTTGAAAATCTTTTTTAAATGTAACAGAAACAATTCCACAAATAGACTCTTCATCTATCATCAATTTTTTATAATTAGTTGCATATTTTTCTTGTAAACAATAAAAAATTTCATCTATAAAAGAAGCTGTTTTAAAGTATTCAACCAGTTTTTTTGTGTTTGAAGAGATTTTTTTTACTCTTTTTTTATAATCTTTAATTTGAAAAGCCATTCTTTGAATATCTTTTATATATGGTTCATCGCAGTGTTTAAAAAACTCTTGTGAAATAAAAGAAATTTTAGAAGTTTCATTTAAAATAATTGCACCCATTAAAACATCAGCATTTCCACAAGCAAATTTTGTTAAAGATTCCACATAAATATCAGCATAAGCATTTAAATCCAAATTATATGGAGTTGCAAAAGTTGAATCAATAACCAAAGGAATACTATAGGTTTTACAAAGATTTTTTAGTTTTTCTAAATCAACTGTTTGAACAAGTGGATTTGTAGGAATTTCTGTAACTATTGCAGATACTTTTAATCCATCTTTTTTCAAAAACTCTTCTAATAAATCAAGTTTTGAAATATCATGAAAGATTTTGTTCTCTTCAAAATAGTGATTTACAATATTCATAGTATCAAGATAAAGCCATCCTAATTGAACTAAAATAGTTCTTGAATTTTTTGCTTGAATATCTTTTAAACCTTTTAGAACACAATACATAGAATTCATACCAGAAGGATTTAAACAGATGTTTTTTGTAGGTTGTTTGTAAGCTGTTGCTAAATTTGAAATTAAAATCTCTTTTGCTTTAGTTTTTTCTTCTAAGTTTTCTTGATGAAGTTTAGAAATGATTCCAACTTTATATAAATAATCTTCAGCCAATCTTGAAGAGAGATTGTATCCCACATGTTGAATAAATTTTAAAACTTTTTGCAGTTGAGAAGTCCCATTTTGAACTAAAATAACCCCAAATGGCTCATTTATTTCTATTTTGTTATGGATAAAATATTTACTACTTACCACTTCTACAGCTTTTTTTGAACTTAAAAGAACTACTTCGTAAGAATCACTTATTTTGTATTTTTCTTTTAAATATTTTGCTAAAAGTTTTAAATATGGATGCATTATAAATCTTGGATATGCAACAGTTATTTTTTCTAAAATTTCAGGGGTTTGCTCTTCATAGTCAATCACATCTTGTAAAGAGGGCATTGATACAGATACCGCATGAATATTATTTTGTGGTAAAGTTTGTCCGCAAGGAATATGACTAAAAATCTCTTTATTCATTTTATTTTACTGCTTGTTCTATATCTTTTATTAAATCTTCAACACTTTCTAATCCAATAGAAAATCGAACTGTACTATCACTTATTCCAATAGCTTTTAACTCTTCTTTTGAAAAACTTGCATGGGAAATTTTTGCAGGAATTTCAACTCTACTATCAGGACTTCCAAAAGAGCATTTTTCACCAAAGATTTTTGTATTTTCTATAAACTTTTCAGCTAATTCCACGCTTGTAAAATCAACACAAAAAACTCCAGGAATATACTTCATCTGTTTTTTTGCCAACTCATATTGTGGATGTGATGGAAGTGCTGGATGAGTTACTTTTTTTATATAATCTTGTTTTTCAAGATAATTTGCAATTAAAATAGAGTTTTTTTCATGCTCAATCATTCTGATTTTTAAAGTTGGAATTCCTAAAGAGATTAAAAAAACATCCATTGGATTTTGGCTTCTTCCATGAGCATTTGCATAATAATGAATTTGTTCACTTAACTCTTTTGTTTTAGCAACTATTGCTCCTGCAACAACACTACCGTGACCACTTATATATTTTGTTGTTGAAAAAAGTGAAAAATCAGCTCCAAAATCTAAAGGTCTTTGAGAAATAAAAGTTGCAAGTGAATTATCAACTGCAAATAAAGCATCATATTTATGAGATAAATTTGCAATAAGTTCTAAATCAATTATTTTAAGTCCAGGATTTGTTGGGCTTTCGCATAAAACTAAATCAATATTATGAGTTTTTAAGATATGTTCAATCATATCTTCATCGCAAAAATTTGCAAAATGAACTTGAATATTGTATTTTTCTTTAAAAATTTTAAGTAATCTAAATGTTCCACCATAACAATCAGCTTCTACTAAAACTTGAGAATTTGCCTTTAAAACAGTTTCAAATAAAAGTGAAACACAAGCAATTCCAGTATGTGTACAAACACAACCAGCTCCATTTTCTACATGAGTAAACAGATTTTCTAAAACTTCACGTGTTGGATTATCACTTCTTGTATAATCATAGATTTTATCACCTTTTTGTTTTTTTAAATCAAAAGTTCCAGTATTATAAATGGGAAAATGTGATGCTCCACTAACATCATCAAAAGGGGCAAATTTTGCTATGTGACATAAAGAAGTCTCTATTTGTTTATACATAATAATCCTAATTTTTTGGCAATTGTATCCAAATTCAGATTAAATAAAATCTTCAAAATACTTAATTAAATTTATGATATAACTTCAAGAATAGATTGGATTTTCAAGGAGTTAAGTAATGATAAAAATTCTATTATTAGTTATTCTTATATTCTCTTTTCAAGGTTGTGCAACTTGGATGGGAATTAAAAAAGATAGTAAAGTTGCATGGGGAGTTACAAAAGATACTTCAAATAAAGTCTATAAATCTGTTAAAAAAGGTATAAATGAGGCAACAAGTGATTAAAAAAGTTTTAGTTTTTTCGACTCTTTTTTATTCATTTTTATTTGCTGATTCTTTAGAAGATAAATATTTTAAAGAGTTTAGTGCAGTTGGTACAAAAATATTGGATAGATATACTCCTAAATTTAGCACTTTTAAAAAAGTGAATAATCTTTTATCAGAAACAGGCGCTTACAAAACACTCATTATTGAAGTTGATTCTTCAAAAAATATGATGTATGTAAAAGGAAAAAATGATAAGGGTACAAAAAAATTAAAAACTTATAAGGTTTCGACAGCAAAAAAAAATATAAAAAAACCTTTAGGAGTAGGGCAGATTACTTCTATTGCTTTAAATCCTCTTTGGTATCCAACTGCTGATACAATACAGAGTTTTAAAAAAAGAGGAATAGATTTACCAAAAGTAGTACCAGCAGGTCATAAGTTGAATTATATGGGTTCTGCAAAAATAAACTTAACCCACAAAGTTGATGGAAAAGATACTTTTAGAATTCATGGAACAATAGATGAAAAAACAATAGGTTCTTATGAATCAAGTGGTTGTATAAGAATGAAAAATAGTGAAGTTATACAGCTTGTTTATTTGTTAAATGAGTTTATAGATTTTAGAAGTATGAATGATATAAAAGTTGTATTAAAATAAAAATTTATTATAGGAGAATTTAATTATGAAAAAAGTAGTTATTAAGCCAAAAAATTCAGGAAGATTTAGTTTACATTGTCCTTTTACAAATGAGATTTTAGATAATGAATCTATTAGTTTTGAAATATATGAAGGTGCTGGAAATTATATCTTTTCTATGTGTGAAGATTGTATGTTTTTTGATGCAGGAAATAATGCAGAGATTGAAAAATATTGGAGAGATAGTGCGATTGAAGCTGTTGAAAAATTTGTTTTAAATCACAAAGATGAAAATATTTTAGTTATTGAAGTTTTATATAAAGATGAGACTTATTTATATGGATTTTTAAATGAGGAAAATATTGAATTAAGTGATGAAGAGATAGAAAAAAGATTCATAAAAGAAATAAGATAAAAATCTTATTTCCACTTTTCTTGATGGATAATCATAGTTTCGTTTGAACTTATAAGTGTTAGTTCTTCATCACTTATATTACATTGTAAATTTATACTTCTATCAGCTAATTTTTCAATTTCTTCTTCCATATTTAGATGAATAATTGATAAATTCTTGAATTTATGTAAATTACCTTCTACTTTTTTGAACCAAGGTGTAGCCATATTTTGTTGATAAGTATAAATTATCACTTGTTCTGATGAGATACAAGCTTTTTTTATACGTTTTTCATCAACTTGTCCTAAGTCAATCCATAATTTTATAGTTCCATCATAATCTTTTTCCCATAAATCTGGCTGGTCATCTTCATCTATACCTTTACAAAAAGCCAAATTATCACTTGCGTTTAAGATAAATGCAACAACTCTTGCCATTAATCTCTCATGAGTTTCAGAAGGATGAAGTGCTATTGTTAAATTATGTTCATTGTAATAATGAGTATCCATATTTGCAATATTTAATAAAGCCTTATGAATGGTTGCTCTTGTAGACATTGTGTTCCTTGAATTTTTTGGAATTATAGCACTTTAAAAAAAGATAAGTATAAAAAGTTTAAATTTTATGAAATAAATAGTATTTATGAATAAGTTTTGAAAGTAGTTTTTTATTTTATAGGATTTAAGAAAGTTGAAAAAGTTAATGGTGGAGATGTGCTTTAGTTTATAAAGTCTTATTTGTAGGTATTTAGGCCTCATTTTAATAAATATATACCAGTTGAGTTGCTCTACCAAAAATAGGCTTTGCCAGTAGTTTTTATAAGTTTAATCCTAATGATTATATGTAGGCTTATTTTACTTGTTCATATAGGTTAAACTTCTAGTTGATTAAAAGTTAGTTGTCTGGATGAAGGGTCAGAATTCTTATTTTAGAGAGTAGATTTTTGCAAACCTCTTATTATGATATTTTTAATTTTTTCGCAATTAGCAATCATACAATCGATTGATGCATTTATGTATTCATTATTTTCTAGTGCTTCTTCATAGTTAATATATTCATAACCATTATATGTAACTATCATATCAAAAAATAATCTCAAAGTTCTTCCATTTCCTTCATTGAAAGGATGTAGAACATTCAGTTCACAAATATAAAAAGATATCTTATCTATAAATTCAGATTTTTTAGAAATATTTTCATAGTCTTTTAGGAAATTGTCATTTTTTAATTTTCTAAATATCTCTTTTGAAAAAGTTTCTAAATTTAAATATGGACAAAACATACTTTCATCTTTTGAAATATTTACAGTTCTATATTTTCCTGCCCAAGTATATAGAGGTGCAAAAATTGTTTCATGAACTTTAGATAAATATCTTTCATCGAATTGAACATTTTCGTTTAGTTCATTATGAAGTTTTTCGTAAGCTCTAACTAATAACTCTTTTTCAATTTCAGTTATTATTTCAAGTTCTTTGATTTCTAGTTTATTTATAGGAACATCACTATTTTCATAGTAAATGTGATTTGAAGGTGGATAATACTTCATTACTTAATTAATGATAAATATTCTTTAACTTTTTTTAGTACTTCTTTATCCTTAACTGGAGCATAACCTTCGATTTGATTTGAAACAATTGCTGATTTTAATGCTTTTTCTTTAGAAAATGGTGTTTTACTCATAACTAAACTCCTAATATTTATAATTATAACAAAAACTTCAATAATTAACTATTATAAGTTTTGTAACATCAGTAATTAATTTTATATCATTGTAATTAAACCACATAATTTGGGGTAGTTCATCAGCTTTAAAGTCATAATGTCAGTCATTTGTGATTTTAAAGCACCTAAAATAGCCTTATAAAAGATAAATTATGAGGTAACATTATGAAAAAGAAAAAATTCACTAAAATTAGAGAAAATATTACAGAAATTGAGTACCAAAAACTCTTAACATACTTAAATGGAAAAGAAGATTTAACTACTAACACTAAAAACAATCTGAGAAGAACTTTTATTCTACTATATTTTACAGGTATGAGAGTTAATGAAATAAAACAGTTAAAAGTTAAAGATATAAATACAATTTTTGAAAAAGAAGAACTAATTATAGTTACTCATAAAACCAGAAAAGAAAGAAAACTATTTTTTTCAAAAGAAGCTATTAAACAAATTAAAAAACATTTTGTATTTAATGATGATTCAAAAGATGAAGATTTTATAATTACAACAAAAGGTAATCCTTTAAAAACTCCAAGTAGTTCAACATTCATTGCAAAAGTAAATAGTTTTATTCAAGAAGTTCTCGGACATAGGTATTCATCTCACTCTTTTAGAGCAGGAATAATAACTGATATGTCAAAATCAATTAATCCAAAATTCATTAAAGAGTTCATTGGTCATAGTGATATAAAAACCACTATGAGATATATTAGACCAACAGATGAAGACTTGAAGAAATGTTTGATTAGATAAAATAATACTAAAAAGAGGAAGTGGTTTCTTCATCATCGTCAACTATAGTTGTATTTGTATTTATATTATTGAAATAGTCAATACAATCTTTATTATCTAATACCGCTTGAAAAAAAGCTGTTTCCCAGTTTTTACCTATATCTTTTGGATTAATAGATCCTAATGATATTGAAAATAACTCTTCAATATCAAATTTGTATTGAGATAGTCTAGTTTCCCACCTTCTAAATTCTTTTATACAATATGCAATTATCCTATTTTGAACATTTAGATTCTCAAAATGTAACCTTACCCTATCTAAATTTTTGAAACCTTTAGGATGGATTATTTCAACACTATAGGTATTAACTTTATTTAAAGATGTATTAAAATCAATTATGACTTTAAATCTAACCTTAGATAAATAATCAAAGTAGAAAGGATGTATAAATATTGCTTGATTACTTTGATTACAATAATAATCTTCACCTTTTATAGGAGCACAACTTCGACATTGTGGAACAAGATTATTAGGGTATATTGAAAAATCAGGCCATTGTGTTTTTGGTATAAAATGATCTAATGTATTAGGAGTGCTAGGTTTGCCACAATAAGGACATTCCTCTAAATCATTATTTCTTCTTTCTTTTAATTTTGAAGATAATAACGTAGGAGGTTTTTCATAAAAGTTTTTTAGTAAATCTGTACTTGATGAAAAAGTAGTATTAGCTAAAGGTGTTCTATATGATTGAATTAATCCCTCATAGTCAAAGTATCTATTTATCAAACTTTTTTTTATTAATAGAAAATCAGGTAAATTGCTTTTAGTAGTTTTTCTAGCTTTATTAATCCAATTATATTTGGTTATATAGTCATTCAAATATTTCAAACATCTTCCTTAAAAACTAAGCTTTTATTAGTTGATTTTTTAGAAAAAGCAAATGCTAATGCATCATCACCTATTTCACTTTTTATTTTTTCAATGTTTTTGTCAAAATCTTTTGAAATATAGTTAGTAATTTTTTTTTGATAAGGTTTATCAGTATAGAAGTCATCAAAGATTTCACCTGTAATAATATCAATTGATTCTCCATATGTTTCAACAGATGGATTATTTACTTCAGTATACTTATCTGCACTTCTTCTTAATACTTTTATTCCTCTTCTGTTGACTTCTCTAACAATTATTGAAGAATGTGTAGCAACAATTGCATAAGACGAAGTTACATCTAAAAGATAATTAAGCATACTAATTAATCCAACCTCAATTGTTGGATGAAGATAAAGTTCCGGTTCATCAATAATAATTAAACTTTCATCTTCTAATTCAGAAATAATAGCAGGTAACATGTACGAATAAATCATTTGTCCTGAACTTAGTGTAATTTCCTCATCTTTATTTTCTTTTAGTATACAAAATTTAATTTCTTCTTTAAGATCAATTTCTTCTTTTTGGAAATCTGTTACATTATTCTTCGATAATAATAAATAATCACCATTTTTCTTTTTAAATTTAATAGCATCAAAAGTAATCGATAGTGATAACGTATCAAAAAGAATTTTCAATCTATTTTTTTCTTGCCACCAACTATTTTCAAGATCATATTCAAATATTTTAATTATTGATAAAATTATATTACTTTTAGGAAAATTCAAATCAAAAACATTGTCTTCATTTCTGAATCCAATATAAGCATATTCCGTTTTTAATTTTCTTTTTCTTTTTCTAGTTTTTTCTTTTTCATTTTTTATTTGAATGTTCTGATCTTCTATGTTTTTATTATCTAATTCTTTTATCAATTGTTCTTTTGTATAAAATTTTTCAAAAGGCGAAAAAGCAACAGTAATTAGCTTATTGAAGTATGGCCATTTTTCTTTAATATCTTTAACACCTGAAACAATATCAATTATTTCTTGTAATATAGTTGTCTTTCCTACACCATTATTTCCAACAAGTACATTTATATTTATTTTACTTAATTCGTTAACATTATTAAAATAGAAATCAGTATCTTCAATATTATTTAGAGATGTTAAGTTTATATTGAATTCATCTGGTATGCTATATTCTCCAAGTGCTGTTTTATATCCTTTAACCAATAATGAATCAGAAGATTTTCCTCTCATAAGTGCGACATTAAATCCATTCCATTTTGAATAAATTTGGTATTTATTGTAATTATAACTAGCGTCGCATATTGACTTCAAAACATCTCTTGATTGTTTGGCAAATAGTTTATTCAGCTTATGATAATAATCTATTGTAAAACCAATTGATATTGTGTTTTCAGGTTTTAATATATTTGAGATATCATATATTTCATCGTTTAGTTTTTGTGCTTTTTCTAAAAAATACTTAGAAGTATCAGTATATTCTTTTGTTAATATTCTTAAAAAGCCTAAATTTTTTAATTCATCATTCTTTTTTATATATGCTTGAAACATTATAGTATAACCATAATCATCCCATGGTTTTGAATGTCTGTCATATATATGGTCCTGAAATAAATAAATAGAATTATCATCAAAAACATCAATTTTATCACTACAAAAATATATTTTCATGTAATTTACCTTATAACTAATTTATTATAATCTTAGCATTTTAGTTATTGTCTAATAATTAAAGACATCTACATATTTATTTACGAACCTAATAAAATAATATATTTTATATGCTTTAACAAAATCTAATTTTCAAATCCAAATTCATTTCTATAAATCAAATTGACAATAACACACAATGTGTGTTATAATTTCCCTAATAAATAAAGGATTTTAAATGACTGCAACAACTAATAAAGTTAGAACAAATGTTTACCTTGATGCAACTACAAAAGAGAAAGCTCAAGAGATATTTAAACAATATGGTTTAGGGTTAAGTGAAGCTTTTAATATATTTTTAACTCAAAGTGTTTTGGAAAGAGGAATACCATTTGAAATTAAAATTCCAAATGATGAAACTCTTGAAGCTATTAAAGATGCAAGAGCAAATAAAAATATGACAAAAGTTAGTTTAGAGGATTTAAAAAAGGATTTAGGTGCTTGATTTATCTGTTCATAAAATTTTTACAAAAGATTTAAAAAAAGCTCAACTAAATCCAACAAATAGTGCGAAACTGTTTTTGTATATTTCAATGTTATTAAATAATGAAGAATTACCAAGTGAAGCAAGAGACCATTATTTAACAGGTGAATGGAAAGATACAAAAGAGTTTCATATAAGTGGTGATTTACTTGTAATTTATATGATAAATGACAATATATTACAACTTCTTAGAATTGGAACACATTCTCAACTTTTTAAATAAAATTTTTTACTCAGAACCTTTTTATTCAAAAACACATATTATGGCTTTTTAATTATAATATTTAGGAATAAATAATGTTATTTGCTACTGTACATCCTTATAAATTTTGGTTACTATATCCATATTGGTGGTATTTTGCCTATGAAAAAGAGTATACATTTGAACAAGCAGAAAAGGAATATTTACAATATAGAAGAAAATTAGGAGGATATTTTCCCTTTGAAGAATCAACTAGCTTTTTAGAAAGTTTTAAAGCAAAAAAACAAGAAGGTGATAAATTATATTTATATAGAAGTCCTACTCGTAATTGGTTTCGTTTAGCGGGAGTAGAAAAATTTATTTTAGTTAGAGATGGTAAAACTATTGCTTCTTCAAGAATATATGGCAATTAAAATTAACTTTAAATATAATCTATTTTTATTAAATGAGAAACTTTTCAATAATTTATATATTTTTATATCGATTCAAAAATATCATTTTCTTCTTTAATAAAAACTTTTTCACCAATTATTTTTACTTTTAAATAACTATCAAAAATTTTATTATTATTTCCATAAATTACATCTTTTCTATAAATAATAGTAAAATCATTTTCAGTTTCTTGTTGAATTCCTAAAATTTTACTTTTCATGTTAAAATTTGGATATTTTTTAAAAAGTCTTTTTTTATCTTTTAGTACATTTTCCTTACTGTAATTCTTTGAATTGTAATAAGAAATGCTATTTAAATAAAAGATATTTAATAAATCTGAATTTTTTGTATTGTGTGCTTTATCAAAATCATTTATAAAATTATTTAAAGTTTGATTTTTTAATTCTATTCCATTGGAATCATATGATTTTCCATACCAAAAAGCACCACCTTCATCATGGTAACCTTTCAATACAAGATTAATTATTTTCTCTGAATTTATAGTTTGAACACTTGATAGACTACCATAACCTATTAAATTCATTTCAAAATTAGTTAAGTCCAAAATATATGTACCACTTGCTGTATCACTTCCAAAATGAATTAATAATTTTTGATTATTTAAAAAAAGATACTCCTCTGCAAAATCAAAAGGTTCAAAAGCAAAATCTTTAAATGAAACTTTTCCATAAGGAGATTCAATTTCTACAAAACTAGGTCTATTATATCCATCATATTGACTTATAGCTAAATAATCTGCTTTATATTCAATAACTTTTGATTTTTTATCAGGAGAATATTTAATTGTATTTTGATTCCATGAATTTATCATTTGATTAAGCATATTTATTGTGTAAGTATCATTACTATTTGTTTTTTTATAAATTTGTAAAGAATTTTTAATTAAATCAACACCTGTGTTTTGAGTAGGTATTATTTCTGCATCTATTAGTTTTTTCAATTCATTTGAATAAATAATCATGAATTCATCGTAATCATTTTTTTCAAAAATATCTTTAGCTACTTTGATATTTTGTTCTTTACCTTGTCCAAAATAATATTCCGCACCTAAGATAAAATTTTTATAATCTGTTTGTTCATATTGCTGATATGTTTTTTCTAATTCTATTAGATTAACTTTTGTCTTAAATGGATTATTTGTATCTGCAAAACTTAATGTTATAAAAAGCACTAATATTGATAATAGTTTCATTGAATCTCTTTTAATTGTAATTTATTTAATTCTATCACATCTATAATTTTTTTAGATAAGAAAATTATTTTTTATTAAATTAATAAAAAATGTGTTAAAAAAATTCTCAAATTTGATAAATTATTTTATTCTAAATAAAAAGATGGATATTATCCATCTTTTATTTAATACATAAGTGATATATGTTCTTGCATCTTACTAAAGAATCTTTTTGAATCTTCAAGTAATCTAGTTTTATCACTTACATATGATATTTCTTTAAATTCAATATCATTTTTCCCTGCTATTGTTTTCCAAACATCATCTTTTAAGATTTCGGCTTGGAATCTATAGTCAAAGCCTAATGGTGTGCCATTTCTATTATCGTAAGTTAGTTTGAACTTTTTGTTATTGTGTTCAACAAACCTTAAAATGGCTGTATTATTAGTAACTTCTTTTATTGTTTTCATTTTTTTCCTTGTTCTTTTATTTTTATAATTAATGTTTCTGGTACTTCAAACACTTTTGAAAGTGTTTCTGTACTTCCAGTACTATGAAGTATGTTTATATATAAGAATTCTGGATTTAACCCATAAGGGTCATCATTACAAATATCAATTATTTGATTTTGTAAAGTTTTATCTATTTCTTCAAATTTCTTCATTTTATTTCTCTTTTTTCGTTTTTGTTTCGCTAGTTGAATTAACTATGTAATTACAACTACATCCTCCAATACTGCTAGAGTATTGGTGGTTATCTCTTTTTCTATCATTATTTCTTTGAGTTTTATTTCTTCTATCGAAATATGCTTGTTTTGGGTTATAGTTATTCATCTATTTTCTCCTAAAATTTTTTCTTTTATATACTCATTTATCAAATCCATAAATTGTTCATTTATTTCATAATATTTTTTATCTAATACCTGTAGGTATTCACAATTTAAAATCTCATCATCTTCTTGTTCTATTTCAAATTTTGTTAATATCTCTAATGCTTTTAGTGATATTTCATCTTTTAGTTCTGTTTGTTTAAAAAGTTGTATCAACTCTTTATGTAATGGGATTGAGGAAGAGTGTTCATTAAAACACCCTCCATTTCCGTTTGCATATCCATTATTAAAGTATTGGATATGTCCTCCATTGCAAACTTGCTGATTGTATTTTCCAATCAATACTGCAAATTTTGCAAATGAATCATAAGTTTCTTCAAACCAATCTAATATCTCTTTATATGAATATTTTTTATGATTATTTTGCCACTTGTCATACATTATGTCTAATGTTGCTTGGTGGAAATCATTATCATCTACTTCCATACAAAGTAATTTATCTATTAATTTTTTACTTGGTGTTACACTCATTGTAATTCCTTTATTTTTCCAAAAGGTTGTTCTTTAAAGTGTATATCTCTTTCTATATGTAGTCCTAATGGACCCGTTGCATTTTCTAGCTCTGCTAGGCAGAAGTATCCCCATTCAGGGTAATGTCCTTTCACATAACCAAAGAATATTTTTTCTTCTTTATCGTATTCCACAACATACCAACTCCAATTACTATCTGGGGTGAAAAATTTAATTTTCACAATCTTGTTTTTTGTAGCTATATTCTCTGTTGCGTATAGTGGTGGTAACTTTTCTTCAATTTCTTTAGGTAGTAATACCATTTAATCTCCTTGTTTTTTTGTATTCGATTAAATAATATCTATGAAAAAAAGTTATTATAAGAAGTGTTTTTGGATAGAAATGGGGTTGGGAAATCACTATATAATTTTTAAATATTTATTTTTAGATACTTATAAATAATTTTATCTATTATGCTATATTATCATTATTGAGAAAAAAATCCACTAAACATTTGGTGAAAAATTTCTTGAATAATGATAATAAATCTTTTTAGATAAATTAAAAAATTCGATATATTTTAGCATTACATTTAATGAAAAAATGATTTTAATATTAATATTTATAAATCTTATTAGATATAAATAATTTTATCTATTATGCTATATTATCATTATTGAGAAAAAATCCACTAAACATTTGGTGAAAAATTTCTTGAATAATGATAATAAATCTTTTTAGATAAATTAAAAAATTCGATATATTTTAGCATTACATTTAATGAAAAAATGATTTTAATATTAATATTTATAAATCTTATTAGATATAAATAATTTTATCTATTATGCTATATTATCATTATTGAGAAAAAAATCCACTAAACATTTGGTGAAAAATTTCTTGAATAATGATAATAAATCTTTTTAAATAAATTAATAAGATTATTGCTTTTATAACAATAATCTCTATATTAAATCATAAAAAATAGAATAACGAATATTAAAACCAGTTAATACTTGCTTTATAGTACTTTCTAATTTATAAATGGATACATCTTTAAGTGATTCATATAAATCTATTAATTTCGGAGAAATACGAAATGTATCGCCTGTGGTTTTATATCTTCTTAATTGACTTACTTTTGTTTTTACACAAGCTAAAGGTATTTCATTATTTTTAAAAATTGATGGATATATACTTTTTATATATTTAGTTCTGAAATTTCTTTCTTCCCATTGTTTAAAAATCAAAACAAAAGTAGCATTAGCTACTTCTGTATATTCATGTCTTTCATCAGATAAATAATACTTGTTATACGATAACATTTTATAATTCCTCTCAAATATTTAATAAATTAAAATTTTCAGAAATATCAATTTCTATTTCAAAATCAAATGAATGATAAAATGCAAATACAATTATTTTAAAAAGGATTAAATTATCAAAAGGAAAGTAAGTATTAAAAATATCTTCTACTTGCTTAGACACACTTGTCAAATTCTCACTTTTATAGAAATTTTTAAATTCTTTAATTGTAGGACTAAATATATTTATTTCATCTGCATTAAAAAAACTTAACATTGAATGTTTAGCTTCTTCTACTTTTTCTTTATCATTTTTTGATTCAAAAACAATTTTAGAAATATAAAGGCAAGCTATTATAAAAATAAATCTTTTGTATTTTTTACTTCCAGTGTTATAATTATCATAAGGTTCAATATATTTTACTTTATCATTACTATTTGGTTCAAAAGCTAAAATAATAGTTAATGGAATTTTTTGTTTTACATTAAGCTTTTCTAAATAAATTTTGAATTTCTCACCATTAATTGTAATAATTGAATTATTAATTGTATCTATTGTTACGTTTGTCACGTATGTTTTTGTATCAAACATTATTTATCCTTTTTAATCAATTTTTTTATTTCTTCTAGTGCATTCAATTTATTATGGTTTTTAATAATGTTCCATAATATTTGTGGATTTATATTTGCTAAATCGTAAAATGCTTTAATCAAGCCAAATGACACTTGAGGATTATTTTCCATATAATCCCATCTATCTAATTGACTTATTTTTGCTTTCAATGATTTCATTGGTGCATCAATAATTTCATGTGCTAATTCAGCATATTTAGTCAATTGAGGTCTTGGATTAGGCTTAGCTTCATATGGTAAACGTGGCTTTTTATTAGCAATGGTGGCTTCTTTAAATAAAAGATAAGCAGTCACTACCACATAATTAGCTAACTCATTATATTTCCTTAATACTCTTGGCTCTCTTCGAATTCTATTAGGGAATCTTTCAATGTTATATAATCTCTCTAAATCTTCAATTTCATATGGGAATATTTTATTATTCTCTTCAGCTATCTTTTCATCATAAATAGCAAGATTAGAGAATGGAGATACATACCTTTCAGCAATTGGATTATCATCTAAAATAGCTCTAAATTCAATTTTTCCAATTGAATTAATGCCATTAGATTCATCTCTATAATTATTATTAATACCATTATAATAAGATGGTAACCAATCACAATCTGCAATTGGGGCATCATCAACAATAGTAGGAAATTCTGTTTTTGTATTTTCCATAAGATATCTCCTAAAAAATACAAGAGTGTATATAAATATACACTCTTTAAACAATTAAAGATTAATATATTTAAAATATGTTATAATCTCAACCTAAACTTTTTACAGAAGTTTTTTGTTAAAACCTATCGCCAAATAGTCGACAAACTTCTTCTGTATCGAAAACAGTAACCTTACTTGATATTTTGTACGGTGTCAACTTACGTTGCTTGGCGTATAACCAGACCGTGCTCAATGCAATTGGATAATATTTCACTATATCCTTAGCTCTCATCTTAGCTTGTAGTTTTTCCCTATTCAATTTTTATCACCTCCTTTCACTACTTATATTATAAAAAAAATCTAACATTTTTTTAATTTATAGAGTGTAAGTATAATAAAAATAATATGACATGTCAATATATCTTTTTTAAAAATTTCCCTATATATGGATATTGTAGCTCAAATTAGACAATAAAAAAAACCTATAAACCAAAAAAAATAATTTTTTAAATCTTTGTATAATAATAATTTTATATATTATTTTATAAAAAAGAGTTAAGATTTTTTATCAAAAGTTTAACTAATTGATAAAAAATCTTAACTCTTTTTTAGAGACTTTTTTTTAATTATTAATAGTATTAATTTATTATGAATAAAAATAATCAAATTTATATTTAGAATTTTTATTAAAATTAATTAAAATTTTTTTCCAAAAAATTTTAATTTCAAGAGATTTTTTTATAGATTATTTGGTTAATTTTTATAAAATCGAGGAAAAAACTAAACTAATTAATTTTACTATTGATAATTAACAGTATAAATTCAACACTTAATCCTTGAAACTCAAAAGATAATCACTCCAAAAATTCATCAAAGGAATGAATCTATTAACATAATCAACTTGATTTGTATATGCTCTAACTGTTTTTGACTCTTCTTGATGATTAAGTGCTTTTTCTTTTATTTCAAAGCTAAATTTATTTTCTAAATCTAAAGTATCTATTAAACTTCTAAATGCTCCACGAAATGAATATAATCTTTGTTTTCTACCTTTTCTTTCATCATTGTAACCCATTCTTTTTAATGCTCCATTTGGAGTTTCACTATTAATTGGGTCACGATTGTTGTTACCCAAAAATATCCATTCTTGATGTCCTGAAAAAATTTCTTGTTCTTTCAAAATATTTATAACTTCATCAGTTAAAGGCATTTTAAAATCAGGTAAATTTATATTTTTCACATTCATCAATTCTCTTGGTATTATTAAAATCTTTTTATCAAAGTCAATATACGACCATTTCAAATTACATAAATTATCTGAATTATTAAAAAAATTTATTTTTTTATATTGTCCAACCAGTTTGCATACCATTGAATTAAATTTTTCATTTGTTCTTTATAAGTAGCTCTGTTATAAGCTTCCTTTACTTTATTTGTTTCTTGATGCGCTAATAAGGCTTCTATAACTTCGCTACTAAATCCATGAATAGGCATATTTTCGTAAGCAATTGTTGAAAAGATACTTCGAAAACTATGTGGAACAATTTGATCTTTTGTATAGCCCATTCTTCTTAGAGCGGATATTAATGTGTTATCACTTATTGGTGCATTAACACTTCTTATCCCGACAAATACATATTTACTGTCATTTGTTTGTCGTTTTTTTAAATTTTTTAAAATTCTTATTGCTTGTAGTGGTAAAGGCAATATGAATTCTTTATTAGTTTTCATTTTATTAGCTGGTATTATCCATTCTTTTTTTTGGAAATCAATTTCATCCCAAGTCATATTTCTTATATTAAAACTTCTAACAAAAACATATGGTAATAATTTTATTGCAAATTGAGTAGAAATTTCTCCTTGATATTCATCAATACTTAGTAATAATCCTTTTATATCTTGAATTTTTGTAAAAGTAGGGTAGTGTACTTTTTCTATTTTCCCTAATAATACTTTTTTATCAATATCAGCAATTATATTATGAGGTGCATATTCTAAAGTTACAGCATACATATATATTTTATTTAAAATCATAAGTGTTCTATTTGCTGTTTCGACTAAAGATTTATTTTTTAATTCCTGCAAAATAGTTATGATATCTTTTCTTGTTATTTCAGAAATTGGTTTATTTTTTATAAAAGGGAATATATATAATTCTAACGCTCTTAATAACTTATAATGATAATTTAATGATACCTCAGTAGAATAATTATCGTGCCATTCTAATGCTACTTTTTGAAATGTATTATTTTTAATTTCATTTTGTTTTTTGATAGTATCATGTTCAATTTGTTTTTGTTCCAATGGATCTATTCCACTTCTAATAAGTTTTATATTTTCATCTCTTTTATTTCTTGCCATGACTAATGTTGTTTGAGGGTAATTACCAAAAGAAGTTTTTCTTCTTTTTTTTAAAGTAGGGCTTGTATATTCAAATTCCCATAATTTTGTACCACTTGTTTTTACTAATATTCTTAAACCATTTCCATCTGTTTTAATATAATCTTTAGTTTGTGGTTTTAAGTTTTTTAATAAAGCATCATTGAGTGGAGTTACAGATTTAGGCATTTGAATCCTTTTGCTACATTGATATAGTTAATTATACTAAAAAAAATTCAATGTAGGTTTAAATGTAGTAAAAAGCATAGGATTATGCTACATTAATGTGTATTGATATGTACTAACGAAGAATAAGAAAGTTGTAAAGAATACCTTATAATGGTACTTGTTGGATTTTATTGGATTGTTATTTGGTGGAGATGTGCGGGATCGAACCGCAGTCTTAAAACAGATCATAGAAGCGTCTACATGCTTAGCAAAGTTGAAAGATTTCACTTTATAACAGCTCAACTTCCAAAAGCAATCATAAAGCTAAGATTTAAAATTTCTCTTTAAAGCCCAATCACAACTTCAAAGATAATCTATCTAGGGTGAACCAGCGATAATCTACATAGATAGAATCTGTAGTGCTAGCCTCCGAAGACTCAAGCCGTTAGGCGAGTCAATAAGTTGTTAAACTTACGCAGCTTTAGCGTAAGCTGGAGCGTAATTTGTATTGTTTGCGTCTAAAAAAAATGAACCGCGTAACGGCATGTTCAGGCCGACATGCAACTAATACTCACTGCTCTAATCGATACCAAGTCATCCCCATAACTTAAAAACGAAGTTTACATAAGCAATTATTAAAATCTTGTTAATTGTAATCAAAATGTTATTTTATAATAAATCTTTATTTGTTTCATTCTTTCTTATACTTTAAAATTGTATAATATTTACATAAAAATATATCGGAGTGAATAATGAGTAAAAAAGGTATTTTAATTATTGGGGCAGGTGGTGTTAGTAGAGTAGCCACTGTTAAATGTGCAATGAATATTGACACATTTGAACATATTACATTAGCTTCTAGAACAGTTTCAAAGTGTGAATCTATTGCTGCTGATATTTTAAAAAATCAAGGTGTAAAAATTGACGTAGCTAGTGTTGATGCTGATAGTGTTGATGAATTAGTAAAACTTATTGAAAAAGTTAATCCAAAATTAGTATTAAATGTAGCATTACCATATCAAGATTTAACAATTATGGATGCTTGTACAAAATGTAAAGTTGATTATGTAGATACTGCAAATTATGAACATCCAGATGAAGCAAAATTTGAATATAAACTTCAATGGGAAAGAGATGGACAGTTTAAAGAAGCTGGAATTATGGCACTTTTAGGTTCAGGTTTTGACCCAGGTGTTACAGGAGTATTTTGTGCATATGCTCAACAAAATCTTTTTGATGAAATTCACTATATAGATATTATGGATTGTAATGCAGGTGACCATGGTTATAAATTTGCTACAAATTTTAATCCAGAAATTAATTTAAGAGAAGTATCTGCAAATGGTAGATATTGGGAAAATGGTCAATGGATTGAAACAACTCCTTTAGAAATTAGAGTTGACCATGATTATCCAGAAGTTGGTGTAAAACCATCTTATTTACTATATCATGAAGAGTTAGAATCTTTATCAAAAAATATTAAAGGTTTAAAAAGAATTAGATTCTTTATGACATTTGGTGATGCTTATATTCAACATATGAATTGTTTACAAAATGTTGGAATGTTAGGTATTGAACCAGTTGAACATAAAGGTATGATGATTACTCCAATTGAATTTTTAACTACATTATTACCAGATCCTGCAAGCCTAGGACCTAGAACTGTAGGTAAAACAAATATTGGTTGTATCATTGAAGGTATTAAAGATGGAAAACCAAGAAAAGTTTATATCTATAACGTTTGTGACCACCAAGAGTGTTATAAAGAAACAGGAGCACAAGCTGTAAGTTATACTACAGGAGTTCCTGCAATGATTGGTTCTAAATTACTTTATAAAGGTATTTGGAAAAATACAGGAGTATTTAACATTGAAGAGTTTGATGCAAAACCATTTATGGATGAGTTAATGACTCAAGGTCTTCCTTGGAAAATATTAGAGTTATAATAAATCTTAAATAAAGGAGTTTATTATGCAAAAATATATTTGTACAGCTTGTGACTACATATATGATCCAGCTGTTGGTGATCCAGATAGTGGAATTGAAGCAGGAACTGCGTTTGAAGATTTACCCCAAGATTGGTCTTGTCCAGATTGTGGAGTAGGGAAAGAAGATTTTGAGCCATATGAAGAATAGTTATACAACAGTAGATAGCTTTGATAAGCTTCCAAGTCCAAGTTTTGTTTGTGAAGAAGCACTACTTGAAAAAAATTTAAAACTTTTAAAAAGAGTTCAAGATGAAGCTGATATTAGTATTCTTCTTGCTCTTAAAGGTTTTGCAATGCATTCAACTTTTGATTTGTGTAAAAAATATCTTAAAGGTTGTTGTGCATCAGGACTTCATGAAGCAATTCTTGCAAAAGAAGAGTTTGGTGGAGAAGTTCATACTTACAGTCCAGCTTTTAAAGATGAAGAAATAGATGAAATTATATCTATTTCAAATCATCTTGTTTTTAACTCTTTTAGTCAATTAAAAAGATTTAAAGATAAAGCTTTTGGAAAAGTATCTTTAGGAATTAGATTAAATCCTGAATACTCTTCTGTTGAAGTTGATTTATATAATCCTTGTGCACCATTTTCAAGAATGGGAACAACAAAAGCAAATTTTGATGAATCACAACTAGAATTTTTAGATGGTTTTCATTTTCATGCACTTTGTGAACAAAATGTAGATGCACTTGAAGGTGCACTTGCAGCTTTTGAGAAAAACTTTAGTCAATATTTTGACAAATTAAAATGGGTAAATTTTGGTGGTGGTCATCATATTACAAGAGCTGATTATGATGTTGAAGCTTTAATCAAACTTTTAAAAGATTTCAAATCAAGATATCCACATTTAAAAGTTTATATGGAGCCAGGTGAAGCAGTTGGTTGGCAAACAGGTTATTTAGTTGCAACTGTACTTGATGTAATTCACAATGGTATGGATTTAGCAATTCTAGATACAAGTGCTGAAGCTCATATGCCTGATACTTTAGCTATGCCTTATAGAGCTATGATTAGAAATAGTGGAGTTGCGCAAGAAAAAGCCTATACTTATAGATTAGGTGGAAATACTTGTTTATCTGGTGATATAATTGGTGATTACTCTTTTGATGAACCATTAAAAGTTGGAGATAAGATTATTTTAGAAGATATGATTCATTATACTATGGTTAAAACTACAACCTTTAATGGAATTAAATTACCATCAATAATAATAAAAAAAGATGAAAATAATTATGAAATAATAAAAAACTTTGGGTACAATGATTACAAACAAAGACTTTCTTAAAAGTCATTAGGGGAAAAATTGATGCAAGGACAAGAGAGAAATATTATAAACAATGAATTTTCAGATATGGAAGCAATTGATACAAAAGAATCTGTAAAGCATGATTATAAGAACAAAGAGAGAAAAAGAGAAGATTTAGAAGAAAAAGAAGAAGATGGAATAAAAAAAGTACAGATTTGGGTAAAAAAAGATACTTTAGAATATGAAAAAAGATTGATAAAGCTACAAATAGAACTTTTGAAATTACAAAATTATGTAAAAGAGAAAGGTTTAAAAGTACTTATGTTATTTGAAGGAAGAGATGCCGCTGGAAAAGGTGGAACAATCAAAAGAATAACTGAACATTTAAACCCAAGAGGTGCAAGAGTTGTAGCTTTAGAAAAACCAAGCGATTTAGAAAAAACTCAATGGTATTTTCAAAGATATACACAGCACCTTCCAAGTGCTGGAGAAATGGTCTTTTTTGATAGAAGTTGGTACAATAGAGCAGGAGTTGAGCCTGTAATGGGATTTTGTACAACAGAAGAGCATCATGAATTTTTAAGAGAAGTTCCTGAATTTGAAAAAATGTTAGTTAAATCAGGAATAATTTTATTTAAATTTTACTTTTCCGTTTCAAAAAAAGAACAAGCTAAAAGGTTTAAAAAAAGAGAAGTGGATCCTCTAAAACAGTATAAATTATCTCCTGTTGATAAAGAATCACAAAATTTATGGGAAAAATATACAATTGCTAAATTTTCAATGTTAATGGCTTCAAATACAGATATTGCTCCTTGGACAATAATAAAAAGTGATAATAAGAAAAAAGCTAGATTAAATTGTATCAGTCATATATTGCTAAATATTGATTATGCAAATAAAACTAAAGAAGATATTTTTAGTTATGATGAAGATATTATAATCAGTGGTACACAAGAAATAGAAAAGATGGAACATGATAATAAGTTTACGAGGTTATAGTAATGAATTTAAATGATTTTGAAAAAACAAGCCATAGTGGTTTATATATATCAAAAGATTCTCATCCTAAATTTGGACAAAAATACATTGCTAGATTTCAGTATGATAGGAAAAGATATGTAAAGGTTTTAGGTTATACGAAAAGAGATAATCTAAGTATAAAAACTGCTATTGAGTTAATGCAATCTTTTAAAGATTCAGTAATACCAAAAGTAGAAGAAAAAATAACTAAGCAGGAAGATAAATTGTCAACAAAAGATAATGAAACTTTAATTAAGTTAAAAGAAGAAAATGACTTTTTAAAGTCTATATTAGGTGATTATAAAAATTTAAATCCACAAGTTTTGAATGAAGGAATTCAAAAAATTTATGATTTAGAAGCTTTAAAAAAATATCAAATAGAACTTATAAAACTTCAAAATTGGCTTGAAAAAGAGAATAAAAGAATGATTATTCTTTTTGAAGGAAGAGATGCTTCTGGAAAAGGTGGAGCAATTAGAAGAATTACTAGATATATGAACAATAAACACTATAGAGTTGTTGCATTAGGAAAACCAACTGAAACTCAAAGAAATCAGTGGTTTTTACAAAGATATATAGAACATTTTCCAACAGGTGGAGAGATAGTTTTATTTGATAGAAGTTGGTACAATAGAGCTATGGTTGAGCCAATTTTTGGATTTTGTACGCCTGAAGAGCATGAAATTTTTATGGAAGATATTGTAAATTTTGAGCAAGATTTAGTAAGACAAGGAATGATTTTAATTAAATTATATTTTTCCGTTTCTAAAGAGGAACAAAAAAGAAGATTTGATAGAAGAATACAAGATCCTCTAAGACAATGGAAATTCTCAGAAGTTGATATGCAAGCTCAAGATTTGTGGGATGAGTTCTCTGAAAAAAAATATGAAATGCTTAGACGTACAACTTCAAGAAGTGCTCCTTGGCATATAGTAAGAAGTGACAACAAACATCTTGCACGTCTTGAAGCTATGAAAATTATCTTAAATTCAGTTGATTATGATGGAAGAAATTACTCTTTAGATTTTGACGAAAATGAAGAAATAAATATTTCTGTTCAAAGAGAACTTTTACAAATGAGAAAAACAAAAGATTATTAATCTTTTATCTTACCAAGGATTTATTATGGAATCTTCATTTGAAGATTCCATTTTTTTTAGTAAAGAATTTGTTTTTTGATTTTCAATCTCTTTTAGCCATTTTTCTTCTTGTATATCTTCAATCATTTCATTTTGTTTGATTTTTGATTCTTCTTTGTTTATATTGTTATTTTTTGATGGTTTATTATCTTTCTTTTTCTCTTCTTGATTATTTTGAGGTTCATTATTTTGATTATCTTCTTTTTTCTCTAAGATAGATTTTACAAGTTCTAGATTATCTCTTGTTTTGGAATCATTTTTTAATTTTAAAGCTTCTTCATACTTTTTTAAAGCATTATTTAAATCATTGATTTGTACATAAGAATTTCCTAAATTATGAAGTCTTTTGAATTCTAAATCAGAAGAAGTTGTTTTTATATTTTCATACAGTTTTATAGCCTCTTCAAAATTGTTATTTTTATATAAACTATTTGCTAGATTATAATCTTTAAATTCATTTTCATCTAGTTTATCAAACTCTTTTGAAGCTTTTACAAAGTCACCTTCTTTATAGGCATTATTAGCTTCTTTTATAGTTTTAAAATCAAAAATTGAAAAAGCTAAGAGGTCTGTTTTTAAAAAATTAAAAGATATAAATATTATAAAAATTGAGAGTTTCAGATTTTTTAAATTTGGTAGAGAGGAAAAAGCAAACAATAATAAAACAATTGCAATAAATAAAGGATAATAAAAAAGTTCTGTATATGTTTTATACTCTTTTTTTTCAAATTTTTCTTTTGTAAATTTATTATTTATATCATTAATTATTTGATTAATATCACTATTATTTAAAGAGTATTCTATATATCCACCATCTGTTTTTAAACTTAAATCTTTTATTTTTTCATTTAATTTTAAATTTACAATATTTCCTTTTTTATCAGTTAGATAATTTCCATTTTTTTCTTGTATTACAGAGCCTTCTTTTGTTGCAAGAGCTATTGTATAGATTTTTATATTATTTTGTTTTGCAAATTTTATCTCTTTATCAAAATTTTGATTATCTCCTCCGTCTGTTAATAAAATTAGATTTTTATTTGAATAATCCTTAAGTAATTTTTGGCTTGTTTCGATAACAGAATAAATATTTGTTCCATTATCAAAGTTTATAGCTGTATCAAGATTGTTTAACAAAATTTTTAAGGAGTTAAAATCTTGTGTTAAAGGTGAAAGTAAAAATGAAGTTTTTGCAAATAAAATTATTCCAATATTGTTATTGCTACTAATTTCTAAAATATTTAAAAGTTTTCTTTTAGCAAAATCAACTCTATTTGGATATAAATCATTTGCTTTCATAGATTTAGAAATATCTATAGCAATTATAATTGGTATTAAATTTGATTCAATTTCTTTTATCTTTTCATTACTGACAGGTCTTGCAAGAGCTATAATCATAAATATTAAGGATAAAAAAAGTAATAGATTTCTTGTTTTATTGGAAAGATATTGATTTGAAATACTTAATTTTTTTAATGCGCTTTTTGAAAAATAGTTTTCAATTTTACTCTGTTTTGTAATTAATAAATATATCAATAAAAAACTAGGAATTAACATTAAAAAAAGCACTTTATAGTATATAAAACTCAACAAAACTCCTTTAAAAAAGCTATTTTAGTAAAGCCTTAGTAATTTTTAGATAAAATCATCGCTAAAATTATAACAATCGGAGTAAATTTAATGGAATTTAACGCAAATAGAGTTGATGAAGCAAACGCAGTTATATCTGCAACGGTAACAAAAGAAATTTTAGAAGCAAACTTAGATAAAGTTGCAAAACAAGCTTCTAAAACTATGAATATTCAAGGTTTTAGAAAAGGTAAAGTTCCAGTAGCTGTTGTTAAACAAAGATTTGCAGATAAATTAGCAGAAGATGCAGAAGCTGATGCAATCAGAAAAATTTTAAAAGATGGTTTAAAACAATTAGAAATTAAAAATGAAGATTTAATTGGTGAGCCAACAGTAAGTAAATTTGATAAAAAAGAAGATGGTTCAATAGAAGTTGAATTATCAGTTGCTTGTAAACCAAATGTTGATTTAGGTGATTATAAATCTTTAATTCCAGCTGTTGAAAATAAAGAAGCTGATATTAAAGATGTAGAAGCAAGATTAGAAGAGATTGCTAAATCTTCAGCTCCACTTGCAAAAATAGCAAGAAAAAGAGCTGTAAAAGATGGTGATTTTGCTGTTATTGATTTTGAAGGATTTGTTGATGGTGTTGCATTTGAAGGTGGAAAAGCTGAAAAATATCCATTAGAAATTGGTTCAGCTTCGTTTATTCCAGGATTTGAAGAGCAAGTTATTGGAATGAAATATGAAGAGCAAAAAGATATTATTGTAACTTTCCCTGAATCTTATCAAGCTAAAAATTTAGCAGGAAAAGAGGCAACTTTTAAAGTAACTTTACATGAAATTCAAGAAAAAGCTGCACCTGAATTAAATGATGAATTTGCACAAAGAATGTTACCAGGTCAAGAAAATGTAACTATTGATACATTAAAAGATAGAGTAAAAGAGCAAATGTCTGCTGAAATTAAATCTAAATACTACAGAGAAGAGTTAAAACCTGCATATTTAGAAGCTTTAGTAGAAAAAGTTCAGTTTGCATTACCAAGTTCTGTTGTTGAGCAAGAAGTTAACTATGCATTAAATAATAAAATTAGAACAATGAGTGAAGCAGAAATCAATGAATTAAAAGAGAATGCTTCAAAAGTTGAAGAGATTAGAAATGAATTAAAAGAAGATGCAACAAATTCAGTAAAAGCAACGTTTATTGTTGATGCTTTAGCAAAAGCTGAAAATGTTCAAGTAAGTGATCAAGAAGTAATGCAAGTATTATATTACGAAGCAATGCAAATGGGACAAAATCCTCAAGAAGTGTTAAAACAATATCAAGAAGCTGGATATTTACCAGCTATTAAAATGTCTATGATAGAAGAAAAAGTTATAGCTAAATTATTAGATGAAAAATTAGGAAAGTAGTAGGTTATTATGAGTTATATACCATACGTAGTTGAGAAAACAGGTAGAGGAGAAAGAAGTTACGATATTTATTCAAGACTTCTTAAAGATAGAATTATTATGTTAAGTGGTGAAATAAATGATGCAGTAGCTTCAACAGTTGTTGCTCAATTACTTTTCTTAGAAGCAGAAGATCCAGATAAAGATATCTATTTATATATCAACTCTCCAGGTGGTGTGATTACAAGTGGTATGTCTATTTATGATACTATGAATTATATCAAACCTGATGTTTGTACTATTTGTATAGGACAAGCTGCATCTATGGGAGCATTTTTATTAAGTTCTGGAACAAAAGGTAAGAGATACTCTTTACCAAATTCTAGAATAATGATTCACCAACCATTAGGTGGAGCAAGAGGTCAAGCTACTGATATTCAAATTCAAGCAAAAGAGATTCAAAGAATGAAAGATAGTTTAAATGCTATTATCTCAGAGCAAACAGGACAAGATATCTCAAAAGTTGAAAAAGATACAGATAGAGATAATTTTATGAGTGCTGATGAAGCTTGTGCTTATGGTTTAATTGACGAAGTTATAACAAAACACAAATAAGAATTTATTATGGTTAGAGAAGTTATAACTTATCCAAACAAATTACTTCGATTAAAATCGCAAGATGTAGAGAAGTTCGATAGTGAACTTCATACTCTTTTAGATGATATGTATGATACTATGATGGCTCAAAATGGAGTAGGACTTGCAGCAATTCAAGTTGCTATTCCATTAAATGTTTTGATTATAAATCTTCCAAATGAAGAAGATATTCAAGATAAAAATGATTTAATTGAAGCTATTAATCCGGTTATTACACATAAAGATGGAACTCAAGTTTTTACAGAAGGTTGTCTTAGTGTTCCTGGATTTTCTGAAGATGTAACAAGAGCGAAACATATTATAGTTGAATATTTTGATAGAGATGGAAATAAAAAAACTATGGAGTGTGAAGATTTTTTAGCTGTTGCTTGGCAACATGAAATGGAACATCTTTCAGGACATCTTTTTATTGAAAATTTATCTATAATCAAACGAAAAAAGTTTGAAAAAGAGTGGAAAAAAAAACTAAAAGATAAGAAGTAAAATTTACCTCTTATCTTTTTTAAGCTTCAAAGCCTTTTCTTAATATATTAAAAATCATTGTAAAAAGCATACTATTTACTAAAATCCAAACAAACCAAAAAAAGATTTTTTCAAATTTCGTTACAAAAAGATCTTTAAACAATAATGGACAAGATTTTATTGCAAAGTAAAAAAACAGAGCAATTGCAATCATCATAGTGTATTTGTTTACTGATGCAAATATTATTGTTATAAATGATATAAATGGAGCAAAAACAGTTAATGCAAAAAATTTACCATATATTTTTCTTCTTTTATCTCCATTAAAATAACCAACAGTAAAACCACAATTTGGACAAATGGTACCCATTCTTGATAGTATTTCATGGTTACATTCAGGACAGTTCATAAGTGTTGACATTTAATAATTCCTAGATTTTTTGACAATTATAGCAAGTAAAGTTAAAACAAAAGTTAGGATTAAAGAAAAACAAATATAATAAATAAAATTATTATATTAGAGCAACATATGAAAATAATCAAATCAGCTTCTTTAGATTCAATAGAAGCAATAGCTATTGATGTGGAATCAACATTTACTAAAGGACTTCCTACTTTTACAATAGTTGGAATGATAAGTACAAGTATAAGTGAATCAAAAGACAGAGTTAAATCAGCACTTTTAACAAATGGTTTTAAATTTCCTCCACTAAAAATAACCGTAAATTTATCTCCTTCTGAAATTGCCAAAAAAGGAACACATTTTGATTTAGCAATTGCATTACAAATTGCTTTTTATGATGATAAAAAAGTTAATTTTAGTGATATATTTGTTTTTGGTGAATTGGCTCTTGATGGAAATATAAAAGATACAAACTCTATTTTTCCAATTATTTTATCTTTGAGTAAAAAAGACTCAATAAATAAGGTTTTAGTTAGTAGTCAAACAGCTCAAAAATTGGCAAATATTCCTAATCTTAAAATTTATTGTGTGAATAATTTATCTGAAGCAATAGAGTTTATTAAAACAGATAAAAAAGAAAACTATTTATATGAGAAAAAAAAGTTAGAGTATAAAACTCTGATTATTAATGATGAACAATATTTTTATGATACAAATTATTTAGAAGATTTTAAAGATGTAATAGGTCAAGATATGGCTAAATATGCTGCAATGATATGTGCTGCTGGTAACCATAATCTTATTATGGAAGGTAGTCCTGGTTGTGGAAAATCTATGATTTCTAAAAGATTACAATATATTATGCCTCCTATGAATCTTGAAGAAATTTTAGAAAAAGCAAAACTTCTAGCTTTAGATTTTAAAGAGGTTGATTTCTCTCCAATTAGGGCATTTCGTTCTCCTCATCATTCAAGTACAAAATCTTCAATTTTTGGTGGAGGAAGTTCCAATGCAAAAATGGGAGAAATTGCTTTGAGTAATGGAGGAATTTTATTTTTTGATGAATTACCACATTTTTCTAAATCCATATTAGAAGCATTAAGAGAACCTCTTGAAGATAATAAAATTTTAATATCAAGAGTTAATAACAAAATTTTATATGAAACAAAATTTATTTTTGTTGCAGCGATGAATCCATGTCCATGTGGTAATTTATTGTCAAGTGTTAAAGAGTGTAGATGTAATGAAATTGAAATTCAAAGGTATAAAAATCGATTAAGTGAACCTTTTTTAGATAGAGTAGATTTATATTTAGTTATGAATGATAGTTTTAAAGATAATAAAAATAAAGTTAGTTCAAAAGAATTACATGAAAATATAATAAAAGCTTTTATCAAACAAAAACAAAGAGGACAAAAAGAGTTAAATGGTAAATTAAGTGATGAAGAGATAAAAAAATATTGTATTTTAGATGAAGAGAGTCTTAATATTTTAGAAAAAGCAAGATTTAATTATCAATTATCCTTTAGAAGTATTAATAAAGTTTTAAAAGTTGCAAGAACAATTGCTGATTTAAATGACAATGAAATAATCACTAAAAATGATTTATTACAAAGTTTGAATTTTAGGAGAAGATAAGGCATAAAATTAAAGCCCTTTGGAGTAAAAATATGGTAAAATTCAAACTATTAATAAACAAAGGTAAATAATGACAAAATGCGGATATGTTTCAGTTGTTGGTCGTCCAAACGCTGGAAAAAGTTCACTTTTAAATTGGCTTGTTGGTGAAAAAATTGCAATGGTTTCACATAAAGCAAATGCTACAAGAAAAAGATCAAATATAATAGTTATGCACAATAGTGATCAGGTTATATTTGTTGATACTCCAGGAATTCATGAGACAGAAAAACTATTAAATCAATATATGTTGGAAGAAGCATTAAAAGCTATGGGAGATTGTGATTTAATTTTATACTTAGCTCCTGTAACTGATAAAATTTCTTATTATGAGGATTTTTTATTAAAAAATAAAAAAAATGTAAAACATATTTTGCTTCTTACAAAGATAGATTTTGTAACAAATGCTCAGATTATTGAAAAAATAAAAGAGTATGAAAAATATAGTGATAAATATGAGTGTGTGATTCCAGTTTCTATAAAAAAACAAACAAAACCAGCTGATATTTTAAATAATGTTGTGAAACATCTTCCTGTACATCCATATTTATTTGATCCAGAAATTATCACAACAGAACATTTAAGAGATATTTTTAAAGAGTTTATTAGAGAATCAATTTTTGAAAATATTAGTGATGAAATACCTTATGAAGCAGATGTACTTATAAATAAAGTCGAAGAAAAACCAAACGTTGATGTTATAAAAGCAACTATTATTGTGCAAAAAGATACTCAAAAAGGAATGATAATAGGAAAAGGTGCAACGGCTATTAAAAGAATAGGAAAAGATGCAAGAACAAAAATAGAAAAATTAACAGGAAAAAAATGTTTCCTTGAGCTTTTTGTTTCAATAAAAAAAGGTTGGACAAAAAATAAAGAGGGTTTAAAAGCATTAGGATATGATATAAATTCTTAATAATATAAATTATTATTTAAATTAAGCTTCGTTTTTATATACTTTAATAATTAAATTTATTATATAAATGAGCTTGAAATGAATAACTTCTCTTCTTTAGAAAAATTAACTCTATTTGAAATAGAGGTAACTCAAAAAATTTCTGATAGTAATATCAGAAATTTTCTTTTAAGTTTTTTCAAAATCCAAAATTTTATATATAAAGATACAGATAAAATATTTTTAAGTTATATAGATGAATTAAAAATATATCAATTATTGATTTTTAATGAAGAAGAAAAATACTTTGACTTTCAACTTTTTGAAGAATATTATAAAGAAATTGAAATTGAAAATAGTATAGATTTATACATCTGCAATAATTTTTTTTGTTTGTATAAAAATGGAGAATTTTACTATTTACAAAAAATTATTTTAGAAATATCAAATGATGAATTATTTGAATATATCAATAATAAATTTGGTAATAAGATAAATAAATACAAGTTTATTAGTGAAAATGAAATGGTTCGATTAAAAGATAAATATCTAAATAATCCCAAGAAAAAAGAGTTGAAGCTAATTAATTTAAGAAAGAAGTATAGCTTTTGTTTCTATATATTATATATATTTATATTGATAAAAGTAATGGTTTTATATTTCTTTTTTAATTTTAATATTGAAGAAAAAAACAATGATATTGATAATAATTTACAAATAGAGATTTTTAAAAAAGAGCATCAATTTATTAGTTTTGAAGAAAAAATATCTTTATTATTAGAAAAAATAGATTCAAATAATTTAGATTTAATCTCTTTAGAATTTAATCAAAATAGATTAAAAATAGTTTTAAATAGTGATATTAAAGAGAACATTTATTCTTTTTTAGAAGAGAATAAAGCTATTTTTTTATCTTCATCAATAAATTTTTTAGAAAATAAGAGTTTATACGAAGTAGTGATTAATGTTAAATTATTTTAATAATAACTTTTTAAAAAGTAATAAAAAAACAAAAATAGAACTTTATATTCTGCCACTTTTGATTTGTGTATTTCTTTATTTGTTTTTTCTTGAAAAAGGTAAAAATGAAGATGTTGAAATTTCATCAAAGTTAAATTATGAAGAGTTTTATAATAAAAAATTTGAAAGTTCTTTTTTAGAACTTTTTTCATCTTTAGAAAAACTAGCAAAAAAATATGAAATTTTAATTCTTAAAAATGAAAAAGATAAAAATATTATTTTATTAAAAGCACAAGGCAAGAAACAATCTATTTTAAATTTTATTAAAGATATAGAAAATTTAAATAATTTTACAAAAATAGATTTTTTTAATATGAATAAAAATGAAGAAACAAAAAATTACATATTTGAATTAAAAATAAATTTGAATAAATACTATATTAAAAATCTAAAAGAAATTGAATATGAAAAAAAATATGAAAAAGTTATTGCTACACAAAATAGTCAAAATAAAGAATTTAGGATAAATGCAATAGTTGACGATTTTGCTTTTATAAATGAGACTTGGATTAAGAAAAATGAGAAGATTGAAGATTATAAATTAATAAAAATAGATAGAAATTTTGTTGTTTTAAGTAATGAATCAAATGAAATAAAATTGGAGTTATTAAATGAAGAATATTTTAAAGAAAATAATTGATTATTCGATGTTTGAAAGATATGATAAAAATTATTTTATAGAAAATAAAATAGTTCCTTTTTATGAAGATAATATTCATCTAAAGGTATTAGTTTGTAAAAATTCAAATTTAAAGAGTATAAAAAATGATTTTAACAAATTGATTTCTTTTGAAGAAATAGAGGAGTTAGAATTACTTTTTATTTTAAATAATTTAGAAAAAAAAATCTCTTTATTTAATCATGCTACAAAATCAATTTTACAAAACAGTTTTGATAAATATATTGATAAATTTTTAGAAGAGTTGATTTTTTTTGCTATAGAATCAAGAACTAGTGATATACATATTGAAAAATATAAAGAGACAGTTTTATTTAAATTTAGAGTTGATGGAAGATTAAAAACTTTTTTTACATTTAAAGCAGAATTTTTTAAATTTATTTCTTCACATATAAAATTAATCTCTAATTTGGATATGACTCAAATAAGACTTCCTCAAGATGGTAGATTTAGTTTAATATATGATAATAAAAAATATGATTTTAGAATTTCTTGTATGCCAACAATTGAAGCTGAATCAATTGTTTTAAGAATTTTAGATAATAAAAACATAAATAAAAATCTTCAAACTTTGGGTTTATCAAAAGATTTATTAACAACTCTAATTCAAACTTTGAAATTAACTCAAGGATTGATTTTGATTTCAGGACCAACAGGAAGTGGAAAGACTACAACTTTATATTCAATATTAAAAGAATTAAATAGTGAAGAACAAAAAATTATTACAGTTGAAGATCCAATTGAATATAAGATTGATTCTATTTGTCAAGTACCAATAAACACAAAAATTGGTCTTAGTTTTGAAGTTGTTTTAAAAAATATTTTAAGACAAGATCCAGATATTATTTTTATTGGGGAAATAAGAGATAAATTCTCTTTAGACATAGCTTTACAAGCCTCTTTAACAGGTCATCTTGTAATTGCAAGTATTCATGCTAATTCTTCAGTTGAAACAATTTCAAGACTTATAGATTTACAAGCAGATCCTTTTTTAATTTCAACAACTTTAAAACTTGTTATGGCACAAAGGTTGGTATTGAATTTTTGTCAATTTTGTGGTGCTATTGGTTGCAAAAAATGTAATTTTACAAGATTTTATGATAGGTCTTGTATCGGAGAAATTTTAAAGGTTGATGAAAAAATCTCATCATTGATTTTTAAAAAAGCATCAATAAATGAGTTTAATGAATATTTAAAAACTTTGAATTTTAAAACACTTTTAGATGATGGAAAAGATAAAGTAAAAGATAATCTCACCTCTTTAGAAGAGGTTTATAAAGTAGTTTCTTATTGATGAAAAAATATAAAATTAGGTATCAAAATATTGATAAAATTGAAGAAACAATTATTGAAACTACAAATTTATCCAGTGAAAGATTACCTAAAAATATTATTGAAATAATCGAATATAAAACAAATTATAAATTTGATTTTAGAAGAAAAAAAAGGATTAATAATAAAGAGTTAAATCTTCTTTTTTATGAGTTTAATCTAATGCTTCAAGCAAATATAAATATCTCTGATGCTTTAGATATTTTGATTAAAAATAAAAAAGATAAAAATATAATAGATTTTTTGAAGACTATAAAATATTCTTTATCAAAAGGGAAAAATATAGATGAAAATTTAGATAAATTCAAAATAAATAGTTTAGTAATCTCTTTTTTAAAAATATCTCAAGATAGTGGAAATTTAGCTTTAAATATGAGAGCGTTAAGTGAATTATTAAAACAAAGTGAAGAAATAAAAAAGAGTTTTTATAAAGCAATTTCTTATCCAATTGTTTTAATGATAACTTTTATAATTTCCCTTTTTACCATCTTTAGTTTTGTTGTTCCGAAATTTAAAGTAATTTTTTCTCAAACACAAAATGAACTTCCAATGGCAACAAAATTTTTATTAGCTTCACAAAGTTTTTTTGAAAACTATTTTTTATATTTATTGAGTTTAATTATTTTATTAATTCTTTTTTTCTCTAATTTATACATAAAAAATAGCCGATTTGAATATTTTGTAGATAAATTTTTGGTTAATAATTTTGTATTAATAAAAGATATATATTTAAATATGGAACTTTATAAACTTTTTTTACTCATTGATATAATGCTCAAATCAAACTATGAATTTCATAAAGCTTTTATTTCTTCCAAAATTTTATTAAAAAACAAATATCTATTGGATAAAATATCTATAATTGATAACTTATTACAAAATGGAAAAAGTATCAATGACTCTTTTTTAAAAACAAAAATATTTGATGATATAGTTTTAAATCTTATAAATACAGGAGAAGTTTCTAACTCTTTGGGTATTACAATAGATGAAATAAAAAAGATTTACAAAAATAGATTTAATGATAAAATAAATTTACTAACATCACTAATTCAACCTATATTTTTATTAATTATTATGGGTTTAATTCTTTGGATAGTTTTGGCTATATTTATGCCAATTTGGAATATGGGAAATATGATAAACATTTAAAAAGGAGTAACCTTGATTAATTGTTATGTAAAAAAAGGTAATAAACTTACAATAGTTGAAGGAATAGAGTTTCTTGATACTAATGAAGATAAAAACAGTGTAATTTGGATAGATATGCTTTTACCAACTATTGATGAAATAAAAGCTGTCGAAAATATGTTTGATATGAAATTTCCTACAAAACAAGAGAGTGAGGAAATTGAGCTTAGTTCTAGATATTGGGAAGAAAATAATAGAATAGAAATAAATAGTTATTTCTTGGTAAATGAAAATAATCAAGCATCAAATGAAACCGTATCTTTTATTTTACAAGGAACACTTTTGATTTCTGTAAGATATAAAAAATTACAAAGTTTTGATACCTTTACTAAAAAACTTTTAATTTCACCACGAGAGTTTAGAACAGGTTATTCTATTTTTTGTCAAATTATTGATATTAGAATTGATGCTGATGCTGATACAATTGAAAATTTATCAAAAGAGATTACAAAAATTAGAAAACATGTATTTACAGATTATTCAAATGATGATGAAGAGATTCTTGAAAAAATCTCTACTTTTGAAGATTTAAATATGAAAATTAGAGAAAATCTTACAGATAAACAAAGAATTCTAAACTCTTTATTGAAATCTCAAAAGTTTGTTGATGATAAACAAGAATTACCAATTATGTTAAAAGATATTAAATCATTAATAGATCATACAAATTTTAATTTTGAAAGATTAGACTACTTACAAAATATTTTTATTGGTGTTTTAAGTATCGAACAAAATAAAGTAATTAAAATATTTACAATTGTAAATGTAATATTTCTTCCACCAACATTGATTGCTAGTATGTATGGTATGAACTTTGATTTTATGCCTGAATTACATTGGGAATATGGTTATTTATTCTCAATTATATTTATGATTTTAGCTTCAGTTACTCCACTTTTAATTTTTAAAAAGAAGGGTTGGATTTAGTATTTTAATAAATATTAATAATAATTTTAAAAGGAAAAAAATTTAATGCATAGTGAAATAGAATTTGAAAATGCCATAAAAACAATGTTAGAGCATATTGGAGAAGATGTAAATCGTGAGGGTTTAATCGATACTCCAAAAAGAGTAAGAAAAGCTTATGAATTTATGTGTAGTGGATATAAACAAGATCCAAAAGAGATTATTCAAAAAGCTTTATTTACTTCAACAAATGATGAAATGGTAGTTGTAAAAGATATAGAATTTTACTCTTTTTGTGAACATCATATGTTACCAATTATTGGAAAAGCTCATGTTGCTTATATTCCAAATGGAAAAGTTATTGGACTTTCAAAAATTCCAAGAGTGGTTGATGTTTTTGCAAGAAGATTGCAAATCCAAGAACAATTAACTGAGCAAATTTGTGATGCTTTAAATGAACATTTAAAACCAAAAGGTGTCGCAGTTATGATTGACGCAAGACATATGTGTATGGAAATGAGAGGAGTTGAAAAAATTTGTTCAACTACTGTAACTTCAGCACTTAGAGGACTATTTAAGTCAAATAAGGGAACTAAAGATGAGTTTTTATCAATAATTGCTCAATCATTACATAAATAAAAGGGATAGGATATAGAGTTCAGAAGAAATCTTCTGAACTCTTATCTACTTGCTGCGTATAAGTTGTGTTTTTTTATAAATTCAAAATCTTCATCTTTTTGAACATTTTCTGCAAATACTTTAATATTTAAAAGAGTTGCTAATTCACAAATAGATTCAACAAAACTTTGTTTTGAAGGGTCATTGTTTATTTCACTAGTATAGTCTCTTGCAAGTCTTATATAATCTAAATTGAAGTCTTTTATATTATTAAGTGGTATAAATTTAGTTTCAAATCTTTTTATGATAACTTTAGCTCCATACTTATGCATTTCATCAACAAAGAATTTAAATTTATCAACATCTTTTGCAACAGCATAAGCAGTAGCACTAAACACAAGTTGAGAAGCAATACTTTTATGTTCAAGCAGTTTTTTCTCCAACCATGCAATAAATGCGGTATTATTTATAGACTCCAAAGATAAATTTATAGAAATATCATGTTTTATATTATTTATTAAAATATGATTTATTACTTTTTCAATAACTTTTTTATCAAAATCAACAATTTTTTCATATTTTTCAGCAATAGAAACAAATGTTCCAATAGCAATATTTCTATCATCTTTATCTTTAATACTTGTAAATGCTTCTTCCATAACAATTTTTTGATTTGATTCATCTAATTTTTTGCATTCACCTATATATTTCACATCAAATTTAGCATTATCAATAATATCAAAAATAAATTCTCTCCAACTTTGCATATCTTTTACAAGCTCATTTGTATCAGTTATAAAAAACTCATTTTGTCCTATTAAAGTTGCTTTCTCATAAGCTTGATTTGCACTTTGTAAAATTTCAGGAGTTGTTCCTATTGGATTAAATGGAGTTGCTCCAATATGAAGTAAATCTTTTTTATTAAATTCAAGTGATAAATTTTCAAAGTTTTTTTGTAATAATCTTGTAAATTCAACGGCATTTTCATAAGTAAAATTTTGTGCAATTAAAGCAAACTCAGAACCAAAAAATCTATAAGCAGTTATTTTAGAGTTATCATTTAATTTTGTAGTTTCTAAGATATTTGCAAATTTTTTAATAAATTGATTTACTTCATTATTTGTATGAGATTTTGCAAAAGATGCTAAATCAAAAATTTTGATAACAAAGATATACCCAGTTGATTTATGAATAAACATCTGTTTCATATCAGTTTCAAAAGTTTGTTTTAGATTTAATCCTGTAACTTCATCTAAAGAGAGTTTTTTTGTTAGATTTTCTAAAGTATTATTTAATCTATTTATAATTGCTTCAATTTTACTTGACATATCGTTAAAGGCTATTGCAACAGCTTTTATTTCAGTTGTCCAAGGAAGTTTTTCTATTTTCCCAAATTTTCCAATTGCTATATCATTTGCAAGTTTTTCAAGTTTTTTAAGTGGTTTTAAAATATATTGAACGAATACAAATAAAATAATCATTGAAATAATAAAAGCAATAATTGCATAAATAATTGCACTTTTTACTTGAGTATAAAGTTTGTCATAAGCTTCTCCAGGATTTGCACTTACAAATATAATAGCACTTGTCTTCCATCCATCATTTATTTCACTTGATTGTTCTTCTAAATTAATTGGAATTAAATCAATAAACCATTGTGGAACAGAATCAAATTTTATATCTCTTGATACTTGAACTAAAATTTTATTTAAAGTAAGCGTTGCAGATGTTTCAATAGTTTTATCTTTATTAACTGCACTAAAATTAAAAGTAACTTTTGTATCACCATGAGAATCTATATTTGGAATAAAATGATAGATATTTTCACTAGGAAGTTTCTGTATTTGAACTTCTTCTTTTTCTAAATTAGAATCTACTGTTGGATTCATTAATGCAAGTAACTCTTTTTCGAAATCATCACTTAAAGTATTTATCTCTATTCTTCCTATTTTTTCATCAACTCTTAGATTTGTGATTTTCCAAATAGAGTCATCTAAATCTTTTGAAGCTTTGATTATTTCACTCTCTTTTATAGTAAATAAAACATCTTCTAATCTTATTTCTTTATAAAATCCACTATTTGAAATGGCATTTATAACTGATTCTATTTCAGGATTTGTTTTATCTTTTAAAAGATTTTTTAGACTCATCCCCAATGAAGTTGCTGTATCTTGAGCTTTTGTTATTGATTCAACTTCCAAATACTCTTTAGTATTTTTAACACTAATTAAAAAATTACCTGTAAAAATCATAAAAAATATTATTGCTATGATTATATATAGTTGTTTAGACAAAGACATTTTAGTTCCTTTTTTAAAATCTACTCATTAAATCTTTCCAAGATTTAAGGTTATTGTTTCCTACTCTTGATTCACCTTTTGTTTTTGCTTGCCATAAGCCTGAAGCATTAAAACTATAAACAGGCTTTAAATCAGGTCTTTTTGAAGCAGGTTGTAAACTTTTGTTTATATTATCCAAAACAATAGGTTCAGCACCAACTTTATGATAATAAGTTAAAACCATATGAGCCTCTTCATATTTACTATTTAATTTTCTATATGTAACGTAGGTAATTCTCAGTTTATCTTCTGGGATTCCTAAATTTATTAATGAAAAATATTTTGCAATAGCATAATCTTCACAATCTCCAGCACCTGTTCCCATAAATTCTATAGGCGTAGCCCAATAATCTTTTTTCTTCCAATGAGCTAAATCTGTTTTATATGGAATTTTATTAAAAAAATCATTTACATTTTTTAGTTTATTCAATGTGGATTCATTTTTTGAAGATTGAATTAAAGAGTCCCATTGTTCAACTCTTTGTTTTGCTTGTTTTCCATATTTTTTCTCTATTTGAGCAATTTGTGTAGGAGAAATATAGAAATTCTTTGATGCAGTTAAAAATAAAGAGAATAAAGGGATAAGAAAAAATGATATAAAAAACATTTTTTTCATCTTATCTCCTTTTTTTATTATTATGTTATCTAATCTTAGATTAAAATAAAAGAGATTATCTTAAAAGATTTTTAATCGCCTCTTCATCTATTTTTTCATTATCATATTTTATTGCAATAATATTTTCTGTGTTATTAATATACCACTCATCAATTGCATCATTATTTAATTTCCCACTATTTTCTAAATGGAATTCATTTAAAGATAGATATAAAAATTTCTTTTTAGATGGATTTGCCATAGTTATAATTAAAACACCCCAAATTAGACAAATTACAGCAATTATAATTACTAATGTTGATAAAGAAACATCTTCATAAAACATACCACCAAGTAATCCGCCAAGAAAAGTTCCTAAATAACCAGCTGAATTAAAAATTCCTAAAACTAAACCTCTTTGGTGAACTTTTGCAAATTTTGAGGCAAGAGATTGCATAATTGGTTCATGCATATTAAATCCAATAAAAAATATTACAACTCCAATTACAAATATAGTTGCTGTTGTACTAAATCCAATTATTAGATATGAGATAGCAAAAAAAACAATACCGATGATTAAAATTTCTCTAAATTTTCCTTTTTTTTCTGCAATAATAGCAGCAGGTGCCATAGATAAAAATCCAAAAATCATAGCAGGAAGATAAACTTTCCATAAATCAGACATTTCCCAACCATAAGTTTTTATTAAAATCATTGGAATAATCATAAATGCAAAAGTCATCAAACCTTTTTGTAAAAAGTTTGTAAGATTCATTTTTATCAAATTTATATTCCCAAGAATAGGAGCTAATTCAACTTTATTGTTGTAAGTATGAGTTATTTGTGGAGGATTTGGAACTAATTTTATTAAAACAAAAATAGAACCTAAAGCTATAATCATAGTTATATAAAATAGAGCTTCAACACCTAAATTAGAACCTAGTGTAGGTCCTGCAATCATAGATGCTGCAAAAGCAACTCCTATAAACATTCCCATTGTTGCCATAGCTTTTGCTCTTTGTTCTTCTTTTACAAGGTCACTAATTGTTGCTGTTACAACAGCACCAATAGCACCAGCACCTTGAAGAAGTCTTCCAAGTAATAAAGAATAAATATCTGTTGAAATTGCACAGATTAAAGAACCAATAGCAAAAAGCACTAATCCCATAATAATAGTGCCTTTTCTTCCTAGTTTATCACTAATTATTCCAAATGGAACTTGAAAAATCATTTGTGTTAGGGCGTACCCACCTATTACAATTCCAACTAAAGTTGGAGTTGCTCCTTCTAAATTCATAGCATATACTGATATTACTGGTAAAACTAAAAATAGACCAAAAAATCTTAGCGCGATAATCAAACTAAGAGGTAAAACTGATTTAATCATATATAATCCTAAACATATTATAATCTGTGGGGATTATAGTTAAATATAGTTAATAATAGGTTGAAAAGGATAGTAGTGAAAATTGTATTAGCTTCAGCAAATAAAGGAAAAATATTAGAGTTTGAAAAACTTATGCCAAATGATGAGGTGGTGGCATTTAGCCAGATTTTAGGGACTATTGACATAGATGAAGACCAAGATAGCTTTAAAGGAAATGCTATAAAAAAAGCTAAAACTATTTATGATTTATTAATAAGTAAAGATTATGAAAATTACAAAAATGTCATTGTAATATCAGATGATTCAGGGATTAGTGTTCCAGTATTAAATAATGAACCTGGAATTTATAGCGCTAGATATGCAGGAATTAATGCAAGTGATAAAGAGAATAATAAAAAATTAATAGAGAATTTAAATAAATTAAATATTGAAAAAACATCAGCTTTTTACACAGCTTGTATAGCGATTGTTTATCAAAATGAAGTTTATACAGTTCATGGTTGGATGCATGGAAATGTTATAAATAAAGAATTAGGTGAGGGTGGATTTGGATATGACCCTATGTTTATTCCAAATGGTTTTGATAAAACTTTGGGAGAGTTAGGTTATGAAGCTAAAAAAGATTTTTCTCATAGAACTAAAGCTTTAAATTTAGCTAAAAAAGTTTTAGAAGTTATTATTTGATTATTTTTTCATAAATTGAAATATCGTAATCTTTAGCTTTAACGTATAAATTTACAAGATATTTTGAATCTTCAAAAGTGATATTTGCATAAATATCAAAAAAACCATCTTCTATTTGAAGATGGTTTATTCCTTTTAAATCATAATCTTTTATGAATTCTTTAAAAAAACTCATATGATTTTTTGCTTGGATATATAAATACTGATTTGTTAAATTTTCACTTCTTAAAGCTTTTGTTTCTAAAATAGAAAGACTAAAATATGAAAAAAAAGAGATTAAAACTATGGTTATTAGTAGTGTGTATGATTTTTTCATAATGGAATCTTCCAAGTTTGAATAATTTTATTTTTTAGATTTATATAAATAGTGATATTTGTAGAGGTTTTATTTAAATTAAATTCTCTTACATCTTTTAAAAGTAAAGAGTTCTCAAAATATAGATTATTGTTTGAATAGCTTAGTTTTTCTATACTATTTTTATTTTTTTCAATAAATATTTTTGTTGCTAAGAAATCGATTTTATCAATTTCTAATTGTTGGGTTTGTTTGTTTTCTAGAATTAATTCTTTTGTATAAAGAGTTGAATAAATTATTACAATTGATGAAATTATTAGAGTTAAAATTATTTCTAAAAGTGAAAAACTATTTTTCATATTTGAAAAGCTTTATATTTTCATTTTCAAACTGATATTTAAACAGAGTTAAATTTTCACTTTCAACTCTGTTTTTTATAATTTGAACATTTTGTGAAGTTTTAGAAAAGTTTTCATAATTTTTATTATCAAAACTATTTTCTAAATCATTTAAAAGCATAAAATTTACATTTTCTTTTTCATCATAATAAGTAGAATATTTAAATCCAGTTATTACAACTACTAAAAAAGTTATGCTAATTAGAGTTTCAAGTAGCGTAAAACTATTTTTTTCCAAGTTCTAATGCTTTATTGTAAGCTTCTTCAACTGCTTTAATCATAGCATTTCTAACACCATGTTCTTCAAGTTTTCCATATCCAGCAGCTGTGGTTCCACCAGGACTCATAACAGAATCTTTGATAATTGCAGGATGTGAATGTTTTAAAAGTGATGCTGTTCCTGAAAATAAACCTTGAACTAATTGAGTACTTAAATGTCTTTCAAGTCCAGCTTTTACAGCACCATCTGCTAAAGCTTCAGCAACTAAAGCTAAAAAAGCAGGACCGCTACCAGCAACTGCTGTTGCTATATCTAGTTGATTTTCAGTATTAACCCAAATAGCTTGACCTATACTATTAAAAATTTCCATAGCTAGAGTTTTTGCTTCATTATCTCCTGTGATTGTTGTCATTGAGTTTTGAACTGAAGCTGCAATATTTGGCATAGTTCTTATGTAATATTTTGATTTTATTTGTTTTCTTAAAGTTTCAAGTTTAGTTCCTGCTAATATTGATAATAAAACATTTGCATTTCCTGTAAGTCTTGCTGAAACACTTTGTAGTGCATAAGGTTTTACACAAAAAATAACATTTTTACCAGTAATATCTTCTTGATCATCCAATACCTTTATTTTTATTTGAGGCATTTTTTCTTGAATATTTTTCAATTTATCTAAATCTCTACCAATAATCTCTACTTCATGATTTTTAACAAGTCCTCTTGCAAGAGATTGAGCCATAATTCCATTGCCTATTAATGTTAGTTTCATAATTATTACCTTCTAAATTCTTTTTCAAAAATTATAGCAGATAATTCCTAAGGTAGGATTGGATAGAATAACACTTTCATGAGAAAGGATATTAAAATGATAAAAAGTTTGAAATTGAAAAATCTATTATTAATAGCTTGTGCAACCTTTGTATTCACAGCTTGTTCTTCAAAAGAGGAGCAAGAATATAATAAGCCAGCTCTTTATTGGTATAACAAAATGATGAAGCAAATATCTTCAGGAGATTTAGACCAAGCAGATGATACTTATACATCTTTGGAAAGTGAACATAGAAATTCACCATTTATTCCAAGTGCTATGTTAATACTTGTAAATGCTCACATTGACGAAGAACAGTATGCTTTAGCAAATTTTTATTTAGATGAATACATTAAAAGATTTGGATTAAGTAAAGATATTGATTATGCTAGATATTTAAAAATTAAAGCAAACTTTTTAGGATTTAGATATCAGTTTAGAGATCAGCAATTGATGGAAGATACAATCGCACAAATTCGAGATTTTAAAACTAAATATAAAAATTCACCTTATATGCCTTTAGTTGATACAATAAATTCAAGATTATATATGGCTAAGGCTTCTATGGATAAAGAAATTGCTGAACTTTATATCAGAAAAGATAAACAAGCTGCAGCAACTTTTTATGAACAAAAAGTTCAGAATTCTTGGGTAAATCCAGCAGAAATAGAACCTGTTAAAGTACCATTTTATAGATCAATATTTGAATAATTTTAATAAATTATAATATTTTTTAGGAGTTAAATAAAAATGGAATTAGAAAATTATGATGAATTTCCACAAACTATACCATTGATTATTGAAGATGATATATTTTTATATCCTTTTATGATTGCTCCTTTATTTTTAGGGAATGAGCAAAATATTAAAGCAGTTGAATATGCAATTGAACATAACAAATTAGTAGTAGTAACTGTTTCAAAACATGGAAAAGAGGGGAAAAGAGAAGCTGACTCTTTCTATGATGTTGGAGTTGTTGGAAATATAATGAGAAAAGTATCTTTACCTGATGGAAAGATAAAAGTTCTTTTTCAAGGATTAACAAAAGGTAAAATTACAAACTTTAATCCTGAAGAACCTTTATTTTCAGGAGTTGATATTTTAAAAAGTGAAGAAGGAAATGAACAAAGTATAAAATCAGTAATTGAAGTTTTAATTGACAATATAAAAAAATTATCAAGATTAAATTCAAAATTTCCAGCTGATTTAGTAAAAACTATTGAAGAGAATGATGATGCTACAAGAATTGCTGATTTAATCTCTTCAGTTTTAAAAGTAAAAAAAGATGAAGCTTATAAACTTTTTTCTCAAACAAATATAGAACAAAGATTACTTGATATTATTGAAGTTATTAAAAAAGAGATAGAATCATTTAAAATTCAAAAAGAGATTACACAAAAAGTAAATTCAAAAATAGAGAAAACTCATAAAGATTATTTTTTAAAAGAACAAATCAAAGCTATTCAAAAAGAGCTAGGTGGCGATAATCAAAAAGATGAAGAAATAAAATCTTATAAAAAAAGATTAAAAACTAAAAAAGAGTTTATGCCAAAAGAGGCTTATAAAGAGACAAAAAAACAGATAGAGAAATTAGGTAGAATGAACCCTGATTCTCCGGATGCTTCACTTTTACAAACTTATGTTGAGCAAGTTTTAGATATTCCTTTTGGAGAATATGCAAATGAAAAAATCTCTGTAAAAAGTGTAGAAGAACAGCTAAATAAAGACCACTATTCTTTAGTAAAAGCAAAAGAGAGAATTTCTGAATATTTTGCGGTTAAACAACTACTTGAACAAAGAAATATTGAAGATTTAAAATCTAAAGGTACTGTTTTGTGTTTTGTGGGACCTCCAGGTGTTGGTAAAACTTCACTTGCAAACTCTATATCAAAAGCACTACAAAGACCACTTATTAGAGTTGCTCTTGGTGGAATGGAAGATGTTAATGAGTTAAGAGGACATAGAAGAACTTATGTTGGAGCAATGCCAGGAAGATTAATCAAAGGATTAATTGACGCTAAAAAGATGAATCCTGTTATGGTTTTAGATGAGATTGATAAACTAGGAGCAAACCATAGAGGTGACCCAACAGCAGTAATGCTTGAAATTTTAGACCCAGAACAAAACCATGAATTTAGAGATTTGTATCTAAATTTCCCAGTTGATTTATCTCAAGTAATTTTTGTTTCAACTGCAAATGATGCTAGAAGAATTCCAGCCCCTTTAAGAGATAGAATGGAGTTTATTGAAATTTCTTCTTATACTCCAAATGAGAAATATCATATTGCAAAAGATTATTTAATTCCTCAAGAGTTAGAAAAACATGGACTTAAAAAAACAGAAGTTAGTCTAAATAAAGCAACAATTGAGATGATAATAGGAAAATATACAAGAGAAGCTGGAGTTAGAAATCTAAGAAGAGTTTTCTCTAAACTATTTAGAAAAGTTGTAAAACAGATTTTAAATGATGAAACAGTTGAAAAAGTAACAATTGCTACAAAAGATTTAAAAACATATTTAGATAATCCAATTTTTGAAATCGACCCAGCTGATAAGAAAAATTCTGTTGGAATTGCAAATGGACTAGCTTGGACAGCAGTTGGTGGAGATGTTTTAAAAATTGAAGCAATTAAACTAAAAGGAAAAGGAACTTTAGCAGTTACTGGAAATTTAGGTGAAGTTATGAAAGAGTCTTCAAGAATCTCTTATTCTGTTGTAAAAGTTCTAATTGATGAGGGTTCTTTAAAAATTGATGAAGCTATTATTCCAAAAACTGTAAAAGAGGAAGAGGAAAAACAAAAGATAGAAGCAAGTGAAGTTTATAAAAGATATGACATTCACTTACATATTCCAGAAGGTGCAACTCCAAAAGATGGACCAAGTGCTGGTATAACTATGGCACTAACAATAGCTTCTGTTTTAAGTAATAAACCAATCAAAGCAGATGTTGCAATGACTGGAGAACTTACTCTTTCTGGAAAAGTTTTACCAATTGGTGGATTAAAAGAGAAATTAATTGCAGCATATAAAGCAAAAATGAAAAAAGCTTTAATTCCTAGAAAAAATTTCGATAGAGATTTAGATGAAATTCCAGAAGAGGTAAAAGCTTCAATGGAAATAAAAGCAGTTGATACAATAGAAGATGTTTTAAAAGAGGCATTAGTTAATCAATGAGCAAATCAAGACGACAGAGTCTAATAGTAAATAATTTTTTTACTTTAGCCTCTATCGTAATCATATCTATTACTTTAGTTTTATATTCAAAATATATTTTAAATGATGGTTATGAAGAACCTACTAAAGAGATTGTAACTCCACTTTCTTGTGAAAAAGAGATTTTTTCTGTTTCAAAAGTTTATAATCAAGAACTTCTAAACGAATCTATGAAGGCTTTATATAGAGGTTTTTATAAATTAGAAGGAAGTTATAAAAAATCCCAGCAAACTCATACTATTATTGAAGATTTTATTACTTTGGATGAATTAGATGGTTATTATATAAAAGCTATTGAAAAAACTCCTAAAGAGAATAAAAACAAATATCTAACCATAAAATATGAGATTTTAGAATATGATAAAAATGATGCAAATAAAAAATTAAGTAATTGCAAATTTTGTTCAGGAGCTATCTTGACCTCTTTTTTAGCAGGTGAAAAAGAAATATTTAAATTTTATATTGATTTTAGATTATATGATAAAAATGAGATAGCTTCAAAAATAGATTGCACTATAAAGGTATATGAAAACAATGTTAAAAAGATTCAGTAAAAAAGATTTTACAGCTACAAATATTTTGATAATTATTACAGTTTTAATGTATATAATTCAAATAAATATCTCTCAAGGTGGTCTATTTTTAGGACTAAATCTCTATTTCTTAGTTTATGATTTTTGGTGGCAACCACTAAGTACGATGTTTGCCCATGGAGGAATAGCTCACCTTGGTATGAACATGTTTGTTTTATGGCAATTTGGAAATCTAATAGAGAGATTTAGAGGTGCAAAAGAGTTAGTGGCTCTTTATTTTATAACAGGAATTGTTACTTCTTTACTCTCTTTTTTATACATATTTTATTTAGACCCACAAGTAAATCTAGTAGGAGCTTCGGGTGCTATTTGTGCTTTACTTGGATATGTAGCATATTTTGATAAAACGCAAAGAAATGGGATAATAACTTGGGTTTTACTAATCTCGGTAGCACCACTATTAATAGGACTTCCAATTGCTTGGTATGCTCACTTTATTGGTTTTGGTATTGGGTTTTTATATGCAATTATAAGAAGATAGTTAGTTATTTACAAAATAAGTAACTATGCTCATCACAAATAAAACAATTGCCATCCCAATAAAAATATCTTTAAGTGTAACAGTTGGATTTAAAATACCACAGTAGGGGCATTGTCTTTTTTTAGGTTCGATTTCATTTTTACAGTTTTTACAAGTAGCGATGGAATATCCTTTGAAATTTTTGAAATAGTAGCATATTTATAATTTAAATAAATAATAAAAGGAAATAGATGCAAGAGATACATATTCAATGTCCTTATTGTTTACAAGCAATCTCTATTTTATTGGATTGTGGAGTGTTTGAACATACAACAGTTATTGAAGATTGTGAAGTTTGTTATAGACCTATAGAAGTTTCATATATAGTTGAAAACGGTGAAATAAAAACATATTCATACAATAGCATAGAAGGAAATGAGTTTTAAAATGGAGTTAAAATGGAAGTAAAATCGATTTTATTTGTGTGTTTAGGAAATATTTGTAGGTCGCCAATTGCCCAAGGGGTTGCGCAAAATTATATAAAAGAGAAAAAATTAGATTTACACATAGATAGTGCAGGAACAGGAAGTTGGCATGTAGGTGAAGCACCTTGTGAAAACTCTATAAAAGTAGCCCTTTTAAATGGTGTTGATATTTCTAGACAAAAAGCAAGACAAGTAAAAAAAGAGGATTTCAAAAAATTTGATTTAATAGTTGGACTTGATAATAGTAATGTTCAAAATCTAAAAAATCTAGGTTGTAAAAATCCACTAAAATTAGGAGATTTTGGTTTTGATGGAAAGTGCGTTCCTGACCCATACTTTTTTGAAGGTTTTGAAGGATTTGATAAAGTTTATGAAATGATTGATATTTGTGTTAGAAATTTGATTGATGAGCATTTAAAATAAAAAATAAATACTCATTTTTTTGGTAGAAAATCTACAACTTCCATATTGAAAGCTTTAGCAATTTTACAAAGATGAACTAAATTGTAGTTTACTCCATGTTTTCTAGTCTCTATTTTTGCTATATAATTTGGAGAAGAAAAATTTAAAATATTTGCAAGTTTTAATTGACTAATCTTTCTTTGATTTCTCTCTTGTTTTACTTTCTCAACAACTTTATCTAAAAAATATTCAGGATTTTCTTCAAACAAATCAACCACCTAGAAGTTTTTGAGAATTATAGTAATAAATACTTATTCATAACAAACACTTATAAGTTGTTGTTAATAATAATTAAAGTAATATTTTTATATGAGATAAAAATTATCCTATTTAAAAATTTATCAGGAGAGAATAAATGAGTAATGAGATTGAAATGCAAAAAGATATGATTATAGTTACAGAAACTGATTCCAATGGAGTGATAAAGTTTGCAAATGAAGATTTTTGTAAAATTGCTGGATACAGTTTAGAAGAGTTAATGGGATCACATCATAATAAAGTAAGGCATGAGGATATGCCAAAGGCTGCATTTGGTGATTTATGGAAAACAATAAAGAGTGGAAATATTTGGAAAGGTATAGTAAAAAATAAAACAAAAAATGGAGATTATTATTGGGTAAATGCAACAGCTTATCCTTCGAAAACTTCGGATGGTGAGTTAAGATATATTTCAGTAAGAGTAAAACCAACTAGTGAAGAGATTTTAAATGCTCTTGAACTTTATAAAACTTTGAAATAAGGAATTTAAAATGGGAATTTACTTAGGAAATACAAATGACTCTATTATAATAGTTGAAGTTTTAGATTTAATTGAAAAATATTTAGAGAATGAAATAAATAGTTTACCAAATGAAGTGGAAAAGAGATTAGATAGTTTATCAAAAATTAAAGCACCAATAAAAAATAAATTAAGTTCTATTTGTAAAACAATAAATAAAAGAAATAATGATGAATTATTGATTTATGGTGAATTAATGCTTGTATCAGAAAAAATGAAAAGAGGAGATTTTACAGATATTATTTATCATACAAAAACTTCAAATGTAAAATTAAATTATATAGCAACCACAATAAATGAATTAAATAAAGAAATGAAAAAAAATATTGATGTTGTTTTGAAGGTATTATCAGAATTTAGTAATTATAAATATTTAAGTAAACTTGATACTAAAAATGTATATGGTGATTTTAATACGTTATTTAAAGGAATAAATAAACTTCAAGAAAATATTACAGCAATGTTAATAGAAAATAAGGCAAATGGATTAACATTAGATGAAAGTTCAAATATTTTACTCGAAAATGTAGATAGGTTAAACACTAATTCTACTGCGGCAGCAGCAAGTTTAGAACAAACAGCAGCCTCACTTGAACAAATTACTGCAAATATAAGAAATAATACACAAAATATTGCAAAAATGGCTAATTATTCAAAAAATGTAACTACATCTTCTAATCATGGAGAAAAACTAGCAAATCAAACAACAGTTGCAATGGATGAAATAAATACTCAAGTAAATGCGATAAATGAAGCAATAAGTGTGATAGATCAAATAGCATTTCAAACAAATATTTTATCTTTAAATGCAGCAGTAGAAGCAGCAACTGCTGGAGAAGCTGGACGTGGATTTGCAGTTGTTGCACAAGAAGTACGAAATTTAGCATCAAGAAGTGCTGAAGCAGCTAAGGAGATAAAAACAATAGTAGAAAATGCAACTTCAAAAGCTAATCAAGGGAAAAATATATCTAATGATATGATAAAAGGTTATAAAGAGTTAAATGAAAATATTTCTTATACAATTAATCTAATTAGTGATATAGAAGTATCTAGTAAAGAACAACTTTCTGGAATTGAGCAAATTAATGATGCTTTAACTAGCCTAGACCAACAGACTCAACAAAATGCACAAATAGCTTCTCAAACTCATGATGTAGCAATATTAACAGATGAAATAGCAAAGCTTGTTGTAAATAATGCAGATGCAAAGGAGTTTGAAGGTAAAAGTAATGTTAAATCAAAAACTAAAGTCTAAAAAGGTTAATCTTGAAAATCTTATATGTTGAGAATGATAAAAAATTAATTGCTTGTATAGATAAACATTGTTCAAAAACTACTCATGAAATTATTTTGATAGAGAGTGTAATAGATGCTTTATTATGTTTAAAAGAATCAAATGAAGTAGAGTTGATTATAACGGAATTAAATCATTTAGAATTGGATATTTTATCTTATTTAAAAGAGATAAGAAATTTAAAAAAAGATATTCCTATTATAATAACTTCAAATAATTTAGACTTAAAAGTATCTTTGAAAGAATTCTCTGAATTAAATATTTTAAGTGTATTAGAAAAACCTTTTGATTTTGATAAGTTAAAAATGTTGATAGAAAAATTAGATGAAAATAAAAGAAGTTTTCATTATAAAGAAAAAATAAGGGAATTAAAATTATTTATAAAACCTTTTAAAGAATTCTCATTTTATTCAGAAACAGATTTAGAAGGTAAAATAGTAGATATAAGTGATTCGTTTTGTCATTTAGTTGGATTTAAAAAAGAGGAATTAATAGGAAAAAAGCATTCTATTTTTAAACATCCAATGGAAGATAATACAAAATATAAAGAGATTTGGAAAAATCTTCTCAATGGTAACAGTTGGGTAGGCGAATTGAAATGTTTGGATAAATTAGGAAATGATATTTGGTATAAAACAATAATATTTCCTAAAAGAAATGAAAATCAAGAAATTATTGGCTATGCTGCTAAAAGACAAGATATTACAGAAAAGAAATATGTTGAACTTTTAAGTATAACAAATGATTTAACAGGTTTATATAATAAAAGATTTTTTAAACAGACTTTGGAAAATGAAAGAAATAGAGTAAGAAGAGATAAAAAAAACTTAGTTTTTATAATGATAGATGTGGATAATTTCAAAAAATATAATGATTTATATGGACATTTAAAAGGTGATCAAGTTTTAAAACAAATAGCAGAAATATTAAAAATAAATTCGAGAAGAACAAATGATTTTGCTTTTAGATTAGGTGGTGAAGAATTTGCAATAATTACATCAATCACACCAACTTTAAGTTTATCAAAAATTATAAGATACACAGAAAAAATAAGAAAAGAAGTCTTAAACAAAAGAATAGAGCATTTAAGAAATGAGAATATAGGTTTTGTAACAGTTTCTTTGGGTGTATTTAATTATAAATTAGAAATGAATTATAGTTGCGATGAAATTTACAGATTTGCAGATATTGCTTTATATGAAGCGAAAAACTCAGGAAGAAATAAAGTTGTTATATATAATAAATAGAGATTAAAAAAAGAGAAAAACTATGAAATTAAATGAGCTAAAACTAGAAGTTGATTACTTTGAGTTTGATGAAAACTTATACCAAAAAGTAAAACCAACACCACTAAAAAATCCAAAACTTGTATCTTTTAATAAAAAAGCTTGTGACTTGATAGGCTTAGACTATAAAGAGTGTGAAACAGAAGAGTTTTTAGAGTTTATGAATGGAACAAAAGTATTAAATGGAAGTATTCCATATAGTATGGTTTATGCCGGTCATCAGTTTGGTTATTTTGTACCACAACTAGGAGATGGAAGAGCTATAAATCTTGGTAGCGTAAATGCTTGGCATTTACAAACAAAAGGTTCAGGACTTACACGTTATTCAAGAAGAGGAGATGGAAGAGCAGTTTTGCGTTCATCAATTAGAGAGTATTTGATAAGTGAACACATGCACGCTTTAAATATTCCAACAACAAGAGCTTTAGCAATTATTGATTCTCAAACTTTTGCCCATAGAGATTGGGAAGAAGAATCATGTGCTATTGTTCTTAGAATGTCACCTTCTTGGATAAGAATAGGAACTTTTGAGTTTTTTGCAAGAACAAAAAATGCAAAAGAGAATCTTAGTTTATTAGCTAATTATGTGATAAATCAATCATATCCTCATCTAAAAGATGAAAAAAACAAATATGAAAAAATGTTTTATTCTTTGGTAGATAAAAGTGCTGAACTTTTGACTTTATGGCAGGTTTATGGTTTTCAACATGGAGTTATGAATACAGATAATTTTTCAGTTGCAGGTCTTAGTATTGATTATGGTCCATTTGCTTTTATGGATTATTTTGAAAAAAATTCTATTTGTAATCATACAGATGAAGAGGGAAGATACTCATACAACAATCAACCATACATAGCAAGATGGAATTTACTTGTTTTAGCAAATGCTCTAGCTGGAATTTGTGATGAAAATAGACTAAAAGAGTATATGAAAACTTTTTTGCCACAACATGAAAAAGTCTATTTAGAACTTATGAATAAAAGATTAGGTTTAGATGCTTCAAAAAGTGGAAATGGAAATCTTTATTTGATTTTGGAACTTTTAGGAAGTTTGGAAAGTTCAAAGATGGATTATAATGTTTTCTTTTATAGACTTACAAATCTAAAATCTTTTGATGATTTGAGTTCTATTTTGGATATTGCAGTTTTTCAAGAGCCACTCAAAAAATGGTTTGAGAGTTATGAAAAAGTGTGTAATGAACAAAATACAACTTTTGAGTCAAGATACGAAATTATGAAAAAAGTAAATCCAAAATATATTTTAAAAAACTATATCATTCAAGAAGCTATAGAAAAAGCTCATGAAGGTGACTATACTTTGGTAAATGACTTACTAAAAATCGCTCAAAATCCTTTTGATGAACATAAAAATTTTGAAAGATATGCCCAACCAACACCTATGAAATATTCAAACATAAAACTTAGTTGTTCTTCATAAATAAGAGTATTCCTCTTATTTTGACCAATGGTCAATAATTTAAAAAAAATTAAGTTTTTATGTGTATACTTCCATCCTTGACCGACCGTCAGTCAATAAATAAATCTATATTTTTAGAGGTAATAATGGCACCAAAAGTTGTAGATAAAGAGCAAAAAAGAAGAGAAATAGCTATTTCGTGTAAAGATTTAATTTTTGAAGTTGGAATAAGAAAATTAACAGTTGCACAAGCTGCAAAAATAGCAGGAATAGGAAAAGGTACTATTTATGAATATTTTGAAAATAAATATGACATTGTTTTTGAAATAATAAATATTAGTATTGAAGAGTATCATCAAGAATTTTTAAAAGTAATAAAAAATACAAAAAGTACAAAAGAAAAAATTTACTATTTTTTCAAATTTGTTTTAGATGATAGCGATGAAAATATGAAACAATTTAATGCTTATAAAGATTATTTATCAATTGTTTTAAGTGATGATAATCAACTAATGAAAAAATACAACGATACTTGTCATATATTTTTTAAAGAACAGTTAGAAAATGTTATTAATGAGGGTATAAAAAGTAATGAGTTAATACCACAAGCTAAAAATTTTATAGATGGATTATTGGTTTTTGAAAAAGGTTTGGTTTTACAAAAAATGACACAAGAGAATTTCGATGTGTCAGATGTTTGTAAAAGATTTATAGATAACTTATTTGATTTAATAGAGGTAAGAGATGATAAATAAAAAGTATGAAAGAGTAGTTTTCGCATTTTTTATGGGAATGTTTATGAGTTTTATCATGAGTTTTATAATTACATATATAAATGTGGGCTTTGTAGAGAATTTTATATCAATATGGATAAAAGCATTTCTTATAGCTTTTGCTTGTGCATTTCCTATAATAACAATTGTAGCTCCAATTGTTCATAAAATTGTTCATAAATTAGTAATAAAAATATAAAGGTAAAGAATGTTAAAAAAAATATTATTAAGTACGGTTTTTGCTTTTTGTGTTTTAAATGCACAAGAAGCACCAAAAGCTTCATTGGTTGAAGTTGAAACTTTAAAAAAGCAAGAAATAAATGATTTACAAGAGTTTGTAGGAACTGTAAATTTTGATAAAAAATCAAAAATTGCAAGTGAAAGTTCAGGACTTATTAAAAAAATAAATTTTGAAGTTGGGCAAAAAGTAAAAAAAGATGAGGTTTTAGTAAATATTGATTCTGATATTTTAGATGCACAAATAAAAGCTTTACAAGCAGAAGTTAATATGTATGAAGTTCAGCTAAAAAATGCAAAAAAGAATTATGAAAGATATATGGCATTAGTTGAAAAAAAATCTATTGCTCAAAAAGTTTTTGATGACTCTAAAACAGATTTTGATGTGGCAAATCAAAATTTCATTTCTGCTAAAGCAAAATTAAATGAATTAAATATTCAAAAATCTAAAAAAACTATAAAAGTACCATTTTCAGGTGTTATTGTTGAAAAAAATATAAATTTAAATGAGTGGTTAAATCAAGGAACACAAGTAGCAACAATAGTAAACACACAAGAGTTAGAGATAGTATTTAATCTTCCTATTTCATTTATAGATGGTTTAAAAAGTGGTGATGTTTATGATGTAGAGGTTGCTAATAAAACTTTAAAAGCTACTTTATTTGCAGCTATTCCAAGTGGAGATAAATTAACTAGAACTTTTCCTGTAAGATTTAAAGCAGAGAGTTTTGATGGTTTTGTTTTTGATGGAGCAAGTGCAAAAATAAAATTTGCTAAAGATTCAAAAAGTGAAGCTTTAGTAATAAACAGAGATGCTGTTATAAAAAGATTTGATATGGATGTGATTTTTGCAGTTGTTGAAAATAAAGCTGTGATGATACCTGTTAAAATAATCACTTATTCAGGAACAAATGTAGCTATTGAAGCAAATGGGTTAGTTGATGGAATGCAATTGGTTACAAAAGGTAATGAGAGAATTTTCCCTGATATGCCAGTTCAAATTTTGAATAAATAGGAATAAATATGGATTTAATAAAATTTTCAATTAAAAATCCTGTAACTATTATTGTTGCTGTTTTAATTGTTGTTTTATTTGGATTAATTTCATTGGGTAATTTACCTTATCAATTAACTCCAAATGTTACAAAACCAGAGATTAAAATCACAACAGTATGGCCAGGTGCAACTCCTTATGAAATAGAAAGAGAGATTATAGAAGAGCAAGAAGATGCTTTAAAAAGTTTGAATAATTTAGTCGAATATGAATCATCTTCTTCTGATAATTCAGGTGAAATAACGCTTACTTTTAAACTTGGAACTGATATTCGAGTAGCACTTCAAGATGTTTCAAATAAATTAAATGAAGTTAGTTCTTATCCTGATAATGTTGATGAACCAATTATCGAAACAGCAACGGCAAGTCCAGTTATTTGGATGATGTTACAAACTTTAGAAGAAAATAATAGACACATTGATGAATATAAAACTTTTTTTGAAAATGAAATAAAACCTATTATCAAAAGAGTTGATGGTGTTGCTGGAACTATGGGAGGAGGTGGAAGAGAACAAGAGATGCAGATAAATCTTGATGTAAATAAATTAGCTGCATTTAATCTTACAATTCCACAAGTTATTGGTATTTTACAAAGTGAAAATATCGATGTTTCAGCTGGAACTTTAAATATGGGAAGACGTGCTTATAGAATAAGAACTGTTCACAAATTTACTACGCCTCAAGATATAGAAGATATTATTTTAGTTTCTAATCAAGAACAAAGAGTAAGAGTTGGGGATATTGCAAAAGTTGATTTTGGATATGAAACTCCAAGTACAGTAGCCATGTTTTTAGGAAAAGATGGAATATTTTTAGGAGTTCAACCAAGCGCTGATGCAAATATTGTTCAATTAACAAATGATGTTGAAAAAGTAGTGAATGAACTAAATGAAAATATTTTAAAAAAAGAGGCTTTAAATATAAAATGGTTGTATGACCAAAGACCTTATATTGTAGGTTCTGTTGATTTAGTTAAACAAAATATTATTATTGGTGGTGTTTTAGCTGTATTTATCTTGATTTTATTTTTAAGAGCGGTTTCTCCAACGGCTGTTGTTGCTGTTGCTATTCCTATTTCTGTTATTGGAACATTTATTATACTTGAATCAATGGGAAGAAGTTTAAATACTATTTCACTTGCTGGAATCTCTTTTGCTGTTGGTATGCTTGTTGATAGTGCTATTGTTGTTCTTGAAAATATTGATAGGCATAGAAAAGAGGGAATGAGTATTTCTGAAGCTGCTTATAAAGGTACAAAAGAGGTTTGGGGAGCATTAATAGCTAGTGCATCTACAACTATGGCTGTTTTTTTACCTATTGTTTTTTTACAAGACGAAGCAGGTCAGTTATTTAAAGATATTGCAATTGCAGTTGTTGCTGCTGTAACTTTCTCTTTATTTGTTTCTATTTCTGTTATTCCGATGCTTTGGAAAAAGTTTGCAAGTATTAGTGGAAAAGAGCCAAGAGGAGAGAGTAATCTTACAAATTTTGGAAATAGAATTGTAAAAGTTTTTATGAGATTTGTTAATTGGTCACTGAAATCTGTAATGACAAAAGTTATAACAATTTCAAGTTTGGCACTTTTTTCTGTTTTAACTATTTGGGCATTATTTCCAAAAATGGACTATTTACCTCAAGGAAATAAAAACTTGATTTTTAATATTCTAATAACACCTCCTGGGCTTTCTTATGAAGAAAGATATAACATGGGAGCTTACTTGATGAAGAGTGTTGAGCCAAATATTGGAAAAGATGTAGATGGAGTTCCTGGAATAAATAGAGCATTTTTTGTTTCATTTGGAGATTTTAATCTTTTTGGTGGAACATCAATGCATGAAGATAGAGCAAAAGAGTTAATACCATTTTTTAGACCTATTATCAATTCTATGCCTTCTGTTTTTGGAGTTTCTCTTCAATCAGGAGTTTTTGAAAGTGGAATAGGTGAAGGAAAAACTGTAAATATAGATATAAGTGGTGAAAAAATAGAAGAGATAGCAAATGTTGGAGCAACTTTATTTATGGCTAGTTCTCAAGCTATACAAGGAGCACAAGTAAGACCTGTTCCATCTATTGAGTTACTTTATCCAGAAGTTAGAATTAAACCAAATCAAGATTCTTTAAAAGCATTGGATTTAAGTTCTAATGATTTAGGAATTATGGCTGATGTTTTGATGAGTGGTAGAAAAATATCAGATTTTGAACAAGATGGTAAGAAAAAAATAGATTTAGTTTTAAAAGCAAATGATGAGCAGATTAAAACACCTGAAGATATATTATCTTCATTAGTTGTTGTTCCAAATGGCTCTTTAGTTCCTTTTTCTTCTTTGGCAAGTGCCCAAGCAACAACAGGAATTAGTGAGATTAGACACTTAGATGGTAAAAGAACAATTACTTTACAAATTACACCACCTAATAATATGACTATTCAAGAAACGATGGGTATTTTAGATGTGATGATTGAAAAATTAAAAAGTGAAGGAAAAATTCCAGATAATTTAACTATTGGTATTAGTGGAACAGCTGATAAATTAACTGAAACAATAGGAATGTTAAGTCTGAATTTTTTACTTGCATTAGTTATTGTTTATTTATTAATGTCAGCGTTATTTGGAAACTTTTTATATCCAATAGTTATTATGTTCACTGTTCCACTTGCAACTGCTGGTGGGTTTATCGGACTTGCTTTAACAAATAAGTTTTTAGAGCCACAGCCACTTGATGTATTAACAATGCTTGGATTTATTATTTTAGTAGGAATTGTTGTAAATAATGCAATTTTGATTGTTCATCAAAGTTTAAATCTGATAAGAGATGAAGGATACGAACATAAAAGAGCAGTTATTGAAGCTACAAGAACAAGAATAAGACCTATTTATATGAGTTCTTTAACTTCTATTTTTGGAATGCTTCCTTTAGTTTTAATTCCAGGTCCAGGAAGTGAGTTTTATAGAGGACTAGGTTCTGTTATTACAGGTGGTTTAGCTTTTTCTACTATTTTTACAATTTTTGTTACACCTGCTTTATTGATGTTTTTCATCAAATTAGAACAAAGAGTTTCAAAAGGTAAAAAAGTTGAAACAATAGATTTAAGTAAGGCATAAAAGGAAAAGATTATGAAAAAAATAAAATTAATAACTTTATCATTAACAGCTTTTTTAGCTGTTAATTTAAATGCTTTAACTCTTGATGAAGCTGTTCAAACAGCTTTGAAAAATAACTTTGATATTCAAAGTAAAAGTTATGATTATTATGAAAGTTTAGAAAACGTAAATTTAAATAAGTCAAATTATTTGCCAAAATTGGATGCTTCTTATTCTTATACTGATATAGATAAACCAAATACAGGAGTTGAAGATCAAAGTGCAACAGCTTCAATAGCATTATCGTATAACTTATTTAATGGATTTAAAGATTTAGCTTTAAAAGAGTCTTCACAATATTTAGCAAAAGCCTCTTCATATAGTTTAAATGCTACAAAACAAGATATTGTTTTAAATACAAAAAGTGCATATTTAAACTATTTGGATAAACAAAATGCAAAAGAAACGTATGAGAGTGCATATAAACTTTTTAAGCAACAGTATGAAGATTCTAAAAATAGATATGAACAAGGAATAATTGCAAAAAATGATTTATTACAAGTTCAAGTAAATATGTCAAATGCAAAACAAAATGTTGTAAAAGTACAAGGTGATTTAAATGTTGCAAAATTTGAGTTATCAAATATTTTAGGTGGAGTTGATTTAACAAATGAAACAATTGAAAAATTAGATGAAGAATCAATACAAATTTCAAATTATGATGAATCATTGCTTGAAAATAGAAGTGAAATACAAGCTTTATTGTTTAATCTAAAATCTATAAAAGAGTTAGAAAAATCAGCAAAAGCAGGATTTTATCCAAAAGTAGATGCTTTGGTTTCTCATAATAAATATTATGATGGTTTTTCATCAAATAGTATCAAAACAGGTGAAGATAATCAAAATATTGCTAAAGTAAATGCTACTTGGAACTTGTTTAATGGTGGTTATGATGACTCAATGGTAACTATTTATAAAACTAAATATTTAAGTGCTAACTCTTTATTAAGTAAAACAAAATTAGAAATAAAACTGCAATATGAAAATGCAAAATCAAATTTAGAAGTGGCATTACAAAATCTTGAAACTTCAAAATTAGCACTTTTACAAGCTCAAGAAAATTATGAAATTGTAAAAAATAGATTTGATGAGGGTATTTCAACAACTACCGATTTAACAGATGCAAACTATTTATTAACACAAGCAAAGCAAGGTTTTAATAAGGCATATTTTGATAAATACTTAGCCATTTCAACTCTAGATAGAATTTTTGAAAAAGAGGTAAATTAGTATGTCAGCTTGGAGTTATTTGATTTTAGCAGGAATTTTAGAAATAGGTTTTGCTTCTACTATGAAATTAACTCAAGGTTTTACAAAACCAATACCAACTATAATATTTTTAACTTGTATGGTTTTAAGTTTTTATTTTCTAACAAAAGCTATAAATACTATTCCCGTTGGAACAGCTTACGCTGTTTGGACAGGAATAGGTGCTGTTGGAACTATAATAATAGGAATATTTTTTTACAATGAACCAGCAGGATTTCTAAGATTATTTTTCTTATTTACACTAGTTGCCTCAATCGTTGGATTAAAACTTGTATCAAACTAAAAAATAGTTACTCTTTAGGAGTTGGTTTAGAAGGAAGATTCTCAACTCCTTTAAAAGGGTCATGCCATTTGAGTTTTTGTGGCATAGGTGGCTCACTTGAATCCTCTTTTTTAAAAATAGTTATATTAAATGTTGGAACATCAGGTTTTTTTTCAAGATATTTAAAAGCTATTAATAAAATAATAGCACTAATAATAGTTTTAATAATTGTACTTTTTAAATCTTTCATAAGTTTATTTTGACATTGTTTTGATTAGAATAAACTATATTTAACTATAAAAACTTGTAATTTATTTTAATATGTAATTAACCTATTATAAAATACAATGTATATTTAATATAAAAAAGGCTCTTTAAATTTGAATAATAATTCTTTTAATATAAAAAATTTCACTTATAGCTGGTTCATATTTTCTATCTTTATTGTTATTATTATAGCTTTATTTCAAGTTTATTTTGAATATAAAAAAGCTATTAAAAATGCAATAACAATAACAAACAATTTAACAACTATACTTACAAAAAAACTAGAAAATGATTTTGACCAAGCTAATAATATTTTAAAATTAGCAGAAAATATTGTTAAAAATCTTTCTAATGAAAAAAAATTAAATAGTGAAGAAAAACAAGAATTTATAGCTTCAAAATTTAATTTTTTGATAAATAATTTTAAAAATATTAGTGTTATAAATTATTTAGATAAAGATGGAAATATTATTTATTCTTCTAATACTTTACACAATAAAATAAATCTATCTGATAGAAGACACTTTTTAGAACTTAAAAATAATAAAGATTTGATGCTTAGTTTTTCAGATGTTATAGTTTCAAGAACAACCAATAAAAACTCTTTAGCTCAACTTTTAGCTATAAGAGATACTAAAAAAGAGCTAATAGGAGCTGTTAGTGTTTTAATAGATCTTGAAACAATAAATAGTGTTTTATCTTCTATTGATACTGGAAAAAATGGTGTTGCTTTGTTAAGAAGAAGTGATGATACAACTTTAATTTCAAAATATCCAATTAATGAATCTGAAATAAATAAACAATTACCTTTAAATAATGATATTTCAGTAAGAATAAGAGCAGGTGAAAAAACAAGTAGTTTAGAATATATAGCTTCTACAGATAATGAAAAAAGGGTTGCAAGTTTTATAGTAATAGATAAATATCCTTTTTATGTACAAGTCGCTTTATCTCAAGAAGAGTATTTAAAGCAATGGAAAAGAAATTTAATAATAGTTTCAATATTGGTATTTTTATTTATTTTAAGTGCTTTTTTGTTTTTCTTAGTTGTAAGAAAAAATTACTTGAAAGAACAGTTATCAATAAATAAACAAAAAGAGTTGATGAATCAAATTTTGAAAGAAAAAATAAAGTATGAAACTTTATTGAAATTATCTTCTGATGCTGTATTTGTTGTTGATATTGATACAAGTGAAATTTTAGAATATAGTCATCAAACTCAAAAAAATCTAGCTTATAATGATATTGAAATGAAAACTCTAACTATTGTTGATATTGATGTGGATTTAAAAAATGTTGAAGAGTTTAAAGAAATAATTTCAAATATAAATAGTGAAATTATTTCCTTACAAAGGGTACATAAAAGAAAAGATGGTTCATTTTATAATGCATCAATTACTGCCGTTAAAATTGAAATAGATGGAAAAGATTATATTTATGCTTCAACAAGAGATATCACTGAAAAGCTTAGAATAAGAAATAAGTTAGAAGAGTCATATAAAAATCTTGAAAAATTAATTGAAACACAAAATAATATTGTTATTTTAACAAATGGAAAAGAGATAAAATTTGCTAATCAAAAGTTTTTTAATTTTTTAGGATTTAAAAATCTTATTGATTTTAAAGAAAAACATAAATGTATTTGTGAATTTTTTATTGAAAATGATAGATTTTTTCATCTAAAAAAGATAAATGAAAATGAGATTTGGTCAGATAAAATTTTAGAACTTGAAGAATCAAAAAGAGTTGTTTGTATGAAAGGAAAAGATTCTTTAGAGTATCTATTTTCTGTTTCAGTTAATAGCTTTGATGATGAAACAAAAATAGTTAGTTTTACAGATATTTCACAAACAGTTTTAGAAAATATATATTTAGAAGAAAAAGTATTACATGATAAATTAACTAACACATATAATCGAGAATTTTTTGAAAATAATTATAAAAGATTTATAGATAATTGTAAGTTAAATAATACAAAATTAGCTTTAGCTATTTTAGATATAGATTATTTTAAAGATGTAAATGATAGATTTGGTCATGATATTGGAGATTTATTTTTAATTGAATTTGTTCAAGTAATTCAAAAATGCTCAAGAAAAAATGATATTCTTGTTCGTTGGGGAGGAGAAGAGTTTATTTTGATTTTAGAGTTAAATGACCCTGAAAATTTAGAAAAGATTTTGGAAAATCTAAGAAACTCTATAGAAAAATATAATTTCCAAACAGTTGGTAATAAAACTTGTTCTATAGGTGCTACTATATATAGAGATGATGAAGATGTTCTAAAAACTATAAAAAGAGCAGATGAATCTTTATATGAAGCAAAAAAAACTGGAAGAAATAGAGTTATTATCGCAAGTTTGTATTAAATAAAAAAGAGGGTTATACCTCTTTTTTATTTCAAATTATTGTTTTACCTTAACATTATTTTTATTTATTGTTTCAATAAACTTCATAATATTTGCAATTTTTTCTTCTTCTAATTTGATATTTTCTTCGCTATTTAAAGTAAAAGTTTGCATTTTTTTATCTAAATAACTTGTATTAAATGTTCCATTTTTAAAATCTTCATCTTTTACAATTTCTCTATGTAATGGAATATTTGTAGGGAATCCTTCAATATAAAATTCATCTAATGCTCTTTTTGCTTTTTTAACTGCACCTTCCCAAGTCAAAGACCAAACAATTAATTTTCCAATCATAGAATCATAATTTGCAGGAACTTTATATCCTGTATAAATACTTGTATCAATTCTAACACCAGGACCTCCAGGAGTTAAGTATTTATTTACAGTTCCTGTTGATGGCATAAAGTTTTTTTGAGGGTTTTCCGCATTTATTCTAAATTCAATAGAGTATCCTCTAAATTGTATCTCTTCTTGTAAGAATTGAAGTTTATCACCTTCTGCTATTTCTATCATTCTTTGAATTATATCAACACCAGTTATTGTTTCAGTTACAGGGTGTTCTACTTGAACTCTTGTATTCATCTCTATAAAATAGATATTATCATTGGCATCAACTAAAAATTCAACTGTTCCTACACTTTCATATCCAAGTTTAAACATAGCTTTTGTGGCAATTCTATAAAGTTCTTTTCTTGTTTGATTATTTAATCTTGGACTTGGAGCAATTTCAATAACTTTTTGATGTCTTCTTTGAATTGAACAATCTCTTTCACCTAAATGAAGAACATTCCCATATTTATCAGCAATTACTTGAATCTCAATATGTCTTGGATTTTCTACATATTTTTCAATAAATACTTCATCTCTTCCAAAATATTTCATAGATTCGTTTGTGGCACTTTCATACATCTCTTTGAAATCTTTTTGTTCTTTTACGATTCTCATTCCTCTTCCACCACCACCAAAAGCAGCTTTTATGATAATAGGAAATCCAATCTCTTTTGCTATTTTAGCCCCATCTTCAATATTTGTAATTGGTTCATCAGTTCCTTCAAGAACAGGAACACCAACTTTTTTCATAGCAACTTTTGAAGCCATTTTATCTCCAAAAAGTTCTATATGTTCAGGTTTTGGTCCAATGAAAATTATGCCATTTTCTTCACAAGCTCTTGCAAAATCAGCATTTTCACTCAAAAATCCATATCCAGGGTGAATAGCATCACAAGAGGCTTTTTTTGCAATTGAAATAATTTTGTCAAAATTTAAATAAGCTTGAACAACATCTCCCATTATAGGATAACACTCATCAGCTTTTCTAACCCAAATACCTTCCACATCAACTTCTGAAAATATTGCAACACTTGCAATATCAAGTTCTTTACAAGCTCTGATGATTCTAAGAGCAATTTCTCCTCTATTTGCAATAAGCACTTTTTTTATTTTTGCCATCTACTTTTCCTTTTTAGAAATTTTATAAATTATTTAGAAATTGTAGAACTTTTTTTTAATTAAATCTTCTTAATTATTGTGAAAAATTTTGTTTATTAGTGCTAAATTTGTTTTTCTTCTCTTCTCCAAATTTCATAAAGAGCTTCAGCTTTTTTTATTTCTTCAGGTGTTGCTCTTTTTCTACAAGATAAATATCCTTTTGTTCCATCACAACTTTCAAATGGATATACTGTCGCAAACACCCAGTAATATCCTCCACTTTTTGTAGCATTTTTTACATATCCTGTCCAAGTTTCACCTTTTTGTACTGTATCCCAAAGAGATTTAAATGCTTTTTTAGGCATATCTTTATGTCTTACCATACTATGTGGTTGTTCTAGCAATTCATCTAATGTATATTCTGCTATTTTACAAAAATCCTCATTTGCAAATCTTATTATTCCTTTTACATCTGTTTCACTAACTAAAAATGTATTTTTATCTAATATTGTTTCTTTATTTATAGACATCTTTTTATCCTTTTAGTTAAATTTTTTTGTTTTTGCATCTGTTAGTAATTCATGGGCTAATTGTGATACTTCTTGTGCAATTATTTTTATTTGATTTGATTCATTTGCATTTTCTTGTGTTACTTTATCTAGCATATTTACAGCATCATTGATTTGTTCAATTCCTGTCATTTGTTCTTTTGAAGCTTTTGAAACATCTCCTATAATATTAATTGTTTCGGAAATATTTTTATTTAATTCTTTATACCCATCTATCATATCTGAAGAGACAATTTTCCCATCATTAGCTTTTGAAGTTGCTTCAAGTACTAGATTTTTAATTTCACGAGCAGCATCAGCACTTCTATTAGCTAGGTTTCGTACTTCTTGTGCAACTACTGCAAAACCTTTCCCAGCTTCTCCAGCAGTTGCTGCTTCAACAGCTGCATTAAGTGAAAGAATGTTAGTTTGGAATGCTATTTGATCAATAACAGTAATAGCTTCATTTATTGCATTAACTTTTTCATTGATTTCATCCATAGAAATAGCAGTTTTAGAAGCTAATTGTTCACCTGTAAAAACAGATTTTTTAACAGTTTGACCTAAAGTTGCCATTTTAGTAGCATTTTCGGCATTATTTCTAGTAATACTAGTAATCTCTTCAAGAGCTGCTGCTGTTTGTTCAAGAGAGGCTGCTTGTTCATTTGCTTTTAATGCTAAATTATTCATTGAAGAGTTCATACTAGTTGAATTTTGACTAAGATTTTCTCCATTTTGTAGATTTTTTTTTGCTGTTTCACTTAATGCAGTTCCTAATTTATTTATACTTTGCATTAATTCTTTCATCTCATCTTTATAGTTATCAACAACTTCTATTTTTTTTGTGTAATCATCATGGGTGTAACTATTTAAAACTTTTAAAATTAAGGAGTTGCATTCATTAATACTATGAAGCATTTTATTTAGTGTGTTTCGTAATGTAAAAATAGTAGGATTTGAAGTTGAAGATTTAATTCTACAATTATAGATACCTTTTTCAACTTTATCAGCTGTAAGGACAATTTCACCTAAAACTCTCATATCCTCTTTGTTTCTTTTATCAACTGCTTTTATTTCATCATTCCATTTTTTTAGCATTTCATCAAGTTTTTTATTTCCAGTGGATTCTATGTAATCAAACTCATTCTTTTCAGAAGAGATAAATTTTACAAATTGATTAAAGTAGTTATCAATCAGTTCTAATTCTTTATTAGAAATCATTCCAAACATAAAATCTCCTTCGGGCATTGTTTTTTTAATGATACCTTAAATTTTTTCTTTTTAATAGTAATAAAGTGTTTTTTAATATAAATATTTTTATAAACAATTTGGCTAAAATAGGGATAAATAAGATTATTTTCAAAGGAAACAAAGATGAAAAGTGAAAAAAATATAGATTTAAAACTTTTTACTCTGATTTTTATTGCTCTTTTTTCTTTAAGTACAAATCCTATTTTATGTCGTATGGCAATGCTTAGTGAAAATACAGATGCTGTTAGTTTTACTATTTTAAGAATTTTATCAGGTGCAATTTTTCTTTTGATGATTTACTATTTTAGATACAAAAGAATTGATTTAAATTTGAGAAAAAATTGGATTAATCCTTTTATGCTTTTTTTATATGCAATAACTTTTTCTTACTCTTATGTGGATATGGAAGCGGGAGTTGGGACATTGATTCTTTTTGCTTCTGTACAATTATCTATGATTTTAATGGCAATTTTTTATAAAGAGAGTCTTACTTTTAATAAACTTTTTGGGATATTCATAGCTTTTTTTGGATTAGTTTATTTACTTTATCCAAGTAAAGAGTTCTCTCTTTCTTTATTTCACGCTTTTTTGATGATAATTTCTGGAATTGCTTGGGCTTTTTATACAGTTTTAGGGAAAAAATCAACAAATGCTTTTTTTAGTACCACAGATAATTTTTTTAAAGCTACAATTTTTACAGTTATATTTGCACTATTTTTTATAGATTCTTTATCTTTTGATGCTTTTACACTATTCTTAGCAATTTTTTCAGGAGTTGTAACTTCAGCTTTAGGATATATCATTTGGTATGCTGTTTTACCTAAAATAGATATTTTAACAGCTAGTATTTTACAACTTTTAGCACCTGTTATTGCTATTTGTTTAGGGATTTTATTTTTAGATGAAACTTTAAGTTTTGAACTTTTTGTTTCAACTTTTTTAATTCTTTTGGGAATATTTATAAGTTCAATAAAAAAGACTCAAAAAAAAGTTTAAGTCTTCTATTTTTATTAAATTATTACTTAATTTCCAATGTCTAAAAATTTCTGCTGTTGCTTTTGATGTTGTAACACCTAAATATTTTTTTTCTAATTCACCGATTTCTTTACCTTCTTTTAATTCTTTTAAAAAATCATTTGATTTATTTTTAATAATTCATCTACATCTTTTTTTGAGTTTTTTCTAAATTCTTTTATTTCAATTATAGTTTGAGGAAGAGGTGGTAAGTTGTCTATTTGTTCCAATAAGTCTTTAATCATAAATAATCTCCATTTAAAACTACCATAGTAGGTTTTAAATAATGAAATATGAATTTTCAGATGAAGAAATTAAAGAGTTGTACAAAACTATAGGAAAAAATGTTAAGAAATATAGGATTGAAAAGGATATACTCAATTAGATTTAACTTATGAAATGGGTAATAAATCTGTAAGTTTAATATCTGCTTGTGAACCATATACTAATGGAAAACACTTTAATATTGAACACTTATATAAAATTAGTAAAATATTAGAGATTCCTATTTGTAATTTTTTTGAAGAATAAATTTGGAAGAATTTATTCTTTAGATGTTTTAAAGCTATGCCTTAAAAAGGCATAGCAGCTCCACTTGCTCCCATAATTTCTCTTGCATCTTCACTCATCATAGATGGATCCCAAGGTGGAGAAAATACAAGTTTTACGAAAGCTTCATCTATTTCATCAACAGCTAATGTTACATATTTTACTTGTTCAAGTAAACTATCTGCAACAGGGCAAGTTGGACTTGTAAGAGTCATTGTAATCATACAATGTAAATAGTTGTTTTTTTGTTCAAATTCTATATTATAAATTAACCCTAAATCAAAAATATTTGATGGAATTTCTGGGTCATAAACTTTTTTTAAATTTTCTATTACTTTTTTTTCTATTTCTTCTAAATCAAAAATTGTACTCATTTTTAAATCCTTTATGCATTTTGTGCATACTCTTTTATTTTTTTTATCATTCCTATAACTCCACTTTGTCTATTTGGAGTTATTACTTCACTAAGTTTTAGTTCATGAATAATATCCATATCAACTTCTTTTAACTCTTCTATTGTTGAGTTTGAGAAAATTTCTAAAATCATATAAACTAAACCTTTTACGATAATAGCATCGCTTGTTCCTTTAAAGAAAAGTTTGCCATCTTTTATTTCTTTTGTTAGCCAAACTTGAGAAGTACAACCGTGAACAATATTTGCAGGGATTTTATCCTCTTCTTTAAACTCTTCTAATTTTTTCCCCAAATCTATAATATATTCATATTTTGCAAGTTCATCATCAAAGAAATCTAAATCTTCTTTTATATTTTGTACTCTTTGTTCTATACTCATTTTAATCCTTCAATATTTTTAAAGCTTTTGTTAAAGCCTCTATTAATTTATCCACATCAACAAAATCATTGTAAAAAGCAGTGCTTACTCGAATAGTTCCTTTTATTCCTAATTTTTTCATAATAGGTTGAGCACAGTGATGACCAACTCTAACTGCAATATTCATTTTATCAATTAAAATTCCAATATCATCATGAACTATGCCTTTAAAATTAAAGCTTCTACTTCCAATACTATCACTTATATCATTGTAAAAAATAATATCAGGAAGTTTTTTTAGTTCCTCATCCAAATAATTATAAACATTGTGTTCATAGCTTTGAATATTTTTATAATGAATATGATTTATATACTCTAAAGCTTTTCCAAAACCTATGATTCCAGCTATATTTTGAGTTCCTGCTTCAAATTTATAAGGTGAATCAAGTAAAGTTGAGTGATTAAAATCAACGTCATTAATAGTAGCGCCACCTGTTTGATATGCTTTTAAATCTTTTAAAAATTTTTCTTTTACATAAATTGCTCCAACTCCTGTTGGTGCAAAAGTTTTATGTCCTGAAATAGCAAAAAAATCCACATCAAGTTCTTTTACATCTACTTTTAAATGTGCCAAACTTTGAGCTCCATCAATCATAACAATAGCACCATAATCATGGGCTATTTTTGTGATTGTTTTTATGTCATGAATCTTTCCAAAAGCATTTGAAATATGAGTAATACTTACAAAAGAGTTTGGATTTGCTTTTAAAAGTTCTTCAAAATGCTCAAAATCAAAATCTAAATTTTCTTTAAAATTCACAACTTCAAGCCCATTTCCCAAACTTCTTCCTTGCATATGCCAAGGAGTTATATTTGAGTGGTGTTCTAAACTTGAAATTATTACTGTCTTAAAATGTGTGGCAAAAGAAGAAGCTATAAAATTTATAGATTCTGTTACACCTTTTGTAAAAATAATCTCTTCATTTTTAGAAGCATTTATAAACTCTTTTAAAATAACTCTTACTTTTTCAAACTCTTGTGTTGCTTTATTTGCATGACCAAAATTACTTCTGTGAGTATTTGCACAATATTGTGTATAGTAATCAACTTGCGAATCAATAACACTTTTTGGTTTTTGAGTGGTTGCCCCATTGTCTAAATATACAACCTTTGAGTTTTGAAAATATGGGAAGTCATTTTTAAACATATTGTTCCTTTTTATAGTTTTGAATAAACTCTTTTATGATTTCATCTTCAATATTATTTTTAATAGAACTTTCAAAAGCTTCAAGTAACATATCATAAGCTTTATCTTTGCTGATTCCACGTGATTGAAGATATAAAAGTTGTTCTTTATTTAATGTGCCTGTTGTTGTTCCATGACTTGCTTCAAGTTCATCTATGTAAATTTCAAGATGTGGTTGAGCAAAAATTGTTGCATCATCACTTAATAAAATAGTATTACAATTTTGAAAAGCTTTTGAAAATAGGGCATTTTCATTTACTATTGATTTTATTTTTACTACAGCTTTTGAACTATTTTTTAAGCTATTTTTATAGTTGATTGAACTTATAGAATTTTTTTCATTATGAATTGTTTTTACTAATGTTGCATTATTTGCTTCATTAAATAGTTTTATTAAGCCATTTAGTTCATAATCTACAAATTCTTCATTTATGATATTTTCAAAACTGTTGATGATAAAACCCTCTCCAAATTCAAAATTTGTGATTTTTAGTTTTGAATTTTTTGTTTGAGTTGCACAGTTGCTAAAAATCATCGAAGAAGAAGCATTTATATCTTGAATTTTTACATACTCTAAAGAGGCATTTTCTTCTAAAACTATATTTCTATTAACACCATAACAAGATTTATTAAACTCACTTACAAAAACCTCTACAACTTGAGCTTTTATATTCTCTTTTACTTCTATTTTCAATGAATTAGTAAAAAATGTTTCATCTTCTTTTATTTTATGAATTAAAAAAATAGGTTCAGCTATGTTTTTATTTATTGTTAAAACTTTTTGATTATCATCTAAATTTTTAGTGATATTAAATAAAACACTTTCATAACTATTTTCATCTTTTATTGTTTTTAATCCCATAATATCAAGTTCATAGGTTTTAACTTCTTTAAAGTCATAAGAGAACAAAGAGTCAAAATTTATTTTTAAAAACTCTTCTTCACTTTTTTTTGGAATTTTAGTATTTAGTTCATTTATTAACATCATTTATTCCTATTGCTTCATAACCCTTTTCATCAAGTTCTAAAGCTAGTGTATAATCTCCTGTTTTTACTATCTTTCCATCATGTAAGATATGCACAAAATCAGGTTTTATTAGCTCTAATAATCTATCATAATGCGTAATCATTAAAATAGATTTTTTTCCATCAAGCATAGAATTTATAACATTTGCAACAGTTTTAATAGCATCAACATCAAGTCCTGAATCTATCTCATCAAGCATTATTAAATCAGGTTTTAGCATTAACAGTTGGATTAATTCATTTCGTTTTTTTTCACCACCACTAAAACCATCATTTAAATCTCTTTGTAAAAGTTTTCTATCAATATTAAATTTAGCAGTTTCTTCTTTTGTTACTTTTAAAAACTCCATTGCATCCATTTCAGGAAGTCCTTCATAGGCTCTTTTTGCATTCATTGCTGTTTTTAAAAAGTAACTATTATTAACTCCTGCTACTTCAACCGGAGATTGAAAACTCATAAAAATACCTTCATTTGCTCTTTGTGTCACATCCATTTCAAGCAAATCTTTGTTTTTATAAGTAATCTTCCCATCATTTACAACACAGTCATAATGACCACTTAAAGTTTTTACTAAAGTAGATTTTCCAGCTCCATTAGTTCCCATAAGTGCATGGATTTCTCCTTCTTTTATCTCTAAATCTAAACCTTTTAAAATCTCTTTATCATTTATATTTACTTTTAAATCTTCAATTTTTAATATAATATTTTTTTCCATGATTTAACCCACACTTCCTTCTAATGATATGTTTAATAATTCCTTAGCTTCAGCAGCAAACTCCATTGGTAGCTCTTTTAATACCTCTTTACAAAAACCATTTACAATCATAGCAATTGCATCTTCTTCATCTATTCCCCTTTGAGATAGATAAAAAAGTTGCTCTTCAGAGATTTTTGAGGTTGTTGCTTCATGTTCTATATTTGCACTACTATTTCTAATTTCATGATATGGATAAGTGTGTGCATGGCACTTATTTCCAATTAAAAGTGAATCACACTCTGAAATATTTCTAGCGTTTGAGGCATTTTTCCCAACTCTTACTAATCCTCTATAAGCATTTACTCCACTCATAGCAGAAATACCTTTTGAAATAATAGTTGATTTTGTATTTTTACCTAAATGAACCATTTTAGTTCCAGTGTCTGCTTGTTGTGATTTTGAAGCAATTGCAACTGAATAAAACTCTCCAACACTATTATCACCTTGTAAAATACATGATGGATATTTCCAAGTAATTGCACTTCCTGTTTCAACTTGTGTCCAAGAGATTTTAGAGTTATCACCTTTACAGATTCCTCTTTTTGTTACAAAGTTTAAAATTCCACCAACTCCAGAATCATCTCCTGGAAACCAGTTTTGAATAGTAGAATATTTGATTTGAGCATCTTTTAGAGCAATTAGTTCAACCACAGCTGCATGAAGTTGTCTTTCATCCCTACTTGGAGCAGAACAACCCTCATTATAAGAAACATAACTTCCTTCATCACAAATAATTAAAGTTCTTTCAAATTGTCCAGTATTTAAAGCATTTATTCTAAAATAAGTAGAAAGCTCCATCGGACATCGAGTATTTGGTGGAATATACACAAAACTTCCATCTGTAAAAACAGCACAGTTTAAAGCTGCAAAATAGTTATCCGTTGGTGGAACAACACTTGCTAAATAATCTTGAACTAATTGTGGATATTTATGAGCTGCTTCAGAGATAGAACAAAATATAATTCCCAATTTCTCAAGCTCTTCTTGATAGGTAGTTTTAACAGAAACAGAATCAAAAACAGCATCAACAGCAACACCTGCTAACATTTTTTGTTCTTCAAGTGGAATTCCCAATTTTTCATAAGTTTTTAAAATTTCTGGGTCAACTTCATCTAGTGAATCCAAAGCTTTTTTTGGTGCAGAATAATATGCGATATCTTGATAATCAATTTTTGGATATTTAAGATTTGCCCAAGTTGGCTCTTCCATTTTTAGCCATTTTTTATAAGCTTTTAGTCTAAAATCAAGCAACCAAGAAGGCTCATTTTTTTTAGCACTAATAGCTCTTATTACATCTTCATTTAAACCTTTTTCAAAAGTATCACTTTGAACTAAGGTTTCAAAACCTAACTTATATTCTTTATTAATTACGTCATGTATTTGTTGGTTATCAGCCATGACTTCTCCAATATAGTATTTAATTTTTTAAATAGGATAGTTTTTATCCTAATTAAAATTCTATCACAATTAAGTATACAATGTAAAGACATATTTTTTTATAAATAGTGATAAAAATAATATAGTTTCCTCTAGATTAATCATATAAATGATAAAATATAATTCATAAGAATGTTAATTGAAATCAATTAAGACAAATTTTATCCTATTTGCATTAGAATACGAAAAAGTTTTATTAAATACTATTAATTTTGGAATAGTTTTGCAAATAGAATTAAAAAATATAGGAAAAAAAATGGAAGTTTATTTAGACAATAACGCGACAACAATCGTAGACCCAAAAGTTTATGAAGAGATGAAACCTTTTTTCTGTGATATTTACGGAAATCCAAATTCATTACATAAATTTGGAGCAGGAACTCATCCAAAAATGGTTGAAGCTTTAAATTTTTTATATGAAGGAATTAATGCTGCTGACGAAGATGATATTATAATTACAGCAAATGCAACAGAGAGTATTAATACAGTAATAAAAGGAATTTGGATTGATAAAATCCTGAATGGTGATAAAAAACATATAATAACAAGTGAAGTAGAACATCCAGCTGTAACTGCAACATGTAGATTTTTGGAATCTCAAGGTGTTAGTGTAACTTACCTTCCTGTTAATGAGCAAGGGGTTTTAGAAGCTAGTTTAGTAAAAGATTTTTTAAGAGATGATACAGCATTAGTTACAATTATGTGGGCAAATAATGAAACAGGAAAAATTTTCCCAATCAAAGAAATAGGAGCTATTTGTAAAGAAGCAGGAGTTCCTTTTCATACAGATGCAACTCAAGCAATTGGAAAAGTACCTGTTGATGTTCAAGATGTAAATGTTGACTATTTATCATTTTCAGCTCATAAATTCCATGGACCAAAAGGTGTTGGTGGATTATATGTAAGAAAAGGTTACTCTTTAACTCCACTTTTACATGGTGGTGAGCAAATGGGTGGAAATAGAGCAGGTACAGTAGATGTTGCTTCAATGGTTGGAATGGGTTGGGCTATGAAATTAGCAACTTCAACTATGGCATTAGCTTATGAAAAAAATCATGTAAGTAAATTAAGAGATAAATTAGAAGCGGCAATTTTAGAACTACCTGATACTATTGTTATTGGTGGAAAAGAAAATAGAACACCAAATACAACTTTAATCTCTTTTAGAGGTGTTGAAGGTGAATCTATGCTTTGGGATTTAAATCAAAATGGAGTAGGTGCGAGTACAGGAAGTGCATGTGCATCTGAAGATTTAGAAGCAAATCCAGTTATGAATGCTTTTGGAAGTGATAGTGAGTTAGCTCATACAGGAGTTAGATTTAGTTTAAGTAGATTTAATACAGAAGAACAAATAGATTATGCAATAGATGTTATTAAAAAAGCTGTTACTAGATTAAGAGGAATTTCAAGTTCTTATGCTTATGCACCTTCGTGTCATAAATCAGGTTTATAAAAAATAGAGTAATATTTAAAGGAAAATAAGATGGCAAAAAATAGTTTAATAAGTGGTTCGATTTGGGATGAATACTCAAATCAAGTAGTAAATAGAATGAATAACCCAAAACACCAAGGGGAAATCACAGAAGAAAGAGCAAAAGAATTAGGAGCAAAACTAATTGTTGCAGATTTTGGAGCTGAATCATGTGGTGATGCAGTAAGACTTTACTGGGCAGTTGATGAAAATACAGATAAAATTTTAGAGTCAAAATTTAAATCTTTTGGATGTGGTACAGCAATCGCGTCTTCTGATGTTATGGCAGAACTTTGTGTTGGTAAAACTGTTGATGAAGCTGTAAAAATTACAAATATTGATGTTGAATTTGCACTAAGAGATAATCCAGAAACTCCAGCTGTTCCACCTCAAAAAATGCACTGTTCAGTTATGGCTTATGATGTGATCAAAAAAGCAGCAGCTGAGTACAAAGGTGTTGATATGGAATCTTTTGAAGAAGAGCAAATTATTTGTGAATGTGCAAGGGTTTCTCTTGCTACTTTAAAAGAAGTTATTAGAATCAATGATTTAACAACAGTTGAGCAAATTACAGATTATACAAAAGCAGGGGCTTTTTGTAAATCATGTATTAAGCCAGGTGGACATGAAGAAAAAGATATCTATTTAGTAGATGTTTTAAAAGATGTAAGAGCTGAAATGGAAGAATCAAAAATGAAAACGGCAGCAGATGCAAGTGTTGCTGGAACACTATCTTTTGATAAAATGACTTTAGTTCAAAGAATCAAAGCAATCGATTCTGTACTTGATTCTGATATTAGACCAATGCTTGTAATGGACGGTGGAAATATGGAAATTATTGATATCAAAGAAAATATTCCTCATTATGATTTATATATTAGATATTTAGGTTCTTGTTCTGGATGTGCGTCTGGAAGTACAGGAACTTTATTTGCTATTGAGTCTGTTTTACAACAAAAAGTTGATGAAAATATCAGAGTTTTACCAATCTAATAATTTATTATTTTAGCTATTTAAAAAGGGACTTATCAGAATGATGAGTCCCTTTTTTATACTTATTAAGTTAAAATCCCAAATGGAAATCTCAAAACTAAAAGAGCTATGTCTTGAACAGGCACAATTTTATTATGAATATGTAAAAAAATATAGTGAAAACAATGGAAAAAGTATAGACAAAGTTGTATCTATAAAATACCAAGAAGATAGTTCTCCAAAACTATATGAAATAAAACTTGAAAAAGCTATTTATGATTTTGAAAAAACTTATTATAAAAACAATCAAACAAATGAATATTATTTTAATAAAAAAGATATTTTAATCAAAGAGTATGATGAAAAAAATAGACTTTTATATGTTCAAGTTTTGAAAGATGATATTGATTTTGAAAAGATAAGTAGTGATGATTTTTTTGTAGTTACTGATTTACTTTTTTTGATTAAAAATTTGATTGAATGGTATGAAAAAAACGCTCATAAACTTACTTTTGATGACAATTTTGATTTAGATTTAAAACCAAATATAGAAATACTAAAAGATACAAAACTAAACCAAAATCAAAAAGATGCAGTAAATTCTATATTTAAAAACAGATATTCATATATTTGGGGACCTCCTGGAACAGGAAAAACAAAAGCTGTTTTATCAACTGCATTGATAAATTATATAACTTCAAATAAAAAAGTTTTGATTGTTGCTCCTACAAATGTAGCTTTAGAACAGATACTTTTGGGAGTTTTAGAAAATACTGAAAAACTTCAAATTTCACGAGAAAAGATTTTACGAATAGGAATTCCATCAAAAGATTTTTTTGATAATTATGGTGAAGTTTGTGAAACAAAAGGAATAGAAAGAGTTTTAGAATCACTTGAAAATGAGATAAATATTTTAAATAGAGTACTTAAATATCGCGAAGGTAAACAAATTAGTGAAGATTTAGAAAAAATCTTAGAACACTTTTCTAAGCTTCAAGAAAATAAAATAAGAATTATCAAACTTGAAAATGAAAAAGAACATTTGCAACCTTTGATAAATCTTTTAACTTTACCCCTAAAAGCTTACCATTTTTCAAATAATTCAAAAATGATAAAAGATGCAATAAAAAAACATGAAAAAAATCCTTGTGTAAATTTTGATGAGAAACTAATAGAGGAAAATAGATTAAAAGAGGTTGTAAATATAGATTGTATTAGAAAAGAATTGGAAAAAATAGACGAAAAGATAAATCAAATAAATCAAAAAAACTTTGAAATACTAAATTTTTGTAAGAAAATAATAAAAAATGAAAAGGTTTATAATGAAATATTTAAAGATTTAACACAAACAAACTTAGATGAAAAACAGCTTCAAATAAATGAAAAAATATCCCAACTAAATCTTTGGTGTAAAAGAAGTTTAGAATCTATAAAAACTTTAGCAAAAGAATCAAATGATGAGTTGATAAATCAAGCTTTAAATATACATCATAAAAATTTTGATGATAAAAAATTAAAAGAAAAATATGAGTTTTTGATTGATGAAAAAGATTTATTAATTGAGCAAAGTACTAAACAAAGAGTAAAAAATAGTTTAGTAATTGCTATGACAATTGATGCTTATATTCAATACACTATAAATGAAAATATCGAAGTCGAACATATATTTTGTGATGAAGCTGGATATATGTCTACAATTAAGGCTTTGACTCTATTTAAGTGTAATTCTTCAATTACATTTTTAGGTGATCATATGCAACTTCCACCTGTTAGTGAAATAAAAACTGATGATATAAATGCTTTTAAAAAGAGCTTTTTATGGAGCCAATGTGCACTCTTTTTTGAAACGCTTTTTTTTAAAAATAGTGTTGAAGAGATTTATTTAGATTTTACAAATAATATAACACCAAAATTTGAAAAAACATCACAAATTAATCTAATCTCAACCCATAGATTTGGGAAAAACTTAGCAAAAGTTTTAAATAAATTTGTTTACAAATTTGGATTTCAATCAGCTTTAGAAAGTGATACAAATCTATTTTTTATAGATAGTGCTTCAAATGTAAATGAAGCTGATGAACGCTCATCATTAGAAGAAGTAATGATAATCAAAGAGTTAGTAAAAAAGTTTGAAGGAAAATCTTTTGTGATATTAACTCCATATAAAAAACAAGTGAAACTTTTAAAGGAACACTTGGGTAGAAAATATTTTGAAAATATTATGACCATCCACAAATCACAAGGAAGTGAATGGGATAATGTAATTTTTAGTGTTGTTGATGATTCAAATAGTGGAAAAAGAAGAATGTTCTTTACAAATACTTTAAATGAAAATTTCAAAGGTTTAAATCTAATAAACACAGTTGTAAGTAGAACAAAAAAAAGATTGATAATTGTTGCAAATGAAGATTTTTGGATAAAACAAAAAGATACTCAACTAATTGGAAATTTGATTTCTATTTCAAAAAAAGTTACTGCTTAAAATAAATCATTAATGATTTATTAAATAATTTGTATTAACATAAGAAAAACAAGGAATAAAATATGTTTGCCATATATAATAACGGTAGTGTAGGTTTTAGAAGTACTTCAGATAATCTTTATACTTTAAGTAATGTAGATAGTCTAAGTGAAACAAGATTAAAACCTGACGAAGGTTTTATGGCATTACTTAACCAATCAAATAATGAAAATAAAAAATCAGAACAAAAAGCTTTAAATACATATAAAAAAATGGCAAATATTGATACTTCTGAACCAGTTTTTTTAGTTAAAGATATTATGACTAAAGATTGTATTTATATTGATGGAAAGTCAACAATAAAAGAAGCTTATGATGTTTTGAAAGAGTTAAAAATAGAGCAGTTACCTGTTGTTTCATTTGCTAAGAAGATTTTAGGAGTTATAAATAAAAAACTAATTTTAAATCTTTTGATGGAAGATTTAGAAAATAGTGAAGTAGTTTTAGTAAAAAAAATAGAAGACATTTATCTTCCCCAATTAATTACTTCAGACCCATCAACAGATATTAGAAGTGTTGCAAAAGTAATGTTAGATTTTAAACTTCATGCGATACCAATAGTCGCTGAAAATGATATTTTAATAGGAATTGTTACTAAAACAGATATTTTAAAAGCAATAGCACATAATCCAAAATTACAGTTGTGGTCATAAAAAATATAATTTTTGAAATTTAGATATAACTTTTATATAATTTTTGGCTATACTTCCAAAAAATTAAAAGAGTATATATGGATTTTTTACAAGAAATAACAACATATTGGATTGTTATTTTTATTATTACTGGATTTATTGCTGGATATATTGATTCTATTGCTGGTGGTGGAGGAATGATTCAAGTACCAGTTCTTCTATATAGTGGGATACCTCCTGTTTTTGTACTTGCAACAAATAAAATGGCATCATTATTTGGTACTTTAATGGCTACAATCAAATATTTTCTAAGTAAAAAGATTTCTTTAAAAGTAGTAAGTATTGCGATAATTCCTTGTTTATTAGCTTCTTATATTGGAAGTAAACTTGTGATGTATATTCCTGATGAGATAATTCAATGGGTAATTTTGATAGCTATTCCAATAGCTTTATTTTTTTTACTTAAAAAAGCAAAAGATATTAAAGAAGAGAATACAAAATTAACAAATAAAAATATTATTCTTTCAACAGTACCAATAGGATTTTATGATGGAATTTTAGGTCCTGGAACAGGAACTTATATGGTAATTTCAATGAAAAAATTTTTGCATTTAGATTATATAGTTGCAACAGCTTCTACAAAGCCTTTAAATTTAGCTACAAATGTAGGTTCAGCAATTGCCTTTGTTATGGCAGGAAAAGTTTTATGGATGATAGCTATTCCTATGGCTATTGCCAATATGGCGGGCTCTTATGTAGGGAGTCATTTTGCTATAAAAGGTGGAGAAAAATTTATTAAAAAAGTATTGATATTTGTTCTTATTTTTATGTTAGTTGCAAATGTTATAAAAATTATTCTATCCGAGATAGGATAGTTTTTATATTTCTACTCCATTATCAAGTATAATTCTATTTCTACCTTTATGTTTTGCTTCATAAAGAAGTTCATCTGCTCTTTTTTTAGCTTCTGGAAAAGAGGTATATTTATTTCTGTAAGTAACTCCTGCACTAAATTTTAGTTTTATATTTGCTTCTTTATATATAAAATTACTATTACTTAAGGCTTTTTTTACTCTTTTTACATATCTTTCAACTTCAATTTCATCTTGATAATTAATTAAAGCTATAAACTCTTCTCCACCATATCTAGCTATAATATCTTCTTTTCTTGTTAAGTTTTTTAAAATTCCTGCAAAACTTTTTAAAACAGCATCTCCACAATTGTGTCCATATTTATCATTTATATCTTTAAAGTGGTCAATATCATAAAAAACTACAGCATAATCTCCATTGAAAATAGAGAATTTTTTTTCCATTTTTTCAACTTCTTGGTTATATCCTCTTCTATTCAATATTCCAGTTAAAAAATCTATTTGATGTTCTTCTTTTACTAAATTAAGTTCATTTTGAAGTTCTTCTATTTGTTTATTTAAATAATCAAATTTTTCTTTATTATCTGTTATTATTTGTTTGTTTTGTTTTAAAGAGTTTTCAATTTTATAAATAGTATCAATTAGCTTTTTTTGTACAATTTTTAGTTCTCTATGGGAAGAATTTGAGATATTTAAGTTTATTAATTCATCTTTTATTTTCATAATCTCTTCAGTAGAATTCTCTCCATCACTTAAAGTTTTATCAAAATATCTACTCATTAAAGAGGTTAGTTTTACAATATCATCAGTTTTATCTTTTAGAACTTTTCTATCTGAATCAATTCTTCTTTGTGAAATCTCTTTTAATTTATTTATAGATTCATCAGAAGTTATATTTTGAGGAGTTTTTAAAATTTCAATTATAAAATTTTCAATCTCTTCTATAAAATTAAAATCAGCAGAAGGTGTAAGCATTTGTTCAAAGCAAAAAATTAATTTTTTTAATTCTTCTTTTGAAGTTCTTTTTGCAAGAACAATTGATAAATCTTTAAAAGATTCTATTTTATTTTGTTTTTCTTCATTTGTTAAAGATTTTTTTATTTTTTCAAATATTTCTATCTCTTCAATTTCTACATTTAATGCATAAGATTGTTTTTTAAACTCTACAAAATAATTTTCAGGAGTAGTCTCTATATTTTCGTTTTTTAATTGAAAAAGAGTATTTTTTGTAAGTTCTTTAATATTAACCAAGAAATAACACCTTGTAGTTTTATTGTAAGTTATGTATTATATCACTTAAATATAATAATAAATATAAAAGGATAAGAAAATGACTGCACAAGATAAAGAAATAGCCCAATTACACGACAATATAGTAGAAGATATAAAAGATATTTTTGAAAAATATATGTCAATAATAGGTTTAGATGTTCCTGAAAATAATGAAGAAACAGCAAAAAGTAAACTTTTGTATATTATGAAAGATGCAATTACTCAAATAGAAGAGGAAGAATGTATTGATTAACATCAATTAAAATTTTTTTTAAATTCCTTATAATTTGATATTAAAATTATAAGGAATTTAATATGAACACAATTTCATCTTTTTTAACTCATGACCATAGAGTTTGTGATGAACAATTTGCAAGTTTAGAAAATGCTGTAGCTTCTATGGATTGGGAAGAAGCAGAAAATCAATTTAACAAATTTTCTGTTGATTTATTACACCATTTTGATATGGAAGAAAAAGTAATGTTTCCTACTTTTGAAGATGTTACAGGAATGAGACAAGGTCCTACAATGGTTATGATAATTGAACATAACCAAATGCGACAACTTTTAAACTCTTTAAAAGAAGATATCTCAAAAAAAGATAAAAATCATTTTTTTGGTGTTAGTGAAAGTTTGATGATGCTTATGCAACAACATAATATGAAAGAAGAACAGATGTTATATAAAATGGCAGATTCACATCTTGGAACTTTAGTTCCTCAAATAATAGATAGTATGAAAGCTTTGTAAAAATGTTTAATCAAGGATTAAGTCTAACTCAAGCACCTCCTATATCTGTACCTTTTAGATTTTTTCTAAGTGCTCCAATTTTTGGAGTGCTTATATCTTTGATTTTTTTATTTTTCCCTTTTGATGAAGTTTCAAATGAATATCATAATGTTTCAATAGGTTTAATACATCTATTTACTTTAGGAATTTTAACAATGATAATTTTTGGAGCAATGCAACAAATGATGCCAGTTCTTGCAGGAGCTGTAATTTCTAAATCAAAGTTGTTTGCTAATATTGTTCATAGTTCTTTATTTATTGGAACTATTTGTATGAGTTTTTCTTTTATTTTAGATATGAAACAACTACTTTATATTGGAATTTTATTTTTAAGTTTATCTTTTTTATCTTTTTTTATTGTTTGTATAAAACTTTTATTTCAAGTAAAGTTTTTAACTTCAACTGTTAAAGCAATGAGACTTTTTTCATTGAGTGGATTAATAACTTTTATTTTAGGATTTTATTTAGCTCTTTCTCATATTAACTTAAATATGGGAGAAAATTATTTAGCTTTTGTAAATACACATATTTTATTTGGTCTATTTGGTTTTGCATTTTTACTTATAATGGGAGTTTCATTTCAAGTTATTCCTATGTTTTACGTGGCACTTGATTTCCCAAAATTTATACAACATAAACTTCCAATTATTTTGTTTATTACAATTTTTATTTCATTTTTCTTTTTTTATTTTGAAATAAATTTTTTATTTTTGAAGTTTATATTTGTAGTTGAGATGTTAAGTTTTGGATATTTTGCTTTGAAATCTTTAAATAATAGAAAAAGACCTGTTTTTGATGTCACTTTATGGTATTGGAAATTCTCTTTAATTTGTTTGATTATTTCTATGATTATTTGGATGTTTGATATTTCTGAATCAAATTATATTTTAGTAATTATTTTTGCTTTTGGATTTTTATATTCTCTTTTACAAGGAATGGTTTATAAAATAATTCCATTTTTATCATGGTTTCATTTAAATTCAAAAGGATATTTTTCTATTCCTACTATTAGAGAATTTATAAATGAAACATATATAAAAGTTCATTTCTTTCTTCACGTTTTTTCTATTGTGTTTTTTGTAATAGCGTATTTCCAAGATATTTTTATTTATTTTGCTTCTATTATATTTTTAATATCAAATATGTTATTTTTTTTGAATTCGATAATAGCAGTAAAAAAATATGCAAATATTTTAAAAACTGATCCAATGGATTTATCTTCTTTTAAATAATATCACTTGTGTTATAATGTCGCCTTAATTTAAAGGTACATTATAATTTTAGGAAACCAAATGTCAAATCAGAATAGTCAAATTTTAAAAAACACAAATGCACAAATTTTAGATGAGTTTAATGCTTCAATAATGTTTGATAAAGAGCTTTATGCTCAAGATATTAGAGGTAGTATTGCTCATTCACAAATGTTAGCTCAACAAGGTATTTTAACAAGTGAAGAACAAAAAGCAATAGAAACTGGACTTCTACAAGTTAAAGAAGAGATTGAAAGTGGTGAGTTCAAATTTTCATTGGCTTATGAAGATATTCATATGGCTGTTGAAACAAGACTTACTGAAATTATAGGAGAACCTGGGAAAAGACTTCATACTGCACGAAGTAGAAATGACCAAGTTGCAACAGATTTTAGACTTTATGTTCAAGATAAATCTTTAAGTATAAAAGAGCAATTAAAAGAATTAGTTGAAACTTTTGTAAAGGTTGCAAGTAAATATACAACAACTTTAATTCCAGGAATGACACATTTACAACATGCACAACCTCTTAATTTTGGTTTTCACTTATTAGCTTATGCAAATATGTTTAAAAGAGATTATGAAAGATTTGAAAGTTCTTATGATAGAAATAACTATTGTCCTTTAGGAAGTGCTGCACTTGCTGGAACTCCACATAATATTGATAGATTTGCAAGCAGTGAAAAATTAGGATTTATTTCTCCAACTTTACATGCAATGGATACAGTTTCAGATAGAGATTTTGCTTTAGAAATTTTATTTAATATAAGTACGACAATGATGCATATTAGTAGAATTTCAGAAGAATTAATATTATGGTCATCTTATGAGTTCCAATTTGTAAGAATGAGCGATGAATATGCAACAACAAGTTCAATTATGCCACAAAAGAAAAATCCTGATGTTCCAGAGTTATTAAGAGGGAAAACAGGTCGAGTTTATGGAAACTTAATTTCACTTTTAACAGTAATGAAAGGTTTACCATTAGCCTATAATAAAGATACACAAGAAGATAAGGAAGGAGTTTTTGATTCAGTTAAAACTGTTGAAATTTCAATTTCAATTTTAAATGAAGTTATAAAAACTATGATTGTAAATGTTGAAAAAATGGAACAAGCTTGTAAAATAGGGCATTTAACAGCAACTGATTTAGCTGATTATTTAGTTCAAAAACAAAATATGCCATTTAGAACTGCGTATTACATAACAAAAGATGTTGTAGCTCTTGCAAATAATTTAAATAAAGATATTAGTGAATTAAATATAAATGAAATTAGAAGTGCAAATGATGAATTAAAAAATGTAAGTGAAGAGATAATCATGTACTTAGATTTAAGAAACTCAATGAATGCAAGAAATTCATTTGGTGGAACTTCATCAATTCAAACAGAAAATCAAATTAAATATTTTGAAGAGTGGTTAGAAAAAAGATAAAAGATGAGTTTAACTCATCTTTTATTTTATAAGGAATTTTTTAGTAAGTTCAAATAAAGTTGATATATCAGTTTTCCCAACAAATCCATCTACACCAATTTGATTCATTTTTCCTCTTACAGCATCTGTTGTCATAGAAGAGTTCACAATCACAGGAATATGCTCATATTTTTTATTTGTTTTGATATATGAAGCAACTTGATAACCATCAGTTCCAGGCATCTCAATATCAGTTATAACCATACCAATATTTTCAGGGTTTAATTCTTCTAATCGGTTTACTAATAGTGTTCCATTTGCATATATTTCAAATCTAACACCTGTTTTTTTGAAAAATTTAGTTAAAACTTCTCTTGCAACTCCTGAATCTTCAGCCGCTAATATAACTTTGTTTGATTCAAGTTTATCTTCTACATATTTTCTAACGTCATCTTCACCATCATCAGTCCATTTGATGTCTCTTAAAAGTTGTTCAGCATTAAATACAGTACATAACTCATCTTTGTTATTTACTTTTACATAAGTTGTATAAGTAATCTTAGAATTTGTTTCTTCTGTATGTCTTAAATCTTGAGTAGTTTTTTCAACAATATCAAGCATATCTTTAACTAAAAAACCAATTTTTTTATGATTAAATTCACAAAAAATTATAAGTTTATAATCTTTAACTTCCAATGCTGGAAGTCCAAGCCATGCATCAAGATTTATCAATGTAACAGGTTCTCCCCTAATTGTTGCGATTCCTGCGATTACATTTGTATCTCTTGGAGTATCATTGATTGCAACTTCTTCAGTAATTATAAAAGCTTTAACTTTTGCTATATTAATTGCGTAAATATTATTATGACCAGTGTAAAATACTGCTAATTGTTGAACATTTCTCAAATGTCCTTGAGTCATTTGCTCAACACTACCACTAATACCGCTCATGTAAATCCTTTTTTGTGTAAGTTATTTATTATATATCTTTTAAACTTTAAGTAACTTTAAGTTATTTTTTCAATTTTTTAATTAGTTTTTGAACTGTTACAGATGCCATCATTAGACCAAATGAGCCTGTAACTCCTTCAAAACTACCTTTTTCTAAACACATTGGAAGTTCAGATGAGAAAATTACTTTAAACTTTTTTTTGAAACCTTGATTTTTCAACTCTGTTCTAATTTTTTTAATAAATGGGTCATTATATGTATCCCAAATAGAAATATATTCTATTTTAGAAGGGTCAATTCTTTTTGCTCCACCGCTTGTACTTATAACCTTTGTAAAATGTTTTTTTATTAAATGAACTTTAGGTTTAACATCATCAATTGCATCTAAAATGTAATCATAAGATGAAAAATCAAAACTATCAATCCATTCAGGTGTTATTTTTACATGGATAGGAGTAACATTTGGATATTTTTCTTTCAAAGCTTCTACTTTAACTCTTCCAATATTTCCATGACTTCCCATCTGTCTATTCATATTCGATTCTTCATAATTATCAAAATCAACAATAGTTATATTTGTAATTCCTGTATTATATAAAGCATCTAAAGCAAAACTTCCAACACCACCAACACCTAAAAGTATTAGTTTTGTGTTTTGAAAAGTTTCAAAAATTTCATCACCAAATAACTTCTTAGTTCTATCATATTGCATATAAACTTCTCTTTTACTAATTTTGGGTATTATATCATAAATAAATTTATTGGAGATGTTGATGGATAAAGAACCAATGACAATAGCTGGTTATAATAAAATTACTTCAGAATTAGAGTTTTTAAAGAAAACAGAAAGACCTGAAACAGTAATTGCATTAGATGAAGCTAGACAATTAGGAGATTTAAAAGAGAATGCTGAATATCACTCTGCAAAAGAAAAACTAGGATTAATTGACTCACAAATAGCTGAGTTAAATACTGTTATTTCAAAAGCTGTGATAATAGATCCTTCAACTCTTCCTCACGATAAAGTAAGCTTCGGTTCAACAGTAAGTTTGGTAGATACGGATTCAGATGAAGAGTTTACTTATACTATTGTTGGTGGAGTAGAGTCAAATGCTGAAAAAGGAATGATTTCTTTTAATTCACCATTAGCAAAACAATTAATGGGAAAAGAAGAAGGTGATGAAATAAGAGCTACACTTCCAGGAGGAGTTAGAACTTTTGAAGTTTTAAATGTGTGTTATAAGGAGATAGAATTATCATGAATGTAGCAATTATTGGAGCTAGTGGATATACTGGATTAGAATTAATAAAGATTTTAATAAATCATCCAAAATTTAATATTTCATATATTGCAAATTCAAGTGGAGAGATGAATGTTCAGGATTTACATCCTAGTTTGAAAAACGTGATAAATATGGATGTAAATTTAGCAAATGCACAAGATGTTGCTAAAGTTGCTGATTTAGCATTTTTAGCACTTCCTCATAAAACTGCTATGGCTTTTGCAAAAGAGCTTTTAGCTTTGGGGATAAAGGTTGTTGATTTAAGTGCTGATTATAGATTAAGTCTTGAAAACTATGAAAAACACTATTGTGAACATGGAGATAAAGAAAATATTAAAGATGCAGTTTATGGTTTACCTGAATATTTTAAAGAAGATATTAAAAAAGCAAAACTTATAGCAAATCCTGGTTGTTATCCTACAGCTTCTTTATTAGCTCTTTTACCATTTATTGATTATATTGAAACAGAAAATCCAATATTTATTGATGCAAAATCTGGTGTTAGTGGAGCTGGGAAAAATCCAAGTGATACAACACATTATTGTCAAATAAATGATAATGTTCATGCTTATAATCCATTTAAACATAGACATATGCCAGAAATCCAAGAAAAAGTAAAAATACTAAAAGGTAAAGAGTTAGCTATTAATTTTGTACCACATTTATTACCACTTACAAGAGGAATGTTGGTTTCTGTATATGCAACTTTAAAAGATGATATAGATGTAAATGAAGTTTTAAATAATGCTTATAAAGATTGTGAGTTTATAAGATTAAGAGATAAACCAGTAGATGTAAAATCAGTTGCTGGGACAAATTTTTGTGATTTATTTGTAACTAAAAATGGTAAAGCTTTATTCGTAAGTTCTGCTATTGATAATCTTTTAAGAGGAGCTTCATCTCAAGCGGTTGTAAATGCAAATATCTTATGTGGATATGAAGAGTATGAAGGAATTCCTAAAATAGCTTATGTACCTTAATATACAAGATAATGCTATTTTTGTAGCTGATTCCCATTACAATAAAAAGAATATAGAGTTTTTAATATTTTTAAGAAAAGTTGAAAGTAAAGAGATATTTACAACTCAACTTTTCTTAATGGGGGATATTTTTGATTTTATTTCTGGAGAAAGTAGATATTTCATAAAGCAGAATATAGAAGTTATAAATCTTTTAAATAAGTTATCAAAAGAGATACAGATAGTTTATTTAGAAGGAAATCATGATTATAATTTAAAATCAATTTTTCCAAATATACTAGTTGTTAAAAGAAAAAATCAACCTTTAGAAGCTACACTTGAAAACAATCAAACAGTAAGTTTAGCTCATGGGGATAATTTTATAAATTGGAAATATGATTTATATTGTTCTTTCATAAGAAATAAATTTTTTTTGAAATTTATGAATTTTATAGATATAAATTATTTTATCTCTAAAAAAATAGAAAAAGCTTTATTGGGTAAAAATATTTGCCATGAGATGAAAAATTTTGAAGAGTTAGTTTCTAAAAGAGTGAAAAACTATAATACAAAAATCATAATAGAAGGACACTATCATCAAGGTAAAACTTTTTTATTTGATGATAAAAAATATATAAATATTCCTTCTTTATGTTGTCAAAAAAAATATACAAAATTTATAGATTCTAATTTTAAACAGGAAGAGTTGTGCAATTAATCGTTGTAGGTATCGTAACAATAGTTTTAATATTATTGTTTATAATAGTTTTTTTATTAATAAATAGTAGTTCATCAAAACAAGTTAAAACAAAAGTAATTAATCAAAATTTAAATCAAGTTATAGATTTAGATGAAATTAGATTTCCAAGAAATGTTGAGAATATGAATGGAACTATTTTATCTCAAGCTTGTAAAGTAATCATTGATTCTTATAGAGCGTTAAATTATGCTAATAAACTTCCAAGTGCTATGGATAAGATTGAGTGGCATACTTGGCAGGTTTCAATACTTTTATTTTTTTTAAAAAGTAAATATGTACTAAATATTTCTAATAGTAATCAATTATTTCATGAAACTATTTTAAATCTTAGTAAAAATCATATAAATCAAGATATGCAAAAAATATTGAAGAAATATTTAGATAACGCAAATGTTGATAAAGATAGAGATACTTTAAGTAAAGATGTAATTTGGACAGCAAGAGAAGTTTCTATTATTTTACATGAAATATTAGAACTTAAATAAAGGAGAAATTATCGCAAAGTTTGAAGTAGTAAGTGAATATGAACCTTCAGGTGATCAACCTGTTGCTATAAAAGCCTTAAGTGATTCAATAAATGCTGGAAACCAATATAACACGCTTTTAGGAGTTACTGGAAGTGGTAAAACTTATACAATAGCAAAAGTTATTGAAAAAGTTCAAAAACCTACACTTATAATGACCCATAATAAAACTTTAGCAGCTCAGCTATACTCTGAATTTAAACAATTTTTCCCAAACAATCATGTTGAATATTTCATCTCATATTATGATTATTATCAACCAGAAGCTTATATTCCTAGATCAGATTTATTTATTGAAAAAGATAGTTCAATAAATGAAGAATTAGAAAGATTAAGACTTAGTGCTACAGCTTCACTTTTATCTTTTGATGATGTTATTGTTATTGCTTCAGTTTCTGCAAACTATGGTTTAGGAAATCCTGCTGAATATAAAGCAATGGTTCAAAGAGTTGAAGTAGGTTTTGAGTATTCACAAAAAGAGTTTTTATTAAAACTTGTAGAAATGGGTTATAAAAGAAACGATAAGTTTTTTGATAGAGCAGATTTTAGAGTAAATGGTGATGTGATAGATATTTTTCCAGCTTATTTTGAAGATGAGTTTGTTCGAGTTGAGTTTTTTGGTGATGAGGTTGAATCAATTTCAAAACACGAATATATCACAAATAACAGAGTAAAAGATTTACAAGAAGTAATTATCTATTCTGTTAATCCTTTCGTTGTTTCAAATGATAAATTAGCAACAGCTGTTAAACAAATAGAAGAAGAGTTAGATGAAAGACTTGATTATTTTCAAAAAGAGCAAAAACTTGTTGAATATCAAAGATTAAAACAAAGAGTTGAGTTTGATTTAGAGATGATTGAAGGAACTGGAATGTGCAAAGGAATTGAAAACTATGCACGACATCTAACAGGTCAAAAGCCAGGGGAAACTCCTTATTCATTACTTGATTATTTTGAACAAATGGGAAAAGATTTTTTACTTGTGGTTGATGAATCTCATGTCTCTTTATCTCAATTTAGAGGAATGCATGCAGCTGATAGAAGTAGAAAAGAGGTTTTAGTTGATTATGGATTTAGACTTCCAAGTGCTTTAGATAATAGACCACTAAAATTTGATGAATTTATTAAAAAAGCTCCACATTATGTGTTTGTAAGTGCAACTCCAAATGAGCTTGAACTTGAGATGAGTTCAGTGGTTGCTGAACAAATTATAAGACCTACTGGATTACTTGACCCAATTATTGACATAATAGATAGTGAATATCAAGTTGAAAAACTACATGATGAGATAAAAAAAGTAATAGCAAAAAATGAAAGAGTTTTAGTTACAGTTTTAACTAAAAAAATGGCTGAAGAACTTGCAAGTTATTACGCAGATTTAGGAATAAAAGTAAAATACATGCATAGTGAAATTGATGCAATTGAAAGAAATCAAATAATAAGAGAACTTAGACTTGGAACTTTTGATGTATTAATTGGAATTAACCTTTTAAGAGAAGGTTTAGATATTCCTGAAACTTCTTTAGTTGCTATACTTGATGCAGATAAAGAAGGATTTTTAAGAAGCAAAACTTCACTTATTCAAACAATAGGAAGAGCAGCTAGAAATGAAAATGGAAGAGTTATTTTATTTGCCAAAAAAATCACAGCTTCAATGCAATTTGCAATAGATGAAACAAACAGAAGAAGAAAAATTCAAGAAGAACACAATATCAAAAACAACATAACTCCAAAATCTACAAAAAGAAGATTGGATGAAAACCTAAAACTTGAAGAGTATGATGATGTTGCATGGAAAAAACAAAAATTAGAAAAAATGCCAGCTAATGAGAGAAAAAAAATCTTAATTGAGTTAAATAATAAAATGAAAAAAGCAGCACAAGATTTAAATTTTGAAGAGGCTATTAGATTAAGAGATGAAATAGCTAAGATTAAAGAGATATAAAATGAAAAAAGCAACAAAAAAAGAAATAGAAATAATAAAACAAGCCTTTGTTGAAAATTATAGTGATGCAGTTACAGAGCTAAATTATAGAAATGATTATGAGTTATTAATAGCTATTATTTTAAGTGCTCAATGTACTGATAAAAGAGTAAATATTATAACACCAGCTCTTTTTGAAAAATATCCAAGTGTAAAAGAATTAGCAGTTGCTGAGCTTGAAGATGTAAAAGAGTTATTAAAATCTTGTTCATTTTTTAATAATAAAGCAAAAAATATTATAAAAATGGCTCAAAGTGTTTTGATGAATTATGATGGTGAAATTCCACATGACCAAAAAAAGCTTATGAAACTTGCAGGTGTTGGAAATAAAACTGCAAATGTATTTATGATTGAGTTTGAAGGTGCAAATCTTATGGCTGTTGATACTCATGTTTTTAGAGTTTCTCATAGACTAGGACTTAGTGATGGAAAAACAGTTGATATAACAGAAGCTGATTTAGTAAAAAAACTAAAAGGTCATGATTTACATATTTTTCATCAAGCAATGGTTTTATTTGGAAGATATATTTGTAAAGCTGTAAAACCTGAGTGTGATAAATGCTACTTTCCTCAGGTTTGTAAAAGTAAAAGCGGTTTTAAACCTGCTTAATTTATAAGAAGAGTTATTTTTCTATACACTCTTCTTTTAAATCTGAGAAATTTTTGAAAACAAAATTATCTTGAATTCTATTTATTTCAACTTCATTTGCTGTACACAAAAACTCTTTATTGTCTTTTTTGATCAGATATGTAAATTTATAAATAAATTTGTCTTTTGAACTTACTACTTTATTATTTAAAAGTTCTGCTTTTAAACCTTCAACTATGACATTTTTCTCTTTTTCATATTTTTCTTTAAACATATTAGGGAAAAAGTTCTCTTTTTTATTTTCATAAAAAATATAAGTAATAAAAGATAATAGGATGATTACTAAAAGGATTATAAACTCTTTTTTTTCAAACCTTTTATTTATTAGATAAAGTATAACTGTTGCAGTTATTATTAAAATTGCAAGGGCGATAATTATTTGCATTTTACTCCTTTTTTTATTTTTATTATATCTAAGCTTAGCAAAAAGCTTTTAGTAACAGCATTTCAAATTTTTAATTAACAAAAAATTAACAGCTCTTTGTAATACTTTCATAAATTTTTTAACACAAGGCAAATTTATGAAAAAATTTATTCCATTATCACTTGTAGCTACAGCTATTTTATTAAGTGCAAATGAAACAAACAATTTAGAAAAAATTAGTGTGGTAGAAACGGCTAACTCAAAAATTGTAAAAGATGTTAGTTCTGAGCAATTAAAAAATGCGGATTTGGCAGATGCGTTGATGAATAATATTGCTTCAATTTCTATTGTAAAAAGAAGTGGAATTGCAAATGATATTATTTTAAGAGGACAAAAAAAAGATAATATAAACATTTTACTTGATGGAGCAAAAATCTACGGAGCGTGTCCAAACAGAATGGATCCTCCAACTTCTCATGTTTTAACAAATAATATAGAAAGTGTAAAAATAATTGAAGGTCCTTATGATGTTGAAAATTTTGGAACTTTAAGTGGTCTTGTAAAAGTTGAAACAAAAGAACCAACAAAAGATATTCATGGTGAAATAAATTTAAATGCAGGTAGTTTCGCTTATAGAAAAGCTAGTGCAACAGTTAGTGGTGGAACGGATAAAATAAAATTACTAATTTCTGCTTCAACAGAACAAGGTGACCCATATGAAGATGGAAATGGGGATGATTTTCTAGCTCAACAAAAGAAAAGAAATGTTCCAGTTACACAACAGTATTCTAAAGATGATTTAAAAGCATTTGAGAAAAAAACAGTTTTAACAAAAGCTCAATTTAATATAACTGATGATCAAGAATTAAAACTATCATATACAGCAAATAGAAGTGATAATATTTTATATCCAGCAGGTCCAATGGATGCTGATTATGATGATTCTGATATTTATACTATTGGATATGCTGTTAGAAATTTAGGTGATTTTTCTAAAGAGTTAAATTTGGATTATTACTACTCAAAAGTTGATCATCCAATGAGTACGAAACTTAGAAATAATGGTGTTACAAATTATAGTACTAATTATATGAAATCATCTATTTGGGGAGCTAAAATCAAAAATTCTATGGAAATTGCTGATTATTTAGTAACTATGGGACTTGATACGAGTGTTAGAAACTGGAAAGGTCAAAGAAGCACTACAAATGTTTTAACAGGGATTAAAACTTTAGGTGCAATTAGTTTAGATTCAACAGATACAACAAATAAAGCAGTTTTTGCAAAAGTTGAGAAGTCATTTGGTAAGTTAGATTTAGAAGCAGGAATGAGATATGATAATACAGATATTGATTCAGTAAATAGTGCTAAAACTGATAAAAAATATGCTTCATTAAATGCAAATATTTTTGCAACTTATAATGCTGATGAAAATACTAAATATTTTGCAGGTATTGGAAAAAGTTCAAGAGTTCCAGATGCAAGAGAGCTTTATATGGGTGCTAATAATGATTTAGAAGATACAAAAAATTATCAAGCTGATTTAGGACTTGATAAGACTATTGGAAGTTTTAATATCAAACCAAAAATATTCTATTCTGTATTAAAAGATTATATTTATAACAGTGGAAGTTTTGAAAATATAGATGCGAAAATATATGGATTAGATATTTCAGGATTTTATTTTATGACTGATAATTTTTCACTTGATTATGGTTTAGCATATCTAAGAGGTAAAAAAGATGGAGATTTTAGAGGAAATGATAAAGATTTAGCAGAAATTCCACCATTAAAAGCAAATTTAGCTTTAAATTATGAGCAAGATAAAGCAAAATATACAGCTGAAGTTGTAGCTGTTGATTCTTGGGATAGTTTTGATAGCAGTGCAAAAGAGCAAGAGTTAGCTGGGTATGCAGTTATAAATTTAAAATACACAAATCAATTACATAAAAATTTTACTTTAACACTTGGGTTAGATAATGTGTTTGATAAAGTTTATAATTCGACAAATACATATCAAGATATTAGATATGTTGAAGTTGGTTCAATTCCTACATTATTTAATGACCCAGGTCGATATGGATATGTAAACTTAAAATATAGCTTTTAATAAGCTATATTTTACAGATTTTAATCAAAATCCATTCTAGCTTGAGTTTGTCCTGTTGTTCCAAATTCATAATCTATTTGTGATGCTATTGCTTTGAAATCAATACCTTGAACTGTTTTTAGACCTTTTAATATCTCTTTTTTACCATTTATTAACTCTTTTGATTTTATACCATGTGAAATTGACAAACTAGCTTCTACAAAAGCTGATAGTTTATCACATTGTTTTAAGGCAAATCCATCTATGGCATCATATTTATCAATATTATATTTTGAAATATCTTCTACAACTTCAATTTTTCCATTGTTTTTTATTTTGTTTGTAAACTCTTCTTTTATTCCATCATAAAGTCCTAAAATATAAGAAAACTCTTCATGTAAAATTTCTGGAATATTAGGTAAAATACTCTCTTGAATTTTTTCTATTTCATACTCTGCAATTATTTCAGATAATTCATCAACACAATATTTTACAGGAGTTATAATATCTCTTGTTAGAGCTTCTGGTAAATCATGAAATAAAGCTGTAAAAAAGTTGTTTTGTAACCTTTTATCACAAGCATTTACTTCAAGTGAAAAAAAATATCCAAAAATTGCAACTGTTAACATATGTCCTAAAACAGAAGTTTCAGGAATTCTAGGAGTCTGTGCCCATCTTTTTTGAAATCTTAATCTTCCACTTAAATCTATAATTTTTCCAAGTTTTTTATTTAGAGCAATTTTTCTCACACCAATTAATTCATAATAATCTTCAATTTCTTCATCAACACTTTTTTTAACATCTTCAATATCATTTAAAAATTGACTTGTTTGATAAACTATTGAAAATTCCCATTTTGTTGCAAGATAAGAAGCAGCTTTTAAAATAAATCTCTCTTTTTTATATATTTCAGGATTATTTAAATATTCTTCAAATTTTTGTAAAAATGTTCCATTATCTATATCTTTTATTGATGGAGCTAGTTTTGAAATAACCCAAGCATTTATCTCTCGTGATTTTTTTTGTAAAGCTTTTCTAAAAACATCAGGTCTAATGTCTGTTACAACAACTCTTCTTAAAAACTCAAAAATCCCAGCTTCTATTAGATGTGTAAAGTTTATATCTTTTTCAAGTTTTGCTATAAAATATGCGATTATAAATTTGTGAGCTTGTTTATCAAGTTCTACAAGTTCAACCATTCTTGGATAGTCATTCCATCTTTGGATTGAAGCACTTGAAAATATATAATCTATAATTCGTGGATTAATCAATTTTTATCCTTATTTATCTTTTTTTGTGTCATCAAAGAACATCATTTTTTTACCAAGTAACATTAAAACAACAACTATAAACATCATCAAATATACTTGCCAATCACTCATAAATATGCCTTTTTATTTTGTTTTGATTATCTCATAATATTGATAAATAGGTACTTAGAATTATTTTTTTATTACTTTGACGCAAATTGTAAAAACAGATGTATAATTCGCAAAATTTTTCTTAAGGAATAAAATAAAATGTCAACTTTGACAATTAGTAACTACACTTTAAAACACTTTGACTTAAAAGCAAAAGAGAGTATGAATGAGTATTTAAAACTAATAAATGTAGATGTTAGTGATTATACTTTTGCAGGAAATTATATTTGGCTTTCAACTGCAACAGGATTTTATACGATTGTAAATGATACTTTTTGTTTATTTATATTAAATTCAGGTGAATTATCAATGCTTTTGCCTCCAATTGGAAAAAAAGAGAATACTTATGAGGCAATGCTAAGATGTTTTGAAATTATGAATTCACATAATAGTAATAGAAATTATTCAAAAATTGAGTATGTACATGAAGAATTACTTGAAGGGTTTGTGGATTATTTAGAAGAGGGTACTTTAGTTTATGAAATGCTAAAGGATTTTATTATTGAAAAAAAACTTGTTGATTATATTTATAAAACTGAAGATTTGATAGATTTAAAAGGGGATTCTTATAAATCAAAAAGAAATGAAATAAATAGATTTAGAAAAGTTTATCCAAATTATAGATTAGAAATTTTAGATAAAGAAAAACATTCAAAAGAGGTATTAGCACTTTTTAATAAATGGGTAAAAGATAGAACAACTTATATGCCAAAAGAAGAAGTAGAAATCTTTTTAGATGGGATTTATTTTGAAAGATTTGCTATAAAAAAGCTCATAAATGATTATGATAAGCTTGATATTATAGGACTTGTAATTTATATAGATGATGAAATAAAAGGTTTTACAGTTGGTGAAAAAATAAATGAAAATACAGCAAGTGTAATTATAGAAAAAACAGATTTTGAGGTTTTAGGTTGTGCTCAATTTATTTTTAGGGAATTTACTAAAATTTTAAAAGATAAATATAATATTGAATATATAAATGTTGGAGATGATATGGGATTTGAAAATCTTAAAAAAGTAAAAATGTCATATAGACCTAAAAAATTAGTTCCAAAATATACGATTTATCAAAAATGATTGCAAAAGCAAAAATAGAAGATTTAAACCCTTTGTTTAATCTTGAGTGTGAAGTTTTTAAAGATGATTCTTTTGCTTTAAGTAAAAATAGTTTTAAATATCATATTTTAAAAAATAAAATTTTTAAAATAGAACTTGAAAATAAAATAATAGGATATATTTTATGGCTTGAAAGAAAAAAATATTTTAGATTATATTCCTTAGCAATTGATACAAATTTTCAGGGTTTAGGTTTGGCTTCAAAGTTATTGGATTATAGTTTTACTAATTTAGAGAAAAATGAGTTTAGCCTTGAAGTAAAAATATCAAATAAAAATGCGATAAAATTATATGAAAAATTTGGTTTTAAAATTAAAAAGGTTTTAGAAAATTATTATGAAAATGAAGATGGATATTTGATGATAAAAAATAGGGCATAGAAAAAATCTATGCTCTACAACTTCCTATTTTACCTAGTGCATTGATTTTTTCAACTCTTTGTGTGTGTCTTCCACCTTCAAAAGAGGCTTTGTCCCAAGCATCAACAATAGCTTCAATCATTCCATAACCTGAAACTCTCTCTCCTAAACAGATAATATTTGCATCATTATGTTCTCTTGCCATTTTCGCACTATATTCATTGTGACAAAGAGCTGCTCTAATACCATCAAATTTATTTGCAGCCATACTCATACCAATACCAGAACCACAAATCAAAATACCTTTAGAGTTATCATTCTCTAATACATTTTTACAAACAAGTGCAGCAAAATCAGGATAATCAACTCTATCTTTACTATTTGGTCCTAAATCTATTACTTCATGACCTTTTGCTTCAAAAAGTTCTTTTACATAAGCTTTAATATCAATTCCTGCATGATCAGCACCGATAAAATATTTCATTAATAAATTCCTTCTTTATGTTCAATTTTAAAATCTTTATTGATTATCTCTTCTTCTAAACTTTCAACTGTTCTTAAAACTCTATCCCATCTGATTTCGTAGTTATCATCCCATGAAAAATAGATAAACCAAGGTTTTCCAACTATGTATTTATAATGAACTGTTCCCCAAAATCTTGAATCATTCGAGTGATCTCTATTATCTCCCATCATAAAAGTTTCATCTTCAGGAACCATAATAGGCATCATATTGAAAAGTTCACTAGGATTTAATCCATTATCAACAACAATTGGGTCATGATGAATTCCTGGATGTTCTTTCATATATGGGTTTACAACCCACAACTTATCTCCAACTTCAATAATACTCTCTTTTGGATAGTTCGCTTTTACAAACTCATTCCCTTCCTTTGGATGTAGAAGAAGATTTTTATCTTTAATTGCAACTAAATCTCCACCTGTTGCAACAGCTCTTTTTACATAGTGTATTAATTCATTTTTAGGATATCTAAAAACAACAATATCACCTCTTTGTGGTCTAGGTCCTTCAATTAGGTGTCCATTGTCATTAAAATCAGGTAAAACTTTTACTTCTAGCCATGGAATTCTTGGAGTTGGAATTCCATAAGAGAATTTTTTAACAAAAAGCATATCGCCAATTAAAAGAGTATTTTTCATACTTCCACTTGGAATCACAAAAGCTTGAGCAACAAAAAATATGATTCCTAAAACAATTACGATAGTACCAGTCCAAGATGAAGACCAGTTGTATATTTTTTTAAACATTTATTTAGATTCTCTTTTATCTCTTAATTTTGCTGCTTTTAAAGTATTTTTTAAAAGCATTCCAATCGTCATGGGTCCTACACCACCTGGAACAGGTGTTAAGTGTGAACATTTATTTTTTAAACCTTCAAAATCAGCATCTCCAACTAATTTACCTGTTTCAAGTCTATTTATTCCAACATCAATTACAATTGCTCCATCTTTTACCATATCTTCTTTTAGTAAATATGGAACTCCAACAGCAATTACAACTATGTCAGCTGCAAGTGTATGAGCTTTTAAATCTTTTGTTCTACTATTACAAACTGTAACTGTTGCTTTTGCATTGATTAAAAGTGAAGCCATTGGTTTTCCAACAATATCAGAACTTCCAATAACAACAACGTTTTTTCCACTTAATTCTATTCCATACTCTTCAAACATTCTCATAACACCAAATGGAGTTGCTGGTAAAAATGCATCAAGATTTGAAACCATTCTTCCTACATTATATGGATGGAAACCATCAACATCTTTTAAAGGATTAATTGCTTCAAGAACTATTGTTGTATCGATATGTTTAGGTAAGGGTAATTGAACTAAAATACCATCAAGTTTTGGATTTTCATTCATTCTTGCTATTGTTTCAAGTAATTCTTCTTGAGTAATTGTTTCAGGCATTTCATGAACAACAGAATAAATTCCTGCATTTTTACATGATTTTGCTTTACTAGCTACATATGTTGCACTTGCAGCATCATTTCCAACTAAAATAACTGCTAAACCTGGAGTTATTTGTTTTTCTTCTACAAGTTGAGCTACTTCAACTTTAACTTCTTCTTTGATTTTTTCAGATAATGCTTTTCCATCTAATAATATCATTGGATTTTACCTTATATTTAGTATTTATTAAGGTAACTATGATATCCAAAATTCAATTAATAAAAGTTAAATATAAAATTAATAAATACTTAAACTAATATTTAGATATATTTAAATATAATCCGCTTCCGAAATTTAAAATTAAACACAAAGGATCGTTATGTTAGAGGGTATCATTAGAGATAGTATGACAAAACAAGCTACTAAAACTTTAAGAAGAGAAGGATATTTAATTGCAAATATCTACGGTAAAGGTTTAGAAAATATTTCAGCTGCATTCAAAAGAAATGAATTCATCAAATTTTTAAGAAATAAAGAAACTTTAGCATTTGATGTTAACTTATCTGGTAATGTATTAAAAGTTGTAGTTCAAGAGTACCAAAAATGTCCATTAACTTCTGAGTTATTACACGTTGATTTAATGGTTGCACAAGCAGGTGTTAAAACTTCATATAAAATTCCAGTTAAAACTACAGGAATTGCAAAAGGTCTTAAAAATAAAGGTCTTTTAATGATTCATACAAAAAGAGTACCTGTTAAATGTACAATTGAAAATTTACCAAATAACATTACTTTAGATGTAACAAACTTAGACACAGGTGATAATATCTTAATTAGAGATTTAACTTTACCAGAAAACATAGATTGTTTCTTAGATCCTAGAGTACCAGTTGTTGGTGTAATTAAAGCTAAATAATTAATATTTATGTATTTAATAGTAGGTCTTGGCAATATTGGTGAAAAATATCAGTTTACAAGACATAATATAGGTTTTATGGTTATCGATGAGATAACCAAAAATCTATCAACTTCAAATATAAATAATCCAAACTTTCAATCAACTCTTTTAAAATCGGGTTATAATCTTTTTGCAAAACCAACAACATATATGAATAATTCTGGAGTTGCAGTTCATGCAATAAAAGAGTATTATAAAATTGATTTAGAAAATATTATTGTAATTCATGATGATTTAGATTTACCTTTTGGAACAGTGAAGTTCAAAATTGGTGGAGGGCATGGTGGACACAATGGTCTTAGATCTTTGGATTCACATATTGGTAAAGATTATGTAAGAGTTAGAATAGGAATAGGTAAACCAAAAGAGAAATTAGATGTTGCAAATTATGTATTAAGTAATTTTTCAAAAGAAGAAATGAAACTATTGCAAGATATAATTCCTCATACTATAAAAGCAATTGAATCACTTAAAACTGAAGAAATTGATGTAGTTAAAACTAAATACACATTGAAGTAAAATGAGCATACTAACAAAATATATTTTAAAAAAATATCTGATTAATTTTATTATTGTTTTAATATCTCTAGAACTATTTTTTGTAGGAATAGATTATTTACAAAATTTTAAAAATGTTCCAGAATCAGCAAATTTACAACTTCTTTATGTTTTATATAATGGATTTTTTACTTTAACATTAGCACTACCTTTATCAATAGTTTTTGCATGGGTTATAACATTGGTTATTTTCATTAAAAATAATGAGTTTGTTGCTTTTAATGCATTGGGAGCTACAAGAAAAGAGATTTTTCTTCCAATTATTTTAATATCAACTTTTTTATTAATATTATTAATTTTTTTACAAATGACACCACTTGCTTATTCTTATGATCAAAAGAGAAAGATTCTGAATAATGAATATTTTACAAGCACCAAAAATGACATTTTTTTAAAATATGATGATTATTATGTTTATTTTAAAAAGTTATTACCTTTAGAAAAAAGGGCAGAGCAGATACACATTTTTAAAGTAAAAAATGAAGATGTGATAGAGACAATTGTTGCCCCAAAAGCCTATTTTCAAAATAATAGATGGTATATTGTTGATGCAAAAGTTATTAAAAAACCTGAAAATATAAATAAAGATGATTTGGAACAAAAATTAGATATTAAATATGAAAGATTTTTACATACATTAGATGGATTTAAACCTAAAATTTTAGATAATGTTTATGAAGGTAAAACAGATTTTTCTATTTATGATGCAATTTCTGCAATAATTTTACTAAATTCTCAAGGAATTAATACTGATAAAATAAGAGCAATTTTATATAATCAAACAATTATTCCTTTTTTTATAACTCCTTTACTTTTACTTGTTTATGCTTATGCTTCTTTAAATAGTAGATTTTTTAATATGGGTAAATTTGTATCTTTGTCAATTTTTGGAACATTGATAGTTTGGGGATTCTTTTTTATGTTATTTAAATTATCAAGTTCTGGTAATTTAATGCCTGAAATAATTCTTTTATTGCCTTTTTCATTTTGGATTGTAATATCTTTTATTTTTTATAATAAAAAAATAAATTCTTAAAAGGTAAAATGAAAATGAGATCCCATGTTAAAACTTATGGAGTAGTTCCTTATTTAATTAAAGGGAATGATATAAAAATATTGTTATGTTTATCTGTTGCTAGTAAAGATAAATGGGGATGTCTTAAAGGAACAAAAAATAAAACCGAAACAGCTTATGAGTGTGCAAAAAGAGAGTTTTATGAAGAGAGTTCAATCAGTGTTGAGATAGCATTATTTGAAAATTACTTTGAACAACTTAATATTGATAAAGATGTTGGAGTTTGGCTAGTAAATGCTACAAATATAGAAGATTTGGATAAATTTTTTTCTAATGATACTCTAAAAAGTAATTATTTATCTTGGGAAAATTCTAAGGTGAAATTCTTTTCTTTAAATAATTTACCGAGGATTAAAAATAAACAAGTAAATTTAATAAAAGAGATTAAGGATTTTTTGAAAAGTAAGAATCTATCCCATTAGCAATTCCATTTGCTAATAACTCTTGGTAATTCTTTTCGTATAATCTTCTACTCTCTTCAGGATGAGAAATATATCCTAACTCTATTAAAATAGAAGGCATTTGAGCTCCCACTAAAACCCAAAATGGTCCTTCTCTAACCCCTGAATCTTTTGTATCTTTATATTTTGTTCTAGCAGCTTGTAACAATCCAGCTTGTACATCTATTGCAAATTTATGTGAAGCAGTAATTCTTGGACGATTTAATGATTCAAGAAAGACATTTTTAGATGAAGCACTCATTTCTCTAATATCAGATTTGTTTTCAAGAGCTGCTACTCTTTTTGCTCTTTCACTTCTTGCAGGACTTAAAAAGAAAGTTTCTATTCCAGAAATTTGATTAGCTTTTTCTTTTGGAACTGCATTTGTATGAATAGATAAAAATAAGTCAGCATTTTTATCATTGGCTAAGATTGTTCTATCCATAACCTTTATGAATTTATCTTTATCTCTTGTTAAATAAACTTTATATCCTCTTTGTTTTAAAATGGATGCTAGATATTTAGATACACTAAGATTTACTACTTTTTCATATCTCTTTTTAGGTCCAACTGCTCCAACATCATCTCCTCCATGTCCTGCATCAATAACAATAGTTTTATTTATTTGTTTTTTAGTAATAATTTGAGTTTTTTGTTTAGTATTCTCATTATTTAAAACAACAGGAGTTACTATTAATTCTTTATTATTTAGTGAATAAGTAATCTTAGTATTAGAGTTATTTATAAATCTAATTCTTACTGTATTTGTATTATTTTGAGTTGTAATAATTTTGTCTATACCACTTATATTTAATTTAGTAGGATTAACATATTTATATTTCCCTTTTATGTCAAAAATAGTCTCAAAATTTTTATTATTTGTAAAAGATTTAAATTTTATATCATTTTTCGTGTAATTTTTATTAAATTTTACAATAATCTTATCATCAATAGAAGTGATAGAGCGAATTTCATTTTGAGTATCTATATTTGATTCTTCAATATTTTCAACAGGATTGGAAATAGAGTTTTCATTTTTCATAACACTAGGATTACTTTTTGTTTTGATATTATTAACAGTTATAACAACTTGCCTTTTACTTATTGTATAAGATGTATTTAGCGTTTCTTGATTAGATAAAACAATTCTTAGTATATTTGGTTGAAATTGACCCAATGTAACTTTATCAATTCCATTTAGTGTGAGTTTAGTTGGTATTGCATCTTTAAAATAACCATTTATATCAAAAACATTTTTATATAAAGGAGGTTGATTTAATTTAAATGCTTTTATATCTTCTTGTGTAATATCAACATTAAAATCAATAATAATTTGATTATTTTTACTATAAACAGATTGTATTGAATAAAGAATTTTTTGATTATTTGTATTTTTATTATTATTTACTTTTGTATTATTTTTGATTTCAATGTTTTTATTTAAATTGGATTTTACAATATTAGTTTTAGCTTTTTTTTCCAGTAAAAGTTCTAGTTTTTTTTTATCTGGACGTACATCTTTATTTAATTTTTCTCCAAAAGATATAATTTTATTTAATTCTTCAATCTTTTGTTCTTCATCTTTTTTCAAAGAAGCTTTTAAAAATTCAATTTTTGCATTACGATATTGTTGCTCAAGATAATTTAGGTTATCGGCAAGTAATACATTAATAACAAAGATGAAAATAAAAAAGATTCTAAGTATAATTATTCTCCAACAGTTAATTTTTGTATTAATTCTTTTACAGAAATTATTTTATCAATTCTATATCCATTTGAACCTGAGAAGAAAAGACCAGTTTCTACATCACCTTGATAAGCAGCTCCTAGTCTGTCAGCAATACAGTAACCCACTAATTTTGCTTCATGTCCTCTATTACATGGTGCAACACAGTTCGAAATACATTGAACCTTTGGTGCTGTATGATTTTCAATTGAGAATTGTAAATTTGTTCTAACTCCACGTGCAGGTAATCCAACAGGCGATTTCATTAGTTGAATATCTTCAGCTTTTGCATTTAATAAAACATTTTTAAATTTAGCATCTGCATCACATTCAAATGTTCCTATAAATCTTGTTGCCATTTGAACACCAACACAACCCATATTTATAAATTTATCAATATCTTTTTTATCCCAAATACCACCAGCTGCTATAACAGGAATATTTCCCCATTTTTTTGCTTCTTCAATTACATCTGGAACAATATTTTCAAGTTGAAATTCTTCTTTATAACAATCTTCATATTTAAATCCTTGATGTCCTCCACTTAATGGACCTTCAACAATAACAGCATCAGGTAATTTGTTATATCTTTCCCATTTTTTACAAATAAGTTTTAAAGCTCTTGCACTTGAAACGATAGGAATTAATGCAACATCTGGATACTCTTTTGTAAATTCTGGCATATTAGTAGGAATTCCAGCACCTGTTATTATGATATTTGCACCTGCTTGACAAGCATCACGTACTACTCTTCCATAATCATTAATTGCATACAAAACATTACAAGCTAAAGGTGCATCTGCACATATCTTTCTTGCATTTTGGAAAATTTCAGTAAGAGCATCTTTACTATAAAAGTTTAAAACATCTTTTGGTTTATCTTTTTTTGTAATAATATTTACATTTTCACTCTTATTTTTATAATAACCTGTTCCAACAGCTGAAATAACTCCTAGACCACCTTCAAGACTTACATTTCCAGCTAATTGATCCCAACTAATTCCAACTCCCATTCCACCTTGGATTATTGGGTGTTTTATTTCATATTTTCCTATTTTCAAACATTAGCCTTTCTATTTTATTATTATCTTAGCGAAACTTTTTTTACCTTTTTGTAAAACAAATTCACCTTTTTCTAAATTTAACTTATCATCACTTATTTTTTCTTGGTTTATAGACACAGCATTTGCCTTTATATCTCGTCTTGCTTGAGAAGTTGAGTCAACAAGTTTACTATCAACTAATGCTTGACAAATCCAAATTGATGTTTCAAAAGTAAACACAGGAATATCCGTTGGAATATCTTTTTTAGCAAATACTTTTTCGAATTCCTCTTTTGCTTTTTCTCCAAATCCAACACCATGAAATCTATCAACGATTTCCATTGCCAAAGATTCTTTTACTTTTTTAGGATGTAAAGTTTCATTTTTTACACCTTCTTTTATTTCATCTATTTCTTTTAAAGATTTAGATGATAATAGTTCAAAATATCTCCACATTAATTCATCAGATATTGATAAAATTTTTCCAAACATATCAAAAGGTTCATCAGTTACACCAATATAATTACCTAATGATTTAGACATTTTTTGAACACCATCTAAACCTTCTAAAATAGGCATCATTAATACAGCTTGTTGTTTTTTACAATCATAAGCTTTTTGTAGAGTTCTTCCCATTAAAAGATTGAATTTTTGATCTGTTCCTCCAAGTTCTATATCTGTATTCATAGCAACTGAATCATAACCTTGAAGTAAAGGATATATAAATTCACTAACAGCAATAGGAGTATTAGAAGCATATCTTTTAGAAAAATCATCACGCTCAAGCATTCTTGCAACTGTCAAATTTGAAGCAAGAGCTATTAATCCACCTGTTCCTAACTCTTTTAACCAAGTTGAATTAAACATAACTTGAGTTTTATTTGGATCAAGTATTTTAAAAACTTGTTCTTTATATGTTTCTGCATTATTTAAAACTTGCTCATTACTTAAAACTTTTCTAGTTTCACTTTTACCTGTAGGGTCACCAATTGTTGCAGTAAAATCACCAATTAAAAATTGTATAATTCCACCAAATTTTTGAAATGTAGCAAGTTTTTGTATTAAAACAGTATGACCTAAATGTAAATCTGGTGCAGTTGGATCAAAGCCTGCTTTTACATAAAAATTCTCACCTGTTTCAAAATATTTTTTTATTACTTTTTCTATTGCTTCAATATCTATAATTTCAGCAGTTCCACGTTTTATTTCATTTAGTGCTTCTTGAACTCTATTTTCCATCAATTATTAACCTTTTCTTATTTGTTATATGCATCTTTTTTCGAGAAAAATTCTATAACTTTTACTTTTTTTTCAATTATTTTTTTTACTTCATCAATATTTGATTTATTTGCTTCAAACTCTATATCACAATATTGTATGTAAGAGTGTTTTTGTCTTCCAAAATCTACACCTAAAATATAAAATTCATTTTCAGCCATATATGTAAGCACTTTGGCTAATTCTCCTCTTGTATTGGGAATACTTATTACCATTTTATATTGATAAACACTATTTTTTGTCCATTTACAAAAAAGCATTTGGTGATTATTTTTAATTTTATTATAGGCTTTATCGCACATTTTATGATGAATAATAGCTTCATTGTTATTTCTAAAAGCTACGATATCATCTCCAAACTTTGGATGACAGCAATGGTCAAATGATACAGAAGTTATACTGAAATTTGAATATATTAACATATTATCAAATTTAAACTCTTTTATTTTACTAGTTAATATTTTAAACCTAGTCATTAATCCTTTATCTTGTACTATGTTTTTTTCAATAAGTTGTTTAGAATTTTTGAAGAAATCTAATACTAAAGGAACTTTATAAAGAGATTCAATAGGATATATTTTTGTAACATCTTCATAATATCTAGAAAATACTGTATTTAAGATATTTTTACCAGACATTTCATCTATTTCTCTTTGTCTATGAGTACATAAAAATTTAATCTGTTTTTTTGCTCTTGATGTTTGAACCATATCAATCCAAGAACATCTAACAATTATATCATCTCCTGTTTCAATAGAGACAATATCTGTACTTTTAAGCACAGTTAAAAGAGGTTTTTTTATTTTATTTATATAGCAAGCAATAGCTTTTTTACCAACATTTGAATGTACTGCAAAAGCAAAATCATAGGCTGTTGAGCCAACAGGAAGAGTAAAAACTTCACCTTTTGGAGAGTAAACTATAATTTCTTGAGTATATAAATTATCTTTTGTTTCTTGATAAAATTCTTCTATATTTTCATTTGAAAACTCTAAAGATTTAAGCCAATTTAAATTTGTAGTATTTTTAACACCTGATTTATACATCCAATGGGCTGCTATTCCATATTCTGCTATTTTATTCATTTCGAAAGAACGAATTTGAATTTCATAAATTTTTGAGTTATAAAATACTGTTGTATGAATAGTTTGATAACCATTTTCTTTAGGCGTTGCAACATAATCTTTAAATCTTGAAATTAAAGGTTTAAATTCTAAATGTATAAAACCTAAAACTTTGTAGCAATCAATATCATTTTCAACTAAGATTCTAATAGCGAAAAGATCTAAAACTTCATCTATCGAAATCCCTTTTCTTTGCATTTTTAAGTAAATTGAATAATGATGTTTTATTCTTGAATATATTTTAATTTTATTTAAATCATATCCATTTTTTTCTAATAGATTTTTTGTTGTAGAGATAAAATTATTAAAAGTAAGTTGCATTGCATGTTCTTGCTCTTTTAAAAAATTATCAATTTTTTTGTATTCATTTGGATAGATATAAAAAAATGCTAAATCTTCTAGTGCATTTTTTAGAGTGGAGATACCTAATCTATTTGCTATTGGAACATAAACAACTAAAGTTTCTTCGGCTATTCTTTTTTGTTTATTTGGAGGTAATACATTAAGTGTTAGCATATTATGAAGTCTATCACAGAGTTTAACTACCAAAACTCTAACATCATCTATAGAAGCAATAAGCATTTTTCTAAAAGTAAGTGCAGATGATATTATTTTAGAATCAGTAGCATCACTTGCAGTAACAAATTCATGTTCTCTTATTTCAACAATTTTGGTAAGTCCATCTACCATTATTGCAATATCATTTCCCCATTTTTCTCTTACAAAATCAAGGGTATATTCCGTATCTTCTACTACATCATGAAGTAAAGCTGTTGCAATTACTGATTCATCTTTGGAAAAATGAGCTGTAATTGCAGCAACTAATACAGGATGAACACAGTAAGGCTCACCACTTTTTCTAAATTGTCCCTCATGTGCTTCTATTATGAAATTAATTATTTCATATAACTTAGGAGAAATCTCAATTTGAGTTTTTAGTTTACTAATAGCATCTTCAATAGCATTTATGCTTTGAATTTCTTTAAAAAATTGTTCCATATACTTAGACCAAAAAAATAAGTTATTTAACTTATTTTATTTTTTATCTACAAATCCTTCTATTTTTAAAAGACCCGCTGCAATTTCATCAATAGCAATATCAGTGTATTTCATTTTTTGAGTATTTAATTCTAATAAAGGCTTTGCACCTTTACTTAATTCATCTGCTCTTTGTCCAACAGCAATTGCTAGTATATATCTATCATTGTCAACTTGTTTTAATGCTTTTGAAATTCTTTCTTCTAATCTCATCATTTCTTATTCCTTTTAGTATTTTATTTAACTATTGAACACTTACTATAATCACCTTTTACGATTTTTAGTAAGTTTCCTTTTTCATTCATATTTGCAACAACTATTGGAAGTTTATTATCTTTTGCTAGTGCAATTGCTGTGTCATCCATTACTTTTATATGGTCTTCTAACGCTCTATCATAAGATAAAGTATCTAATTTTTTAGCATCAGAGTATTTCATTGGGTCTTTATCATAAACACCATCTACTTTAGTAGCTTTTATAAGCATTGAAGCACCAATTTCAGTAGCTCTTAATGTTGCTCCTGTATCTGTTGTAAAGTATGGATTACCAGTTCCTGCTCCAAATATTACAACTCTTCCTTTTTCTAAATGCCTCATTGCTTTTCTAACAATAAATGGTTCGGCAATTTGTTCCATTTTAATAGCTGTTTGAAGTCTTGCACTTAAACCTTTATATTCTAGGGCTTCTTGCATAGCAACTCCATTTATTACAGTTCCTAACATACCCATATAATCAGCACTTGTTCTTTTTATGACTCCGTCAGCTGCTGCGGTTACACCTCTAATTATATTTCCACCGCCAATAACGATACCAACTTCAATACCATTTTCTACTAGACTTTTTATCTCTTCAGCTATATAATCCAGTATTTGAGTATCAATTCCATAACCTTCTGCACCAGCTAGTGCTTCACCAGAAAATTTAACAAGTACTCTTTTATTCATGCCCTTTTTTCCTTCAATAATTTTTGGATTTTATCTAAAAAATCATTAACAAATACTTAGCTTAAAGCCCATTCATAAAAAGGAATTACATTTATTTTTATTTTTGAGTCATTGATTTTTTCACTATTTGAAATAGTTATTATATTTATTTCATTTATATCAAATTCATGAGAAATTTTAATTATTTTTTTCACTAAATTAGCAGTTAAAAAACTATTAAAAAATGGAATAGCAATCACAGCCATATTTTTTGATTTTATATAAAAATCAATATTATCTAAATAATAAATTTCATCATATCTATTTTGTAGTTCTAGAAAAATCATATTCGAGAATTCATTTTTAAATTTTTTAGAATGGGAAATAGCATTAAAAAATGAGTGATTATATGTGTAAACTTTTTTAAGAGATTTCTCTTGATTATATTTTGCTATAAAATATATTATTTTATTGTTTTCTACTTTTTTGCAAATTTCATAAAATTTATCTTTAGAAATTTTAATTTTTAATTTTAATGAATTAAATATTTGAAAAAGTGATTTTTTTTCATCAATATTTTCAATTAAACTTTTTAAAATTTCGTAATAAGTTTCATCTAAAGAAGAGAGTTTTAATATCTCTTGTAACCTTTGTATTTTTTTATGTTCATCAATATTTATCAATTCAGGTAAATTACCAAATTTTAAAAAACTGTTGAAACTTTGTGTTATGTTTTGGTGTTTATTATCATGAAGTAAATATTCTTCAAAATCTAAAGCATTTAATATTATATTTTCAAATCCTCTTATTTTATAAGGATAAGAAGTAGAAATAATTATAGTTTCACAAGTTGGAATTTCAAATTGGAACTCAAAATTTTCTAAAACTAAAATAGTGATTTCATTCATTTTTATAAATTTTTGTAAATCTACATAAATTTCTTCAATATTATTTCTTAAATCAGAAAAATCTAGATATAAATAATCTTTAGATTTATGATTTGATAAGTAATCGTAGATTAAATAACTTTTCCCCGTTTTGGGAGGACCACTTATTATAGTTTTTGATTTTTCAATTTTTTGTTTTCGTTCTATAAAATTAATTTTTGAGAAATTAATTTCATAGCAAGCTTCTAATATTTTCATTTTTTAATATGAATTAAATTTATAGCTTCTTTTATAGCATTTATATAACTTTGAGTATTTATATCTTCATTTTTATAGGCAATATTAAAAGCAGTTCCATGATCAACAGAAGTTCTGATAATTGGAAGATTTAAACTTATATTCACACTCTCATCAAAATATAAAGCTTTTAATGGAGCTAAACCTTGGTCATGATACATTGCAATAAAATATTTATGATTTTTTCTTGAATTTGGTGAAAAAGCTGTATCTGGAACTAATGGGCCTTTAAAAATATTTTTATCTAAAAATTTATTTGCTTTTTTAATTGCTTTGAAAATTTCTATCTCTTCGTCCCCCAAAACTCCATTATCACTTGCATGGGGATTTAATCCAAGAACAGCTATATTGTCGCTTTTTACATTATTATAAAAATCAATTAAAAATTTTGTTAAGTTTTCTTCAACTATCTTTTTAGCTACTTTTTTCAAAGGGATATGCTCAGTAAATAAAGCTACAAACATTGAAGAACAACCAAGCATCATAATAGCATCTTCTCCAAAATAATCTCTCAATACTTCTGTATGACCTTTGTATTTTATATCTGCTTTATTCCAAGCTTCTTTATTTATAGGAAGTGTACAAATTGCTTCAACTTCTTTTTTATTTGCCAAATTTATTGCATCTAAAAATGAATCATAAGAGTATTTCCCTGATTTTTTAGAAACTGTTCCAGGTTTAATTTCAAATTCACCCTTTGTCTTAAATATTTCAAAACTTTTTGGAACTTCAATTTTTAGTTCATTAGAAGCTTTTTTTAGCATTTTATTATTTATACAATATATTGGTTGACAAATATTAGAGATTTCTTCGTGACATTTTAAGGCGATTTCAATTCCTATGCCATTTAAATCTCCAATACTAATGGCAATTTTTGGTTTTTTATTTTCAATCATTTTTTAATAAGTTCTTTCATATCAATTATTGCTTGACTAAGACCTTTAAAAACTGAGCGTGCAATAATACTTTGCCCAATATTTAACTCTTCAATTTCAGGAATTTTTGAAATTAAAGTTACATTTTGATAGTTTAATCCATGACCAGCAGCAACTTTTAGACCCAATTTTTTAGCAATTTTTGCAGAATTTTCTATCTCTTTTATAGAAATAGCTAATTTAGTTTTCAGTTCATTTTTAGTTAATTCTAACTCTTTAATTGAATGATGTGTATTAGAAAGATTTGAATGAAGCATTGCATAGATATTAGCAAAAGTTCCTGTATGTAACTCTATCCATTCAACTTCTAGTTGATTTGATAAATCAATAATTTGTTCATTTGGATCAATGAAAAGTGATACTTCAATTTCATTCTCATGTAATTTATCGATAACTTTTTGAAGTTTTTCAAAATTTTTCTTTATATTAAGTCCACCTTCTGTTGTAACTTCATCTCTATTTTCAGGAACTAAAGTTACTCTTGAAGGTTTCAAATTACAAACAATATTAATAATTTCATCATTGATTGAACATTCTAAATTAACAGGTAAAGAAGATTGCTTTATTATTGCAACTGCATCATTATCATGAATATGACGTCTATCTTCTCTTAAATGAATAGTTATTTGATCTGCTCCACTTAATTTACAAATTCCAAGTGCATCAAGAGGATTAGGGTCATTTATTTTTCTAGCTTCTCTCAAAACTGCGATGTGGTCTATATTTACACCTAGTAACAATTTATATCCTTTAAATAAGAGATTATGATAAGTCTTTTAATGTTGCTATATTAGCAGCAAGTTTATTTGTAACTTCTAAATATTCATCTTCAGGTTTTGAATCAGCAACGACACCTGCACCTGCTTGAAAAATTACAGTATCTTCTGTTAGCATTGTAGTTCTTATTGTAATTGCACTATCCATATTTCCATCAAATCCAAAATATGCAATACTTCCTGAATAGAAATTTCTTTTTATTCCTTCAAATTGTGCAATTAATTCCATAGCTCTAATTTTAGGTGCTCCTGTCATTGTCCCAGCTGTAAAAGTAGCCATAAATAGATCAAACATGTCATATTTGTCATCAATTATAGCTTCAACATCAGAAACCATATGCATAACATGAGAATATCGCTCAACTCTCATCAAATCTGTAACTTTTACAGTTCCTGGACGTGCAACTCTACCAACGTCATTTCGACCTAAATCAACAAGCATGATATGTTCAGCTCTTTCTTTTGCATCATTTACCATCTCAAGTTCTAGTTCTAAATCTCTATCAAGATTTTTTCCTCTTTTTCTAGTTCCTGCAATAGGTCTTAAAAGTAAATGTCCATCAACAAGTCTAATCATAACTTCTGGACTACTTCCTGCAATTGTAAATTTCTCAAATTCAAGTAAAAACAGATAAGGACTTGGATTTTTACTTCTTAAAGCTCTATAAAAACTTAAGTGATCCACAACAGCTTTTTGGATAAATCTATTTGACATTAAAATCTGAAAAACATCTCCTGCTTTAATCATCTCTTTAGATTTTGAAACCATTTCAAAGAATTCTTCTTTTGTAAAATTGAATCTACCTTCATCTAAAATAGTTGCTTTTTTTAAAGGAGCATATGAGTATGTTGTATGAAGTAATTCTTCTATAGTTTTAAGTTCATCTTTTTTAGAATCAATAGAGGTTACCATCACAAGTTTTGAAGTTTTATGAGAAAAACCTAAAATTATATTTGGTCTTATTAAATCTAAATCAGGAATACCTAGTTGATCAACTAAATTATTCATTGTATTTTTTAATTTTGGTTCAAACTCTTTTCCTATGTCATAACCAATATTTCCAATAAAACCATCTATTAAACCAATTCCTAACTCTAAAGCTTTATCTTTATATACTTGTTTATCAAAATTTTTATAATATTTTTTTAAAAAAGCTAAAGGGTTTGAATCTACAATTTGAATATCACCTTGTTCATTTTTATAATAACAAGTATCTTTTTCATACCAAACTCTTTCTCTAGCTCCAATTATTATATATGAATAATTTCCCTCATTTGAGTTTATTGTACTTTCAAATAAAAAAGTAATTTCATTTTGATATAACGATTTCACTTTTTCATATATTGATACGGGTGTAAATTGGTCTAAGAAAAGCTCTTTTGTATAAAAAATCATTATTTACTCTTTTTAAAATTTAACAATAAAAGCACTAGATAAATCTAATTTTTGCTTAACATCTTCCATATTTTCAGCAGCAGCAGCTCGTGTTGAATATGGACCTATAAGTACTTTATTATATACAGTACCTTTCACTTCATCTTGGTAAATTTTATATTTAAATCTTGCATTTCTAATTGTATTAATATAACTATCAGATGGTTTTCTTGTAAATGCCCCAACTTGAATAAAAAATCCATTTACCATTTCAGAAGAAGAGTTATCTACTAAATCTTTAACACTTTTTTTTGTTTCTACTTTTTTTTCTACAGGTTCTTTTATAATAGAAGTTTTCTTTTCAACAGTTTGTTTTACTTGTTCTTTTTGTACCGTTTTTTTCTCTTCTATTTTTTTGATTGTTTCATCAATAGTTTCGTTAGAGATATTTGTTGGTTCTTCTTCTTGAGAAATTTGTGTTCTTTCTGGTTCTTCTACAGTCTGTTGTAAAGCTTGTAATCTATCTTCTGTTGATATGGCATTTTCAGGAATTATTGGTTCATTAGAATCTTTTTTTACTCTTTCATTTATTATTTTTTGGAAATTTTCTTCAATATTATTATTTTCTGATAATTTCTTTATTTCTGATGAATTTGCATTGTTTGCAGTAAATGAATCATCTTTAGTAGGATCATTTGTTAGTAATCTAATTATTATAATAGTTAATAAAAATAAAACAACAAGAACAATACCTAATATTAGATATTTTTTCTTATTTTCATCATTATTACTATAGCCACTAGAATTAAGCATAATATTATCAAGTTCATGTTCATTTGGTTCAAATTGAGGTGTACCATTAAATTTTGCAGATTCATTATTATGATTAATATTTATATTATTAATCGATAAATCAACATCTTCAAGTTCGCTAAGTTTTCTTTCTAGCTCTTCTCTTTCTTGTTGAATCTGAACTTTTCTAATGAACTCTTCACCTTTTATTTGCATAACTAATCCTTAATTTATAATAGAAACCCTAAAAAGTCGATTGATTGTAAATCACAAAATTAGAAGCTAATTCTTCTAATTCTTTGTTGATTTTAGCATGTAATGCTGAATCTTCAATGTTATCTAATACATCACAAATTTTGTTTGCAATAATCTCAAACTCTTTTTCTTTCATCCCTCTAGCTGTTAATGCTGGAGATCCTATTCTAATCCCTGATGTTACAAATGGACTTCTTGTTTCTCCTGGTACTGTGTTTTTATTTACAGTAATTCCAGCATTTCCTAAAGCTGCATCTGCATCTTTTCCTGAAAATGGTTTATTTAAAAAGCTTACTAATACTAAGTGATTATCTGTTCCATTTGAAACGATGTCATATCCTCTTTTCATTAATACTTCTGCTAATACTTTTGCATTTGCTTTTACTTGTTTTGCATAATCTTTCCATTCTGGAGCTAATATCTCTTTAAATGCAACAGCTTTTGCAGCAATTACATGAACAAGTGGTCCACCTTGTAATCCTGGGAAAATAGCTGAATTGATTTTCTTAGCAATCTCTTCATCATTTGTCATAATCATACCACCTCTTGGACCTCTTAAAGTCTTGTGAGTAGTAGTTGTAACAACATCAGCATATGGAAATGGTGACATGTGTTCACCAGCAGCAACAAGTCCTGCAATGTGAGCAATATCAGCAAATAAAATAGCACCAACAGCATCAGCTATTTCTCTAAATTTAGAAAAATCAATCTCTCTAGCATAAGCACTTGCTCCACAAACAATGATTTTTGGTTGAGCTATTTTTGCAATTTCTAAAACTTTATCATAATTGATTCTTCCATCTAATTCAACACCATAATAAAATGCAGAATAGTTTTTACCAGAAAATGATGGTTTAGAACCATGAGTTAAATGTCCACCATGAGATAAATCCATACCTAAGATTTTATCACCAGCACTTAATAACGCAGCATAAACAGCACCATTAGCTTGAGAACCTGAATGAGGTTGAACATTAGCATAAGTACAACCAAAGATTTTACAAGCTCTGTCAATAGCTAATTGCTCAACAGCATCAGCTTGCTCACAACCACCATAATATCTTTTGTAAGGATAACCCTCAGCATATTTGTTAGTAAAAACAGAACCCATAGCTTGCATAACAGCAGGACTAGTGAAGTTTTCACTAGCAATCATTTCTAAATGGTTTGTTTGTCTTTCTAATTCTTTTTCAATTATTGAAAATACTTCATTATCTGCTTCTTTTAAATTCGCACTTGTTATATAACTCATCTTTTTCTCCTTTAGGATTAATTATTATATTTCATCATCATGAAGATTAATTTCATGTTTTACAGGTTTCATAGCAGGGAACAGTAAAACATCTCTAATTGAGTGTTGATTTGTAAGCATCATTACAAGTCTATCAATACCAATCCCTTGTCCTGCTGTTGGAGCCATACCATAAGATAAAGCATTTACAAAATCTTCATCCATTTCGTGTGCTTCATCATCTCCACTATCTTTTGCTGCCATCTGTCCTTCAAATCTTTGAAGTTGATCAAGAGGGTCATTTAACTCTGAAAATGCATTTGCTATCTCTTTCCCTGCAATAAATAATTCAAATCTATCTGTTAAATGTGTTTTTTCATCATTTCTTCTTGCAAGTGGAGAAATCTCAACAGGATATTCAGTAATAAATGTTGGATTAATTAATTTCGCTTCTACGTATTCATCAAATAATTCACCTTGAAGTTGCCCAAGATTCATTTTTTCATTTACATCTAAATTTTTTGATTTCATGAATAATATGATTTTTTCTTTATCTTCAACAATATCAGCAGGAACTCCACCGATTTCACTTAAAGATTGAATTAATGGAATTTCCGTGAATTTATTAAAATCAATTTTTAAATCTCCATAAGGAAGGATAGTAGGTAATTCTAAATGTTCAAATAAGTATTCAAAATATTCTTTTGTAATAATAATTAAATCTTTATAAGTTTTGTATGCCCAATAAAATTCAATTGAAGTGAATTCAGGATTATGAGTTGCATCCATTCCTTCATTTCTAAAATTTCTATTTATTTCAAATACAGCTTCAAATCCACCGACAATTAATCTTTTTAAATAAAGTTCAGGAGCAATTCTTAAATATCTATCTATTCCTAAAGCATTATGATGAGTAACAAATGGTCTTGCATTTGCTCCACCTGCAATTGGATGCATCATAGGTGTTTCAACTTCTAAAAATCCTTTATTTTCGAAGAATCTTCTAGTTAAAGAGATAACTTTACTTCTAATATGAAAAGTTTTTCTTACTTCAGAATTCATGATTAAATCTAAATATCTTTGTCTATATCTTAACTCTTTATCTTGAATTCCATGATACTTTTCAGGAAGTGGAGAAATGGCTTTTGTAAGTATTTTTAAATTATCAACATGTAAAGATAGTTCCCCTTGACCTGTTACAAATGGATAACCAGTAACTTCAACAATGTCCCCAACTTCTATATTTTTTTTAAAAATCTCATTATAAAAACCTTCAGGTAAATTATCTCTTGCCACATAAACTTGAAGCATTCCACTTTCATCTTCAATTTTTAAAAATGCAGCTTTTCCCATCAATCTAAAAAATTTAATTCTTCCAGCAACTGTATAACTTCTATTTTCATCTCTTTTGTTTTCAGTATGAAAAATATCACTATTTACATTTAAATACTTCGATATTGTGCAATTTCTTAAACTCTCATTTGAATAAGGATTAATCCCAACTTCTCTTAATTTATCAGCTTTTTCTATTCTTTGTTGTATATATTTATTTTCGAACAATATTAAATCCCTTTATTGGTTTTCTTCTGGTTTATTTGCAATGTTTTTTAATTTTTCTTTCATTACATCAATTTCTTCAGAACTCATATTCGTAGATTCTTCTACTTTTTCTTCTACTTGTTTTACTATTTCTTCTTGAATAACTTCTTGAACACCGTTTACAGTTGAGTCTACATTTTCTTGAATGTTAGATGTCGTATCTTTTACTATAGGAGATTCTTTAACTGTATCAATAGCTTTATTAAAACTATTTGTTAAAGAACCTGTATCAAGTTTTATAATGTGTGAACCAACGCTTATTAAATGTGGCATCACAGCAGAAGTTGCAAATTTTTCATCTATAACTTTTCTAAAAGATTCTACTTGATATAACGCATAAGCAATTACAGAGAAAATTAAAAATATTTTTGCGGCACCAAAAATAAATCCAAATAATCTATCAATAACTCCTAATCCACTAGCTGAAAATATTTTACTAACTACAATACCTGCACTGTAAACTATAAGCCAAACACCCACTAAAGCAACAACAAAACCAATTAGCTTTATAGTTGCTTCATTCTCTAAAACTAAAACAGGAGCTAATAAATCTCCTGTTTCTTTTGAAATTCTTGAAGCTACGAAAATTGCACCAATGATTCCAATAATTCCGAAAACTTCTTTTATTAAACCTCTAAATAGTCCCTTTAAACCCAATATTAAAGTAATAGAAATTATTATTAAATCAAATACAGCAAAACCTTGCATACAAATCCTTTTCTTATTAATGCGGGTATTGTATCTAATCTTTTCAAAATTGAAGTTTAATTAAAATCAACAATAAAACTAGTACCTGAATATTTTTTATTTTGATGTTCAAATGTAACATTTTTAACATCAATTTTATATCCTAGATTTTTTACAAAAAGTTCTTGTACAATATAAAGTCCTAATCCTACCCCAAATCCTTGGTGTTTTGTTGTAAAATAAGGTTCGAGAATTTTTGAGATTATTTGATCATCAATACCTTCTGCATTATCTCTTATTTCTAATATATTTTCTTTAAAATTAATGAAAATATATCTTTCATTTTCTGCTTTTTTATTTGTTAAAGCATAAATAGAATTGTCTAAAATATTTAAAATAGCTTGAGAAAAATCATTTCTATTACATTCTAAAATAAAATCACTACTATAATCAAAAATACATTTTATACTATTCTTTTCAAATATTGAATCAAAAAAGTTTATAGTTTCTTCTAAGGCTTCTATAAAAGAAAAACTAGATATATTTTCATCTTTATTAAAAAAATTTGTGAAGTTTTCAATAGTATTAGATAATTTTTTAGTATTTAATATAATAGATTCACAAGATTCTTTAAACTCTTTTTCTTCTAAAATATTTAATTCTTTTTTTATTTTCATTCCACTTGCAATAGTACTTATTATGCTTAAAGGTTGTCTCCATTGATGAGCTATATTTTTTAGCGTATCGGCAATTGCAGATATTTTTGATTGTTGATATAATAATCTATCTTTTTCTTTATCTTTTTTAATTTGTTCTATTTCTTGAGTTATATCTGTAAATGTAGCAATAATATGATTTTCTAAATTCATTTTTGATGTTTTTAATGAAAAATGTTTAATTTCACCATTTTTATCTTTCATTGCAACTTTAAAATTTTTATTTTTATTTTCAAGGACATATTCAGCCCAGTTTTTATTATCATAATCTTTTTCTATAACATAAAATTCATTGTTCATATCTATAAAAGCTGTACAAATACATTTATATTTATTTTTAAATTCTTGAAGATTATTTATATCAATAAAAAAGTGACACAATTGTTTATTTGCATCTATTATTTCTTCTCCATTTGTTATTACTATGATGTTTGATTGTGAATCTAAAATAGATTGTTTTTTATTCTCTTGAAATTTTATCTCTTTAATATATTTTGAATATATGAAAATTAAAAAAGAGAAAAATAGTATAATTAATGCAATAACAGAAACCATAATAATTTGTATCTTAAAAGATTTTACAATTTGTAAATCAATATCTTTTAATTTAACAAAATTTATAATATAAGCTAATTTATCATTATTTTCATCATATAAATTATAATTTGAAATTAAATATCCATTTTCTACAATATATTCAGAAATATTTACATATTTTTCAATATTATTAATTTGTATATACGAAATTAATTCTGGATTTACATTTTTATTTGCTATATAGTAATCATTTATAAAAATATTAGAGTAGGGAAATTTAATAGTATTTTTATATTTTTTATCAGTAATTACTATGGAATCCACATTGATTTGTTTTAAATCTTCCACAATTGAATTAAAATGGGTGATTATTTCTAAAGCTCCTAAAAAATTGTTTTCTTCATCATAGATTGGTGTTCTAGCTTTTAATGTAAGATTGAATAATCCTACACTTATAGAAGTAGAAATATTTTGATTTGTAAGAGTATTTTTTAAATCTTTTCTAAAAAGTAAATTATCACCTTTTTTATTTGTCCAAGAACGATATACACTGTTTCCATTTTTATCAACTATTTGAATCCATACATTCTTATATTTTGAATTTTCTCTTATTTCATTTATAAATTTAGAGTAGTCTAATTTAGAGTAATTTTCCTCTTTTATAATTTTATGTAAATTATTATTTTTTGATAAAGCTAAAGATATACTCAAAGTAGCATTTAGCTTATCTTTGATTAAATTTTCTGTTGTATTGCTTATATTTGAGTGAGTCGTATAATAAATAGAATTTAACAAATTTTCTTGTTTTTTTGAAATATAAAAATATGTTCCTAAAACAATTAAAATTGTAAGGATTAAAAATGATAATATTATTATAAATGTGCTTTTTTTTGATGACATATTAATGTATAACTTTTATGTAGATTTATTAGAAAATATTATATTAAATTAGTTCTTTTTTCTTTATTAAAAACTTTTCATTTTAAATTAATATTTATGTTGATAAAATCTCGACATGATAAAAAGATACCCAACAAAACAGATATTCGTCGGAAAAGTACCAGTTGGTGGTGATGCACCAATTCCTGTTCAATCTATGACTTTTACTAAAACATCAGATGTAAAAGCTACAGTTGAGCAAATTACAAGATTACATTTTGCTGGTGCAGATATTGTAAGAGTTGCTGTTCCTGATTTAGAAGCAGCTAATGCATTAAAAGAGATAAAATCTCAAATTGATTTACCACTTGTAGCAGATATTCATTTTAAATATAAACTAGCTTTAATCGCTGCTGAAGTTGTTGATTGTATTAGAATTAACCCTGGAAATATAGGAGATAAAAGTAGGGTAAAAGAGATTGTAAAAGCTTGTGAACAAAGAAATATTCCAATTAGAATTGGAGTAAACTCTGGAAGTTTGGAAAAACAATTTGAAGATAAATACGGTCAAACACCACAAGGTATGGTAGCTAGTGCTGAATATAATATTAAGTATTTAGAAGATTTAGGATTTACAAATTTAAAAGTTTCTTTAAAAGCTAGTGATGTTCAAAGAACAGTTGAAGCATATAGAATGTTAAGACCAAAAAATAATTATCCATTCCATCTTGGAGTTACGGAAGCTGGAACACAATTTCACTCAACTATTAAATCTTCTATTGCATTAGGTGCATTATTACTTGATGGTATTGGTGATACTTTAAGAGTTTCAATGACAGGAGAACTTGAAGAAGAGATAAAAGTTGGAAAGGCAATTTTAAAAGATGTTGGAATTGCAAAAGAGGGATTAAATATTGTTTCTTGTCCTACTTGTGGAAGAATTGAAGCTGATTTAGTGAGTGCTGTTGCCCAAATAGAAAAAAGAACAGCTCATATAAAAACACCAATGGATGTTTCAGTTATGGGATGTGTCGTGAACGCAATAGGTGAAGCAAAAAGTGCAGATGTAGCTATTGCTTTTGGAAAAGGAAGTGGACTTATAATGAAAAAAGGTGAAATTATAGAAAAACTTTCAGGAGATGCTTTAATAAATAAATTTATAGAAGAAGTTGAAATAGAAGCTCAAAAGAGAAAATAATGAAAATGGATATTTCAAATTTTCAAAAATATCTTAATAGTGAAGCAGAAGAAATAAGTTTAGAATTTTTTCAGAAATACATAATAAATATAAAAAGAATAGATGATGAAGAGACAGAAGAAATAAAAAACTTTTTCTCTTTAATCATTGAATATATTTGTAAAAGCGATATGGAAAATGCTTCTTTAGTTTGTGAAAATTTAATAAATTATAATATAGAATTATCTGTTCCTTATGTTATATTGACCCATGAATTAATAAATTTAAAAAGATTAATAATGGAAAGATTACTTCATAAAAATGCAAAAGAAGAACTTTATACTTTGTATCAACTGCATTTATATTTTGAAGATATGATTGCAAAAAAATATTTGGATAAATATGTAATAGATTTACAAAATAAAAATTCTCTTAGAATTTCAAGTCTTAGTGATATTTATGAACAAAATGTTATTTTGTATTATAAAGCACATTTGGAGTGGTTAAATTATTTATCAAAATCAATTGCTTTAAGAGATAATAAATTTTTTCCTGAAACAAATCATAATTTATGTACTTTTGGAAAATGGTTATTAGATTCTGGAAAAATAATAATACAGAATAATTCTAAATATAAAAATATTTGCAAACTTCATGAAAATTTACATTATATAGCAAAACAAATAGAAAATTATTTACTACAAAAAGGAACAAATAATCATCTTTTATTAACTTATTTAGAAAAGTGTGAAATGTTATCTTTATCTTTAGGAACAGAATTAGCTTTGATAGATAATACTTTAATAAATTCTGAAGCTTCAAAAGATCCTTTAACAGGTGCTTTAAATAGACAAAAACTTAATCAATTATATAATAATCAATTAGAAATCTCTTTTGCTACTTCAGAATCTTTTGTTCTTTGTATGTGTGATTTTGATTATTTTAAAAATATAAATGATACTTATGGGCATTTAGCTGGAGATAAAATGCTAGAGAGTTTTGTTCCTATTGCAAAAAAGAGTCTTAGAAATTCTGACATGATAATTAGGTATGGTGGAGAAGAGTTTATTTTAATACTTCCAGCTATTAAAGAAAAAAAAGCAAGAGAAATTTTAAATAAAATAAGAGAAGATTTTTCAAATTTTATCTTAGATTTTGAAAATTATAAAATATCAACAACTCTTAGTATGGGGATTTTTGAAATTAATCCTGAAATTTGTGATAAAAGTTATTTAAAAGATTTTGAAAATGCAATTTCTATTGTAGATAAAAAATTATATGAAGCAAAAAATAGTGGAAGAAATAGGGTATTTTAGTATTTATAAAGCACTAATTAACTTTTAGATACAATCGTTTCCTTAAAAAATCGGAGAATGAATGGATAGTGTTTATAGTATAAATATTGAAAGGGCTGTATTAAGTTCTATTTTATTTAACCCTGAAGAGTTAGAAGATGTTTTAGGAGTCTTAAAACCTAAAGATTTTTATCTTCCTGCTCACAAAAAAATCTTTGAAGTAATGGTAAAACTTCATAATGATGATATGCCAATTGATGAAGAGTTTATAAGAAAAAGACTTGATTCAAAAGATGTTGATGACTCTATATTACTTGAAATTCTTTCTGCAAATCCAATTACAAATACTTTAGCTTATGTACGAGAAATAAAAGATGGTGCAGTAAAAAGAGAATTAGCCTCACTTGCAACAACTATAAAAAAAGTAGCTATTGAAGAGGAAGTTAGTGCAAATGAGGCACTTGATACTATTCAAGGTGAACTTTATAAAATCTCAACAGATAGTGCAACTTCTGAATTAAAAGATATGAATACTATCACAAGTGATACTCTTTCATATATTGAAAAAATGAAAAAACTTGGAAATAAGCATCTTATTGGTGAAACAACAGGTTTTGAGGCACTAGATAGAAGAACGACTGGTTTTAACGAAGGAGATTTGATAATTATCGCTGCACGTCCAGCGATGGGAAAAACTGCACTCGTACTTAATATGGCTTTAAAAAATGTGGAAAGAGGAAGTGGAGTTATCTTTTTCTCTCTAGAGATGCCAGCAGAACAACTTATGCTTAGGATGTTAGCTGCAAAAACATCTATTCCATTACAAAATCTTAGAAAAGGTGATATGGATGATTCTCAATGGTCAAATTTAACTAAAGCATTTGATGATTTAAATTCAAAAAAACTTTTTGTTGATGATGGTGGAAGTATAAATATCAATCAACTTCGAGCAAGGGTGAGAAAATTAGCTCAAAATGAAGCAAATAATATAAGACTTGTAATCATCGATTATCTTCAACTTATGCAAGGAACAGGAAATAAAGACAGACACCAAGAGGTTTCTGATATTTCAAGAGGTTTAAAAATGCTTGCAAGGGAGATGAAAATTCCTATTATTGCTCTTTCTCAGCTAAATAGGGGACTTGAAAATAGACCAGATAAAAGACCAATGTTAAGTGATTTAAGGGAATCTGGAGCTATTGAGCAAGATGCTGATATTATCATGTTTGTTTATAGAGATGATGTTTATAAAGAAAGAGAAGAAGCAAAAAAAGAGAAAGAAGCAAAAGATAAGGGTGAAGATTATAAATCTAAGTTCATAAATAAACCAGTTGAAGAAGCAGAAGTTATTATAGGAAAACAAAGAAATGGTCCAATAGGAACAGTAAAACTTGATTTCCAAAAAGCTCTTACAAGATTTGTCGATAAAGAAAATGAAAATAGCGCTGCTCCAATAGAAGTAATTTTTGAGAATATTGCAGATATTGAAAAAGAGACAAATATAGATATTCCAGATATTTTATAAATAATAAATTATATTATTTTAAGAATTAACAAAATATAATCTTTTATATTATTATGTAAAGGATTCTTTATGAAAAATGGTTTTTCTTTGTTAGAATTGATTTTTGCAATAGTTATATTAGGAATTATTGCTTCTTTTGCTGTTCCTAAATATCTTGATGCTAAAGATAGTGCTTTAGTTTCAACTATAAAAAGAGATATAAATACTGCTATAAACTCAATTCAAAGTTATTATTTACTTAATCAAAAAATTGATAAACTTACTGATACAATGAATTTAAATAGTTCAAATTGGACAATTGAAGATTTGAAAATGAGTGATAAAAATTCTTGTTTGTCATTAGAAGTAAAAACTACAAATGGAATCAAATCTATAGAATTGATAGTTGATACAACAAAAGAAACAACTATTTGTAAAAAAATAAGAGATTCAGGATTAGTTACTAAAAGTTATGAGCTTTATTAGAAGACTATTCATTTTTTCTAATTCTTAAAAAAGAAGCAAATTTAGGTTTACCATTTTTAGTAAAGCCATAATATTTAAAAGAGACTATTTCACCAATTTTTGGTGGACTTTCTCTTTGTTTATCTGAAAAGCCTCCTCCTAGATTAAAAATAATCCCATTTTTTAATTTTAAAATTAAGCTTTTAAATTTCTTCTCTTTATTAAAATTATGTCCTATTACAGTGGCTTCATCATCAAAAAAAGTTTTTACTTTTAATAAATTATTAGTTCTTCCTTTTTCATATTCCATATTTGGATTTTTTAAGATTATTCCTTCAGCTTTTTTTTGTAATAGTTCATTTAAATATTCACTTAAATGAGTTTCATCTTTACAAATAATTTGTGGAATAACTTTTAAATATTTATTTGGTTTTTCTTTTAGGTAAGATTCAATTTTTTCTAATCTTTTTGAAAAAATTCCTTTTGTATTTGGTACTTCAAAAATATTATAAGTTATTTTTTCCCATTCTTTAGAGGGAGTTTTATCTAAAACTATATTTTGTATAGTTTCGAAATCATTTCTTTTCGTCCATAATTCTCCATCAAGCTCAAAAGGAGGAAAATCTTTAGTAAACCAAAGAGGAGCATAAAGTTTATTTCCATTTTTACTTAAAAACTCTTTTCCATTCCAATAAGCTCTGATTCCATCCAATTTTTCACTCATGTACCAATTTTTAATATTTTGTTTATTTTCTTCATAAATTTTTGCTTTTTGAATATCTAAAGCATTTAAATAAATACTAATAAAAAAAAGTAATAATAGTTTCATAAATACTCCATTAATAATATAATTTATTATATTTATAATATTCTTAAATATTTAAAACTTATCATAAAATCATAATAATTATTTGGCTAAAATAATTGACTTTTCACAAGAAAAAGATAAAAGGATGTAGTTTGGTTGAAAATAAAGTATTAAATGAAGATAGTAAAAAAATATTATTAGATACCATTAGAAGTATAAATGATTTTCCAAAACCAGGGATTGTATTTAAAGATATCACAACTTTATTGAATAATAAAGAGGCATTTAAACTTTTGATGAACCATTTAGAAGATAGATATAAATCTTATAATTTAGATTATATAGCAGGAATCGATTCTCGTGGTTTTATTTTTGGAGCGGCACTTGCTGATAGATTAGGAATAGGTTTTGTACCTGTAAGAAAAAAAGGAAAACTTCCTAGTACAACTGTGTGTGAAAAATATGAGTTAGAATATGGATTTGATGAAGTAGAACTTCACCTAGATGCTTTTAATAATCAAAAAAATGTGAATGTACTTTTAATAGATGATATTATAGTAAGTGGTGGAACAGCCTATGCAGCTGCTACTTTAATTAAAAAATTGGATGTAAATTTAGTTGAAATGTGTTTTTTAATGAATATCCAAATTTTAGAAGGTGCAAAAAAGTTAAGTAAAATTTCACCTGTTTATTCTGTATTAGAAATTTAATAAAAAGAGAAAATGAATGAGTAATTATATCCCAAAACCAAGTGTTTTTGATCCAGATGAAAAGGGTCAATTTGGTATTTTTGGAGGTCAATATGTACCTGAAACATTAATGCCAATTTTAAAAGAATTAGAAATAGAATATAAAAAATATAGATTTGATAAAGAATTCTGGGCTGAAGTTAATGCTTTACTAAAAGATTATGTAGGTCGAGAAAATCCACTATATCATGCTAAAAATATAAGTGAAGAGATTGGTGCAAAAGTATATTTAAAAAGAGAAGATTTAAATCATACCGGAGCTCATAAAGTAAACAATGTAATTGCACAAGGTTTACTTGCAAAAAAAATGGGAAAAACAAAGGTTATTGCTGAAACAGGTGCAGGACAACATGGTGTTGCAACAGCAACAATTGCTGCACTTATGGGTTTAGAATGTACTATTTTTATGGGTGCAAAAGATGTTGACAGACAAGAGTTAAATGTATTTAGAATGAAACTTTTAGGTGCAAAAGTAGTTGCGGTTGAAAGTGGAAGTAAAACATTGAAAGATGCTATGAATGATGCAATTAGATATTGGGTTACAAATGCTAGAGATACATTTTATATAATTGGAACAGTTGCAGGTCCTCATCCATATCCTATGATGGTTCGAGATTTTCAAGCTGTTATTGGTTATGAATCAAGAAAACAAATTTTAGAAAAAGAGGGAAGACTTCCTGATTATGTTGTTGCTTGTATTGGTGGTGGATCAAATGCTATTGGTATGTTTTCACATTTTTTGGAAGATAAAGAAGTTACATGTGTTGGAATTGAAGCTGGTGGATTAGGTCTTGATACTGATAAGCATGGTTGTTCTTTAGAAAAGGGAACTCCAGGTATTTTACATGGACAATGTTCATATTTACTTCAAGATGAAGATGGACAAGTAATTGAAGCTCACTCTTTTAGTGCAGGACTTGATTATCCAGGAATTGGGCCAGAACACTCTTTTCATAAAGATAATAAAACAGTTTCTTATGATTCAATTACAGATAAAGAAGCTTTAGATGCCTTTGTATGGTTGAGTCGAAAAGAAGGAATTATTCCAGCTTTTGAATCAGCACATGCAATTGCTTATTTGAAAAAAGCAAAAAAGAAATTAGAAGGAAAATTAGTTATTGTAAATTTATCAGGTCGTGGTGATAAAGATATGATACAAGCAAAGAGTTTATTAAATTTTGAATAGTAAGGAAAAAAGTGAAAGAACTTTTTAGAAAAATACAGCCTTATTCAGGGAAGATTTTTGCTGTAAGTGTTATTTTATTTTTTTCATTTTTAGCATACAATTTATATATGGCTCCGGTTGAGGGCTTTGATGAAAAATTTGTATATTTACTTAAAAAATATGGTTATATAATACTTTTTGCATGGGGAATGCTTGAAGGTGAAGCAGGTCTTGTAATGGCTGGATTACTGTCTCATACAGGAGATATGAATCTATATTTAGCTATTTTTGTAGCTGGTCTTGGAGGATTTGCTGGGGATCAGGTATATTTTTATATAGGAAGATTTAATAAAGCTTCTGTTCATAGAAAGTTTAAAGGGCAAAGAAGAAAGTTTGCATTAGCTCATCTTCTATTGAAAAAACATGGTTGGCCGATTATTTTTGTACAAAGATATATGTATGGAATGAGAACAATTATTCCTATTTCAATAGGTCTTACTAGATATGATGCAAGGATGTTTGCATTTATAAATTTAATAAGTGCTTGGTGTTGGGCTGCTATTACTATCGTTCCTGTTTGGTATTTTGGGAATGAAATTTTAGAACTTTTACATTGGGCAAAAGAACATTGGTATCTAGCTATTCCAATAGCTGTGATTTTTGGTGGAAGTATAATATATTATTTTAATAAAGCTACAAAAAAAGTAGAAAAAAGGATAAAAGATGAAAATTAATATTTTAGAGAAAAATGATAAATTAAAATCAGAAGTTGAAATTATATTTGTTAAAGAACTTGATTCTTTAACTCAAGATAAAGAGTTATTAGAAATTCTTGATTTTAAAGCAAAAGATGAAGCTTGTGTTTTATTAGCTGAATCTAAAAAAATTTATGTTGGATATGAAAAAGATAATTATGATTGTATAGCAATAGCGATAGCAACAGCAATTAAAAAACTTCAAACAACTAAATTCAAAAGTGCAAATATTGTTTTAAATCAAGAGTTAAAAGATAATTTTAAAGCTTTAGTTGAAGGTGCTATTTTAGGTGAGTACAAATTTACTGATTATAAGTCAGAAAAAGAGAAAAGAAAGATTGAATTAGACCTAATAGTTGAAGAAAAAAATAGTAGTTTAGAAAAGATTTTAAATGATTCAAAAATTATTGCTAAAGCTGTAAATAAAGCAAGAAATATGGTAAATACAGCGCCTGCTGATTTTTATCCAGAAGTTATGGCTAATATTGCTCAAGAGTTAGCAAAAGATGTGGATATTTCTTGTGAAGTTTATGGTGAAAAATATTTAGAAAAAAATAATATGATGGCAATGCATAGTGTGGGAAGAGCTTCAATTCATGAATCAAAACTAATTCATTTATCTTATAAACCTAAAAATGCAAAAGCTAAAATTGTTTTGGTTGGGAAAGGATTAACTTATGATTCAGGAGGTTTATCATTAAAACCTGCTGATTTTATGGTTACAATGAAAGCAGATAAATCAGGTGGTTGTGCTGTTCTTTCTACAATGTGGGCAATTGCTAAACTTGAACTTCCTTTTGAAGTTCATGGAATTGTAGGTGCTGTTGAAAATATGATAGGTGGAAATGCTTATAAACCTGATGATATTTTAAAAGCAAAAAATGGTAAAACAATTGAAGTAAGAAATACAGATGCTGAGGGAAGATTGGTTCTTGCTGATTGTTTATGTTATGCTCAAGATGAGATAAAAGATATTGATTATATTTTTGATTATGCAACACTTACAGGTGCTTGTGTGGTTGGTGTTGGTGAATATACAACAGGTGTTATGGGAAATAATGAAATTTTGAAAAAAGAAGCAGTAGTAAGTGCTTTAAATTCAGGTGAGTATGCAACAGCTTTAGATTTTAATAGATTTTTAAGAAAAGCTATAAAATCAGAAATAGCTGATGTTTGTAATATCGCAAATACAAGATATGGTGGAGCAATTACAGCTGGAATGTTTTTAGATAATTTTATTTATGAAGAAAATAAAAATAAATGGATTCATTTTGATATAGCTGGTCCTGCATTTGTTGAAAAAGCTTGGGGTTATAATCCTCATGGAGCAAGTGGAACAGGTGTTAGATTTACAGTTGAGTTTTTAAGAGGTTTATTAAAAGATTAAAATAATGGGAGTTTATCCCATTATTTAATTTCTAGCTATTTGATAAACGATAGGTACTGTAATTTCCCATGAATCTTTATCTAATTTCTCAGGAATTGGCTCAAACTTAGCAATTTTTTCTAAAATTTCTAAAGCTGCTTTATCAAGATTTTCAAAAGGTGAATTTTTATGAACTTTATAGTGCTTTATTTCACCATTTTTCGAAATAACAAATTTTACATGAACTTTTCCAGTTTGTTTTAATCTTTTAGCAACCTTTGGATAAACCTTATTCTTTTCTATATGAAATCTTATTTTAGATAAGTATTCTGACTCTAAATTTTCTTTTTCATTTGCGCTTAAAGTTGGTTTTGAAATTGGAAGAGTTTCTGTTTTTTCAACTACTTTTGACTCTTGAATAGGAGCAGTTATTTCTTGTATTTGTTCTACTACTTTTTCAACTGGCTTATCAATAGGTTTTTTTATAGGCTTTTTCTCTTTTTTATGATGTTTTTTTGGTTTTTCAACTTTTTTCTTAATAGGCTTAGGTGTTTCAACTACAGGCTCTACAATCGGTTCTGGTTCTACTTCTTGTACAGGTGTTGGTTTTTCCATTAATGCCACATGTTGTAAAGATATAGTTTTAACTTCATCTTGTTTTTTTTCTTCTACTATTAAAGTGTCTGCAAAAACATAAAATAAGAAAAAAGAAGCAACTAAATATATGAATGTTGTTATAAAAAACGAATTGAAATATCTGTGTTTTGTTTGTTTACTCATTTTTTTGTCACTATTGATACATTAGTGTAATGATTCTTTTTTAACATATCAAGAACCTCTACAAAAGATTCAAACTTTGTATTTTTATCTGTATTTATATGAATTGGTGTCTCTTTAGATGATTCTAATACCAATTTTTCTATATTTTCCAAAGTTTCAACTCTATCTTCAAATAGTAATTCGCCATTTTCTTGTATTACTAAAATTATTTCTTTATCAGGTTTTAATTGATCAGCATTTGAAGCATTAGGTAAAGAAATAGGAATAATCCCTCTTGTAATAAAAGTAGAAGTTAATAAAACTATTGCTAAAAGTACAAGTAATACATCAATAAATGGAATTACATTTATTGAATCATATTTCTTCAGTTTCATAATGACTCTCCAATACTTCTGCGTATCTTCCTAAAATATTATAAAATACCATAGAAATAATTGCCACTACTAAACCAACTGCAGTTGCTTTTAAAGCAAGTGCTAACGAACTCATAATTTTTGCTGCATCAATATCTCCACTTCCCATAGTCATAAAAGTAAGCATAATAGCCAACACCGTTCCAAGCAATCCAATATATGGTGAATTTGAAGCTATTGTTCCTATGATTGTTAGATGTTTTGTTAATGCAACATCAAGTTGTTTTTTGTTTTTATAATTTCTTATGTTAATTCTTTTATAAAAAATTACCCTTTCTATAAAAAACCAAACAGCTATAAAACTCATAAAAATAAGAAGTCCTATTACTCCATAATCTACCATATGCTTAAGAGTTTCAATATCCATATCGTTCATAATAAATTCCTTTTTTATTTTTATTAAGTGGGATTCTAATACAATATTGATAATAATTATCTTAATTGAAATATAAAATTAACATTTTGTTAAAAAATCATTAAAAATTATCGTATAAAATTCGCACAATTGAAAAAAAGGAGAATCTTTGAGAAAGATTGTTATTTTGCCAATTCTTTGTTCTTTAATGTTTGCAAATGAGTTAGAACTTTTGCAAGAGGATAAAAAAGAGTTAAGAAAAATTGATAAAGAAATAATAGAAAAAAAGTATGAAGCATCAAAAGATGAATGGATTGGAAAAATAAATCTAAATTCTTCTTTAGGGAAAGAGCACGACTTTACATATAATACAACAGGAGATATGACAAGAAGTTTAGGACTTAGTTTTTCTCAAAGTATATTTGAATCAGGTGGAATTGAATATAGTATAGAATACGCAAGAAAACAACTAAAATCAGATTTAATAGCTTGGGAAAATCAAAATATTGCACTTATTCAAGCTATATATGAAACTTTGTTAGCAATCAAAAAATTAAAACTTCAAATAGAACAAAGTGATTATTCATTAAAAAATAAGGATATAGAACTTATTTTAAAAAGAATTCAATATGAAGCTGGAAGAGTTGATATTATAGAACTTAATAACGCAATTATGTCAAAAAATAATCAACAAAAAGAGAATATCTCTTTGAAAAACTCATTGAAAGAAAAAGAGTATGAGTTATCAAAATATACAAGTTTAAAATCAAATCAAATAGAGATAATTGATTTTGAAGTTGTAGATAAAGAGAAATTTTTAAAAGATAATTTAAATATCAGATATGAAAACTCTAAAGTTGAATTACTTGATACAAGTTATAAACAATTAAAAAGTACATATTTACCAAAAGTTACTTTAAATACAAATGCTAATTATAGAAATAACCAAAATGAAGATGATAGACAAACAGGTTCGGTTAGTTTAAATATGACAATGCCTATTTTTGATATTACAAAAGATTCAAAACTTGAAAAATCAAAACTTGAAGTTTTAAAACAAAAAGTAAATGTTAAAGATATGCAAAATGAATTAGAGTATGAATATGAACAGATTTTAACTCAAATAAATAGTTATGATGAGTATGAAAAAACTATATCTGAGAATTTAAAATTATATGAAGATTTAATTACTGCAAATCAAAGCTCAAATGCTGCTGGTATGAGTGCTGATTATGACTTGGAAATTTTACAAAATACTCAAAAAATTAATCAATATGATTTACAAATAAATGACATAAATAGAAAACTTCAATACACAAAAATATATTTTAAAACAAAGGCAAATATTTAATGGATACAAATTTAAAGAATGAATTAGAAAATTATTCAAATAAAACTTCAAAGAAAAAATATTTTTTTATAGTTCTTATTCTATTACTTTTAATAGGTGTAGGATATTACTATTTTGTAAATAATCAATCAAAAAAAGAGCAAGTAGTATCATTTAATACAAAGAAAGTAACACGTGGAGATTTATCTGTGGTTGTTAGTGCTACAGGAACCATCAATCCTACAAATAGTGTAGAAATAGGAGTTGAAGTATCAGGAACTATAAAAGAGATTTTTGTAGATTTTAATGATGAAGTAAAAGTAGGACAACTTTTAGCCACATTAGATACAAGAAAATTACAATCAGAAGTTGATGGACAAACAGCAGCATTAGCAATTGCAAATGCTAATTTAAAAGAGAGTGAAGTAAATCTAAGAAATAAAAAATCAGTTTATGATAGAACTTTAAAAATGTACAATAGTTCAGGTGGGAAATATCCATCTATAAATGAACTTGATTCTACAAGATTTGCATATGAAGCAGCAGTTTCATCACTAGAAGCTGCAAGAGCAAAAGTAGAGCAATCATCTTTTAATTTAAATACAGCAAAACAAAATCTTGATAAAGCCTATGTTAGGTCATCAATAAATGGAATAGTTTTAAATAGAGCTGTTGAAGTTGGACAAACACTTGCTGCATCTATGAATGCACCAAAACTTTTCACTTTAGCAAAAGATTTAACACAAATGGACTTAATAGTTAGTATTGATGAATCTGATGTTGCTGATATTAAAAAAGATTTAGATGTTACTTTTAGTGTTGATGCTTATCCTAATAGAACATTTAAAGGAAAAATCAAACAAGTTAGACTTAATCCAATAACTGTAAATGGAGTGGTAACTTATGAAACAGTAGTTGGTGTTTCTAATGAAGAGTTGCTTTTAAGACCAGGGATGACAGCAACTGCACAAATTATAACTAAACAAAGTATTGATAAATTGATTATTCCAAATAGTGCATTAAGATTTAAACCAAAAGTTCAAACTGAACAAAAAGCAAATACTATAAATTTAGTTCAAGGTCCAAGAAGACCAATGGGTGAACGAACACCTAAAGAAATGGGTAAAAGAGAGTTTTCACCTATATTTATTTTAGACAATAATCAACCAAAACATGTAATGGTAAAAGTTTTAGAAACAGATGGAAAATCAACAACAGTTGAATCAAAAGATTTAAAAGTTGATGATGAAGTAATAATGTCACAAAAGAGCGATAATGCAAAATAGCAAAACTATTATTGAATTCAAAAATATAGTTAAAACTTATGGAACAGGAGATGCAAAAACTTACGCTTTAAATGGAGTTGATTTATCCATAAAAGAGGGTGAGTTTGTAGCTATTATGGGAGCTAGTGGAAGTGGAAAATCAACAGCTATGAATATGATTGGATGCTTGGATAAACCAAGTAGTGGCGAATATTTATTTAATGGAATTAATGTTGAAAATTTAAATAGAAATCAAATGGCACTTTTGCGAAGAAATTTTTTAGGATTTGTTTTTCAAAGTTTTAATCTTTTAGGAAGAACAAGTGCTTTAGAAAATGTAGAACTACCACTTGTTTATAGAAAAATTCCTTCAAAACAAAGAAAAGAGATGGCAATTGAAGCACTTACTAAAGTAGGGCTTCAAAGTGTGATTTATAATACTCCTGCACAACTTTCAGGTGGACAACAACAAAGAGTTGCAATTGCAAGAGCAATTGTTTCAAATCCTTTGGTATTACTAGCAGATGAACCAACGGGAAATCTTGATAGTATTAAAAGTATGGAGATTATGAATTTACTTAAAAAACTAAATGAAGATGAAAATATAACTATAATTATGGTAACTCATGAAGAAGAAATGGCAGCCTTTGCTTCAAGGGTTATATATTTTAGAGATGGACATATAGAAGATAGTTTGAAAAAAGGATATAAATAATGCTAAGTAATGCCTTTTTAATTGCTATAAAAGAGATAAAAAGAAATTTGTTGAGGTCTTTTCTTACAATTCTTGGAATTGTAATAGGAGTGGCATCAGTTATTGCTATGGTTATGATTGGTGATGGAACAACGGCAAATGTACAACAAAGTATCTCTAAACTTGGAACAAATATGCTAACACTTAGAGTTGGACAAGAAAGACGAGGACCTCCTAGAGAAGATAATAGTGCAAAACCTTTTACAGAGGGTGATATAAGTGCTATAAAAAATGAACTTCAAAATATAAAAGCAGTTGCTGCTGAAAACTCAAGTAGAATGAATGTTGTTTATGGAAATAAAAGTAATACAGCTTCAGTTATTGGAACTAGTAATGATTATTTTATAATTAAAGATTGGGAAGTAACACAAGGAAGAGTTTTTGATGAACATGAAGAAAATAGTGGAAAATCATCTTGTATTATTGGAACGACTATTGTAAAACAACTTTTTGGTGATGAAAATCCAATTGGAGTAAATATAAGACTTAAAAATATAAGTTGTAATGTGATTGGAGTTTTAAAATCAAAAGGAGCAGCAGCTTTTGGAAATGATCAAGATGAAATAGTAATTGTTCCACTTAAAATGTTTCAACAAAAAATAAAAGGAGATAAAGATATCTCTTCTATTTTAATCTCTATTACAGATGGAAAATATATCGAAAATGCAAAGCTTGAAATAACTTCTTTGATGCAAGAAAGAAGAGCTGTAAAACTAGAAGAGCCGGATAATTTTCATATAAGAGATATGCAAGATTTATTATCAACTATGACTTCAACTACTAAAATGCTAACTTATCTTTTAGGTTCGATTGCTGGAATTTCTTTACTTGTGGGAGGAATTGGAATAATGAATATTATGTTGGTTTCAGTAACAGAGCGAACTAGAGAAATAGGAACAAGACTTGCTATTGGAGCTATGGAAAATGAAGTGTTACTACAGTTTCTAGTTGAATCTATAGTTTTAGCCACACTTGGAGGAATAATAGGAATATTTTTGGGTTTAGGAATAGGGTATATAACTGTAAATATAATGGATTTACCATTTATTTTAAATAGTCAAATTATCTTAATATCATTTGTTTTTTCTACACTAATTGGTGTCTTTTTTGGATATTTTCCAGCTAGAAAAGCTGCAAGATTAAACCCTATTGATGCTTTAAGATATGAATAAAAATTCCAGTAAATTTACTGGAATTTTTTTATCAAATAATCATTTTTTAAAAAATGAGCTAAATTTTTAGCACTATTACCTAAAAAATCTTCATGCTCTAAATCAGCACCATTTTCAATAAGATATTTTATACTATTTTGTTTGTTATATAGTAAGGCATAAATTAGTGGAGTAGAGTTAATATCATCAATTTCATTTATGTTTAAACCACAATTTTTTAGACATTTTAATACTTTTGTATTATCCAAATAAACAGCATAATTCATAGCAGAAAAATTAGGAGAAACTTCAGTTTTAATTCCTAATGCTATTAACTCTTTTATAATTTCAAGTTTATTTTTTGTGATTGCCCAATATAAAGCATTTTTACCATTGAAGTCTTTTGCATTTATATCTAAGATTTTTAATCTAAACATCTCTAATAACATATTCCATTTTTCACTATTTACTAGTGATGAAAAGATATTTGCAACTATTTGCTGATTTAGGTTTTTATTTAAAAGATGATTATTAGACATCTTAAGTCCTTTATATTAATGATAATCGTTATCATAATATAAAGAATCTTAACTATTGTTTAAGTTGTTTTGATTTTTTTGGTTGATAAAGCATGTGATGCCAAAGTGCAAAACCACAAAAGGCAACACCTGCAACCACGTGGACTTTTTTTGCAACAGAATTTTTCATAAACATTGAGGTAACAACAGTTGCACCAAGAGTTGCTGTCATTCCTATTTTTGCAGCTTCTTTTTGAAGCTCTGAATCAAATTTCATACCTTTGTTTCCTTTTTTTTCTTCTTTCCATTGTTTTTACTGTTTTATTTACAGTTTTAACTGTCAAAATTGCTGTTAAAGCAGTAGCTAATGGTAATAAAATTGGCATAAGAAATCCTTTTGATAATAATTATCAGAATTTTATCTAGTTAATCTTAAATAAAACTGATAACTATTATCATAGTTATCTCTTAAGCTTTACACCCTTTATAGAATTTAATAATAAACCAATAGTTGTTCCATTATGTAAAACAGCAGTTGTTATTGGTGAAAATAGACCAAATGTTGCACCTGCTAAAATACAAGAGTTTATACCAACCGTTGCATTAAAATTATTATTTATTAAATTCATTGTTTTTAAAGCATACTCTTTTGCTTCAACAACAGCCATAATATCATCTTTTAAAAGACTTATATCAGCAGTTGCTTTTGCTATATCAGCACCTCTACTCATAGAGATTCCAACGTGTGCAGAGATTAGTGCAGGAGCATCATTTATTCCATCTCCTACGAAAGCCACTTTTTTACCTTCTTTCATAAGCTCTTTTACAATTTTTGCTTTATCTTGAGGTAAAAGTTCTGCTCTTACATCTGTTATTCCTAATTCTGAAGCTATCATTTGTGCTTTTTGTTTTGTATCACCTGTTAACATAATGATATTTTTAACACCTAATTTTTTTAATTTTAAAATAGCCTCTTTTGAGTTATGTCTTAATTCATCAGCTAACTCAATTGTTCCTAAAAGTTTTTTATCATATCCCACATAAAGTAGAGTTTTACCTTTTTTTATGGCATCATCAATTTTATCTTTAAAAGGAGTAAAATCTATTTTTTCATCATCTTCTAAAAAATGTCTGCTTCCAATAACTACACTTTTACCTTCAACTTCAGTTTTTACTCCATGGGCAACAATAAATTCAACTTCTTCATGGTGCATATGAACAAAACCTCTTTGAACAGCAGCTTTTACAACAGCTTCTGCAACTGGATGAAAATAGTGCTCTTCTGTTGAAGCAGTAAGATTTAAAAGTTCATCTTCACTCCAGTTTTCATCATAAGACTCTACATTTACAACTTCTAGTTCACCAGCTGTTAAAGTTCCTGTTTTATCAAATACAAAAGTATCAGCATTATTTAAAGCTTCGATAGATTTTGCACCTTTTATCATAATTCCATTGTGACCAGCTTTTGAAATAGTTGATTTAAAAGCAACAGGAGTTGCAAGTTTTAAAGCACATGAGTAATCAGCTTGTAATATTGAAGCAACCCTTTCAAAATCTTTTGCAAATATATATGAAACTCCAGCTAGTCCTAAAGTCACAGGAACTAATTTGTTTGCTAATTTATTTGCTTTTAATTGAACAGACGATTTTTCATTTAAAGAGTTTTCTATGTAGTGTTTTATTCTTTGAGTTGCTGTATTTGCTCCCACATGTTCAGCCCAAATTCTAAATCTTCCTTCTTCAACAATTGTTCCTGAAATAACCCTATCACCTCTATATTTGATTACTGGTTGTGCTTCTCCAGTCATTGAAACTTGATTTACACTTCCACTTCCATCTATAATATGCCCATCAATAGGAATAGTATTTCCAGCTCCAACAATTACAATATCTCCAACTTGTATATCCACACTTTTTACCAAAACTTCAGTTATTTTGTCATCAACTTTTACTTCAATCCATGCCTCTTCAACATTTGGTTTTGCTAACTCTTTTAATAAATCATCACTTTTATGAACAGTTGTCTCTTCTATATATTCCCCAAGTTCAAGCATTGCATTTGTTGAGTTTGCAGCTAAATAATCTTTTCTATAAATAGAAATAGCAACAGCAGCACTCTCTAAAACTTTTGAAGTAAGACCTTCTTTAAAAAGCTCTTTAGTTCCTTCTATTAAAAGTGGAGTTGAAGCAGCAGTTGTGATTCCAGCTTTTAATAAATCATTTTGAACAAATCTTTCAGCAATTAATCCACTACTAGCTCTTATCATTCCACCAATTGAAGGCTCTTCATTTCCAACACATGAAACACAAACAGCAGCTTCCTCTTCTTGACAAGATTTTAATAACTCTTCTATTGTAAGATTTGATAAAATCTCTTCAATTTCATGGCTAATATCATTTGTTATTTCAAAAACAATACTATAAGCTTTTTTATTTATTCGTACACTTTTAACATCTTTTATTTTTTCAAGATAGTTTTGTAAAATATTTTCATCTATGAATTTCTCTTTTAATAAAAGATATTTATACCTTAATCGTAAAGGAGTTTCATGTACTTTTATAAATCTATTTTTCATTTTTTATTCTTGATGATGGCTTTGCATTTGAGCTTTAGCATCTTCATATCTCTCTTTTAACTCTTCAATTCCAGCGCTAAAAAGTTCACTTCCTTTTCCAAAAGCTTTAAAAATACCCTCTTGAGCATTTTTATTTGTTAAAAGATAAGTTACAGCTGCACCAATTAATGCACCTTTTACAAAATCACCATTAAAAAAACCATTTTGAACAGGAGCAGGTGTTTGCATAGGAGTTTGTAAAGGATTTATATTTTGATTGATATATGGATTTTGATTGATATTAGCACTTGTTTGAAGAGTTTTTGCTCTGCTATTCTCAATATTCATATCATATTGATTTGTTTGTATATTTTGTTGTAGATTTTGATTATTCATCTATATTCTCCTCTAAATGACAATTTTCATTTGTTAAATATTTTTGATCAAGTTTCTCTTCAATTACTTCAATGGCATATATTCCCATCATTCCAATACTTGCAGCTGTTAGAGCTTTAAATAATCCACCTTTTTGACCTAAATAATTAGCCGTTGCAATTGCACTTCCTGTTGCAATTGCACCTTGTGAAGTTCTTTTTATTGTATCTTTAATGGCATCTTTTTTTGTGATTTGTCTACTTTGAGCTTTTTTGTAATTAATTGCTCCACTTATTACAGCACTTGCAATTGCACCACTTATAACGTGACCCAAAACATTTCTTGGTGCTCCTGTATCAATAACTATCTCTTTCATTCATTTTCCTTTTTTTCTGCTTCACATTTTTCTTCTAAATTATCTTTTGTTTTTTTTATAGTTTGATTTGCAAAATCTTTTGACTTATCAAATAGTTTTGAACTCTTTTGTTTTAGTAACTCTTTGTTTTTATATGCTATTACAGCACCTGCACCAACTGCTACTCCTAAAATAAATGGTAAAGCCATTTTCTACTCCTTTGATTCATTCTCTTGTTTTGCATTATAAGTGTTCAATAAAGCAATTATTGCACCACCTAAAACAGCACCGCTAACCATCGAAAGATTTAGTTTTGAAAAGATTTTCGATATAGAGTTTTCATCTATATTTCCACTCATAATATCATCTAAAATAACTTGATATTCACCTAGTTTTTCCATGATATTTTCTTGAGTTACGTTATTATTTGTTGCACCATTATTATAATGAGCTATTACACAATTTCTAAAAGCAGGAAGGTGATTATTAAAAGATGCAGCTTGAAGTTTAAATAAAACATCTTTTATATCAGCTTCATTAGCATAACTTAATAAATTGTTATACATAGCAATATTATTAATCTCTCCTGCAACTCCCATTTCACAACACTCAATAAGTGTGTTTGGTACTTCTATTTTAGAAGCCCAGTTATTTATAGGAACTTCAACATTATATTTTTGCATTAGTTGAATAAGTGCAGCATAATGGACAGCTTCAGCCTCTTTTATATTTACAAAAGGTTGAACTAATCCAAATTTTTCAATTATTTTTGTGTAGGTTTCATAGGCTTTAAACTCATCATAAACAGCAATTCTTAAAATCTGCGAAATTATAGGAATTTGGCTATTTTCATCTACTCTTGCACTCATTAATAGTGCTTCATCTATATTTGTTTCCAACTAAATAACCTCCTTTGCAAGTTTATTTATTAGTTGTGTTAACTCTTCAATATTTTGATTTTTTATTAAATCTTCCCAAAGTTTTGGACTAAATATTTTAGGGTCATACATAATTGTAACAGAAGCAATAATTTTATTTATTTTAATACTAATTATTCCTTCTATTTTATTTGGCAAATTTTCTATATCTGCTATTGTTATATTTCCACCTGAATCTTTGATTTTGGGATTTACTCTAACTCTTAATCTTCCAGGTGTATGAGCAATAATAGAAAAAAAACTAGCAATTTTTATAATATCTTCTGTACTTATCAAAATCTATCCTTTCACTATGAACATTTTTTCTAATTGAAAATTAATTTAAACTTATTAAAAATTAATAATTATTATCACAAAATTATTGACATTTTTCACAAAGTCCATAAATAGTCATAACATGTTCTTTAAGAATGAAGTTGTTCTTTTTAGCCACTTTTTCTTGTTGTTCTTCTATTATTTCATCTGTAAATTCAAAAATAGCACCGCAATTATTGCAAATTAGATGGTCATGATGTTCTGCCAAACTTAATTCATATCGAATAGAACTTCCCCCAACATCTAACATATTTACAAGTTTCATATCATGCAGAAATTTCATAGCTCTATAAACTGTAGCTATTCCTATTGACACATTATAATTTTCTCTTATTTTGTTTGATATCTCTTCTGCTGTTAAATGTTCTTTTGAAAAATATAATACTTTTAAAATATAATCTTTTTGTATAGAGTTTTTTAAACCTATTTTTGAAACATTTTTTTTGAAATTTTTTAGAAAAATATTAAACGCAACTTCTTGATTATTTTCCATTAATTAAAACCTTTTATTGAAATGATTACGATACTAAAGAAGATTAAAAAAAGATATACTTTCCATAAATTCCTGTGAATTTTTATATTTTTTTCGTATAAAGATGATTTTTTCATAAACTTCCTTTTTGTAAAGAGAAATATTATCATTAAAACTCTTAAAGAATATTGATTTTAATTATCAGTTTAAATCTAAATTAAGTATTTTATCTTTATAATTTAAAAAAATAAATAAGGATTTTTATGCTAAATGTAACACTTTTAAGTTCAGTTGCAAAAAGTGCATTTGTTGGAGCAGTTGCTACAAAGTTAGTTGATACTTTTGTTTCAACAAAAATAAATACGAAAATCGAACAAAATAAATGGGCAAGAACAACAAAATTAGAGTTATTTTCAAAATTAATAGAAGATATATTATTACTTGATAGTGAAGATTTTAACATTCAAATAAAAGAAATAAAAAGAAGTTGTGCAAAAATTATTTTACTTGTAAACGATAAAAAATTAGAGTTAAAAATAGAAGATTATTTAAATAGATTAAACAGATTTGTACAAAATGATAAAGTTGAAAGAAACGGTTTGTCTTTATTGAATAAAGATATGATTTCTTATTTAAAAATGAATATAAGACTATAAAATAAGTATTGATTTAAATGAATAAAATTAGTTTCTTTCTGATTTTATTCATAAATATAAAGCATTTTTTACCATAATTTTAAGATTAGAATATTTTTACTATATGAATTTATATGAAAAAACTATATTCATTTAGAAACATCATAAAATAGGGATTGTTTAAAAGTGGTGCGAATGGTGAGAATCGAACTCACACTCCGAAACCGGAACGGGATTTTAAGTCCCGCGCGTCTACCTATTCCGCCACACTCGCACATGTGTATAAAAGATTTAAAAGTGGTGGTTCGAGACAGAATCGAACTGTCGACACAAGGATTTTCAATCCTTTGCTCTACCGACTGAGCTATCGAACCATTTACTTTTAAAAGTGGTGGTGAGAGAAGGATTCGAACCTTCGAAGCCTGAGGCGGCGGATTTACAGTCCGCAGGATTTGACCACTCTCCAACCTCACCAACAATAAAACTTAAACTAATTTGGATGGGGTAGAAGGATTCGAACCTTCGAGTGACGGTACCAAAAACCGTTGCCTTACCGCTTGGCGATACCCCAATAATTTAAGTGGACGGAATTATATACTTTTAATAATTAAAGTTAGCTAAAATTATAAAAATATATATAAATTAAATTTTATCACTTTACTAAGAAGCAAATATTATGGTATTATTTTTACCTATTAGGTATTATTTAAGTGCTATAAGGTGTATATTATGTTCATGGAACATTTGGCTTTGACATATAAATGTCATAGCTCAATTGGTAATAGTTTAGATTTAAAAATTATGATGAAAGAAGTTCTTTCTACTTTTGTAGAAGAGACAAATGCTATCAATGGTTTTTTTTATTTATTAGATGAAGATGATTTGTTACATAAATATTTATCTTATGATAACTCTTTTGAATATGATAAAGAGTTTTTGAAGAGTAAAATAACTGATTATAAGTATGTAAAAACATTTGATTTAGAAAATAGAAAAGTGTTGATATTACCTTTAAATAAAGGTATTTTATTTATTGTTTATGAAAATTTCGAAGTTAATTTTGAATATATAACTTCTATGTTTCAGGATTTAATAGTTAAATTAAACATTAGTATTGATGCATGTTTAAATGTTCAAAGAATGAAAAATAAAAATAAAATATTAAAACATCTAACTAACGAACTAAAAGAACAACAACAAAAATTGATTGAATCAGATAAGTATAAAACAGATTTTTTAGCAAATATGAGTCATGAACTTAAAACTCCTTTAAATTCAATAATCGTTATCTCTTCTATAATGAGCAAAAATAAAAATCAAAAACTTGATGAAGAACAAGTTAAAAATATGAAAATTATAAATAATTGTGGAAATGATTTACTTCTTTTAATCAATGATATTTTAGATATTTCAAAAATTGAAGCAGGAGAAATCGCTCTTAATTTATCTAAAATAGATATAAATGAGTTAATTGAAGATTTAGTTAATGAGATGAAACCTTTAGTTATTGAAAAAAATCTAGTTTTAAAAACGAATAATTTATCTAAAAATATTATTTTACTTACAGATTCTCATAGAATAAAGCAAATTCTGAAAAATTTATTAAGTAATGCAATAAAATTTACTCAAAAAGGGATGATTGAAGTAATTTTAGAAGAAAACGCAAATGATATAACAATAAAAGTAGTAGATCAAGGAATAGGAATTTCAGAAGAGAAATTAAAATATATTTTCGAAAGATTTAAACAAGCAGATAGTAGTACGACTAGAAAATATGGTGGTACAGGACTTGGTTTAGCTATTTCTAAAGAATTAGCACTTTTACTTGGAGCTGATATTAAGGCTTTTAGTGTTCTTAATAAAGGAAGTACTTTTGAGTTAATTTTACCTAAAAAAACAAATATTAAAAATATTTCAGATGATAAGGTTATTATCTCTTCAAAAGATGAAGATTATGGTGTTGAAGATATAGTATTTTTTGATTCAGATATAAAAGAGGAAGATACTTTTTCACAAAAAAATGAAAAGATTCTTATAATAGATAGTGATTATGGTTCTTTTTTCCCAATTGCTGTATATTTGAAAAAAAATGATTTTATTTTAAATTATTGCAAATTTATTGAAGAAGCTAAAGAAATTCTTTCTAGTGAGATTTATGAATTGGTAGTTATTTATGATGAAAACTTAAATGAAATAGATGATTTTTTAGATTATTGTAGAAATAAAAATCTTAAATTTATAGTTGTTTCTTCAACTGAAAATAAAGAACATTTTTTAAAAAAAGAGTTAGTTCAAACTGAATTACTAGAAAAAATTTTAAGCTATTTAGGAAAATAATATGGAAAGATTTAATATTTTATTAGTAGATGATGTTCCTGAAAATATATATTCTTTAAAAATGATGATTGAAGATAGTTTCGATGTTAATATTTTTTCAGCATTAAGCGCCCAAGAGGGTATAGAAATATTGATGAAAGAAAATATTGATTTGATATTAACTGATGTTCAAATGCCCGAAATTGATGGATTTGAATTTGTTGATTATTTAAAAAATATTGAAAGAACAAAAAATATTCCAGTTATTTTTATAACAGGCATTTATGATAAAGATGAGTATAAAACTAAAGGTTATAATTTGGGAGCAGTTGAATATATAACTAAACCAATTCATGATGTTTTATTAAATTCAAAATTAAAAGTTTACATTGATATTTTTGAAAAGAGAAAATCAGATGAGGAAGAGATTGCTGCAAAAGATAGAGTTTTAATTCATCAGTCGAAAATGGCAACAATGGGAGAGATGATAGGGGTTATCGCACATCAATTAAAACAACCTTTAAATATATTATCTTTGTATTGTAATGATGTGAAAAATTCTTATGAATTTAATGAGATAAATGACAAATTTATTGATGATTTCTCTAAGAATACAAAAAAACAGATAGATTTTTTAAGTGAAACAATAGATGATTTTAGAAATTTTTTCAATCCAAATAAACAAAAAAGAGTTTTTGAAATAAAAAAAGCAATAAATACTTCTATTAAATTATTAGGAAATCAATTTGATGTAAATAAAATAATTTTAAATATTGATGTAGGTGATGAAAAAGTTTATGGTATTGAAACAGAGTTAGAACAAGTTATTTTGAACATTATAAATAATGCAATTGATGCTTTTAACGATAGAGATATAGATTATAGAGAAATAAATATCACTGTTTTATCAAAAAGTTCATATACGATTTTGATTATTGAGGATAATGCAGGAGGAGTTAAGATAGATACATTAGAAAAACTTTTTGATCCTTACTATACTACTAAAGCAACTGGAACTGGAACTGGATTATATATGGTAAAACTGGTAATTAAAAATAGTTTTCAAGGAGATTTAAAAGTAAATAATAGTAATAAAGGATTAAGATATATCATAGCTCTTCCTCAAAAAGAGCTATGATTTTTTTTAGATATTTTGATTTATCATATCTTCAACTTTAAAGAAAATTTCCTCTTTTTTATCTTTTGAAAGAGTTCTATCTTCTAATTTGTTTAATAATTCACAAATATCATTTAGTAAAACATTTAAACAAGAATTTTTAATATAATGAGCTTTTTGAGAGGTTTTATCTATATCATTAATTTCTATAAACTCTTTTAATTCAGCTAAATCTTTGTGAATATCTTTTTTAAATTTATTGATAATTAATGTAGCAATATTTTCGCTAATACCTATTTTTTCTGCTACTTTTTTAGAATCTATAAAATTCTTTTCTTTTGGCTCATTTTCTTTTTTATTCTCTTTAGTATTTGATAAATATCTATTAAGAATATTTTTTAAATCGGTTGTATTTATTGGTTTACTAATATAATCATCCATACCAAGCTCTAAAAATCTCTCTTTATCTCCTTTTATTGCATTTGCTGTAACAGCAATGATTGGAGTTTTCCCTAATTGATGTTCTTCTTCATAGGCTCTTATTTGTTTGAAAGCTTCAACTCCATCCATAATAGGCATATTTATATCTGTTAAAATCAATGGATAAGAGTTTTGTTTAAACTCTTCAAAAGCCTCTAGCCCATTGTTTGTCATAGTGCATTCAATTTCTAAAGTATCAAGAATATGTTTTAATAACTCTTGATTAGCTAAGTTATCTTCTGCTACTAATATTTTAGCTTTGTATCTATCTTGTTTTTTTATTATTTGTTTTGTTTGTGTTTTTTCAACACTTTTTTTTGTTTTCATTAAAAGTTCTTGTAATGAATCATTTATTTTTGATGGATAAAAAGGTAGCGCAACAATTTCTTCATTTGGTGTTTTATTGATTGATTCCATATAATTTTCATCATCTAAAAGTATCAAAATTGGAGTATTCTTATACTCTTCTCTTACCATTTCTAACTCTTTAGAAGTTTTAAAACTATGAATTATAACGTCAAAATCTATAGGTTCATTAATTGAGCCAAAAATAGATAAATATCTTTTTGCATAGTGAAATGTATTACTTTGCATATCATCTACTTTAAAATTTAAACCATTGTAGTAATTTTCTCTTTTTTTACCAATACTCTCTTCGCAAGTTTCAAATTCAACATCAAACCAAAATTTACTTCCAGAGCCGATTTTACTAGAAACTTCAATTTTTGAACCAATAGATTTAACAATATGATTACATATACTTAATCCTAATCCTGTTCCCTCATACTCTCTATTTGATTTATTATCAACCTGTACAAAAGGACTAAAAATAGTTTCAATTTTTTCTTTTTCTATTCCAATTCCACTATCAATTACTTCAAATCTAATTTTTGATTTGTTATTTATTTTTTCTAATAAAGTTATATTTATACTTATTTGACCATATTCATGTGTGAATTTAATAGCATTACTTAATAGATTTGATAAAACCTGTCTTAATCTGATACCATCAGTTAGAACACATAGTGGAATTTTATAATCAAGATCAAATATTAATTTTATAAATTTTGAACTAGCTTTTTTTGAAAATAATTCAACAACATTTTCACAAGTGATAAATAAATCAGTTTTTTCTAAATTCATTTGAAATTTACCACTTTCTATTTTTGAAATATCTAAAATATCATTTATAATACATAATAAAGAGTTCGCACTTGATTGGATAATATCAGCTTGTTTTTTATTTGTTGTATTTAAATCTTTTGAATTTCTAAGTAGTTCTGAAAACCCAATAATTGCATTTAATGGAGTTCTTATTTCATGACTCATATTTGCTAAAAAGCTTGATTTTGCTTGGTCTGCTCTTTGGGCTTTTTCCAAAGCTTTATTTTGATTATTTAATAGTATTTCTATATTTTTAGCCATATAATTAAATGCTTCTTCAAGTTTTCCAATTTCATCATTTGATGTAATTGGTAGTCTATATGAAAAATCATTTTTTGCAAATTTTTTAGTTCCTATTAGAATCTTTTCTATTTTAGAAGTTATATAACTTGAAATCCATAATGCTATTGCAATTATTGCAATAATCATTAAAATAGTAGCAAGGGTGAGTTCATGAAGTAATGATTCAACAAATTTATCAACTTCATATTTATTTGCCCTTTCTATCTCTTCCATTTGTTTTGTTTGCTCATCTAATATTTTAGTGATATTTGTTTTTGTTTGATTAGCAGCTGCATGAAACTCATCAACATTTGCTCCAATAGTAACAAATCCAAAACCTCTTTTTGTTTCACCATATTTCCCTGTATAATAAGGAATCGCTGCTGCTGTTGTTAATTTCCATACATTACTCCATAGAATAATAAAAGAACCATAACCACCATTTTGTGTAAGTTGCATCCAACCTTGACATTGTGGTGCAAAATTTAGATATCTACAATCTAATCCAAGATTTCCATCTTCTAAAACTTGCTTCATATTTGGTTTTTTATCATTGCTTTGTTCAACAAAAGTAGGGTAAGTTTTTAAAAAATCATTTATCTCTTTATTTGAGGCATAAAACTCTTGAGCGACTTCACTACTTAACCAAGGCATAGCTCTTTTACCTGTGTTTTTATCATAACCTACAATTGAGTAGTGTCTTGGATGAGCAATACTTTTTCCTTCATAATCCCACATAAAAGCATAATTCCCAAGTGAGGCATCTGATATATTTTGTTTTGCTTCAGGTGTTGTTGGATCAAATTTTTCAGTAAATTGCATAACGTGTTTATGGTCAAGCGCAAGTGAAATATAAGCTATTTTTTGATTATTTTTATAAACAGGAGTTACAAATCTAATAATTCCTTCAAATCTTTTTCCTACAGGATTTTCTTTTCCTGCATATCCATGTTCTTGTGGATTAAAGTCAATATTGATTTTATCTGTTTTTGCTTTTGTAAATGTTCCAATTATTTTAGATTTTATGTATTCTCCAATTACATCAGAAACATAAATTTCACCTTGCTTTAGATTTTTAATTTCATCAAAATAAGTTTCTGAATTTATATAAGTATTTTTTTTATTAGAAATATCTTTTAAATTATTGTCAATAGAAGAAATTTTGTATATCTCTTTTCCATCTAAATCAAAATATGAAATTTCTTTATAAATTGGAATAGATTTTTTCTCAAAATTTAAAGGATCCGTAAAATTAAACTCTCTTTCATTATCTTTTAATTGAGCTTTTTTTATCTCTCTTTCTTCTTTAGTAGGAGCTTTTGTACTTATCCATGTATTTGTTTTTTCATCATAAACATAATCTTCATGAATAATAATATCTTTTGTTTTGCTATTATAAAAATCTTTTAAAATATTGTCATTGATATTTGTTTTTGATAAGAAAAGTAAATCTTTATCCCTTTCATATAAAAAATCAGCAACTTGATTTGCAATTTCAAATGAGAACCTTTCTAGAGTAAATTGTGATTTTAAATCTAGATTTTTTATACTATCTTCTATTGAAGCATTTGCTGTATTTAAAATAATCTCTTTATTTTGATTATTTAAAAACCTCGTGCTATCTTGAACATATTTTTCAAGTTCTATTGCACCTTTATATGCAATATAAGCTATCAATAGTAATGGTAGAACTTTTATTATGACAAAAAGTAGTATTAACTTTATTCTAATTGACATATTTTTCATTTGTTTTCCTCATTTAAAATTTTATTTACTAAATAAATATCAAAGATATTTTTTAACTCTTTTACATTTATAGGCTTTGTAAGATAGTTATCCATACCAATATCTAAAAATCTTTGTTTATCACCTTTTATAGCATTTGCTGTTAGGGCAACTATAGGTGTTTTTTCTAAGTTATTTTCTTTTTCATAGATTCTTATTTGTTTAAAAGTTTCAACACCATCTAAAACAGGCATATTTATATCCATTAAAATTAAATCAAAAGATTCTTTTTTAAACTCATTTAAGATTTCTAAACCATTGTTTTTTATGGTAAATTCTATGCCCATTTCTTCTAAAATATAAGAGATTAGTTCTTGATTTGCACTATTATCTTCTGCAACTAAGATTTTTCCATTAAATTTTTTGATTCCATTTATAACTATTTTTCTTTTATTAGTTTTATTCAATAACTCTTCAATTGCATCATTGATTTTTGAAGCATAAAGAGGAAGAGATAGGGCATACTCATTTTCATCTAAATTTAAGTTTTCTAAATCATCTTCATATTCATGTAAAATTAATAAAGCTGTATTAATATAATTTTTTTTAATTTCTTGTAACTCTTTTTCGAAATTATTACTACAACAATAAATAATTACATCAATTGCTTTAGTTTCATCTTCAATTGCACCAAATAGTTCTAAATATTGTTTAGCGTGGTTAAAAATAGAGCTGTTTTTATTTATTATTTTAAAATTTAAATGATGTAAATAATTTTTATTTATACATAAGTTATCAATGCAAGTTTTAACTTCTAATTCAAAATAAAATTTTGTTCCTTGATTTTCTACACTTTGCACAAATATATTTGAATTTAAAGATTTTATGATGTGAGAACAAATACTCAAACCTAAACCTGTTCCTTGATATTCTCTATTTGATTTATTATCAACTTGAATAAATGGATCAAATATTGTGATTAACTTTTCTTTGGCAATTCCAATTCCTGTATCTTCAACTTCAAATCTTATTTTTGCTTTTTTATTTAAATTTTCTATTAATGAAATATTTAAAGATACAACTCCATTTTTGGGAGTAAATTTTATAGCATTACTTAAAAGATTTGATAAAACTTGTTTTAATCTAACCCCGTCTGTTTCTATGCAAATAGGAACTTTTGGGTCTAAATTAAATATAAGTTTTAGATGTTTTTCCATTGCTCTTTTTGAAAAAAGTTCTATTACATTCTCACTAATTAAAATAATATTAGACTCTTCTATAGATAAAGTAAAATTTCCACTATCTATTTTTGAAACATCTAAAATATCATTTATTATTGTAAGAAGTGAAACAGCACTTGAATTTATAATTTGTGCTTGTTTTTTACTTTGAGTGTCTAAATTTTGTGATTTATCTAAAAGTTCAGAAAAACCAATAATTGCATTTAATGGAGTTCTTATTTCATGACTCATATTTGCTAAAAATGTAGATTTTGCTTCATCTGCTCTTTTTGCTTTTAGTTGACCTTCTATAATCTCTGAAACATCAAGTCTTATTGCTAAATACTCTTCAATTTCATCATCTAAGTTTAAAATAGGAGCAATTGTTGAAGCTACATAATAAGAAGCTCCATCTTTTGCTTTGTTTTTTATTTGACCTTTCCAGATTTGTTTTGATTTTATAGTTTCCCATAAATCTTTGAAAATCTCTTTTGGCATATCTTCATGTCTTATAATGTTGTGATTTTTTCCAATTAGTTCTTCTTTTGTATATTTTGAAATTTTACAAAACTCATCATTTACAAAGGTTATTTTTCCATATTTATCAGTTTTTGAAACAATAGAACTTGAATCTACAGCATTTTTATATTGATTTAAAATTTTTATACTATTTTGTAATTCTTTTGTTCTTTTATCTATTTCTTCTTCAAGATTAATTTTTATTTTTTCATGCTCTTTTGTTCGTCTCATAGACATAATAGTGTAGTGAATACCTAAAATCAATATTAATGTTACTAAAATCAAAAATAGTGTTAAAACTTGATTACTTGATAAATGTAACTCTTTTTCTATAGGAATATTTACTTTAATTACTCCTCTTACATCACCTAATTTCCAATCTCTTTTTGGACTATCTATTCTTGTATTATGACAATTTACACAAGTTTGGTCAAAAAATATATCAGGAATTGCAACAGCAAATTTTTTTCCCATAGAAGTTTGTATAATTTTTGAGTAAATCTCCGTTGGATTGTTTATTAAATAACTTAATGATTCTTTTTGAAAATCATTTAAAACTCTATCTTTTCTATTTTCAAATGGATATTCACTATATAGTTTTATTTCCATATTTTCTTCAGCCAAAAGTTCTGTAAAATCATGAAGTAAAGTAGCAGGTAATGGAATAGTATTATCTTTTATTTTATGGTCAAAATTTATATTTATTTCAGGATGATTTTTTAGGTCTTTTATTATGTATTCTGTGTAATAAGCTCTTATTTTTTTTAGATTATTTACAATATCAATAGCTTTCTTTTCCATAATGTTTTTTTGATTTTCATAAGAGTATTTTGGAATTATGAAAATCATAATTACAAGAAGAATTATAGAAATTATAAAAATAGGTCCAATATATGGGTCTTTAAAAATTGAGAATATTTTTTTCATTATTTACTCATCTTTAAATGAATTATAAATAACAGTTACTTCATCAATATTATTTATAAATATTTCAACTAATTTTGTATCAAACTCTTTGCCACTTTTTTCTTGTAAATAGTTTACAGCATCTTCAAAACTCCAAGCTTGTTTGTATGGTCTAAAAGAGGTTAACGCATCGAATACATCAGCAATAGCTACAATTCTTCCAAAAATATGAATATCATCACCTTTTAGTCCATTTGGATAACCAGAACCATTTATTTTTTCATGATGAGTTAGTGCTATTATAGCTCCTGCTTGTAGATATTCACTTTGAGAATTTTTTAGAATTTCATAACCAATTTTGGGATGCTTTTTCATTGTTTCAAACTCTTCATTAGTTAATTTAGAAGGTTTTAAAAGTATTTTATCTTCAATTCCAATTTTACCTAAATCATGAAATGGAGCTGAATAAAAAAGTATATCTTGTTCTTTTTCGCTCAGTCCATAACCCTTTGCAAGTAATTTGGAATAATAAGCAACTCTAGCAACGTGTGAAGCTGTTTCAGGGTCTTTATATTCAGCCGTTTTACCTAAAATTGTAAGTGTTTCATGTTCTCTTTTTAATAAATTTTCAGTTGCTTTTTCAACTTCTTTTTCTAAAAGTTTAGCTTTATCTTCTAATAATATTTGATTTTGATAGTTTGTTAAAAGATTTATTGTTCTTGCTTTAAATATAACAAAATTAACAGGTTTACTTAAGAAATCATTTGCTCCTAATTCAAAAGCTCTCTTATGGATATTCTCATCATCTCCTGCAGCTGTAATCATGATAATTGGAACATTTTTTATTTTTTTTCTATATTCTTCAATAAATTCAAGACCATTTAGATTAGGCATCATATAATCAATTAAAATCATATCAACTTGATTTTGAAGTACATACATAAGTGCTTCAAGAGGTTCACTAAAACTTCTTACTTGTAGTTCCATTTCTGTACAAATAGATTCTATTAAGAAAAGATTATTTTCATTATCATCTATGGATACTATTTTCATGCTTTTAAAATTCATTTTAAGCCTTAAATTAAATATTTTATTCTGAAGGTTCTGTTAACTCTTTTATTTTTGTTTCTAAAGATTTAATTACATCCTTTAATTCTAAAATTCTTTTATTTTTTTGTTCATTTGTTTCAGTCAATAAAGCCAACTCTTTCTTAGTTGCAGCTATCTCTTCTTGTTGATTTTTTATTTTTTCTACAAGTGTATTTTTCTCTTGTTTTAATAACAAAACGTTTTTTGAATACTCTTCTGCTTCTTTACTTTTTGTAGTCATATGACCATAATATTTTTCGTCAACGTTATGCATTTGTAACTCATAATGGTCAAGTTGTCTTTGTCTACTTAAGGTTTTTGCTTTTTGTTCTTCTAATTCTTCTTGAAGCCTTGGAATATAAGATTCTAATTGTTTAATTCTATCCGATAGTTCTTGAAATGATTTTTTATAGGCATACTCTTTTTTATTAAAATCTTGTAAGGTTTTAATAACTTTTTTCTGAAATTCTCTTTTTTCAATATTTTCTTTAGTTGTTGAAAAACCAATAGTTATATATTCAGTACAATTATTTGTGTTAAGTTTAAAAATTGTATTTTTTAAATAAAAAGCTTCCCCATCTTTTGATAAAAATTTGGTATTTCCACTCCAGTTTGTACCTTCTTTTAAAATACTCCAAGTTTTTTCTATATACTCTTTTGGAATATCAGGATGAATTAAACCATAAAATCCAATCTGCTTTAACTCATCTATTGAGTACTTCGAAGTTTCTAATAAACTTTTATTTGCAAATAAAATATTTCCATTTATATCCATTTTATAAATCAAAGCTACATCATCAACAGCTTCAAGGTATTTTTTTAACTCATTTTGTTTTTCATCTAATTGATTTTGGATATATTTCTTTTCACAAGCATCAGACATTTTTTTGATTAATATGGCTGTATCAATAGGTTTTAGAATATAACTACTAACATTTAAATCAATAGCTTTTATGATATTTTCTGTTTCACTTCTTGCAGTCGTATAAATAAGAGGAACTATACTATCAAGTTCTCTTATTTTTTCTAGCATTTCTAGACCACTTAATATAGGCATATTTATATCAGAGATAATTAAATCAATTTTTTCTTCTGAATTAAAAGAGTCTTTGAATTTTTCAAACCCTTCTTGTCCATTTGCAGCTAAGATTACTTTTTTAAATAACCTAGTTAATATCTTTCCAAGTTGTTCTCTTGCTAAATCTTCATCTTCTACAAATAGTAAAACTTGTTCTTTTAGAAATTCTGAATTCACCATATTTTTCCATTTTATTCATAAGGTATTGGTGTTGGAGGAAATTCTTCAAAAGCTTTTTTTATAGCACTTGAAATAGAATTTTTGTATTTATGATTTTGCATTGGATTTGAAAATTGTAAATACTCTATTGCTCCTGCTTCACTTTTTTCTTTTTTATAAACATAAACAACTTTTTTACCAAGTTTTAAACTATTTTCATAAATTGTTTTTGCGTATTCATTTATGTAAGGAAATTCTTTTTCCTTGATTTTATCTCCCCAACAAAAAAATACAAATTTACCAGAAGGTATAAAATTTGCTGCGTCAACATACATAATATCTCTATCAAACTCTGTATTTTGAGCTGAATTATATTTTTCTAAATCTTCATTAAATTTTGTTAATAAATTTGCTGTATCAATATGAGATTCTATTAGGTTAAATAGATTCTTAATCTCTACAATTTTACCTTTACAACTCTCTCTCATTGCTTGTTTGAAAACAGTGATATAAGTTTCAGCTTTTAATTCAATCATTTTATCAAAATCATCAAAATCTTGCTCTAATAAATATTTATTTGAATCAAATCCAATAGGAGTTACGACAGGATTGTATAAAAAAACTGTTCCTATTATATTTTTTTTTCTATCTTTAGTTGTTTTGATTTTATCTTTTAAATCTTTAGCTGTTATTTCTTCATTTTCTTCATTGAAGTACATATAACTTTGTGTTAAAAAAACCTCTTCATATTTAGTTTCAATTACTCCAAAATATTGCATTAATTTTCCTTATTTATTTCTTCTAAAATATTATCAAATATTACTGCATAGCTGGCTTAGGTTTTTTAATATTTTGTTTTTCATAAACTCTAAGATTAGCACACTCTTTGATTAATTCATTGTAATATTTTGTATCACTAAAATCTTTTTTTAATATATCAAAATATTTACCATAATTATTTTTTATATATTCATCATAAATTTTTTCATTTCTAAAATACCAAAATCTTTCTAAATCATATCTAGAAAGGTCTTTATTATAGTAATCTTGTTCTTTTTTAGAGTATTTTATATCATAAGAAGCAAGTTCAGCTTTTGCTAGCATATAAGTTATTTTTGCTTTAAACTCTTTTTCTTTTGCTTCATTTTTTGCAATTGTATAATGCTTTATTGATAAATCAATTTTTTCTTTTTGTAAATCATAATCATTGAAAGAATAAACGCTTCTATATACAGTTGTTAGAATATTTGAGTTTCCAAAATAGCTTAAATTATATAAAGCATTTGCAAAAAGATAGTTATCCATAACACTTTTTGGATTTTTTTCTAGTTCATTTTGTATAACCAAAATTTTTTCCAAAAACTCTTTTAAACTCATAGTATCTTGTTTACCACTTCTATTATTTCCTTTTATTAAGCCATTAAAAGGGTTGAATTGAACTTTTTCACTTAAAATAGAAGCATTAAGAGTTAAAGCTTCTTTAAATTTTAGGTTGTTGATTAGTAGTTTTGTTTTTGCATTAATTAAGGATTCACTTAAAATAAAATTATTATTTTCTTCAGTTAATTTATTATTTTTTGCATAAACTTGGGCAAAATACTCTTTCATTTTAGAATCTTTAGGATTTTTCATAAATGTTTCAAATTTTTCTAATAAACTTAAATCAAAAACAGCTTCATCTAAATAGTTTATATGATTTGCTAAAAAAGCATTTAATTTATCATTTTTTTCAAGATATAATTTTTCTAAAATTACAAAAGTATAATCATGAATTGATGATGAATTTGTCTCATTTTTTGTAAGACTTATCATTTTTTCATAAATATCATTTTCAGTTTTTATATCAATATTTTTTAATTGTTGTAAATATAAAACATAAGCTAGAGTTTGAACTTCATGGGATTTTGGATAGTTTTTTAGTAATTCTTGGGTAATTTTAGAGCTTTCATCAAAGTTTTTTTCATAAAGATTCAAATAAGCAAGGCTTAAATTTACTAAATACATATCATCTTTTTTCACTTCTTTTAAAAATTCTATATATTTTTTGAAATCAAAATTTCTTTCATAATCACTGTATTGGTCAAAATAGTGTTGAGTATTTAAAAGTTCTCTAAAAAGTACAAATTCAAACCATTTTGAATTTTTATCTAAAGCATAGATATTTTTTAATTCTTCTAAAATATTGCTATTTTCATTTAAAGCTCTAAGGGCATAAAATTTTGTTTTCTCTTCAGGAGTTTTTGCAAAATTTAAAAGTTCATTCCATTGGTCATTTGTTTTTATATGAAAAAAGTTATAGTAACTTAAATGGGAATTTATTTTATCTTCATCAAATAGTTTTGAGAATTCATAAACACCTTTTACAATCTCACCACTTTTTACTAAAGCTCCCGCATTTAAAGCTAAAATCCAATCTTTTGCAATTGTTTTTGTATCATCTTGCAGTAAATATTTGTATTTTTCATAAATTTCCAAAGGATTTTGTTTTTTATAATGAGCCAATCTTAACGCTAAATAAAAATATCTGATTTTTAACCAAGAAGAGTTTGTATTTTCTATTTTATTTAAAGCTTCATTTAAAAGTTGTTTATAATCTTTTAGTTTTGCTTTTTCTTCATCACTCATATAATAGTTGTAAGTTACATGTTTTTCTTGTTTTTCTACTAATTTTATATAATCTAAAATTTCTTTATCTTTTAATTTTTCAAGATTTTCTCTTTTATAGACAAACTTTTCAATTTCTTCTAAATTATAGGTATTTTTTAGTTCTTTTTGCCACTCTTTTAGATTTTCTTCTTTGTTCTTTTCTTCATAAGCCCAAAGGATTGTATTATAAACATTTGCTGAGTTTATCTCTTGAGCGATATTCGAAAAAGGCATTTTTCTATTTTCTAAAAAAACAAACTCTTTTTGATTATAATCCCAACCACCAGCACAAGCAAAAATTGAAAGCTTTATAAAAAGCGTTAAAATTAAACTTCTTAAAATCATCATTTTCCTTTTATTAATTTTTCTAAATTAAACTTATTTTTATATTTTAACGTATAAAAAATCACTTCATTAAATCTATTGTCACTAAGTTTTAAAAAGTCATTTAAAGCGATTTTTAACTCTTTTTCTTTAGTATCTTCAAATCTGAAAATATCATCTTTATATACATATCTTCCTTGAAAATAAGTACTATTTAAAACTTTATATAAATTATCAGAAATTTCTATAAAGTTTGAATCAAAATCATTTTTTTCAACTCCTTCAAAAATACTCAAAGCTTTATTTTCTCTAAATTGAATAGTTTGAGAATAAAGAGGAAGAGCAAGTTTTAATTTTAAAGGATAATTGTCAAAATTATAATGATATTTTTTTGCAATGTTATTATCTAAAATAGAATTTTTTGTGTTAAAATCAGCAATATTTGACATATTGTAATACATCAAAACACCATAATCTACGTTAGGAACACCTGTTTTTGTGTAATATTTTATTTGATGAAGTCTAATTGTTGCACTCAAAGTTTTATTTAGTTTAGTTTTTAAATCTTCTAAAAGTTTAAAGTAGTTTGATTGAGTTGAACCTGACCAATCACAATCTATTTGAAGTTCATTAAACTTATAATTTTTCAAACCTTGAATAATTGCATTTGAAACTAAAGAAAAATCTACATTTTGCATAGTTTCATTTGTAATATATACAACAGGAATAAAATCTTTTGGTTTTTCTTGCAAGTTTGATTTTATAATTTCAAGTTTTGTAGAATATGCAATATCTAAAACTTTTATATAAAGTTTCTCTTTTATATTTTTTTCTTTAAAACTATTTTCCCAATGGTAAAAAGAAAAAGTTAAATTCTCTTTTTTTTGATTTTCTATAAACATAAAAATAGCTATTAAAAAACCAATAGCTAAAATAATTAAAATCTTTTTCATACTTTTTTAACCCTATTTTTTTTCAACCACTCTTCTTGTAATTCTTTACTTTTTTTATTATTTGCACTTTTACTTATAAATCTTGATTTTACATAAGTTGTTGTTTCGTCATTTTCATTGTAAGTATATGTTAGATTTAAATCAGCCATTTGTATAGCTTTTTTAGCTCTAGTTGCTGCAACATAATAGATATTTAACTCTTCATTTGCTCTTTGAAAAGAGAGTTTATTTTTTGTATTTACAAGCTCTTTTTTAGAAATAAAATCATCTGCCATTATAACTTGTTCATACTCTAAACCTTTTGATTTATGTGTAGTTGTAAAGATAATATCAGCATCTTTTTTATTTGTTACTAAATGCTCTTTTATCTTTTTATTTATTTCAAAAATATTATCTCCATAGGTGTTTATAAATTTAATAATATTTAAATAATCTTGATTTTTTGTATCTTTTGCAAACTGTTCAAGCTCACCAATAGTTTCAAAATCTTTGATTTCATCTATTGTGATTTTGTCATTTTTTTTCTGTTTTAGATAAAAAATAGAATAAACTGTTTGATTCATAAAAGAGTATGAATTATAGCCACCTTCAAAATATATTTTTTTCTTATCATGAATATAATAAACAAGTTGTTGAACCAGACCAAAAGTGCTTCTTGCTATTATACAAAGCTGTTTTGAAAAATCTATATGTTCTTTTCCTATTTTTGTATTTGATTCTATTCCTGAAATTTTTAGAAGTTTACTTCCATTTATTTCATATAAGCTATTTAGATTATTTTGTAAAATTTTTGCATAATTATCTCCAAATCTAAAACTTTTTGTTAAATCATAAGAGGGTAAATCTATTTTATTTAAGGCATTTGTAGCAAATCTAAAGGTATAAATTTGTTGAAATGAATCTCCCACATAAATTCTTCTACAATTTAGATTTTCAATAATTCCTATCATTACATCACTTATATCTTGAGCTTCATCAACCAAAACCAAATCATAAGGAAGATTTGTAGAAACTTTTTTATTTAGATAAAACATCTTCAAATAAAAATCATGAGTTGCCTCAATAACTTTGTTTTTCATACTTGAAAGGATGATTTTTAGATGTTCTAATACTCTTTTTTCATTTTTATTTAGAAGTTCTAAAATTTTAGCACCTAAATCTGATTGTTTTTTATAATTTTCAAGAAGTTTTGAATCAAGAGCTATCAATGATGAATTGCAATAAAAATTTACTAAATCTTTTATCAAAGCTATATATTCAGGGATTGGATAATAGGTTCTTTGATGTTCTCTTAACTCATAATTTGTGATAACTTTTTCAACAATATGATTTTTTAAATCAGCTGTTAAATGATAGTTATAAGCTTCTATTTTATTATATGCAAGAGAATGAATGGTGCTTACATGTAAATATGGAAGTTTATAATCTTTTAATTTTTCTTGTAGTGAAATTTGTAAAGATTTATTGTATGCAAGATATAAAATTTTCAAATGAGAATTGTTTTTAGCATATTCAAGTAAAGTTGTTGTTTTTCCACTTCCTGCAACGGCATTTATTTTAAATGAGAGTTTTGAGCTATTTATTATCTCTTCTTGTTCTTTAGTTAATTTCATTTTGTAATTTTAGCGAGCATTTCTAAATAGTGAATAAAATAAAAAAATGTAGTTTAATTCTTAAATTTTATAAGTTATTTGATTATTTAATTAAGGTACAATTCGCTTTTTTAAATAGGGAAAAATATGAAAATAAATAAACTAAAAAATCTTATATTGTTAATCACATTAATAATCATTTTTCTAATTGATTTTGGGTTAATAGCAAATATTAATAATAAATGGAATGAAACACTAAAAAGAATCGAAACTTTAAATTCAGAAATATCTTTAAAAGAAGAATATATAAAAAATGCATTGGAAAAAAGAAATGAAGAGTTTAAATGGGCACTTTTTTTATTTGTTTTATCAAATTTTATCGGAGTAATTCTTCTTTATTTATATAGAAAAGAAAAAAATGAGTATGAACAAAAACTTTATGATGAAAAAGAAAAAGCTATTATTACTTTAAAAAGTATAGGTGATGCTGTAATAACAATAGATGAAAATGCTAATGTTACATTTTTAAATTTGGTTGCACAAAAGATTTTGCATTGTTCAAAAGAAGAAGTTATTGGAAAAAAAATAAATGATATTTTAAATTTAATAGATATAAAAACTAATAAACCAATAGATTTAGAAATAAAAAAAATTCTGCGTCTAGGAAAAATAAGAGTAATGGATGAAAATATAGGTTTAATAAATAAAAATAATAAACTATTTGAAATAGAAGATTCTGTTGCTTCTATAAAAAATAAAGAGGGAAAAATTTTAGGTGCAGTTTTTGTTTTTCATGATGTTACAGAGCAAAATAAATATAGAAAAAAATTAGTTGAAAATGAAAAAATAATGCTTCAACAATCAAAACTTTCAGCTATGGCTGATATGCTTGAAAATATGGCACATCATTGGAGACAACCTTTATCTTTGATTTCAACTTTGGCAACAGGACTAAAAATTAAAAAACAAATAAATGATTTAGATGATAACTATTTAATAGAATCTTTGGAAAACATAAACCAATCAAGTCAAAATCTATCTAAAATTATTGATGATTTTACGATATTTTTAAGACCTACAAATAAAAAAAATGACTATTTTTTATTGGATAAATCTCTTGAAAAAGTTATTACAATTTTTCAATCAAACTTGAAAGAAAACAATATAAAAGTAAATATAAATACAAAAGAAAAAATAGGATTTTATGGTTGTGAGAATGAACTTATGCAAATATTTATAGGAATAATAAATAATTGTATAGATGCTGTGATTTCAAAAAAAGATAGATTTATTTTTATTGATATTTATAAAAAAGAAAAAGAAATAGAAGTTTCATTTTTAGATAGTGGTGGTGGAATTCCAAATGATATAATTGATAGAATTTTTGAACCATACTTTACTACTAAGTATAAAACTCAAGGAAAAGGAATCAGTCTTTATATTATAGAAGGAATGGTTAAAAATCTTTTTAGTGGGATAATAAAAGTTGAAAATGAAAATTTTAGTTTTAAAGATAAGAAATTATCAGGAGCAAAATTTTCTATTTTCTTAAAACTAGAAGAAACTTTAGTTTAACTAAAAATTCTTTTAGTATCTACTTTTTTAATATCTGAATAATTATCTAAATAATCAAGATAAGTTATTAGATATTTTCTACTTAAATCAAATCTTTGTTTGAAATTTGAAAGTTCTATATATCCATCTTTTTTTATAATCTCTTTCATAGTTTTTACTATTTTATTTAGACTTTCAAAATGAATAAAAAGATTGTGTTGAAGTCTTATTACTTGTTTTTTAGAAGTAAGAGATTTTAAAATATCATCACCTAATTTTCTATCAATATCCAAATCATCGTATATATTATAAGGTGCAGTTGGTTCTATATCTTCATCTTTTAATCTTTGTAAAACAATATTTTCTAAATCTTTTGTAAAATCCTCTTTTATATTTGCATTTTTATATAAAGATGTTTCATGTATTAAGAAGTTTTCATTTACAAGTTCATCTAAACAAAGTTGAATAAAAGCTTGACTTGCCCATTTTAATCTTAAGTTTATTGAGGAGTTTGAAAGTAGGGCATAAGAATTCTTTGTATAAATCTCTTTTATATAATCTTTTATCTCGTTTTTCGTATCAAGTGGATAAATAACTAACTCTTTTTCATCTATAAAAACATCACTCATATTTTTTGCAAAATTAATGGCTTCTTCATGAGAAAGGGCAAATCTTTGAGTTGAAGAAATAATTCCTAAACCTTTTTTATGAGCTTCTAAAAGTTCTTTATAGGCGCTTGTAAAATCTTTTTTATCTAAAGCTTCAAGTAATCTTTTCTTTTGATTTTTTTTCATTGGGTCAATTATTGGGTTTAAAATAGTTCCCCCACAAATTGTCTCATTTCCACTTCTTAAGATGATTTTTTCACCAAATATTGTAAAAAGTTGTTCATTTGCTTTTAAGGTTGCAAATCCAGTTTCAAGATTTGTAATACAATCAAAAAGTAAAACTTTTACATCAATTTTTTTTGCTCCAATAAACAAATTGTAGGTTTGATTGTGGTTTAGTTTTTTGTTTTTTAAACATTTAAAAGAGATGTCAATTCCATCAAATCCTCTAATATGACCTTTTTTTGTAATTAAATCACCTTTTTTTAGATTGGTGATATTTACATTTTGTAAGTTTAAAGCAGCTCTAGAAGAGATATTTGCTTCAAGAACATTTTGATTGTGAACTTGAATATTTTTGATTTTTGACTCTTTTTGATTTTGGCAAATAAAAACTTTTTCATCAATTAGACATTTTTTCCCAAGAACGGTTCCTGTTACAACCGTTCCTATTCCTTTTGGAGAAAAGACTCTATCCACATAAAATCTAAAGAAATTCTCTTCTTGTTTTGTTGAGTTTTTTATACTAAATAATTGAATTTTTAGTTTTTCGATTGAAGTTTCATCATAAATAGAGACACAAGAAATAAACTTAATTTCAAAATCAAACTCTTTTAAAAATTCTAAAATTTCCTCTTTTTTTAGCTCAAGTTCTTCTTTATTTACTAAATCTTTTTTTGTAATTACTACAATTATCTCTTTTAGTCCTAATAAATTTATGATTTCTATATGTTCAACAGTTTGGGGTTTTATTCCTTCAATAGCACTAATTACAAGCATCACATAATCAAATCCAAAAGCTCCAGCAATCATATTTTTTACAAGTTTTTCATGTCCTGGAACATCAATAAAAGCTATATTTTGCTGACCTTTAGACATATTTGAAAAGGATAAATCAATAGTAATTCCTCTTTCTTTTTCTTCATTTGTACTATCACCTTCCAAACCATTTAAAGCTCGAATTAAAGCAGTTTTTCCATGGTCAATATGACCTGCTGTTCCTATAATAATATTTGACATTAGTTAAATAAACCTTTCAAAATATTCTCTAATTTTTCAAGTTCATTTTCTTGAATTGTTCTAAAATCAAGTAAAACTTTTTCATTTTCAATTCTGCTTATGATTAGATTTTTTCTTAAAAGTTTTTCTAGTTGGTTTGGTTTGTAGTTTTTGTATTCTAGTGATAAAGCAATAGAAGGAATCTTTTTATTTGGAGTTGTTCCACCTCCTACCATCGTCGAAGTTTTTATAACTTCGCAGTTATAAATATCTTCTATTTTTTCTTTTAATTTAGTTGCTCTTTGCTCTAAGGTTTCAGTAGATGCAAAAAGCATTTTTAATGTTGGTATTTGTTCTAAGTCATTTTTTAGATATGAATTTAAAGTATCCTCAAGAAGTGCTAAAGTTATTTTATCAACTCTTAACATTCTTAAAAGTTGGTTTTTTTTGATTTTTTCTATTAATTCTTTTTTTCCTATTATGATTCCTGCTTGTACACTTCCTAAAAGTTTATCTCCTGAAAAGCTAAGTAAACTTGGATTATATTGCATAATTTCTAAAATTGAGGGTTCGTTTTTATTTAGATTGTAGGGTAAATCAATCATATGACCACTTCCCATATCATAATAATCTATGATATTGTTTTTTTGGGCTACTTCTACAATCTCTTCAAAGCTAACTTCACTACTAAAACCCTCAATTGAGTAGTTTGATTTGTGAACTTTCATAAGCATAGATGTTTTTTCATTTATGGCATTTTCATAATCTCTTAGATGGGTTTTATTAGTAGTTCCTATCTCTTTTAAAATTGCTCCACTTTGAGTCATAACCTCAGGAACTCTAAAACTTCCCCCAATTTCCACAAGTTCACCTCTACTTACAACTACTTCTTTATTTTTGCAAAAAGTGTTTAAAATCAAAAAAACAGCACTTGCATTGTTGTTTACTACTATTGCATCTTCACAATTTGTGAGTGCTTTTAGAGTTTTTGTGATGTGAGCATACCTTTCACCTCTTTTACCTTCATTTAGGTCATACTCTAAATTATTGTAAGTTGTAGCTATTTGGATGGTTTTTTTTAGTGAATTTTCATCTAATAAACTTCTTCCTAGATTTGTATGAACGATAATACCCGTTGCATTTATAACACTTTTTAAAGATGGTGATATTAAATTTTCATAATTTTGTAAAACTTCAGATATTAAACTTTGTTCATTTATCTCTTTGATAGTTTCATTTAAAATATTATTTCTAAGATTTTCTATAACTTCTTTTGAGATTTTTGTAACTAAAGTTTTTGATAACCCTTCAAAAGCTTCGTGTGTGATAAACTTATCAACCTTTGGAATGGATTTTAGTAAAATCATTTTTACCCTTTCAGATGTTTTTAAAATTGTTTGCTGTAATATTTCTTGCTTACAAAAAAGTGGGAGACAAGTGTACCTGGTGGGCACCACAGGCTTCAACCCTGATTGGCGGTTTATGTGTAATACGCCGCGGGAGGTTCGATTCCTTCGTCTTCTCGCCACTTCTCTTTAAAAATCATTTTAATAAAATTAAATATATGACATGGATTACATCTTAATAAAAGAAGAGTTTTTTTTACTCTTCTTTTAATGAATAATTATAGGAGTTATTCCTCTTGGAATTACAACTCCAATAATACTTGCATATCCAAAGCTTAACTCTTCAAGTTCTTTTATATACTCTTTTGCATCATCTTCTTTCATGGCTATCAATAAACCACCAGAAGTTTGTGCATCACAAAGTATCGCTTTACAGTGGTTTGGAAGATTATTTAAATATGTTATTTTATCTTCTGTATATTTCATATTTCTTTTTGTTCCACCAGGAATTACATCATTAGTTGCTAAATCAATCGCTTCATTTACTACTGGAACATTATTGCATGAAATACTTAATGTTACTAAATCATTTGTACACTCTAAAGCATGTCCCATAAGACCAAAGCCTGTGATATCTGTACAAGAACTTACATCATATTTTCTCATAATCTTTGATGGCAAGTAGTTTAAACTTGACATTATTTTTGCACACTCTTTTACTAAATTAATATCTAGTAAATCTCTTTTTATAGCTGTAGTTAAAATACCCATTCCAAGAGGTTTTGTTAAAACTAAAACATGTCCAATCTTTGGAGTATTATTTCTAATAATCTCATTTGGATGAATCATTCCAGTTACAGATAATCCATAATACATTTCAGGTGATTCAATGGTATGCCCACCTAAAAGCACTCCTCCACACTCTTTGATTTTTTCATTTCCACCATTTAGTATAAGACCTAAAGCCTCTTTTGATATATTTTTTTTATCAAAACCTACTATATTCATGGCTGTTTTTACATCAGCTCCCATAGCAAATACATCACTAAGTGCATTTGCAGCAGCTATTTGCCCATAAATATATGGGTCATCTACAACGGGAGTTATAAAATCAAGTGTTTGAACTATTGCTTGATTATCATTTATTTGATAAACACTAGCATCTTCACTTGTATCAAATCCTACTAAAATTCTTTCATCTTTTGGAGTTAAACCACAAATAGTTTGTTTAAGATCACCCGGACCCATTTTTGCAGCTCAACCAGCAGCTTGAACGAATTTTGTTAGCCTATATTCATTGTTCATTTTAAGCATTTCCTAGCTTTTTGAAATTTAAATTTTATTATACAAATCTTTGATTAAATGTAGTTAAAAATGAGTAAATATTTTTTTACCTTTTAAGCTTTTGTTTATAAATGATATATTAGTATTCAAACAATTAGTTCAAAGACCATAGGTTATGGTTTGATATAAAGACTTAATCTCTTTATCTCTTAATAGAACAAAAACTATTAGAGGTTTTATCTCATGCAAAGAAGAACATTCTTAAAAACAACGGCTGCTTTATCAAGTGCTGCTATTTTAGCTCCACATTTTGCATTTGCAAAAGAGGAAACAAATTCATTTGGAATTACTAAAACTCCTAGAAAATTTAGTGTTACAAATAACTACTCTTTTAATCCAAGCCAAGAAATCACTCAACTTTGGGTACCACTTCCAAAAGATGAAAGTTACCATCAAGTAGTTGCTTTTTCTTATAAAGGAAACTTTAGTGAAGCAACAATTGTGAAAAATGAATATGACACAAGAGTTTTATATGTAAAATGGGAAAAATCGCAAGAAAAATCACAATTAGAAGTGAACTTTGATGTAATTATGCAAGAAAGAACAACAGATTTTTCAAAAGCAACATCAAACACAAACTATCCAAGTGATATAAAAGTATATTTAGAAGGAACAAAACATATCCCTGTTACAGAAGGGTTGACTAAATATGCAAATGAAATTACTAAAAATGCTAAAACACCATTAGAAAAAGCACAAGCTATTTATGATTGGACAGTTACTACTATGTACAGAGATGAAAGTGTAGTTGGTTGCGGAATTGGTGATGCTAAAAAATCAATTGAAGAAAAAATTTATGGTGGAAAATGTACAGATATTAGTTCAGTGTTTGTTTGTTTATTAAGAAATGCAGGAATTCCAGCAAGAGAGATTTTTGGAATAAGAGCAGGGCAATCAAAAATCTCAAATGCTTGTGGAAAAGCAAATGACAAAGGTTTTGCAGATATTACAGGTGCACAACATTGTAGAGCTGAATTTTATGTAGATGGATTAGGATGGGTTCCAACAGACCCTGCTGATGTTACAAAAGTAAGACTTGCAGAAAAATTAACAAATGAAGATAAAAAATTAAAAGATACAAAAGAGTATTTCTTTGGTTCTTGGGAGATGAATTGGGTTGCATTTAATAGTGCAAGAGATTTTATTTTAACTCCAAAACCAGCTCAATATCCTTTAAATATGTTAGGTTATCCTTATGCAGAAGTTGGAGAAGATGCTCTTGATTATTATAAACCAAAAGAGTTTGTTTATACATATACTTCTCAAGAAAGAGTATGAAAAAAAATAGTTTAGCGATAATTGGTGCAGTTTTTACTGCACTATTATCAACTCTTTGTTGTTTACCTGCTTTTTTATTTCTTTTTTTTGGAGTTTCAAGTGGAGTTTTAACTTACTTTACAACTTTAGAATACACAAGAATTCCCCTTGCGATTTTGACAATAGGATTTTTTTTATTTGCTTTTTTTAATTTTAAGAAAAAAATTTCTTGCAAATGTACGAAAAAAGAGCTTTTTAAACAATATATTTTATTTTCTATATTTTTTATAGTTGTTATTGCTTTACTTTTTTACCCTGAATTAATACCTTATTTTATGGATTAGATTATGAAAATTTTTATTTTATTTTTAATGTTGGCAAATCTTATATTTGCTTCAAATATTTCGGTTTTTAAAGTAGAAGGAATGCATTGTCCACTTTGTACAACAGCTGTAAAAAAAGCTATAAAAGAGCTTGATGGAGTGCAAAAAGTAAGTGCAAGACTTAATACAAAAGAAGTAAGTGTGGTTTATGATGAAAAATTAAAAATAGATGAGATTTTAAAAGCTATAAAAACAACTTCATACGAAGGTGTAGAAATTTCTACAAAAGCGTATGAAAAGTAAGTTTAGATTCCTAAAATAGATGGGAACCATCTGTAAATTATAAATAAAACTAAAAATCCAAATAAAAATATTAGCCCAAAAATTGACAAGATATTTAAAAATATTCCATTTTTTAACTCTTTTGGAAGAGTTGTACTTTTTACTAATTTGTAGTTTAAAAGTGCAAAAATCGGAGTTGTTGCAAATGATAGAATCATTGCAAAATCAAGCATAGCTCGCAAAGAACTTGTAAAATATAATATTATCAAAAATCCAATTATTCCTACAATAATTGTCCATATCATAACATTTGTATTATTTGCTGACTTTTTACGTTTTATCAAAGAAAAAGCTTCTGCTACAGCTCTTCCATACCCATCAATAACAGTTATAGATGTTCCAAACATACAAGCAAAAGCAATAAACGCTATTAGAAGTCTTGACCATTCACCCATTACAGAAGTGTACATAGATACAAGTTGATGAGAAAATGCAATACCATCTTTAAACTCATAAGAACTTCCATGTAAAACTAAAGCACCAAGAGCTAGAAAAAATAGAGCTAAAAATGCAGTTATAAAATATCCTACATTAAAATCTAACAAAGCATTTTTATAGTTTATGCTTTCTTGTTTCATCTGACTTTTTAACCAAAGAGAACTAATACTTGAAACTTCTATTGGTGCTGGCATCCAACCTGTCATAATAACTATAAATCCTAAACTTGCAAGTGTCCAAGGTGATGGAGAAATAAAATTTTCTACAACAGTAACTTCTTTTGTAGCAGCCATAACAACAGCTATAATTGTAGAGATACTTAAAGTTATCATAATAATTTTAGAAACATTATTTAAAAGATGATATTTTCCTGCTATAAGTATGAGTAAACAGCCAAAAATTATAATAAAACTAAGTAAATTTAAAGTTAGTTGAATAGGTATGAAATATCCTAATAAACTTGCTGCAAACATTGATACAGCAGCAGTATTTACAACAGCAGCAATAACAGCTAAAACTGTAAATAACCAAAGCCAACCATTTCCTAAAGTTGCATAACCTTCTATTAAACTTTTTTTTGTAGCCATTGTATATTGAACATTTGCTAAGAAAAAAGGGTACTTAAAAATGTTTATTAAAAGTATAAAAATAGCTAAACCCCAACCAAATAAAGCTCCTGCTTGTGTTGATGCAACTAAATGTGAACCACCAATAGCAGCCGTTGCCATCAAAATCCCTGGTCCAAAGATTTTATAAATATTTTTTAATTTAGTTGTCATTTAAACTCTTTTCATTGAATCTGTAAGTTTTGTGTTGAATTTTTACCAATATATTTTTTTCTGCTAAATCTTTAAAAAGTTTGATTAGTGTAGGTTTTGAAATAGAAAAGTTTTCCATAATATCAGTATATGAAGCTACAAAAAGATTTTCATTATCTAAACTATTTATAATAAACTTCACAATTTCTACTTGTTTACTATCTGTAATTGCTGAAATTGTTTTTATTACATTATTGTTTTTTCTTATCTCTTTTTCTTGAATTACTGGAAGTAATACATCATGTAAAGAGTTTAATAACTCTTTTATATTTATAGGTTTTACTATGTAGTTTTCAACTTTTAATTTTATAGCATCAAGTAAGTAGTTTGTATCTGTGTGAGCAGTTGTAAGAATAGTTGGAACATTGATATTTTTACTTTTTATATGTTTTAAAAAATCTATTCCATTTTCATCTTTTAGTAAAATATCTGAGATAATCACATCAATTTTTTTATTTAATAAAATATCTAAAGCCTCTTTTGATGTTTTCGCTGTATATATATGATTTATAAAATCCTCTAAAACATCAGTTGTATGTTTTAATAAACTATCATCATCTTCAAGATAGAGGACATTAAAATTATGTAAGATATTTAAATCTCTATTTTTCATTTTCATTTCCGTTTGTTTGATTTAGTGGTATTTTTATTGTAAATAAAGAGCATGAAAAAACCCTGTCATCTTTTATTTTATAAAAAATATTTTTATATAAAATCTCTCCATTCATATGTTTTTCGATTATCTGTTTTGACATATAAAGTCCGATACCAGTTCCTGCACTTTTATATTTTGTAGTGTAATAAGGTTCAAAAATTTTTGGCAAAATCTCTTTTGGAATTCCTCCACCATTATCAACAAAATTTATAACAAGATGATTTTTAAATCTATTTACAACAATTTTTATAATTCTATCATTTTTGTCAACATTAGAAGTTAAAGCATCTTTTGAGTTTGAGATAAGATTCAAAAATACATGAGAAAGTTCATTGTAATAACTATCTATTTTTACATTATTTCTAATTTTTAATATAACTTGAATATTTTCCTGATTTAAAAAATATTTTGATAATTCAATAGAGTGTTCTAAACAATTTTTGATATAAAATTGACTTTTTATTTTATTAGGTGAGAAAAAATTTCTAAAATCATCTAAAGTGTTTGACATATTAGATGCTAAAAGTAGGGCGTCATTTACTTTTTCATCTACAAATGAAGCAGTTAATTTTCCCAAAGACATTTTTGTTTGAAAACTTTGAATAATCATAGTGATTGAACCTAAAGGTTGACGCCACTGATGAGCTATGTTATTTAGCATTTCACCTAAAGAAGCAAATCTTGCTTGTTGAAACATAATAATATCTTTTTTTCTATTTTGAGCTACCTCTTTTGAAATTTTTATTTCAAGATAGTTATTTAATTCTTGTAATTCTTTTGTTTTTTCTTTTACCTTATGTTCAAGAGAATTATGTAGTTTCCTAAAATTATCAATAATTAATAAAGATAAAATAACAGAAAATAGAAATACTATAAAAATAGAGATAATTGAAAAAATAATAATTACATTAAAAATCTTATCTGTGTTTCTTTTTTCATTTATTGCAAGATTTAAATCATAATTTATCAAACTTGTAAGATAGATTGAAATAGCATTTATTTCAAGATTTATATTTGAAAATTTTTTATAATCTATGTGTTGATTTATCTTTTCAATCTCTTTTTTTATAATCTCTTTTTTCTTATTTATATTTTCCATAATAGAGTTTTTCAATGCTTTGTTTTCATAATAATTCTCTTCTTTTACAATAAAAGTTTTTATGAAAGTGGTTAATAACTCTTTATTTTTTAGTTCTATTTGTTGTTTGTACAAATCCCAATTTTTGTCTATAATCTCTTGGGCTAAAAATAGAACTTCTATTGCTTGAGTATGGCTTATTTGTTCTTTTTCAAAATCAAGTAAAGTATCTTGAAGATTTACTTTATATGAATCTTTTATATTTTCAAGTTGCATTAAACTTTTTGTTCTTTTATCAAATAAAGTATCAAAATCTTGTTTCATAGTAAAAATTGATATTTGTGATAGGATAATTATACATATCATCCCACCTGCAATTATGAAAACTAAAAAAGCTGTTTTGTAATTGAAGTTTAATTCATCAAAATAGATGAAAAGTTTTTTAAAAAAATTTTTCATTTTTCAATCTCAATAAATTCATTATTTTTATACTCAAAAAGATAGGTTTTATTTAATAATTGAGTTTGATTATAAGCTAAAGGAATCCCTTCAAGAAGATTTGTAGGGGTAGTTTTTAACATATACAAAAATTTACTTCTTGTAATTTCTCCTTTTATTCTTGATATTGCATTTACTAAAATTTTTGAAGATAAAAAAGCTTCAAAAGATAAAAATCCTAATTCATTATTTGGATAATATTTTTTCATAAGTTCTTGATACTCAATAACCACAGGAAGATTTTTGTTTGTGTAACTAGGAACTACTTGAGAAAAGATTATGTTTTTAGTATTTGAATTTAAATTTTCTAACTCTTTTACAATTGAATTTGCATCACCAAAAGAGATAGTACAAAATATTGCATCTTTTAGATTTTCATTTTCTTTTGCTTTTTTTATAAATAAAGAGTTTGTTTTATATGCTCCTATCATAAAAATAACTTCAGGTTTTGCATCCTCTATTTCATTAAAAGCGTGATTTATTGAAAGAGTATTTCTTTTATAGGAACCTTCTGCTATAAGTTTCAGATTTTTTTGTTTTAAAGAGTTTATTAAAGAGATATACCCCTCTTCACCATAATCATCATTTTGATAAAAAACTGCAATCTTATTTAATTTTTTTATACTATTTAAATAATTTATTAAAGTCTCTATCTCTTGCTCATAAGAACTTCTAAAATTTATAAAGTTTTTATTTTTTTCGTCTCTTAAAAAAGAAGCTCCTGTAAAAGATGAAAAAAATGGAATGTTTTCATCATATAAAATAGGTAAAACTCTTTTAACTGTTGGAGTTCCTACAAAACCAAAAAGAGCAAAAACTTTATCTTTATAAATTAATTTTTGAGTATTTTCATAGGTTAATTCAGGTTCATATTTATCATCATAAACTAAAAAATTTATCTTTTTATTTTTTATTATATTGTTTTCATTGGTATAAGAAAAATAAGCATTTGCACCACTGTAAACAGCTTCTCCCCAAGATTTTATAATTCCAGTATTTGGGATAGATGTTCCAATTGAAATAGTTTTATCTTCAAAAACATCATCTTTTATAAATAAATAAAATAGAATAAAGATAGAAGTAAATATAAATAGTTTTTTTGACATGAGAAAGTTTACAAAAAATAAGCTTTAAAGTAAAAAGGTAAAAAATATTTTATTGATTAAGTTCAAATTAATTTTTATAGCTATAAAATAGGTAAAATATTTTTTACTAAAAAAGGGCATAGTTTATGCAAGAGTTTATATATTACAATCCTCTGGGACTTGATTTTCCCGTTGGTGAAGAGATATTTGTAACTACAAATATTGAAGATACCAAAGATAAGAATTTTATTATTTCAAATACAGATGAAATAAATTGTGAGTTAGTTTCAAAAGAAATAGATTTTTATATTAAGAATTCACAAGATAATCTATCAGACAAAATCAAAAATGTTTCAAAACTTTATGAAATAGCTGCTACTAAATATGATTTTTCACAAGATATTTCATATTTCCAAGAAGTTTCTAACACGATTTTATTAATTACAAATAACGAAGAACAATATGATGAATTTATAAAAAAAGTAAATGTTAGTGATTTTGAAATTTTTTCTATAGAAGAAAAAATCTTGAAAAACATAAATGGAAATATAGGAAATCTTCAAGTTACTGTAAATGATGAAGATGAGGATATTGTTTTAAATGTTTCTCAAATAGTCTATTTTGATGCTAAAGAAGAGATATTAAAACAAACAGGGATATTTGATATTAATATTTCAAATATAGATGAGGTTATTGAAAAATTAAAAGCAAATATAAATTCATATTCATATAAAAAATTTACTACTTATAATCAAAGTATTTGTCAATATGATGAAAGAAGAGTTGAAATTTGTTCTGCTTGTGTTGAAGTTTGTCCCACAACTGCAATTATAAAAAATGATAAAAATAAGAAATTGATTTTTTCTCCTATTGAGTGTATTTCATGTGGTGATTGTGTAAGTGTTTGTCCAAGTGGTTCTTTAGATAGTGCTGTTACAAATAGAGATTCTTTATATGAAATTAGTCAGTTTTATAAAAATAAACATCCTTTTATTGTTTCGTCAAAAGTTGATATTTCTAATTTAGAGATAGCTTTAAAGCAGAATGTTTTACCTTTTTTTTGTGAAGGTGATATTTTTGATGAAAGTTCACTTTTAACTCTTTTACAACTATCAGGTTCACAGCTAATATATTTTAGTGATTCAATTTCTATAGGAACAAAAGAATCAATAGATATTTTAAATGAGATTTACAGAAGAAAATATAATATTGAAGCTATATTTTTGGTTACAAATACGCAAGAGTTAGAAGAGGCTATTTCAAATGTTTCATTTGTTGAGGATTCATATTTTAACTTCAACCAAAAAGGACTAAAAAAAAGAGAAGTATTCTCTCAAAGATTACAAAAAATAGTTGAAAATGAGGATTTAGGAGTTGTAAAAACATCTAAATTTGTTCACTATGGAACAGTGGAAGTAAACGATTCTAATTGTACTTTGTGTATGTCATGTGTTGGAGCCTGTAATGTTGATGCAATATTTGCCAACCAAACTGATTTTACATTAAGAGTTAATCCAAGTTTGTGTACAGCTTGTGGTTATTGTGAAGTTACTTGTCCTGAAAAAGATTGTTTAACTATAAAAAGAGATGAAATTCAACTTCAACCTATGTGGTTTAAAGAGAATATTTTAGCAAAAGATAGTTTATTTGCTTGTGTTGAATGTGGAAAAGAGTTTGCAACAACTAAAGCTATTGAAAAAATTGCTTCAATCATGGGACCAATTTTTGCGAAAGTTAGTGAGACTAAAAAAAGAACACTTTATTGCTGTGAAGATTGTAAAGCTAAATTGATGATAAAACAAGGATTATTAGATGCATAACGTAGAAATAAATAAAGCTAGGGCTTTTTTGTATAACACTTTATCTTTATTGTTTGTTGAAGAGTATGTAAAAAATTCAAACAAAGAATTGAAAGAGGCATTACAGATTATTTCTACTAACTCTTTTGATGAAGATGTTTGTATTGCCGCAAAAGAGATTTTGAATTATTTAGAAACTAATGGTTTTGATAAATTGTATATTGATTATCAAGAGTTGTTTATAGTTCCTTTTGGAGAGTTTGTATCATTGAGTGCATCTTGGTATCATGAACAAAGAGAGGGTGGCTTGATGCAATTAAAAGTAAAAGATGTATTAGCTAAAACTAAAATTAGAAGAGATGAAAACTCATTTAAAGCTCCTGAAGATCACTATGGTTTTATTTTTACATTAGCTTCTTATTTATTAGAGCAACAAATCAAAGAAGAGATTAAAGAAGATTTACAAAAAGAGTTATTTAAAGAGGTAATAAATCCTTATTGTGATGAATTATTTTATAAATTAATAGGAAGTTCTAGCAAAATTTATAGTCAAGTTGGAGTAATACTTGCTAATTTCTGTAATTTTGAAAGAGCTTATTTGGATATTCCTAAATTAAATAGATAATTTAGGAATAAAAAGTCCCTTTAAGAGTTTTATAAATTTTTAAAGGGGCTTTTACCCAATTGAAGAAAGGAGTTATCATGAGCGATAAGTTAAATGAAAGACGTAACTTTATCAAAAGAGCTGGAATAGCTGCTTCTGTTTTAGCTGGATCTGTTGTTGCAACTGCAGCAACTACTGAAAGTAAAGACAGAGGTGCTGGAAGCAATGTTGGTAACGGTGTAGTAGTAGGAACATCTACAAAAAAAGAGATACTTTATAAAAAAACAGCGAATTGGAATACGTTTTACGACGCTGCAAAATAAAAGTAAATTAAAAGGAGGATTTAATGGAAATGCTGAAAAGCTTTGGAAGAAGAAGTTTTCTTAAGATGGCTTCACTTGCAACAGCAGTAACAGCAACATCTGCCTTTGCAAGTACAGAAAAAGTTTTAAGAAATGCAACAGAAGAAGAGGTTAGAAACCCTTTCCCTGGTTCAAAATTGATTAAGACTATTTGTTCGCATTGTTCAGTTGGTTGTGGTGTTATCGCTGAAGTTCATAATGGTGTATGGGTTAGACAAGAAGTTGCTCAAGACCATCCAATTAGTCATGGTGGACATTGTTGTAAAGGTGCTGATATGATTGATAAAATCAGAGCAACAAATAGATTACAATATCCTATTGAAAAAGTAGCTGGAAAATGGAATAGAATCTCATGGGATGATGCTATGAGTAAAATTACTGATAAGTTAGTAGCTTTAAGAGAGAAATTTGGTCCAGATGCAATTCAATTTTTAGGATCTGCAAAAGTAAGTAATGAGCAAGCTTATTATATTAGAAAATTTGCAGCAATGTTTGGAACAAACAACATAGATCACCAAGCTAGAATTTGACATAGTCCAACAGTTGCCGGTGTGGCAAATACATGGGGTTATGGAGCTATGACAAATCATTTAGGTGATATGCAAAACTCAAAAGCAATTATAATTATGGGTGCTAATCCTGCTGCGAACCATCCTATTGCTATGCAACATATTTTGAAAGCAAAAGAGCAAAATGGTGCAAAAATTATAGTTGTAGATCCAAGATTTACTAAAACTGCTGCTAAAGCAGATCTTTATTGTAGAATCAGAACAGGTACAGATATAGCATTCCTTTACGGAATTATTAGACTTATTAGAGAAAATAATTGGTACGATAAATCATTTATTGAACAAAGAGTTTTTGGAATGGATGATATTTTCAAAGAGTGTGAAGAGTATACTCCTGAGCACGTAGAAGATATAACAGGATGTCCTAAAGAGATTTTAATTCAAGCAGCAACAGCTTTTGCAAGTGCAAAACCAGGATGTTTAATTTGGAATCAAGGATGGACACAGCATACAATTGGTTCATCAAATACAAGACTTGGTTCAATCATGCAATTATCTCTTGGAAACCTAGGAAAACCAGGTGGTGGATGTAATATTTTAAGAGGTCATGATAATGTTCAAGGTTCAACTGATATGGGTTGTCTTGCTGATACATTACCAGGATATTATGGATTAGCTGAAGGTTCATGGAAATACTTTGCAAAACAATGGAAAGTTGATTATGAATGGTTAAAAGGAAGATTTAAAGCTCCTGAAATGATGCAAGCAAAAGGTAATAGTTTATCTTTATGGATTCATAATGTTGTTGATGATGCAAATGCTAAAAATAACGCAGGAACTCCTTTAAAAGCATTAGTTTGTATTGGAAATGGTATTTCAACTATTACTCAAACACATAAAGTAAAAGAGGCTTTAGATAATTTAGAATTAGTTGTATTTATTGATCCTTATGTAAATGATGCTGCTGTTATTACAACAAGAAAGGATAATATGTTCTTATTACCTGCTGCTTCACAAGTTGAAACAGAAGGAACAGTTGTAAATACTTCAAGAATTGCACAATGGAGAACTAAAGTTGTTGAGCCATTATATGAATCAAGAACTGACCATGATATTTTATTTGACTTTGCAAAAAGAATGGGATTCTATAATGAATTTATTGCAGGTATGGGTAAAGGTGATAAATTTACTTGGCCAGAAGATGCAACAAACGAAATTGCAAAAGCATTAAAAACTATTGGAATGCAAGGAAGAACGGCTGAAAGAATTAAAAAACATCAAGAAAATTGGCATCTATTTAACTCTACTTCATTAAAAGGAAGAGGCGTAACTGAAAAAGAGTATTATGGATTACCTTGGCCTTGTTGGGATGAATCACATCCTGGAAGCCCAGTTTTATATAATATTAATTTACCAGTTTCTCAAGGTGGTATGGGATTTAGAACAAGATTTGGTGTTGAAAGAGATGGAAAAAGCTTGTTAGCAGCTGATGGTTCTGCACCTGTTGGTTCAAGAATCAAAGGTGGATACGATGAGATTACAGCTAAAAATATTGAAGAATTAGCAGGAATTACTTTAACTGAAGATGAGAAAAAATTAGTTGAAGGTAAAAACTGGAAAAATGATGATAGTGGAATTTTAGTAAAATATGCACTTCAAGCGGGACTTGCTCCTTATGGAAATGCACGTGCAAGAACTATTGTTTGGGAATTTGTTGATCCAATTCCAAAACATAGAGAACCATTACACACATTTAGACCAGATTTAGTATCTAAATATCCAGCAATCAAAGATAAACTTAACCACTTTAGAGTTGATGTTAGATATGAAAGTGAACAAAATGCACAAGATTGGTTGAAAGATTATCCAATCAATATTGTTTCAGGAAGACTTGTTGAACATATGGGAACAGGAACAGAAACAAGAGCATCTAAATATTTATCAGAACTTTCAGGTGAAATGTATGGAGAATTACATCCAACTTTAGCTGGAAAACTTGGACTTAAAGATAATGAAATGATGTGGGTTTATGGAACTGGTGGAGGAAAAATCAAAATTAAATGTAAATATAGTTTAAGAGTAGATGAGAATTCAGTGTTCTTACCTCAAAATTTCTCAGGAGTTTGGAGTGGTGAAAGTTTAGTAGATAGATATCCTGCACAAACTGCACCTTTTGGACTTGGTGAAAGTTCAAACCAAGTTACAAGTTATGGTTACGACCAACAGACTTCTTGTCCAGAGACTAAATGTTCTTTGGTAAGAATAGAAAGAGCATAGGAGAGTAGTTATGAGTAAAACTGTAGATTTTTCAAAAATGAAATTTTATTGTGATGAAAACTTATGTATTGATTGTAATGGTTGCGTTGTAGCTTGTAAAGAGGCTCATGAAGTTCCAGTTGGAGTTAATAGAAGAAAAGTAATCACTGTGAATGAGGGTGTTGTAGGTAAAGAAATCTCTTTATCTATGGCTTGTATGCATTGTAGTGATGCTCCTTGTCAACAAGTATGTCCAACAGATTGTTTTTACATTAGAACAGATGGTATTGTTTTACATGATAAAGATAAATGTATAGGTTGTGGATATTGTCTATTCGCTTGTCCTTTTGGTGCTCCACAATTCCCAAGGGATGGTGCATTTGGAACAAAAGGAAAAATGGATAAATGTACTATGTGTGCAGGAGGTCCTGAAGAGACAAACTCTCCTGAAGAGTTCCATAAATATGGACAAAATAGAATTAGTGAAGGTAAAGTACCTATGTGTGCAGCTATGTGTTCAACAAAAGCCTTACTTGTAGGTGATGCTGATGAAGTTGCTTTAATAAAAACATATAGAGCTACTACTCAAGGTAAGGGTATTGCCACTGATTCATACGGATGGTAGGAAATAATATGGAAAATAGCTCATTTTTTGAAAAAAATAAGGCATATATTTTCACTCTTCTTGGGCTTGGATTAGTAGGATTTGTATTTATTAATTTTCTAATGATTATAGATTGGGAATATTTAATAAAATATACAATTCATATAATTACAGGCGGAAATTTGGATGGAGTTATTACTCCTCCAGATTCTAATTATAAAGCTATGGTAAATGCAGCATTTGGACCAAATTATGAAGCAATTGCTCCTGAAATTATCAGAGCAAGTAATGAAAGACAACTTTATATTTGGTGGGTTTTCGTAGCTGAAATTGCTATTTTTTGTGTAATGTACACAATTAGTGGAAGAAAAGAAGCTGTTATAAAAAATCCAAATGACCAAATAGAAGTATTTTCATTGTTTCATCGAACTATAATTTGGTTGAATGTTTTTATAGTTATTACTTTAATAATTACAGGATTCAACATAACTTGGAGTTTAAGAAGTGAGGGTGGATATATTCCATATATTTTACGTGGAACCCATGAAGTTACAGGGTTAGTATGGTTTCCTATATGGTTGTTAATGAGTATTATAGCTTTTAAAGATGTGAAATTATTATCAAAAAATAGTTTGTTAGCTAAACTTGTGTTACCAGGTCAATATAAACCTATGAAAAGAATTATTTTTATAGTATTTGTTGCTATGGGGGCAGGTTTATTAACAAGTGGTTTTTTAATTTGGTTTTTACATCCAGATGCATATACTCATGCACAATTTATTCAGTTTAAAAGAGCATTACTTTATGTTCATTTTGGGTCTAGTGTTTTAATAATGTTTTTCTTAATGGATTTTGTATATTCTGCTTTAGTTGCTGTAAAAGGTAATTTAAAAGGTTTAATTACAGGAAAATATCCAAGAGAACATTTAGAGCAACTTGCACCTGATGTATTGGCTGATATTGAAAATAAAAAAGGAAAAGTGGCATGACAAGAGCTATGAGAAGTGAAAACTTCTCCCTTTTTCATGATAATTTAGATGATTACACAAAAGAGATAATCGTAGAAAAATTTTATGAAGATGGGATGGAAGTAGTTGAAGATTATGTTATAAAAGAGGATAAAATAGAATTCTTTTTAAATGGAAATAAATTTTTATCAGTTATGAGTATCGCACAACATCAAGATGCACATATTTTAGGCTTTTTACTTAGTGAAGCTGTTATAAAAAGTTTTGATGATGTTGAATCAATAGTTATAAGTGAAGATGGATTAAAAGTTGAAGTAATTGCAAATGTTAGTGATGAGGGGTATGCAAATTTATTTAAAGAAAAAACTTTAACTTCAGGATGTTGTATTGGAGTTACTGGAAATGCTGAAAAAGTTTTTGATTGTTCATTTATAAATACTGATTATAAGGTAAGTGTAAAAAATATTTTATCAAATATGAAATTATTCAATACCTCTTCTAAGCTTTTTGATAATACAGGATGTGTTCATAAAGCTGAATTAGTATTAGAAGATGGTGAGATTTTTGTTGCTGAGGATATTGGAAGGCACAATGCTATTGATAAAGTTGTGGGACTTGCAAGTATAAATAAAAAAGATATTAGAAAATCTGTTTTATATGCAACTGGTAGATTATCTATGGAAATGGTTGTAAAATGTGTAATGCATAGAATTCCAATAGTTGTTTCAAAAGCTGCAGTTACTTTTCAAGGAATAAAATCAGCAAATGAACACGGAATTACACTTATTGGATTTGCAAGAGGAAATAAAATGAATGTTTATACTCATAGTGGAAGAATAGATGTCTAGTATAGATGATAATATAGTTATAAGTTTAGATGAAATTCAAAAAGAATTGTTATTAACAAATTTAGATGAAGATGGTAAATTATCTTGTCTGAAAGCTTTTAAAGTGGCAAGACTTATAGGTAAAAAACCCAAAGAAATGAGTACAATTACTAAAAGTATGGGCATAAGAATCACAAATTGTGAACTTGGTGTTTTTGGAAAATTAAGATTTCAAGACCCAAATATTCAAGTTTATAATAGATTAAAACAAAATTATATGGGACATAAAACTTTAGAATGCAAAGTGTTGTGGGATGAAGCAAAAAGATCTACTTTAAAAACAGTTGGTTCAACTGTAAAAAATAGTGATATTCAAGTTAGTCATTGCCAGCTTGGATGTTTTAGAACAAAAAATGGGAAAAAAGCTTGATAAGATTAAATACTCTTCAATACAATCCTTTGGATATAAATTTCTCTTTTGAAAAATATTCTTTAGATTCTTTATTATCAAATAGTAATTTTGAAGAGTTATGTATGGAATATAAAAAAAGTTTTAATTTCTCAAAGGTCAAAACTTTTTCTTTTTCAAAAGAGGGATTTTTAGGGCTTTTTTTAGAATTAAAAGGAAATATTGCTGTAAGTTATGGAGAATGTGAAGCTTTAATAAATGGTGCAAAGTTATATGAATCTTTTGGATTTGAAATTATTTGGATTGATTTAAATAAAGATGGAAAAATAAATTTATCTCAATTAGAAAACAAAAATATAGATTTTCTTTTCTTGTCTTCTTATGTTATGGATACTTTTATTATGACTTCTTTAAGTGATGTGAAAAAACTAACAACTGCTAAAATTGTTTCAAATGCAAGTGCTAATTTCTCCACTTTAAGTGATGCTATATATTTTGATAATTATAAACTAACAGGTTATAGTTTATCAGGTGTTTTACTTTTTGAAGAAGATAATTTTTTTGAACTTTTAAATATAGGTTTTATTGATACTCTTGCAGTTAAATGTTGTTTTGAAGCTTTAAAAACACAAAAATTTAATTTTGAGATGAAAGAAAAATTTCAAAAAAAATTAGAAGAGAAATTTAAAAAAGATTTATACTTTTTTGTAAACCCAAATGATACTTTGGCTTACTCTTTACATTTTGGCTTAAAAGATATAAAAGCAAGAGAACTTATAAGAACTTTAGCTTTAAATAAAATCTTTTTAACAAATGGAGAAGGTTGTTCATTGGGACTTTCTAAACCTTCAAGAATAATACAAGCTATGGGATATGATGAAATTACAAGTAGAAATTCTATACAAATAGCTTTTGTCGATTTTTTTAATGATAAAGAAATTGAGAAAATTGTAGATATAATCTATTTAAAGTATAAACAATTAAAATCTATTTCTTAGATTTATTTAAAGGATGAAAAATGAAAAAAATATTTTTTATATTGCTAATTGTAAATATATCTTTATTTGCATTAGAAGATTTTCAAGGATGTAAAGAACTAAAATTAAGTGAAGCAAAAAGTATTATTTCTTGTCCAAGTGGTGATTATGAAGTTACTTTTAATTTGGATAGAGATAAAAGAGATTTAATTGATGCTCCAACTATTGTAAAAATAGGTGAAGCACCTCAGAAGATAATTCAATATATCAACAAATAAAAGAGTTTAGAACTCTTTTATTTATTATTTAAAAATATCCGACATTTGGTTTTTATACCAACCAACTGCATATTCAGCCTCTTGCATTCTAATACCTTCATCAGCATAAGCAGGACTTAATCCTCCAGCACCTAAATCTTTTAAATCAGTTATTTTATCTTCTTGTGCTTCATAAACAGCAGCAATAGAGATTCCATAAGTAGGAGAAACTAAACTATAACAAGTATTAGCAAGTTTTGGAGGATTTACAACCGGTTGATTTGCTAAAATTCTTGAAATTTGTAAAGCAGCGATTTTAGCTTGAGAATTTGCAGAGAATCCAGATTTTGGCATAGGAGAAGCAACAGCTGCATCACCAATTACATAAATATCTTTTACAAGTTTAGATTCAAATGTTTTTGTATTTACTGGACACCAATCACCTTGTGTTAATCCTGAATCAAATGCTAATTTTCCAGCTTTTTGATCTGGGATGTAGTTTAACACATCTGCTTTTACTTCTTCATCTTCTGTTTTTACAACTCTATTTTTTGGATCAACAGATACTACTTTACCACCAAATTCAACACTTCTCCACTCAATAATATCTTTATAAAGTTTATCCCAACCTTCTTGGAATAATCCTTGTTTTGAGAATTTATTTTTTTGGTCTAAAATTATAATTTTAGAATTAGGTTTATTTTCTTTTAAATAATGAGCAACTAATGAAATTCTTTCATATGGTCCAGGAGGACATCTAAATGGATTTTGTGGAGCAACCATTACAAAAGTTCCACCATCTTTCATACTATGAAGTTGTTCTGTTAAAAGAACAGTTTGTTCTCCTGCTTTATATGCATGAGGTGCATATTTTTCAGAACCTTCAACATATCCTTTTTCATATTTAAAATCAATTCCAGGAGCAACAATAGCTTTTGTATATGGAATTACTTTTCCATTTTCTAAAATAACTGTATTTGTAGCACCATCAACTTTTTTTACTTTTTCATGCATTACAATAATATTGTATTTTTTTTCTAAAGTTTTATAGTCGTGTTTAATATAATCAATTTTATTCATACCTGCGATTACAGTATTACTAAATGGACAAGTAAAATACTCTTTATTTTGCTCTATTAATATAATTTCTGTATCAGGACTAAATCTTTTTATATATTTAGCAGCAGTAGCACCACCAAAACCACCACCAACAATTACAACTCTTTTTTTATTTGCTGGTAGAGAAACTTCAGTTATACCTGTACAAGCAGCTAAAGATAAAGCTGTTGTTCCTAAAAGTATTTTATTAAAACTTCTTCTATTTATCATGATATTATCCTTTATCTTTCAATTTTTGAAAAGAAATAAGCAATTTGCTCCAATTCTTCATCACTAAAACCTTTAGCATGTTTTTGCATCATAGTTTCAGTTCTTTTACCACTTTTATAGTCTAATAAAATTTGGTGTAAACTAGCTTTACCCATACCTGCAATAGACGGAGTAATTGCTTCAGATTTTCCATTTGTACCATGACAAGAAGCACAAGATAGAGATAACATTTCTCCTCGTACTGGATCATATTCAGCAGCATAAGACAGTCCAAATAGACACGCCATTAATAGTGCAATTTTTTTCATTTTCTCTCCTTTTGTTAGAACCTGTATAAACAAGAATATAATAATTTATTAATCTTAAAAATAGATAAATTATTTTTTTAAAAAATATTTCAAATTGTAATAAAATGAAGTGTATTTTTGTAATTTTGATAAAGTTTCATCATGTTTTTACACTTAGATATAGATTGTTTTTTTGTTTCTGCTCATAGAAGTATTGATGAGAGTTTATTACATATTCCAGTTGCGGTTGGAGGACGAAGCAATCTTAATATTTTTTCATCAAAAAAAGAAATTAGAGAAATATCTTCTAATAGTGGAGCCTTTGTTAGTAATATTCTTACAAACGAAGGAATGAAAAGTTTTAAAGAGTATTTTGTCGATGAAAACGGGAAAACAAGAGGAATAATAACTACAGCTTCTTATGAAGCAAGAGCTTTTGGAGTTAAAACAGCTATGAGTGTAAATGAAGCATTGTCTTTGTGTCCACACTTAAAAATGTTGGCTCCAAATTACCCTTTATATCACGAATTATCATCAAAACTAAAAGAGATTTTAATAAAAGAAATACCTTTAGTAGAACAGTTTTCAATAGATGAATTTTTTGGAGATGTTACAGGTTTTATCAATGAAAATGAAGTAGTAGAATTTGCATATTTTTTAAAGAAAAAAATAAAAGATGAGTTAAATCTACCCATTTCTATAGGAATTGCAAATACCAAATATCTTTCAAAATTAATAACTGAATATGCAAAACCAAATGGAGTAAAATATGTAAGTTTGGATGATATTCCAAATTTCATAAGAAATATTCCAATAGGTGAATTTCCTGGTATTGGTAAAGCTTTTCAAGATAGATTAAAAGGATATGGAATAAAAACTTTAGGTGATATAAAAAAAAATCAAAAGTTATTTTATTCTTGGAAAAAACCAGGAATTGATTTGTACAATCGTATTTGTGGAATTAGAGATAATAAATTAAGTGTTGAAAGAGAAAAAAAATCAATAGGAATAGGAAGAACTTTTGATGTAATTTTTGATAGAAATGAATTAAGAAGAAGAGTTATGATTCTTTGTAGATATTTGTGTTTTTTAATAAAAAAAGCAAATGTTAATCCTTTGACTTATGCTATAAAAATAAGATACGAGTATAGAATTAAATCAAAAAATTATATAAATGTAAATAGGATTTTTAATGAAATGGATTTTAAAAATGAGATGATAAAACTTTTTGATATAACAGATAATCATAAAACCCATGGAATAATACAACTAAATATAACAGTTTTGAATTTTGCGAAAGTAAATGAATATACTTATAATCTTTTTGAGTATGAATCTGATTTAAAAAAAAGAAATCTTACAAATCAGATGCAAAAATTAAGGGTAAAATACGGTATAGATATTGTAAAAAGTGGATTTGAGATTAAAGAGAAATAAAATCAATTTTAGAGTATATTTTGTAAAAAAATAGGAGTATTAAATGAGTTATATTTTACAGGTAGATTTTCCACATGATGGAATTTTTGGTGAAGAATTTTCTAAAGCTTTTGTTGATTTAGCAAAAGATATATCAAATGAAGAGGGATTACTTTGGAAAATTTGGACTGAAAGTGAAACTACAAAAGAAGCTGGTGGAATTTATTTATTTTCAAATGAAGCTGATGCAAAAAGATATTTGGAAAAACATACAAAAAGACTTGAGAGTTTTGGATATAAAAATATAAGAGGAAAAATTTTTAAAGTAAGTGAAGAGTTAAGCAAAATTACAAAAGCAAACTTTTTATAAAAAAGGGCAAAGCCCTTTTTAATCAACCATTAAAGATTTATAAAACTCTCTATATTTTGTATCTTTTTCATCTCTTGCTTTCATAGCAGCTCTTGGATGTTCATTTAGTTGACCTGTTAGCATATATGGAATACTATATCCCCAATCAAGCTCTTTTTCTAGTGGAACAATATACTCTTCGATAAATTTCAATACAGGCATAAGTTTGTATTTTGGATTTTTCAAAAAGCCAATTAGCAATTCAAGAGGACAGTTTCCAGCACCTCTTCCTAATCCTGAAATAGTAACATCTAAAAAGCTTGTTCCATAAATCATAGCTTCTAAAGTATTTGCATAAGCTAATTGAAGATTATTATGTGCGTGAATTCCAACTTTTTTACCATTTTCTTGGGCAACTTTTAGGTATTTTTCTGTTAATTTTTTGATTTGTTCAGGGTAAAATGAACCAAAACTATCAGCAATATAAATAACATCAACATTTGTTTTTGAAAGTTGTGATAAAACTTCATCTAATTCATCATCAAATGATTTTGAAATAGCCATAATATTTACAGTTGTTTCGTAACCTTTTGCGTGAGCATCTTCGATTAATTCAATAGCTGCTGGAATTTGGTGAATGTATGTTGCTATTCTTATCATATCAACAACACTTTCAGATTTTGGAATTAATTCTTCTTTTAAACTTCTTCCAATATCAGCCATAACAGCAATTTTCATATCAGTTTTATTTTCACCAACAATTCTTCTTATATCTTCTTCTTTACAGAAATTCCAAGGACCATACTCATCAACACTCATAATCGTAGGTGATACATTTTTCCCGATTTCCATATAATCAACCCCAGCAGCTACACAAGTTTCATAATGTGCTTTTACAAAAGCATCACTAAAATGGTAATTATTTACTAATCCACCATCTCTAATCGTACAATCAAAAACTTTGATATCTTCTCTAACTGTTAGTATTGAACCCTTTTTTTCAATCATCATTGTTCCTTGTTTTTTCTAAAAAATAATTAGTAATATAATATCTAAAAGCCACTCAAATCAATCTTTAATAAGATTTCATACTCAAAACTTCTTCTATCTTATTGTAAGAATAGAAAGCAAAATCCTTATTTTTAGCCTTTATTGTATAAACAGCCATTCTATCAGCTAGTTCATTTCCCTCAATTCCTGAATGACCTTTTACATGAATAATCTCTATTTTGTCTTTTAATTTCAAATATAATTCATGAGCTTCTTGGATTATTTCTAGATTTTTTATCTCTCCACCTTTTTTACTCCAACCGTTTTTTTTCCAAGAGTATGCCCAAGTTGAAATACAATCAATCGCATATTTTGAATCAGAAAATATAGAGATGATATTTTCACTAGAAGTTTGGGAAGCTATGATTAAAGCTTGATGTAAAGCATTTAATTCAGCTATATTATTTGTTCCTTCCTCTTCATAAGCTCCATATAATAAAACAGGATTTTTTTTGTTTGAATAAATAGCAAGTCCACTCCCTGCATTTCCAGGATTTCCTGAACATGCACCATCACAATAAATTTTTATATGTTCTTCATCATCATCTTTTTCTTCTATTTTTATCTCTTCTTTTTTAGGTGTATAAACTTTTGCTTTTATGTTATTAAATTTTAAAACCATATGATAATTTTTGATTATTTGCTCTTGAGCTTTTTGAGTTAAATCACCTTTTAAAAGCATAAGTAAATTAGCATCATTTCTTGAAACTTCTTTGTTTAATGCTAATTCTTCCCAATTTGAAGTTTCATCTAAATCTAAGATTTTTAGTTGTTCTTTATTTAAACTATTTTTATGAGAAATTAATTCTATAAAATCTTTATCTATTTTCATATATTTTTTCTTTATTTTTTAAATTTAAGAGAAGATTATACAAAAAATATATAAAGCTCTTGCTTTTAATATTTTATTGCGTTATACTGTTTGTCAATTAAGATGAATCGAGTTTCATCTGTTATTATGCCTTTTATTAATTCTCACACTTTTGATATTACTCATTTAGACAACAAGCTCACTTTTATCTTTTTAACTACACTTCATTAAATGAAGAAAAAAGGAAAACAATATGTCAATTACACATATAAAAACAAACAAAAAAATCGAAGTTTTATTAAGACTTTTAGAAAACAATGAAAGTTTAGAGGACGCAAGTTCTAAAGCTGGATTAAATATTGAACAAACAAAACTGATATTAAGTAATAATAAAAACTAATATATAAATTATTATTTTTAAAAATATATTCCTACAAATCTTGATTCTATACATTACTAATCCGAAATTAATTGGTTATAATATTAAAAATCTTTAATAATAAGGAGAAGTTCATGCTTTCAAAATTATCAATCAAACAAAAATTGATTTTGATAATGCTAATTCCTTTAACAGTAGTTATCTTATTAGCAGCAAAATTAGCAGTAGATTCTTTTAGTACATCTAAAAATCTAAGAGCCTTGGATAATGTTGTTATATTATCAGTTAAAATAGGTGATTTAGTTCATGAAACACAAAAAGAAAGAGGTATGACCGCTGGATTTTTAGGAAGTAATGGAAATAAATTTAAAACAGAACTTCCAACTCAAAGATTAGCAGTTAATGATAAATTAAATGAATTAAATAATTTTTTAAATACATTTAATAAAGATGAATATAGTTCAGAATTTTTGGAGAATTTAAATAATAGTTTGAAAAAACTTCAAGATTTAAATACTACAAGAAACGGTGTTGATGCACTATCTATCAATGCAAGTATTGCTATTGGATACTACACTGATACTAATACTTCTCTTTTAAATACAATTGGAACAATAACAAAATTATCAAATAGTTCTAAAGTATCTCAAGAACTTGTATCTTATATGAACTTTTTATTATCAAAAGAAAGAGCTGGAATAGAAAGAGCAGTTGGAACTAATACCTTTGCGAAAAATAGTTTTGGTGAGGGAATGAAAGCTAGACTTTATACTTTAGTTGCTGAACAAAATGCTTATATGGATTCATTTTTGAAAGTAGCACCTTTAGAATTGGTTGAATTTTACAAAACAAATTTTCAAGGTGAAGCTATAGAAGAGATTCAAAAAATGAGAAAAACTCTTTTATATAGTAATATAGAATCAAATTTTGGAGTAGATGCTAATTATTGGTTCAAACAAATGACCGATAAAATAAATATTCTAAAGAAAATTGAAGATTATATTTCAGATAATTTAATTATTACTATTAATCAAGAAATGGCAGAAGCAAATAGAAATATGATTATTTTTGGTCTTTTAAGTGCTTTAGGAATTGCTTTGACTATGATTTTAGCAAGAACTATTGCTTTTACAATATTAATTGATGTTGATTCTGTTAAAAGAGGAGTTGAAAACTTTTTTGCTTTTATCAATTTTGAAAAAGATGATATTGAGTTAATTAAGATTAATTCTAATGATGAATTAGGAATGATGTCAAGAATTATCAATAAAAATATTGAAGAAACAAAAGCAAATATCCAAAAAGATAGAGCTTTAATAGCTGATACGATAAGAGTTGCTAATCAAATAAATAAAGGATATTTAGATTCAAAAATAAAATTAGGTTCTAATAATCCATCATTAAATGAACTAAAAGATATTATAAATGAAATGTTAGGAACATTAAATAGTAATATTTCAAATATTTTAAAAGTTTTAACTTCTTATTCAAAACTAGATTTTAGACCAAAATTAGCTGATAATGACCTTGAAGGTTTAATAAAAGAACTTGAAAAAGATGTAAATATTTTAGGTGATGTTATTACTCAAACTTTGATGGAAAATAAAAGAATTGGAGTAACATTAAGTTCTAATGCTCAAATATTAACAAAAAATATGGAAGGCATTGCTCAAGCAGCGAATTCTCAGGCAACATCACTTGAAGAGACAGCAGCATCACTTGAAGAGATAACTTCAAATATCACAAACAACACTCAAACAACAATAAAAATGGCTGGTTTTGGAAATGAAGTAAAAAAATCAATTACTTTAGGACAAGAATTAGCAAATAAAACAGCCTTGTCTATGGAAGAGATAAATGCTCAAACGACAGCAATAACTGAAGCAATTACAATAATTGACCAAATTGCATTTCAAACAAATATTTTAAGTTTAAACGCAGCAGTAGAAGCAGCAACCGCAGGTGAAGCTGGAAAAGGATTTGCTGTTGTTGCACAAGAGGTTAGAACATTAGCAAGTAGAAGTGCTGAAGCTGCTAAACAGATAAAAGATTTAGTTGAAAATGCTCAAAAGAAAACTAAAGAAGGAAAAGATATAGCTTCTAATATGATAGAAGGATATGGAGAATTGAATAAAAACATATCAATAACTTTAGAGTTAATAGATAATGTTACAACAGCTAGTAAAGAGCAATCAAGTGGAATAGTTCAAATCAATGATGCTGTAAATAATCTTGATAAAATAACTCAAATAAACGCTCAAAATGCTTCTCAAGCAAATGAAATAGCTCAAGAAACACTAGAGATTTCAAATACTATAATATCTCAAGCTGATGCAAAAGAGTTCAATGGTAAAAACTCTTTTTAAGAGTAAAAGAGTAAAAGAGTTTTCTCTTTTACTCTTCTTTGTATCTTCTTCCATTAAAAGTTAAAACAGTATCAAGTCTAATTTGGTCGTTTTTATTTAAAATTACATATTCAATTCCATCTATTACACTCATAGTTTGAATTAAACCTTTTAAAGTCTTTTTTTCATTATTTTCTAAATAAACAACTGTTGAAGGAATTTTTCTTTGCATTGCTACATTTAATTGGTCAAAAAATTCACATGAAATTGGAGTATACATAAAAAGCCTTATTTGATAATTTGAAATGGATTTTAGTATTTATAAAATTAATAAATGGTTTTTTATTTTAAAATGCTATACTAAAAAACACCCAAATATTAAAGGAGTCATCATGATAACAAGAAAAATTGTTGGAAGTAGAATGAGTAAAATAGTTGAGCATAATGGTGTTATTTATTTTGCAGGAATAGTTCCAAATGATAAAACACTTGATGTTAAAGGGCAAACAATAGATGTATTAAATATTGCAAAAGAGCTTTTTGAAGAGGCTAATACTGATAAAGAAAATATTTTAAGAGCAGAGATTTATCTAAAAGATATAGATAGAGATTTTGCAGACTTCAATGAAATCTGGGACAATTGGGTTTCTAAAGAAAATCCACCAGCAAGAGCTTGTGTGCAAGCTAGTATGTCAACACCTCAAACTTTGGTAGAGATAATTTTTACAAACGTAAAAAAGTAAAAACATTTTGTTTTTACTTTTTTAAATCACACTTTCCAAATTTACATCTAAAAATTTTTATGAGCATATAAATAAAAAATAGAATAATTCCTATTTCAAATATTTTGTATAAATATTCCATAAAACTATTTTACTTCATCAATAATTTGTAAGATTTGTTCTTGAACTTTTTGAGCAGTTTCAATCATATCAGGGTTTATATCATCAACTAATTGAACCAAAGAATTCATAGCGATATTTGTTTGTCCATTTTCTGAATAAACAGAGATTTTACAAGGCATGATAATAGAAAGTGACATATCAATACTCAAAAATTGTTCAGCAATAAATGGATTACAAATATCAACTATTTGACACTCATTTTTAAAATCAATTCCTTTTGTTTTTAAATTCTCTTTTACATTGTGGATATGTTGAACACCAAATTTGTGTTTAGGACAAACTTCTTTTATCTTTTCAACAACTTCTTGAACACTTTTATTTGATACTTCTATATATTGCATTTATTACCTTTTTTGCGAAATTTTATTGGATTATATCTAATTAATTTTTATAAAAAGCTCTCTTTTTTACTTCTAATTTATCAAACATACTTAACATATTATAATAGTCTTTATGTAAAGTTCTATTTATTAAAAACTCATTTCCTTCTATTATATTTATAGCTTTTTTGATTTTTTCTTCTCCATAAATATCATTTAAAGCACTTTCATATTCTTCCCAATCAAGTTCATCATTTTGCATTCTAAGAAGTTGAGCTACTAAATGACCTAACTTGTTATTTCCAAATTCTAAAAGTTCTATAACATCATCAATTTCACCTAAAAGTAATAAAAGTTGAGCTTTAAAATCACCCATAGTAAAATTTTCTTCAAAAATAACACCAATATAAAGTTGCATATTTAAAGAATTATCTAAACTATCAATAGCATCTAAAATCTCATTTTCATCATATTTTTCAAAGTTTAAAACCATATCTCGGATTAGTTTTCCATTGTTTTTGTTGTTATAAACCATATCATCAAGGGGATAAACTTCTGAAAAGTTTGGAATTATCATTTGACAAGAGTAAAAATCTAAATATGTATATTCTCTTAAGTACATCTCTTTGTTTACAGATTTTAAAATATCAAGTAAAAATGCATATTCATCTTCACTTCCATTTCCAGTATATTTCCAAGCAGAGTATTCAAAACTTTTTTTAGAGCTTAAAAATGAAAAACCCATTTTTCCATTTGAATCAATAAAGTGAGCTTCTATGTTGAAATAATCACTTACAAGTTCCATATCAAAAGTAGGGATTTCAAAGCTATTAAGATTGTTTAAATCTCTTCCTTGCATAAGTTCAGTCATAGTTCTCTCAAGACTTACTTCTAAAATAGGATGACTTCCAAAAGAGACAAATAAGGTTGAATTTTTTGGATTGATAAATGAAATAGCAGTAACAGGAAAAACTCCACCTAAAGAAGCATCAAAAACTTCTACTTTATAACCTAATTCTCTTAATGCTTGAATATCTTCATATACTTTTGGAAAAGATTTTATAACATCGTTGGGAAATTTTGGAAGAGATAATCCTTCTTTGATTATTTTGATTTTTACATATCTTTCAAATATTTCACTTAAAGCTTGAACTTTTGCTTCATTTGCTGTGTTTCCAGTTGCAAGTCCGTTGCTTACAAATAGGTTACTTAAAATATTTATTGGAATATATGTTTTTTCATTTGTTGATTGTTTTATAAATGGAAGAGCAACAATTTTATCCATATAATCGCTGTTGAAATCAACTAAATCTTTATCTTCAAGTTCTCCATTTGCACTATATATTTTTTTTAATTCAGGATTTAAATAATCCCCACCAAAATCAAAGGCAAGCTCGTCTGGATAATATTTTCTATTTGGTAAATAAAAATCTATAAAAAAGTTGTTTGTTTGTAATCTTTCGATGTATTCACCATAAGCACTAGCAATTGAAGCATCAGAAATAACACCTTTTCCATTTGAATAGATGTGATTTGGAGCTTCGATTGAAGCTAAATTTACTGAAAAACAGTTTTTTAAAGGATGTTTTTCTTGTGAAAAAGTAGCTTCACAACCAACATCTTTTAATACAGCTTTCATTTTTGAGATAGATTGTTCTACAGGAGAGTTTTTTGATAATAAATTCATTTGATTTTTGTTCTTTCTTTGTAAGTTTTTGATTAGATAGTTTATAGTATAGCTAAAAAAAATATATTTCAAGAATAGGATATAAATATTGATTACAAAAAGAAATCAATATAAATAAATTTACGCTATAATCCAACAATTTCAGCATACATCGGTCTATGCCTGACTTCGTTTTTGTATTCAATTTGCAACTCAATTAAACTCAAATTATTCAACCTAGACCGTAACTTTAGTTTATAACTTTTGTAGGTTTATAAAGACAAGGTATTTATGTCATTTTCAAAATTAGGTTTGTGTTCAGAACTTCTTCGTGCAATTAAAGAAGAGGGATACACAACGCCAACGCCAATTCAGTCAAAATCAATTCCAGTGATTTTATCAAAAAAAGATGTTTTAGCAGCTGCTCAAACGGGTACTGGAAAAACAGCTGGTTTTACACTTCCACTTTTACAAAGATTAAAAAAGAGTCATTCAAAGGATAAAAAATCTCATATAAGAGCTTTGATTTTAATTCCCACAAGAGAACTTGCAGCTCAAGTTGCACAAAGTGTAGAAACTTATGGAAAACATCTTCCTTTTAAAACGGCAGTTATTTTTGGAGGAGTTGGTATAAATCCACAAAAAGCACTTCTACGAAAAGGTGTGGATATTGTGATAGCAACTCCTGGAAGATTACTTGATTTGATTTCTCAAGATAGTTTGAATTTATCAAAAATTGAATTTCTAATTTTAGATGAAGCAGATAGAATGCTTGATATGGGATTTATAAATGATATTAAAAAGATTTTAAAATTAGTTCCAAAACAAAGACAAAATTTACTTTTTTCAGCAACATTTTCGCCTGATATTAAAAAATTAGCAGATGGTTTACTAAATTCTCCTATTTTAATAGAAGCAGCAAAGGCAAATAGCACTTCATACAAGGTTGAGCAAACTGTTCATCATGTGGATAGAGATAGAAAAAAAGAGCTTTTATTGCATTTAATAAATAAAAACAATTGGCAACAAGTTTTAGTTTTTACAAGAACAAAACATGGAGCAAATAAACTAAGTGAAGCACTTGTAAAAAATGGTATCTCTTCATCTGCAATTCATGGAAACAAATCTCAAGGTGCAAGAACAAAAGCTTTAGATGATTTCAAGCTAGGAAACGTAAAAGTTTTAGTTGCAACTGATATTGCTGCAAGGGGAATTGATATAGATAATCTTCCTTATGTTATAAACTTCGAATTACCAAATGTTGCAGAAGATTATGTTCACAGAATTGGAAGAACAGGAAGGGCTGGGAATTCAGGTGAGGCTATATCTTTAGTTTGTGTAGATGAACATGATTATTTGTTTGGTATTGAAAGATTAATCAAGCAAAAGATTAAAAAGATAGAAATAAATGGATTTAAAGTAAATCCAAATATCAAAGCAGAACCTATTGGAAATAGAAGTAACAAAGCTAATAGTTCAAAAAATATTTAAGTAAGGTAGTATTTTATAAAATACCTTACTTAAAATTTAGGAACTACAAATGCACAAAAAAATCAAACTACTTTTTACAATATTTTTATTATCAAATTCCTTTTTATTTGCCAAAGATTTGGAACTTGAAAATATATTTAAAAACAAACAAGTTGAGGGAACGATAGTTATTGAATCTATGAATAAAAAGAAAAATTATATTTACAATGATAAAAGAGCCGAAAAATTACTTAGTCCTGCTTCTACTTTTAAAATTCCAAATAGTTTGATAGCTTTAAATGAAGGTATCATAACAAAAGATTCTATGATTTTATGGGACAAAAAACTAAGAGAATATGAATCTTGGAACAAAGACCAGACTTTACAAACTGCATTTAAAAGCTCTTGTGTTTGGTGTTATCAAGAGTTTGCTTCTCAAATTGGAATTGAAAAATATAAAAAATATTTAAAAAAATTAAATTATGGAAATAAAAAAATAGGTGATGATGTAACAACTTTTTGGTTAGATGAAAGTTTGAGAATAACAATTTTTGGACAATTAAGTTTTTTGAAAAGATTGTATTCAAATAATTTGCCATTTAAACAAGAAGATATAAATACTCTAAAAGAAATTATGATTGATGAAAAAAATGAAAACTATACTATTAGAGCAAAAACTGGTTGGGAAGGTAGATATGGTTGGTATGTTGGTTATATTGAAACAAAAGATGATGTTTGGTTTTTTGCTTTAAATATTGATACAAAAACAAAAGAAGATTTAGCAAAAAGAAAAGCTATCACTTTAGAAGCTTTGAAAATCAAAGGTATTATATAATGAATTACGAAATAAAAAGTGAGTTTTTAAAAGCAAAAATCAACTCATTTGGAGCAGAGCTAAATAGTTTGCAAAAACTTGGAAATGATTGCGAATATATTTGGCAAGCAGATGACAAATATTGGGCAAGACACTCTCCTATACTTTTTCCAATAGTTGGAAGATTAAAAGAGGATAGTTATATTTATAAAGATAAAAAATATTCTATGTCACAACATGGAATTGCCAGAGATAAAAAGTTTGAAGTTGTAAAAAATGAAGAAAATTTTATAGAGTTTAAACTTTGTAATGATGAAAAGAGTTTAGAAATTTATCCATTTTTGTTTGAATTAATTATTAGTTATAAACTAGAAAAATCAAAGCTAATAATTTCTTATAAAGTTGTAAATAAAAGTAATGAAACTATGTTTTTCTCAATTGGAGCACATCCAGCATTTAATTGGGCTTTAGAAAAAAATCTAAAAAAAGAGGATTATTTTTTAGAGTTTGAAGTAACAAATGCAAAAAGATATTTTTTAAATAATTTGGGTTTAGTTTATAAAAATAAAGATTTAGAATTTGAAGATAAAAAACTATTTTTAAATGAAGAACTATTTAAAGATGATGCTTTAATTTTTAATGATTTTAATATAAAACAAGTAGTTTTTAAAAGCAGTAAAAGCGATAAGTTTGTAAAAGTAAACTTTGATAATTTTCCATATCTAGGTATTTGGTCAAAACCTAGTGGTGCACCTTTTTTATGTATAGAACCTTGGTTTGGAGTTGCAGATGATAAAAATTCAAATCAAAAAATAGAAGAAAAAAGAGGAATAAATAGTTTAAAAAAAGATGAAGAATTTTCTTGTTCTTACAGTATTGAGATTTAGATGTTTTTTGAATTAACAAATGAAGAGATAGAACTTTTTAAAAGAATTGGACAAATAAAAAATTATGATGAAGATGCTATTTTATTTTATGAAAATGAAAAAGCAAATAACTTTTATATTATTCTTTCTGGATTTGTAAAAGGTGGAATATTTGAAAATAAAAGAGAAAAAATATTTCACTATTTTTTTCCAAAAATGTTTATAGGAGAAATCTCGTTTTTAGAAGAAAAAAACTACGCTTTGAGTGCAAAGTTTGTGACAAGTGGAAAAGCAGTAGTTATAAGTAGAACTTCGTTGAATAATTCAAATTTTTCAAAAGATGAATTAAATAAAATCTTTCAAAGAGCAATGATAAGTAAAGTAAGATTTTTACAAAGAACTATTAGTACAATCACTTCTGTAAACACAAAAGTAAAATGTGCAATGTTTTTATTAGAACATAAAACTTATTTACAATATATTTCTATAACTGAAATGTCTAGCCTTTTAAATACTACACGTGAATCTGTTTCAAGAGCTATTAGTTTTTTTATAGAATATAAAGCTATCAAAAAAAATAAAAATGAAATAATAATTTTAAATGAAGAATTTTTGGAAACTTTTATAAAATTTCAAGAAAATGATTTAGAGTTCATTTAAATTATTAGACCTCTTTTCCCTAAATAATCCTTTCCATAACAAAAATAAAAAAATGTGATAAAAGTCACATACTGTTTTTTTCTAACTGATACAATTATCAAAAAAATTGGAGTATTTTCATTGAGTAAAAAAATTGCAAATGTTTTATATGTAAAAGTTGGAATTGTAACTACTACAAAACTTGAAAATAGTAAACGTCAAGAGTTAGTTTCAGGCATAAAAAAATATCCAATAGAAAAATCATATCTTACAAAAACAGGTTTTAAAGATGATTTTCAAGCTGATTTACTTCATCATGGAGGAGAAAATAAAGCACTATTTTTGTTTTCAGAACTTACATATGAAAAAATAAACTCTTTTTTTAGTGATAGTTTTGATATGAGAGATATGGCTTATTTTGGAGAAAATCTTATCTTATCTGATATTTGTGAAAAAGATATTTGTGTTGGAGATGTACTGCAAATTGGAGAAAGTTTAGTTCAAATAACACAACCAAGGCAACCTTGTTGGAAATTGAGTGCAAATACAAATAAAAAAATTATGACAAAGTTTATCTTTGATAGTGGTCTTACAGGCTGGTATGCGAAAGTTTTAGAAGAGGGGTTTATTTGTAAAGATGATGAGGTTATTTTACAAACAAGGAAAAATCCAAATTTAACAATTGAAAAATTGAATCAATTGATTGTAAATCCAATGTTAGATGAAAATTTAACCCAAGAAGCTTTAAATTGTGAGGACTTGGGAAAAGCATTTTTAACATCACTTGAAAAAAGATATAAATTAAAAGATAAAGATGAACAATTTTCTCATTATCACACATAAGGAATAAAAATGAAAGAAGATGAATATTTATTACCCTTATACAAAAGATTAGATGTAAGTTTTGTAAAAGGAAAGAAATCTATTTTATATGATGAAAAAGGAAAAGATTATGTAGATTTTACATCAGGAATTGGTGTAAATAGTTTAGGATATGCAAATAAAGAAGTTGTAAAAACTATAAAAGAACAAGCAAAAAATATTTTACATACTTCAAATATTTATAGAATAAAATCACAAGAAAAATGTGCAAAAAAAATAGTTGAATTAAGCAATCTTGATATGCAATGTTTTTTTTGTAATAGTGGAGCAGAAGCAAATGAAAGTGCTATTAAACTAGCTAGAAAATATGGAAATACAGAATTTGCTAAACCAAAATATAAAATTATTACTATAAAAAACTCTTTTCATGGGCGAACAATTGCTACTTTAAAAGCAACAGCCCAAGAAGATAAACATAAATTTTTTGGTCCATATCCAGATGGGTTTGTTTATGCAAAAGATATAAATGAAGCAATAACACTAATAGATGAAAGTACAGTTGCTGTGATGCTTGAGTTAATTCAAGGTGAGGGTGGAATCTTTATGCAAGATTTTCACAAAATAAAAGAGTTAGAAACAATCTTAAAAAGTAAAAAATTGCTTTTGATAATTGATGAGGTTCAAACAGGAGTTTATAGAAGTGGTAACTTTTTGATTTCCCAATATTTTGGAATCAAACCTGACATAATAACTTTAGCAAAAGGCTTAGCAACGGGTATTCCAATAGGTGTAATGATGAGTAGTTTAAAAAATATTTTTAAAGCTGGTGACCATGGTTCTACTTTTGGTGGAAATCATATGTCAACAACAGTTTGCACTAAAGTTTTAAATATTTTAGAAGAGTATTTAAATAGTGGGAAATTGGGTGTAAATATAAAATATTTCAATAACTATTTACACTATTTTGTAGATAAATATCCATCTTTATTTTTACAAAAAAATGGTTGGGGATTTATGCAAGGGCTTGTTTTAAATGATGAAAATAAACTTGATGAAATAGTAAAAAAATCACTAAAAAAAGGTGTTTTAGTTTTAAAATCAGGAAAAAATATAATTAGATTTTTACCTGCTTTAAATATTTCAAAAAAGGAGATAAAGCAAGGTTTTGAAAGATTTGAGAGTTCATTAATAGAAATTTTAAAAGAGGAAAAAAGAAAATGAATAGTTTAAAAGATTTTGATAACGAAATTTACAATTTAGCCACACAAGAGCTAAATAGACAAAATGAATATTTAGAGATGATTGCTAGTGAAAATTTTACAATACCAGCTGTTATGGAAACATTAGGTACGGTTTTTACAAATAAATATGCAGAAGGTTATCCAAATAAGAGATATTATAGTGGTTGTGAATATGTCGATAGAGTTGAAGAATTAGCTATAAGTCGAGTTTGTGAGTTGTTTTCATGTAAATATGCAAATGTTCAACCACATTCAGGAAGCCAAGCAAATGCAGCTGTTTATATGGCATTGTTAAATCATGGTGATACTATTTTAGGAATGGACTTATCTCATGGTGGACATTTAACTCATGGTTCAAAAGTGAATTTTTCAGGGAAAAACTATCAAAGTTTCTTTTATGGTTTAGATGAAAATGGATATATTGATTATGAAAAAGTTTTAGAAATTGCAAAAGTAATCAAACCAAAAATGATAGTTTGTGGAGCTTCTGCGTATGCTAGAGAGATAGATTTTAGAAGATTTAGAGAAATTGCAGATATCGTTGGGGCTTATTTTTTAGCTGATGTGGCTCATATAGCTGGACTTATTGTGGCTGGTGAACATATGAATCCATTTCCTTATGCTCATGTGGTTACAACTACAACTCATAAAACTTTAGCAGGACCTAGAGGTGGAGTTATTTTAAGTAATGATGAAGAGTTAATGTCAAAAATCAATAGTGCAATTTTCCCAGGAACTCAAGGTGGACCTTTGATGAATACTATTGCAGCAAAAGCAGTTGGATTTAAATATAACTTATCAAAAGAGTGGAAAGAGTATGCGAAACAAGTAAAAGCAAATGCAAAAATAATTGCTGATGTATTGATAAAAAGAGGATATGAGTTAATCTCAAATGGAACAGATAATCATCTAGTTTTAGTCTCTTTACTAAATAAAGATTTTAGTGGAAAAGATGCTCAGTTTGCTTTACATGATGCAGGAATTTCAATAAATAAAAATAGCGTACCAAATGAAAAAAGAAGCCCTTTTATAACTTCAGGTATTAGAATAGGAAGTCCAGCTCTTACAACAAGAGGTATGAAAGAAAAAGAGTTTGAATTTATAGCAAATAAAATTTGTGATGTTTTAGATGATATAGAAAATAAAGAAAAACACCTACAAATAAAAAAAGATTTAGAGTTCTTATCTAAACAATTTCCTATTTATATTTAAAAGAAGATTATTATGAGACATAGAACAAAAACACATCTTTTGACAAAAGAACAAATAGATGATTTATTTAAAAGAGCAGAAGTTGGAAGATTAGGTACCTTTTCTTCTAACGGTTTTCCCTATGTTTTGCCTATGCATTTTGTTTATGTTGATAATAAAATATATATGCATGGATTACCAAAAGGAAAAAAAATAGATAATATTAAATTCAATTCAAATGTATGTTTTGAAGTAGATGAAATGCTTTCTCTTCTTTATGAAGGTGTTGAAAATCCTTGTGATGTAAATACAGAATTTAATAGTATTATTGTAGAAGGAAAAGCCTCTTTAGTCAGTGATTTTGATGAAAAAAAGATGGCTTTATCTTCTATTGTTGCAAAATTCACACCTCACTTAGTAGATAAAGAGTTACCTTCTAAAATGATAAATGGAACAGCTGTTATAAAAATAGATATTTTAGAATGTGTAGGTAGATATTATAAGTAGTTATTATTTATAAAATAGTATTCAAAAAACAGCCATTTCCAAATGGTTGTTTTGAATAAAAAAGTTTTGAATGATTTACTATTAAAGCATGATATTCTTGATAAACAATCACTAATTCTTTTTCATCAAAGATTTCTTTTTTTAGTTCACTTTCCATAAAATATTTTATATCATGGTATTTCACATTCTCAGGAAGAAGTTTATTATGAACCAATAGACGTTTAGTATAAGCATCTACTTTGAATTGAGCTTGGTTATATGCATATAAAAGTATAGAATCAGCAGTTTCAGGACCAATTCCTTTTATAGCTAAAAGTTCTTCTCGTGTTGGAATTTTACCTTTTAGGGATTCAAAAAAATTGATAAATTCTAAAATATAATTTGATTTTTGGTTATGATACCCAGATGGTTTGATAAGTAATCTTAACTCTTCAAGAGGTAATTCTTTGATTTTTTTATAGTTTAAAGAGTTAATATTGTTTAAATTATTTAGTGATTTTACAACAGAAGTAAATGTTGTATTTTGTGTTAAAATCGAACCTAAACAAACTTCAAATATCTCATCTTCATCTCTTGGAAAACTATAATCTAAAATATGATAACCATCGTTATTTCCCTCTTTTAAATCATTTTTTCCTTTATAATTTATAAAAGGCCACCAACCTTGGGGACCATAAGTATCATAAAGTTTTTGATAAATACTAAAAACTTTATTCATGTCTTAACTATTTTCTTTTACAGATTCATAAGCAATTAAAATTTTTTTTCGTTCAATTCCCCATCTATATCCACTCATAGCTCCGCTTTTAGCAATAACTCTATGACAAGGAATTAAATAACCAATATGATTTCTCCCAATAGCACTTGCAATTGCTCTTACCGCTTTTGGTTTATCTAGATAGTTTGCAATATCTTGATATGTTGCAACTATTCCATTTGGTAGATTTAGTAGGGCTTTCCAAACATTTATTTGAAGGTTTGTTCCTTTTACAAAAAGGTTATATTTTTTATTTTTTATGAAGATATTTTCTAAGTATTCATTTGCAGCAGTTTCATCGTGAACTAAATTTGCATTTTCCCAAAGTTCATTGAAACGATTAAAAATTTCAGTTTTATTTTCATCAATAAAACCTAAATAGCAAATCCCTTTATCAGTAAATCCAATCAAAGCTTCACCAAAAGGAGTTTCTCCAAAACCATAAGTGATTTGTACGTCTTTCCCTTTTTCTTTCCATTCTTTTGGAGTAACTCCAATCAAGTTTACAAAAAGTTCATGAAGTCTACTTGTACTAGATAGTCCAATATCCAAACTACTATCTAGTATGGATTTGGACTCTTTTATATGCTCTTTTGCATAATTTAGCGTTACACAATGTAAAAATTGTTTTGGAGTAACACCCACATACTCTTTGAATACTCTTATAAAATGAAATTTGCTCATACCTATATTTTTGGCAACTTCTTCAACACTAGGGTGTTGTTTGAAGTTTTCATCTATATATTTTATGGCTTTTTCTATTTGTTTATAAGTAGTATCTAAAGTAGGCATTAATACTCCAAATTATAAAACCCTAAAAAGTCGATTGATTGTAAATCACAAAATTAGAAGCTAATTCTTCTAATTCTTTGTTGATTTTAGCATGTAATGCTGAATCTTCAATGTTATCTAATACATCACAAATTTTGTTTGCAATAATCTCAAACTCTTTTTCTTTCATCCCTCTAGCTGTTAATGCTGGAGATCCTATTCTAATCCCTGATGTTACAAATGGACTTCTTGTTTCTCCTGGTACTGTGTTTTTATTTACAGTAATTCCAGCATTTCCTAAAGCTGCATCTGCATCTTTTCCTGAAAATGGTTTATTTAAAAAGCTTACTAATACTAAGTGATTATCTGTTCCATTTGAAACGATGTCATATCCTCTTTTCATTAATACTTCTGCTAATACTTTTGCATTTGCTTTTACTTGTTTTGCATAATCTTTCCATTCTGGAGCTAATATCTCTTTAAATGCAACAGCTTTTGCAGCAATTACATGAACAAGTGGTCCACCTTGTAATCCTGGGAAAATAGCTGAATTGATTTTCTTAGCAATCTCTTCATCATTTGTCATAATCATACCACCTCTTGGACCTCTTAAAGTCTTGTGAGTAGTAGTTGTAACAACATCAGCATATGGAAATGGTGACATGTGTTCACCAGCAGCAACAAGTCCTGCAATGTGAGCAATATCAGCAAATAAAATAGCACCAACAGCATCAGCTATTTCTCTAAATTTAGAAAAATCAATCTCTCTAGCATAAGCACTTGCTCCACAAACAATGATTTTTGGTTGAGCTATTTTTGCAATTTCTAAAACTTTATCATAATTGATTCTTCCATCTAATTCAACACCATAATAAAATGCAGAATAGTTTTTACCAGAAAATGATGGTTTAGAACCATGAGTTAAATGTCCACCATGAGATAAATCCATACCTAAGATTTTATCACCAGCACTTAATAACGCAGCATAAACAGCACCATTAGCTTGAGAACCTGAATGAGGTTGAACATTAGCATAAGTACAACCAAAGATTTTACAAGCTCTGTCAATAGCTAATTGCTCAACAGCATCAGCTTGCTCACAACCACCATAATATCTTTTGTAAGGATAACCCTCAGCATATTTGTTAGTAAAAACAGAACCCATAGCTTGCATAACAGCAGGACTAGTGAAGTTTTCACTAGCAATCATTTCTAAATGGTTTGTTTGTCTTTCTAATTCTTTTTCAATTATTGAAAATACTTCATTATCTGCTTCTTTTAAATTCGCACTTGTTATATAACTCATCTTTTTCTCCAATTTTTATTTTTAAAACAATAACCTAATTAATAAATTTTAACAATCCAAAAATTGCTATTTTATAATATTTAGGTTTTGATTTTATTTTAGATAGTATTTGTTTTGGTTTAAAAGATAGAAAATTAGTTTTCTTCTATCTCTTCGTCATTTTGCTCTTCATTAGAATTATTTTTTTCTTTTACTTTTTTAATATCAGCTCTAGCAATAAGTTCTAAATAAAAACTATCATAATTTTCACTTGCTGCAAAATCGATAAATTTTGTTACATCAACAAATTTTATCTCACTAGCTTCATTTGCTGTTTTCCCAAATTTACAATCAAATGCCCAAAAATTAAAACCTTCAGGAGGTCTTTTGCTTTTTTCTCTTTTGATATATTTTCTTACTTCATTTTTTATAGAGTCAACTTGTCTATCTCTATTTTTGTTTGATACATTTAGTTGGAACGTTTTTTTCATATTAAATCCTTTGACGCAATTATATCAGATTAATTAATCATTATGACCAATATTTTCATGTTCATTTTCGTGTTCTTGGATGTTTTGCATAATATAATCATAAATTCTTTGATACTCTTCATCATTAGTTTTGTTTTCTTCAATAACAGCTAGAACATTTTGAAGTTCAACTAAAAAAGATTCCATTTCTTCCATAGCTTCTTTGTCATCTTGCGTTTGAGAGTCTGTTTCTAAAAGTTTGTATAAATCTTCTAAGTATTCTTCAACTTCAGGCATCATAACATTTTCAATTAAATCTTTTAATTTATCTTTAATATTTTCCATTTATTTCCTTTTATTGGTTTTAAATTATATTATCTTCTTTATTTAATTTACAAATGAATTTTTTGATACAATCCCCTTTATGAAAATAATACTAATAATAACAAGTTTTTTAATAACTTTAAATGCTATACAAATCAAGCAAATGCCTATAATGTTTAGTGAAAATAGAGTTGAATTAACAAAACAATATATAAAAAAATCTTACGATTTAGAAGTTGAAAATATTGAAATTATTCCTAAAATAATAGTGATTCATCACACAGGAATAGATAATTTGAAAGACTCTTTTGATAAGTTAAATCCAGAAATTTTATCAAAAGAGAGAAGTTATATATTAAAAGCAGGAAATGTAAATGTTTCAGCACATTTTTTAGTAGATTATGACGGAACTATTTACTCTTTGATGAATGAAACTTTTATGGCAAGACACGTAATAGGTCTAAATCTTTCAAGTATTGGAATAGAAAATATCGGTGGAAATAAAAAATCTTTAACAAATGAACAATTAGAAGCAAATATAAAACTTGTAGAGTATTTAAAAAATAAATATAAAACTATAGAGTATTTAATTGGTCATTATGAATATAGAAATTTTGAAAATCATCCTTTGTTTTTGGAAAAAGACAATAATTATAGAACTGTAAAACAAGACCCAAGTGAAGAATTTATGGAAAATTTAAGAAAAAATTTTCCAAGTTTAAAATCATTCTAAAGTGGTTACCTTTTTTTAATCTAAAGATAAAATTAAGAATAGATATGTTACTTTGAAAAGATGAATGAAAATATAAACACAAACTCGTATATAGATAAATTTTCATTAAGTCCTGTTTCATCTTTGTTTTTTGCAATAGCTTTTTTGGCTATTGGATATGGGATGATACTTACTTTTGTGGGAGTTTATCTAAAGGAATTAGGTTTAAATGATGCAGTTATCGGTTTGATAAATGCTTCATTTTTTTTAGGCGCCATTGGCTCCTCAATATTTAGTCAAAAAATAATATCCTCCGTCGGACATATTAGAAGTTTTGCAACTTTTGCTTCTTTGATGGTTATCTCTTTTTTGATTCAATCTCTCTTTTTTAATGAATATCTATGGGCATTTTTACGTTTTGTCTCTGGTTTTGCTTTTTATGCACTTTTAATAATCATCGAAAGTTGGTTAAACGAAAAATCTAGCCATACTCACAGAGGAAAAATACTTGCTATTTATACAATTATTTTTTATCTAGCTACTGCACTTGGACAAGTTTTTTTAAATATCAAAGGTGATACAACTTATATAATTTTTATATTAGGTTCAGTTTTGATTCTTTTTTCAGTTCTTTTTATCTCTATGACAAAAATAAAAGAACCAATTTTAAAACCTTTTGAGAAATATAGTTTTCCAAAACTCTATAGTGTAGTTCCTCTAGCACTTACCGGAAGTTTTATTGGTGGATTTTTTGTTGGTGGTTTTTTTACAATGGTACCTATTTATTTAATGCAAAAATATTCATCTATTGAAGTAGTATCTCTTTTTATGGCTTGTTCGATAATTGGAGGATTGATTTCACAATGGCCAATTGGACTTTTGTCTGATAAATATGGGAGAAGAAAAATCATAGCTTATAGTGGTTTTTATATCTTTTTTATATCTTTACTTTTTTTGTCTTCACACTTATTGGATAACTATATTTATTTTTTAGGAATTTTTCTTGGTTTCTCTATTTTTAGTATTTATCCTTTATCTCTTGCAAGAGCAAATGATGTGGTAGATGAAAACAAAGATATAGTTGAGATAAGTAGGACATTACTTTTTGCTTATGGCTTAGGTTCTTTTATTGCTCCTATTATTTTAGGTATAGGACTTTTTTATTATTTAGAATTTATCTTTTTAATTTTTGCTATTTTAGGATTATTTTTAGGATTTTACTCTTTATCAAAAAAACGAGTGGCAGATGATGATATGAGTATTTTTGTAAATATTCCAGTAGCTTCAGGAAGTGTAGTTGTGGAGTTAGACCCAAGACAAGATTTAGAAAATGAAAATGAAAAGGAAAAAGATGGAAAATAATTTTAAAATCACAATTTTAAAACCAGTATTTATACCTTCTGTTATTTTTATAATAGCATTAGTAAGTTTTACTATTTTAGAGCCTCAAATTGCAAATGAAGTTTTTACAAATGTTAGGAATTTTGTTGCAGATAAATTTGGTTGGTTTTATATGTTAGGTGTAGGTATTTTTACTTTATTTGCACTTTTTTTAGCTGTTTCTCCTTTTGGAAAATTTAGATTAGGACCAGATCAATCAAAACCTACCTATAGTAATCTTTCATGGTTTGCTATGCTTTTTTCAGCTGGAATGGGAATAGGACTTATGTTTTGGAGTGTGGCAGAACCTGTAATGCACTATGTTTCTCCTCCTGTTGGAACAGCTCAAAGTATTGATTCAGCAAAAATGGCAATGAATATTTTGTTTTTTCACTGGGGATTACACGCATGGGCAATTTATGCAATAGTTGGATTGGTTTTAGCATATTTTTCTTTTAGACATGGATTACCTTTATCTATTAGGTCAGCTTTATATCCTTTAATTGGAGATAAAATCTATGGAAAAATAGGGCATAGTGTTGATACAATAGCAGTTTTAGGAACAGTTTTTGGAGTTGCTACTTCTTTGGGATTTGGAGTATTGCAAATAAATTCAGGATTAAACTATCTTTTTGAAATACCTGTTGGAATTACTACTCAAATTATTTTAATTGCATTAATTACAGCAATTGCAACTATTTCAGTTATTTTAGGTTTAGATGGAGGTATTAAAAGATTATCTGAATTAAATCTTTATTTAGCAGGCTTTTTACTTTTATTTATATTTTTAGCAGGACCTACATTTTTTTTACTAAATACTTTGATACAAAATATTGGTTCATATTTATCAAATATTGTATTTATGACTTTTAATCAATACTCGTATGATACAACTTCTTCATGGATGAGTTCTTGGACTCTATTTTATTGGGCTTGGTGGATAGCTTGGGCTCCATTTGTTGGAATGTTTATAGCAAGAGTTTCAAGAGGAAGAACAATTAGAGAATTTGTTATTGGAGTTTTATTTGTACCTGTTGGTTTTACTTTTATTTGGATGACTATATTTGGAAATAGTGCTTTATATTCTATTATGAATGAAGGTTTTACCATTTTATCAACTGCTGTTTCAGCTGATGTTTCAACAGCACTTTTTAAATTTTTAGAACATTTTCCTTTTTCAAGTTTTGTATCAATTATTGCAATTATTTTAGTTGTTACATTTTTTGTGACATCATCTGATTCAGGTTCTTTAGTTGTGGATACAATAGCTTCAGGAGGAAAAGTAAATAATCCAGTTTGGCAAAGAATATTTTGGGCTATAAGTCAAGGAGTAGTTGCAATTGCACTATTACTAGCAGGAGGACTTCAAGCTTTACAATCAGCTTCTATAATCATGGCTTTGCCTTTTGTTTTTGTTATGTTAATTGCTTGTTGGGGGATGTATAAAGCTTTGAGTTTAGAAAGTATTAGAAATGAGAGTTTACAACATCATATGAATGCAGGTCGTCATGGAAAAATAAGTGGAACATGGCAAGCAAGATTGAGTAGAATCATCGAATTTCCAAAAGTTAAAGAAACAAAGAGATTTATAAATGAAGATGTTATAAATGCAATGAATTTAGTAAAAAATGAACTTTCTAAATATTCTTGGAATGTTGAAGTTTCAAATGATAAGCTAAATGCAATTTCAATTATAAGAGTTGAACATTCTGATGATTTTGATTTTATTTATGAAGTTAGAGCAAAAAATTATGATACTCCAAGTTATGCTTATCCTGAATCAGTTAATCCTACTAAGATGCAAAAAAAATATGCAAGAGCCGAAGTTCTTTTACAAGATGGAAACAAAGCTTATGATATTTATGGATATGATGAAGATGTGATAGCAACAGATATAATTGATCAGTTTGAAAAACATAGACATTTTTTAAATAATACTTCTAGTTTAAATCCAGTAGTACCAATAGATTAGTTTTAAAATCAGAAGTTTTAAGACTTCTGATTTTTGATAGAATAAAGTTCCAATCTTCTCATAATAATAGCTGAGATGTAAGGAATACTCTGAATGAATATAGTTGCTGCAAAAACATAAATTTCTACAATTCCTGAATGGTTTGTGAAAATAAGACCAAAAAATGAAGTTAATAATAAAATTGCTAAAATAGTCTCATGTTTTATTGGATTATCACTTGCTTTTTTCGCTTTTCCACCTTTTTGAGTTCTTTTAAATGGTAGACCATCTTTTACAAATCCATCAAATACAGCTTTAAAAATAATAAGTTGTAAACTCATAGATGCGATTGAACTTAAAAAAGTATCTTTTAAACTTGCTTTTACTTTCATTCTATATAAAATAAATGTATGTAAAATATTTACTAAAAATGCTGTAATAATAGGAATAGTTAATGGAATTGTTGGAATCGTAACTCCAACAAAAATAATAACAGGAACCCAAATAATATTCATAACAGCCATAACAGGACCCATTGCATCACTTAACCAGAAAAACCATCCTGCAACAAATTTATTTTTTTGTCTAGAAGTAAGTTTATTAGCTGAAGGTTTAAACTCTTTCCAGTGTTTTTTAAGAATTTGAATAGCTCCATAAGCCCATCTATGTCTTTGTGTTTTGAATGCTTCAACAGTATCAGGAAGTAATCCATAACCATATCTTCTATTTGTATAGTGAGCGATATATCCCGCTTCAAATAGTCTTAAACCTAATTCACTATCCTCAACAATTGTGTCAGTTCCCCAACCACCAACTTCCATCATAGAACTAAGTCTTACCATAACCATAGTTCCATGAACAACAATAGCATTTTCTTCATTTCTATCAATCATACCAATATCGAAAAATCCTGCATATTCAGCATTCATTGCTGCTTTTATAATTGATTCATTTCCATCTCTATGATCTTGAGGAGCTTGAACAATTGCAACTTTAGGATCATCAAATAAAGGAACTAAATCTACTAGCCAAGACGATTCAACAACATAATCAGCATCAATTACAGCAATTATTTCGGCTTCTTTGTTTGTTTGCTCTAATGCTGCATTTAAAGCACCAGCTTTAAATCCTGTACAAGTAATATTCATAAATACGAATTTATCGCCTAATTCTTTACATAATTTTTCAATTGGTTTCCAGTAAAACTCTTCTGGAGTATTATTTATTATTACTAAAACTTCATAATTTGTGTATTTAAGTTTAGCTAATGCTCTTAATGTCTCTTCTAATACATGAGGCTGTTCTTTATAAGCTGGAACATGAATAGAGACAAAAGGAATATTATCTGATTTTAAATCAAGAGGAACTAATCTTTGAGGAGCAATTCCAATAGAATTTCTAAATAATTCATTTGCTTTTGCAAGAGTAATAATAATTAAAGGAATCATTAAAAATGTTCCCATCCCCCACATAACCCACATACCAAAATTCATATAGTTTGTAAATGGATAAATTACTGCCATAACTATACCAAATGCCATACCTTGAGCAGCAACAGCGTAAGCAAGAGCATGACTTATATTTAATCTTTGATTTTTTAAACCATATAAAGTAATCAAAGCTCCAATTATAATAGCAGCAATCATTTGATATAACCAATTTTCATTGATTTCAATATCACCACTTAAATAAAATTTTAATGTTCTATCTGATGTGAAAATTCCCCAATATTGACCTACATTTCCTTCATCATAACCTTTCCATTGTTGATCAAAAGCTTCAATTATATTATAAGACCAATTGTTCTCTTGAGCTAAGTTTATAAAGCTTCTAATAGCAGTAGCTTGATTTTTTAAACTTGGTACAGCACTATTATTATTATATCCATGACTTGGCCAACCAGTTTCTCCAATAGTTATTTTTTTATTTGGATGAATATTTTTCACAACATTATATTTTTCAATAAGGAAAGAATTAAATTGTTCAATTGGAACTTTTTCCCAATAAGGTAAAATATGGATAGTTAAAAAATCAACGTGATTAGCAAGTTCTGGAACTCTTTCCCAAACATCCCATGTTTCAGCACTTGTTATAGGTTTATTTGTAAACTCTCTCATAAAATCAATATAAGCAAATAACTCTATTTCATTTATGTCTGCTCTTAAAAGAACTTCATTTCCTACTATTACATTTTCAATATTATTAGGATATTTTTGAAGTAATTTAATAGCTCTTTCTATTTCAAGGTGATTTTCTTTATGATCACCACTCAACCAAATACCTAAATCTACAGGTAAATTGATTTTAGAAGTTTCTTCTAAAATTACTTTTGCATCCATAGTAGAGTAAGTTCTTACTTTATTTGTAATATGTGATAACATATTTACATCATCTTCTATCTCACTTGGTGATAGAACTTGTTTATTGTAACCTTTGTATGGTGAATAAGATAATGATTCTATTTTTTCTGATAGAGTTTCAACTAATGATACTCGATTATCTTTTGTAATCCAAAAAAATACTTGGAATAATCCAGCCATTATAAGTCCCAAGATAATATATCTCAATGCAGTTTCCTTTTGTGATAAATGAAGGATAATTTTACCATTTTTTAGTTGATTTTAATCAATTAAATTTAAAATTATAAAATAATAAAAAAAGAAAGAGAATAAATGAAAAGATTTGTTAATGAATCAATGTTTGAAATTATTTTTTATTTAGAAGAAGAATTAAAAATAAAAAATCAAATTTTACTTGAAGTGCTAAATCCAAATATTGAAAAAAATATATATTTAGGGGAAAAATATATTTTTGAAAATAAAGAATATATTTATAGAAGTTTTAAAACTTGGACAGATTTAGCAGAGTTGTTTTTTTGTAGCTTAAATGTAGAAAGTATAAATGAAAATACGATGATTATAAAGTTTGATAAGTTAGATAAATTTGATTCTTTTCATAATGATGTAAATAATAATAATGAAAAATATGGTGAAAATTCAACATTTTTTAGAATAAATAAAAATGAAGATGCTTCATTTTTAAATAGTTATGTAAATGCTTTGAAAAATGTAAAAATTGAAGATAAAAAAGAAATTTTGAATTTAGGAATAAATAAAGCAGATGAATTTGAAGTTATAAAAAAATTGATAAATGAGGATTGTTTTAAAACTATTAATTTTACTGGAATTGATTATTCAATAAGTGCAATAGAATATGCAAAAAATAGATTTCCTTACAAAAATTTTAAATTTTTTGTTCATGATATAAATAATTTAAAAGAATTGAAATTAAAAAAAGCAGATTTAATTATTTCTATTGGTACTTTACAAAGTTCAGGACTAAATTTTAAACTTTTATTTATGGATTTAATTCAAAATCACTTAGAAGATAAAGGTTCTATAATTTTAGGTTTTCCAAATTGTAGATGGATAAATGGTGAAGTTATTTATGGGGCAAAAGCACCAAATTATTCATATAGTGAACAATCTATTTTATATAAAGATGTCTATTTTTGTAAGAAATATTTACAACAAAAAAAGTATAGAGTGACTTTGACAGGAAAAAATTATCTATTTTTGACTGCAACTTCAATAAAATAGTTAAAAATGTTTTGTTTATGCTACTTTTTTTTGTTACAATAAAATTATCTAAAAAAAGGAGTTTATTATGCCAGCTAAACATATTGAAGTTAAAACATTTAAACTAGCTCATTCAACATCTGATACAGTTAGAATTGAGCATGTAGAAAAGCCTTATGGTGAGTATAGTAGTCCAGTTGTAAGTATTGCTATTTATTCAGGGGGAAAAACAAAATCTTCTGAAGTAGAGATTCCTTATGAAAATATTGAAGAATTTTTAAAAGCTTTAAATGAATCTATTGCTTTATGTGATTCTATTCCAAGAAACACTCTTCATGGCGAGTTAAATGCTGAAGTTGGTGGAGGAGCTTAATTTTTATGTCTTTAAATTCTTCTTCTAGGTCAGACTCTTTGAGTTTGACCTTTATTTTTTTGGCTTTTTTAGTATCTTTAATTGCTACTTTGGGAAGCCTATTTTTTTCAGAAATTATGAATTTTGTTCCTTGTTCATTGTGTTGGTATCAAAGAATATTTATGTACCCTTTAGTTTTTATATTTTTAGTAAATCTTTTATATCCTGATGATAAGATATATAAATACTCTTTTCCTTTGGTTATTATTGGATTAGTATTTTCAATTTATCATAATTTATTAATACTAAAAATAATTCCTGAAAATTTGTCACCTTGTGTACAAGGAATACCTTGTTCTGTTGATTATTTAAATTGGTTTGGGTTTATTACTATCCCTTTGTTATCTTTTTTTGCTTATACTATCATTCTTATTTTATTAATTATGTCAAAAAGGAAAAGGTAGATGCAAAACAAAAGTTTAGTTTTAGGTTCGTTAGTTTTATTAATTGTGGTATTCGTAGGTTTAGCTTTTTTTTATAAAGGAAACGAAGCTGTAAAAGATGAAAAAGAGGTTCTAAGTAAAAGTGATTTATTAACAAGAGATTATTCTATTAAATTTGGTGATAACAAAAAAAATATTTCTGTTGTTGAATTTGTAGATCCTGAATGTGAATCTTGTGCTTTATTTCATCCAATATTAAGAAAGTTATATAAAGATTATCATGAAGATATTCAACTTGTTGTGAAATATATCCCAAATCATAAAAATTCAAAATTTGCTATAAAACTTCTTGAAGCTTCAAGAGAGCAGAATAAATACGAAGAAGTATTAAGTATAATTTTTGAAAAACAACCTTTGTGGGCTCAACATGATAATGAAAAACCAGAATTATTATGGGACTTTTTAGCACAAATTGATGGATTGGATATGAATAAATTAAAAGAGGATTTCAAAAATCCAGAAATTGATGAAATTATAAATACAGATAAAAATGATGCTCAAGAATTGGGTGTTAGAGGTACTCCTACTATATTTGTAAATGGTAAGAGATTAACTACTTTATCTCAAAAAGATTTATTTGATTTAGTAGAAGCAGAAATTTATAAATAAGGTAAAAAATGTCATTTTTAGAAAATATTAGCAACTTTTTTTCTCTATTAAAGCAATCAAATTATGATTTAGCTTTGGTTTATTCACAAGATTCAAGTAGTTTTTATTCAGTGTTATTGCTTTTATTCGTTGTGATATTAATAGTAGGATATTTTATTAGAGATAGTTTTAAAAAAGCTGAACTTTCAAAACTTATTTCAAATATTACAAAAGTTTCTAATTTTTCTGAATTTGAGCAAAAATTATCAAAAATAGCAGATGAAATCTCAAAAAGAGGGCTTGAAATTGCTAATAAACTAAATCTTTCAAAAGAGGATATTTTAACTAAAGGATTAGATCTAACTAAAGATTTTGATATAAAACAAAAAATTGAAGCATATAAAAAAATATCTTCAAATTTTTCTTTGATAAGTAAAAATACAAAGAAATATGATATAGAGGAATTATGCAAATTTTACGAAGAAAAATCTATCTCTTTATTAGAAGATAATTTATTAAAACAGATAGAAAACTATTATAAAAATGTTAGATTTACTCAATCAGAAGCGGAAAATATAGACTTTTTAGTCTCTTATGCAAATAGTTTATCAAATCCTTTAGTTATTTTAAAACCCTTAGAAAATGAGATAAACAAATTTAGTTTTACTTTTAATTTAGAATTATTTAAATTTATTAAAAAACTAGATAAAAACTCTTCAAAAGTTTTATCTTATGCTTTAAATAAGAAAATAGAAGAGTTATTTTGTAGTGAAAAAGAAAGAATTTCAATTGCCATTTTGGCTTATGTTTTAAAAACAGATGAAAAACAAAAGGTTTATGATTATATTGTAAATTTAAAAGATAAAAATCATTTGCAAAGTCTTTATTTTAATTTTTTTGGTAAGAGTAAAGATATTGATTTAGATTTAGCTTTTGTAAAAAATGAAACAGAAATAGTAAATGATTACAAAGAGTATATAAATTCACAAATTACTTATAACTGGAAAGATTTAAAACTTATTAAACATATCATAAATTCTTCAGGAGTTTTAAGAGTAATAGGGCATATTGATTATAGAAATGTTTTGGAAAGAATTGAAAAACTAGAAAATGAAGTAGATTTTAACGCAACGGTTGCAAAAATTTTAGAAGTATCAAGAAATGCTGAAAAAATTGCAAAAGAGGCAAAAGCAATAGCAAGAAGTAAATAATGGAATATCTATTAGCTTTAACATTAAGTGCTTTATTTACGTTAGTTTTTATATTTTTTAAGAGAAAAAACAGTAATGTTTATAAACCAAAAGCCTTAAAGAAAGAGGAATTAGTTGAATCTTATAAAGCTGAGCTTTTAGCTATATTAGAAGAGTATAAAAATGATAGTAATTTACAAAGAGTAGAAAAAATTAAGTTTCTAAAAAAAGTAAATTATGAATTATCAATGAATATCTTTTTTGATGAAAAAGAAGCAAAAGATTTATTACAAGAGTTATCAAGGTTGGAAAAATGAGAAAAAATATATTAGTTATTTTAGTTTTTATTGGTATTTTATTTAGTGGTTGTGATACGAAAACGACTATAGATGGAAATGTTATAGCAAAATCAAAAGATGATGTGAATAATGTAGAATTTATATCTCAATCTTTTATGTTAATTACAACTGATGAAAAATTCATTAGTTTTAGAAGTACAACTCAAGGTTTAGATTTTGATGAATATAAAGATAAAAAAGCTGTTTTAGTTGACATCTTTGCAACTTGGTGTCCACCTTGTATTGAAGGATTGCCAACTTTAATAGAATTAAAAGATAAATATAAAGATGATTTTGAGATAGTTTCTGTTTTATTTGAAAAAGATAAATCAAAAGAGGAAATTTTAGAGTTTATTTCAAAACATGGAATAAATTATCCAATTACTATGGGAGAAGAAAACTTTAGATTAGCAAAAGAATTAGGTGATGTTACAAAAGTTCCTGAAATGTTTTTATTTTCAAAAGATGGAAGATTTATAAATAGATTTATTGGAAAAGTTTCAAAAGAGGAATTAGAAAAATATATTAAATTAGCTATAGAAAACTAATTTAATATGGCTTGTAGTTCTTTTAAAGAGTCTATAAAATAAGTAGCTTGTGAAAAATCTTGTGTGATTGTAAATTCATTTTTTACAATTACACACTCAATACCTGCTTTGTAAGCAGATGTTAAACCTCTTTTTGAATCTTCAACTACAATAGCTTCATTTTTATTTGCGCCAAGTATTTCTAAACCTTTTAAGTATGGTTGTGGATGTGGTTTTGCAAATTCATAATCCTCCTCACAAAGAACAAAATCCATAAAATCTACTAATCCTAGATTTTTATGAATAATTTCAAAATCGACTCTTCTTGAAGTAGTAACTATTCCCATTTTATAGTTTTTTGATAACTCTTTTAAAATATCTTTTACACCATGTATTAAAATATTTTCACTTCTTAAAAACTCTTGATAATACTCATTTCTTTTTTCTCTAGCATAAATAATATCTTTTTCTAAAAATCCTCTATCAATAGCTTTTTGCCAAACTGTTGTTCCTTCACTCATAATTTTCATATACTCATCGAACTCTAAAGAGAGATTAAAATGCTCTTTTAAAGTTATGATATTTGCTTTAAAATATAATGGTTCTGTATGAACTAAAACACCATCATTATCAAAAAGTATGTATTTTTTCATTGAATTATTTTCCTATTTAAAATATTATTTGCATAAAAAAAGGAAGCCTATTTAGGCTTCCTTTGACTTGTATATAGAAGGAGGAGATAAAGTCAAAAAATCACTTAACATCGCAAATTAAGCTATATTTATGAACTTGTAAAAGTATTATAATAGGTATCAATTAACCTATATTAAATATAAAGTTAACAAAAAGTAAATACGATAAATAAACTCTTATTTTACCCATTTATCTTTAGGTGCTTTGTATGTTAATATTTTTTTGATTATTTCATCTATATCATCAGAAACAATAATCATATCAACATAATCTTTTTTTATAAATCCTTCATTTATACAATTTCTCAGAAATTCTATTAGTTTATCATAATATCCATTTACATTAAAAAAAGCTACTGGTTTTTTATGATAACCAATTTGTGCAGAAGAAATAACATCAAAAACCTCTTCAAAAGTTCCATAACCTCCTGGAAGAGCTATAAATGCATCACTTAATTCTTCCATTTTCTCTTTTCTTTGATTCATAGTATCTACTTTATAAATCTTTGAAATATTTGTATTTTCAATTTCTTTTGAAACTAAGTCATAAGTAATAACGCCTGTTACATAGTTCCCATATTTTAAAGATTCATTTGAAAATACTCCCATTAATCCTTGTAAAGAACCACCATAAACTATATTTAGTTTTTGAGCAGCTAATTTTTGAGCAGCTAGTTTTGCAGATTCTTCATATATTTTATCGTTTCCAAATGAAGAACCACAATAAATTGCAATATTCATTACTTATTCTCCTTCAATTTTTCATACGGCTTAAATATTAACAATAATTTTGGAAGTAATAATAAATCAGCTGTTAATACAGTAAACATAGTAACAACTGTTAATAATCCAAAATAGATTGTTGGTATTAGATTAGATAGAACTAAAATAGAAAATCCCATGATTATTACTAAAGAGGTATAATACATCGCATAACCAATAGTTTTATGAGATCTTCTCATAGCATTTATATAGTTATGGTCAATTTTAAACTCCTCTTTAAATCTATGAATAAAGTGAATTGTATCATCAACACCAATTCCTATAGCAATAGCTGCTATAGTTATCGTCATAATATCTAAAGGAATATTTAGCCAACCCATAATACCAAATATAACTGAAATAGGAATTATATTTGCAATTAAAGCTATTAAAGATACTTTTATTGACCTAAATAAAATTAGGAACATTATAAATAAAATGATAACAACAAATCCTAATGTTGCAATTTGCGAATCAAATAATGATTGAAGCATATTATTATATAAAATCATTAAATTTGATAATTGATAAGTTGTTTCTTTATTTTTTATAATCTCTTTTAAATCATTATTTATTTTACTAATTAAATCATTTCTTCTTAAATCTGGATTTGAATCTAAAATTCTCATAGTTATTCTAGCTTCATTTTTTTCAATATTTATAAATGGAGATAAAATTAAAGATTTATAGTTTGAAGGAAGTTGATTATAAAGTAAGGCAAGAGTTATCCCATCAAGTTTTTTCCCATTATTTAATGATTGTCCAATTTTTAATAAAGTTGCTAAAGATTGAACTTTTCCTATTTCTGGAATGGTTTCTAAATAATCATGAATAGCTATAATAGTGTCCATTTTATCTTGACTAAACCAATATTGTTCATCATTTGCACTTTGTGCAAATTCATTTTCAAAGTCATCAAAATCATCATTTGAAGTTTGAATTAGTTGAGTTTTTGGTTCATCTTTAAATTTAATAATAATATCAAGAGGGGTAGTTCCTCCTAAATTTTCATCAATTACTTTCATTCCTTTATAAATATCTGTTGACTCTTTAAAATAACTAATAAAACTATTTTCAACAACAAGTTTTAAAGCTCCTGATAGTGAAAATAATATTACAAGAGTAGTTACAATAACTATTGTTTTTGTTTTATGTTCTACTATATCTGAACATTTTTGTATAAAAGAGAATCTGATACTTTTTTGTTCATGTTCATCTTTTTTATTCATTAAAATTAAAACAGCAGGAAAGGTAATAAAAGCTAAAAATAAAGATATAGCAATTCCTGTACTCATCATAAGTCCTAGATTTATTACAGGTTCTATATTTGATAATACTAATGAACCAAAACCACTAATTGTAGTAATAATAGCAAAAAATGAAGGGTTTATTTTTGATAAAATAGTGTTAATTACAAGTTTATATTGACTTGCGTTTTTATATTTTACATTTAATTCTCTATATCTTACTATTAAGTGTAAAACGATTGAAATGGTTATGATTAATTGTAAAGCTATAAAATTTGAAGATATAACTGTAACTTCCCAAGAAAATAAACCTAAAACACCAGCTGTTGAAATAACAGAAATCAAACAAATAAATAAAGGTAAAATTATCCATCTAATATGTCTAAAAATATACCAAAGAATAAAAATTAAAATCAATAAAAGTGAAGTTCCATAAATAATTAAATCATTTTTAACATAGCCAATAATATCACTAGCTATCATATTTACCCCACCTAAAAATATTTTGGCTTCATTTTCATAATTCTTTATTACTTCTCTAATTTGTTCTATCTCTTTAGTTTCTTCAATTCTTAAATAATCCCTATATTCTTTAAATTCAATTATAGTTTTTTTTAGTTCATCTTTTTCTTCTTTTGAAATAGTGTGATTTTTTTCTTTTGAAAGTAGGGCGTTTCTTTTTTCTAAAAGTTCAAAATATTTTGCATCAGTTTTTAGATTTAAAATAATAGCAGTTGTTTTAAAATCATTGCTCACCAAAGAGTTTGAATACAATGGGGAGTTTAACAACTCATTTTTTACAAGATTTTTGTCAAATTCTTTCGTTTCTAATGAATCAACACCTGATACTAAATCAGAAATAGGACGAATAGGAGATTGAAGTAATGGAACATTTAAAATAGAAGTTATGCTTTCTACATTTTTTACTTTTAAAAAATCATCTGAAATTTTTTTTAAAATTTCTAAACTTTTTTTTGATAATAGTTCTTCTGTAGGAGAAAAAGTAACTACCAAAAAATTAGAGTTATTGTAAGTTTTATACACTTCTCTAAAAAATGCTAAATCCTTATCATCTTCTAAAAGTAAAGTCTCAGCAGAAGCATCTATTTCAAGTTTTGAAGAGTAATAACCCAAACTTGAAACAAATACTAAAACAGTAAGTAATACTGCAATAGGATACTTTAAAATTAAAGTATCGTATATCTTTTTTATCATATTTTTATTGTTTTTCTAACAAAACTAACATTTCATCAAAAGTTTTTTCTTTTAATAATCCTGCAAATTGTTGTCTATATGTTTGAATAATACTAACTCCGACTAAATCAACATCATAAATCAACCATTGCTCATTATCTTTTGATTTATTATAAAAATTATAGTTTATTTTATAAATCTCATCCTTACCTAATAATTCTGTTTCTAATTGTAATCTTGTATTATTATAAGGTTTTAATCCTATAACTTTTACTTTTTGATCATTATAAAATGCAAGTTTTTCAATATAAGATTTTTTCAATCTATTTTCAAATATTTTTGTAAATTCCTTTTGTTTTTCTTGACTTAGTTTATCCCAAGTCTCTTTTCCAAGAGCAATTCTTGCCATTAATTCATAATCAAATACTTCATCTATTATTTTTATTATTTCATCACCTTTTTGGACTATAGTTAAATCTTTTTTTTCTAAAATCAGTAAAACATCATTTATTTTTTTTGTCATCTCTTTTTCTATTTCATTTTCTTTTAATGCATTTGCATTTGTAAGTAAAATAATTAATAAAGCAAAAATTTTAAATATATTTTTTCTAAACATTTTATTATTCCTCTATCTGTTTTTTTCTTGCTTGTGTATAAATATCTCTTAAAAATGGATATAAATCTAAAGCATCTTTTTTAATAGTTTCATATTGATGTGGATTAAAAGATGTATAGTTTACTACATCAAAAGTTTTTATTCCAGCCGTTTCTATGATAGTATTAGGCACTTTATAGTTAAAGACATTATGACTTACAGAGTTTACAGGTGAAATTATACCATCTGTTGTTAATCCAATAGTATCTCTTAAATTTGATGGACCAAAAAATGGTAAAACTATGTGAAAACCTTCACCAACTCCATAAAAACCTAAAGTTTGTCCGAAATCTTCTTTATGAGCTTTCATATTTAATTCGCTTGTTGCCAAATCCATAAATCCTCCAAGACCCCAAAGAGTATTTATTAAAAATCTACCTAATTCTTCTGATGCATTTTCAAATTTTAGTTGTAATAAATTATTTACAAATCTAATTGGAAATCTAATATTTTCAAAAAAATTCTCTATTCCAGTTCTTACTGTTTGTGGAACAGCATAAGCATAACCGTCAGCAACAGGAATTAAAACATTTACAAAAACTTTGTCATTAAATGTGGTTACTAATCTATTATAACCGCTTAAAGGGTCAAAAACTTCTTTAGTTCTATTATCGAATTCTGCATCAAAATCATCTATAGAATCATTTGCATTAAGAATTGAAGAACTGAATATTGTTAAAAATAAAATCAAAATTATCTTTTTCAAATTAAAATCCTTTACTTTAAAGGTGCAATTATATATAAAATTTATGGAAGATAGCTTTAAATACTATTCTTCAAACTATTAAGAATTTCAATAGCTTGTAGTGGATCTACTTGAAGTCCTTGAATTCTTATTCCAAAATGTAAATGAGGTCCAGTGATTCTTCCTGTACTTCCACTAAGTCCAATAATTTCACCTTTTTTTACAAAATCACCAACTTTAAAATTCATACTATTTAAGTGAAAATAACAACTATAAACACCATGACCATGGTCTATTATGATAGATTTTCCAGCATAAAATCTATCTTGTGCAATTCTTACAATTCCTGAATTTGAAGCAATTATTGGGGTATTATCTTTTGCTTGAAAATCGGTTCCTCCATGATAAGATTTTAATTCTTGATTATAAACTCTTTTCGTTCCAAATTCGCTTGTTATTTTTGAATTTAAAGGATAAATAAAGTCTTCATTCCAAAAAATTTCAGGAGTAAAAGTATTATAGATTTTAGTTGCTTCTTCATTTTCTCTTTTAACTCTTTCTTGATTTTCTTTATTTGGTTTTACTTTTGAAGGTTGTACATTTAATGTTTCATTTTTATAATTTCCATCTATAACTTTTAGATTCAAACCTTTAAATATTTTTTTATTATCTTTTATATATGACAAAATTATTCTATAGTTATCTAAGTTTTGATAATAAGAAATAGGTAATAAAGCGTAAAAACTATCTTTTTTAAATGGATTTTCAAAAAAATCAATATTTTGTTTATCAAAAGTAAGTTTTATATCTTTTATATCTTTTTGAGTAATTTCTATTAATACAGTATTTGCATTTTTTATCTCTTTATGAGAGATAGAAAAAGCTTTTAATGAAATAGTTATTATTAACAGAAGTAAAATTTTTTTAATCATATTTATCCTTTAATTTGACTATTATTATGAAAAATTATAAAATTTATAAATATGTTATTACAAAATTGCTATAATTCTACTAAAAATTTGAAAATTAACTGGGAGTTATTAATGGGTAGAGCCTTTGAATATAGAAAAGCAGCTAAAATGAAAAGATGGGGAAATATGTCTAGAGTTTTCCCAAAATTAGCAAAAGCGATTGAAATGGCAGCTAAAAATGGTGTTGCAGATCCTGAAATGAATTCAGCTCTTAGAACAGCTATTTTAAATGCTAAAGCTGAAAATATGCCAAAAGCAAATATTGATGCAGCAATAAAAAGAGCAACAGGTAAAGATGCTGCGAATTTTTCAGAAGTGAATTTTGAAGGTAAAGGTCCTCATGGAGTTTTAGTTTTTGTGGAGACAGCTACAGATAATAATACAAGAACAGTTGCGAATGTAAAAATGTATTTTAATAAAACAAATGGACAAGTAGTTCCAACAGGTTCTTTAGAGTTTTTCTTTGATAGAAAAGCAATTTTTGAATTTCCAAAGCCGGAAAATATTGATCTTGAAGAGTTAGAATTAGAGTTAATTGACGCAGGACTTGAAGAGATTGAAGAAGAAGAAGGAATAGTTTTAGCTTATGCAAATTATACTGATTTTGGAAATATGAATCAAAAATTTGAAGAGTTAGGAATAGCTTTAACAAAAGCTGAATTAAAAAGAATTCCAAATAACCCTCAAGTGTTTACAGAAGCGCAACAAGAAGATATTGGTAAGTTAATAGAAAAACTCGAAGATGATGATGATGTTCAAGCTGTATATACAAACATCGCTTAAATCTTTTTTATGATAGAATTTTAATAATTTAAAATTTTATCATCTCTAAAAGGAAAAAAATGAAAGATAATAGTCAAAAAACACAGAATGATATAGGACAGTTGGGAAATGTTGATCAAATAAGAGAAATTTTATTTGGTTCTCAAACAAGAGAATTAAATAAACGATTTGAGAAAATTGAAAGTGATATAAAGCGTTCTTTAGAAGATATTAAAAATAGATTAGAACAAAATCAAAAAGATTTTACTTTGAGATTGGATAATGAAGTTGAACTATTATCTAAAAAAATCAAAAACTTAACAACTCAACATCAAGAAGAGATGACTGATATTAGGGATAATGAATTAAAACAAGAAAAAAGAATTCAAAATTCTATTGAACTTTTAAATGATGAATTAAGTGCTAAACATGAACAACTTTACAAAGAACAACTTGAAAATAAAAATTCTTTACAAGAAGAGATGAATAATTTAAAAGAAGAGTTATTTATTATGATGGAGCTTAAACTTCAAGAATTAAATGATTTAAAATTATCAAGAGATGATGCTGCTGAGATTATGATGGAAACAGCAATGAGATTAAAAGGTAATCAATTAGAAAAACAGATTATATCTGTTCAGAATAATTAATTGTGTAATTAATTTAAATGAATGATTTAGAAAAACTACGTAATCTTTTATTAAAAGAAGAACAAGAGAGTTTATCTAAACTTGAAGAAGAATTAAATAATCTAAAAAAAGATTTAAAAAATCCCGAAGTAATAGTAGAGAAAATTTCTCCTTTAATTTTCTCTATTTTAGAAAAAAGTTATACCAAAGATAAAAAGTTATTAGTTGATGTTTTATCTCCTATTGTATTAGAATTAATTGATAGAAATTATGATGAATCAAAAGACAAAGTAACTAAACAACTAGCTCCCCTTATTTCGATTGCTATTAAAGAACAAATTAAATCTCATAAAGATGAAGTTGTTGATGCGTTATATCCAGTGATTGGAAATATGATAACTAGATATGTGACTAAAACATTTGAAGATATGATAAATTCTATAAATCTTCAAATTAGAAATGGTTTAACATTTAAAACTTTAAAAAGAAAAATAAAAGCAAAATATCATGGAATCAGTGAAACAGAACTTTTATTAAAAGAGAATGCTTTAACAAATATTAGAGCAGTTTTTTTTATACATAAAGAAACAGGTATTGTATTATCTCATAAAGAGCATGAGGATAATAAGATTAATGAACCTGAAATGATAGCTTCTATGTTGACAGCAATTCGTAGTTTTGTAAATGACTGGGTAGATAAAAATGAAAAACATCAAGAGATAAATACAATTGAATATGGTGGAAGTAAAATAGTTTTAGAATCAAGTGGATATAGTTATTTGGCAGTTATAATAGATGGTGCCGTTACAAATAATACAATTAATAGTATTCGAAAAGTATTATCTATCTTGGTATCAACTTATTCAAATGAGATTAAAAATTTTAATGGAGATATGCAAAATATTCCAAAAGAGGAATTTTATGAAATAATATCTCAACTAATAAGTAAAAATAGTGAAAAGGATAGTAAAAAAATACATCCTTTATTATATTTATTTCCTATTTTATTTATTTCTTATATCTCTTATATTGTTTATAATAATATTATTGATAGTAAACTTGAAAAAAAAGCTAATGATATTTTATATAAAGATTCAGCTTTGACTATATATAGATTAGATGTAGAAGTAAAAAATAAAAATATGAAAATAAATGGAGTTGTTCCTTTCTCTTTTTACAAAGATTTAGCATATAATAATTTAAAAGAGATCAAAGAAATAGTAAGTTTGGAAAATAATATTCAAGTTATCGATTCTTTCAATAATCCAAAAGATATTTATGATAAAATAACTTATTTAACTTTGGCTTTAAATATAAAAGAAGGTAATGGAATAGAGTATAGTTATGACTATCCCAATGCTAAAATTTTTGGAAAAGTATTTAGTAAAAAAGAAAAAAAATATGTACAAGAACAGTTTAGCTTGATTAAAGGTTTACAAAATATAGAATTTAGTGTAGAGGTTATCCCTCCAAGTATAGATGACATAATATACTTTGAGCAGAATTCATCTCAAATTTTACCTAATCAAGAATATAAACTAATAAATATAATAAATTTATTACATAAATTAGATGAAGATTTGACTTTAGAAATACAAGGTTTTAGAGATTATACAGGTACTATTGAAAGAAATGCAATTTTAGTAAAAGAAAGAGCAGAAAATATTATGAAATATTTGAAGTTAAAAGGTAATGTGTCTCAAAAATTAATTAATGTAGGGATTAATGATATTCCAAAAAATATAGATGAACAGAACTATCCAGAACAAGGAAGAAGGGTAATTTTTACATGGAAAAAGTAAAGGTTTATAATGTTTAATTATAAAATTGTTTTAGTTGGTGACTTTGGCGTAGGTAAAACAAGTTTAATTAAAAGATATGTTGATAATAGTTTTAGTGATGAATATAAGAGTAGTATAGGTGTTGCCATTTCTAAAAAGTTATTGAGTGATTCAATTAATGATAAAACTTATGATTCAACAATGATGATTTGGGATATTGAAGGAAGAACAGATTTTAAACCAATATTATCTCATTATTTAAGTGGAGCAAAAGGTTTTATAATAGTTGCTGATTTAACAAGAGAAAATACAATTGATTCTATAAAAGAGCATATAAAATTATGTGAAAATACAGCAGGAAATTTACCTATTTGTATTGCTTTTAATAAAAGTGATTTGGTTACTGATGAAATTGATTTGGAAAATTTTAAAACTTTTTCACCAAATATTATTGCACTTTTTAAAACTTCGGCAAAAAATGATAATTGCGTTAGTGAGTTATTTGAAGTTTTAAATAATGAAATTATAAAAAGATTGGTATAAAATGATAGAAAGTCTTATTTTACCAATCATTTGTAATAAATATAATATCTCTTGTGTATTATTTAAAAAAGATTTTAAAATAGTTGAATTTACAGATAATTTAAAAGATTTTGTAAGTGTTTCAGATGAATTAGCTTTAGATAAAGATATAAGAGATTTTTTTTGGGAATTTATTGGCTTAGAAGAAAAGCTTGAAGATTTATATAATAATAAAAAGAAATATTTACATATTCCGATGCTTTTGAAAAAAGATATTTTTTATGATATTAATATTGAAACATTTAGTGCAAAAAATAATGAAAAACTCTTTATTGTTATGTTTACAAGACAATCTTCAAATTCTCTTACTTATTCAAAAACAATACAAAATATAAATCAAGAAAATTTAAAATATGAATATGAAAAACAAAATATACAAAATAATCAAATTTACTTTAATTTGATAAATCAAAAATTGATTAGTTTTCATATTGATGTAAAAGGTATTATTACTGATGTAAATATGGCTTGTCTTATTTTCTTTGGTTTAGAAAAAACTGATATGGTCGGGGAACATTTTTCAAAATTTTTCTTTTCAAGAGAGATAAAAATATCATTTTGTGAAGTTAGTAATATTTTAAGAGCTGTTAATTTAGAAGGTATTGATATCTTTTTTCATGCAGATGTTATTCCTATTAGATTAGATAAAAATAAATCAGAAAATATTGTTATTTGTCAAGATATAACACATTTAAAAAAAATAGAATCAGAATTGGAATATGCTGTTAATCATGATAGCTTAACGGGACTTCCTAATCGATTGATGTTAACAAAAAAGATAGAACAACTTATTTTAAAAAACAAAGCAACAAAAAAATCTTTTGCTTTATGTTTTGTTGATTTGAATAAATTTAAAAATGTAAATGATGAATATGGACATCATGTTGGTGATATGCTTTTAAAACATGTTGGAGATGTATTATCAAAGGTTATTAGAGAGGAAGATACAATCGCAAGGTTGGGTGGAGATGAATTTGTTATTCTTTTTGAAGAGTTTGAATCAGAAGAATATTTAGATAAAACTCTGAAAAGAATAGAAGAAATTTCAAAAAAAACACCTTTACTTTATAATGAAAATCTAACAATTCCATTAACTTTTAGTTTAGGTGTTAGCATCTATCCTAAAGATGCAGAAGATATGGAAACATTATTAAATATTGCAGATGAAAAAATGTACAAAAATAAGGGGATAAGAATATAGTTTAAAACTATATTCTTAAGATTTTGGTAGTTTTACAATAACTTTTTGGATATCATTTATTCTATTAGTTGAGCTTGGATGAGTTGAGAAAAAATCACTTCCTTCTTTTTTACCTTCACTCATATTTTCCCAAAATTTTAATGCTTCATTTACATTGTATCCAGCTTTGTACATCAAATAAATACCAATTTCATCAGCTTCTGTTTCTTGCATTCTTCCATAAGGAAGCATTACTCCAACTTGAGAACCAATTCCATACGTTTGATTAAAAAGATTTTGATATTGAGGGGCTGCTGCTCCTATAGCTAAATTTCCTACAACTTGTAAACCTTGCTGAACCATTGATGCACTCATTCTTTCTGCTCCATGACGTGCAAGAGCATGGGCAATTTCATGTGAAATTACAGTAGCTAATTGGTCATCATTATGTGCTGCTTTTAGAATTCCCGTATAAACTACAACTTTTCCTCCTGGTAAACAAAAAGCATTCATTTCATCATTTTGAACAAGATTAAATTCCCAGTTGAAATCATTTCTATTTGCAACTTTTGCTATTTTTGAACCAATATTTTTAATTCTATTAGCATCTTTTGTTCCAACAATAACTTTTGATTCAGATAAAGTTTGTTTATATGACTCTTCACCTAGTGCTAATTCTTCTTTTTGTGATACAAAAATCATTTGAGATCTATTTGTATAAGGTGTTTTATGTGTACATCCAGCAATTACAATTAATGTTAAATTGACAAATAATAAACTTCTTAAAAGTTTCATTTTAAATCCTTTTCATTGTTATGAATTAATTTTATAATATTTTTCATTATAACAAAGTTTGTCATTCAGATTTTATAAAATTTAAAATTAAATAAAATAATTCTTCATTGTCTTCTGTGACTATTACATGTTTTTTTGAATCTATAATTTTTAGTGTTTTATATCTTGAACTAATTCTTTCAAAAATTTCGTGAGCAGAACTTGGATTTACAACAGGGTCATCTTTTGATTGTATTATTAGTATTGGTTTTTTTATTTTTGGAAGAATTTTTTTTGTTTTGCTCATCAATAAACTTAGTTGTTCAATAGAATCAATATAATGCTTATGATAGTTTATTTGAGGATTTTCTGGAAAATTATCAACATATTCTTTTGTATATTTTTCTTCAGAAAAATATTTAACTACATCATTCCAAAAAGTTATTGCAGGAAGTAGGGTTTTCATTCTCATATCATTTAGATGAAGTGCAGCGTTTATACAAATCAAACTTACAAACTCTTTATATTGTTTTTTAGTACTTAAAAGCGCTAATAATCCTCCTGTTGAAAAGCCAATAATAAAAACTTTTTTATATTGTAAAGAAGCAATGATTATAGACCTTGAAACTGATTTATACCAATCTTGCCAAATTTTATTTTTTAAATCTTCACATACAGTTCCATGTCCATCTAATCTTGGAGTTTGAACATTGAAACCATTTTTATTTAAAAATATAGCTAGTTTTTCCATCTCTTTTGGAGCAGAGGAAAAACCATGAATAGCTATAACACAACTATTAGAGTTTTTATTTTCAAAATATTTATGCTTACCTATTTCTATATCTTTTATTTCTTTATGGTTTTCAAATTTTTTATAACTATTTTCAAATTCAATATCTTCCTCATATTTTAAAATTTCTAGTAGAATTTTAGTATTTAACTCTTCGTTATTTGAAACTAGATTTTTTACTATATTTACAATTTCTTCTTGTATTAAAACTTCATTTAAAATCACTCTTAATATATTTTTTAATCTGATTGTATGATGGTTAAAACTATTTAAAAGGTTTTCCTTGTTTATTTTGTATTTATGGCAGTTTATTTCATCTGTTGTCAAAATATTGTCATTTATAGCTATTTGAAGTATCTCATTAAAATTTTTATATTTTTCATAAGAGATTAAGTAGATTAAATCTTTGTTTATATCTTCATCACAAAAGATATTTTTCTCTTTTATTTTAAAAATAATAATATAAATTAATCTTTTAAAATATTCTATTTCTATCTCTTTTTTTGGATATAAAAATAAAATTAAAACAAAGATATGATCAAAATTTATGCTTAATGATTCATAGATTTTATTCATAAAGTTAAGAGTAACTTCATATCGAAGATTATTTATAATTTTTTCATTTGATAGATTTTTTTCATAAAAGTTTTCTAAAAGTTTTTTTGTAGAAATAGGTTCCAAAATTCTAATAGTTATTTTAGAGTTCAAAATAATATTACTCTCTATTTCTAACTCTTCTTTAAAATTTTCTCCTATTTCATCAAAAAGCTTACTAGCCATATCAACTAAAAAATTTTTTCCATTTCTAAGACGTGAATAAGAGATATTTATAGGTACAATCATAGTTTCATGACCATTTATATCACTACATTTATTTATAAAATATTTTTTGCTAAAATCTTCATAATCTTCTAGAGTTTTATCAAAATATTTTTGTCTAAAAATTTGAGAAGTCAGGGCAAAAACAGCAGCTCCTGTATAGACTCTTTGGCAAGTTCCATCAATTTTTACACAAAAGTTTTTATCAATTTTTGAAATATCTTTTGCTTTTACCATCATTCCTTCTGGAAAAATCATCCAATCTTTACAAGAAGTTATTAAATCACCGATTATATGTTCATTTCTGTTTTTTGCACTTTTTTTTAAAGCTCCTAAATTTTCTAAAAAATTCCCAAAAAAAGTTTTAAATAAAGAATCATCGGCGATAACTCCTACTTTTTTATTTGTAAGATTATACAAAGTATAAGGAACAAGCATTGCTTCTGTTCTTGTAAAATGATTTGCAACAAACATTTTTGGATTCTCTTTTGGGATATTTTCAACTCCAATTACTTCAATATTTGCATCTAAAATTTTTTGAAGTAAACTTAAAACATAACCATTTGTATTTATTAACAAATCATTTTTATCTATCATCTTAAAGCCTTATATTCCTTTGCATCAAATGAATCAACACTGATTATTTCTTGTTTTAAAGCATGAGCTTCAAGCATTTTTTCTATCTCTTCTTTTGATAAAAGATTTTTTTCTAAAAGCTCTTTAGTCATATTCTCTGGACTATCTTTTTTAATAGTTTCATTTTTAATTGCATCTTTTAAAATTTTAAATGAATTTTCACACTCTTTATTTAATTTTACAGCAAGTTGCAGTTTTGCTAATCTATCATTTTCATCTTTTGAGATAAACAAAGATGAAGTTAATTTTTGTAAATAATCTTGATTTGATAGATTTTTTACTATCTTTGCATTTAATTTATCTTTTGCTTTTATTGAAAATGGATTTATTTTTACAATAGGAAGTAAATAATCTAAATAACCAATATTTGTGATTATCTCTTCTCTTGCTATTTGAATTTCGTTAAAACAATAGTTACAAATGTAATCAACTAAAAGTTCATCTTCTTCATTTGGATTATTTTCAAATTCTCTTAAAGTTGCAGTTATCAAATAACAGTTTGATAAAATATCTCCAAATCTAGCACTTATATTTTCTCTTTTTTTCAAAGATGGTCCTAAAATTCCTAAAGCAATATTTGTCAAAAGTGTAAATTCAGCACTAACCCAAGAGAGTTTTTGTTTATATCTTTGAAATTCTCCTTTTTGACAAGAGATATTTCCTCTTGTTACATAATATATCAATGATTTGCAAAACGCACTATATACTAAGCCTATATGAGAGAAAAATACTTTATCAAAAGCTTTTACGTTATTGCTGTTCAAAGCTTCTATTTGTTTATAAATATATGGATGAGATTTGATTAACCCTTGACCAAATTGCATTAAATTTCTTGTTAAGATATTTGCACCTTCAACTGTTATTGAAATAGGTAAAGCAAAATAAGCATGAGCTAAAAGGTTGTTTTCTCCTCTAATAATCGCACTTCCTCCTAAAACATCCATTGAGTCATTTATAACAGTTCTGAATTTTTCAGTTGCATGATATTTCATAATTGAGTTTATAACACCTGGTTTTACCCCATCATCAATAGCATCTAAAGTGTAGTTTCTTGAAGCATTTAACATATACGTAAAGGCTGCAATTTTTGCAATTTTTTCTTCTACCCCTTCAAAATGATTGATACTAAGTCCAAATTGTTCTCTAAGTTGAGAGTATGAAGCTACAACATTTAAAGCTAATTTACTTCCACCAAGACTAACACTTGGCAACGAAATTCCACGTCCTATAGATAAAGATTCAACAAGCATTTGCCAACCTTTTCCAATACCAGAAGTTTCACCTATGATATTTTCCATATCAATAATCACATCTTTTCCATAAAGTGGAGAGTTTACAAAAGGAATTCCAAGTGGGTCATGTCTTTTTGAGTTATCAATACCTTCTAATTTTGAATCAAAAACAGCAAAAGTAATACCTAAATCTTCTTTATCTCCAAGTAAATGTTCAGGGTCTTTTAAAACAAAAGCAAGACCAATTAAAGTTGCTACATTTCCTAAAGTTATATATCTTTTTTCAAAGTTTAATCTGATTTTTATTTCACCATTTTCATCTTTAAAAATCACACCATTTGAAGTAATAGAAGTAGCATCACTTCCGGCATTTGGTTCTGTTAAACCAAAACAAGGTACAAGTTTTCCATTTGCTAAATCTTTTAGATATTTTTCTTTTTGATTTATTGTTCCATGTTTTAGTATTAACTCAGCTGGTCCAAGTGAATTTGGCACCATAATAGTAATAGCTAAAACTTGTGATCTTGAAACTAATTTTTCTATTACTTTAGAGTGAGCAGTGGCAGAAAATCCAAGTCCTTCATACTCTTTTGGAATAATCATTCCAAAGAATTTTTTCTCTTTTATAAATTGCCAAACTTGTGGGCTTAAATCTCTATTTTGAAAAATCTCCCAATCACTTGTCATATTACAAAGTTCATTTACTTCATTGTCCAAAAAGTTTTGTTCTTCTTGTGTTAAAGTTGTAACTTTTTGTGCATTTATAGCTTTGAAATTTACTTCTGCTTTAAAAAAATCAGCTTCAACCCAATTTGTTCCAGCTTGAAGTGCAGCTTGTTCTGTTTGTGATATTTTTGGTAATAGTCCATTTTTATTTATAAAATTCACAAGTTTAGAACTTATTAGTTTTATTCTAAATGATGGTAACAAAAAAACAACAGCTAAAATAGCAAAAATAGTCCAAAATAATGCTCCAACATCAAAAAATATAACACTATAAACTCCAACAGCTATAAAATAACTGTAGAGTGGAAAGGAAAAAAATCCAAAACCCAAAATGATTAATAATAAAACTAATGCTTCCATAAACTCTCTCCTGTTTCAAAATCTTCATACTCTTCAACTAATTTAACTAAAAGATTTGAAGGTTTAAATCTTTCTCCATACTCTTTTTCGAATTTTCTTAAAGATTCTAAGATATTTTTTAATCCAATTTCATTTGCATAACTTAATAATCCCCCCTTATATGCAGGGAAACCAGTTCCTGTAATCATTGCAAAATCAATAACTGAAGCTTCTGTCACGATGTTTTCTTCTAAGCATCTACTAGCTTCATTTATCATAATATAAAGGCATCTTTCAAGAATCTCTTCATCGTTAAAAATCTTACCATTGTTTTCTAGCATAGACGTAACATGTGAATTTGGATATTTATCACGTCCTGTGTATTCATAAAATCCTTCTTTAGTTTTTACTCCTAAAAGGTTTTTTTCATACATTTTTTCTATGATTGAAGCTATTGGCATTCTATCTCCATAGGCTTCATTTAAAATATTAGCAACTTTATATCCTATATCAATTCCAACAGTATCAGCAAGTGTAAATGGACCCATTGGCATTCCAAAATCTTTTATAATTGAATCAATTCTTTCAATTTTTGAACCTTGTTCTAGTATAAAAGCTGCTTCATTTAAATATGGAAGTAAGATTCTATTTACTATAAAACCAGCACAATCACCTACTATAATAGGAGTTTTCCCAGAGTTTATAAGCATTTCACAAACTTTATTTATACTTTGTTTTGAAGTATGTTTTGTTGGTATTATTTCAACAAGTGGCATTAAATTTACAGGATTAAAAAAGTGAACTCCTAAGAAGTTTTCTTTATTTTTTATTTCATCTGATAATTTTTCTATTGAAATTGATGAAGTATTTGTGGCAATTATTGTATTTTCACCTATAACATTTTCAAGTTCTTTATAAGTTGCTTTTTTTGTTTTTTCATCTTCAATAATTGCTTCAATAACAAAATCAAAATTTTTAAAACCTATAAATTTATCTGTATAAGAGATTTTATTTAGTTTAAAATCCAGTTGATTTTTTGTCATACTTTTTGATTTTATCGAGTAATCATAAATTTTTGCTACATCTTTTAAAATCTCATGGGCTTGGCTTAAATCTCTTAGTTTGATTCTTACATCTTTTAAATATTTTGAGAATAGATAAATAATTCCTTTTCCCATAACTCCATTTCCAAGAACAACTGCATTTGAGATAGGATTTGAACTCTTTTCATAGTTTTTGTTTAATTTTTCAAATAAGAAAAATAGTTTTATCATATTTTTTGACTCTTTTGTAACGGCCAATTTTGAAAACTCTTTTGCTTCAATTTTTATTGCATCTTCTAACTCTTTATGCAAAGTTGCTTTTATTACATCAAGGGCAACATAAGGGGCTTTGAAATCTTTATGTACTTTTGATTCTAAATTTTTAAGCGCTTTTTTGAAAACAATTTCATTTAATGGAGCATAATTCAAAGGATTAAAAGTAATTCTATTTTTTACTGTTCCATAAATAGCTTTTTTTATAAAATCATCAAGCATAAACTCTTTTTGTGCATTATCAAAAATCATATCAGCAAGTTTTATTTTATAAGCTTTTTTTGCATCAATTGTTTTGCCACTTAGAATTAAGTCTAAAGCATTTACTAACCCTACTACTTTTGGAGCTCTAATAGTTCCTGCAAATCCTGGGAAAATTCCCAGTTTAATCTCTGGAAAAGCTATTTTTGTTTTTGGATTAGTTGAACAAACTCTATATTTACAAGCAAGGGCAAGTTCAAGTCCTCCTCCCATACAAGCACCATTTATATATGCTATTGTTGGAATTTGTAAGTTTTCAAGTTTATTAAATATCTCATGTACTTCTATTAAAGAGTCATAAACTTCTTTTTCATCTTTTAGTTTTTCAATCTCTTTAATATCTGCCCCTGCTATAAAAATATCTTTTTTTGCACTATCTATTACTAAGGCTTTTATTGAAGAGTCTTCTTTTATTTGATTTAATTTTTCATCGAATTCTTTTAAAATTTCAAAAGATAATTTATTTATTTTTTCATCTTTTAAATCAAAAGTTAATGTTGCTATATTTTGTTTGATTTCTAAATTTATATTACTCATTTTTTATATCTCCAATAAAAAAGATGCACCTTGTCCACCACCAATACATAGTGTTGCAAGTGCTAACTTGTCATTTCTTCTTTTTAACTCTTTTAATGCTGTTAAAACAATTCTAGCTCCACTCATTCCAACTGGATGTCCAAGAGCTATTGCTCCTCCATTTACATTTAAAATCTCTTCATTTATTTCACCTAAATTAGATTTTTTAAAGGCTTCTAAATTTGCTATTATTTGTGCAGCAAAAGCTTCGTTCATCTCTATTAAATTTATATCTTTTAAAGAATAACCAGTTTTTTCAAATAGTTTTTCTGTGGCATAAATAGGACCTAATCCCATTCTATTTGCATCAAGTCCAGCATAAGCATAATCTTTTATAAATCCTAGAGGTTCAAGATTTAATTCACGAGCCTTTGATTCACTACAAACTATCAAACAACAAGCTCCATCTGATACTTGTGAAGAATTTCCAGCAGTTACTGTTCCACTTAATCTATCAAAGATTGGATTTAGTTTATTTAAACTTTGTAAGGTTTGATTAAATCTTACTCCATCATCATCCAAAATAGAAGCATTTTTAGTCATAATAGGATGAATTTCATCTTTGAAAATCCCAGTTTCTATAGCTTTTTGGGCTTTTTGATGAGATTTTAAAGCATATTCATCTTGAGCATCTCTGCTTATTTTAAACTCATTTGCTAAATTTTCAGCTGTTAATCCCATGATTTTTCCAGAAATTGGGTCATTTAAACCAGCTATTAAACCAACTGTTGGTTTTAGAAAACTTGGTCTAAAGGTACTTAATATTTTTAATTTTTCAATAGTTGATTTTGAGTATGAGAATTTTGTTATTAATTTTCTTAATTCATCACTATAAAGTAAAGGAAGATTACTCATAGATTCAACTCCACCAACAAGATATAAACTTCCTTGATTTGAATGGATTTTTTCAATTGCACTTGAAATGGATTGCATTCCTGAAGCACAATTTCTATGAACTGTATAAGCAGGAGTAGTATTAGGAAATCCAGCACGAATTGCCATAACTCTTGCTATATTGGTTGAATTTGCAGGATTTGCAACATTTCCAATAATAACTTCATCAAAATCTTCATAATTTAGATTGTTTCTAATAACTAACTCTTTTGCGATAATACTTCCTAAAATATCAGCATTTACATCAGCTAATTTACCATTTGCTTTTGCTATTGGACTTCTTAATCCATCAATTATGGCTATTCTTTCTCTCATTTTTTCTCCTCATACATACTATTTATAATATTTTCATATTTTTCTTCAATCTTATTTCTAGCTATTTTCATAGAGGGTGTTAATTCTCCTGTTTCAATAGAAATATCATTTGTTATTACTCTAAAATCAACTATCTTTTCCCATTGATTCAAGTTTTTATTTATGTTTTTTATATGTTTAGAAATAGCTTCAATAATATCACTTCTTTTATAATACTCTTCTATTGTTAAGTTATTATTTACTTTTTTAGCAAGATTATATTTCTCTTTATCCACAAAAAGTAGGGCAGTTGTATATTTTTTATTTTGAGCGATTACTACAGCAAACTCTATGTATTTGTTTTTAGAGAGTTGTTGTTCTATAAAAATGGCATTTACATACTCTCCCGTTGAAGTTTTAAATATTTCTTTTACTCTACTTTTAATGTATAAATATCCATCTTCATCCAAATATGCCACATCTCCTGTATGAAGCCAACCATCTTTATCAATAGTTTTTGCTGTTAATTCTTCTTGATTTAAATAACCAATCATCAAAGAATCACCACGAACAAAAAGTTCATTATCTTGAGTAATTTTTATTTGCGCACTTGGAATTACTTTTCCACAAGAACCAACTTTATTTGCATTTGGGTAATTTGTTGAAATAACTGGTGAAAACTCTGTTAAGCCATATCCTTGATAAACAGGAATTCCAATATTTACAAAAAATATTGCTATTTCTTTTGATAAAGGTGCTCCTCCACTTACAAGTTTTTCAACCCTTGAGCCAAATATTTCTCTAAATTTTGAATAAACCAATTTGTCATAAATCTTAAATAAAATAGAACTTTTATTCAAGTTTTCTTTTAGAGCATAAGAAAAAGCCAAAGAAGCTATAACTTTACAAAAAAATGGTTTTTCTAAAATTTGAGCTTTTATTTTGTTAAATATCTTTTCTAAAAGTCTTGGAACAACTGTCATAATCGTAGGTTTTACAACTTTCATAAGATTTGCTACATTTAAAATATCATCTACAAAATAGATGCTAATTCCACGACTTAGATAATAACTCATAACAGTTCGCTCAAATATATGAGCCAAAGGAAGAAGAGAAAGTGCAACTTCACTTTGTGGTAAATCAATGAGTTTATTTATATCATGAAGTTGCGAAACTATATTTTTATGGCTTAACATCACACCTTTTGGAGTTCCTGTGTTTCCACTTGTATAAATGATAGAAAAAATATCATCAGGATTTGCCTCAAAAGGAGTAAATCCAGTAGAATCGCAAATCTGTTTACCAATAACCAAAATCTCATCAAAGTTATAAAAATTTGGCTCTTTTATACAAAAATTATGAGTTATAAAAGTAAGATGAGAGTTTTTTTCTTCAATATCTTTGAGTCTTTCTTGTGAGTCTATAAACATATATTTCATAGCAGAGTCTTTTATCTCAAAGTTAAGATTTTCACTTGAAATATTTGCAAAAATAGGTACACTAATAGCTCCAACCTCATGTATAGCAAAGTCAAAAATAAGCCAAAATGGAGATGATTTTGCAAAAATCCCAACCGTATCACCTTTTTTGATTCCCATGTCTTTTAAGGCAAGACTTAGACAAATAACTTTATTTTTAAAATCACTTGTTGAGATATTTGTATATTTTTCATTTGATAAATAGTTTAAAAAATATTCATTTTCTAAACTACAAATATGTATAAAAAGTTCACTATAGGTTTTGAAATTGTAAGTTTGCATAGTTTATCCTTTATTTAAATTATTTTATAATCTTTAAAATAATAAAAGCTTAAAAAATAATTTTGTTAAAAGATATATAATTTGATTGAGTTGTTTTTATGCAGATATAGATAAAATAATAAGTTATTTTAGGGTTTTGGTTTGGAATAGAGTTAAATATACATTCTAAAGCTAGAGCTTTTCCATCATTCCCAACGTCCTCGTTGGGAATGTATATAAGAACTAAATAAAAAAACAAATAAAAATGGCAGAAGTAAATATACGATAGTATGTATTCCCAAGCTTGAGCTTGGGAACGAAGAAAATAATTATAAGGGATAAAATGTTTAGAAAGATAGCTCTATTAATAATGTTAAGTATTTTTCTTTATGGGATAGAAAATAAAGATTACATAACATATATAAAAGAAGATAAAAATAGAATGATTTCATTTCAAGGAACAATATTAGATAAAGTTGAATATTCTGATAAAATAGAATTTTTTTAGAAAATAAAAGTTTTGGAAAAATCAAAATAAGACTTAATGAAGATTATACAAAATATGAATTAAAAAATAATAGTTATATAGTAGGTGTTTGTCAAAACAAAAATTATAATATATATGAAAAATGTCATTTATTTGTTGTTGAAGATAGATAAAAAAAACAAGGTAAATTATTATGAAATGTCCCAATTGCAACTAAAAAATAGAACTAAAAACAAAAAGGTATTTTAGTTCTTTATTTGGTAGACATACCTGTCCTAACTGCTTTTCAAAACTAAAAATAAAACATACAAAGATATATTTTCTATAGATATTTTTATCACTAATTTTTGTGATAATAAGTTCTTTATTTATATTAAGTTTTTTTCAAAATCAATCTTCAAAAGAGATAATTTATTTTATATGGTTGGTTATTTTATTTATAGTTTATACATTTATTGATAGAAAAATAGAAAATAAAATGTTATTAAATAGTTATTAATCATAATTGTAGTATGGTTGAATGAAAAATAAATAATATATTTTTCTTGATAAATAAAGGGAAAAAATGAATAAAATGGCAAGTTATGAGGAATTGAGCCTTAAAATTGCGTTTTTACAAAAAGAAGCAAAATTTAATGATGTATTTTTAAAAAAATTATTTGATGTAATTCCTAATCCTATGTTTTACAAAGATAAAAATGGAGTTTATCAACATTGTAATGATGCTTTTTCAAAAATAATCTTAGGAATACCAAAAGAGCAGATTATTGGAAAAACTCTTTATGATTTACCTCATGTTATTCCAAAAGAGAATGCAGACCTATATTATGAAAAAGATAGAGAACTTTTTTTGACTTTAAAAGAACAATTTTATGAAGGAAAAGTAAAATGTGCTGATGGAAAAATAAGAGATTATCATTTTTATAAATCATCTTTTGTTATGGAAGATGAAATAGTAGGTTTAGTTGGAATTATGCTTGATGTTAGTGACTATAAAAAGGCTTTAGAAGAGTTGGATGAAAAAAATAGATTACTAAGTGAGTTAAGTATAACGGATTCTTTAACAGGATTATATAATAGAAGGCATTTCCAAAATATTTTAGAAAAAAAATTAAATGCTTTATCAAGACATAAACAAAAGTTTTCATTTGCGATTATAGATATAGATTTTTTCAAAGATTATAATGATAGTTTTGGACATCATGAAGGTGATATAGCTTTGCAAAAAGTGGCTAAAACATTGAGAGAGAATTTTAACAGAACAAATGATTATGTATTTAGAGTAGGTGGAGAAGAATTTGCTATTTTATTTGAAGTAAAAGAACAAAAAGATGCTTTTTTACTTGTTGAAAATATCAGAAGAAAGGTTGAAAATCTAAAGATTAAAGCTTCAAAAAAATCAAATTATGAATATCTAACAATTTCCATTGGTTTAGGAAACTTATTGAGCATTAAAGAAAAGATTAACTCTTCAATAGTTTATCATGAAGTAGATAAGCTTTTATATAAATCAAAAGATAATCAAAAGAATCAAATAACCGTAAAAGATATTATATTTTAATCACATAATAACCAGTAAAATCTACACATATTTCACCATCTTCTATGATTTTTGATTCAATTTTTATTGAGGCACTTTTTTTTAATAAAAGTTTGTTTTTTAATTTATCTATCTCTTCTAAAGAGGGTTTTTTAGTAAAACAAACAATATCTTTTGTAACAGGTTTTTTATAAGAATGTTCATTTTTTATTATAACTATATTGTTACTATTAAAACCTAACTCTTTTTGAATAATCCAACACAAACCCCAAGAAGAAATAATATTCATTGTTGCTAAACTTCCACCAAAAGCTGTACCTTTATCATTTATATTTACACTAAGTGGAGCTTGTGAGATTAAGTAGTTATTATTATAATCTGTTATTTTTATCTCCATAAATTTGGTTAGTGGTATTTCATTATGTAATTTTTTTTCTAATTCTTTAATCATTAGTTTCTCTTATTTTTATAAATTTATGGAAAGAAATATATAAAAAATATATTGAACAAATAATAAAAAGTATGTACAAAAGTTGTACATCATTAGAAGAACTATTTTTAAATATTAAGTATGAGTTATTTCTTTTAGCCATATTAAATAGATTAATTGTAACTTTCATTCACAAATTTTAGAACTTGTACAATTCTTTACAAAAATTGTACATACTAATTTTTTTCTTTATGATATAATATCTAAACTTTCTAAAATAAAGAGGAGATAATATATGAGTTTATTAGCTAATTATAAAGCACATACAGAAGAAAGACTTAGTCAAGGTGGATTACCGCCATTAGCTTTAACTGCTGAGCAAACTGCTGAGTTAGTAGAGTTATTAAAAGCTAATCCTGTTGCTGAAGCTGAATATTGTTTAGAATTATTTAAAAATAAAATTAACCCAGGTGTTGATGATGCTGCTTATGTTAAAGCTGCATTTTTAAATGACGTTGTTCAAGGAAATGTTGCATGTTCAGTAATTTCTAAAACTGAAGCAATCGAGATTTTAGGAACAATGATGGGTGGATATAACGTACCACCATTAGTTGAAGCTTTAAAAATTGATGAAGTAGCAAGTGCAGCTGCTGAGCAATTAAAAAACACAATCTTAGTTTATAATTCATTTAACGATGTTAAAGAATTAATGGATGCTGGAAATGCAAAAGCTAAAGAAGTTATTGAATCATGGGCAAACGCTGAGTGGTTTACAAATAAACCAGCATTAGAAGAAGAAATTACATTAACTGTATATAAAATTCCTGGTGAAACAAATACAGATGATTTATCTCCTGCAACTGTTGCATTTACAAGAGCTGATATTCCATTACACGCAACTGCAATGTTACAATCAAGAATGGAAAAACCATTAGAAATGATGGCTTCTTTAAAAGAAAAAGGTCATCCTTTAGCATACGTTGGAGATGTTGTTGGAACTGGTTCATCAAGAAAATCAGGAATCAACTCTGTTCAATGGCATATGGGAAGAGATATTCCAGGTGTTCCTAATAAAAGAACAGGTGGTGTTGTAATTGGTTCTATTATTGCTCCAATTTTCTTTAACACTGCAGAAGATTCAGGATGTTTACCAATTCAAGCTAATGTTGATTCATTAGAAACTGGTGATGTAATCGTATTAAAACCATACGCTGGTGTAATTGAAAAAAATGGTTCAGTTGTTTCTGAATTCAAATTAGCTCCAAATACATTAACAGATGAAATGAGAGCAGGTGGAAGAATTCCATTAATTATTGGTAAAGGTTTAACTGCAAAAGCTAGAGAAGCATTAAAATTAGGTGCTTCAGATATGTTTATTGCTCCTGAACAACCAGCTGATAATGGTAAAGGATTTACTCAAGCGCAAAAAATGGTTGGAAAAGCTTGTGGTGTAGAAGGTATTAAACCAGGTATGTACGTTGAACCAATCGCTACAACTGTAGGTTCTCAAGATACAACTGGACCAATGACAAGAGATGAGATTAAAGAATTAGCAGCATTATCTTTTGGTGCTGATATGGTTATGCAATCATTCTGCCACACTGCTGCTTATCCAAAACCAGCAGATATTAAATTAAGACATACTTTACCAGATTTCATCAACTCAAGAGGTGGAGTTACACTTAAGCCAGGTGACGGTGTTATTCACTCATGGTTAAATAGATTATGTTTACCAGATACAGTAGGTACTGGTGGAGATTCTCATACAAGATTCCCAATTGGTATTTCATTCCCAGCTGGTTCAGGTCTTATTGCATTCGCAGGTGTTACAGGTATGATGCCTTTAACTATGCCAGAATCTGTATTAGTTAAATTTACAGGAAATATGCAACCAGGAATCACTTTAAGAGATTTAGTAAATGCTATTCCATATTATGCAATTAAACAAGGATTATTAACAGTTCCTAAGAAAAATAAAAAGAACATTTTTGCTGGAACAATTATTGAAATTCAAGGTTTACCAGATTTAAAAGTTGAGCAAGCATTCGAATTATCAGATGCATCAGCTGAAAGATCAGCAGCAGCTTGTTCTGTTCAATTAAATAAAGAACCAATTATTGAATACTTATCTTCTAACATTGCTTTAATTGAAAAAATGATTGAAGAAGGTTACGAAGATGCTAAAACTCTTCAAAGAAGAGCTGATAAAATGAAAGAATGGATTGCTAATCCAGAATTATTAGAGCCAGATGCAGATGCTGAGTACTTAGCTACAATCGAAATTAATTTAGATGAAATTAAAGAGCCAATCTTAGCTTGTCCAAACGATCCAGATGATGTTGCTACATTAAGTGAAATCTTAGCTGATGACAACAGACCAAAAAATATTGATGAAGTATTCGTTGGTTCTTGTATGACTAATATCGGATTATTCAGAGCTTTAGGAGAAGTATTAAAAGGTGAAGGTGTTGCTAAAGCAAAACTATGGGTTGCACCTCCTACAAAAATGGACGAAGCTCAATTAACAGAAGAAGGTTACTATGCTGCATTTGCTGCTGCAGGTGCAAGAATTGAGATTCCAGGTTGTTCATTATGTATGGGTAACCAAGCACAAGTTGGTGAAGGATCAACTGTATTCTCTACATCTACAAGAAACTTCGATAACAGACTTGGTAAAAACTCTAAAGTTTATTTAGGTTCTGCTGAAGTTGCTGCTGTTGCTGCATTATTAGGTAGATTACCATCTGTTGAAGAGTACATGAACATTGTTGCTCAAAAAATCAATGAAACAAACAAAGATGGTGTTTATAAATACTTAAACTTCCACCAAGTTTCTTCTGAGCATTTAACTACATTAGTTACTTCAAGATAATTTTAAAGCTTAGGATTTTTCCTAAGCTTTTTTTTACTTAAAAATAATTATTCAATTTTAATAAAATATAATGTAACATAATAAATCGGAACAAATCGGAGAAAATTTTTTAAGGAAAAACTATATCTAATTTAAAAGAAAATAAAAAAAATAATATTATAGAAAATGCTTTAAAGCTTTTCGCTCAAAAAGGTTTTTATAACACTACAATTCCAGATATTGCAAAAGCTATGAAAATGAGCGTTGGAAATATGTATAACTATTTTGCTTCAAAAGAAGAATTAGCTAAATTTGCAATTAAGTATTCAACAAATATTTTGGCTGATGAATTAAGAGAAGTTAATAATATGGAGATATCTTCAAAAGAGAAAATTTATATATTTGTACGAAAATATTTAGAAAATGTTCAAAAATCACCTGAAGTAATTGAATATTTTTTAAGGGTTTATTTATCGAATAGAGAAGTTTTCAAGCAAGGCTGTGAAGGTTTTTTATGTGTTGGCGAGTTTGTAACAGAAGTTATGATTTTACTTGATGATGGTGCACAAAAAAAAGAGTTTAGAGAACAAGAATTTTTCCCTGCATTTGGTATGATAATGGGAAGTTTAGGTGGTTTTGCTTTTTTAAGTGGTGAAAATGTTTTAGATAAAGATTTATTAAGTTATTCAGATGCAGTTGCAGATAATATTTATCGAGCATTAAAGTATGATGAATGAAAAAAAACCAACAGTTGTTTGGTTTTCAGCAATTACATGTAATGGAAATACCCACTCCTTATTAAGTTCAAACTCTAGTAAATTTGAACTTTTTTTAAAAAATTTTGATTTTATTTATCATGGTAGTTTAACTATTGATAAATCTTTGGAAGATATTATAAAAAACCAAGAACAAATAGATTTTTTATTGGTTGAAGGAGCAATCTCTTCTAATCAAAAATTTTTTACAACTTCAAATGATTCAACAAAAAATATTTTAGAAAAATTAGTTCAAAAGTCTAAATATCTTATTGCAGTTGGTTCTTGTGCTTCTTTTGGTGGAATTCATGCCAAATTTACTCAAAATGATGACGTTTGTGGTTTAAAAGATGCTATTGAGGAAGAAAATAAAAAAAAGTTAAAACATCCAATAATAAATCTTTCCGGTTGTCCTGTTCATCCTGAATGGATTTTTCAAACTCTTTTTAGTTTGAAAAATTTTAAAGAAATATCGTTAGATGATGAAGGTAGACCAAAAGAATTATATGGTACTTTAGCTCATCATGGTTGTACAAGGAATGAGTATTTTGAGTGGAAAATTGAAGGAAATTTTGGACAAAAAGAAGGATGTTTATTTTATAACCAAGGATGTCGTGCTCCTATGACACATAGTTCTTGTAATAAAATACTTTGGAATGATATAAACTCTAAAACAAGGGCAGGTATGCCTTGTATTGGTTGTACTGAAGTTGATTTTCCAAGAAATAATATGCTTGAAACAAAGAAAAATATGGGAATTCCTTTAGAAGTTCCTTTAGGAATTTCTAAAAGAGCATATTTAAGTATAAGTGGAGTTGCTAAAACTTTTAAAATAGATAGACTTCATAAAAAATTGATGGAATAGTTGATGAAAACAGTTGATTTAGTTGAAAGAATTGAAGGAGAAGCAAAACTAATTTGTAGTTGGAAAAACAATAAAGTAAGTGATGCAAGAATTGATTTTTTAAATTTTAGAGGATTTGAATATATATTAGAAGAAAAATCACCTTTAGATGCCTTAATTTACACTCCAAGAATTTGTGGAATTTGTGGACAAGCACATCTAAAAGCAACCGTTGAAGCATTAGAAAATATCTATGAGAATATAAATGAAAAAATTGAAATTTCAAATAAAGCTAAACTTTTAAGACAAATAGGTTTAAATATAGAGATTATAGATTCTCATATAAAATGGTTTTATCTTTTTATTATGCCCGATATTATAAAACTAAATAGTAGTGATTTAGGTATTTACGCTCCTTTAAAAGGAAAAAGATGGCTAGAAGCCTGTAAAACTGCAAGTGAAACAATAAAGGCTCTTGCTATTATAGGTGGACAGTGGCCTCATACTTCATATATGAATGTTGGTGGAGTGATGAGTGATCCTACTAGAATGGATTTGATTAATATGCAAAACTATCTTCAAATAGCTATTGATTTTTTTGAAGATTCTGTTAGTGGAGTTAGTTTAGAAGACTACTTATCTTTTGATAGTTTAAATGATTTAGAAAAATTAGATAAAGATATGAAGTATTTTAAAGATCTTTGTTTTAAATATCATCTAAATGTGTATGGAAAATCACACAATAGATTTATAAGTTTAGCAGAATCGAATCTCTTTAGAAGTGGAAAAATAAAACAAAAAATAGTAAATAAAATCGATTTATCTAAAATAGCTGAAAGTAATGAATATACTTTTTCTTTAAATGAAAAAGAAAATATTTCTAAAAAACATACTTGGAGCAAATTAGTTACTTACAATGATAATTTTTTTGAAACAGGTCCACTTGCTAGAGCAATTATTTCAAATAGAAGATTTATAAAAGAGTTACATAAAAGTTTTGATGATTCTGTTTTTACAAGAGTAATGGCAAGAGTTGATGAAATGGCATTTTTAATAAATGATACTAAATCTTTAATTTCACAAATAGATTTATTAGAAAACTCTTTTATAAAACCAAAAATTTCTTTAAATGATATAGAAAAAGCAAGTGGATTATCAGTTGTAGAAGCATGTAGAGGCTCTTTATATCATAAAATAGACATTGAAAATGGAAAAATAAAAGCTTATGATGTTATTACTCCAACTGTTTGGAATTTAGGACCTTCTAATAAAAAAGAAAAAGGAATTGCACAAAAAGCAATAATTGGTTCGCCAAATATAGAAATTGCAAAAATAGTTCTTAGAAGTTTTGATGTATGTTCTGTTTGCACAACCCATTAGTGAATAGTTATTCATAAAAAGTGTATATTTGTAACAATATTATAAAATACTGAATTAAAAATACACTTAAGTATTTTTCGAACAAAAAATTAAACTATTTACCATAAAACCATACCTTAAAATCATACCTTTAAAGATTGCTACTTCTATGCTATGAATAATCATTCATAAATTAAGTTTACTATAAGTTGTTAATTGTTAGTTTACAAAAAGTAAATGAACATTCATTTTAAGGAGTGAAGAGTATGATTGATTCAACACAGATGGTAAAAAAAATTTTTACCCAAAAATCAGGAAGAGTAGAAACAAATAAAGGTGAAGAGTATTATAACTCTTTATTTGAAAAAGCAAAAAGTAGATTAAAATCTTTAAGAGTACAACCAGCACTTAGAGATGTTGATATTATGGATGTTCTAGAAACAGAAGGTGTAAATAGAAGGGATTTTATGAAGTGGGTTAGTGCAACAACTGCCACACTTATGCTTCCTCCTATGTTTGCACCACTTGTGGCAGAAGCAACTGAACTTATGAACAGAGTTCCAGTAATTTGGATTGAATTACAAGATTGTGCGGGAAATACTGAGGCATTATTAAGAAGTAGTGCTCCAACAGTTGATGATTTATTATTTGATGTTTTAAGTTTAGAGTTTCACCATGCATTAATGGCATGTGCAGGGCATGATGCTGAACATCAATTAGATGAAGCAATGGAACATTTTAAAGATAAATATTTACTTTTTGTAGAGGGTTCAATTCCTACGGGTATGAATGGAAATTATGGAACTATTGGACCTGCTGGTGAGACTTTCCAAGAGCATTTAATGAGATTATCAAAAGATGCTGCAGCTATTGTTGCTGTTGGAACTTGTGCTACATTTGGTGGAGTTCCAGCAGCTGCTCCAAATCCAACAAAAGCAGTTGGAGTTATGGATTTAGTAAGAGGAAAACCTGTGGTTAATATTCCTGCTTGCCCAGCAAATCCAGCTAATATGGTAGGAGTTGTACTTCATTATGTTTTAACAGGTCAAATTCCAGAACTTGATTCATTATTAAGACCAAAATTTGCATTTGGTTATAGAATTCATGATAACTGTGAAAGAAGAGCTCACTTTGATGCTGGTGAATTTGTTGAAGAGTGGGGAGATGAAGGTGCTAAAAATAACTGGTGTTTATATAAAGTAGGGTGTAAAGGTCCAATGACTTTTAACAATTGTTCAATTATTAGATATAACGAAGGTACAAACTGGCCAATTGGTGCAGGACATGGATGTATTGGGTGTTCTGAGCCAGATTTTTGGGATAAATATGCTTATCAAAGACCAATGGCTAATGCTAATATAAAACCTCCTACAGGTGGAGTTGAAAGAACAGTTGATGAGTTTGGTCTTGGATTATTAACAGCAACTGCTATAGGTATTGGAGTTCATGCAGTAGCTTCTGTTGTAGCTAATAAAAAATCAAAAGAAGAAGAGGAAAAATAATGGCACAAAAACATTTAGTAATAGATCCAATTACAAGAATAGAGGGACATCTTAGAATTGAAGCAATCATTGATGAAAATAATGTTGTTACTGATGCTTACTCTTCTTCTACGATGTTTAGAGGTATAGAAGAGATTTTAAAAGGAAGAGATCCAAGAGATTGCGGACTTTTAGCTATGAGAATTTGTGGAGTTTGTACAGGAACTCACTATCAAAGAAGTATAGAAGCTGTTGAACATGCTTTTGGAGTAACTATTCCAAAAAATGCAAGGCTAGTGCGAAATTTAATTCAAGGTGCCTTATATTTACATGACCACGTAGTACACTTTTATCATCTTCATGCTCTTGATTGGGTTGATATTACAGAAGCTTTAAAAGCTAATCCAAAAGCAACTGTTCTTGAAGCTCAAAAGTGGGCATCTTTATCAGGACAAAGAGCTTGGAATGCAAGTGAAGATACATATATTCAAGTTCAAGAAAGAGTTACAAAATATGTAAAACAAGGAAGACTTGGAATTTTTGGAAATGCATATTGGGGAAGTAAAGGATTTAAGCTTACTCCTGAACAAAATTTAATAGGATTATCTCATTATTTAGATGCTTTAGAACTACAAAGAGATATGGCAAAAATGATGGCTATTTTTGGTGGTAAAAATCCACATCCACAATCTTTTGTAGTGGGTGGAGTAACTTGTGTTCAAGATATTAAAAACCCTGCAAGAATAGCAGAGTTTAAACAACTTTTAAAAAGAAGTAGAAAGTTTATAAAAGAGGCATATTTACCAGATGTTTATATGGCTGGAACTATGTATGCTGATGAAGCTTTAGAAGGAATTGGTGGAGGAATTGGAAACTTCATGTGTTTTGGAGACTTCAACTTAGATGATTTACCATTTTATAAATCTTCAAAACTATTCCCTGCAGGAATTGTAAAAAATAGAGATTTATCAAAAGTTTATGAAGTTGATCAAAGTAAAATTACTGAAGATGTAACTCATGCTTGGTATGAGGGAACTACAAATCTCCACCCTTATGATGGAGTTACAAAACCAAACTATACAGGATTTGGGAAAAAAGAGAATAATATTGCTTATTTAGATACTAAAAATAAATATTCTTGGATTAAATCTCCATTGTATGACGATGAAAGAATGGAAGTAGGACCACTTGCTAGAATGATAGTAGGAGTTGCAAACAAAGATGAAAGAATTTCTAAATATGTAACAACTTTCTTAAAAAATGGAAATCTACCAACAACTGTTTTATTCTCAACAGTAGGAAGAACAGCAGCACGTGCAATCGAAACTGAACTTATGTCTGATGTTATGATGGATTGGGTTGATGAGTTAGCTTCAAATGTTGCACATGGTGATTTATCAACATGGACAGAATTTAATTTTGATAATGTTTCAAAAGATGCTCAAGGTTATGGAATGGCTGAAGCACCAAGAGGTGGATTAGGTCACTGGGTAAAAATAAAAGATGGAAAAGTTGCAAATTATCAAGCAGTTGTTCCATCAACTTGGAATGCAGCACCAAGGGATTATAAAGGAAGACTGGGAGCTTATGAAGCTTCATTGATTGGTACAAAAGTAGCAAATCCAGATCAACCACTAGAGATTTTAAGAACTATCCATAGTTTTGATCCTTGTATTGCTTGTGCTGTTCATATTATTGATACTAACGGTAAAGAGTTAGGAGTTTATAAAGTAGATCCAATTGGAGGAACTAGCCGTGCCTAAAATTAAAGAGGTTAAAAGAATGACTGCTACTATGAGAATCATACATTGGGCTAATGCTATATGTATGATAATAGCAGTTATAACCGGTTTATATATAGGTTACCCTTATTATCAAACATTAATAGCTGATCCTGCAGTGGATAAGTATGTAATGGCTTGGAATAGATGGTGGCATTTTATGGCAGCAATTATCTTCGATGTTACTGCTATCATAGTTGGTTATTTATATTTCTTTTCAAGATTTGAAAAACCTTATAAAAAATTAATTCCAAATAAACAAAATATTGTTGAATTTTGGGAAGTATTTTTAAATTTAATTACTTTTAATAGAAGAAAAAAATTTGATTCATCACATAGTGATAGTTATAATATTGTGTTTTTTACAATTTTCCATTTATTATTAGTATTTATGTTGTTTACAGGACTTCAACTTTATGTACATGGTCTAGCTTCAGGGGAGAGTTCAATTGGAACTTGGTGGCCTTGGATGCTTCATTTAGTTACAGATTGGACACTTTATGTATTTGGTGGAAATATGGGAGTTAGAATTGCTCATCATTATTCAATGTATTTTATACTTGTTTGGGTAATGTGTCATATTTATTATCAAATTTGGAGAACAATTTTTTGGAAAGAGGGCGATATAGCCATTGTTATAGGTGGAAGTAAATTTGTAAAAGAAGAAGATAAAAAGGACTAAGCAAAAGCTTAGTCCTTTAACTTTTTTATAAGTTTAAATAGTAAATTTATAAAAGAGTTATAAAGGATAAATACTATGAAAAATATAGTTATTGGTGTTGGAAATATGCTTTTTAAAGATGAAGGCATTGGAATTTATGCAAGTGAGTATATAAGACAAAATTACGAGTTTGATGATGAAACCTTAGAGATTATTGATGGTGGAACATTAGGCTTTAAATTAATGACATATTTTCAAGAGTATGATAATGTAATTATTTTAGATACAGTTTCTATTGAAGATGAGGTAGGAGGAATTTATAGACTTCCTTCTGATGTTCTTTTAGGACTTGGAAACTATAGAAAAACAGCCCATGAGGTTGAAATAGTGGAGATGTTAGAAATTGTATCTGTTTTAGATTCTCATGCAACAGTGACAATTATAGGAATAATCCCAGAAGATATAATAAGTGTTGGGATAGGACTTACAAAAACTATGGAAGATAAATTTGAAGAGTTTATTTTAAATGGTATAAAAGAGATAGAAAGTCTTGGTATAAAAGCTAAAAAAATAAATAATATACCAATTAGTGATGTTGTAAAAAGTATGATAGGAAGTTATAATGGAGAACATTTAACTAGAATTCCAAATGAAGAAGATTTTACCCATGCAATTAATTTATAAAATAGAGTTTAATACTACAAATTTATACTTCAAACATATTATTGAAGATTTAATAAAAGAGGCAAACATAAATGGTGTTTGTAAACAATATAAAGGTTTTATTTTAATTATTTTAGAAGAAACAGCACAAAATATTGAGAGTTTTTTTGCACTTTTAGAAAAGAAACTTCCTGTTTCTATATTTATTGGAAATTCTTATGTTATTGAAAGTTATGATGAGAGTTTAGAAGAGTTAGAAGATTTTGGAATAAAACAAAATTTAAGTTTATTAACAAATGAAGCAATAAAAGAGATAATAGAAGAAAACAATATAGATTTTTTAAATGATATATTAAAAATCACAAAGGGTGAAGTTTCAAGATTTGAGACTCATAATGGTTTAAAAGATATTTTTTTACCAAATAAAGATTTAAGAGAAGAGTTTGAAAATAGAGGTTATGAAATAAAACTTTTAATAACAGATACATCAAAACTTGATGAAATTTTTGAATTAAATATAAAAGATTTTCAGCTTCTTTGCTCAATTGAGCGACCTTTAGTAAAGTTAAAATTTAAAATGTTTAAAAATGCAAATAAAGAGTTTTCATCAACAAACTTTATATATGCAAAAATACCCGATGATAAAGAGACAGTTTTATTTGCACGAGCTTTAAAAGAACAGGGTATAAATTATGTTTTATATGCAAATGATGAAGTTTATCAAGATGGATTAAAAGTTACATATACCAAAGAACAAAATATTATTATTTGTGGAGATAAAGGATTATTCCCAAAATATGATTTTATTGCAAAGAAAAAATTTAACTCATCAAAAGAGTATTTTTTAGAAAACGGTGGAGTTTATAAGGCTATTTTAGCTCAAACTGCAAAAAGATTAATACCAACTATTGGTGTATATTTCTCTTTAAACGCAAAAAATAGCTCAATTAGTATAAACATACCAACAAAGGGTATAAAAGAGGTTATATCTATTCCAAATATCCACAATAGCATAAAGAATTGTTTTGAAGAGATAATGGATATAGATGAACATTGTGCTAGATTGATTACAAACTTTAGTAAAAAGTTTCCAAATATTTTAGAAACGGAAGTTTCAAGCAATACTAATGGTTTTGAATCAATCATAAATATGTGTGCTAAGGTTTTATCTATTAGCAATGCCAAAGAGTTTGAAGATATAGCTTTAAGTACTAATCTTTCAAGTGGAATACAAATAGATATGAAACTTGTAAATCTTGATGGGGTGAATTATTTAGATTATAGAAGAATAGTACAATCAATAATGGCTTATAAAATGGCAGATGTTGATAATGTGACACTTATATACTCTTTTTATGAGAGTTTAAGTGAGTTTATTTGTAATTATGTAAATGAAATAGCAAAAGAGACAAAAGCGAAAGATGTTGTTTTTTGTGGAAATATGTTTGCAAACTCTATTTTATTATCTAAAACTACAAAAACATTGAGTAAAAACTACAATATTATCCTTCCTAAAGAGTATCCTTTAGATTATTAAAATATCTGAAAGGTTTATATGAGAACTTTTAAACTACAAATAAAAGGTATAGTCCAAGGTGTAGGATTTAGACCTTTTGTTTATAATCTTGCTTTAAAACATCACATAAAAGGGTGGGTTAATAACGATGATAAGGGTGTAAATATTTTACTTTATGCTTCTTATTCAAATATAAATTTATTTATAGAAGAACTAAAACAAAACCCTCCAAAACTTTCAAAAATAAATGAAATAAATATAGAAGAAATAACTTTTTTAGAAGAGTTTAAAAGCTTTGAAATTAAACAAAGTTTAAATACAAATAATAAGTCAACTATCATATCTGCTGATATAGCAATTTGTGATGAATGTATAGAAGATATCAATGATGTGTCTAATCATAGATACAATTATACTTTAACAAATTGTATAAATTGTGGTCCTAGATACTCTATTATTAATACAGTTCCTTATGATAGATGTAATACTTCTATGAAAGAGTTTTTATTATGCCCAAAATGTAAAGATGAATATAAAAATCCTTTAAATAGAAGATATCATGCACAACCTGTTTCTTGCGAAGTTTGTGGACCAAATTTAACTTTGCATGACAAAAATAATATAAAAATATCATACAATTTAGAAGCTATTAAAAAAACTGCTAATTTAATCAATCAAGGATATATTTTAGCTGTTAAAGGAATGGGTGGTTTTCACCTAATATGTGATGCAACAAATGATAAAGTTGTAAATATGTTAAGATGTATTAAGAATAGACCAACTAAGCCTTACGCTCTAATGTTTAAAGATATTAATAGTATTAAAAATTATACAAATCTAAATTTGGAAGAAGAAAAGATTTTGACTTCAAAAGAGAAACCTATAGTTCTTCTGGAAAAAAAAGAAAATAGCTCAATATCTTCTTTTGTTGCTCCAAATGTAAATAAATTAGGATGTTTTATAGCTTATACAGGAATACATCATTTATTGTTTAGATATATAGATAAACCCCTTATTGCAACCAGTGCAAACTTAAAAGATGAACCAATTATAAAGACTAAAGAAGATATTTTTACTAAACTAGTAGATATTATAGATTTTGTTCTTGATTATAATAGAGAGATTGTAAATAGTTGTGATGATTCTATTATACAAGTTGTTAAAAAATATAATATCAAATTAAGAAACGCTAGAGGATATGCTCCAACACTAATAAAATTAAATGAAAAATTAGACAAAAAGATTTTATCTCTTGGAGCAAATCAAAAATCAACAATAAGTTTGGCTTTTGAAAATAATTTAATTTTATCTCCTTATATAGCAGATTTAAACTCTATTGAATCAATTGAATATTTTATTCGTACAATAGAAACATTTAAAAATTTTTATAATTTTAAACCAGATGTTGTGATTTGTGATAAACATCCAAACTATGAATCAACAAAATTTGCTTTTAAACTAAAAGAAGAAAATCCAAATATAAAATTGGTACAAGTTCAACATCATTATGCCCATATTCTTTCTGTAATGGCTGAAAATTCTCTTGATGAAGAGGTTTTGGGTTTCGCTTTTGATGGAACTGGTTTTGGTGAAGATGGGAATATTTGGGGAGGTGAAGTTTTAATAGCCTCGAGAAAAGAGTATAAACGAATTAAGCATATAGAGTATTTTAAGCTATTAGGTACAGAAATAGCCATTAAAGAGCCAAAAAGAGTAGCTTTATCTTTGTTATTTGATATTTTTACTTTAGAAGAGATATTAAATTTAGATATTCCTACAACAAAAGCATTTAGTCATACCCAAATCAAAACTTTACATACAATGTGGCAAAAGGGTTTAAATGCACCTTTATGTAGCTCTATAGGTCGTTTATTTGATGCTATCTCATCTTTTGCAGATATTTTACACACTCAAACTTATGAGGGTGAAACAGGGCTTCAAATCGAGTTAAATTATGATAGTTCTATAAATGCTTGTTTTTCTTATGAAATTTTGGAAAAAACTATAGATATTAAACCTATGATAAGAGAAATAATAAAAGAAAAAGATAAAAAAACTATTTGTTCAAAATTTATAAATACTCTTGTTAATATAATTTTAGAAATTTCAAATTCTTACAAAAATCTTCCAGTTATTTTAAGTGGAGGAGTTTTTCAAAATAAAATTTTACTTGAACTTTTGATTGATAAATTACAAGAAGAGGGTAGGATTTTTTACTTTAATGTTGATGTTCCATCAAATGATTCAGGTATTAGTATAGGGCAAATATATCATCAATTTATGTAAAGTAAAAAAGATGAAGAAAAAACTACTTTATATAAAAATAAAATATATACAAAATTTATATATTTAAAATATATTTATAGATATACATTATGTAATAAAAATATTTTAAATAGCTATAATATAGGTTATTTTATAAAAAATAATTTTTTTAAAAAAGCATCAAAAATTATCTTAAAATTTTAAATTTATAATCAAAAAATATTTATATAATTTGTATAATATATAAATTAAAATAAATTATACATATTTGAAAAATATAAACATAAATTTATATTGTGTTATAATAAAAATAAACATAAGGAAACAAAATTATGATTAGAACAACTTCTTTAATATCTGATGAAAATGGATATAAAAAATACAATTTATTTGAGATACAAGAAGATTTGATTGCTATAATTGCTGATGATTATCTAAGTTATGCATCAAAAGATTTTAAAAAAGAGTCATATTGTGAGTTGATGTATAAAAAGAATTTTTATGATAAATATGATGTTGAAGTATATAAAGATGTTTATGAAAAATATATAAATAATGAAAAATTTAAACAAAAGGCAAAATTTATTTATAGTATCATTGATTATGATAAATATGTGGATTTTGTAGAAAAAAATCAAACAATAGAAAATCCAAATGAGCTTATTATTTCATATAGTGTTGTTGATAGTGATGGCGTAAAAATAAATATATATAATATTGGTATTTCTGATATAGCTTTTGTATTTTAGTTTCTTTTGGAAATTTTAATTTAATTTATTTTGTTTTTTTATAAAAAATAACTATTTGTTAACTTTTTTGTTTTAGAATCTAGCTAAATGTAATAAAAGGAATATCTAATGAATAAAAGTAGATTATTAGTTTTAAATGATCTTAGAGAATTTACATCAACTATTGCAAAAAAATCAATATTTTTAGCAAATAAATATAATAAAGAATTGGACGTTTTGCATATTGAGGATGAATCATTTTTGAGATTTTTCAAAGAAAAAACAGAATGTTCTTTGGAAAGAAGTAAAGAGATATTAAAAGAGTACTATGAAAACAATGCAAATATTTATTGTAAATGTGGAAATTTTATAGAAATAATAAAAGAACACATATCAAAAAATAATATTTCAACAGTTATAGTTGGTTTTAAAAGAGAGAGAACTTTTTTTGAAGATATTTTTAATGGTTCAAATTTAAATTCAATTATTAGAAAAGTAGATTTACCAGTATTAGTTATAAAAACAGAAGATACTCCAAATTACAAAAATATTTTAATACCTACGGATTTATCAGAATCTTCAAAAAAAAATATTGAGTATTTAGTTAATCTTTTCCCTGAAGCTAATTTTCATATAGAGCATTATTATAAAACATTTTTTGAAGATAGAATTAAGTTGTATGGTTTTGATGATGATGAAGTTCATGATTTTGTAGATTTTTATGCTACAGAAGCGGAACTAGAATTAAATAAATTTGTAGAGAGTTTAAATATACCTCAAGAGATTAAAATTTTTAAAAAAGCAAAAAAATTTATTGATATTAAATCTATGGTTGATGAATCAATAGAGTATAAAACTATTGATTTATTAAGTTTATCTGTTAGTAGTAGTTTTAGTATTTTCTCTTTTGATTTATTGGAACACTCAACAAAAGATGTAATCATTTATAAAATTTTAGAGGATTAAAAGTGAAATTTGTTAATTTAATGGTTATAACATCTGCTGAAAATGAAGATGCTATAAAGAATATTGCGAAAGATTGTGGTGCTGATGGAGCTACTGTAATTCAAGGAAGAGGAAGTAGTTCAGGAAGTAAAAAAAGCTTTTTTTCTTTGACTTTTGAGGGAAATCAAACAATTGTTAATTACGTTTTGGAAGAAAAGTTGTCTAAAAAAGTATTAAGAGCTATTAATAAAATGATTTTAGATGATGAACTTAGTTGCGTAGCTTTTACCATGCCAATTTCTCATATCGTTGGATTAGATAGGGAAGTTTTAAGAAAATTTGAAGATACAATAAAAAAAGAAGATGATTTATAAGGGAAAAAAATGTTAGTTGAAGAATTGATGAAAAAAAATGTTACAACGATAAAACCATACGCTACTTTAAAAGAGGCATTAAAACTTATGAAAGAGAAAAATTTAAAAGTTTTAATTGTTGATAAAAATTCACCTTCAGATGCTTATGGGATTATTACAAATACACAAATCTTAAAAGCGATAGTTGCTGAAGATGGAGATATAGAATTATTAAATGTATATGATTTATATAATAAACCAGCTTTTAGTGTATCTTCTAAAATAGATGTGAAATATGCTGCAAAAATAATGATTGAACATAATATAAAAAGAGTGGTAGTAACAGATAATAATGAACTTTTAGGAGTTTTATCAATCACTGATTTAACAAACTATTTAATGACTTGGGTGGAATAAAAATTGTCTGATTTAATAAAGCAATTTAGACATACTTTTATTGAATCTACTATTAATTTAATTCCTATTCTTTTGATTATTGTAGGGTTTCAATTATTTGTATTTCAAAGTGTACCTGAAAATGTAATCTCTATTTGCATAGGTTTTTTTATCGTAATTATTGGAGTTACATTTTTTTTGATGGGTTTAGAAATAGGAATTTTCCCTCTAGGAAATAATCTTTCAAGTGAATTTTTGGAGAGAAAATCCATATTTTTATTTGCTTTATTTGGTTTTTCTTTGGGATTTAGTGCTTCTATTGCAGAACCTGCGATTATAGCTGTTGCTTCTCAAGCAGGAGAGATATCAAAAGGGGCTTTGGACCCATTAACCTTAAGATTGATTATTGCTATAAGCGTTGGGTTAATTACAGCTTTTGGAATAGTGAGAACTATTTTAGGTTGGAATATAGCAGTTATTATTGTAGTTGGATATGTGATGGTTTTAGTAATCACATATTTTACACCACCAGCTATTATTGGACTTGCTTATGATTCAGGAGGAGTTGCTACAAATGTTGCAACAGTTCCATTGATTGTAGCTTTAGGTATAGGAATAGCTTCGGCACTTCAAGGAAGAAGTGTTTTAAAAGATGGTTTTGGATTTGTAGCACTTGCTGCTATTACTCCAATGATTAGTATTCAACTTTATGGGATATTTGCACTTGGAAGTGATTTTGGAACTCAGGCTATAGAATTTGTTTCAATTGTAGAAGATGAAGCACATTATGAAGAGGGTTTTACAATAATCAAGGTAATTACTGATTTATTTAAAACTTTTCTAAATTTAGTGCCTATAATTGCTACAATTTTAATATTTCAATATTTAGTTATTAAAAAACCTTTGGCAAATATTTCAGGAGTTATTTTTGGATTTATATTTTTAGTTATTGGTTTATATGGATTTATTGTTGGAATAAAACTAGGACTTTTTCCTATTGGAGAATCAATAGCTGGAAATTTAGTTCAAATGAAAAATGTATTTTTTATCTATTTATTTGCATTTTTAATTGGTTTTGGAACAACTATGGCAGAACCTGCTTTGGTTGCTGTTATAAAACAAGCTGATAGAATGTCAAGTGTTAGATTAAATGTGATTGTTATTAGATTTCTTGTTGCTATTGGTGTTGGTTTTGGTATTTTATTTGGGGCATATAAAATTGTAAATGGTTATAATATTTGGCTTTTGATAACTATTTTATATAGTATAGTTGTTATTTTAACTATTTTTGCTCCAAAACAGATAGTTGCTTTTGCTTTTGATTTAGGAGGTGTTACAACTTCTGAAATTACAGTTCCTATTGTTACAGCTTTTGGAATATTTTTAGCTACAAATATTGAAGGTAGAAATGTTTTAATGGATGGATTTGGACTTATAGCATTTGCTTCAGTGTTTCCTATGATTACTGTTATGAGTTATAGCATAATTATGAATTTAAAAAAATAATAATATAAAAGCTTTTTGCTTTTATATTATTAAACTCTATGAGTTTACTTTTTTAATTAAAATATTTGTTTTTGAATATTCAACTAAATAAAAGGCAAAAAAGCTAAAAAATCCTGTTGTATGAATAGCTAAAAGGTCAGTTTTTAAATCTTTTGAATCTTTTAAAAGTTTTTTAACATCTAAAATACCCTCTTTTATAATAAGTTTTTTCTTATTTGTAATTTCTAAAGAATTAAAAAAATCTTCTGCTTCTTTGATTAAATCTTTTTTGATTTCCTTTTGATATTCACTTATCTCTTTTTTATTTAAATTAAAATTATAACCTCTTTCATAAGGTAAAGAGTAAGAATAATATATTTTTATTTTAGCTTCAGGAAAAGCTGAACTTACTTCATAAATATATTTTTTTGATTCAGGTGATAAATCACTAGGAATCAAAATATTTTTAAAAGAGATTTCATCTTTTGATTTTATTATTAAATTTAAAGTTTTAAGATTTCTAACTATATCTTTTGTGTTTGAATTTTCAAAAAAACTATATATAAAATCATTTTTTTTACTATTTCCTAAAATAGTAAATGAAATCATTAACTTTTCAGTATAAAGTGCAATTTGTTCTTCTAAATCACCCTCAACACATATAAATTGTTCCTCTTTTAAAATAGGAAATTTTTTCTTTAATAATTTAAAACCCTCTGTTTTAGCTATTTCTATATCTATTTTTTCCTGAAATAATTTATCTTCAATAACATGAATTATAAATAATTCATCTTCTTTATTTTCTATATATTTTAAAACATTTTTGATAATTTTAAAACTTTTTTTAGAAAAATCTGTAGCTAATAAAAGTTTACTATTAGTCACGAAAAACTCCTTTGATTAAATATTATTTATTCTAGCATAAGGTAGAAATATTATCAACTTTATAGATTATTTTAATTTAAATTTTTTCTGATATAATTTTTATTATTTACAGATAACAAAGAAGGATTTTATGGACTCTATAGAACTATATTTACTAATAACAGCTTTTTTAATGCTTTTAAGTGTTGCTGCTAGTAAACTCTCTACTAGTTTTGGAATTCCTTCTTTATTTATATTTTTAGGTCTTGGAATGTTAGCAGGTTCTGATGGAATACTTGGAATCTATTTTGATAATGTACAGTTAGCTCAAAATATTGGAACTTTAGCTTTAATATTTATATTATTTGGTGGAGGATTAGATACAGCTTGGAAAGCTATTAAACCTGTATTAAAAGATGGTTTAATACTTGCTACTTTGGGAGTTTCTTTAACTGCTTTTTTTGTTGCTATTTGTGTTTATTATCTACTTGATTTTACTTTTTTAGAAGCCTTGCTTTTAGGAGCTATCGTATCTTCAACTGATGCAGCGGCTGTATTTGCAATATTAAGAGCAAAAGGAATTGCTTTAAAGAAAAAGTTAGGTCCTCTTTTAGAACTAGAATCAGGAAGTAACGATCCTATGGCAATTTTTCTAACAGTTGCTATTTTACAAATTTTGATGTTACCTCAAAGTTCTTCAGCAATTGAATGGATTGGAACATTTTTTTTACAGTTTTTAATTGGCGGAGCTTTAGGCTTTGTCTTTGGGTATTTACTACCTCCTATTTTAAATAGAATACATTTAAGCTTTTATGGGCTTTATCCTGTATTTACAATAGGATGGGTTTTATTTTTATTTGCTTCTTCTTCTATGCTTGGGGGAAATGGATTTTTAGCTGTTTATCTTGCTGGAATTGTTGCAAATACAAAAGAGTTTGTACACAAAAAAAATCTAATTGGTTTTCATGATGGTTTATCATGGATTATGCAAATTGCTGTTTTCTTAGCTTTAGGACTTTTGGTATTTCCTTCTCAACTTCCTGATGTTGCTCTTTATGGTTTAGCTATTGCTTTTTGGTTGATGTTTGTAGCAAGACCAGCTGGAGTTTTTTTAAGTACAATGTTTAGTTCATTTAGTTTAAAAGAAAGAACTTTTATCTCTTGGGTTGGACTAAGAGGTGCTGTTCCTATTATTTTAGCTACATATCCTTATTTACAAGGATTTGAACAATCTAATCTAATTTTTAATATTGTATTTTTCGTAGTATTATTTTCTATCTTAATTCAAGGAGCAACTTTACCTTTTGTTGCGAAGTTATTAAAAGTTGAATCAAAAAGTAAAGATTTCAAACCTGAAAATGTTGTCGCTTCTCCACTTTTCTATCATACTTTAAAACAATTTTATATAGAAGAGAATTCAAAAGTTATAGGATTAAGTATTGTTGAGTTAAATTTACCAGCTGATTTTCTAATTCTTTTGATAAAAAGAGAGAGTGAATACATAAAACCAACAGGTTCTACTATTTTAGAAGAGAATGATATGTTGTTGATTCAATGTAACAGCGAAAATAGATATAAAAAAGTTTTAAAAAATTTTCAAGTTGATAAAACTTTAGCTACTAAATAAGCTTGCTCTTGATATTTTTTTAACTCTTTTGGGAACTCTATTTGATTTTTCTTTTCAAAAGCACTAATAGTATTAGAAGATATTAATTCAACTTCACAATGTGGATTTAGTTGAATTAATCCTTCCATTTTAAAAGTTACAGCACCACCTGAAAAAGCACCTTTTTTTGCTCTTTTTTTTATAAATATCTTTTCTATTTGATTTTTTTGTAAAAAATCCAAAAATTCATTACAAAACTTTCTAATATCTTCTTGTTTTTCATCATCTTCTAAACTAATTTTTTTTATTTTAATATCAATATATTTATTATTATTTAACACAACTAAAATTGTATTGTTAGCTTTTAATTCAATTCCACAAATATTCATTTTTTTACCTTTTATTAATATTATGGAATTATAGAAAAGAATTTTTCTTTATTTTGATTTTATTGCATTTTGTAATAAAAAGATAATTTTATTTTAGTACTCTTCTTCCTCTTCCGCATCTGTATCACAACAATAAATACACTCTTCATCAAAATATGAGTATTCATCATAACAATAGAATTTATTACAACTTTCACATTTAAAACAGTCATATTTTTTTGAAAGTATTTGTTCTAATTCTTCTTCTTTCATATTATTTGTTTTTGCATACTCTTCAAAAAGTGCTAAAACATTCTCATTTTCATCATTTTTTAACTCTTTTGCTAAATCTTCAAGTGTATCAATATCCATTTTTATCCTTTTTTATAAATGAAAAATTATTATGTCAAAAAGTTCATATAATCCCTCTTATGTTATAATCTAACATAATAAAAACAAAAGGTCTTCTTAGAAAATGGATAAATCTCAAATCAAAACTCAAAAGTTTATCATCAAATATTTCACAGAAATTATGATAAAAGGAACAACAGCAAAAAGACAAATGATAGCTCAGGTTTATAATAACCTAAATAATATGCTAACAAAAATTTCAAAAGAGATACAAATAAAAAAATTTTTTGATAAAGTAGAAATTATTTGTCCAATTGAAGTGGTTGAACAAGTGAGAATAAAATTACTTGATACTCCAGGTATTGAGCAAATTTTAGAAGCTATTCAAATAGATAATATGAGTAGTTTAGATGATATAAAAGAAAAAGTAAATGAAGTTATGAAAGATGAAATCATCGGTAAAACTTTTGTTGTAAGAGCAAAAAGAACAGGAACACAAGAGTTTAAATCAATGGATATTGAAAAAACTGTTGGTGGATACATGCTTGCTATGAATGAAGGAAAAACAAAAGGTGTTGCTTTAAAAAATGCTGATGTTACTATTCTTATTGAACTTGAACACTCTCAATTAAATATTATTACTCAAAAGCATTTGGGATTAAGAGGTTTTCCTATTGGAACACAAGGAAGTATATTATCTTTGATGTCAGGTGGATTTGACTCAACAGTTGCTTCTTATCTTACAATGAAAAGAGGAATTAAAACACACTTTATTTTCTTTAATCTTGGTGGAATTGCTCATGAAATTGGGGTAAAACAAGTAGCTTATTATTTATGGAATAAATTTGGAAGTTCTCATAGGGTTTCATTTATTAGTGTACCTTTTGATGATGTAGTAACAGAGATTTTTAAAAGTGTAAGTCAACCTTATATGGGAGTTATGTTAAAAAGACTTATGTTAAAAGCAAGTGAAAAAATAGCTGATAGTTTAGGTATTGATGCTTTAGTAACAGGAGAGAGTGTTGCTCAAGTTTCAAGTCAGACATTAAGAAATCTAGCATTGATTGACCAATGTACAAATAAACTTGTTTTAAGACCACTTGCAATGATGAGTAAACCTGATATTATTGATATAGCTAATAAGATAGGAACAAGAAGATTTGCTGAATCTATGCCTGAATATTGTGGCGTAATTTCAAAAAATCCAGTAACCCATGGAAGTTATGAAAGAATGGAAAAAGAGGCAAATGCTTTTGATTACTCTATTTTAGATGAAGCTGTTAAAAAAACAGTTTTTGTAAATGTAGATGAAATAGACCAAGATGTAAATGAAATAGGGCAAATGGAGATAGTTACTGATTTAAATAGTGGAGATTATACTGTTATAGATATTAGACAAACTTCTGATTGTATAGAAACTTCATGTGAAACTTTAAAAATTCCATTTTATGAGTTGAAAAATGAGTTAAAAAAACTATCTCAAGATAAAACTTATCTGTTCTATTGTGAAAAAGGAATAATGAGTCAATTACATGCACAATATTTAAGAGATAGCGAAGGTTATACAAATATAAAAGTTTATAGACCAAATATAAAGTGTAAATAAATTCGATATAATATTATTTTTATAAATTTTAAAAGGAAAAGTATGAAAAAGATTTTTTTAGGAATAGTTATTGTTTTAGTAACTATTTTTGTAGGGTGCTTAGGATTTAAATTTGTTGTAAGTAGCAAAATTGAATCTAAAATAGCAGAGCTGAATAGCAATGGGTTTGTTGTAAAACATGAACAAAATTCACAAAAATTTAAAACTTTTGGAAGTGGTCAGATAGAAGTTATCTATCCAGATAAAGTAGCTTCATATTTGTTTAATGAGATTGAAGATAAGGATTTAAAAAAATCTTTAGAAAAACAGTTTTTATTACTTGATAGAACTACAAAAGATGAATTATTTGAAGGAGTTACTTTTGATTATGATTTTGTAATTAATAATATAACTTCAAAGCTTGATTTAAATGTTTATTTGACTAAATTATCTACAAGAACTACTTATAATTTAGCACAAACTTACTCTTATTATGCAAATACTCAAAAAGTTTGGTTTGATGAATTATTAAAAGAGAAAAAATTACATTTGAATATTGATGAAAAAGGAAATTATAAACTTTCTGATATAAATTTTGTGATTCCAAATAAGGCATTTTTTACATTTAGAGATATTTTTGGAAACAAATCTAATATGAAAATCGGTTTAGTTAAAATTTCTGATGTATATAATGACGCTTATACAAAAGGTAGTTTAGTTATAGACAATATAGATATGGATTATGTTTCAAATAAAGATAAAAAAACTTCAAAAATTAATATAGGAAACTTAGAATTTGCAGATGCAAAGGAGTCATTTAAAATTAAAAATTTAACTATGGATTCTAACTCTTTAATAGATAAAGAGAATATTTCAGGAAATAGTAAGATTTCTTTTGATGAAGTTGTTGTTGGAAAAACTGCTATATTAAATAAAACATCAATGGATATAAGTTTTGATAAAATTCCATTTAAAAAATATGAAGAGATGATGGATTCTTTATATTCAAATAATGTAAATTTTGAAAAACAATATGATGAGTTTTTAAAAGCATTATCTCAAAATAGTATTACTTTATCTTCAAAAGGTGAAGCAACTAATTATGTAATTTCAGAAAAAAAATATTTTGATACTTTAAAATATGATGCAACACTTTCACTAAATAAAAATATTCCTTCTATAAAAGATATAAAATCTATAAAAGATATCTTTGAAGTTATTAAATTTACAGTTGATATGGATAATGAATCTGCAACAAATTTAATAAATGATTTAAGTAAAAGTGATGTTAAATTTACTTTTGTTGATACAGAAGACAAAAATATAAAAAGATTTGAAACAGAATTAAAAACAGATGGAATTTATATAAATGGAATCAAAGCTTTAGATGAAAAAGAATTAGAATTCCCATCTAAAAATTATGATACTTTATCTTATGATGGGATTAGTGGTGCTAATACTCAAGTTACTTCTAGTTATGAATTAATAAATGATAATCTTTTAAGAGTTTCTTTTAAATATACTCCAAATATGGAAGTTATTTCAGCGGGAGGAATTGCTGTATCTTTCCCTCAACTAAAAGATGCTTCAAAAATAAAAGCACATAATACTAAGAGCTTTGATAAAATTGATTATTATACAGCTGGAAATGAAATTTATAGTGGTATGTTAGGAAAAAATGTAAAAGCTGAATATCTAATGGTTGAAGGTTGGGATGAAAACTGGACAGACCCAAAAGCTACAAAAGAGTTTAGTTTAGATATAGATATTACAGATATGAAAAATAGTTATTTAGAAATAAATTTAAGAGGTGGAGCATTGAATGAAACAGATTCTACTAAAAAGTATTCAGAATTAGCTCCTGATGAAAGTCAAAGTTTTACAAAAGACCAACAAAGTTATCCTGTAAATATCGCAGATATTGATTTGTACACTATTACAAATGGTGGAAAATAAAAATATTAAGGTTTTTTAACCTTAATATTAAATCTCTTGAGTTTTTGGTGGGTTTTTCATAATGATTTTTTCAATTGGAATAAACCCAAATGGTATTAATGAATAAATAAACAATTTAATATTTAAAGCCAAACTCCATCTATATCTATTAGCTGCTAATGCTAAAGTTAATACAAAAAGAATAAAAAGTATTCCGTGCGTCATTCCTACAATTTTTACAGCTAATGGATAATCAAATATATATTTAAGTGGCATTGCTATTAAAACTAAAATTAAATAAGAGATTCCCTCTATAATAGAGATTACTCTAAATCTTGAAAATGTATTTTCTAACATAACTCTCCTTTAAAATAATGGTGCAAGTATATTTAAGATTGATTTATGAAAAGTTAATATCAATAACTTTGTGTTACAATCGCGAATGAAAAATATAATACTTACTACACTAAACGCAAGATATTCTCATACCTCTTTAGGATTGAGATATTTAATAGCAAATTTAAAAGAATTAAAAGAACAAGCAGAAATATTAGAGTTTGTAATAAACTCATCAGTTCAAACAATAGCAGAACAAATCCTAGAAAAAAAACCAAAGATTATAGGAATTGCTGTTTATATATGGAATGCTTTTGATGTTGGAGAACTTGTAAAAGTAATAAAAAAAGTATCTCCAAATACAATGGTAATTTTAGGAGGTCCTGAAGTTAGTTATACACCTCTTAGAGTAAATTTTGATATGGCTGATTATATTATTTGTGGAGAAGGAGAAGTTAGCTTTTACAACCTTTGTAAAGAACTTTTAGAGGGGAATTGTACTCAATCACGAGTTATAAATTCGCCAAAAGTTGATTTTGAAAAAATAGCTTTACCTTATGATGATTACACAGATTTTGATATAAAAAATAGACATATTTATGTTGAAAATGCAAGAGGTTGTCCTTTTGAGTGTGAATTTTGTCTTTCATCAATTGAGACAAAAATGAGATATTTAGATATTGATATTTTTTTAGAACAAATCGAAAAATTATGGATTCGAGGTGCTAGAAGTTTTAAATTTATTGATAGAACTTTTAATATCAAAATCTCTTATGCAAAGGCTATTTTGAACTATTTTTTAGCAAAAAAAGAGGATTATTTTTTACACTTTGAAGTTATACCTGATAATTTCCCAGAAGAATTAAGAGATTTAATTAAGCAGTTTAAAGAGGGATGTTTACAACTTGAAGTTGGTATTCAAACTCTAAATTTAGATGTTGCAAAAGAGATAAGAAGAAATTTAAAAATAGATAAAATCAAAGATAATTTAAGATTTTTATCACAAGAAACACACGCTCATATGCATATAGATTTGATTATTGGGCTTCCTAGTGAAAGTATTGAGAGTTTTGGAAAAAATCTAAATCAACTCTATACTCTTTCAACAGGAGAGATTCAAGTTGGAATTTTGAAAAAACTATCTGGGACTACTCTTGATAGGCATGATAAAATATATGGTATGGTTTATAATGATTCACCTCCTTATGATATTTTACAAAATGATTTGATTAGTTTTTCACAAATGCAAGAGATGAAAAGATTTGCTAGATTTTGGGATATTGTATATAACAGTGGAAATTTCCAAAAAACAACAGCTTTACTTTTTGAAGATGGAAAAGTGTTTGAAAATTTCTATGATTTATCAAAATGGTTATATAAAAGAAGTGAATCAACTTATAAGATTTCCCTTGATAGAATGGCAGAATTTTTATTTGAATATATGTCAAAAAATCATGATAAAGAGTTAATTGCAAATACAATTTTAGAAGATGTTATGAAAGTTGGTGGAAGAAAAATTCCTCCATTTTTGAAAAAAATTATTCCAGAAACTTATGATTTTGCTCAAAAAGATGTATCAAAAGCTAATAAAAGACAACAGCTAAGGAGTAATTAATGAAGAGTTTTATAAAACAAATCTCTTTTTTATTTATTATTACAACTTCTTCTTTTGCTTTACATTTTGATAGGCATTTAGAGTTATCTTACGTTAAAACAAGTGGAAATAGTAATACAAATACTTTTTCCGCAAAACTTGAAAGCACTACAAAAATAACAGGAAAAGGAAGTTTTAAAGCAAAAGGAAGTGTTTTATATAGTGAAAATAATGAACAAAAATCAGCTAATAAATATGATATTGAAATAGATTATTATCATATGTTAGGTGAAAAAATTTATTCATATATTGGAGCAAATTATGTGAAAGATCAATTTTCTGATTATGATTATAGATTAAATATAGGTCCTGGTATTGGATATAATTTTTTTGAAAATGAAATTCAAAATTTGGATATTCATGTAGGATTAGATTATGCTTTTGATAAATATAATAGTTCCAAAAAAGATGAATATGTTGCACCAAGAAGTGAACTAAATTATAGGCATAAAATAAATGAAAATTTAGAATTTAAACAGATGCTAAATTATCTAATTTCTATAGAAGATAGCGATAAATATTTTATTTCAAGTGAATCATCATTGGCTGTAAAAATGACACAAAATCTATCTTTGGGAGTTAGCTATAGGCTTGACCATATAAATAAAACTGAAAAAGAAAAAACAGATAGAAAGTTTTTGACTTCTTTGATTATGGATTTTTAGGATTTAAATGAATTATAATAAAATAATTTTTACATTACTTATGTTATATATTTTAGCAGATATATTTAGAACCTACTTTTTTTAAAAAATATGAATAAAGAGAATAATTTGAATAATATTTATGATTGTATCGTACTTGGTGGCGGACCTGCTGGAATCTTAGCCAGTATTAGTTGTGCTAGTGAAAATAACAAGGTACTACTTCTTGAAAAACTTCCAAAAATTGCAGCTAAACTAAAAGCTACTGGCGGAGGAAAATGTAATCTTACAAATACTCTATCAACTGAAGAGTTTATGGCAAAGTTTGGTAAAAACGGTCGTTTTATGAGTCATGCTTTGGAACTTTTTAATGCAAGCGATTTAAGAGATTTTTTTGCAAAAATTGGAGTTGAAACAATAGCAAGAGATGGTTTTAGAGTATTTCCTGTAAATCACAGTTCAAGTATAATCCTAAGTGCTTTAGATGAAGAATTAAAAAGAGTTGGTGTAGATGTTGAATGTTCTGTAGCTATTGAAACTATAAAAAAAGAAAATGATATTTTTATCATAACTTCAAAAGATAAAATCTATAAATCAAAAAATATCATTATTGCAACTGGAGGTTTAGGTTATCCAATCTTAGGAGCAACTGGTGATGGATATATCTATGCAAAAGATTTTGGTCATAGCATTACTTCAACTCATCCAGCTATGATGCCACTAATGACAAAAGAGAAAAATTTCGCTTCTTGTAAGGCTGATACAGTCGCAAAAGCTATCTTAAAAGTAAATATTCCAAAGTATAAAAATCTAAAACTTGTAGGTGATTTGATTTTCACAAAAGAGGGTTTAAGAGGTCCAGTTATTTTGGATTTTGCTAGAGAAATTACTCCTATTTTAGCAAAACACAATGAAGTTCCACTTTTGATAAACTTTTTGAAAGGTAAAAATGAAGAAGAGATTTTTTCTCATCTAAAAAATGAAATAGCAAAAAATCCAACACATACTATTTTAGAAAATTTAGAAACTCTACTTGCAACTAGTGTTGCAACTGAAATTTTAAATATTTGCCAAATAGATACAAGTTTACGATTTAAACAAATTGAAGGTGTTAAAAGAGAAAAATTGGTCAAAACTTTAGCTTGGACACCTTTTACAATCATAGGTCATGAGGGATTTAAAAATGCCATGATTACAAGAGGTGGAGTTGAATTAAAAGAGATTGATTCAAAAACTATGCAAAGTAAAATAATAGATGGTTTGTACTTTTGTGGTGAAGTTGTAAATATAGATGGACCTTGTGGTGGATATAATCTTCAATGGTCTTTTTCAAGTGGCTTTTTAGCAGGAAAATTAAGAAAATAATATAAAAAAGAAACAATTATAAATTTTTCAAAATTTCTAATTGCTCCTCTTTTTCATAATTAAACTTAAATTCACACTCTTTTAGATAGAAAAAAAATGTATCATATTCTACACCTTTATATTTTTTTAGGTTCTCTTCTAAAAATCTCCAAAAATCGTATAATTTTGTTTTATATGACTCTTTTGAGTAGATTTTATGCCAGTTTAAATACTCTTCAAATCCTTCATTTTTAGATTCACGTCTATGTTTTAAATTTGGCATTAAAAGAGTATAAACTTTTTCATTTGAGTAAAAACCTATTATGTTTACAGCTTCATATAAAGATTTTACATTTAGTAATTTTTGTTTTTTTGAAAAATAATAAAACTCTTCATATTCACTATAATCTTTAGGAATTTTAAAATACTCTTCTTCCAAAAATTTTGAGAGTTTATATCGAATTTCATCAAATCTTGTCTTTATAGTTTTATAGTTTAAGTTCAACTCTTTTGAAAGCTCTAAAGCTGTCTTATTTTGCCAAAAACCAATAAGAATATTTTCATCTGTTTTTAGTTTTTTTAGAGAATATTTTTTTGCACAAGATTTACATTTTATATAATCATTTTTAAGTTGATAAAAAGTATTGTTTTTACAGTATTTACAAATCATAAAGATATTTTATTTAAATGAACAAGTTTTAAAAACTTGTCCATTTTTCTGTATCTTCATTTTTTGAAGGAGTAATTTTTGGCTTATCTTTTTTAAGATTAGGTTTTTTGATATTTAAAGCAGGTTTGTTTACACTATTTTCATCTAAAGTTTTAGCTTTTACTTCATTTTTACCAATAAACTCTTTTGCATTTGCATTTGAAACGATAAGTTTTGCAATAGTATCTGTTTGTGTTGCAACACTATATGTTTGTGAAGCTATTTGTGCATTTTGTTGAGTTTGTTGGTCTAAAGAGTTGATTGCATGATTTATTTGCTCAATACCAGAAAGTTGCTCTTTACTTGATGATTCAACACCTTTTATTAAATCAATAGTTTGAATAATGTCTTCATTTAAAGCTTTATATCCACTTATCATATCTTCAGAGATTCTTTTACCTTGGTCTGCTTTTTTAGTAGCATTTTCAACTAAATCTTTTATCTCTTTTGCAGCTTCTGCACTTCGTGATGCTAGATTTCGAACTTCTTGTGCAACAACTGCAAATCCTTTTCCAGCTTCTCCTGCAGTTGCAGCTTCAACAGCCGCATTAAGTGATAATATATTGGTTTGAAAAGCAATTTGGTCTATTACGCTAATTGCTTCATTTATTGCATTTACTTCTTTATCTATTTCATTCATAGCTTCTGTTGTTTGACTTGCTAATGTTTCACCTTTTGTTACAGAGTTTGTTACATTTGAAGCTAATTTAGACATTTGAATAATATTATCCGTATTATTTGAAATATTACTAGAAATCTCTTCAACAGCTGCTGCTGTTTCTTCTAGTGCTACTGCTGCTTCATTTGAATTTCTATTTAAAATATCCACATTATTTAATAAAATACCACTACTTACATCTAAAGTTAAACCATTTGATTTATTTTCAACAAGCATTTCATTTATAATATCTGCTAAATTATTTAATCCTACAGTAACTCCGCTATTACAGCCTTTTATTCTATGTGTAAAATCAAGTTTTGCGTATCTTTCTAATGCATGAGAGATATCATTTATATTTGTACAAACTCTAAGTTGTAAGCTATATAACATTTCATTTATATGCTCTCTTAGTTTTTCCATACTTTCAGATTCAACTTTATTTTCAAGTCTTTTATTTAAATAACCATTTCTTACAACTTGTACAACTTCATTTATTTCAGCTAAAAATTTATTATCAGAATCAATAGTTTTTTTTGTTTTTAGAATATTTTCATTTACAATTTTTGCCATATTTCCAAATTCATCTTCAGCCTTATCATCTAACATTTCAACATTTGAATTCTCTTTATTTACATAACCAAAGAAACTTAACAGTCCATTTTGGAAGTTTTTTAAAGAGTTAATTAATTGATTCGATAAAATTATAGAGAATGTTACAAAAATCATTATAGAAATTATTGCAATTAAAATTAAAACTGTAGTCATAGTTTTTTCTGATTTAGATTTTAGTTCTACAGCATTTTTATTTATATGTGCTAACTTTTCTTCTAGTTCTAATCCAACATTTACCATTTGTTTGATGATAGCTAAAATTTCTTCACTTTCATTTTGTACACCCTTGTTATAATCATCAATTCTTATTTGATAGAATTTATCAAAATTTGATATATAATCAGTAGATAATTTCAAAATTTGATTACTTAAATCAATATTTTCTTTTTCTGTTAATGAAGGTTTTAAGCTTTCAACAGAGTTATTTAACTCTTTAAAATCAGTTTTAACTTTTTGAGCATTTTCTTCTGATGGAACTCTTAAAAATTGATATACAGAAATTCTTCCTTTTAAAACTTGTTGAATAAAAACATCTGTTTGTATAGAAGTTTTAATTCTTTGATTAGTTATTTGATTAAAATAACTAAATACAAAGGCACAAATGATTACAATTCCCACAAATGTAATGGGCAGAAGCATTAATTTCTTTTTAGTAGAAAGATTATTTAGCATGGCAAGACCTCCAAGGATTCATAAAGTAACTGATAATTTATATCAAAATAGCAAAATAATAACTTAAATAAATTTATAAAAATACTATAAAACAACTACAAAATGAAAATATTATAAAAAAGTAATATTATGTAGATATAACAGATAATTATATTTATATCTCTTTAATAACCTATTTATAACTATTTAAGGAAAAAATTTTTTCTTATAAATAGTTGAAATTTAAAGATTTATAAAATTTTAAAATTTTATAAAATATTTTATAAATTCATAAATATCTATTTTTTGTTCAAAAAATACCTAAGTGAATATAAAAATTTATACTAATATAACAACTTCATATATATAATCACTCAAAATTCAATGAATAGGAAATATTATGAAAAAAATAGCAACATTAACTTTAGGATTGGCAGTTTTAGCAAATGCACACTTTTTAACATTTTTGCCAAGTAGTGACAACATTTCAGATAAGAGTAAAACAAAAATAGATTTTGATATTTCATTTATTCACCCTTTTGAGCAAAGTGGAATGACAATGGAAAAACCAAAATTATATTTAAATAGTTTAGATAAAACTCTAAGTTTAAACGAAACAAAAAAGTTTGACCATAAAGCTTGGAATAGTTCTTATGATATAAAAACTCCAGGAGTTTATAAGTTTTTTGTACAACCACAACCATATTTTGAACCTTCAGAAGAAAAATTTATTTCACATGTTCCAAAAGTAGTTATCAGTTCTTTTGGTCTTGAAGATGGTTGGGATGAGCCAGTTGGATTAAAATATGAGATTATTCCTATGGTAAAACCATTTGCACTTTATGCTGGGAATTTATTTCAAGGGAAAGTTTTACATAATGGAAAACCTGCAATTAATACAGAAGTAGAAGTAGAATTATATAATGAATTTGGTTTAGAAGCTGCCAGTGATGCACATATAACGCAAGTTGTAAAAACAGATGATAATGGAGTTTTTTCATTTGTTATGAATCATAAAGGTTGGTGGGGATTTGCAGCACTAATAGAAGAGGGTGAGTTAAAACACACTGATGGAAAAATGTACGTAATCGAAAATGGTGCCTTAATGTGGGTAAAAGCTTACTAATATGCATATATCTGATGGTGTTTTAGGTTTAGAGACTACTATTATTGTAAGTGCTGTTTCAGCACTTGCACTTTTTAAAGCTATAAAAGAGTTGAAAAATGAAGATATTTCACTTACAGCAGTAGCTAGTGCTATGTTTTTTATAGCTTCATTTATTCATATACCTTTTGGTGTTACTCAAATACATCTTATACTTTTAGGTGTTATTGGAATACTTATTTCTTGGAGTAGTTTTGTAGCTATTTTTGTGGCATTACTTTTACAAGCTTTACTTTTAGGATATGGTGGTATATCAAGTCTTGGAGTAAATCTATTTATAATGGCAGCACCTGCTGTGATAATTTATTATTTATATAATTTACAAATAGTAAAAAAATTAAATGAGAAAATAAAGTTTTTTTTAGTAGGTTTTTTAGGTACATTTTTTGCTACGTTATTTTTAACTTTAATATTATACTTTTCAAAAGAAGAGTTTAATTATGCGGCTTTTAGTATCTTTTCGGTTAATATTATAACTATGATTATAGAAGGGATTGTAAGTATGTTTTTACTTCTATTTATCAAAAAAGTCTATCCAAAAATTTTGAAGGTTTGATTTGAAATATATATTTTTATTTTGTTTAATATTTAATTTTTCTTATGCACATAAAATAAATCTCTTTGTTACAAATGAAAATAATACTTTAGAGATTTATTCTTATTTTGCTTCTGGAAATCCTTGTAAAAGTTGTAAACTTCTTATAAAAAATGAAGATAAAATTATTTTAGAAGATGTTTTAAATGAGGAAGGAAGATATATTTATAGACCAACAGTTAAAGCTATAGAAATTGTAGTTGATGCAAGTGGTGGACATATTGCAAAAGAAAAACTAGTATTAGAAAATATAAAACAAGAGAATTTACAAACTCATATAAAAGAAGAAGAGAATAAAAAATATTTTAATATTTTACTAGGACTTACTTTAATATTTTTAGTATTTTTAGTTTTGAAAAAAGTTAAAAAATGACAAAAGAAGCAATATCTCTAATAACTGCTTTTTTATACTCTATTTTGGTAGCTTTTTTTCAGTTGAATTATTTTGTTTTATTTCCTATTTTTATAGTTTTGATAAAAGAAAAAGATTATATTTTTAATATTTTTAAAAAACTATTTTTTTTAAATTTTTTTATTATTGTTTTGGTTTTATTTGTTCTTTTTCAAAATAAAGCAGAAGCTATAGAGCTTTTTATTAGAACAAATTTAATACTTTTATTTAGTATTTCTCTTTTTTATAAATCAAAGGGTTATGATATTGTAAGAGCATTGGATTCTTTGAAATTTCCTTCTAAGTTAGTTAGTGTTTTTTACTTTACTATTTCACTTATTGATTATTTACTTATTGATTTAAAAAAAACAAAAAATAGTTTAAAAGCAAGGGGATTTAGAGCTAATACTTCTATGTTTACTTATCAAACTTATGGAAATATTTTTGCGATGATTTTTATAAAAGCTTTAAAAAAATCAGAAGATATGAAATATAGTATGAATGCAAGAGGATTTGTAGATAAAATCTATTTTTTAAATAGTTCAAATATTGGATTTTTAGATAAATTTTTGTTTTTTAGTGTGGTTATTATTTTATTAAAGGTTGTTTATGAGTTGTTCAGTTAATTTAAGAGAAATATCTTATAAAAATGATGAAAAAGAGATATTTAAAAATATAAATTTAAATTTAGGACATGAAGAAAAAATAGCAATAATTGGTTCAAATGGAAGTGGTAAAAGTACACTTTTAAAAATCATAGCAGGACTGATAAACCCAAGTGAAGGCTATGTGGAAATTTTTCATAGTAAAATAAATAATCTAAAAGAGTTTAAAACTTATAGAAATGATATAGCTTATCTTCCTCAAGATGTAACAAATCATTTTTTATGTCCAACAGTTATAGAAGATGTGATTTTTTCATTAAGAGCAAAGGGAGTTTCAAAAGAAGAGGCCTTAATTCAAGGTAATGAAATTTTAGAAGAGCTAAAAATAACACACTTAAAAGATAGAATAATTTTTGATTTAAGTGGCGGAGAACAAAAAATAGTTGCACTTGCTGGATTACTAATACTAAAACCAAAAATCCTACTTTTAGATGAACCTACAAATGCTTTAGATGAACAAAGTGAAAAAAGAATAATTGAAATTCTAAATTCAATAAAAAAATCAATGATTATAGTATCTCATCATAGAAGTTTTATAGAGAGTTTGACTTCAACTGTTTATAGATTGGATGAAGAATTTACAAAATTATAAGTTGTTGATAAAATAGTTCTAAAAATACCTAAGAAATTTAAAAGATTATAGTTATTTAAAATCAAAAAAGATAAAATCCAATAAAATGAATAAATATTCACTAAAAAGGATTTTAATATGTGTAAAGATTGCGGCTGTGTAATAGCAGGACAAGAAAATAATCACCATCATCATCACGACCATGACCATAGTCATGAACATTCTCACTCTCATAATCATAGTGCATCTCACCAAGCAGCACATGAAACACTTCATCATAATCCTCAACTAAATGATGCAAAAACAATCTCAGTTATTCAAAAAATTTTAGATAAAAATGACCATGAAGCAGCTCACAATAGAGCGCATTTTGATAATCATAAAGTTTTAGGAATAAATCTGATGAGTAGTCCTGGAAGTGGGAAAACTACACTTTTAGAAAATATTGCTGATATGGTAGATTTTAAATTTGCAGTTGTTGAGGGTGATTTAGAAACTTCAAGAGATGCAGATAGATTAAAAGCAAAAGGAATAAATGCAGTTCAAATACAAACAGGAAGTGCTTGTCATCTTGATGCGTTTATGGTTCATAAAGGTTTACACGATATCTCTTTAGATGGTATTGATGTTTGTTTTGTGGAAAATGTAGGAAATCTAGTATGTCCAGCATCTTATGATGTGGGAACTCACTTAAATATCGTTCTTGTTTCAGTTCCAGAAGGAGAAGATAAAATAGCTAAATATCCAGTTATGTTTAGAAGTGCTGATTTAATACTTATTACAAAAACAGATTTACTTCCATATTTTGATTATGATATTGAAAAAGAGAAAATGGAAGCTAGAAAATTAAAACCAAATGTTGATATTTTAGAAGTAAATATCAAAGATAAACAATCACTTCAAAATGTAATTGATTGGATTAATTTCAAAAGAAAGATGAGATAGAAGTATATGTGTTTATCAATACCTTCAAAAATTAAAAGTATAGACCCTGAGATGAATACTTGTGTAGTTGATACTATGGGAGTTGAAAGAAGTGCAAGTTTAGATTTAATAGACCAAGATGTAAAAATTGGAGATTATGTTTTAATTCATATTGGTTTTGCAATGAATAAAATAGATGAAGAGGATGCCCTAGAAAGTTTGAAAGTCTATCAAGAAATCATAGATAAGATGGAAGAAAATGACCGTTTAGCTGCTATTGAAGAAGCTGAAAACTGTCCGAATAGGTAAGTTATGGAAAAAGAGTTACAACTAAAAGATTTATATGATGGTTTTAGAGATGCTAAAGTTATAAAGGCATATAAAAAACTAATAGATGAAGATTTAAAAGATTATGATGGAATTATAAATATCATGGAAGTTTGTGGAGGACATACTCATACTATTATGAAGTATGGAATACCACAACTTTTAAATAAAAAAATAAACTTTATTCATGGTCCTGGATGTCCTGTTTGTGTTATGCCAAAAGATAGAATAGATAGTGCTTATGAGTTAAGTTTACAAAAAGATGTAATACTTGTAACACTTGGAGATATGATAAAAGTACCGGGAAGTAAAGGAAGTTTACAAAAAGCAAGAAGTGAAGGTGCTGATGTAAGATTTGTTTATTCTCCTATGGATTGTCTGAAAATTGCATATGAGAACAAAGATAAAACAGTAGTGTTTTTTGCAATTGGTTTTGAAACAACAACTCCAATGACTTGTGCTTTAATGGAACAAGTTATAAAACAAGATATTAAAAATATTCTGTTTCATATAAATCACATAACAGTTCCAGAAGTAATGCGTGTATTAGTACAAAACAGTGATTGTAAGATAAATGCTTTTTTAGGACCCTCACATGTTAGTGTTATAAGTGGAAGTAAAATATATGAAGAGTTCCCAAGAGATTATAACAAACCAGTTGTTGTAAGTGGATTTGAACCAGTGGATGTAATGCAAAGTATCTCTATGATAGTAAAACAGTTCAAAGAAAAAAGAGCTGATTTGGAAATCGAGTATAAAAGACTTGTATCATATGAGGGAAATCTAAAAGCTCAAGAGCTTATAAATAAATACTTCAAAAAAGTTCCTTTCAAATTTAGAGGAGTAGGTGAGGTAGAAGAGAGTGGTTATGAACTAAAAGATGAATATAGTAAATACAATGCAAAAATAGTTTATAAAGATATATTGCCAACACATGAAGTAAAAGAGAATAAAGCTTGTAAATGTCCTGAGATTTTAATGGGAATTGCAAAACCAACCGACTGTAAAATTTTTGGAAATGTATGTACTCCAACTAATCCAATAGGTTCTTGTATGGTAAGCAGTGAAGGTGCTTGTAGTGCTTATTATAAATATGGTAATTTGTTGTAAAATAGTAAATGCAAAATACGATATATGAATATGAATCTATAACAAATGAAGAATTAAAAAATCATATTATTAATACAACAGAATTACATAAATATTTTAAACTTGATTGGAAAACTCTAAAAGCTAGACAATATTGTGGGATTTTAAATTTTGATAATCAAGATTTTTATATCTTGCCTAAAATTGCAAATCACAATGATGAACAAAATCTAAATATTTTTATTTATATGTTGATGTATGCTTATGATGTAAAACTATCAAATGAACAAATAGCCTCTTGTGCAAATCAAAAGCATACTATTTTAGAAGTATTTGTACAAATGTTTGCAATAAATCTTTTAAATGAACTAAAAAAAGGTTTATATAAAGAGTATTTAACTAAACAAGATAATCTTCCAGTTTTAAAAGGAAAATATCTAATAAATGAGAATTTAAAATATAATTTCACAAAAAACAAAATCTATTGTGAATATGATGAGTTTAGTGAAAATAATAGTTTAAATCAATTTTTCTTATATGCTATAAAATATCTGCAAAAGTTTGTAAATGATAAGAAACTTCTAAAACAGTGTGAATTAATCTTTGATGAAGTTGAATATAAGTCAGTAGATATAAATAGAGTTGAAACTATTAATTTTAATAGATTAAAGGTACGTTTTAAAACAAGTTTTGAAATAGCTCTTTTACTTTTGAGACAATCTATCCCATTGTTTAATAAAGATAAAAAATCATTTGCATTTTTATTTGATATGAATATATTATTTGAGAAGTTTATAGCTAGAATGGTAAAAGAATTAGATAATAATGCAAAAATACAAAATAAACACTATTTTGGAGATTTAACTTTAAAGCCAGATATAATACTAAAAAATCAGATAATAGATACAAAATATAAAAAACTAAATAGTTTAGAAGATATAAAACAAAGTGATAAACTTCAAGCTTTTAGTTATGGTATAAATTATAAAGTTGAAAATGTAATGCTTTTATATCCAAAACATTTAGATAGTATAAAATATGATTTAGTTTTAGGGAAAGAGAGTATTGTTAATCTAAAAATTAGCACTATTGATTTGGATTTTTATGGGAATAAATATAAAGAGTATATTGATGAAATCAGAATTAAAATAGGAGAGGTGATTAATGAATGTAAATATGTTATTAAATGATGAAATGATAAAAAAAATTATTGAAAGTAAAGAATTTTTTTATAAAAAGCTTCAAGATTATTTTCAAAGTTATATGCAATTTGATATATCAAATGATGAATTAAATAAGCTACTAAATATTATAGGTACTAAGCAACCTTTCTCATTCAAGGAATTAATAGAAGAAAATTATAAATATAAAGATTTATTAGAATTAATTGGAAAAATGATTTCGATTTTTGATACAAATGGTTATAACAAAAATATTTGGAATCCTTATGATGATAAAAGAGTTATTGCGAGAGCTAATGTTAGACAAAATATTTGGACTAAAAATCTTATAGTGTATAAGTTGACAAAGGATATTAATAGACTGTCATCAGATAGTGTAAAAAATGCTATTTTATATATTCAAAATCCAAAGATAAATTTAACACAATTATCAGAAAAACATCGAGAGGATACCTCGAAGCGATTATTAAAAAATGAATATAATCCAAGTAAATACTTTGAAGAAATAAAAAATTATTTTAAAGATGTCCTTAATGATATAAATTTAAATAATGATGATAACATAGGTCTTTTATTATCAAAAATATTATATTTGGATGAATTTAAAAATATTTGGAATGTAGAAAAAGAAGAAGATTTAAATATTAATATGAATATTATAAGTGTAAAAACAAAAAATATAATGCTTTATGGAGCTCCTGGTGTTGGTAAAACTTATAATTATAAAAAATTGGTAGCTTTGATTGAAGGTCAAGATTTTGTAGAAAATGAGATTTTTGATTTTATTATAAACAATAGAGATGATGAAATATTAGAAGGCAGTGTTGACACTTTATATAATTTAGTAAAAAATGAAAAAAGAATTGAGTTTGTAACTTTCCATCAAAGCTATTCTTATGAAGATTTTATTGAAGGATTTAGACCACAAAAAAATGGGATTATAGATAGAGAAGATGGAATATTTAAAACACTTTGTAATGAAGCAAATAAAAATCCATTAAAAAACTTTTATATAGTAATAGATGAAATAAACAGAGGAAATATCTCTAAAATCTTTGGAGAACTAATAACTCTTATAGAAGAAGATAAAAGAGATAACTATGAAGTTACACTTCCATACTCTAAAGAGAAATTTAAAATTCCTTCAAACTTATATATCATAGCTACTATGAATAGTACAGATAAATCTATAGCAACTATTGATATAGCTTTAAGAAGAAGATTTACATTTTTGAAAATGAAACCAAACATAAATTTAGTTCCACAAATTTCAAAAGAGGTATTTACAAAATTAAATGATCATATTGAAAAAACTATTAATGAAGATTATCAACTAGGACATAGTTATTTTATGAATGTTGAAAATGAAGATGATTTAACCTTTGTAAAAGAGTATAAAATCAAACCATTACTTGAAGAATATTTTTACGGTGATGAGATAAACTTCAAGAAAACAATAGAAATTTTAGATATAAAAGAGTAAATATGAATATAGAAAAAATAAAACAAAGAATTCAAAAGTTTAGTGATGATAGAAATTGGGAAAGTTTTCATAATCCAAAAAATCTAGTTATGGCATTAAATGGAGAAGTAGGTGAACTAAATGAGATTTTCCAATGGCTAAATTTTGAAGAATCGATGAATTTACCTGATGATGTAAAAGAACATACAAAAGAAGAGGTTGCAGATATTGCTATTTATCTTCTTAGAATTTGTATGAAGCTAGATATAAATCTTGAAGATGCGATTATGAATAAAATGACAAAAAATGAAAAAAAATATCCAGTTGAAACATCTCAAGGTGGAAGTAAAAAATATAGTAAGAGTAGGGAAAATAGATAAATGACAAAAACAATAACATTGGCCCAAGGAAATGGTGGAGCAGAGAACAATGAGCTTATAACAAAAGTATTTTATAATGCTTTTAAAAATGAGATATTAGAAAAAAGTGAAGATGCAGCTGTTATAGAAAATGGAAAACTTGCTTTTAGTACAGATAGTTTTACCGTTAGTCCACTTTTTTTTAATGGAGCAAATATAGGAAAACTTGCCATTTGTGGAACTTGCAATGACTTAGCCATGATGGGAGCAAAGCCAAAATATCTTACTTGTTCAGTTATCATAGAAGAGGGGTTTGAAGTAGAGCAACTTGAAATCATCGTAAACTCTATGAAAGAAGAGTTAGCAAAAAATGAAGCGATAATAGTAAGTGGTGATACAAAAGTAGTACCACGTGGTGCAGTTGATAAAATCTTTATAAATACAACTGGTATTGGAGAGATACTTTATAGTGGAATAAGCTCAAACAATATTAGTGAAGATGACTTGATACTTGTTAGCCGTGACATTGGAGCTCATGGAGCTACTATATTTACTGCACGTGAGGGTATGGATATGCACTCAAATTTAAAAAGTGATTGTAACTCTTTATATCCTCAAGTAAAAGCACTTATTGATAGTGGTGTTAAAATAACTGCTTTAAGAGATGCTACAAGAGGAGGAGTGAGTGCAGTTTTAAATGAGTGGGCAAAACAATCAAATATTTGTATAGAAGTAGAAGAAGAAAATATTCCAGTTAGTGATGAGGTAAAAGGAATTTGTGAAATGCTAGGATTTGAAGCAACAAATCTAGCAAATGAGGGAACATTTGTACTAGCAATTTCAAAAGAAGATGCTGCCAAAGCAATAGAAGTTTTACATAAGTTTGTAGAGGCAAAAAATGCTTGTATTATTGGAAAAGTTACACAGCAATATCCGCAAAGAGTTATATTAAACAGTTCTTGGGGAACAAAAAGATTTTTAGATACACCAACTGGTGAATTACTTCCAAGGATTTGCTGATGCACGAATATAGTATTGTTCAATCTTTATTAGAGAGTTGTGAAGAACATGCAAGGGTAAATGAAGCAAAAAAAGTTACAAAAGTAGTTGTAAAAATTGGAGTTTTAAGTGGAGTTGAGCCTGATTTACTTCAAACTGCTTTTGATACTTTTAAAGAACAAACTGTTTGCCATGATGCACAGTTTTTGATAAATGTCCAAAAAATTGAGATTTTATGCCTTGATTGTAATACAAAATCCACTTTAGAAAAACATGAATTTTCTTGCCCAAAATGTCAAAGTGTAAATATAAAAGTAACTGATGGAGAAGATATGTATCTGATGAGTTTAGAGATGGATTGAAATTCATTTATCTCTTATTAACTTAAATTAATTATAATTCGAAATATAAAATCAGGAAGATTAAAATGTTATTAATGAAATTACAATCAAAAGAGAAGTTTTCTTTTTTACAATTAGCACATTATTTAGCAAGAATAGATAATAAATATGGTGAAAGAGAAGAAGAAATAATATCTGAATATTGCACAGAAATGGGAATTGAAAATTTAGATTCATTTGATATGGATAAGTTTAGTTTAGAAGATATTTTAAAAGATTTTAAATCAGAAGCAAGTAAAAGAATTGTAATTTTAGAATTGATGATTTTAATTCATATTGACCATAGTTTTAACATAAATGAGCAGATATTAATTGAAAAAATTTCAGATAGTTTTGGAATAGAAATAAACGACGTAAATGATTATTCTCAATGGGGGAAATCAGTAGCTATGCTTTATGAAGTGGCAAAAATTTTTATAAATGAAAAAAAAAACTTCATTAACTAAATTTTAAACTCTAATAGTAGGAAATTTTAGATAAAATCTCTTCATGGAAATAATAGAAACATTAAACAGTAAAGTTGATAAATTAATTCATGATTATGAAAAATTAAGATTAGAAAATCTTGCTTTGATGCAGGAGATTGAAAAATTGAAAAATGACAATGATGAATTAGTTAGAAATAATCAAGATATGTTTTTAAGAATAGATAGTACATTGACATTGATAAAGGCACAAAGAAGTGAATAAAGAAGTAACATTCCATATAAATAATATGGCTTATACCGTAAATGTTGATGATAATATATTTAAAGAATTAACAAAATATTTAGATGTAAGTAAAAATAATGATACAAAAGATTTGTTAGTTGCATATTTAAGACTATCTCATGAATATCATGTTTTCAAAAAAGATGTGGAAGATATTACAAATAAATTAGCAAGGTTTTAAAATAAAAGGCTTTTCTTTATTAGAAATCATAATAGTGATAGTTTTAATCTCTATAATAACGGTTTTTGCTATTCCTAAATTTAGTCAAATAAATGACAAAACTCATATAACAACTTTAAAATCAGAACTTTCTTTAATCCGTTTTGGAGTTGCAAAATCAAAAAATCAAAAAGTTCTATTATTAGATAATCAAAAAATAAATAGTTTAGATGATGCTTCAATAAATAAAAAAAATGAAAAACTTTTTACTAAAGTTATTGATTTTGACATTATTTCTACAGATTTAAATGAAAAAAAAATAGGAAGTTGGGCTAAAACTTCATCGAATAGTTACTATTTTTATACATCTACTAATCCTTTTTTGTTTACTTTAGAAGAGGGTGTTTTTTTGTGTAAAAGTGAAGAAAAATTATGTAAAGAGATTGAATAGTGTTTTATTATGAAGTTGCTTTATTAAAATCCCCTTTAAATAATCTTACTTTTCAAAATGAAGAGAAAATAGATATTGGTTCAAAAGTTTTTATAAAATTAAGAAATAGAAAAGTCTTAGATGAAGCTGTTATTATAAAAGAGGTTGAAAAACCAACTTTTGATTGTACAAATATAAGTGAAATTACAAATCAATTTTATGATGAAAAAATGCTTCAAATAGCAAGTTTTATTTCTACTTATTATGTTTGTTCAATTGGTGAAGCTTTAAGTGTTTATAATCCTTTTGATAAAAATATAGAAAAAATTTCAAACGAAGAGAAATTTGATAGTAAAATTGTTTTATCTTCTTTACAACAAAAAGCTAAAGAGTTTTTAGATGAAAAAAAACAGGCTCTACTTTTTGCAAATACAGGAGCTGGCAAAACTGAAATTTACATAAAAATTATAGAAGAACATCTAAATCAAAATAGACAAGCAGTTTTACTTATGCCTGAAATATCTTTAACTCCTCAAATGCAAAAGAGATTGGAAAAAGTTTTTGGTAAAAGTGTTGCTATTTGGCACTCAAAAATCACAAAAAAGAAAAAAATTGAGATTTTAAAAGGTTTACAAGAAGGAACTATAAGATTAATCGCAGGTGCAAGATCAGCTCTGTTTTTACCTTATTTTAATCTTGGAGTTATTGTTGTAGATGAAGAGCATGATGATTCATATAAAAGTGATTCAAAACCAAGATTAAATACTAAAGATTTAGCAATTTATATAGCTAAAAAATATAACTTACAACTAGTTTTAGGAAGTGCAACTGTAAGTAGTAGTTCTTTTCATAAAATACCATTTTTTAGACTAAATGAGACTTTTCATAAAACAAAGAAAGTTTATAGTTTTGATGATAGTCAATCAAATTTATCTTCTAAAATTATAGAAAAAATAGAAAAAACTATAAAAGATAAAAATCAAGTAATTGTATTTTTACCTACACGTGCAAATTTTAAATATCAGATTTGTACAACTTGTGGAAAATCTGTTGAGTGTCCTTTTTGTTCGGTTTCTATGAGTTTACATAAAAATGATTTGGCATTAAAGTGCCATTATTGTGGATATACTCAAAAAATACCTGATTCTTGTCCTTCTTGTAATAGTGGAATTATTCATAATTTACGAGTTGGAACGGCACAAATTGAGGAGGAGTTGAAATTTCATTTTCCAAATATCAAAATAAAAAGATTTGATAGGGATGAAATCAAAACAGATAATCAATTAAAAACAGTTTTAAACGAGTTTAATGATGGAAAAATTGATATTTTAGTGGGAACTCAAATGCTTTCAAAAGGGCATGATTATCATAATGTAAAACTAGCAGTTGTTCTTGGAATTGATTCAGTTTTAAATATGAACTCTTATAAATCTAGGGAAAAAGCTTTGTCTTTATTGATTCAAATATCAGGAAGAAGTGGAAGAAGTGGTGAGGGTGAAGTAATAATTCAAACAAAAAATCAAGAGTTTTTTAGTCATTACTTAAATGAATCAAATTATGAAGAGTTTTTAAAAAGTGAATTAGAGTTTCGTCAAGATTTTTATCCACCATTTTTAAAAATGGCAAAAGTGATTTTTTCAAGTTCAAATGGCTTAAAAGTAAAAGATGAAATGGAAGATTATGCAAAGATTTTTAAAGATAATAAACAAATAGAAGTTGTTGGTTTTGGACAAAGTCCTATTTTTAAAATGGCAAATAAATATAGGTATGAAATTCTTCTTCGTTCAAATAATATAAAAGCACTTTTAAATGCTTTACACTCCATAAATTCACCAAATGCTACAATAGATATGGATACGATTTATTAATTAACCTTATATTAGTCAAGTTTATTGTAAAATACGCAAAAATTTAATAGGAGAACTAATGGCTTATACAAAAGATGAATTTAAACAATTAGTAGATGATATTCAATCACAATCTTGGTACAAAAATCCAATCGGATTTGGTATTGCAAGAGTTGATAGAGGACAATTAAACAAAGATAAAATACTTCAAGCAACTTTCCCTTTGATAAATTGGAATGAAAATTTTGGAAGTGCAGCAGTATTATTAAACGCTTTAAAAGTAGCTGGTGAAAACGTAGATACTTCAAAATCAGAATTAGTATGCAAAATAAGTGATGAGTTTTTAACTTCTTGTATTGAAGCTTTTAGACCATTTATTCCTGAAGCTAAAGGTGAAGCACATAAAAATGTTCAAGTTATATCAACACTTGCATCTTTACCAATTGATTCAGGATTAAGTGCTGATGATTATAGAGTTGTATTTATTTTTGAAGACGCAGCACCTGAAAGTACAGAAGCTGTATATTTAAAGCTTTATGCCCTTTCAACTGGAAAAGCAGCTTTAAGAAGCTTAAACTTAAATGGTGCATTTGGAAAACTACATAATTGCGCATGGGTTGGAAATCAACCAATCGAGCTTGACTGGTTAAGAGCAAATGAAATCGTATTAAAACTTTCTGGAAAATATCCAAATATTGATTTCGTTGATAAATTCCCAAGATTATTACAACATGTAATTTTAGCTGATAATACAAGAATATTAGAAACTTCAAAAGTTAGAATGGGAGCTCAATTAGCAGCTGGAACAACTGTTATGCCAGGTGCTGCTTATATCAACTTCAACGCTGGAACTTTAGGTGCTGTTATGGTTGAAGGAAGAATCTCTTCAAGTGCTGTTGTTGGAGCTGGTTCAGATGTTGGTGGAGGAGCTTCAATTCTAGGAGTTCTATCAGGAACTGATGGTGTGCCTGTAACTATTGGAGAAAATACACTTTTAGGTGCTAACTCTTGTACAGGAACAGCAATTGGTGATGGTTGTATTTTAGATGCAGGTGTTACAATTTTACCAGGAACTAAAATCACTCTTTCTGATAAAGCTGTTGAGCAATTAAAAGCAATAAATCCAGGAAAAGAGATTTCAAATGTTATGAAAGGAAGTGACTTCCAAGGAGTAAATGGAGTTCACTTTAGAGTAAATTCAAGTACAGGTCAAACTATCGCTATGAGAAGTACAAGAGAAGTTAAATTAAACGCTGATTTACACTAATCTTCTTTTATTTTACTATCAAAAGGTAAGAGTTTTTTCTCTTACCTTTTTTTATTTCTACTATTAAATTCCCAACCTAAGTAATTCACCTAGTTTATAATTTCAATATATAAACAATAGGAGAATGAAATGAGTTTAGATACAAAAAAAGATGATTTATTTGATTTACAAACAATCTTGTCAAAAATTGGAAAAGTTGCTGGTTATGTTAAAGTTTTTAGTCTTGATGATAATATTGCTTTAGATGTTCAAAATGAATTTTCTAATGAATTAAAAAGTGCTAAAGGTGTTTGGATAGAGTTTGAAATCTTACCTACTGTTTCAATCTTTACAATAAATGATATTATGAGTTTTTTCAATGAAAAAATAGATGAAGATTGTGAAATAATCTTTAAAACTACAATCAATGAAAATATGCCAGAAAATAAGGTTAAATGTAAAATACTTTTTACTGGATTAGTCTAAAATTATAAATTTTTTTATATTTTATAAAAAGAGTCATTTGTGAGTCATTTGATTGATATAATAATTGCTAAATTATTATTAAAGAATAAAATGAATTTTCAAAATAAAATAAATAGATTATCACTAATACTAGAACTATTAAGTAAAGGCTATGAGTTATCAACTCCTAGTCTTGTAGAAAGATTTGGTGTTTCTAAAAAAATTATTCAAACTGATTTTAAAGAGTATATTTTACCTTTATTTGTAGATGATAAAATCTATTATGATTACTCTTCAAAAACTTATAAAGCAAAAAATAACTTTCTAACAAAAACTTTGTTTAGTGCAGATGAATTATCAATTATTGCTATATTAAAAAACAAATCAAAAGATAAATATAGCGATGTTGATTTATCCCCAAAAGTTGATAGTTTATTTTTAAAATTTGAAGATGAATTAACTAATAAACTATATCAAACAAGCTCAATTGAAAAAATAGATAACTTTAAAAATGAAATAATTCAGATTAAAAATGCAGTTGAATCAAAATCTATTATCAAATGCTTTTATAATGGTAAAAATAGAGAAATATATCCTCTAAAGATTCTTAATCTTGAAGGATTTTGGTATCTAATCATATATGAACCAAATGATAATAAAATCAAAACTTTCCACCTAAATACTATAAAAAATATAGAAGTTCTAAATACTCACTTTTCATTCGATGAAGAAAAAATCAAAACCTTTGATAATGCAATAAGTGCTTACTATAAACCAAATAATGAATCTATTTTAGTTCAACTTTTTATAGATTCAAAAGTATCAAGATATTTTTTAAGAAAACCACTAAATAAAACCCAAAGAATACTGAAAACCTATGATGATGAATCAGTTGATTTAGAACTAACTATTACAGACTATATGGAAATAATTCCAACTATTCAAAGATATATTCCTTTTATTGGTGTGATTGAACCTGATGAGTTGAAAATGAAAGTTAAAAGTAATATTGATTTGTATTTGAAAAGGTTTGAGTGATGGAGTTTGGGGATTTAGTGATGGTAAGATTTTGTAAATTAAAAAGGAATTGTTGAAATGAGTGATAAAAATATAGATTTTAGAGAACTAGAAAATGCTTTAATAAAGTTATATGGAAAAATTGAAATTATTGAAGAGCTTCAAAAACATAGAGGAGATAAGTTTAATATCTTTTCTATTTTAAAAATGGAAAGATTAGAAGTTGATACCCATTCAGCTTTTATATATGAACTTATAAATCCGAATGGAACACATTTTCAAGGCAATAAATATTTGGAGATATTTATTGAGGAAGTTTTAAATATTAAAGATTTTGATTTTAATAATATAAAAGTTGGTAGAGAAACATTAACGGATACTTCAAGAAGAATAGATTTTACAATAGAAAACAAAGATTACTATATTGCAATTGAAATGAAAATAGATGCAACAGATCAAGAAAATCAATTAAGTGATTATTATAAATATAGTATAAAACAAAATAAAGAATTTTCAAAGGTTTACTATTTAACTTTAGATGGTAGAGATTCGACAGAAAATAGTTTTAAAAAATATGAAAAAATCTCTTTTCAATTGGATATATTGAATTTTATAGAAAAATCTATTGAAAAAAGTGCTAATTTACCAATAATAAGGGAAAGTCTAATTCAATATAAAAATTTGATACTAAAAATTACAAATCAAACAACAGAGGAATTACAAATGGAAAGCATAAAATTCATAAATACTCCAGAAATGGCAAAATCAGCGACAATTATGTCAAAAAATCTAGCTTATGCTTGGGCAGAAAGAGAGTTTTTATTTTGGAAAAAATTGGAAGAAAAAGTATTTACATATATTGAAAATAAAGATTGGAAATTTGAGATATCAGATGTTTTTTTCAATGAATATGATGAAAATTACAATGAATCTCAAGAGGATGTAATCAATAAAATAATAAATATTAGAAATAAATCATCAGATTGTATATCTTTTGATTTAATAAAAGATGATTTTTATTTTAAAATATATTCTTATTCTAGTTGTAATTTTAGATATCAAATTTTTTTTGATAATTCAAAAGATATATCTCTAATTTCTAATAAAATAAATTTTAAATATAGAGAAGGGAAATTAAGATATAAAGATTCAAATATAAAATTAAATTTTTCTAAAGATTATAAAGAAGAACCAACTTATGATATTTTTGATGATAAGAAATTAGATGAAATTGTTGAAAATATTTTTAATGAAATAAAAAGCTATATGGATATTATTGTTAAAGAATTAAACTAAAGGTAAAACAAAATGGAAAATAAACTTGATAGTTGTATTAAAAATCTATTAGAAAATGTAGTTTCATATAAAGATAGAAATAGTTATTTAGAAAATAGTTTAATATATAAAATTATGGAAAATCAAGAGATGTGTTCAAAAGAAAGTTTTTTTTCATATTTTAAAGAAGAGGGTGAAATTTTTGAACAAATAATAGAAGAGATAAATTTTGAAGAGTTCCAAAATGTAAAAACTTTGTTGTTAAATTGTATTTCAAGTAGTGAAGAAGAATTAATTGATTTTTATGCTAATGGTTTTTTAGATGATTTGAATAAATTTAATAAAGAATCCAATATACATTTAGCCAATATTATTATCAAAGATATAGATAAAATATTTTTTAACCTAGTTTATCAAAAGAATTAATTTTAAAATGTTGAATGAACTTCAAATAGTAAATAATAGACTTAAAAAATTACAAGATAAACTTTTAAGTGAAGCAATTAAACTTGATAAAGAACTTTTAAAAAGAGTATCAAATAAAAATGATTTTTTATTTGATTATGAAATTGAACTTACTATTTCATTTTATCTTAAAGAAGATGAGGAAAATGTTTTTTCAAGTATTGAAGAACATTTAAAAAAACATATCTCTAAATAAAGACCAACATATTTGGAGATGGAGTGAAAATCATAATGAATTTTTTGGTAGAACAGACCATTTTATGAAAAATGAATATCATTGTTGGTGGTTTCATTGTTTATATGACCATAATAATTTAGAATTTGAGGATATATTAAAAATAGGAAAAATTTGGAGTGATATAAAAGTTTATTATCAGTATCTTGAAGAATAAATTTAAAAGAAAATGTATAGTTAGTAAGAAGAAATAAACCTTCGAAATAAAAATTTACTCTAATCAACATATAACCCACATTATCATATAATCCTAACCTTAAAAAATAGAAAAACATACAAAAGAAGAATCATGATAGAACTAGTAAACATATCAAAAAGTTATCCAACAAATGAGCTTTATAGCGAACTTGAGTTAAGACTAAATGCTGGAAATAAAGTAGGATTAGTTGGAAGAAATGGAAGTGGAAAATCGACACTTTTTAAGTTGATTTTAGGAGAAGAACAACCAGATAGTGGAGAAATTGCAATTCCTAAAAATTATAAAATTGGTGCTTTAAAGCAATATTTTGATTTTACAGAGAAAACTCTTCTTGATGAAACAGCTTTAGCTTTAGGAGAAGATGATAAATACAATATCTATAAAGCTGAAAAGATTTTATTTGGTCTTGGATTTACTCAAGATGATTTAGAAAAAGCTCCAAAAGAGTTTTCAGGTGGTTATCAAATCAGAATAAATCTTGCAAAACTTCTTTTAACAGAACCAAATATGTTATTACTTGATGAGCCTACAAACTACTTGGATATCTTATCTATTAGATGGCTAAAAGCTTTTCTAAAATCTTTTGAGGGAGAAGTAATTCTTATCACTCACGATAGAGATTTTATGGATAGCGTTTGTACTCATACTATGGGAATTATTAGAAAAAGTGCTTTTATGGTTCAAGGAAGCACACATAAATTCTATGAATTATTAGCAAGTAATGAAGAGCATTATGAAAAACAAAAAATAGCTCAAGAGAAAAAAATCAAAGAGCTTGAAGAGTTTATTGCTAAAAATAAAGCACGTGCTGCAACAGCAACCCTAGCACAATCAAAAGTAAAAATTCTTGAAAAAATGGAAGTTATGGAAGACTTACAATATGATTCAAATCTAAGTTTTAACTTCAATTATAAAGATACAGCAGCAAAATTTTTACTTGAAGTAAAAGATGTGAGTTTTGGATATACACCTGAAAATATTTTGTTTAAAGATATTTCTTTTGCTCTTAGTCGTGGTGAAACTCTTGGAATCATCGGGAAAAATGGTAAAGGAAAATCAACACTATTAAATGTAATTGCAGGAGAACTAAAAGCTTTAACTGGAACAATTGATTATCATACAAGTACAGTTTTTGGGCATTTTGGGCAAACAAATATTTCTCACCTAAATAAAAACAATACTATTATGGATGAAATTCACTCTACAAATGTAAAACTTCCTGAGTCAACTATTAGAGGAATTGCTGGATTGATGATGTTTAGTGGTGATAATGCTAAAAAGAAAATTTCACTTCTATCAGGGGGAGAAAAAAGTAGGGTAATGCTTGGAAAAATTATAGCAAAAGATGTAAACTTACTTTTTTTAGATGAGCCTACAAACCACCTTGATATGGATTCTATCGATGCACTTACAAATGCAATTAAAGCTTTTGAAGGTTCTTGTATTATTGTAACGCATAGTGAAGATTTATTAAGAGCAATTTGTGATAGATTGATTGTATTTACAAATGATGGAGCTGATTATTTCAATGGAACTTATGATGAGTTTTTAGAAAAAATTGGTTGGGAAGAAGATGACACAGTTGAAAAGAAAAAAGTTGAAAAACCAAAAGTAAATAAAAAAGAGAGTAAAAAATTAAGAGCTGCAATTGTTTCTGAAAAAAGTAAAGCAACAGCGCCACTTAAAAAAGAGATTCAAGATTTAGAAGAACAAATAGAAAAACTTGAAGATGCACTTGAAGATGCAAGAGTTAAACTTTCAAGAGATATTCCAAAAATTGAAAAAGAGATTGAACAAAAATTTGAATTGTTACAAGCAACTCAATTTAAACTTGATGATATGAATAAAGAGTTTGAAAGAAGAATGAACGAGGTTTAAGCTAATAATAGCTTAAAGCTCTTCGGAGTAAATAGTCTTAAAGAATCACTTTTAAGTGATTTTAACTCATTTGAAAATCCATTTTTACTAAAGATTACAAAGATATCTACATTTAAACCTGCACCTTTACAATCATCCATTAGTCTGTTTAATTCATTTTTTTTGATTTTAGAGTTTATATATTTGCAATTTCCTGCGATGATTTTTCCGCTTGTTGTTTTTGCAACTAAATCTATTTCTCTTTTTTCATCCCAATATTTTCCAAACTGTTTTATTGGGTCTTCACTTAATAAATCTCTGATAAATTCCATTGATAATTCTTCAAATACAAAGTTTCCAAATTCAGCTTGTTTATTTTCAAAAAGAGTATAAAATTCTTCATAATTTTTCTCTTTTATACCTTTATATATTGGAGAAACAAAAGCAAACCAAAATCTTAAAAATGGAGTTGTAAATAGTAGTTTTCTAGCAACTTTATCATCACCTCTTTTATTTGCTAAGTGATGTTGAGATGATTCAACTTCAATTATTCCTCTTTCTACTAATTTTTCAACACATTTTGAACCCTCTTCAAAACTTACAAAGGCTCTTTTAAAAGATGAATTAGTTCTTCTATCACCTTGAGCAATTCCTGTTAACACAGCATGGTCAACTTTATAACCACCCGTTAAACTATGAATTTCATTTCTTAATTGTAAATAGTTATTTAAAATATGTTGTTCTATTAGTTCAAGTAATGGTTTTTTTGTATCTATTTTTATATTTAAACCGCCAAATACTATAAAATATTGAACAGCTTTTTCCATATCTGTGATGTTGTTTTCTTTACAAAAAATTCTAAATTGATTTTTTGTTGATTGGTCTATTAAAATTATGGTAAATCCTTATTTTTTGTTATATTTTTGCAAAAAAGCATTAAATGAATTTGCAAATTGTTGTGCATCTTTTTGACTAAAAGGAGCTGGACCTTTTGTTATTTCTCCACTATCTCTTATTTCTTGCATTAAATTTCTAATTGCAAGATACTGTTTTATATTGTCTTGTGTATAAGTTGCACCTCTATGGTCAATAGCATGAGCATTTTTTTGTATAGTTCTATCAGCTAGTGGAATATCTGCTGTTATTACAAGGTCATTTTCTTCTAACATTTCAACTATTTTATCATCAGCTTCATTTTCTTTTGTATCAACAATGATATAACTAATATGTTTAGAAATACCTATATTGATTTTTTTATTTGCAATTACAATAGTATCTATTTTTTGTTTTTCAATTGCTCTTAATATAATCGGTTTTAGCAAATTTGGAAAAGCATCACCATCTATAAAAAGTCTCATTATAATTTGATTAACTCTCTTGGATTGATGTGAGAAGAGTCTTTTGTAACTTGAAACATTAAGCTATTATCAACACGTCCAACAACATAACCTTGTTTAATCCATTTACCAACTACTAAAGTAGGTGATATTTCATCTAAATGAGAGTAAATTGTATGTAGTCCACCTTCGTGTTGAATTATCACAACATTATCAAGCATTCCAGCATTTTTTTTAGCATATACAACTTTACCATTTAAAACTGATACAACTTTTGATTTAGGTTCATTACTTTTTAAAACAATTGATTCATTAAAGAGTTTTATTTTATAAACAGGATCATAATATGTACCAAAATTTTTGATTATTTTAAATGATTTTAAAGGTGCTATAGTTTTTTGTCCTTTATAACTTACTATTTTTATACCTTCTGTAGATGAACCAATTTTCCTAACATCTAAATTTAAATCTTTTGCAAATTTTTGATTTCTAACATCAGCTGTTTGAATCTCTTCAGTTTCATTTTCTGTTACAACTTCTTTTTTATTCTCTTTTTTCTTAGCAAGAAGTTCTTGTAGTTTTCTTCTTTTTTCTTCTTCTCTTTGAGCAGCTTTTCTATCTTCTTCTTCTTTTAATATATTTAATTCTGCAAGAAGAGTTTTTAATGATTCTTGTTGTTTAACTACTTTATTTAATTCTTCTTGATAAGATTTATGTTGTTCTTCTAAACTAGATAATGAAGAAGAGTGTTTTTGTTTTAAGTTGGTTAATTTATCTTTTGTTTTTTGTCTATTTTCAATATATGATGAGATTTTTTCTATCTCTTTTTGATTAACTTTTGTTGACGAAGATACAGCATCATAATTACTATTTAGTTTTGTTACTTTTTCTTTTGAGTGTTCAGATAAAAGAGTATAAATCTCACTATCTATTAACTCTTGTAGACTATTTTCAGATGCTAATTTTAATGCCATTGATATTGAAAATTCTTCAATAATAGTATTTACTATCTCTTCTTCATTATTGTTTTTTTCTTTTATTAGTTCAGTAGATTTTGATTTTAATTCTAAAAGTTTATTTTTTTGCTCTTCAAGTAATTTTTGATGTTGATCAATATCTTCATTTATCTGTTTTATATCTTTTTCAAGATTTATAATATTATTATTTTGAGCTTCAATTTTATCTGCTAATTCTTTGATTTTTAGGTTTGTAGTCTCTTTTTTTTCACTACTTGAATTTAAGATTTCTTTATTTTGTTTAATCTTTTTATCAATATTAGAAGAGAATATTATACTATTTAATAAAATTAGTAGAAAAAATATTTTAATCATTGTTTATCTTATACTTTAATAATACACCAAAAATTGTAAAAATCGATATACTGAAAGATAATAAAAAGATTTTTACTAACTCAACACCTAAATTTATTTCTACATCCACAATATCTTGAAGTTCTAAAGGAAATAAAACGTCAATATTATTTGAAACATAAAATAAAAACCCAGCAGAAATTATAAATGATAAAAATGAACTAAATAATGCATAATTTAAAATAGATGAAGCACTATATAAAATTGAAGCACCATGTAGCCTTAATATCGATATTTTAACATTATGCTCATGAAACCATAATTTAATCTGCTTTGCAATAATTATTATAGCAAATAGAGTAATAATAAAAAATAATATGAAAGATACACTATTTAATAAAAGTAATAATAAATATGTTTGATTATGATTTTTGTAAAATACTTCTACTTTTTTAATATTTTTATTTTTTAATAATGTTTGTTTAATCTCTTCTAACTCACTACTTGTTGGAAAAATTTCCAAATAAATTTGATAAAAGTTTGGTAATTTTTGTTTTAGTAATTCAATTGAATTATCAGATAAACTAGATTTTATTCCAGCAACAATTTTATCATTTGGTAAAGCTTGAATTCTTTCTACTTTTATTCCAGCTAATTCCGAAATATTCTCTTTTATTATAGGAACATTTGAAACAATTACAATAGAATAATCCCTTGAAATTTTAGATTTGTAATCATCAACTACATTATTTATTAGTAAATATATAGAAAAAGCTATCAACATAGATAGTAATGGAATAAAAAAAGCTAAGATATTCTTAAGAGACTTCATAAATTATTCCATCCTCTATAGATAGCTGTCTAAATTTAATTCCTAAATTTTTAGGAACTCTGTGAGTTACAACAACAACAGTAATACCTAGTTGTTCATTAGCACCTTTGAGTAAATTCCACACAACTTCAGCAGAATAATCATCAAGATTTCCCGTTGGTTCATCGGCAATGATAATTTTAGGATTATGTGCAAGTGCACGTGCTACAGCAACTCTTTGCTGTTCTCCACCACTTAATTCATTTGGATGATAACCAGCTCTATGACTCAATCTTACGTGAGCTAAAAGTTTATTTGCCTGATCTCTTGAAACTTCATGTGTATAGCCATTTATTTTAAGAGGTATCATTATATTTTCTTCGATTGTAAACTCATTTACCAATTTATAATCTTGAAAAATAATTCCAATATCTTTTCTAAGAAGTCTTAACTTTTTTCCTTTTATTCCAAAAACTTCTTGATTTTCTATTTTTAAACTTCCATGTTTTAAAGGAATATCTCCATAAAATGATTTTAATAGAGTTGATTTTCCACTTCCAGAGTTTCCACCAATAAAGATAAACTCTTTAGATTTTATAGAAAAATTTCCTTTTTTTATAATGTATTTATTATCATCGTATGTAAGGTAAATATTCTTAGCTTCTATCATTTACTTAAAATCTCTTTTAATTTTTTATGTGCATTTATATTTGAACTTGTTGGAAGAGGATTTCCTTGATAATAAGAGATAAATCCATCTTTAACTAAAAGATATTTAGTTACTGGTCTATCAAAATTACCCATTGTTACTTTTATCAATCCTGAATTTTCCATATTCTCTATAATATATAATTCTTCAACATGAACAAAATAGTTTTTTTCAATAATTGATTTTGTAGGAATTGACGTTAGAATTTTACTAAAATCAATTTTAAATTCAAAAGAAAAATCAACATTCAAGTCTATTTTTTCATCTTCATTCCAAGATTCTAAAGTAACATCGTAGATATTTTTTCCTTGTTTTTTCCATCTATCTTCATATTTACTTGATACTGCTAAATCTTTATTAATATCAATTGTTATTCTTCCTTTTGGAAGTTTTGTCAAAACTTCTGTAGAAAAATCAAAATATTTTCTACTATCAGTTCTAAGCTCTAATGTTCCACCAATTTTTAAAACTCTTAAAGCTTCATTTACAAATTCATCTGAATAGATTCTTCTATGAGGTTTTTTATCCCAAGGAACTGGAAAATGTACGAATATTTTTCCTACTTTATTTGATTCTATAAATTCCATAAATAATCTTGCATCATAATTTACAACTAAAACATTTGTGATATTTTGAAGTTCAAGTTGTTTTAGAAGTTGTTCAATCGAAGGATAGTGAATTTCAAGACCAATAAATTGAATATCTGGATTTGTTTTTGCTTGATGTAAAAGATGTCTTCCACTTCCAAAACCTATCTCTATTTGAATCTCTTTATTTGTTTTAAAATCATTAACAAAATAGTTTATATCTTTTAAATACTCATGAACTGTATCTTCTTTCACAATAAGATTATTTGTATTAGAAAATAAAACTTTTGCATTATTTAATTCAACATAAGCATTTAAAGCACCTTTTATAAGTGCTACAGGAGAAATTCTTGTAACCTTATCAGCTTTAATCATAAAGTTTTCATCTTTTGGTTTTAAAGATAACATAAACTCTTTATTTTGATTTTTTACGGCAACTCTATACTCTGTTTTTCTCTCTTTTTGAGTAAAATTATAAGACTTTGCAATAAAATCAAATTCAATATCATTCTTTATAGAAGGAACTCTAATTAAATCATTTTTTTCAAATAATATGTGTGGCATCTATCTTCTTATTGTTGATTTTTTGATTTTGGTATAACTAATTTAGCTTCATTTGTATTATCAGAAATTAAACCAAATTCATCATTTGCTTGAATAGAGTATTTATACTCAACTCCACTTATAATATCATTATCTTCAAATCTTAAATCAGTTATATTATTGAATTTAACTAATTTATGTTCAAAAAAATTAATTTTTATTTTTTTATGTACATTATATGATGTGGCTCTATTATCTCCTGCTCTCCAGTTTAATATAGCTTTATTACCTTGAATTTGAGCCAATGTTAAAATAGGTTTAGCAGGTTTTGGAAGAGTTATTCCTTTTACAGGTTTAATGTCAAACGAACTTCCTAAATTATCTTTATCAATAGCGATAACTTTATAATAATAAACTCTACCATCATCGTCTACTTTATCAGTAAATTCTAAAGTTTTAGCATCAACAGTTCCTATATTTTTATATCCAAAAGATTCATAAGAACTTCTATGAATATCATATTTTATGACATCAGAAGTAGTTGAAGCATCCCAAGCTAAAAATATTTTTTTAGGAATATTATTTGAAACCCTAACATTTTTTGCTCCCAAAGGTAAAGGTTTTGTTTTTGCTGTAACAGGAGGTGTTGGAGCTGATTCTACGTGATTAAATGTAAAAGCTTTAAGTCTATATTTATGAGTAGAATTATTATCTAATCCTGTATCTATGTACTCAACAGATAATCTTTGATTTATAGTTTTTAGGTGTATCCATTCATTCAAAGTAGTATTGAATTTTTCAATTCTATAATATTCAATTCTATGATCAGGATGTGGTCTCCACACCAATTTTACTCTATTTGGTAAATTTGATATAGCTTGAAGAAAACTAACAGGAACTATTCTTGGAAGAGTTTGAGCAATATATGCATCAGTTGTAGGTGATTCTGTTCCATCTGCTAATCTTGCAGATATTTGATAAGCATATTTTGTATTTGGTTCTAAATCTTTATCAACAAAATGAGTAGAATATCTATTATTTATTGATTTAATAAGATTTAGAGTTTTACTACCTTTTTGTAAATCTGTTCTGTAAAAGTTATAACCCACAACTTTTGGGTCATTTACTCTTTTCCATTCAAATCCAATAGATGTTATATCAGAAATAGATTTTATAGAATTAAAATCTACACTTTCGATATTTTGGTTAATTTTTGGTTTTGAAGGAGTATTAAGATTATCAAATATATTAGTACAACCACTAGAAAGAAGTAGTAAAACTGCCAATGATGTTGCTTTCATTAATTTTATCACTGATATTCTCCTTTTGAAAGTTTTTATTTAAGAAATTGTTTATATCTTCTGGTAAATTTGCTTTGAAACTCATTTGCTTATTTGTAATTGGGTGAGTTAAATAAAGATAATAAGCATGCAAATAAAATCTATTTATTTTATTTAATTCGCCCTTAAAACCATATAAATTATCTCCAAGTATATGCCTATTTATCGAACTTAAGTGGACTCTTATTTGATGAGTTCTTCCTGTAAAAAGTTTACAAGCAATTAATTCTATTTTTTCATTATCACTTAAAGCAATTTTTGAAAAAGCAGATTTTGCGTTTCTTCCGTTTTCTTCAATAGACATTTTTAGTCTATTATTTGGATTTCTTCCTATTGGTTTTTCGATAAAAAGGTTCTCTTTTAATGGCATATCAATAAGTGCTAAATAGTATCTTCCCATTGATTTTTCTTCAAGTTGTTTAGATAAACCAGTATGAGCTTCATTTGTTTTTGCTACAACCATAACACCACTTGTCCCTTTATCGAGTCTATGAACAATTCCATGTCTTTCTTCACCACTTAAAGTTGATAAAGAGATATTATTTAGTTTTAACCAATCCACTAAAGTAGCATCTTTTACACTAGGTGCATCATGAACTGTGAGATTATAAGGTTTATTTACAACTAAAATGTGATCATCTTCATAAATTATTTCAACATTTTTATTTTCTAATGAATCTTTTACGAAAATTTCATCTTTTTTTGTATTTAATTCAGCTTGTGGAAAGTGAACATCAACTAATTGATTTTCTTTTAATTTAAGTCCTGTTTTACTTACAATTTTACCATCTACTTTTACGTACTCTTTTTTTATTAATTGTTCGATTTGATTCCTTGAAGCATCTATTTTTGATGCAAGAAATTTATCTAATCTATTTTCTTCATTTACAATAAAATTTTTATCCATATTTAGATACTCTTTCACTATGCGTTTATTTGATAAAAGAATTATTTCCCATTTTGATTATTTGTTAATAATATTTGTTTTACCATTGATATTCTTATCATACCATTTAATTAGTGAAACAAACGAACAGTTAGCTGAAAAGCAAATATTTTATTATACTATTGCTATATTTGCTTTTGTTGTAGTATTTCTTTTGCCAATAAGAAGAAAAATAAGAATTATACCTATTTTATATTGGTTAGGAATTATTTTATTATTAGCTGTTGAGTTTTGGGGAATTACCAAATTAGGTGCTAAAAGATGGATTTATATACCATTTTTGGGTACAACCATTCAGCCATCAGAACTTATTAAACCAGTATTTATTTTGATGTTAGGATATTTAATTCAACAAAAACCACCATCTGTAAATGGATATAATTTAAAAGAGTTTGCATATTTTTCTTTTTATATATTACTGCCATTTATTTTGATTGCAAAAGAACCTGATTTAGGAACAGCACTGGTTTTACTTTTTGTTGGTTATGGAATTTTATTTTTAATTGGAGTAAATTGGAAAATTTGGGCTTCAATATTTTTGATTATAGGAATATCTTCACCTTTTATTTATACTTATTTAATCAAAGATTATCAGAAAAAAAGAATAGTTGATTTTTTATCTGAAAAGCCAAGTTATCACGTACAGCAATCAATAATTGCTATTGGTTCAGGTGGATTGATAGGGAAAGATTCAGAAGAAGCAACTCAAACTCAATTAAAATTTTTACCAATTGCAACTAGCGATTTTATTTTTGCTTATTTTGTTGAAAGATATGGTTTTTTAGGAGCTATTGGTCTAATTGTTTTGTATACATTATTGATTTTTCATCTTTTGAGTATGAATTTTTACTTTAAAGAAGACTATATAGTCAGGGCTTTTGCTTCAGGACTTGCTTTACTTATATTTTTTAATATGAGTATAAATATATTGATGGTTATAGGATTTGCACCTGTTGTTGGACTTCCTTTACCTTTATTCTCTTATGGAGGAAGTTCTTTTATAAACTTTATAGTAACTTTTGCAATTTTGGAAAATTTATTAGCATTTAGATATATGAATTTATATAGTTATGAAAGAAAATTATAAATAACTAAGATGTTTTAAATTAAGATTTAAATTTAAAGCATCCCTTGTTGTTTTAATATTTCTGCTAAAATTTCCAAATCATAAATAGATTTAGGACAATTCTCTTTAGTTGTTTTAATATCTATAACTTTTTCTTCTTTTTCATTTGTATATTCATATATTAAAATATAATCTTTTTTTAATAAATCAGTTGTATTGTAATCTTCACAAATTGATTCTTGAATTTTTCTTTTTAAAATATTTTGATTTTTTGCTAAAGATAAATCAATATTATTTAAACTATATTTATAAAAAATATTTTTATTTTCTTTATAAATATCTACTAAGATACTATTCATATCAACTTGAATAGGAAGATTTCCTTTTAAACTTTTTATCTCTTTTTCTATATAATAATCTTCTAAAAAATTAAATTTATAAACTTCTATAAAATATGATGTTGAGATAAACAAATTAATACTTATTATGGTTTTAGCTAAAAAAGACCAAATTTTATTACCTTCATATTTGTTTGCACTTTTAAAGATAATAAAAAAAATAGATATTGAATATAACAATAAAATAGATTGAATTACGAAATTAACAGAGTTGTTATTGTAATTAAAAAAGTATTCAATTAAAACAGATATAAATACAAACCAAAACCAAAATACAATAGCTAAGGAGATATTTCCATTAAAAAGATTTTTTAAATATTTTTTTATTCTTTCCATAATAGTTTTTACCTAATATAATCTGTAAAATACTTTAAATCGAAGTTTTGTTGTGGTTGTTGGTCTTGGATAATCTTTATAAGCTATTTCTATTAATTCTATAGAATAGTCATCTAAAACAGCATAACCTGATGAATTAATTATTTTAAGTCCTGTAATACTTCCATCTGGATGAAACATAAATTCAACAATATTTACACCTCCGATTTTAAGTTTAGCCGCAAGTTTTGGATAACCAAGTCTATCTAAAACTCTTTGAGTTATAACTTGAAAATTATTTATATTTTTTTCCAAATATGCTTTTTGAACTTTTGTAAAAGTTTTATACTCTTCTCCATAAAGTTTTTCTAATTCATTTAATATCTCTTGATTTACAGGTTCTTTTTGAGATAAAAAACTTTCTAAAGTTTTATTTTGAATTGAATTTTCTTTATTAACAATCTGTTCTTTTAAAATATTTTCTTGCAATTTTTTAGCTTTTTCTATGTCAACTTTAGATTTTTTTTCAACTTTTTTTACAGGAATTATATTCTCTTTTTTAACAGGTTTTTTTATAGATTCTTTTTTTTTAACTATTTTTTCAATAGGTTTTTCTATAACTTTTTCAGTTTCAATTTTTTCAATAATTGGTTTATTCTCTTTAAGTTTTACAAATTTAACATCAGTTTTTTTATTTTTAATCTCTTCTTTTTGAGAGTTTTTTAATAATTCTTTATGCTCATATTTTTTAAATAAAAACAGATGTAGTGATAAGGAAATTATAAACGCAAGTATTACTATTTTCATGGGCAGGATTATAGTATAAATCCCCCTAAAATTAATCTAAAGAATTAGGTTAGAAAAAAAAATGAGTCAATTAGAAGTATCTTTGTCAATAGGACAAAAATCTTCAGGCTTTTATTCACATATGGAAAATTATAAACATAAAAAACATTTTAATTTAACACATTTATATAAACTATCAATTTTATTTGAAGTTGAAATTGAAGAATTCTTTAAAAAATAGAATCATAGCAAAGATGCTAAATAATCATTTAGAGAAGTTATAGTACAATTGCCTCAAAATGATTAATTAGGAATTTTTATGTTTGAAAAATCAATTAAGGCTTATGAAGAGGCTTGTGAAGTAATACCAGGTGGAGTTGATTCACCCGTTCGTGCTTTTAAAAGTGTAGGGGGAACGCCACCTTTTATAGAAAAAGGAAAGGGTGCTTATTTATACGATGTAGATGGAAATAAGTATGTAGATTTTGTTCAAAGTTGGGGACCTTTAATTTTTGGGCACTGTGATAAAGATATTGAAGATGCTGTTATTGAAACTACTAAAAAAGGTTTATCTTTTGGTGCTCCTACTTTACTTGAAACACAATTAGCAAATGAAATTGTTGAGATGTTTGATAATATTGGAAAAGTAAGATTTGTTAGTTCAGGAACAGAAGCTGTAATGAGTGCTATAAGGCTTGCAAGGGGAGTTACAGGAAAAAATGATATTGTAAAATTTGAAGGTTGTTATCATGGACACTCTGATTCATTACTTGTTCAAGCAGGTTCTGGAATGGCAACTTTTGGAAGTCCAAGTAGTCCAGGAGTTCCAGCAGATTTAACAAAACATACTTTACTTTGTGAATATAATAATATTGAAAATTTAAAAAAATGTTTTGAAGATTCATCTGATATTGCTTGTATTATAATCGAGCCAATAGCTGGCAATATGGGATTAGTACCAGCTAGTGATGAGTTTTTAGCTACTTGTAGAGAACTTTGCGATAAAAATGGTGCATTACTTATTTTTGATGAAGTTATGAGTGGATTTAGAGCTTCGTTAAAAGGTGCCAGTGGAATATTAAAAACACAAGCTGATATTTTAACTTTTGGAAAAGTAATAGGCGCTGGAATGCCCGTTGGTGCTTTTGCAGCTTCAAAAGAGATTATGTCAAATTTAAGCCCTGAAGGTAAAATTTATCAAGCTGGAACTTTAAGTGGAAATCCTGTTGCTATGGCAGCAGGACTAGTGAGTTTAAAAAAATTAAAAGCAAATCCAAAAATTTACGATGAGTTAAATCAAAAAGCTTTAAAACTTGTAAATGGACTAAAAAAAATAGCAAATGAAAATAATATTTCTTTACAAGTTAATACAAGAGGAAGTATGTTTGGATTTTTCTTTTGTGAAGAGAGTCCTACAAATTTTAAAGAGGTTGGAAAGTGTGACTTCAAAAGATTTGCAACTTTTCATCATGAGATGATTAAAAAAGGTTTTTATTTTGCTTGTTCTCAGTATGAGGCTGGATTTATGTGTACGGAAATTACAAATGAAGATATAGAAGCTTGTTTAGAAGCTGCTTCAATAGTTATGAAAAATTTATAAAAAGGAAAAAAAATGGAAAGTATTAAAAATGTTGAATTAGTAAAAAAGGCAAATATTTATTTTGATGGAAATGTTACAAGTAGAACATTTATCGAATCAAATGGAGATAAAAAAACTTTAGGTATTATGATGCCAGGTGAGTATACTTTTGGTACAAATGAAGCAGAACTTATGGAAATAATTGCAGGTGAAGTAGAAGTTAGATTAAAAGATTCAACACAATGGCAAACTTATACAGCAGATTCATCTTTTAATGTTCCTGCAAATTCAAGTTTTGATATTAAAGTAAAAGTTATAACAGATTATTGTTGTTCTTTCATAAAATAGTTGGTAATTTTTTATGAAAAATAATGAAGAAATAGAAAAGCCAAAACATAGAGATAAACTAGAAGCTTTAGATAATATGTCTTTAGGAATTTCAATTGTTGTTGCTATTGCTATTGGATTTGGTATAGGATATGGTTTAAAATATTTAACAGGATACACATGGACTTTATGGCTTGGAATATTTTGGGGGATAGCTGCAGCTGCTCTTAATATTTATAAAGCTTATAAAAGAGCTCAAAAATCTTATGAGGGTATGGAAAATGACCCAAGATATTCTTATAGAGCAAAACATGGAGATAAATCTTTTGATGACGAAGATTAATCCTGAAATTCTAAAATTTGCAAAAGTCTTTATTTTTTTAGACTTTTGCTTAGTTATTTATGCATTGATTTTTCAAAATAATTTATGGCTTTTAAATACTCAGGTTGCATTTTTTTCATCTTTATTAGTTATTACAGGCTCTTTTTTATCTTATAAAAAGAATATTCAAAATAGATTATCAAATTTTGATTCAAATAAAGCACAAGAAGGTATTGAAAGGGATAAGATAGATGAAATTGATGACCCTTTTGATTTATATAGTGATTATGAACCTGTAAAAGAAGAAGATTTAACACCAGAAAAAATAAAAGAGATAATAAATGATGAAAAATCTAAATTGAAAAAAAATAGTATTAAAAATGCTATATTTAGCGCAAGTGGATTTTTATCTCTTTATAGAATACTTGGTTATGCCATATTGATTTTCGGTTTTTTTGCTTTAAATAACAATCAAATATTTATGCCAATTTCTTTTATTATTGGTTTAAGTGTCGTTCCATTTGGAGTTTTAATTTCAAAGCTAAAAATATAGCTTTGAAATTATTAAATAATTAAAGGTAAATCTAAAGTAGCTTTATAATCATCTAAAGATAAAATAAAAGAGTTGTTTTCTTTTATATTTATATCTGAAAAATCTGCTTTTTCATTTGAAGCAATTTCTACACTAATTAGTGAATATTTTTTTCCATCAATTTTTATGTATTCTCCAATTTTAAGAAGTATTGAACAAGTTATATTTTCTGAATTATTAAAAGATTCAATAACTTGATTTAGACTTTTTATAAATGAACTTGCATCTAACTTAAATTCTGGAATAGAAGGATCATAGTTTTTTATAAAATTTATATTTTTCTTAATTTTACTCGTAGAAATAGAGAGGTCAACTAAAGTAAAAATATTAGTTGTATTTATATTTTTTATATTTAATTTTGATTCTTTTTTAACCATTGCACTTTTATATAGTTTCATATGAATTTCTTCATCATTTTCATATTTAACACTAATAGCATAAAATGTATAATTTTTAATAGTTAAATCAATGTAAGAAGTGGATGCTCCAAATGTTTTTGGAGCATACGCTAAGGCTAAATCAAAGAGTTCTTTTGGTTTTATTCTATTCAATAAAAATTGTGCTTCAGAATTAGAATATAAAATTTTAGAACTAGATGAAAAAGATAGTATAGGATTTAAATCTAATTCAACCCATTCTTCAAAAAAACTCATAGGTTTAACTTTCTACATAGTTTTTAAGATTTTTACCTACTTTTGGATGCTTTAATTTTTTAATAGCACTTGATTCAATTTGTCTAACTCTCTCTCTTGTTACAGAAAGTTCTTTCCCAATTTCTTCTAATGTTCTATCACTTGCATCTTCCATAAGACCAAATCTCATTCTAATAACTGCTTGTTCTCTCTCATTTAATTGACCTAATATTTGATCAATTTGCCCTTGTAAATCTTCTTTCATGATATTATCAATTGGTGTTGGAGCTTTTTCATCAGGAACAAAATCTCCAAATTTACCATCATCATCACTTCCTATAGGTGCTTCTAAAGATACAGGTTCTTTAGTAATTTTAATTACTTGTTTTACTTTATCAACAGGAAGTCCAACTTCTTTTGCAATTTCATCTACATCAGGCTCTCTTCCATTTTCTTGAATACCTTTTCTAATAATTTTATTGATTCTATTAATAGTTTCAATCATATGAATTGGAATTCTAATAGTTCTTGCTTGATCTGCAATTGCTCTAGAAATTGCTTGTCTAATCCACCATGTTGCATAAGTAGAAAATTTATAACCTTTTTTATACTCAAATTTATCAACAGCTTTCATAAGACCGATATTACCTTCTTGAATCAAGTCTAAGAATGGTAAACCTCTGTTTGTATATCTTTTTGCAATAGATACAACAAGTCTTAGGTTTGACTTTGCCATTCTTGTTTTTGAAGTATCAGTTATTTGTTTACCTCTTTTTATTTGCTCAAGAACATCTTTTAATTCTTCAGGTGCTAAATCAAAACCACCTTTAGAAGCTTCAGCTGTTTGGAAAAGTTTTTTAATTTCCATATAAGTAGAAACCATTGTAGCTTCTGGAACCATTGAAGTAATTTGAGCTTTTGATAAATTAACAATATTGTCCAAAATCTTTTGGTGATTTTTCAATAATGTTTCATTAAATAATGGTAACTTATACTCTAATCTTTTTAATTCACCATCAAAACCTGTTTCAGATTTTAACGCTGTTTCCATAGCTCTTACTATTTCAGTAATTAATTTAGAAGTTGGTCCTAAATTTAAAAGAGCTTCTTTTAAAATTCTTTTTTTGAAAGCAACAGCAAGATTAAATGTCATTTGATCCATTTCATCATCTGATTTTGCAGTCTCTTTTGCTTGAAATTTAAGCCAATCTTTTTTTGCTTTTTCTAACTCTTTAAATGCTTCAATAATTGTTTGAGCTCTTTTATCAAGTTTTTTTTGTTTTTTACCGCTTATTTTTTCGTCATCACTATCAGCTGAAGAGTCTTCTAAATCTGCATCATCTAAATCCTCATCATCAAGTTCTTCATCTTCTTCATTTTCATTTTCATCATCATCAAAGTTTTTAAATAATTCTTTAACTTTTCTTTCTCTATTTACTAAAGGTTCTTTATATTCTAAAATGAAATCTATTAAATATGGAACATAACAAATAGCATCAAGAATAATATCTTCACCCATTTCAATTTTTTTAGAGATTTCTATCTCTTCTTCTTTTGTAAGTAATGGAATTTGTCCCATTTCTCTTAAATACATTCTAACAGGAGAATCTGATCTTGACCACTCAAGTAACTCTTTATTTTTTAATAAATCGTAAACATCATCTTCATTTTCAATTAATTTCTCTCTTAATTCTTTTCTTTTTTTTGCTTCTTCTGCATTCATTCTTTTTGCTTGTTCTTGAGAACTAATAACAGTTACGTTATATAATTGTATTAATGCTAAAAGTTTTTTAACCGTTGGACCAGAAGGAGCTTTAGGAAAGATTTTAATGATTTTTTCATAAGTTAGTATAGAGTCTTTATACTCTTTTACTAATTGTTCAATTACTTTATTTATATCTTTTACGCTCATTGTTTTAGGAAATCCTCCTTGTAAGATAGGGGGATATTATACCCAAATTAATTAAATATCCTATTAAAGAAAATTATTTAAACAAATATTACTAAAAAATTGGCTAAAATGCATTTTTTTGAAAATAATTTGTTTAATAAATAGTTAGTTTGTTAAATGTAAGGATATAAAATATGAATAAAATTAGTGGAAAAGTATGGAATTTTGGTGCAAATATTGATACAGATGTTATCATAGCAGCTAGATATTTAAATAGTTCAGACCCTGAACATTTAGCAAAATATGTAATGGAAGATGCAGATCCTGACTTTCCAAAAAAATTACAAAGAGGTGATATTATTGTTGCAGGTGAGAATTTTGGTTGTGGTTCAAGTAGGGAACATGCACCAATTGCATTAAAAGCTGCTGGAGTTGCCGCAGTTGTTGCACCATCATTTGCAAGAATTTTTTATAGAAATGCATTTAATATGGGTTTACCAATATTTGAATTACCTGAATCTTTAGAGATAAAAGAGGGTGAAGAAATCTCTATTGATTTAGATAAAGGTGAAATTACAAATAATACAACAAACAAAACTTATAAATTTATTCCAATTCCTCCTTTTATGCAAGAGTTAATTGCAAGTGGTGGATTAATAAATTATGCAATTGAAGAAATGAAAAAGGCTAACTAATGAAAAACTATAAAATATCAATAATCAAAGGTGATGGGATAGGTCCAGAAATCGTAGATGAAGCAATAAAAGTATTAAACGCAGTTGCAAAAAAATGTGATTTCTCTTTATCTTATAAAGAGTATTTAATGGGTGGTATTGCTATTGATACTACAGGTGTTCCACTTCCTGCTGAAACAGTTGAAGGTGTTTTAAATTCTGATGCTTGTTTATTTGGTGCAATTGGTGGAGAAAAATGGGATACACTTCCTAGAGAATTAAGACCTGAAACTGGATTATTAAAATTTAGAGAAGAAATGGGTGTATACGCAAACTTAAGACCTGCAATTATTTATGATGAATTAGTAAATGCCTCTACTTTAAAACCTGAAGTAATTAAAGGTGTTGATATTATGATTGTAAGAGAATTAATTGGTGGAATCTATTTTGGAAAACCAAGAGAAAATGATGGATTTAAAGCATTTAATACAATGGTTTATACAAAACCAGAAATTGTAAGAATTGGTAAAACAGCATTTGAACTTGCAAGAAAAAGAGATAAAAGAGTTTGCTCAGTTGATAAAGCAAATGTTTTAGAAGTTTCTCAACTTTGGAGAGATACTATGAATGAATTAGCTAAAGATTACCCAGATGTTGAATTAACACATATGTATGTAGATAACGCAGCAATGCAACTTGTAAGAAATCCAAAACAATTTGATGTTATAGTAACAGGAAATATTTTTGGAGATATTCTTTCAGATACAGCATCAATGGTAGTAGGTTCAATTGGATTACTTCCAAGTGCATCAACAGGAGATAAAACAGCAATATATGAACCAATACATGGAAGTGCACCAGATATAGCAGGAATGGGGATAGCAAATCCACTAGCAACAATAGTAAGCGCAGCAATGATGCTAAGATACTCTTTAAATGAAGATAAAGCAGCAGATATGATAGAAGAAGCAATAAAAGCAGTGTTAAAAGATGGATATAGAACAAAAGATTTAGCTGCATTTGATGCTAAAAAAGTTTTAAATACTGTTCAAATGGGTGACATTATAGTTGATTATATAAATAAATAATTTTTGTGTTAGAATAAAAAATTATAAAATCAGGATTAATTATGAACGAAAAAAAATATAGATTAGTTACTAGAAGTGATATGGATGGTTTAGTGTGTGGAACACTGCTTAAATATTTGAATATAATTGATGAAATTGCTTTTGTACATCCAAAGGATATGCAAGATGGAAAAATTGTAATAACATCAAATGACATAACAACAAATCTACCATATGTTGATGGTGTATATCTAGCTTTTGATCATCATTTTAGTGAGACATTAAGAAATGATAAAAAGGATAATCATATTATTAATCCTGATGCACCAAGTGCAGCTCAAGTTGTTTATGAATATTATGGAGGAGATGAAGTTTTCCCAGGATATTTTACAGCTATGATGAATGGTGCAAATAAAGCAGATTCAGCAGATTTTAGTATTGATGATATTTTAAAACCAAGAGGTTGGGCATTACTTAGCTTTTTAATGGATTCAAGAACAGGTCTTGGAAGATTTAGAGATTTTAGAATTTCAAATTACCAATTAATGATGGATTTAATAGAATATTGTGCTAGACATAATATAGATGAAATTTTAGATTTACCAGATATTAAAGAAAGAATTGATTTATACTTTAAATATGAAGATGATTTTAAAGAACAATTAAAAAGATGTACAAAAGTTGTAGGAAATCTTTTAATTATTGATTATAGAAATGAAGAGATTATTTATCCTGGAAACAGATTTATGGTTTATGCAATGCATCCAGAACAAAATATTTCTATTCATGTTGTTTGGGGTAAAGATAAACAAAATATTGTATTTAGTACTGGAAAATCAATTATCAATAAATCTTCAAATACAAATGTTGGTGAATTAATGCTTAAATACAATGGTGGTGGACATAAAGCTGCTGGAGGTTGTCAAATTGATACAGATAAAGCAGAAGTTGTATTACAAGAGTTAATTGCTAAAATAAATCAAGATGGATAAAAAAGAAGTTTAAAACTTCTTTTTTATTTTTTCATAAAAATCATCAAAAGAGGGTAAATCTAGTTTTGCTTCTCTTTGTTTTTTCCCCCACATTGGTTCTGGAAAAAATGAATCTTCTTTAAATCTTGCCATAATATGAAAATGAACATGAGGGACATAGTTTCCAAAAGATGCAATATTTATTTTTTCAGGTTTAAAATAAGATATCATCTCTTTTTCAATTAAATCTAAATATTTCCATATTTCTTGTTTTGTTTCACTATTACATTCAGAAAACTCTTTTATTGGTTCATTTGTAAATATTTTTAACCAAGGAATTTCAGACGGTTCAATTTCAATTTTTATCAGTTCATTTTTGTAAATAATAGACAAAATATATCCTTTCATTAAACATAATTTGGATTATTCTACTATAAATTTTGTTAAAATAAATATTTATTCTTATATTCAACTAGCTTTAAGTAAAAATTAATTATAATCCAAATCCATTTTTTCAACCATCGAGGAAGTTTTTATAAAATATTTTTATTTTATAAAGAGTTGGTAAAAGCTTAAAAATAAAATATATTTATTTTTTAAGGCTTTTTCCTGTTGAAAGTGGCAATAACACAAAGAAAGAGGACAGGCTTATGAAAGTAAGAGCTTCAGTAAAGAAAATGTGTGATAAATGTAAGGTTATCAAAAGAAGAGGTATCGTAAGAGTAATCTGCGAAAACAAAAAACATAAACAAAGACAAGGATAAGACACATGGCAAGGATAGCGGGTGTTGATTTACCAAATAAAAAGAGAATGGAATACGCTTTAACGTATATTTACGGGATTGGATTACATAACTCAAGATTAATTTTAGATGCAGTTGGAATTGATTACAACAAAAGAGCATATGAATTAACAGAAGATGAAGCGGCAATTATTAGAAAAGAGATCCAAGATAACTATTTAGTTGAGGGAGACCTAAGAAAAAAAGTTGCAATGGATATTAAAGCTTTAATGGATTTAGGTTCATATAGAGGATTAAGACATAGAAAAGGTTTACCTTGTAGAGGGCAAAAGACTAAAACTAATGCTAGAACAAGAAAAGGTAAAAAGAAAACTGTTGGTGCAGCAACTAAATAAGGGATTGTAGATGGCAAAAAGAAAAGTTACTAGAAAAAAAATTGTAAGAAAAAATATTGCTGACGGTATCGTACATATTGCTGCAAGTTTCAATAATACAATGGTTACAGTTACAGATAATGCAGGTAATGCAATCGCATGGTCAAGTGCTGGAAATTTAGGATTTAAAGGTTCTAAAAAATCAACTCCATTTGCTGCTCAAGCTGCTGTTGAAGATGCTATGAATAAAGCTATGGAACACGGAATCAAAAATGTTGGGATTAAAATTCAAGGACCAGGTTCAGGTAGAGATACAGCTGTTAAAGCAGTTGGTTCTATGGATGGAGTTAGAGTTACTTGGTTAAAAGATGTTACACCATTACCACACAATGGTTGTAGACCTCCTAAAAGAAGAAGAGTGTAAGGAGTAAATAATGGCAAGATACAGAGGACCAGTAGAAAAAATCGAAAGAAGACTTGATGCGGATCTTGGGTTAAAAGGTGAGAGAAGATTATCAGGTAAAAGTGCTTTAGAAAAAAGACCATTTGCTCCAGGACAACACGGACAAAGAAGAGCTAAAATTTCTGAGTATGGATTACAATTAAGAGAAAAACAAAAAGCTAAATTTATGTATGGTGTTTCTGAAAAACAATTTAGAAAATACTTTAAAGAAGCAGCAAGAAGAGAAGGTAATACAGGGGCTAACCTAATTACTTTAATTGAACAAAGATTAGATAATGTTGTATTTAGAATGGGATTTGCTACAACTAGAGCAAATGCAAGACAATTTACAACACATGGACATGTTTTAGTTGATGGTAAGAAAGTAGATATTCCTTCTTATATCGTAAGACCTGGACAAAAAATCGAAATTAAAGAAAAATCTAAAACTAATCCTCAAGTTGTAAGAGCATTAGAATTAACAAATCAAACAGGAATGGTTGATTGGGTTAATGTTGATAAAGATAAAGTATTTGGAATTTTCACAAGAATACCAGCTAGAGAAGAAGTTGTTATCCCTGTTGAAGAGAGATTAATAGTAGAGTTATATTCTAAATAATAAATAAAAGGTAGCTAATGAAAAAGTTTGCAGAAACTCCGTTTTTACCAACTGAAGTTGAAATAGAGGCTATCAGTGATAATGAGGCTAAAATATCAGCATACCCATTTGAGGATGGTTTTGCAATTACTTTAGCACACCCTTTGAGAAGACTTCTTTTAAGTTCATCAGTTGGTTATGCACCAATAGCTGTGAAAATAGAGGGTGCTACTCATGAGTTTGACTCATTAAGAGGTATGTTAGAAGATATAGCTATTTTTGTTATAAATTTAAAGAATATTAAGTTTAAAATAAATGGTGATAAAGAACAAGTTGTTGTTGAGTATTCTTTCAATGGACCAAGAGAAATTAAAGGTGAAGATTTAATTAACTCTGATGTTGAAGTTGTATCAAAAGATGCTCATTTAGCAACGATTAATAGCGATTGTAATTTAACTTTTTCTGTAATTATTCAAAGAGGTATTGGTTATATGCCTTCTGAAGATATTAGAGATATTGTTGGACCAGATTATATTCCAATTGATGCATTCTTTACTCCTGTTAAAAAAGTGGTTTATGGTATTGAAAAAATGTTAGTTGAAGATAATCCTAACTTTGAAAAGGCTGTGTTTACTATACAAACAAATGGACAAATTTCTCCAATTACTGCTTTTAAAGAAGCTGTATCTGTTATGTATTCTCAAATGTCAGTATTTAATAAAGTTTTTGATTTATCAGAAGTAACAGTTAGTGAAAGTGGTGAAGAACCAGTTGAACTAAGAGAATTAGTAGTTAAAATTGATGATTTAAATTTAAGTGCTAGAAGTTTCAACTCTTTAGATAGAGCTGGGCTTAAATTCTTAGGTGAATTAGTACTTATGAGTGAAGTTGAAGTTAAAAATATCAAAAATCTAGGGAAAAAATCTTATGATGAAATAGCTGAAAAGTTAGAATCTTTAGGATACCCTGTTGAAAATACACTTCCGGAAAATGTTGCTTCTGCATTAAGAAGAAAATTAGAGCAACTAAAAGCATAATAAGGGTTTAATATGAGACATAAGCATGGATATAGAAAGTTAAGTAGAACTTCTTCTCATAGAAAAGCATTGTTAAAAAATATGGCAATTGCTATTATCGAAAGAGAAAAAATAGAAACAACTGTACCAAAAGCAAAAGAATTAAAAAGATATATTGAAAAATTAGTAACATCTGCTAGAAATGCAGACTTAAATACACATAGATTTGTATTTGCTGCATTACAATCAAAAGAAGCTACTAAAAAATTAATTAATGAAATTGCACCAAAATACGAAGGTAGAAATGGTGGATATACTTCAATAGTTAAAACTAGAATAAGAAAAGGTGATGCTACTCCAATGGCATTCATCTCTTTTGTATAAGAGTAAAAAATTATACTTCCAAGGGAATAGAATTTAATTTCTATTCCCTTTTTTTATTTCTTAAATTTTAATAAAAACCTCCTTTATAACCTTTTTTTAATCAATTATTTGATACAATTCGATGCATATTATAATTGCAAAATCATAGGAGAACCGATTGATAACCCTAAAAAAAGCACTAACATTAGCTAGTGATGATATAAAAAAATTAAGAGATGATTTAAGTTTAAAAATAAAAGAAAATAATATAGGTGCTTACGTTGAACAGTTAGTTTCAACTGATATTTCAAAATCTGGAATAGGTATTCCAATAGCCATAAAAGATAATATAAATGTTAAAAATTGGGAAATTACTTGTTCTAGTAATATTTTAAAAGGTTATATTTCACCATATAACGCAACAGTTATAAATAATCTTGAAAAAGCTGGTTTAAGTCCATTTGGTAGAACAAATATGGATGAGTTTGCAATGGGAAGTTCAACAGAATCTTCTTGTTATGGAAGAACATTAAATCCACTTGATAATACAAAAGTTCCAGGAGGAAGTTCAGGTGGTTCAGCTGCTGCTGTTGCTGCTGGAATAGCAATTGCTGCACTTGGAACAGATACAGGTGGAAGTATTAGACAACCTGCTGCGTATTGTGGTTGTGTTGGAATGAAACCAACTTATGGAAGAGTTTCAAGATATGGAATAACTGCTTATTCATCTTCACTTGATCAATGTGGACCAATTACACAAAATGTTGAAGATGCTGCAATTTTATATGATATTATTTCAGGATATGATCCTATGGATTCAACTTCTGCAAATATAGACTATGAAGCTGTTACTCCAAAATTAAATAGCAATAGAAAATTAACAATTGCTGTAATTGATAATTTTGTTGAACAAGCAAGTCCAGCAATAAAAAAAGGTTTTGCAAAAGCTGTAAAAGCATTAGAAGAAGCTGGGCATAAAATAATTCATAAAAATATGTTAGATACTCAAAAAATTGTTTCAACTTATTATATTGTAGCAACAGCAGAAGCTAGTGCAAATTTAGCTAGATTTGATGGTGTTAGATATGGAAATAGAAAAGGTGATTCTGGCTTAAAAGATATGTATGTTCAAACTAAATCTCAAGGATTTGGTTCAGAAGTACAAAAAAGAATAATGTTAGGTTCGTTTGTATTAAGTTCTGGATATTATGATGCATATTATATTAAGGCTCAAAAAGTAAGACATTTAATAAAAGATGAATATTCAGCTATATTTAATGAAGCTGATTTAATTCTTTCTCCAGTTGCTCCAACAACTGCTCCAAAATTTGGTTCATTTAAAACTTCTTTAGAGATGTATTTAAGTGATATTTATACAATTTCTGTAAATCTAGCGGGACTTCCAGCTATTTCATTACCTGTTGATAAAGATGAAGATGGAATGCCAGTGGGACTTCAATTTATTGCAAACGCATATAATGAACAAACTTTATTTGATGGTGCTTTATCTTTGGAAAAAGCTATTAATTATACAAAATAAATATTAATCTAGGAATATAAAATGAGAATTAGAAAAAGAGCATTGACATTTGAGGATGTACTATTAGTACCAGCAAAATCAGAAGTTTTACCAAAAGAAGTTTGCATTAAAACAAAGCTTACAAAAAAAATTGAATTAAATATTCCATTTGTGAGTGCAGCTATGGATACAGTAACTGAATTTGAAGCTGCAATTGCAATGGCAAGACTTGGAGGGATTGGAATTATTCATAAAAATATGGATATTGAAACTCAAGTTTTACAATGTAAAAAAGTAAAAAAGTCTGAATCAGGAATGATTATAGACCCAATCACAATTAAACCTTCTCAAACATTACAAGATGCAGAAGATATAATGGCATCTTATAGAATCTCTGGAGTTCCTGTTGTAGATGATAATAATATTTTAGTTGGTATTTTAACAAACAGAGATATGAGATTTACAAAAGATTTTACACAAAAAGCTAAAGATAAAATGACTATTATGCCTTTAGTTACTGCAAAAGAGGGTACTACTTTAGAAGAAGCTGCTGATATTATGCATGCTAATAAAATAGAAAAATTACCAATTGTTGATAACAATAATAGATTAATAGGATTGATTACAATCAAAGATATTAACAAAAAAAGAGAATATCCAAATGCAAATAAAGATGAATTTGGAAGATTAAGAGTTGGTGCTGCTATTGGTGTTGGTCAATTAGATAGAGCTAGAGCTTTAGTTGCAGTTGGTGTTGATGTTTTAGTTCTTGATTCAGCTCATGGACATTCAAAAGGTATTTTAGATACAGTTAAAGCTATAAAAGCTGAAATGGATGTGCAAATTATTGCTGGAAATGTAGCAACTGCTGAAGCAACTGCTGATCTAATTGCAGCTGGTGCTGATGCTGTTAAAGTTGGAATTGGACCTGGTTCTATTTGTACAACAAGAATCGTAGCAGGTGTAGGAATTCCTCAAATTAGTGCAATTGATGAATGTGCAGCTGAAGGTGCAAAAACAGGAACACCAATTATTGCTGATGGTGGAATTAAATATTCTGGAGATGTAGCTAAAGCTTTAGCTGTTGGTGCAAGTTCAGTTATGATGGGAAGTGCATTAGCTGGAACTGATGAAAGTCCAGGTGAAGTTGTATTATTCCAAGGTAGAAAATTTAAAACATATAGAGGAATGGGTTCTATTGGAGCTATGACTAAAGGAAGTACAGATAGATATTTCCAAGAAGGAACAGCTGCTGATAAATTAGTTCCAGAAGGAATTGAAGGAAGAGTTGCTTATAGAGGAAGTATAGCTGATATTATTCATCAAATGGTTGGTGGATTAAGAAGTTCTATGGGGTACTTAGGAAGTAAAGATATTCCAACTTTCCAAGAAAGAGCAGAGTTTGTAGAAATTACAAGTGCAGGACTTAGAGAGTCTCATGTTCATGATGTAACTATTACAAATGAGGCACCAAACTATCACATTTAAAAAAAAAGAGTTAAACTCTTTTTTTTAAACTATTTTATTTATAACTATTTTAAAATCTAAATCATTTCCTGCTAAGGGATGGTTGTAATCAACAGTTACATTCTCTTTTGTTACATCACTTACAGTAGCTTTAAATAGTTCTCCATTTTCATTTTCACCTTCAAGAATCATTCCAATTTGTAAATCAATACCTTTAAACTCTTCAATAGGTACAATTTCTGATAAATTTTCATCATAATTTCCATAAGCTTCAATAGCTGGAACTTTTATATCTTTAGATTCTCCTTCATTCATATCTATTATTCTTGCTTCCAATCCGGGAACTATATCTCCACTTCCAAATACAAATTCTATTGAATCACCATCTAAATTTGATTCTATTAGATTTCCATTTACTTTTAATTCATATTGCATTGATATTACTTGATTATTTTTTATTGCCATTTTTTTTCCTTATATTATTTTCTCACCTTTTGGTGTAGTTCTTACTTCATCTATTTTAAAACACTCATTTGCAATGTTTCTTGGGCTTAAGTCTGAATATAAACTTACAATTTTATGAATAGTTTTTAGTTCATCTTTTGTAAATAGTGATTCATCAAACTCTTCTTCCATTTTTATAAAACTCAATTCTATAAATTTTTCTTTTTCAATAATTTCAATATCTAAATAATCAAGTAATTCTTGCATTAAATAAATTCTTTCATCATCTTCATCTAAATCCTCTTGATTTGCCACTATATCAAAAAGTTCTCCTACAATAGCAGGCTCAGGATGTCTTGAACCTTTTATATATTCTTCATTAAATATTTTCTCTCCACAATGTTTTTGATGATTATAATCCATTAAAAAAAGCATGATAGCTACTTTTTTATCATTTAAATGTTTTACTTGTTTATGTAGCATATATAAAATTACATTTGCTACTTTTGTCATATCTATTGTCAAATTTCTTCCTTTTTGTGATAGTGAAGTATATTATATATAAAATAAATTATCTATTTTAGTTAGAATATTTTACAAATTTAAATATCGCACCTTTTTTTGAATTTGAAATAATCATTTCTTGATTATTTTTATTAGCTATCTCTTTTGCCATTTTTATACCAATACCTGTATATTTTTCTTTATTTATTTTTTCCAAAAGTTCTTCTTTTATTTTTCCACAATTATCTTGAAATACAATCTCATTTTTACTTAAATAAATCTCAATTTGAGGATTCTTTATATCTCTCATAATTGAAATATTTATAGAATTTATAATTATATTTATCCAAACTTGCATCCATTCATTTCTAATTCCTTTTATTTTCACATCAAAATCCCCTAAAAATTCAATATGAAGATTAGAATTTTTGATTTTAGTATCTATTATACTTAATGCACTTATTATGGAGTCATAAACTTCGAATTTATAAATATTTGATGAAGGTTTATAATAATCTAAAAAATTCTGCATAGTTTCAGACATAAAATCTAAGCTTTTTTCAATTTCAAGAGTACTTTTATCCATAAATTCTTTTGGAATTTCTTTATTTTGTAAAAGTCTAGCTCTTAAATTTAAATTTATATAACCAATTTTTGTAAGAGAATCTCTCCATTGATGGGAAATATTTCCTATTAAGTTTCCAAGTTCTGCTTGTTTATTTTGTTGAAACATAATATTTTGTTGTTCATTGTTTTTTTTAATTTCTATTTCTATTCTTTTTCTTAATTGATAATTCCAAAAAATTATTAATAGAGTAAGTAAAATAATAAAAATAATTGTATATATGAAAATATCAATATATTCTTTATTATTAGGGATTTTTATAGTAAGATGTTTATTTATTATATTTTCTTCTTCTTCTTTAGTGATAGTTTCTATAGTTTTATTTAAAATATTTAATAAAATAGGTTCTTCTTTTATAACTCCAATTTTTAATAAATTTTTATATTTTAAAGGTTTGTCAACTATTTTTAAATTAAAAAGATTCTCTTTTTGTATTGTATGAACTGCTATTATTAATGACCTAACAGTCATATCTACTTTTCTATTTTCAACTAAAGAAAAAGCTTCATTTTCGGAATCAACAGGAATAATTTTTAAATTTGGAAAATCTTTTTCAAAAAGTTCATACATTGCACTTTCTTTAGGTATTGCTATAGTTCTATTTTCAATCTCTAGTAAACTTTTAGTATTTTGAAATTCATTTCTTGCAATTATTACATTCGGATCTTTAAAGATAGTATTAGTGAAATTTAACCACTCTTTTCTTTTTGGAGTTTCATTTAAAAAACTTAAAATATCACATTTTTTATTTTTTGAGAATTCAAGACTCTCTTCCCAAGTTTTTGTAGGGATAAGTTTTATATCAATATTTAGTTTTTTTGAAATAATAGCGATTAAATCAGCAGCAATTCCTTCATGTTCTTTATTTTCATTTATTTTTTCAAAAGGCACCCAATCTGGGTCAACACACATAGTGATAACTTGTTTTTTTTGAAGATATATTTTTTCATTTTTTGTTAGATTTATTTCTGGTACAAATTTTTCTTTTTTAGAATCAATCCATTTTCTTTTTAAATCTAAAAGTTCATCTTCTGTTATTAGGTTTTTACCTTTTTCTAAAATATCTCTTAAAATGGTATTTGATTTATTGGTAGCTATTCTTAAATCTAAGTTGAAATTTTTATCCTTTATTTCAAAAGCAGGTTTTAGATTTGTTATAAAATTATTTTTTAAGAAATAGTTCGCAACTATTAGATTATCAAAAAAACCATCCACTTCATTAAACATAACTTTTTTTAGACCATCTAATGAATTTTCTACAAAAATAAGTTTTATTTCTGGGTAAAGTTTTTTCAATAACTCTTCCTCATAGAAACCTTTTAAAACAGCTAATTTTTTGCCTTTAAAATCATTTAAAGATTTAAAATTATTTATGTTACTTTTTACAAATACAGTGTCTATTGATTCCATATATGAAGTAGTAAAATTAAAAAAATTTTCTCTTTGAGGTGTTTTTGAGATATTTAACATTACATCAATTTCATTGTTTTTTAATTTTTCTATATACTCATCCCAGCTAAAACCTGAAATATATTCTACTTGTATTCCAAGTTTTGAGGCTAAAAGATTCATATAATCAATAGAAAAACCAGTTGCTTTATTATTTTTTATAAAATTAAAAGGGGGCCAATTTGATTCATTGTGTATTTTAAGGGTAGGGTTGTTTTTTAAATATAATAGTTCTTCATAAGAAAAAGTATATTTATTTGGATTGTTAAAATAGTAATACCCATTCAATAAATTAGTAATTTTTAAGTTTTTGTCAACTAAACCAAGATTTGTATACATGTCAGCATTTAGTTTTATTAACTCAGGAGCTATTGCTCCTATTTTAAATATGTTTGTTTTGAATATCTGCTCTGTTTGATTTGCTTCATATAATAAAGCTTCTTTTGTTTTTCTTTTTGAATATTTGTTATATATTAAATCTACTATCTCTTCTTTATTGTTAAAGGCATACTCCCAACCTTTATTTGTAGCATTTACAAAATCCTCTACCATCTTTGGATGTTTGTTTATTGTGTCCTCGCTTGTAAATAACTCAACATCATAAGAGTATATTCCAAAATTAGCAGGATTTAAAATATTGTAATTAACTCCAAGCTTGTCTAGCTCGTAAGGTTGAGAAGTAGTAAATATGCTCATAGCATCAACTTCTCCATTTATGAACTTTTCAATTTGATAATCGTGTAAAACTAAATCATAATCGTTCTTGTTAATGCCAAAATCTTTTAACATAACTCCTAAACTAGTATGACCCATTTCCCAATCTAAAGCCATAATTTTTTTGTTTTTTAAATCATTTGGAGATTTAATTTCAGGTTTGGTAACTAAAGCAAGAGCATTTTGCTTGAAATAAGAAGCGATTAAAACAATAGGTTTGTTGTTGAGCCTTTCTAAAATTAAAGCAGAAGAAGAGATACCAAAAGTAGATTTGCCATTTAAGACGTCTTGAGAAATGTTAATGCCATCATGAAACTCTTTGATTTCAAGGTCAATACCAATGTCTTCATAATAACCTTTTTCAATAGCAGTATAAAAACCAGCAAATTCAAACTGATGTTTCCATTCTAGTTGTAGGGTTACTTTTTCTAAACCAAATAATAAATTATTTATTGAAATAGTAAAAATAAATATGATTTTTAGTAGTTTTTTAATCATAAAATAAATTTATATCCTATATCAGGGATAGTATGTAAAAAACTTTTTCCAAATCTTTTTCTAAGTCTTAAAATAAAATTATTTAATGCACTATCACTCATTGGCTCATACTCATATACAAATTTTGCAAACATATCTTTTGTAATTACCTTTTTTTTATTTTCACAAATCATTTCAAAAAATAGAATCTCTTTTTTATTTAATTCAAATATTTCATCTTGTTTTACAAGTTTTTTTAAGTCTTTATCATATTTAAATCCATCTTTTAATTCTATCACCGTTTGGTTATTAAATTTTATTTTTTCTTCGCACTTTTCAAAAGCTTCAATTAGGGCTTTAAAATTTATTGGTTTTATCAAATATCCACTTAGATTTAAAGTCATAGCTTTAAATAGCAATTCTTCATCTTTATATCCTGATAAGATTAAAATAGGAGTTTCATTATTTGTCTCTCTAAATTTTTTTATAAAGTCAAATCCGCACTCATTTTTTAGATGAATATCAGAAATTATTAAATCAATCTTATTTGTTTCTAATATTTCAAATGCTTCTTTTATGTTTTTTGCTACAAGAGTTTTTTTTACAAACATATTAAAAAGTGCAATAGCATTTTCTACAAATTCATTACTATCCTCTAAAAGTAGAAGTTTTTTGTCATTAAAGAAGTTCATAATAAACCTTTTTATTATTTTTTATTCATTTGAATTTATTTTATCATATCCAAATCTCAAATACATCTCATAAATAATATAAAAAATAGACTAAGTTGAGATTTGTCTAGGATTATAAAATGTTATTATAAAAAAAATAATAAATATAGGTAGTAAAAAATGTTAAAAAAAGTTTCTAAAGGTGTAGTTATTTCTGTTGTTGCTTCTTTTGTAATAACTGGTTGTGCAGTAAAACCAGAAGCAATTTTAAAAGAAGATGTGAAACAAATGGTTAAAAATGATTTAACTATTTTAAGTGAAGTAGTTCAACCTGTTACTAAACCAATCTCTTTAGATGAGGCTATTCAAAGAGGACTTGAACATAATTTACAAAAAAGAGTAAAAGTTTTAGAATCTGCTCTTTCTCAACAACAATTAGATTTAGTATATTATGATATGTTACCTAGTTTAACAGCAAGTTCTGGATTATCAGAAAGAAATAATTATGCTGCAAGTGCAAGTACATCTTTCGTAAATGGTGAGCCTCAACCTTTAGGTTCAAATCCATCTTATTCAGTTTCACAAGAAAAAGAAAGAACTACAGCTGATTTAACATTTAGTTGGAATATTTTAGATTTTGGATTATCTTATGTAAGAGCTCAACAACAAGCTGATAAATTTTTAATTGCTCAAGAAAAACAAAAAAAAGTTGAGCACAGTTTAACTCAGGAGATAAGAAGAGCCTATTATCAGGCAGTTTCTTCTCAAGATTTATTAAAAAGAATTCAGCCTATGATGGTTGAAGTAAAACAAGCTTTAGAAGATTCTAAAAAAATGCAAGAACAAAGAGTTGCAAAAACTCCTATGGAAGCTTTATCTTATCAAAGAGAGTTACTTGATATTTTAAGATCACTTCACACTTTAGAAAGTAGTTTGATTTCTGCAAAAGTTGAATTAGCTGAATTGATGGGTTTAAAACCTGGAATTGCTTTTGATTTAGCTGATAAAGTAGAAAAAGATTATGAAATTCCAACTATCGATATGAATCTTGAAGAGATGGAAATTTTAGCTCTTGAAAATAGACCTGAATTAGCAGAGAGTAGATATCAAGAAAGAATCTCTGAAAAAGAGATAACAGCAGCAAAACTTAAAATGCTTCCAGGAATAAATTTAAGTGCGTCTTTATCTTATGAAAATAGTGATTATTTATTAAATAATGATTGGTATTCTTATGGTGCAAATGTTTCATGGAATCTTTTAAATGTATTTAAAGCAACTGAAATGAATAAATTAGCTAAAACTCAAGTTGAAGTAGCAAAAGAGCAAAAGTTAGCTCTTTCAATGGCTGTATTATCTCAAGTTCATTTATCAATAGTAAAATTTAATCAAGCCAAAAAAGAGTATTTACTTGCAAAAGAGTATTTGACTGTTGCTGATGATATTTATGATTTAACTAAAATAGAAAATGAAGTTAATGTAAATAGTAGATTAATTTTAATAAAAGAAAAACTAAATAATATTTTAGCAACTCTTAGATATTCATCTTCTTATGCAAATGTACAAAATAGTTATGGAAGAATATTTGCCTCTTTAGGAATAAATGAAAATAAAAACTCTATTACAGATAAAGTAGAAGAAGTAACTACAGAAGAAATATCTTTCAATCAAAAAGAAAAAGTTATTGTAGAAGATATAAAAGAAGAAAATAAAATAGTTGCTAAAGAAGAGATAAAAGAATTTTCTGAAAATATTGAAACACCTTTGAAAAAAGAAGTAAAAATAAAAGATTCTATATTTAACAAAAATTTTAATAATTCAAAAATTAAAATTTATGAAAATGAAAGATTATTAATAAATGATAAAGAGTATATAGTTAAAAAAGATGATGATATTTCAAAAATCTCGAAAAAACAAGGTGTTTCTATAAAACAAATTGTAGTTGAGAATTTTTGGTTAGTAGAAAAAAATAGAGTAGAGTTTAAATAAAAGGTTATTTGATGAAAAAGTTTCTAAGTTTTGCTTTACTGTTTTCAACTTTGTATGCAAGTGAGAGTCAAACAGCAAGAGCAGTAATAGTTTCGCTTGATAGAACAATTCTTTCAAGTGAAATAGCTGGTGAAATAATACAGCTTTCAAAATTTGAAGGAGATTCTTTTAAAAAAGGAGAAAGCTTAATTAAAATTGATTGTTCTGTTTATAAAGCTCAAAAAAGAAAAATTGATGTTGAAAAAGATATAGCAAGGCTAGAACTTGAAAAAAATAAAAAACTTGACACTTTTGGTTCTATTGGAACTTTTGAGATACAAATTTCTCAAGAAAATTTAAATAAACAAAAAGCAGAGAGTGATATAGCAGCTATTAATATCTCAAGATGTGATATTAAAGCTCCATTTGATGGAAAAGTTGCAACTAAAAAAGTATCAAAGTATCAAAATATTAAACCACAAGATGAACTTTTGGAAATAGTTGGAGTTGATAATCTTGAAGCAAAAGTTGTAGTTCCTTCTTCTTGGCTTATTTGGTTAAAAAAAGGAATAGAGTTTGATTTAGGTGTAGATGAGACTCAAACAACAGTGAAAGCTCAAATTGTTCAAATAGATTCAATAGTTGATCCAACAAGTCAATCTATAAGTATAAGAGCGAAACTTGTAGAACCATTTGAAAATATAATACCTGGTATGAGTGCAACAGCAACATTTTACCAACAAAATAACTAACATTAAGGAAGAGTTATGAAAAGAAAAAATTTAAAAAAACCAATGATAAGTGCCTTAGAGCAAAGAATTCTTTTTGATGGTGCTGCTGTTGCTACAGCTGTTGATGTTTTAGATGAAAGTAGTTTCTCTTCAAATAATACAGAAACTACTACAACTTCAAATGATGTGACACAAAATAATGCTGAAAATTCTGTACACGAAGCACAAGCTGTTCAAGGATTTGAAAGAGACAGAAGAGAGGTCGCTTTTATAGATATAACTGTAAAAGATTATCAAACTTTAGTTGATGGTGTAGGTGAAGGTGTTGAAGTATATCTTGTAAGTTCTCTAGATGATATAAATTCTATATTAAAAAGTGAAACAAATATAGATGCTATACATATTTTATCTCATGGTAATGTAGGTGAAATAAGTGTAGGAAATGATGTTTTAAATCAAAATACACTAAATAATTTTGATGCTGTTTTACAAACAATGAAAAATTCTTTATCTGAAAATGGAGATATATTACTTTATGGATGTAATGTAGCAAATGATGGAACAGGACAAGAGTTTATTAATACTTTAGCTTCTATAACAGAGGCTGATGTTGCAGCTTCAAATGATGTAACTGGAAATTCTAATGTAAATGGGGATTGGGATTTAGAAATCGAAACTGGAAGTATTGAAACTTCTACTATAGTAGTTGAAAACTATTCTTCAAGACTTGCTGATGTGACATATACTGAAAATGATTCTGCAACATTGGTAGCAAATAATGTAACTATTAGTTCTGGAACTAATTTTTCAGGAGGATATGTTGAGTTTAGTTTATCAGAAAGTACAAGTACAGAGACACTATCTTTAGTAAAAGAGATAACAGCAAGTACTACAAATGGACAAATTAGTATAGTTGGAAATGGAGTTTATATAGGAAATGGAACAGTTGCTATTTTAGTTGGTTCTATTGATAATACATATAATGGTGAAAATGGACAAAAATTAAGAATTAATTTTAGTAATACTTTTGCAAATGGAAATTTTTCTGATACTACTGCTACTCAAACTGGTACGGTTGTTGATATTAGTGGGTGGACTATTTATCTTCAACAGTTAATGTTAGGACAAAATGGAGTTGCTGGAACTTCTACTATTGATGGTTGGGCAACACCTATTGATTCAACACCAACACCATCAAATCCAAATGATTCAAGTGAAGTAAGTAGAGGAGATGATTATACACCTTCAGGTGCTATATATTCTTATGCTTTTGAAGATGGAGCATTAAGACTTTATTCCTCAGGTATGACAACAGCAGGAGATGGAGATATTGTTCATGGTCCTTATGTTGTTTCAGATAGTACTGTAACTTTATCAAGTGGAGATTCTGTATCTTTTGACTGGAAAGCACAAGGTGGAGATGATGCTTATGATATTTATGCTTATTTATTAAATGTTGATACAGGAGCAACTGTAGAGTTACTTAATCAAACAGGTGTTGGAACAAGTGCAACTGCATGGGCAACAAAAAATACAAATATAAATACAGCAGGAACTTATAAATTTGTATTTGTTTCTGGAACATTTGATGAAACTTTTGGAAGAGCAGCAGGGGCAAGTCTTTATATAGATAATATAGTTGTAACACAAGCTGTTATGCCACCAGCAATTAGTGGAAGTGTTTTACAATATATTACTAGAAATTTGACTTATCATAATAGTTCAGAAACTTTAAATATAGTAGGTGAAACAAAAAATATAAATATAAATGGAATTACTTCAGGTGGAACTACTGATGTTTCTTTGAGTAGATCTATTGAAATTATTGGAGTAAATGATTTACCATATATTTCAGGAAAAGAAACAGTAACTGTAAATGAAGATACTTCTATTACAATTTCTGGTTTAACTGTTGGAGATAATGATAGTGGAAGTAGTAATTTAACTGTTACAATAGATGCAAATTATGGAACTCTAAGTTTAGGAAATTCAACTGGAGTAACTACTTCATGGGATGCAATAAATAAGACTTTTCAAATAACGGGAACAGTAACAAATTTGAATAATGCACTTGCAACACTTAGATATCAAGGTGATTCAAATTGGTCTGGACAGGATCCTTTGACAATTACTATAAATGATGGTCAAGGAAGTGGTGAACAACCATATAAAATAAACCAAACAGGAAAATTTTATAATCCTAATAATGGACACTATTATGAATTTGTAAGTGCTTCTGGAATTACATGGGATCAAGCTAAAATTGATGCAGAAAATAGAACTCTTTACGGATTAAATGGCTATCTTGTTACAATTACTTCAGATAGTGAAAATGCTCTTATTACTTCTATGGCTGGTGGAAATGGTTGGATTGGAGCTAGTGATGCAGAAAATGAAGGAGTTTGGAAATGGGTAACGGGACCTGAAGCCGGACAATTATTAAGTAATTATTTTACTAATTGGGCATCTGGTGAACCAAATGATTCAGGTATTGATGGTGAAGATGTAGCTCACTTTTACTATACAGGAGTAAATGCTGGAAAATGGAATGATTTTAATACAAATAACACAAGTTCAATATCTGGATATATAGTTGAATATGGAGGATTAGCTGGAGATAATTTACAACAGGCGTTTCTTACAGTTACAGTTTTACCTGTAAATGATGCTCCAACAATAAATAACTCTACAAATACAATAAACTATGTAGAAAATGCTTCAGGAATAGTTTTATCTCCTACTATAACTATAAATGATGTAGATAATACAACATTAGCAAGTGCAACAGTTAGTATTGGTGGATTTGTTAGTGGGGATAGGTTGAATTTTACAAATGATGCTTCTACTATGGGGAATATTATAGCTTCTTACAATAGTACAACTGGAGTTTTAACGTTAACTTCTGCTGGACAAACAGCAACTCTTTCTCAATGGGAAAATGCCTTAAAAAGTGTTAGTTATGATTCAACAAGTGAAGCTTTAAGCTTAAGCGAACAAACAAGAATTGTTTCTTGGACTGTAAATGATGGGGTACTAAATAGTGTAGTTTCAACTTCGACAATAAAAGTTTTAGGAGTAAATGATGCTCCTACTCTTGAAATTTTAGATTTGAAAAATAATTTTACAGAAAGCTTAGATTCAAATAATCAAAATTTATTTAAAAGTGGAACTATAAATTTTAGTGATTTAGATAACAATGTAAATATAACAAAAATAAATGGCTCTATAGTTTATAGTGGAGGAGTTCTTGATAATACAATTGCTACAGCTTTAATAAATGGATTTACTATAAATACAAATAATAATGTACAAAGTGGTGGTGGAACTTGGAGTTATAATGTAAGTAATATTGATTTAAACTTTTTAGCAAAAGGTGAAACAATAACATTCTCTTATACTATAATAGCAACAGATACTCAAAATGCAACAGATACGAAAATAGTTACATTTAAAATAATTGGGACAAATGATGCTCCTACATTTGGCTCTCAAGATCCAGCTAATGCAAATCCAATAAGTTCAACACCAAAACAGATATTTGATAATGCGGGTTTCGAAAATGGTTTAACAGGGTGGACAACAAATGGAAATGCTTCAGTTGTAGATAAAGATATAGTTACTTTTTCTGCTTCATCAAGTATGCAAATGACACCTGAAGTAAAAGCTATTTTAGGAAATTCAAATCAAATGACTTGGGTTGTTGATTCTCATGGAACAGGTATGGTTAAACTTGAAGCTAATGGGGCGAGTAATGAGTTTAATACAAATTTCCAATCAGATTTAAATGTATCAAGTGACACTGTGAAATATATAAAAGATACATTTTATGCAACTTCAAATAAAGCTCCTACAAATATGGCATATATATCTAAAACATTTTATGCAGAAGCAGGAACAACTTACTCTATTGCTTGGAATTATATTTCAGGAGATTATGTTCCATGGAATGATGGTTCAGTATTAACTTTTGCAAATAATACAAATCCAAGTTCTACAGCTGTTCTAGATGGAGTAAAAGCAGAAGTTATACTTCTTGGAGCTACAAATCCTGGAACTGGAAATTATACGACTTCGTCTTATGGAAGTACGGGTTGGCAAACTACAACAATTCAAGTTTTAGAAAGTGGAAGTTATACCTTAGGTTTATCTGTATTTAATCTAGGAGATACTGCTTTAAATCCATATTTGTTCGTTGACAATCTTGTGGGAACGACAACTTTAAATAATCAAGTATTTGCTCCTTTACAACAAGATACAAATGCTCCAATTCCTGCAGGAGAAAGTTTTATAATTGAAACTGGATTAACTGAAACAAATTCAGGACTAAGCTCTTCAGGAACTATGTCAATTGAAGATAAAGATTTAAAAGATAGTGTAACAGTGAGTGTGAAAAGTGTTAGTGTAGATTTAAGAGATAGTAATAATAACTTAATTTCAAATAGCTTAAGTCAAACTACAAATGAGCAACTTTTATCTATGTTATCACTTGATTCTACTTTAATTATAGAAAGTGGAAGTACAAAAGGTTCTTTTGAGTGGTATTTTAATTCTGGGAATGAAGCATTTAATTATTTAAAAGCAGGAGAAGTTCTAAAACTTACTTATACTTTCCAAGCAGATGATGGAAATGGGGGACTTACAGAACAGACGATTGATGTAATTATAACTGGAACAAATGATACAGTTGTTGTAAATCCTTTAATTCCAATTGAGATTGTGAATACAAGCAATAGTTCAGAGAGTTTTAGTAAAGTTACTGGTACGATTGATACAACTGATTTAGATAATGATAATTTAACATATAATATTTTAAATTCTAGTAATAATCCTATTCAAGAATTAGTTGGAGTTTATGGAGTACTAAAACTAAATAGTACAACAGGACAATATGAGTATATTCCAAATAATACAAAAATAAATGCTTTAACAAGTAGTGCTACAGAGAATTTTAAAATTAAAGTTAGTGATAGTTCAACATCTTCTATTCAAAATCTAACAGTAAAAATAGATTATGTAAATGCAATGCCTTTAATTGGAGGAGATAAATCAGAAGTAACATTTGTTGAAAACTCTAAACCTATTATTATTGATTCAAATATTACAATAGTTGATCCTGAATATGCAGATTTTGGTGCAGGATATTTAAGAGTTGATTATTTACAAGGAAAAGAAGGTAGTGATAATTTAACCATTTTAGAAGTAGGTGGCATAACACTTGATAGAGGAAATGTTTTATATTCTGGAATTAAAATAGGAACAATTGATACTTTACAAAATGGAGAAAATGGAAAATCTTTAAAAATTAATTTAAATGATAAAGCTTATTCTCATCAAGTTCAAGCTTTAGCTCGAGCTATTGCTTTCGTAAATTCAACTGATGATTTAAGTAATACTTCAAGAGTTATTGAATTTAGGGTAAATGATGGTGGAGATAGCGATAATAGTATGAGATTTTCTTCAAAAGAGTCAATAGTTAATATTCAAACAATAAATGATTTACCTCAAATTAATTTTAATAATTCATCGTATGTGGTAGAAAAAATAATCAATATAAATGAAGATGGAACTTTAGTTTTAGATAAGATTAGTTTTGCTGATTTAGATGGAGAAGTTTTAACAGTTGTTTTAGAAACTACAAATTATGGAACACTTACGATTAACAATACTATTGCAAATGGGCTTATCTCTTCACAAATAGTTGGAAATAATACGAATAGTGTGACATTAACTGGAACAATTGAAGAAATAAATAAAACATTAGCTTCTGTTAATGGAATTGTTTATACTGCAGGAATTGGAAATGATTTTGTAACTCCAGGAGCTGATTTTATAAAAGTAACTGCAATAGATGAACTTTCAGGAACTTCTGTATCAAGTAAAATGGTAGTTGTTTTACCTGCAATTCCAAATGCAGATAGTAAAAATATTGTTAATAAAGAGGATAATCCTGCTAGTGTTGATTTGGAGAGTCTAATTTTAGATATAAACGATAATAATGGATTTTTTACTTTTGGAGTAGGAAGTGCTGATATTACAGATATAAATGGAAACATTACAACTGCTGGAAATATATCATCATTCGATGTTACAGATATAATTTATGATGAAAATTCTAATGCAATTGGATATCAATTAACAAGTGGTAAATTAATTTTAGCAGATTCTAGTTCATCTTTAGAGAGTAATTTTACAAGTAAAGATGGGCAATTTATTTTTATTCCAAATGAAAATTGGTATGGAAATGAAACTTTTGTTTATCAATATACATCAGGAGACGGAGATACAAGTCTTATAGCACAAATAAATGTTTTTGTGTTACCAGTAAATGATAAACCAGTAATTAGTGTAACAACAAGTGATATTACTATAGATGAAGATACACCATATACTTTTGATAATAGTAATTTTATAGTTATTTCAGATATTGATAATATTCCAACTCAAGAGTTAGAATTACAAATTGAAGTTATTGAGGGGAAAATAAATTTAATTGATTTATCTAATGTTACTATATTAGAAGGAGAAAATGCTAGCTCTAAAATTGTTTTAAGAGGAACTTTAGATAATCTTCAAGAAACAATTAAAAATTTGATATATACACCAAAAAATAACTATTTTGGAAAAGATTATTTAACTATTATTTTAGATGATTTGGGTGCTTCAGGAGAGGGTGGAAATAAGATTTCTAATCAAACTATTAATTTTACAATCAACTCTGTAAATGATATTCCTCAAATAGAGGTAGTAGATGTTACAGGATCTATTATTGATGGAAGTAAATTAAATGATAAAGGAAGTATTAAATTTACTGATGCTGATATTACAGATAGACCAACGGCAGTAGAAAATACAAAATCAATTATAGGAAAAGCACAAGATGGAACAAACTTATCTTTAACGCAAAAACAAATAAGTGATATAGAAAATGCATTTTCTATTATGAATTTACCAACAAATGTAAATAATGGTACTATAACTTGGGATTACACAATAAGTCAAGATAAAATAAACTTTTTAGGAGCAGGAGAAACCGTAACAGCAGTATTTAGTATAACAGTAACAGATGATGATGGTGTAGAATTAACTCAAGATGTAACTGTAACAATAATAGGAAGTAATGATATTCCAACAGTGTCTTTTGAAAATATTGATTTTGAAATACCTTTTGGAGAAGTTTATAATAAGGATATTTCATCTTTATTTAGTGATAAGGATTTAACTAATAAATTTAAATTTGAAGCAACAAATTTACCTTTAGGTTTAACTATTGATTCTAATACTGGAATTATTTCGGGAAGAGTAGCGCAATCAGGAAATTTTGTAATTGTTATAACGGGAATTGATTCATCAGGAGCTAGTGTAACAAGAACTTATAATATGTTAGTTGTTGCACCAGCAAGAATTACAGATTCTGCAAAACCTAGTTCACCTTTTATTTCAACGACTAATGGTGATACAAATACAAATAATTTAATAGATGGCTTAAATACTTTTACAGATAATACTACTAATCTAGGTGTTTTAAATTTTAATTCAAATGATGGTTTATTAGTTGATACGGGAATTGGTTTTTTAGATACTTCAAATAGTTCAACAACAAATGGTTTTGAATTAACTTCTTCTAATAATCAAAATGGTGGAACAGAAGGTTCAAATAATTTTTCAACAAATAATACATCAAATACAAATGATTCAAGAGGAGTATTACAAGCAAATGTTGATTTAAATGTATTAACAAATGGACAAATTGTATTTAATGAAGCAAATCAAGACTCTTTTTCAATAGTTGGAATTACAATAGAAGATATAAAAATTGAAAATAACTCTATAGAGATAAAAGTAGTAGATACAAATCTTTCTCAAAACTTCATAGTTACACAGATTGATGGAACAGCACTTCCAGCAGGATTGTTTTTTGACCCAAGAACTGGTAATATTTCAGGAACAATTCCAGAAGATTTAGAAAAGTTAGAAATAAGTATAAAAGCAATTAATCAAGATGGAACAACAAGAGTGTTAAATCTAAAACTTGATTTAAAAGAGTTGAAAAAAGCTCAAAAAAATCAAGTTGATGCAGATGAAAAATATATGGGATTAAAAGAGCAAATAGCTTTAGAGAATCAAAAACTTGATGATTATGGTTCATATCTTACGAGATTATTTGCTTAAAAAATAAAGGATAAAATAAAGATTGGAATCAAACATCTCAAAACTTCTACAGTTAGAACATAACTGTAGAAATTGTGAAAATATAAAAGAGTTATATTTTCAAATTGTAAATGAAACAAGAAATATAGTTCCTTATTCACAAGGAGTTTTATTAACAACTGATTTAAAAGGTAAATACAAAGTTGTAGGAATATCTGATATTTCAGTTATTGATTCAACTTCTCCTTATGTTCAATGGATTGAAAATGTAGTTGAAGATTTAAATGAAAATTCTAAATCAAAAGAAATTTTTGTGGTTGAAGCTAAAAATGATTTAAAAGAGGTAAATTATAAATCTCTTTTTGAATTTGCACCCTCAAATATTTTATATATACCTTTAAATACAACAAAAGAAAATAGTGATATTAACTATGTTTTTTTATTATTTAGAGAAAATAGTTGGCTTGAAAATGATATTTTGATGTTAAAACATCTCTCTTCTTCTTTATCATATTTTTTATTTGCTATGAGAAATTGTGGTTTTTTTCAAACTCTAAAAAAAATCTCTTTTAAAAATAGATATTTTAAAATCGCCCTTATTTTAATCATTGCTTTGATGTTTTTACCTGTTAGATTATCAGTTTTAGCTCCCCTTGAAGTGGATGCAAAAAATCCTTATGTGGTAACTTCTCCTTTAAATGCTGTAATTGAAGAGGTGAAGATTTTTCCAAATGATAAAATAGAAAAAGAACAATTAATAGTTCAATTTGATGATGTAGATTTTAAGAATAACTATTTAGTAGCAAAACGAACTTTAGATGTTACAAATGCAGAACTTTTTAGTACGAAACAGAGTAGTTTTTTAGACCCAAAACAAAAAAGCCAAATTTCACAACTTGAAAATCAAGTAAAACTAAAAGAGGCTGAGTTAAATTTTGCAAAAGAGCAATTAGATAAAACAAAAATCTATGCAAAAGAAGAAGGAATAGCAATAATAAATAATCCAAATGATTGGAAAGGAAAACCAGTTAATACAGGAGAGAGAATATTTTTAATAGCAAATCCAAATAGTATAGAACTTAAAATTATGCTTCCTGTTAGTGATGCTATTTTTTTAGAAGAGAACGCAATAGTCAAAGCTTTTTTTGATAATGACCCAACAAACTCTTGGAAAGCAAAAGTTAAATATATTTCATATAAACCCGAACTTACAGAGCAAAATGTTTTATCATATAAAATTATTGCCCAGTTTGATGATATAAATGAGAATGGTTATATTCCATCTATTGGACTTAGAGGAACAGCAAAAATTTACTCAAAACAAGTAAGTTTGTTTTTTTATCTATTTAGAAAACCAATTACTGCTACTAGACAATGGATAGGTTGGTAATGTTTGCACAAGAACAAAAAATAATATTACCAAAAATAAGAGATGATTTAAAACTTTTAGAAACTTCCGTTGCTGAAGATGGTTCTAAAAGGTGGCTTTTATTTGATCCTATTCAAAATAAATATTTCAACATAGGAATTGATGCTTTTGATTTGATTTCAAACTGGCAAAGTGATATTGAACTTGAAGAGTTTATAAAAATCTTAGAGCAAAAAGATTATGAAATAGATACAGAATCTCTTCAAACTTTTGTGGATTTTTTGATAAATAATAATTTGATAGTTTGTGAAGATTTAAAATATACTTCTAGAATGAAAAATATTCAAAAACAATCTAAACAAAATATTTTTAAATGGTTAATTCATAACTATTTATTTATTAGAATTCCTCTAGTAAAACCAGATTATTGGCTTGAAAAAAACAAAAAAAAAGTGGATTTTTTATACTCTAATCTTTGGCAAAATATTGTCTTGTTTTTAGGATTTATTGGTATTATTTTTGTATTAAGAGATTGGGAAAATTTTATTTCTACTTTTATGTATCTCTTTTCTAAAGAGGGATTTTTTTACTACTTTTTATCATTGGTTTTTGTAAAAAGTTTGCATGAATTAGGTCATGCATTTACTGCAAAAAGGCTTGGCTGTAAAGTCCCAACTATGGGAGTTGCATTTTTAGTTTTATTTCCTGTTTTATACACTGATACCACAAATGCATGGAAATTAAAATCAAAATATCAAAGATTAAAAATTGTTGTAGCTGGAATAAAAGTTGAGTTATATCTTGCTTTAATTGCTACTTTTTTATGGTCTTTTGCTCCAGAGGGAATTTTTAAAAGTATTTTATTTATTATTGCAACTACAAGTTGGATTAGTTCACTTTTGATTAATATTAGTCCATTTTTACGATTTGATGGTTATTATGCCTTATCTGATATGACTGATAGCAAAAATTTACAACCGCGTTCTTTTGCTATGGCTAGATGGTTTATTAGAAAAAATATTCTAGGTTTAAATGAACAAAAGCCAGAGTTTCTTACAAAGAAAAAAGAAAATTTTTTCATTATTTATGCAATATTAACTTGGATTTATAGATTTTTCTTATTTCTTGGAATTGCTTTATTAGTTTACTATTTTGCTTTTAAAGTTTTAGGAATTATTCTATTTTTAGTAGAGATTATTTGGTTTATTTTACTTCCTGTTTATAAAGAGTTGAAAATTTGGTGGAGCAAGAGGGAAAATGTAAGTTTAAATAAAAGAAATATTAGTTCTTTAACTTTTATATTCGTATTTTTATTGCTTATTTTTATACCTTGGAATAGTAGTATTAAAATGCCAGCGATTATCGAAACACAAAACTATTTTGAGTTTTATCCAGCAGAAGATGCTTATATAGAAAAGATTTATTTTTCAAATGCTCAAATTGTAAAAAAAGATGATTTACTCTTAAAAATAAAATCTCCTATGGTTGAGCATAAAATAGAGCAGGTTTTAAAAGAGTTAGAACAAATAAAACTAGAGATAAATAAACAAGCAGGATTTAAAGAGAATTTAAATAGAAGATTTGTTTTAGAAGAAAATTTATTAAAAAAAGAGAATGAACTAGAAGGATTACAAAAAGTAAAAGAAAAATTTGAAGTAAGAGCCTCTTTTGATGGAAAAATCTATTTTACAAATAGCTTTAAACAAAATCAATGGATTAGTAAAAAAGAGCCTGTATTTGTTTTGTATGATAATTTGAATTATAAAATTGTTGGTTTTTGTAATGAAAATGATTTTAAATTATTAAAACAAAATAGTGAAGCAAAATTTATTTTTAGTTCAGGTGATGTAAAAGATATAAATACAAAAATCACAACTATTTCAAAGGTTTCTATACCATATTTAGAGTTTCCTGAATTATCTTCTGATTTTGGTGGAGATATTGCTACAAGACAAGATTTAAATAAGCAAATAAAAACAGAACAAGCTTATTATAAAATTTTGGTAAATCTTGAAGAAGAAAATTTAAACTTAACGACAAGAAAACAAGGGGTTTTAGTAACAAGTGGAGAGACAGCTTCGATTTTTTCTAAAATATTTAAAAAAGTAGCTTCAGTTTTAATAAGAGAGAGTGAATTTTAAATTCACTCTACAGTTTTCATCAAAATATCTCTGTAATGATTTAACTCTTTCATTTTTTCATCATTACCATCGTTTATATCTGGATGGTATTTTTTTGCTAACTCTTTATATCTTTTCTTTATCTCTTCTTTTGAAGGAGTTGAAGTAAATCCAAAAAATTCTTTTGCTTTTGCAACTTCATCAAATCTAGGAGCATTTGCAAAACCTTGAAAATCTGATTGATTAAAATTTCTAAAATCATTAAAATTAAAATTTTGTCCATTTTGAAAATTTGTACTATCAAATCTAAATCTATAACTAGTTTCTCTCATCTTTTTTCTAAAGTTATAAACTAAAAAAGCAATAATTACAAAAAATACTCCCAAAATCATCAAAAAAGTTCCAAAATTGGTAAAGATTAAATATAAAATAAAAAATAAAATAGCAAGTCTAACTAATCTATTAAAAATATAAATAACGGTGTTGTTGTACATAAAAATACCCTTTTTAAATAGTTGCGTATTATATAATCCTTTTTACTATAAGTAAATTAATCCTATAAGATTAAACTATTTTGTTACAAAAATTATCAATTTCTTATATAAATCTAAACTATTTTATTGTTTAGAATTTTTTATCATAAAAATATCATATATGAAAACTATTCTTCTCTTACAATTATATAAGGAGGAGAGTATGAGTTTAGGTTTACAAGCTTTTTTTGCAGCTTTACCAATAATCTTTGCAGGTATTTTACTTGTAGGGCTTAGAGTATCAGCTAAAAAAGCAATGCCTTTGGTTTATATAGCAACAACTGCTATAGCTTTTATAGTTTGGGAAGTATCTTTTTCAAGAGTTCTTGCATCTACAATTGAGGGGATTTTGATTACAATCTCTGTTTTATGGATTATTTTTGGAGCAATTTTGCTTTTAAATACATTAAAACATTCAGGTGCAATTGTTGTAATTAGAGAAGGATTTAATAATATAAGTCCTGATAGAAGAATTCAAGTAATTATCATCGCTTGGTTATTTGGTTCATTTATTGAAGGTGCTTCTGGATTTGGTACACCTGCTGCTATTGCTGCACCATTACTTGTAGCTATTGGATTTCCAGCAATGGCTGCTGTTATGGCTGGTATGATGATTCAAAGTACACCTGTATCTTTTGGAGCAGTTGGAACACCTATTTTAATTGGAGTAAATAAAGGTTTAGATACTCAAACAATTAGTGCTCAATTAGAAGCAGCTGGTTCATCTTGGGATGTTTACTTACAAGTTATTACTTCACAAGTTGCTATTACTCATGCGATTGCTGGAACTATGATTCCACTATTTATGATTGTAATGCTTACTAGATTCTTTGGAGAAAACAAATCTTGGACAGAAGGGTTATCAATTTTGCCTTTTGCAATTTTTGCAGGTCTTGCATTTACTATTCCTTACGCTTTAACAGGAATTTTCTTAGGCGCTGAATTTCCATCTTTAATTGGTGCATTAGTTGGACTTCCTATAGTTATTTTTGCTGCTAAAAAAGGTTTTTTAGTTCCAAAAAAGATTTGGGATTTTGCTCCAAGAGAAAAATGGCCAGTTATTTGGGTTTCTAAATTTGAGATGAAATTTGATGCAATAACATCTAAAATTCCTATGTCTTTAACTAAAGCTTGGATTCCATATATTTTAGTTGCTATTATTTTAGTAATTACAAGAGTTAGCCCTGAAGTTAAAGCTTTTGTTTCATCTTTAAGTTTTTCATACAAAAATATTTTAGGAGAGGGATTAAATTTCTCTATGAGTCCTTTATATTTACCAGGTGGAATTTTAGTAGTGGTTGTTTTAATAACTTACTTTATACATAAAATGGAATTTAAAGAGTTAAAAGAAGCTTTTAGTGAGTCTTCAAAAGTTATGATAGGTGCTGGGTTTGTACTTATATTTACTATTCCACTTGTTAGAGTTTTAATAAATTCAGGTGTAAATGAATCTGGATTTGACTCTATGCCAATAGCTATGGCAAATTTTATTGCTCATAGTGTTGGAGATGTATATCCATTTTTTGCCCCAATGATTGGAGCTTTAGGAGCATTTATTGCTGGGAGTAATACTGTTTCTAATATGATGCTTGCACAGTTCCAATTTGGTGTGGCTGATGCTTTGGGAATTTCTACAGCATTTATGGTTGCACTTCAAGCAGTTGGAGCAGCAGCTGGAAATATGATAGCAATTCACAATGTGGTTGCAGCTAGTGCTACTGTTGGATTACTTGACCAAGAAGGAGAGACTTTAAGAAAAACGATTATACCTACAATTTATTATTGTATTATAGTTGGAATTATTGGAGTTGTTGGAATCTACGGTTTAGGTTTAATGGATCCACTTATGAAATAAAAGGGAATTTTTCCCTTTTATTTCTTCTTGTATTTTTACTTTATACAAAGTAACCTCTATTTGTTTAAAATCTTTTTATAAAAAATTCTACTAATAGTTTTATATACTTATTTTATCATTCTTAAAACAAATCCAAATGTTATTTAAAACTTTTTGTGTACAATACTAAAGAATTTTAAAGGATTTATATGGATTATAGTGAATTTGAAAAAGCTGTTGATATGTTTGGGATATTGACAAGAGTTTCAAAAAAAGATTTGAAAAAAAAGTATCTAAAATTGTCAAAAAAATATCATCCTGATATGCCAGAGGGTAGTGATGAAAAATTTATTGAATTGAAAAAAAACTATGAGATTTTGTTAGCTTATATGGATTCTTATTGTTACTCTTTTGATAAAGATGAATTTAGGCATCAATTTCCAGCTTTTACGAACTATAAAAACTGGGTTAAATAAAGGAAAAAAAATGTTTGAAGAAAAAATAAAAGATTTAGTATTTAGTTCGTTGATTGTAGATTCTTATTGTTTAGGAATGCATTGGATTTATGATGAATTAGCACTTTTAGAAAAAGATTTTGATTGGCAAAAACTAAATGCTCCTAGGGCTATTTGGCATAAAGGTAAAAAAGAGGGTGATTTTACTCATTATGGAGATCAAACTCTTTGGTTATATGAATTTTTGAAAGATAAAGATAGTTTTGATGAAGAATTATATTCAAAATACTGGTATGAGAAAATGAAGAATTACACAGGTTATATAGATGGTTCTTCAAGAAATACAGTTTTAAATATTGAAAATAAAGTATCTCCAAGTGGAGCTTCATCTACAGATTTATCAATAGTTGGAAGAATTGCTCCTTTATTAAAAATTTCAAAAAATAAAGAGGAGTTTTTTATAAATGTTCAAAAATTTGTACAAATAACTCATAATAGTAGTTTAGCTTTAATGTGTGCTGATTTTTTTGCAAAATTATTGATTTTAGCTTTAGAAAAAAATGATATTTTAGACTCTATTTTAAAACTAAAAGAGCAATATGATGACTCTTTTAAAGAGTTAATTCAAAAAGGAATTGATTCAAAAAATCAAAATACATTCGAAACTTTGAGAGGTTTTGGAGTTGCTTGTGATATTCATGATGGAATCAGTGGAGTTATTCATCTTTTAGTTAAATATGATAATTTAAAACAGATGATTATAAATAATGCAAAAGCAGGTGGTGACTCAAGTGCTAGAGCAATGATTGCAACTATAATATTTATGGCAAACAAAGAGATAAATCAATTACCAAAAGAGTGGTTATCAATTAATGCAAAGATTTAAAATTAGGGGGAATTTATGAGAAGAAGAATAATTAGTTTTTTTTCAGATAAGTTATATATAGAACTATCAATAGCAGGAACACTATTTTTAATAGCTTTAGCTTTAGATATGCTAATGGATTTTATTATTTATATGCTTTATTTTATTATTTTTTTAGAAATAGTAAGAGCAGTTGTAAATTATATAAGAGAACAAAGAGTAACCATGAGTTTATTAGTTGATGCTTTTATAATATTAGCTTTAAGAGAATTTATAGTAAATGTTGTAAAAGTAAATAAAGAAGAATTAACAACCTTTGAAGCTATATTTTCAAGCGCTGTAAATTATAATCTTTTGATTTTAGCAGGGGTTATTATATTTTTATTAGTAGTTAGATATTTATCTGTTATCTCTTCTCAAAGATATATTTTTAAAGATACAGAAAAAGTTGATTAGAAAAGGGCAATAATGCAAAAAAAAGTTTTAGTTTTAGTTATTTTGTTGTTTGGTTTGAATCTTTTTGCAAATAATGGTTATTCAAAACAAGATATAGAAAAGATGATTGCAAAAATGGTAGTTTTGGGTTTTCATGGTGAAAAAGTAAATAGTAATGACGAAATTTATAAAGATATAAAAGCAGGTCTAGGTGGTGTTATTTTATTTGATAAAGATCCAAATGATAAAAATAAGATAAAAAATGTAAGAGATAAAGAACAGTTAAAAAATCTAAATTCTCAATTACAAGCTGTTTCAAAACAAAAGTTATTTATATCAATAGACCAAGAAGGTGGAATTGTTCAAAGACTAAAAAGTGATGCAGGATTTGTAAATACTCCAAAGGCTATTGATGTGGCATTAAAAGGTGAAGATTTTGCTAAACAAACTTATAAATTATTGGCAAAAGATTTAAAAGAATCAGGAATTAATGTGGATTTTGCACCTGTTGTTGATTTGGCTATAAATAAAAATAATAAAGTAATAGTAACAAGAGGGCGTTCATTTGGTGAAAATCCAAAAGAGGTGATAAAGTACTCTTCTATTTTTGTGGAAGAATTAAAAAAACAAAAAGTTATCTCTGTTTTAAAACATTTTCCAGGACATGGTTCTTCTTTAGCTGATTCTCATTTGGGATTTGTGGATATTACAAAAACTTGGAATGAAAAAGAGTTAGAACCATATAAATATTTTATTAAAAATAACAAAGTTGATATGATAATGACAGCACATGTTTTTAATAAAAATTTAGATGAAACTTATCCTGCAACCTTATCTTATGAAATAAATACTAAGTTATTAAGATATAAACTTGGATTTGATGGAGTTTTAATTAGTGATGATTTACAAATGCAAGCTATTTCTAAACATTATGATTTAAAACAAACTTTAACTTTAGCTATAAATTCAGGTGTAAATATGCTTTTATTTGCAAATCAACTTGCAAAACCTATAACTTTAAAGCAAATAGTTGATACAGTTTATTCTCAAATTTTAAGTGAAGAGATATCTTTAGAAACTATAATTGAAGCAAATAAAAAAATAGATAGTTTATTATCTAAAATATAAGGAAAATTATGAAAAAAAATATTGTTTTATTATCTTTAAGTACAATCTTAGCTCTAGGAGCTAATGCTGATACTTTTGGTTTTGAATTAGGTGGTGCTTATTGGGGAGCAGAAACTTCTGGTGATTTTAGATATAAAGGTGATAAAATTGATTTAGATAGAGATTTAGGATATAAAGATTTTAATACAAACTTTGTTTGGGCAACTTTTGAACATCCAATTCCAATTATTCCAAATTTAAAAATTCAACATACACAACTTGACGAAAACTCTTCTAAAAATTCAAGTTTTGTTTTTGATAATAAAGCATATACAGGAGCTATTAATTCAACTTTAAAATTAAATCAAACAGATTTTATTTTTTATTATGAATTATTAGATAATTGGGTAAATTTTGATTTTGGACTTAATGCTAAATATATTGATGCTTCAACGCAAGTTAATTCAACTACTCAAATAGCTTCATCAAAAGATTTAAATTATGTTATTCCTATGGTTTATGCAAAAGCTAAATTTGATTTACCATTTAGTGGTTTGTCACTTGAAACAGATGTTAGTTATATAACTTATGATTCAAATACTTTTTATGATTTAAAAGGTGGGTTATCTTATGAAACATCATTTGGTTTAGGAGCAACAGTAGGATATAGAACTCAAAAAATAGAGCTAGATGATGTAAGTGATGTTTATTCTGATATTCAGGTTAAAGGTGCTTATGCAGGACTATTTTATCACTTTTAAAATCTAACAATTAATTGTTAGATTTTATTCTCAATTTTTATCTAAATATAAATCTAGCAATTTAACTAGTTCAATATTTTCAATTGGTTTACTTAAATATCCATCCATTCCATCTTCTATATACTTTTCTTTGTCAGTTTGTATAGCATTTGCTGTAAGAGCTATTATTGGAATATGAATTTTTTGATGCTCTTTTTCATATTTTTTAATCTCTTTTAATGTTTGAATACCATCCATAATAGGCATATTTATATCCATAAATATTAAATCGTAAAGATTTTCTTTGTATTTTTCAAAAGCAATTTTTCCATTCTCTACAATAGTAACATCTAATCCTAAGTTATTTAATATTATTTCCATTAATAGCTGATTATTAGTATTATCTTCTGCTACAAGTATTTTGCCTTTATATTTTTTATTTGATTCTTCTAAAATTTGATTATTTTTTTCAATTGCTTTAGCTTCTGCAATTATATTGAATATCTTAGAACCATAAATAGGCACATCTAAAAAATAATCCATCAAATCTTTCATTATATTATTATTTAGTTTTTCTATATTTCCTACAAAAACTACAGGACAATTAAATCTATTTTTTCTTCCTTTTAATCTATTATAAAATTGAGGCTCACCAAAACAGAATATTAAATCTATTTTTTCACATTTATCAATATCATCATTTTGATGAATTCTTCCAAAATATTTAACTACATTACATAGATGCTCTTTTATATTTTCACTATCATCAATAACATTACAAATTGCAAAATCATATTTAAATTTTGAAGTAATAATATTATTTACATTTTCTACTTCTAAATCAAGTTCAAAAGAAAAAGTACTTCCTTTATTTATTTCACTCTCTAATTGAATTTGTGAACCTAACATTTTTACAATATTTAGGCTTATTGTTAATCCTAAACCTGTTCCTCCATATTTTTTACAGATATTTCCATCTGCTTGAGAAAAAGGTTCAAAGATTTTTTTCTGATCTTCAATAGAAATTCCAATTCCTTCATCTTTTACAGAAAATTTTATTTTTGCAATATTATTTTCAAATTTTATTAATTCTATATCAAAAGTGATTTTCCCATCTTTTGGAGTAAATTTAATAGCATTACTTAAAATATTTGATAAAACTTGTTTTATTTTTGTTTCATCACTTATAATAAACTCTGGAATATTTTTATCTAATCTATATAGAAATCTAATATTTTTTTGTTTAGTATTTACTGTATAAAGTTGAACTATTTGTTCTATTAATTCTCTTAAATTAAAAGGGCTTTTTGAAATTTCAAATTTACCACTTTCGATTTTTGAAATGTCTAAAATATCATTGATAATATTTAGTAATGCTTTTGCACTTTTTGATATGATAGTTGCTTTTTCAGAATCTTTTGAATCTAACTTTGAATTTGATAATATATCAGCGAAGCCAATAATAGCATTTAATGGTGTTCTAATTTCATGTGACATATTTGCTAAAAATTGTGATTTTGTTTCATTTGCTTTTAATGCTTCTTGTTCTGAAAGTTGAGCTTTTTTTGTAATTGATTCTAATTCTTTGCTCTTTTTGATAATTTGTTTTATTAAAAAATAACATAAGAAAATAATTATAAACATAATAAAATAGCTAAAAATATACTTTAATTTTTCATAGTTTTCTTTCTCTTTTTGTATATCAATTTCTAATTGAGATATGTTTTTTTTGCTATCATAAAGCAATCTACTAGCATTTTCTTTCATTCTTGTAAATAGAGTTGGGAGTTGCTTAAAGAAAAGAGTAATTTGAAAAATCTCTTCTTGGCTTGCTGTATTTGATGATAATTTAATTTTGATTATATTTTCCATTTGATAAAGTTTTTCTTCTAACTCATCAAGTTTTGGAGATAAATCTATCTCTTCAAAAGTATATTTTTGATTTGAAGATGGAATAAATTCTATTTTATCAGTTGCTTGTGAAGCTTCAATAAGATTTAATCTAATATAATTCTCTAAAACTCCACCTTTACTTAAAATATCAATTGCATTTTTTATATCATTAATCTCTTTTTTAATCTCTTTTTCAATTGGTTGTACACTTTTTAGGTTAGTTAAAATAGCAATTTTATAGTAGTTAGTTTCTACTGAACTAATCTCTTTTAAGATATATTCCCCAATTTTATATCTTGCGTGTTCATTTTTTACTTTTAAATCTAAAGTCGTAACCATATTTTTAAATATATTATTAATAAAAATCAATCCTATATAACCTAAGATAAAAGTAAATACTAAAGCTAATAAGCCATTAAGAATAGTATTATTTTTAAACATTAAAAAGTCACTTTATTAAATTCTTTTAATTCATTTTCATTGAGAAAACCAAAATCTTTGAAAACATCTCTACCTCTTTGTGAAGATGCAAAATCCATAAATTTTTTAGCAAGTAGGGGATTTTTTGAAGTTTTTAATAAATTTATTACAAGTTTAGATTTATTTGATAAGTTTTCATCCAATGAAATTACTTCAGCAAAATTTTTATTTTCATCCCAAAAAATAGTTGCATACCAATTTAGGGTTAAATCTGCTTTGTTCTCTTTTATAGCACTTATTAGATTTCTTGAATCAGTTGCAAGAAAAGTAGCATTCATTATTGCTTTTTCATAAAGATTAAATTTTTCTAATAGTTTTTTCGTTGCAAGACCTACACTTCCACTTTGGTCATTTCCTAAAACAACACTTAATTCTTCGTTTATCAATTCCTCTAAAGATGGCTTAATATTCTTTGGATTTCCCTTTTTTACGATAAATGACAATTTATTAAATCCAACAAATTGCCCATCAAGTAATAATCCATCTTTTAAATTATCTGTTCTATATGATAAAGAACCAGGTAAATATAAATCTCCAATTTGACTAGACTTTATACTATTATATAAGTCTTGACTTCCTCCTTGTAAGATTTTTATTTTACAATTAAACTCTTTTTCAAACTCTTTTGCCAATAAATCAATAGGTTTAATCATTGTTATTCCAACATAAAAAATCAATTCTTTTTTGTTATTCCCATAAGAGTTTGATAAAACCATTAGTGTTAATATAAAGATTTTTATAATTTTTTTAAACATTTAAAATCCTTTAATTATTTTAGATATCTATTAAAATTATAATAGAAAATAGTACTATAAAAGTATCATTTATAATAAATGAATCATTTTCTTTAATGGATAAAAATTATCATTTGATATTATTTATTAATAAATATTTAAGATTTGTTATGTATAATTTCAATACTTAAAAAATAAATATAATATAAAAAAGGATTTAATATGTTAGTTACAAAAAAAGCTCCAGATTTTACAGCAACAGCTGTATTAGCAGATGGTCAAATAGTTGAAGATTTTAATTTATATCAAAATATTGGGGAAAAGGGTGCAGTACTATTTTTCTGGCCTTTAGATTTTACTTTTGTTTGTCCTTCTGAAATTATCGCTTTTTCAAAAAGAGTTGATGAGTTTGAAAAAAGAGGAATTCAAGTAATTGGTTGTTCTGTTGATTCTCAGTTTTCTCACTTCGCATGGAGAGAAACACCAGTTGAAAATGGTGGAATCGGAAGAGTGAAATTCCCAATGGTTGCAGATTTAAATAAACAAATTTCAAAAGATTATGATGTTTTATTTGGAGAATCAGTTGCACTTAGAGGTTCATTTTTGATTGATGCAGATGGAACAATTAGACATGCAGTTATCAATGACTTACCACTTGGAAGAAATGTTGATGAAATGGTTAGAATGGTTGATGCTATGTTATTTACAAATGAGTATGGTGAAGTTTGTCCAGCTGGTTGGGCAAAAGGTGATGAGGGTATGAAAGCAGATACTAAAGGTGTTGCTGAATACTTAGCGAAAAATGAAAATAAATTATAAAATAAGGAATAAAAAATTATGGGAAAATATATAGAATTAAATCAGAATAATATGGAAGATACAATAAAAGAGGGAGTTTCTTTAGTTGACTTTTGGGCACCTTGGTGTGGACCTTGTAGAATGATTTCTCCAGTAATCGACCAACTTGCAGTTGAGTTTGATGGAAAAGCTAAAATTTGTAAGGTAAATACTGAAGAAGAGGCAGATTTGACAGCACAATATCAAGTAAGATCAATTCCTACTATTCTTTTTTTCAAGGATGGAAAAATAGTTGACCAATTAATAGGGGCTACTACAAAAGCTAAACTTGAAGAGAAATTAAACGCACATTTATAAATATTTTTAAAAGATGAGATTTACTCATCTTTTAAATTATTGAAATATAATTTTTCAAAATCTTCATTATTCAGTGGCTTTGAGAAATAATAACCTTGATATTCATCACAAGAAATAGTTTTTAAATAGTCTATTTGTTCTTGTTCTTCTATACCTTCAGCAACTACTTTCATTTTTAACATTTGACCCATTTTTACAATAGTTTCTAAAAAAATCTTTCCACTTGAACTTTCATAATCATCTAAAAAAGCTTTGTCAATTTTTAGATAATCTATTGGGAATTTTTTCAAATAAGATAAAGAAGAATAGCCCGTTCCAAAATCATCTAAAGAGATTCTAACTCCATAATCATGTAATATATTTAAAATATCTTGTACATAATCTGATTTATCCATTAAAATGTATTCTGTTATTTCTAGATTTATTTTTGCTGGATTTATCTTTTTTTCTTCTAATTTTTCAATAAATTTTATCTCAAAATCTTTTTCTAAAAATTGTTTAGCAGAAATATTAATAGCAATAGATATATCTATTCCCATATCTCTCCATTTTACATATTGATTTAAAGCTTCATCAACAATCCAAATACCCAGTTCTTTTATAAAACCATTTTCTTCAGCAAGTGGTATAAAATCACTAGGTGGGACAAATTTATTTGTTTTATTTATCCATCTAATCAGTGCTTCAACACCTAAAATTTTTCCACTTGATAAATCAATTTTTGGTTGATAATAAAGTATATATTCATTATCAATTAAAGCTTGTCTCATTTGTTTGTCTAAAGTTATAACTTTTTGAACAGTTTCATTTAACTCTTCAGTGAAGAAATGATACTGATTTCTTCCTAATTTTTTTGCTTCATACATAGCTATATCAGCATTTTTCATCAAAGATACAATATCTTCTCCATCTTTTGGAAAAAAAGCAACACCTATACTACAACCAATGTTTATAGGATGAGTTTGTATAAGCCAAGTTTGTGATAAATAGTCTTGAATTCTTTGTATAATATTTGATAATTCAATATAAGATTTATAGTCTTGAATAATTATAACAAACTCATCTCCTCCTACTCTTGCTACAAAATCGCTAGGTCTTAAAGTTTTTTTTATGATAGAAGAGATGTTCTTTAAGAGTTCATCCCCAATATTGTGACCTAATGAATCATTTATAGTTTTAAAATGATCAATATCTAAAAATAAAAAAGCAAATTCTTTTTCATTTCTTTGCATTGTAGGGATTAATCTTTCTAAGTATTCATTTAGTGAATTTCTATTTGCTAAACCACTTAATGAATCTGTTCTTGCCATTAAATAGAGTTCTTTTTTCTCAGCTTCCAATCTTGTAAATGAATCAACCATAGAGTGTCGTATAGCTTCTAATTCTTTTAATTTAAAAGCTTTTGGAACAATATTATGATAATAAGCATATTGTCTTAAAAGTTCTAAAGGTTTTGAAATATAAATTCTTAAAATAATTAGTAATAATAAAAGAGTTAAAATAGGGAAAAGTCCAAAATATATTATAAAATCTAGTTTATTTTTTACAAAATGAGTATATATTTCTTCTTTTTCAAAAACAAAGACTAAAAGAAGTTTTCTAAGATTTCTACCTTCATAAAAAGTAATTTCTTCTTCTATATATTCTTGATTCATTAATTTTTCATAAGAACTATTCAGTTTGTAGTTTTTTAAATTTCTATTAATAGTTTTTATTTTCGGATTAGTTGTTAATAATAATTTCTCATTATCAAATACTAAAATTGCTTGAATAAAATCTTCATTAGAAGAGATTCTATCAAGTAAAGATCTATGGTTTAAAATATCACTTTTTTCTTCAATACTTTTTGCAAGTTTGTAGCTTGTTTCTATTATATTATTTTCTAAAGATTTCAAAATTATATTTGAAATTTCTTCTTCTTGTTTAAAAAAGTAATATCCAAAAATAGTGTAAAAAATAATTAAAATTAAAGAGATAAAAAATAGTATAAATTTTTGAATGTTGTATATCATTTTATTAAATCTCTAGTTGGAAAGTTGTTATTACTTAAATTTTCAATTATTTTTTCAGGGATATTTTTATTTATCCAAATAATATCATTTAAAGATTCACTAAACTCTTCATAATTTGCATCTATTAAATAATCTTTTATAGTTTCATAATACTCTTTTGGATCATTTTGTAAGTTTTCAATAGCTTTGTTAATCAATTTTTTTAACTCTAAGAAAGTTTTTTTATTTTCATTTAAAGTCTCTTTTGTTGTAATCATTCCATCAATCACCAACAAATCATAATTATTTTTTGTTGTTTCTAATGATTTAAATCCATTTTTTTCTAAAATTTTATTATATGGTACATAAGTTACAATAACTGTGGGTTTATTTATATTTTTTAACTCTGAAATATATGCTTGGTCTTTGTTTATATAGTTGATTTGTTTGTTTTCTAGATTATATTTTTTTATAAAGACTTCAAATAAAATAGAATTTATAGAATCCATTTCTAAATATACATCTATTTCTTGTTCTGTTTTTTGCAATTCATCAACAGAAAAATTTGACATTACTAAATCTCCACCATTTGATTTATTCATCAACATAATAGGAATTAAAGATTCTATTTTTTGAGCTAAAAAATTATATTCGTATTGTGTTCCCATATATACATCTGCATTATTTCCTTTGTATAAATACATACTTTCGCTAAGAGAAACAACATTTAATAGTTTTATATTCAAAGGCTCAAGCCAACCTTTTTCTTGTGCATATAATAAAGGAGTATATCCAATCCAAGAAGTTGTTGCTATTTTTAATTTTTTATTTTCTTGTATTGAACATGAAGTAAAAATAAAAATAGTAAATAGTAAAAATATAGATTTTTTAAGCAATTAAACTTCCTTTTTCTTTTCTCTTTTTCTTGATAAATTAGACATTAAAATACCAAGCCAGTGTGTACTTGTATTTGAATCAAAAGCTATTTTTAAAGTCATAGTAATTGGAACTGCTAAAAACATTCCTACAAGTCCTAATATATAACCCCAAAATATTAAAGAGAAAAAGATTACTAAAGGAGATAATCCTAATTCTCTTCCCATTAATTTTGGTTCTAAAATATTACTTATTGAAATATTTATGATCATATATAAAATAATAACCCAAATAGCAGAAAAAATATCAAGATTCATTAATGCTAAAAGTATAGCAGGAATAGAAGCAATAATTGACCCAACAACAGGTACAAAATTAAACAGCATTGCTATAACACCCCATAAAATAGGATAATCAACATTAAAGAAAGTTAACATAAGTGTTACTATAAATCCAGTTAGAAAACTTGTGAAAGTTTTAACTACAAAATATTTTTGAATATTAAATGAAAAAAGATTAAAGTGTTCTAGTTTTTTTGCATTATTTCTAAAAATTACTCTTAATTTTGTTTGAAAAGATTTTGATTCAGCAAGTATAAATGCAACTCCGATAATTACAAGTAAAAACTTTGATAAGAATGCACTAATACTTCCAATTATATTTGTAGTTAATCCAAAGAAAGAGCCAAAATTTAATGTTTCCATAATTTTTGCTTTATCAATTTCTAAACCATAACCTTGAGCAAAATGAATAGTATTTAAAATTAGGTTTTTTAATTTATCTTCATAAGTAGGAAGATTTGTTAGAAAGTCTTTTAAAGAGATATTTATTACATAAGCAAACATAAAACCAAGAGCTACGACTATGAGTAATAAAATAAAATAAGAGATGATTTTAGGGAAATGTTTTCTTTGTAATAGATTTAAAACCGATGAAAAAATAGAAGAAATAAATATTGCTAAAAATAGTATAACAACTACTTCACTTGCCATTTTCATACCTGCTATTATTACAACAAAACTTGCAAAATAAAAAAAATAATTTTTTAAATTGATTGCATCCATCTATTTCCTTTTGTTTAAATTAACTGTTTTTTTACAAACTCTAAATAATGACCTTCTTGTTCTTCCAACTCTTCATGTTTGCCACTTTGAACTAATTTACCATCTTCTAAAACATAAATCATATCAGCATTTTTTACTGTACTTAATCTGTGAGCTATGGTAATAACAGTTTTTGATTTTAAAAATTCTTCTAAATCACTAAAAAGTTTAGTCTCTGTATGAACATCAAGAGCAGAAGTTGATTCATCAAAAATAACAACTGCAGGATTTGCAATAATCATTCTTGCGATTGATAATCTTTGTCTTTGACCACCACTTAATCTAATGCCATGTTTTCCAACAATTGTATCAAGTTTTTCAGGCATATTTTCAACTGTTTCAAAAAGTTGTGCGATTTTTAAAGCTTCATAAATTTTTTCGTTACTTATATTATCATTGCCCATTGTAATATTAAATCGTAAACTGTTATTAAACAATATAGGCATCTGTAAAACTAAAAAGATATTCTCTCTTAAGCTTTGTCGATTTAATTTATCAATACTTATATTGTTGTATAAAATATCACCTGAATTTTTTGAATAAAAACCTGAAATTATATGTGCTATTGTTGTTTTTCCACTTCCGCTAGCTCCAATTATCGCTACTTTTTCTCCTGATTTAATCTCAAAACTTATATCTTGAAGAGTCTTTTTATTTTCATTATATGAAAAAGATAGATTTTTTATGGAAATATCTATTTCTTTTATATCTTTTTCTAATTCCTTTTCTCCATTGTTTTCAACTTTCAAATCCAAAATTTTATTTATTCTATTTATTGCAGCTTTAGCACTTGCATATGAGTATTGCATTGTTAAAATATCTTGAACAGGAGTCATAATAAACCAAATATATCCAAACATTGCAAACATTAAACCAATTGATAAATCACTATAAGCTACTAAAACTAAACCAACTGCTCTAAAAATTTCAAAAGCAAACAGAAAAATAGTAAAAGAAAATCTTTCGTAAGCTACACTTTTATAGTTGAATTCATTTGAAGTTATTTGTATATTTTTTGCTTTGTTTACAGATTCTTGAAAGAAGAATTTTTCTTTGTTGCTTGCTTTTATTTGTCCAAAAAGGTCTAAAGTTTCATTTATATTATTTTGAAAAATTTCAATAGCTTTATTTTCTTCTTTTTTTAATAATCCTGTTTTGTTTGCTATTTTTTTTGAAATTATCATAATAATTGGTTGAATAAACAAAATCATCAAACCTAAAATCAAATCTATTTTTATAATTACTATAGCAACTGCAATTAAAGTTAAAATTGAAGCTATAAATTTACTTGCAACTGAAACTATAAAATTATCTAAAGTATTTACATCAGTTACTAAATTAGCACCGATACTTCCACTCCCAAGACTTTCATATTCGTTCATATTTACAAGTTCTAAATGATTTAAAAGTTTTTCTCTAATTTTAAAAGTTACATATTTTGAGATTTTGGTAAAAATTTTAGTGATGATTACACCAAAAATAAAGTATATTAATCTTAAAAATAAAACAATAAAAGTTACTATTGCAATATAATAAAAAGCACTACCATTTCCTAGTAATTCATTTATATTATTTACAAAAAAGTCAGGTTTATTTAGTAAAACTTCATCAACCAATAATGGAAGTAATAAAGGAATAGGAACACTTATAACAATAGCTATGATTGTTATTAACTGCCCTAAAATAAGAGATTTTTTATTTTCAAATAAAAGTTTTAATATATATTTTAATGTAATTTTTTCATTCATAAGTTAACTTCATAAATCTATTCTATAACCAATACCTGAAACATTTTTTATTATCTCTTTATAAGTTTTTTTTCTTATCTCTTTAATCAAGGATCTTAAGGCGTCTTGAGTCATCAAATTGTTCCAAATTTCACTATTTATTTCTTCATAACTTAAAGCTTTTGTTCTATTTTTTATTAAAAAATCTAAAAAAAGTTTTCCTTTTTTTGTTAAAACTATCATTTTGTTATCTTTAAATAAATTTTTATTATATTCATCATAAATAAAACCATTTTTTAAAGCTAATATGTTTGAATTATTAGAATCAAGATTTTTTATACACTCTTTTAAACTATCTATAAAAGTATTTAAACAATCTACATTTTGAATAAATTTTATTTGAGACAACTCTAAACTCTCTAAAAAATGTGTATGATTTAAGTCATCTAAGTATGCAATTATGTGAATTTGTTTATTTAAAATTCTAATTTTTTTTAATAATTCATAGTTATATTTTGTAATTACTATATGAATTTCTTTTGTGTTTATTATATCAATCAATTCATTTTGATTGAAAAAATTAAAAGAGTTATTTGAATAAGAAGAAAGATAATTATTTAATCTTTCATCTATCAAAGTTGAATGAGAGCAAACATTAAAACTTTTTAATTCTTTCAAATCAATTATTCCTCAACAGAACTTAACATTTTTTCACAAATTTCTAGTTTCATACCATCATGATATTTACAGTTTAGACCACATTTAAAAGTTGCAATATCTTCTAAATTTTGCTTTTTGATTTCTAAAATAGATACTTCTTTACACTCTTGAAGTGTTGCAAAAGTCATAGGACTTTTAATGTTCTTTTTTGCATCTTCTTTATTTGGATAGATAAATGCCGTCCATTTTTCTTCTTTTTCTCCACCAAAACAACCACTTAGTAAAAAAACAGTACAACAAGTAATCAATAAATTTTTTATCATCTCTCTCTCTTTTTTATTAGATTCTATTAAAAATTTATTATATTAAACCTTAAGAGTTGAAAAATAGCATATATTCAACAATTATTATACAGTTGTTATGTTACAATTAAAGCAAAAAAAAGAGTTTGTTTATGATGAAAAAGGTTTTGTTAGTATTTTTTTTATTACTAAGTGTAGTTTTTGCTAAAAAAGAGGATTATTCAGAGATGAGTACCCAAGAGTTGATAGAGATTATTGGGTATATAAAAGAACAAAATAAAGAATCTTTTTTAAAGGAATTAAACTCTAGAATTCCAAAAATGAATGAACAAGAAAAATTACAGTATGACAGAAGAATAAATCAAGAAATTTTGGAAGAGAAAATAGAAGATGAAGAGTAAAATATTATTATTAGAGGATGATTTGAATCTAAGTGAAACGGTTGCTGATTATTTTGAAGAGCAAGGTTTTGAAGTAGTTTGCGTATATGATGGAGATGATGCTGTTTCATCTATATATGAACATCATTTTGATTTACTTCTTCTTGATGTAAATGTTCCTTCAAAAAATGGTTTTCAAGTTTTAAAGGAAGTTAGAGTTGACAAAAAAAATGTGCCAGCAATTTTTATTACATCTTTAAATTCAATGGATTCTTTAGAAGAAGGATTTTCAAGTGGATGTGATGATTATATTAGAAAACCTTTTGAATTAAAAGAATTACTAATAAGAGTTCAAACTATTTTGAAAAGAGAATTTTCTCATAAAAGCGAACTTGTAAATATTTCTTCTACGATTACTTTTAACCCAATTTCAAATGAATTAAAAGAGAATGGTATTGAAATAAAACTAAATTTAAAAGAATTAAAACTTTTAAAATTCTTTTTACAACATCCAAATGAACTTTTAATTCATGATAGAATTTATGATTATGTTTGGGATTATGATGAAGAATATAGTGATAATTCTTTGAGAACTTATATTAAAAATCTTAGAAAAATATTAGGAAAAGATAAAATTGTTAGTCTTAAAAAACTCGGTTATAGATTTAACCAAGAGTGAGACTAGAACGCTTCTAGGCTTTTCTCTTTTATACTCTTTTCTTGTTTTAGTTATTTTAGGTGTTATATCTTTTTTATATTATCAATTTCAAAAAGATTTAATGTTACAGGAAAAAAGACAAATTTTACAAAATTATTCAAATGAATTCATTTATAATTTAAAAGAACTTCATATAAATATTGATAAACAAAATATATATCCAAGAGATGAGAGATTTAAATCAGCTATTTTTGATAGTGATAAAAAAAAGATATTTTCTACTTTAAATTCTTTGGATGTAAGTTTAGATGATGTTATATATTTGAGTGATGATTATATTCATTTTATAAAAGAACCAGAAGCTTATTATTTAGGAGCAAAATATATTATTATTGAAGTTCCTGATGATAAAATTTGGTTTGAAAATATTAAATATAAAGTTGCTATTTATTTTTCTTTCGCATTTTTATTTATGATTTTTATAGGTTATTTTATATCAAAACTTTTTTTAAAACCTATGAGAGATGCATTGCATTTATTGGATAGATTTATTAAAGATACAACTCATGAGTTAAATACTCCAGTAACTGCTATTATTACAAATATTGAGATGATAGATAAGAATAAATTAGATGAAAGGTTGTTAAAAAAGATAAATAGAATAGAAATAGGAGCAAAAACTATATCAAATATTTATGAAGATTTAACATTTGTTACATTAAATAATCAAATTATTTCAAATAATGAAAATATAAATCTATCTTCGATAGTAAGGCAAAGAGTTGATTTTTTTTCTAGCTTAGCAAATATGAAAAAAATAAATTTTCAAGTTTATGTAAAAGATGATATTTTTATATTTTGTGATGTGAAAAAAATCTCTAAATTAATAGATAATTTATTATCAAATGCTATTAAATATAATAAAATCTCAGGATTTATAAGAGTTATTTTAAGTAAAAATTGTTTGATTATTGAAGATAGTGGAAAAGGAATAGATAAAGAAAACTTATCAAAACTCTTCCAAAGATATTCAAGATTTGATAAAAGTGTAGGTGGTTTTGGAATAGGCTTAAATATTGTATCTTTGATTGCAAAAGAGTACGACTTCAAAATAGATATTAGTTCAAAAATTGATATTGGAACAAAGGTAAAAGTGAGATGGTAAGAGTTTTTTTTATATTGAGTCTTTTTTCTATTTTAGTATTTGCGAAAAATGAAAAAAATATTTATGAAACCAATTGTGTTAAATGTCACAGTAAAATACCTGTAACTATTGATAAGTATTTTTATAGATATTTACTAAAATATAGTAGTGAAACGGAAGTAAAAAAAGCTATGTTTGAGTTTTTGAAAAATCCTAATAAAGATAAAACTATTATGGCTGAATCTTTTGTTACAAGATTTGGAATTAAGAAAAAAACTAAATTATCAGATGAAAAACTTATGGAAGCTTTAGATATTTATTGGGATAAATATCAAGTTTTTGATAAGTTAAAATAAATCTTTTTATTTACACAATAGGTTCACAATAAACCCTTATAATCTTGCATATATTTATAAGGATTTCAAAATGAAAAAATTATTATCAATACTACTATTTTCTGGTTCTTTACTTTTTGCTAATAATAACTCAATAGGTTTAGATACTTTAGTTGGAGCTACTATTGGAGTTGCTATTGGAAATCAAATAGGAGATGGAAATGGCAGAGATGTTGCGAAAGTAGCAGGTGGCTTATTAGGTGCTGCAATTGCAAATAATTCAAGAACACCAACATATTCAAATAATAATGCTTATTACAACAATAACTCTTATGATAATGGTTATGAAAGATCTACAACTTATGTGAATAATCACTATTATAATGGTTATGATAGAAGCTATATTTACGATAGACCATCACCCCAGGTTACAATAGTTTATCAAAATTATGATAGATATTATCCAAAACATCATTATAAGAAACATTATCATCCAAACTATCATGGACACCCAAAACATTATAAAAAACATTATTACGGAAGATAAGGCTTGAATTTTATTCAAGCCTTTTTTTATTTTAGAAGATTAACCAAGAAGCCTTGAAACCATTTGTTGGTTTATATTATTTGCTTGAGCTTGTCCAAAAGCTCCAATTTGAGCTAAGATATTTTGCTTAGAGAAGTTTGATGACTCTTTTGCATAATTTGTATCAAACATTGAAGCTGCATTTAAAGTATTAGTATTTTGCATTGTTAAACTTCTTCCTGAACTTTCAAGCTGATTTTGAACAGCTCCTATTTCACTTCTAATATCATTTAATCCATTTACAGCTGTATCAATTTTTTCTAAAAAACCTCTTGCATCGGCAGATGTAAAAGTAGAAGCATTTTGATTTACTAAATCACTTAATCCCAATCCCGTTGTATTTGATTGAACAGCAGAAGTTTCAATTAAATTTTCACCTTTTAAACCTGATTGATATTGTTGTACGTCTGAGGCTGAACTATCAGTTTCATTTTTTTGAAGTAGAGTTTGTCCATTATAATTTGTACTACTTGCTATTTTATCAAACTGTTCAAGTTGAGATTTTATATCTTTTAAAATAGCATCTCTTCCTTCTTGGCTCGTAGTATCAGTTGAAGCTTGTAAAAGTTTTTCTCTTACATTATCCAAAATTTTTGATTGTTCATTTGTTGCACCTGATGCTATTTGTGTTGCTGCAATTGCTGAATTTGTATTTTCTATTGCTTGGGCATAACCATTTGATTGAGTTAATAGATTATTTGCTATTGCTAAACCAGAAGCATTATCACTTGATTGATTTAGTTCAACACCTGTTGCAATTCTATTTAATGCTTGGTTTGCATTTAAATATACATTTTGATTTAAGACAGAGTTAGAATTTATTTGCATCTTAAACTCCTTTTTTTAATTATTAGTTTATTCTAGTATTTAAGAGTTTAAAATATTATTAAGTATTAGATATAATCTAAATATAATTAATCAATAGGTTTATAAATGAAGTTAGAAGAGGATTTGAGAAAAGTTATTTTTTTATTATTAGAAGATGAATTTATAGAAAGTCATGATTTTTTAGAAAGACTTTGGAGGGTTTATAAAAATGATGAAAAGAGTAGAAAAGAGTCTTTTATTTTAAAAGCTTTTGTAAATGCAACAGTTAGTTTTGAACTTTATAAAATGAAAAGATTTGAACATTCAAATAATGTTTGGAATACTTATAAAAAGTATGAATACTTAACAGATGAAATAGAATCAACAAATAGTTCAAATTATAGAAAAATAAAAGAGATAATTTATGAAAAAAGAGAAAAATATATAAAATGATAATTTTAGATTTTGAGACAAATACAGCAAATATTGGTGATGTAATAGAAGTAGCAGCAGTTAAGATAGATAAAGATTTAAAAATTTTGGATAAATTTCATAGATATTATCTTTCAAGATTTCCAGTTAATTTTTATTCTTATGCGGTTCATAGATTAACTCCTGAATTAATCCTTGATTATAGAAAAGATAAATCTTATAGTTCCTATTTTAGTGAAGATGAAGATTTTGAAAAGTTTTGTTACAAAAGTGAGACCTTGATTGCTCATAACATAACTTTTGAATTAAGACATATAAATAATAGAGTTAAGTTTCAAAATCACATTTGTACTATGAGTGAAAATAAAAAGATTGTAAATGTTTTTGGAAAAAACGGAAGAGTAAAAAATCCAAAACTTGATGAAACTTGTTTATATTATGGAATAGAATTTGAAGCAGACAAATATCATAGTGCCACTTATGATGTGACAAAAACCTATGAAATTCTAAAAAGAATGAATCTAAAACTATAAAAAGTATAAATAGTCCTACAAGTAATACATTTTTTATTATAAAATAAAATAAAAAGGATTTTTTATGAATTTAGGCGTATCATCTTGTTTAATAGGTACAAAGTGTAGATATGATGGAGTTGGTGCTAGTGATAAATTTATAGTTGATATTTTGCAAAAATATTTTAAAACAGTTCCTTATTGTCCTGAAACTATAATTTGGGGAAGCCCTAGAGAGGCTATACGACAAGTTCATGATGAAAATGGGGAATTAAAAATCCTAACTTCTACTAAAAATCCAAAAGATGTGACAAAAGAGCTTGATGATATTTCAGAACAGTGTTCAGATGAAATTAAAAATGATGATTTGTGTGGTTTTATTTTAAAATCAGCATCTCCAACCTGTGGACTTGAAAGAGTAAAAATCTATAAACCTTTTAATGCTCCAAGTGTAAAACAAGGAGTTGGAGTATTTGCAAGAAAAATAAAAGAGAAATATCCATATTTGCCAGTTGAAGAAGAGGGAAGATTGATTGACCCATGGCTTAGGGAAAACTTTTTGATGCAGATTTTTGCTTATCAACATCTACACGAGTTTTTAAAATCAAATCCAACTTTTAATGATTTAGTGATTTTTCACACTTCATATAAATATCTTATTTATTCAAAATCTCAAAAATCATATACAACTTTAGGAAGAATTGTTGCAAATAAAGAAAAAAATCAACTAAACGAAGTTTTAGAAGAGTATAAAGAGGAGTTTTTAAAAGCTATTAGTCAAAAAGGAAGTGTAAATAAAACTTATAATGTTCTACTTCATATTTTTGGATATTTTAAAAAACTTATAACAAAAGAGGAAAAAGAGGAGATTTTACAAGCTTTAGGTGAATATAAAGAAAAAATTATTCCTTTAATTGCTGTTATGAAAATAATAAATTTATATGTAAAAAGATTTGATGTACAGTATTTAAAAGTGCAAAAATTTTTAAATCCATATCCAAGTGAATTAGCTTTACGAAGTGATATTAAGGCTTATAAATAATGAAACAAGTTTTATGGTTTAGAAGAGATTTAAGAATAAACGATAGTGCGATATTAGCAAATGCAAAAGATGAAGTATTGCCTATTTTTATTTTTGATAAAAATATCTTAGATAAATTTTCTAAAGATGATAAAAGAGTTACATTTATTTATAAAAGTGTTTTACAACTAAAAGAAGATTTGAAAGAAATAGGGCTAGATTTAGCTATATTTTACTCAACTCCTATAGAGATTTTTGAAACTCTAAAAAATCAAGGCTTTGATTCTATTTTATGTTCAATTGATTTTGATAACTATGCAAAAAAAAGAGATGAAGAGATAAATAAAATCATCCCTATGCAAACTTTTACCGATTCATTTATTACTCATCCAAATAATTGTCTAAAAAAAGATAACACACCTTATAAAGTTTTTACTCCATATTATAAATCTTTAGAGTTTATTTGGGAGAGTGAGAGTTTAGTTTTATTTGAAAGGAATAAAAATCTAAAAAAAATTGAGTTTGATTATGATTTTATTCCAACTTTAGAAGATATGGGATTTAATGAGCAAAAATTACCAGAATTTTTAGAAAAAAGTGCAGATGAACTTATAAATGAATTTTCTTTAAAAATTTCAGAATATCAAGAAGGGCGAGATTTTTTTTATAAAAATGCAACTTCAAATTTAGCTGTTCATTTAAGATTTGGTCTTATAAGTCCAAGAGAACTTTTTAATAAAATCAAAAAAATGAGAGCTATAAAAAGCCAAAAAGATTTTTATATAAGAGAGCTTTTTTGGAGAGAGTTTTATAACTATATTTTGTTTCATTTTCCAAAAAGTGAATTTGAAAATCTAAATGATATAAAAGTAAATTGGAATAAAGATGAAACTATTTTTCAAAAATGGTGTGAAGGAAATACTGGCGTTCCTTTGATTGATGCGGCTATGAGATATTTTAATTTAACTGGAACTATGCACAATCGTTTAAGAATGATTGTTTCTTCATATCTAACAAAAAATTTGCTAATTGATTGGAAAAAAGGAGAAGAGTATTTTGCTTCAAAACTTCTTGATTATGAAGCAAGTTCAAATATTGGTTCTTGGCAATGGGCAGCAAGTACTGGCGCTGATGCAGTGCCATATTTTAGAGTTTTTAATCCTTATTTACAATCAGCGAAATTTGATAAAGAGGCTGTTTTTATAAAATCAGTAATTCCAGAACTAAAAGATGTAAATGCAAAACTCATTCATAGCGAAAATGGTGTTCAATCAAATATATTTTTAGATTATCCAAAACAATTAGTTTCTATTGAATACTCAAGAAATAGGGCTATTGAAGAGTTCAAAAGAGCAAACAATGAGAAATATTGATATTGCAGTTATTGGAAGTGGAATAGGTGGAAGTCTGATTTCTGCTTTAAATAAAAACAAAGATTTAATTCTTTTTGAAAAAGATAAAAATCTTGGAGGTTGTGCTTCAACTTTTAAAAGATTCGGAACTTATTTTAACGCAGGAGCAACTACTTTTGTAGGATATGAAAACAATCATCCAATTAAAAATATCTTTGATGAAGTAGGAGTTATTCCAAATATTCTTGAGAGTAAAATTGCAATTAGAACAATACAAAACAAAAAAATAGTTGATAGAGTTGCAAATTTTGAGGAGTTTTTAACAAATCTAAACAATGTTTATTATCATAAAAATAATAGAGTTTTTTGGAAAACAATCAAAGAAATTGATGAGAAATTTTGGACTTTAAAAAAAGTATATTTTGCAAAATATGGCTTTCAAGCTTACGCTAAAACAGCTTTGTTTGTATCTGAACTTCTAAAAGAGTTTGGTTTTATGCTTTTTAAAACAGCAAAGGGATATATAAACGAAGTTTTACCAAATATCTCAAAAGAGTATAAAGCTTTTATAAACTCACAACTTTTAATAACTCTTCAAACAACTTCTAAAGATTTATCACTTTTAGCTATGAGTTTGGGTTTAGCTTATCCATTTCATAAGGTTTTTTATCCAATTGGTGGAATGGGACAAATAATAGAAGATTTATTAAAAGATGTAAATATTCAAAATAAAGAAGAAATAATTTCTATAAAAAAAGAGCAAAATAAATATAGATTAATTTCTACAAAAAATGAGTATTTGACTTCAAAAGTTATATTAAATTCTGCAATTTTTGAAAGTTCAAAACTATTTTTAGATGAAAATATAAAAAAATATTATGATAAATTTTCATTTTCAGACCAGAGTGCTTTTGTGGTTTATTTAAAATTGGATTTAAAAGAGGAACTTTTACATCACTATCAAATAATTTTAAAAGAGGATATTCCAAATTGTATTTCAAACTCATTTTTTGTTTCTGTTTCTGATATAAATGATGAAAAATTATCACGTGATGGTTATAGTATAACAATTTCAACCCACTCAAAAGCGATATTTTGGGAAGGTTTAACAAAAGATGAATATGAAGAAAAAAAAGAGTTTACACAAAATTTTATAATAACAGAGTTTTTAAATAATTTTGATAATATAAAAAAAGAGAATATAAAAACCCTTTTTAGTGCTACTTCAAAAACTTTTTACAGATACATAAATAGAAGTAATTGCGGTGGAAAACCAATAACCGCAAAAACAATATTTCAACTTCCAAGTTGCAACACTCCTTTTGATGGATTGTACAATGTTGGAGATACAATTTTTGCAGGTCAAGGCTGGCCAGGAGTTGCTATTGGGGTAAATGTTTTAAACAAGGAATTAAATGCAAACAGTTGAACTAAAAATAGCACCTAAAGATTGGCTTTATATCATAATAATTGGGGCATTTTTTGGTTTTTTTATCTCTTTATGTTTTTATTTTCTAAGTTATGATTTACAAAATATTTCAACTATTATTTTTAGTACAACTACAGCTATTTTTATCTCTTTATTTGCATTTTTTTTAATAACAATTTCAAATAAATTCATTCTTCCTAAAGTTGAAAAGAGATTTTGGTATTTGATTAGTTTTGTGTTCTCTTTTTTATCAGGATTTTTAGGGTTTAGTTTTTCATTTTTCATTTTTTCTTTTGGTGATTTTAAGATTTTACATATTTTTTCCTCTTTTTGGATTTTTATCTCTATAACTATTGGTTTTTTGACTTTTTTAGTTGGACTTATTTTGCATCAATTTATCTCTATGAAATACAAAAATGAAGAGATAAAAACTCAAGTTTTAGAAACAAAACTAAAAGCTTTGGAAAATGAGCTTAATCCTCATTTTTTATTTAATGCCTTAAATTCAGTTTCTGAACTTATTTATCAAGACCAAAAAAAGGCTGAAAATGCAGTGATTGAAATCTCAAAATTTTTACGAAATGCTATAAATAAAGAGAGTTTGATTACTTTAGAAACTGAACTTTCTATGGTAAAAACTTATGTAAATATAGAAAATGTGAGATTTGATGAAAAAATAGTTTTACACATAAAAGATTTTAGTGAATTTAAAAACATCAAAATACCAAAATTTTCTATTCAACTTTTAGTCGAAAATGCAATAAAACATGGATTTTATGGAAAAATTTTACAAATTGATATAAAATTCTCAAAAGATAAGATAATAGTGCAAAACAATGGTAAAATAACCAACATAGTGAAATTTGGAACAGGTTTATCAAATCTTCAAAAAAGATTGGAACTTCAAAATGTTGGAAGTTTGAGTCATCAGATTTTAGATGATAAGATGGTATTTATAATAGAGTTAAAAGGATAAGTTTTGAAAATAATGATTGTTGATGATGAAAGTTTGGCTTTAAGTAGATTAAAAAGGTTATTAAATGAAAATGGAATTGAAGATATTACAGCTTTTGATAATCCAATTGATGCACTAAAAGAGATTACAAAAACAAAGTTTGATGCGGTTTTTTTAGATATTTCTATGCCAAATATTACAGGACTTGAACTTGCTGATTCTATAATTCAACTAGAGCCAAAAACATTTATTATTTTTCAAACTGCATATTCAGAGTTTGCACTTGAAGCTTATAAAAGCGGTGGAATGGGATATTTAGTAAAACCAATAGAATCAAATGATATAAAAAATATATTAGAAAAAGTAAGAAATTTCAAAACTACATCAAATGAAGAATCAAAAAAAATCTTAGGAAAAAGAGGAGACAAGTTATATTTAATAGACATAAATGATATTTATTATATTAAAGCTGACTTAGATGAAGTAATAATAAAAATAAAAGAAGCAGACGCTTATGTAAGAAGAAAAATAGGGGATTTAGAGACACTTTTAAGTGGAAAAAATTTCTTTAGAATTCATAGGTCTTACATCGTAAATGTGGATAAAATAAAATCTATGAGAAGTGTAGAACAATCAAAACTTGAAATCTCTTTTGACGGAATTGCAGAGATTATCACAAGCTCAAAAGAGGGTGCGAAAGATTTTAGAGAGTATATTGAAAGAAGAAGTTTATAAACCTACAAAAACAACCTACTAAACAAGCCTTTATTTTTGTAAATTTCCTTTGTATAAAATATTTTGTACAAGGATACAAAAATGCAAACATTTATCAAAAGTTCATATATAAGTTGTGATATAAAATCTCTATTTGAGTTTCACTTAGATACAAATAATCTAACATTTATCACTCCAAAAGATATAAAAGTCGAACTCTTAACAAAAGATTTTAAACCACAAGTTGGACAAATATTAAAAATCAAAAGTACTAAATATTTTATACCAATGAATTGGGAAGTAAAAATAGAAAAGATTGATGAGCCAAATTTATTGGTTGATTTTGCATTAAAATCACCATTTTCCTATTGGGAACACAAACATATTTTTATAAAACATGGAAATATGTGTGAAATGAAAGATGTAATTACTTTTAAAATGCCTTTTGGAATTTTTGGAAAATTACTAGAGGGATTTGTAAAAAAAGATTTACAAAAAATGTTTGATTATAGACATAAAGCTACAAAAGAGATTTTAGAAAAGGGTAAAAATTGAAAAGAGCAGTTGTTTTGATGAATATGGGTGGACCAAATAACCTAAATGAAGTAAAAGTTTTTCTAAAAAATATGTTTAATGATAAATATATAATAGGTGCTCCTCAACCAATAAGAGCAATGATTGGTTCATTAATTGTGTTTAAAAGATTGGAAATTGCAAAGCAAAACTACAAAGAATTAGGTGGAATGTCTCCTATTGTTGGACATACAAAAAGATTAGTAAGAAGATTGAATAAACAGCTTGACGCTGATGTTTTTTATGAAATGAGATACACACCGCCATTCGCAAGTGATATTATGCCAAAACTTAAAAATTATGATGAGATATATGCAATTCCTATGTATCCACACTATTCAAGTACAACTACAAAATCATCTATTGAAGATTTTATAAAAGTTGCAAAAAAATATAATATTGATAAAAAAATAAAAACAATAGATAGTTATTATGATAATCCTTTGTATAACAAAGTAATAGTTGAGAGAATAAAAGAGGCTTTAAATGGTGAAGATTCAAAAGATTTTGAATTGGTTTTTTCAGCACATGGTTTAACTCAAAGAACTATAAACAAGGGTGATTTATATCAAAAACATATTTTAGCAAATGTGGAATTTGCAAAAAAAGAGTTAGAAGAACAAAATATAAGTTTTAAAAAAATCCATGTTGCATACCAATCAAGATTAGGACCAATGGAGTGGTTACGACCTTATATGGAAGATAAATTAAAAGAGATAAAATCAAAAGTAATAATCTATCCTATCTCATTTACAGTTGATAATTCAGAAACACAAGGTGAATTAGTTCTTGAGTATGGGGAAGTTGCCCATGAGCTTGGTATTAAAGATTATAGAGTTGCAAAAGCTCCTAATCATCATCCTTATTTTATGGATGCTATAAAAGGTATTTATGAAAGTATGAAGTGATTTTTAAATAAAAGTAGTTTTTTACTACTTTTATTTTCCAAAACTTCTATTTGAATCTCTTTTTGTTGTTTTTCTTTTTTTAGCAGGTTTTTTTTCAGGTGCATTAGTTTTTGTGTAACCTGTTTTTTTAGCAGTTTTTTTTGCTTCAGCTTTTTTAACACTTAGTTGTTTTGGTCTTGCTTTGAAAAGTCTTGGTTTTTTTTCTGTTGTTTCAAAACCTTCAACTTCAATTCTTGGAATATTTATAATCAACTCTTTTTCAATTTCAATCATAAACTTATAATCTTTTACACTTAAAAGAGTGATTGCAGTTCCTGCGTTTCCAGCACGTCCTGTTCTTCCAATTCTGTGTGTATAATCAGCAATTGTTTCTGGTAATGCAAAGTTTACAACAACAGGTAAAAGTTCAATATCAATTCCACGTGCTGCAATATCTGTTGCTACTAGAACTCTAATATCTCCTGATTTAAACTTTTTAAGAGCTTTTCCTCTTGCACTTTGTCTTACATCTCCATGTATACATAAAGCACTTAGTCCATCAAGTTCAAGGTGTTCTACTAATTCATCAGCCTCTTTTTTCATATTAACAAAAACTAAAACTTGAGAGTAGTTTCTTGACCCAATTAAATAAGACAATAGTTCAGCTTTTTTATTTTCATCAACTAAAACTATTTGTTGCTCAATTATTTTTACAGTTGAACGCTGGCTTGCTACTTCAATTACAACAGGATCTGTTAAAAACTCTTTTGCAAGTTTTTTTACATTTTGATTCATTGTTGCACTAAACATCATGATTTGTCTATGAGGTCCAACATTTGGTAAAATAGATTCGATATCTTCTAAAAATCCCATATCAAGCATAGTATCAACTTCATCAATTACAACAGTTGTAACACTTGATAAATCAACGCTTTTATTTTTTATGTGCTCCATCAATCTACCACTTGTAGCAACTAAAATATCAATACCTTTTACTATTTTTCTTTCCTGTTCTTTTGCTGAAACTCCACCAAAAACAGCTAATTTTTCAATATCCATATATTTAGCATAATCATCAACGGCTTTTGCTATTTGATTTGCTAATTCTCTTGTTGGAACTAAAATTAAAGCTCTTAAAATAGGAGTATTAGGTTGTTTTTTTTCTAATAGTTCTTCTAAAATTGGCAATAAAAAAGCAGCAGTTTTACCTGTACCACTTTGTGCAGCTGCTAAAACATCTCTTTTTTTAAGTGCCAAAGGAATTGTTTTTGTTTGTATTTGTGTAGCTTCTTCGTAGTTTAAATCTTCTAATGCTTTTATGATTTTTTCATCTAAGTTTAATGAAGTAAAAGTTTTAATAAGAAATCCTTTTAATCTTGATTTTATTTTATTATATCCAAAAGAATATTAGATTTGAATTTAAAATAATTTAGCCTTGTTTAACCTCAATTTAGCTAATATAGAAACCTTATTAAATAAATAATTTGGATAAATAAAATGACTGTTAAAATAAATTTACCCCATGATAATTCATACGAAATTTTTATAGAAGAGCTAAAAGAGTTATATTTTGATAGAAAAGTAGTAATAGTTACAAATCCTACTGTTAGTGGTTTTCATTTAGAGTATTTAAAATCAAAGCTAAAAGCACGAGAGTTAAGTGTTTGTACAATCCCTGATGGTGAAGAGTATAAGCATATGCAAACATTAGAGTCTATTTTAGAACATTGTTTTGAAAAAAGATTAGATAGAAAATCACTTCTTGTGGCTTTTGGTGGTGGAGTTATTGGAGATATGACGGGATTTGCTGCTTCAATTTATCAAAGAGGTATTGATTTTGTACAAATACCAACAACTTTACTTTCTCAAGTTGATGCAAGTGTTGGTGGAAAAACTGGAATAAATAATAAATTTGGGAAAAATTTAATTGGTGTTTTTCATCAACCAATTGCAGTTTATATTGACCCATCAATGCTAAAAACTTTACCAAAAAGAGAGTTTGGTGCAGGAGTTGCTGAGATTGTAAAAATGGCAGTTACTTTTAATAAAGATTTTTTCGAATGGTTAGAGCAAAATGATTTAAATGATGAAAAAAACATTCAAACAGCTATTGCAAAATCTGTTCAAACAAAAGCTGATGTGGTTTCACAAGATGAAAAAGAGTTAGGAATAAGAGCAGCTTTAAATTATGGTCATACTTTTGGACATGTTATTGAAAATGAGACAAACTATGATACATATTTACATGGTGAAGCTGTAGGGATTGGTATGTGTATGGCAAATGCTTTAGCTGTAAAAATAGGACTTATGAGTCAAGAAGAAGCGTTAAGAGTGAAAAATTTACTTGAAAAGTATGATATCCCAACAACTTATAAAATAAAAGATGTTGATGATTTTTATGAGCATTTTTTCTTAGATAAAAAATCATTGGATAATAAAATCAAGTTTATTTTACCTGTTGGAATAGGAAATTGTAAGATTACTAATGAAGTTAGTAAAACAGATGTTATTGAAATATTAAAAGGTTTCTAAAGTGTTTAAAAAAATATTTACTCTTGTATTTTTAGTCTCTTTTTGTTTTTCACAAGAGAATGTTTTAAATAAAAAAGATAAAGCAGAAGTAGCAAAAATTGAACAAAATATTATTCAAGAGAAGCAAGAAGAGGCTTTAAAACTTGAAGAAGAGAGAAAACTTCAAGAACTTGAAGAGCAAAAAGCAAAAGAGTTAAATATGAAAAATTTAGCTCAAATAAATAGTTTACTTCAAAAAATTGCTACTATTGATTTCGAATTAAGAGATAATATTTTATTAAAAAGATATTCTAACTATCTATCTTATAGTAAAATTTCTACAGAATTGGAGATTTTAAAAGATGGTTTAAAGAAAAAAACAAATACAACTGATGAACAAATTTACCAATTGCATAATAAAATTAGAGTAAAAGAGAACGAGTTAGAATTAATTGAAGAGTATAGAGGTTCACCAATTGGGGCTTTAATCAATCCTCCTGATATAGAAAAGTATGAAAATATAACTAATCCTTTTGGAATAATTAATGCTTTATCTCATATTAAAAAATTAGAAAATAATAAAAAACAGTTTAAAAGTCTTGATATTCAAATAGATAGTTTAGTGACAAAACTTGATGAAGAGTTAGTTTTATATTTGGAACTTTTTAATTTAGAACCAAAAGCAGAATATAAAGATAAAATCACTTTTTTAGATAAGCAAAAAAAAGATTTTTCTATGGTTTTAGATATTGTATCTACAAGTGAAGAGGTTTACACAAGAAAAATAGAACAAGTAATTTTAGAGATTAAAAATCAGATTTCTCAACAAATCCAAAAAATGTTTGTTATCTTTTTGATTATTTTAGTTTTATTTGTCATTTCATTTTTGGTAAAACTAGCTCTTAAGAAGTATTTTTCACAAAATGAAAATTACTATATGATAAATAAAATAATCAATTTTACATTGGTTTTTTTAGTTGTTATGGTAGTTTTATTTTCATATATAGATAATGTTTCATATCTTGTAACAATTCTTGGATTTGCTTCAGCTGGTATTGCTATTGCTCTAAAAGATTGGTTTATGTCAATTTTTGGATGGATGGTAATAGTTACTTCAGGTTCTATTCAAGTAGGAGATAGAATAAAAGTTACAAAAGGTGGAGTTGAAACAGTTGGTGATGTTTTGGATATTTCTTTATTTAAAATAACAATAAGAGAAGATATTACTTTGACTTCTTATATGGTAAATAGAAGAAGTGGAAGAATATTCTTTATTCCAAATAACTATATTTTTTCGGAGCTTATCTCAAACTATACACACTCAGGTTTAAGAACTGTTTGGGATGGAATTGATATTACAATTACTTTTGATTCAAATCATAAGAAAGCTCAAAAAATTGCAAGAGATATTTTAAAACACTATTCAAAAGGTTATACAGATATTACAAGAAAACAACTTTCTAAAATGAGAAATAAGTACCAATTACGTGCAACTGGAGTTGAACCTAGAGTATTTACTTTTGTAGAATCTCATGGTATTGTAATTTCATCTTGGTATTTAACAAACTCTTATGCTGCTTTAGTTTTAAGAAGTACGATAAGTCCTGAAATACTAGATGCTTTTATGAAAGAAGATGATATTCACATAGCTTACCCAACTCAACAAATCAATATAAATAAGACAGAAAATGCTTATGGACCAGCTTCAAAACCAAGACCTGTTCCAAAAGATTTAGAAGATGAAATAATAAGAAGATAATTAGGAAAAGAGATTTATGAATTTTTCACAAAATAAACCAAAAGTATATTTTAAAACTTTTGGTTGTAGAACAAATGTATTTGATACTCAAGTTATGATGAGTAATTTAAAAGATTTTGAAGTAACTCAAGATGAATCTTTAGCGGATGTAGTTGTTATAAACTCATGTACAGTTACAAATAGTGCTGATAGCACTGCAAGGGGTTATATAAATGGTTTGAAAAAACTTCCAAAAGACCCAAGAGTTGTTTTTACAGGGTGTGGAGTATGGACAAAAGGGGAAGCACTTTTTAATGAAAATAAAGTTGATTCACTTTTTGGACATTCTGAAAAAGAGAAAATAAATGAGCTTTTATTAAATGAAAATAGATTTTTTAACGCTGGTGATTTAACTCATATTGATGAAACAATCGTTGAAGAGTTTGTTGGTAAAAGTAGGGCATTTATCAAAATTCAAGAGGGATGCGATTTTAGATGTTCATATTGTATTATTCCTTATGTAAGGGGCGATGCAAGAAGTTATAATGAAGATAAAATTTTAGAACAAGTTACAACTTTAGCATCAAATGGTTTTGGTGAATTTATTTTAACTGGAACAAATGTAGGAAGTTATGGAAAAAAACAACATACAAGTTTGGCAAAACTTCTTAAAAAAATGGCATTAATCAAAGGTGTTAGACGTATAAGAATGGGAAGTATTGAACCTATTCAAATCGATGATGAGTTTAAAGAACTTATAAATGAGCCATTTATGGCAAAACATCTTCATATTGCGCTTCAACATACTTCAAAAGAGATGCTAAAAATTATGAATAGAAGAAATAAAGTTTTATCTGATTTAGAACTTTTTGAGTTTTTAAGAGACAACGGATATGCTTTAGGAACAGATTTTATAGTTGGACATCCAGGTGAAACAGCTGAAATTTGGAAAGAAGCTATGGAAAATCTTCATAGATTTCCTTTAACTCATGTTCACGCATTTACCTATTCAAAAAGAGATGGAACACCAAGTGCTACTATGAAACCTGAAATAAAAGGTGATATAGCAAAACAAAGGTATAATGAATTAGTTAGCATAATAGAGCAAAAAAACTTTGATTTTAGAACAGCAAATAAAAAAACTTTAGAAGTTTTAATTGAGCAAGAAAAAAATGGAAAATATATAGGACTTGATCAATTTTTTAATACTGTTGAGATTGATTCAAGTGTTGATTTAGTTGGAGATTGGGTATACTTAGATGAGTATGAAGTAAAGGCAGATAAAAATGTTGCAAGATTCAAATAAAAAGAATATAGATAAAAATCTAAAATTAATGGCAATGTCAGCAATAGTTTTGCTGATATTATTTGTTTATACTATTTATAAAAGTAGTTCACATATTCAAGGAAGTTCTTATTATGTAGGAATTGTTTTTTTATTTATACTCCTTTTTTTAGCTTTAATACTAAAATTTAAAGAGGATAAAGTAAAGGCATTTTTTAATAAAAATAAGAAACAACCAACAGCTTTTGATAATGAACTTATAAAAACAAGGGCTAAAATTTCAAATGAAGATTTAAATTCAAGTATTCAAGCCGTAACTTCAAATATAACCTTTAAAGATGTTGCTGGTATTAAAGAGATAAAAGAAGAGCTTGAAGAGATAGTTGATTTTTTAAATAATCCAAAAAAATATCTTGAATTTGGAGTAAAACTTCCAAAAGGTGTACTTTTAGTTGGACCTCCTGGTGTTGGAAAAACTTTGATAGCACGTGCAGTTGCTGGTGAAGCTGATGTTCCATTTTTTTATCAAAGTGGTGCTAGTTTTGTACATATTTATGTGGGAATGGGTGCTAAAAAAGTTCGAGAACTTTTTGCAAAAGCAAAACAGAGTGCTCCAGCTATTGTGTTTATTGATGAAATTGATGCTGTTGGAAAAGCAAGAAGTGGAAAATCAAATGATGAAAGAGAATCAACGCTAAATGAACTTCTAACTCAAATGGACGGATTTGATGGAGATAGTGGAGTTATTGTAATAGCAGCAACTAATAAAATAGAAGTTTTAGATGATGCACTTTTAAGAGCTGGAAGATTTGATAGACGTGTTCATGTAGGTTTACCAAATATTGAAGATAGAAAAAAAATATTAGAGTTGTATTTAAATGGTAAAAATCATGAGATAAATATAGATAAGTTAGTAAATGAAACAGCAGGATTTAGTTCTGCTTCTTTAGCTACATTAATAAATGAAGCACTTTTATATATGATTAAAACTGGTAAAAAAATACTTGAAAATGAAGATATAGAAATAGCAAAAAATAAACTTGAGTTTGGAAAAAAACAGATAAAAATTTTAGATGATGAACAAAAGGATATTTTAGCTACATATCAAGCTTCAAAAGCATTTATTTCAAAAACAAAAGTAGCACTTCTTGATGAGAGTGTTCAAAAATTAAATTCTACTTTTCCTTCATATTTAGAATTATGTGAAAATATAAGAAGAGATTTAGCAGGTTTTATTGGTGTTGAAGTAATTAAAAAAGAGAAATACGCTGTAAATTCAAATGATTTAGAAAATGCGGAAAATATAGCAAATGAGATTGTAAATAGATATAAAATGGCTACTTCAACTCAAGAGCTTTTATTGGATATTAAAAATGATTTAAGAACTAAAATTTCTTTAAATATAGATGAAATAATTAGATTAAAAGAGATAATGCTAAAAAATGAGGTAATTAATCTTGATGACTTCTAAAAATTTTTTTTCTGGTTTTTGTTTTTTCAATGAATCAGAACTTTTTAATGAATATTTAATAACTAATGATTTTACAATTAGTGGTTTTTCTTATGGTGCTATTAAAGCATTTGAAGAGGCTTTAAATTCTAAAAATAGAGTTGATAGACTTCAACTCTTTTCTCCTGCTTTTTTCCAAAACTTTGATGAAAAGTTTAAAAGAGCTCAATTACATTATTTTAAAAAAGATGAAAATATTTATGTAGAAAATTTTTTGAAAAATGTTATCTACCCAAAAGAGATTGATATTTCAAAATATTTTAAAGTAGGAACAGCACAGGAGTTAGAAGAACTTTTATTTTATGAATGGAGTGAAGAAAAACTTCAAAAATTAGTAGATAAAGGGACAATTATTGAAGTTTATTTGGGAGAAAAAGACAAAATAATAGACTCTTTAAAAGTAAAAGAGTTTTTTAAAAATTTTGCAACTACATACTATATAAAAAATAAAGGACATTTATTATGAGTGAAAAAATAGCAAAAATTGGCATTATAACAGCAAGTGATAGGGCAAGTGCTGGTATTTATGAAGATTTATCAGGGAAAGCTATAATAGATACATTAAATGAATATTTAACATCTCCATGGGAAGCTGTTTATAAATGTATAGCTGATGATAAAGATACTATTGAGCAAACATTAAAAGAGTTAGTTGATATAGAAGAGTGTTGCTTAGTAGTTACAACAGGTGGAACAGGACCTGCTTTAAGAGATGTAACTCCAGAAGCTACAGAAGCTGTATGTGATAGAATGATGCCAGGTTTTGGAGAACTTATGAGAGCAGAGTCTTTAAAATTTGTTCCAACAGCTATTCTTTCACGTCAAACAGCAGGGTTAAGAGGAAGTTCTTTAATAGTAAATCTTCCTGGAAAACCAAAATCTATAAAAGAGTGTTTAGATGCAGTATTCCCTGCAATTCCTTATTGTATAGATTTAATGAATGGACCTTATTTAGAAACTAATGAAGAGGTTATTAAAGCTTTTAGACCTAAAAAATAAAATTTTATAAAGGATATCTTTGAAAAATATATTTATTTCAATTGTTGCATCTATTGGATTTTTTTTCCTTGCAACAATGTTTTTTTCAACACAACATTCGATTTTAATAGCTTTAATAGCTTTACTTGTAATATTGTGGACAAATGAAGCTTTACCTATTGGAGTTGTATCTTTACTTCCCATAGTTTTATTTCCAGCTTTTGGTTTAATTGATGTAAAAACAGCAACTGCAAATTATTCTAATCCAACGATATTTTTGTTTATGGGTGGATTTATGATAGCAATTGCTACGCAAAAAATAGATTTACATAAATACATCTCAAATAAACTTTTAACAATTTTTCCTAAAACTCCAAGGGGAATGATATTTTCTGTGGCATTTACAGGAGCATTGTTAAGTTCTGTTTTATCAAACTCTACAACAGCACTTTTATTAATTCCAATTGCTATATTTTTAACAGAAAACATCAAGTTAAAAGCAAGATTAGCTTTAGCTATTGCTTATGGATGTAGTATAGGAGGAATAATTACTCCAATTGGAACACCACCAAATTTAATATTATTAGGGTTTATGCAACAAAATTCTCTTGAGCCAATTGCATTTATTCAATGGATATTTTTAACAGCTCCTTTAGCTTTTATCATGTTGTTAATAATTCCTTATATCTTATCTTTAGGTTTAAGCGATGTAAAACTTGATAATACCCTTGAGCATAAAGAAGAATTACAACCTGCACAAAGAAGATTGCTTTATATACTTTTGGGTTTAATTATAACTTTATTGGTAAATTCAAAAATTGAGCCTTATTATTCTGGTTTAGGGCTTAATGAAACAGCTATTTTATTAAGTTTTGGACTTTTAATGTTTGTTCCAAAAATTGGATTTATAGAGTGGGAAGATGCAAGAAAAATTCCTTATGAAATAATTTTTTTATTTGGAGCAGGTTTTACAATAGCAGCAGCTTTTTCAAAAACGGGATTAGCAAGTGAGGTTGCAAATTATATGTTAGCTTTAACAAATTTACCTGTAATTATTCTTATTTTAATGATTGCATCACTTATTACTTTCACTACTGAAATTACTTCAAATACAGCTTTAATTTCAATAGCTTTACCTATAATTTATTCATTAGGTCAGGTTGCAAATGTAGATATGACATTGATTTTAATGGTTGCAACTATTTGTGCTTCTTATGCTTTTATGCTTCCAATAGCAACTCCACCAAATGCTATAGCTATGAGTAGTGGAGCTGTTAAAGTAAAGGATATGGCAAAATTTGGATTTTTTATTAATATCTTAGCTATTTTAATGATAACTTTTGTTGCTTTAGTTTATTGGCAATATTTTATCTAAAAGTTTTATCTGATTATTTTAAAGAATAATCAGATAATTTTACAAATTTATAGCCTTCTTTTTTTAGTTTTAAAAGGGCTTTACTCATTCCTTCTTTCGTTTGAGATAAAGGATGATTAAAATGAACGATTATTATATCTCCTTCTTTAGAGTTTAAAATAGACTCTTCTACTTTTTTTGCATTAAATGTAGCTCCTGCATCTCCTAATATTGAAAAACCAATTACTTCATGATTTAATTCATTTGCTATTTTTACAGCTATTTCATCATAATAAGCTGTTCCAGAACGGAAATATTTAGGTCTTTTATTTGTAATAGATTCAATTTTTTTTGCATTTAATTCTATTTCATCAATTAATTCGTTTATATTTTTAGTTCCTTCTAAATTATAGACACTTTTACCATTTACTGAAGCTGGCTTATGTAAAAGTCCATGATTACCTATTTCAAAAAGAGGTTTTTTTGCTAAAGTTTTAAAAATTTCAAGATTTCTATCTATCCATCTTGCATTTATAAATAAAGTTGCAGGAATATTATGTTTTTCTAAAAAATTTATTAATTCTTTATCAAAACCCATACCATGAGGACTTCCACACGCATCCATTGTAATAGCTATCAATTTATCATTTGTTTTAATTTTACTTTTTACTCCTGTCACATTTTCTCCCCACTCTTTGGGTTTTTTATTTTTATACTTTTCATTTAGCTCTTTTTTTAATTGTTCATAATTTTTTGTATCAAAGGAGTTTGAATTTAAAGTTGAAGATAAAAGAAAAAGAAAGATGAAAATTGAGAAAAATTTGTTCATTTCATACCTTTTAGAATATTTAGATTAAAATAATATCCTAAAAAGTAAAATAATTTAAATACATATTCCAACTGGGAAGTTGATTTTTTTTGAACTTTTTTTAATTATTCCTAAAATATAGTCAAAATTTTTCTTTTTACTATTTAAACTAATCTCTATAATAGCGCAAGAAACAGTTAATAATTCAAATTTTCTTTGAACATTAAATCTATCATAACAAGTTATATAACCATTTTCTATATCTTTTTTTTCATAAAGATTTTTTACACTAAGTTTAAACTCTTTTTGTATTTTTAAAGCATATTCATAAACCTCTTCATACTTTAAACAAGAGAAACCTACAAAAAAATCATCTCCTCCAACATGTGCTATAAAAGAGTTTAAAGGAAGATATTTTTGTAATATCTCTGTAAAAATTAATATTGCTCTATCTCCTTGTCTAAAACCATAAGTATCATTAAATGGTTTAAAATCATTGAAATCAAAATATAACATATGAAAAGTATTATCATCTTTTATTAGTTTAAAACTTTTATGAATAAACTCTTCAATTTGATTATTTCCAGGAAGTTTTGAGAGTGGATTTTGATTTTTTGCAATTTCTAAATTTCTTTTATGAGACAAAGACAATAAAGAATTTACATTTATAAAACCTTGATATTTATTGGCATTAGTTACAAAAATACCTTTTGAATCAGTTTCATTCATATTATAAAGTTCTAAAGTTTTATCAATCCCCCATGTTGATTCAACAGATAATGCAGGTTTTATATATTTACAAATATTACTGCAATAAGAGGTGTTTTTTGCTAGAGAAAATCCATATTGAGAATAAGAGATTTTTTTTACATCAACTTCATAAATAACACCTTTTAAATGTTTATAAGTATCAATTATTGGAACAAAAGTATTATATGGATGTTCTTTAAAATATAAAAATAAATCATGTAAAGAGGTATCAATATGTAAAGGTTTGATATCTTCAATAAAAGATTTATCAATAGAATTTTTTGAGTTATCTCTTCTATCTTCTTTTAAAAATTTTATAATATGCTTGTAACTTTCAGTAACCTCATGAGTTAGCAATGTTGGTCTTTGTACTAAAAAACCTTGTATAAAATCAACACCCATATTTTTACAAGTATAATACTCTTCTTTTGTTTCAACACCTTCTGCTACAACTTTCATTCCCATTGTATGTGCCATATCAATTATCGAAGAGCAAAAAAGTTTTTTTTTCGAATCAGTATTTATATTTGTAATGAAAAATCTATCTAATTTAATGATATTTGCTTCACTATAATAGAGCAGTTTTAAACCAGAAATACCTATCCCAAAATCATCAATAGCTATTGAATAACCATCATTTTTGTATTTATATATCATAGAACTTAAAGCATTTTGCTCTATCATAGAGCCTTTTTCACTTAGTTCAAAATAAATGGCATCTTTTTTTAAACCATTCTCTTCCAATATTTTAGCTGTTTGTCCTTGGGGACAATTTTTACTATAGATTATTCTGTTATCTAAATTGTAAAATAGTTTGATATTTTCAATATCAATTTTTTTGAATTTTTTTATAGCTTTTCTTCTTAGTTCTAAATCAACTTGATAAAGTAAGTCATCTTCAAATGCTGTATCAAATAGGTCTTGAATATTGTGAAAATCTGTTGCTATTTCAACATTTCTAAGAAGTGCTTCAACTGCATAAATTTTACCTGTAAAAGTGTGAATTATAGGTTGAAAAGCAAAATCTAACTCTTTTAGGATATCTATCCATTTTTGTAACATTAAATTACCTTTTGATTAATTTTATAAAATTTTTTAATTATATTTTTTCTATTTTATGTTGAAATTATTACAATAAGGTTACAAAGAAAAATTATTTTTTTATATTTGATTTTAGTCATAGGATTTTAATTTTAATTTGATATTATTACAAAATAGTATAAAAATAATAATCTTAACTAATATAGTAAGGAATAAAAATGAATCAAGAATTTAATGAATATTTTAATAGACAAATAAAACTTTGGGGACAAGAAACACAAGATTCACTTCAAAACAAAAAAATAGCAATTATTGGAAGTGGTGGATTAGGATGTACTTTAGGAATTGCTTTAGGAGCTTCTGGAATAGGGGAGTTTTCTTTTGTTGATTTTGATACAGTTGGAGTTCATAATATCCATCGACAAATTGGTTTTAAAGTAGGTGATGATGGAAAATACAAAGCTGAAGTTTTAAAAGATTTGATGGAATCAAGATGCCCTTATGTTAAAGTAAATGCTTATAAAGAGAGTTTTGATGAGTTTGCTAAAAGAGGATTAACTTTTGATTTAATCATAGATGCAACTGATAATCTTCCAACACGAGCAGCAATAAATGAGTATTGTATGAAACATAATCAACCTTGGATTTATGGAAGTGTTGAAGAGTTTCACGGTCAAGTTTGTTTTTTTGAAAAAGCTTCTTATGAAGCTGTTTTTCAGATAAATGATAGAAAACCAAATGGAATAGCTTGTCCTATTGTTATGCATATAGGTTCTTTACAAGCAAATTTAGCTTTGAGATATTTAGCAGGTTTAGAAGTAAAAAAAGATGTTTTATATTATCTATCATTTGATAGTGAAGGTATTTTAAATACAAAAAAATTTAATCTTCCAAAAGCATAAATCAAAGTGCTAGAAATAGATAGTTTAATAGCTTTTTTTACAGCTTCTATTTTATTAGCTTTAATTCCAGGACCTGATAATATATATGTTTTAACTCAATCTATCATGCAAGGTAAAAAAGCAGCCTTCATGATAATTTTGGGTTTGTGTACTGGTCTTTTATTTCATACTTTAATGGTTGTAATAGGAGTTTCTGTAATTTTTCAAACTTCATTATTTGCCTTTACAATACTTAAAATAATAGGTGCAATATATCTTTTATACCTTGCTTGGCAACTTTTTATAAGTTCAAAGTCTGAGTTAAAATTTAATAAAAATATTTTAGTAGACTATAAAAAACTCTATTTAAAAGGTATTTTTATGAATATTACAAATCCTAAAGTTTTTATTTTCTTTTTAGCTTTTTTCCCTCAATTTACAGATGAAAAGATAGGAAATATTAATTTACAGATATTAATTTTAGGATTACTTTTTATATTTTCAACAATTTTAATTTTTGGTTTAATAGCTATTTTTTCTTCAAATTTATCTAAATTTTTCACTAATTCTATTTTGGCTCAAAAAATCTTAAATAGATTAACAAGTTTTATATTTTTAGCACTTGCTATAAAACTTCTGATTACAAAACAGTAATATATAACCGAATTTTAAGCGCTTTTTAGATACACTATTCAAATTTTATAAAATAAATATGGGGAATTTTTATGCCAAAAAGAGAAGATATAAAGTCTATTTTACTTATTGGTTCTGGACCAATTGTAATTGGTCAAGCGTGTGAGTTTGATTATTCAGGTACTCAAGCTACAAAAACGCTAAAAGAACTAGGATACCGAGTTGTTTTAATAAATTCAAATCCAGCTACAATCATGACAGATCCAGAATTTGCTGATAAAACTTATATTGAACCAATCACAGAAGAAGTTGTTGCTAAGATTATTGAAAAAGAAAAAATAGATGCTATTTTACCAACTATGGGTGGACAAACGGCTCTTAATGTTGCCACATCTATGTATGAAAAAGGTATGCTAGAAGGTGTAAAATTCCTTGGAGCTCATCCTGATGCTATTAAAAAAGGTGAAGATAGACATCTTTTTAATGAGGCGATGATAAAAATTGGTATGGATTTACCAAAAAGTGCAAATGCTTATAATTTAGAAGAAGCTATAAAAGTAGCTAAAGAGATAGGATTTCCAGTAATTTCAAGAGCTTCATTTACACTTGCAGGTGGTGGAAGTGGTGTTGCTTATAATATGGAAGAGTTTAAAGTTCTAGCAGCAGCAGGATTAGAGGCTAGTCCAATCAACGAAATCGAAATTATGGAATCGATGCTTGGATGGAAAGAGTATGAAATGGAAGTTATCAGAGACCACAAAGATAACTGTATTATTGTATGTTCTATTGAAAACTTAGACCCTATGGGTGTTCATACAGGAGATAGTATCACAATAGCACCAGCTTTAACTCTTACAGATAAAGAGTACCAAGATATGAGAAATGCTTCTTTTGCAATTCTTAGAGAAATTGGAGTTGATACAGGTGGTTCAAATGTTCAATTCTCAATTTGTCCAAATACTGGAAGAATGATAGTAATTGAAATGAATCCAAGAGTTAGTAGAAGTTCAGCGCTTGCTTCAAAAGCAACTGGTTATCCAATTGCAAAAGTTGCTACACTTTTAGCAGTTGGATTTACATTAGATGAAATTACAAATGATATTACAGGAACTGCTGCTTCATTTGAACCTGTAATTGACTATGTTGTTACAAAAATTCCTAGATTTACTTTTGAAAAATTCCCTAAAGCTAACTCAACTTTAACAACTTCTATGAAATCTGTTGGTGAAGTTATGGCAATTGGAAGAACATTTAATGAATCAATTCAAAAAGCACTTTGTTCTCTTGAAACAGGACTTGTAGGTTTTGATAGAATAGCTGGAGATTTAGATTTAATCAAAAAAGAGATTAGAAGACCAAATGATAAAAGACTTTTATATCTAATGGAAGGTATGAGACAAGGTTTAACAAATGAAGATATTTTTGAATTATCAAAAATTGATCCTTGGTTCTTATCTAAATTTAGAGAAATTTATAATTTAGAAACTTCAATCAATGAGTCTATTTTAACTGATGAAATTTTTATGAGAAAAATCAAAACAAATGGATTTAGTGATAAGATGATATCAAATCTAATTGGAAAAACAGAAAATGAAGTTTATGAAGCTAGAAAAGCTTTAGGAGTAGATTTTGAGTATAATGAAGTAGATACTTGTGCTGCTGAATTTAAAGCTTTAACGCCATACTTATATTCAACTACAAATATTACAAAATTACCAAAAGTTACGAAAAGTGAAGCAACTAACAAAAAAGTTATGATTATTGGTGGAGGACCAAATAGAATTGGTCAAGGTATTGAGTTTGATTATTGTTGTGTACATGCAAGTTTTGCTTTAAATGAAATGGGAGTAACAACTATCATGTATAACTGTAACCCTGAAACAGTTTCAACAGACTATGATACATCAGATATTTTATATTTTGAACCAATTGATTTTGAACACGTAAGAAGTGTAATTGAGCAAGAAAAGCCAGATGGAATTATTGTTCATTTTGGTGGACAAACTCCATTGAAACTTGCAAATGCAATTCATAATTTTGGTGGAAAAATTATAGGAACAAGTGCAGCAACTATTGATTTAGCTGAAGATAGAAAAAAATTCTCTGCTTTTGTTGAAAATATTGGATTATTACAACCTGAAAATGGAACAGCAGTTGAAGTGAATGAAGCAATAGAAATTGCTGAAAAAATAGGTTATCCAGTTTTAGTAAGACCTTCATTTGTACTTGGTGGAAGAGGAATGAGAATTGTTTATTCAACTGAAGAGTTAAAACAATATATGGATGAAGCAGTTTCAGTTTCAAATGATGCACCTGTATTAATTGATAAATTCCTAGATAGAGCAATTGAACTTGATGTTGATTGTATTTGTGATGGAAAAGAGGTTTATATTGGTGGAATTATGCAACATATTGAAGAAGCTGGTATTCACTCAGGAGATTCAGCTTGTTCTTTACCACCTGTTTCAATAGAAGATAGATTAATTAAAGAGTTAGAAACAAAAACAAAAGAGATGGCTTTAGGTTTAGGTGTAGTTGGACTTATGAATGTTCAATATGCAATTCACAAAGGTCAAATTTATTTGATTGAAGTAAATCCAAGAGCTTCTAGAACAGTTCCATTTGTATCAAAAGCAACAGGAATGCCGTTAGCTAAAATAGCTACAAGAGTTATGTGGAATCAATCTTTAAGAGATGCTTTAAATGTATATGATAAAAATATTGTTTTTGAAGATAATGGTGTATTAAAGCCAAGATTAAAAAATCATGTTGCTGTTAAAGAAGCAGTTTTCCCATTTAATAAATTAACGGGTGCTGATTTACTTTTAAGTCCAGAAATGAAATCAACTGGTGAAGTTATGGGGATTTCAAATTCTTTTGGTATGGCATTTGCAAAATCTCAAAGTGCTGCTAAAAACCATCTTCCAAAAGCTGGAAAAGTATTTATTTCATTATGTGATTTAGATAAAGAGTTTGCTCCTAGTATTGCAAAAGGTTTAACTCAAAATGGCTTTACTATAGTTGCAACTGGTGGTACTTATAACACAATAATTCAAGCAGGAATTGAATGTGAAAAAGTATTAAAAGTTAGTGAAGGTAGACCAAATATTACAGATTTACTTACAAATGGTGATATTTCAATGGCTATTAATACAAGTGAAGCAAAAGAATCATCAAAAGATGATGGGAAAGAGATAAGAAGAACTGTTCTAAAAAATAATGTTCCGTATTTTACAACAGTAGCTGCAGCAATTGCAGCTGTTGAAGCAATAAAAGTTTTAAAAACAGCTGATGTTTCAACACCAAAATCAATTCAAGAGTTTTTAAACGACTAATGGATTCAAATCTAATTTATCTTGTTCAAACAGATACAACAGTGGGTTTCTCATCATCAAGTGATGAGAAACTATCTTTATTAAAACAAAGACCTCAAACAAAAAAAATTTTAAATACAGTTGATTCATTTTGTACATTAAATAAAAATACAAGAGTTCCAAAAAATTTTAGAAAAAAAGTAAGAAATAGTACAAGAACTACATTTATTTATCCAAATGGACACTCTTTTAGAGTAGTAGATAAGAATTCAGATTTTTACAATTTTATTTATAAATTTGGTGTTTTGTATTCTACTTCTGCAAATAAAACCACTGAAAAGTTTGAAAGAGACTTTGCACAAAATGGAGCAGAGATAATTGTAGAAGATAATAGAGGTTTTTATGAAACAAAAGCATCAACTATAATAAAATTATCAAAAAAACGAAGCTTAAAGTTACGATAATACAGAAGTTTTAAGCAAAAACAAACACAAACTAAAATATAATATTCCTCTTAAATTTGACCCTGTCGTCTAGTGGCCAAGGACGTTAGGATTTCCTCCTAAACACGCAAGTTCGAATCTTGCTGGGGTCGCCATATTTTTTAAGATTTTTTAACTATAACCATATCTAAAGATGTTTTTTGAACAACTAATGCTTTTGTATCTGGAACAACTGATAAACTATTTATACTTTTTATTTTATTTTTGTAAACAAAAATATCTTTTTCTAATTCTTCTATTTTTTTATTTAGTTGTAATATTATGTCTACACCAGCCAAATTCACTCCTAATTCTCTAGTTAGAGTTAAAACATATTTAATATTATCAATATCTTTTTGAGAATAGAGTCTTATTTTTCCATTTGTTCGTGAAGGTTTAATCAGTCCTTCTCTTTCATATTGTCTTAGTGTTTGGGGATGAATATTTAAAATCTCAGCAACTGCTGAGATTAGATATACGGGTTCAATGTAACTATTTGTTTCCATATTAATAACCTTTTATTTTTCAGGAAGTTTTGTTTCAAGTATTTTTACAAAATCTTCATCTAAATCTTCAATCTTAGGTAAAATAATATTTGCTTTCAAATATAAATCACCTTTTATTCCAGATTTTCTATTTAAAACACCTAGTTCTTTAACTCTAAATTTTTGATTTTGTTTTGTATTTTGTGGGATTTTTAGAGTTATATCTTTATGAATCGTTTTAATTTCAATTTTTCCACCAAATAAAGCTATTTTCAAAGGAACATCAAAATATTTAGTTAATGTATCATTTTCTCTTGTATATTCAGGACTTTGAGCTATATTAATTTTTAAAATCAAATCACCTTTTTGTCCTTGATAAGATTTTCCTTTTCCTTTTGCTCTAATTTTTTGACCATCTTCTATTCCTTCAGGAATTTTTACATCAAAAGAATCATTGTTTAAACTAATATGTTGTTTTCCTCCAAGAACAGCTACATCAAAAGGAATAGTTATTTGAGCATTTGTATCTAAGTCAGGTTCACTAAACCCTCCAAATCCACCAAAACCTCCTTGAGAGAAACCAGAACGTCCAAATCCTCCACTTTGTCCAAACATTTGTCTTAGAATTTCATCTAAGTCTACATTTGAACCTTGATTTCTTGCAAAATCATGAAAATTTTGACCACCAAACATAGAATCTCCATATTGGTCATATTGTTGTTTTTTTTCTGGATTACTTAAAACTTCGTATGCAGCGTTTATTTCTTTGAATTTTTCTTCTGCCTTTGGATCTTTATTTACATCAGGATGATATTTCCTTGCTAATTTTCTATAAGCTTTTTTTATCTCATCTGCTGATGCATTTTCATTTATTTCTAATGTTTCATATAAACTTTTTGCCATTTTAAATCCTATTTGTATTTATATAATTTTTAAATTTTTAAAAATAAAATTATATCAAAAGGTTGAGTCTATGTCAATCAAGTATGACTTGCTAAGATAATTTTAAATGCAGCTCCTGTATAGAGTTTATCCTCGTAAGTAAAGGTTTCATTTAAAACGGTTATTTTACCCTTCATACTTGTTTTTATAATTTTATGAGTCATATAAAGACCTAAACCTGTTCCTTGGAATTTATGTTTAGTTGTAAAATATGGCTCAAATATCTTATTTATAATATTTTTGTCTATACCACCTGCATTATCAACTATTGATATAATAATTTTGTTATTTTCCTGTTTTGTAGATATTCTTATTAATCTTAATTCATCTTGAGATAAATTTAAACTAATTGCATCACTTGCATTATTTAGTATGTTTATAAAAGCTTGACTAAATTCATTAGAATAATTATATAAGTATATGTCATTATCTAAATCTAATTGGATTTTTATTTTATTTTCATTTAGTATAGTTTCAATTAAAGAGATATTATTTTGAATATTTTGAGATAAATTAAATAAAGATTTTTCTTTGTCTTCTTTTAAGAAATCTTTGAATACATCAATTGTATTAGATAGATGTTCAGTTGTATCTGAAATAAGTTTTAAAGCATCAATTAAAACTTTATCCGTTAATAAACCTATCTCTTTTTTTAACTTTGTACTTGAAGCAGTTATCGAAATAATATTTAAAGGTTGTCTCCATTGATGAGCAATATTACCAATCATTTCTCCCATAGCAGCAAGTTTTGATTGTTCTGCTAATAGAGTTTCTTTTCTTTTTATATCACTTATATCTACAATTGTTAATATTTTAAAGGTTTGAGATTTAAAAGTATTATCTTTTATATTAATTAATGCTTTAAAAGAAGCTCCATCTTCTTTATGAATAGTTGTTTCAAAGGGTTTATCACTTGTTTTTTCTAAAATATTTTTATTATTTATAATTTGCTCAAAATTTTTATCTAAAAGAGATTTTTTTGAAGAGAATGAAAATAAATCAATAGCAACTTGATTACAATCTATAATTTTATTATCTTTAAATACTATAATTGCTTCCATAGTTGTATCAAATAAAAGTTTTAATTCTTCATTTTTTTCTTCAACTTTCTCTTTTACTTCATTTAACTTAAAATTTATTTCTGATAACAAAGTTACATCATAAACATAAATAATAACTAATTCATTTTCTAAATCAAGAGGAGTTATTGTGATACTTTGTTGCATATTATCAAAAACTTTATCAGCAACTTTTCCAAGTTCTATATCTACAAGAAATTTACTAATTTGTGGAGTATAGAAAGTTGAAGAGTTTAGTTTTAAAGCAGTAGTAATTTTTCTTACTAATTTTTTCTCATCAATATTTGGGTAAAAATTTAATAGATTATTTCCAACAATATCACTAGAATTAATGCCTGTTCTAATTTCTAGCCATTTATTCCAAAATTGTACCTCTAAATTTTTGTTGATTAATATAATTCCATTATCTACAGTATTACATATAATATCAAATTTGTTATTATCTAGTTTCAAAGTTCATCCAATATTTTATTTAATTTTTCTTTTATATACAAAATAGAGTTATCAGTTGTAAAAATAAATAGTTCAGCATGAATATTTAAATCTTCAAAATTTAGTTGAGTAGAAATTATAATAACCTTTTCATATTTAGTAATAAATAGATTATTTAATTCGTTTATTGATGTTAAACTTTTTATTATTGGTGCAGAAAAAGATACATTTGTATCAATATCTTCTGCTAATTTACTAATAGTTGAAGAAGATAGTATATTTGTAATTTCTAAAACAATATCACAAATCTCTTCATCATTTATTTCATCTTCTTCAAGACCAAATTTAAAAGCAATATTTTTAGCAGATTTTTTATTTATTACAAACATATTCTCACCGCTAATCGTTCCATTTATTTGTTGTAAAGAGACTAAATGTTCTTCATTTAGATTTAACTCTTTTGCCAAATACGGTTTTAGTTCAATTGCATCAATTATTTGTATTTTAGGAATAGATAGTTTCGCAAATGAATTTAAAATTTCAGTAATAGCAGCTGTTGCACTTCCATACGCAATATTCATCAATTCTTGTAAACAATCTTTTTCATCTTCTGTTAAATTAATATTAGATTTCATTATTTTCCGACTCTTCTATTTTTTTTAGTATTTGTTGCATTTTTTGTGTATCAACAGGTTTTTTAATAAAATTAAAAGCTCCAAGAGCTAAAACTCTATCCATTGAAAGTTTTTGTATATCTGCTGAAATAATTATAACTCTTGCTTTTTCATCAAATTGTTTAATTTTTTCTAAAGCTTCAAAGCCGTCCATAACAGGCATCGTTAAGTCTAAAAAGACAATTTTAGGTAGATGTTGTTTATATAAATCTAAAGCTTCAAGACCATTTTGTGCTTCGATAATTTCTAACTCATTAGAAGAAGACTCTTTTAAAGTCTTAATAACCATTTTTCTTGCCATTTTAGAATCATCAGTAACTAGAATCTTCATAAAGTATTTCCTATTTTCTATTTAAGAATAATTTTATCTTATTTTATATAAGAATTACTTTTATTTAATAGGGAATATACTAATATTAGCTTTTATAAAAAGGAAAAGTACTTAATGTTTTCAAAAGATGAGTGGACACAAGTAGAGTTATTAAAAAATAAAAAATTGTTGGAAAAAGATGGAATTAAAGTGATTATTGTTGATACTATACTAAAACCTCTTGATAATTTAGAAGTAATTACTTATAATCCTTACGAAATGAATTTATATCCTAAAGATACAGTTTTTGTTTTTTATTGTGATACAGGAAAAAGTACAAAAGAGCGATTATCTTATTACAAGAAAAAATTTCCTAATCACAAATGTATTAGTTTAAAGGGTGGACGAGCATATTTTAGACCAAATTTTAAACTTTTAGAAGAATTAAAATGAAAGAATTTGAAAATATTATTATAGGTGCTGGAATTGCTGGTTGTTCTTTAGCACATTTTTTAAGAAAATATAAAAATTCAATTTTATTGATTGATAAAAATGAAGATGTAGCATTTGGTGCAAGTGGAGCAGCTGGTGCATTTTTGTCACCACTTTTAGGAAAACCAAATGCTTTTAAAGATTTAGTTACAAAAGCTTTAAATTTTTCAATTGATTATTATAAAAGTTATTTTTTTGAAAATATAATAAATTGTGGGACTTGTAGGATTCCTAAAAATAAAGAAGATGAAGATAAATTTCAAACATATATTCCTTATATGGATTTTGAATATAAAAAGTTTGAAGAAGGTTATTTTTTTTCTATAGGAAGTATTGTAAATCCTTATGAGATATGTAAAAAACTATCAAAAGATGTGGAAAAACTATTTAATTATGAAGTTACAAAAATTGAAAAGATAGATGATTTTTGGATTATAAATAAAGAATATAAAACTAAAAACCTTTTTTTAACAACAGGTGCTGATATTTCATTGATAGATGAAGAATATTTTGATATAAGAGCTGTTTGGGGTCAAAAAATTGATGTTATTACATCCACTAATGTAGAAATAAATTATCATAAAGAGTGCTCTTTATCAAAAGCTAAAGAGATAAAAGAAAATAGATTTTTAGTATCAGTTGGTGCAACACATAATAGATTTGATAAAAATATGGATAATACAAGTTATAATTTAAAATTATCTAATATTAATAATCTACAACACAATGAAGAGACGAAAAATATCATGAAAAATGATGTTGATAAACTCTTAAAAAAAGCAAATGATATAAAAAAACTTGAGAATATTGAAGTTATTGATATTAAAATTGGAGCAAGAGCTTCAAGTATTGATTATTTTCCAATGCTTGGAAAATTAGTTGATTCTAAAAAAAGTATAGAAAAATATCCTCATATAAAAAATGGAACACATATAAAAAATGAAAACTTAGTCATGATAGATAATCTGTTTGTGCTAAATGGAGTGGGTGGTAGAGGATTTGTTTTATCATTATATCTTGCACAAGAATTGGTTGAAAATGTTGTAAATAATAAAAAATTAGATGAAAATCTTACAAATTATCGGCTCTTTTCTAAATGGGCTAAAAAACAAAAAAGATAAAGGTTATATATGAAAAATACATTAAAAATTATTTTTTTAGGAATAATTGGTTTTGCTGCATTGGTTTATTTTACAATGCCTGAAAACTTTAATAAAAATTTTGAACAAAATAAAGCTCTAAGTATTGAGTCAATTCCAAAATATTTTGATATTGTTGGTGGAAATCCTTATACAAAATTTGAAGAGATATTTAAAAGTAATGAAGAGAAGTTTATTATTGTATTAAACCATGATGCTTTAGCTGTTTTTAAAGATTTACATACAAAAATAGATAAAGGTATAGTGTTGATAGCAAATATTTCAAATACACCTTGGCTTATAAAACAAATAGCAGTTAATGGTGAATTAGAAAAAATGTATAAAGATTCGAAAATCCCTTTAATAAATGATTCAGATGGAATCTTTGTTAAGAATTTAGGTTTAAATGATAATAAACAAAATAAATATTTTATTTATAAGTTAAGATTAGATGGGAAAATAGAAAAAGTAAAAGAAGATAGTGTAAAAGAAGGTGCTTTGTCTAAAGCTCTCACTGAAGAAGAATTAGAAAAAGATATAAAAACAATTTTAGAAAATTTAAAATAGTTTATATCTAATTTTTCAAAATATCTACAAAGTAAGAAATCTAAAAAAAGTGCTTTAAGGTAGTTAAACACTTATTCTAGATATTTCATATTTATAATTTCTTTTAAAAGATTTTAAAAAAATAGTCTAGTTTTGTATATCTAAGGCTATTTTTTTTACTATTTTATAGACATTTTCAACTGATTTTATAGAAACTTGTTCTTTTTTAGAATGAGGAAAACTTATAGTTGGTCCAATTGATGCTATTTTTATATAGGGATATTTATCTTTAAATATTGCACATTCAAGTCCTGCATGAATTGCTTCAAGGGAAGCGTTTTTATTAAATTCTTTATAAATTTCTAAAACTTTTGAAGTAAATTCATTAATATCTGGTTTCCAAGCTGGATATTTTCCATTTGTTGTAACTTCAAAGTTATAGTTTTTTAGCATTTCTATTGTTTCATTTTTTAGGTTTTTTAAATCGTCATTATCCATAGACCTTCCACTTAATTCAATAGTTATTCCATCAATTCCTGTTTTTATAATCGCTAGGTTTATTGAAGTTTGAACTACATTTAACTCTTCATTCATAGTTCTTACTCCATTTTCAAAGTCATAGATAAAATCTATAATTTTATCATCGTAAATATTTAGGTGTTCAGATTTTGTATCTATTTTTTCTATCTTCATATTTTCATGACTAGAAATAGGGTGAGTAGAACTTGCAATTATTGCTTTTACATTTACTGGAATTGAGTTGATTCTTTCACCTCCATTTATATCTAAAAGTTTTCCATTGCATTCTTTTATGGTTTTTGCAATTAGTTTTATACCATTTGGAATATTTTTATTTATATCAACACCACTATGCCCACCTTGAAGTTTTGCTATACTAACTTCATATAAATCAAGATTATTTGTGTTTGGAATTATCTTTTTATTATAGTTTGTTCCAAAGATATCAATTCCACCAGCACAACCTATACAAATTTCACCTTCTTCTTCACTATCAAGGTTCAACATATATGAAGCACTTAGAGGTAAATTTAAATTGTTTGCTCCAATTAAACCAATCTCTTCATCACTTGTAAATAAAAATTCTCCATCATAATTTTCATACATTAAAGCAATCATATAAGCACAACCAATTCCATTATCACTTCCAAGTGTTGAATCAAAAGCTTTTAATAAATCACTATCTTGTATGATTTGTGGAACACAATTATCACTTAAACAAACAATATCATAGTGAGATTGAAAAGCTAGTTTTGCTTTTGAGTTCTCTTTTTTACATAAAATATTATTTGTTTCATCAACTAAACAAATATAACCTAAATCCTTTGATAACTCTTTCATATAATTTATAAATGCTTCATGAGTTCCTGAGCATCTTGGAATTTTTGTTATGGTTTTAAAAATTTCTATTATATTTTTCAAATAAATCCTTTTTATATATTTAATGGCAATTTTATCTTAAAAATTGCACCAAATTTACTATTTTTAACGCTTAAATTTCCATTACAATGTTCATCAATAATAATTTTGCTCATATAAAGTCCAATTCCTGTTCCTTCTTTTTCTTTTTTCGTTGAAAAATATGGATCAAATATTTTGTCTATAATATTATTTGGAATGCCTTTTGCATTATCTTCTACTTCAATAATTACAAAATCATTTTCTTTGTGAGTAGAAATTTTAATTCTTTTATTTTTTATCTCTTTTTCTACTAATGCATCTTCTGCATTTTTTAATAAAATTAAAATAACTTGTTGTAATTCTGTAGAATAAGATAAAATTTTTTCATTAAATTTATAATTTTTTTCTACTTTTATCTCTTCTGTCTCAAATTGTATTTTTATTATATTTATTGTTTTATCAATTAGTTCTTCTAAAGATATTTCAGTTTTTATTTTGTCTGTTTTGAAGAAATTTCTAAAATCATCTATAGTATGTGAAAGATGTTGAGAATAATCTGTTATTAAATTTAATTCTTTAGATAATTCTTCCATTGGAATTTTTTCATTTAACATTGTTTTTAAAAGTATATTATTTGTTGTAGCACTAATAGCAGCTAATGGTTGTCTCCATTGATGAGCTATCATACTTATCATTTCTCCCATTTGAGCTAATCTTGATTGTTGAATTAATTGTTTTGTTTTTTCTTCATTTTTTTTAATCTCTTCAAGAATCCTATCTTCTAATTTATTGTTTAAAGATTCAATCTCTTTTTCCATCTCTTTTCTTTTATTTATATTTCTAATTACGGCATGAATTACAGCATTATTATCTATTTCTATTGCTGTTAAAACTATTTCTACCCAAATACAAATAGAATTCTTAGTTAAAAATATCCATTCAAAATTACAAACACCATTTTCTAAAGTTTCATCTATTTTTTTATTTGAAATAAGAGTTGAATTATTATTTGATTGAAAATTTGGTGAAATTTCATCTAATGATTTGTTTAAAAGTTCATCTTTTGAGTATTCTAAAAGTTTTAGAATTGCTTCATTACAATCTGAAATTTTTTTATTTTTTATCAGTAAAACTCCATCTGAAGATTTACTATATAGCTTTTCAAAAAGTTCCTTTTGTTTTGCAATTAGTTTTGTTTTTTCTTCAATTTCATTATTTGCTATTTTTAAGGCTTTATTATGCCTATTTAAAATTATTTGTCTATAAGTTAAAATAGATAATAAAATAAAAATAACAGTTAAAACTTTCCATAAAGTTGAATAATCAAAAGGTTCTTTTATAAAAGAATTAGTCCATTTATTAAAAATATTTGTTTTTTCATATTCTGTTATTTCATTAATTGTTTTATTCAAGATTTCATATAAAACAAAATTTTCTTTTAAAACAGCAATATTTGAAGATAAATACATATCTGTATATCTTGAAATAAATAAATCATTAAAAGCATATTTAGAAGAGTAATAAGCAATTACAGGCAAAGGTTCAATAGCATAATATACTTTGTTGTTATTTACAGCTTCTAAAGTTTCAAATTCACTTGAAGTTTCATAAATATCAATACTTGGATATTTAGATTTTAAATAATTTAGGTTATCCCAATTTACTTTTTTTGCCATAGTTTTATCTAAAATTTCTTCTATACTTTCAGCTACAGGTTTATTCTTTTGTGTAACAATTGCTAATTTATAGTTAGTAATATATTTTGTAAAAAGAGCAATTTCTTTTAGATTTTTAGTTTGATTAGTTGTTGGAAAAATATCACAAGTTCCATTTCTTAAAGAATTTTCAGCAATTCTTGAATTGTAATATTTAATATATTCAAATTTAATATCAAGTTTTTTTGATATTAAATTTAACAAATCAATATTTATTCCTTGAATTTTTTCTTCTTCATAAAATTCAATAGGTTTTAAATCAGTAATAGTACAAACTTTTATTACTCTTTTTTTGTTTATATACTCTTTTTCATCAATTGTTAAAAAACTTTTTTTATCTTTTATATCAGCAGTACCAAACCATTTTCTTTTTAAATCTAATAATTCAGTTTCACTTATGTTATTTTGGGCTTTATTTAAAATAGAGTTTAATAAAGGTTTATTTTTTGATGTTCCAATACTTATTAAACTTATTAATTTCTCTTCTTCAACATAGTTTGATGGCACAACTTCTGAGATATTTTTTGTAGAAATTATAAAATCTAAGACATTTTTTTTATCAATTGTTGCATCAGCTTTTCCCAAGGATAAGAGTTTTAATGCTTCATATGAATCTTTTACTAAAATTTGATTGATTTTTGGATAGTTTTTTTCTAAATATTGTTGTGCTAAAAAGCCTTTTGGCATAACAATAGTTTTCCCTTCTAATTTTTTTAAAGAATCTAAATGTTCATTCCCTTTTTTTACATAAATTGCATTTGATGCAGAGTGAAAAGGTGTAGTAAAATTAAAATACTTTTCTCTTTCTTTATTTTTTGAAATATTTAAAATAGCATCAATCTTATCATTTCTTAGCATCTGCATAAATTCATCCCAAGAAGGACCAGAAATATACTCTATTTTAATGTTCAATTTTTCTGCTAATAAATTTGCATAATCTATAATAAACCCTTTAGGAGTATTATTTTCATTGAAATTATATGGAGGCCAGTATTGTTCATTGTGAAATTTTAGAGGTTGATTTTCTAAAAGGAATTTTTTTTCCCCTTGGGTTAATTTTATCTCTTCTTCATTAGCTATTAAAAATAGATTTACAATAGTAAAGAGTAAAAAAGTGAATAAAAATTTCATTATTCATCTTCATATTTTAAAGTATAACCATAAGAGTAAACTGTTTCAAATAAATCATAATTTAATTTTAATCTTAATCTATTTATTAAATTTCTTAATTTTTTTGTATTATCCTCACAATTATCAAACATATAATATTCAATTTCACTATAAGATTTTGAAGCAGACTGGGGAGATGAGATAAAAAAATCAAAAATCTTTTGTTCTAGTCTTGATAATTTTATAGTTTTATTATCTTTTGAGAGTTGTTTTGTGTCTTTATTCCAAATAAATTCATTTTTCAGTTTTATTGTATTTTTTATTTTTACAGTAAAATCATATTTTTCGACAATATTACTTAATGTTTGAATTATTTGTTCAAGAGTATATGGTTTTAAAATATAACCATCTATTCCAGCATTTATACTTTTTAAGAAATAATCTTTATCATCATGTGCTGAAAGAACAATGATAGGAATTTTTTTATCTGAATTTCTAATTGTTTCTATAAAACCTATACCATCAAGAAGTGGCATTTTGATATCGGTTATAATTAAATCAAAATCATATTTTTCAAATATCTCTAAGGCAATTTTCCCATTGTTAGCAAGTTCTATCTTTTTAAAAAAAGAGGAGAGCATTTTCATTGTTTGCTGTTGAACAGAAAAACTATCTTCGACATAAAGTACATTAAGATTTTTTGTATAAATGATAATATCTTTTATTTTATCTACTTGCATGAGTTTCCTATAGTCTACGAATTAGGAAATTATATGAAAATAATGATATTAAGAAGGTTAAAAAATTTATATTTTAAGAAGTGATTTAAAAAGGAGCTAATTATTAGCTCCTTTTAATTTTTTAGATAGATTCTTTTAAATCTTTATTTTTTATAGCAAGTAAAATAGTAAGAATTACTATTGTAAATGTAACATAAGCCCATGTAGGAATTGGTACTGGATCACCTGTTGCATAAGAGTGCATTCCTGATAAGTAGAAGTTTACTCCCAAATAAGTCATTAAAATTGAAGCAAAAGCTAATAATGATGCTGTTGCAAATACAAATGGAGTATTAAGTGCTTTTACAAATCTTAAGTGAATTACTATTGCATAAACTACAATTGATACATAAGCCCAAGTCTCTTTTGGATCCCATCCCCAGTATCTTCCCCATGATTCATTTGCCCAAACTCCACCAAGGAAGTTTCCAATTGTAATCGCTGCTAATCCAATAATTAAAGATATTTCATTAATTGCTGTTACATGTTTAATAATACCATCTAAATGAGGTCTGTTTTTTCTAAATATAAACATTATTAAAGTTAAGAATCCTAAAATTGCACTAAGTCCAAAGAATCCATAAGATGCTGTTAAAATTGAAACATGAATAGTTAACCAATATGATTTTAACACAGGTACTAAAGTTGTAATTTGAGGGTCAACATCTGTTAAATGAGCTGTGAACATAAAAATTCCAGCAATAATAACAGCAGCACTTAAAGCTAAAAGAGATTTTCTAAAGAAAATAACTCCTGCAAATATTGCTGACCAAGAAATATAAACTAATGTCTCATAAATATTTGACCATGGTGCATGACCTGATAATACCCATCTATAACCCATACCAAAAGTATGTAAAGAGAATAATGTAGCTAGTATTATAAAGAAAATTGTAGTTGTTTTTTTAGGTTCAAATGTAGGCTTAAATATCACAATAAATGCAACAGCTAACATAACAAGACCCAATAATACATAAGCAAGAGTTAATTTAAAGAAAATATCTAATTTATTAAACCAAATTTCTGCATCAATTTTTGATTTTGGAAGAATAACATCAACTCCTACTTTTTCTTGATATAAAGATATCATATTAATAAAATTATTTACATCTTCCCATTTATTTTCAACAATAGCATTTATAAATCCTCTTGTAATACTTTCTACTGCTGCTTGATTTTGCCCTGAAAAAACTTGCATTGCTTCAAGAGGTGAATACCATTTATAATTATCATCTTCTGATGAGCCATCTTTTACTTTTGGATATATATTTAACAATGAACCATTAAATACAGAATACATGATATTTAATCTTTCATCAAGTTTTATTATATCTCTTTCATAAGTTCCTCTATCAATAGGTTTGGTAAGAAGTGCTTTTTCTGCTTCAGCTGCTAATAAATATTCACCATTTCTAAATACTTCAGAAAAAGCTACATATTTTTCATTTTCATTAACACCTAAAAATTTTTTTAATTTAGGAGTTTGGATTTTTATCATTTTTACATCTTTCCAAACATCAGGTTTAGATAACATTCCTAAAATTAATTGATCAGGAGTCATTCCTAAGAAAGTTGCTTTTCCACTTAATTTTTGAATAATTTCTCTATTTAAAGTAGAAAGAGGTTTCATTCTTCCTGCGTTACTTTGAACAACAAGTCTTCCAAATTTTTCAGATGTTTGTAAAGATTCATCTTTTAATTTATTTAAGTAATCAACAGTTTGTGCTGTAGTATCAACTTCTTTTGTTTCATTTGCTTGTAAAGAAGTTGATACAAATGTACATGCAAAAATAATAGCAATAGAAGCTAAGTTTTTACCACTTACAAATTTTGTTAATTTCCAAAATCTTGATTTTTTATCAAAGAAATTTAAAAATAATCCAAGAGTTAATAAGAAATATCCTAAATATGTAGGCCACTTCCCTGGATCATTATTTACTGATAATACTGTACCTGTTTCATCAGGGAAATATGAACTTTGGAAAAATAAAAAGTTTCCTTCATTTAGAGTTCTATTCATAAAAATTCTATAATCATAAGATTTTCCATCCTCTTTTATAACTGTAACTTCAGAGGCATAAGATGAAGGTGACATACTTCCTGGATATCTATCAAGTTGAAAATCATTCAATTTAATAGCAAAAGGTAAATCAATAATTTTTGAACCATATTCTAAAGTAACTACAATGTTATCAAAAGTTAAATCTCTTGGTAGTCCTTGTTGTCCTCTTAAGCCTGGAAGTCTTATATCTTGAGTTTTTCCATCAAGAGTTACTTGAACACTTAAAAGACCCATGCTAGCTTGTTCTTTTTTAGCAAACATAAAATCTTTATAATTTATTTCTAATAATTTATTTTCAAAAGAGATTTGATGAGAAAATTTGTTTAATTCAGGAAATAAAGAGGTAAATTCTTCTTGAAAATCTTGGTAATAAACTTTATCACCATCTTTTATAGTAACTTGTAAATAAGGCTCTAAAGAGTGCATTTTATTTACAGTTTGCCCTTCTGGTATTTGCATAATACCTTCATATCCAAAATATCTTGTTATTCCTGCACCAATAAGAATAATTACAAAAGATGAGTGGAAAATGAATCGTGCTTTACTTTTCCACATTTTATATTTAAAAATTATTCCAGTTAGATTTATAGTTGTTAATACAAGAATAGCCTCATACCAAAGATTGTTGTAAACTAAAACTCTTGCTGAAGATGTACCAAAATCATTTTCAATAAAAGTGGCATATCCAGCACCAATTGCCAAAATGACAAGTAAAATTAGTGTAGTCTTAAATGAAAATAAGACATCGTTAAGCTTCAAAAAATATCCTTTTTATTTTAAATTTTATGGTTGATTATATTAATAAGAAGTTAACTCAGCGTTAATGAAATGTCAATTTTGTGTTATCCTTATTAATTTAAGATGGAATTTTATCTTAAAAATTTATAATTACGCCATGAATTTAGAAATATTACAAAATAAAAAACAAGAATGTCGTACTTGGAAAAATGTTGAGCCTTGGTATTTACAACTTCAAGAAGCTTGTAAAATAGAAAAAGCTGATTTAAAAATAGATTATGGGGATTGGTTTAGTGTTGGAGAAAAAGAGGATTTAACACAAGAAGAATATGAAATTATTTTAGAAACTGCTAAAAAATTAATTCCTTGGAGAAAAGGTCCTTTTAAAGTTTTTGGTTTAGAAATAGATAGTGAATGGCAAAGCAATATTAAATATAATTTGATACGTCCATATTTTAATCTTAAAGATAAAGTTGTTGCAGATATTGGGTGTAACAATGGATATTATATGTTTAGAATGCTTGAAGATAAACCTAAAAGATTAATTGGATTTGACCCGAGTCCTTTGACTTTACACCAATTTGAATTTATAAATCATTTTGTAAAATCTGATATTATTTATGAAATGTTAGGTGTTGAGCATCTAGAATTTTATAACCATAAATTTGATTTTATTTTTATGCTTGGAGTTTTATATCATAGACCTGATCCTGTTGGAACATTAAAATCACTTGCACGAGGATTGAATAGTAAAGGTGAAATTTTAATTGATACTTTTATGATTGATGGAGATGATGAAATTTGTTTAACACCAAATAAAAGATATTCAAAAATTCCGAATATTTATTTTATTCCAACAATTCCTGCACTTAAAAATTGGCTTGAAAGAGCAGGGTTTGAAAGTATTGAAGTAATAGCTACTACAGTTACAACAAGTGAAGAACAAAGAAAAACTGAGTGGTCATTTGATCAAAGTTTGGAAGATTTTTTAGATGAGAATGATAAAACAAAAACAGTTGAAGGTTATCCAGCTCCAAAAAGAGTTTATATAAAAGCTAGAAAAATTTTATAAAAAAAGTAAAAGATACTATTTATTAAAATAAATCAATAGTATCTTCAGCACTTAGGTCACTAAATTTAAAAAGTTGACTTCTTCCTTTGTTTTTTGCTTCATAAAGAGCTATATCTGCATTTTTGATACATTCTGTTATTGTAATATCTGAATTTAATTTATATATCTCAAATCCTATACAAATTGTTTTTTTAAGATATTGTTTTTTTTCTTCATTTACTAAAATAGCAATTTCAGCAAAATCTGAAATTATTTTTTTTGCAAGTTGTTCCACTTGATATTCACTCGTATGATTTAAAACTGAAACTAAAAATTCATCTCCATTTAATCTTCCAACCATATCAAATTCATTAATATTAGAGTGAATAACTTTTGCAAGTTCTATTAAAACTTTATCAGCTACATCATAATCAAATTCATCAATTACTGCCTTAAAATGATCAATTCCAATCATTAAAAAATAGATTTCATTTTGTTTGTTGTTTGAAAGTCTTAAATGAGTTGTAAGATTTTCTATTAAATAATTTCTATTGTAAACATTCGTAACAGAATCTAATGATGAAGATTCAATATAATTTTTCTTTAAAATAGCGCTTTGAACTATAGGTGAAACTTGAAAAAAGGCTGCCTCAATCATAGGATATTTGTCTTCAATTATTTTATGATGAACTTTAGAACTTACACTAAAAGATAGTGTTGCATTAAGGCTTGTATGAGTATTTATAATAAAAAAATGTGAAAAATCATCATCTAAATAAAACTCTTCACCTTTTGTTAAAATTACTTCTTTCATATTTTTATTTATATCAAATAATGAAAATACCATATTATCAATTTTGAATTCTTTATTTAACCAACTAAAGATATCATCAGCTACTTGTTTGATATTTGTTGCATATTGCAATTGTTCATGAAGAGTAAAAATACTTTCTAAAGATTTATAAGCAGTTTCATTATTAGCAGATAATTTTATTAGTTCTAGAATTCTATTTTTCATTTTTCTCCTAAAAAAAATCTATTTTATTTGTATCTTCTTCATTAAATAAGAAGAATTGACTTCTTCCTCTATTTCTAGCTTCATAAAGAGCAATATCAGATTTTTTTATAATTTCTTCTATAGTTGTAGCATTATCAGGATATATTGAAATACCACCACAAATAGTTTTCATCAATGTCTGTTTATTATCTTCATTTATTATAACTTTCTCTTGACTAAAGTTATTAATAAGTTTTTGTGTTATGATTATAGCATTGTTTTCATTAATAACATTTAATAAAATAACTAAAAATTCATCATTAGAAATTTTAATAACAATATCAGATTCTCTTATACTATCTTTTAAACTTTTAGCTAAACACTTTAAAACTTTATCACCTATTTCATAATCAAATTCATCAATTACTGCTTTAAATTGATCAATAGCAATTTTTACAAAAGCTATTTTTTTTTGTTCTCTATTTGATAAACTTAGTAGATTTCCAACATAATTATTTAAATAACATCTATTATAAGAACCTGTTACAGAATCAACTAAAGAGAGCTCATTTAAAGTTTTTTCCATATATTTATTGTACAAAGATTGAGAAAAAATTTGTAGAGATAATTTTATAAAATTTAGATTTTCTTTTATATTTTCATATTCTTCTAAAGTTTCAGATAAGAATTCAAAAATCATTTCAGTATCACAGTTTTGTTTAAAATCTAAACTATTTATATGATAATTAACATTATCATTGCAACAACTAAATAAGTTTTCTATAGTATCATTTTTTTTAATATTTATTTTTAATAATTTTATATTATGATGTAAATTTAAATAATCAAAAATATTTAAACAGCTTTTTTCTAAATCAGAAAGTTTTAATTTTTCATTCTCATTTATTATTGTCTCACAAGATAGATTCATTTTCTTTAGCCTTTATTTAAATATATTTTTCCCATTGTTTTAAAGATTCTATTTCATTTTTAAGTGTTGTTTTATCCCCATGACCTGGATAAATATGAAAATCTTCACTCCATTTTAGTATTTTATTTAAACTTCGTTTCATTAGTGTAGCATCAGAGTTAGGAAAATCAAATCTTCCTATAGTTCCTTTAAAAATAAAATCTCCAGTAAATAAATGTTTATCTATTTGTAAAGCACTACAACCAGGTGTATGACCTGGAAAATGATGAAATTTTATTTTTATCCCTTCAAGTTCTATCTCTTCATCAGGATTTACTAAAACATCAGCATAAGAAGGAGGCATTCCTAATCCATAAGGATCTAAAGTCAACATAAATTCATCATCTCTTGGAGTATATAATTTTATATTATAAGTCTCTTTCACTATTTGATTTGACCAAATATGATCAAAATGTCCATGTGTATTTAATACAGCGATTGGATTTTTTACATTGTTTTTTATCCAAGAAAGAGCGTTTACTCCTGGGTCGATAATTATATCTTTTTCATTAATTGTTACAATATAACAATTTGTTTGATAATCACCCATAGCTTGTACTTTTATATCCATTTTAAACCTTACTTTGCTAAAATTCATAGATTATATCAAAAAAGAGGTTATTTATGGATTATTTTAATACACTTGAAGAAGTTTTATTAACAAGCGAACCACAAAATAAGATTGAAAAGTTTAAATTCTTTTATCAAAAGTTTTTAAATAATGAAACTTTTTTTGATAATTCATACGAACCTTATGTTTTTGATAAGCCATCTTATGCCACTTTTTTAGAAATAGTTAAACCAACAGAACTTCCACCTATTAAAAATTTCAAATCAATTGAAGGGAAAAGATATTTAGTTCATACAATTTTACATATTGAATATTCAGCAATTGATTTAGCTTTAGATGCAGCCTTGAGATTTAAAAATATGCCAATACAATATTATAAAGATTGGTTAGAAGTAGCTGATGATGAAATAAGACATTTTTTAATGCTTGAAAATTTATTAACTGAATTAAATGGTGTTTATGGAGATTTCCCTGTACACAAAAATCTTTTTGAAGCGATGGAAGCTACTCCTGAATTTTTGCGAAGAATGGCAGCAGTTCCTAGATATCTTGAAGCAAATGGACTTGATCAAAATCCTAAAATAATGGAAAAATTAAACTCAAATAGAGATGAATTTAATATGAAGTTTTTAGAAGTTCTAAATATTATATTAAAAGAAGAAGTTGATCATGTAAAAAAAGGTGATATTTGGTTCAAGTACGAGTGTGAAAGACTGAATGTAGAACCAGAAACTACATATATGAAAATAATAGAAGAAGTTTTTCCAGGAAGTACAAAAAGAAAAATGGATTTGAATTTTGATGCTAGAAAACAAGCTGGTTTTTCTTGTAACGAATTAAAAAAATTATCAAAAAAAGAGGATTGTAATTAAATGATAAATTCAAATTATAATTTATTAATTTCTAACTCTTTAAAATCTGATGCTACAATAAAAGAAGAGGTTAATAGTTTTTTAAATAATTTAGTTGATAAAAGAGTTGAAAACAAAACTTCTAAAACAAATAGTTTAACTTATGAAAATATAAAAGGTATTAGTTTAGAAGAAATAGAAACTTTGTTTGTTAGTGAAGATGAAAAAAATATGGCAAAGAATTTAAGACTTACAACTCTGTTTTCAAATGATGAAATTTTAGGAAAAGCTTTATTTAATACAGTTTTAGGACAACCTTTTGAGTTAGGTTATTCTTATTTAAGTGATAGATATAATGATAAAAGTATATTTTTAAGTTCAAAAAATAGAAATAATTTATTTGATTTATTACAAGAATCTATTTCTCAAAAGATTAATAATTTAACAAGTACTTCAACAGATGTAATATCTCAAGATAAATTGGATGAGATATTAACAAAAGTTGATTCTTTTAATTTTATAAGTGCTTTATCAAATAGTTCTAAAAAAGGTTATGATAAGTATAAAAATGAGAAAAATGATTACTCATTTTTATATAATGATTACAATTTAAAATACCAAGAATTAATGTACAAATATAAAGAATTAGAAAATTTCAATAAAAATATAATTAAACAATTTTAATAAATATTTGTAGTAAGATTAATTAATAAAATATCATCTTTTTCTTGAGTTGAAATGTTTGAAGTGATTTTTTCAAGTGCTAATTTACCTTGAATCGTTTTTAAAACATGCCAAAATTTTTCACTAAATGGTAACTCAATTTTTTTTATTTTATTTGTTTTAATTATTTCTACAATGGCTTTAGTACAATAGAAGTAGAAAATCTTATTTTTTGCTCTTTGTATTTTATAATTTCTCATTAATTTTAAATTTGAAATATAAACATTTTTTTCAAAATCAGATAAACTAACTCTATTTGAAACTTCTTGTTCTTCTTCATCTAAATGATTTAAGTAATTATTTAATCTATCTTCTATTTCAGTATTGATATTTGGATTAATTGAAATTAGATATAAATATAGTTTTTCATACGCTAAATTATCAATTTTAATTTGATATGAATGTTTTTTATTAAGCTCATAGCTACTATTTATTGAATTTAAAATTTCATAAACATAAGGTAAATAGATAAATTTATCTTTTTTACCTTCTTTAAAAGATATGCCATGTTGACTTATTACAGCTCTTGAGCCTATATATTCTAAATGTATCATTATTTAGCCTTAAAATTTTGAATTTGGAATAGGGTAGTTATTAATAACAAAATCAATATCTTTATCCCCTCGACCACTTAAACTTACTAAAATAGTTTTTTCTTTATCCAGAGTTTTTGCTAATTTCATAGCAAATCCAACTGCATGAGCTGATTCAAGTGCTGGAATAATTCCTTCTAGTTGAGATAATTTATAAAAAGCATCAACAGCTTCATTATCATCGCAAAGACCAACTTTACTTCTTCCTGATTCTTTTAAATAAGCGTGTTCTGGTCCAACACTAGGATAATCAATTCCACTTCCTATTGAGTAAACAGGTGCTGGATTTCCTTGTTCATCTTTTAACATGATAGAATTAAATCCATGCATTATTCCTTCTTCTCCATAAGTTAAAGATGCAGAATGCTCTCCAATTTTATCACCTTTTCCCATTGGTTCAACACCATAAAGCTCAACTTGTTTATCATCGATAAATCCAGAAAAAATTCCCATTGCATTACTTCCACCTCCAACACAAGCAACTACATTGTCAGGAAGTTTATTTTCATGTTCTAAAAACTGTTCTCGTGATTCAAATCCAATTACACTTTGAAAATCTCTTACCATCATAGGAAAAGGATGAGGACCAACAACAGAGCCAATACAATAAATAGAGTTTTGCGTATCTGCTAAATATGCTTCAAATGCTGAATCAACAGCTTCTTTTAAAGTTTTAAGTCCATGGGTTGCAGGAATCACTTTTGCTCCAAGAATTTTCATTCTTACTACATTTGGATGCTCTTTTGCAATATCAACTTCACCCATATGAATTTCACATTCAAGTCCAAAATAAGCTGCCGCAGTTGCAAGTGCAACACCATGTTGACCAGCACCTGTTTCAGCTATTACTTTTTTCTTCCCTAAATGTTTAGCTAAAATAACTTCAGCCATACAATGATTTAATTTATGAGCACCTGTATGGTTTAAATCTTCTCTTTTTAGATAGATTTTTGCTCCACCACAAAAGTTTGTAAGATTTTTAGCAAATGAAATTGGAGTAGGTCTTCCTTGATAGTGCTTTCTTACATATCTTAAATCTTCTATAAATTTAGGCGAATTTTTTAATTCTTTATAAGCTTGTTTTATCTCTTCAAAAGGTTTTTCTAATGCAGGAGGAATAAATGAACCTCCAAATTTACCAAAAAAACCATTGTTATCAGGCATAGTTTCTAAATATGATTTGTTCATTTATTTCCTTTTTTTATAATTTAATTTATTATGAAAACCATTTTTTTACTTTATCAAACATTGATTCGAATGTTGATTCATGAGGTTTACTCTCTATTCCAAAACTCTCTTGAAGTTTTTCTAAAAGCTCTTTTTGTTCATCATTTAATGATTTAGGATACTCTATTTTAATTTGAACAATTAAATTACCTTTTCCATATCCTTGAACAGATTTAACACCTTCACCTTTAAATGTAAATTGTTGTTTATCTTTTGCACCTTTTGGAATTTCAAGTTCTAGTTCACCTCTTAGGCTTGGAATTTTAATTTTTCCTCCAAGAGCAACTTGAGTGAAGAAAATAGGTGCTTCATAATATATATCATCATCATGTCTTACAAAATGGGCATCTTCTTTAACTTTTACTTGTAAATATAAATCACCACGTGAGCCATCAGGAGCAATATTTCCTTTATTTGAAACTCTTATTCTCATTCCATCATTTACACCTTCTGGAATATCAACTTTGAAATTGTCTTTTATTTCATCATATCCAGTTCCACCACAAGATTTACAAGAATCAGTTGAAGCTTGACCACTTCCACCACATTTTGGACAAGTTTGTGCAAAAGTCATAAAACCTTGTCTAGAATGAATCTGTCCATGACCATTACACATAGAACAAGTAGACATTTTACCATCTTTAGCACCTGTACCTTTACAAGATTTACAAGCTGTTTTGTATTTATAGTTTATCTCTTTTTTGCAACCAAATACAGCTTCGTTGAAATCTAATTTTACTTCAATTGTTACATCTAAATTATAGTTATATGATTTTCTTTGTTTTCTTCCTCTTGAACTTGAACCAAATCCAAACATCTCTTCAAAAACAGAACTTAAATCATCAAATCCTCCAGAGAATCCTCCTCTTTGACCATGTCCTTCTAGTCCAGCTTTACCATATCTATCATAAAGAGCCCTTTTTTCTTCATCACTTAATACTTGATAGGCTTCATTTATAGCTTTAAATTTTTCTTCAGCTTCATTATCCCCTGGATTTTTATCAGGATGATATTTCATAGCCATTTGTCTATAGGCTTTTTTGATTGTACTTTTATCTGAATTTTTACTAATTTCTAGTAATTCATAATAATCTATTTCAGTCAATTTTTATCTCCCTTAAAAAAATAATTATATTTATGCAAACCGCGATTTTATCTAAATTATTATAAATCTTAGATATAATTCTTTCCATGAATAAAGGATTAGAAAAATTTTATGAACTAGTTGAAGCTTTTGAATCTTTACCTACAATTGGTAAAAAATCAGCTTTACGTTTAGCTTATCATATTGTTATGAACGATAATTATTGTGGGATTAAAATAGCTCATAGTATAGAAAATGCTTTGAAGAATATTACAAAATGCTCAAGATGTGGTTCTATGAGTGAGCATGAAATTTGTGAAGTTTGTCTTGATGAAAGTAGAGACAATGAAAAATTATGTATTGTTCAAAGTGCGAAAGATATATTTGTTATTGAAGATTCAAATCAATTTGATGGAAAATATTTTGTAATTGAAGAATTGGATCAAGATGTGATTTTATCTTTACAAAAATTTATAATAAATAATGAAGTTAAAAATATACTCTTTGCAATAACTCCATCAATTGCAAATGATGCATTTATTTTATTTATAGAAGATAAACTTAAAGATTTTGATATAAAATTTACAAAAATAGCACAAGGTGTTCCAACAGGAGTTAGTTTAGAAAATGTTGATATCTTATCATTGTCAAAAGCAATACAAAGTAAAGTAGAGATATAAAAATAATTAAAAATGGAAAAAAGAGTAGTTTGTCAAAAGTGTGTATATTATTTCGTAACGTGGGAAGCTTCAAGACCTCATGGTTGTAATGCTTATGGATTTAAATCTCCTGTTCTTCCCTCAATCACTGTAAAAAATTCAAGTGGAGAAGCTTGTAAGTTTTTTAGTTTAAAAAATCATAATAAGTAGTAAATAAGAATGAATATAATCCAATTTGTTGAACAAATAGAAAAAAATAAAATTGCTATTATTAGAACTTGGATTAAAATACCAGTGGTTTTAGATTTAATAAAAATTTATTCTATTGATGAAAATTTATTTATAAAAAGATATTCATTTTCACTTATTGAGCATTTTATATTGGTTGTAAGAAAAGAGGAAGAGTATGGGAAAAACTCTTCAGTTATTGATTTTTTAAAATATTTAAAAAAGAAAAATATGAAAATAAATGAGCTTTTTTTACTTTTTTCAGCATTTAAAGACTCTATGATTAATTTTGTTTTTGAAAATAAACTAGAATCTTTTGATTTAATTGAAAAAATAAATTTTTATTTTCAAAAAATATTTTCAGTTTTATTAGATATATATTCAAAATCTATTGAGCAAATTCAAAGTGCTTTAAATAAATCTATTGATATAGTAGATAAATATGTGATTATGTCAAGATGTGATTTAAATGGAATAATAATAAGTGTTTCTAGTGCTTTTTGTAAAATTTCAGGTTATGAACCATTTGAACTTATTGGTAAATCTTATAATCTTTTAAATCATCCAGATATGCAAAAAGATTTTTTTGAAAATTTATGGAATACAATAAAAACAGGTGAAATGTGGCAGGGAGAAATAAAAAATCTTAAGAAAAACAAAGATTATTATTGGCTTAAAACAACAATTCATCCAAATTTTGATGATGATGGAAACATAATAAGTTATGATGCTATAAATGAAGATATAACTTTTCAAAAAAAACTTAAAAATCAACAAAATCTTTTGGTAGAACAATCAAAATCAGCAGCATTAGGTGAAATGATAAGTATGATTGCACATCAATGGAGACAACCATTACAAGCTGTTTCTATTTTAATTCAAAAATTACCTTTATTAAAAGAAATTCAGGGTGAAATAACAGATGAAATTTTAAATGATGTTGTTTTACAAGTTACAAAGCAACTTGATTATATGTCAAAAACAATTGATGATTTTAGAGATTATTTTAAACCAAATAAGAAAAAAGAAGAAGTTTATATAGAAAATGTTATAAACAAATCTATAGACTTTTTATCATATTTATTTAAAATAAACTCTATAAAAGTGGAATATAAAAATGAATCTACTTCTTTGGTTGAGATTTTTTTAAATGAAATGGTACAAGTTTTTATAAATCTTGCAAAAAATTCATGTGATGCAATGCTTGAAAAAAATATTGAAAATAGAATTATAAATATTTATAGTTATGAAAAAAATAATAATTTATATATTGAATTAGAAGATAATGCAGGTGGAATAAATCCAAAAGTTATTGATAAAATATTTGATCCATATTTTTCAACAAAAACAAATAAAAATGGTACAGGATTAGGATTATATATGAGCAAAACTATAATTGAACAGCATAGTTTAGGTAAAATATCTGTTTGTAATAGTGATATTGGAGCAAAATTTATTATAGAATTACCACTAAATAGGAGTTAAATTTGTTATATAAAGATTTTAAAGAGAGTATAAAAACACTTGGTTTTTTAACAATTGAAGATTTTATGCAATATACAGGTGTTTCATCTGATGATGTTTTATCTTGGGAAGAGAAAAATGAAGTACCTTATTTGGTATCTTTAATTTTACATCTTTTAAATGGTGAAAAAGAGCTACTACCAACAAATAGTACATTAGATAAAGTTATAGAAGAGTGTTTACCACTTGCTACTTTACTTGAAGAAGTTTCATCATTTCCTCATAAACTTGAAGAGATGTTTTTATTACAAAAAAAATTAAATGATTCAACAAATGGAAAAAATTGGGAATTAGGTGTAAATAAATTTGCAAAAGAGATAAATTGGCTTAGATGTATTCATATGGAAGTGGCTGAACTTATTGAATCAACACCTTGGAAGCATTGGAAAAATATAAATTCTGATCCAGATATGAATAATATTCATGTCGAACTTGTAGATATTTGGCATTTTTTAATGTCTTATATTTTACAAGAAACAAATGTTCCAAAAGCAGTCTCTTTAGTAAATACACATTGTATTTATGAAGCTACTCAGGATATTGATGTAAAACTTATGGTTAAAGAAGCTGAAAAATTATCTTACATAGCTTTAGCAATTGATACGGGTAATATGCCTTCATTTAGTGGAATTGAAAGATTTATTGACCAATTTTTTAGATGTTGTAAAATCTCAGGATTATCTTTTATGTGGTTACAAAAACTTTATATTGGGAAAAATTGTTTAAATCAATTTAGACAAGATAATGGATATAAAGAAGGACATTATATAAAAGTTTGGAATGGAAATGAAGATAATGTTGTAATGGTTGATTTATTAGAAAAAATGGAAGATGTAAGTTTTGATGATTTATATAACAAATTAAAAGAAGAGTATAACAAATGTAAATAATAGGTTTAAACCTATTATTTATTTTTATCTATAATCGTTTTTATATTCTACATAATGTCCAGCGTGAGCTATAAGTTTATCAACATCTTCTTGTGTTAATTCTTTTACAACTTTTGCAGGACTGCCCATAATCATACTTCTTGGAGGAAATACTTTTCCAGCAGTTACAAGTGAATTTGCTCCTACTATGCTTCCTTCTCCAATTATAGCATTATCTAAAATTGTTGCACTCATTCCAATTAGACAATTATCTTCAATTTTGCAACCATGAAGCATAACTTTATGCCCAATTGTTACATTGTCTCCAATAATTGTTTTAGTATTTGTATCAGTATGAATACAAGATAAATCTTGAATATTTGTATTTTTACCAATTCTTACTTCATTTACATCAGAACGAATTACACATCCAAACCAAACCGATGAATCTTCACCAACTTGAATATTTCCTATTAAATCAGCACTTGGTGCAATCCAAGCACTTGGATGAATTTGGGGGTAAAATTCTTTAAATTTTAAAATCACAGCTTTCTCCTTAGCTTTATTTTTAGAAGAGGATTATATCAATAAAAAGTAGCAATAAAAAAAGGTGGCTTAAAAAAACCACCTTTTTAACTAAAATAAAAGAAAATTATTCTCTGTTTGGGTTTTTACCAGCAATGATAAATCTTAAAGCATTAAGTCTGATAAATCCTTCTGCATCTTTTTGGTTATAAACTTCATCTTTTTCAAATGTTGAATAAGCATCATTATATAAAGATCTTTTTGAATCTCTTCCTACAACTGTTACGTTACCTTTGTATAATTTAATTCTTACAGTACCTTCAACATTTTTTTGAGTTGCATCAATAGCAGCTTGAAGCATTTCTCTCTCAGGTGAGAACCAGTATCCTTGGTAAATTAACTTAGCATATCTTGGCATTAACTCATCTTTTAAGTGAGCAGCTTCTCTATCTAAACAAATAGATTCGATTGCTCTGTGAGCTTTTAACATGATAGTTCCACCTGGAGTTTCATAACAACCACGAGCTTTCATACCAACATATCTATTTTCAACGATATCAACTCTTCCAATACCGTGTTTATTACCTAATTCATTTAATTTAGCAAGTAGTGTTGCTGGTGACATTTCAACACCGTCAATAGCAACTGGGTCACCATTTTTATATGTTAATGTTAAATATTCAGCCTCATCTGGAGCTTTTTCTGGAGCAGTTGTCCATAACCACATTGAATCTTCTGGCTCATTATTTGGATTTTCTAAATGTAAACCTTCATAAGAGATATGTAGTAAATTTGCATCCATAGAATAAGGACTTACTTTTGGATTTCCATTTTCATCAACGTGTTTTTGAGAAATTTCAATACCATTTTTTCTTGCATATTCAAGTAGACTTTCTCTTGAGTTTAAATCCCATTCTCTCCAAGGAGCAATCACTTTGATATCAGGTCTTAATGCTAATGCACCAATTTCAAATCTAACTTGGTCATTTCCTTTTCCTGTAGCTCCATGTGAAACTGCATCTGCACCAGTTTCATTTGCAATATCAATTAATTTTTTTGCAATTAATGGTCTAGCAATTGAAGTTCCTAATAAATATTCACCTTCATAAATTGCATTTGCTCTAAACATAGGGAAAACATAATCTTTTACAAACTCTTCTTTAATATCTAAAATATATACATTTTCAGGTTTGATACCACAAGCAATTGCTTTAACTCTTGCAGGTTCAACTTCTTCACCTTGACCTAAATCAGCTGTAAAAGTGATAACTTCAGCTTTATACTCATCTTGAAGCCATTTTAAAATAATAGAAGTATCAAGACCTCCACTATACGCTAAAACTACTTTTTTAACATCTTTTTTACTCATAAATTTATCCTATGGTTACATTATTTTAAAGGTGATATTCTAACTAAAACAAGTTATAAATAAAGTTAAGCAAATTCAACTTTATTTCTACCATTGTTTTTTGCTTTATAAAGTGCATTATCTGCAAGTTTTAATAGCTCTTCTTGATTAAGGTTTTCATTAAAAGTTGAAACCCCTATACTAACTGTTATTTTCTCTTTTGTCTCAAAATTTGTTTTTTCAATAATTTGTTTTAAATTATTAGCAAGAGTTAGTGCTCCTTCTAAATTACTATTAGGAACTAAAATTAAAAATTCTTCTCCTCCCCATCTAGCATTAATATCTGTATCTCTAGTGTTTTGTTGCATCAAAGTTGATATTTTTTTAATTACTAAATCACCTTTATCATGACCGTAGTTATCATTTATTTTTTTGAAAAAGTCAACATCCACCAAAAGTATGGAAAAAGGAGTTTCATATCTTTTATATTTTGAAATCTCTTCTTCTATTCTTTGATTCATAAATCTTCTATTATATAATCCACTTAACGTATCTATTTGAGATAGACTTTTTAAAAGTCTATTTTGTCTTATACCATTTAATCCTAAAATAATAATTATCATGGATAATAATCCCATAATAGTAATAATATTTTTTTGATTAGAAATAACATTCTCTTTAAGTAATAAATTTTTCTTTTGTTCTTGAATTTGTAAATTTAGAAATTCTAAATCTTTTTTTGTTTCTTCAAATTCTTGTTGTTTCTCTTTTTGCAAATTAATTAATGATTCTACTATTTTTTCTTTTTCATTTACATCTAAAACAGCATTTGAAAGTTTTTCTTTTTGAAATTCTATATTTTTATAAATCTCTTCTAATTGAATTTTTTGTTCTTCCAGTAATTTTGTTTGTTTTTGTAAAAGTTCTTCTTGTGTAGATAATTTTTGTTCATAATTTTTAATATTTTTAGTTTGAGTGTTAATTATTGACTTTTGTTCATTTATAGCTTTTACTTTATTTATTAATTCTAAATTTTTATTTTCAATTTTTTGATTTAATGAGTTAATAGTCTCTTTTTGTTCTTTTAGTGCATCTTGAGAACTTTTATAAAGTTTTGCCACATCAATTTCCGTTCCACCTAAAAGTATAAGGTTTGATGAAATTTCTAAAGAACGATTTAGTATATTTGCCTTATTTATCTCAAAAGTAACTTTTGTTTCTTCTTTTAGTAAATTTATCATAACTTGTTTTTTGTCTTTAAAATTGTCACTAATAAATAGAGTATTTTCTTTTTCATATTTAAAAAATAGTTTTTCATAAATTTCTAAAAAATTTTCATCTATATAGATTGCATGAATATTTTTATACTCTTCTTTTTCATCATAAATTAAAACTTCTAAATTTTTATTTTTTAATTGTTTTCTTGCAGCTAACATTAAAAACATATTTTCTAAAGTTTTATTTTTTGAAACTACTAATAATCGATATTTGTCTATTTTTGTTTCATTTTGCCAAGTAATGTTTTTCATGAAATTATAAGTATAAACAACTTTTATTTGTTCTTCTTTCATATCTTTTGAATGAAGATTTGTAAAAAGTAAAAATATACTAATAATATAAATAAATAATTTCATAATTTTCCTAAAAATTAATTGTATAAGCTAAAAATACCATTTGGGTATTTTGTGGCGTAACATATTTTGATGAAGTGTTATATCTAACACCATAATAGTGTTTATCAAATAAATTATCAATTTTAAGTGATATTTTCTGCTTTTTATCTAAATTGTAACTACTGTAAATATCTGTTATAAAATAACCATCTACTCTTGATAGTTTTCCATCTGTGTAATGGGAAGCATTTACAGGTCCAAGCCATCGAATAGATGGTGAAATTGTAAAATCTTTATATCTAAACGTACTTCCTGCTTTAAATATATGGGATGTAAAAAAAGGTAATTCATAATCATAGTCATAATCTATTTTACCATTTACATAACTATAATTTAACCAATAATTTATATCATATCCCGAAAAATATGAGTGACCATTATATGAAATATCTCCACCATAAATATATGAGTTCGCAGCATTTTTTGCTCCTCTTGGATCAAGAATTGTAGTATTTGGAAGAAAATATGCTTGTTCAGGTATTTTTTCTTCGATTAAAACTAAATCTTTCACAGTTGTATAGTATGTTGAAAATGAAATTAAATGATTTTTATTTAATAAGTATTCAAAATTATATTCATAACTTTTACTTTTTTCTGGTTTTAAATCAGGATTTGGAACCCTAAAAGTATCTGTTTCATATTTATTCCCATCAGATAAGGAATTAGCTCTCAAAGGCGTTCCATAAATTTTATATTTATTATAATTTGAAGGAGCTAGAAAAGCTTGTGAATATATTAATTTTTGAGTTAATGAGTCTTTTGAATATATAAGTGCAATTCTTGGATTAAAAGTTGATTCATAAGAAGAATTTTTGTCATAACGAGTTGCAAGTGATAATTGAAAATTTTCATTTAACGTTATTTGATCTTGTAAATAAAAAGCAATATTATTCCATTTTTCTTCAAATATTGGAGCTTTTATTTCATTATTAGAACCACTAATAAAAACATTTGATAAAGATTGTGTTGGTAAGTCATAAGTCATGGGAATTGATTTAAACCATTCAATTGAACTTCCAAAAGTAAGATTATGATTTTTATAATTTTTATTTAGAGTCTCTTCAAATGAATATCTTTGAGATTTTGAGTATTTATAACCAGGTTTATAATCTGTATACCTATTTCTAAAATAGCTATTTTTTAGTAGTTCTGTTGATTCATAACTTAATGTAGTCGTTGATTCTATTTCTTTAAATAAAGTGCTTTTATATCTAATAAAAGTACTAAATAACTCACTATTTAAATTTGCATTTTTATCAAACATATTTGAAAGAGAATTTTTTCCATTCATTGCAGTTAAAGTTGACTCTGAAAAATATCTATAGTTAATTCCTGTATCAAAACCATCTTTTTCATATCTTAAACTCGCAGATTTTGTCTCTTGAGGTTTAAAATCATGACTTTCATTTCCTAAATAATCATTTGGATATTCTTTATCTAAATTATAATCTTGATCTGTATGAAAATGAGCTTTATAAGAGAATAAGCCTTCATTTAATTTCAAAGCTTGTGTTGCATAAAAGTATTTATAACCTCGTTCACCTGTCCAAACTCCAAGTTGACTATTTTGTTTTGTTGAGCTAATTAGATTTATAACACCACTCATAGCATCAGCTCCATATAAAACAGAGGCAGCTCCATAAAGTATTTCTACTCTTTCTATGCCAAAAAGAGGATATTGCATAGAAATACTCATTATTTCACCATCAGTTTGATTTATTTCTATCCCATCTTGAAGCACTTTAAAATAATTATTTCCCATCATACCACGAATACCAATTTGATTCATTATTCCACTATCAGCATGATTTAGTATTTGAATTGATGGCAGATCGTTTAATAATTCATTAAGACTTCTGTATCCTCTTTGTTCAATTTGTTCTTTTGTAACAACTATCATTTTTGCAGGAGTTGTATTTAGATTTTGTGAAATTTTTGAAGCAGAAATAACTTTTATATGTTGTAATTGTTCTAAATCTAAATCAAATACATCATCTAGTAAATCAAAGTTATATTCATTTGCTTTTATCAATGAAGTTAAAAGTGAGAAAATCAAAAATTTTTTATACATCAGTCTCCATAAAGAAAAAAACTATTAAATAATTAATTATTTTATCTAAATAATATTGAAAGTATCATTTAATAAAAATTAGATATAATTTATCTTATGAGAATAGATAAGTTTTTAAATGCCGTTAATATTACAAAACGAAGAGCCGTAGCTGAGGATATGCTTGAACATAAGGTTGTTTTTTTAAATGAGCAAGCTGTAAAAAAAGCAAAAGAGGTAAAGGTTGGAGATATAATAGAGATTAGATATCTTGAAAAAATAGAGAAATTTAAAATTTTACAAATACCAACAACAAAGTCAACACCTAAATCAAAAATAGATGAATATGTACAAAGGATAATCTAATATGTTTAACACAACAAAATTGAAATTTGATGATATTTTTGAAAATAGATTAACTCAAGAAGAGATAAGAGAATATTTGCTTGAACTTTATGAAAGAGGTGAGACAGCAGCAGAAATAGCTGGAGCTGCTAGTGCTATGAGAGATCATTTTATTCCTTTACCTATTCATGAAGATTTAAGAAAAAAAGCTATTGATATTGTAGGAACTGGTGGAGATAAAAGTTATAGTTTTAATATTTCTAGTACAGTTTCTATTTTACTTGCAGCTTGTGGTTGTTATGTAGCAAAACATGGAAATAGAAGTGTTACAAGTAAATCTGGAAGTGCAGATATGCTTGAAGCTATGGGAATAAATTTAAATTTGAGTTTAGAAGCAACTGCAAAAATGCTTGAAGAGACAGGTTTTGGTTTCATGTTTGCAGCAAATCATCATCCTGCTATGAAATTTATAACTCCTGTTAGAAAAACAATTCCACATAGAACTATTATGAATATTTTAGGACCTTTATGTAATCCAGCTGGTGTTACAAAACAGGTTATTGGAGTATTTGATAAGAACTATATAAATAGAATCGCAACTGCTCTTGATTTACTTGATAGTAAAAGGGCAATGATATTGGCTTCAAATGATGGAATGGATGAAATTTCTGTTTCGGATGTTACTTATGCAACTTTATTAACAAATGGAAAAATAGAAGATATTGAAATTAACCCTGAAGATTATGGAATTCCAATGGCATCAAAGGAAGATATTATAGGTGAAGGGCCAGAATTTAATGCAAAATTAACAAGAGATATTTTGTCTAAAAAAATTGTTGGTGCTAAACTTGATATTGTACTAATAAATGCTGCTGCTGCTTTAATTGTTGATGAAAAAGCAAGAGATTTTAAAGATGGTATAGATATTGCAAAAGCTGCAATTATAAGTGGTGCAGCTCAAGCAAAATTAGAACAGATTATAAAAGTATCACAACAATTAAGTTAGGTTTTAATTTGAAAAAAGAGTTTGAACTTGAACTTGATAATTTGACTATTTTAATTGACGAGTTGAAAAAAATTATTGAAAAAGAAAATAGTGTAGTAATTTTAAGAGGTGATTTAGCAAGTGGAAAAACTACACTTGTTAAAAATTATGTAAAATCTTTAGGCTTAAATGACTTAGTTACTTCTCCTACTTTTTCATTACAAGCAATTTATTCAAATCATATTTTTCACTATGATGTTTATAATAAAACATTAAATGAATTTATATCTCTTGGGATGCTTGAAGAGTTTGAAAAAAATGGTGTTCATTTTGTAGAGTGGGGTGATGAAAAACTAGAAATACTACTTAATGATTACGGATATCGAGTAATTTTGATTGAAATAGAAAAAAAAGATAATAAAAGGCTATATAAAATAAATGCATAAATTACATATAAAAGATATAACAAAAACTATAAAAAAAACACAGATATTACATGGGATTTCACTTGAAGTAAAATCAGGAGAAATTGTTGGATTATTAGGACCTAATGGAGCTGGAAAAACAACAACATTTTATACAGTTTGTGGATTAGTTAAACCAACAAGTGGAAATGTATATTTTGATGATAAAGATATAACATCGTTACCTTTACATAAAAGAGCAATAAAAGGAATAGGATATTTACCTCAAGAATCTTCAATATTTAAAGATTTATCAGTTGAAGATAATTTAATGCTAGCTGCTGAAGTTATAACAAAAGATAAAGAGGAGCAACATAAAAGAGTAGAAGAGTTACTTGAACTTTTTAATATTGAACCTATTCGTCAAAGGAAAGGGATTTCTCTTTCAGGAGGAGAGAGAAGAAGAACAGAAATTGCAAGAGCCTTAGTATCTCAACCAAAATTTTTACTTTTGGATGAACCTTTTGCAGGTGTTGATCCAATAGCAGTTAAAGATATTCAAGAAATAATTCATCAATTAACTAAAATAAATATTGGAGTTTTAATTACAGACCATAATGTAAGAGAAACTTTACAAATATGTGATAGAGCTTATGTTATGAAAGCAGGAGCTTTACTTTCAAGTGGAACAAGTGAAGAGATAAAAAATGATTCAAAAGTTAGAGAACATTATTTAGGAGAAGATTTTAATTTTTAATATTTATAGTATAGCAGTTTATTTTTCTGCTATTACTATATTCTTACCACTATTTTTAGCTTTATAAAGAAGTTTATCACATCTTGATACAAATAAATTTTCATCATCTATTTCATCATTCATCTGTGTTACACCAAAACTAGCAGTTATATTCAGTTGTTTTTGAGTAATTACTTCATTTTTTATATTTAGTCTTAATTTTTCAGCAACAGCTTGAGCACCAAATAAATCTGTTTGCGGAAGAAGAATTAAAAATTCTTCTCCTCCCCATCTTACTGAAATATCAGTTTCTCTAATAGTATTTGAAAGTAATTTTGATATTTCTTTTAAAACTTCATCACCTATTTGATGTCCAAATGTATCGTTTACATATTTGAAATCATCAATATCAAACAATATCATTGAAAGATTGTTTTTATATCTTTTAGCTCTTTTTAATTCTTTTGTATAAATTTCATCAAATTTATTTCTATTAAATAATCCAGTTAATTTATCATGACTTGCTTGATATTCTAATAAGTTAGATTTCTCTTTTAATTTTGTTATATCAGTTAGAGAGAAGACATAATAATTATCTTTGTTTTCATAATAATCAACATTTATAGCAAAAATCTTTTCTTCACCTAAAGAATTCTTTATTTTGACAATTCTATCTATTTCGTGTAAATCTTTAATATATTTAACCCAACAATCATGTTTCTTTATTTGTTCTTTGGTTATAAAACCAAATTCTTCTTCAAAAAAATCAAAAATATTTTTTTTATTTGAAATAAAATTATCAAAATCAGTTATATTAAAAAAATTTAAAAACTTTTTATTAACATTAGTAATTTCTTCTTTATTTGTAACAATTATTATATTGTCTTGAGCATCTAAAATAGACTTTATTTTACTTATTTCTTGCTCTATTTTACTTTCTAAAGAAAGATTTAATTCAACTAATCTTTTTTTTAATAAAATAGGTTCCATTGCTTTTATAATACTTTCAATCAACTGATATAAGTCAATAGGTTTCATGGCATAAGTATTCACACCAACATCAATAGCTTTTTTTAAAAAACTTATATCATTATGAGCACTTGTAATTACTAACGGAATTTCATTATTTATTTTTCTAATATTTTCACACATTTCTAAACCATTCATTTTAGGCATATTAATATCTGAAATTATTAAATCTATATTCTCTTTATTTTCTTCAAAAATTTCAAGACCTTCAAGACCATTTTGTGCTGTATAAACTTTTTTTAGTAAAGAACTCAATAATTTAGAAGTAAATTCTCTAACATCATTTTCATCTTCTACATATAAAACTGAAATATCTTTTAAAACTTCTTTATTCATTAGTTATCTTTTTTTTAAATTCATAAATATTAGGCTCTGGAATTGGTGCAGAAAAATAATATCCTTGCGAATACGTAGCTCCTAATTCTTTTATTATATTAAATATTTCCTCATTTTCTACATATTCAGCAATAGTTTTTAGATTTAAATTTTTAGCAAATTCAATAATAGTTTTTGCAATTTTATATGAATTTTCATTTTTTGCAATATTTTTTATTAAAGATGAATCTATTTTTAAATAGTCTACATTCATTTTTAATAAATGCTCAAAATTAGAATATCCACTTCCAAAGTCATCAATTGCAACTTTACATCCTAAATTTTTGATTTCATCTATAAATGAAGTTAAAAGATTATAATTTTTAATATTTTCATCTTCTAAAATTTCAAATACAACTCGATTTTTTACATCGTATTTTTTTAACATTTCTTTTATAAAATCCAAAAAGCCGACATTTTCTATATCTTCATAGGAAATATTAACAGAAAATTCAAAAGGTAAATTTTCAAATTTTTTAAATGACTTTTCTATTACAATTTTTGTAAGCTTTGTGTATTGATTAGATTTTTTTGAAATATCTAAAAAGAAAAATGGTGCTACAACTTTTCCATCTTCATCAATTAACCTTACTAAACACTCATATTTATCAACATTCAAAGTTTCATTATTTACTAAAGGTTGAAAATATACTTCAATATTATCATTTATAAAGGCAGATTTTAGTTTTTTTGTCCAGAACATATTATTTTCATATTCTTGAAATTTATCTAATTCATCATAAAAAATCAAATAATCTTTATGGTCTTTTTTTGCAGTTTGTAATGCAATATCAGCTGTAATTAATTTATTGTTTTTATCTGAAAAAGATATTCCAGCAGTCATTCTAATATCAATTTCATAGTGTTCAAAAGTAAAAACTTTTTTATAAATAGATTCTATTATTTTTTTAATCAACTCAATAAAATCATCTTTTGATTCAATAGTACTAACTATACAATAGTTATCAGATGGAAATTTATATAGTTTTAAATAATCACAATTTCTAATACTATTCGAAAGTAATTTTGCAACATCTATTAATATTGAATCACCAACTTTATGACCAAAAAAATCATTTACTTCTTTAAAAGAGTTTATATTTAATAACGCTACAGCTTTTAAATTAATAGTATTATTTTGTAAATCTTCTATTAGTTTTGCACGATTGGGAAATTTTGTTAGATTATCTGTATAAAGAAGTTTATATAATTCATGTTTATGTTCCACTTCATGACTTATATCATTTAAAACTATGATACTTGTATCATTATGAGAAAGATAAATTTTTTGAATTGAAAAAAATCTCTTTTTATTTTGCGCATCTTTTAAACAAACTTTTAAATTTTTATCTTTTGAATTATTTAATAATTCATTATTTAAGTTTGTAATACATCCTTCTTCTTTTTCAAATATATTTCTGTGATTTTTATATTTTTCATTTAATTCTTCCGTTGAATAACAGTTTGTTAGTTCATAAAAATGATCATTTGCAAAAATTATTTGTTCAGCATCTATAGAAAAAATTGGATAATTAATATTATTAATAATTGAGTTAGAAAATTCTTCTTCTTTTTTGAGTTGTAAGTGATTTCTTATATTATCAGTGTAAAGTTTAATTTTATAAATTAGTTTATCAAAATCTAAAGGATTATATAAAATATCATATTTCTTAGAATTAGGAATATTTTTTAAATCTGAATTATCGTTTATAATAAAAATAGTATAAGGTTCTGTTTTTAAATATTTTTCAATAATATTAAAATATTCCATAGAGTCTATATGAACAATTAAAATATCTACAAATTCTATTTGTTCTATTAAATCTTGAAAATGGAAAAACAAAGAAACATTTACATTTTTTATTTTATCTTTAGAATATTCTTTAAAATCATTAAATTTTACAAGATTATCTATGATGTAAACATCATAATGCATAACTCCACCTTCTTTTAAATTAAAATTAGTTTTACATAAAACTGCTTTAAAAAAACTTTATTTTAAAGAAAATGGATTTTTAACACATAAATTTGTTATTTTCCAAATATTTTTATAGCATTATTTAAATCTTCTTGAGTATCAATTCCAAAAGATTTAGAGTTAACTTTTACCATAGCAATCTTAAATCCATTGTCTATTGCTCTTAATTGTTCTAGTTTTTCTATGTTTTCAAGTTTAGAAGGAGTTAACTTACAAAAATTATTTAATGACTTTTTAGTGAAACCATAAATGCCTAAATGACCATTATAGTTTGATGTTTCATAGTGGTCTCTATGATATGGAATTTTAGCTCTTGAAAAATATATTGCGTTTGAGTGTTCATCTAAAATTACTTTTACATGATTTGCATCATCAGCTAATTCTGAACTTATTTCTTTGAAACAAGATGTAATCATAATATCTTCATCATTTTCTTTTATTTTTTTTACTCTATTTATTACAGATTCTACAACATCTGGTTCTATAAAAGGTTCATCTGCTTGAACATTTACAATAATTTCATCATCACTTAGATTTAAAATATTAACAGCTTCATTTATCCTATCTGTTCCGCTTTGATGTGATGAAGAAGTCATTACAGCATCAAATCCATACTCTTTAGCTAAATCTACAACTTCTTGAGAATCTGTTGCAATTACTACTTTATCTAAATTACTAACTTGACGAGCTGTTCTAATTACCATTGGCAATCCTAAAATATCAACCATTATTTTATTTGCAAATCTACTAGAATTTAATCTTGCAGGTATAATTATCATTTACATTCCTTTTGTTATAAAACCTTGTTTTTAGTGACATTATTATAATATAAAAACTTTAAACAAGTAAACAAAAGAGATTTATATGAAAAAAACAATTACAGTAATAGATACATTTGGCTTTTTATTTAGAAGTTATTTTGCACTTCCACCATTACGTTCAAGAGAAGGTTTCCCAACAGGACTTTTAACAGGTTTTATTAATTTTATATCAAATATTGGAAAAGATTTTCAAACAGATTATATTGTTTTTGCACTTGATGCAAAAGGAAATACTTTTAGAAATGAGCTTTATGATGAATATAAAGCACATAGACCTGATGTTCCAGAAGATTTACTAAAACAACTTCCAATTGCAATTTCTTGGATTGAACAAATGGGATTTAAAACTGCAATTAGAACAGGATTTGAAGCAGATGATATAGTTGCTTCAATTGCTCATGATGCAAAACAAAAAGATTTAGAAGTAAGAATTGTTTCTCACGATAAAGATTTATATCAATTAATAGATGATGATAAAGTTTATTTATTTGACCCAACAAAAAAAGTAATTATTAATGAAGATAAATGTTTTGAAAAGTATGGAGTTCATCCTTCTCAATTTACTGATTATCAATCATTATTAGGGGATAGTGCTGATAATATTCCAGGAGTAAAAGGAATTGGAGCAAAAACAGCAGAAGCTTTAATCAAAGAGTTTGGAACTTTAGAAAATATTTATGAAAATATTGAAAATATTACTAAAAAAAGAACTAAAGAGTTACTTCTTGAAGGTAAAGAGATGGCATTTATCTCTAAAAAACTTGTAACTTTATCAACAGATTGTCATGTGATTGATAATCTTGATGAGTTTGTCTTACCTGTTGAAAATCCAATTTTAAGAATTAGTGATATTTTAATCAAATATGATATGCACAAAATTTTAGAAAAAGTAAATAAAAATGGAATGTCTTATAAAACAGAAATCCCAAAAGAGGTAAAAAAAGAGGATAAAATCGAGTATATTTTACTTGATAATGAACATAATTTATCTTTAGTTATAAATACAATTCCAAGGGATTCTATAATCTCTTTTGATACTGAAACTACAGATATCGATGTGACAAAAGCTAAAATTGTAGGCTTTTCTTTTGCTTTTGAAGAAAACAAAGCATATTATGTTCCAATTGCACATTCATATTTAGGTGTAGGAAATCAAATCTCAAAAGAGGCAGCTTATCAAGCTATTGTTCAATTAAATAGATATAAATTAGTTTTACAAAATTTTAAATATGATTATCAAGTAATTAAACATAATTTTGACATTGAACTTAAACTTTATGCAGATACTATGATTTTATCATGGCTTTTAAATACAAATGAAAAAGTAGGGCTTGATTATCAGATTGATAAACATTTTAGACATAAAATGATTAGTTTTTCTGATGTTGTAAAAAAAGGTGAAAATTTTTCAAATGTAGAAATTTCAAAAGCATGTGAATATGCTGCAGAAGATGCATTAATGACTTTAAAATTATTTAATAGACAGCTAGAAATTTTTAAAGAAAAAAATGAAGAAGAGATTTTAAAATTAGCATTTGATGTTGAATTTGATTTTATTTATGTTCTTGCTGAAATGGAAAATAATGGAATAAAAATTGATGTTGAACTTCTAAAAGAGTATAAAGAAAAAAGTAATAAATATATTAGTGAATTAACTTCTAAAATACATGAAATAAGTGGTGTTGAATTTAATATAAACTCGACTAAACAATTAGGTGTAGTTTTATTTGAAACTTTAGGTTTACCAACATCTAAAAAAACAAAAACTGGATATAGTACAGATGAAGCAGTTTTAAGCAGTTTAGTAAATGAACATCCTGTAATTCCTTTACTTTTAAAATATAGAGAAGCTTATAAATTACAATCAACTTATATTGAACCTTTATTAGAACTTGGTTTAAAAAATAAAGATAATAGAATACATACTTCATTTTTACATACAGGAACTGCAACAGGAAGATTAAGTTCAAAAAATCCAAATTTACAAAATATTCCAGTTGGAAGTGATTCTTTATTACAAATTAGACAAGCATTTATTCCTGAAAATGGCTATAAATTAGTGGGAGTAGATTATTCTCAAATTGAATTAAGACTTTTAGCTCATTTTAGTCAAGATGATGCTTTAGTTGAAGCATTCAAAAATGATTTAGATATCCACTATCAAACAGCTGTAAAAATTTTTGGAGCAGAATTAGCAAAAGAGAAAAGGAATATTGCAAAATCTATAAACTTTGGATTATTATATGGAATGGGAAGTAAAAAACTTGGTGATACTTTAGGAATTCCATCTAAAGAAGCTAAACTTTATATCGACTCATATTTTGAAGCTTTTAAAAGTGTAAAGGATTATTTAAAATCTATTGAAGATTTTGCTTATACAAATGGTTATGTAAAAACATTATTAAATAGAAAAAGATTGTTTGATTTTGATTCTGCAAATGCAATGATGAAAGCTGCATATTTAAGGGAAGCTGTAAATACATTATTTCAAGGAAGTGCTGCTGATTTGATTAAGCTTTCTATGGTAAAAATATATGAAAAATATAAAAATAACAATAATATGAGATTGCTTTTACAAATTCATGACGAATTAATTTTTGAAATAAAAGAGGAAGTTCTAGAAGATGTATCTAACGATTTAAAGGCAATTATGGAAAAAATATATAGTTTAAATGTTCCATTGAAAGTTTCAGTTGCTATTGGTGATTCTTGGCAAGAACTTAAATAAAGATAAAATTTGTCTAAATTATAATTTTTTCTTTGACAAATAAAGAAATTTTTGTTATTATTATACCTTAAACCAATTATTAAAGAGTAATATTATGTTAAAAACAGTAAGAAATATAAGAAAGTTATACAATGCTAAGCTACTTTTTATAAGTAATGATGCATCTGTTAAACAAGCTATTGAAAGTGAATTTGATGATTATTTTAAAGAGTTGAAAATGGTTTCAACTATTGAAGATGCTTTATCTTTGGCTTGTTCAAATAATTATGATATGTGTATTATTGATGCAGACAATGAGAGTATTTCATTTTCTGAATTGTGTTCTCAATTATTTCAAGTAGCACCAACTTTACCAAAAATAGTTATATCTAGTTCTGATGATAATGAAAATATAGTTACAGCAATTAATTCAGGTGCTTATACTTTTTTATCTAAGCCTTTAAGAGCGAAAGATGTAAAATTAGCTGTTATTATGTGTTTAAATCAGACAAAAAGAGGTGATAAAATAGAGTTTGAAAATGGTATATATTTTGATGAATATAGAGACCAGTTTTTTAAATCTGGTGGTATATTAATTGATTTTACTAGATTAGAAAAATCATTTTTAAAACTATTAATTACAAGAAGAAATGAAATTACTGATTACGATACAATAAAAGATGTAGTATGGAAAGGCAAAGATATGTCTATTTATACTATGAGAAATATTGTGAATAAGATTAGACAAAAAACTTATTACGAAATTATAAAAAATCATTCTAATAAGGGTTATACAATCGATATTAGTAAAAATAGTTAGTGATATTGTTTGCAAAATCCAATTAATAAAGTTATAATATGGAAGAAATGATTGTTCCTAAGCAAGAATTAATCAAAATGTTTGAAGAACATAAGATAGAAGATACAAATAAGGGCTGGATTATGGATGGTAAGGTGATTGAAATAATTGCTTTACATGAAGTAGAACCTAAGTTTCTTCAAGATATAACTAATGCTAAGTTTTACAAACTAATAATTAAAGGTAATAAGTAATGTCCCATTGCCCATTTTGCAAAAAAAAGATTGCTATGAGTAAAGCTTTTTGTTCAAGAAGCTGTAAAGAGAATTATTTTCAACTAATAGCTATACAAGTTCCAAAACCTTTTTTAAAGAGGATTTTTGTTTTTTGTACACCAGAACAAAGAGAAATAGAAATAGAAAATTTTGCAAGTAGGCATGGTTGGAGAATTGATTTATTAAAAAATAAGATTGTAGAACTAGCTATCGAATCTGGATATACTAAAGAGATAAAACTAAATAGTTAATTAACTATTTAGTTTTTTTTTGCTCATATAAATAACTATACAAATTCCTAAAATAATTAAAGATTGTAATATTCCCATTGTAAGCCAATTGCTATATAAAAAACCTAATTGATAATCAGGTTCTCTAAAGAATTCTGCTATGATCCTAGCTATAGAATATAAAATCCCATACATTAATGCTAATTGACCATCGAATGTTTTTCTTTTTCTGAGATAAACAAGTATTGCAAAAACAATTAATCCTTCAAGTATTGCTTCATAAATTTGAGAAGGATGTCTTAGAATACCATCAACATATATTGCCCAAGGAACATCTGTTGTCCGACCAATTAATTCTTGGTTGAAAAAGTTTCCAATTCTTCCAAATACATAAGCTGCACTAACTCCAAGTACAGCAATGTCTGTTACAAACCAAAAAGATATTTTATTTTTTCTACAAAATAAATAAGATGCGATTATAAATCCAAAAAATGCACCATGATAACTCATACCTGAAATACCTACATAAACACCATTTATATAAGGATTGAATATTTGCCATGGATGAGTTAAATAATAAATAGGATTTGTATCATAAAAAATTATGTAACCAATTCTTGCTCCTAAAATTACACCAATTTCTGCCCACCAAATATACGAATCAAACAAATCATTTGATATTGGAAGCTTGTCTTTTTTTATAAACCATTTAGCTATAAATATTGCACTTAATAAAGCAAGAGCATACATAATTCCATACCAATGAACAGCAATATCCCCTAAGTTAAATGCAACTGGATTAAAATGAGAATAGATATTTTGCCAAAATTCCATATTTTAATCTTCCAATGCTTCAGCAATTAATTCAATAGGATTTTTAAATTGCACGTCAACATTTGCTAAATGTAAAGAATTTGTTATTTGCATTCTACATGCACTACATTCGGCACTTACAATTTGAGCTTTAGTATCTCTTATCATTGCTGCTTTTGGAGCACCTGCTGCTTTAGCAAAATCATATTTTTCAGTTTGCATAGTAACTCCACCAAATCCACAACATCTATTTGAATCGCTCATTTCAGTTAAAACATAATTTTGTTTTAAAAGATTTCTTGGTTCTTGCCAAACACCTTGCATTTTTTTAGCGTGACATGGGTCATGATAAGTAACAAGTTGGTCAAATTTTTTACCTGTATTTGCTAGCATATTTCTTAAATCTGTATTATTTTCAAGCCATTTTGTTGCTAAGAAAATTTTAGAAGAAATTTTAGTGGCTCTTTCTTTCCATTCAGGTTGATCGTGTAAATAGTGTTCCCAATCTTTATTTATCATAGCACTACATGTTGCTTCTGGAATAATCACAGCATCAACTTCATCTATCCATGATTCAAAATATTCAATATTGTGTTTTACTAAATAATCAACTGTATCAAATGCTCCTGTAAAATACGCAGGTGCACCACAGCACAATTGTTTTTTAGGAATCATAATATCTAATTCTAGTTTTTTCAGAATTTTTACTAATGAATCACCCGTATTTGTATAAGTATAGTTACTCATACAACCAATAAAAATTGCAACTTTGTTTTTTTTGTCAACTTCTTCTTTCTTATTTAAAGCTTTTATATTTGCTGGATATTTATTTAAAAAACTCGTACTATCTGCAAATGGTAATGCTCTATCTTTTTTTACAATAGGAAGTGAAAATCTAGGCAATGCTGATTGCTTCGCTTTATCTATTTTTAAAGCACAAGTTTGAAACATCCAACCCATTTTTGATAATAAATCCATAGTTTTTCTATGTCTTAATAAATAAAAAAACAATCTTTTATACCAAGCTATTCCATATTTTTGAGCAATATCTGAACGAACTTGTTCTATTATCATATCAGTTGGTAAATCATTAGGACAAACTTCTACGCAGTTTGTACATAAAAAACATGATTCAAATATATCTTTTGCAGTTTTATCTAATTCTAATTCATCTCTTTTATAAGCTCCCAATAAATCTATAAATCCTCTAGGACTTGTAGCTTCATCTTGATTTATATTAAAGATTGTACAAACAGGTTTACATTTTCCACATTTTACACAGTCATCACTAATAGCTGTGTAATCAAATTTTTTTATAGCCACTTTATAACCTTTAAAATTTTTAATATTTATAATAAAAATTTAATATACAAAAATTATAGTTAAAAGTTGGTAAATAGCCATTTTATAAAGCTTTACGGCAATTGAGATTTGGCTTTTATTTTTTCTTCTAGATTAAGATTTGTTCTATTTATCCCATAATTTATTAAATCTAAATATTCAATATTAATAGTTTTCATTTTTGCTTCATTATATAAGTTGTTTGCAATTTCTAATTTTCCTGATGCTTCATAAATTAAAGCAAGATTATATATAACTTCAAAACTATTTTGGTTTAACTCTTTATCCAAAATTTCAAGTTGAGTTTTTGCAATATCTAAATTTGTATTATTAATTAATTCAACAATATTTTCAAATCTTTTTCTTTGCTCTTTTGTATAAGAAAGATTATTTTCATCAAGTTCTTCTATAATATTTATATTAAAATAGACATAATGAGGAGAAATATCATCAATTATATCGTTTGATATTTCATTTGCTATTTGTGAATTTACCCTATATTTTTCTGAAGATAAAACCATATTAAAAGGATAAGGTCTATCAAAACATACATTGTCTAAACTAGATTTATCATAGGTTTTTGAAAAAATTATTTTATTTGTTATTGGTTGTATTAGCTGTACATTTGTAGTTACGTTGTATTCTCTATTTTCACAAGGGATATATCTAATAGAATACTCTATACAATCTTTTCTTTTATGTTTTTCATCATATCTGTAGTATCTACATCTTGAATAATCAATTTCTTCTTTATAATATGTTTGAAAACTAACAGAAGAGTTTAAAACTTCTCCAGTAATTATGGCATCAACTCCAAAAATATCATTTTTTAAGGTAAAAACTCTTTTGTTATCGACAATTTTATTTACTATTTTATTTTCTAAACTAAGTGTTTGATTTACATCATCATTTCTAAATCTTTCAATTTTAACTACATTTATTTTTTCTTTTTCAATTTTTGAAGGATGAAGTGTTCTAACTGTTAGTTTTTTAGAACTACATCCAGTAAAAAAATAAGATAAAACAATTATTAAAGAAATAGAAAATAATTTTTTCATAGATAACCTTTTTTTTATTGTTAAGATTATAACTTATTTATATAAATAATGTGCAATAGAGATTAAATAAGAAAAATTTAATAGTAAAATGGAATAATAATAGAATTTATTAAGATTTATAATTAAGGATGATTTATGGGATTTTTTACAGCTGATTTATGTGATAACTTTAGTGAAAAAACTGAAGTTTTAGGACCTGATTTTAAGTTTTATGGCGGTAATAAAAAATTTAAAGGAGAAATAATAACTGTTAAATTAGATAAAAACAATAAAGATTTAGCTGCTTTATTAAAAAACAATAATGGAGTTGGAAAAGTTGTTGTAGTTGATGTAAACATGAGATATTTTGCAGTTGTAGGTGATAATTTAATGAAATTTGCTAATGATAATAAATATGAAGGAATTATTGTAAATGGTTATGTACGAGATACGATTACTACTAAAGAATTTGATATTGGATTAGTTGCAAAAGGAACTTGTCCTAGAAAATATATTCCTGTACAAGATGGACAAATTGGTGTTCCTTTAGTTATTGATGAAGTTGAAGTGAATTCAGGTGATTATATTTATGTTGATGTAGATGGAATAGTTATTTGTAAAGAGAAGTTGGTGTAATTATGTATTTATTTGGTTTTGGCTCTTTAATAAATCTATCTTCAGCTCAAAAATCTTTTAAAAGGGTATTAACTCAAAATGATTTAATAAGTGTAAAAATAAAAGGTTATGAAAGAGTTTGGAATGCTATTGAATCAATAAAGTTTGAAGATGGTATTGTAAATGGAGTTTTTTTAAATATACAAAAAAATGAAAATTCTATTTTATATGGAGTTGTAATAAAAATTACAGAAGAAGAGCTAGAAGTTTTAAAACTTAGAGAAAAAAACTACAGTTGTATAATTATAAAAAAAGAGTCTATATTAACAAAAAATATAGATGATGATTTAATAGCTTTTATGACTACAAAAGAAGATAAATTAGCAAAAAAAGATGACAAAAATTCTTTTATTCCTTTAAAATATACCCAAATAGTAAAAGATGCTTTAGAAAATTATGATGAAGAGTTTAAAGAAAATTTTGAACAAATTTTTGAGAATTATCCATTTGTTTTAAAAGCAGGAGATTATAGTTTTACAGATCCTACACAAAATAAAGCAGCAAGAGAAGGAACAAAAAATTACAATGATTCAAAATAGTTGTTATATACATTTGTCAAAATTATGTGATTCAAAAAGAAAAACTATTGATGAAACCTGTGTAATAAAAAAAAATAGTGAACTTTTTATTACCTATTGTGAAGGTGATACTTTAGATAAATTTGAATCAGATATAAATTTAATATCAGGGAATTCTTCTTTTTTCTATTTTTTGAAAAAGAAGTTTTTTTCTATGTTTATATCAATTCTTTCTGTTTTAGTTATATTAATAGCATTTTTATCTGTTTCTATTTATGAAGATTTTTTTAAGAAAATAGTTTTTGAAACACCTTTTTCTTGGGAAATTAATGATTTTATTTCTTTGTTTTTTGTACTTGTTTTTTTCTTTGGTCTTTTGATGATGCCATCTATTTTAGAAGCAGAGGGAAATGAATTTAAAAAATTAATATCTTCTTGGTTTAATAAAGATATTAGAAAATTAAGAAAATTAGAGTTAGCTTTATCAAATTTTGATAAGAAAACAATAATACATCTTTATAATTTTGATTTAGAAAATTCAGAACACTGGCTTTGGAAAATTTTTACAAGTAGAATTTTAAATAAATTCTCAAATGTAAATTTTTACATAAGAAATGACAAACTTCAGAATGTAACAAAAAGATTAAATAAGTTTGATATTTTAAATATTGAAACAATAAAACCAGAAATTATTTCTAAAAAATGTGATGTTGAAATGTTATTGTCTTCAAAAGAACAAAAATTTTATTTTTTATTGCAATTATGTTCTACAATTTTATTAAAACAAAGAGATAAGAAAAATTTTATCTCTTTAGAACTTTTTGAATATTGTGGAAAGAATTTTATAAAAGAAGAAAATGATTCGAAAAATCAATTGATTTTTGGTTTTCAAAACTTTATAAATCGAAGTTTTGATGATTTCAAGTTTTTAGCTCAAGAAAAATCTTTACAAATATTTTTTACTTCAAATGTTACATATAAAGATTTAAGTGATGAAGAAAGAAGAATTGCTTATTATTTAAGAAATCATATAGAAGAATGCATCTCTATTTTTGAAAATCCTATATCTCTTTTGATTTTATATTATTATGTAAAAGATATAGTTTTAGATAAAAAAAGAACTATAAAGATTTTAGAAAAATTTATCAGTTCAACTAAAAATACTCAGCAGTATGAATTGATAAACTATTATTGGTTTGAAATAGCTGGATATATGTTTGATTTTAATGATGTGAATACTTTTGAGAGTTCAAATAATTCATATTATAGAAAACTATCAATAGAAGCTTTAAATAATTTAGCTTTTTTATTTGAAAGAAATGGTCATTTTGAACAAGCAATTTTGTTAAATCAATATTTATATGAAATAAATCCAAATAAGTATGCTTTAAATATTTGTTCTTTATATGAAAGAATGGGACAGTTTGAAAAAGCTTATGAAACATTACCTAAAAAGTTAAATTTAGGAAAAAATGAAAAACCTTCAGATATTGAAATAAGATATTATCAAAGAAAAGCAGCTTGGATTATAATTAGTCAAAGAAATGAAGCTTTAAAACAAGAAGCAATAGAATCTTTAGATAAATTAGAAAAACTTTTATTTTCACATAATGATGAAAATGAACCTTTATGGTTGTGGCATTTTTATAATATTAAAGCAAATCTTAATGAATGGGATGAAAATTATGATGAAGCAATAAATTTTTATAAAAGATGCCTAGCAATACCAGCTTTAGGAGCTTTTGAATATGGAGCTACTTTTGTAAATATGGCTATTTCTTATAGATTTAAATATATTTTACAAAAAATTAAAGAAGAAAAAATTATAAATAAATCAATAAAACTTGGTCGTTTAGGTATGATTTTAAAAGAATCAGTTGGAGATAGAGATGAAATGCCTATTGTTTTACACAATTTTGCTTTAAATATCTTATATAAAATTTCAAATGATATGGATGTTACTCTTTGTAATGAAGTTTTAAAAGCTACAAATGAAGCTTTAGAAATATTAGAAAGAACTAAATCTATAAAAAGATTGGGTATGGTTTTAATTGAAAATTATATAGTTAAATGTTTATTAAAAATAGATATTAAAGATGTAGTTATAAAATTGGAAAGTCATATTGAATTTTTGGGGCAAAGTGAGTTAAATCAACTATTAAATATATACAAAGAGTTTGAAAAAAACAATAAAATAAAAAAATTAGAATTTTTAGATAAATTAATTTGAATAAGAGTATAAAAGGAGAAAAATGAATTATATAAAAAATAGTGTAAATTTAAATACAGGTTCAATAGAAGAAAAAAGAGAAGAGATAAAAAAACAGTTTTTACAAACTTATGAGCTAGATGAAAAACTATTTGATTTATTAAAAGAGAAAGATTTTATTTATGAACAACCAAATAGATTAAGACATCCTTTGATTTTTTATTATGGGCATACAGCCACATTTTTTATAAATAAATTGATTTTAGCAAATATAATAAAACAAAGAGTTAATCCTGAATTTGAATCAATATTTGCCATTGGTGTTGATGAAATGAGTTGGGATGATTTAAATTCTGGAAATTATAAATGGCCAAAATTTGAAGAGATAAAAGATTATAGACAAAAAGTTAAAAACATAATTTTAAAGTTGATTGATAATATAGAGTTTACTATTCCTATAAATTGGGATTCTTCTATGTGGATAATTTTGATGGGAATTGAACATGAAAATATTCATATAGAAACGAGTTCTGTTTTACTTAGAGAACTTGATATTAAATATTTAAAAAAAGATGAAATTTTTACGTATTCAAATGAATCTTCAAATGATTATCCAATAAATGAATTAATAGATGTAAAAGGTGGAGCTGTTATTTTACAAAAGGATAGAAAAAATCCTATTTTTTATGGTTGGGATAATGAATTTTCATATCATGCGTCAAAAATAGATGATTTTAAAGCTTCTAAATATCTTGTTTCAAATGGAGAATTTTTAGAGTTTGTAAAAGAAGATGGTTATAACAAACCTGAATTTTTTTCAAAAGAGGGAAGAGAATGGTTAGGTTATACAAATGCAAAACATCCAACTTTTTGGATAAAAGAGGATGAAAACTATTTTTTAAGAGAGATAAATAGAGTAGTTTCTCTTCCACTTAATTATCCTGTAGATGTAAATTTATATGAAGCAGAAGCATTTTGTAAATATAAAAGTCAGAAACTAGGAATTGAAGTTAGACTTCCAAGTGAAGATGAGTATTATAGACTTTATGATTTTGTAGATGCAGGAAACAAAGAGGCAAATATTGGTTTAATTCAGTTTAATCAATCGCCTGTAAATAAGTATAAATTTGATGAGTTTTATGATGTTGTTGGAAATGTTTGGCAATGGACTTTAACACCTATTTATCCTTTTGACGATTTTGTTCCTCATCCTATTTATGATGATTTTACAACTCCAACTTATGATGATAGACACGCACTTATAAAAGGTGGCTCGTTTATTAGTTTAGGAAATGAGACTTTAAAAGAGTCAAGATATGCCTTTAGAAAACACTTTTTTCAACATGCAGGTTTTAGATATGTAAACTCTTCAAATGAGTATAGAACAAAATTAAATGATAATGTTTATGAAACTGATGAACTTATTTCTCAATATTGTGAGTTTCATTATGGAAATGAAAATTTTGGAGTTAAGAATTTTTGTGTAAATTCTGTTGAGTTATTAAATCCATATATAAAAAATATAAAAACTTCAAAAGCCTTAGATTTAGGTTGTTCTGTTGGAAGAGCATCTTTTGAATTAGCTAAAACTTTCGATGAAGTATTAGGAATAGATTTTAGTGCAAACTTTATAAACGTGGGAGTAAAATTAAAAAATTATGACTCATTAATTTATAAAATCAAAAAAGAGGGTGAATTATTTGAAGAAAAATCTGTTTCTTTAAAGGATTTAGGATTAGAACAAATTAAAAATAAAGTAAGCTTTATGCAAGGAGATGCTTGTAATTTAAAAGATATTTATAGTGGCTTTGATTTAGTTTTTTGTTCAAATCTAATAGATAGATTATACTATCCTCAAAAATTTTTAGATGATATTCCATCAAGAATAAATAAAGATGGTTTATTGGTTTTATTAAGCCCATATACTTGGCTAGAAGATTATACACCAAAAGAGAACTGGCTTGGTGGATATATAAAAGATAATAAAGAGATTAGCACTTTAGATAGTTTAAAAAATAATTTATCATCTCAATTTGAATTACTTGATATCATAGATGTACCTTTTGTTATAAAGGAAACAGCAAGAAAATATCAACATACTATTTCTCAAATGACTATTTGGAAGAAAAAAGATTAAATCTTAACAAAATTATTGTACAAAACTTTTAAGTTTTAGTACAATAATTTTTATGATTATTAAAACTAAATTACAAAATAAAAAAATCTTAACAATTACTATTTTAATTGTGAGGGTTATGTTGAAAAGTAAGTGCTAGTTTAAAGGGCATTTTTTTGGATTAGCTTCGATTTAGTGGGATTTGTGAGCCTTTTTTATGGGCAGTTGTAAAAATGTATGTGTATAGTTTTTTTGTACAATTTTCCCTATCTGGCTATTTTTATATAAATCTACTAGAAATTTTATACTACAAAACAAAGCTACAGAGCCGATATATTCGTAATAATCTAATATAAAAAAGTGTGGAAAATTTGAGCTGCTTTTTTGATGATTTTAAGAGGATGAAATGGTTGTAAAAGTAGAGTAATACAACCTGAGCAATACAACTAATACAACTTTAGCAATACAACCTAAATTGTAAAAGTTTTGCTTATAAAATGTTGGATAGGTTACATACATTTTATAAGCAAATAATTATAAGATTAGTTTTCTATATAGTCTAAAATAAAGGCTTTAATAGGTTTTTTAGTTGCCCCATCTTTGACAATTTTTATTTTTAGTTTAACTTGTTGTTGAGTTTCTGCTTTAGACATAAGCCTCATTCTTTTTTCTGCGGATATAGTTTCACTATTTGCTAGTGGAGAAATACCTACTATTTTAAACATTTTCCCTTCTCTTACAAAATTATAATATTCAAGTGTATAAATATTTTCAACTTCTTCTTCAATATCTTGGATATTTGGTGCAATATAGTCAAATCTTGATGTATCATTTTTTGTAAGTGAGGTGTTATTTGCTATTTTATATACTTCTCCATCTTTTAATATACCTAGAGTCTCTTTTTTAGGAGTATTTATTGCATCTTGGATATTTTTATTTTGAACTAAAGATTTATTTATTTCAAGAAGTCCATCGAAATATTGTTTTGTTGCCTCTCTTTCATTATTTCTGTCTTGATTTTCAATTTTTGCTATTTCTATTCTTTCATGAGATTGTACTTGGTTATCTAAGTGGGAAATATACGCTCCAACACTAATAGCACCAACAATAAGACCTGCAATAGTTATAAGTGTCCACATTTTATGTTTGCTATCCATATTTCTTATTGCCTCCTCGCTGAATAAATTACTAAAAATATCTAATGAACCAGATTGTAGTTTAAATTTCAATTCTTTTTCATTATCAGTAAATGTTATATCAAATTTACTTTCAATTTCATTTAAAAGTTTTGTAAAATTTTTTTGATGAATTAATATTATTTTTGCAACATCTGAAGTTATATAATTTACATCATAATTTTGAAATCTTCCACCATCTAATTTTATAATATGCTTTATAGGCTCTACATTTCCTAATTCAAAATCTTCATTATTTAAAATAGCTTCTTTTACTTTTTCTATATCTTCAATAGATGTGATATTTAATATTTGTGGCATTTTTCTCCTTGATTTTTAAATTTATTTTTGAATACTTAAAACTTTTAGACCTAATACTTGAAAAGGTAGTTGGTTTTCTTTTGGATTGAAAGTTTCAATTTCATATTTTGTATTGTCTGAGATGATTAGTATAGTTCCGTCCATTTTGAACTGGAGTCTTTTTATAAGTATTTGCCCACCAAGTTGGATAGCATAGATCCCATTTACTCCAAATGTTGTATTTTCATCTATTAGTACGTAGTCTCCATCTCTTAATGTTGGTTCCATGCTATCACCATCTACTTGGATACCTTTAACTTTATTTGTGTTTATAGGTGTTCTAAAGAAGCTTTTATCAAGAGAGATAGTATCAACAGTTTCTATTACATAATTGTATATCCCTTCACCAGCTCCAGCTCTAACATTTAATAATTCAATATGGTAATTATCATCATTTTTTTGAATTTCATTATTTTCAGAAACAAACATTTCTCCCTTACCTGTTTGTATCCAATTTAGATTTATCATTTCATTCTCACAAATGAAAGAAATTGTTTCATTTATAGCTTTTTTCTTTTTTAATTGACCTACCGATTGTTGAGTTATTTCATATTTTTCTGAAATTTTTTTATTGTTTTTATCGCCATAAATGAAATCTAAAGCCCGTTCAAAGCGTTCTCCTACAATTTCTTTATCCATATTCAATCCTTTAAATGAAATAAAATGTTTCAAAATGCTTGACAAATGAAACAATTTGTTTTATAATTCCCTCATAATTTCCCACACATAAGAGAGAAATTATATCACAAGGCGGATAAAAATATAAGTTTTTTATTATTTTTTCTTGTGAATATAATTTTTTTAATATGTTTGGTTATTTACTCCGACCGCTTAAATCTTTAGGAGTATAAAATAAGATAAGACATTGAGGGCGTACAGTAGCTGGAAGGAACTTTGGTATTGGAGTAAATTCATATTGAGGTGTAGGAGCTACACAAATGTATCAAAATAAATATTTATTCTTAAGTCCTTTTGTTTTGCGATTTTCAAGAGGGCTTAACTTTAGATATTAAGGAGAAAGAAATGTTAAGAGAGAAAGATAAATTGTTATGTTTACAAATTCAAGAAGAGATAGGTCGAGAAAAACATAGTCCAATATATAAATATATAAAAGAAGATGGACGACAAATACCTGTTTATATGACTGATAAAGAAGAGATTATTGCATTTTTAGAAAAATATGACAAACTTGAGAATAAAGAAATGGTGAAATATAGGTCTCAATCTTGAAACCTATATCCTAAACAATCTTCTCCTGGAGAAATTTTTCTTTTAGAAAGTTCTTCATCAAGTTCATTAGCGAACTTTTCCCATATTTTTGGGTCTGTTTTTTTTAGGATATTTAAAAGTGCTGAAATTTTTGCATCAGTTACTTTTTGTTCAAAGTCTAATCTATCTTCAAATTCTTTTCGAGAGATTGTATCCATTATTAAGTCCTTATATTGATGTTTTGAGTACTCAGCAAAATAGTATCAAATAAGGACTTAACCGTGAATATTCTCAAAAGAGAGTGCAAAGCACAAGATGAAAATTTTCATTTTTTGTGAGTATTTTATATTTTAATTTAGGAGTTTAGAAATGTTATTAGAGTGTGGTTTTTATGGAATAGATAGTGAAGTAAAACAGAGAAATGGACATAAGTATTTTGTTGCAAGACATAGGTTTGATCCTATAAAAGTGGAGCTTATATTTGTAAAAGTAAAAGAGCTTCAAGGTAAAAAAGAGCTATGTGAATTTATAGAAAATGAGAAATTGATTAAAGGTTAGTTTATGAAAAAGATACTTAAAGAGATGAGCTTGAGAGAGAGGTTTGATAGTAGAGGATTTTCTCCACAAGCTTATGCAAAAGCTTATAAAGTTGATAGAAAAACACTATATCAAGTATTCTCAGGAGAAGCAACTGGGAAAAAAGATAGTTCAAATAAAAGTGGTGATGTAAAAAAAATCATAGCTCAGCTAAAAAAAGACAAAGTATGGATAGGTCCACTTCCTTGGGAGGTGTAGAATGGAATTGTTTACTGAAAAATTTTTGAGTGATAAATTAGGTATTTCTCAACAAGCAATTTCTAACGCTCTAAAACTAATTCCTTGTGAATCAAAAAAAGTCGAAGGAAGTGCAAAACCAGTTAAACATTATAAGTTTGATGATTTACCTGATAGATATAAAGAGAAACTCCGTGAGCTTGGCGTAAAACTAAAAGATGAAATCAAAGAGAATAAAACTACTAACATTTCAAAAGCAAATTTTACAAAAAAGTATCTTTTAGCACATCCTGATAAGCAAAAACTAGCAATTACAAAATGTAGGTTGATAGATTTTTATAAAAAAAGGAATTCAACTCTTAATCAAAAACAGTGGTTAGAACAAACATTAAAAAATGATATTAGCTTTGATATTTTAGGAAAAGTGAGTGTAAAACAATTAAATGATTGGATAAGAAAGTATAAAGAAGCGGAAGATAAGGGGTTGAATATTGTTGAATCATTTATTGACTCAAGGGGAGCTGTAAAAGGTGTAAAAGCTCTTAATGAAATACAAAAAGAGACAGCAGAACGATATTTTTTAAGAGCAAGTCGTCCTAGAATTAGTGAGATATATAGAAATATGTGTCATACCTTTGGAGATGCAATGCCTAGTTATGATGCTTTGAATAACTATTTTAGAGAATGGAAAAGAAAAAATCCAGTTTTATTTGAGTTTTCAAAATCTCCTGATAGTGCAAAAAATAAGTTTTTAGCAGCTTATGGTTCTGCTGATGCAAAAGCAACTTATAAAAATCAATATTGGGAGCTTGACTCAACTCCAGCTGATGTTATTTGTGATGATGGGAAAAGATATACAGTTCTAGCTGCTATTGATGTATTTAGTAGAAGAGTTGTATTTCATGTAGCTGATACTTCTAGTGCTTATAGTATTTCTCAGCTTTTACGAAAAGCTATTTTAAAACTGGGTATTCCTGAAAATGTTGTTATTGATAATGGACGAGATTATACATCTAATCACTTTGAAACAATATGTACTAATTTAAAAATCAATATGAATATAGTACCTCCATTTAGTGGGGATTGTAAACCTCATGTTGAGAGAGTATTTGGAACTTTAGCCCGAGAATTATTTGAACAAATTCCAGGATATATTGGACATAGTGTAGCTGAGAGAAAAGAACTACAAAGTAGAAAATCTTTTGCAGATAAAATAAAAGCTCAAGAGAAATGGAGAAAAGAACAGGCACTTAAAACGGATGAAGAGAAAAAGGTTTTTAGGGATGCTTGGAAAATTAAAAAAGAGAATATAGGACTTGATTTAACAATACTTGAAAGTGCTGATGGTTTACAAAGTTGGATTGATAACTGGGTTGATAAGCTTTACGAACAAAGAGAACATAAAGGAATTAAAACAAAACCAATAAACAAATGGAATAGCGACTCAACACCAGTTGAATCAATACCTGATATTAGAATGCTAGATTTATTACTTGGTGAAAGTGTGATTAGAAGAGTTGGTAAAAAAGGAATTGCATATGATGGATGTAATTATGCTCACATTGATCTAGTTGAGTTTACAGGACATCATGTTTATATTATGGCTGGTCGAGATATGGGTTATGTTTTAGTTTATGATGAAAATATGAATCCTATTTGTATAGCTGAAGATTTAGAACATATGGGAAAAGATAGATATGCAGTTCGAGGGGCTAAGAAAAAATCTCAACAATTAATGAGACAGATGGACAAAATTATCAAAGAAGCTCAAGCTATTAAAGATGTAACCATCATGGATAGAATAGATGCAGTTAGAGATGTAATAGAAACAAAAACAGTAGCTGTTACAAAACATACTGAAACTGTAGATAGATTACTTAATGATTCAATTATGTTTGAAGAAAAAGACAAAAAAGAGCTTGAAACTTCAAATAGATATGACTTTAAACAAAAAGATGAGGAGGGAAAACCTACAAAAATACTTCCTAGTGGAAGACCTACATTTAATAGTTATTTTGACCGTTTTTTATGGGATTTAAAAAACAATATGGTTGATGATACAACTAAAAAACTAGCAGCCAAATATCCTGATATATGGGAAATGGCTGAAAAAGAGGCGAAGGTTGGATAGGGAAGAGATATGTCTCTTCCTGTTCGAGTCTTGGCGGACTTAAATAAATAAACAGGAGTTAACATGAAAGAAGAATTTCTTTTAACGCAAAATTATATCAAGTTAAATGAATCAGTTCAAGGGCTAAAAGAGTTACCATTGAGTGCACCCAAAATGGGTTTAGGTTATGGAAATTATGGACTTGGTAAAACAATAAGTTTAGAAAAAATTACAGCTCAAGAAGATGCTTTACTTTTTAGAGCTGTTCAAACTTGGACTAAATCTTCACTACTTAGAGAAATATGTATAGAGCTTAATTTAGACTCTCAAGGTCAAGCCTCATATTTATATCGAAGAGTAGTTGAATCATTATTAAATGAGCCTAGAATCATAATAATTGATGAAGTTGATGCAATACTAAAATCTACAAAAAATGAAGTTTTAGAATTATTAAGAGACATACATGATGAAACTGGTGTAATAGTATTTTTTATAGGAATGGAAGAGGCTAATGCAAAGTTTAAGAAGCATAGACACTATTATTCAAGGATAGTTGAATTAGTAGAGTTTAAACCAATTGGAAAAGAAGATATAAAAAAGTTTTGTGAGCTTAGTGATGTAAAAATTGAAGATGATTTAATCAATCATTTTTTAGTTAAATATCCAAATCTTAGAAATATAAGAGTTTTACTAATTAGGCTTGAAAAATATTGTGAATTAAATGGATATGAAAGTGCTGATTTAAAGATATTTATTCAAAGTGGAGTAGATCATGGAACTAGACAAAAAGATTAAATATAAACAAAATGTTAAAAATAAAATTTGGAACTACATAAGAAGAAATAAGAGATTTAGAGTAGGTGATATTTTTATTATATTTAATATAAGTTATTCAAATTTTAAAGCTTATTTAAAAGTTTTAGAGGAAGCAAATTATATTAAATTTGAAGGAAAATCAAGAAAGCCTTTTACTGAAATTCAATATAGATTGATAAAAGATACTGGAATTTTTGCACCTAAATTAAATGGTAATACTTTATACGACCCAAATCTAAAAACAAAAATAGAAACTTCTATTAAAAGAAAAGAAAAAATAGTTTATCCAAAAACACTTATGAATATTTTAACTGCTATTGATGCTACTGAATTAACTTTTGAAGAAATATGTTTAAAAGCAAATTGTGCAAATGGAGGTTTGAGAAAATGGTGGAAAAGACTTATTAAATTAGGTATTGTTGAGGGATATATAAATGAAAAATTAGAAGATAAATGGTATGAAAGAAGAAAAAGAAAAGATGATAAATTAATCTATAAATTTAATGTAGAAAATGCTAAAAAAGTTAAAGAAGAACTATTAAAAGGCGCATATATAAAAGGTGAGCCTGAAATGAAACACTTATGGATTCATTAAAAATACTTAAAGAAAAAATAAAAGAAAAGTCCATAGGTAAGGTTGCCAAAGAGTTAGGTTTATCCAAAACAACTATTAGTTTAGTTGCAAGAAAACAATATCCAAATCCCCAAAAAATATACTCAAAAATCAAAGAATATTACAAACAAGAAATAATAGGTGTGGAAAGTTCCACTACAGACCTAATCCAGCTTTTAAAGGAGATAGAAGAGTGACAATGGAAATAACTTTAATACTTTGTTTTGCGTGGTTTATAGCTGGCTATGTTGCAGCAGAGGTTGCAGGAAATAAAAGAAAAGATAAAAATAAAATACCTTTCAAGGAGAAAAAATGAATAGTGATATTGAAGTAAGAAAATTAAGAAAAGATGAAGAACATATTATCCAGCTACATAATGAAGAGATAGGGATTATTTTAAATGAAGGACAAGCAGAACAAATGTGTAGAAAAATAGCCTTACTTCTAGGTTTAAGTATCGTAGATCAAAGAGAAAACATAAGGCTACTTACACAAAAAGCAAATGATAAAAGTTGTAAAAAATATCCACTTGGTGGAGATGATAAAGAAGAGCATTCATAGAGCTATCTTAAAAAAGATAGCTTTAGTGAGTACTCAATAAAATAAATTATAAGGAGAAAATATGCCAATTATAGATGATAAGGGTTGGTGGCAGGATAAAACAGGTGAATATAAACATCCTGCTAGGATAGATATTGATGAACAACTTGAAGATGAACTTGTAGAAAAAATCCATGCTAAAGGTTTGAAACTTCAAGCTGCTATTTTGGAATATAAAGATTTTGTTTATAGCGAATGTTACGCTTTTTTAGACAATCTAAGGGAAGAATATAACATCGAAAGATTGAAAGGAAAAACAGAAAGAATAACTTTGAAGTCTTTTAATGGAACGAAAGAATTTAAAATTTCTGTAAATAATCTTATTGACTATAACCAAGTGAAAGTTGAACTTGCAAAAGAAAAGTTTCTACAGTATGCAAATTTAAAAATAAAAGATATTGAAGACAATGACATAAAAACTATTGTTCTAGGTGCATTAGAGCCTAAAAATGGAAAATATGATGATAGAGATATCCAAAAGCTTATAAATTGGGGATTTGAACATCCATTTTGGAAAGAAGGAGTTGAACTATTACAAAGTGCAAGAATTACGACAGGTACAAAATCTTACATAAATCTTAGACAAAAAGAGGAATTAAAACTAGATGGAATGTGGGAAGGAATTGTTTTAGATCTTGCAGCTCTTCCTATACAAGACACAGTAATTCAAAAAAGTATTGAGTTTATAAAATGGAAAAGAAATCTTTTAAGAAGAGAAAATAAATTTGTATTTATTGAAGCTGGAGATGATTATTACTGGAGAAAACTATTTGATGAAGGTAAGAGTATAGATGAAGCTTTAGCATATGCAAAAGAAGAGGAAAAATGTTGGCAAGAAGCAGGAAATAATATAGGAGAGAAATAATGAAAGTAGCAGTAGTAATAGGACATCAAGAAAGATCTAAAGGTGCTATGAATAGCACTTATGGAACTACAGAGTTTGAATTTAATCAAAAACTTGCACATGATATTGAGCATAATTTTGGGAACTTATTTAATTTTGACCAACACGAAATAGTTGTTATGTATAGAAAAACAACTTTACAGAATTTACCAAATGAAGTAAATGCTCAAAAACCTGATTTGGTAATAGAGTTACATTGTAATGCTTTTAATAAACAAGCAAATGGTTGTGAAACACTTTATTATCACAAATCTATAAAAGGTAAAGCTATAGCTACTATTTTTCAAAAAAATATATTAGCAGTTTTAAAAAATAAAGATAGAGGTATAAAACCTAAAACAGCTGAAGATAGAGGTGGTTATATGCTTAGATATACAAATGCTCCTTGCATAATAACAGAACCTTTTTTTATAGATAACGATGATGAACTTATAAATGGGGAACTATGTTTTAATCAAGGAAGTCTTACAGCAGGATTTTGTGAAGCAATAGCAGAAAGCTTGGAGTATTTAAAGGCTTTGAGATGAATCCACAAGAAGCATATTATTGGGAAGAAAGAGAAAGAGCAGAGGAAGCAGATATAAACAAGAAGTTTATCTTCCCTGCTGCGTATAGAAAGCTTGAAGAGGTTAAAAGATGGGAACTATGATAAGAATAGCAACAAACTGTTGCTTCAACTGTAAATATAAAGGAAGTGATTATACAGATGGAACTTTTGAATGTAAGGCTTATGGAAATTATCTAGATGATGAAATAAGAGATTGTCCTGATTTTGAGATGTCAGAGGAGGATGATAGTGAGGAGGAATGGTAATGATAGAAGAACTATTTGAAATTTTAAAAGAAAATTCCAATAACTTTAATTTACAGTGTAAAAAAGGCAAGTATAGACTTGTCCTTGATGAAGTTGTAGTTTTTACAGGTGATACAGTTGAAGAGGTATTAAATCAAGCTGTTGATTGGTTTGATATTAATGAAACTAATAGTTTTTTAGATTCTGACATTAGTCTTGCTAAAGAGATACATAAAAAAGAAATGAATGAAGGATTTAAAGATTATGCAGGAAATGATAGTAATAAGAAACTTGCAGTGAATTATAAAGCTTTTGGATATTCGTCGGATGGTAGAGAATGATACCCCAATCTGACGAGAATAAAAAATATAAAGAAAAAGAGCAAGAAGCCCTGAAAGAGTTGAAAGACAATGGTTTTACTGTTGTGAAAGATTACTCGTCAAGATGAGGGAGTAGTTTCATAGAGCAGCTTACGAGCTGTTCTATTGAGATTATTAAGTAGGAGTAAAGATGGGTGAGATTATAGAAAAAGAAGAATTTCTTAAAACAATTACAAAAGAAGAACTTTATGATATGTGGCTAAAAGCAGAGTTTAGAGTTAAAGATACACAAAATGAACTTAGAAAAATTAAGAGTTCAAATAAACATTTAGAGTTAGAACTTGAGAAATTTCAAAGATGGTATTACGAGGAGAGAAAGAAAAATGAACATACTAACAGTTGATACAGGAAATAAAAAACTAGATGAAGCTTATAAGAGAATGCAAGTACATATTTGCACCTATGATAAAGTTGATGAGTTTATGAACTATTTTAACTCTATTACAAAAGATGCAAAAGAAGACGAACTTCTAAAATGGCTTTTAAAAGTCTTATTTTGGGAGTTTAAATATGGAAGAACTAATCAAAAACATGACTTTGATATTTTGCTTGAGAGAGTAAGTTCTGATGATAAAGCAAAATTAGAAAAATGGTTAAAAGAGAAATTAGAGAAAGTGAGTGATAAAAATGTTTAATTTTTTAAAAGGAAATACTTTAGTTAAAGAAGATTTTTCTTTGGGTGAAAAAGTAGAATATATTAAAGATTTTTTATACTCTAATAGTGTATCTCTGATATATTCTCCACCTAAACAAGGTAAAACATGGCTTGGATATGGAATTACTACAACTTTAGCAAAAAGAAACGACATAAGAAGAATTATCTATGTAGACATGGATAATGGACTTAGCTCTTTAGCTGAGAGAAAAATAGATGATAAATTAATAAATCATCCCAAAGTTGAATATGTTAGTCGTGCAAAGATTAGCTGCTCTCCTATTGACTACTTAAGACAAATAGATGAGGAGGCAAAGAGAGATAATTATAAAGATGTAACTTTTGTATTTGAAACTACAAAGGATTTTGTAGATACAGATAGTAAAAGTCAATCTGAAGAATTTATGAAGATTATTATGAGAATAAGAGATGCAGGTGCAACTGTTATCATAATGCATCATGCAACAAAATCAGGAAGTACAATATCAGGAGTTCAAGTATTTATAAACTCTCCCGATAATGTTTATGAAATGATTCAAAAAGCTAGAGAAGAAAATATGCTACATTTGATGTTAAATGTAACACACTCACGGAACCTTGTAAAAGATATTGGAGTTAGTGTAAGTACCAAAACTTTAGAACTCTCAAAACTGGATGAAGTTTATGCCACCATGAGTGAATATGAAGAAAATTTTGTAAGAAAAGCAAAAGAGATATTAAAGAAAAATCCTGATGGATTAGGACAAACTGAACTTTTAAATCAAATCGGATATGAAAAAACAGATAAAACGGCAAGGGATACTTTGGATAAGTTTACTGATAAGTTTTGGAGTAAATACCAAGAAAAAAAAGGTAAACCTATAACTTATACTTTAATTTAATGCAACCGCTACAACCACTACAACTACCACAAACAAAGGCTTATATTATAGGGGTTGTATAGGTTGTAAAGGTTGTATAGAAAAAGGAAAAACTATGACAAACAAACAACAATCTTATAAAAAAAGCCTTATTCAAAAGATTCAAATAGCTAAACATAATGTTTTTATAGATGATGAAGTTCGAAAAGAATTTATGCTCTCTCGCTTTGGAGTTGATAGTACAACTAAGCTAAGTATAGATGAACTAAAACTACTTTTAGATTTTTGCAATAGAAATGTAAGTGATATTCCTTTTTCAAAACCTACTGAAGCTCAACTAAAAAAGATATATGATACTTGGTATTTAAAAGCTAAAGATAAAAGTCAAAATGCCTTAAATAGTTTTGTTTCAAAGATAGTAAAAAAAGAGATGATTACTTTAACAAAGAATGATGCTACAAAAGTTATTGTAGCTTTAGAAAACATGAGATAAAAAGAAAAACAACACTATTACATAAGTATATTTCATATTGTAATAAATATTTTATAAGTATTTCAAATAGAAATAATATATCTTATTTATTGCATAATGTTATTTATTTGGGTATAATCCATTATTTTTATGGAGGTTAAAAATGGCAGCAGTTACAAATTTTGATTTGTTTGAAGATTTATTTAACTTTATAAAGAGTCCTGATGTTACAATTTCTGATGTTATAAAAGAACATGGTGGTTCAAGTCTATACATTCCATCTTATAAAACAACTTTTAGAAATGATGAGATTTGTGAAGAGTATAAAAGAAGATTAGGTGAAAAAAGACTATCTAAAAAACTTGCAAAACAGTATGGACTTAGTGAAGCCCAAATACTATTTATCACAAAACCTCTTCGTGAGCCATCTTTATTTTAAACCACTTTCTATAAATTCTATTGCTATCTCTTCTATTTTATTGCTTGTTTTAACATATAATACGCCATCTTGAGTTATTGGCATAAAACTCCTTTGTGCTATTTTAGTCTTTTTATTTCTTCCAGCATTATTTGCTCCAAATTGATGAACCATTGGATAGAAGTAGTCATCTTCATTTACAGTAGTTATTCCAACTCTTGCACTATCATTATCAGATTCTTCTATAAGATTTCCTTGCATACCTCCGTCATACCATAAAATATTACTTGATTTACCATATCTTTTTTTGTTTGCTAAAGTTGAGTTAGCTAGTGGAGTCCATGTATGTCCTCTTGGATCTTTTTCATCATCAAAACTATCTTTTGCAATGGTATATAGATAGTTTGAAATTTCACTCATAAGTGGAGCTGTATCTGTTATATTGTCTTGGATATTTTCTAGTTTTTTCTTTACAGCTTCTATGTTTTCTATTTTTAGTATTACTTGCATTTTTTATACTCCTGTGGTACAATTTGGTATTAAAAGGATGAGTTAAGATAATACGGCAATGTAAGCTCTGCCATGCGAAAACTTAACCCTAAACTTACTTTAATCCTTTTGATAAATTAACTTCTCAACTCTTTTATTTTCAACAGTTCCCGAACTATCTATGTAATAAGCACTTAATCCTACAGTTTTGTCTTTTAAATACTCAACTAATACCATCAAAGCTTTTTTTGCTCCAGCTTCAGTTTTATAATACTTCATAAACTTTTTTACAACTCTACTATCTTCATCTATATATTTATCGTTTGTATCTCTTAATTTTTCAAACTCAAGATATATTTCATCAGGGTCTTTTAGAGTATTTGCAAGTTCAGCTATAAAAAGGTTTCTGCTTTTTTTAAATAGTTTAACAATCTCTTTGTTTTTAAAGAAATCATCATTTACAAATATTGGGTCATTTGTTTTGTCTATAAAATAAGAGTTTTCTTTTGCTCCTAGAGTTTTATAAAACCTATTTTTTAGTTCAGCTTCACTTATGTTTTCTAAAGCTTTATTTTTTGCACTTAAAATATTTGGTAGCTTATTTAAAGAATCATCTAAATTTATCTTTTTTAATCCTGTAAGGTTTGTATTTTTACCTACATTATAAGCCCAATCTTTTGAAGCTATACTTTGTACTTGACCTTGAGTAGGAGTCAATCCTCTTCTTTTTAAATCACTTTCGCTATGAGCTGTTACTGTACAAAAACATATATAATCATTTGGTGGGTAATTCTCTTCCCAAAACTCATGGTCTCTATGGAATACAGTTCCATGCATAGCCTTGTGGCTTTCCCTTGAATTTTCTAAAAAAGAACATCTATACATCCAATATGTTGATAAAGGTAATTTCATCATCTGTTCATATCTGTGTTTTTGATATGCTACTCTTGTATTTATAGTATAAATTTTTTTAAGTCTATTTGAGTTTATGACTACTTTTTTTATTTCACCTGTTTTTGGGTCTGCTATCTCTTTTGTTCCCCACCAGCCTTTTTTTTCTAAAGTTGGTATAATCTCTTTTTTCCAAGCTTCAAAGTTTTTCCCACTTTTTATGGCATCTGCTAGTGAACTATGAATATCATTTAGTAAATCCATTCTAGTAACTTTTGCAACTGTAAAAGCTTTATTATGAGCCTCTTTTAAAAGTTCATCGTGATTATAAGTAAGTGTGAGTTGTTTATCTTTTAGACTATCTACTATACTTTGTGGAGTCTTTTGAAAATCTAGTTTAACCATTTGGATTTTCATCCTCTATTGAAGCAACTCCTAAAAGCGAAGCATTTGCTAGATATTTATATAAACTATCTTCTAGCTCTTTTGTGTTAAAAGTAGGATAAGCTTTAAAAAGATTATCCAGTATTTCGTCATAGCTTTCACTTTTATTTATTATTTCTGAAATTTGCTTTTGAAATGTAAGTGCTAGATGTGAGAAATCTATATTATTTAAGTTTCTTTCTAACTCATCTTGAGGAAGATTATTTAAAATAATTGGATTTGCTCTTGAAATGTTACTATTGGCTATTAAACTATTATTCTTTTGTTCTATTTCAGTAACTTTGATATTATAAGTTGTTTCTATATACTCTTTTGTAGGCTTATATCCCATATCGTATATTATTTTATCTCTATCCGCTAACTCTTTGTTTGGGTCATCTTTATCTTTTAATTTACCTTTTATAACAGTTGTTGTTTTATTAAATTCTTGAAAAATCCAAATAAGCTCTCTTATTATTTGATTTACTATGTTTTCATCAGCTTGAGCTAAATCTTCCCTTACTTCATTGTGCACGTTTGCAGCTGCTAAAGAACCACCCTGTACATTTGCAGTTAAGTTTCCTCCTAAGATTACCTCTCTTATTTGATTGTCTATATATTCAACTAACTCTTTGAAGTTTCCACCATCTTTTGCAGTTTCTATTTTTATATCATCTTCTGTGTCTATTACTGCTCCATCACCACCAAGCATATTGTATATCTCTTCAGCCAAAGCATTTTTATCACCTTCAGTTTTACCTATTACCCAAGGAGTTCCAAATCTTTCAAGTAGTTCTACCCAAAATTGAAGTGAAGCATTTTTAAACTCAACTAACCAAAATAGAGTTTGAATTAAAGGTTGTCCATAAGGCTTATTTGGTTTTGCTTTGTATGTTGCAGCAATAACTTTGTGAAATGGTATATCTTCACTAAATCCTAAATTATTAAATTTTATTTTTCCATTATCTAAGATAAAATTTTTGTAGTTTCTTTCAACTGGAGTTGGAATAAAAAAGCCATTTTCAAATTCCCAATTTATCTCATATACTCCAAAACCATAGTAAGGTATATCTAAAATAGAATCTATTACATTAAAGCTAAATGCATCTTCTAAAATCTCTTTGAAGTTACTATTTTCGCACTCTATTAGTATCTCTTTTTTTAAAGTACTTGCTTTTCTATTTCCAATTGCAGCAATTACTGTACTATCTCTCATAATTTTATCTATGGTTTCATCATCTAGCCAAGAGTTATGTACAGGCAAATCAAAAAGAGGTTTTAAAATATCTTTATATCTTGTTAGGTCTCTTACTTTTACTGTTTGTTGTTTATTATTTACAAATAGTTTTTTTATGCTTTTAAACATCTATCTTTCTCTCCTGTTTGGTCTTTTATGTCTAGCGTTGGTACTTCTTGTATTGGTTCTTTTTCCACCACTATTTGCATCTTTTTTTAACCTTCTTAATCTACTCATGGCATAAACTTGTTGAAGTGGGTCATGCAAGTCATCGTTTTCAGCTTCAGGAAAGTCATCCATTTGTGCAAATAACTCAGGATGATCACCTACAAATATAATATCTTCATCATCAAGTGGGAACTCTAGCTCTCCCATTCTGTCTTCTTTATTTTGAGAATGGTGTGTAAATTTAAAAGTAGGTATTTTTTTTAAATCCTTTTCTCTAAAACAAGCATCTTTTATCCAATCTCTAAGCATATAAAAACCACCATTTTTATCACCACCTAGCATATCTATTTTCATTCTTTTTAAATCTTTGATTACTTCATCTACTACAGCTTTACCTTTAATACGACTTTGTTTTGAATAAAATAGATAAAGTTTTTGAGTAGTAAGATTTATACCACCTGCAACTCTTCCACAAAAGTCCCCTTGATTACTATCACCTTTAGCATCTACTGCCATATAGATATAATCAAGCTTTGGCATTTGTGTATGGCTTATTTTTATAAACTTGCTTGAGTCAAACTTTTGGTTTTCACTATTTGGATTATTTTGTTGTTCCTTTTGAAAGGCTTTGTTATTAGATGCTCTTTTTTGCATAAGATACTCTAAACTTACAGCATCCCAAAGTAAAACAGCTCCTTCATCCATTAACTCTTTATTTTCTAAATAGAAGTTATGAGCTTCTTGTACACCCTCATATTTAAAGATTTTAGAGTACTCATCCCAAAGCTCTATATTTTTTGGATATTGAACTAAAGCACGAAACTTTACAGGATGCCAAAAAGCTAGTTTTAGTTTTCTAGCTAATACACTATCTCTATGTAAAATAGTTCCTATATATAAAATATCCATAGAACCATCAACACTTCCTAAGTTATCAATTGCTTCATCAAGCCAATCTTCTAGCTTATCTCTTTGAGTTCTACTTCTTACATTTGTATCATTTTCTAAATCATCTATGATGGCAAGGTCTGGTCTGAAAGTACCGTGTTTAACTCCCCTTACTCTTTTCCCACTACCATAAGCTTTTACTTTGATATTGTTATTGGTAACTATCTCTCCAATTTTCCAAACTTTACCAATTCCACAAGCATTAGAAAAATCTTGTTTAAGTCTTTCATTTTCTTCTAACTCAGCTTTTATTGCTTCAACTAAAGTCTCAGCTAGTTCAATAGCATCTGAAAAAAGTGTTATAAAATGTTTATAGTTATTTACAATACACCAAATAGGAAAAGCAATAGACACATCTGTACTTTTTCCAAATCCTCTTGGAGCTGCTATTGCAAACTTTAATCCCATAGGTTTATATTGATCTATAATCTTGTAATAAATAATTTCAAGTTCATCTTGAAGTTTTGATTTACCTTCTAAACTGTAGTAGTGTGGAAAGTAAGTCCTTCTAAAATAGTGAAAATCACTTTTTTGTTTTTCAACTCTCTCTTTAGTTTTTGTAGGATCAAGTAAAGTTGTAACTTTGATTTGCTCTTTTAGTTCACTTGCAAAATCACTAACCCAAGTTTTATACTCTTTTCTTGTAAGCTTTAAAGCTCCTAATTTTGAAATACCATTATCACGAGCTGTTGAATATGTATCATCTAAAAAACTTAATAATTCAGATTTCTCAAATAGAGACATTTGCTAGTTCCTCTTGAATTTCATAAACAGTTTCTATAACTTTTTCCATACATTCAACACTAAGCTCTCTTTTTAAAGAAGTTAATATTTTTTCAATAGTTACTTTTATAATTCCTAATTTATAAGCTTCAGGGTCTTCTTGTCTTGCAATTTTCCCCATTTTAGAGAAACTATCTCCAAGGCTTACTATCATTTGAGCCTTGTTTTCAACATTCATCTTTTCATTTTCTCTAATCTCTTTTAGAGTTTGGTACATGTAAGTTATAAACATAGAGTACATATTCTCTTTTGTTTCTTGAGTCTCTTTGATATGTTTTGTAGCTCTTAATGTAAGCCAATCAAAACCTTCAGCTTTATCTTTACTTTGATAATTTTGTACAGTTTTATCACTTACTTCTAAAGTTTCAGCAATTTCTATATAGCTTTTATTTGCATCAACAAATAAACTTCTTGCTAATATTCTATTTCTATCTGCATTACTCAATTTTGGCATTATCTAAACCCTTGAAAAGAAACTCTTTTTTTATTGTGATGTATAAAAGCAAAGTTTTTAGGAGTCTCTTTTGCCTTCTCTTTTTCTTCTATATTTGTAAGAAGTCTTCCTGTACTCATTTTTAGTAAATATGCTTCATTATCTTTTTTTAACTCTTTATCAGTTTCACTAACTAAACCATTTTTTCTTCTTAATTCATAGATTGTAAAATCAACAATAATCTTTTTTAAAAGTGGAGTAGGGTTAGCTGGTAAAATTATAAAAGATTCACAAAAAGAGATTGAATCATTTAATGCATCATTTATAACTTCTTGATTTATTTCTCCAGTTGCATTTAAATCTGAAAGTTGAAGTAATTCATCTTCACTTATCTCTTTTAATAAATCTTCGTTTGTAATCATTTTAAAAATCCTTTCTAAGGCGTTTAAAACCCGTTTAAAAATCAAAATCTTTTTTTATTCGATATATTTATCATTTTTAGTAAAAAAGCCCATATTTCTAAAATATGAGCTTTTTATAAAAAGTGCTTTTTAGTTAGAAAAAACTAAATTAATCAAAGCACCTGGTCTTGTACAATATGGCATTGCTTTCATTTCTGTATCAATTGCATATCCTTTTCCTCTTTCTAACTCTTGTGGAGTAGCAGCAAAGAACATTTTTGGTGCAACTTTTACAGCTTCAGTATGATCAGCTCTTCCATAAACAACTTCATAAACTTTTTCAGATTTTGGAATTACAATAGCTTCGTTTGCTTTTAAGAATTTCTTTGTGTTTCCATTCTCATCAGTATATGAAGTTCTATAAGGAACAAACCTTTTTCCATGTGAAACTAAAATTCTAGTTCCATCTTCATCAATGTAAGATGCAGTTTTATTTTCAAAATCTCCAGCAGTTTTTGCTTTTGCTACAACTTTGTTAAAGAACTCGTTTGAACATAAAATATCATAAGGTACTTCAGTTCCTAACTCATCCACAAGTGCATTATCTATTTCATTTAAAGCAATATCAATCTCTTTGTTTTTAAACTCAATTGGTGTTGCAGTACTTCTAAATTCAAATAGAACTTTTCCAGAACCATCAACAACTTTTCCAAATAAAGCACCAACACACATAAATTCTAAAGTTGTCATGTAGTCATCTTTATGCTCTTTTAAAAGTGTTGCTATTTTTTTTGATACAGCTTCAACTATTGCTCTACCTTCTAGTGATTCAAACTCATTTATCTCATGTGGCAAGATAGTATCTTGTAAACCAAATCTTGGAAGTTTGATAGTGATTTCATAAACATCTTTTAAATCTTTAACCAATCTTTCTGCACCTGGTAGTATTGTTTCAAGAACAACTCCAGCACCTTTTCTAATCTTTAGTGTTGCTGTGTTTCCCATAACAGGCTTTGCATTTGCTTTAAAATACTTATCAAATATCTTAGAATTTACTGCTTTTATTTGTTCAATTGCAGTTAAAATTGTTGTTAAAGTCCATAACTTTATTACATCTTTAAATTTCATCTTTTCTCCTATTTTAAAATTATTTTATTTGCAAAAAGATGCTCTTTATGTGATACATCTAAACCAGTTAGATATTTTTCTCTAACAACTCCAATTAGTAAAACTTCAGCATCTCCTGTAGCTGTTAAAGCCTCACATAAAATTCCATTTGCTTCTGCATCAACAGCTGCTACATCAAAAGTTGCTCCACCATTCATAGTTACTAAAACTTGACCTGGTTCTAAAACTTCTTCACCTTCAGGTAAAGTTACATTTGCTACAGTTGAGATAACTTTTTTAATAACTACATCACTTTGATTTTTTTTTGTTACATTTGTAACATTTGCTCCTATGAAGTTACTCATTGATTTATTCCTCCTAATTTAAGTACATCTATTTTGTTGTTTTGTTGATTGTTGTTATTTGCATACATGTCGTTGTTTGGAACTGTAATAGCAGTCATTGTTGATAAAAGTTTTTTAAGTTCATCTGGATTTGCTTTTCCTAAAGCAATAAGTGTCTCTTTTTGTGCAGCACTTACTTTGTTTAAAGCTATTGCATTATCAACTTCAGTTTCCACACTTTTTTCTTTCTCTTTTTCTAAATCTTCATTTTGTTCTTTTAATTTGTTTTCTAACTCTTTAACTTTAGCTTTCAAATCATCCATTTCTTTTTGTTCTTCTGGTGTCATAGACTCCTCCTTTTTTTGATTTTGTTTGTTGTTTGCTTTGATTTCTCCAAGCTCTTCCATAAAAGGTCGATTTGTTAAAGCAGCACTATGTAAAGTCCAGCCAATATTTTGTGCAGTTACTTGCTCTATTGTATTTGGTAAAAATACAGGGCTTATGTATTTATATTTTTTAGTTTTTATAAGTTCTAAACCACTTTCTAGCCACTCAACCTTTGCCCATAATTCATCTTCTTTAAAAAATAGTTCTTTTATCCATCCATAAGCTTCTCCTGTTCCTTCATAGATTGTTTTGTGATCTAGGTCTATTACCACATCAACTTTTGCATTATCAAAATTTGTTTTTATTTGCTCTAAATCATCTTTTGATAAAGAAAAAGCTCCATTGTGATGTCCTTGCCAATCTCCAATAACAGCTATCCTGATTTCATTATTTTGATTAATAGGAAGATTACAAACTATGTATTTACTCAAAATCTTCTCCTTCTAATAAATTTGTTTCTAGATTGAACTCTATGTCCTTTTTAAATATCACAAGGTAGGCATTTTGTGCTTTTGCATCTAGTATTTTTTTTGAAGATTTTAATTTGATAGGTTCAGATTCTAAGATAGGTTTTAGATGTAAAGTTTTATTTACTTCATTTATTAGAAAGTAAATATCATATCTTTTCTCATCTCTTGTTTTTTCATTTTTACTAAAACTAGCAGCTACAAGATATAAAGAAAAAGAGAGTTTTTGTTGATAACTGTTTATAGGGTCTTCACCTAAAAAATCAACATATATAGCAGGCATTTTTTTTGGATCTATTTTTATATCATTTAGTGAACTAAACTCTCCAAAATATGTGTCTACATTATCTGTAACACTTTTAAGTATTTTTTTTAATTCTTCTTCATACTCTTGCAAATTTCTACCTTTGTCATATTTTAAAATGGAATCTTAGGTAATAAGCTTCGTAAAATAAACTCTTGTTTTTTAGAAAAATGCTTGTGAAAAGTAGCTTTAAAAAAATTCTTGCTTTATAGTAAGTATTTAAAGTGTGTAAAGTTCGGTTAATTTTTTATAGTAAGGATAAAAGTATATGAACTTTATAAAAGAGCTTGACTTAAAAGCTATCTTATTTATTGTTTTAGGTTTGATTGTAGTTTTTACTTTTCTTTCTAAAAATAGTCAAATTACATCTTTAAAGGATGAAAAAACTTCTTTACAAACAGATTTAATTAAAGAGAAAACAAACTTCAAAACTTGTGAAGACAAGATGCAAGAACAAAATAAAAAAATAGAAAATATGAGAGTTGAAGTTACTTATAAAGAGCCTGAAATAATAGAAAAAATAAACAACATTTATCTAAAAGACAAAACTTGTGAATCTGAGCTAAAAGCTTATAAGGAGTTGTTTAATGACTAAATTAATTTTAATATCTTGCCTTTTTGCTTTAGCTTTTAGTGGTTGTGCTACAAAAATACAAACAGAGTATATCTATAAAGATGTCTATGTTCCTGTTAAATGTAATGCGACAATTCCTCTAAAACCTAAGAGTGATGGAAGCTTTGAAGCTGATAAACAAAAGATGATTTATTTTTTAAAAGTTGAAAGCTTATTAAAAGAGTGTGTAGGTGCAAAATGAATCTAGTAAAAAATAAAAATTTTCAAAAAGAAGTTTTATGTATAGGAATATTTGTTGTTTTGACAATAGCACTATTTGAAATTTTAAAGGTAGCAATATGAATATAAATGATTTTATTTTTTGGATTTATATGGCTGTAATTAGTTTCTTTGCAGGTATTTTAGGGATGTTGCACAGAGAAGAACATAAATCAAAAGATAATATCAAAGGTAAGTTCTTTTTGCTTTTTTTTGGTGGAATTAGTGGTATTTTAGTTGGTTATATAGCAGGTGAGGCTTGTTTTTATTGGACTCAAAGTGCAAGATTTAGTTTAGCATTTAGTGCTTTTACAGCTTGGATTGGAGCAGCTGTATTACTTGCTTCTCAAAAGAGACTTTTAGAGTTTATTCAAAACTATAAAAAGGATAGCCAATGATAGGTTTATCTGAGTTAAAAAGAAGATTAGAAAACATCATTCAAATTGGAACTGTAGATGCCACAAAAAATCAAGAAGGTAAAGCACTTGCAAGAGTAGTTGTCCATGATGTGGGTGTTGATAAAAGAGTAACTGATTTTTTACCCGTTTTGAGTTTAGCAAATTCTTTTTTTAGAGTATTTATTCCTATAAGAGTAGGAGAGCAAGTTTTAGTAATAAGTCCTTTTGGAGATACAAACAAAGGATTTATTTTTAGATCTATATTTAATAAAGGTTGTAAAGAGCCAAATGGTGCAAGTGAGAATAAAACAATTATTGAATTTGAGGATGGAGCAATTATCTCTTATGATACAAAAAGTTCTACTTTAGAGGTTTTAAATCCAAAGATTATAAATGTAAAAGTAGGTGAAAGTGTAAATGTTGAAGTAGGGCAAACAGTAGTTGTAAATGTAGGACAAAGTGCAAAAATAATAGCCCCTACAGTAGATATAGAATCTACTACTACAACTATTAAAAGTACATCAATCAATCTTATTGGAAATACATTAATACAAGGTGGTATTACAACAAAAGGATTAAGTGGAGGAGCAGGAATTTTTAATATAGATGGGACTTTAGATATTACTCAAAATTTGTCTACAGGTGGAGATGCCAATATTAGTGGAAATATTACTGATAGTAAGGGTGATTTAACAAATCACTCAAATTATGGATATGGTAGAGACTAATGCCTAAAAAAACATCAAAAGAAAAAAGCTTTAAAAGAATGATTGAAACACCACTTGGTAGTCGTGTTCATCTTCCTTTTTTTGGTTCAAAAATTCATGAGCTTATAGATAAAGAGATGAATCAAAAGTGGGTTTTACTATTTCAAAAATATATCTATGAGTGTTTTTTTGATGAAAATTGGAATCCTTGGGATGATAGATTAATTCCTGAAGGTGTAATTGTAACAAATTTTGATGAAGTAAATTCTAGCTTGAGTTGTGAAGTTACTTTTCAAGATAGAACGACTTTAACATATAGTATGTGAGGATAACATGATAGATATAAATTCTTTGCCAATACCTACTGTTCTACAAGTTCTTAATTATTTAAAAATTAAGCAAGAAAATATTGATACTTTAAAAGAAAAATATCCTGATTGGGAACATATTGAATCAGATGATTTTATGCCAAATATTGAAGCAAATGCATACAGAGAGTTACTTTTAAGACAAGAATTTAATCAACTAGCTCTTGCATTTTTTTTAGCAACAGCAACAAAATCTGATTTAGATCATTGGGGAGTAGCTTTTGATTGCACAAGATTAGAAGGAAGTAAGCCCTGGGCAAATTATACTTTTTCTTTGAGTGAAGCAAAAACCACAGATATTACTATAAACAAAGGTTTGGCTTTAGCTGATGATGAGAGTAAATTTGAGGCTAGATTGATTGAAGATATCATTATAAAAAAAGGACAAACTGAAGCTATTGGAAAAGTAGAATTACAAGTTTATACACAAAGTAGTGATGTTCAAACAAATAATATTATTACAACTCTTCCTTACATTTTAAGTGCAAAAGCAAACTCTGAATTTAAAGCTGGTTCAAATGTAGAAAGTGATGATGACTTTAGATTTAGAATACTTTTAAGTATGAGTGATAAATCAACAGCAGGTTCAAAAGATACTTATAAATCTTATGCATATAAAGCTGATGAGAGAATAGAAGATATAAAAGTAGTAAATGGCTTAAAAGACTTTTCTACTTATATACCTTTATTTTTAGGAAAAAATGAAGTAGGGATTTTAGAAGCTATTAAAACTTTAATAGCTGAATTTTGTACTGTAAATGTTTACTACTATTCTGAAAATGCAGATGAACTTATGAAACAAAGAATAGAAGAGAGTTTAAATAGTGAAAGTGTAAGACCACTTACAGATTATGTAAAAGTTGTAGAAGCAACTCCAAAACTATTTAAAATAAAAGCAGTTTTAAACTGTGAGAGAAATCAAGAATATGGACTTATTCAAACTCAAGCTTTAGAAAATCTACAAGAGAATTTGAAAGCTTTACGAAAGATTGGAGAGAAAATAACACTATCTGAAATAAATGATTTTTTAAGAGTTGGTGGAGTTAAAGAGGTAGTTATCTTAAATCCAACGCAAAATGTAGAAGTATTATCACATGAAATAGGAGTGTGCGATGAGTTTGATATCTCTATTGCCTATTAATGAAGATGAAAAATTAAAAGCTATTGATTTAGTTTATGAGACAAGAGTTGCAAAACTAAAAGAAGAGTTACAAGTGATATCTACTTTAGCTCATCCAAAATTAGCTGATGAAAAGTATTTGCCATATCTAGCACATAGCCATCAAGTTGATTTTTGGAGTAATGAACTTACTTTAGATGAAAAAAGAGCAATTATAGATCATAGTATTTTATTGCATAGAAAAAAAGGAACTTTATTTGCTTTAAAAGATGTTCTAAAAAAATTAAATATTGATGTTAAGTTTTATGAGTGGTTTGAATATGCTGGGCTACCTTATCACTTCAAAATAGATGTTGATTTTTTAAATAGACCTGTTGAAGATAAAGATTTAAAAATTATTGAAGAGTTTGTTGAAATTTACAAAAATACAAAAAGTATCTTAGAGCTTATTAACATCAACCTAAAAACTCAAGCACAGCAAAAATACGCACTTGCAACAATAACAGGTGAAACAATAGAACTCTTACCTTATGCTGTAAGAAATTTAGATTTTACACACAATAGCAAAGTAGCGGTAGCTATAAAAATGAGTGAATGTATCACTTTAACTTTAAAACGGGAGGCATTATTAAGATGAGTAACTACTATAGTATCCTAACAAATGCAGGAATACAAAAAGAGATACTATCTAAACAAAATGGTAGTTCTATAAATCTATCAAAAATGGCAGTTGGAAGTGGAGAGATAACTCCTACACAATCCATGACAAGCCTAAAAAGTGAAAAATATAGATTTAATATAAATTCTATTTTACAAAGTGAGACTAATCCAAACCATTTAATAGTGGAAGGTGTAATTCCTTCAAATGTAGGTGGATTTGAAATATCTGAAATAGGTATATATTTAGATGATAATACTTTTTATGCTGTAGGAAATCTTCCAAAAACTTATAAACCATTATTAGACGAAGGTAGTGCAAAAGATTTAACTATAAAAATGTTTATAGAAGTATCAAATACAGATAATATTGTCTTAAAAGTAGATGATAGTGTAGTTTTAGCAACTAGAAATTATGTACAAAATGAACTTAAAAAATTATCTGCTGTTTTACTACCAATAGGTACAGTTTTTGGTGGATATGAAGATACAAATCCAAATTTTATAGTAGCTTTTGGAGGGACTTTTAAAAAAAGTGATTATCCAGATTTATGGGCTTATGTGCAAACTCATCCTCACAGGTTTAAAACTTTAGCCCAATGGGATGCTGAAGCAGCAGTAAATAATGGAATATGCGACTATTACTGTGAAGTAGATAGTTTAAATTTTAGGGTACCAAACCTCGATGGAGCAACAGTTAAGTTTAGTAGTCGTCCTGTCGGGAGTTTTGAGGGTGATGCTATTAGGAAGATAACAGGGACACTCTATTCTCGTAGTAGTTTGTATCTTGAAGGTGGAGGAATTGTAAATGCTACGGGTGCTTACACCTATAGTAGAAGAGGATTCAATACAGGTGCTTCGTCTATTTTGACAGACAGTTCCACTATAAATTTAGATGTTATTGATTTTGATTCCTCTAATGTTGTTCCAACAGCACCAGAAAATAAAATAAAAAATACAGCTCAAAAACCTTTAATAGTAGCAAGAGAAGTTTAAAATATGAATAAAGTTTATAAATATAGTATAAATACAAAAGAGCTTAGAGAAGAGTTAGAGATAAATAGAAACTATGGAACAAATTTACCTTTTACAACTTCTATTAAACCTTTAGAAAATAAAAATGGTTTTACACAATGTTTTAATGAAACTTCTCAAAAGTGGGAATATGTAGAAGATAACAGAGATAAAACTGTTTATTCAAAAACTACAAAAGGTAGCTTAGAAGTTGATTATTTAGGTACTTTGAAAGCTGAACATACTCTTTTAGTTCCTAAGCAATTTGACAAATGGAGTGAAGATACTCAAAGCTGGATAGAAGATGAAATTCTTAAAAATGAATATTTAACTATACAAAAAAAGGCTGAAAAAGTTGAGCAGTTAAGTACTTTAGTAGTTATAACTTCACAGGGAAATACTTTTGATGGAAATGAAACAGCAAGGTTAAACATGGTTAGTGCAATCCAATCAGCAGAACTTTTAGGACAGATTTCTAGCAACTGGAAATTAGCTGATAATACAGTTAAAGAGATATCTTTAAATGAACTAAAAGAAGCTTTAGCTTTATCAATACAAAAAGTAGGAGAGATAGTAACAAATGAATGATAAATTAATAGAAAAATTTGAAAATGATGTAAAAAAAAGAACTAGATTTATGAGGTTGTTATTGGCTCTTGACCAGTTAGGAAATGTACTTTTTTGGAATGGTAGCCAAGATGAAACTATAAGCTCTCATATTCATAGAAGAATTGAGTCTGGTCGTGCAACTTGGTTTGATAAAAAACTTTGTTGTTTGCTTAAAAAAATCGAAGATAACCACTGTGCTAAAAGCATAGGTGAGTAATAAATAAATTTTAAAAAGGAGAGAATTATGAGTTTAAATCGTGGAATAGTAGCAAAATACAAAGCAGATAATCCCTACATAATCAAAGTTAGTTCAACATTACCTTTGGCAATGGTATTAACAGCTGAATGTGAAGAGGGAATATATTGTTTTGATAGTCCAGAAGATGCACTAAAAAGTGAGTTTTTCGAAGATGTTGAAACTGGAAATTTAAAAAAATATTTAGAGCTTGGAGTAAATGAATTTCCTGTAATAGTGCCTATTATAGTATCTGTTGTAAATATCAAACTGGATAATGAAAACAATGAAGATAAAGAGCTTATGAAAAGTTCTATTATAGAAGCAGTTAATGCTTTACGAAAAGCTTCAAGTACTATAAATAAAGCAAGTAAAAAAGGTGACCCAATTACATATAAGCCAGATATTATTGTTGTTCCTGATTATCATATTGGAGATTTAGATATTTGTAATTCTATTAATACAGTTTGTACATATTTAGGTGCTAGAACTTTTTTTGATGCTGATGCAGAACTAAACTCTGAAGCTTTAGCTTTTAGAGCAAACTTTACTTCAGATAGGATTACTTTAGCTAAGTGTGGTTTAGGAAAATGGAACATAACTTTAAATCAAACAGATTTTTATTGTGCAAGTGCTGTTTTAGCATTTTTAAGAGTTTATATAGATGGACAAAGCACAGTTGGTTATTCAAAATCTATTTCAAATCGAATTTTGCCTTTTTCAAGTGTTAAATACCCAGTTGAATTTATAGCAGGTAAACAAGATGAGACAGATAGTTTAACAGAAAAACAAATTATGAGTTTTATATCTTACAATGGTATTCGTTCTTGGGAGTATGCAACTTGTACAAATACTATTTGGAAAGATGCAAGAAGAGTTAGAATTTTTGACTTAGCAGCTAAAGCAACAGTTGATGCTTTGTTTGAATCAGTTGATAAAGATATAGATGAATTAATGGCTTGTAAAAGAGCTTTAGAAAACTTTATGGCTGATTTGGTAGGACAAAATGTAATGGTAGATGGCTTCAAAGTTTATCTAAATATGAAGCTTACAACACAAACAGCAATAGATGAAGGAAGATTTTATTTAGAAGTTGATTGTGATGATATGCCAAGTCCAAGATTGATTGAAGTTACATATAACAAAGTATCTCAAAGTGCAGAGAAAATTTATAAAATGTTTGAGGAGGCATAAATGAGAAGTGCAATAGTTGATACGAATGCTTTTATACAAGGTTATGGAAATTTAGGAAAAACAGTAAGTTTTAAAGCTCCAGAGTTAAATCAAAAAACTATTAGTGGTACAACTGGAGTTGGAGATAGAAGCTATGCAACAGGACAGTTTGAGTCTCTAGATAGTGAGTGTTCTTTTGCTTCTATGCCTGAGGCTATTTTTAATGCTTTATCAAAGCTTGATGAAGCAGAAATTATTCAAAAGAAAGCTGTTAGAACTGGAACAAAAGTAGAAAATCATACTTGGATTTCTACAGGTGCAATTAGTGTAAGTTTTGGAGATAGTAAAGCAGGTGAGATGTTAGATGTAAAAGTATCTCAAAAAGGTTTAAAAAAATATATTTATGAAGTAAATAATCAAACAAAAGTAAGAATTGACCATGATAATCTTATTGTAGAGGTTGATGGGAAAGATTTAATGTCAGATGTTAGAAGAATTTTAAGAGGATAAAAGGAAATAGATATGAAAAATAATATTGAAACGCAAAAAGATAAGAAAAAAGTTGTTGCCTATCTTGGTGATAAAAAATTGGAGTTTTCTACTCCATTGGTTGTTGGTGGTAAGGAGATAACGGAAATTGTAATAAAAGAACCAAATTTAAAAGATTTAAAAGCAGTTGCTCACATAAATGATGATTTTGAACAAACAGTTGTATTAATAGCAAATAAAAGTGGTTTTACTATCGAAGAGATGGATGAAATACCAACTCATATTTATATGAGATTGAGAGAATTAGTTAAGCCTTTTTTGTCTTAGGCTTGACTAAAGAATATATCCTACAAGGTGCTGGGCTTATAGGATATATTTATCACTTTAGTTTTAAAGATATTATGAAGTTGAAAGTTAGCGAGTTTATGTTTTTTATAGAAGACAGTAAAAATTATATTCCAAAGGTTGATAAATGAAAATAGGTTTAGGTATAGAAATAGGAGCTGTTTTTAAAGGTTTTGGTGCTTTTAAAGATACTACTAAATCTATAGATGAACTAAATCCTAAATTATCAACTCTAGGAAAAATAAAGCTAGGGATTACAGATACTTTTAAGAAGGCATCTTCTCAAATACAAAATACAACAAAAGATTTAGAAAAGTTTTCATCTATTCAGTCTAAGATGGATAAAGCAAATCTTCAATTAGGAGCTTTAAAAGATTATAGAAACAATTTTAAAAGTTCTATTATGGATAAAGTGGCTTTTGGTACTACAGTTGCAGTTCCTATGAAACTAGCAATAGATTTTGAATCTAGCATGGCTGATGTAAATAAAGTGGTTAATTTTGATTCATCTGATGAAGCAAAAGCTTTTGAACAATCTATTTTAAAAATGACTAGATCTATTCCTATAAATGCAACAGGCTTAGCTGAAATAGTTGCAGCTGGTGGACAGTTAGGTATCACAAAAGATAAGTTGCTTGATTTTACTAAAACTACTGCAAAAATGAGTACAGCTTTCGATATGAGCACAAAAGAAGCTGGTGAGTCAAGTGCCACACTTATGAATATTTTTGGTTTAAGTTTAGATGGTATTTCAAGTTTAGGAGATGCCTTAAATCACTTATCAGACAAGAGTGCTAGTAAAGCAAAAGATTTAGTAGATGTTTTATCAAGAGTAGGTGGAACTTCAAAAGTTTTTGGAATAAGTGCAGAACAAACAGCAAGTTTAGCAAGTGCATTTTTAGCTATGGGAAAACCTGCTGAAGTTGCAGGAACTGCTATAAATGCTATTTTACAAAAACTTGGAACAGCAGATAAACAAGGTGAAAAATTTCAAAATGCACTAAATCAAATAGGACTAAGTAGTGAAGAGTTAAAGGAAAATATTTCAAATAATGCCCAAGGTGCAATAGTTGATTTTTTAACAAGAATAAAAGATGTAGCTGATGATGAAAAGCTAGGACTTTTAAGTGATATGTTCGGACAAGAGTATGCTGATGATGTAGCACTTTTAACAGTAGGATTACATAATTATACAGATGCAATAGAACATTTATCTGATAAGACTAAGTATGCGGGAAGTATGACAAGAGAGTTTGATGTTAGAAGTAAAACAACAGCAAATAGTATGACACTTTTTAAAAATGGTATTGCTGAGATTGGTATAAATATTGGAAGTGTTTTATTACCAGCTTTAAATTCTATTCTTACTCCACTAAGAAGTGGGACTAATAGTTTAGCAGATGCCACTACTAAATATCCAGTTCTTACTAAAGTTGTGTTTGGTGCAACATTTGGGGTTATAGGTTTAGGTATTGCATTTTCTACTTTAGGCTTTATGGGAAGTTTTGCATTAAGTGGATTGTTGATTGCTAGAAAAGGTTTATTACTATTAACAGCTGCTTTAAATTTTGCAAAAATAGGAGTTAGAGCTTTTATGGGAGCAACAGGAATAGGTCTTTTACTTATAGGTGCTGGATTTGTATATGAGTATTGGGAGCCAATTAGTAAATTTATGAGTGCTCTTTGGGATAATCCAACAAAAGCACTAAATGATTTTTGGGAAGGGTTAAAAGAAAAGTTTGCATGGGCTAAACCTATGCTAATGGAACTAGGTAATATTTTTGGAATGGTAACTAAAGAGGAACTAAAAGCTTTTAAAGAGATAGATGCAAAGCAACAAAAAGCAAAGGAAATTGCTAACGCAAAAGAAAAAGAAGATAAAGATAAATCAGAAAAAGAAAATTTTGATGAAGAAAAATATAAATATTATTTATCAATTTATGGCAAAAAAGATGAAGCTACAGAACCAAGTTCTTTACCAACTATTCCAAAAGTAAATGAAACAACAGGTACAAAAACTATAAACAACACGCCAATTTATAATATAACAGTTAATAATCCATCTGATGGATTTGATATAGAAAAAGAAATGAAAAAAGTAGAACAAAAAAATAAAAATAAACAGTATGAGGATATAGACTGATGATTTTAGGTATGCTAGGTGATTTTGATTTTAAAATGAATAAATCAGAGTTTAATCAACTCTCAAAGCAGATAGATTTTGGGTGGATTAGCTCAGATAGAATAGCAAATTATTCATACCATCAAGCAGCAACTAAACCAAAAACTAGTTTTACATTATCTGGTACTTTAGTTATGAAATCTATTTATACTTTTGATAAGTTAGAAAAGATTGGAGAGCTTCAAGAACCAGTTCTTTTAAGCCTTACAAACACTCAACCTGTACTAGTTGTAATAAAAAATCTTAGAAAAGATATGAGCAGGTTTATAAAAACAGGCGAATATATAGAGCAAGGTTTTAGTGTGGAACTCGAAAGATGGTACAAATGATACTAACTGTTACACAAGAAAATAAAAGATTAGATGAAATAGTGTATGCTCATTATGGCTCGTTAGAGCATTTTCAAAAAGTTTTAGAATTAAACAGTATCACTAAAGTTTTTTTAGACTTAGGTGATGTTATAGAACTTCCTGAACTTGAAGAGCTAGAAGATAAAAAAGATGAATATAGTGAAGTAGGAGGTCTTTGGTGAAACCTAGATTTAAAGTTGTTGTAAATGGAAAAGATATAACAGATACTATAAATCAAAATGCTTCAAAAATAAGCTTCCACGATGAAGATGGGACAAGTAGTGATGATATAAGGCTAAGTGTTGAAGGAAGTTTTAGAAGACCAAAGTTTGGTGATGAGATAAAACTTTGGATAGGTAATGAAAATGCCATGATGTTTTGTGGTACTTTTGCTGTTCAAAATTCTAAAATTAGTACAAGTAATGGAAGCAAAATAGAGATAAGTGCAACTGCAGTTGACTTTTCAAGTGGAGCAAAAGTAAAAAGAAATAAAAGCTTTGAAAACCTAAGTATAAAGCAAGTAGTTACTCAAATAGCTAAAAAATTAGAGTTAAAAGTAGAGTGTGATTATGATGACTTATATGTGATACATATCGAACAATCAAACGAATCTGATTTACATTTTTTAAAAAGGTTAGCAAGTGAATATAACGCTTTATTTGCAATCAAAAATAATACTTTAATCTTTAAGCAAAAAGTAAAAGGTGATAAAAAATCAGAAGGACTTCCTAGATATAGTTTAAATATAAAAGATATTAGCTCGTATGATATAGAAAATACAAATAAAGAAAAATATAACTCTTGTGTAGCCTCTTGGCATGACACAAAAGAGAATATTCAAAAAAGTGTAACAGTTGGTGATGGTGAGCCAGTTAAACATATAAGAGGCTCATATCAAAATGAAGCAGATGCAAAAGCAAAAGCAACTGCAGCTCTTCAAAAAGCTTCAAGTCAAACTAAAGTTGGAAATATATCTTGTGCTGGATTTGTATGTTATGCAGGTGGAGTTTTAAATCTATCTGGAACAGTAGAAGATGATGGAGAGTATCATATTAAAAGTGTTAATCATGATATAGATACAATCTCTGGTTGGAGAGTATCAATAGAAATAGAAAACTAAATCTCACAATAAACCACAGCCACCACCCCTGATAGCTGCATAAAAATTTTACAAAAAAAAGAACATTAGCTTTAAAAAAGTGATGTTTTTTCACAAAGGATAATTATGCAAAGAACTAAACTAAAAGCCCCATTTGGTTGGGTAGGTGGCAAAACTCAACTTGCTCGTGATATTATTGATCTAATTCCACAAGATCATAAAACTTATATAGAAGTTTTTGGAGGAGCTGGAAGTGTTCTTTATCAAAAAGAACCAAGTAAACTTGAAGTGTTTAATGATATAAATAGTGAACTTGTAAATCTTCACAGAGCCATAAGAAATAATCCACAAAGCTTGAGTATTTATTTAAATGATTTACTTATCTCAAGAGAGATATTTAATGATATTAAATCAAAACATTTAAGAGGTAGAAATAATATTGAAAAAGCAGCCTTTTATTTTTACCAATTAACTCAAAGCTTTGGCTCTAAAGGTGATAACTTTGCTATGGCTGCAAAGTCAGGACGAAAACCTAAAAATATTTATAGAAATTTTAAACTAATAAGTGAAAGATTAAAAGGTGTAACTATAGAGAATATGAGCTTTAATAAACTCATACCTTTATATGATAAAGATGATGCATTCTTTTATGTAGATCCACCTTATGTATCAACTGAAAGCTACTATAAAAATACAGGAGGATTTGGAATAGCGGAACATGAAGAGTTAGCAGATTTACTATCAAAAATTAAAGGTAAATTTCTACTTTCTTATAATGATAGTGTAATAGTTCGAGAGCTATATAAAGGTTTTAATATTAGATCTACAAAAGAGATAAGATACACTCTTGGAGCAAATATGCATGGTAAGAAAAAGAGTGTAAATGAGGTGTTTATAACTAATTATTAGCAAGAATAAATGCTATCTTTTAAGTAATATTTAATAAATGTTATTTTTATTGATGATATACTTTACTATATTTTTTAAGGAGATAAGATGAATTTTACAAATATACCAATTTTAGAATTTAAAATGGATAAACAAAGTGTCTTAATTGCTTTTTTTACTATTCGATATGGAGAGTGTAATATTGAGTGTGTGTATTCAAAAGCAATGAGAAAATTTTTATTTGCTATAGTTGATAGAAATATTGGTTTTACATGTTCCTTAAACGGTACATATGCAAATACTTATATTAATCATAAAGAAGCATTAAATGCATTAGCACAATGTAGAAATCACGGACGTTGGGATCCTACTCATTTTTATGAAGTATTAAATAATAGTCTTCCTGATGTTAATATCTCAGAAGTAACAACTACTAAATATAGAGCTGTTTCTGGTTTTGCTGTTTCAAATTTTGAAGATAGGATTTATTTTAACCATTGGAGAAAAGGTAATATATCTGATCGACAAACTGGTAAAACTATTGAATTATTAGGATATGAAGTTTTGAGATTTTGTCAAAATACAGGGGTAACTCCAGTATATTTCCCTTATCCTACCGATAGAACAATGGCAGTTATGAATGATTTTAAATTAGATTATGAACAGAATAATTCACACAATTAATATTTAAACTAACTAAGAAATTCTTAGTTAGTTTAAATACGTAGCTAAAAAACTTTCAATATCTCTTATCATATTTTCAACATTTTCATGGGTAAATTCAATATCTTTACCATGAGCAGCACTATTTCTAATATCTGCTAATGCAGTAATGCTTTTTTGTTGGAACTTATTATAAACACCAGCTTTTGTTAAATCATCATTCATTTTTGTAAGTTTTCCATGTGGTATTTTTTCTTTATCACATAAGCTTCTAAGAGCCGTTTCTAAAACTACTCCAGCAATTACAGCAGCAGCTAACTTATATTTATTAGATAGTAATTCTTTAGCTTGTTCAAGCTCTGTATCAAAAACATCTGCTTCTATTAAAGATTTTATAGAAGATAAAAGTCCCTTTTCATAATCATCTTTTAAAGCTAAAAATAATGCTTTTTGTCTATCAAAGATATCCGCATGGTCTTCATGACTTTTTAATTCGGAAATTTTAACCAGTTCTGAATAATACATACTATCGGGATTAGAGTTTAATAGTAGTATTAAATTCTTTAAATTTAATTCCCATTTTTTATGTAATTCATTGTTAATTTCTATATAGCTTCCAAAATAGCTATTTTCTTTTTTTATTTTTGAAGATTCTATTGTATTAATTTCTTGTAGTAAATCTTCAAATCTTAAAGATATTTTGTTTTTCATGTAAACCCTTTGTGTTTTATTTACATTTCATTTTTCGCTTGTGAAATGTAGGTATAATTTTTTATGCAAAACTATAACGAAATTCTAGAAAAATTAAAAGATATTCTTTCCAAAGAACTTGATAATAAAAAAGTATTTAATAAAGATATAGCTCAAGCTTTAAATATAAACTATGATGTGTTTAGAAAAGCAAAACAATATAATAGAATTCCATATTTGGATATAATGCAATTTCTAGCTAAAAGAAATATATCTATTAATTGGTTCTTCTTTAATCAACTTCCAGAGAGCCTTATTGAAAATACATCTAACTACATTATCTTAAAGTATTACAATAATGTAACAGGCTCAGCTGGTCTTGGAACTATAAACTATCACTTAGATCAAAAACCACTTATTATTGATACTCAAGTATTAGATTACATAAATAGTAACTATAAATATACAGAACTAATAAAAGCTCATGGTGATAGTATGTATCCTTTTATTCATGAAGATAGTTTAATCTTTGTTGATACTTCAAATAAAGATATAAACAATAAAGATATATTTGTAGTTAATGTGAATGGTGAACTATTTATCAAACAAATTATTTATCAAGATAATTCATTCACTCTAAAAAGCTTTAATTGTGATTATAAAGATATAAATGTAAAAGTAGATGAATTAGTTGTAATAGGTAGAGTAAAAGGAGTAATTAATAAGATTTAATTTTGCTTGTGAAATGTAAGTAAAAAAGCCTAAAAAGTACTGTTTTCTTTAGACACATACATTTCATAAGCAAAATATTAACATTTCTAATGCGTTTTAACACTTTTTTTAGCAATTCCTATTTCAAAAGAGTTAAGAGATATTTGTACAAACTATGGAATTAATCACTTAATAGCTCTAAGTGGTTTTCATTTAGTTGTTTTATCTTTTATTATTTATTGGATTTTTTATTATCCATACTCTTTTTTTCATCAAAAATATTTTCCATATCGCAATAAAAAATATGATTTATTGATTATTACTATATTTTTACTTTTCTTTTATTTACTTTTAACAGGAATAGTTCCTTCTTTATTAAGGGCATTTGTGATGTTTTGTTTAGGAATTTTTCTTTTACGTTCAAATATAAAAATATTTTCTTTCGAAACTCTGTTTTTTACTTTTTTAATTGTTATAGCACTTTTCCCTAAATATTTATTTTCATTGGGTTTTTGGTTTTCAATAATGGCTGTTTTTTATATCTTTTTGTATATTAAATATTTTACTTTCAAGAATAAAATATTTCATCTTATTTTTTTTAATAGTTGGATGTTTTTGATTTTTAATCCAATAGTACATTTTTATTTTCCAGCAACTTCTTATGTGCAATTTTTGTCAATAATAATTACTATATTTTTTACAATTTTTTATCCATTTGAAATAGTTGCTCATATTTTTGATTTTGCAATATATTTTGATGAGTATATTAGATATTTTTTAGAGTACAAAATGTATGTTTATGAAGTAAAAACACCCTTTTATTTTTTTATTATTTTTATAATTTTTTCTTTTTTATCAATATTTTATAAAAAGGGTTTTTATATTTTGAATGTTTTGATGATTTTATTTAATCTGTTTTTATATTTAAGATTTTAAAACCTTATCTAATGTATATTTCATATCTTCGTCTAAATCATTCATAGATGTTCTCATCCAATTAAGATAGTTACTGTCTAAAGTAGCTACTTCTTCAATATCTTTCCCTTTATATTTTCCAAATCTAAAAGTTTTGATAAATACAGGAGTTTTTGTTAAATCTACAAGTTTTTCTATTGGATTATAATCAGGATAAATTTCTCTACATTTACCTACAAGTTTTGTTAAAAATAGTTTCATTACAAGCACATCACCGATTGCATCATGAGCTTTTATGGTTATATTATGTTTTGCTGCTTCTATTTCTTCAACTTTGTAAAGTTCAAGAGCATATCTTATATATTGAAGTCTATGATAAGGAAGTTCTGGAAATAAATGTTTTGCACATCTCAAAGTATCAATTATTTGATATTGGTTTATAAATCCCTCTTTTTTTATCATTCCTAAATCAAAAGAGATATTATGAGCAATTAAATAGTTTTCATTTGAATTTAACTCTTCTAATCTTTTATAAAAATTTGTTTGGGTTGCCTTTGGTTTTCCAAGTAATAAATTAGGAGTAATATTATGAACTTCCATAGCTTCAAGTTTTATATCAATATCAGTTGAACACAACTCATCAAAAGCTTCAATTTTTCCTTTTTGATCAACAATCATTGCACCAAATTGAATAATTTTATCTTCTTCTTGATTTCCTGTTGTTTCTGTATCAAATAAAACGTAATATGCCATAATAAATCTCCTTTTAAAGTATCAACATACCATCACCATAAGAGTAAAATCTATATTTTTCTTTTATGGCTTCGTGGTAAATTTCAAGTGTTTTTTCTAATCCCACAAATGATGCTATTAACATTATAAGTGTAGATTTTGGTAAGTGAAAGTTTGTAAGTAAGCAATCAACTTTTATAGGTTTATTTGCTGGATTTAAAAACAAATCACATTCACCTTGTATTTTGTTTGTTCTTACATAATACTCAACTGTTCTTGTTACTGTAGTTCCAACAGCTAAAACTTTTGAGGCATTATCTAAAGCTTTTTTTGCATCTATTCCTATTTCAAAATATTCACTATGCATTGGATGATTTAAAATATCTTCAGCATCAACTGGTTTAAAAGTTCCAGCTCCCACATGAAGTGTTAGATAATTTACATTATATTTATTATTTATCTTTTCTAGAAGTTCAGGTGTAAAATGTAGTGATGCTGTAGGAGCTGCTACTGCTCCATAATTTTTAGCAAATAAAGTTTGGTAATCTTGTTCATCTTTTTTTTCATCAGCTCTATTCATATAAGGAGGAAGAGGAAGATGACCTATTTTATTTAAAATTTCCACAACTTCTAAAAAATCAAGTTTTTTATCATTTTGAAAAAACTCCACTACACGACTACCATCTTCATTGATTTCTAAAACTAAAGCTGTTAAATTCTCATCAAAAAATAGTTTTGTTCCTACTTTTACTTTTCCACCGATCATTACTAAATATCTATCCATAAATAATGGTTTATTAAGTAATAATTCTATTTTTCCACCAGTTTCTTTTGTACCAAAAATTCTAGCTTTTATAACTTTTGTGTCATTTAAAAATATAGATAAATCATCAGGTAAAAAATCCATAAGATTTTTAAAAGTTGAATGAGTGATTTTGTTTGTTTTTCTATCATAGACCAAAAGCCTAGCGGAATCAGCTGGACTTACTGGATGGGTTGCAATTAATTCTTTTGGTAAATCATAGTCATAACTTGAAGTTTTTAATGGATCTAGCAATTTTACTCTTCCTCTTCTTCTTTTGGAGCTGGATTAAATACTTTTGCTATGTAAATAGAAATACCATAAAGTAAAGTTAATGGTGCAGCCATTAATAATTGACTAATAACATCTGGAGGAGTTAAAAGTGCTGAAAGAATAAAAATAAGAATTATTGCATATCTAAAAAAGTTTTTTAACATTCTATCATCAACAAGTCCTATTTTTGCAAGGAAAAATGTTATAACTGGTAACTCAAAAGCAATTCCAAAACCAATTAAAAGTTTTGTGAAAAACCCAACATACTTACCAATACTTGGTAATACTGTAACAACGGCAGAACCAAAATTTACTAAAAATTCGAATCCTACAGGAACAACTATATAATAAGCAAAAGATGCCCCAATTAAGAACATAAGTGTTGCAAAAAATACGAAAGGAATTACAAGCTTTTTTTCGTGGTCATAAAGTCCAGGTGCTAAAAACAACCATAATTGCCAAAATATAACAGGTAAAGATATAACAAAACCACCAAAAAATGCAACTTTTAAAGCTGTGAAAAATGTCTCTTGGATTTCAACAGCAACCATGTGAGAATTTTCAGGCAAAATAGTTTTAACAGGAATCATCATCCAACTAAGAATTGGTTCATAAAAAGCAAAACATACAAAAAACATAGCAATAACAGTTAAACTTGAAATAACTAATCTTTTTCTCAAATCTGCTATATGTGGTTTTAAATCTTCAAACATTAAGCATTATCCTCTTTTTTTTCATCTAATTTTACTTTGAATTTATCCTCTTTTTTGAAAGATACTTTTTCACTCTTTTTTTCTTCAACAAGCTCTTTCTCAATTGTTTTTTCATTTGTAGATGATTTTATATCATCATTTAGAATATCATTTAATCCTAAATCTACTTTTGAATCCATTGATAAAGAAGCTTTTGTTTCTTCAATTTGTGATTTAAATTTATTAGCTTCAGCTTTCATTTCTGAAATATTTAATTCATTATCCAAGGTTGTCTTTGCATCTGCAAGTCCATTTTTAAATTTATTGATAAATTTTGCTATCTCAACCATAGCTGTAGGTAGTTTATCAGGTCCTAATGCAATAATTGCAACTATTGCAATTAAAAAAATTTCCATAAAGCCCATTCCAAACATTTGTAACTCCCGTATCTATTTAAAGGGAAAGATTTTACCTAAAATTTGTTAAAATCAACCAAAAATTAAAAACAAATCATAAGGGAAAAAATGGAAATTATAGTTTTAATAGTTGTTATAGCAATTTTATTTCTAATAGGAAAAAATTATAAAACTGAAGAATTTAAAAATATAAATTTGAAAAGAAAAGAGATTTTTCAAGGTGATTTGATGCATCATGAAGCTGGACTTTTAGTTGCATTAATGGCGAAAGTTTCAAAAGCAGATGGGAAAGTTTGTGAGTTAGAAGCTGAAGTTTTAAAACATACATTTACTGATATTTCAAATCACTTTGAAAATCAAGAAGAAATAAGAGAAAAACTAAAAGTTTTATATGAAAAAGAGAAGCAAAGTTTTGATAATTTAATAGATATTTGTAATAAATTATACAGTTTAACAAAACATGATTATAATAAACGAGTTAAAATTATGGAATATCTTTTGAATTTAGCCTTTATTGATAAAGAGTTTTCAAATACAGAAAAGATGATTACTGAAGATATTTCAAATGCTTTAAAGGTTAAATTGGAAGATTTTGATAATTTAATCAAAACTTTTGAATCTTTTTATGCTCAACAAGCTATGAATAAGTCATTAAGTTTAGAAAATGCTTATGATATTTTAGGGTCAAAACCTTCAGATGATGATGCAACACTAAAGAAAAATTATAGAAATTTAGTAAAAAAACATCATCCTGATATTATCTCGGGGCAGGGGGCAACTCAAAGTATTATTGATGAAGCAACACAAAAACTTCAAGAGATAAATGAAGCTTATGAAATAATCAAAAAAGATAGAGGTATATGATTTGTTAGGGTTTAAAAAATCTTATGAAGTTTGTAATTGTAAAAAAGTGACAATAAATCAAATCAAAGATGCAATTATTAATAAAAATGCTTTAACTCTTAGTGAAATACAAGATATAACAACAGCAGGAACAGAGTGTAGGTTTTGTATTTTTCCTGAGGGTGATTTTGGAAAAATGAAAAAAAAGATTTATTGTAAAGATATTTTAAATGAAATAAAAAAAGAGATGATTAATGGCTAAAAGTTTTCCACATTCATTTGAAGTTTGTACTTGTAAACATGTAACTTTAGGTGAAATAATATATGCAATAAAAGAAAAAGGTGCTAAAACCTTAGAAGATATAGAAAATATTACAGATGCAGGAACTTGTTGTAAGTCTTGTAAAAATTCACAAAGTGATATTGGTGTAGAGAAAATGGAGCTTTATATAGAAACAATTTTAAATAAATTTAACAAAGAATAAAAATGAAACAACAAATAATAGAAAATATAAAAGAATTAATAAAAATAAATCCTGAAGAAACTATAGAGATAAATCCAAAGTATTTAGAGTATTTTGATGAAGAAGAGTTATTGGATATTCAAAAAAAATTAGAAACAAGAAAAAATGACATTTCACAAATAAGTAATAATTATTTAGATGAAATTTATCAAAAAACAAAAAAAGATGAGATATAATTACTTAATAAAGGATTAAGAGTGAAAAATTGGAAAAAAATTAAGGAGGATTTAATATTTTTCTTAAAAAATGAAGTTTCTAATGCAGGACTTAATAAAGTAACTGTTGGCTTATCTGGTGGCTTAGATTCAGCTGTTGTTGCTGTTTTATGTCAAGAAGCATTTAAAGAAAATTTAAATTGTGTTTTAATGCCTTCACAATTCTCTTCACAAAGTTCAATTGATGATGCTATTGAACTTTGTGAAAAGTTTGATATTAAGTATGAGATTATTTCAATAGAACCAATGGTTAGTAGTTTTATAAAAAATATGAATGAAGATAAGCTTAGAATTGGAAACTTCTCTGCAAGAATGAGAATGGCTGTTTTATATGATGTATCTTCAAGAGAAAAATCTTTAGTTGTTGGAACTTCAAATAAAAGTGAGATACTTTTAGGATATGGAACTATTTTTGGAGATACGGCTTGTGCTATTAATCCAATAGGGGAAATTTATAAAAGTGATGAGTTTGAATTTGCAAAAATATTAGGCGTTACAGATGCAATTTTAAATAAAGCTCCAAGTGCTGATTTATGGGAAGGTCAAAGTGATGAAGCAGAACTTGGCCATACATATAAACAAATGGATGATTTATTGAAATTAATGATTGATGAAAATAAATCAAAAGAAGAGTTAATAAAATTAGGCTTTGAAGAAGAGTTTATAGATAAAATTAACCATAGAGTTAAAGCAAATGCTTTTAAAGGTAAATTACCAACAATAGCAAAAATAAAATGGAGTTAAATTAATAATGAAAAAAATACCTATATTTAGAGCATCAGTTGATAGTGATGAATTAAATCAATTAAAACAAGTACTTGATTCAAAAGAGTTTTTATCTAAAGTTTTAGAATTTGAAGAGAGTATCGAAAAATTCATTGGTGCTAAATATGCTATTGCAACTGCAACTTCAACAGCTGCTATTCATCTTGCTTTAAGTGCTATAAAACTTAAAAGAGGTGATAAGATACTTATGTCTGTAAACTCTTTTGTAAATTTACCTGAAGTTGTTAGACATTTTGATGCAGAACCTATTTTTGTTGATATAAATCCTGATGATATGAATATTGATTTAGATAAATTTGAAGAAGTTTTAAAAGAGAATGATTCAAAAAAATTAAGAGGTGCTATTATTACTTTTGTTGGTGGTCAAACTCCTGATTTAGATAGATTATATGATATTGTTGAAAAATATGGAATTATATTAATTGAAGATTGTAGATCAAGTTTAGGTGCAACTTATAAAGGTAAAATGGTTGGTAATTTAAGAGCTGATATGACGATTTTTTCAACAAATCCTTCTATCTCAAGATATGCAGTTAGTAGATCAGGTTTAATTGTAACAAATAATGAAGAAATAGCAAATAGAGCAAAACTTTTAAGAACTCATGCTCTTACAACAACATATGATAGTTATGGAAATTTAGATTATGTTTATGATGTTGTTGATATTGGACATAAATATGATTTATCAGAACTTGATGCTGCTTATGCTTTAGCTCAGTTAAATAAAACTGATAAGTTTGTAAAAAGAAGAAAAGAGATAGCTGCTTTATATAAAAAAAGATTAACGGGTGTGAAGCATATAGAAATTCCAGCTTATACGGACGATAATATATTTACACAATTTATCATAAAAGTTTCAAGAAATAGAGATGCTTTTGCTAGAGCTTTAAAAGAAAGAGGTGTTTCAACAGGACTTAACTATATACCTTTACATCTTTTATCTTATTATAAAACAAAATATTCTATTAAAATTACAGCATTCCCTAATGCTTTAAATAACTATCAACAAATTTTATCTTTACCAATTTATGCAAGTTTAACTGATGAAGAAGCAAATTATGTTTGTGATAAAGTTATTGAAGTTGCATCTTCTTGGATATAAAATAATTTGAAACAAAAATTACATCTATGGATTGAAGAGTATCTCTTCTTTCCAAATAACTTTCAAAAAATTATCTCGTTTTTACTAATTCCTCTAACTTTTATTTATATGCTAATTATTCTTACAAAAAGAGCAATGGCTAAAGAGATAGAGTTTGGAATTCCTGTTATTTCAATTGGAAATATAATTGTTGGAGGAAGTGGAAAAACTCCAGTTACAATAAATCTTGCATCAAAATATGAAGATGTTTGTGTAATTTTAAGAGGTTATGGAAGAGCTTCAAAGGGATTGCAAATTGTTAGTTTAAGAGGGAAAATCTTACTTGACGTAAAATCAAGTGGAGATGAGGCAATGCTTTTAGCAAATTCTTTACCAAAAGCTACAGTAATTGTGAGTGAAGATAGAGTAAAAGCTATTTTAAAAGCAAAAGAGTTAGCTTGTAAAATAGTATTTTTGGATGATGGATTTTCTAAATATCAAATCTCAAAATTTAATATTTTACTTCGACCAAAAGATGAACCAACAAATATTTTTTGTTTACCAAGTGGTGGATATAGAGAACCAAAAAGTTTTTATGCAAGTGCTGATTTAGAATTACTTGAAGGAAGAGATTTTAAAAGAGTTATAACTATTAAAAAAGATGGAAAAGTTTGTGAACTTCCTTCTAGAACTCTTTTATTAACAGCAATTTCAAAACCTAAAAGATTGCTTGAGTATTTACCAAAAGATATAAAAATGGTTTCATTTCCAGATCATTATACTTTTACAAAAGAAGATATTTCTAATATTCAAGAAGAGTATAAAGATTTCTCATTTCTTACAACAGGAAAAGATTTGGTAAAGTTAAAAGAGTTTAAAATAAAAAATCTATATTTAATGGATTTAGAAATAGAGATTTCATCGAATGTAGATTTTTCTTTATTAGATGAATATTTAAAAAGTTTTGAAAAGGAGTTTTAAATGACAGGAATTTTAGTCTCTTCTTTTTTGATGATATTTGTAGTTTTCTCTTTCGTTTTATATATTTATATTTTAATAGATATTTTAAGACATGAGTTTACAGGTTATAATAAAATTATTTGGATAATAGTAATCATTTGTTTTCCTATTTTAGGAGCTCTGTTATATTTGGTTTTTGGAAGAGGACAAAGAGTAAAAAAGTAGCAAATGCTACTTTTAAATAGTTTTAGAAAATCTTCTTTTTTCTTCAGGAATTTTATTTAAATATGCATCAAATGGCATACAAATATTTCTAATAAGCATAGTTCCTGTTTGTGAAACTTCAATTTTATCATCACTTATTTTTAGAAGTTGCGCATCTTCAAACTCTTTTAAAGCTTCTAGTGCATCACTAAAATAATCTTTAAAGTCTATTTTAAATTGTTCTTCAACTCTTTTTATATTCAAAGAGAAGTTACTCATAAGTTCCATGATTACAAATTGTCTTAATTGGTCATCATCACTTAATCTATAACCTTTAAATACTGGTAAATCTCCATTATCAATTGCATTTTCCCAAGGCTCTAAGTCTTTGAAATTTTGCGCATAATAATCAACACCATTTCCAATAGATGTAAGTCCAATTCCTATTAAATCAGCTCCACCTTTAGTTGTATATCCTTGAAAATTTCTATGTAATTCACCTTTTTCAATTGCTTTAAATAATTCATCTTCTGGTTTTGCAAAGTGGTCCATTCCAACCATTTTATAACCGTTTGATGTAAAGAAATCAATAGTATCTTTTAACATCTCTAGTTTTTCTTGAGGTTGTGGAAAAGTTGTTTCATCAAATTTTCTCATAGTCTTCATAAGCCAAGGAACATGAGCATAATTAAATACTGCAAATCTATCAGTATTAAGTGTAATCATCTTTTCTAAAGTTTTTTTGAAACTTTCTTTAGTTTGATGTGGTAATCCATAAATTAAGTCAGTATTTACAGAGTGAATTCCAGCTTCTCTTGCAATTTTTATAACATTTTGAGTTAATTCAAAAGGTTGAATTCTATGAATAGTTTTTTGAACTTCTTCATCTAAATCTTGAACTCCAAAACTCAAACGATTACAACCACCAGCTTTTAAAACATTCATATGTTCAACAGTAAAATATCTTGGGTCTACTTCACAAGAGATTTCTGCATCAGAACTAAAATTTGGAAAAATCTCTTTAATTACAGTTATAACTTCTTCTAATTGAGAAGGAGAAAAATATGTAGGTGTTCCTCCTCCAAAATGCATTTGCGTTACAACTCTTTTTGTATTTAGATGATTTTTTAAGATATTTAATTCTTTTTTTAAATACTCAATATATCTAGTTTTTTTATCTTCTTTTGAAGTAAAAATTGTATTACAACCACAAAAATAACATGCACTTCTACAAAATGGCATATGAATATAAAGTGATAAAGCTCTATCATCACTTTGATTTTTGTAATACTCTTTTAAATCTTCTTGTGTGAAAGTTTCACTAAATTCAGGGGCTGTTGGATATGAAGTATATCTAGGTCCTGGTTTTGAATATTTGATAAATTTAACAAAATCTATCATTATTTTTCATCTCTTTTTCTATCAAGCCAAACCATTACACCTTTTTGTGCATGTAATCTATTTTCAGCTTCTTCAAAAATAAGACTTTGAGAACTTTCCATTACTTCATCACTAACTTCATAGCCTCTATATGCAGGTAAACAATGTAAGAAAATAGCTTTTTCTTGTGCTAATTTCATCATTTCACTATCAACCATATAACCAGCAAAATCTTTTACTCTTTTCTCTTTTTCATCTTCTTGACCCATAGAAACCCAAGTATCTGTTGTAACAACTGTTGAGTCTTTAATAGCCTCTTTTGGGTCATTTGTTATAATGATTTTTGCACCACTATTTTTTGCCATTTCAAGAGCTTTTTCTAAAATATTTGCATCTACTTCATAACCTTTAGGCGTTGCAATTCTAAGTTCAAAACCAAGTTTTGCAGCCATATTTAGCCATGAATGAGCCATATTATTACCATCACCAACATAAGCAACAACTAAATCTTCAGTTAGACCAGCTTCTTGGATAGTCATATAATCAGCCATAAGTTGAACAGGGTGGTATTCATTTGTTAAACCATTTATTACAGGAACTTTTGAATATTTTGCAAATTCTTCAATTTTAGATTGTTCAAAAGTTCTAATCATCACCATATCTACCATTCTAGAAATTACTCTAGATGTATCACTCATAGGTTCACCTCTACCTAATTGGATATCATTTGATGAAAGAAATAAACCAATACCACCTAACTGATAAATCCCCGTTTCAAAAGATACTCTTGTTCTAGTAGAGCTTTTTTCAAAAATCATACCTAATGTTTTTTTAGGCATATAATCTTTAAATTCTCTTCGTTTGGTTTCATCTTTGATTTGTTTAGCTAAAGCAAGTATTTCTAAGATTTCCTCTTTTGAATAGTCAGCTAATGTTAAGAAGTGTCTCATTTTATTTCCTCTGTAATTAATAAAAACAAACATTCTATTTAATTTAACTTTAGAAATTCTTAAAAATTATAAAAAATACCTATGAAAAATATCCAATTTAAAAATTTGAATTTTAAAAACTCCCATAAAATGACACTTTTGTGACAAAAGTGCTTATTAGTCATTAAGAACAACTCCCATAGAATTACAAAACAATTACATAAGGAAAGAAAAATGATTGTTGAAATACTAAAAAGAGATGGAACTAAACAAAAATTTGAATCTTATAAAATAGAAGATGCCATAAAAAAGGCTTTTAAAAGTGTAAATAACAAATATGATATTTCGGTATTTTTTAATGTTCTATTTGAATTAAAGTGTAAAAGAGTAGTTGCTGTTGAGGATATTCAAGATATTATTGAAAAAGAGTTATTTAAAGCTAGATATTTTGAAGTTATGAAATCTTTTATTTTATATAGACATCTCCATAAAATCCAAAGAGAACAAATTTTACAGATAAATGATGATACAACATATATAAACTCAACACAAACAATACAAGAGTATATATCTGGAAGTGATTGGAGAATAAAAGCAAATTCAAATACAGGATATTCTCACGCTGGACTTATAAATAATAGTGCTGGAAAAATAATAGCAAATTATTGGCTTGATAAAATCTACACTAAAGAGCAAGGATACGCCCATAGAAATGGTGATTATCATATACATGATTTGGATTGTTTGAGTGGATATTGTGCTGGTTGGAGTTTAAGACTTCTCCTTGATGAAGGATTTAATAAGGTGAGAGGAAGAGTAGAAAGTGATGCACCAAATCATTTTAGAGAAGCTTTAGGTCAAATGGCAAATTTTTTAGGAATACTTCAAAGTGAATGGGCAGGAGCTCAAGCTTTTAGCTCTTTTGATACATATCTTGCTCCTTATGTTTTCAAAGATAAACTTGAATATAAAGAGATAAAAAAAGCAATTAGAAGTTTTATTTACAATCTTAACGTTCCTGCACGTTGGGGACAAAGTCCTTTTACAAATATTACTATTGATTGGACGGTTCCAAGTGATTTGAAAGAGCAAATTCCAACAAGAAATCAAAAACATCTATTTAAAAACTTTTATGATGAAGAACTACTTTTAGAGATTCAAAAAAAAGGTTTAACTTCATTTGAACAGTTAACTTATAAAGATTTTCAAAAAGAGATGAATTTAATAAATAAAGCCTATTATGAAATAATGACACAAGGTGATAAAACAGGACAACCTTTTACTTTTCCAATTCCAACAGTAAATATAACTGAAGAGTTTGATTGGTATGGAGAAAATACAGATTTACTTTTTGAAAATACTGCAAAAATAGGAAGTTCTTATTTTCAAAATTTTATAGGAAGTCAATATAAAAAAGATGAAAAAGGGAATTTGATAGAAAATATTCATGCATACAAACCAGGACATGTAAGAAGTATGTGTTGTAGATTGCAACTTGATTTAAGAGAACTTCTAAAACGAGGTGGAGGTTTGTTTGGTAGTGCTGAAATGACTGGAAGTATTGGAGTTGTTACAATTAATATGGCAAGACTTGGATACTTATATAAAAATGATATAAATGGTTTATTAAAAAGATTAGAAGAGTTGATGGATTTAGCAAAAGAGAGTCTAGAAATAAAACGTAAATTTATAAATAGTATGTATGAAAGAGGACTTTATCCTTATACAAAAAGGTATTTAAAGAGTTTTAACAACCATTTTTCAACTATTGGAGTAAATGGTATGAATGAGATGTTAAAAAACTATTTTGGAGAAAATATTAATATTTCTACAAAAATAGGAAATCAATTTTGTATTGAAATATTAGATTTTATGAGAGATAAAATGCTCAAATTTCAAGAAGAAACAGGAAATTTATATAATCTTGAAGCAACACCAGCTGAAGGAACTACTTATAGATTTGCAAAAGAGGATAAAAAAAGATACAAAGATATTATTCAAGCTGGCTTTGATAAAAATATCTATTATACCAACTCTTCACAACTTCCTGTTGATTTTACTGAAGACCCATTTGAAGCCTTAGAGTTACAAGATGAGTTACAATGTAAATATACTGGTGGAACAGTACTTCATCTTTATATGAGAGAAAAAATCTCATCAACAGAAGCTTGTAGAAAATTTGTAAAAAATGTAATTTCAAATTTTAGATTGCCTTATATAACAGTAACTCCTGTATTTTCTATTTGTGAAATTCATGGATATATTGAGGGTGAGCATGAGTTTTGCCCAAAATGTGATGAAGAGATTTTAAAAAAGGAGTTAAAAGATGACAAATCAAGAATTGCTTGAGAAAAATAGCCAAAAAAGAACTAAATGTATAATATATACTAGAGTTATGGGTTATCATAGACCAATTGAAAGCTTTAATATAGGAAAAAAAGGTGAACATAAACAAAGAGTTAAATTTACTGAATCAAAAACTAATTTATGATTTTACAAAATTTACAACGACAGATTATGTAGGACAAATATCATGCATAATCTGGTTTATAAAGTGTAATTTTAGATGTTTGTATTGTTATAATAATAGTTTAGTTTATACAAAAAAGGGAAATTATAGTTTTTCTGAGATTTTAGAGTTTTTAAAATCAAGGGTTGGTTTACTTGATGCAGTTGTTTTAAGTGGTGGAGAAGCTAGTTTATATGACTTAGAAATCTTTTGTAAAAAGATAAAAGAGTTAGGTTTTAAAATAAAACTTGATACAAATGGAACAAATCTAAATCTAGTAAAAAATCTAACAAAAAAAGGTTTAGTTGATTTTATAGCTATTGATTTTAAAGCACCAAAATATAAATTTTTTCAAATTACAGCTACAAATTTTTATGAAAAAGTTATAGTTACTATAAAATATCTAATAAAAATAGGTTTTGATTTTGAACTAAGAACTACGATAAATACAAGGCTTTTAGATGAAAAAGATATAAATGATATGATAAAAACTATTAGTTGTTTAGATTATAAAGGTATTTACTATTTACAAAATTTTATAGAAACCTCATCAAATATAGGAAATATCAAAAAAAGTAGGGCTATAGATAAAAGTTTAATTGATAGTAAAAATCTAACTATTCAATACAGAAATTAAATAACCTTGTCCTGAAATATTTTCTATCAAATCTTTAGAAGTTTTTAGACGTAATCGTTTTATAAAAGTTCTTAATCTTTCATCATTTACCTCTTCATTCCAAAGAGAAGTTTTTATAGTTTGGGTTTTAACTATTGAGTTTTTGTTTTTTATAAGAAGATATATAAACTCTTTTTCCCTTTTTGTTAGATTTATTAATAGTTCATTTTTATGTAAAGAAAAGCTATTGTTATCAAAAACAAAATCATCTTTTAATATTGAAATCTTTTGTTTTTCTATTTTTGTTGAGAGCTTTTTTATATGTTCTATTACCTCATCTGGGTCAAAAGGTTTGATAAAATATTTATTTATACCAACATCTATAGCTTTTAGAAGTTTTTCTTTATCTGAGTGTGCACTCAATATAATAATTGGAATAGTAGAATCAATCTCTTTGATTTTTATAGTCATGTCCAAACCATCAAGTTTTGGCATCATAATATCAGTGATTATAATATCAGGTTTAAAAGTTTTATATTTTTTAAGACCCTCAACTCCATCTTTTGCAATAACTACTTTGTAAAATGAATCACTTATAGCCTCTTTTAAAAGTTGGGCTAACCTTTTTTCATCTTCAACTATTAAGATTTTTAGAGTTTTTAATATATCTTGCATTTTTACTCTTTCTCATTTGAAATTGTTATTGTAAAGATTGAGCCATTTTCACTATTTTTATGGCTCAAAGTTCCTTCTAAACTCTTTTCTACAATCATTTTTGACATAAATAATCCAAGTCCAGTGCCTTGTGATTTATGTTTTGTTGTAAAGTAAGGTTCAAAGATAGAATCTAAGTTTTCTTCTTTAATTCCACCTGCATTATCTTCAATCTCAAGTAGAAGATATTTTTGGTCTAAATTTTCTTTTAGAGTTATTAAAATATTTTTATCTTCTATACCATTTGTTTTAAAAGCATCTTTCGCATTTTGAATTAGATTTATTATAACTTGTGATAGTTCATTTGAAACACCTAAAACTTTGTAGTTTGTTGGAACATCAACCTTGATTTTTATATTTTCTTGTTGGATTAATTTTTTCATAATAGTTAATGCTTCATTGATACTATCTTTTATCTCAAAACTTTTTTTCTCTTTTTTAGGGTCAAAAAAGTTCATAAAATCTTCAATAGTTGTTGACATACTTGAAATTAGATTTTTACTCTCTTTATATAACTCTTCAACTTTTTTTTCATCTTTTTTTAAAGAGGCTTTTTTCATATTAAATAAAGTAAGATTTAACTCAGTTAGAGGTTGTCTCCATTGATGGGCAATATTCCCTATCATTTGTCCTAAACTTGCCATTCTTGATTGCCAAAAAAGAAGTTTTTGTTTCTCATCATTTTTAGCTATCTCTTCTTGAACTCTTTTTTCTAAAGTTTTGTTTAAGTCTTTTAGTTGTTTAGTTTGTTCTTTTACTTTTAATTCTAGATTTTGATTTAACTCTTCAAGCTCTTTTTCTTTTTGCTCTAAACTTTTTTTGAGCTCAACCTCAAAAGTTACATCATATCTTATAGCAATAAATTCAATAATATTTTCAGATTCATCTAAAATAGGGGTTATTGTAGTATTTAAGTAAACAGTTTTCCCATCTTTTGTAAGATTTTTTACAGTTGCTTTATATGGTTTTTTATTTAAAATAGTTTTCCATAAAAGTTCAAAACTAGAACTTTCAACATCTGGATGTCTTACGATGTTATGGTTTTGACCTATTAATTCATCATAAGAGTATCCAGAGATTTTGCAAAACTCATCATTTACAAAAGTGATAATTCCATTTATATCAGTTTTTGATACAATATTTGAATTTTCAATTGCTTCTTGATAAGTTGTGCTCATTTTTAGTTGTTTCTTAAGATTTTGCAAACCTCTTTTGCATGGTAAGAGATGATTATATTTGCACCCGCTCTTTTAAATGCAATCATTGTTTCCATCATAACTCTTTCATAGTCAATCAATCCGTGAGCTCCAGCGTGTTTAAGCATAGCGTACTCTCCACTTACGTTATAAACACATAAAGGAAGATTTGTTTGGTTTCTAATATCTCTTACAATATCTAAAAATGCAAGTGCTGGTTTTACCATTAAAATATCTGCACCTTCTTTTTCATCTTCAAGTGATTCTTCAATTGCTTCAAGTCTATTTGCTGGATTCATTTGATATGTTCTTCTATCACCAAAACTTGGAGTTGATTCAGCAACATCTCTAAATGGACCATAATATCCACTAGCAAATTTTGTTGAATATGCCATGATTGGAAGATTTCTAAATCCATTTTCATCAAGTGTATTTCTTAAAGTTGTAATAATTCCATCCATCATTCCTGAAGGTGCAATCATATCTACACCTGCACGTGCATGAACTAATACTTGTTGAGCTGAAATTTCTAATGTTTTATCATTATCAACACTTCCTGTTTTTGGGTCTAAAATACCACAATGTCCATGGTCTGTATATTCACAAAAACATAAATCAGTTACGATAAACATTTGAGGGAATTTTGCTTTAATTGCTTTAATAGTTCTTGCAATTATACTCTCCTCACATAAGCATTCACTTCCAACTGAATCTTTAGTATCAGGAATTCCAAAAAGAATAATTGATTTTAAATTTATACTTACTAAATATTCACATTCTTTTAAAATTTCATCAATACTCATTTGATAAACACCAGGCATTGATGCAACTTCAGTTTTTATATTTTGACCTTCTCTTACAAATAATGGATAGATGAAATCATCAGGCGTCAAAACAGTCTCTTGTACTAAATTTCTTAGTGTTTCATTAATTCTTAATCTTCTAAATCGTTTAAACATTCTATTTACCTCTTTTGGTTATAATCTTTGGATTTTAACAGTTTAAGGTTTAAATATATATGAATATTGAAAAGTCAAATATTGCTAAATTACCAACAAAACATGGAAATTTTAAGATAAAAGCATATAAAGATGGTATTCAAGAACATTTAGCAATCATGAGTGAAGATTTTGAAAAAATTGAAATTCCATATGTGAGAATTCACTCAGAATGTTTAACAGGAGATGCTCTTGGAAGCCTAAAATGCGACTGTCAAGCACAGTTAAATTTAGCATTGGATTTTATAGCTAAAAATGGTGGTTTAGTGATTTATCACAAACAAGAAGGTCGAAATATTGGTCTATTTAACAAAGTAAATGCTTATTCTCTGCAAGACCAAGGAAGAAATACAATAGAAGCTAATTTAGAATTAGGTTTTAAAGAAGATGAAAGAGATTATTCTATTATTGGATATATTTTAGAAGATTTAGGTGTTGAAAAATTAAAATTGATTACAAATAATCCTAAAAAAATAAATTATATTGAAAGCTTAGGAATACAAATAGTTGAAAGAATTCCAGCAATAATCGAAGCAAATAAATACAATGAAAAATATTTAGCAACAAAAAAAGAGAAAATGGGGCATTTACTTTAATGTTAAAAGAATTACTTAAATCAAATAATTTAAAATTTGATGAAAAATTTTATAGTGATTGTGAAGTTTTTACAAAACTTTTACAACAATGGGGAAGTGTTCATAATCTAAGTGGAAGATTAACAAAAGAGGATATAAATGAAAATATTTTAGATTCTTTATACCCTTTAACTTTTATAGATAAATATGAAAGTTTTGCAGATATTGGAACAGGTGCAGGTTATCCTGGACTTATACTTGCAATTGCTTTAAGAGATGTAAAATCTTATTTAATCGAGCCAAGAATAAAAAGAGTTTCTTTTTTGAATTTTGTAAAAGCTAGTTTAAAACTTGATAATTTAACTGTATTATGTAATAGAGTAGAAGATGTTAAAGATTTAAAAGTTGATTTGATAACTTCAAGAGCAGTAACAAATACTTCTTTACTTTTAGATATTACAAAAAATATCAAAAAAAAGAATAGCTCATACCTTTTTTACAAAGGTAGTATGCTAGAAGTTGAGATTGAAAGTGCTAAAGTAAATAATTATAAAATAGTAAATAGAAAAGATAGAAACTATTTATATGTAAAAGGTAAATAATGATTTTAAAAATATTAGCAGTTATTGTAGTAGGATTTTTAGCTTATATTCTTTTATTTAAAAAGGGTAGAGAAAAAGATGTTATTACTAAAAAAGATGAAAAAATAGAAGATGAAATGGTTGAATGTCCTACTTGTAAAACTTATGTTTCTCAAAAAGAAGCTATTTTAAGTAATGGAAAATTTTATTGTTCTAAAGAGTGTTTATTAAATAAATAAGGAAAAAAATATGATTATAATCGGTGATAAATTAGTTCCTTTTGAAAATTTTTCTAATATAAAAGAAATTGAAGATATAAAAAATACAAAAGCAAATAGTATTCTTTTATTTGTGTATAAAGATAGTTTATTAAAGTATTGTTATGAAAATCAATTATCATTTGCAGTGGTTGTACATGATATAAAAGAAGCTATATATTCAAATAGTTTAAATGCTAAATATATAATTAGTAAGAAGAAACTTGCAAAAAAATTACAAAAAATAGCAGACAATTATATGTATGATTCTAAAATTTTGGCAATTATAGATTCAAATGAAGAGTTAGAAAATATTTCTAAAAATGAAATAGATGGTGTGATTTATAGAGATTTACTTAGCAATAAGTGATTTTTAGGTAAAATCTTTACCTTTTAAGAGATAAAAAATAGGATAAATGTGAAAGATATATTAGATACAGTGATACTTATTATGTTTATTATTATGGTTGCTATGTTTATAATCAATTTTAATAGACAACAAATAAAAAAACATACTGATAGAATTGAAGAAAATGAAAAAAAGAATTTGAATAAGGATAAAATAGATGAATAAACCATTATTAATTGAGATTGGTGTAGAAGAATTACCAGCGATTCCATTTTTAAATGAACTACCAAATATTGAAAAAAAGTGGAGTGATATTTTAGAAAAAAATAGACTTTTATGTGATTTTGATTTCTATTATACACCAAGAAGATTAGTATTATGGCATAGAGAATTTCAAGTTAAACAAGAAGATTCTATAGTTGAACAATATGGAGCTCCTGTTAAAATAGCTTATAAAGATGGTGTTCCAACTGGAGCAGCTATTAGTTTTGCTGCTAAATGTGGAGTTGATATTAGTGCTTTAGACAAAATTGATTTAGGTAAAGGAGAAGTTCTATATTTTAAGCAAGAAGTAGTTGGTAGTGAATCAAAAACTTTACTAAATGATATGGTAAATGAATTTATTGCTTCTTTAAACTTTGGAAAATCTATGAGATGGGCAAGTAGAACTGATAGTTTTATTAGACCAATCAGAAGTTTATCTATAATTTTAGGTGAAGAAATAGTTGATGCTGAACTTTTTGGAGTTAAATCTTCTAATTTTTCATTTGCACATAGAATGGTTTCTTATGAGCCATTTTCTTACTCTTTTGCAGGTGATTATTTCTGCAAACTTGATAAAAATGGAGTTATTTTATATCCAGATGAAAGAAGAGAGAGAATTCTTTCTCAAATGAAAGATATTGAACAAAGACATAATATTAAAATAGAAATTGATATTGAATTATTAGAAGAAGTTGTGGCAATAACAGAGTATCCAACAGCTTTAATTGGAAAGTTTGATGAGGAGTTTTTAGAGCTTCCACCTGAAGTAATCGTAACTTCTATGAAAGAAAATCAAAGATATTTTGCAGTTTATAAAGATGGAAATTTAACAAACAATTTTATAGTTGTTTCAAACTCAAAAACAGATGATTTTGGATATATAATTGCTGGAAATGAAAAAGTATTAAGACCTAGACTTGCTGATGCTATGTTCTTTTATAAAAATGATATTAAAAATGGTTTATCAAATGAAAGACTTAAAAAACTTGTGTTTGTTGAAGGTCTTGGTTCTATGTATGAAAAATGTGAAAGAGAAGCAAAAATTGCTTCTTATTTAGCGGATATTTTTGAATTAAAAGAAAAAGAACTTTTACAAAAAGCTGTAATGCTTTCAAAAGCTGACTTGATGTCTGAAATGGTTTATGAATTTACAGAGCTTCAAGGATTAATGGGATATTACTATGCAAAACTTGCAGGTGAAGATGAATTAGTTTATACATCACTTAAAGAGCAATATTTACCAGATGGTGAAGATTCTGAACTTCCATCAAATCTATTTTCTTCAATAGTTGCTTTATCAAATAAACTTGATAATTTAATGGGATTATTTAGTGTTGGAAAAATTCCAACAGGTTCAAAAGACCCTTTTGCATTGAGAAGAGCAGCAGCTGGAATTGTAAAAATTGCAATGGAACATAAATTATCAATTGATTTATCAAAAATTATTGATGAATTATCTTATAACTATAAAAATTTAGATAAAAAAGTATTAGTTGAATTTTTCAATGAAAGATTATTTAAAATTTTTGAAGTTAATCCAACTGTATTAAAAGCAGTTCTTGCAAGTGGAGAAACAGATATTTATAAAATTTCTGAAAAAATTTGTGCATTAAATCCAATAGTGCAAAGTGACAACTTTAAAGATTATGTAGCAACATTTAAAAGAGTTGCAAATATTATCAAGGATATTGATACATCAGTTAAACTTACAATTGATGAAGATTTATTAGAAAATAAAGAAGAGAAAGAGTTATATACAAAATTCCATGAAGCACAATTTAAAAAATACGTTACTGTAGATGAAGAATTAGAAGCTTTATTTGCTTTAAAACCACAACTTGATAACTTTTTTGATAATGTATTTGTAAATCATGAAAATGAAAAAATTAAAACAAATAGAAAAAATCTAATTGGTTTAGTTTATCAAGGATTTAGAAAAATAGCTGATATTAAAGAGATTACAATTTAAATATGAAAAATATTTTACTGATTTTAATATTTAGTATTTTAGGTTTATTTTTTACAGGTTGTGAAGAAAAACAAAATAAGATAAGTAGATATGTTCAAAATTGGACTGGCGTAAATGGAGTTTTAGAAATTTACGCTGGTGAAAAACTTGTAAAAAGATTCATAGCTATTGATAAACTATCAACTGCAAATGCTACTGAAGATAAATTAGCTAGACCTTATAGGTATGGTTATGGTTACTTAGATGAAAATTTAAATTTTAAAAAAGATGAAAATGAGAAAAAAGTATATTTTGAATTTTCAGATTATTCAACGAACTATATTTTCTTCGAAAATCCAAATAATTAATATTTTTTTGATGGAGCTGGTGAAGGGAGTCGAACCCCCGACCTGCTGATTACAAATCAGCTGCTCTAGCCAACTGAGCTACACCAGCAAAAACAGAGTAGAATTATATATTAAAAAACTTAAAATAAGATATAAAAATAATTAATTTAACACAAATTTAATTCTTTTTTACTATACTCTTACAAAAAAGGATAGTTATTGTATAAAATATTAGTTTTAGAAGATGATGAACTTTTTGCTTCAACTTTAGAAGATTTTTTGAATGATGAGGAGTTTGAAGTCGATATTGCGAATGATGGACAAGAATGCTTAAATTTAAATTTTGAAAAAAATTATGATTTATATATTTTTGATATAAATGTTCCCAAAATAAATGGTTTAGATTTACTTCAACAACTAAGAAATAGTTCTGATAATACTCCTACTATATTTTTAACTTCATATAAAGATAAAGATACTTTACAAGATGCTTTTTTAAAAGGCTGTGATGATTATTTAAAAAAGCCTGTTGATTTAGATGAGTTACTTTTACGAATAAAAGCTTTATTAAAACGAAATAAAAAGAGATTTGATATCATCAAATTATCTAATACTTTAACTTTTAATCCTTTAAATAAAAGAGTTTATGAAAATGATATAGATTTAAACCTTCCTGTTAAAGTATTGGAATTAATGGAACTTTTTATTGAAAATCGAGGTGAAATAGTTACTAAAGAGATGATTATTTCAAAACTTTGGGCAACAAGTGAAGATTATAGTGAAGGTTCTATTAGAGTTTATATTAATCAAATTAAAAAACTTTTTGAAAATAAGGAGAGTATATTAAATATCAAAGGTGTAGGATATAAAATTGAATTCTAAGAAAAAAGATTTTTTAATCTCTATTTCCATAATTTTTACTTTTTGTTTAGTTGTTGTTTTATATTTAAATTATTTTTTTATCTCAAAATTTGGACTTAATCAAGAGAATTTCATTTATGTAATTATTCCTTTAATATTTTTAGGATTAGCAATTTTTTTAAGTTTTTCAATCTCTATTTTAAAACCACTTTTTAAAAGTGATGAAAAATTAGAACTTAGTATAAAAGAGACAATTCATGAACTAAATATTCCTGTTTCAACTATACAAATGAACATACAACTTTTAGAAAAAACAATAAAAGATGAAAAAAGTATTAAACGCCTTGAAAGAATAAAACAAGCTTCAAATAACCTTTTAAAACTCTACGAAACTATGGAATATAATATAAAAAAAGAGATAGATAAAATAGAAAAACAAGAGTTTTATCTTGATGAAATAATTTTTAAATCTTGTGATAAATTTGATGATATAAAAAAAGATACAAAGATTATTGTAAATGTTCCAAACAAAATTCTTTTAAGCGATTTGAATGGTTTTGAAAAAACAATTGATAATCTAATTTCTAATGCCATAAAATATAACTCAAAAGATAATCCTTTTGTTGAAATTACTTTTAAAGATTCTATTTTATCTATTTATAATAATGGTGAAAAAATTGATACAAAAAATCTATTTATAGTTTTTGAAAAATATTTTCAAGAAAATCCTTCAAATGATGGTTTTGGATTAGGACTTGCTATGGTAAAAGAGTTTTGTGATAAAAATAAAATTACTATAAATATAGAAACTTTAGAATTTGGAAATAAATTTAATTTAAATTTGAAAAATATAATTATTTAAAATATAATGTTATTTAGATTAAGAAAAAGGATTTCAAATGGAAGAAAGTTTAGCTCTTGCTATTGCAATAATATTTTTTGCAGTAATAATAATCATAAAAGGTGTCAAAATAGTTCCACAATCTGATCTATTTTTAGTAGAAAGATTAGGAAAATATCACAAAGTTTTACATGGTGGATTTCATATAATAATTCCAATAATTGATAGTGTAAGAGCCGTTTTAACTTCAAGAGAGCAGTTAGTTGATATTGAAAAACAATCTGTTATTACAAAAGATAATGTAAATATTTCTATTGATGGAATAGTTTTTTGTAAAGTTGATGATGCTGTTCAAGCAACTTATAATGTAGTAGATTTTAAAAATGCAATAGCAAATCTTGCAATGACTACTTTAAGGGCTGAAATTGGTGGGATGGATTTAGATGATACTTTATCAAATAGAGAGACTTTAAATGCAAAACTTCAAACAGAACTAGGAAGTGCAGCAACAAACTGGGGAATAAAAGTAACAAGAGTTGAAATAGCCGATATTTCAGTACCTCCTTCTATTGAAAAAGCTATGAATATGCAAATGGAAGCAGAAAGAGAAAAAAGAGCTATTCAAACAAAAGCAGAAGCACAAAAAGAGGCACAAATTAGAGAAGCAGAGGCTTTTAAACAAAGTGAAATTTTAAAAGCAGAAGCAATAGAAAGAATGGCAGATGCAAAAAGATATGAACAAGAACAAACAGCAGCTGGACAACAAGAGGCTATGAGACTTATAAATATTTCTATGATGGAAAATGAAAAAGCAGCAGAATTTTTACTAGCAAAAGATAGAGTAGCAGCATTTGAAGCTTTAGCTAAAAGTAATAGCACTAATAAAATGATTTTACCTTATGATGTGACACAAATAATAGGTTCTACTTCTGTTTTAGGAGATGCGTTTTTTAAAGGAATAAGTGATTCAAAGGCTAATAATGCTTAGTGTTATAGATCCATATATACTCATAGCTTTAGGAGTTGCTTTTATAGCTTTAGAAGCTTTAATAGTCTCTTTTATAGTTATTTGGTTTGGAATAGGCTTTATTTTAGTTGGAATAATTAGTTATATTTATCCTTTTTCTGATGCTATTTGGCAAATAGCAATGGTTTGTTTACTCTCTTTAATATTAATAATTTTTTTAAGAAAAAAGGCTTTAGAGTCATTTTTAAAATCAAAAATGGAGCTTACAGATGATTTTTTAAATGAAAAAGGAGTAGGTGAAATAAAAAAATCAAAAGTTTTTTATAAAGGAACATATTGGGAAATCGATTCAAAAATTGATGAAAAAGAGTTTATAGAAGGTGAAAAAGTTATAGTTTTAAAAACTTCAAAAAATCATGCAACTATTGAGAAAAGATAGATGTTTAAGTTGAAAATCATTAGAATTCTAAAAAAATAATTTTTAAATGGGTGTGATTTGGAACATATTAGGGAAGTTTTTTATTCAATGAGTATTTTTACTATGGGTTATTTAATTTTTAAATATGATATATTTAAACGACTTGCTGAAAAAGGAATAATAAATAAAGATTTTAGTGACTGTTATATACTAAAATATCCAAAACATGCAGAATTACATAATAAAGACATGGTTTATAAGATTGATTTTGATGAATTTTTTAGATTAAATCCTAAACTAAAAGGAAAAATTACTGTCATTGAAAGACCAGAAGTAGATTCTACAAAAGCTTTCGCAGTAAAAGAAGAAGTAGAAGCTAGAAGAAAAATAAAAGCAGATTTTTGGGAAAAAAGAAAAAAAAGTAAACAAAAAACTGCATAAAAAGAGTGAATTTCACTCTTTTTATTAATAACTTATATTTTGATAATCTTTATCTAATAATCTAGCTGCAACTTCAGCTGGTTTTGCAACCGTAATACCTTCTAGTAATACAGATTCATCTTTTGAAGCATTTGGTAAATATAAAGGACAAACTTGAACTTTTGCTCCTTGTTTGATTAACCCTTCAAGTAACATTTTTGGAGATTTATCTTGAGGTTTTAAAGTAGAACTTTCCATACCTTTTACAGCTAAATCACCTGCATCTGAACATAATGTTACATTTACTTCTTTGTTTTGTTTTAATGCCATTGTAGATAAGACCATAGCCATCATTTGAGTTTGAGTCTCTTTTGCAGTTACTAAAACATTTAAACCTTTTGCACTATTTTCATTTGAAACAGCAGCAGTTGATAAAACTAAAGATGATAATAAAACTAATAAACCTTTTTTCATATTAGAAAACCTTATAATAAATTGTTTTAATAAAATAATTAAAACTTATATAGTTTAGATAGTTTTAACTTATATAAAGATAAAAGAGAAGTAAATTACTTCTCTTTTTTAGAATGAAAATTTTTTGTATAGTTTGAAGAAATAGATAATAGTTTTAATTTGAATATAAATAAATGGAATCATTAAAATAAAATAGGCAATAGAATATTTAGCAACAATTGCATTAAATGAAAGTCCAAAATTTACAAAAAACATACCAAAAACAAAGAATGCAACACCAGGACAAATAAGTGCAAAAGAAAGAGCTGATTTGTCATTTGATTCTATGAATTTTTCAAAATATCCCATTTTTTTCATAACCATATAACCTAAAATTCCAAAGATAATTTGTAAAGATAAAACAAATGATGTAAATACAAATAAAGATGATTTATCTAAAGGTGTATTATAGTTGTGGTCAAGTCCAAAAGATACTCTAATAAATGTAATTCCTAATAGGGTTAAAATTGGAATAATAATCCATATAGATGGTGCTGCTTCAAGATTTAAACCTTGTTCTAACATACTTTTAAAACCAATAGTTAGTTTTATTAACATTAATAAAATAGCTAATGAAGCAAAAAATAAAGCTCCAAATATACCAATAGAATTAACAACAATATTATGACTCATAGCTCCTGGTGCTGCAAATCCAACAGCTATCATAGATAGAGCAAATATTGAAATCATTTGAGATAAGTTATTGTTTTTTGTAAAGTCAAAATCACCTGTTGTTAAAAGTCTTGAGAAATATTCAAAAAATATTTTTAAAGCAAAATATCCAACAACAATGAATCCAATCAAAGCAAAAGGAAATAAAAACTCAATAATACCCCAAAGACCAGGAATAAAAACAGCACCTAAAACAAAACAAACATTTATTGTCATAGCATAAGTTAATGGTAGAGTCATCAAACTTATTTGTGCATTTGAGTTAATCAAGCTTTTATAAGCATCAGTTTTTTTATATAAATTATATTGTTTTGTATTCCAAATCAAAAGTTTGAAATGCAAAAAAGCAAAGGCAATTATAAAAACCAATGAAAAAGATATTACAAAAGATAACCAATCTGCTTTTAATAAAGCAGGCATTATATAATCATAAGTTGCCATTGGAGTAGTTGGGTGAGGAACTAAAAACATCAAATACATAAAAAATGAAACACTTAATCCTCCAGCACCAAGTGCTGATAAAAAACAAGTTGGTGAGAATTTTTCTCTTAAAATCATGTCAATCCTTAATAAATTTTTTCTTATGTTACATAATATTATATTAAAAACTTATGAATAAATTATAATTTATTATTATATTGCAACTAAGTTGCATATAAACTTTTTTTGGTTAATATTCCAAAAAACAGAGGGAAATATATGAAAAAAATCATTTTAATGACAGCATTTTTAAGTTCATATTTATTTGCAAATAGTGAGATTTCTACAAATTATATTTATAAGAATTATACAAATTCAAAAACTAAAACGAAAGGAAAAACTTTTGATTACAGATTTTTACATAATTTTGAAAATAGTCAAATAATTATAAATTTTGAAGATAGTTTGACTAAAAGAGAGAATGAAATAACTAAAGTAAAACTTACTTCACTAGAAGTTGAAAAACTAAGCTTTAAATATCTTTATGATTTAAATGAGAATTATTCAGTAAAAACTTCTTTTTTAAATATAGAAGATAATTTAGCTCCAACTGATGATGGAAAAGTTTATGGTATAGGAATAATAAATAAAAATAGTTTTTTTGATATAAAAATAGATACATATTTAAGTGATTATGAGGATTTTAATGTAAATCAATATGATTTAACATTTATTAAAAAATTCAAAATAAAAGAGATAAATTTTCAAGCTTCTTTAGGAAGTAAATATACAAATATAAATGGTGAAAAATATGGTAATTATATCTTAAAAGATAAAGAATTTTTAAGCACTTTTTTTAATATAAATGGAAATTATAAAGGATTTATTGCTGGTTTTGGTTTTATAAAAGGTGATAGATTATTTACAGTTTTTGATGATGGATTAAAAGTTGAGCATCATGCTTTAAGACAAAATGAGACTTATAGTTTAAATCTTGGAAAAAAATTTAAACATATTGACATCATAGCTAGATATATTTATTCAAAAGGTGATGAGTTACCTGAAAATAGAGACGATGTAAAATCTAAATTTACATCAATTGCATTAAACTATAAATTTTAGAAAAATTAACAAAAAGTTAACAGTTTCATTCTATGATTTTAAAAATTTACTTTTAAGGAACAGAATGAAACTACAAAAACTCTCTTTTTATTTATCTACGTTTTTGATATCTACACAATTTTATGCAAATGATATGGTAAATCTTGAAACAATAAAAGTTACAACAACATCTTTAGGCGAAGAAAAAAATATAGAAGATGTTCAAGCTTCAATTGAAGTAATTGATAAAAGTTTTATTGAAAATTCAAATGCAAGAAGTGTTCCTCAACTTTTAAATAATGCTTTAGGAGTTGATGTAAACGATACAGGAAGTACATCTTCAATAAGTATTAGAGGGTTTTCAGGTGCTCATACTTTAATACTAGTTGATGGATTAAGAAGAACAGGAAAATATGGTAATTCTGATTTAACTTCTGTTCAACTAGAAGATATTGAAAGAATAGAGATTGTAAGAGGTCCTATGTCTGCTTTATATGGAGCTGATGGAATGGCTGGAGTTATAAATGTTATAACAAACAAAAATCCTAAAAAAGATTATCTAAAACTTACATTACTTGGAGGAGTTGCTCAAAATGGGCAAAGAGACACTTATATTACAAAACTAAATGGTGCAACTATTGGAAAAAATATAACTCACAATTATTCTGTAGAACTAAGAGAAAAAGATGAGTATAGATTTGATAAGAGTTCAGTTGCAACTGATTTAAAAGATGAGTCAAAACAATTTTTAAGTTATGCAAACGGAATAAATTTAAGTGATAATGATAGATTAAATACAAGAATTGAGTATTCAAGACAAGATGATGAAGGTTTAAATTATGCAAGAATAAAAACATACGAAAAAGAGAATAGATATCAATTTACAACTCAATATAACCATATAAACGAAGACTTTATTTTTGATTCTAATTTAGCTTACGGATATAGTGATACAGATGTTAATAGAGGTAGTGGTTCTGAAAAAACTGATTTTAAACAATTAGAATTTAATAACTATTTTAGACATTATACAAGTGATAAAATGACTAATATTTTAGGTGCAGGATTTAAAAATGAAAAAATTGATGTTTCTATGTATTCAAAAAAAGCTTCAAGGGATAATATAAATCTTTTATTTCAAAATGAATACTATTTAACTCAATCTTTAATCACAAATTTTGGATTAAGATATGATGATTTCAGCGATTTTGGAGATACTTTAAATCCAAAAGCTTCTATTATGTATAAATTCTCAGATTTTAATTTTAGAACAAGTTATGGAGAAGCGTTTAAAGCTCCTAGTTTTACAAATATGTATAGTCATTTTACAAGATCATCAGGACCTATTACTTATGATATTTCAGGTAATGAGAACTTAAAACCAGAAGAATCAAAAACTTATGAATTTGCAATAAATTATAATAAAAATGGTTTTGATTTTGAGATTATCCATCATAGAACAAAACTAGATAATTTAATAAATTCTTATACTAAAAGTTATAATCCAAGAACAAGAACAAGTTACACTTCATATAAAAATATAGATAAAGCACAAATAAATGGTACAGAGATTTCATCAAAATATCTTTTTGAAAATGGTTTTGGAATAAATCTTGGATATGAATATTTAGATACAAAAGATGAAACTACAAATGATAGATTAACAGGAAGTGCAAAAACAGCTTTAAAAATGAATTTATCTTATGAAATAAATGACTTAGGAGTTTATATAAATATAAAAAGATATAACAACTATTATGGAACAGATGAAAATAGAGTAAATGTAAATAGTGATTATACTGTTGCTGATTTAAAATTAAACTATGAATTTACAAAAACGTTAGAGTGGTTTATTGGAATTGATAATATTCAAAATAGACAAATGCCTTATAATATGACATCAAGAGGAACTCCAAATGATCCTGGTGAGAGATTTTATTATACTGGTATGAATATATCATTTTAATAGGATTTTAAAATGAAAAATATAATACAAAAAAGTAGAAGAGATTTATTTTCTTTTGCTTTGTTTAATTTTTTATTTAAAAACAAGATGTTTCTATTTTTACTTAGATTAACTATCAGTTTTTTATTTTTTTATGCAATTTTTTTAGGTTTTTTATATCCTACAAAAGAGCAAAATCTATTTACAACAGCACTATTTTGGAGTCTTTTTTGGTCATTTTTTATGGTTTTATCTTTAAGTACATTAGGTAGGGTATTTTGTGGTATTTGTCCCCATGGATTCATAGGTAAATTTATTACAAAAATTGGACTTAAAAGAAAAATTCCAAAAGCTTTAGCAAACCCTTTTATTGGTTTAGGAGTTATCCTTATTGGATATTGGATGATTGTATTTTTATTTCCAGGAACTTATTCAATTCCTTATAATACAGCTTTATTTTTTGCTGTTTTGACTTTATTATCTTTTGTAATTTATTATTTATATGATGAGATGGCATATTGTAAATATATTTGCCCATTGGGAACTGTAACAAAAGCATTTTCTAAAGTTAGTTTTACAAAACTTGAAACTTATACAGATGGTTGTGGAACTTGTAAAACCTTTGATTGTTCAAAGGCTTGTAGTTATAATCTAAAACCTTTTACTTTTGTTAAAAAGAACTCTATGGAAGATTGTACTTTATGTATGGATTGTGCCTTATCTTGTGAAAATGTAGCTTTTAACTTAAAAAAACCTTCTTCAACTTTATTTGAGAAGTTTAAAACTCAAAAAGTGGAAGTATGGACAATATTGATTTTAACTTCTATTTTATCATTTGCAATGACATTTAAACACTCTTTAAATAGAACAGCAATAGCAGATGAATTTATATGGAATAAAATTTCAGTTTATTTAAAATCATTTATAAATAGTGATTTCATAAGTATAGATGGCTTCTCAGTTTTATTTTTTTCTATTTTCTTTGTGCTAGGTTTAAATATTATTGGAATGTTTATAGGTTCTAAAATAATGAAAGTAGAATATGAAAAAACTTTTTATACTTTAGGTTATGCACTAACTCCTCTTTTTATAATTGGTGGTTTATCTCATATTTTGCAGTTTTTCTTCACTAATTATGCTTCGAATATTATAAATGGAGTTAATCAAGCATTTTTTCTAGGATTTGAAACTATGAAACCATTGGCAAATAGAGGTGAATCTTGGTTATTTATCTTTAAAATATTTACACATATTGCTTATATTTGGGCTTTTGTTTTGATGTATTATAGATTAAAATTGATTGAAACAAAAAGATTTCTAAAAATTATTGCTTATCCTTTTGTAAGTATTGTAATTATTTTTTATATGTTTCTAAATTTTTATACAGGCTATGTATTTAAAACTTATGGTGTAAATAAAAATGCTCATAATCATTCATCTCATCAAATAAAAATTAAGGAATAATAAATGGATATTGAAGTTCTAAAAAATCTTATAGATTATGGAGTTATTGCTCTTTTACTTTTTATGAGTTTTATCTCATTTTGGTTTTTTATTGAAAGAATAATTTTTTATAAAAAGTTGGATGTAAAAAGTTTTAAAAACAAAAAACAACTTGATGTTGCATTAACAAAACATCTAACAATCATAGGAACGATAGCTTCAAATTCACCATATATTGGATTGCTTGGAACGGTGTTGGCTATTATGTTAACTTTTATGACTATGGGAAGTGGAGATATTGATGCATCAAAAATTATGAGTTCGTTAGCACTTGCTTTAAAAGCAACTGCTATTGGACTTGTAGTTGCTATTAGTTCTCAGATTTTTTATAATATTTTGGGACGTTATGCTGAAGTTTTGGAAAGTCATTATGAAACTAAAGAAATATGATTCAATAAATGTAATACCATTTATTGATGTATTACTTGTTTTATTAACTATTGTTTTAATGACATCAACTTTTATTACAAAAGGAATAATTCCGATATCTCTTCCCAAAGCATCAAATGCTGAAAATTTAAAAGTAAACAAAGAGATAATTATAGTAATAAAAGAGGATGGAACTCTATTTTGTAATAATAATATAGAGGGTTTAAAGAATATAGAAGAACATATTTTACAATTTTCTAAAGATACACCAATTCATATAAATAGTGATAAAAATTCAAAATTTGAAATTTTTGTATCTGTTTTAGATATGTTAAAAAGATACGAATATTCAAATATTTCAATTGTGACTAAAAAATGAAAAGATATTTTAATTCTTTTATTATTGCATTAGTTGTTTATTGTTCTTTTGCTTTTGGAATTTTCTATTTTTTCATAGATAAAAAGATGATTACAAAAGATTCTAAAATAGATCAAAAAATATCTTTAAATCATATTGAGTTAAAACCTGAGCCAGTTGTTAATCAAATAAAAGAAGAAAATATTATACAAGAAGAAAAAAAAGAGCAAATTAAAGAAGAAATTAAACCAGAACCAATAGAAAAAGTAGTTAAAAAAGAAGAAAAGAAAAAGGTTCAAAAAAAGCCAAAAGAGAAAAAAATAGAAAAAGAAAAAGTAGTTAAAAAAGAGGAAGTTAAAGAACAGAAAAATTCTACAAAAGAAAAAGTTGTAAAAGAAAATATAATAAATAATGATATACAAAAAGAAACAAAAGAATTAGTTACTCCAAAACCAGTAATTGATGAAAAAAAAGAGTATTTAGAAAAACATTTAGCACTTATTAGAGATTTGATAAATCAAAATGTAAAATATCCTTTGAAAGCTAGAAAATTATCAATTCAAGGAGTTGTAACAGTAAGATTTAAAATCAATGAAAATGGTACAGTTGAAAATATTATTATAGTTGATGGTCATAAATTTTTACAAAATGCAACAATCGAAGCTATTGAAGAGGCTTCAAGAAATTTTCCTAAAACAAATAAAACTATAGAAATTCAAATTCCAATAGAGTATAAGTTAATCTAAAAAAGCTATTTGTGAGGAATTTGTTTGTTATAATCTTTTAACAATTTTAAAAAAGAAAGAACAAACTTTGAAAATATTACATTTTAGCGATACTCATTTAGGTTTTAATGACCTAGATATTATAAATGAAAACAATATCAACCAAAGAGAAGCGGACTTTTATGATGCTTTTACTCAAGTTGTTGAGCAAATAAAACTAATCAAACCTGATTATATTATCCATACAGGAGATTTATTTCATAGAGCAAGTCCTAGTAATAGAGCTATTACTTATGCACTTGAAAAGTTTAATGAAATAAATGCTTTAAATATTCCATTTATTTTAATAGCTGGAAATCACTCAACACCAAGAACAAATCTAAGTTCTCCTATTTTAAAGATATTTGAGAACTTTAAAAATATCTATGTTTCATATAATCAAGAGTATAAAAAAATAGAGTTTGAAGATGTAGTATTTCATACTTTGCCACATATGAATGATGAAAATATTGCATGTGAGCAAATAAACTCATGTGAAGCAAATATAGATGAAAACAAAAGAAATATTATGATGATGCATTGTAGCGTTGGTGCTTGGTATTTGATGAGTGAGTTTGGAGAGTGGGTATATCCATCAAACAAAGAGTATATATTTGAAAAGATGGATTATGTGGCTCTTGGTCATTGGCATGGTTTTGGAAAAGTTGGAAAACATGAAAATGTTTACTATAGTGGAAGCGTTGAGCGAACCAGTCTAAATGATAAACGAAATTCAAAAGGTTTTATTGTTGCAAATATAAAAGATACACTTACTATAGACTACATTGAGATAAACATAAGAACTATTAGACAAAAAGAGATAGATTGTAGTGATTTGGAAGCTTCAATACAAGCTTTAGATACAAGTGATTGCCAAAATGCAATAGTAGAAGTAAAACTAACAAATCTTACACCACTTGGTTCAATAGATATTCAAAACAAACAAATCAAAGAGTTATTTCCAACTGCTTTAAGTGTTAGTATAAAAAGAGAGTTTAAAAAAGATATTACCTCATCAAATATTGACAATCTTGAAGCTATATCACTTGAAGAGTATTTTTTAGAGCATATAAAAGAGAGTTGTAATGACCTAGAGTATGAAAGACTAAAACAAAAGACACAAGAGTTATTTTCTAAGTATGAAGAGGTAAGTTATGATACTAACTAAACTAAAACTAGAAAACTTTAAAAAGTATAGTTCATTTGAAATCTCTTTTGATTTAGGACTTATAGGAATCATAGGGAAAAATGGTAGTGGAAAATCAACTATTTTTGAAGCTATCTTATTTGCCTTATATGGAGAACTAAAAAACAAAGGTGATAAAGAAGTAGTAAGAAATGCAAATGCTTCACAAAAAGATATAGTAAGTGTTGAACTAGAGTTTGAAATAGGTGAAAGTTTATACAAGATAATAAGAGAGTTTAGAGGAAAGACATTAAGTGCAAATGCAAAACTATATAAAAATGAAGAACTTATAACAACTGGAGCAAAAGAAGTAACAACAGCTATATATAATCTAACAAAGATGAGTAAAGATGCTTTTATGCATACTTTATTTGCTAGTCAAAAAGAATTAACAAGTTTAAGTAATAGTAAACCAGAAGATAGAAAAAAGATGATTAGAAAACTTCTAGGGCTTGAAAAGATTGATTTTGTAGAAAAAGAGTTAATAGAAAAGAGTAGGGAGCTAAAAAGAGAAATAGATGCTTTTAAAGAAGTATTATTAAGTAGTGAAGATATAACTATAAAAAAAGAGAATATAAAAGAGCAAACATCTCAAAAAGAAGAGTTTTTAAAAGAGATAGATAAACAAAGTTTAGTTTTAGAAGAGTTAAATCAAAAAGTTTCTACAATAAAACAAGAGTTAGAACTATTTACAAAAACAAAAGAGCAAAAACAAAGTTTAAAAGCTAGATGTGAACTTCTAACAAATACAATAAACTCTCACCAAAAAACTCAAGAAAAACTACAAAATGAACTAAATACTTTATATACAAAACAAGAAGAGTTAAAAGGCTTACAAACTATAAAGCAAGAGTATATAAATCTACATGAAACTCTAAAAGAGCAAGATAAGCTAAAAGAGTATAGTTTAAGAAAAGATGGATTACTTTTAGAGCAAAAAGAGTTAAGAGAACAATACACAAAAGCAAAGGATAGTATAAAAGTATTAGAGTTTGAAACAAAAGAGCATTTAGAGTTAGTAGAAAAAGAAAAAGAGTTAGATAAGAGTATAGAAAAATATAAACAACTTCTAACAAACAAAGAGTTAGATGAAAAAAGAGTATTACAAGAAATAGCAGGTGAAGAAAAACTAATAGCTGATATAAAAAAGAAAATTGAAAATATCACAACGTTAGGCAAAGAATCAAACTGTCCAACTTGTACAAGACCACTTTTAGATGAGTATGATAGTGTTATATTCTCACTAGAACAAATAGTGCTAAATACACAAAATACAAAGATTGATTTTTCTAAAGAGCAATTAGCAAATATAAAAGACGAAAAAGAAAAACTAGAAGAACTACAAAAAGCATATATAAAAGAGCATTTTGAAATCTCTAAAAAAATAAATCTAATAGAAAATAAAAAAAGAGATTTAGAAGTCCAAAAAGAACACTTTGAAAAAGTGACACAAAAGGGAGTAAAAAACAAAGAAGAGTTAGCAAAACTTGAAATCTATAGTTATGATAAGAACTTACATGAAGAACTGCTTTTAAAACAAAAAGAATTAAAAACTAAGTATGAGTATATACTCTCACTTGAAACTATGCTAAAAAGAGTTGATACTATAAAAGAGGAATTACAAACTTCAATACAAAATCAAGATAAATATAACTTAGAACTTCTACAAAAAGATTTAGAGTATAAAGCTATAAACTATGATGAGGTAAAACATCAAGAAAAATCAAAAGAGTTTGATGAGGTACAAAAACAAAAAGATGCTTTAGTAACTCTCATAAATGATTTAAAAGTAAAAATAGCAACTATTGAAGGGCAAATCAAGACTATAAGTGAGAGTTTACAAAACAATGAAACTCAACTAAAAAAAGTACAAACAAAAAAAGATGACCTAAATGACTATGAAAAAATCAAAATAAATCTAGCAGAGTTTAAAACAAAATTAAACTCAAAAGTAGCTCCACGAATCTCTGATATTGCTTCAAATATGTTTGTACAAATCACAAAAGGAAAATACCAACACATAGAAGTTTCAAATGAGTTTGACTTTTATATCTATGATGAAGGAAAAAAATATCCAATAGAGCGATTTAGTGGTGGAGAAATCGACCTTGCAAACTTGGTTTTAAGAATCGCTATTTCAAAAACCTTGAGCGAACTAAGTGGTGCAAATAGTGTAGAGTTTTTAGCTTTTGATGAAGTTTTTGGAAGTCAAGATGATACAAGACGAATGGAAATACTTGAAGCCTTTCATACAATCAAAGAACAATATAGACAAATATTTTTAATCAGCCATGAAATGGAGATAAAAGAGATGTTTGAACGGGTTTTGGAAGTATAAATTATAAAAAAGGAATTTTAGTTATGAAGAAAATAAATTTATTAATGCTGGACAATATTTTTGTTTCAAATCCTGAAATATTATTAAAAAATTCAGTTAAAGAATATTTAAATTTAGAAGATTTAAAAGAACAAGAAAAAACAACAATAAATAGATTATGTAATATTATAAAAGGTACAAAATTTCATCATCATTTTTTTGAAAATTATTACTTGAATTATCAAATTCCTCAAATTGGGAAAGAATTTGATTTATTAAGAATTAGTGATAAGTTAGTAATTAATATTGAACTAAAATCAGAAGCAATTAGTAATGAAGATATTTTAAAGCAGTTAGAAAGAAACTATTACTATCTATCTTTTTTGAAAAAAGAAATTCATTGTTATACTTTTGTAACTGAAAATTCTATTGATAAATTATATTATTATGATGAAAATATAAAAACAATAACTGAAGTGGAAATAAGTAATTTAATAGTTAATTTAATAAAAATTAATGACTTTGATGATATTAATATTGATGGGTTATTTAATCCAAGTAATTATTTAATATCTCCATTTAATAAAACTGCAGAGTTTTTAAAAGGTGAATATTTTTTAACTAAACAACAAGAACAGATTAAAAATACAATTCTGAAAAAAATTGATGAAAATTGTCAAAATAAAATATTTTCTATTTCAGGTGCAGCAGGAACTGGAAAAACTTTACTTACTTATGATATAGCTAAAGAGTTAAAAAATCTTGGTAAAAATATTACTGTAATTCATTGTGCACAGAAAAACAATGGCATTTATGATTTAATAGAAAATGGATGGAATATTAAAGCTATAAAAGAATATAAAGTTGGAACATTAACATCTGATGTAATTATTTTTGATGAATCTCAAAGGATTAGTAAATATCAATTAGATAGCATTCTAAAAAATGAACAAAATTATATAATTTTTTCACATGATGTTAATCAAAAATTAAACACTTCAAACCAAGCAGAAGAAGTTGTATCTTATATTGAAAAAATTGCAAATAAATATATTTTAACAAATAAAGTAAGACATAATAAAAATCTTGCTTCATTTTTAAAAAAGTTTTTTGATTTAAGCACAATAAAAATTGATGAATTATCAAAAGATGATTATAAAAATATTTCATTTTATTTTACTAATGAGTTAGATGATGCAAGATTATATGTTGAATATTTAAAATCTATAGGTTGGGAACATATTTATTTAACCAATAGTTTAAGAACAGCTGAACCATTGGATAATGTGAAATTTTCATCAAATAATAGTTCTCATCAAGCCATCGGACAAGAGTATGATAATGTTGTAATAGTTATAAATGAATATTTTTATTATACTGAACAATTAAAACTTAGTTACAATGCAAGATATTATTATAACCCTTTGGAGACATTGTTTCAAGCAATAACACGTACTAGAAAAAAACTTAAATTAGTAATTATTAATAATGAAAAAGTATATAAAAAGTGTATTCAGATAATAAATAGAGAATAATTTTAATAAACATTTCAATCTGTAATACTTTTAACCTCAATCTTAAATATTTTATATAATCTATAAAATTATTTAAAATAGGGGTTTGAAATGAAAATTACTATTGACACTTTTGTATCTAATAGGATACAATAAATGTATCAGATAAGACAAACTAATCAATTTTCATCTTGGTTATCAAAACTAAAAGATGTTAAAGGAAAAGTTTCAATTTTTAGAAGAATTGACAGAATCCGAAAAGGCAATTTTGGAGACTATAAATCTGTTGGCGGAAATATATTTGAGCTTAGATTTACTATTGGACCAGCTTATAGAGTTTATTATACAAAAGTTGAAGATGAAATAATTCTTTTATTAATTGCTGGAGATAAATCTACACAAAGTGAAGATATAAAAAAAGCAAAAGAACTTGAAAAGGAGTATTCAAATGAAAAATGAATTAACAGATTTTGATATATCACAATATTTAGACAATAAAGAAGTAATTGCAGAATACTTAACTCAAGTTTTAGAAGATGGTGATATTGATGAATTGATGATGGCTATTGGAAATATTGCAAAAGCAAAAGGACTAACTCAAATATCAAAAGATTCAGGACTTGGAAGAGAGAGTTTATATAAAACTTTTAATAAAGGTGCAAAACCAAGATTTGATACAGTTGTAAGAGTTTTAAATTCATTAGGCATTCATTTAAAAGCAACTGTATAAAAAATTAGGCATAAAAAAAACCAAGCTTAAACTCAAAGTTTTAAGGCTTACTGGGTGTCGTGCGAGAATTATATAAAACTTTATATTCTTGTCAATTATTTAAACCTCATCTAAAAAGATGAGTCGTCCCGTAGGAATTAGAACATAATTGTAACTTACAATTATAATATATTTGAAAATCGTAAATATAAAATCAAATTAGATATAATAGCCCAATATAAGGATTGAAAATGACTCAAGATATAATCATTAACTATTTAACAGAACATAAAGAGCAATTCAAAAAAGATTTTGGTATTACAAAAATTGGTCTTTTTGGCTCATACGCTAGAAATGAAGCTAAAAATGATAGTGATATAGATATATTAATCGAATTGAAAAAAGATTTAACAGATATTTATGAAAAAAAATCTTTATTAAAAGAGATTATGGAAAAAGCATTTGATAAGAAAGTAGATATTGCAAGGGAAAAATATCTAAAACCTCTTCTAAAAGATGAAGTTTTAAAAGAAGTAAAATATGTCTAAAATAAAACTAGAATATCACCAAGAAATAGACAATAAAATAGTAAAAAAAGAGTTAGAGTTTGAAGAGGATTTGATAAAAGTTCCATACTCTAAAACTTCACTTTTTGTCTCAAAAGTTGAGGGTAAATCTATGCAACCAGTTATTCTTGATAACTCTTTGGTTGTTGCTGATTTATCTCAAAAAGAGTTTGAAGATGAAGCTATATTTTTGATTCACAAAGATGAAAATATGTGGATAAAAAAAGCTAGTCTTATAGAGCAAAAAGAGTTTTTTGTATCTATAAATCCTGATTTTTCTCATCTTGTTTATAAAAAAGAGGATTGTAGAATCATCGCAAAAGTTTTAATATATTTTGAAAATGAAAACTAATCAAATAATCATATTTTACGATAAAGAGTGTCCTTTTTGTAAAAACTATACAAATTTTTTGAAGTTAAAAAAGAATTTTGATTTAAAACTAATAGATGCTAGAAAAAATAAAATAGAACTAGAAAATATTTGCAAAAACTTAGATATAAACGAGGGTTTCATAGTTGTATATAAAGATGATTGTTTTCAAGGAGCTAAAGCTTTAGAGTTTTTAAATAGTGCAGTTGATAAAACTACGATTTTGGGAAAATTGCATTTTTTCTTTGCTTATGACAATACTTTTTCAAAGCTTTTATATAAAATCCTTTTTATTTTGAGAAAATTTATACTTTTTATTTTAAGAAAAGATAGCAAAATCTAATCTTTTCTTAATAGTTAAAATCACTCATAAAAAGAGTCTATATTTTTTTTGTGTCTAGATGCCCACTCTTCAAAACTCAAAGCAGACTCTTTTTTAACTTTTTCTTTACACTCTTGATATATCTCTTCAGCTTTTTCTTTTGGAATAACGGCTACACCTTCCTCATCAGCAACTATTATATCTCCTGGATTTACATTTATTCCACCTGCAATTATTGGTGTGTTTACTGGAACAGCTTGTTTTTTTGTTCCTGGCATTGCTAAAACACCTCGTCCAAACACTGGAATTTTATTTTCTCTAATCTCTGCGATATCCCTTACAACTCCATCAATCACAAAACCTACAATTCCTCTTTTATAAGCTATCATTGCTACATTTCCACCAATTACTGCATAATCCATTGTATTTGATTGTGCTACGATTATAGAACCAACTGGTGCTTCATAAATAGCTCTATGAAGTGCTAGATTTTCTCCTGCAACCATATTTACAGTAAATGCAGGACCTGAGATTCTAGGAATATTTGACCAAAGCTCTTTTATTCCAGCATCCATAAAACTTTCTCTTTTTAAAGTTCCTGCATAGTCACAAGGTGAAATTTCACTAAATTTTTTATAATCCACATATTCTCCTTATTATTGGTAAGAAATATTACACTATTAAAATAAAAAGTTGCAAATACTTATAAAATGAATAATACAATTTTCATTATCAATAGGATAAAATAAGATATGTCAAATACAAAAACACTACATCCCAGAAATTTTCATAATAATAGGTATGATTTTACTACTTTAATAAAATCTCAAGATAGTCTAAAAGAGTTTGTAAAACCAAATAAATATGGTGATTTATCAATAGACTTTGCCAATCCTGATGCTGTTATTGCTTTAAATAAAGCCTTATTATCGCATTTTTATGGAATCAAAAATTGGGAAATTCCAAAAGGATATTTATGTCCTCCAATTCCTGGACGAGCTGATTATATTCATCATATTGCTGATTTGTTAGCTTCAAATAACAATGGAAAAATTCCTAAAGGAAAAGCTATAAAAGGTTTAGATGTTGGAGTTGGAGCAAATTGTATCTATCCTATTATTGGTGTTAGCATTTATGGTTGGCAGTTTTTAGGAAGTGATATAGAAAAAGTTTCTATTGAATCAGTTTTAAATATCATAAATTCAAATGAAATTTTAAAAGAAAATATCAAAGTAAAACAGCAAGAAAATCCTTCTAATATTTTTGTAAATATTATCAATAAAGATGAAAAATATGATTTTACCTTGTGCAATCCACCTTTTCATAAATCATTAGATGAAGCATTAGCAGGAAACAAAAGAAAAGTTCAAAACCTCACAAAACAAAAAAGTACAAAAAGTGCTTTGAATTTTGGTGGAAAAAACAATGAACTTTGGTGTGAAGGTGGAGAAATAACATTTATTAAAAATATGATAAAAGAGAGTTTGGAGTTTTCAAAGAATTGTCTTTGGTTTACAACTCTTGTATCAAAAAAAGAGAATCTTCCTTTTATTTATAAAGCATTAAAAGATATAAAAGCAGTAGAAGTAAAAACAATAGAAATGGCACACGGTCAAAAAATAAGCCGAATAGTAGCTTGGACTTTTTTATCTAAAGATGAGCAAAAAAAATTTAAAATTTAAAAAATATTAAATAAAATAATTACTTCTTAAATATAATTTAATTAAAATCTTTAACTAATTATTTTAAATAGGTTTATTATGAAATTTGTTTTTTTCTCTGTGCTTTTATTAGCTGATTTCTTATTTTCAAATTCTTTGGATAATTTACTCCAACAATATGATTCAAATAATAATAAATCATTAAAAACAGTAGATGAAAAACTAGGACATGTTTTTATCTATTCTCAAAAAGATATTCAACAAATGCAATATCATAAATTAAACGATATTTTAAAAGAACTTCCTTTACTAAATTTAAATAAAAATAGATTTGGTACAAATAATTTAGCTATTGCAGGCTCAAAGGGAAATATTAGTGGATTTTATAGAGTTTTTATAAATGACCATGAAATAAGTTCTGCATATAGTAAAAATTCTTCAAATTCTTGGGGTGATTTGCCTTTAGATTTTATTGATTATTTAGAAATTTATTATGGTGAAAGTTCTTTTACCACAGGAACTGAAACAGGTATTTATTTCATAAAACTTTATACAAAAAAAGCTGTTAAAGAAAATGGTAGTGAAGTAAATTTGAAAGTATCATCACAAGGTTCAAATTCTCAATCTATTATGAATTCCAAATTACTTGAAAATGGATGGTCATATTTATTATATTTAAATAATGAAAATCAAAAAGACCACACTGATTATAAAAATACTAAATTGTTAAATGATGCCAAAAAAAGATATTTATTTTTGGATATTAGTGATGAAAACACAAATATCAACCTTGCATATACAGACTTAAAAAAAGACAACTATATAGGTTTTTCTCTTGATTCTATACCAGATGATGGTGAAGTTTTAACAAAAGATTTTTATATTGATGTGTCTAAATATTTTTTATATGATAAATCTTTAAAAATAAATTTTTCAGTTGATGTAAATGAAATAGATTATAAAGAATCAAATGCTACAGGTTTAAATTTCATACCAGTATTAAACTTTCCAATTATGAATAATTATCCAAATAAAATTGAAGAGGATTTAAAATCTACTAAATTTAAAGCAGGTATAACAAAATCTTTCGAATATAAAAATAATAATTTTTTAACTGGATTAAATTTTTCAAAGAAAAAATACAATACTGAAAATATTGTTATAAATCAAAATACAATTATTCCTCAATATACAAATTTTGATGAAGAAAATGTTTTATCTGTAATTTTTCAGAATGATTATAAAGTAAAAGATGATTTGATACTAGTAGCAAATGCCAAGTTTGATGAATATAAAAGAAATGGATTTTTAGAAAATATTGATGAAGAACTTTATAGAATAGGGGCTATTTATACACCATTTGAAAATTTTGGTTTAAAAACTTTTTATACAAAAAGTTATTTACCACCTTCTTTTTTTAATATTGATTATTCATTAGTAAATAAAAATTTAAATGTACAAAAGTATAAATTTTATACGATAGAAACGGTTTATACCACAGAAAAATCTAAATTTGGAATCACTTATCATAATGTTAAAATTGATGATTTTATATATTTTGATTCAAATGTAGGTTTTGTAAATATACAAGATAAAATAAAAACTTCTGGATTAATATTTAGTTATGAGTATTTGTTTTCTGATTATAATAAATTACAATTAAATTATTTTATGACGGATATCAATCAAAATATTAATAATTCAAATAATGGTGGATATATCAAATATATGGGAAGTTATAATAAATTTGAATATTTTACTTCACTGAATTATAGAAATGGTTATAAATATTTGGATTTAACTGTTGATTCTTCTTATGATATGAGTTTTGGAATTGCTTATAATATAAATAAAAATTTAAAATTGAGTTTGAAAGCTAATAATATATTTAATGATTCTACTCAATCTATCTATAATGATTCTGGTAATAATTTTACACTTAATGATAGTTCTTCAAGTGTAACAACTTCGCTAAAATGGTTGTTTTAATGAAAAATATACTATTTTTGATATCTCTAATAACTTTTGGTTTTTCTAGCCAATATACTTTTTTAATAGATAAATATGATGAAGAAATGGAATTGGAAGCAAAAATTATTTCAAATATTTCTACAGCTTTGAAAAAAGATAAGATAAAACTTTTTATACCAAAAATTTCGAATGTTGAAAGAGATATATATTCAAAATTTTTTACTATAGTAGATGATTGTAAAGATGCAAATTTTATTTTTGAAAAGAGAAGTTTTGGAAAAGATTCTTATTGTGAAGATGAAAATAAGTTATTTTTTACAAATAATTATCAAAAACTTTTACATAACAAATCATACATAGGGGCATTTTTTTGGAATAAAAGTAGACCTAATATAATTTTAGTAAAAAATAGGTTATTGAAAGAGAATATAAACTTATCTTCTGATTATGAAAAATTTATTGAAGATATAAGATGAAAAAAATATTCAATATGACAAGATCTTTTTATTTGATAGTTTTAAGTGTTATTGTATCTTTTTTGTTGCTGTTATTATTGTATGGAACAATAAAATTAGAAGAAAAGATTGAAACTAAAATGGTTTCTATTTCTACAATTGATGTTTTAGCGATAGTAAAAAATAGTGCTACTTTAATTCAAAATACTTTGGATAAAAATCAAAATTTATCAGAGCAAATTTTAAATGATGAAAATTTACAAAATAAAATAGAGAAAAAATTAGAATTATTAATTACTCCTAATATAAAATATGCTTATCTTTTATATAAAGATTCAAGAGGAGTTTTTCGTTTTCTAGCAGATGGTGCTTCTTCAAAAGAAAAAGCTTTCCCAAATCAAAAGTTTGATATTGAAACATCTCAATGGTTAGATATTTATACAAATAAAAAACCTTTAAGTATTGAGCATAAATACTTACAAGAATTATCTATTAGTTATTTATTTCCTATTTTAAATAATAAGAAAGATGTTGAGCTTATACTAGTTATTGACTTTTCTATTAAAAAAATTGAAGAAATAAATGAAATAATAACTTTAATGAAAAATGGAATAATTTTGATTGTTTCTATAGTTATATTATTTCTTTTTATTTTAATCATTCAAACTATAAAATATTTAAATATAAAAAAGAGTTCACTTATTGATAAATTAACAAATGTGTATAATAGAAATTATCTTCATGAACTTCAAAATAATTTAAATTTAAATGATTATATATTATCTACTTTAGATATTGATTTTTTTAAAAAAATAAATGATACTTTCGGACATGATGTAGGCGATAAGGTACTAAAAGAAGTAGCTAATACAATATTATTATCGGTTAGAGATAAAGAAGATATTGTTATTAGATATGGTGGGGAAGAGTTTATTATTCTTACAAAAGTAAAAAATAATCAACATCAAAGTGCTTTAAATGTTATTGAAAGAATTTTAAAAATTATTGAAGAACATAAGTTTTATTATAATGAAGAGAATTTTTTAAAATTAACAGTTTCTATTGGAGTAAATCTATTTCCTTCAAAATCAAAAAATTTTATGGAAGCTTTTAAATTAGCAGATATTTCCCTTTATGAAGCTAAAAAGAAGGGTAGAAATAACATCCAAATTTATCAGAAAAATTAAGAATCACTTTTTAATATATTAAAATATTCAACTCTACTTATTTCACTAGCTCCCAAACTAGCTAAATGGTCGTTATAAACTTGACAATCTATAATTTTGATTTCATTATCTTTTGCCCATTGGCAAAGGTGATAAAAAGCAACTTTTGAAGCATCTGTTACCTTTGAAAACATACTTTCTCCACAAAAAACATCACCAATAACAAGTCCATAAAGTCCACCAACTAACTCATCATTTAAATATGTTTCAATAGAAAAGGCAATCTCAAGTTCAAATAAATTTGTATAAGCTTCTATGAATTCTTCACTTATCCAAGTGCTATCTTCATGTTTTCTTTTTATATTTGCACATTCACGCATAACTTTTTCAAAGTTTTCATTTGATTTAACTACAAAACCTTTGCTTGTAATGGATTTTTTTAGGCTTTTAGATATTTTCATCTCACTTGGATTTAAAACCATTCTTTTATTTGGTGAGAACCAATGGATATAACCATAATCATCAACATACCAAGGAAAAATTCCATTTTCATAAGCATTTATTAGTCTTTGAGGATGAAAGTCACCACCAACAGCAACTAAATCATCTTTCATCATCTCTAAAGTTGGAAAATCAAAGTTTTCATCATCAAGTAAATATATTTTATTTTTTTTGTCAAGTATTTTCATGTTTGTATTTTATTGAAAAAAATGTTAATATCCGACCAATTTAAAAGAAAAAGATAGGAATTTATGGCAAATAGTTATAAAAGAATAGATGCACATCTGTCAAGTTTAGGATATTGTACAAGAAGTGAAGCAAAGAAGTTTTTGAAAATTTTTGAAGTTTTTGTAAAAGATAAAAGAGTTTTTGATGTATCTTTAAAGGCTAATCATGAAGATGTTTTTATAAATAATGAACCACTAGATGCCCAAACAATTACAATATTATTAAATAAACCAAGCGGTTATATATGTTCTCACAACGATGCAGGAAGTTTGATTTATTCGTTGTTACCCGAACGTTGGAATAGAAGAAATCCAAAAATCTCAACAGTTGGAAGACTTGATGTTGATACAACAGGAGCAATTATTTTAACAGATAATGGAGACTTAAACCATAAACTAACAAGTCCCAAAAGTGATGTTATAAAAGTTTATGAAGCAACATTGGCTGAGCCTTTAAAAGGTGATGAATCACAAATTTTTGCAAGCGGTGAACTGATGTTAAATGGTGAAAAAAAACCTTTACTTCCAGCTATGCTTGAAATTATATCTCCAACATTAGTACGACTTGAAATAGTTGAAGGAAAATATCATCAAGTAAAAAGAATGTTCGCAGCAGTTGGAAATAGGGTGATTAAACTTCACAGAGTTAGTTTTGCAGGATTTCAAATAGATGATTTAAAAGAAGGAGAGTATAAGTTCATAGAACTTTAACACTCCTCTTTTTTTGTAATAGTCCAATCTTTATGCTCTTGTTTTAGTCTATCAATCTCTTTTTGAGTTAAATCAAGATATTTCATTTTTTTTCCATCAAAAATGATGCATGAAAAAGTTTCTTCTTTTTTAAATAGATTTTTTATAGTTTCAAACATCATCTTTTCTTTAACTAAATTTTGCTTTTATTTTATTTTCTAATTCTAAAACTGTTTCTATTGCATCTTTTTCATGATTTGAAAAACCCCAATTTACTAAAACAGAATCAACACCTGCTTTTGTAGCTGCCATAATATCTTTGTGTGAATCCCCAATTAGTTGGGCATTTTGTTTTTCTATATTGTGTTTATCTAAGATTTTATAAACCATTTCAGGATGTGGCTTTGGATTTTTTACACTGTCATATCCTAAAATAGTTGAAAAATATTTTGCTAATCCCACATGATTTAACATTTTGTAAGCATAAGCAGAATTTGCATTTGTTGCAACTGCTAAAGTAAAATCACCTTTTAAATCATCAATCAATTTAGAAATACCATCATAAACAACCAAATCACTCAAACAATGCTCATTATAATACTCTTCAAAAAGCTTAGTTTGTTGTTTTGTGAACTCTTTTGTTCCATAAAAAAACTCAGCAGAGTTTATAGATGGGTCATTTACTTTTTCTAAAATATGATTTTTTTCTAATTTCTCAAAACCTAGATTTTCTCTTACATAATTTATAGTATTTGTGATAGCATAACCACTATCTATTAGTGTTCCGTCCATATCGAACATTATTAAACGCATTTATTTCCTTATTTTATTATGGATATTTTTAATAAGAAATAGCATAACATAATAGTACTTAACAATAAAAAATTATGTATACTACTTTTTTACTTAAAGGAAAAAGATGAAAAATAGAATAAAAAAATATTTAAAAGAGATAATAGTTTTTATTTTAATATTATTAGTAGCTACAAATGTAATGAGTTATTTTAATTCACAAAATTTAAATAAAGAGAAATTATCAATAAATAATTTTACACTTTTAAATGACAAAGAGTATTTAGTTTTACAAGATAAACCATTGATTATTCATTTTTGGGCGACATGGTGTCCTACTTGTAAATTTGAAGCACCTAATATTGAAAAATTATCAAAAGATTATGAAGTTATAACAATAGCTGTTCAATCAGGAACAAAAGAAGAGATAGAAAAATATTTAGAAGAACACAATCTTACTTTTAATGTTGTAAACGATGAAGATGGTACTTATTCACAAAATTTTAATATAAAAGCTTTTCCAACAACTTTTATTTATGATGAGAATAAAAATCTAAGATTTAGTGAAGTAGGTTATACTTCAACTTTTGGTCTTTATTTTAGAATGAAATTTATAGAATATTTTAAAAAATAAAAAAGATTTAAAAAAGAGGATAGATTTTATCTTATTTTAATTTTTCTAGTGCTACTATTCTTTCATAGGATATCTGTATTAAATCCTCCTACTACTAAATACATATAAGTTCTTATCCTATACTATGAAATATATTTGAATGTGGGCTTTACAGTTTTTCCCTCTGTAAAGCCTTTTTTTATGCACCAATAATCTAAAATTTATATACAACTGAATATAATACCGCAAAATATCGGGAGTTTTTCATGAAAAAGATGTTACCTTTTTTTACAATAATCATAATAATTGCAATAATTGTTATAATATTTTTATCTATGTCAAATAGTAAACAAATGGTTGTTTTAAAAGAGGGTAATAAAGCTCAAACACCACTTGAAATAATTTTGGGAAAATATCAAGATAGTGATTGTGGGATGATTATTGATACTTTAGATTATGCTTCTCAAGTTATTTCAAATGATGGAAAAACATGGTTTTTTCATGACCATGGTGGTATGGCAAACTGGTTAAAAGATAAAGCATTCAAAGATGATGCAAAAATTTGGGTTAGAACAGTTGACACAAAAAAGTATATAGATGGAAGAACAGCTTGGTATAGCCAAACAGATATTACTCCTATGAGATATGGTTTTGGTGCTTATGAACAAAAACAAGATGGATTTATTACTTTTGAAGAGATGAGTTTAAAAATGCTTCGAGGTGAAACTATGGCAAATCCAATTTATAAAAAAGAATTATTAGGTAAATAATGGAAACAATAAGTATTATTTCTATTATTACAATAGCTTTTTTAGGCTCTTTTGGTCATTGTGTTGGAATGTGTGGTGGAATTGTAATAGCATATTCAAGTACAAAAATAAAAAGTGAATGGACAAAACAAGTCCAAGCACTTGCTCATTTACTTTACTCTTTTGGAAGAATCTCTACTTATATGATTTTAGGAGCTTTATTTGGGCTTGTTGGTGGAGTTGTAACCTTTGATAATCTAACAAGTGGAATATTTTTGCTTTTAACTGGTTTGATGATGGTTTTAGTAGGACTTTCATTACTTGGTAAGATTAAATTTTTAACTATTTTAGAACATAGTTGTTCAAAATCTCCACTTTATCAAAATACATTTAAAGCACTTTTAGGTTCTCAATCACTTTTTAGTTTTTACCTTTTAGGTATGTTAAATGGTTTACTTCCATGTGGATTTGTATATGTTTTTGCAATCACAGCAGCAAGTACAGGAAGTGCATTTTGGGGTGCTATTGTGATGTTGATATTTGGACTTAGCACAGTTCCAGCACTTTTTTCTTTGGGGTTTTTCGTAGGAATATTTAAACAATCAAATTTAAGAGATTTATTCATAAAGTTAGCTTCTATTTTAGTGATAGCTTTTGGAATTTATATAGCTTATTTAGGTTATGAATATTTAGTTGATCCTACTAAAACTATCTTAAACTGTCATATTTAAAATAAAAAATATATTTTACAAAGGAGGAAAATAATGATTAGTAAATATAAAAAATACTTTAGTTTTTTTGGGATTTTAGCTGCAACTGTAGATAGAAAAATGCAATCTTTTTACTGTAGTATGGATTCTATTATTAGTAATAATCTACCAAAAATCATAAAACTTTTATTATCAAAAGTATTAAAACCAATCAAATTATATTCAACAAACAACATATAAATAAAAAATTAGGAAAATAAAAAATGCAAAAAAAATTATCTATAAGCTTAGTTGCAAGCTTTCTTCTAGCAACAACAAACCTTTTTTCGGCTCAAAACTTAGAAACAATTACAGTTACAAGTGCTACAAAAACAACTCAATCAATCAAAGATGTTACTTCTAATGTTGACGTTATTACAGCTCAAGAAATAGAAGAGAGAAAGTTTACTACAGTTGTTGAAGCTTTAAATACTCTTCCTGGAATTTCATTCGTAAGTAATGGTGGAATGGGAAATACAAGTTCAGTTTTTTTAAGAGGTATGGATTCTAAAAGAATATTAGTATTAATTGATGGAGTAAAATATCAAGATCCTTCAAATACAAGTGGAGCGGCTTTTTCTCATCTTATGATTTCAGATATTGAAAGAATAGAAGTAATAAAAGGTGCACAATCAAGTGTTTGGGGTGCTGATGCAAGTGCTGGTGTTATAAATATAATTACTAAAGAAGCTAAAAATGGTGTACATGTAAATTTTAATAGTGAATTTGGTAGTTTTCAAACAAAAAAATATGGAATGAGTGTATCTAATAAAACTGATAAATATAGTGTAAAATTATCTGCTGATAGAATTTTAACTGATGGTTTTTCTTCTCAAACTCCTTTTGGTGATAGAGTTGATGATTATGAAAAAGATGGATATAGAAATACAACAGTTAATTTAAAAGGTTCTTATAATATCACAGATGAAGATAGCATTAATTTAAGTTATCATCACATAAATAGTTTTGTTGAATATGATGATTGGAATGCTCCTAATGCAAATTTACATTCAGATAATGAATCAAATCTATATTCTTTAGGTTACAACAAAAATTATAAAAATCATAATATAAAATTAAAATATGACATATCAGAATTTGAAAAGAAAGAATTAGAAGCAACTAATTCTTGGCAAGTAAGAGATTATAATGGAAAAGTTAAATTATTAGATTTGACAGATAATATCTCTTATTTTGATAAAGATAGTTTGTTAATTGGATTTTCTCATGAAAAAACAGAGGTTGATTACATAAAAGGTAATAATGCTACAAATAAAGATGATAATACAAATAAAGCAATTTATATAACAAATACAAATTATTTAGGTGATTTTGCAATTACTGAATCTTTAAGAAGAGATGATTATTCTAATTTTGGTTCAAAATATACTGGAAAAATCGGAGTTAAATATAATGTAAATGAAGATTTATCTTTTAATGCAAATTATGGAACAGCTTATAATGCACCTAATATAATAAATATATTAAATCCTTGGGGTATTTCAAATCCAGATTTAGAGCCAGAAAAAATCAAAGGATTTGATATATCTTCAACATATAAAGATTTTACACTTACATATTTTAAAAATAAAATTGATAATCTTATGAATTGGCAATCATCAAAGTATGTTAATATTGATGGAACATCAACTATTGAAGGATATGAAGCTAAATATAGTAAATTAATAATTGAAGATTTATTATTAAATTTAAACTACACATATTTAAGTGCTAAAGATAGTCAAGAAAGAGAATTAGCAAGAAGACCAAAAAATCAAGTTGGTTTTGGTGTTGATTATTATGGTATTAGTAATTTACATTTTAATATTAATGGACAATATATTGGTGAAAGATATGATGGTGCAAATAAAACAGGTAGAGAAACTGGAAACTATACACTATGGAATTCAGTGATAAATTATGAAATAAATAAAACATTTTCTACATATTTAAAAGTTGACAATATTTTCAATAAATATTATCAAACAATTGATGGATATGCAACAGCTCAAAGAAGTGCGTATGTTGGATTAAAGGCTAATTTCTAAAATGAAAAAGCTACTATTTATACTCCTTTTTTGTATAAATTTATCAGGCGAAGAAAGAGTAGTTACTCTTTCTCCTTCTGTAAATGAGATTGTATTTGCTTTAGGTGTAGGAAATAGTGTAGTTGCAAATACTAAACATTGTGATTTTCCAATAGAATCAAAAGATGTTCCAAAACTTGGTGGATATAACAATATTTCATTAGAAAAAGTTTTAAGTGTTAGACCTACTGTTGTTATAGGTCAAGATTATGATGAAAAGTTAAATTCTAATCTAAAAGCTTTAGAAATAGAGACTTTGATTTATAAAACAAATACAATTTCATCGATTAAAAATACTATTTTTGAATTGGGAACTTTTTTCAAAAAAGAAGAAAATGCAAAAATACTTATTTCAAATATAGACAATGCTTTAGCTTCTTTGGATAATATAGTAAAAAACAAAAGAATTTTGATAGTAATCAGCCCTAAAAAGACATTGTCAAATGATATTTATGTAACTGGAAATTTTTTATATTTTGAAGATATTATAAAAGCAAGTGGAAATCAAAACGCATATTTTTCCACTTCTCAAGCACAACCTGTTGTAAATACAGAAAAAATTATAAATATGAATCCAGATATAATAGTTTTATTAGCACCATTTTTAGAGGGAAATCTTAAAGAGCTGGAAAGCATTATTAATTCGTGGAAAAAGTTACCTATAAATGCAAGTAAAGGTGATAATATTTATGCAATTGATAAAGAATATGCAGGAATTCCAAGCCATAGAGTAGAGTTATTTATAAATGATTTTAGAAAGATATTAGAAAATGTTAGAGATAAAAGACTACAATAGTTCAATTTTACATGAAATCTCATTTTGTCTAAAAGAGAATGAAAATCTTATAATTTTAGGCGAAAATGGAGCAGGAAAATCTACCCTTGCAAAAGTTTTATCAAATCTTATTTCAAATGAAAAAGTTAAGTTATTTGGTGAAAATATCTCTAAAATTAGTGATTTTAAAAGGGCAAAACTTATAAATTATATTCCTCCTAAACTCTCTATTTTTGATGAATATGTAACTTTAAGAGAGTTTTTAGAACTCTCATTTATAAGTAGTGTAGATAATCAAAAAGTAGATGAAATCATAAAATTATTAAATCTAAAAAAACTAGAAGATAAATATTGCAAATCTTTCAGTTCAGGAGAAAAGCAACTTTTGCTTCTTGCAAGTGCGATTATACATAATGCTAAAACTACTATTTTTGATGAATTAACAGCAAATTTGGATATAAGTAGATTAAAAGAGGTTTATGATATCTTTAACTCAGATTTACTTCAACAAAAAATTATTATTACTCATAACCTTGATTTGGCGTATGCTTTAAAATATAAAGTTCTATTTTTAAATGATGGAATTATAGAGTTTTTTGGAGAACATGAAGAGTTTTTTTCAAATGAAAATTTAAAAAGATTTTATAATAATACAATCATAAAACTAGATAAGCATTTGGTGGTTAATTTATGAAAATAGTTTTATATATATTTAGTTTTATAATCATTTGTTTAGCTCCTTTTTTAGGAGAAATATCTCTAACTTTTAAAGATATTTTTGATTCAAGTTCAACAACACATACAATTTTTTGGGATTTAAGAGTTTCAAGGGTTGTTTTAGCATTTTTTGTTGGTGGAATATTAGCTTTAGGTGGTTTAATTTTTCAAATTATTTTTAAAAATGAATTAATAACTCCATATACTCTAGGAATTGCAAGTGGAACTACGCTTTTTACAGCTATTTCAATCGTATTTTTCCCAGCTCTTTATATGAGTATCTCTTCTGTTTTTGGCTCGATTATTACTATATTGATTTTATATTTTATTTCAAAACAGATAAATAAAAGCTCTATTTCTGTCTCTACAAACTCTATTTTATTAATTGGAATTGCTTTATCATATTTTTATAGTTCAGCTTTAATGTTGGTTTTTTATATGAGTAATTTACAAGAAAACTATTCAATAGTTAGATTTACTCTTGGAAGTTTAGACACTGTTGGTTTTACAAGTGGATTAGTTGTTATGTTTGTGAGTTTTGTTTTTTATTTAACTATACATCTAAACAAAGAAAAAATAAAACTTCTTTTGATTTGTAATGATACAGCATTTTTAAAAGGATTAAATGTTCATAAGATAAATATTTTATTGTTAGTTGTTGTATCTTTAAGTGTTGGAATTTGTATTAGTTTTGTAGGACCAATTGGTTTTATAGGACTTGTAATTCCTCATATTATAAAACTTATTTATAAAAAAAGTGCAGATAAACTATTTTTCCCTGTTTTTTTCTTTGGTGGGATATTTTTAGTATTTTCAGATTTAATCTCAAGAAATTTAAATACAGATTCAACTTTGCCAATTGGAGTAGTAACAGCATTTATTGGAGCGCCATTTTTTGTTTATTTATTGATTAGAAGAAGTAAAAAAGTATAAATTATTTATACTTTTTAGGATATTCAAAACTGATTAGTTTTGAGTTTTTTTTTGATATTTCATTCCAAGAGTTTGTATTAAAATCTATTTCTACGATTGCACAAGTTGGAATATTTTCAAAATATTCTTCGCATAAAAAATTTGTTAAATCACAAAGACCAGGATTATGACCTATTAAAATTATAGTTTTGAATCTATCATCAATTTTTTGTAAAACCTCTAAAAGATTTTCGTAAGGTGCTTCATAAATAGCTTTTTCAAAAATTATTTCATTTTTAAAATTTAACTCTTTTATAAAAAATTCACTTGTTAGTTTTGTTCTAATAGAAGGTGAACAAATAAGCAAATCAGCTTTTATCTCTTTTTTTTTTAGAAGTTTTGCCATAAAAGGAGCATCTTTTAAACCTCTTTTATTTAAAGGTCTTAAAAAATCTTCTAAAGTTAAATCCTCCCAAGAAGATTTTGCATGTCTAATTAAAAGAAGTTTTTTCATCTTATATTCTCCAATGTTTTAATTTTTCTTCATTTAAATCTTTTTTTACAGTTTTACAAAGTTCTGGGAAAAACTCTAAAAAATCTTTTTCCAAATAGTTTATATTATCAACAACAGCATTTGAGTAACCACTTGCGGTTTCTCTTTGTAAAAGTCTTGTTGATAATCTTGCATCCATCCTAGAAAAAGAGCTTTTTAGCTGATTTATAGTGTGATATTTATTTAATAAATCTCTTTCAATCATATTTGCAATTTGTAAATTTGCATTAGAAGGTAAAAAAAGAGTTCTTTGATATGCTTTTTCATAAAAAGTATTTGAAAATATTTTTAGAGGTATATTACAATACTTATCCCAGTTTTTAGTAAGCAAATAATCATAAGTTAAATCAATAATAACAGGCTTTAACAAACCCTTTTCTCTTAATCTTTTTTTACTAACACAGATTATTTCATGGCTATCTGTAAAAGAATCTATTAACTTATGGGTTTGCATTCCTTTTTTTATATCTTCACTTGCATCTTCCCAAACTCTACCTTTTAACGGGTCTGCTAGAAAATTGCCTATTTGAAAATCAACATTTAACTCTGATAAAAATATATGTGCTAACCAATTCAATATTTACCTTTTTAATTTTTTATTATAATATTTACTTATAAAAAATAAAACAAACTTTAAAATTTATAAGTTATAATTATAAAAATATTTAGAAAAAACATTTTATTTTGTCCTTGGATTTAGTTTGGCTTTTAGTTTTTTAGGTAAATGAGCAAAGACCATTGTACTATTTTTGATAAATTTATCTTTTTCAAAAATCGCAATATCTAAACTCATGGTATCTGTTTTGAAATTTAGTAGTTTTATAGTTTGGTTTCTCTCTTCAAAAGTGAGATTTTCTTCTTTTAAATCAATTACTAATTTTTTATTTTTAGCCAAAATTATCCTTTAGTTTTTTCTAATTATAATAAATTATTCTTAATAGGATTTATAATGCAAGAACAAGAGAGTATAAAAGCAATTCCTTCAAATAGATTGCAATTTTTCCCTATCATGATGTTTGCTACAATCATGGGTTTAGGTGGTTTAACTTTAGTTTATGAAAGAATGAGTTCAGTTTTTTCTTTTCCAATATTTATTTCTTCAATAATGATAGCAATTTCTACATTTTTATTTTTTGTAGTTCTGTTTTTTTATATTTTAAAGCTTATAAAATATAAAGATGAAGTGAAAAAAGAGTTTTCCCATCCAGTGAGGGTTAATTTTTTTGCAGCTTCTTCTATTTCAATGTTAATTTTATCTATTGATTTTAGACTTTTTAATATGCAAATAGCTGAAATATTTTTTCTTTTTGGGGCGGTTTTCCATATCTTTTTTACTTTTTATACAATAAAATTTTGGATAAACAATAACCTTGAAATGCAGCATTCAAATCCTGCGTGGTTTATTCCAATTGTTGGAAATTTAATAGTTCCAATAGCAGGTGTTGGTTTTGTTGCAAAAGAGATTTTATATTTTTATTTTTCAATTGGTATCTTTTTTTGGATTATTTTATTTGCGATTATTTTAAATAGAATTATCTTTCATAATCAATTTGCTCCTAAATTTATGCCAACACTATTTATACTAATAGCTCCACCTGCTATTGGTTTTATTTCATATATTAAATTGACTGAGAGTTTAGATTTTTTTGCACAAATTCTATTTAATTTGGGGTTATTTTTTACGGTTTTAGTTTTTGTTATGTATAAAAACTTTTTAAAAATTAAGTTTTTCATCTCATGGTGGGCATTTACTTTTCCTATGGCTGCTGTTAGTTTAAGTTCTATTTTGATGTATGAATTGACTAATTATTGGATATATGAATTATTTGCTTATGTTTTATCAACAATTACAACTATTATTGTTTTATTGGTTGCTATTCAAACTATAAAACACATGAGAAAAAAAGAAATCTGCATTATGGAATAGGGCTTTTTAACCTAGATATTTTTTTTAAGTAGTTATAATAAATCCTATTAAAAATATGAAGGATTTATTTATGGATTTTAGATATATAGGAAAAAGTGGGTTAAGAGTCTCTTCTATTTGTCTTGGAACTATGACTTTTGGTTCAAGCACTACAAAAGAAGAGGCTTTTAAAATTATGGATAAAGCTTATGAAAATGGAATAAACTTTTTTGATACAGCAGAACTTTATCCAGTTCCTCCAAAAGCAAACACTACAGGAATAACTGAACAAATTGTTGGGGAATGGCTTAAAACAAAACCAAGAGATTCGATAATTCTTGCAACAAAAGTAGCAGGTGCTGCTTCTGGATGGTTTGTTCCACCAATTAGGCACGGACTTACAGCAATTGACTCTTTTCATATAAAAAGAGCAGTTGAAGGGAGTTTAAAAAAACTTCAAACTGATTATATCGACCTTTATCAAATGCATTGGCCTGATACTATTGTACCTATTGAAGAGAGTTTAAAAGCTTTTGATGAATTAGTAAAGGAAGGAAAGGTTAGATATATTGGAACTTCAAATGATAGTGCTTATGGTTTAACAAAAGCAAATGAGATTTCAAAATATAAAAATCTTGCTAGATTTGAATCTATTCAAAATAATTTTTCACTTTTAAATCCAAGGTTTCATGATGAATTAGCAAATGTTTGCAGACGTGAAAATATTTCACTTCTTCCATATTCTCCAATAGCAGGAGGAGTTTTAAGTGGAAAATATAATGGTGGTTTTTATCCAACTGATGCAAGATTTACAGCTTATAAAAACAATCAAAGTAAAAGAGTTCAAGCTATGGCAAATAGATTTGTAAATGATAAAACTATAAATGCAACGGCAAAATATATGCAACTTGCAAATGAATATGGAATTTCTAGCGTTACTTTAGCGGTTGCATATTCAAAACACTTTGATTTTGTAGCTTCAACTATTATTGGAGCAAGGGTTTTAAATCAATTAGATGACTCTTTAAAAGCTTTTGATTTTAAAATAGATGATGAGCTTTTATCAAAAATAGAAGAGATTCAAAAGGAGATTTTATACCCTATGGGTTGATTAATAACAAAAGTCAGTGGCTAATAATTAAAAAAAATACAAAAAGAGTTATTTCTGAGTAATTTAATAGATATAATATTTTGACTTATATTCAAAGGAAATAAATGAAAAAAACAATATTAATTACATTGGCAATAGCAAATTTATTGTTAGCTACTGAAAATAACGAATCACAATATTCTTTTAGAGCTGAAAGTAACTGGGATACAGGTAAAGAGTTATTATATTTAATTAATAAAAAAACAAATGAAGAGAAAAAGATATTAGAAATAGAAGATGTTCAAGCAGCATCAAATACATGTGACTTTGAAGAAACAGTCACATTTACTAAAGAAGGAAATTTAATTGCAACATATGCTTGTGATGGGCTTAATTTATCATCAGCAGATAATATTAGATATGTTTTTTCAACAAATGGAAAATTTATAAAAAAAATGAAATAAATAAAAATAAACTAGGATAACAATGAAAATAATATTTTATTTAATATTTCTAATAAGTTTATTTTTATTTATAATTGTAGATTATTTAGGATATCCATATTTAAAAATTGTAATTACAACTAATAATACTAATGAACGTAAAACAGAACTATCAAAATTGATTCAAAATAAAAATATTGAAGATGGAGTAATAGCTTCAATTATTAAATATGAAGATGATGATTTGATTTTTGAAATTATAAATAGTAAACCTCTTTCAGCAGATTTATTGAATGAATTAATAAAAAAGAAAAATATTAATTTTATAAAAGAAGTGTTAAAAAAATATCCTAATAATATTGAATTTATTAATGAAATTATTAATAATGGAACATATGAAATGCTTATTTATATAGCTTCTATGAAAGATTTAACTAAAAATTCTGTTCTTTTATTGTTGAAAAAAATAGATGAAAAAAAAATAAATAATAAAGAATTATTTGGTGTATTAAAAGAAAATCGATTGATTTTTCCAATGATTTTAGAAGTTGAAGAAAATGAAAAATATGAAGAACTTTTTTCTTCGCCATATATAAAATATGTAATAAAATTAGTGAAAGAACATAATAAAAATTTGTTAGAAATTCTAAAAGGTGATCATTTAGACCGAATAATGGCTTTGTATTACAAAGAAAAACTTGATTTAATAGATTTATATTTTTTGGAAAAAGTAAAAATAAATTTTGATGAAGAAAAAATAAAAGATGTTTATCAAAATCATTTATTTTTTACAGATGTAAATAAACGTATTTTAGATATTAAAATTAGAGAACGTGAAAATCAAGATATAAAATTAAATCATGAAATAATAAAAACATTATCTAAGCAAGAGTTTAAAAAGATATATCCTCAGGATATAAAAAAGATAAAAGAACATATTAAATCTATAGAAACAGAGGTAAAAGAATCACTTCCAAAGCCAGAATTTGTAGGAAAAACATTTACTCCAACAATGCTTTTGTATAATGTAGGAAAAGGAATATATAATATTCATGAAATAAATTCTCAAGGAGCAGAAATTTTTACTAAAGTAGCAAATAAAAGAGTAAAAGATTTAGTTAAATTATCAATTGAAAAAAGATTAAAAAATATAAAAAATGAAGAAAAAGTACAATTTGAATTATTGAATAAAAAATATGAAAATAATAATATAGATTTTTTATCTAAATAATTTTTGTAAATAAAAGTAAAAAAATATAGGGTAGATATAAAATATCTTCTACCCTTGTTTTAAACCTTTTCTCATAGCTTCTTCTACTGAATTATCGGCTTTATGACCCGTAAATAATTCAAAAGCTAAAACACCTTGAAATAAAAGCATATCTTTTCTATCTATAAATTAAAAATAACTACATTATTATACAAATACCTACAAACACGATATTTATATAAGTTAGATTTTGCTAATATTTTACAAGCAAATACATTAATGAACAGATAAAAACATTATATAGCTAGATATAGGCTAGAAAAATAATCTTAAATAGCTAGAAATAAAGGTGTTAAAATAATGGCTAGACAAAAATCTAAAAAATATACTGGAGTTTATTCTCAAGAACTTCAAAATGGGGATAAATCTTATTATATTACATATAAAGAAAATAAAAAAGATGTATGGAGGAAAATAGGACTTCATAGTGAGGGAATAAGAGAAGCTTATTGTTTCCAAAAAAGAAATGAAATTACCTCAAAACTTCGACTAGGAGAAGAACTACCTCATTTTGCGTTAAAAAAAGAATCACAAACTTTTTTAGATATTGCAAATCAATTTTATGATTATAAAGCTATTCACAATAAACAAAATAAAAAAACTAAGTCAAGAGTCGAAAATAGGATAAAAGAGCATTATATTGGATCTAAAGCAATTAAAACAATTACCAAAGCTGATATAGAAGATTTACAATTAAATATTGGAAAAGAATTGATGCCTGCAACAGTAAATTTTATTATTGATCAAATAGGTTCTATATTTAATTGGGCAATTGAAAATGAAATTGTAGATAAAAATCCTTGTAAAATAGTTAAAAAAATAAAAGTTGATAATGCAAGATTAAGATATCTTGAATTAGATGAAATAAAAAAATTACTAGCAACTATTGAAAATGATAGATCTCTATATTATTTTGTAATGATTGGTTTATCTACAGGTGGAAGACTTCAAACTATTTGTAATATAAAACCATCTGATTTAAAAGATAATTGTTCTATTAGACTTTATGATTTTAAAAATGATAGTGAATACTATGGATTTTTAAGTATAAAATTAAAGTCTGAAATTGAAAAATTTATTATTGATTCTGGAAAAAATAAAGATGATTATATTTTTAAAAATACAGGTAAACAGAGTTATTCAAATCAATATTATTATAGAAAATTACAACCTATTTTTGATATTCTTTTTAATCCAGAAGGAACAGAAAGTTTAGATAAAGTAACTATACATACTTTAAGACATACATTTGCAAGTCAATTAGCAATAAATGAAACGCCAATACTTACAATTAAAAAACTTATGAATCATAATGATATAAATGCCACTATGAGATATGCTAAGTTAAGTAAGAGTAGTGGAGAGAAACATGTGGATAATTTGATTAAAAGTTTTATGACTTTTTAAATAATAGCTATAACAGTGTTTCTTAATAAAAAGATTATGTTTTAGAATTAGGACACTCCTACTACATAGAGTTATCCCAGTTATCTAACTAATCTTTATTGATTTTTTATATTGAACATTTGCATATGCATTCCATTAAAATACATAATTATTTTTACACACAATTTTCAAGAAATATGATTTAATCTCACTAATAAAAACAATTTATATACTTCAATTTCAATGCTCAATAAAGAAAATTGTATTTTGATTTGTTCTTAGTCTATGAAACTTCAAAATCAAACATTGTTAAAAATTAAACTTAATTAAGAGATTATGAAAAAATATCTTTAAAGAAGTTTTAAATAGTGAAAACTAATAAATAAAAAATAATATTTCTATTATCATTTTAACCACTATAGAAGTCTTAAAAAAGTATAATCTAAATAAAGCTACAAAATTATTTACAATATCTCAAGGAACAAAAATTTATGGGTGAAGAGCAAAAAAAAGCATTAGAGCAACAACTTTGGAATATAGCAAATGAACTTAGAGGTAAAATGGATGCCGATGAGTTCAGAGATTATATTTTAGGTTTCATATTTTATAAATACCTATCTGAAAAAATTGAAGATTTTGCAAATGAATTATTAGAAGAAGATGGAATTAAATATACAACTATTGATGAATCAACGCAAGAAGGAAAAGAACTTCTTGATGGAATTAAGGAAGATAGTATTGAACAACTTGGTTATTTTTTAAAACCAAATGAACTTTTTTCTGCAATGGCAAAAAAAGGAAATAGTGATAGTAATAACTTTATCTTAGAAGATTTAACACAAGTTTTAAGACATATAGAACAATCAACTATGGGGCATGAGAGTGAAGATGATTTTGAACATCTATTTGAAGACCTTGATTTAACTTCTACAAAATTAGGAAGAACAGAAGAAGCAAAAAATAAACTTATTGCTAAAGTTCTTTATCACTTAGATAATATTAACTTTGAACTAAAAAACCATGATAGAGATGTTTTAGGTGATGCTTATGAATATCTAATAGGACAATTCGCAGCAGGTGCAGGAAAAAAAGCAGGTGAATTTTACACTCCTCAAGAAGTTTCAAAAATCTTAGCAAAAATAGTAACTAATAATAAATCAAAATTAAAATCAGTATATGACCCAACTTGTGGTTCAGGTTCTTTACTTTTAAGAGTTGCAAAAGAAGTTGAAGATGTATCAAACTTTTATGGACAAGAGTTAAATAGAACTACTTATAACTTAGCTAGAATGAATATGATTATGCATGATGTTCATTATAGAAAATTTGATATAAAACAAGAAGATACACTTGAACATCCACAACATCTTGATATGAGATTTGAAGCGATAGTTGCTAATCCTCCTTTTAGTGCAAATTGGAGTGCAAATCCACTTCACTTAAATGATGATAGATTCTCACAATACGGAAAGCTAGCACCATCTTCAAAAGCTGACTTTGCATTTGTTCAACATATGATTCATCATCTTGATGATAATGGAACAATGGCTATTGTTTTACCTCATGGAGTATTATTTAGAGGAGCAGCAGAAGGACATATAAGACAATATTTAATAGAAGATAGAAACTATTTAGATGCAGTTATTGGTCTTCCTTCAAATATCTTTTATGGTACTTCTATTCCTACTTGTATTTTAGTATTTAAAAAATGTAGAGAAGATAGTGAAAATGTTTTATTTATAGATGCTTCAAATGATTTTGAAAAAGCAAAAAATCAAAACTATTTAACATCTGAAAATATTGAAAAAATCATTGATACTTATGCAAATAGAAAAGAGATTGAGAAATACTCTCACTTAGCTTCTATGCAAGAAATAAAAGAAAATGACTACAACCTGAATATTCCAAGATATATAGATACTTTTGAAGAGGAAGAAGTTATTGATTTAGACAAAGTTTCAAGTGAATTAAAAGCTTTAGAAATAGATATGAAAACAAATGATGAAACTATTGCATCATTTTGTAGAGAATTAAATATCTCTACACCATTTTAGGATTTTATTATGAGTAATGTACCTAAGTTAAGATTTAAAGAGTTTAGTGGGGAGTGGGAAGAAAATAATTTAAAAAAATTATCAGAATTAATTACTAAAGGAACAACTCCAAAAAAGTTTTCTAATTCAGGTATAACATTTGTTAAAATTGAGGGTATAAATAATCTTTCTATAAATAAAGATAAATGTCTATTTATTGATGAAAATACACATAGTAAAGAATTGAAAAGGTCTATATTAAAAGAACAAGATATTCTTTTTGCTATTGCTGGTTCATTAGGTAAAGTTGCTGTTGTAACAAAAAATATATTACCTGCAAATACGAACCAAGCTTTATCAATAATTAGATTAAAAAACAAAGATTATCTAAATTATATTTTATTTGTTTTACAGTCTCGAAGAATGAAAAAATATATTTATAAAAATCTTAGTGTTGGTGCTCAACCAAATCTTAGTTTAGAGCAAATAGGAAACTTTAATTTCTTTTTACCATTAAAACAAGAACAAGAAAAAATAGCTTCATTCTTAACTTCTGTTGATACAAGAATAGAACAACTTACAAAAAAAGAAGAACTTTTACAACAATACAAAAAAGGTGTAATGCAAAAAATCTTTAATCAAGAGATTAGGTTTAAAGCTGATGATGGGAGTGAGTTTTGTGAGTGGAAAAAAGAAAAATTAAGTAAATATTTAATTGAATACAAAAATAAATCTACTTTTGAAAATGAATATCCAGTATTAACTTCATCTAACAAAGGATTAATGCTACAAAGTGATTACTTTGGAGAAAATAGACTTACGGAAAGAGATAACATAGGTTTTAATATAGTACCTAGTAACTTTATAACATATCGTTCAAGAAGTGATAATAGAACTTTTACTTTTAACATAAATACATTAGGATATATAGGTATTATAAGTACTTATTATCCTGTATTTGAATGTAAAAATGCAGATAATAGATTTATGGTAACTTTGTTAAATAAAAACAAACATTTTATTGGAAAATATAGTGTTGGTACTTCTCAAACTGTTCTTTCATTTAATGAGTTAAAAAATATTAAAATGCTTATTCCTTGTGTTGAAGAACAAACAAAAATAGCAAACTTTTTATCTTCAATAGATACAAAAATAGAACAAACTCAAAAACAATTAGAATCATCAAAAGAGTTTAAAAAAGCACTTTTACAGCAGATGTTTGTGTGAGGAATTATATGTGGAAATATTTTGAAAAATTCATAAATCTAGTGGATATTGTTGAAAAAAACACTACTTCGAAAAAACAAATAAAAAGAATTATTAATTTTGTACTCCTAATAGATATTATTTTAATAATATTGTTATTTGCAACAATATTATGTAATATTAAAAATACAAGCTTATATCCTCCTTTCATTGTATTAATATCAATTTTGATTGCTATATTTGCATTAAAAATTAACATTAGAGATAAAGAGATAGATTATCACGACAAAAAAGTTAAAGATATAAAAACAAATTTACACATATTAATTTCATATCTTAATATTTTAAAAAATATGCAAGATTATATAGGAAAAATATATACAGGGGAATCAACAATTGAGAAATATCAATTAATAAGAACTCAAAAGAAATATGAAGAAATACTCAGTAAAATATATGATAAAGAATCATTGGTATATTTAAATCCTGAAGATGTAATAAAATTAGAAAATATTCAAATGAAAGCAATTATGTTTAATGGTGAAATTGATTTATTTATATCAAAATTACCAGATAATTTTATTGGTAAAATACCTGAAATTAATGCAAAATCAAGAAAAGATTTCAATCTTGAAATCTTAAATAATATTAAGAAATTACAAGATTCTTTGATAGAAATTGTAAATAAGAACTATGAACCTTATCAACAAATAATAGATGAAGAGAATAAATAAATTTAGGGAAAAAGTTCAATATATGGAAAGTTTTTCAAAAAAAATAAGTGATATGTCAGAAGAAGAAATTGAAAATATGTCAAAAAAGATAAATTGTACTTTAACAAAAGAGTATAAAGAACATAAAATATTTAGTGAATTAGAAAAATATTCAGATTTTTATAACTCACTTGGCTTTTCAACTTTTTCTTGGTTTACTATGGGAGTTAAAGGAATTATCAATTTTGATAATTACATATTTTCTTCAATGAAAGGAACATTGGAATCTATAAAACTCATATTAGAACATGGCAAAATAAATGATGCTTTCTCTTTAACAAGAAAATATTATGACAATGTTGTAATCAATATTTATGCACTATTGTATTTAGAAGATAATCATAGTTTAAATAATTTTATTGTTGAGAAGATTAATAATTGGGTTACAAATAAGGAAAAACTACCAGACTATAAAGTTATGAATAGTTATATAAGAAATTCAAGACAACTAAAAACTATAAATAATTTAATGTTTAGAGGTGAATATTATAAAAAAATGAGAATAAGACTAAATGACCATACACATTATAATTACTTTAAATATATGTTTTATAATGATAATGAAATGGCAGATTTTGGTAATAATAGAACAAAATTTTTAGAACAATTATCAATAGATATTAAGAATATATTTATTTTGCATTTTATTTGGTTATTTACAATAAAAGATAATTATATGATGGCAAGTGACCATATAGATTATCTGGATATGGGAGAAACTCCTCCAAAAAATTCAGAATATTGGGTTGCACCTTTTATTCAAACAATATTTGATGAAGTTATCAAAAAAAATAGGCCCGATTTGGTTGAAGAATTTAAAAAGTCTACTTGTATGGAAATTAAATGACAAAAACAAAATATTTATTATATTCTTTAAAACTAAATACCAAAGGTAAATATACATATTGGTATGAAACTGATAATAAATACTTTAATGAAAAAAAACCACCAAAACATATACTTGACAATATAAATTTAGAAGTAGATATTTTAGAAGAAAATAAGGTTATAAAAAATCCTTGGTTAGAATGGTATTCAAGCGATATTCAAAGAATAATCACTAAAAATGGAATATGTATCAACTATCTAAAATCTACTGATGATATTTATATCACAAAACAAGAAGATTTTAAACTTCTTGAAGTATATAGTTATCTTGTAGAAAATTTTGATATATCAAAAACAATTGAATTTAAAACTATTAAACAATGGCATAAAATGGTATTTGATACTATTTATCCATTTGCAGGTGAATTGAGAACTGTTTCTATGAGTAAAGGAACAGGAAGTGAAGCTTGGGAATGGAGAATTGATTTTTTAAAAGGTTTACCAGATTTTGATAAGTTTTTACAAGAAGTCAGTAAAAAAGAATATGATGATATAGATATGATAACAGATGATTTATCAAAACTTATTAGCGATTTTTTATTTATTCATCCATTCAGAGAAGGTAATGGTAGATTAAGTCGTTTAATCTGCGATATAATCTTAGCTAAAAATGGTTTTCCAATGATTGGACTTAAACTTAAAAGAAGTGATAATTATATTCAAAGAGTACATGAAGGATATAATTGTGATTATGAACCTATGAAAGAATTACTTAAAGCAAAAATAGAAGAGGAACTTATGAATGAATAAGTTTATAATGTTCACTAAGTTCTTTTTTTGTGATTTTAGAACCTTCAACTTTTGCAGAACTATGAACAGAATTTATAATCATTTTTTTCTTTTTAGAAGCAGTGGAAAAATGTTTGTTGGTATTTGCAATGGTTTTTTTCATAAAAAAATCCTTAATAATTTAGAACCAGATTATAACATAAAATGATTAAAAAACACGAAATAATAAACTTTTAAGGCAATTAAATGAGCAAACAAAGCGAAGCAATACTAGAAGAAAATCTATTAAAACAACTTGAATTACAAAAGTATGAAAGAGTTATTATAAAAGATGATAAAGATTTAGAAAAAAACCTAAAAACTCAACTAGAAAAGCATAATAAAACAACTCTTACAGATACAGAATTTAAAAGAGTTCTAAATCATTTAAATAAAGGTAATGTTTTTGAAAAAGCAAAAATATTAAGAGATAAATTTGTTTTGCCCTGTGATGATGGAACTAGTAAATATATTGAATTCTTAGATAGTGAACATTGGTGCCAAAATCTTTTTCAAGTAACTTCTCAAGTAACTGTTGAGGGAGTTTATAAAAATAGATATGATGTAACTATTTTAATAAATGGTTTACCTCTTTGTCAGATTGAACTTAAAAGAAGAGGATTAGAACTAAAAGAAGCTTTTAATCAAACTCTTAGATATAAAAGACACTCTTATAGTGCAAATAACGCTTTATTTGCATATATTCAACTATTTGTTATCTCAAATGGTGTTAATACAAAATATTATGCAAATAGTAAATTAGAGTCTATGAATTTTAAACAAACATTCTTTTGGGCTGATAAAAACAATAAAAATATCACTAATCTTGAAGAGTTTACAGATACTTTTTTAGAAAGATGCCATTTATCTAAAATGATTTGTAAATATATTGTTTTAGCTGAAGTTCCAAAAATCTTAATGGTTCTAAGACCTTATCAGTTTTGGGCAGTTGAAGCCATAATAGATAGAGTTTCAAACTCAAATAAAAATGGATATATTTGGCATACAACAGGTTCAGGAAAAACTTTAACCTCTTTTAAAACAGCACAAATTTTAATGAAATTACCTAATGTTTATAAAGTTGTGTTTGTTGTAGATAGAAAAGATTTAGATTATCAAACTACAAAAGAGTTTAATAGTTTTAGTGATGGAAGTGTAGATGGAACTGATAATACAAAAACTCTTGTAAAACAATTTTCAGATGATACAAAATTAATTGTAACTACTATTCAAAAATTAAATACAGCCATTTCAAAAAAACAATATCTTGAAAAAATGGAAAAAATCAAAGATAAAAGTATTGTGTTTATCTTTGATGAGTGTCATAGAAGCCAATTTGGTGAAACTCATCTTAACATCACAAGGTTTTTTACTAATAATCAAATGATAGGTTTTACAGGAACTCCAATATTTGTAGATAATGCAACTGGAAATAAACTTGGTAAAAGAACCACAAAAGAGCTATTTGAAGATTGTTTACATAAATATGTAATTACTGATGCTATTAATGATGATAATGTTTTAAAATTTTCAGTTGAATATATTGGAAGATATAAAGAAAAAAGTGGAAGTGCAACAAATATTGATATAGAAGTTGAAGCTATTGATACAAAAGAGCTACTAGAAAGCCAAGAAAGACTTGAAAAGATAGTTGATTACATTTTAGCTAATCATGGTCGTAAAACTCATTCTAAAGAGTTTACAGCTATGATGTGTGTAAGTGGCGTTGATATGCTTATTAAATATTATGAAGCTTTTAAAAGTAGAAATCATAATCTAAAAATTGCAACAATTTTTTCATATGGTGCAAATGAAGATGATAAAGATGCAACTGGAATAATTGATTTAGAAGAATCAGAAGGTGCATTTATTGATGAAGAGCATATAAATAAACACTCAAGAGAAAAACTAGATGAGTTTATTGAAGATTATAATAAAATGTTTGGATGTAAATACTCAACCAAAGATTCTCAAAGTTTCTATAACTATTATAACGATATTTCAAAAAGAGTTAAACAAAAAGAGATAGATATACTACTTGTAGTAAATATGTTTTTAACTGGATTTGATAGTAAAACACTAAATACCCTTTATGTGGATAAAAACCTAAAATATCACGGATTAATTCAAGCATTTTCAAGAACTAATAGAATTTTAAATGAACAAAAATCTCAAGGAAATATAGTTTGTTTTAGAAATTTAAAACAAGCAACAGATGATGCAATTGCACTTTTTTCAAATAAAGATGCAAAAGAGATTATTCTTATGGAACCATATGATGATTATGTACAAAAATTTAATGAAAAATATGATGCTTTAAAAATTATTGTTCCAACTGTTAATAGTGTGAATGAATTAGATAATGAAGATAAAAAATTAGAGTTTGTTAAAGCATTTAGAGAGTTATTAAAACTAAAAAATATTTTAGAAGGATTTACAGATTTTAAATGGTCTGATTTATCTATGAATGAACAAGAATTTGAAGACTATAAATCAAAATATCTTGACTTATATGAACAAATTAAAAACACTATTGGAAAAAGAGAAGGTACTGAAAAAGTATCTATTTTAGAAGATGTAGACTTTGAACTTGAACTTATTCATAAAGATGAAATAAATGTAACTTATATCTTAAAACTTTTATCTGCATATAAAGAGACTGAAGATGAAGACATAAGAACAAAACAAAAAGAGAATATTTCAAATATTTTAAATAATAATCCACAACTAAGAAGTAAAAGAGAACTTATTGAAAGATTTATTAATGATAATCTTCTAAAAATAGAAAATAATGATGATATAGAACAAGAGTTTGAAAAATTCTGGGATGAAGAAAAAGAAAAAGCATTTAATGAACTATGTATAGAAGAAAATCTTGATAATATTGAACTAAAAAAAGTTATTGATACATATCTTTATGATGAAAGAATACCTCTTGCAAATGATGTAGCAAAAACACTAAAAGAAAAACCAAAATTCTTAGAAAGAAAAAAAATCATTCCAAGAGTATTAGATAAAATCGTTGGATTTGTTGAGAAATTTTATGAAAAGTAATTATCTTGCTAATAATACTTCAAATTTTGAATAATTATCGCTGAATGAGTTACTCAATCGTCGATAATTATATTTACATATAAGCATAAATTGAGGATATTTTACAAAAATTATAATAAGTGTGTAGAAGAATAATCTTACTACACACTTTTATCTTATTAAAATGATTTCAAGGTAATTTAATAGCTATGAAAGTGAAATTAAGAGAATCATACTTTTCTTTATAATTCTAAATCAAAGTTCAAATGATTGATTTTACAAGCTTGGAAAAAATTTGATTCTTCATGATAAAAATATGGAACTTTATGGACAAAGAAAAAACTTTTGATCAATTCCAAAAAATTATAAAATTAATTTTATATTTGATTAAATTAAAATTCTAAGTTAGTGAGTATAAAGATTGAAACTAAATTTTTAAAAGAAGATAAAAAAAGTTATTTCATTAGGTGTTTTAGTAAATACATAAAATATATTATTTTATTTGTTTTAAGTTTTAGCTTTTGAGAATTTTTATAATAATATTATATATTTAAAACTAAACAACCAATTTTATGCTATTCTAATAATAATTATAAAATTTATAAAGTGAAAAAATGTCTAAGAAGAAAATTGAATTATTAAAAGTATTGAATTCTCCAAAAGAATTCTATAGGCTACTTTTTGATATTAGAAATGAAACTGAATTAGTAGATTTATGTACAGAAGTTAAAAATGAAATAGAAATAGACTATTTTGAAATAGCAATATCTGCAATTAATGATGGTCAAAATATATTTTTATTAACTCATGCATTAGAAAAAGTTGCTCACTTATCTATATTAAATAAATCTAATATCCTATCATTTTATGAAATATTATATAATCAAATGCAAGGTGATTTGGCTGGGGGAAGTCAATATAACATAACAAAAATCATTTGTGATAATAATAAAGATTTTGCAAGAGATTTTTTAGACACACTATATTTAATAAATAGAGAATACGTTACTTTTCATATCTCTACTACAATAGTTTCATTACATAATATCCATAATATAAATCAATATGCTCATATAAAATCTTTTTTAGCTAATACAGAGAATATTATAAGGACAAAAAGTGCAATTAATGTTATTGATAAATTAAATATAAATGAACAAGAATCAGAAGAAATGTATCTATTATTTGAAAATATAATAAAAAAAGAAAATCTTGAATTTAATTATCTTATTATATATACAAGTAACTATTTAAAAGACACTTATCCAGCTTTTAAAAATATATTAGTAAAAAGTAGTCAATTTGAAAATGATAATACAAGGTATCATATTTCAAAAATTCTAATGTTTAATAAAAAAGAATTTATAAAAGAAGATTGGTATAAAGAATGTCTATTTTTATTAAAAAATACAAAATCAAAAGAATTAGGCACAATTCAAAATATAGCATTTGCTTTTAATCATATTTTAGAAGAAACTAATTCAATCGAATTAATTCAAGATTTTTTTATTTTATGGTTAGAAAATAGCGATATTTCATCAAATTTTCCAGAGGAAAAACTAGATTTTTTTATTAATGAATTATCAAGAAAATATCCTATTCTTCTAAATAGATTTATTACCTATATATTAAATAATGAAAATATAAAATTACATTTAATTTTGCATCATTTTATATCTTCTAATGTGATACTAGATAAGGATATTCTAGATACACTTTCATATAAAGACTTACTATTTATTTGTAGAAAGATTTTAGGATACTTATATCAATTTGAAGAACAAAAATCTTTAATTTTATCAATTTTAGAAAAGAAAGATATAAATAAAAATGATATTAACTTAATTAATGAAGTTTTTATTAATTATATTGGTGACGATTATCCTCATGAAACTTTAGAATATTTTAAAAGCATAAAAGATAAGAAATTAAATAAAAATATGAGAGTAGTCTGTACTACTGTTATTAAACATTTAGAATCTATAAATGAATCAAGAAAAAAACTTAAAAGATTAAAAGAATTACAACCCTCAACAATAGAGTCAAGAGAAATCCATAAAGCAAATACTGATTCAATAAGAAAAGCAATGGATAAAGCTCAAGAAAAAAGTTTATTTTCTCAATTAACAACCAAAATATTAATTAAGTATGGGAAAGGAAATTTTTCTAATTATAATAATAAATACACAAAACCAACACAAATGCAGAAAATATCAACTTATATGACAATTCCAACATCTGAACGAGCTCACCCAATTCATAAATCAATAGAAAAGTATCATTTTAGGCTAGCTAAAAAGGAAAATGCATGAAGCTAGTTATAAAAGAATATTTATCTTTATTAAAAGAGTCTAAAGAACTTGATGATTTAATCCCTGAACTTTTACTATCAATGAATCATAAAACTATTAGTAAAGCTCAAGTAGGTACAAGACAATATGGAGTTGATGTTACTTCAATTGGAAAAGATGCAGATGGCATAGAAAAAGTATTTTTATTTACTATAAAAGAAGGTAATTTATCAAGAGCTGATTGGGATGGAGGTTCAAATCAAGCAGTAAGACCTTCTTTAGATGAAATATTAGATGTATATATCCCCACTCATTTAGAAAAGAAATATCTTTCTCTACCAAAAAAAATTGTAGTTGCCACAGGAGGAGACTTAAATCAGAATGTTCAACAAAATTGGAGTGGTTACACTAAAAGACATAGTGTAGATAATGAAATTGAATTTGCTTTCTGGGGTGGAGATGAACTTTCAATACTTATTGAAGAAAATTTATTTAATGAACATCTAATACCTAAAGAATTAAGAAGTAAATTTAGAAAAACACTTGCTTTATTAAATGACATTGATTATGACTTAAGAGATTACTATTCGTACCTTAATGAAATTATTAATAACTCAAAGTTAGAAAAACAATCAGAAAAAAAACAATTAAAAACACTTAGATTAATATATTTATCACTAAATATAATTTACAGATGGGCAGACTCTGAAGATAATTTAAAACATGCTCTACTTGCATCTGAAAGAACCTTATTGAATATATGGGAATTTCTTTCAAAAAATAAACTTACAGAGAATAAAAAGCTAACTGAAATAATTGGAAAAATTTATTATAAAAATCTTGAAATAATTTCAAAATATTGTGAAAAGCTTCAACCATTGATTAAAATAAAAAATGGGATGTCTTTTTATGGCAATGATTTTATTCAAGAAAGTTTAATCCTATTCGAGCAACTTGGAATATTAGCCCTATTAGGAAATCTATTTCAGTTTACCGCGATAATAAATAATAATGCTGAATATGTAAAATATTCAGCATCTATTGCTCTTTTAATAAAAGAATTTATTAAAAATCATAAAGCATTATTAAATCCATTATATGACGAACACATAATTGACATATCATTAGCTATATTTTTATTACATGAGTGGAATGAAATTAAATTTGTAGATGAATGGATAAGTGATTTAATAACACATATAGATTTTGCATTCAATATTAATGGAAAATATTTTCCAATTGATACGGATAACTTTGATGATTTAGTAGATATTAACTTAAGAAATAGCTTTGATAAAAATGATTATGTTAAAACATCAACTCTAATTCCTATTTTAGCTCAATGGTGCGTTAAATTAGGTTTAATAGAAAATTATAAAGATATTCAACAAATTTCAGAGGATATATTTAAAAAAGCTACTTTACAAATTTGGTATCCAGATGAAAGAGTTGAAGATTTTATGTTTTCTACTAATGCAGGTTTTGAATGTGGTTATGCAGAAGCACCTATTAAAATTCCTAAGAAAATAAAAGATTATTCAAAATTAATGGAAGAAGTACAAAAAAGTGAAAATTATATAGATATTCAAAGTTTACTTTGTGTTAAACATAGTATGACACCTTTAATACTAATTTCATGTAGACATTTTAGAATGCCATTATTTCCTCAATTTTGGAACATAAAAGCAAATTAATAAAATTAAGAGGTATATATTAAACTAGGAAAAATTAATATTAAGAAATTTCGTTCAATAAAGAGGGTGAAATTGAATCTAAACGAAATCTATTCCAGTAATTTTATATGTTAAAATCTTTTTTTAAGAAAACATAAACAGTAAAAATTACATCATTTTGTTTTGATATTGATGTATTAAGAGATGAGACTGGAAAATCGCTTGGTTTTATGTGCTAAAGTTAAGTAATATAAATATTATATAATTAATATTTTGTTTCAAACTTTAAATAATTATCGCTGAATGAGTTACTCAATCGTCGATAATTATATTTGCATATAATCATAAGTTGAGGACATTTTACAAAAATAAAAGTAAATATTGACATTAAATTTTACAATATCAATTCAAAATAATTCTATACTTTTAAAAAGATTTAACACCAATTATTGATTTTTAATGAAAAATCTTCTAACTTAAATATCTAAAAAAACAATATTTTTAAAATTTTTATATTTTCTTTTTGTAGTACATTAGATTCTATTGTATTTATTTGTATTAATAAAAATAAACATATGAAAATAACTTATAAAATCCCCTTGATTTAGTATTTTATTGATGGCATAATTATAAAAATAACTAATATTATTGATGAATGAGTAACTCATTCAGCGATAATTTTAAGAGGTGAAATATGGCAAATATAAATGCAGTAATTATTAGAAAACCAAAGTTATATAAAATTCCAACAACTTTAAATCTTGCACATAACTCTGGAATAAACCGAGCTACATATTGGCTTAATGATGGTAAAAATATTATACAAAGTATTAAGTTTAATGATAAAGAAGAAATAGATAATATCTGGGAAAAATGGCAAGAAGAAGCAAAAGCTAGATATAAAAATAATCCATTAAGTAAAAGAACATTAAAAAGTAATGCAATAATTGTTGAAGAGGGATTAATAGTGATTGGAAGTCATGTTCAAGCTACTCAAGAAAATATAATTAATATACTTAATGATTTTATAAAAAAATTTGAAATAGATAATAATACAAAAATATTACATTGGGCTTATCATAATCATGAAGGTCATGAAGAAAATAGAAAAGAAGTAATTAATCGTCATGCTCACTTTCTTTTTGCTAATGTAAATAATAATGGAGTTATGGTTAGAAGAAATTGGAAAAGAGATTATTTAAAAAAACTACAAGATGATATTTTTGAGATTTCAAAAAATTATATACCTAATATTGAAAGAGGAAAAGAAGCTACTTATAAAGAAGTATATATAGATGGTAACCTCGTAAAAATTAATGAAAGAAAACATGAACATCATAGAGTGTTTAGAGAAAAACAAAAACAAGAAGCTATTAGAAATCAATTAATTAAAAATGAAGTACTTGAAGATAAAAAATTAAATTCTCAAATAAATTTACTTCAAAAACAAAATGATGATTTAATACTGAAAAATAAATTATTTGAAATAAGAATTAATGAACTAAATTCATTAGTTTTTAGTGAAAAAAAATATAAAGATAGTGATAATTTTATGCCATATAAAGAACTTATTAATGCTTATATTAGAAAAGATGCTGAAAATGTAAAAAAAATGGTAGAGCAAAATACAATAATAGATAAATTAAGATTCTTTGCAAAACATTTTAAATCTTATAGAGATGAAAATGCTAATTTATCATTATTTATTGATGATTTAAAAAAAGGTTTTGATGATTTAAAAGATATTTATGCAAAAAATAAAGAATTAAATAATGAAATTATACAAATGAAAAATGAAATAGGAAGATTAGAAGACTTATGCTACCGTAAACAAATTGAAAATGATGAAGAAGAAATTGAAGAATTAGAAGAAATTATATATGACCCAACTTGGGATGATGGTTCTTTAATGACAATTGATTTAAACAATCAAAAATAGAGTTTTTATTTAAAAAATAAAAACTTTCTCTTTATATTTCATATAAATATAATTATTCTTACAAAAAAATCTAAGCTTATTCTTCTATATTAGGTACTTTATCAAGAAATCAAACACAAAAAAATACAAAATAAAATAGAAAAACAGTTTTTTTAAATTTCAATACAAACTAGAAAGTTAATTATCCAAATTAGTACAATATAATCCATTTGAAAACAAATTAAGGAGGTAAAGTAAGAGCTACAGAAAGAAAATATCAAGTTGAAAATGGCAGTTTCCAACTTGATCTAAATATCTAAAACCACTAAAAGGAATTAAATAAAATGGATTATAACATAAAGTATAGTGTAGAGTGCTTACTTGGTATTGAAAGAGCCATATTAAGTACACTTATTGCTGATAATAGTTTTGATAAAATTGATGAAAGTTTAAAAATAATAGAACAAAATGATTTCTATTATCAACAACATGGAGTTATATATAATACCATAATTGAGATGTATAAGAATGATAAAAAGATTAATGAGAATACAGTTTTTTTATCAAATCAACAAAATATTAATGAACAATATTACATCGATATTATTACAACAACTCCTCTTACATCAATTACGGATTATTTGAAGCAATTGAAAAAGTACAGTTACGAAAGACAAATGATGATTGTAGCTGCAAAAATCAAAGAAGGTAATTTCTCAAAAATTAATGAGTTACAAGATATTAAAGAGAAGCTTGAAAATATTGAAAATAAAAAAGATTTGAGACAAATAGATGATAAATTTGAAAAATTAATTAGTAGTTTAGATTTAGATATTCAAAAAATAAAAGATAAAAAAATCGAATATCTTTACGATAATTTCATTATAAAAAATGATATTACAATGATAGTTTCAAGACCCGGTATTGGAAAATCTCTGATTTCTATAGCCTTATGTAATATGTTTTTATATGAAGGAAAAATCAAAAGAGTTATGTATCTTGACGGGGACAATTCTGAACTTACAATAAAAACTAGAAATATTCATTTGCTAAAAGAAAAATTTGGTAGTAAATTAAATTATTTTGTTGAACTATCAAGTTCAAATTTAGTTCAAATAATTTCTGAATTAAAAAAGAAAGACTTAACAGATTTTTTAATTGTTTTTGATTCTATTAAGAATTTTATAATAGGTGATAGAAATAATCATAAAGATGTAAGTGATTTTATGAATGTATTAAAAATTCTTCGTAGGAATAATTCTTCAATATTGTTTCTTCATCATCAAAATAAACTAAACAAGGAATTTAACTCAGCATTTGCAGGTAGTAGTGCGTTTATGGAAGATATATCACTTGCCTTTGAGCTTAGGAAAAATGAAGATAAACAAACATATATTTTTATGCCTATTAAGGATAGAAATAATATATCTAACTATATAGCTTTTACATATAATCAGGATAATACACTTATAAAAGTAGATATTGATTATGCATTAGAGACAAAAGAAGAGTTAGAAATTAGGGAATTAATTATTAATTTTATTACAAATGAGGAAGATAAGCCTATTTATAGCGATATTTTAAAATATCTTACTAATGCAGGATTTAATAAAGATAAGGCAAATAAAATTATACAGAATGGAAAAAATAGGTATTGGAAGGCAACGAGAATAGCTAATCAAAACAATAAGTTGGTTTTTGAACTTCTAGATAGTCAAGATAACTCTGATAAGTCTAAATCAGGAGTTTCAATATGAAAAATATAGATAAAGAAAAACTATATGATGTAATGATAAATGCTTTGATTGTAAAATATGGCTTAATATTAACTTCTGCTCAGGTTGCAGAAGTATTAGCTATAAGCACGAGAACTTTAGATGAAAGACGTAAATCAGGTTTTGATTGTCCAGAATATATTGAGGGAAGAGGTAAAAATATATATTATCCTGTTCATAAAGTAGTTGAATTTCAACTATTAAAATCAGAAAAATGTATTAAAACAGTGTTGTGAAGCTAGATATGGGCTAGAAAAGAAGAATATTTTATTCTTCTTTTAAGCCTTTTCTCATCATTTCAACTACTGAATTATCGGCTTTTGTATTAGTAAAAAGTTCAAATGCAAGGACACCTTGATATAAAAGCATATCTTCCCCATCTTTTATTTTGCAATCATTTTCACTCGCAAGAGCTAAAAAAGGTGTAATTTTTCCATAAATACAATCAAAAGCAAAAGAAGCATTTTTAAATATATTTTCAAGCATCTCTTTTGGAGCGGGCAAATATTCATCTTTTAATCCTGCACTTGTTGAGTTTACTACTAAATCATAAATTTCAGGTTTGAAATTTTCCCAAGAAAAACAATTAATTGTATTTTCTTTAAAAAAATCTAGCTTATTTTCACTTCTATTTAATACAGTTACTTTTATATTTTTTGATTTTAGCGCTAAAGCAATAGCTTTTGCTGTTCCACCAGCACCAAGTAAAAGTACATTTTTAATAGTTCCGAAACTTTCAATTGCTTTTAAAAATCCTGGTGCATCTGTATTATAGGCTATTACTTTTCCCTTTTCTAAAATATAAGTATTTACAGCTTTTATTTCTTTTGCTATTCCTCTTACATCATCTGCATTTTCATAGGCAAATTCTTTGTGAGGAACTGTAATATTAGCACCTTTATAATTGTTTTTTAAAAAAATTTCTTTTATTTCATTACCATTTTCTAAATGATGTTTTTCATAAATTCCATCAAAATTTATATGTTTCAATCCCGCATTTTGCATTTGTGGTGATTTTGAGTGAATAACAGGATTTCCAAATATTGCAAATTTTTTTGTCATTTTTTACCTTTATTTTTGAGCTATTAGATTAAAAAGTGGATACTCTTTTTCATTTCTTTCATGTACATAAACTGTATCACAAGAAATGATTTTGAAACCTACATTTTCAAAGATTTTCTTTACATCTTCTTTTTCATATCCAAAGTGTTCAACTCCATCATTTTTATGTTTTTCATGAAAAGTTCCATCTTCTTTTTCTAAGTCATTAATACAAACATAAGCGCCACTTACTAAAGAATCATAAGCTTTTTTTGCAAACATATTTGTATCTTTGATATGGTGCATAGTCATAGATGAGATAAATAAATCATAACTATTTTTTGAAATTTCATCTTCATTCATATTATGTTTTATAGCTTTTATATTGTTGAAATTTAGCTCTTTTACTTTCTCGTTAAACCTATTTACCATACCATCTGAATAATCCATTCCTAAAACACTATTTTTATCTGTACTTAAAGCAAAAGCTATAAATCCAGTCCCACAACCATAGTCTAAAATATTTGCATCTTCTTTTAGAACTACATGTTTTTTTAAGTTTTCTACACAAGCATTCGAACTATCAATACTTGTTTGTTTATTATCCCAGTTTTTAGCAGCTTCATCAAATCTATTCATATCTATCCTTAAACAATTAATCATTAATATTTCGCTAAATTATATCAAAACCTAATAAAGATGAAATTATGAATCAAATTAAATATTACTTTACAAACATAGAAGATGGAAATTTAGCATATCATGTGAATGATATAAAAGAAAATGTGGATAAAAATAGAGAAGCAGTGGCTTTAAAAGTAGGATATAACAATGAAGATTTAGTTTATATGAATCAAGTTCATGGAAATAATGTTGAAATTGTAGATGAAAATAGTTCAAAACTTATAGATAATTGTGATGGAATTATAACAAAATCAAAAAATCTACCTTTGATGGTGATGGTTGCTGATTGTATTCCAATTCTGTTTTTTGATGAAATACAAGGCGTAATAGCAGCTGTTCATGCAGGAAGAAACTCTACATTTCTGAAAATAGCACAAATTACAGCAAATAAGATGATAAATGAATTTGCTTGTGATAAAAATAATATAAAAGTAATTATGGGACCATCTATTCAAAAATGTTGTTATGAAGTAAATGATGAATTAGCACAAATTGTAAAAACTTCATTTGGAGAAGAATTTTGTAAAGAAAATTATATAGATTTGCAAGGAATAAATATAAAACTTTTAGAAGAAGTGGGAATTAAACATATAAATGTTTCAAATATTTGTACAAAGTGTTCAAATGAGCCATTTTTTTCTTTTAGAAAAAATTCTAAAACAGGACGTTTTGCAGGAATTATAATTTTATCTAATAGTTAAAACTTAAAATATAATAATAGATTATATTTAGTTTAAAAAACTTACATAACTTTTACATAACTTGCTTTTTTAAAACTTAAATAATAAAAAAAATTAAAATTCTTTTTATTTAAGTTTCTTTTAGTTACTATTTTTTGATTTTATTAGGAAATAGAAATAAAAAAGGATTAAAATGAGCGTAAAAATTACAAAAAATGAAGCATTAGATTATCATAAATTCCCAAATCCTGGAAAAATATCAATTGCTACTACGACAAAATTAGAATCTCAAAGAGATTTATCTTTGGCGTATTCACCAGGTGTTGCTTATCCTTGTGAAGAAATTGCACTGAATCCTGAATTAGCATTTGAATATACATCAAAAAGAAATCTTGTAGCTGTTATTTCAAATGGAACAGCTGTTTTAGGACTTGGAAATATTGGAGCAATTGCTTCAAAACCTGTTATGGAAGGAAAAGCTGTATTATTTAAAAAATTTGCAGCTGTTGATTCATTTGATATTGAAGTAGATGAAACAAATGTAGATAAATTTTGTGAAATAGTAAAAGCTATCTCCCCAACTTTTGGGGGAATTAATCTTGAAGATATTAAATCTCCTGAATGTTTTGAAATTGAAAAAAGACTTGTAGAAGAACTTGAAATTCCTGTTATGCATGATGATCAACACGGAACAGCAATAATCACAAGTGCAGCTTTATTAAATGCTTCTGAAATGATGAATAAAAAAATTGAAGATATGAAAGTAGTTGTTGTGGGAGCTGGTGCTTCTGCTATTGCTTGTTCAACTATGTATAAAGAACTAGGTGTGAAAAATTTAATTATGTGTGATTCAAAAGGTGTAATTCATACTGGAAGAACTGATTTGAATAAATATAAATTAGATTTTGTAAGTAATACTATTACTAGCTTGGAAGATGCATTTAAAGATGCAGATATGGTTTTGGGTTTATCAAAACCAGGGACTTTTACTGTTGAACATATAGCTTTAATGGCTGAAGAACCAATTGTATTTACTCTTGCTAATCCAACGCCTGAATTATTTCCAGAAGAAATTAAATCAGTTCGTCCAAAAGCAATAATAGGAACAGGGCGTTCTGATTTTCCAAATCAAGTAAATAATGTTTTAGGTTTTCCTTTTATATTTAGAGGAGCTTTAGATGTTCAAGCAAGAAAAATAAATATGCATATGAAAAAGGCTGCTGCTATAGCAATTGCTTCTTTAGCAAAAGAACCACTTACAGCTGATTTAAAAGCTTCATTTGGTGATTTAAGTTATGGAAAAGAGTATATTATTCCAATTCCTTTTGATAAAAGATTAATGATTGAAGTATCTGCTGCTGTTGCTTTAGGTGCTATTGAAACAGGAGTTGCTAAAGTTAAAGAGTTTGATTTAGAAAAATATAAAGAAAAACTAAGAACTTTAATTAGCTAAAACTATCTATTAATTTATAAAATGTTATTATTCGAACTTAAAAAATTAAGCTTGAATAATACATAGGATAAAAATGGAAGAGTATATACTTTTAATTGATACAGAAGATGCGAAAGGACTTGTTTATAATATTTCAAAAGTTCTTTTTGCAAATAATTTAAACATAGAACAAAATGCTGAATATGTTGATCCAGATACTAAAAAATTCTTTATGAGAAGTATCATTTCAGGAAAAGTTTCAAAAAATATTTTACTAAAAGAACTAAAAGAAGTTTTACCAGAAGGTGCTTCAATCAAATTAAATAAAAAAGAGAAAAAAGATGTTGTAATTCTTGCAACAAAAGAGTCTCATGTTTTAGGAGATTTGCTTATTCGTTATGTTGCAGGTGAATTAAATGCAAATATTAAAGCAGTTATTGCAAATCATGATTATTTAAAAGATTTAGTAGAGAAGTTTAATATTCCTTTTACTTGTATAAGTGCTGAAGGTTTAAGTAGAGATGAACATGAAGATAAAATGATTGAAAAAATCAATGAATATGAACCTGAACTTATAGTTTTAGCTAAATATATGAGAATTTTAACTCCTAAATTTGTAGAAACATTTCCTAAAAAAGTTTTAAATATTCATCACTCATTTTTACCTGCATTTATAGGTGCAAATCCATATAAACAAGCTCATGAAAGAGGTGTTAAAATCATAGGTGCAACAGCTCATTATGTTACAAATGATTTGGATGAAGGTCCAATTATTTTTCAAGATGTAGTAAGAGTTGATCATAGTTATTCTTGGGAAGATATGAGAAATGCAGGACGAAATGTGGAAAAAATTGTATTATCAAATGCTTTTGAATTATTATTAAATGATAGGGTTTTTGTTCATGGTAACAAAACGGTGATTTTATAATGTTTAATATAGTTTTACATGAACCAAGAATGCCTGGAAATGTGGGTACTATTGGAAGACTTGCCTTTGCTTTAAATTGTACTTTACATTTAATTAAACCTTATGGTTTTGGAGATATTACTGAAAAAGAAGTTCGAAGAGCAGGGCTTGATTATTGGTTTGAGCTTGACGTTAGAGAATATGAAAGTATTGAAGATTTTTGGGAGAAAAATCCTTTTAATGATAGACATTTTTTTGCAACTACAAAAACAAAACAGATTTACTTTGAATCAAAATTTGAAGTAGGGGATTATTTTTATTTTGGAAGAGAAGATGCCGGACTTCCTCAAGTTATTTTAAATAAAAGTTTAGAAACATGTATAACAATTCCTATGACAAATAATGCTAGAAGTTTAAATTTAGCAAATTCAGTATCAGTTGTATGTTATGAAGCTTTAAGACAAAATTTTAAGGATTTTAAATAATGCCAAAAAAAAATATAGTTGTAGGTGGCTTTACAAAAGAACAAAGAGATTCTCAACTTGAGAAAATAAAAATTAAGTATGAGAAAAAAGGTTATAAATTTTTAGAATATATAGATAATGGTACATTAAAATCTGTTGCTATATTTGAAGTGAGTGATTATATTTTAAGAAAAGAGAGATCTGCTCAACTTATTGTTGCAGGAATAGGTTTTTTAATAATTGCTGCTATACTATATATAAAGTCAATGTAATTGGTTGCGGAAATAGGATTTGAACCTATGACCTTCGGGTTATGAGAAACACGTTCGAATATTGAATAAAAAAAAAGCTATGTTTTTGACATAGCTTTTCTTCATTTTTAATTTAAATCATAAGAATTATTATGAATAATTAATTTAAATTCTGTATCATAATTTCTAACTCTATATTTTATTTTTTTTAGTTCTTCTAATATATTGTTAAAATCATTGTCATATTTGTTATTATTATTTTTTTTGTAAATTTTATAGAACAAATTACCATATCTTGATATTTTTCCAATTATTTCTATTTTATAACTATTGTCATCACTATTACTAGTTACTTCTTTTAAATTATCTAAAATAGTATTGAAATTGTATCTATCATCGTAGCTATCGTTATCTACTTCAATAGTAAAACTAAAGCCTTTTTTTGAATAGTATTCATTTTTGACATTTCTTTCTTTTTTTATTTTTTCGTTATATGCTCTAACTTCTTGATTGTATCTTTCTATTTCTTTTTTTGTTTGTATATATTCTTTTCTTTTTTCTTCTTGAATATAATCATATAAAAAATAAGTAAAACCTATTGCACATAATGAAATTATTATGATTGCTATTATGTTTTTATTATTATTGTCATCATTTAAATTTAAATTTATGTTGTTGTTTTTACTTGTCCAGTCGTTTTTAATAGGCATTTATTTTCCTAGTATCTTGATAGATAACAGTTTTTATATTCACCATATTCATAATTAGAACAACTACCACTAACTATATCACCTTCTTTTAAAGATGTTCTATTTAGTTTAGTTCTAATTCTTCCGTGTTCTTTTGTTGATATAGTAACCTCTACATAATCTCTATAACTGCTTACTCTGTAAATTTCACTACTTGAAAAATTAATTTTATCACTTTTGTAGCTTGTGTTGTTATTTTTATTTTTATAAATTACTTCCGCTTGTAGTAGTGATGATATTAATGCAGTTATTAATATAGTTTTTTTCATATTATTTCCTTATTATAATTTATTTTATTATAACAAATGAAAATAAAATTAAAATTATTTTTTTATTGATTGTTGTTATTTTTCTGATTTAAAATCTACATTTATTTTTACATTTCTGTTTTTATAAATAGGATATCTAATTTTTTTTTGTTCTTCTAAAAACTTTTTCAAAATATCATTAAATTCTTTTGATTCTGATTCTTTTATTATTTCATAATCAAAATTTCCATTATTGTAAATCATAACAGATACGATTGCTTTTAAATTTTTTCCAACTGGTCTCCATGCAGATAATCTATCTGAAATACTAATATAATATTCATTTGCAAAAACTTCTGAAAGTTTTGGATTGTTAAAAATTATTTCTTTTTCTTTGCTGTATAAATTAATTGTTATTAGAAATACAAATAATATTTTAAAATATCTTTTCATTTATCAATCTTCTAAATTCAATATTTCTGCTGAAATTACGTGATAGTAGTAATCTTGTCTTTTTGGTGGAAGTTTTTCTATTTTTTCAATTATTTCTAATTTTTTAGAATCAGTTTTAATATTACTGACTTGATTATTCTTTCCTTGAATATTTAATCCGTTTTGATTCTCTATTTTTTGTATATGGTTTGAGATAGTTTTTTTGTTATCTTCATTATTAAATATTTTGTTTATATCTATTTTGTTTGTTAGACATAAATAAATTATTTGTTTATATGGTATTGTATTTCTTGCTTTATGATTTTGCAGTGATTGTCGACTCATTCCCATTAATCTTGATAAATCGGATTCATTTTCTATTTTTAATTCTTCAATCAAATTATTTATTATTACATCATAGTTTAACATTTTATTTACAAAATCCTTGACTTATTGTAAACTTTTTGTTTATAATACCAAACATATAAAAAATAAATAAGGTTTTATAACCAAAAAGTAAACTTTTAAATTTAACTCGCAACTAGATTATAAGTTTATTCTTTTTAATAAAGCCTTATAAAAAGGGGCATATATGAATAAAATAACAAAAAAGAACACTCAACACAAATTAAATATCGTTTCTGATATTCAAAAACTTACTAATTCTTATTTAGAAAAAGTAAAAAAAATCAACTCTCTGTTTCTTTTATCTTCTCAAAAAGAATCAATCGCAAAAGAGATAAAACAGCTTGAATCTCAAATAGAACATAAATTAAAAATATCATCTATGATGAAAGGTTATTAATTATGTCTAGAAAAAATCAATACATTCCACAATATGAAGATTTCTTTAAATCTTTAAAACTTTCATTGAAAGACTATGGAGATAAATTTAATGTTTCTTACTCTTCTTATTTTGCAGATAAATTAGGTTTTAAATCTTCAAATGCTGAAACTCAATTTAATCAGTTTCTAAATCCAAGTGAAAAAGATTTATCAGTAAGAGAATTAATATTTTTAATAAATATTCTAAAAGAAGATTCTAAACCATTTATTGATTATCTTGCAAAAGAATCTAATTTAATAGTTTCTATTAAAGCTAATAAAATAAATCATTTTGAAGAACTTCACCAAGTTCTAATGAAATTCTCAATTGATAATGGTTTGCTAAATGCTTCATATTTAAAATCTATTCAAGATAAAAAATTTACAAAAGATGAACTTAATGAATTATCAGAATTAAGCTATCAAGCACGTAGTAGATTAAATCAATTTGAATTTATTATAGATGAATTAAAAAAAGGTTGTGAAGATGACATTTAAAACCCTTTTTAATGAATATATAAATATCTTTAAAGATATTCAATCTAATTCGGAAATTGTAAATAAAAATAATAGATTTAAAAATCATATTGAGCCAGTAATAGGAACTATGGAAATAGAATCTATTAAATTTAAACATTGTCAACAAATAGTAAATAATATAATTAAAGTAAAAGAGTTAAGTCCTAAAACTGCTAAAAATGTAAATGCAGTAGTTCAAACTATTTTTAATTATGCTATTAAAAATGAATATACAGAAAAAAACCCAGCTAATCACGTAATTATCCCAAAATTTGATAATAAATATAATATTGATTTGAGCTCTGAACAAATAAAAAGCCTTATTGATAATATCTTAACTTTTGAAAATGATATGTATAGACTTATATTCATTTTTGCTTTACATGGTAGAAGAAAATCAGAAATTTTAAAAATGCAATATTATCAATTAGACTTAACTAATGATATTTATACTATACCACCTCAAAAGAATAAATCTAGAAAATATGATTCTCATGAAATGACTCCTTTACTTGCTAGCGAATTACATTCTTATCTTAAAACAAAAGAAAATATTCAACAAAAAGATTACTTGTTTTTAAATGAAAATACTAATACCTATTTTAAAGATATTAGAAAACCTTTTAATCAATTAAAAGATTTATCAAATATTTCAAAGATGAGATTTCACGATTTTAGACATCTTCTAGGAACTGAATCAATTAAAAAAGGTGTACCCATAGAACATATTAGTCAAGCTTTAGGACATTCAAGTATAGAAGTAACTCAAAGATATATCACAAAAGATGCAAAGATTTCTAAAAAAGTAGTTTCTAGTTTGTTAGATACTTTTGTTTCAAAGGATGAAAAATGAATGAAGAATTAAAACAAAGAATTATAGATGAAATTGAAAATATTATAAATCAAGATAAGGATTGTTTTTATCGTGTTGTTCTTGATATTAAAAGTGGGCATTTTGATTTTCCTCCTGAATGTATTCTTGTCCAATTAGATTTTTTGTTTGAAGAATTAAAAGAAATGATTTTAAAAATAATCTCTGATTTTGAATTAAAAAAAAATATTTAGAGTTCAAACCTAAATATTAAATTACTAATACTAGGGACAACCGTAGGGCGTCAGTAAGCTGAGCAGAGAAAAAACAACCGCAGAAATGTTGCGAGTATTGCGTTCAGGATATTTTTTGCCTTTTCCCCTTAATAGGCTTTTGCCTATGTAGGGGGAAATAAAGCAAAAATTTAGAGTTTCCCATTATGTAGACATTTTAGGAAAAATCAAAGAAAAAACAAAGGTTTTTCTTAAGGTGTTTTCACCTTAACATAATAAAACAAAAAAGGAAAAAAGATGAAAAAAGAAGAGTTACAACAAATAGACCCAACAGAAAATAAAAAGAGTGAAATTGCTTTGTATATGCAAAAAGCAAGGTCAAATAAAGTAACGCTTGGAGCTGATTTGGTTGAATTAACTGAAAATATAGGAAAAGAAATTGTTGATAAAGAAACAAAGAAAGTTAAAACAGATGAGGAAGGTGAGCCACTAAGATATAAATCTAAATATTACGCAAAATTCGATTTCACTGGTGGACAAATTGAGACAGAGATTAAAGAAGCTGATTTTAAATCATTATCGAACAATATAGGTATGCCTTATTATTTAGAAGGAAGAATGTCAGTAGTTAAGATTTTTGGTGAGCAAGTTATAGCTCCAGTTTTCTCAAAATTTGAGTTGTTAGTTTAAGAAAAAGTAGGGGTAAAAAGATTGCCCCAACTCTGGTTTAACAAGGGGGGCTAAATGAGACAAATCTCAAAGTCCACTAATCTGATTTATAAGGGAAAAAATTTGATAAATATTATTAACCAAGCTGTAGATACATACAAAGAACATTTATATCCTACTGTTGAATTAACTGAAGGTGAAATTATAGATTATAACGATTTTGTTCTAGACTTAATAGAATTAAAAAAAGAAGTTCAAAAACTTGTTTCAAAAAATGGTGATGAAAGATATATAACAGAAATAATTCATAATCAAAAGTTTCACATTATGGCAACAACTCAAAAGGGATTTGCTGTAACTATAAAAAATGGTGATGTTTCAATATCTTTTAAAAGATTTAAAAAAGTAAGTAAACAGCCTTGTATAAAAATAGAGTATAGGGCGGAATATTTAGCACGTTATGGTTATGTAAAATGTGTAACTCAAACAACAAGTTTTTTAAAAAATATTCTTTCTAAATTTAAACAAATCGCTAGTGAAATACATCTTTGTACAGATATACAAGGTTATGACTTCGATGTTTTAGACTTCTTTAGAATGAAATCAACTACTAGAAAAAATGAGTTTCACCATGATGATGATTCTACAAATTTTTTTGAAGGTAAAAAATACACTGGTTTTACTCTTGGTAAAGGTGATTTTATGATGAGAATCTATAATAAAACACATGAAATAAATAAATTTCCTGAAAAATCATTTGTTAAACCTTGTCGTTGGTTTGTATCTCCTAATTATGATGAAAATAAAGAAGTTTGGAGAATAGAAGTTCAAATAAGAAGAGAAAAATTAAAACATTATTTCAATGATAAAAAATTCCTTGATGATTCTATTAACTGCTTAAACTCTGTTCCTGATATTTGGTCTTTATTTATGAAAAAGTTTCATCATATCGACTTAAATGAAGATTCTACTATAGAAGTTATGAGAGGTAAAAAAAAGTTAAAAAATGGCTCTTATAAACTTCTTTCTAAATATGCAATTAGAAAACGATTCCAAAGAGGTGAAATAACTCCTTTGTGGAAAGAAATACAAACATTTTTTCATACTAAAGGTAGAAGTCTCACATATCTTGAAGAGGTTTCTAAGCCTTCAGCACTTTACGTAAAAAATTCTTTTAAATCTTTGGTTTCAACTTTGACTAAACATTTAAGAGGTCGATTCGATAAATATGCACTTGCAGATATTATCCTTGAAGCTAATAACGAGGAAAAAGAAAAAACTGGTCTTACTATTTTTGATACAGCAAAAATAAAAACAATTGATTACTTTAATCAAGTAAATCATATTTATCAAATTCAAGATAAAAATGGCTTTGGTGTTCAATATGAAGATGATTTTAAACAATATGAGAATGATTTGGAAAATAATATTTTGGCTCTTTTCTCTGTTGTTGTTCCTGAAGAAAAACCAACAATAGAAACATTAAAAGCTTTTTATGAAAAGTTTGGTTGTCTTGAAAAAAGAAAGGAACTCTTATGCGTATAGATGTTCAAAGAAATCAAAATTTAATTTTTAAAGCAATTTCTAAACTTAATAAGGGAGGTGAAACAATAAATATAAATAAAGTAGCAAAAATAACTGGTTTGAACTGGAAAACAGTTTCAAAATATTTTAAAAATGATTTTTTATTAAAGGATTTATAAAAATGGATTTAACAAAATTAAAACAATCAATAATAAGATTTGAGGGATTAAAATTAAAACCTTACAAATGCCCCGCTGATAAACTAAGTATAGGTTATGGTAGAAACTTAGAAGATAATGGAATAACAATCAATGAAGCAATTTTTATGTTAGAAAATGATTTGTTAAATATTAAATTAGAACTAGAAGATAAACTTCCAGTTTTTAATCAGCTTGATGATGTTAGGCAAAATGTCCTAATCGAAATGGCTTATAATATGGGTGTTCCTAAACTTCTAGGATTTAAAAATACAATAGATTATTTAGAGGTTGCAATTTTTTCTCTTAATAATGGTGATTTTGGTGTAGCTAAATCACATTTTCTTTTTGCAAGTGAAGAAATGCTAAATTCAAAATGGCATGAACAACATAAAGAATACGATTTAATAGACGGAAAAGCAAATAATAATGGACTTTTAAGGTCTGAATATTTATCAAAATTAATGAAAGAAGGGAAATATTAAAATGGAAAATATAATGGAAAATTTAGGAAATGTATTGTTAATTTTAGGAGCTGTTTATCCTCCTTTAATGTATCTTTTACCAGTAAAATATGCAAGTAGAATTGATTTAGGTATTAAAGTTATTAAGAGTGTTGCTGAAGCTTTAGATAGAGCAAAAAATACTAAAGCTGGATTGACTAATAAAGAAGATGAAACAATTTCAACTTTAAATAATGAAAATAAAACTTTTGTTCAAAAATCAAAGAGTTAAATAATGTATGAAGTATATAACCCATATAAAATAGATTATGGAAATACTATTGTTCAATCTTTTGCGTTTTATGATGCTAATTCTAGAATGATGAAACAATATGGTGAGGGTGATAATTTATATTCAAAAAAAATTACACCTGACCAATATTTTATGGAATGGGGTTTTCAGCAACTTAGATTATCTCTTTCAACAAATGAAGAGATGGATTATAGACCTTTAAAAGATAATTGTATTATAGATTTATCTCTTGAAGAAAAATCAAACATGAATCAAGTTGAAATAGATTATTACTATGAGCAAGAAAAAGATAGATGCTTTGACCACTTTAAATATGCACAAAATAAAACTTTTCAATTTGTTAGTTTTTTAAGAGTTGCATATGATAAATTTAGTACTTTATTTGGTACTCAATACAATTATTTGGTTAGATTTAATGATAAATGGGTGAATATTGCGACAGGTTTAATTTATGAAAATATTTTAAATGATAATAAATCACTTATATATCTTTCTATTTATCACGCTAGACAAATTGATGATTATAGAGGTACTATTACAGATACTTATTATGTTGATATGTCTAATTTTTTTGAAACTATTGGTTATTATAAGATTAGTGATGCTAATTATTCACACCTTCATAATGAACAAATAGATTCTAAATTTAATTTAAAACCTAAAAATATAAATATTAATCCTGAAACATCGCAACCATATAATATATTTACTAATTTACAACAATTAACTTATATAAAGCTTCATACTTCATTTGATATTTATTCCGATTTGATTCATTATATTCAAGAATCTTATGTAGATTCATATAATAGTGAAGGTGAAAGAAGTATTGAAATAATTGATAAGTCTGTTTTTAAAACATATAAAAGATTTTCGATAGAACCACAATATCCACATTATGTTTTTTATTCTGATTGTGGTTTAGTAATGTATGTAATAGAACCTATCTCATTTGATTTAAAAACAGAAAAAACTATTGAAGATTTTAGAGCATTTGATTATATAAAAACTACATACTCTTATGAAATTGATAATATTTATTTTAGATTAAAATTTTTTGCATTGCCTGAATTTGAAGGCTTTGTAAATGCTCCAAATTCTACAACTGGTGATTTTGGTTTTCTTCAAGATTTTAAAGAAGAATTAAAAAAGAAAAAATGCTGTTTGCTAAACTGCATGAAAAAACAAAAATAAAGGAAAAAAATGGCTGAAACAACGGATACAACACAACCTGAAACAACAGATAATCCACAAACAGATACAACAGATACAACACAACCTGAAACAACAGATACAACAGATAATGAAGCTGTAGAAGTTTGTGAGGGATTGCTTCAAAAAATCTTAGAAGAATTAATAAAATTAAATAAAGTTTTTGGAGCTAAATAATGGCTACTTATATCGAATATAGTACAAATGAAAAAGGTGAGGAAATTAAAACATTTCGTAATACTGTTAATCCTATGACTTTTACTTTTGTTGGTGGTACAGAGGAAGAGTATTCACCTGAAATAAAAGGAATTATGGATTTATTGGATAGTGTAGGTAACACTACTACACCAGTTCCACCAGTTGAAACAAATACAGATAATATTCTTTCTACTATGCAAGGTTCAAATAAACTAAAAGAGGCTGAATTTAAATTAAATATAGAAAAAGCAAAACTTGATGCAACTGTATCTATTGAAAATGCAAAAAGTATGCAAAAAATTGCTAATCTTTTAAAATCCAATTTAGATGCTACTTTAGCTAATGCTATGATGTTGTCTGAACAAGCTAGAATAAATGAAGCTTCACAAGTTCTACAAAGTGAACAATATATTGTTAGTTCTGAAATTAGAGATCAATTAAAAGAAATAGTAAAAGCAACAAAAGAACAAAAACTAGAATTAAATGCTAATTCAATAAGTATGGGTAATTTAAATATAGATACTGAATCAATTGTAAATGCTATAAATTCAAGAAATGAAAATCAAATAGCTACTAATCAAAAGTTAGTAGAAGGTGTTGAAAGTCAAAAAACAACAAATACTAAAATTGTAGAAAATCTTACAAAACAAAATAGTTACTATGATTTTTATAATAATGGTGGATTAGCTTTAGTTTCTGAAAATTTAACAACTCATATAGATACATTAAATAAAGAATCTGAAAAACTAGACTTTGAAAAAGATGGATTAACAACTTTAACAAATAGTGAAGGGAAGGTTATAAAACCACGTGAAGCAAAAGCTATAAAAGATTCAGAGTTTGCAATTTCTGAAACTGCTGAAAATAAAATGGATTATGGAAATGTTTTAGGAAAAATGTTTGATGGTTTAGGGATTCAAAAACCTACACAAACTGGTGAAACTGAAAAAGATGAAGAAACTAATCTTATAAAATATTTATTTGACCAGTTTCAACAATATGATAATAATAAAATCGACTTCCCTGAAAATACAAAGGATATAAACAATGGCTAAAATCGGAAATATTTTAGAAAATACACTTGAAGATTTTAATGATGAATTGATAACAGGTGTAACCTATATGTTAGGTGAAAAATCAATGAAACCTCTTGAAAATGCTCTTATAACTGGTGATGATTCTATTATAGATGAAGCTTTATCAAGTGCTTTGATGTCTTTTAAATTTCAAGTTATGAACTCTGTAATTGTTACAGTTTCACAATATGCAACTGCTAAACTTGTACTTTCAACTACTGCATTAGTTACTTTTGTAAAAACTGGTTCTTTAACTAAAAAATTAAGAAACCTTTCAAAAGGTTTGGAAAATGTTCCTTTGGTTGGAAGAGTTGGCTCTCGTGTTTTAAGATTTGGAGTTGATGCAATAGTAGGCGACCAAAACGAAAGAATAGCAATAGCTAAAATGTCAAATCATAGTGTTAATAATTTAACTACTGTTATATCAAGGGAACGACAAACACAAACAATGATACAAGCTGAAAGAATGAGAAATTTAAATAAACAAGTTACTAATTCTCAAAATATTGTTTCTGAAAAGTTTGAACAAAAGAGGGCATTATTTAACTCTAAACTAAAATCAGGAAGTTGGGAATTAAATAATTATGATAAAAAATTGTATCAAGATGTTACGGGATATAATTTTGCTACTAATCCTCAAATTTTTAATCAAGCTTTTGTTGATAAATTAAATAGTGTTGCAGATGTTGCTAAAGATGTAGAAGGAAATATTGTTAATCAGGCTCAAGCTTTTATAGATTTCATCACTACTATTGGTTACTCAAAGGTAAAGTAATGTTATTTTACGTATCTTTATATAGTGGTCGCTCTGATTCTGTTTATTTTGAAGCAGATAATAAAAATGATGTTCTTAACTTCTTTGATTCTTTAAGTGATTGCGTAGTAACAAATATTAAAAAAGTTGTTTACTCAAAAGAGTATTTAATAGGTACGGGGTCGGGGGCTTTAGCCTATGACTCCGTGCAAACAAAAAGAACAATAAAAGCAATGGTACAAACTAAAAATTATACTAATATTATTGAAATTAGATTTCCTAAAGAAAATTTAACTAGACAAACTATAGAAACAAATATTAAAAAATATTTGCTTTTAAATGGTGAAAAAATAGAAACCATTTTGTCAATGTTGGAGGTAGATTGATGAAATATCAAGTTACATATAAAAATAATAATAAAACCCATTATGGGGATTTTGAAGCAGATAGCGTTAATGATATATTAAATTTTTTTGATAATGTTGTTGGAGCAAATGTTTTAGAAATTAGAGAGTATGTTTATGAAAATAAAATAAAAAATATAACTTTAACTGATTTGAAAAATCAAAATTTTATCTTTAAAGCTTTTAATGAAGATAACTCTATGATTGATATTAAAATACCTTTAATTAAAAAGAGTCTTAGTGAAGATTTTATTTGTAATTTTATTAAAACAAATTTGAAAATTAATAATAAACAAATAAAAAATATTTCATTTAAAATACAAAAATAGGTTTTATTTTTTTTAATAAAACCTATAGTATGACTTTTTTTCTCTGTAGATACCTAAAAATCGCTATTTTAATAAAAAAAAATTCCTATTGACAAACAAACAAGTTTTATAAAATAATTCCCTTGTTCTTTTAAAATATGCCCAAAAAAAAGACCAAAAACAAATTTAAAATTAAGGAAAAAAAATGGCAAAACATATAGTAACACAAAAATTAAATTTAAAAGGTGTTCCAACTTCATCAAGTTTTCAAATGGAAGGTGATGACGCAGATGTAACAGCAGTATGCTCTTTATTAGAGGGTGGTTATGAAGTTAAAAAAGTTGATGAAGCTTTATCAGATATGACTGGAAAAGATACTTTAGTTTCTGAAACTAATCCAGTTACAAAAATTACTTTAAATGGTCCTCAAAATCAATTTTCAGTTATTAGACCTTTTTCAGGTGTGATTCACTTTAAACAAACTGCACAGGTAGAAGATATTAAAGCAGCTCTTTCAACTTCTAAACCTTTTGCATTACTTCCAACTGAAACACCAACATCTATAAATGTTGTAAGAAAAGAGTATATGGCTTAAGAAAAGAGGGTAAACCTCTTTTTTTCTTTGTTCTTTAATTAAAGGGTGGCTTAATTGCTACCCTTTTTTTTTACTTTAAATTTAATAAAAGGATATAAAATATGGCTGAAGCTGTAGATATAAAAAAACAAATTATAGATGATATGCTAGAAACTTTAAAAGAACAAGTTTCAAGATATAAAAATCTAATTAATTCAAATGATGTAACATTAGACCAATTAAAAGATTTTGACAACCAAATATCAGAAATCTACGATACTTTACAAAAGGTGTCAAATACTCAATTAACTTTACTAGTTTCTGAAATAGAAGATTATAAAACACAATTCCAAACTAAATTAAGTGAATTTGAAAATATTTTAAATAATATTGATGTTTCAAATATCACATTAAACTTAACACAGGAACAAATAGAATCTTTAAAAGGTGAAAAAGGTTTAGATGGTCAAGATGGATTAAGTGCTTATCAAATTGCAGTTAATGAAGGTTTTGAAGGTACAGAATTAAAATGGTTAGAAAGCTTGAAAGGAAAAGATTTTGCTTTTGAAAATATGACGCAAATTCAAAAAGATGATTTGTTAAATCATTTTTTATCATCTTCGGAAATTACAAATATTTTACAAAGATTAGATAATTTAGAAAATAATCAAGGTTCTACAACTCCTCCAAATGAAGACAGTAATACAAATTTATCTCCAATCAATTTTAATTCAACATTTGTAACTAATAATGATAGTTATGCATTTTTAACAAATTATAGTGCTTCTACTGACTACATAGGAGAGATTAAATATACTTTTAATATTGATGGTGAAAAAACAATAATTACAGATAATTTAGTAGTTCAGTTAATTTCACAAAGATTAGAAGTTACAGCAGATATAATGGATTTTATTGTAATAAATAATTATAAAATATATCCTTATGTTTTAATGTCTAGAACTCAAACGTTTATAATTGGTTTTGATATAACTGATTTAAATGATAATTATCTCTCATCTTCTTTTGGTGTTACAGTTGAAATTGTAGATAATACAACTAATAGTGAAATTTTAATAGTAGAAGAATCTAACTCTTGGAATTATGTTGTTGATAATTGGTATGATATGCCCCAAATTCCTTAGGAGTAATTATAGAATGAATATAGAAACAATTAATTTATTAATAGCAATAGTATTGTCAATAAATACTATAGTTCTCGTTCCATTGTTTAAGTTCGTATTTTATATGTATAAAGAAGTATCATATATAAAAGGACATTTAAATATAAAATAATTTTCTGATTGGTTGCGGAAATAGGATTTGAACCTATGACCTTCGGGTTATGAGCCCGACGAGCTACCTAGCTGCTCTATTCCGCGTTAAGAAGTAAAGTGGATGGGGTAGAAGGATTCGAACCTTCGAATGACGGTACCAAAAACCGTTGCCTTACCACTTGGCGATACCCCATTAAGTGTCTGGATTATAGTAGAATAATATTCTATTGTCAAGGCTCTTTAGATTATATTTTGGATTTTTTGATATAATCACAACTAATATATAAATAATTAAAGAAAAGAAGAAATATGAATGCAATACTAAGAGTACAAGAAGCTATTAAAGAGATTCAAAAAGGTAATATGGTTATTATGTTAGATGATGAAGATAGGGAAAATGAGGGAGATTTAGTTTATGCAGCACCGTTAAGTAGTGCTGAAAAAGTAAATTTTATGGCTACTCATGCAAAAGGTTTGATTTGTGTTTCTGTTACAAAAGAGACTGCAAATAGATTACAATTAAATCCAATGGTTACTTCTAATACATCTTCTTACGAAACGGCTTTTACAGTTTCTGTTGATGCGGCTGATGCAACTACTGGAATTAGTGCAAAAGAGAGAGATGATACAATTAAAATATTAGCTAATCCAATTTCAAATCCTCTTGAATTAGTTCGTCCAGGACATATTTTTCCATTGATAGCAAAAGATGGAGGAGTTCTTGTTCGAACGGGTCATACAGAAGGTAGTGTAGATTTATGTAAACTAGCTGGTTTAAATGGTGAAGCAGTTATTTGTGAAATCATGAAAGAAGATGGAACAATGGCAAGAAGAGATGATTTAGATATTTTTGCTGAAAAACACAATTTAAAACAAGTCTATATCTCTGATTTAGTTGAATATAGATTATCTCATGAAAAACTAGTGGAAGAAGTTTCTAGCTCTAATAAAATCTTTTTTTCAAAAGAAGTTATTCAAAAAGAGTTTAAAGATCATTTAGGGAATATTCATACAGCTATTATATTTGGTCAATTAGGACATACAACACATATTAAATTTCATACTATTTTACCGGATATAGATTTATTTTTAAATGATGAAAAGTTAAACTCTATGATTAAAACCATAAATTTCTTACAATCTAAAGGTGGAGTTTTAATTTTTTTAAATGATGAAATGAAGAAAAAAGAGTCTCAAAAAGATTATGGAATAGGAGCTCAAATTCTAAATAGTTTAAATATAAAACAAATTAAACTAATGACAAGTGGAGGTAAGCACTCTTTTGTTGGATTACAAGGATTTGGTTTAGAAATAGTAGAAGAGATTCAAATAGAGTGCTAACATAGCACTCTATAAATATTAATAGTGTTTTACAGCACTTTTTATTAATTCAAGAGTTCTTTGAGGAATAATTAAAGATTCCTCTAATTTATCTTTATTTTGCTTATAGTATTTTGATTCTAAAATAGTGTTGATTTTATCTTCAAATTTTTGAATAACAGTTTCTTGAGTATCTTTATCTTCAATATCTAAAAATTGTTTAGGCTCTTGATTTTTAACTCTTGTTAATCTGTAATTAAAAACATATTCGTTATCACAATCTTCATTAAATAAATTACAAATGTTTTTATAAATATCATCTAATTCAGATTCATACTTCTTATAAATAGTTCCAGCACAATCATTTAGAGCTTTATTGAAATTTTCATAATTAACAAATATATCTTTTAGAACAACTTCTTCTATATCATCATTATTAATATCAAATTTTTTTGATAAAACATGATTGCAACAGTAGTATACTACTTCATTTTGGTTATTTTTGATATTTTCTAAAAAAACAGACAAATTCATAACATTCTCCTATATTGAGTTGGAAATAAAAGAAAAGAGATTTACTCTCTTTTCTTTTTCTATTAGAATTATATCCTATAAAGAAGGTCCTGCAGCTGTGAAATCATATTCACTTTCTAAAGTTAAGTATTTTTTAAAGTTTTGAATATACATTGTTGCAAGTTTTTTCTTAGTCTCATCATAAGCAACTTTGTCTTGCCACGTATTTCTTGGATTTAAAACTTCAGTATCAACACCTTTTAATGTTTTAGGAATTACTAAATTAAATACAGGTAAAACTTCAAATTCTGAATTATTTATAGAACCGTCCAAGATTGCATTTATACAAGCACGTGTATTTTTTATACTCATTCTTTTACCGATACCATAAGGACCACCTGTCCATCCAGTATTTACTAAATAAACATTAACATTATGTTTATCTATCTTTCTTCCCAATAATTCAGCATATACAGTAGGATTTAGTGGTAGAAATGCTTCTCCAAAACAAGATGAAAAAGTTGCAATTGGTTCAGTAATTCCTCTTTCAGTTCCAGCAACTTTTGCTGTATATCCACTTAGGAAATAATACATTGCTTGCTGTTTATCAAGTTTTGCAACTGGAGGTAAAACTCCAAAAGCATCTGCACATAAGAAAATAATATTTGTTGGATGATTTCCTCTCATATCGGGAGTATGATTTGGAATATGATCAAGAGGATAAGATACTCTTGTATTTTCAGTTTTTGAACCATCAGTATAATCAACTACTCCATTTTCATCTGCCACAACATTTTCTAATATTGCACCTTTTTTAATAGCATTGAAAATTTCTGGTTCACTATCCTTATCTAAGTTAATTACCTTAGCATAACAACCACCTTCAAAATTGAAAATCCCTTCATCATCCCAACCATGCTCATCATCACCAATTAAGGCTCTATTTGGATCTGTTGATAATGTTGTTTTTCCAGTACCTGATAATCCAAAGAATAAAGCTGTATCACCATCTTTACCAATATTTGCAGAACAATGCATTGGTAATTTTTCTTCTAGTGGAAGCCAATAATTCATCATAGAGAATACACCTTTTTTCATTTCACCGGCATACCATGTTCCACCAATAATAGCTGTATTTTCTTCTACATTAAATATTACATAAACTTCTGAATGTAAACCATGACTAACATAAGCCATATCAACTGTTTTACAAGCATTGTAAATAGTAAAATCAGGTTTAAAATTGTCTAATTCTTCTTGCGTTTGAGGAACTATAAACATATTTCGAATAAAATGCGCTTGCCATGCAATTTCTGTAATAAATCTTACAGATTTTCTTGAGTCAAGAGATGCTCCACAGTATACATCTGTTACAAAAATATCTTTATTACTAAGTTGTTTTTTTGAGTTTTTTAACAAATCTTCATAAACTTCTTTAGAAACTTTATGATTTATATCACCCCAAGCAATATATTTGTTAGATGGGTCTTGATTAACAAAAAATTTATCTTTTGGACTTCTTCCAGTAAATATACCTGTATCAATCATTAATGCACCCGTAGAAGATATCTTAGCACCTTCTTTTTCTACTGCAAATTGAATTAATGTATCCACATCACAATTTCTTCTTACAATTCCAACGTTTTCTAAACCTAATGAGTCTTTAATTTCAGACATAATTTAACTTTCCTACTTGTTAATTTTATTTATTTAAATATCGATAAAAGAACACCAGCAGCGACTGCTGAACCAATAACACCAGCAACATTAGGACCCATCGCATGCATTAATAATACATTCGATTTATCATAAAGTTGACCTTCTTTACTTACAACCCTCGCTGCCATTGGTACAGCTGATACCCCAGCTGCTCCAATTAAAGGATTTATCTGATTATCTTTTGAACTAACTAAATTCATTAATTTAGCCATTATAACACCCATAGCTGTTCCTGCTGCAAATGCTAAAAGACCTATTGCCATAATTCCCATTGTCTCTGCTACTAAGAACTGCTCTGATGCTAATTTTGAACCAACACCTAATCCTAAGAAGATTGTTACAATATTAATTAATGCATTTTGCATTGTATCAGAAAGTCTATCAATAACTCCTGATTCTTTTGCAAAATTTCCAAAACAAAATGCTCCAATCAATGGTGCAGCATCTGGTAAAATTAATAATGTTAAACATAAAACAACTATTGGAAATACAATTTTCTCTACTTTTGACACTTTTCTTAATGTCGACATCTTTATTTTTCTCTCATTAACTGTTGTTAATGCTCTCATAATTGGAGGTTGAATTACAGGTACTAATGCCATATAAGAATAAGCAGCAACAGCAATAGCTCCAAGTAATTCAGGTGCAAGTTTTGAGGCAACAAAAATAGACGTTGGTCCATCAGCTCCACCAATAATTGATATAGCAGCAGCTTGTTCTAATGAAAAATTAATTCCTGGAACATATTGTGACAATATAACTGCACCTATAAGAGAACCAAAGATTCCAAATTGTGCAGCTCCACCTAATAAAGCTGTTTTTGGGTTAGCTAATAATGGACCAAAGTCTGTCATAGCTCCAACACCCATAAATATTAAAAGTGGGAAAAATTGATTAGTAATACCCATATCATAAATAATTCCCAGCATCCCATCAGGTCCTGCCATATTTGCTATTGGAATATTTGCTAATAAACCACCAAATCCAATTGGAATTAAAAGTAATGGTTCAAATCCTTTTTTAATTGCTAAATAAAACAGTAAAAAACAGATTAAAATCATTATAATTCTTCCATAACCTTGAGCAAACAAACTCATATCTTTTCCATGAGAATCTTTTACTCCCTCTTTTGGTTCAAATAATGCTTTTATACCTGTAGTTGCATAAAAAGTTTGAACTAATTCACCCATTGTTTTTGAGTGATATGGTTCTTTCTCTTGTTGCTCTACTACAACCGTATTTGAAGCTAAGCTATTTGACGAAAAGATTGTAAAGCAAAGAAAAAAAGCTATAAAAATATTTTTTATCATTTACGACCTTCTAATAAACATTAACCAATAATGGCTAATGTTTGTCCTTCATCTACTGCTTGTGCAGGATTTACTAATATCTTTGTAATAACACCTGAAACTGGAGCTGTTATATCAATTTCCATTTTCATTGCTTCAAGGATAATAATTTGTTGATCTTTTTCAACTCTATCACCTTCTTTTACAAGTATTTTCCAAACAGCACCATTTACAGCAGCTGGAACTTCTGTTCCACCATTTGAAGCAACAGGAGTTGATGAAGTTGTTGTATTTGAGTTAGCAACAGGAGTTACTTGAATATCTGCGTTACCTTCTGCGATACTTACATTAAATCTTTGACCATCAACTACAACTGTATAGTTTCCACTTGCATTTGCCATTTTGTTTTCTCCTAATTTACAATCTTTATCATTTTCACAAACAGAATCATTTTTTCTAACATTTAAAGGTGCTTCACCTTTTAAAAATGCTATTCCTTTTTCATCACAGGCAGCTGCAATAAAAATATTCTCTTCAGTTGTTTCTATACCTTCTATTTCTAATCTTTGTTTCCATACTGATATTCTTTTTTTCTCATCAGCATCAGCTATATCTAAAGGATTCAAAGTAGTTGGTTCTAGTTTTAGTTTTTCACTTGCTAGTTTTACAATTTCAGCATCAGGAGCAACAGGAGTTTTACCAAAGTAACCTAAAACCATTTTTCCATAACCAGGAGCTATTTGTTTCCAAGGACCAAACATTACATTTGCATATGCTTGTTGCCAATAAAATTGTGAAACAGGAGTTACAGATGTTCCATATCCACCACGTTCAACTACTTCTTGCATTGCTTTTATAACTTCAGGAAATTTATCTAAAGTACCATTATCTCTCATCATTTGAGTATTTGCAGTTAATGCACCACCTGGCATTGGAGAGAATGGGATTAAAGGAGATACTTGAGTAGCTTCTGGTGGAATAAAGTAATCTTTTAAGCAATCTTTTAAAACTTCTTCATATTTTAAAATTTTATCTATTTCTAAACCACCCAAGTCAAAATTTTTACCTTTTACTGCATGAAGCATAGTAAGAATATCTGGTTGAGAAGTTCCTCCACTTACAGGTGATGCAGCTAAATCAATACCATCAGCTCCAGCTTCTAAAGCAGCTAAATAACATGATACTGAAACACCTGCTGTTTCGTGAGTATGAAGTCTAATATGAGTATCATTTCCTACTAATCTTCTTGCCATTTGTATTGTTTCATAGATTTTTTGAGGAGATGAAGTTCCTGAGGCATCTTTAAAGCAGATTGAATCATAAGGTAATCCACTATCAAGAATATTTCTTAATGTTTTTTCATAAAAAGCAACATCATGAGCGCCAAAGCATCCTGGAGGTAAATCCATAAGTGTTACAACAACTTCATGATTTAATCCATATTTTTTTATACATTCAGCACTATATTCAAGGTTTTGTACATCATTTAATGCATCAAAGTTTCTGATTGTTGTTGTTCCATGTTTTGCAAATAATTTTGCATGTAAGTCGATTAATTCTCTTGAACCCGTATCAAGCATAACTGTATTTATACCACGAGCTAAGGTTTGTAAGTTTGCATTTGGACCTACGATTTCTCTAAATCTATCCATCATATCAAATGCATTTTCTTGTAAGTAGAAGAACAATGATTGGAATCTTGCTCCTCCTCCAAATTCAAAGTGATTTATTCCAGCATCTTTTGCAGCTTCTACAGCTGGAAAAAAATCATTCATTAAAACTCTTCCTCCAAAGACAGATTGGAATCCATCTCTAAAGGTTGTATCCATAATATCTATGTACTTTTTAGACATTTTAACCCTTTAGATTTTTATGATGTTGCACTGTGGCAACTATTGCAGCTATTTTTGCAGACTCTGATTTTACGTTATTGGTATGATTACTCATTGGGGGTACATTTACAACTTTTTTCTCTTCTTGTGGAAAAATCTTTGTTAATATTATCCCTTGAGCTTTTAGGATTAGTATCATTATTGCTAAAAATGCAAATACTACTCCCATCCCCAAAAACATAAACTTTATTGACTCTGTTATTAAGTTTATCTCTTCCATATTATTCTCCGTGGTTACCACTTATAATTATCATCGTAATAATATATAAAAATTGCTTTAGTAATATTTATTTTTTAATAAGAAAGTTATCAAATTTTGAAATTTGATTTCTTAAATTTATAATATTTTCTCACCAATTTCATATATAAAGCCATCTATCTTTTTTATTATTCTTTTAAAATTATTTTTAGTTTCTTTAAATTTATTTGACATATAAATTCCTTTTATTTTTTCTAATTTTAATAAAAAATGAAATAAAACTTGAAAAATATTTCAATTTGTAATATAATTATAAAAAATATTTCACAAAGGTGTTTTTATGTTAATAGTTGATGAAATAATTGAAAAATTGAAAGATATTATAAGTGCTGATGGAAAATATGGAAGAGTGTTTGATAAGGATGTTGCAAAATCTCTTGAGTTAAGTCAGGCAAATTTTGCAACAATGAAAAATAGAGGAAAAATTCCTTATTCAAATATTTTGAATTTTTGTGCTAAAAAAAAGATTTCTATAAATTGGTTACTTTATAATCAAAATCCTGGTTCTTTAGTTGATACAACAGATAAATATTGGATTAAATATTATTCCTCTGTAAGTGTTAGTGCTGGAGGAGGAGCTTATGAAAGTGAAGATAACTATGAATCTTTGGAATTACCAGAATATTTTGTAAATATGTTAGGTGGAAAAGATAATTTAAAAAATATTGATGCAATAAATGTGGTTGGGGATTCAATGGAACCAACTTTAAATAGTGATAATATTATATTTGTTGATAAAACAAAAAAAGATGTTTCAAGAGATGGAATATATGCATTTACAACAACACATGGATTATTTGTAAAAAGAATTCAAAAAAGAGTTGATGGAAAATTAGATATTATATCTGACAATAAAGATTACCCTTCACAAATTTTAAATAAAGAAGATTTGATTATTTTAGGAAAAGTTATAAGCTCTTTTGGATTAGTTTACTAATCAGAAAAGAGTTAATTCTTTTTCTGTTCTCATAAGATATTCTGATATCTCTTTATAATTAAAACCTATTATATATATACCATTAAATCTATTGTTTTTTAATAAAGGCTTTAGTTCTTCAATATTAGAGATTATTAATATATCTTTATCATTAATATATATATTTGTATTTGAAATAAATAGAGTTTTTGCATATTTAAATTTATTATTGATATAAATTATTTCATCTTCATATAAACTAGTATCATTTTGACAAATTATAAATTTGTCACTTTTCCCAAATTCAACAATATTGATATTTCTATCTAAAAATATAGCTTTCATATTATTAAAAGATTTTAATTTTGAGAAATCTAAATTTTCATTTAAAAATGTAAAAACTTTCAGAAAATTTTCTAAATACAAACTTGAAATCTTAACTCTTGAATAATATATATTTTTATAGGAAAAAGTTGTTTCAAATAAAGAATGTTCTATTAAATTATCAATTTTTTCTAATTTAATATTTTCATCGAAATCTATGCTTTTAGGATAAATTTTATTTAAAATTGTTTCGTTATGAGAAATTAAAATGTCATTATCTTCAATATTATCTAAATATTTAAAAAATCCATCTAAAGAATTTGGAATTAATTTTATATTTTTATAAAAACTATTTGTGTAAATTTTTAATAAATCATAAGTTGATTTTTTACAATAATATGCTTTTAAATTTTTAGTAGAAAGTTTAAATCTAATTAATTTTATAATTGTTAAATCTATATTATTTACCTTTATCCAAGCTATTTCATTATCTATTATTGGATAATTTTCTTCTAAAATTATTGCAAAAGCACCATTTTTTATTGCAAGTTCTATATCATCAAGATTTTTTGTGATGAATAAATCACCTTCTTTAACTTTATTTACTTTTGTTTTAATTGAATATATAAAAGAGATTGATGGAGAGTTTAATAAACTTCCATCAACGATATCTAAAATAGATGAAATTTGCACTAGCTTATTTTTGTCCCTGATTTTTTTGGAGCTTCTGGTCTTAAAAGTGATAAGCCGTTTTCATCTTTGGCAGCCATTAACATACCTTCACTTAGCATTCCCATTAGTTTTGCAGGTTTTAAGTTTGCAACAACACAAGTTTGAGTTCCAATTAATTCTTCAGCAGAATAATACTCTTTAATTCCAGCAAGAATTTGTCTATTTTTTCCCTCACCTAAATCTACTTGTAGTTTTAAAAGTTTTGCAGATTTTGGAACTTCTTCTGCTTCAATAATTGTTCCAATTTTTAATGTAGTTTGGAAGAATTGATCAATTGTGATTAAATTATCATCTTCTATTTTTTCTTCTTTTTGAGTTTTAACTTCACATTCCGTTTTTGTTTCATCTGAACTTGCAGGTTGAGCTAATAAAACTTCTTCAATTCTTGGAAATAGTTGTTCAACTTTTGTAATAACAGTATCTTTTAATAATTCTTTATTTTTTATCAATTTATTAAAAGTTTCAGTATCAATATTTATACCCAAAGATTGAGCAATTATTTTAATTTTTTCAGGCATTACAGAATCTAAAAGTAGGGCAACTTTTGCCATAATATTTGTGATAAGTGCTACTAAAGCCATAGCTTCAGAAGTTTTTCCATCTTTCATTAAATTCCATGGTTCATAATCATTTATTGCTTTATTTGCAATAGTTAAAACTTTCCAAATTTCTTCAAGATATCTGTTTATTTGCATATTGTAAAGATAGTTTTCTAATCCATCTAAAATAGTTTGAACTTCATTTAATTCTTTTTTATGGAATTTCTCAACATCAATTGAGCTTACTTTATAATCAAAATATTTTCCACTCATTCCAGAAATTCTATTTAATAAATTTCCTAAATCATTTCCTAAATCTGAGTTAATTCTATCAATTAGAGCTTTTTGTGAAAAATCTCCATCTTGCCCAAATGGAACTTCTCTTAACATAAAATATCTAAATGCATCAAGTCCATAAGCATCAGCTACTTCTTTAGGATTTACTACATTACCTTTTGATTTAGACATTTTTTCACCATCTCTTGTCCACCAACCATGAGCTGTAATATGTTTTGGAAGAGGTAATTCCAAAGACATTAAAAATGCTGGCCAATAAATAGCATGGAATCTTAAGATATCTTTTCCTACAAGTTGTACATTTGCAGGCCAGAAATCCATATCTTTATTGTCAGTTCCATATCCTAAAGCTGTGATATAGTTCATAAGTGCATCTAACCAAACATACATAACATGTTTTGGTTCATTCATTGATTCTGGTAATTTTACTCCCCAATCAAAAGATGTTCTTGAAATTGATAAATCTTTTAATCCACTTTTTACAAAGTTAACTATTTCATTTTTTTTACTTCTAGGTAAAATGCAATCTTCATTTTCTTCATACCATTTAAGAAGTTTTTCTTCATATTTTGATAATTTAAAGAAATAACTTTCTTCTTTTACAATATTTGTAGCTCTTCCACATTCAGGACAGAATTGTTCATCTACAAGTTGTTTTTCTGTAAAAAATGTCTCACAAGGAACACAATAAAAACCTTCATATTCTCCTTTATAAATATCACCTTTTTCATACATTGTTTCAAAAGCTTTTTGAACACCTATTTTATGTTCTTCATCAGTAGTTCTTATAAATTTATCATATGTTATATCAAAATCATCCCATAAAGTTCTAAATTTACCAGAAATTTCATCCGCATATTCTTTTGCTGTTTTTCCTTTTGCTTCTGCACTTTGAGAAATTTTTTGACCATGTTCATCTGTTCCTGTCAAAAAATAAGTATTATGTCCCATAAGTCTAGAGTATCTTGCTAACATATCAGCAATGATAGTTGTGTAAGCATGACCTATATGAGCTACATCATTTACATAATAAATTGGGGTTGTGATATAAACATTTTTACAAGATTCTTGCATTTTTACCTCTTTTTTTTAAAATTCAAATCCACCGCCAGAACCTTTATTCATAGATTCATATACGGCAACGACATATTTTTTTCTTAATTGACATTCAAAAAATTGACTACAAGGAGTACAAGATTTTAAACTATTTGATTCTTGACAATTTTTCAATTCAACTAGCATTTTATCTAGTTTTAAATCCCATTCGTCAATTATAATTTCTTCGTGATCAGACATTTTTACTATAAACTTCTAAAACTCTTTTTATTTCAGTATTTGAACCAAAAAAACATGGAGTTGTGTCATGAATATGAGTAGTTTGCACTTCTAAAACTCTTTTAAATCCATCAACAGCTTGCCCACCAGCTTTTTCATAAGCTAATGCAAATGGGAAAACTTCAAATAATTGTCTTAATTTTCCTTTTGGTCTATCACTTGTTCCTGGATATGAGAATAATCCTCCACCTTTTAGTAATATTTGATGAAGATCTGGAACCATTCCACCAGAATATCTTAATCTGTAACCATCGTTGAAAATATCATCAATTAATTGTTTATGAAATGGTGCCCAACAGTTTTGAGTAGACCCAGGAGCATTTAATTTACCTTTTTCATTTAGTTTAATATTTTGAATAAATTTAAATTCACCATTTAATAATCTATACATTTTTACATCTGTTGTAGTTACAACCATTTCAACTCTTGGACCAAATACAACATAAACAGAAGCAACTATATTTTTTGCATTAAATTCATTTTCATAAATACCAAAAATTGAACCAACTGAAAGATTTACATCAACTAAAGATGAACCATCAAGTGGATCATAAGCAATTAGATATTTACCATTTTCATGTAAATCAACTATAGCTTCTTGTTCTTCACTAACTATTGCTTTAATACTTGGAATTTTTTTGAAAATATTCTCAATAATCTCATCACTTTCAATATCAAGTTTTAATTGAGTATCACCAGTTGAGTTTTCAGATTCACTTTTTCCTGTATCACCAGTTTCAATTAAATATTTTATTTTTATAGCTGATTCTTCAATTGCTTTAATTATTTCTTGCATTTTTACACTCTTTTTGCATTTTTATTTATCCAAAAGATTAAATCTTCTGGATTATTTAAATCTAATTTTTCAATATTGTTTGGAATATCATTTTCATCAATAGTTTCATCACAAGCAATTGCATCTGTTACATTAAAATAACTCTCATCTAATCTATCTCTAAAAATCGAAATTCTAGGAAGCTCTAAAGTTTTTAATCCTTCAACTAATAAATAATCAAAATCTTCAAAAAGTTCTATTAATTCATCAATTGTAGATGTAGATTTTTTAAATAAAGTTGTTTTATTTGGGCTTACAACTGCAACATCAGCACCCGTTTGAGAAAATTTAAAGGAATCTTTTCCTTCTCTATCAAACATAGCTTTATCTTTTGGATCATGTTTTACAATACATACCTTAAAACCTTGATCTTGAAGAATACTTGCAACTTTTACAATGGCTGTTGTTTTACCACTATTTGATGGACCTGAAAAGGCTACTACTAATCTTTTTTTATTCATAAGTCGGATTTTATCTAAATGATTGTTAAATTAAATTTAGTTTCAATAAAGAGATACTTTCTTCTTAATTTTTAATTGTTTGTATTCTTTTAAAATCAGGATAAACAAAAGCACTAAAAGGTATAAAAAAAATAAGAGTAAACCAAAATAATTTATTATTTTTATTTTTAAAATTATTTTTAAGAATAGACACAAAAGAATAAATCCAAGTTACTATATAATTTAATACAAATATAATCACGAAAATAAATAACTCAAAATAAAATAAAAGTGCCACTAAAATAAAACTTAATATTATTTGAAAAATCAAAAATTTTGGTTTATATTTTTCTTTAATATCTATATATCCTGAATTCATAATATTAGAATAAGTAACATCTGGAGAATTTTTTCTTAGACTACTTTGTAGTTTACCATGTATCTTGATTCTTTCTTTTTTATTCATAACTTTTCTTAATATTATATTTTATTTTTAATGCTATCATTTTTTTAATAATTTTTTATTGAAACAATAATAAAAATAATAAAAATTTTTTTAAAAGGCTAAAAATTGTACAATAAGTAATTACTTAGTAGGGAGAAAATGTGTTTAAAAATTTATTTTTATTGTTTTTATTATTTTTAATTACAGCATGTGGTGATAAAAATAGTGCATTTAGATATTTTGATAAGAAAGATATAGAAGCTAATAGTGTTCAGTTTACAAAAAAGGTTGATATTTTAAATAATGGTGAAGTTGAAGTAATATTTATTTCTACATATTTAAATAAAATAAATGATGAAATTTATAACGATGAAAATGAAAGTTTTTTGGTTTCAATATTTTTTACTAATCTTGAAGAACAAGATATTAATAAAAATGATTATGAGCTTTTATTGAATAAAAAAGAAGCTACTTTAATAGAAAAAATCGAAAAAGATGATGAAAGATTTAAAGGCTTAATGATGAAAAATTATTGGGGGAATTACTATTTAGTTAAATTTGATTCAATAACTGAAGGTAGAATTTCTTTAGAGTTATTTGATTCAAAATCTAGTAGGGCGATACTAAACTTTGAAAAATAGTTGATAGTGAAACTTTGTTTTCACTATTCAAATAGTTATTATAGATGTGATAATTAGCTAGAACTTTTTTCCCATATTCTCTTGTTTCACTATACGAAATCATTTCCATACTCAAAAAAGGTTCAAATTTATTTTTTTCTTTAAATAGACCTTTTTTTAATTGGGTTCTTGTATATCCTGCTCCACCATTGTATGCGTAAGCAATAAATAAAGGATTATTATCAAATTGTTTCATTAAAGTATCTAAATGAAAACTTCCATATTTTATATTTTTATTTGGAATAAATTGTTCATAGATGTTGTATTCCTCATTTAATTTTTTTGAAATATCAAGAGATAAAAATGGCATTATTTGCATAACTCCTTGTGCTGAAGAGAATGAAATAGAAGAGGGTATAAAATGACTCTCTTGTCTTGCTATAGAGTAAATCAATACTTGTTTATAAATATCATATTTTCCTACTATATCTCTATATGGAGTTATAAAATATTGTGTCTTATACTTATTATACCTTTCTAAAATATAAGCTAAATGTGGTATTGTATTTTTGTCAGAAAAAATTTCTTCATACTTTTTAAGTTTATTTTCATCTAAATTTTTTTTAGTATCTGATACTACTTCCATCCATTTAAAAGCATCATGAATATCAAAATTGCTTTTTTTATTTTTTATTTTAACATCATATACAATATTATTTGATTCTAAATTTAACAATTCTTTTGCATATAAAGTATAAATACTATTATCCCAACTATTTGATAATTCTTGTAAAAAAGATTGATCATTGTTTACTAAATATAGCCAAAAAAGAGATTTGTCTTTATCAGTTCTTAGATATGATTTTTTATAACTATCTAAAAAGAAACTATTAGCAACATCTAAATTATTGTTATTTATTGCATTAATTCCTAATAAAAAACTAATATGGGGAGCTAAAGTTTTATTATCTTTTAAAATAAAAAGAGATTTTTGTATATTTGAAAGTTTTTTATTATAAATAACATATCTTAAGAATTTTTCAAAATTTTTATCTTTATAAATTTCATTTATCAATTGAGGGGAAAAAGATTTATTAAAAAACTTAACTCTATAATTTTCACCCAAATCAAAAAATAATCTAAAAAATCTATTCATGTCAGATTTAATTAAAGAAGAAAAAGGGTCATTTGATGCGATTATCTTTAAATCATTTTTTAAAGTAGGGTAAGGATCAAGTTGACTTATAAAATATTCTAAATCTTTTTTTGAAATTTGTGTTGCTTCTTGAAGTGATAATCCTAATGCAATACATTTTGAATCTTCTTGTTTTAATTGTTCAATAGTTGCTCTATAACATTTTAAATCAATAGGAGCTTTTTTATTATATTTTTCATTAAAAACTTTTTTTAGTGTTGCGTTTGTTCCATTTCCCATTTCATAAGCAATTTTTGCATTTTCAAATGGTAAATTTTCTTGATTTAAATACTGTAAAATAAAAAAATCTTTAGCATAAGATTTTGGTTTTTGTTCCAACCATTCAAGAGTTACTCTAAAATCTTTTTGCAAAAAATCCGTATTTGATGCATTCGCATCAGAAAAATTCAATAATAAAAATATACTTAAAGTAAAAAAAGGTTTTTTCATAATTATTAAAAAGCTAAATTTCTAAGAAATGTTTCTAAAAAAATTAGTCCAAAAATTAAAATAATAGGAGCTAAATCCATTCCTCCAACTACTGTTGGTATATATCTTCGTATAAAAGCATAAGCTGGTTCTGTCAATCTATAAAGCATTTGTACTATTGGATTATAAGGATCTGGTCTTACCCAACTTAAAATGGCACTTATAATAACAACCCATTTATATAAAAATATGATACTTAAAATAACTGTAAATAGTGAACTCAATAAAGCATCTATCATTTTATAATTTCTCCTAAATAATTTTTAATTAAAGGATAAATATCTGAAATATTTGGACCATTGTCAACACCAGTTAAAATATATCTTAATGGTTTAAACAGATTTTTACCTTTTAATCCTGTTTGTTCCATTACATATTTTTTTAATTCTTCATAATCCTGAAAAAATGGTGCTTTTTGTAAACACTCTTTTAATTTTAAAAATTCTTCCTCAAAACCTTCACAAGAGTTTTTTGGTGCAAAAATTGGAGATATTTTTTCTTTTATCTCTTTTATTGTACTTGCTTCTTCTAAGAAAATTTTTCCAAGCTTTCCAATATCAATATCAGCAAAACCTAAAATTTTTGACAATCTCATTTCATCAAGCATTTCTATATGTTTTCTATTTATAAATCTTAATTTATCAATATCAAATTTTGCAGCACTTTTTGAAACATTTTCAATTTTAAACCATTCAATTGCTTCTTCTAAAGTAAAAATTTCAGTTGGAGTTTTATTTCCCATAAGTACAAGATAATTAGCAATTGCACTTGGTAAAAAACCTTGTTCAATTAGCCATTTAACACTACTTGCATCATCTCTTTTGCTCATTTTTTTACCAGTTTGAGCATTTAAAATAATTGGTAAATGAACATATTTTATCTCTTTATCATATCCTAAAGAGTTTCTAATATGTATTTGTTTTGGTGTATTTGAAACATGATCTTCACCACGAATAACCACAGAAATATCCATTAACATATCGTCAATTGCACAAGCATAGTTATAAGTTGGCGTTTTATCTTGCCTTAAAATAATAAATGAATCAACATCAAAAGGTGCATAATCAAAATCACCTTTTAAAAGGTCAGTAAATTTGATATTTTGTTCAGGTCTTTTGATACGTACTGTAAAAGGTGCATTTGTATTTAAAACTGTTTCATCAGATAAATTTTCACAAAAATCATCATATCTAAAAGGTCTTTTCTCAATTTCTGCTTTTTGTCTTAATTCATCAAGCTTATCATCACTACAAAAACATGCAAATGCCTTTTTTTGAGTCATTAATTGAAGAGCTATTTTTTGATGATATTTTAAAGCATCACTTTGATGAACAACACTTTTATATTCAATAGAAAAAAGATTTAATATCTCTAAAATTTCTTTGTCTTTTCCATCTATGTTTCGTTCTTTATCTGTATCTTCAATTCTTATAATCAAATCTTCTTTTAACTGTTTTGATACAATATAATTAAAAATGGCAACTCTTAAATTTCCAATATGCATATCACCTGTTGGACTTGGGGCAAATCTTAACAAAATTATTTCCTTACTATTGAGAATGTTAAATTATTTATTTCATTATGTGATTTAATATATTTATTTAAATCTTCGAGTTTTAAATTTTGAATTTTATCTAACTCTTTTTTTGCATAATCAGGTTCTAAACCTCTATAATAAAGAGTAAAAGCTCTATTTAATCTTTGAGCTAATGTTTCACTTCTTAAAGGTTCACTTCCTGTTAAAAAGTTTTTTGCAGCATCAAGTTCTTCTTGAGTAACACCATTTGTTACGAAACCTTCAATTATTTCTTCAACTAATTTAATAGCCTCATCTGAATTTTCATTTTTAGTTTGTAAATATCCACTAAAATAAGTGTGAGATTTATTAATAGAAATTGAACCATAAGCACTATATGCTAATCCTCTTTTTACTCTAATTTCTTCCATTAATCTAGAACCAAAACCAGCACCACCTAAAATAAATGAAGCAACTTTTGCTTTATAATTTTCTTCATCTTTTGAATCAATATTAAAAGAACTTCCAAAATAAATATAGGCTTGTTCAGTCTCTTTTAATAGTGTTTTTTTCTCTTTTTTAGAAGTGAATTTTACTTTTTTATTTTCAATTTCTTTTGATGATTTTATATTTTCTAAAGTAGATTTTATTAAATCTTCAAATTCTTCTAAAGAAAAATCTCCTCCTGCAACAATAATTAAATTTTCTAAAGATAAAGTTTTATTTAAAAAAGTTTCAATATCTTCTAGTTGAATTTTTGAAATAGTATCAACTGTTCCTGAAGCTGGATTTTCTAAAGCAGTATTTTTAAATAAAATAGATTTTAATTGATTACTTGAAACATAATCAAAATCATTTTCTTTTCTTTTTAATGCACCAATTTGTATCGTTTTTAGTTTATCTAAACTATTTTGTGTTAAATTTGGTGATTTTAATAAATCATTTAATAAATTTATAGCTTTTGAAGATTTGTCTTTTAAGCTTGAAACTTCAATTACAAAAGTTTCAAAACCATTCGAACTATTTATTGTAATTGCATTTTCATCAAGTTGTTCTGCAAATTTTGTTGCTCCCAACTCTTTTGTTCCTTCATTTAAAAGTTTTGAAGATAAACTTGCTAAGCCACTTTTATCTTCGTCTTGAATATAACCAGAATTCTTAAAAACTAATTGTAAATTTAAAATTGGTAAATTTCTTTGTTCTTCAAAAATTATAGGTATAGAAATACCTTTTATATCTATATGCTTTATTGTAGCACCCATTAAACTCCCTTGTAAAATTGCTATTATAATTAAGAAAAAATATTTTATTTTCATTAGATTTTAAAACCTTTCTAAAATCTCATAAGCTGTATTTCTTTTTGCTGGATATTCACCAATATCTTTTATCAATCTTATCATTTCCTCTTGATTCATTCTATTAGCAGCACCTGCTGCTTTTACAACATTTTCTTCCATCATAGTGCTTCCTAAATCATTTGCACCAAATTTTAAAGCTAATTGACCTATGTAAGAACCTTGTGTAACCCAAGAACTTTGCATATTTTGAAAATTATCTAAATATAATCTTGAAACAGCTAATAATCTTAAATATCTATTTGATGATTGAGGTTTGATTTCAGGATGTTCCTCAAGTAGTTTTGTATTTTTACCTTGAAAAGACCACATAATAAAGGCTCTAAATCCAGCTGTTTCATCTTGTAGTTTTCTTAAGTGTTCCCAATGTTCAACTATTTCTTCATCTGTTTCTACTGTTCCAAACATCATAGTTGCTGTTGTTTTCATACCAATTGAATGCGCAAGTCTATGAATTTCTAACCAATCTTTTGTATCCATTTTTTTAGGAGCAATTACATCTCTTACTCTATCAGATAAAATTTCAGCACCAGCTCCTGGAATTGAACTTAAACCTTTTGCTTGTAATCTTTTTAAAACTTCTAATTTTGAAATTTTTGAAATCCTTGCAATAAAATCAATTTCAATCGCTGAAAAGCCATGTATAGTGATTTGAGGATACTTCGTATGAATATGATTGACTAACTCTTCATAATAATCAATTTTCAATTTTGGATGAACTCCACCTTGAAAAAGTATTTGTGTTCCACCGATTGCTAATAATTCTTCTATTTTTTCATCAATTTCATCAAATTTTAAAACATAAGAATCTTCATCTTTTCCATGTCTAAAAAAAGCACAAAACTTACAATCAACCCAACAAACATTTGTATAATTAATATTTCTATCAACTATGAATGTAGTAATTTTTTCAGGATGTAACTCAGCTTTTTTATTGCTTGCCATTTGACCTAACTCTAAAAGGGATGCATTTTTTATTAAATTTAATGCATCTTCATTGGTAAGTCGTTTTTTCAAATCAACTTCAATTCTTTTAACCATTAAAAACTAGCTCCCAATGAGAATTCAAATGAAGATGTATCATCACCTGGCTTATCGTCAATTGGTTTTGAGAATATTAATTGTAAAGGTCCCATTGGAGAAATCCACTCTAATAACGCACCAGCACCTGAACGTTCTATTTCACTAAATGAATCTTTACCTATCATTCCATAATCATAGAATATTCCCCATCTCATTTTTGCACTTGGAATTAAAGGAAAACTCATTTCTGCTGAACTTGCCCACATTTTTGTATAAGGGTCTTGTTTATATCCTGATTCATTAGAAGGGAAAGCATAAGATTTATATCCTCTTAAAGTCTTTGGACCACCCATATATAAAGAATCTCCTTGATTTATTTGTCCATTATCAATTAAAACTCTCATTTGTGTTTTTAATCGTAAAACCCAATCAAGTTCTGTTAAGTCTTCTAAAGAATAAAAATATTTTATATAAGCACTAGGTTTTATATATTTAGAGTCTCCACCAATTCCTGCATATTCAGCCGAAATACCAGCTCTATATCCTTCTCTTGGAAAATAAAAATCATCTGTATTATCATAATTCAAATATGGAGTTATAGAACTTGATACATAATCTTGTGTTTCATATTTTTCACCTAATGCCGGATTATAGTTAAATGTAGGATCATATTCATAATTTTCATTTATAAAATCAAGCCTATATCTAGCTCCTGCATATAAACTTCTATAAAGTTGTTTTCCTAATGCAACTGAGAAACCTTTACTTTCAATAGTTGAATCGTATTTATCTCTGTAAATTTCTGATTCTGTACTATGAACTTCAAATTCTCCATTGTAATCACTATCATTAATTGCTGGATTTTTTAAACTTAATTCAAATCTATTAGATCTAGCTGATAAATCAGCACTTAATCCTAATGCTAAACCTGAACCAAAAATATTTACATCACTAATTGATCCATTAACCATGAATTTATCATAAGAACCATATCCTCCTCCTAGCATTAAAGAACCTGTTGGAGCTTCTGTTACTTTTACAATAATATCCATTTTATCATCACTAACTCTTTTTTCTTCAATTTGAACATCTTCAAAAAATCTAGAACGTTTAAGTTTATTTGTTGAATCTTTAAAATCTGTAAGATTATATAAATCTCCAGGAGCTAAATATACATCTCTTCTTATTACTCTATCTAAAGTTCTAACATTACCTGAAATTTTCACATCATTAATATAAACTTTTTTACCAGGTATTACATTATAAACAACATCAACTGTTTTATTCTCTTCATTTTTATTTAAATCAAATCTTACATCTGCAAATGCATATCCTTGATTAGCAACTTGAGTTTTTATATAATCTTGATCAGCTCTTAATTTTTTAATATTAAAAGTGTTTCCAATTATTAGTTTTAATTCAGGATAGATTGTTTCAGGATCAACTATAGAAGAATCTAAATATATTTTAATTCCAGTTGTTGTATATTTTTCACCTTCAGAGATAAAAAAATCTAGTTTTGCTTGATTTGAGGCAAAATCAATATCTAAAAAAGGTTCTTTAACTTGAGCATCTAAATAACCTCTTTCAAAATATAAATCATTTATTCTTCTTGCATCATATTTTAATTGATCAATTTTTACTTCACCATCATTTTGTCCAAACCACCAAGAAGCAAACTCTTTTTCTTTATTTGCTGTTACTAAATCAAAATCATCTGAGTCTAAACTATTAGCTCCGTGATAGTTTGCTTTATTAATAACAATTTCATCACCTTTGTTTACGTTAAATGTAAGTTTTAATGATTGTTCATTTATTTTTTCAACTTCTGTTTCAACTACTGAGTTTATATAACCTTCACTTTCAAGCATACTAAGAAGTTTTTCTTTTGCTTCCTTTACTTTTTTTTCAGTATACATAGAACCTTTTTTTAGCTTTAAAACTGTTTTTATAGTTTCTATATCTTCTGCTCTTGATTTATAACCTTTAATATCAACATTTGCAATCGAAGGTTTCTCTTTAAAAATTAATTTTAAATTACCATCATTATTAATAACTTGAATATCTTCAAAATAACCATATTTATAAAAACTTAATATTGCATCATTTAATTTATTTTCATCAAGTTTGTCACCAACATTCATATTTAAAGTTTCATTTAGAATTTGAGGGGAAATCTTATTTACATCTTTATATTCTATAGATTTTATTGTATTTGCACTTAGTGCAGCAGCACAAGCCAAAGATAATAGTACGACTTTATTTTTCACAACTATCCTTATTTTCATTATAGTGCATTAATATATCTAAATATAGTTTATATAAATATAAAGTAAGATATAATCTAATACTAATTTATTAAAAGGTTGTATTTTGAATATTGGAATTATTGGTTTAGGACTTATGGGAGGTTCTTTAGCAAAAGCTGTTAAAAGATATGGTATTGCAAAAAAAGTTTATGGATTTACAAACAGTGAAAGAAATAAAAAAGATATTTTGGAGTTAAATTTAGTAGATGAGCTTGTGGATTTAGATACTTTAAAAAAAGTTTCAGATGTTATTATTTTAGCTATTCCTGTTGATGCGATAATTAGTATGTTTCCAAATTTTTTAGATATTGATGAAAATACTACTATTATTGATATGGGTTCAACAAAAGAGTATATTGTAAAAAGTATTCCTCCTAAAATAAGAAAAAATTTTATAGCTGCACATCCTATGACGGGAACTGAAAAATCAGGACCAAAAGCCGCTATTGATGATTTATATGAAGGTAAAACAGTTGTTTTTTGTGATTTAGAAGATAATGGTAATTTACATGTAAATAAAGCATTTAAAATTTTTCAAGAAATAGGAATGAGAATAGTAGTAATGGATAGCTCTCAACATGATATTCATGCCTGTTATATCTCACATTTACCTCATATTATATCTTTTTCATTAGCTAATACAGTTATGGGGCATGAAGATCCAAAATCAATCATCGCACTTGCTGCTGGTGGATTTAAAGATATGAGTAGAATTGCAAAATCAAGTCCTAGAATGTGGAGTGATATTTTTAAACAAAACAGAACTAATCTTTTAGCTTCTATTGATTTATTTGAAGAACACCTTCAAACTGCTAGAAAAATGGTAGAAGAAGAAAATTATGAAAAATTAGAAGAGTGGATGAAAAAAGCAAATACTTTGCATGAGATACTATAAGTAGTATCTCTTCTTAATTTATATTATTTATTGCCTCAAAAACTTTTATTGCTTGAAAATGTTCTTTTACATCATGACATCTAATAATTGATGCACCATTTTTTATTGATTCAAGATGAATAGCAATAGTCCCAGGAAGTCTATCTTCGATAGATGTTGGAATAATTTTATCTATCATTGACTTTCTACTAGCTCCTATTAATAGTTCAAATCCAAAATGTTTAAAAGTTTCCAAATTTTTAAGTAATAAAAGATTATGCTCTAAAGTTTTTCCAAATCCAATTCCCACATCTAAAACTATATCTTTTACTCCAAAACTTTGAGCTTTTAAAATTTGATTTTTGAAATATTCATCAATTTCTAAAATTACATTTTCATATGTTGGATTATCTTGCATATTTGTTTGATTATTTTGCATATGCATAATAACAACCTGAGCATTATATTTTGAAGCTATTTTACAAACTTCATCATTTTCTAAACCTGTAATATCATTTACTATTTTAAAACCATGATTTAAAACATATTCAATTACTTTTGGCTCAAAAGAATCAATTGAAAAATCAACTTTTTCATAATATTTATTTTTATAAATAGTTTGAACTATATCTTTTACTCTTTCTAATTCAATATCTTGGGAAACTGTAAGACTTCCAGGTCTTGAAGAAACTGCACCAATATCTATAATATTTGCACCATCTTCAATCATTTTTTCAATTCTAGCTGATGCACTAGTGTTATCAAATCTACTATTTTTAAAAAATGAATCCTCATTTGCATTTAAAACACCCATTATTTTTGTTTTAAAATTTTGTTCTTTTACATAATCTTTTAAAGTTTTAGCCAACTCTTTTAAACCAAAAGGTTGAGCTAACTCTTTTCTAGATAAAACTTCAAAATGTTTAGTTGTTCCAATTAAAATAGCATCAACATATTTATCACGAGCTACAATCACTCCACTTGGAACTGCTAAATCAGCACCAATAGATAAAGCATCTTGTTTTAAAATATTTGCAGCTCCCACATGTAAATCTTTTATATACAAAGTGTGAATTTTTGATTTTTTAGAAAGAATAGAAATTCCACCATCATCGCAACCTAAATTTTTATAAAATTTCTTAGTATCATTTAATGATATTTTATATGTTTTCATATAAAAACCTTTTAGTGTTTATTTTTTTGATTAGCTATTGATAAAAGTAGGGTAGTTAGTACATTTATTGGTCTTGAATTTAATTCCAATAATTTTATAGATTTTGAAAAAAAATCAAGTTCTTTTTGAGATAATTTAATTTTTTGTGAATTAACTTTTAATAAAATAGCTTCAACTATATCTTTAGCTTCATTCTTAGAAATTTTTTGATTATCTTTTAAAAAATTATAAATATCTTTTAAATCCATTTTGCTTATATTTAATGGGATTTCATTTTTTATAATAGATTTTTTTAAATATTTATATGGTAATCTAGAATAAATAGTGGGTAAAATAGCTGTTTTTGAATTTGTAATAATTATAAAAACTATATTTCTTGGAGGTTCTTCTAATACTTTCAATAAAGAGTTTTGAGCTTCTTTTCTAAAAGTTGTTCCACATAAAAAAAGATATTTCTTTGAATTTGTAGCAATATATGCTTCTTTTATAGCTAGTGTGGCTTGAGCTATTAAAAACTCATCTTTTTCTTCATTTTTAATAACTCTTGTCGAATGAAGTGGATATTTAGGAAGTAACTCTTCAAGAGTTGATACAATATCATTTACTATTAAAATAGAAGAATTTTCAATTAAATCTAACATTAATTTTCCACATTTATTTCAGCAAATAAAGAAGCACTTACTGATTTATTGTAAAGTCTAAACATTTGCAATAGTTTCATATCTAAAGCTTCATCATTAGATTTTAGATTAAATGCATCTTGTTTTTCTTCATCAAATAGCCATAAAAAAGAGTGTTTTGATACTTTTGGAATAGTTGCTCTTACATCTTGACTTTTTCCAATATACCAAAAACAATAACCATTTGGAAAAGAGATACTTAACATATCTTTTATATAAGAGATATCTTCATCTGATTTTACGTTATCAATATATCTATAAAATGATTTAAAATCATAATATGGTAAAAATGGTCTATTTAATTTAGTCGAGTTTATATTTGATAAAATATATTCTAAAAACCACTCTCTTTCTTTATCTGTAATAACTATTATAGAAAATCCTCTTTCTAACAAGTTATTTATGTTTTTTGATACAAGTGGAGTCCATTCATATTTTTTTTCTTCCAACCAAGGAGATATTAATCTATCTTCCCTGATTGTATCAACAGTCCAATTTAAAAATTCTTGCACTATTATTTATCCAAATCGTAAGCTTCGTGTAATGCTCTAACTGCAAGTTCTGCATATTTTTCATCAATAATCATAGAAATTTTTATTTCACTTGTTGAAATAATTCTAATATTAATATTTTCATTTGCAAGTGCTGTAAATGCTTTTGAAGCAACACCAGTGTGAGATTTCATACCAACACCAACGATTGAAACTTTACAAATTTTTTCATTATAATCAATATTTTCAGTTTCAGGTTTAAATTTTTCCATTACACCTTTACAAATTTCCCAATCTGTTTTTGGAATAGTAAAATCTAAATCTGTTTTACCATCAACACCAACTGTTTGAACAATCATATCAACATTTATGTTTGCATCTGCAAGGGTTGTGAAAATAGCTGAAGCAATACCCGGTCTATCAGTAACTCCATACATTCCCACTCTTACTTGATTTTTATCTAAAGCAATTCCACTTACAACTGGTTTTTCCATAATATTCTCTTCCTTTGTTATTAATGTACCTTCAACTTCTGGCGTAAAGCTGCTTCTTGATACTAAATTTACATTTAATTTTTTCGCCATTTCTACTGATCGATTTTGTAAAACTTTTGCACCTAGAGATGCTAACTCTAACATTTCATCATATGAAATTTTTTCTAATTTTTTTGCTTTAGGCTCAATTCTTGGGTCTGTTGTATAAATACCATCAACATCTGTATAAATTTCACAAACATCAGCTTCAATAGCTCCAGCAATTGCAACAGCAGTTAAATCACTACCACCTCTACCTAAAGTTGAAACTCTTAAGCTATCTTGAACAACACCTTGAAAACCTGCAACTATAATAATATTTCCTTCTTTTATAGCTTTTTTCATTCCTGTTGTATCAATATGCTCAATTCTAGCTTTTGTATGTGCATTATCTGTTATGATTCCAGCTGCTCTTCCACTCATTGAAGTAGCTTTTAATCCCATTTCATTTAATGCAATTGATAAAAGTGCAGAAGTAACTCTTTCTCCTGAACTTAAAAGCATATCAATTTCATCTAACTTAGGAGTTTTTGAATAATACTCTGCATATTCAATCAATTTATTTGTTTCTCCACTCATAGCTGAAACAACAGCAATAACATCATGACCTTCATCTCTTATTTTTTTTATGATATTTGCAACATTTTGAATTCTATCAAGTGTACCAACACTTGTTCCACCAAATTTAAGTACTTTTAACATCTAATTTTTTATCCTTTTTAAATATAACCTTCATTTTTAAAATATTTTAAAACCTGCTTATAAACAGTTCTTTTAAAAAAAGTTATATATTCATAAATATTTTTAGTAGGCACAAATTTATACTCGCTAAATTCAGGAATCTCTGTATTTATATTTATTTTAGCGCCTTTTTTTAATTTCACTAGATAATATTTTTGTCTTTGCCCATCATAAGGATACATCCTTTTTGCAATTGCAGGAGGAAATTCATATGAAACCCAAGTTGGGTATTCGGCAATAATCTCAACATCTCTTGTTCCAATTTCTTCTTCAAGTTCCCTAAATAATGCTTCTTTTGATGATTCTCCATCGTCAATTCCTCCTTGAGGAAATTGCCAAGCATTTTCTACATCAGTTCTTGAAGCAATAAATATTTCGCACTTATGAGGATATTTTGCTGATAGTACAATTGCGGCAACATTAGGTCTAAATTTTTTCTTTACGTTATTAATTGTATTTTGTTTTTTATCAGTCATAAATATATTTTCCCTTATAATTAGCCAGAGATTTTACAAAAACTAGGATTAAAAATTGCTTTTATATATACACATACCCTTTTGCGATAGTAAATGTTTTTACTGCGCTTTTAACTCATATACCGACAAATTTCAACTTAAATATGAATATATGAAGGCCTTAAAAAAACAATTGAAATATAATTTAGATAATTATGTTTTAAAAAGAGATAAAAAAATTGAAACAGTTTTTATAGGTGGAGGAACACCTTCTACTATAAAAGCTAGTGAATATGAAGAGATTTTTGAAATTATTAAACCATATTTAGAAAATGATGTCGAAATTACAACAGAGGCAAATCCAAATTCTGCATCTTATGAATGGTTAAAAAATATGAAAAATTTAGGTGTTAATCGCGTTAGTTTTGGAGTGCAAAGTTTTGATAATGATAAACTAAAATTTTTAGGTCGTTCGCATAATAGTAATAGTGCTATAAAAGCTATACAGAATGCTAAAGAAATAGGATTTAAAGGGATTAACTGCGATATTATTTATGGTGTACAAAATGATACAATGGAAAGTATGAAAAAGGATTTTGATACTGCATTTTCATTACCAATTACACATTTAAGTGCCTACTCTTTAACAATAGAAGAAGGTACAAAATTCTTTGATAGAAGTAGTGTAAAAATTGATGATGAGGAACTATCTTATGGAATTTTTGATTATATAAATAAAAATGGATTTCATCAATATGAAATTTCAAATTTTGCAAGAAATAAAGAATCTGAATCAAAACACAATTATGGATATTGGCAACATAAAGAGTATTTAGGAGTTGGAGCAGGAGCTGTTGGATATATTAATAAACAAAGGGAATATCCACATAAAAATTTGGAAGAGTATATAAAAAATCCTTTATTTACTCAAATTGAAAAGATTGATGATGAAGATATTAAAACGGAAAAAGTTTTACTTGGACTTAGATGTTCAAATGGTGTAGACTTAGAACTTTTTGATGAAAAAGAGATGAAAAAAATTAATGAATTAGTGAAATATAACAAAGTTTATTTAGAAAATAAAAAACTTTATAATACAAATTTTTTATTATCTGATGAATTAGCTTTATATATTTTGGATTAAACTTATAATATAATCCAAACTTTTAAAAGGTAAAAAACATATGACAATAAAAGAAATAGTAAAAAAGTATTCAAATGAACTTAGGTTTGTAACTCATATTCCAGCAAAAGAAGTGGAAATTTTGATGATGTTTTTATTGGATAAAAACACTATTTGGCTTCACTTGAATTATGAAAAAGAGTTTGAAAAAGAGAAAGAACTAGCAACATTAGTAAAAAAAAGAGCTACAAATTATCCTTTGGAATATATTATAGAAAAAGCTTCATTTTATGGAGAAATGTTTATAGTAAAACCAGGTGTTTTGATTCCAAGACCTGAAACTGAAATTTTAGTTGAAAATGCAGTTGAAATTTTAAAAGATAAAAAAGAAGAGATAAAAATTTTAGAAATAGGGACTGGAAGTGGAATCATCTCTGTAATGTTAGCTTTATTAATACCAAATATAAAAATAATTGCAGTTGATATAAATGAAAAAGCTTTAGTGTTAGCAAAACAAAATGCCATAAAACATGGTGTTGAAAATAAAATTGATTTTAGATTAAGTAATTTATATGAAAATGTAAATGAGAATGATATTTTTCTTTGTATTTCAAATCCACCATATATTGCAAATGATTACAAATTGCCACCAAATGTAAAATATGAACCATCAAATGCACTTTTTGGAGGAGTAGTTGGGGATGAACTTTTAAAAAATATTATAAAACAAACTAATGATAAAAAAATTCCATATTTACTTTGTGAAATGGGATATGATCAAAAAACTCCTTTAGAAAACTATTTTAAAGAGTTTAATGTTGAGTTTTATAGTTTTTATAAAGATTATGAAAGTTTTGATAGAGGATTTACTCTAAAATTTAAAAATTGAAAAAGGAATGAAAAATGTTTAAAGAATTTGATTTAAGTAATTTAGAAAATAGTAAAGAGTTATTAGAAAAGTTTTTAGATGAAAATAGAAAAAAAATTGATGAATTATTAAGAATAGAAAATAAAACTTATAAAAATTTTGTTTTACCATTTCAAGAAATAGGGGAGAGTATAAATGATTTTTTAACTCCTATCTTTCATATTGATTCTGTTAAAAATTCTGAAATCACTACAAAAGTTTACGAAGAGTGTATTCCAGTTATTTCAAAATATGAAACTGAAATTTCTCAAAATGAAAATATATATAGTGCTTTAGTAGATATACAGTCTAAAGAAAAAAGTACTTTAAATAATATACAAAATAAAGTTTTAGAAAATGAAATAAGAGACTTTAAACTTTCAGGTTGCCATCTTGAAAATGATAAAAAGAAAAGATTAGAGGAGATAAGTTTAAGACTTAGTGAGCTTTCACATAAGTTTTCTCAAAACCTTTTAAATGCTACAAATGCTTTTGAAATGATAATTGATAATTTTGAAGATGTAAAAGAGATTCCAGCTTCTGATTTAGAATTAGCAAAATTTGAGGAAGATGGAGTTACAAAATATAAATTTACGCTTCAAATGCCATCTTATTTAGCATACATTACATATGGAACTTCTAGAGAAAAAAGAGAAGAGATTTATAAAGCTTACTGTACAAGAGCACCTGAAAATGGAAAAATAATTGAAGAATTATTAGCGTTAAAAGATGAAAAGGTAAAAATCTTAGGATTTGATTGTTATGCTCAATATTCACTTGCTACAAAAATGGCTTCAAAAGAAGAAGATGTTATTAAATTCTTAGAAGAATTAGGGCATAAAGCTAAAAACAAGGCAAAAGAAGAACTTGAAGAGATAAAACAAATAGCTGTAAAAGATGGAATTACAGATTTTAAATCTTTTGATATGTCATATTATTCTGAAAAGCTTAAAATGGCTCAATATGATTTTGATGAAGAGTATTTTAGACCATATTTTGAACAACAATCAGTTTTAGATGGTTTCTTTGATTTTTTACATCAAATGTTTAATGTAAAATTTACAAAGGCAAATACACCTGCTTGGGATGAAAAAGTAAAAGTTTATGATTTAAGTGAAGATGGAAAAATAATTGCTAGAATTTATATAGATTTAGAAGCAAGAAAAGATAAAAGAGGTGGTGCGTGGATGAATAACTGGCATTCACACTATAAAACTTCTAATGGAGAAATAAAACTTCCAACAGCTTATATTGTGTGTAATTTTCCACAATCAACAAAGGAAACACCATCTTTACTAAGACACTCTGATGTTGTAACTTTATTTCATGAAATGGGTCATGCTTTGCATCATTTATTAAGTAAAATAGAAGAACCATTTGTTAGTGGAATTTCTGGAGTTGCTTGGGATACAGTTGAATTCCCATCACAATTTTTAGAGTATTTTTCTTATGATAAAGATGTGTTAAAACTATTTGCAAAACACTATATCACAAAAGAAGTTTTAGACGATGAGTCTATTGATAAAATCATAAAAGCTAAGAATTTTCAATCTTCTTTAGCAACATTAAGACAAGTTGAATTTGCTTTGTTTGATTTTAAACTATATCAAACATTATACAAAAGTGAAGAAGAGATACAAGATTTATTGGATTCAATTAGAAATGAATTTGCTGTAATGATTCCACCAAAATATAATAAATTCCAAAATGGTTTCTCTCATATATTTAGTGGTGGTTATGCAGCTGGATATTATTCATATAAATGGGCTGAAGTTTTAAGTGCAGATGCTTTTTATATGTTTATTGATTCAGGAAATATTTTTAATAAAGAACTAGGAATAAAGTATAAAAATACGATTTTAAGCCAAGGTGGTTCTTATGATATGGATAAACTATTTTTTAATTTTGCACAAAGAGAACCAAGTGTTGATTCTTTATTGAAAATTGATGGAATTATTAGCTAAATTTTGTAATAATAGCGCCTTTAATAATTATATATGCCAACAAGGATTTAATAACATGACAAATGCAGAAACAATTTCAAAACTAAATGAAGCTTTAAGTACTTTAATCAAAGCATATGAAGAACTTCAAGAAGAAAATACAGGTTTAAAAAATAGAATTAATGAATTAGAAGATGAAGTTTTAGAACTAGAAGCTACAAAAGAAGATTTAGAGAAAAATGTTGATGAATTAAAAAATCATACTCAAGAAGATAGATCAAATATTAGTTCTATGTTAGGTAAAATTGAAAGTATCTTAAATAGAAAAGTTGGTGATAACAATAATGCTATTGCAAAAAATGAATCATTAACTATAAAAGAAGAAGAAAAAAAAGATGATGATAAAAAAGAAGAACCAAATATTTTAAATAGTAACTCTTTTGAAAATGTTTTACAGCAAAAAGAAGAAGAGAAAAAAGAAGATTCTTCAAGTAATAAAATAGATTTAAATAGAATGGCTTCTTTGTTAAATGGATTTAATCATTAAAAGATATACAAATATATGATTACTATTATAAACAAAGAATCGTTGTATAATTTATTTGGTATTAATAATTTTAGTTCACTAGAAGGAGCTATTGATTCAATAGCTCCTTCTTTAGTTGAGTATCATCTCTCTTCATTTTGTAAGTATGCAGACGAAGTATATTTTAATAAAAGAGATGCTGAACAAAAAGTTTCAATAGGAGACTATAATTTATATTTTGATTACAATGAAAATATCTATTTAGAGTTAGAATCATCAAATGATGAATTAACTCAAAGTTTTTGGTAATTAGAAAGTTATAAATTAGAAATAATCATGTTTTCTATTCCATTGCATTGTCCAATATGAGGTAATAGTTTAAATTCTATTTGAGGATATAGTTTTTTAAACTTTTTTATTTCATTTGGAATATCTTGCATCACATGTTTACCTGCTGCTAAAAAATATGGAAATATTTTTATTTTAGTGCAGTTTTTTCCTATTGCACTATTTAATGCCATATAAAATGATGGTTCGGTTAATTCTAAAAATCCCACAAAAACTAAAATATCATTTTTTAATAATTCTTTTTTTGTTTTTTCCATAAGAGTTATTATTTCGTTATTAGAACTTTCTAATTTACTACCATGAGCAACTATTATTAAAGCTTCCATTTTTTATTCCTTTTTTTGATTTTTGATTATATCTTGGAAAAGTTTAATTAAAAATTGTATTTCATTATATATTAAGTTTTATAACGATATCGTTTCAATTCACTAGTTATATAGTTGTGTATATAAGGAGAAGAATGAGATTTATTTCAGATTTAACTTTGATTGATGGTGAAAACTCTTTTTTATTAAAAAAAAGAATAGCTTTATTGAAAGCAATAGATGAAGTTGGTAGTTTAAATCTTGCAGCTAAAATGGTTCCTTTAAGTTATAAAGGTGCTTGGGATATGATAGATACAATGAATAATTTATGTCCGATGGCTGTAGTTGAAAAAAATACAGGTGGAGTAGGTGGCGGTGGAACTAAACTTACAGAATATGGAAAGAATTTGGTTAAAACTTATGATGTTATCGAAAGGGAACACCAAAAATTCTTGGAATCAATATCTTTATTAACAGACTTTGATAGTGGAAATCTTAAATTTTTTAGGAGATTTAATATGCAAATAAGTGCAAGAAATCAACTTGTTGGTATTATTGAGAAAATTGAATCAACAAAAATTAATTCTACAATTCAAGTTAGATTAAAAAGTAATTATTTAATAACAAGTGTTATAACAACAGGTGCTGTTGAAAATCTTAATTTAAAAGAAAATGATGAAGTTGTAGTTTTAATAAAATCTAATTCTGTTCTTTTAAGTTTAGATGAAAATATAAATATTAGTGCTAGAAATAAGTTAAATGGAGTGATTGAAACTATACATTTAGGTGAAGTTAATGCAGAAATTATTGTAAATATAGGTGGCGATTTAATAGCAAGTATTATTACAAAAAATGCAATTGAAGAGCTAAATATAAAAGTAGGTGATAAAGCAACTGCAATTATCAAATCAAGCGATGTTATGATAGGAAAATAAAAGGAGTTTATATGAAAAAATTAATAGGTACAATAGTTTTAAGTTTAAGTTTAAGTACAGCTTCATTTGCTGATAAAATAAATGTTTTTGCAGCAAGCAGTACAAAATTGGCAATGCAAGAAATAATTGAAAATTTCAAATCAAAAAATCCAAATGATGAGATAATTGCTAGTTATTCAGCTACAGGAAAGGCTTATGCTCAATTTACAAATGGATTTCAATATGACATTTTTATGGCTGCTGATACTACTTATCCAAATAAGATAGTTAGTGATAAAAATGCAATAGGCGAGCCTGTAGTTTATGCAATGGGAGTTGTTGCATTATATAGTAATGATAAAGAACTAATAAAAAAAGGAATGGAAGTTTTAAATAATGATAAGATTAAACATATCTCTATTGCTAATCCTAAATTAGCTCCTTATGGCGTTGCTGCTACTGAAATTTTAGAGAATTATGGTTTATTAGATATTGTAAAAAATAAAATAGTTTTAGGAGATAATATAGCTCAAAGTGTTCAATTTGTAGATAGTGGAGCAGCTGAAATTGGTCTTGTAGCTTTTTCTTTAATTAAAACTATTAAAAAAGAAGAAGAATATTTATTAGTAGATCCTTCTAAATATAAACCAATGGAACAAGCATTTGTTCTTACTAAATATGCAGAAGAAAAACCATTAGCTACAAAATTTGCTTCTTTTATAACATCTGAAGAATCAAAAAAAATATTTGAGAAATATGGATTTGGAGTAAAATGAATAAACTAACTGGTGTTATAAAAGAGATTAAAAATTGTGATGATATAGTACAAATTTATATAGATATCAAAGGTAAAATTTTTACCTCTTTAATTTTATCATCAAATGAAGTTTACAAAATTGGTCAAAAAGTAAATATTTTATTTAAAGAAACAGAAGTTATGATAGCTTCTGTTTCTTCAAAAATAAGTGCTAGGAATGCATTTATTTGTAAAATTACTGAGATTAAGAATGGGGAAATTTTATGTGCTATATCTTTTGATTTTTATGGAGATAAAATAGTTTCAATAATAACAAAAAATGCTTTATTAGATTTAAATTGTAAAGAAAATGAAGAGTTTATGTGGTTTGTAAAATCAAATGAAGTAAGTATACAAAAGGTTTAAAATGGAAGATTCATTTTTTCAAACTATGAAATTAACTTTTGAATTAGCAGGAATTACAACTTTAATTCTTTTATTTATAGGTATTCCTTTAGGATATTTTTTATCACAAACAAAATCAAGATTAAAGCCAATTATTGAAGCTTTAGTTTCAATGCCTTTGGTTTTACCCCCTTCTGTTTTAGGTTTTTATTTATTATTAGCATTTAGTCCAAAAAATAGTTTTGGTTCGTGGCTTGATGAAACTTTTGATTTAAGACTGGTTTTCAGCTTTGAAGGATTAGTTATTGCTTCTGTTATTTTTAGTTTGCCTTTTATGGTTCATCCTATTCAAAGTGGATTTTCAAGTCTAAGTAAATCTTTAAAAGAAGCATCTTTTATTTTAGGAAAAAGTAGATTAGAAACTCTATGGTATGTTTTATTACCAAATATAAAACCTTCTTTATTAACAGGAATAGTTATTAGTTTTGCACATACAGTTGGTGAATTTGGTGTTGTTTTAATGATAGGTGGAAATATTGTAGGTGAAACAAAAGTTGCTAGTATTGCAATATATGATGAAGTTGAAGCTTTGAATTATGATTTAGCAAATCAATATGCTTTTACTTTATTTATTATTTCTTTTGTTATTTTACTTTTTGTTTATATGATAAATAAAAAAATGTTAAAAAGTGAGTTTACAAAATGATAGAGTTAGATATTATAAAACCTCTTTATACAGCTGATGGAATAATTGATTTAAAAGTAAATAAACAGATAAATAGAGGTGATTTTTTAACACTTTTTGGAAAAAGTGGAAGTGGAAAAACTACACTTTTAAGAATTTTAGCTGGTTTAGAAACTCCAAAGAGTGGAAAAATAGTTGTAGATAAAGAGATTTGGTTTGATAGTTCAAAAAAAATCAATCTTCCACCACAAAAAAGAAATGTAGGATTTGTATTTCAAGATTATGCACTTTTCCCAAATATGAGTGTTAGAAGAAATTTAGAATTTGCATTAAAAAACAAAAATGAAATAAAAAAAGTTGATGAAATTTTAGAAATTATGGAGATAGAAAATCTTTCAAATATGAAACCAGAACTTTTAAGTGGAGGTCAAAAACAACGAGTGGCACTTGCAAGAACACTTATGACAAACCCTAAAATGTTGCTTCTTGATGAACCTCTTTCTGCTTTAGATACAACTATGAGATTAAAACTTCAAGATGAATTATCTTTAATTCATCAAAAATTTAATATAACTTCTATTTTAGTTAGCCATGATATAAGTGAAGTTTTTAAATTATCAAATAGAGTTTTCAAAATTAATTTAGGTGAAATACAGCAAGATGGAACACCAAATGAAGTATTTTCAAATCAAAATATAAGCGGTAAATTTAAAATAATTGGAGAGATTTTAAGTATTAAAAAGAGTGATATTTTATATATAGTAGAAGTGTTAACAAATAATGAAATAGTTAAAGTAACCGCAGTAGAAGATGAAATTAAAGAGCTGAAAATAGGGGATAAATTACTTTTATCAAGTAAAGCATTTAATCCAATATTGATGAAAATTTAAACAGAAATATTAAAATATTTCTGTTGTTTTTCTAAGTCTTTCTTTATCAAAGTGAGTATAAATTCTACTTGTATTTATATCAGAATGTCCTAAAGCTTCTTGAACAAGTATTAAGTCATGGTGTTTTTGGTATAAAAGTGTGGCAAAACTATGTCTTAACATATGAGCACCATTTTTCTCTTTTCTAATTCCTGCACTGATTAAAATATTTTCAACAATTCTACTTACATAAGCTTGAGTCAATCTTTCACCTTTTTGATTACAAACAAGTAAATCACTATTACAAATTCTCATATCTAACCAGTTATTTAATTCATTTTCAATAATAGACTTTTTTATCATAACTACTCTTGGTTTATTGCCTTTTCCTCTTATTTGAAGCATATAAACATCATTTTCATTGAAAATATCTTTTATTTTTAGATTCAAAATTTCACTAACTCTAATCCCTGTATATATTATTATTTTTATAATTAGTCTATTTCTATAACCCGTATTATCTGTAAAATCAAAAGAATCAATAGCACTTAAAAATCTATCTATCTCATCTTTGTTCATAAAAGAGGGTAGTTTTGTACCACTTTTGCCACTTAATCCTCCCCAATTTTTTAACTCAATTTTAAATAAATATGAACTTCCATCTTCATTTTGATTTTGTTTGTCTATATATGAAAATAAAGATAATAGGGCAATTCTATGATTTTTTTTAGAAGCATCTGATAATGAACTAGTTTCACTAGCTAAAAAATCACTTAATAACTCTTCATCTATCTCTTTCATAGAAACAAGACCTAAGTTAATTAAGAAATTGTATAGTTTAAATAGGGGGTTAAAATATGTATTTACTCCAGCTAAACCTATATTTCTAGCTTCTTTTGCTATAAAAGCTAATTCATCAATAGATTTTGTTCCTTTTACTAATTGTTGGATTATTGAAGCTAATTTTTCTTTTTGTAATACTTGTCTATTTGAAAGAGTAGTTAATTTATTTCTTATAAATCTTTCTATCCAAAATAAAAAAGTTGTTTCAAAACTATTTTTAAAATCCAATTCGTATCTCATATTATTAATCCAATAGTTAAATTTTATAAAAGTATTGTATCAAATCTTATATAAATATTTGTTTGAAAAGACTTGATATATATAGTAAATAATATAATATAAATTCTAAGATGCATTATTAATGTTTATTTATAGTATTATAATATAATATTAGAAATAAATATTTCAAAAGATTAATCACTATTAAATTCCCAATTTCATTAAATAAAATAAAAAAGTTCATTCCTAAAACCCATATTAATTATAAAATTGATTATGTTAAAATACTTGAAAGATTAAAATTAGGAACCTAGTTACAATTGATAACTTTTCAGCTATTTAGAAATGATACTTATACTCAAAAGTTACAACTCAAGAATTTGGAATAGAGTTTGATGGAAATCAAATTAATCCTTTATCATATGCTATTATATCTAGATGAATAGCTATGTAAAGAATTGAATATTTACTTCATTTACTATTAATTTAAATAATATAATGTTAAAAAATATATTATTAGAAATTTGTATATTATATTTAAATATTGAGAAGAGAGTAAGTGTTATTTAAAATAATGAATAAAATCATTTATTAAACAATTCAAATAATTATATGCCACCAAGTGAGTTTGAAGAGAAAATGTTACGGTTAGAAATATTGTGTCCTATAAACTGTTGACAGATCAAACATCTTGATTGTTATTCATAAAGATCCTTAATTTGTTTCTATTATTAAATAATTATACAAAACATTTTAATAATTGATTGTTTAATTTTTTTGAAATAATATTTAATCTTACAACAATATAGCAAAATTAGTAAAATATAATAATTTCGACTCATGATTATAAGGTTATGAAACTAATAAATTTCATATTTTATTTATTTTTAATGATTTTATAAACTATAATATTAAATTATTATAGCAATTCAATAACCAATCCCTAGCACCTTTTACATCAAAATATTGTTCTCCAAAATCCAAATCACATAATTCTTTTGTTAGAAATAAATCATGCTTTCCAATTTGAGTTTCTTTATAATCATTTGCCAATAATGTATTAGATAACATTTCATTATGTAAAATATTATCTATAGCTATTTTTAGTTCTTCAATTGAACATTTAACCTCAATAATTGGTCCAGTAAAATAAATTGTTTTCAAATTTTCTTTTAATAATAAGTTATTAATTGTAAGAGTAGTTTTATCTCCTAACCATGTAATAAGTATTATAGAATTTTCGTAATATAGAATTTGTTTTTTATCTAATTCAAGTGAATAAAAATGTTCAATTCCTTCATAGAAAAGATTTTTTGCAGTTTTATCTAAGTATATAGGGATTTGTTTTGACATATACACATTAAAAATTTCATTAATAATTATATCATCAATCAGTAATCCACTACCACCAAATTTTGGTGCATATCCTTGAGTATTTTTCTTTAAAATTATTACTTTATTTTTTTCATTTATATTTTGAATTTCCCATCTTTTACCTGCAAAAATAATTAGTTGATGTTCTTTTAGTGGGAAATCGATAGGAAGTGTACCTATAGTTTTTCCATTATATTCTAATCTGTACTCTTCTGGTGTTTGAAATGCAGTAAAAAAAGAAAAATGTCCAACAAGTTTTTCTCCTTTTGCACCTAAAATAATTTGACCATCACGAGTTTGAGAAATTAAATCATTACTTCCTAATGTTCTTAAAAAAGTAATATAAAGAGATTTATCTACTCTTACAAAAGGACCCGTTTCACATAATAATGTCCATAGTTGTTCAGCTCTTACTCCACCATATTGTCCTATTACAGAAAGAGTTTGTTGTACTAGTGTTGAAAAGTGATATCTTTGTTTACTTGAAGGCTCGTACCACTTTTTAAGTAAAAGATTTATAATAGCTATACTTAAAAAAATATCAAAACGTAGTAAATCAAATATATGGCTTTTTGAAGTTAGTTCATCTTCTTCAATAAACATACGTAATATTGCTGCATCATCTCTTCTTCCGGATCGTCCTAATCGTTGTCGTAAACTTGCAACAGAATGAGGTGGATTAACTTGGGCTATAGAATCAACATTACCGATATCTATTCCTAATTCAAGTGTCATTGTACACACAGCTGAAGTAGGCCATTTTTCTTCTTGTAGTCTATGTTCCAAACTTTCTCGTAATTCTTTTGAAAGTGATCCATGATGAGGGAAAAATTCATTAGGTACGGAATCATTACTACATTTATCTGATAACATTGCACTAATTTCTTCCGTTCTCCTTCTACTATTTGCAAAAATCAAATTAGATTTACCTCTTAAAAGAGTATAAAGATCATTAACAATTAACGATAATGCTGGTTCAGTATCATCAGTTATTTGAGCTGAATTTTTATAACCTTTTAATTGAAGTTTTAAATCAGATCTTGATGTTGTAGAAACAATTAACTCACAAGGAATTTTTTTATTAGGTCTTAAATACCATGCTACTTCATTCATATCTCCTAAAGTTGCACTTAAAGCTATTCTGGGCACAGTTTTTTCTATTAAGAATTCTAATCTATGCATTAAAGATTGTAGTTGGCAACCTCTTTCTGTACCTATAAAAGCATGAAATTCATCAATAATTATATATCCTAAATTTTGAAATGCTTTCTGGCACCAGCCTGAACTGTTTAAAAAAAGAGATTCTAATGATTCTGGCGTAATTAATATAATACCAGAGGGATTAGCTTTTTGTTTGTTTTTTAATGTTTTAGGTATATCTCCATGCCAAGGAGTAACAGGAACATCTAAAATCTCACATAAACTTTGTAATCTTCTATATTGATCATTGATTAATGCTTTTAATGGACTAATATACAGTATAAAAACACCTGTATTAGTAGTTTCACACATTTTAGAACAGGCAGGAAGAAAAGCAGCTTCTGTTTTTCCTGCAGCAGTAGATGCACTAATAATTACATCTGTTCTTGCACTTAGAATTGGTTCAATTGATTGTTCTTGAATGTCTCTTAATGATTCCCATTCTTTTTTCCATATCCAATTTTTTACTTTTTTATCTAAAAGTTCAAAACTGTTTGAGGCTCCCATATTAAACCTCTATAATTTAAAAGTTGTTAAATCATCTAAATCATTATCTTCAGATTTAATTTCGGGCATATCAGTATTTATTTCATTGTTAATATTTACTTTTTTGATGAGTTCATTCCATTGAAGGGAAGGATTCTGTTCTAAGATAGCTAAGAAATCAACAAAAGCTTTAATTGTATTACGAGGTGTTCTAAAATAAGCATCACCAATTTTATTTGAACAATGTGCTAAAAATGCATTTAATGCTTCATCTGGTACTAGATATTTACTAATATCTCCTGATGCAAATACATTACGAAGATTTTTAAGTAATATATATAATTCTTCAGGTGCAAGATTTGAAAGATGCAATGATGTTGCAGAATAATCAATAATTCCAACTTGATTAGCAAAAGAATTTTCAGCAAGGCGTGATTGTAATGCCTCATAACTATAAAGTCCTTTTCTAGGATCTAATAAAAATTCAGGAGTTCCACCTAAAATAAATCCTATATTTTGAGCACTACCTTGTAGACAATCATTTAATATTCTAAGAATTTGTTCATAATTTGAAACACGAGCTTGACTACTTGATAATTTATATAAATTTACCATTTCATCTAAATTTACTAAAAGACCTTGATATCCTGCTTGTTTGACAAATAAACTCATTAATTTTAAATAATCATAAAAATTTGCATCATCAATAATATTACGTACACCTAAAGCTTTTTTAGCATCTGTTCTAGTTGAAAATTCAGCTCTTAACCAACGTATTGAGTCTGACTTAAGTTGTTCATTGTCACTTTCATGTCCTTGCCAATACAATGAAATAACAGAGGCAAAGTCATAACCTCCTACAAATTCATTTAAATGATTAAGTCGTTTAGTAATTATACTATCAATTGTTTCAGAAGTTTTATCAGCTTCTTTTCGTACTTCAGTAATAAAACGTTCTACAATACTTACAAGACCATTTCCTTCAGGTTTGGTACGAGTTGAAAGATTATGCATTAATTCTGCATATAAACTTCTTGCTTGTCCTCCTGTAGCATGTATCCTTCTATCTGGAGATAAATCAGCATGAACAGTAACTAAACCTTTTTCTAATGCAATCATTCTAATTAATTGTAAAAAAAAGCTTTTTCCAGAACCAAATTCACCGATGATTAAACGAAATGCTGAACCATTTTCTTTAATTTTTTCTATATCTTTTAATAATGCTTCAATTTCTTTTGAACGTCCAACTTGAATATGTTGTAATCCAGATCTTGGTGTTACTCCTGCTCGTAGAGATTGAATAATTGCATCTCTTTCTCTTGGACGAAGTTGTAAAATTTTATCATTGCTCATTTATAATTTCCTTTGCTAATTCAATATCTATATATATTTTTTCATCATCTTCAATTAAAGGTGCATTTGCATTATCAAAAGCCCATTCATTAAGAACTTCCATTGCTCCATCAGGCATTAATCCTAATTCTTTTGAAATAATTTGTATTTCTTCTTTTTCCCATAATTCTTTTGTTATAAGCTGATTAAAGAATTTTTGATGTGCTTCATCAAGTGTAGTTAAAGGTGAATTTGTTTCAATATTTTCCTCAATAACATTTATATTATTTTCTTCTAAATCTTCATCATTAGTAAATATAGCACCTAAAACACCTTTAATTTGTAAAGTTTCAGCTTCTCTTATTTTAATTATTTCATCATTCAATGTAAATGATGACGTAGGTTTATTTTCTGGTTTTGGTATTGAATAGCTAGTATCTTTATCTTTGTAATCAATAATAATAGGTTCATTTGATGTAGATAATTGATGTAAATCACTAAGAACTTGAGCTTTATCTAACCCAAGTAGGGTATATAGTTTTTCTAATTGTTTAATTTCTTTCAAATCTATTCTCCCATCAGCATGTGCAATGGAAATTAAAATATGTCCAATTGCAGTTTTTTCAGTTTGTGATGCAATTTCAAGTTTCTTTTTAAGCCCACTAATTTCTTGTGGAGTAATAAGAGCCCATTGTAAGAATGCATTCAAAGAGTCTTTTTCAATATTTGTAAGTTTTCTATTATCTTGAATTAAATTATAAAGAAGTTTTTCTTCTTGATGTGAAACTTTACCATCAATTTGGCTAACAATTGCTCCTAGTCTTAATATAGAACATAGCATTGTAAATTCTTGAGATGGATTAAAATTTATTCCATGCCCTTTTTTAAATATAATTATTTGACCATTAATAGTAGGTTTTAAATGATGGTAACGATTATCAGGAGCTATTCCAAAATCAAGTAATTCAATTAATGTTGCTAAATTTTCTGATTCTTTTTTATCAATAACTAATGGAGATTTTTCTTGTAGTAAATCATATATTTCAGTTAATTTCATTACAATAATTTCTTTTTCATTATTTTCAAGTTTTTCTTTTAATTTATTTAAATAAGTTGATTGTTGTAATAACTCTTTAGGCAATAAAGATTGAGCATATAATGAATTTGGGTTATTCCCCTCTCTACCAATATATTTACTGTAAGAATCTAATTGTTTTGTACATTCTTCAACTAAATCAATAAGTTTTTTAATTGGTGCTGTTAATATAATAGGATCAGGTAGGTTCAATTTTTCTTTTGATATTAAAACATTAGTTATTGTAAAACTTGCTGGAATATAATTCAACTCTAAAGGTGTTTTATTTGCTTTTACAATTATTCCTTGTCCAAATTTCTGTGTATAGCGTTGTTTAAATAACTCTTTAAATTCATTTGGACAACGACGAGCAGGTGTTTTTAATCTAATCCCAAGTGTAGGATGAGTAATTGTCCAATCAAGTGCAAGTTCATAAGATAATGGTTCTTGCTTAGCTATACTTTTAGCTAATAAGAATCTTAATATATTTGTATGATAATGACCATTAAATTTAAGATAATCAGGAATTTTTTCATCATTTCTATTAAATAATAGCCATTCCATAGCTAAAAAATTTCTAGCATACATTTTAAATGAATTATTTCCCCCATACACTTCTAACAGACGTAAAACTTCATTTACAATATCTTTTCTTTCTTCTACTGAAACATTACTTTTTATTGCATCAACAAATATACGTCTTTCTAAACCATAAAAAAATAAAAACACATATCCTATATTTGTATTTGGTTCTATTCGGCCATTTGATAGCCATTTCAAATATGCACCTCTACATTTTGCAGGTATGTTTGCATAATTAGGCCAGTAACCCATTTCATCACCATATTCCCACGATTCAGCAGAAGTGATATTTAATGAAGGGTTTATTAATGAAGCATCATTAGATGCGTAATCTTGGTAATATGAGTTATTCTCATTTCTTGTATTAATTAGCTTTTCACCAACATATACAAAACCTTTTGAAATAGAATAATTTCTTACTTGAACAAATTGATTTTTACCATACCAAACTGCTGATTGTTGAGAATTTTTTGTAGTTTGTTTATTTTGAAAATTTTTATTAGAAATATTTGATTGAGAATAATAATCTTTTGTTGAATTTATGTTATATGATTTTGATAAATCATTGTGAACTAAATTTTCTTTTTTTAATTCATTATTTACTGAGATTTTTAAGTTACTATCTATTGGTATTTCAGAATTATCTTTAACTAATGTTTTTTTTGATTTATAAAATAAAATGTAAATTAGATACAAAACTAAAGAGCTAATAAAAATTTCCATGCATATCCGTTATATTTTTTATAAATAATATAATATTTATACTTTTAAATATCATAATTTATTATTATTTTTTAAGAATAATTCTTATATGAGAATAAAAAACAATTTTTATTAAATTAAAAGAACTTGCATCAGAAATCATCAATACATTTTCATTCATTTAAAACTCTTTTTAATGGATTCTTAAATGACTATTTTCTCTCAAAATTATTCAAAAAAAAATCTTCATTTTCAAGATGAACAACATTTAATATTTCCTCAAAATCATTAAAATACATATGATAATGATTCATTGGAATATCTTGAAATTTTAGGAACAATTTCCAATCTAAAATAAGTTTATATTTGAAATTCTCTTTTTGTATTTTGTCTCTTGAGTTTTTACTATTTACAGTAGCACAGATAACTCCACATTCAACTTTTTTGTTTAAAAAGTTTATTCTATATATTTTATGAATCATTCCTCTATTCATATCTCTTTTTAATTTTCTATCTTCTTTTGATACGGCAATAGAAATTTTTAAATTAATGTTATCAATTTTATAATCATATCTATCAAAAAAATATGCAGTAATTAGAATTAAAGCATCATCTGCTTTTTTAATTATTGCTATTGTATTTTTGTGACCTATTTTATATATATTATTTTCTTTTTTTGAAATAGCAAATTTATCATCAATTTGTTTTACTAGATTTATTAAAATATCTTTATCAATAGGAGTGTAATGTTCTCTTCTTTGAATGGCATGTTTTGAGATTATGATATTTCTTTGGTTTATTTGAGTATCCATTATATTTCTTTTTTAACAGCGATTGTAAACTTATTTATTACTAGAAATTAAAATATAAAGAATTAAATTTTTCTATATCTGCAAGAGTAAAATTTAAAGAAATCCAAAATACATTTTCTCCAATTGGGTACTTTTTTAGATTCTTTGCATCTAAATATTCTTTATCTTCATAAATTATTATATCATCAATTTTATACAGTATTTTTTCATTTTTTTTAATTCCATATTCATTATCTAAAATCTCACCTATGTATAAATCTGTATTATTTAATGCCTTTTGAATTTTTTTATTTAAGTCAAGATATCTTATTTCGATTAAAGAATATTTAACAAAAAACTCTTCATAAGTAATAGTTAAAGTATCTAATAATTTTGAAATATTGCCTATTTTGAGCTTATTATTTAAATTAATAAGAGATTCTAAAGTTTTTCTATCAATTTTTATAAATGAAAACTTTTCATTTACATCATCATTATAATTTATACTATTTGAAATTTCATTAATTTCTAAATCCCATTTAGAAATAGTTTTTTTTAATTCATAATAGGCTTTTGTATTTGTTTTGATTCTAAAATTTGTAATATTTTTTAACTCATTACTTATTTCTGTAAGAATCTCTTTTTTTAATTCTAAAACTTCTTGACTGTATATGTTCATTTTTACCTAACCATAGATAGTTGTTAAAAGATTTTATTCAAATTATACTTATAAAAAACTAACTATAGGTATTTATATTGATTAAAAACAGCGAATTCTCTAAAGATGACATTCAGAAAATTTATAAAACTATAGGTAAAAATGTAAAAAGAATTAGAGAAGAAAAAGGCATAAGCCAACTTAATCTTGCTATGGCGATAGGGCATAAATCAGTTGGAGTTATTTCTAATTGTGAATTATGCCTACAAAATAAGCATTTTAACATTGAACAATTAATCAAAATTGCTGATGTATTAGGTGTAAATATAAAAGATTTTTTTGAAAATATTTGATAATAATCATAATTTTTATAGAGTATAAATAGTTGTTTGAGATAATTAATTATATTAACTTTTTTGTATTTTCAAATAGAGAGATTTTAAGCATCTATTATTTTATGATCCCGCTACACTAAATCATACTCAGAATTTAAAAACTTCTAAAATAAGTATGAAAGAAGTAGAAAAAATGAGAAATAGTAAATATACTAAAGAGTTTAGGGATGAAACTGTTCAATTGATTTTGAATAATGAAAAGTTAGCAATGTAAATTGGAAAAGATCTTGCTATAAATAATAAAACAATTTTTAATTAGATTAAAGTTTATAAAAAAGAAAATAATATAACAACTCCTATTGATAAAACTAAAAATCAATCTAAATCATCACAATAAGAATGTTCTTGATGTTGGTATTTCTGAATTTTTCAGAAATATATCAAATACTAAAAATTAATAACTCTTTATAATTAGCACTATATAGTAACAAGTGCTACTTTTTTATCTAAATTTGATAATATGAGACTAAACTATCTTGACAAAAGATCAAAAAAATAATATAATTTTTGTTGAAATTTTAGTATTATCATAAGTAAGAATACAGGATTAAATGCTAGATTTTGATGTTTTAGCGGTGTCAATTTCAATATGCATAGCAAATTGAATGAGATTAAATAAATTATTCAAAAGGAATTTAACAATGTTAAACTAATTTTAGATAACTTATCTAAGTTACATTTATTATGGATTAAATACATAATAACTCGTTAAATAGTTCTAGAGTTATTATAAACACCATCTCCTTAAAGTAAAATAAATTAAATAAAGATAATAAACTAGTATTAGAAAGTGATACAATAGGTTACGTTCCTTTTTTAAATAAAGGAAATAAATTGAAAAACAACTCGAAAATTGTAATATTACCCGTGGATAATGGGAATATGACATTATTTAAATTAAATGATTTAAATAAAACAACTATTCTTTACGATATGTATATAAGAGAAAAATCAACTGACAAAGATGATGACTCTTATGATGTACTAGAATACCTAATGAAAAATATTGAAACTGACGAATTAGGTAGACCTTTTATTGATGTATTCATTCTATCTCATCACGATGATGACCATATTAGAGGCTTTGAAAACTATTTTCATACTGGAGATCTTTCTTCGTATAAAAATGAAGATAAAAAAATTTATATAAAAGAAATTTGGGGATCTGCAAGATTTCTAAAAAGAGCAAGTAAGTTTAATGTTTTGGAAAGTGATGCAAAGTGTTTTAATACGGAAATGAATAGAAGGTTTAATTTATTTATGGAAAGTAAAAAAATTCAATCTACTGGTAATAGAATCAAAATACTTGGCCATTGTCCTGATGGAGGTACTGAAGGTGCAGATAAAGTTGTTTGTCCTATAGGAGATAATACTAGTACTTTAAATGAAAATGACTTAAGAGATAAAATAAATATTTTAGTATTGGCACCATTAGAACAGCAAGAAAATGAGGATTACGAATCTTTTAAAAAGAAGAATAGAGGTAGTGTAATTTTAAATATTGATATTCATGAAAAAAAATATACTAACAAAATACTTTTAACAGGTGATGCAGAAGTTGATGTATGTGAATATTTAAATGATGAATATGGAGAAGATGAATTGGAGTATGATATTTTATTAGCACCGCATCATTGTTCAAAATATTCTTTTTATAGGAAAAACAGTAATGATGAATCAATATTTTATGAAAAAGCTTTTAACGCATTGTCTTATACAAAAACTGGTGCAAAAATTATTGCAAGTTGTAGAGAATTTGGGAAAGATACTCCTCCACATAGTGAAGCAAAAGATAAATACATAAATTTGGTTGGAAAATCAAACTTCTTTTATACTGCTGGTAATAAGGTGTCGGGAAAGGTTAAGCCTATAGAATTTGAACTTACAAATGCTGGAACAAAAAAGGCTTTATCAAAAACTGCTGCAATTGGTACTACTGCTGCAAAAGAAGCGACAGGAGAACCACGTGGACATGGTTGATAAATACTTTGTTAATATTGCACATAATCAAACCAAGGAGTCTCATCATACAAATGATGAGACTTCAGATATTTTTTATAATGAAGATCAAACAGAAGCTACATTTAGTACGATTTTTAAATTAGAGTTCCCAAGTTCTATTTTAGGAGATGAAACACCTTTGGGAGTAAAAAGATTTGAAGAGGTTAGATTTATTTTTGATAAAGGATTTCCTTATAAAGCACCAATAATTTTTTTAAGAGATGATTTCCCAAAAGTATTTCCACATATAAATCCAACAAAGGAAAAAGTTAACCCATGTATATATGAAGGTTCTAATGATGAATTATTACAACAGCCAAATTTCTTTTTTGAATTATTAGATCAAATAGCAAGTTGGTTAGATAAAGCAGTAACAAATGATTTGATTGATTTAGAACAGGGCTGGGAACCAATGAGAACAGATTTTAATAATGGTATAATATCTTTTCCAGTAACTTTTATAGAAGAAGCTATTCGAAGTGGGAGGACAATTAATTCTATAGGAATAAATTATTCTTTTCTAAAGAATGATTTTATTCAAGCAAGAATTGAAGCTTTAGATATTTCAAAATTTGATAAAATTAACCATAGTTTTTTAATACCACTTGTATTAACAGAAGCTTCAAGTAATTTTTTTCCAAATGATATTTTCACTTATAATGATTTTATTAAATTTACAAAAAAAATATCTTTAAAGAATGTTTATGACATAATAGGAGAATATGCGAAACACTTAAAAAAAATATCGTTGTTATTTATTACAATACTTATAAAAAGACCTGTTCATTTAATTGGTACTGATTCTGACATAGAAATTCTTAATTTTGCTATTGAAGTAAAGTATGATAAAATAAAGAGAAATATTAAAGCTAATTCAAAATCTTATACTCTTGCAAGTATTGAACCACCAAGTAAGGAATTATTAACAAAATTTTCTGGTATTAATAAAAAAAATAATATAAATAAAAACATGAAACTTATTCAATTAGGTTGTGGCAGTCTAGGTTCTAAAATTATTACACATATAGCAAGAACAGGACTTACTGATGATATAACACTAATCGATAATGATTTATTTAATGCACATAATCATGCTAGACATACATTAACTGGTATATCAAATGGATTAAAAAGTGAACTACTTTATGAAGCATTATTAGAAATGGGATTATCAAGAGTTAATTCTATTGGAGAGGATATTAAAGAGTGCCTAAATATAATAAAAGATGATTCAATATTAATAGATGCCACTGCAGATTTTTCTATTAGAAACTTTTTAATAAAAAAAGAAATAAAGAGTGAAGTAATACATGTAGTATTACATAATTTATCAACTTATGGCCTAGTTTTAATTGAATCTAAGAATAGAGCAGTTAGATTGGATGATTTGCTATCATATTTTTATCTTTTATGTTATAGAGAGAAAAAATTTTTTAATATTATAAAGACAGATAAAACTGAATATCAAATGGTTGGACAAGGATGCGGATCATTAACTACAATAACTACAGATGCTGAAATTTCATACTTTTCAGCACCAATGTCGATGCAAATACAAAATGAACTTGAAAATGGACTTAGCGAAGATACTGGAAAATTAAATATTGGTAATTTAAATTCAAATTTAAATTTAGAATGGGATAAATTTAAAATTAAAGCACCTCTTATATTATTTGATAAATCATTTGGCTATGAAGTAAGAATAAATAGTGATGTTGTAGAAAAAATACTTAAAAATTCTACTCAATATTCTCCTAATGAAACAGGGGGAGTTTTAATTGGAAATATTTCTTTAGTGAATAAAGTTATCTCAATAGTTGATTTAATTGATCCACCCGAGGATAGTAAAAGAACTAAGGTGTATTTTGAGTTGGGTACAACAGGTTTACAAGAGAAAGTTTTAGATTATGAAAAGAAAACAAATGGTTTATTAACGTATATTGGAACATGGCATAGTCATCCAATGGGTGGTTCTGCTTCTGTAAAAGACTTAAAGACAAAAACTGAGTTAATTCGAGATAGAAAAGGGTTCCCCACAGTTTGTTTAATTAATAGTAAAGGGAATATTATAATAGTTGAAAATGGAGATAAAGTATGACAGGTATATATTTTAAAATAATAAAATTTTTATCAAAACAAGAATATGAGTTGAAGGCTAGGTATATACCTTCACTAATTTTTACAAGTGCTATAATGACTATGATATATTTTAAATATTTAGTTAATTTAGATTTAGGAATTGTTGATTATTTAAAAATTCCATTAATAATTCTGACTTCATTATTTATTACATTGTTACCTAAGTTTTGTGCAACAATAATATCAGGATATTTACAAACACTATATTGGGATAAATTTGGAAACCCTACAATTAAATATTTAAAAAAAAGTAAAAATAGTGAATATCAAAACTTATTAACTTTATTTGAAAATGATGATAAGTTAATGTCAAATATGCTGAAAACTACTAGAGAATGTAAATTATTATTTTCAAAAAATATTTTTTATGGTTTTATGCGAAATTTTAGTTTTTTAGTATTAGTTTTATTGTTTATTAATTTGATATATTTTAACTATTTTATTTTTGAAAATGGTTTGGTTTTCTTTCTATCTTTTATTTGTTTATATATATCAAGCAAAAGGTATGCTGAACAAATAATTAAAAGTTATATTGAAATTAAATAAAAGAACTGGACATATAGGTAGAAATATATGGTTGTTATTATTTATTAGAACTTGTACTCTATTGATATTTTAATTATAAATAACATCAAGTAGCTAGGTAGATTAGCACTTGATGTTCATTTATTTATTTTATATTAAAAGTTGTAATATAAAAAATTAATATTTACTTGTTTTTAATATGCCATGGTTTACTATCATTATTGATGATAATTTATACAGTATTTCACTTAAAGTTAAGTAGTAAAAGTCTTCATCATATTCTTCAGTATAGTTAGTAGAAACTTTTCTTATGTAAAGAAATAGATTTAATAGACTTTTAAAATCTAAATAAAATTCATTAATTGTTGTATCAAAATCATAATATTTATATTTCTTAATTGCTTCTTCAAGTTTGTTAATAGTTGAATCAATCTTATCTTTGTTTTTTTTGTAAATGTTATTTACTTTTTCTATTCTTTTGATTAGTTCTTTAAGATATAAGTTTTTATCTTTTGAATTCATATTTTCATGAAGTACTTTTAAATTATATTCAACTTTATTTAGATTCTTATTTTGTTTTAAATCAAGTTTATAATCTAACCTTCTATATCTTCTATTTAAAACTGTCGTAAATAAATATTCTGGATGTTGAAGTAAAATATTATCTTCAACTTCTTCAATGATTATGTCACATGCATCGCACATATGGTGACGCAAAGCCTTGTTATTAGTTCCCTTACCATTATTGTATATATCTGCTAAACTTACAATCTCAGAATAAAATTGATTTGCTGCTGTAGAATATTCTGAGAATAAATTATCAAATTCATGATAAGTACTATTAACAAGTTCCATGTATGGAGCTAATCGTTTTTTTTCTTCATTTATTCTTTGTCTCTCTTCTGTTTTTTGACGAATTAAAATATCAGTTTTCTGCCATTGTGAAGTTTTTGTCATAGTTCTCCATGAAATTGCTAATGCTATTGTAGATACTATTATTGCAACAGAACTTATAATATGTTCAGTATCAAATTCATTCATTTATCTAATCTTTTAAAATATATCTGTAGTACGTACTAATTGTTCTTTATCAAAGTGCGTATATATCCTTGATGTATTAATATCTGCATGACCTAAAGATTCTTGAACTAGTATGAGATCTTTATTTTTTTGATAAAGTAGGGTGGCAAAAGTATGTCTTAACATATGGGCTCCATTTTTTTCTTTTCTAATACCTACACTTAGTAGTATCTTTTCTACTATACTACTTATATATGCTTGACTTAATGGTTTTCCTTTTTGATTACAAAAGAGTAGGTTATTATTACAACATTTGATATTAAACCACTCATCTAAATCTTTTTTTATTATAGATTCTTTTATCATTACAACTCTTGGTTTATTACCTTTTCCACGAACTTGTATAATATAAGCATTCCCATCTTTATTGAAATCCTTTAAGTCAATATTTATTGCTTCACTTACCCTTATTCCTGTGTAAAGAATAGTTTTTATAATTAATCTATTTCTTGAAGCAACTTTTGCACCAAAAGGATAAGTATGTATTCCATCAATAAATCTTTGTACTTCATCTTTTTGCATAAAAGAGGGCAGTTTAGTACCACTTTTACCAGATAAACCACCCCAGTTCTTAAGTTCAATTCCATATCTATATACATACCCATTATCTTCTTCATTTTGTTTATCGATGTATCCAAAAAAAGTAATTAAAGCAATTCTATAATTCTTTTTTGTTGCATCTGATAATGTACTTGTTTCTGTTACAAGAAAATCACTTAATAACTCTTCATCAATTTCTTTCATGGAATTTGCACCAAAATTAATTATAAACATGTATAACTTTTCAAGTGGTATAAAATATACATGTATACTATTTATACCAATATTTCTAACTTCTTTAATAATAGATTTTAAGTTTTCAATTGAGTCAAAACCTTTTATAAGTTGTTGAAGAATTTGTGCTAAACGATCCTTGTCTTTTACTTGTCTATTTGATAAGCCTGTTATTTTGTTCCTGACAAACCTAGACAACCAAAATAAGTATGTTTTACTAAATGTAGATTCACAGTCTAATGGATATTTCAATATTAGCCTTTAATTAAATATATATATAATTACTTTTGGAAACTATAATTTCCAAATTATAATATATACTAACTTAAAACACTTCTTAAGTTAGTATTATTTTCTTTAATCCATCAAAAAAACCTGGATTTGCGATTAAAATATCATTTTCATCTTTTAAAGAACCTATATCAGTTAATTTAATGGAGATACTATTTGTTTCAATATCTTTTATAAATTTAGTTATTGATTCTATTTCTGAACTAAGTAATGTATTTTTACTAGTATCAGTTAAACTATTATTAATATTGTTCTCTACATGGTAATTTAGTTTATAATTTTTATTCATATTATTTTTTAAAATATTTAATTGATTTTTCAATGATTTATTTTCTGAAATAATTATATTAATATGAGCCTTTAATGCTGGATCATCAATATAATCAGATAGTTTATAATCACTATTTTCTTTATACGTATCTGATACAGTAATATTATTTACAAAAAATTCAATTAAATCTCTATAATCTTTTCCTTGAACATTTCTTATTGTTTGAGTGATAGGACCACCCTCTTTCTTTGATAGCTTTCCTATTAATGCTATTGAAAAATTATTGCTGCCAGTTTTATACAAATGCAATAATATATCATAAACTATTTTTAAATTATCCTTTTTCTTTTTTGAATCTGTTTTATCAAGAATATTCTGAAAAAAATTATCAATTTTTTCTATATCTATCTTATTTTTCATAATCAATCCTTGTAATTATTTTATTTTTATATTCATACTTATTATTTAACAATTCATTTATTTCATTTTTTATATCTATTTTTAAACCAAAATCTAATAGTTTATTTTTATTATTAAAAACATCTATAGCATTTGGTTTTCCTAACTTTATCATCAACAATTTAATAAATTCATTTCCTACATGAAGTGATTCATCTTCATTTAAAAATAAAAAATAAGGTTCCATATCATTATTTAAAAGCATTTTATTTATTATTTGATTTCTTTTCATATTTGCGATATTGGCTTGAATACTTTCATAAAAAATTGAACTTTGACAAACTTCATCGTATAATTCAAATTCTGAACATTCAGTGATACTATAGTTTATATTCATAATATCTCCATTAGTTATTAAATTAAATTTATTAGAATTTTCTTTTATTTGATTTTCTTGAATTACTTTGCATTGTTCAATTAAATTATACAAAGATTGCCAATCTAATAATAGCTGATCTAATTCATTATTATGTTTATTATAGTGACTGTCTGCTAGTTCTAAATCTTTCCATTTTAAAAAAGCTTTGTTTTCTTTCTCACAATTATATTTTTCATTAAATAACTCTTCATATTTTTTTTCTGATTTTTTATAAATGATAGTTTTTTCTTTTATAATTATGGCTAATTCATTAAATCTTGAAATTAATCCTAATAAAAAAGGTACACCAGTAATAAAAAATCGGCATCTAATACAATTCTTTGGACCATTTCCAACAGAATTATAAATTTGAGTATAACCTCCTCCAGAACTAATCAAATCACCGCCTTCTAAACATTTATTTTCACCAACAGGGCAAATTCCTATATCTGAAGTTAAACAGCTTTTTGTATTTAATTGAGTAATTGAATCTAAGGCACTTATATTATTATAAACGAGATTATTTTCTAATTCTTCATATTTTGCATTAGCTATAAAATTATTAAAATTTTCTTGTTCTTTTAATGAAATTTCCTTTGTTGCTTTATTTAAAGTTTCTGAAATATGTGTTTGATTATATTTTGTATAATACATAGTCATTAATATTGTGCTATGTCCAGCAAGATATTTACTTAAAATTGTATATGGAACTCCTACTTGATGTAGCGCTGTAAGATTTGTAACTCTAAGAGAGTGTAAATCATAATAACTAACCACTGGTTTTGTTCCTTGCCATTTTTCTATAAAAAAAATAGGCTTATCGTTTGACAATTCTCTTTCTTTGTTTATTCTTTTTTCTAATTCAGCTAATAATGCTTTCCAATAATATTGAACTCTTGAATCAATAATAGGCTCTTCATGATTTTCATTTGATTTATCTCTAAATAAAAAGAAGTTTTCACCCATTTCTTTTAATATTTCTTTTGATTTCTTTGCTAAATTTATATCTTTTATATCTACCCATTTATAAGGTTTTTTCACAGGATTGTATTTCTTTTGCCATTTTATTAAATCTGAAATTATTTTTATAATTTCTTTATTTTCCCATGGAATAGTATAACCCTTTAAATCACTATTTGAATCTTTTGTTTTATTTGTATTAATATATAATCCAATAAGTTCATTTTGAGTATTGTTATCCACAATTTTTTTTAAAACACCTTTATAATTTTTTTGATTTTTATAAATAGCGTTAGCATTTATTTCCCAATTCCATTTATCATAATCAAAATAAAATTTATCCCCTTCTCCACTATCTAAATATCTTAATTGATAAGTTCTAATAGGTGTTTTTAATTTAAGTAGTATTAAATATGTTGTTACAGGACTCCAAATTCTTTCATTATTATGAATTATCCATTCATTTTTCAATGTTTTAGGCCATTTGAAATCATCTTTTGTTATTATTTCTTCAAGTATACGTAAATATCTACTAGGTAAAGCATTTCTATAGGTTTCCGTATAATTTTTATTTTTTATTGAAATCTTTTCAATGGGATTTTTATAATTTGTATCAATAATTTGATGATTTTTATCATAAGTACAATTAACAATTAAAAACCAATCAAAGAAATCGCATAGTTTTGATAAATTATTTCGAAGTCCTGTATTGTTTTCTGGTAATTTTTTTATATTAATTGCATATCTTTTAAATTCTTCAGGTATATCATAATTTATGCTTAGATATAAAAAAGGATCCCTTGTAATATTAGGATAGTAAATTAAATAATCTAAAAAATTTATAAAAGCTTGTCGATATAAATTATAAGAATTTTTTTTTAATTCTAAGTAAGTTGAGAAAAAAATAGTCCATAAGTATAGGGATATATCATAATGAAGAGCCCATTCAAAAAAAGGATCGCTTCTTTTCCCTTTAGTAAAAGATATTCCTTTTGTTTTATTTATTAGATCATCAATTTGAAATTTATTAAAACTTTTATTTGTTTCTTTGTAAAACCATATCACAAAGTTTATAATCAAACTAAATGTTTTTTTTTCAAACTTATCAATATTTTCTAATAATATTAATTGAAAATTCTCTCTTAATGTAGTCTCTATAGTATTTTCGTATAAAAATTCTAAAAATATTATTTTAAATTCTTTTAGAAAATCAATATTAATATTTTTTACTAATGCCCATTTGTCAATATATAAATTCCATTCATTCATCTAAGAAACTTCTCCTTTAAATTTTCAAAAAAATTTTCATTGTTTTTTTCTATAAATATTTGTTCATTTATATTATTGCTTGCTTCATTTAATACTTGATTAATTTTTTCAACAGAAGGTAATGTATATACCATTTGACTAAATGGTGATTTATGATGTAGGGCTTTTTGAATGATGTTTTTAGAAAGACCACTATTATGTAAATTTTGACCATATGCATGTCTATGAGAATGAGGTGTTGTTCCAAATTCTTTTTTATAATGTAATTTGATTTTTTTTATAGCATTTTTATGAGAATCTCTAAAAGCATTAATTGTATATGGTAATCCAAAACTTTTATGATGAGTGCTAACAAATAAATATGGATTATATAAATTTTTAGGTCGTATTTCCATTATATATTTTTTATATAAATCCCAAAATAATTTACCTGCCCAAGTTGGAAACCAATAAACTATAGCATAATTAAATTTCCCTGTTTTATCCAGTGCTAAATCTTTCCAGCCAGCATGATTTGTTCCTGTTTGTAAATTTCTAGGTGTCAGATTGTATTTCTTTTGTAAATATTCTTTTCTTGTTAATTCAACAGTTTTATTAGTGTATTTATCAAAATAAGTTATATAACCATCTTCTGGATGATATAATTTTACTAATGCACATCCTGGATTATTTGGATCTTCCATAACATCATTAACAAATAAATGAAAAGGCTCAGATAATCTTGTTCCTCCAAAATGCATTAATATAGTAATCATAATATTTCTTATATCATATGAATCAGAACCTCTTTTAAATCCCGTAAATAATAAATCTATTATTTTACTGTTATCAAAATATTTAATATCATATATTTCTGATTTAAAAAAATTAACTTTTTTGTTAATTTCATATATAGCTGAAGGATTCTTATCCAAAGTTTTTATATGGCTTAATAATGAGGTTTGCCTTTTATTATTCCAATGTCTAAGATATAATATTTTCTCATTCATTGATAAATCGTTATAATCTTTAACAAAAATACTATCTTTATTTCTACTCTTTTTATAGTACCAATCTAAAAAACTATAAAGTACATTTATTAATGAATTAACTCTAGAAATTTTTTTAGGAAACCAAAATAATTCTAAAGAATCTTCACCTTCATTCGTAATACTACCATTTTGTAATAATTTAATAAAATTTGGCATAAAATAGATTTTTCTATTTCTATCATTATTTAAATCAAAATTCTTGTTCACAAAAATATAATCAATAAATAAACCAACTATATATGTTGCATTATTTTGCCAAGAAATACTTTTAAATTGATTATTAATAAAATAGTCAAGCAAAGGATAAAAAATACCATTATTAGTAAATATTACTTTAAAATTTCTAGTAATAAATTCTGTTCTAACATTTATAGTAACAACAGTATGAAATTTGGGAGAATTATTTTGTTTATTCATTATTACAATATTATATTTATTACTATAATTTTGTACTTAATTAATATATAAAAAATATAAATTTCTTTAGAAAAATACTACAATCACTTTTTATAGTATTATATTTATTATACTATATATAATTAAAGTTTTCAATACTAAAACATATTAAAGGAAGAAGCTATTTCCTTCTTCCTTTTGAGAATTCAATTATATAATCAGCAATTTCATCTAAATGAACTATGTCTTTTACTGCACCTGCTTGAATGGCTTTCATCGGCATTCCAAAAACAACACAACTCTCTTCGTTTTGTGCAACTGTATATGCACCGTTATCATGAAGCTCTTTCATTGCAATTGTTCCATCATCACCCATTCCTGTCATCATGATAGCCATAGCACTACCACCAACTGCATTATTAACTGATCTAAATAAAACATCAACACTTGGTTTATGTTGACTAACTTTTTTTGTATCCAAAAGTTTTGTTCTATATTCATTTGCATACTTTTCAATTGTTAAATGCATATTTCCCGGAGCTAAATAACCATGACCTCTTTCTAAAATCATTCCATCTTTTGCTTCACAAACTATAACTTCTGAATTATCATTTAATCTATGAGCAAAAGAATTAGAAAAACCATAAGGAATATGTTGAGTTATTAAAATAGGTGGTAAGCCAGCTGGAAGTCTTCTAAAAACTTTTAATAAAGATTCTACTCCTCCCGTTGAAGAACCTATTGCTATTAACTTCATACCAGGGAATATCGCAGCTTTTAATGGTATAACTTCATCAGGATGAATTTTGAACTCAATATTTGATGAAGATTTAGGATTTTTTTTAAGAGCAGGAGGCTTTTTTAATGTATATCTTTTTAATAAAAATGTTAAATTTAAAAGCGTATCTTTAATTCTTTCTTGAAATGAATTCATCGATTCACCTGTCTCAGGTTTAGGAATAAAACCTACAGCACCATCATCAAAAATATCATTCCCTCTTACACTTTCACCTGAAATAACAACAGCCGGCATAGGGTGAAGTCTCATTAAATTTCTTAAAAATGTAACACCGTCCATTTTGGGCATATTAATATCTATTGTAACCAAATCAGGTTCATATTCCTTGATTTTTTCTCTTGCATCATAAGCATCTGTTGCAACACAAACAACTTCAAATTCGTCAATAGAGTTAATCATATCTTTTATGATTCTTCTCATTGAAGGAGAATCATCTATCACTAAAACTGTATACAAACTATTTTACCTCTACCCTACTTTTTTATTTTAGAAAAGTTCAATTTCCATTTGAGGCTCAACTTCTTTAGTATCAATACCAAATAAGTCCACTCCACCAACATATTCTTTGATAACAGGTGCTTTTGTAATCTCTTGTTGTAGTGTTTTTTCTTCAGATAGAATTTTATTATCAGTTTCAGATTTTTGTGTAACTTTAATAAATGTTTCAAAATCATTTGCTAATAAAATCAATCTTCCATGTTCACCACGTGTATGTTCACTTATTAATTTAAATCCTTCTGATTTACAAAAATCTTTTGCAAATTCTACATTTCTAAAACCTATAGATTGACTTGACATATTAATTTGCATAATATCAGCACCACCTGATATTTTAGCTAGCATATTAGCTTTACTGCATCCTAATTTATACATTTCATTTAGCATGGCTTCAACAGAATATAAACCATATTTCATATCATCATTAGTATTATTTGTTTTAGGAAGCAAAAAATGATTCATCCCTTTTATTTTTTTTACTTTATCATAAAACATAATAGCAACACAAGAACCAAGTAAAGTTTTAAAAGCTATTTCTTCAGTATCACTACCAACAGCAAACTCTCCACCAATTACAGTATGAGTTGGATATCCTTTTGTCTTTTGTGTAAATCTAACTGATGAAGTTTTTTCTATACTTCCATCTTTATGTCCAATTACTATCAAGTTATTTCCTTTTCTTTTACGAAAATATTTTGTCCAACCCTTTTTACATAATGTACTAAATCCTGCGGGTTCTCTGAATGTCCTAAATATAAGGTCCCACCTATTTTTAGATGTTTAAATAATTTTTTAAGTATTTTATTTTGGTCTTCAGCAGAAAAGTATATTAATACATTTCTACAAAAAATTACATCAAATTGATTTTGAGAAAAAGGATATGAAGAATCATTTAAATTCATCACATGAAATGTAATCATTTTTTTTAATTCATCATTTACTTTAATCAAAACTTCTTCGCCAGCAAGATTTTTTTGAACTCTTCTTTTAAAATATTTTTGAGGTTTTATCCACTCTGGAAATTCTTTTGAAGATTTAGAGTATCTGTATATACCATCAGCTGCATACTGTAAAACATTTGTATCTATATCTGTTGCAATTATTGATGCATTAATATTTCTTCCTAAATCCTCTATAGCCTTTAAAATGGTCATTGCCATAGAATAAGGTTCTTCACCTGTAGAGGAAGCGGAGCAATACATATTAATTTTAGTTCCACTATTTGCAAAAGAAGGAAGAACTCTATCTTTTAAATCAACAAAATGAAAATCTTCTCTAAAAAAATGAGTTTTATTTGTAGTAAAAGAATTAATAAATTCTGTTACATAATTTCCCTGCTCTATTGAGATTAATAAATCCATAATATCGCCTGAATATCTACAATTTCTCTTTAATTTATCAATTCTATTTGAAATCATAATATCTTTATTATCAGACAATGTAATGCCTGTTAAAGAATAAAGAAGCTTTTTTACTTTGTCATGAACATCCTGAGTTGTATATCTCATTTTTTTTAAGAAGCCCTTCTTGCTGCATTCATATCTTTTTCAATTTTAATTTGTGCATTTATTATTCCAACTACATCTAAAATTAAACCTATACTTCCATCCCCTCTTACTGTTGCTGCACCAATTCCTTGAACACTTCTAAAATTTTTATCTAAAGGTTTTACAACCACTTGATGTTGATTTAAAAATTCATCAATAGAAAGAGCTACTTTTGTATTTCCTGATTTTACAACTATTAACATTCCATCTTCTAGTTTTTCAAAACTTTTTTCTAAACCAAATAATTGATGTAGTTTAACAACAGGAATAAATTCTTCTCTAAGCATTAATAAATCTTGTGTTCCATCACCAATTTTCTTAATCATCTCTGATGTTGGTTGTAATGATTCAACAATTGAACTTAAAGGTAAAATATATTTTTGATTACCAACTCTGATATCTAATCCATCCAAAATAGCAAGTGTTAAAGGTAACATAATAGTTATTGTTGTACCCTCACCTATATGGGTATCAAGTTTAATTGCACCACCTAGTTTATGGATATTTGTTTTAACAACGTCCATTCCAACACCACGACCTGAAATATCAGTAATTTGATCTGCAGTTGAAACTCCTGCTCCAAAAATTAACATTGCTTTTTCATTTTCTGTCATAGTATTATATTGATTTTCATCAATTTGACCTTGTTCTAAAGCTTTTTGTGCAACTTTTTCAGAATTTATACCTTTACCATCATCTTCAATGGTAATAATCATTTGACCATTAGCTTGTTCTGCTGAAATGCTAATTGAACCAACTTCAGCTTTTCCTGTTAATTCTCTTTCAGCTGGTGTTTCTATTCCATGGTCTAAAGAATTTCTAATAATATGCATTAAAGGGTCTGTTAATCCTTCAATCATTGCTTTATCAATTTCAACATTATCTCCATAATGTTTAAACTCAACTTTTTTACCTAATTTTTTAGAAATATCTCTAACAACTTTTGGGAATTTTGAATAAATAGAATCCATAGGAACCATTCTAATACTCATAATAGAATCTTGCATATCTCTGATATGTCTTTCAAGTAATTCTAATCTTTCTAAAACAGAATTTCTTGTTTTTGATTCTTCAATTGTTGATGAAAATTGAGTTAACATTGCATTTGTAATAACTAAATCTCCAACATTATTCATTAGTAAGTCAATTTTATCTAAATTAACTCTAATGCTATTATTATTGTTTGAAACTGATTTTTTCCCACTATCTTCTTCATTATTAGTTGTTTCTCTAGGTTTTCTTAAAGGAGTTTTTTCTGTAGTTGCTACTTGATTAACTTCCTTTTTTTCTTCATTTTTGATATTCTCTTCTTCTATATCATTTGTTTGCATAATAGATGTTGGAGTAATTTCTGGTACATCGTCAAAGAAACCAAAATTTTCTTTATCTTCTGAAGATATTTTAAAATCACTATCTTTTGTATTTTTTGAAATAGTTTGTAAATCATCATCATAAAAACCTATATTTTCATGTGCTTCATCAATATCATCATCAGCAAAAATTCCATAAGGTTTATTTTTATTATCTCTTTGTTCGTTTAAATCATCATCAAAGAAACCAAAGTTATCACTATCTAATACTTCTTTTTCAACTTCTTTAACTTCTTCAAGAATTTTTACTTCTTCTTTTTTAGTTTCAACTTTTAGTTCTTCTTTTTTAACTACATTCCCACTTGAATAAGCTCTAATTTCATCCAATAAGGCACTAGTCATACTAGTAAATGTTTCTCTATCAAGTTTATTTGATACTTCTAATTCTAGAATCTCTTTCATCACATCAAGACCATCAATTAGTGTTTCAGCCATTTCAGGGATAAACTCAATTTTATGATTTCTTAATTTATCCATTAAGTTTTCTACGTCATGTGTAAATTCAGCAAAAAAAGCTAATTCAACAGAAGCACCACTTCCTTTTAAAGTATGAACATCTCTAAAAAGTTGACCCATCTCTTCATCAGTTAGAGTACCATTATTTTCAGCTTCTAAAAGAACATTATCAGCTGACTCAAAAAGTTCTGCAGCTTCTTCAAGAAACATTTCCCTATATTTAGAAATATCGAACGACATTAAAGATCCTTTTATTATCTACTTAAAACTATATTAACTGCTTTTAACAACTGGTCTGGAACAAATGGCTTTACAATCCATCCTGTAGCCCCAGCTGCTTTACCTTTCGCTTTCATTTCATCACTTCTTTCTGTTGTAAGTACAAGAATCGGTTTCTTTGAATATTGAGGTACTTTTCTTAATTCACCTATTAATGTTAATCCATCCATATTTGGCATATTTACATCTGTTATTATTAAATCAAAATCAGCAGCCTTTGCTTTTGCTAAACCATCTACTCCATCTACAGCTTCAGTAACATCAGTATATCCACCTTCATTTAATGCATAGTTGAGCATATCTCTTAGCATTGTAGAATCATCCACTATTAAAAGCTTAGCCATATTAAAACCCCTTAAGTTTACTTATAAAAAATTATTTTACTTATACTAACGTAAGAAATATTAATTTAGGATTAGATTTTATTATAAATCTTTAAGATTGGAAAAATAATTATTAAATGAAACCCTTTCTAAGGGTTATGGAGAGTTAAATTAATCCTTATTAAGGATTAATTTGAAGATAATTCAATTCGGTCTTTTTTTACTTTTAAAACTTTTACTTCTATATCTTGACCAACAGATAAGATATCTGATACATTATTTACTCTTTCTTTAGAAATTTTTGAAATATGTAATAATCCTTCTCCACCTTTTGGTAAAAGTATAAATGCTCCAAAATCTACAACTCTTTCAACTTTACCTGTAACTATTTCATCAACTTGATAAAGTTTTTCAAAATCTATATTTTTTGTTTCTTTTCTTGGTGATGCATTATTAGATATAGTTTTTATATGTTCACAAGCATCCATAATATTTTGTTTATTATCTCCACTTACTTTAACAATTCCATTATCTCTGTCAAGATCAATAGAAACAGTAAATCTTTCTATGATTTCTTTTATTGTAGCACCTGCTTTTCCTATAATAACCATAAATTTACTTGGATCTATTATAAATTGCTCAACTAATGGTAATGCACCACTTGGTACAATATCTTTAGCAGCTTCTTCCATTAAACCTAAAATATGATCTCTACCCTCTTTTGCTTGAAGTAATGCTTCTTTTAAAACTGATAATTCGATTCCACCAAGTTTAATATCCATTTGTAAAGCAGTAATTCCTTTATTAGTTCCTGCAACTTTAAAATCCATATCTCCATCATGGTCTTCAAGTCCCATAATATCTGTTAAAATAGAATATTTATCATTTTCTACTACCATTCCCATTGCAACACCAGCTACAAGATTTGATATAGGTACACCTGCTGCTTTTAGCGCTAAAGAACCTCCACAAACAGTTGCCATTGATGAAGAACCATTTGATTCTAAAATTTCAGAAACTAATCTTACTGTTTCATTGTAATCATCATCAATAGTAGTTTCAAGGGCTTTTTTAGCTAAATTACCATGTCCTAATTCACGTCTTCCTATTCCAAACATAGGTTTAGCTTCACCAACAGAGAAACCTGGAAAGTTATAATGAACCATAAATCTTTCCATAGAAGTTGATTTATCAGTTAATACTTCATACATTTGTCCATCTTTTGGTCCTGCAATAGTTCCTATAACTAATGCTTGTGTTTCACCTCTTGTGAATAAACAAGAAGAGTGAGTTGATGGTAAAATATTTGTTTCAATAGAAATTGGTCTAACATCTTTTAAACCTCTTCCATCTGCTCTTACTTTATCATTTACTATCATTTTTCTTACAATTTCTCTTTTTACAATTGAAACTGCTTCATAAATTGTATTAAATTCTAATTCATTAGTTGTACAATATTCATTTGAAGCTATCATTTTTGCAACATCTTTTAATTGAGTAGCTCTTTCACTTTTTGCAAGTTTTTTTATAGCTTCTTTTATTTCATTTGAAAAATTATCTCTAACATAATTTATTACAGACTCTTCAATAGTAAATTTAATTAATTCAACTTGAACTTTTTCTTTTGAAACTTCTTCAAAAGCTTTTTCATAAGTTAAATTTGCTTCTTTTAATGCATTTTGAGCAAAAGTAATTGCTTCAACTAATGTATCTTCATTCATTTCATTTGCATTATGAACTTTTGTAAAAGCTTCAATATCAACTTCAATTAACTCACTAGAAGATATAGTCTTCATTTCTATCATTAATAATTCATCTTTAGATCCAGCAACATATAAATCTAAAGTAGAATTAGCTATTTGTTCTGGTGTTGGATTGATTACATAATTATTTTCAATTCTTCCAACTCTCACACCACAAACAGATTTCTTGATTGGTAAATTTGATGTGTATAAAGCAGCATTTGCAGCATTTAATGATAATGTTTGTAAATCAACATCTTTATCTGCACTTAAAACCATAACTGTAATAGTTGTAGGATATACGTAACCTTTTGGAAAAAGAGGTCTTAAACTTCTATCTATTACTCTTGATGTTAAAGTTTCAAAATCACTTGGTTTTCCTTCTCTTTTTATAAATCCACCAGGTAATTTAGCTGCTGCATAAGTCTTTTCTATATATTGAACAGTTAAAGGTGTAAAATCTTCACTAACAGGATTATCAAATTCACTTACAACAGTAGCCAAAACTACAGCATTTCCTATTTTTGCTAAAACAGCTCCATTTGCTTGTTTAGCAACTTTATTAAATTCAAAAATTTCTTGTTTTCCATTTAAATCAAATTCACAAACTATTGACATTATTATAATCCTTTTTTTATTTTTTCTATATCTTCAAAGCTAAGTTCTTCTAAACTATCATAATAAAAATCAATCTCTACAAAATGATCCAATTTTTTTACAAAATATAAATCATCTGCAATTGATTCTATAGTTGGAATACTTGCTGTTGGTAAAATTGGAGTTGCTACTGAAATAGATTTTGCTTTTAAGTTGATAGCAGTTTTAATACAAGCCATCATCGTAAGACCTGTATTAATACCCTCATCAACTATTAAAACATTTTTATCTTCTAATTTTTCAATTTTCTCACCTTGCCTAAATCTATTAACTTGTTCTGTGATAGATTCTTCTAAAACATATTTAGATTTTGAATAAACATAATCTAAACTTATATCAAATGATTTTACTAACTCCTCATGTATTAAAACTTCTTCTCTTTCTGTAACAACTGCAATTTCGCAATCTTCGTTATTTGGTGCATAAATTTTTCCTGAAAACATAATATCATATTTACCATTTAATGCTTTTGCAACAATTTTTGCTATTTCAAATCCACCATAAGAACTTGCAATTACAATCCATTCTTCTAGTTTCATATTATCTATTGGTAATGCATCAATTAATCTATATGCTGCAACTTCTCTATTTTTAAAATATATGCTATCTGGATTCATTATTCTTCATTATTTTCAATTTTATGCTTGTATTTAACTCCACCTATTGGCTTCAATGTTAAATTCACTAATATAATATCTTGTTCAATAGATTTATAATTATTTGAGTAATCTATTCTTGTTGTTGGTTCTATTTCTCTTTCTATACTAAGATCTAAATTCCAACAACTATCATCTATATTAAAACCTATTCCTTGTCTATTTCTAACTTTTTCTTTTAGATTATAATTTTCATAATATCTAATAGAATAATCTTTTGCTATTTTGTATGAAGCACTAAATCTATATGATTCTAAATCCTCTTTATTTGAATTTTCTGTTTCTTTAGATTCATAATAACCCGCACTAAAAGATAAATCTCTATAAGTTAATGTTTTATCTACACTACTTTCAATAAACTGTTCATCTTGTACATTGTAAACTGCTCGTCCTGAAATAGAACCATAATCATGATTTATTTTTAGATAATTTTCATAATTTTGTAATTTTGGATTATCTAATTCATCATAAAAAATAGATTGAGACATCTTATGATTTATTATTTGTTTTAAACTATCTTTATCATATAAAGATTGATTTAATGTTAAGACTATATTTTTATCTTCTTCAATAATTGGAAAAGCTTTTAACTCTCGACCTTTTTGCGAAGTTTTATCAATAGTTGCACCATATAAATCACCATCTTCTTTTAAATTTTTAGGAATTATATATTCACTTGTTAAATTCATAGTATGTAAGTAATCTTCATAAGGTTTTATTAAATCACTTCCAACTAAAAAAGAGGTTCTATTTTGAATTAAAGTACCATCTTCATACTTTATTTTATCTATATTTCCATATTTATATTTGCTTAATAAAGTTTTGTTTTCAACTGTAAAATATAAATAATCATCTAAAAAATATTTACTATAACTAATAGGAACACTTACTTCATAAATACTAGCAGTTAATCCTTCAGGTCTTGTGTAATTCATAAATTTAGTATCTATAGAATATAATAATCCATCAAGAAATAACTCTTTATTATATGAATGGAAATGTAATTGAGGCAACTCTTGTAAAGTTTGATTATTTGATTTTTTTGATGTATCTATATAATATCTAGCGTATGCTCCTGTATAATAATCAGGTGTATTATAAAAATAATTGATTTTAGATTCAACCTTTTTATCTGTTGATAAAATAGCATCTTCATCTTCCAAAGTTATATATTCAACATCATTTAAATATCTTAATGATGAATATAATCCATCATCGCTTGTATTAGAATTTGAAAAAATATTTCTTCTTATATAATTAATATCTAAACCAAAATGTTCATTATTCTCTAAATTATTTTTTTCTTTATAGTCTTTATATTCTTTAAATACCCCTGCTTTTACTCTTAATATAGAATCAACAGAATCAGCATATCTATAGTGTGCATAAATACCATTTCCTCTAAATGTCCTAATTTGAGGAATTAATTCTATATCATAATTATCAGCAGGAGCAATAAATATTGGCTGAGAATAATAAATTCCTTCATCACCTGAATAACCAACTGTAGGTAACAACAGACCTGTTCTTCTAGTAGTATCTGTTGGAAACCCTAAGTATGGGCTATAAAGGATAGGAACATTTTTAACATATAATCTTGGGTTATAAGCATCAACCCATTTTTTTTCTGTATCATAATCAATGGAACTAGCTCTGATACTCCAAGCAGGATCAATACAATCACAAGAAGAAATAATAGAATTATCAAGTTCTACTAATTCATTATTTTTTGAAGATTCTTTTGAATTAACCCAAAGTTTACTACTATTTTCATACAAAAAAGTCGGTTCTTGATTTAAAGAATCAGTTTTTAAGTCTACAAAAGCATAATTACTTTGAGTTTGGATATTATTATCTTTTATAATTAAAACATTATCAAATAATTCAAAAATTTCACTTTCTTTGTGATATATAGCTTTATCTGCACTTAAATAATAAGTAGGAGAAAATATAACAACATTTCCAGTTGCCGTTAACACATTTTCCTTTGATTTTAAATCCTCAGCAACTAATTGAAATTTTTCATTTTTAATTTCTTGAGCTTGTAATAAAGCAGATGTTATTACTAAAGTACTAATTATTTTTTTATACATTAACTACCAACGTTTTACCTGTAATATCATGAAATGTTTTTCTTCCTTCATTAAAAAATCCAATTAAGAAACCTACATAAAAAAACATTTCAGAAAAAATTCTTCCAACAGCTCTCAAAAATGCAGAAAAAATAGAAACTCTACCCCAATGTCCTGCATCAATAACTCTTATTTTTGCAACAATTTTTCCTATAGTTGCACCATAATACCAAACAAAGAAAGTATGATATAAAACTTTTAAAGTAATTAAAGGCATAACTAAATCAGTTTTCAAAAGAAACATTAAAGCTTCCATATCATGACTAACAGCTGATATCTTTCCCCAAAAAATAACCATTACAATAACAGTTAATATCAAATCATCAATTACATAAGCAAAAGCTCTTGAACGCATTGATGCTAATTGAAGATTATTTGTATTATTTTGCATTTATATTTACTTTAAAGCTTGATATGCAATATCTGATCTACATTTTTTACCAGCAAAATGAACTTGTCCACATAAAGCATAAGCTCTATCTCTTGCTTCTTTTATGCTTTTTCCAAATCCAACACAAACTAAAACTCTTCCACCTGTAGCCATTAATTTACCATCAATTTTTTCAACACCAGCATAAGAAATATGTGAATTTTCAAGTAAATCATTATCTACTATTCTATCAACTATGATTTCAGCGGGAGTACTTGAACCATAAGGATAATTTCCACTAGCCATAACAACACCAACACCAAATTCATTTTTAATTTTAATATCTAATTTATCAAGTTGTTTTGTGGCACCTTTATAAAATAATTCAGATACAGGAGTAGCTAAAAGTGGCATTAAAATTTCACACTCAGGATCACCAAATCTTACATTATATTCTAAAATAATTGGCTCACCTTTCACTACCATTACACCGATAAATAAAACACCTTCAAAAGGAGCACCTTCATTTTGCATTCCTTTTAAAGTAGGTTTTATTACTCTTTCTTCAATTTTTTTATAAATTTCATCATTTACAAGTGGAGTTGGAGCATAAGCACCCATTCCTCCAGTATTAGGACCTGTATCTCCATCTCCTACTCTTTTATGGTCTTGAGCAGCTGGCAATACTTTATAATTTTCACCATCGCAAATAGCAAAAACTGAAAGTTCATAACCATCTAAATACTCTTCTACAACTACAGATGCTCCAGCATCTCCAAATGAAGCTCCTGAAAGCATATCAGAAACTGCTATTTTTGCTTCATCTTTAGATTGAGCTATAATTACACCTTTTCCTGCACATAAACCATCTGCTTTTACAACTATTGGTTCATTCATAGTATCGATAAAATCAAAAGCCTCTTTTTCATTTGAAGTTTCTATAAATGCTGCTGTTGGTATGTTATATTTTTTTAATATATTTTTCATGTAAACTTTAGAACCTTCAAGTCTAGCTGCCGCTGCACTTGGTCCAAAAATAGTTAAATCATTTTCTTTAAATATATCAACAACACCATCTACTAAAGGAGCCTCAGGTCCTACAATAGTTAAATCAATAGAATTATCTTTTGCCCATACTGCTAATTGATTATAATCTTTAATATTTATATTTGTACCTAATTTATCAGTAGCACCATTTCCTGGCATAAAATACAAGTTGTGAGCATTTTCTTTGTATATTGCTAATCCAATAGAGTATTCTCTACCACCACTTCCTAGTATCAATATATTCACAATAATTCCTTAGTAATAATTTTAAAAATCCAAGTAGCCGTTAACCATCAAAATGGCCCTAAAAGCCAAAAATTGTATACAAGAGCATAACTTTAGGAGCGAAAACACAATGAATCGCTACACACAGTATTGACTACAAAATTGTATACACTAACACATTATCGGACCCGCAACAATGGAAATCTCGAACTACTTAGATTATTTATTTTATCTAAATATGATTAAATTTGAGTTTAAAGAAGTATTTGCTTTGCTAGTTTTATACACTCCTCAACTGAGGTTGTAGAACTAACTCTATATTTTATCTCTTTTGGAAGAAACCTTGCTGTTGTATGTCCTATAACTATAGCTTTATATGAGTTGTCCCATGTATATTGTTTAAAAAAACATTCAACACTTGAAGGTGAAGTAAAAATAAATGTTGAATTCTTTTCTAAATTAGCGCACGTTTTTTTACAAGATGTTTTATATGCTATTAACTCATCTAAAACAATACCATTTTGCCTTAATATATTAGGTAAATCAGATACAGTTTTTAAAGCTTTAACATATAAAACTTTTTTATTTTTTAACACTTTTATTAATTCATTTGCAAATTCATTTCCATGACCTGAATTTCCAATAAAAGTAACTTTTCCTTCCAACTCTTTTATAACATTTGCTGTTTTTTGTGCAATTGCATATGAATCTATTTTTTTCCAATTCTTATTAAAAGAATCAAGAGAGTAAACAGCATTTTTTGATGTAAATACCAAAGAATCATATTTAGATAAATCAATATCAGAAACAATATGCTCTATTCCAAAAACTTCTAAATTTTCGATATTAGGGTATTTTTGATTATTTAATAGATATATTTTAGCCATGTACCAACTCGTATTTTTGTGTATAATTTATTGCATCATCTAAATTATGATAAATTCTAATCTTTCTAAATAAATTTGAAGTATCTACCGATAAAATCTTCTTTTTATGTCTATAATTTAATACTAGTATTATTTCTAAATCCTTACTTTTAAATTTTTCTATTATTTCTTCAAGAGTAAAAATTGCAGATATATCTAAAAAAGATACATTTTTACAATCTATAATTATTTTTTTGCTATCTTTTATTTTTTCTAATCTTGACTCCAATGCTGATGCTGTACCAAAAAACAATGAACCTTTTACTTTTAGAATTTCTATCTCATGATTTTCTATATCTATATCAAAAGAGACTCGTGATCGACTAGTTTTCATTTGAGTATTTTTTGAAACTTGATAAACAGCAATTATTGATGAAATTGTTATTCCAACCCCAACAGCCATAATTAAATCAACAAATACTGTTAGTAAGAATACTGTAACCATAATAATTAAATCTTGTCTAGACACTTTATTTATAATTTTTAAAAATTTATAATCTAAAATATCAAAACCTACTTTTATTAAAATACCAGATAAAACTGCAAGTGGTATTTCTGATGCAAATGGAGCTAAAATCAAAACAATTAATAAAAGTGTAATAGAGTGAACCATTCCTGATAGTTTTGTTGTTGCACCACTATTAATATTTACAACTGTTCTCATTGTTGCACCTGCTCCTGGAATAGCACCAAAAAAAGAGCAAATTGTATTTCCTATTCCTTGTCCTATTAACTCTTTTTTGGAATCATGCTTAGTTTTTGTTTTAGAATCAGCAACAACAGAAGTTAATAAAGAATCTATTGAACCTAAAAGAGCTAAAGTAATTGCAAAAGTTAAAATAGTACTCAATTTTAAAATATCAAATGAAATTGGTAAAACAAAATCAGGAAATCCCATAGGAATCTCTCCAATAGTTGTAATTTCAAAATTCATAAAAATTGAAAAAAGAGTTACAAAAACCAGTGCAATTAATGCAGAAGGAATAATATTTGATATCTTTTTAGGAGTAAAAAACATTATTAGCAAAGTTATAGATGAAAGTATTATAGCTTGTATATTTAATTTTTCAAAAGTATCTAAAAAATGAGTTATTGTATAAATAATCGAACTATATGATTCAACACCTAAAAAAGGATTTATTTGTAAAATGATTATAATCACACCTATTCCACACATAAACCCTGAAATAACAGGATAAGGAATATATTTAACCCATTTACCAATTCCAATTATACCAAAAGAAATTTGCATTATTCCAGCTAAAAAAACAACCGTCATAACTGTAGAAATATCATTTGGAAAAGTTGCAATTGTAGCTGCAACTATAACTGTCATAGGACCTGTTGGTCCTGAAATTTGAGTGGGAGTTCCTCCAAAAAAAGCTGCAAAAAAACCTAATATAATTGCACCATATAAACCAGCAACTGCTCCAGCACCACTTGCAACGCCAAAAGCTAAAGCTAAAGGAAGAGCTACAACAGCAGCTGTAATTCCAGCAAAAATATCATTTTTTATATTGCTCAAGAAAACTCCTACAAATTAAGTTTATCTATCTCTTTCTAAATACTCTTCATCACCGATTTTGTCATTTTTCCCACGTGCTATAACATGGATAGGAGTTCCTTCAAAATTAAAATTATCTCTTAAATAATTTATTAAATATCTTTTATATGTAAAGTGTAAAAGATTTGGTTTATTCATTACAAGGGCAATTCTTGGTGGTCTTGTATCAAATTGAGTTGTATAATAAATTCTTAGATAAACACCATTTGGACTAGGAAGAGAATGTCTAGAAACAGCTTCTTCAATAACTCTATTTAGTTGAGAAGTAGGAATCCTTTGAATATAATTATTATGAATCTCTATTATTTTTTCTTTTAATCTTTCAATACTTCTTCCTGTTTTTGCAGAAACAGCGATAATAGGTGCATAAGATAAAAATCTAAATCTTCTTCTTATTTCTTCTTCCATTTTTTGGAAAGTATCCATATTTTCATCCCACTTGTTTAAAACAATAATAGTACCTAATCCATATTCATCAACAAGTCCAGCAATTTTTTCATCTAAATCAGTTAATTCTCTTGATGCATCTAAAACAACTAAAGCCATATTTGCTTTATCTAACATCTCTTTAGTTCTCATTAAAGCATATTTCTCAATTCCCTCAATACTACCTCTTCTTCTTAAACCTGCTGTATCAACAAAAGTAATTTGCTTTTCTTTATATTCAAAAGATTCATCAACAGGATCTATAGTTGTTCCAGCTATTGGAGATACAACTGATCTTTCTTCTCCTAAAATAGCATTTAAAATTGAAGATTTACCTACATTTACTCTTCCTATAATTGCAACATTAATTTTATTTTCATCAACTTCTTTATTGTTATCATCTGTGATATTTTCTATCTCTTCACTTGAATAATCTTCATCATCAAAATCAAAATCTTCTTCTCTTTGTTTTTTTAATGCTTCAGCTTCTTCACGTGCAACTGTTTCAAGATTAACTGGAAGATGTTGATAAATCCATTCAAATAAATTTTTTGTTCCTCTATTATGAGAAACTGAAATCCCAAAAAGATTCTCATCTCCTATTCCAAATTCAAAGAATTCCCAAAGTCTTTCTAATTCTTTGTCATTATCAATTTTATTTACAACTAGGGCTAACTCTTTCCCTAATCTTTGAAGCTCATAAAATAATTCTTTATCCTTATCATCAGGTATATTTTTACCATCCACCATAAAAAGTATTATATCAGCCTCTTTTGCCGTTTCTATAGCTTTTCTTTTTACATTTGAAAATATAGCATCATTAGTTTCATCAATACCACCTGTATCTAACATTAATGCTTTTCTATCCATAATTTCAATTTCGTGTTTTCTAATATCTCTTGTAGTTCCTGCCATATCCGATACAATAGCAATTCTTTTATTTGCTATTCTGTTAAATAGTGAAGATTTACCAACATTTGGTTGCCCAATTAGTGCAATTTTTTTTAGTGTCTTATCCATAAATTTTTTAATCCTAATTTTTTTATCATAAATTAAAAAAGGTATTAGCCTTTTATGCTAATACCTTTTTCATTACAAAAGCTCTTCTTAATATAATCCAAATTTACCTGGTGTTGAACTTTTATATAGAACTCTCATAACATCATCTTTATCATAGAATACTTTAAATAAAGCATCTGAAGCTTTTAATTCTTCTAATGCTTCTTCAATATCCATTGGTTTATATGAAGTTAATCTAATAGGTGTAATTTCATCTTCAAATTTTTCTAACTCTAAAGCTATTTTATCTTGAATCTCTGAAGCTACAACTTCAGTTAATTTTGTTGCCTTATGAGCTGCTACTTTATCATGATGTCTTCTTAACACTTTAGATACTCTATCAACAGCTATATCTATTGCTGCATATAAATCTTTATCTTTTTGTTTAACTACAATTGTATCTAAATGAGCTATATTTAAAGTAAATTCGAATGTAAAACCTTTTTTACCATGTTTTTCATCTTGGTCAATTATTGAGTTTACAGATATTATATCTAAATTATATTTTTTAAATACTTCTACTGAACTATTAATGTAATTTTTAATTGCATCTGTTAAATCTATGTGTCTTCCTACAATACTTGTATTCATAACATACTCCTTATAATAATTTATTTATTCTAACATAAAAAAAGTAAAATGGATAATTTTATTTTCAAAATAACCCTTATATAAACTAGTAAATGACAAGTTTTATCAATTTATACTAGTATTTCTCTATTTCCCTTAGCATTTACCTCAGATAAAATACCTGTTTGTTCAAGCTGTTCTACAATTGTTGCAGCTCTGTTATAACCAATTCTTAATCTTCTTTGAATATAAGAAATTGAAGTTTTTTTCTCTGTTAAAACTATATCTTTTGCATCATCATATAGTTCATCAAGTTCTATATTATCAGAATTATTTGAACTAGCATTTCCAGAACCAATTGTTGAAGTTCTATCTTTGATAAAATTCATATCATAAACAACTTCTCTTTGCTCTTTTAAAAACTCAACAACTTTTTCAATTTCACTTTCTGTTGACCAAGGTGCATGAATTCTTACAAGTCCTGATACACCAGGTGGTGTAAATAACATATCTCCACGACCAAGAAGGGATTCAGCACCCATAGAATCTAAAATAATTTTAGAATCTATTTTTTGCCCTACTTTATAAGATAATCTACTTGGTAAATTAGCTTTTATAAGACCTGTTACAACATCAACTGATGGTCTTTGAGTTGCAACTATTAAATGAATACCAGATGCTCTTGCCATTTGTGCAAGCCTTGCTATTGAATATTCAACATCTTTTCCACTTGTCATCATAAGATCAGCTAACTCATCAATAACTACAACAATATAAGGCATAGTATCATAACCCTCTTTTTGTGCCTTTTCATTATAATTTTCAATATTCTTCGTTTTTGTTTTTGACATTAATGTATAACGTCTTTCCATCTCTGAAACCATATTTGCTAATGCATTTATGGCATCTGCTGCTTTTGTAATAACTGGAGTTAAAAGATGTGGAATATCATTATACATCGAGAATTCAAGCATTTTAGGGTCAATCATAACTAGACGTAAATTATCTGGTGAATTTTTATAAAGTAGTGACAAAATCATTGAATTAATTCCCACAGATTTTCCACTTCCTGTTGTTCCTGCAATCAGCAAATGAGGTAACTTTTTAAGGTCTGTAATAAAAGGTTTACCAACTATATCTTTTCCTAAAATCATAGTTAATGGAGATTTAGAGTTTTGAAAAATCTCACTATCTAACATCTCTTTTAAATAAATAGTTTGTGTATCTTCATTAGGAACTTCAATTCCAACAACATCTTTTCCTGGAATTGGAGCTTGGATTCTGATTGTTTGAGCCTTTAATGCCATTGCTAAATCATCTTGAAGATTTAAAATTTTTGATACTTTTACATTTGGTGCTGGTTTAAATTCAAAAGTTGTAACAACAGGACCTGTATAAGTTCTTACAACATCACCATCAATTTTAAACATAGCTAATTTATCTAATAAATCTGCTATTTTTTGGTCAATAAAAGCTTCTGAAACTTTTGATTTATTATCTTTTGGTGAATCTTGAAAAAATGAAGTTGGAGGTAGTTTGAAATTTTTAGGTTTTTCAGTTTTCCCTAATTCTATTTGTTCTAACAACTTCTTATTTTCCTCTAATTCTTCAACAATAATTGAGTGAGATTCAGGAATTTGTGGTTGTATAATTTTTTCAACCTCTTCTTGAGTTTCTAAAGTTGAATTATCAACTGATAAAATATTATCTTCAATAAAAGTAGAAATTTCTTTTTCTTCTATTTCAATAGTTTTATTTTCTTTTTTATTAAATTCATTTAAAGTTATATTATTATTTTGTTGAATTCTTTTTTCTCTTTGTTTATTTTCTATTTGTTTTATATTTAAAGTTTTTCTTAGTTTTATCTTATTTTTTATTTTTTTTAAATCTTCTATATCAAAATCAGAGTTTTCAAATAAAACTAAAAAAGAAATTATAAAACCTACTAAAACAAATATATATAATCCTGCTCTTCCAATTACAGGAGATAAAGAATCTATTAAAATATTTCCAATTTCACCCCTTGTATAAGGATTTTCCAAAATTAATGCTTGGAAAATTAAACTTACAAAAAAGAGTAAAAATACTACTAATATATTTAAAATTAAATCTTTTTTATCAATATTTCTTTTAAAATTGATTGTATACAAAGGAATAATTAATAGAAGTAAATATACATAAGATAGGTATCCAAAATATTTATGTGAAAAATCAGAAAATATAAATCCGACATTTCCAACAACATCTTTTCCACTTTCAAAAGTAGTATATTGAAAATAAATAATAATAAATAAAATAATTAATGATATGATTTTTTTAGCTATGATAAAACCTTTTTATTTTTTATTTTAATAAATTTGATATTTTCCCTTGTAATTTAAGCCATTGTTTATGCTCAAATAAAGGAAATCCAGCCCATGATTTTTTAGGTTCAGTTATACTTTTAGTTACTCCACCACGAGCAGCAATTGTAGTAAATGGTGCAATTTCAAGATGCCCAGCTGTTGCACTTTGTCCACCCATTACAACATAAGCATTTAAAATTGTTGAACCTGCAAGTCCAACTTGTCCTGTTAAAATTGAACCACGACCAATTTTACAATTATGTGCAATATGTACAAGATTATCAAGTCTTGCACCATCTTCAATGATTGTTGATTTAAAAACTGCTCTATCTATTGCGCAATTTGCACCTATTTCTACATCATTTCCAATAGTTACATTTCCATTTTGGTAAATTTTTATATATTTTCCATCTTTTGTATTTGCAAATCCAAAACCATCACTTCCTATTACTGTTCCAGCATGAATAATACAATCATTTCCAACAACACAATCCCTATAAATTGTTACATTTGGATAAATAATAGTGTTATTCCCTATTTTTACATTATCACCAATAAAAACTCCTGCCATAATAGTACAATCACTTCCTACAACAGAATCTTTTCCAATATAGACATTTGGCATAACTTTTGTTCCACCACCAATAAGTGGTTTTTCACCATCCATTTCTACAACATTTGGAGCAAAAAGCTTAGAGATTTTTGCTAAATTTAAATATGGTTCATCACAAATTAAAGCAATAGTTCCATTTGGAACTTCACTAGCATTTTCACTTGTTACTAAAACAGCTGCTGCTTTTGTATTTTTTAAATCTGATAAATATTTTTTATTTTCTAAAAAAGTAAGTTGATTTTCATTTGAATCTAATAAAGTGTTTAAACCAGTTATCTCTTTTTTCTCTTGGCAGTTTATACCAATAAAATCTGCTATCTCTTCAAGAGTCATTTTCTATCCTTAAATTAAGAATAAGATAAGAGATTAAATCTCTTATCTTTCCATTGCTACAATTCCACTTCTTACAACTTCAAGTGGATTGAATTTTTGCATAACTTTTATAAAGTTCATGATTCTAGAACTTGAATCAGTGGCACTAACAATAATAGAATCATCAGTTACATTTTGTATACTTCCATGATAAGCACGTGCAATTACATCAATATCTGATAAATTATTATCAATTGAAAATTTCATCAAAACTGTATCTTTTTCAATAACATTTTTATGCTCATTTACTTTTAATACAGGAATCAATTTATTTAATTGTTTAACAATTTGATCTATTACTCTTTTATCTCCTGTTGTTACTATTGTCATTCTTGAATATTGACTATCTGTAATTGGAGCAACAGTTAATGAATCAATATTATAACCTCGTGCTGAAAATAATCCAACAATTCTTGATAAAACATTATGTTCATTTAATACAACTACAGAAATAACTTGTCTTGTAGTTTCGCTATCATAATAATGATTAAAATTGTTCATTATTTTCCTCCTTCAATTAATGTCATTTCATTTAACGCATGACCATTTGGAACCATCGGTAATACCTCTTCATGTCTTGCAACAACTACTTCAATCATTGCAGGTCTTTTTTGCTCAACTGCATCTTTTAAAGCAGCATCAAACTCTTCTTTTGTTGTAACTCTATACCCTAATCCACCAAACGCCTCAACAAGCATTTTAAAATTTGGTTGAGCTGTTAAATCTGTTTCAGATAATCTATTTTCATAAAACATTGTTTGCCATTGTCTAACCATTCCTAAATAGTTGTTATTTAAAACAATATTTATAACTGGTAATTCATATTCAACACAAGTCATAAGCTCTTGAATATTCATTAAAATAGAACCATCTCCTGTAAAGTTAATAGATACTTTATCTGTTCCCTTGATTGCTCTTGCAACTCCCATAGCAGCTGGCAATCCAAATCCCATTGTTCCTAAACCACCACTTGTAATCCATTGTCTTGGATATGAAAATGGATAAAACTGTGCTGTCCACATTTGATGTTGACCAACATCTGTTGAAATAATAGCTTTAGAACCTAACAATTTACCTACTCTTTCAATAGGCCATTGTGGTTTAATAACTTCATTTGAATCAATATATCTTAAAGGTTCTTTTTCTCTATAATCTTTCAATAATTCAACCCAATTTGAATAATCATTAAATTCATATTCACTAATTGCTTCAATCATTGCTTTTACTGTAATTTTTAAATCTCCAACGATTGGATAATCAGGAACAACTAATTTTGCAATAGATGTTGGGTCAATATCAACATGAATTACTTTTGCTTTTGAAGCAAATTCATCTAATCTTCCTGTTACCCTATCATCAAATCTAGCTCCTAAAGAGATTAATAAATCAGTTTCATAGGCAGCCATATTTGCAGCAAATTCACCGTGCATTCCTAACATTCCAAAGAATAATGGATTCTGGTCACCCATTACACCTCTTGCCATTAAAGTTTCAACTGCTGGAATATTTAATTTTTTAGCTAATTCTCTAATTTCAAATCCACAATTTGATAAAATTGCTCCACCACCTACATAAAGTAATGGCTTTTTAGCATTAGAAATAGCTTCCATCGCTCTTTTTAGCTGTTTTTTATTGTAATTAACTGTTGGTTTATATGTAGGTAAATTTATCTCTTGAGGATAAATAAACTCTGCAACCTGAGCTGTTATATCTTTTGGGATATCAACATGTACAGGTCCTGGTCTTCCAGTACTTGCTATATGAAACGCTTCTTTTATAATTCTTGGTAAATCTTCAATCTTATTAACTAAATAATTATGTTTTGTACAAGGTCTTGAAATTCCAACCGCATCAATTTCTTGAAAACCATCTGTTCCAATAATTGTTGTTGGAACTTGTCCTGAAATTACAACTAAAGGAATAGAATCCATATATGCATCAGCTAATCCTGTAACTGCATTTGTAAATCCAGGACCTGAAGTTACTATTGCAACGCCAGTTTTACCAGTTGCTCTTGCGTATCCCTCAGCTGCAATAATCGAAGCTTGTTCGTGTCTATTTAGAATGTGTTGAAAATAGTTTTGTTTATATATTTCATCATAGACGTTCATAATAGCGCCTCCAGGGTATCCAAATACTACTTCAACCCCTTCTTGATGTAATGATTCTACAACCATTTTTGCGCCAGTCATCTTCATAATAATTCTCCATTGTTCTAAAAATAAGCAAATATTTTACAAAAACTATAATTAAACTATGGTTTGATGAAAAAATTAATTGAGAAATTTACAATTAAAATATCTAAGATTCTAACTTATAATATAAATTTTGTTATACTATAAGCAATACATAGAAAACTAAGGTTTAAAAAATGGATGTAAATGCTATAAATAACAATAATATATCTAGTTTAAATACTTCTGTCTCTTCTTTACAATCAGAAAGAAGCTTTTCTAAATCGAGAATTGAAAATTCAGAAAAAGAAGCCTTAAATTTAAATATAAATAATTACAATAAACAAAGAGATGAATTATCTTTAAATGTTCAATCTTTAAATGATGGAATAGCTATTACAAAAATTGCTCAAAATTCAATCGAAAAACAACAAGATTACTTGAAAAATATTCAAAATAAATTAGAAAATATAAATAATTTAGAAAATAAAAATGATATTAAACAAAGTATAAATGAAGATTTGAGAGCTTTTAATCAAATTGCATATGAAACAAAATATCAAAGGGAAAATCTACTAGTGAATAACTATAATGATGAAAAAAATTCAATTGATATAAATACAAGTTTTGTAAATTTTTCTATGGATAAACCAAATACAGCATCTTTTGCAAATGATATTTTTGAAAGTATAAATAATAGTGATTTAAATAATTCTTTAAACGTGAATAATTCTATGGATAAAGTAGCTTCATCATCTAGTAAACTGCAAAATATTTACGACCAATTTACAGATTTTGGAAATAAATTAGAAGAGAGTGCAAGAGATTCTATAAAAGAACAGATAGATTTATTTAATCAAAATAAAATAAATAAAGATAAAAATTTTGGTAAAGAATCAAGTGATTTTAGTAAAACAAATGTAAATGCTAATGCTGGTTATCTAGCTGCTTCTCAAGCAAATATAGTTCAAGAACAAAGTGTAAGATTACTCTCTTAATCTTTACACTTTTTTAAACAATAGTTTATTGCAACACCTTCTCTTAATCCATCATCTAAAACTATTGATTCTTTTTTATTTAAAACTTCAAATATTGTTTTATAAATAAAAATTCCAACTTCAATAAATTCAACTCTACCACGACCAACAAGTCTTGTAATCTCTTCTTTTGAAGAATTTTTAAAAATATCTAAACAATAACTTAAATCTTCAAGATTTACTGTTGCACCATTTACAATATTTCTATCATATGAAAAAAAATCTTGTCCTAGTTTAATAGCTGCTATTGTTGTTGGAGTTCCAGCAGTTGCAACAAAACTATAATTTGATAAATTTAAATTTAATGAATCTAAAAATTGTTTTATTTCCATTTTTTTATTTTCTAAATCACTATGTAAATTATGAGTTTTTAGAAATTTCTGAGTCATAGTAACAATACCAAAATCAAAACTTTTAGCTTTATATTCATCTTTTGTATTTACAATAATTTCAGTTGAACCACCGCCAATATCAAGAAGTATAAAGTTATCAGAATTGATTTTTTCTCTTTTTAAAGCATATTTGACAGCGAGTAAAGTAAGTCTAGCCTCTTCATCTCCATCAATAATATTAAAGTCTAATTGCGTTTCTTTTTTTAAATAAGCTAAAACTTCTTGACTATTTGAAGCTTTTCTCATTGCGGCTGTTGTTACACAAATAGCATCTTTAGGATTATAGTTTATAATTTCTATAGAATGTTTTATTGCATTAACAACTCTATTTATAGCTTCTTTAGAAATAATACCAGTATCAATTAAACCATCAGCCATTCCAACTACTTCATTATGTTCTGAAATTATTTTATGATTTAAACAATCATATTTTAAAACACGAAAAGAGTTTGAACCTAAATCTACACTTACTATTTGATTATTCATTAGTTATAACTACTATAAATGAGGAATTTTAATTTTTGAATTTAATAAATAACCTATAAGTATCATCATAAATAAAACAAAAGTCTCATTTATAAAACCTGTTAAAAAAATTAGATAAACAAGCCATAATAATATTGCTCCAAGAGGTGTTGGTATTCCTGTAAAATACTTTTCAACTTTACCTTCATCTGCATTTATATTAAATTGAATTAATCTTCTAAGTCCTGAAATTACATAATAAACAAAAGCAAAAATAATCAAAGGCGTATTTAAAAAAGCTTCTTTTGTATCAATTACTGCAAAATATATAAACATAGCAGGAACAATAACAAAAGATAAAAAATCAGCATAAGAATCAAGTTGAATTCCAAATTGTGTTGATAAGTTATATTTTCTAGCAATTTTTCCATCAATAATATCAAATCCTCCTGCAAGCCAAGCAAAAAGAGCTGCAGCAAAAAACTCATGATGAGTTAAAAAATAAATTGCAAAAATTCCAGATGCAATATTAAAAAAAGTAACTATGTTAGCCAAATTAAAATGATTATGTTTATTAAATAAAAAACTCATTATTTTCCTTCATTGTATATATGATATTGATTTCTTCCATTTTCTTTAGATTTATATAAACTTTCATCTGCAAATTTATAAAGTTTATTGGCTGAAATATAACTATTTGGGTTATATATTATAGCTCCCATTGAAATTGAAATTACGTCGAGTATTTTACTATTTTTATGCTCAATTTGTAATTCTAATATTTTTTTATTCATATCTTTCAAACAATTTTCTAATATATTTTCATTTATATCAAATAAAATTACTCCGAATTCTTCTCCACCCAATCTAAATACAAATTCATATTTTTTATTGAAATATAATTTTAAAGTTTGGGCAACTTTTTTAAGAGTAATATCACCCATATCATGTCCATAAGTATCATTGTATTGTTTAAAATAATCAATATCAACCATTATAAAAGCACATTTCCAATTATTTGCATTTGAAATAAAAGGCATATTATCAAAAATAGTATCAAAATATTTTCTATTATATAACTGCGTCATACCATCTGTTATTGCTTCTATTTGGTATTTTTTATTTAATACAGTTAATTGCTTATCTTTTTTTATTACTTGTAAAATTATAAATACAATAACAGCGAAAGATAAAAAAAGAATTAGAACTATATTATAAAAAATATAGTTTTTCATTTGTTCATAATCATCTAAAAAAGCTTTTCTTTGTTTAAATGCTTCTTGCGTTTCGTATTTTATTAAAAAATCAACTCTTTTTAAAATATCTAAAAAAATATTGTATTTATTTTCTTTAAAAGAATTTATAATTTCTTGATTTATTGTATCTACAACTATTCTTTCATCTTTTGTTTTATAAGCATTATAGTAATATTCCCACTCTTGAAGAATTACTTCTTGTTCACTTTTAAAATCACAGTTATATTTGATTTTTCTACAAGATGCTATTTCTTGATATTTATCTGAAATAATTTGAAGTTTAATTATTGGAATTAGATTAGCAAAATAAATATCATCTATTTGCTTTTTTAACTTATCTACTTGACTATTAAATAATAGTGCTGAAACAATCAATGTTGCAAGAACAGTGCAAACAAGCATTAACAATTTTAATGTAGTTGATTTTAAAAATTTATATAACATTAAGTTATTTTATCTAACTTTATATTTAAAATAAGTAAAACATTTTATTTACTTTTTCTAGCATTTTATGTTAGAATAAACTAAAAATAGGTTTTTTGTTATGGAAATATACGATAGTTATCAAAGTGCTTCTTCTTTATATCAACAAATTGCTATAAAAAAAAGTGAATTATCAAATATAGATAAGAAAGAATTTCAAAAATCTACATTTGAAAAAAATGATACTGTTGTTTTAGGTGAGAAAAATTATGATGAAAATGATTACCAAAGAGTTTTAAATAAATTTAAAAATAAAGATAATGAAATAAAAACTCATGAGCAAATACATGCTTCAGGTGCGCAAACAACAACAGCGATTAGTTATAATTATCAAGTTGGACCAGATGGGAAGCTTTATGCAACAGGAGGAAGTGTTAGATTTGATACTTCAATTCCAAAAGATCCACAAAGTGCAAAAATGAAACTTGAACAATTAAAAGATGCTTCAAGTTCAGTTGGAGCTTTAAGTGGAGCTGATGCAAGTATTGCACAAGCTGCAAATTTAAATAAAATGTTATTAGAAAGTTTAAAGGAAGGATTTAATTATGAGAATAGATAATAATTTAAATGCTATGGTTGCTTCAGAATTACAAGTAAATGAAATGGCAACAAATCTTGCAAGTGTTGCAAATACAGTAGCTGATCCAAAATTTCAAGAAGTTACAGCTGATTTAATTGAATCTATTGTTGGTCAAATTCCAGAAGTAGTTTCTTATTCTGCTAATGCAAAAAGCATTGAAACACAAAATGCTGTTTCTGATATGATGTTAAATATTAAAGCTTAATTATGTCTAAAATAAATGTAGTTTGTCCTCATTGCTTAAAAATCAATGCTATTCCTTTAAAAGATAGTTACACAAAAGCAAATTGTGGAGATTGTAAAAAATCATTACTTGAAACAACTCCTTTAGAGTTGAATGAAAAGAATTTTGATCATGTAATTGTAAATTCTGACATTCCAGTAATTGTTGATTTTTGGGCACCTTGGTGTGGACCTTGTAAAATGTTTGCCCCTATATTTAATGATGTTGCAAAAAAATATCCGTTAAAAGCATTATTTGTAAAAGTAAATACTGAAGCTGAACAAAACTTAGGAACAAGGTTTGCTATTAGGTCTATTCCAACTCTTGTTGTTTATAAAAATGGTATTGAGAAAAAAAGAATAAGCGGTGCTTTAGACCCATTAAGATTAGCTAATTTAGTAAATGAAAATTTATAAAAACTATTTATTAGTTTTTATAAATTTATCTAAATCTTTTATTTCGTTCTCATTAAATACTTTTACACCATTTTCTTCAAGTAATCTTGCTGTTAAACCCTGTCCCTCAATCAATTTAGAAGTAAATGTTCCATCATAAATCTGTTTATTTCCACAAGAGGGAGATTTGGATTTTAAAAGTGCTACTTTAATGTTTTCTTCTATACAAATATCTAATGCCTTTTTTGCACCTAATAAAAAATTTATTGTAACATCATCACCTTTTTCATTTTTTATTATAAAAGGCTTATCATTTTTTACAATTTCAGAAGGTGTTCTAGGAATTGGTAAACCACCTGCTACTTCAGGACAAAAAGAGTAAATCTCATTTTCACATAAAATATCCATGAAAAGTTCTTTAATTGAAAAAGTAAAACTTGGAGTAAACGCTATTGATGAATTATTTCCATCATATCTTACATCTTCTCCCAATAAACATGAAGATATTAGTATCTTCATACTAAATCATCTTCTTTTATATTGGCATCAATCTCTTTTATATCTTTGTAAAAAAAAGTTGATAATTGTATATTTTTAAAAGCTGCTTTCATTGATACAAAAATTTTTGGATTTTCTTCTTCAAGTTTTGCCAATAATTCTTTTGTAGTTGCCCTTGCATGTGGCATTTTTACATCAAATCTAAGACCTGGGCAAGCTTCATCACCAATTACATTAATTTCATTTGTATTTGCAAAAGCTCGTAATTGTCTCTCTCTACAAAAAATTAAAGGTCTAATAACTTCTAAACCATTTTCTGCTTTATAAATAGGAGGCATAGAACGCATTGTTCCATTATAAAAGAAATTCATAAAAAATGATTCCATTGCATCATCTAAATGATGTCCTAAAGCTACTTTATTATATCCTTGTTCTTGTGCTGTTGAATATAAATACCCTCTTCTCATTCTTGAAAAGAATGAACAAAAAGATGAATTTTTTCTGATTTTTTCACCTGCAAGTTCAAAAATTTGTGTATCAATAATTTCGTGTTCAATTCCATGTTCTTTGCAATGATTACTTAAAAATTCTATTTGTTCACCCATTCCATAAGTTACTGTTACAGCTTTAAATTCGAAATTAAATGGAACTACTTTTTTTAATCTATTTAACGAATGAATTAAAGTTAATGAGTCTTTTCCTCCTGAAAATCCTACTAAAACCCTATCACCCTCTTTTATCAATCCATATTCTGCATTTGTTCTTCCAACTATTGTAGAAATCTTTTTACTTAATTCAACCAAAATATTATTCCTATAAATTTTTTGCAATTATATCAAATTAGTATAAAATAATCTCTTTTACTCAGTTTTTAGATAAAAAATATATAATTTCATAAACAAAACTAGAAAGATTCAAAATATGACGCTAGAAGAAGAAAAAGAGTTTAGACAAAAAATCCAAGATACTATAGTACCAATTGCCATAAATATGACAGAAGATCAAATAAGATCAATCATATTATCAGTTGAAAAAACAAATCCAAATCTACCTGAAGGTTTTGGAGCAATGTTATTTGAAAAAATAATGATACATAAATATAATAAATTTAAATAAAAAATAATCATGAGAAATTTTATAAGTTACAAAAAATCAATTGAGATTTTAAATAATATTGAACTAAACAAAAGAGCTACTCAAAAAGTTTTTATTACTAATGCTATTTCAAAAGTAGTAGCAAAAGATATTGTAGCACTTGAAAACAGTCCTTCTTTTCCAACTTCTGCGATGGATGGATATGCTATAAAATATGAAGATTTAGAAAAAAATTTAATAGAAATAATTGATAAAAATCCAGCTGGTTATGTAGTTGAATCACAGGTTAGTATTGGTAAATGTATAAAAACTTTTACTGGTTCATTAATGCCAAAAGGAAGCGATACTTTAATTCCTATTGAAAACGTTGAAGTTATTGATAATAAAATAAAAATAATAAAAAAAGTTCCTTTTGGCTTTGCTGTAAGACAAATAGGTGAGAATTATAAAGAAAATGAAGTTTTAATAAAAAAAGGAACAGTTATTGGATTTGCTGAAGTTGGCGTTTTAGCTTCTTTAAATATTTCACAAGTAGAAGTAATCGTAAATCCTACTATTGCGGTTGCTAGCACAGGAAGTGAAGTTTTAGATTTAGGAGAAACTCAAACAAATGATTCTCAAATAAGAAGTTCAAATCACTTAACTTTAGAAGCTTTATTTAAAAGCAATAAAGCAGATGTTTTACAAATGGGAATTGTAAAAGATGATATAGATTCAATTACAAATATGTTTGAAATAGCTTTAAGTAAAACTGATATAGTTGTAACTACAGGTGGCGTTTCTGTAGGTGATTATGATTTTGTACAAGATGTAATAAAAGATAGACTAAAAGCTGATGTTTTATTTCATGGAGTTACTATAAAACCAGGAATGCATATATTAGTTGCTATAAAAGATAAAAAAATCATAGTTGCTCTTCCTGGTTTTGCTTACTCTTCTACTGTTTGTGCAATACTTTATGTTTTACCTTTGATTTTTAGATTTAGAGATTCTAATGAAAAATTACCAATTGTAAAAGCAAAAATAACTCAAAACTATCCAATGAAAATGAAAAAAACTATTTTTACAGCTTGTAATGTACACTATGTAAATGGGCAATACGAAATTGATTTTGAAGGGAAAAAAGAAGGAACAAGTGCAATTTTAACAAATATGCTTGAAAATCCTGCTTTACTTATTCAAGATGAAGATAGTCAAGATTTAAAAATTGGGGATTTAGTAGATATTTTACTATTAGACCAATTAAAATAATGACCACTCGAATCTTTCATATTTTAATGGTTTTTGCCATGATATTTTGGGGTGCTTCTTGGATTAGTACCAAAGTTTTAACAACTTATGTAAATGAATATGAATTAGTTTTTTTAAGAATGGGAATCTGTTTTATTACAATGTTTCCCATCATTTATTTTTATAAGCTCTCTTTTAAAATTGATTTAAAATCTTTTTATTTGATTCTTGTAGCTTCAGTTATTTTAACTTTTTATAGTATCGTTATGTTTTTAGGAGTTGAACATGGTACAGGAAGTTTTGGAGGAGCTTTAGTAACTACATTAATTCCAATAATAACTTTTATTTTAATCGCATTTTTACATAAAAAAACTATTAGCTTAAAACACTCTTTTGCACTTATTCTTGGTGCTTTTGGAGTTTTAAATATGTTAAATATTTGGAATTTTAATTTATATGAAATATTTTCAAAGGATAATATATATTTTTTATTAGCTGCTTTTTTATGGTCAATATTAACTATTGTTACTTCAAAAGCTACTAAAATAAATGCCTTTGTTTTTACTTTTTATACTTATATAATTTCAAGTTCTACTCTTTTTATCTTTTTTGTAGATGCAAATATTTTTGAAAAAGTTTTAGATTTTGATTTTATTTTTTGGTTTAATATATTTGTAATCACAATTTTAAGTACAACTTTTGCAACTTCTATATATTTTATAGGTGCTTCTAAACTTGGTGCAAAAGAGGCATCTTCTTATATCTTTTTAGTTCCTGCTTCTGCTTTGAGTTTTGGAGCTATATTTTTAGGTGAAGAAATAACCTTTAATGTAATAATTGGAACAATTTTTACTATTATTGCCATTTATATTTTAAATAACTTAAATTTTTTTAAGTTATTTAAAGAAAATTAATGACAATCTTTTGAAGAACAGCAACTCTCTTTTTTTCTATAAAGCCAAGGTTTTATAAGATAATATGACATTAAAGCAAGCATTATAAAGCTTGAAACTTGAGAAAATAAAGAGCTACTTTGCTCTTCTAAACTAAAATTCAATATATTTATATCTATAAAAAACAAATCAAATAGATATCCAAAAATTAAAGATAAAATTGCAATCATAGTTAAATATATAATCAATGAAGTTTTACCTAACGTTTTATAAACAACTCCCATAGTTATCAAACTTGTAGCAGGTCCTGCACTTAAAAGTATAAAAGCAGCTCCTGGACTCATACCTTCTATTATCAAAGCTGCTGCTATTGGTAAAGAGGCTGTTGCACAAATATATAAAGGCATAGAAAACAAAATTATTACAAAATAAGTAAGTATTTGATTTTCAAAAAGTAAACTTGTGTACTCTTTTGGAGCTAAAGTTGTAAAAAGTGTAGCAAATAAAAGTCCAATAAAAAGTGGTTTTACCATATCTTTAAATAGTGTTACATAAGCATAAGAGAAAACTTCTTTTATTGAAAATCTTTTTTTCTCTTTTTTACTAGAACAAGAACAGCTACAAGAACAAGAATTTTGCTCTTTTTCTATTTTTTTACTCTCTTCTTTATCAAAAATATTTTGAACAATTCCCACAACAATAGCTATTATCATAGATGAAATCACTCTGTAAATTGTAAAAAATAGTCCAAAAAAAGAGTAAGTTGCTAAAATAGAATCAACACCTGTTATTGGACTTGAAATCAAAAAACTTTGAACAGCTCCCTTACTAGCACCCTCTTTCCTTAAACTTTGAGCTAAAGGAATAACAGAACATGAACAAACAGGAAGTGGAATTCCTAAAATTGTAGCTTTTATAACTGAACTAATATTTCCATTTCCTAAATGTTTTATAATAAAATCATCTGGAATAATCTGTTTTAAAAATCCTGCAATTAACAAACCTATTAAAATATAAATAGCCATTGCATCAAGTAACGATAAAAAATTGTTAGCTAAAGAAAAAGCTAAATCCATGTTCTATTCCTCTATATTTTTATTATTTGATAATTTATTCGAAATCTCTTTTTTAGGTTTTACACCCAAATACAAAAACTCTTCAGCTCTTCTTATAAGATTTCCATTTCCAACACTAAGTTTATTTATAGCATTATCATAAGCTTTTTGAGTTCTATTTATATTTAAACCTATATCTTCAATATCAGCTACAAAAGCAGCGAATTTATCATATAAATCAGCAGCTTTTTTTGAGATTAAAAGTGCATTTTCATTTTGATGTTCATTACGCCAAATATTCTCTATAGTTCTTAATGTCACATATAAAGTTGAAGGAGAGACTAACATAATATTATTTTCAAAAGCTAATTTAAAAATATTATCATCACTTGAAGTTGCAAGTATATAAGCACCCTCAACAGGTATAAACATCAATACAAAATCTAAAGTTCTAACACCTTTTATATTTTCATATCTTTTTGAACTCAAACCTTTTATATGTGAAGTTATTGATTTTACCAACTCTTTTGAAGCAAGTTGTTTTTGTTCTTCATTTTCAGTTTTACAATAATTTATATAAGCACTTAAAGATACTTTTGAATCAATAATAATATCCTTATTTGAAGGTAGATGAACTATAACATCAGGTCTTAATTTTTTACCTTTATCATCAGTAAAAGAGCCTTGCACACTATACTCTTTCCCTTCTCTTAAACCTGTTTGCTCTAATATAGAAGAGAGTATCATCTCTCCCCAATCACCTTGTGTTTTATTTTGTCCTTTTAAAGCTTTTGTTAAATTTATAGCATCTGTTGAAATTTGATTGTTTAACTCTTTTAAGTTTTTTATCTCAGTTAATAAAGAAATTCTTTGTTTTGTCTCTTCATTATGAATATCATTGACTCTTTTTCCAAAAGAGTCTAATTGATCTTTAAATGAGCTTAAAACTTGAGTTAGATTGATATTGGATTTTTTCTGATTCTCTTCAAAAAGTCTATTTGCAAGATTTTCAAACTCTAGTTTTAACTCTTTTTTTGAATCTTCCAAAAGAGTAATTTTTTCATTAAAATTTTCTTCTTTTGTTCTTGATAACTCTTTTAAATTTGCAAATTTTAATTCATAGTATTTTTCTATACTTAAAATCTGATTTTCATACTTTTGTTTTATAAAATAGATAATAAAAGCAAAAAAAACAAATAAAAAGAAAAAAATAGCAATTAAAAGTAGATAATTTATCTCAATCATCTACTTTTCTTTGAATTCCATAGTTTTCACATCGTAACCTAATTCTTTAAATCTTTCAACCAAAGGTGGATGAGAGTAATAAAAGAAAATATATAAAGGGTGCGATAAAGGAAATGATTTATTTTCATTTGCAAGTTTTAACAACGCACTTACTAAATCTTCTTTTGATTGTAAATTTGAACCAAAATCATCAGCTGCATATTCATTATGTCTTGAAATCATAGAAATTAGAGGCATTAAGAAAAATGATAAAATCGGAGAAAATATCATAAAAACTGTGATAATTGCATAAGGTTCATTATTTAGTGATAATCCTAAAAACAATTCATCTGGTAAATTTCCAAAAATTGCAAAAAATACAAACATAACAACACCCATAATTCCAATATTTTTTACAATATCACCATTTTTAAAGTGTCCTAATTCATGTCCTAAAACAGCAAGTAATTCATTGTGTGTTAATTTTTCAACTAAAGTATCAAATAAAACTACTCTTTTAGTTGCACCTAATCCACCAAAATAAGCATTTAATCGATTATCTCTTTTACTTGCATCAACACTAAAAACTCCACTACTTTTGAATCCAACTTCATTTAAAAGATTTTCGATTTTTACTTCTAAATCTTTATCTTTTAGTTTTTCGAACTTATCAAACATTTTATCTCTAATCACTGGATAAAGCATATTTATTAAAATAATTACAGCAAAAATAAAAGCAAATCCCCAAATCCACCAAGAAGAAAAACTATTTATGATAAATGAAATTCCAGCAATTACAAGTGAACCAAAAACTAAAAATAAAAATCCAGTTTTCATAGTATCTTTTATAAAAAGTGCTGGTGCCATATTTGAAAAACCATATTTTTTATTTAATTTAAAAGTTGAATAAAGCTCAAATGGTAAAGTTAAAATCCAATTTATAATAATGAATAAATCTACAAAAATAACAGCTTTTAACCAAAATGACTCTATTTGAATTAATGAATCCAAATAAGATAATCCAAAACCTATCCATAAAATAAATAAAATAAAATCGTAAAATGATGAAACTATTGCTAATTTCTCTTTTTCTATAGAATAATTAGCTGCTTCTTCATATTTTGATGAATCTAAAATAATAGCTTTTAATTTTTTTGCTTCCTTAACATATCCAATTTGCATAAAAGAAGTATAAATATTGAATGCAAAATATAAGCAAAATGCTATAACAAATATCTCTAGCATTAAAATCCTTTTTAATAATTTTTATCAATATGATACTATTTTATTACTTTTAAGCAATTAAATGCCATTTTTAAAGGCTATTAATTTCTCTAAAAGTTTTTTCTCTTCACTTATTAAAATCAAATCATAATTTTCTTCAAAAGATTTTTTTGTCCAATTTGTGCTTCCAACAATTGCAATTTTGGAATCAATTAAAGCAACTTTTAGATGCATTTTATTTTTATCTTTATTTACAATAGTTTTAATGCCACTATTTTTTAATAAATCTAAAATTTCATCATCTTTATTTGTTTTTTCTTTATCAAATAAAACAGTGATTTTCACTCCATTTTTTGATGCTTTTATCAAATCATTTGCAAATTTATTATATGAAAAATTGTACATTGCTATAAAAATTTCTGATTTTGCTTCTAAAATCAAAGAACTAATCTTGTTTTGAGCCTCTTTTGAATCATTTGGCAGTAAAAAAACATCATTTGAATATAAATTTATAACAAATAAAAAAGAGATAAGTAATTGTTTAAACACTATTTTTTCCTTAGTTTAATATTTCAAAAATTTCCAAAGGAATTTTTGTAGGTTTAAAGTTTTTTAAAAAAGCCAGTTTAAAAGTAGCCTTAAATAGAACTTCATCATCTCTTTTTATCTCTTGATACATGATAATTGAAGCTGATTTTTTCTCTATAAGTTTTGTAGTAATTTCTAAAACATCTCCAAAAATAGCCGATTTTATCCAATCAACGTTTGCACTTCTAACTACAAAAAATTCATCATTATTGTGTGGAGATAAACCTTTTTGAAAAAATAACTCACTTCTTGCTCGCTCACAAAAGTTTAAATAATTTGAGTGATAAACCACTCCACCACAATCTGTATCTTCATAATAGACTCTTGTTCTCATCAAAAAACCCCATAATATCTAATATTTAGCCTATTTTACACTCTTAAGTGTAAAGAGGATGTTAATTTTCTTATTAATTATATGTTAAAATCAATTTTTAAAATCCTATATAATAAAAGGTGTTTTTTGTGTCTATTTTTGCTTTACAATCAATAGCAGGTGGTTTTTTGGATGAAGACTTACATCATTTCAATAAAAAATTTGATGACTGGTGTATTCAATTTGAAAGTTATGAAGATGCTATGGATATAATGCAAACTCTTGAAAACCAAGAAAACATTGATATTGTAGAAATAACTCCTTTAAGTTATCCAAAATATTTTTTCCCAACTTTGCAAGGTACTATTTATGTAACAAGACAAATTGAAGATAAAATTGTTTGTGTTGTAGAGCCAGTTATGGGAGCTAATTTTAGAATTGCAATATGTGATTTAAAAACAAAAAATGTAAGATTAACAAAAACACACTACAAAACTATTCCTAGTGTTGAAGGTGCTTTTGCTTCTTTTAGTGATTAAATAAACTTTATATTTTTAATTTCCACAATTAATTTCTCTAACTTTATTTAATAAATCAAAAACAACTTCTATATTGTCTTCAATCTCTTTAGTTGTAGATAATATTGGTGCATTTTCACTTTTTTCTGCATATAAATTTACTGTATTTTGAACTAAATCATGTACTTTTTTATGAGCATCTTTTAAATCACTCCACTCTTTTGTTTTAGCAAATAATTTATCTTCATTTGAATCTATCCATTTACCTAAGTTACATTCGTGGTGATTTTTTACTGTAAATTTAAAACCTTCTTTACATTGTGCAAAATTTGTATTTTTGAAGTTTATATGGTCTGATTTTAATTTATTAATATCAATAATTAAACTTGTATCACAAACTCTTTTATGTGCATTTCTATCAAAACTTGTTTGATTTATAGTATTCTCTAATTGAACAACTAAATTCGAAGTTTTAACTGCCATATCATTTATAGTTGAAGCTAAAGCTGCATTTTGTTGAGTAGCTTGATCAAGTGAATTAACTGTATCATTAATTTGAGCCATTGCCATTTGTTGCTCTTTAGAAGCACTTGCAACATCTTCAATTAATTTTATTGTAACTACAATATTTTCATTTAAGTCATTGTATCCATCAATCATTTTTGAAGTAATATCTTGTCCTTCTTTTGCTTTTGTAGTAGCATTTAATACAATATTCTTTATTTCATTTGCTGCTTCAGCACTTCTACTTGCAAGATTTCTTACTTCTGCTGCAACAACAGCAAATCCTCGTCCTGCTTCACCAGCAGTTGCAGCTTCAACAGCTGCATTTAAAGATAAAATATTTGTTTGGAATGCAATTTGATCAATAACAGAAATAGCTTCATTAATAGCTAAAACTTGTGTATTTATCTCTTCCATAGAAATTGCTGTTTTATGTGCTAATTCTTTTCCAACATCACTAGATTTTGTAACATTTTGTGCATATTGAGCCATTTTTATAGCATTTTCACTACTTCTTGAAACTGTTGCTGAAATTTCTTCAATTGCTGCTGCTGTCTCTTCAAGTGATGCTGCTTGAGTATTTGAAGAATCACTTAATTTTTTTGAAGCACTTGCTAACTCTGTTGAACTTAAAGATAATTCATTGTTTGATTTTTCAATTAAACACATTATTTCATTAATTGATGATTGAGTAACTTTTGCTCCACTTAATAAAGAAGCTATCATACCTGTTAGATTTTCAATATGTGGAATTTTATAATCATATTTTGCATTTGAAAGAGCAACTAAAGACTCACTTAAAATAGTAAGATTTTTTTGCATTCTCTCTATCATTTTATTTATTTCATCAACTAAAGAAGAAACTCCAATAGAATGTGCTTTTCCTTTAATTCTATCATTTAATAATCCAGCATTTACTTTTGAAATAATTGCTCTTGATTCTTCAATTACAATTTGATCTTGGATAATTCCTTTTTGAATTGAATCTAAATAATTATTGAAACTATGAACAACTTCACCGATTTCATCATGAGATTTCACTTCTATTTTTGAAGTTTCTGAAGAGTTATTAGAACTAATTGCATCAATTGAATTTTTAAGATTAAATATTGGAGTTAAAATATTTTTTTTCATATTAACTAAAGAGATAATCATAGTAATCATTAAAGCAACAACTAAAATAATCAAAGCAACCCAAATAATATATGAAGCATGTTCAATTGCTGTATTAACAACTTCTATAGGCTCAGCAACTAATGCAATACCGAGTTTTTTACCAGCAAAATCTGTAATATCACTATATGTATAAAAATACTTATTTGTTATTAAAAATTTATCATTTAAAAGTTTATCAAAGTTTATTTTTTTAGCATCTTCTAAAAAATCTTTATTAATAAACTTTTGAGAAATTAAATACTTATTTAAAACATCTTCTTCTTTAATTGCAACTGTTGCTAAAGATTTATCCATAAGCAATAAAAACGCTTTATTTTCAGCATCAAAAGAGCTTGCAACAGAATTTACACCTTGCATAAATTCTAAAGAACCTACATGGTTTTTAGCTTCATCAAAAATAGGAACAACTGATCTTATACTAAGTCCTGCATTTCCAACTTCAAACCCATTAATAGCAATTTTATCACTATTTACTTTTACAACACTTGCTCTAAAAGAACTTAAATCATCACCAAATTTTTTAGGTTGCCATGACCTCAAAAAAGATTTATTATCTTTAGTATGTAGATGAACTTGAATGTTCTGAAATGGTGTTGACTCTTTCATACTTTTAGATAAATTAGCCAGTGTTTTAATCGCTAATTCTCTATCATTTTTAGCTAAAGCCTCTTTTATAGAAGAATCATTTGAAATAGAAATAGCATTTGAAATACCTACTTCTAGTTTTCCCTCTAATTTCAAATTACTCAAAGAGTTTAATTTAATAATTACATTATCATGTACTTCAGTAGCTAAATCATTTTTATATTTATTTAATATAAAATAGCCTATAACTAAAACTAATAATGTAACAATAACATTAGTTAAAGTAAACTTTTTACTGATACTCAAGTCTTGCATATTAATCCTTTTAAGAAAGTAACTTATATTCTATTTAAAATATAATTAAAATAGATTAAATATCAATAAAAATAATTTTATTTGAATAATAGTAAGATAAGATTTTTTAATTTTTAAGTAAAACTATTATCTCTTCTACACCTAAAAGTTTTCCTGTACTTTTTACAACTCCATCGACTACAAGTGCAGGTGTACTCATAACACCATAATTCATAATTTCAACTATATCTTCTACTTTTTTAACTTCATGAAATCCACCAATTTTTGCAACTGCTTGTTTTGTATTTTCTTCAAGGTTTTTGCACTTTGTACAACCTGTACCTAAAATTTCTATTTTCATTTTTTCTATCCTATTAAATAATTAAATATATACCCTGTTAGAAGTATAGCAAATCCAACTGTTCCAAAAAATATAGAGATAAGTTTTAAGCTTAAAACTCTTTTTAATATCAAGGCTTCAGGAAGACTCAAAGCTACAACTGCCATCATAAATGATAGCGCAGTTCCAAGTAACATTCCTTTTTGTGTTAAAACTTCCACAAGTGGTAAAATTCCAGCTGCATTTGAATACATCGGAATTCCCATAAAAACTGCAACTATTGGTGCATACCAAACATCTCCACCTGCATATTTACTTATAAATTCAGCTGGAATATATCCATGAATAAATGCTCCAATTGCAATACCAACAATTACATATAAATATATTTTTTTAAATATATCTTTTGTATATTCCCACGATTCTTTTAATCTTACAGATATTAAAGTTTTATCTTCATTTAAAGTACCACAACAACTATTTAGAGGTTTTACTTCTATTAAAACCTCCTTTTCTAAATTCATAGCTCCTATTACTAACCCTGCAATTATTGCTATTAATAAAGCAAAACCTATATAAAGCAGAGTAATTTTCCAACCAAAAAGTGAAAATAACAGTGCAATTACAACTGCATCACTAAGTGGTGCTGATATCAAATATGAAAAAGTAACTCCCAAAGGAATTCTAGCTTGTAAAAAACCTAAAAAAAGTGGAATTGCACTACAAGAACAAAAAGGTGTCAAAATACCAAAAAATGCTGCAAAAATATGTCCTATAAGTTTATGTTTTCCAACTAAATAATCTCTTATTTTTTCAACAGGAAAATAACTTCGTAAAAATGTAACTAAAAAAATAATTGTTACTAAAAGTATAAATATTTTTATAGTGTCATAAATAAAAAAGTGTAAAGCCTCACCTAAATGGCTTCCTTTTTCAAGTCCTAAATTATCAAATACAAATATCGCACTTAAATTAACTAACCAATCAAACATACAAACTTCCTATAAATCCATATCCACAATAAAACAAAATCAAAAGTAATATGGATATTTTAAATTTTCTAATCATAAAAAATCCAAGTATTGCAAAAATCAAATCATAAATATTTATAATTCCACTTGGAATAACTATTGTAAGTAAAACACTAAATAAAATAGCAACAACACTTGCATTAATTCCTGTAACTATTTTTGAAATAGTAGGATTTTTTGAGTAACTTTCAAAACTTTTATAAAAAGCTAAAATCAAAAGAAATCCTGGTAAAAAAATGGCAAATGTAGCAACAACAGCACCTAAAAATGGTGATTCTTCTAAAGCCACAACTCCAATATATGAAGCAATAGTAAACATAGGTCCAGGAACTGCTTGAGCTAGTGAGTAAGCAACTAAAAAACTATTTTCATCAATATTTATGTTACTTTTAATTAAAGGAAGAACAACATGCCCTCCTCCAAAAACCAAACTTCCAACTTGATAAAAAGAGTTAAACAGACTTAATAATTTATCTTGATTTGCAAAAAATGGCAAAAATATCAATAAAATCAAAAAAATAACTAAAGGCAAAATATAAGGTTTTTCATATCTCATTTTAGTTTCATTTTTCTCTTTTATAAAAAATAGTGCAACTAAACCTGAAACCACTAAAACTAAAATTTGACTAAAAAAACTTTGATTAAAAATCAAAAATAGTGTTGCAAAAACAAAAATTATTTTACTTAATGTAGTTTTACAAAGTGTCTTAAACATACTAAAAGTTGCATCAGCCACAATTACCACAGCAAAAAGTTTTAATCCACTCATCAAAGCATAAATCACACTACTGTTTTCATAAGCATTTTGAAAAGTTGCAGCTAAATATAAAAGTAAAAAAGAAGGAGTTGTAAATGCAATAAAAGCCAATATCGCACCAAAAATTCCGCCTTTATTTAATCCTATTGTAAAACCAACTTGTGATGAGCTCGGTCCTGGTAAAAACTGGCTAAGTGCTACGATTTTAGAAAATTCTTCATCACTTAGCCATTTTAATTCTTCAACAAATTTTTTTCTAAAATAGCCAATATGAGCTATTGGTCCTCCAAAACTAAAAAGACCTAAAATAAAAAAATGCCAAAAAATAGATATATTTATCATATTTGTTTTTACCACTCCGGTGGAAAACCTGTTTTTATATGTTCATCTTTTACAAGTTCAATAAATTTTAAAATATTTGTTTTTATCTCTTCTTTTGAAACTTTGATTTTTGCTTTTTTCTCTTCATTAGTTCCATCACACGCAGGACTTGTAATATTCCAATGTAAAACTCCATCAAGACTAGGAAAAACTGGACAAGGTTCTTTTGAAGCTTCATCACAAACAGTAATTACATAGTGATAATGTTTTCCTTCTTTGTAATAATCTAATACTTTATTTGTAGTATATGATGAAATATCCATATTTTCATCTTCTTTTAACACTTCAACAGCCAATGGATTTAAAACCCCGGGATTTATTCCAGCACTATTTGCTTCAAAATCTTCTCCTCCATATTTTTTAAGCAAGGCTTCTGCTATTTGACTTCTTGTTGTGTTTGCACTACATACGAATAAAACTTTTGTTTTCAAATTTTTCTCCTAAATAAAATTAAATTGCTAAAAGTACTATAAATAGTACTGGTGGTGTGATAATCAAACCAAATTTACTGTATTGAGCAAATGAGATTTTTACACCTTTTTTTGCTAAAACATGAAGCCATAATAGCGTAGCTAGGCTACCAAATGGTGTCATTTTGGGTCCAAGGTTACATCCAACGATATTTGCATAAATCATTGCTTGATTTCCAATATCATGTAAAGCTATATCCATAATCATAATTGTTGGCATATTGTTCATAATTGCACTTAAAAATGCTGCTATAAATCCAGTACCTATTACTGCAATGGTGTCACTTCTTAAACTTAAATCTTTTAAAATAATAGTTAAATAATCAGTTAATCCTGCATTTTTAAGTCCATAAACTACAATGTAAAGCCCTATACTAAACCACACAACTTGCCAAGGAGCTTCTTTTATAATGTGTATTGGTTTTACAGCTTTTGATAGTGTTGCAATAATTAAAAAAATAGTTGCCCCACCCAAAGCAAATAAAGAAACTGGTAAACCATAAATATCTCCCACAAAATAACCTACTAATAAAATCCCTAAAAATATCCAAGAAAAATAGAATAATTTCATATTTTTAATGGCACTTTTTGGCTCTTTTAGAAGAGTTATATCAACAGTTTTTGGAATATCTTTCCCTAAAATTAACCATAAAAAAATAATTGAAGCAATAGCACTCACAATAAAAGGAACTAACATATCAAAGAAATATTGAGCAAATCCAATATCAAAATAATTAGCAGTTACTATATTTGTAAGGTTTGAAAATACAAAAGGAAGTGAGGCACTATCACTTATAAATCCTCCAGCTAATAAAAAAGCTACAATTGTTTTTAAATTTAGTTGTAAAATTCTCATTTTTGCTAATAAAATAGGTGTTAAAATAAGCGCTGCTCCATCATTTGCAAAAAGAGCTGAAACAAATGCCCCCAATAAAATAGAATAAATAAACATTTTTAATCCATTTCCATTTGAAAACTTTGCCATTTTTAAAGCACACCACTCAAAAAAACCAATTTCATCTAAAACCATTGATAAAATTATAATTCCAATAAATGCTAAAGTGGCATCCCAAACTATATTACTTACAACTAAAACATCATTTAAACTAACAACTCCAATAAGTAAAGCAATAATTGCTCCAATTACAGCAGTTGTTCCTATTTGTAAGCCCTTTGGTTGCCAAATTACAAAAATCAAAGTTACTAAAAAAATTAAACTAGCAACTAACATTTTACTCCTTTTATTATATAAGCATATCAAGATTTATTGATATATTTAAAACCAAAAAATTCAACTCTCACAAGATTTTTTTAACTGAGGTAAATCTATATCAAGTGTCATAATCTCTTTTATAGCACTTAATCTAAATTCATCCAAAGGTGTTCTAATACTATAATAAGCCCATCTTCCAGTTCTTTCAACTTTTAAAAATCCAGCTTCTTTTAAAATTTTTAGATGTCTTGAAAGTCTTGATTGAATCATATCAAAAGAATTTTCTAAATCACAAACACAGCATTTCCCATAAATATTCAAAAATTTGATTATTTTTACTCTTGTTTCATCATTTAATGCACTTACTGTTTTTAGAAAAATATCCATTATATACCTCAATCTCTTTTGATTTGAAAATTGTAGCATAATAACAATTAATACATCAAGATATATTGATATATTAATTCATTTTCTTTCATCTAATTTATAGAAAGAATTAAGTACCATATAAAAAATTAAATAGAAGTATAAAAGGATTATTTATTTTGAAAAAGAGAAATCACATAAAAAAAATATCAGATTATGCAATGGTTGGAGGACTTGGTGCTCTTTTAGTTGTAGGACTTACAGGTTGTGGCGATAGTTCAAACAACAATCAAAACCAAAATCAAGGGCAAAGTGATGCTTTTACAAATGCAAGTCAAAAACAAGATGCTTTTGTAATTATAGAAGAATCAGCAGACGGTAAATACTCAATAGCAGATGAATTTCCTGCTTCAAAAACAACTATAGTTTTAAGAAAACCAGATGGTAGTGAAAGAATTTTAACTCAAGAAGAGATAGATAAACTAGTAAAAGAAGAAGAAGCTAAGATTGATGCTGGTACTTCAGCTCTTACAAATCCAGAAATGTCAAGTGGAGGAATGGGACTTGGAGGAGTTTTATTATCATCAATTGCAGGTGCAATGATTGGTTCTTGGCTTGGAAATAAACTATTTAATAATCAAAATTTTCAAAATCAAAGACAAGCACAATATAAATCACCTCAAACATATAGTAAATCTCAAAGCTCATTTAATAAAGCACCAGCAACAACTGGAACAAATAACTCAACTAAAAAAAGTGGATTTATGGGAGGAAATAGTTCTTCTACATCAAAATCTACATCTTCAAGTTTTGGGAGCTAATAAATGAAATTAGAAAAAATAAAACCATTAAATGATGCATATTTAGAATCTATAGGATTTGTTTGGCATACAGATAGTGACAATTCATCTTATGTTAGTGATGAAATAGTTGTAGTAAGTGAAGATGAAGCGAATGCTTATTATGAAGCCACAAATGAACTTTATGATATGTTTGCTGAAGCTGGACAATATGTAATTGATAATGATTTGTTTCATGAGTTAAATATCCCTTTTAATTTAGTTGAAATAATCAAAGAATCTTGGGAAAATGATGTTCATTGGCATTTATATTCAAGATTTGATTTAGCAGGTGGAATTGATGGAAAACCTATAAAACTAATCGAATTTAATGCAGATACTCCAACTTCACTTTTTGAAACAGCTATTATTCAATGGGCAATGCTAAAAGCAAATGGTTTAGATGAGATGAGTCAATTTAATAATTTATATGAAGCATTAAAAGATAATTTTAAAAGAATCATCACATTAGATTCAGACATTGAAAAATTTGAAGAATATTACTCAAATCTTGGATGGAAAATATTATTTTCTTCAATTTCAAGTTCATCTGAAGATATAAATACAACAAAACTTTTAGAACATATTGCAAGTGAAGCTGGATTCAATACTGATTTTGAATTTATTGAAAATGTTCAATTTAGTGATGATGGAATTTTTAAAGATGACGAACTTTTTGAGTTTTGGTTTAAACTTATTCCTTGGGAAAATATAGCTATTGAAGAGAGTGAATTAGCTTTAATCCTGACAGAAATTATTAAAGAAAAAAAAGCAATTATTTTTAATCCAGCTTATACTTTGATGTTTCAATCAAAAGGTTTTATGAAGATTCTATGGGATTTATATCCTAATCATCCCCTACTTTTAGAGACTTCTTTTGAGCCATTAGTTGGTAAAAAACAAGTTGAAAAAAGATGCTTTGGAAGAGAAGGTGCAAATGTAAAAATTATAAATGCAGACCAAAGTATAGAAGAAGAAACAAATGGTGAATATGAAGGTCATAAAGCTGTTTATCAAGAGTATGTAGAATTTCCAAAAGATTCAAATGGAAACTCATATCAAGCTGGAGTTTTTTATGCTTATGAAGCTTGTGGTTTAGGCTTTAGAAAAGGTGGAAAAATACTAAATAATATGTCTAAATTTGTAGGACATATTGTAAAATAACTCTTATTTTTTTTCAAAAACAATATTAAAGCAAACTCCTTTATATTGTTTTTGATTATAAGCAAATTCTTCATTGTAAATTTCAATAACTCCTTTATGTCTCTCTCTTACAATCTTATCCACAATAGCAAGCCCAAGTCCTGTTCCTTGTGACTTATGTTTAGTTGTAAAATATGGTTCTAGAACTTTTGATATTATTGATTCATCAATTCCTCCACCACTATCTAGAAACTTCAATTCAAGTCTATTTTCATCCAATTTTTTACTTTTAATAAATAAAAATCTATCCTCTTCTTCTTTCTCTTTTAAAGCATCTTTACTATTTGAAATAATATTTAAAAATGCTTCTGTTAATTCATTTTTATTTCCTAAAATAATCAAATCATCATCAAGTTCTAAAGTAAGATTAATAAAATTGTTTTTTAATGAAGCATGTACAAGATTTAAACTATTATCTAAAACTTCTTTAATGCTTATATTTGCATATGTTTTATCTTCTTTTATGAAATCTCTAAAGTTGTCTATTGTATTTGAAAGATATTCTGTTTGTTTTACAATAGCAGTTGAAACTTCAGCAATTTCCTCTTTTGTAAGCATATTAAATTCTGATTTTACTTTTAAAGAACTAGCACTAACACTTATATAACTTAAAGGTTGTCTCCATTGATGGGCAATATTTCCTATCATTTCACCTAAAGATGCTAGTTTTGCTTGTTCTTGTAAAACTTTTAAAGAACTAACATCTTTTATTATCATCAATAAACTTTGCTTATTTGGAAGCAATGAAATACTTAGATTTGTAACTATTCTTTTATCTTTAAAAGCAAAAATTTCTTCATAATTACTTATAAAACCTTCTTCTAGTATTTGTTCTATTATCTTTTTGTTTTTTTGATTATCTTGTTTTGCTATTAATTCAAAAATTGATTTCTCTAATAATTCATCTTTAGAAAATCCTGTCATATCTAAAAAAGAGTTATTAAAATTTAGAAATTTTGTATTTAAGTCTAATACAGCAATACCATCTTTTGAATAGTCAAAAATAAGTTCTAATTCCTCTTTTTGTTGCAAAATTTTCTTTTGAATAATCTCTTTTTCTGTAACATCAATTCCTATTGCAATAAGATAGTCCATTGAGCCATCTTCTTTTTTTACCAAAGTATTAGACCATTCAAATATCTTTTCTTGAGAATCTTTTGAAAACCAACTAGCTTTATAATATCTTTTTATATTTCCTTTTTTTGCTTCATCTATAATATCATAAATTCTATCTTGAATATAATCAGGTAAGAATCTAACCCAAAAAAATGGTACACTTGATATCTCTTCTTGTGTATAACCTGTAAACTCTTGAGCAAATTTATTAACCTTAAACATTCTTCCCTCATCATCAACAATAGCTACTATTACACTTGAATTATCTATAATATTTGAGATAAAATCTTTTTCTTTAATAATTTGTTTTTCTAAATCTTTTATAGATGTTATATCTGTATGAGTTCCTATCATTCGTAAAGGTTTTCCAAATTCATCCCTTTGAACTATAACTGCTCTATCTAATATCCATTTATATGTACCATCTTTACAAAGAACTTGATGTTCATTATTATAAGTATCTTTTTTCCCTTCTAAATAATTTGATATTTCACTACAAACCATTTTTAACTGTTTTGGATTTATCCTTCGTTCCCACTCAGCTAAATCATTTCCAATTTCAGTATCATTAAACCCTAAAATTTTTTTCCATTGTTTTGAATAAGAAACTTTATTTGTTTTTAAATTCCAATCCCAAATACCATCATTCATACTACTTAAAATTAATTCCATACTATTATTCATTTCATCAATTTTATTTCTTGAATTTTTTATAGTAGAAATCATTTCATTCATTTTTAAAGATAATTCATTAAATTCTTTGACATTATTTTGAAGAATATTTTCTTTTGGAATTCCATATTCATCATTATTTTGAATAGCTTTTACAATATCGAAAATAGGTCTTAAAATTAAAGATTTTATGATTAAAAAAACTAAAACAATAATAAATAAAGATAAAATAAGCATTTCAAGTAAACTCTTTTTTATTATCTCTTCTAATCTATTATTTAATTTTTTGTCAGAACTATAAAGTTCTATTTGAGCTATTTTTATATCAGAATCATTGTGTAAATCTATTTTAATATATGAAAATTTATCTTTTAACAAGTTATTTTGTTCTTTATTTGATTCATAAAAATCTTTTATTTCTTCATTTTCTCTTATTTTTCCACTTATTATAAACTCTTTACCAAATATTTTCCCATAATTATAATCTTTAATAATTATTGCTAAAATATTCCTATCTTCCATTTGATTTTCAATTAATTTTTTGTATTCATTGATGGCATAAGAGTTTATAAAATGAGGAAGAGTATCTTTTAATTGAGTACTAATAATATTCATTCTTAAATTAATATCATTTACTAATCTTTTTTTAGTCTCAAAATAGTTATAAATCGTATAAACAGACATAATTGTAATTATTGTAAGTAAAAAAGGAAATAAAAAGGAAAAAATTAAAGTTTTATTTTTCATCTATTCCTTTATTCCTAATACATTTAATTTAATAGTTTGTAATTTTTCTTCAATATTATCTTTTGAAATGGCTAAAATAGGTAATTTCTTCTCTTTTGTAACCTCTTTTTTATTAAAAAAGTTATCTAAAGATATAACTGCTTCTTGTCCCATCAAATACGGCTGTTGCATAGCAGAACCAATTAAAATACCTTTTGGAATCATTTCTAAAAATTCAGGTTCAGCATCAAAACAAATAAGAGCTATTTCTCCCTCTTTTTTTGAATCTTTTATGGCATCTAAAGCACCTTTATATTTATCAGAACCTTGAAGCCAAATCGCACGTAAATTTTTATTTTCATCTATTAACTTTTTTGAGTAGTTATATGTTTCTTTATATGAAAAATCAACTTGCTGATATAATCCAGCACTTTTTATATTTTCTTCGTTTAAAGCTTCCATAAATCCAAGAGTTCTTGCTTTTCCATTTGCTCTTTTTTGAGGAATAGCAATAATTCCAACCGTTCCTTCTTTATTTATTTCTAATTCTTTCATATATTTTGTTAAAATTTTTCCTAGTTCATAAGCACCATTTTGATTATCAGATGAAATAAAAGATAAATAATCTTCACTATCTGAACCAATATCAGCAATAACAACAGGAACATTTTTTGTTTTTGCTATTTCTAAAAGAGTAACAGCAGAAGAAGAGTTAATTGGGGAGATGACTAAACCATCAATTTTTGAAGATAAGGCAATAGCTAAATTTTCAAGCTCATTTTTTTTTAAATTTTGTGAACTATAAATATCAACTTCATATCCAAATTCATTTGCTTTTTCTTTTATACCTTTTGACATTATTTGCCAAAAAGGAATCTCTAAATCAGAAACAATATAAACTATTTTTTTATTAGATTGGTTGGCATTTAAAGAACATAAAAAAAGAAAAAGAAAAAGAATAATTTTATTAATTTTCATTAATCACCTTATATTAATTTATTATAATTTAATATTGTATCTAATTTTTTTTTAAAATTAATAAAAAAATAACTTTATAAGAAATCTTTAATTCATAGCAAATAATATTTTATATTCTTCAAGTGCATAATCATCAGTCATTCCACTTATATAATCAATTATTAATCTTGTCCTATAATATCTCTCAAATATCTCAACCTCTTCATCATTCAACCTATCTATCTTTTCAATTTCATTTTTATATGCAACTATTTGTTTAGAAGATACTCTTTTTATTAATCTTCTAGAAATAAAACAATCTATTTTTTCATCTTTTAATAATTTAGCAAAATCATGTGAATCTAATTTTAATAACGGGAAATAAATATCAAATAAACTATTAATAATTTTATATGCTTTTAAATCTAAAGTTTGAACATCTTTATTTTGATAAATATATTTAGTCGAAACCTCTTTTATAATTTGTAAAGCTTTAAAATAATCACTTTGTTTGTCATATTCTAAAAGTGCAAAATTAAAACTTCCTTCAAATATAGATTCGTGATTATTTATAAAAATATTTGCTACATGATTTACAAAATTAGTAACAAGATTAACCCTTAAAAAAGTAAAGAACATATTAAATTGATAAGGTTCTTCATTTTTTTTCGCTTTTTCATACTGTTTTTCAACTATTTGTAAAAGAAAAGTATCATTTTGTTTTATACATTCATTTTTAATGATTCTATAAATATCATCTAATGATAAAATACCTTTTTCAACGGAATCTTCTAAATCAGCTGTTAAATAAGAGATATCATCAGCTGCTTCCATTATATATGTAATTGGAAATCTATGAGATTTTTTTATATTTAACTCTTTTTGTATTTTTTCAATTATCTCTTTTTCACTAAAATAAAAACCAGGTTTCTTTTTTAAATAATTTAAACTCTCTTGATTTGAAGGCTTATCCTCATACGCAGCTCTTGTATATTTTAATACAGATATTATTTGAGAATATGAAAGATTTAATCTTTGAAGTTTTGTGATAATTCTTATAGCTTGAGCATTTCCATCATAGTTACAAATATCTTTTATTAATATATTTTTTAATTCTTGCAACTCTTTTGTTGAACTTTTTAAATTTTCAAAAATAGGTATTACGTTTGTTTTTAACCACTTATTTATAGTTTCTTCTGCAAAATGCCCAAAAGGTGGATTTCCAATATCATGTAAAATACTTGACATTTCAGCTGTTGAAATAAAAGCATTTTCAAGTTCAATTAAATTGTACTCTTCTAATTTATTTTGTTGTTTTAATAAAGATAAAATTGTTTTTGAAATATATCTTGCATTTTGTGCAACTTCTATTGAATGGGTTAATCTTGTACGAATAGAAGCATTTAATTCTAATGCAAAAACTTGAGTTCTTTTTTGTAATCTTCTAAAAGCAGATGAAGATAATATTCTACCTCTATCACTCTCTATTGAAGTTTCAATATCTTTTGATGGATAAAATTCTCTGTGTAATGTAAGTTTTTCTTTATAATTAATCATTTTTTCTCTTTTGTAAAATTTATTTTGATTAATGATGAAGAAGATAGGTAAACCGTAAGCCGCGTTCTGTCAAGGACAATAATTTATCTAGCTACTAAATTACTTTAGTAGTCTTGCGAAGACCAATAAGATGTGAAGTAAATACCTAGTCTTCTTGCTGCAGGTTGGGTTTACAAAGCCATTAAGATTACTCAAAATGCTGGTAGGCTCTTACTCTACCGTTTCACCATCACCGAAAAATCGGCTGTCTACTCTCTGTTGCACTATCCCTTAGGTTACCCTAGCCATTATTTAAATGGAACCATACTTCACAGCAGCCCGGACTTTCCTCTTGATTTTACTCAAGCTATTGTCTGGTTTACCTAAGTTGAAATTATAGCCACTAATTCTTAAACTCTATTTTCTTATAACATCATAATAATCAGGTATTTCAAATTTAAAGATTTCATCTGAAATCTCAACATTTTGTACTGTATCATAAAAAAGTATAAGCACACTATTTTCAAGCTTATCTTTATATCTAATCTCTTCTATTTTATTTTCATTTTTTGAAGTTTTTATAGAATAATCAATATCATCAATATTTGTTATATAACTATTTTCACCTATTTTTTTTGAACTATTCAATAATTTTATTATATTTATCTCATCTTCAAGTTGAGTTAATATAGCTTGTTCAAGTTCTGGCTCATCCACTAAAGCATAGTTATTATCAATATAAACATTTTTTACTACAGGTGTTTTATATTTCCATAAAATTTTTCCACTTTTTTTAATAAAAACTTCACCTTTATATTCAATCACATTTTTTGAATCAGAAGTTATACTTTGAACAAAATTAGCTTGGAAAGAATCCAAATCTTTAATATCATTTGAAGCAAAACTATAAATAAAAATAGACGATAAAATAATTAGCAATTTATAAAACATACTTTAACCTTTTTTTTTATATAATCTTTGCGATTATAACGAAAAGGAACTAATTTTATGTTAAATGTTTTTTCAAAAATTTTTGGTACAAGAAATGATAGAGAAGTAAAAAAATATAGAAAGAAAGCTGAAGCAATTACAGCAATAGAAAGTAATTATGCAAGTTTAAGTGATGAAGAATTAAAAAATGAATTTAATAAGCTAAAAGAGCTTGTACAAAAAGAAGAAAAATCATTAAATGATGTATTAATTGAATCTTTTGCAATTACAAGAGAAGCAAGTAAAAGAGCATTAGGTATGAGACCTTATGATGTACAATTAATAGGTGCAATGGTTTTACACGAAGGAAGAATTGCTGAAATGAAAACAGGTGAAGGTAAAACTTTGGTTGGTTCTTTAGCTGTTTCATTAAATGCATTAACAGGAAAAGGTGTTCATGTTGTAACTGTAAATGATTATCTAGCTAGTAGAGATGCAAATGAATTAAAACCTTTATATAATTTTTTAGGTTTTAGTGTTGGAGCTGTTGTTGGTGGTTTAAAAAATGATGTTGAAAGAAGAGAACAATATACTTGTGACATAACTTATGGAACAAATAATGAGTTTGGATTTGACTATTTAAGAGATAATATGAACTATGATATAAGTGAAAAAGTTCAAAGAGGACATAACTTCGTAATCGTAGATGAAGTTGACTCTATTTTAATTGATGAAGCAAGAACTCCTCTTATTATTTCAGGTCCGACAAATAGAAAAAATGCAAATTATATTAAAGCAAATGAAATAGCTTTAAAATTACAAAGAGGTGAATTAATTGAGCCTAAAAGTGCTGCTGAAAAACCTACGACAACAGGTGATTTTATAGTTGACGAAAAAAATAGATCTGTTATTTTGACAGAACAAGGTCATGAAAATGCAGAAAAACTTTTTGGTGTAGATAATCTTTATTCTATTGAAAATGCAATGCTTTCTCACTCACTTGACCAAGCATTAAAAGCAAATTTTATTTTTGTAAAAGATGTTGATTATGTTGTAAAAGATAATCAAATAGTTATTGTTGATGAATTTACAGGAAGATTGAGTGAAGGAAGAAGATTTTCAGAAGGTCTTCATCAAGCACTTGAAGCAAAAGAAGGTGTAGCAATTCAAGATGAATCTCAAACTTTAGCTGATATTACATTCCAAAACTATTTTAGAATGTATAAAAAACTAGCTGGTATGACAGGAACTGCTCAAACAGAAGCAACCGAATTTGCTGAAATTTATAAATTAGATGTTGTTTCAATTCCTACAAATGTACCTGTTAAAAGAATAGATAAAAATGATTTAATTTATAAAAGTGAAAGAGAAAAATTTGAAGCTGTTTGTAATAGAATAAAAGTTTTACACGAAAAAGGGCAACCTGTTTTAGTTGGAACTGCTTCAATTGAAAAATCAGAAAAATTACATAAAATTTTAGTTGATAAAAAAATCCCTCATACAGTTTTAAATGCAAAACAACATGAAAAAGAAGGAAAGATTATCGCTGATGCTGGACAAAAAGGTGCAGTTACAATTGCTACAAATATGGCAGGACGTGGAGTTGATATTAAACTTACTCAAGAGATTTTAGACATTGGTGGATTAGCGATTATTGGAACTGAAAGACATGAGTCTAGAAGAATTGATAATCAATTAAGAGGAAGAGCCGGACGTCAAGGTGATGTTGGAGAATCTCAATTTTATCTATCTTTAGAAGATAATCTTTTAAGAATTTTTGGAAGTGATAAAATAAAAGGTATTATGGAAAGACTTGGTATTGAAGAAGGTGAACATATTGAGTCAAGAATGGTTACAAGGGCCGTTGAAAATGCTCAGAAAAAAGTTGAATCAATGCATTTTGAAAGTAGAAAACACTTACTTGAATATGACGATGTTGCAAATGAACAAAGAAAAGTAATCTATTCATTTAGAAATGACTTATTAAGACCTGATTATGATATCGATTCTAAATTGGATGAAAATAGAATTGAATATATTCAAAATTTATTGTCTGAAGCTCATATAATTCCTGGAATGCCAAGTGAAGACTTTAATTATGAATTTATAAAAACAAAATTTGAAGAAGAACTAAGACTTCTTGTTGATATTGAAGATATGAAAAGTGATTCTTATGAAGATTTAGAAGAGAATTTAAATTCATTCTTAAAAGAAGTATATACAAGAAAAATGTCGATGGCTGCTCCTGAACAAAAAAGTGAAATTGAAAGAATTTTGTATTTACAAATTTTAGATAATGCTTGGAGAGAACATTTATACTCAATGGATACGCTAAAAGCAGGTATTGGACTTAGAGGTTACAACCAAAAAGACCCACTTGTTGAGTATAAGAAAGAGTCTTATAATATGTTTATTGAACTAATAGCAAATATTAAACATGAAATTATAAAAATTTTGTTTACAATCCAACTTCAATCAAATGAAGATAGACAAAAAGAGCAAGAAGCAATTGCAAAAATGAAAGAGCAAATGGAGAGTTCAACAGAACATATAACAACAAATGTTGCTCAAGAAGCTGTAAAAAATAGTGATAAAAAAATAGCTAGAAATGAAGCTTGTCCTTGCGGAAGTGGATTAAAATATAAACAATGTTGTGGTAAAAGTGGACCTAAAGTTGGTCTTGCTGCAGGAAAGTAATTTGAATAAAAAATTAGTAAATTTTATTGTAAAAAAATATTTAAGATTTGATAAAAAAAACCCTTTTATTTCTATAAGTGCTATTTTAGCATTTATAGGGGTTTCTATTGGAGTAATGGTTCTAATTCTATCAATGGCTATTATGAATGGAACAGCAAAAGAGTTTGAAAGAAAACTTTTTACTATGAATTATCCTCTAACAATTTATCCAAAATTTGAAAATTCTGTAAATGAAGAATTGGTGGAAAAACTTCAAAAAGAGTATCCAAAACTTAAATTTTCACCATTTGTATCTTCTCAAGCAATTATTCAAAACGGTGATGTTATGAGTGGTGGTATGATTTTTGGAGTTGATCCACAAAAAGAAGCTTCAATTAATCCAATATATAAAGAGGCTATTTCTGATTTACTCATAAATAAATATGATGTGATAACAGGTTCTGGAATTGCTGATAAATTGTATTTAAATAGTGGTTCTAAAACAACTTTATATTTTACAGAGTTAAATCCTACTGGTTTTTCTATGATGCCTAAAATGAAAAGATTTACATATATAGCATCTTTTACTTCAGGATTAAATGCTTATGATAAAGCATATATGTATACATCAATTGAAGCTTTACAAACTCTTTTAAAAAAAGAACCATTTACTTATGATGGAATCCATATACACTCTGATGATGCTTTTGCTGATATTGAAAAATTAAAAATCTCATTAGAAGGAACTAATACAGGAATAGTTGGATGGTGGCAACAAAATGGTAACTTCTTTGCTGCTATGAAAATGGAAAAAACTGCTTTATTTATAGTTTTAATGCTCATTATTTTAGTTGCATCTTTAAATATTATCTCTTCTTTATTGATGACTGTTATGAGTAGAAGAAAAGAGATTGCCCTACTTTTATCAATGGGTGCTTCAACTAAAGAAATTAAATCTATATTTTTAAGAGTTGGAACAATTATAGGTTTTTCAGGAATTATAACTGGAATTATTTTAGGATTTATTGGTTATTGGTTTTTAGATAACTTTGATATTGTTACTCTTCCTGCTGATGTTTATGGAAGTGCAAAATTACCTCTTGATTTAGCTATGAGTGATTTTATTTCTATTATTGTTGGAGCTATTATTATTGTTTTAATCTCATCATATTATCCAGCTAGCAAAGCTACAAATATTGATGTTATTGATGTTTTAAGAAATGAATAAACCTTTATTCTTCTAAAGGTTTATTTATTCTATTTTCTTCATTTTTTATATCTTCTTCACTCTTTTTACCACTTAAAAAATCAAATAACATTGAAGGTGTAGAAAATATTCTTTTTGTAATATTCATAGGAATACTAAAAGTCTCTTTGGTAAGATTTGTCGAAATACTTGGATTTGATAAATCTCCAGATATATTTACTTGTGTTTCAACTCTATTTGAATCTCCGAGTAAAACATAACTTACAACAGGAATTGCTCCAACAATTTTAGAATAATCTTTTAGAAAAATAAGTTTTATTTCTGAATTTATCACCATATCATTTAAATCTATTTTTCCTTTTCCTTCAAAATCTATTCCATTTCCAATAGTAACTAATTTTTTGATTTCAAATATATTCTCTTTTTGAGAATATTCAAACTCTACTATTCCATTTATTATTTTATAAGCTGTTAGATTAAATCCTGAATTTGTTGCCATTCCTACAACTGAAGGAATTGCTAATAAAGGATTTATAAGTGCAGGTGAAGTATGTATAAAAACTAAAAGATTATTTAAAATAGCTAAATCTTCTATATTACTGTTTTTTATAATGATTTTTCCATTTAATTTATCCAAACTACCATTTGCTAAAAAAATTAATTTTCCATCTTTAAAAATACTCTTATTAAAAATTGCATTTACAAATTCATCACTTAACTCATTTGTATAAATATCTATTTTTTTGTCTTTTGATTGTTTTAATGTAAATTCATTATCTTTATATTTTAAATTAATATACTTTTCATCTTCTCTTACTCTTATTTCATAATTATTTGCTAGTAATTTATATTTTTCATCTATTATAATATTTGAATTTTTACCTATAATATTTAGATTTTTATAACTATTTTCTTCATTGATTTTTTTATCATAAAAAACATCATAGCCATCTAACTGTAAAAAAAGTGTCTCATTTTTCAATTCTAAAATCAAATCTTTATTTTTTGTGCTTATTTTTGTATTGTTATCTTTTTGAGTACCAACTAAAGCTAATTCTTTTATTTCTTTCCCATTTTTTTTCAATGGTAAATCAAGATTTTTTACAACTGCATCAAAATTAATTTCTTGATTTTTTATAACTACATTAGCATTTTTTAATTGATAAATTGCTCCATCTAAAATTAAATCACAATTTACAAAATTTATATTTACATCTTTTGTTAAGCTATCTTTTTCATTTTTTCTATCAATATTAAGAGATAAATTTTTTAAAGTTAAATTTATATCTTCTTTAATTTCTAATTTAATATCTTCATCAATAGAAGAAACATAAACATTTTTATCTTCTATACTTCCTTTAATATCAAGATTTTCTATTTTTGTCCCATTTTTTTCCAAAGGAAAATTTAAACCATATAAAGAAGCATTAAATTTTATATCTTTTTCATTTTTTATTTCTAAATTTAAATTTCCATTTTTTGCTGAAATATCTTTTAACAGTTTTGAATAAGGATAAATCTTTGCCAAATCATTTATATTTATTAAAATATTGTCTTGAACTTTTATTTTTGTTTCTAAATCTTTTAAATCAATTATCGTATTTTTATTAAAGTCCATTTCTAATAAAGTTTTTTTATCTTTTATTTCTACTATTTTTTCATTATTATCTTTTTTTATTTGTAAGTTTTTTATTAAAGCCTCACCTGATGATTTTAAAGTTTTTGTGTCAAGTTCTAAATTAACAATAGCATCTATCATCTCTTGATATTTAAAATCTGAATTTTTTATATAAATTTTTGTTCCATCTAAATTTACCGTTGAGTTTTTTGTTTTAAAAGAGAAATTTCCAATTGAAACTTCAGCATTATTAATTAAAAACTCACCTTTTGTTGTCATATTCTTTTGTAAATCATAAGGAAAAATAAGAGTTAAAGAAGCATTTGTTGTTCCACTTTTTTGAACTATTGGTAAATTTATATTATAAGCTTTTAAAATATCTAAAATATCTCTATCTAGTTTATCATCTGTTTTGATATTTACTTCAACTTCTCCATTTAAATAACTTGTTAAATTATGAATAGTTACAAAACTTCCTTCTATATTTTTTTCTTTATATATTGGATTAATTAAATCAAAATGTAGATTGTTATCTTTAAAAGTAACATTTAAACTTTCAGTATTTATAACATCTACATCTTTATGAAATCTAATTTTCGCTTTATTTATTATAGCTTTTCCAACAAGAGATTTTTCAATTACTTTATTATTTTTTAAATCAAATTCACCATAAAACTCTTTAAGTTTCATCTCTCCTTCTACATTATCATACATCCATTCTTCAGCAACAAGAGGTAAATTCAAGAAATTTTTAAGAAATTTTAAATTTTTAAAAGGTTCACTTACTAAATAAAATTTAGCTATTTCTTTATTCATTTCAAGATTTAAACTACTTTTTATATCTTCATAATAAAAGTTTCCAAAATAGTTTAACTTTTCATTAAAATAATCAATTTTTACTTTTCCATCAAATTTTAATTTTATATCTTTTAAATACAAAGAGTGTAAATCAAAACTAATTGTATTAGATGAAGTATCAATTTTAGAAGATAAATTTACAAATTTATTATCAAGATATAGCTCTTTGTCATTTAAAACTATTTTAAATTCATTTTCCCCTATTTTTAATCTATCTACTTCAATACTTTGAAAAAGTTTTAAAACTGTAGGTAATAATTCAATATTTTTTTTAATATCTTCAAAAGAACTTTTAGATTCACTCTTATTAAAAGTAAATTTAATATCTTCAATATTCAAAATAAGCTTTTTATCCATTTTAATATAGAATTGCGAAACTGAAAAATTTAAGAAAGAGAAAGAATCAATTTTTATGCCCGAATACAAAAATGAAATAAATGAGATTATTATTAAAAAAAGAAAAACGAATAGAAATTTAACACTATCAAACATTATCGATTTTATCCTTGTTTGCTTTATAATTGTTTTATTTTATGTGACAATGCCAGTAACATCAACTAAAGTGTTATTTATTCCTAAAGGCAGTACTAACGATATTATAACATACTTAAATAAAAGTGGCTATGAGATGAATGTTTTAGATGCGGTTATAATAAAATCTATGGGTTATGTTCAAAGTGGTTGGATAGATATAAATCAAAATAAATTAACTAAAATGGATTTTATATATAAATTAATTACTTCAAAAGCTGCATTAAAAAATATCACTTTAATTCCAGGAGAAACTTCTTATGTATTTTTGAAAAAACTTGCTAATGAATTTAATCTTTCTGAAGAAAAATTGACGAAACTATATAATGAATATGCATATAAAGCAGATGGAAATATACTTGCTGATACATACTCTTTACCAATTGGAATGAAAGAAGATTATATGATTTTTTATCTATTCTCTCAAACAAATAAAAAATATGAAGAGTTTTCAAAAAAGATTTTTGGTGTTTATGACAAGAAAAAATGGTATAACTATATAACTTTAGCTTCAGTTATACAAAAAGAAGCTGCTACAATAAATGAAATGCCAATAGTTGCAAGTGTTATACATAATAGATTAAAAAAAGGTATGAAACTACAAATGGATGGAACTTTGAATTATGGAAGATATTCAAATACAATAGTTACAGCAGATAGAATAAGAGAAGATGAAAGCCATTATAATACATATAAATATGCTGGTTTACCAAAAGATCCAATTTGTGCTGTAAGTCTTGATGCTATTAAAGCTGCAATTTTTCCAGTAAAAAGTAACTATTTATATTTTGTAAGAAATAATAGAAATGGTTTACACAAATTTGCTAATAATTTTGAAGAACATCAAGCTAATATAAGAGCTAATATTGGTGTTGAGAAAAATTATAGTAAAGTTAAAGAAGTTGAATCACAAATTGATGTTGAAGCACAAAATATTATGAAAACTGACATAGCTGAACAAAAACCTGTATCTATAAAAGATTTATTTAACAATATAAATTAATCTAAACTTGTGAAAATTTGAAACAATCAAGTTTTCACAACTTCCAATAGATTAAACTTTCAATTTTTTAATACTTAAATATGGATAAGATACTTCAACATCAAAATTCAAATTTAGGAAAAAATATGTCAAAGATAATTTACACAAAAGTTGATGAAGCTCCAGCTTTAGCAACATACTCTTTTTTACCAATAATCAAAGCTTTTACAAAAAGTTCTGGTATTGAAATGGTTACTAAAGATATCTCTTTAGCTGGAAGAATTATTGCAACCTTCCCTGAGAACTTAACTGATGATCAAAAAATTGGAGATCATTTAGCAGAATTAGGAGAGATGACTCAAGATCCAAATGCTAATATCATCAAACTACCAAATATCTCTGCTTCAATTCCTCAATTAAAAGCTGCAATTGCTGAATTACAAGCAAAAGGTTACAATGTACCAAATTATGACGCTAGTGAAGAAGTAACTGCTAGATATTCAAAAATTTTAGGTTCAGCTGTAAATCCTGTTTTAAGAGAAGGAAACTCTGATAGAAGAGCTCCTGGTGCTGTTAAAAACTATGCAAAAGCTAACCCTCACAGAATGGGTGAATGGACAAAAGACTCTAAAACTGACGTTGCATTTATGGATGGTGGAGATTTCTATGGTTCTGAAGTTTCTAAAACTTTTGATGAAGCAAACGATTTAAAAATCTCTTTCTTTGACGCTAATGGTGCTGAAACTGTATTAAAAGCTTCTACAAAAGTTCTTGCTGGTGAAATTATTGATGCAACTGTTATGAGTGCAAAAGCGTTACAAGATTTCTATGCAAAAGCAATTGAAAGAGCTAAAAAAGAAGATGTATTATTATCTTTACACTTAAAAGCTACAATGATGAAAGTTTCAGATCCAATTATGTTTGGATTTGCTGTTAAAGTATACTTCAAAGATTTAATTGAAAAACACGGAAAATTATTTGATGAATTAGGTGTAAACTTCAATAATGGTTTAGGAGACTTATACTCTAAATTAGACCAAGTTGATGCTGCTAAAAAAGCTGAAATTGAAGCTGATATTGCAGCTGTTTATGCAAAACAACCAAGACTTGCTATGGTTAACTCTGCAAAAGGAATTACAAACTTACATGTACCATCTGACGTTATCGTTGATGCTTCTATGCCTGCTATGTTAAAAGGTGGTGGAAAAATGTGGAATGCAGATGATAAAGAAGAAGATACAATTGCAATGATTCCAGATAGATGTTATGCACAATCATTTAAAGCTGTTGTTGATGACTTTAAAGCAAATGGTAAATTAGATGTTAAAACAATTGGAACTGTTCCAAATGTTGGTTTAATGGCTCAAAAAGCTGAAGAATATGGTTCTCATGACAAAACTTTCCAAGCAAAAGCTGATGGACAAATAAAAGTTATTGACAAAGATGGAAACGTTGTATTTACATTTGATGTTGAAGCTGGTGATATTTTCAGAATGTGTCAAGCAAAAGATGCACCAATTCAAGATTGGATTAAATTAGCAGTTTCAAGAGCTAGATTATCAAATACACCTGCTATTTTCTGGTTAGATTCAAACAGAGCTCATGATGCTGAAATGATTAAAAAAGTTAATAAATACTTACCAACTCATGATTTAACAGGATTAGATATTACTATTATGTCTCCAGTTGAAGCAACAAAAAAATCTTTAGAAAGAATGAGAAAAGGTTTAGATACTATTTCTGTTACTGGAAATGTATTAAGAGATTACAACACTGACTTGTTCCCAATTTTAGAACTTGGAACATCTGCAAAAATGTTATCAATCGTTCCATTAATGCAAGGTGGAGGATTATTTGAAACAGGTGCTGGAGGATCTGCTCCGAAACACGTTCAACAATTCCAAGAAGAAGCTTACTTAAGATGGGATTCTTTAGGTGAATTTATGGCTTTAGCTGCTTCATTTGACCACTTAGCAAATACACAAAATAATAAAAAAGCAAAAGTATTAGCTGATACTTTAGATAGAGCAACTGGAACTTTCTTAATTAATGATAAATCGCCAGCTAGAAAAGTTGGAGAAATTGACAACAGAGGTTCTCACTTCTTCTTAAGCTTGTATTGGGCACAAGAATTAGCAGCTCAAAATGATGATTTAGAGTTAAAAGCTGAATTTACTCCAATTGCAAAAGCTATGACTGAAAATGAAGCTCAAATCGTAAAAGAATTAACAGAATGCCAAGGTAAACCTGTAGATATGGGTGGATACTACTTACCAGATGATGCTAAAACATCTGCTGCTATGAGACCATCTGCAACATTAAATGCAATTATTGGATAATTTATTCCTTTAAAATCCTAAAAGGCAAAGCTAAGCTTTGCCTTTTTTTATGCCCAAAAAGATATAATCATTTTAAATAAAAATTAAAAGGTTATATTTTGAATAAAAAAACTGTTGGAATAATTGGAGTTGGAAATGTAGGTTCAACTTTAGCTTTTACACTTGCTACTAAAAATATGTGTTCAACTCTTCTTTTAAAAGATGTAAGAGAAAATTTTGTTCAGGCTATGGCACTTGATATTTCACAAGCAACAAATGCTTCAAAAAGTAAAACTATAACAAAAGCTTGTCTTAATAATGAAGAATTTAAAGATTGTGATGTTATTGTTATAACTGCTGGAGTTGCAAGACGTCCGGGAATGAGTAGAGATGATTTACTTCTTACAAATGCAAAAATTATGACTTCAGTTATAACACAAATTATTCCAAATAATCCAAATGCAATAATCATAGTTGTTTCAAATCCTTTAGATGCAATGGTTTACACAGCTTTAAAAGCTTCAAATTGGTCAAGAAATAAGATTATTGGAATGGCTGGAATTTTAGATAGTGCTAGAATGGCTCATTTTATATTTGAAAAATTAGGTTATGGTCAAGGACAAATCGAGGCTTCTGTTATGGGAGGTCATGGTGATGATATGGTTCCACTTCCTGATTTTTCAACAGTAGCAGGAGTTAGACTTAGTGAAGTTTTATCAAAAGAAGATATAGATGATATTGTATATAAAACAAAAAATGGTGGAGCTCAAATAGTAAAATTACTAGAAACAGGTTCAGCTTATTATGCACCCGCATATAGTACAAGTCTAATGATTGAAGCAATTTTAGAAGATAAAAAAGAGATTTATCCTTGTGCTGTTATGCTTGATGGTGAATATGGCTATGAAGATATAGTGTCAGGTGTTCCTGTAATGTTAGGTGCAAATGGTGTTGAAAAAATTATAGAATTAAATTTAAAAAATCAACAAAAAGAAGAATTCTCAAAATCAATAGCTTCTGTTAAAGAATTAATTAATATTTTAAAGGAGAAATTATGAAAGAAACATTTGAAGTTTTAAATGTAAAATGTGGTGGTTGTGCTAATACACTAATAAAAGCATTAAAAGATGAATTTGGTGAAGTTGAAGTAGATTTAGAAGTACATCCACGAAAAATTACTTTAGACATAAATGATGATAAAAAAGAAGAATTAAAAGTGAAACTTAGAACTTTAGGATATCCCTTAACAACAGATGAGTTAAGTGGCTTTGAAAAAGCTACTACCACTGCAAAAAGTTTTGTATCTTGTGCAATTGGGAAATTTGATTTAGCAACAAAAAAATAGTAAAAGGTTTGTATTCTAAAGGGTTTATAACTCTTCTTTAGATAAAATCATGCCCTTTGTTGAGTATAAAAAACGTGTAAATTTAGGTTGAAAAAATGAAAGTAGTTATTGGTGTAGTAGGTAACGATATTCATGTAGTTGCAAATAGACTAATTGATATATCATTACAAGCAAGAGGTTTTGAAGTTTTTAATTTAGGTGTTAATACCTATTTAGAAGAGTTTATTGATGCAGTAATTGAAACAAATGCTGATGTTTTACTAATCTCTTCATTAAATGGTGAAGCAGAAGGTTGGTGCAGAGATTTACCTATTCTAAAATCAAAATATAAAAACTTAAAAGATGTGGTTTTTATGTTAGGTGGAAACTTAGCAGTTGGAGAAGGTGATGCTAGTGTTATTGTTCCAAAATTTAAAAATTATGGTTTTGATTTAGTATTTCATCAAGTTGATTTAAATACAGGACTTGATGAATTAGAAAAATTCTTAAAGGAGAGAAATTGAGTTTACTGCAAGAAGAAAGGAACATAATTGTTCAAAATAAATACGCAGATAATTTTGATTTTGCAGAGATTGAAGAGTTTATAAAAAATGCTTCTAAAAATCTTTTTATTTCTCACCATTTTAAAAATTCTAAAAAGATGTTAGTACAACCTCGTGGTGGTTTTCCTACTTATAAGAAAATGTTCTCTTTATATGAATTTTTCGTTGGTGCTGATGTTGATGTATTACCATGTACTATTGACTCTAATACAAGATTAAATGACTATGCAACAAGTGCTAAGATGCTAAAACTTTCTGAAGAAAATGAAGTTGATATGCTAAATGGTTATCCACTTGTAAATCATGGTTATAGAACAACTAGAAAAATGATGACTCATTTTGATAAACCAATTTCTTTACGACATGGAACTCCTGATGCAAGATTATTAATAGAAACAGCATTAGCTTCTGGTATTTTCGAGATTGAAGGTGGACCGATTACTTATCTTTTACCATATTCAAAAAACTTTCCACTTGATAAAGCTTTTATGTATTGGAAATATGTTGAAAGAGTTTGTGCTAACTACTCAAAACTAAATGAGCCAATAAACAGAGAGTCTTTTGGTCCATTAACTGCAACGTTAGTTCCTCCTTGTGTAACAATAGTTATTCAACTTTGTGAAATGCTTTTATCACTTGAAGAAGGAGTAAAATCATTCTCTGTTTCATTTTCACAAACAGGTTCTATGATTCAAGATATTGTAACAGCTAAAGTTCTTAGAAAAATGGCAAAAGTTTATGCAGAACAGATTGGTTGTGGTGATGCTAGAATAAATTTAGTTTATCATCAATGGATGGGAGCATTTCCATCAAATAAAGATTTCTCAGAATCACTAATAAATACTTCAACAGTAATTGCTATGATGGTAAAAGCTGATAAAATTATTACAAAAACAAGGGATGAAGCATTTGGTATTCCAACACGAGAATCAAATGCAAAAACAGTTGCAAATACTCAATATACACTAAGAATGTTACATGGTATTCCTGATATTACTGATGAAATGGAAGAAGAAATCTTAACAGAAGAAGTAAAAAGTATCATGGAAGCTGTATTTAACGATAAAGCAGACACTTTATGGAGAAAAGTATTTAACTCTATAAAAGCTGGAATTATTGATGTTCCATACTCTCCACATATTATAAATCATAATGAAGTAGTAACAGTAAGAGATAAAAATAAAAATATCAGAATCATAAAAAGAGGAAATCTTCCAATAAGTGAGAGATGTTTTGAATATGAAAAATCAAAATGTGATTTAAATAAAGATGCTTCGTCAATAGTAACTGATATTATTCATGATATAGGAATTATGCAATGGTAGAAAATAAATTATTAATAGATGTGGGAAGTACATATTTTAAAACTTGTGCAAATGGAAATGTAGAACAACATTTTAGAGATTTCAATAAAGATATTTTTGATGATTTAACTTCTAAATGTGGTGATACAATCTCAAAATTCAAAAAAGATGAAGTATTTATTTGTTCTTCTGCAAATGGTGGATTAACAACGTTAATTATTGGAATTACAAACTCTTTTTCTTTAAAATTTGCAACAAATATTGCTTATAATTCAGGAATAAATATCATAAATACTGTTTTATATCAAGATATTGAAACAACTTCAATACCAAGTGATTTAATTGATGTTGTTATTATTGTTGGTGGAATAAATAGTGTTAGTGATATTTTTGATGAAAAATTATTCAAATTTTTAGAAAATCTAAGATATTCAAATGTTGTTTTTGCAGGTTCAAAACTTGATGAAGAATATTTAAAATCTAATATAAAAAATTTAGTTGTTGTTGAAAATATAATTAACAATAAACTTCATGTAGTTGAAGAACCATTAAAAGAGTATTTAACAAATCTTTATCAAGCTGATATCATGGGTAAAGAAGATATAAAACATCTTTATGATTTAACTTCAAATCAAATTTACTCTACTCCATATATTGTAAATAAAACTCTTCCTTTAATTGATACGAAATTTGCAGCTGTAAATCCATTTATTTTAATAGATATTGGTGGAGCAACAACAGATATTCATTATTCAAAAGATTTATCTATGGATAATATGGTTACGGAAAATGAATATGATAGATTAGTTTTCAAAAAACTTGGAGTTTACAAATCAAAAGAGTCTTTAATTTTTGCAGCTAAAAATAATGAATTTGTTTATGAATTATTAGCTCATTTAAAAGTTACAGAAAATATCTTCAATGAAGATTCTCCAAAAGCATTAAGAGTTTTAATGCAATTAGCAATTTTTTTAGTTTTATACAAAGTTAGTGATGCTCACCCTTTATATATAAAATTAAAGTTAAATCTACTAAAATCTATTGTTTTAACAGGTGGAATTACAAAAGTGCTTAATTTTGAAGAAGCTGTTGATATTATCTCATTCTTTTATAAGAAAATATTAAATTCAGATATTCATCCTTCAATTATCATGGATTATGACTATGATATTTGGACTCTTGGTATCACACAACAATAAAGGTGGTAATTATGTCAATAAATTGTATAAGAACATTGATTGAAGATGCAAATATTTCAAATCCAGAAAAAGTTGCTTTAATTCATGGAAATAATAAATTATCTTATGGTGAATTATTTTCAAAAGTTAATCAAATAGCTTTATATTTAAGTGAACTTAATCTTCCAAAAGGTAGTAGAATTGGTATTTATTCAAATAAAGGAATAGACCAAGTAATAGCTATATTAGCTATTTTATCTACTGATTATGTTTTAGTTCCTTTAACTAGATTATTAAAACCTGAGCAAATTGAATATATCATTGGCGATTGTGACATAAAATGTATAATTACAGATAGAATAAAAATAGAGTCTATTGAAGAGATAAAATTTGATGGGCATATTATCTCTTATGAAACAACTCATAAAGATTTACCCTCTTTTGAAGAAATTTATAAATATTATAATAAACCTTACTCTTGTGATGTAAATGGACATGATAATGCTGTTATAACTTATTCTTTTGGACTTGGTGGAAAACCAAAAGGTATAGTTATTTCTCATAGAAACTTGATAGATTCAGCAAGAGTTGTATCGCAATATTTACAATTACAACAAGATGATATTATTTCTGGTTTATTAATTTTTAATCTTGATTATGGATTAAATCAAATTTTTTGCTCACTTTATAAAAGAGCAACATTAGCTTTACATAGATTTGTTTTACCAAATGATTTTTTTAATCATATTATAAATGATAAAGTTACAGTATTACCTCTAATGCCTATCAATATCACAGAAATGTTTGATGAAGATGAATATAGACTTCCAAGTGCTGAATTTCTTAAAAATGTGAGAATTATTACAAGTTCAGGTGGAAATGTTACTAAAAAAATGATTTCTGATGTTGAAAATTTTTTTACAAATGCAAAGTTTTACTCAATGCATGGTTTAACAGAAGCATTTAGATCAACTTATTTAGACCCTGCTCAATTAAAAATAAGACCTGATTCTATAGGAAAAGCTATCCCTGATGTGGAATTATATGTAATAGATGAAAATGGAAATGAATGTCCTCCTAGAGTTATTGGTGAATTAATTCATAGGGGTGGATATATTTATAGAGGTTTTTGGAATGCGCCAAAAGAGACAAATGAAAGATTTAAATCTATAGAAATTTTAAAAAATGTAATAAATCTAGAAGGTCAACTTTGTGATGAAATAGTTGTAAAAACAGGAGATTATGTTTACAAAGATGAAGAAGGATTTTTTTACTTTGTGTCAAGGCATGATGATATGATAAAAACAAGAGGTTTTAGAGTTAACCCTTACGAGATAGAATCTGTTGTAGAAACAAATATAAAAGAGATTGAAAGATGTGCCGTATTTTCAATAGAAAATGAAGAAATAGAAGAAGAAATTGTTTTAGTTTATACAGGAAAAAATGAGTTAAGTTCAAGCGAAATTTTATTTGAATTAAAAAATCATTTAGCTTCATATATGCTTCCTTCTAAAATTATTTACAAAAAATCTTTACCTTTAGTTCCTTCTGATAAAAATAGAATAAATAAAGAAGAATTAAAAAAAGAACTAACAAAATAAGAATAACCTAAAAGGGTTATTCTTGACTAGAATCAATAAAAGTTTAAGAATATTTCTATATAATTTTAGTATCTTACAAAAAAAGGATTATTCATGAAAAAAATAATTATCTCTACAGCTTTACTAACTGCCTGTGTTGCATTTGCAAACCCTTATGCAAAATGTGCTACATGTCATGGTGCAAATGGTGAAAAAGTTGCTTTAGGAAAATCTAAAATTATCAAAGATATGACTAAAGAAGATTTTATAGCTTCTATGAAAGGTTACCAAGACGGAACTTATGGAGGAGCTCAAAAAGCTTTAATGGTTGCTCAAGTAAAAGGTCTTACAGACGAAGATATTAAAGCTATTGCAGATTTAATAATCAAATAATTCTTTGTATTTAATAGTTAGTAAAAACTAACTATTAAATATCTTACTCTCTTTTATCTCTTTTAGTACATTTTGTAACTCTTCTTTTTCTTTTAATAATTGTTGTATTAAAATATCTTTTTCATCTATTGCTAGATTTATGTTAATATTTTTTTGTTCTAATATCTTTCCTAAGTGAAATTCAAAACATCTATTTTTTAGCGAATAATCAACTTTTAAACACTCTATTATAATTTGAGGTTTATCTTCACCCAAACCATTTGTTAAGATTATTTTTTTGAATTGTCTAATTTCATAAATTAATTTATCATCTTTTAAAGTTGGTTCTAATAGTTCTTTTTTCCAATAATTTGTGCTTTGCTTTTCTAAAATAAAAATTTTTTTTAACAAAATATTTTCAAATAAATCTTTATTTATTGAGATTTTATACACCCTATTTCCTTTTTATCTTAAAATACTTTATAAATTTACTCTATTATATTTTATTATTTCTTTGTTTGATATAATCAAAATAGAATCATACGCCAAAACTTTCAATCGTAAAATGGTACAATCAGCAAAAATTTATTAGGAAGAAAAATGATAAAAAATCTTAAAAATTTAACTTTAGTTGCATTATCAACTCTTCTATTTACAGCTTGTTCAATAAAAGAGCCTATAGTAATTCCAAAAAATCAAGATATTGTCGAACTTTCAAACAAAGCAGATGATGATTTTATAAACCAAAATAAAGCAACGAAAGATTATTTTGACAAATACTTTAGACCTTGGAGTGCTTCGAAAGTTTCATATCCTAAAAATGAAGCGATGTGGGGACTCTCTTATAAAAATAGAAAAATTTATTTAGAAAATCATAAATTAGCTACAAAAGAGTGGTTTAATAAAGTTATAAATAATTCAAATTTCGATGAATACAATGTTGTTCCTAAAAAAGCAATTACTTTAAAAAATACAAATGTTAGAGTTTTACCATCAAATTCACCTATGTTTTATGACCCAACAAAACCAGGAGAAGGTTTTCCTTTTGATTATAATCAAAACTCTTTAATCAAAATAAATACTCCTATTTTAGTTTCTCATTTATCAAAAGATAAAGCATGGGCTTATATAGAATCGAGTATTGTTGGTGGTTGGGTTGAAATAAACTCTATTGCTTTTGTAAATGATGAGTTTATAAAAAATTTTAAAACTACAAACTATTATACAAGCATAAAAGAAAAATTTCCTATTTATGACCCTATTTTTAGAGAATATGTAAAAGTTGCAACTATTTTTCCTAAAAAAGAAGATAAATATATAATTGCAAAAAAAGATGATAATCAAAATGCAATCATTACTTATATAGATTTACAAAATGATGAAATTGAAGCAATGCCTATTTCTTTTAATTCAGCAAATAGAATAAAGCTTTTAAATGAACTTTTAGAAGAGCCTTATGGATGGGGCGGATTATTAAATAATAGAGATTGTTCGAGCTTTACTCAGGATTTTTTTGCTCCTTTTGGAAAATTTTTGCATAGAAATTCAAAAGCTCAAACTACAAATGGAAAATTTCTTGATATGTCTAAGTTAAGCTTAGAAGAGAAAAAAGAATTTATGAAGAAACATGGTGTTCCTTTTTCTACTCTAGTATATTTAAAAGGTCATATTATGCTTTATGTTGGAGTTAAAGACAATGAACCTTTAGTAGTTCATAATGTTTGGAGTGTAAGATTAAAAGACAATACAGGAAGAAAATATAGACATATTATTGGAAAAGCAACAATCACAACTTTAGAACCTGGTAAAGGAATGAAAGATTTTGATGAAGATAATAATATTCTAAAAAAAGTAACTGGAATTACTATTTTATAGGCTTAGAGTTTTTCTAAGCCTCTTTTTACATCTTTCTTAAATATACAATTCTGTAAATCATTGGAACAAAATATAGATTTAAAATAGTTGCCCACAATAATCCAAAACCTAAAGAAACAGCCATTGGTTGTAAAATTAAAGCTTGACCTGATGAGAAGAAAATAAGTGTAGAAAGTCCTAATATTGTAGTTATTGAAGTTAATAAAATAGGTCTTAATCTCATTTTTGCATATTTTACTAAATCCTCTAAGTCTTTTGATTTTTTGATGAAATCCATCATTATTATTCCATCATTTACAATAACACCTGCAAGTCCAACCATTCCTATTAAACTAGGCATTGAGATATTCATTCCCATAATAACATGCCCTACTAATACTCCTAAAATTGATAAAGGAATAGTAGATAAAATAATTAAAGGCTTAACAATAGAATCAAACATCCAAATTAAAGCCATAAAAATCAATATAATAGCTATTAATGCAGCTTGTGCCATCTCTTTTTTTACTTTTTCATTCTCTTCTTGTTCACCCTTTATTACTAATTTAACATCTTTTTTTAACTCATTTAATTCTACTTCTATTTTTTCAAAAAGTTCTGAAGAAGTAATATTTGATAATGATGCTGTTACACTTATAATTTGCTCATTATTTTCTTTGAATATTTGAGAATAAGCAGGAATTTTAATAAACTCTGCCACATCTTTTAAAAGTACTTTTTGATTAGAAATATTAATTGTAAAATTATCTAAACTTTCTAAAATATCTTTATGTTCACTCTCAAAAACAATATCAATAAGTCCCTCTTTATCGAACATTTTTGAATAAGTTCCTTTAAAATAAAAAGGTCTTAATTGATTTAAAACCAACTCTTCAGTAACTCCTAAACTATGTCCATAGGAATTGATTTTAAACTTTAATTCATAATTTCCTAAAATAGAATCATCAGCTATATTTGTAACACCTTGCACATTTACTAATATATTTTTTAATTTCTCAACAGCTGCTAAAGTCTCTTCTTTTTTTCCAGAAACAGCTATTTCTACATCATTTTTTACTATTCCCGTTTGAGGAACAAATATTTTTAATTCTTCAAATTTATTTGATTTTACTTCTTCATCTAAAATCTTTTTGAGTTCATGCTCTATATCTTGTGCACTTAAATCTCTAATCATATTTGAATCATCATATTTTGGAGATAAATATGGATTTATATATTTTTCAAAAAGGTTCTCTGCTGCTCTTTCATGTAAATTTACAAAAATATGAAAATAAAATTCTTCATAATGAGGTAAATTTTTACCATCTAATTTCATACCAGTTACAGAACTAACTGAGCTAATACTATTTTTAAAATCCAAAGAATTTAAAAGTTTTTTTTCTATTTCAAAAACCATTTCTTCTGTTTGTTCTATCTTTTTACCAACACCGATAGAACCTGTTATGTATATTTGTGTAGAATCAAATTCTGGCATAAATTTGAATTTTTGATTTTTCATTATTAAAAAAGAACTAACAACTATCAAAATCAACATTCCAAAAATTGCTATATATTTACCTTTTAATAAAAATTCTAAAATATTTCCATAAAGTTTATAGTTAAAATCCCAAATCTTATGTGATTTTTTTTCTGCTTTATTAACTTTAAAAATCTCTTTTGCATGTAAAGGTAAAAAGAAAAATGCTTCAATCAAAGAACTTAAAAGTAAAATTGTTATCATTATTGGCAAAATTTGCATAAATTTCCCAACTTCTCCACTCATAAGTAAAATTGGTAAAAATGCAAATATTGTTGTTGCTGTCGCTGTTAAAACAGCTGGAAACATCTCTAAAGCTCCATCCCGTGCTGCGCTAAATTTATCTTTCCCCATTTCCATATGTCGGTAAATGTTTTCAGCAACAACAATAGCTTCATCAACCAACATTCCAAGAGCTATTAAAGCACCCAATAAAGAGAGCATATTTAAGCTATATCCTAAATATTCAGCACTAATAAGTCCTATCATAAATGAAGTAGGAATTCCTATTGCTATTACTATTGCTATTCTTAAATTTATGAAAAAAAGTAAAGCAAGAAAGAGCAAAATAAGTCCAAATAAAATATTTGAAACAACTGTATTTAACCTATTTTTTATCCAAATAGAAGTATCAATATACGTATCAAACTCTAAATTTTCATATTTTGCTTCAAACTCTTTTGTTATATCTTTAATTTTTTTAACCAATTCAATAGCATCACCACTAAAACCTTTATTTATTCCAACAGCAATATTTGTATTTGCATTAAAGTGAGAAATACTAGAAACATCACCTAATTGATAATCAATTTTTGCAATATCTTTTAAACGAACAGATTTACCATCTATTTTTAAAATAATCTCTTTGATTTTTTCGACATCTTTTTCTCCATTAAAAGTTGATAAATAATAATGAGTTGAGCTATCTTTTATCATTCCTATTGGAAAAATTGAACTTAAAGAAGATATTGCATTTATAACTTTTATTTTTTCAAAACCATAAGCAGAAATCTTTTCATCATTTAAAGTAATTAAAAGTTCCTTATCACTTTCACCTAAAACTTGAACTTGTGATAAATCTTTTAGTTGCATAACTTTAGATTTTATATCTTTTGCAACTTCAATTAAATACTCTTTTGAGTCGCCATTTTTTGAATACACAGCCACTGTTATCAAAGGAAATGCAAACTCAACAGCTTTTACAGTTGGTTCATCCATATCAGAAGGTAAATCAGTTTTAATTTTTGTAATAATATCTTTTACATCATCTAAAATATCTTTTGCTTTATAACCATCTTTCAAATCCACATTTATTGAAAAACTACCATTTTTTATAGTTGAAGAGATAGTATCAGCACTACTAAGAGTCAATATTTCATCTTCTATTTGTGAAACTGCTATCTTATCAAGTAATTCAGAACTAGCTCCTGTATAAGCTCCATTTATAATTACAGCATCAGTTGTAGAAGGAGGAAAAATCTCTTTTGGGATTTTAAAATAAGCAAATATTGAAAGAAGAAAAATAAATAGAAGAATAAAATGATTTAAAAGAGGTTTTTTTAACGAAAACTCTATTAAATTTTGAATCATCTATTCTCTTCCAATTTTAATAAAGGATTAAATAATAAAGAATCAATAATTTGATTCTTAAATTTCATATCCTCAAGTTGTTGAGCTAAAAAAGTATTTTCTTCTTGTAAAGATACGTAGTGAGCATATAATTTATTTATATCCTTACTAACATAATATATATTATTTCTCAAATATATTTTTGGAAAAAACAGAGCTAAACCAAAAAATAACATAGCAAAAACAATAATAAGTGAGTTTTTAGCATTTAGTTTAATCAAATTTAAAAATCCTTAATTTAGAACTTCGACTTCTTGGATTTTGTTTAATCTCAAGTGCAGTTGGAATTATAGGTTTTTTTGTAATAATTTTCCCTAAAGCGTGATTATTCCCACATTCACACCTAAAAACTCCTTCTGGACAGATACAAGACTTACTCCATTTTTTAAAATAGTTTTTTACAATTCTATCTTCTAAAGAGTGAAATGAAATAATAGCAACGATGCAATTTTTCAATTTTACCTCTTCTAACGAATCAAAAAGTCTTTCTAAAACACCAAGTTCATCATTTACTTCTATTCTAATACCTTGAAAAGGTAAAGTTGCTGGATGAATTTTTCCTTTTGCCATTTTTTTTGACAAAAGTTCTGAAATTTGTCTTGCACTTGTAAAAGGTCTATTATTTATTATCAAAGATGCAACTTTTTTATATTCTCTTACTTCTCCATACTCTTTAAAAACTCTTTCTAATTCTACTTGGGAATATGTATTTACAATAGTTGCTGCATCTAAAGATTGATTTTGATTCATTCTCATATCAAGTGTTTCACTTTCAAAACCAAAACCACGTTCTAGCTTATCAAGTTGTAAAGAAGAAACTCCAATATCAGCTAAAACTCCTCTTATTTCATAATCTTTAAAAGTTTTAATAACATGTTCAAAATTTCCTTTATTAAAAATCACCCTATTTTCAAAATCTTTTAGTCTATTTTTTGAAAAACTTAAAGCCTCATCATCTTGATCATTACAAATTAATTTTATATTTTCATTTTGATTTAATAAACCATTACTATGACCTGCAAAACCAGTTGTACAATCAATAATATATCCATTATTAATATTTTTAAAAGCGTCTAATGTTTCATTGTACAAAACAGGTATATGTGGAATATTCATTAAAAAGGTCCTTATTTAAATTAATATATAATACCCAAAAATATATTTAAGGCTTTTAAAATGATTGACAAAGATGTTGTAAAATTACTTTCTGATTTATCATTAACTATGTTTTCAAAAAACTTTTTTGGTATTTACCATGGAGCTATTTCTACAAAATTAGATCAAAACAATTTTATAATCAATACAAGTGATGCAATATTTGATAAAATGGAAGACAAATCTTTTTGTACATTAAATGTAAATAAAAGAGATTATAGATGGAATATTGCAAGTATTGAATCTCATATTCACGCTACAATATATACAAATATACACGAAGCAAAATATATAGCCTTTGGAATGCCTATTCATACAACAGCTTATACTTTAGAACATGATAATATAGTATTTGAAGATTTTTTTGGAAAAACTATTTTTAAAGAACTTCCAATTTATAATCCAGGAGATTTTTCTACTTGGTATAAAAGAAATGCTCTTGAAATTACAAAATATCTAAAAGAATCAGAACATAAAATAATGGTAATAAAAGGTATTGGTACTTATATTTACGATAGGGACATACTTGAATTAGTGAAAAAAATAGCAATTCTTGAAAACTCTTGTCGTCTTCTAAGTATAAAATCATCATTTCAATAAAAAAATAAATTTTTAATTATTTTGTTTCTAAAAGCCCTAGTTTTAGCTATTTCAAAGCTTAAATACTATAAAGTTTTCACAATTTAATTTTATACAAGGAGTTCATCCATGAACAAGGCAGAATTTATTGATGCAGTAGCTGCAAAAGCTGGTTTATCTAAAAAAGATGCAAAAGGTGCAGTTGATGCAGTTTTAGACACAATTACTGAGGCTTTAGTTAAAAAAGAGTCTGTAAGTTTTATCGGATTTGGTACATTCGCTGTTAGCGAAAGAGCTGCAAGAACTGCAAAAGTTCCAGGAACAGATAAAACTGTTGATGTTCCAGCTACTACTGTTGCTAAATTCAAAGTTGGAAAAGCTCTAAAAGAAGCTGTTTCTGGTAAATAGTTTTTTATAATAAGAAGAATTCTTTAACTAGAATTTTTCTTGTTTTTTTAATTTATAATCATTTAAGTAAACTTAACTATAATTTCGCTTCAAATGCAAGCCGATGTGGAGAAATTGGTAAACTCAGTTGATTCAAAATCAACCGCTTCACAGCTTGCCGGTTCGAGTCCGGCCATCGGTACCACCTTTTAATATTTTATATTATTTCTCTTCAAGTTTCCCTATAGTGGAATTTCTATGACAAAATTTGCTCCTTTATACTCTTTTGCTTGATAAGTAAAAATTTCATTTAGTACATAAATTTTTCCATTAAAATGTTTAGTTATAATCTCTTTTGACATATAAAGCCCTATTCCTGTGCCTTTTTCATTAGCTTTAGTCGTAAAATATGGTTCAAATACTCTATTTATAATTTTTTCATCTATTCCATTTGCATTATCTTTTATAAAAATTATTACTCTATCTTTTTCTTGTTTTAGTGTAATAAAAATAAATCTTTCTCCATTTGGCATTTTTTCTAATTCATCTCTTGCATTATTTAAAATATTTACAAAAACTTGAATTAACTCATTCTCAAAACCAAAAATAAAAATCTCATCTATCTCTTTTATAACTTTTATATCACGATTTGTAAATCTTGAACTTGTAAGTTTAAGAGTTTTTTCTATAATTTCTTGTATATTAAATTTACTTTTAACTTTATCTGTTTTATAAAAATCTCTAAAATCATCAATTGTATTTGATAAAAATTGCGTACTATGCATAATATTTTCTACAGCTTCATCTAAAAACTCATCATCTAAAGTATTAAACTCTTTATGTAATTTTATTCCACTAGCACTCGTAGATATAAAACTTAAAGGTTGTCGCCATTGATGTGCTATATTTTCCATCATTTCACCCATAGAAGCCATTTTTGATTGTTGAAAAAGCATATTGTCTTTTTGTCTATTTTGCTCAACTTCATCTTCAATCTCTTTTTCTAAATTTTCATTTAAAAGTTTTAATTCATAAGTTTTTTCTTCAACTTTTTTCTCTAAATCTTGATTTAATTCAGTTAATTTTTTATCTAAAATTTCAAGTTCAACAATATCATTTTCTAATTGCATATTTGTAATTTCAAGTTTTTTTTCATCTTCTTCAATTTTATCAAGCATTTTATTTATTTCTTTTGATAAAATACCTAATTCATCTTTTCTACTTAAATAGACTTTTGATCGTTGCTTTTTATTTCCTGTTGCAGTTTGGGTTGCAATTTTTATTAAATCATATAAATCTTTTGTGATATTTTTAGCCAAAAAATATGAAAACAAATAACCAATAATAACAGCTAAAAGTATGAAAAACAATCCTTCTTGAAAAATATTTTTCAAATTCTGAAAAGTTAAATCTTGATTTAAACCTATTCTAACCCAACCTATATGCTGTTTTTCCATAATTATTGGAGAAATATAATCAATAATTGAATCATTTTGTACCAAAATAGATGATTCAATTTTTTTAGATTTAAAAAAATTCAAACTAACATCATCAGATAAATAAAAATTTACTAAATCTTTTTGAGAATGAGCTATAACTTTTTCTTCTTTATTTAAAATCATTGCATACTCTAAATTTGGATATTTTGAAATAGAAGAAATCAACTCTTCTAATCCTAAAAAATCATTTGATAATACCCAAGATATAGAATTTCTTTCTATCATATTACTTAAACTTTTAATCTGTTCAATACTCTGTTTTTTTAAAAAATTTTTTTGTTTATTTATTAAATCATATACAAAAATACTCATCAAAAAAACATGTGCAAAAGTTATTGTAACAATTAATCTTCTCTTTATTGAAGTTGTAAAAAAATCTTTTATTTTATTTATCATTTTATTACCCTAACATTTTTTTCAAAATCAATGATAAAATCTTTTACTACTTTGTATGTATTTTCATTTGCTATTTCAAATTGACTAAGACCTATTTTATCAAGAATCTTTTTCCCTTCTTCATTTAAATGTAATTGTGTAAATAATAAAGATATTTCACTTATTAATTCTTCTGAAATATCATCTCTTACTACTAAACTGTTATTAGGTAAATTTTTTGTTTGCCAAATAATTTCAACTTCATTGGCTATTTCTGGTCTTTGTTTTATAAATGTTTCCCAAGGTGGAGGCCAAGTTGCTGCAATATCACTTTGTTTTAAATAAACATTCATAATTGATGATTCTTGTGAACCAACATAAATATTTTCAATATCTTTATTTATATCTATTTTATTTTCATATAAAAGTTGTTGTGGAAGAATTGTTGCTGCTAGTGCCGTGGGAGCTGGATAACTAATCTTTTTACCTTTTAAATCTTCAAAATTTTTAATTCCACTATCTTTTCTAACTAAAAATATTCCTCTAAAATTTTCATCATCACCCATTTTTGCAAAAACTTTATATCCTACTTCTAATGCTTTAACTGTTTGATAAGGATTAGGAAGAGCAAAATCAAACTCTCTTGAAAATAATTTTTTATTGAAAAAATCATAATTTCTTGAAGCTTCTAGTTTTATCTCTATTTTTTTATTTTCTAAATTATTATTTAAGTAATCCACCAAAGGTTCATAAAGTTCAAAAAGATATTTGGGATTATGTAATGGATGAATTCCAAAAGTATAAATTTTTTTGTCTATAACCTTTTCTTTTTGATAAGAAGGTGTATAACTTTTGGAATCATCTTCACACGCTGTAAACAAAAATAATATGGATATAAAAAATATTAAGGTAATTTTTTTTAACATTAATTATTATATAGTATTTTTTTAAATAATTATTAAATTGTATTTAAAATATAACCTCTATTTGAAAAATTTCTAATGAATGTTTCATCTGTTTTTTCTCTAATATGATTTATAACATTTCTTAAAGAGTATATTGAAAATACTTTTCCTTTCCAAACTTCACTTGCAATATCTTCATAAGAAACCAAAGAATTAGGATTTAAAGATAATAATTTTATTAATTTTTTCTCTATTTTAGTTAATTTAACAATCTTTTTACCTTGAAATAACTCTTCACTATTTATATCAAAGTAATAACCATTTTCGAATTGAATTTTCTTATTTGTATTCAAAAAATTAAGACAAATTAGAATTATTCTAAATAAAAATTCTTTTTTCACATCTTTTTCTAAAACTGTATAAATATTTAGAACTTTATATAATTCAATGTCCTCATCAATTTCATTCTCAATCAATATAATAGGAGTATCAAATCTGTAAGATTTTGTTAATTGATAAACATCTAAAAATTTCTTTAAATTATTACTTCTATTATCAAATATAATTACATCAAAATTATTGATTTCACTATTTAACAAATAAAACTTATTATTTTCAAAAAATGTAACATTACTATCATTTAAAACTCTTTTTATATCTTCTACAAAAAAAGAATCATCACTTATAAATAATAAAGACTTTGTAGCTAAACTCTCTTTTATTAATACCTCATTCATAACTTTTAATCCTTATCCTAAAAATCAACTTTTATAAAAGAATTTTATAACAAAAGGGTATTACAAAAGTATCATTTTATAAATTCAACAATATCTTTAAAATCTTCTCTTAATTGAGTTGATTGTGGATTTATTCTATATCCAAAAGGTAAAACCATAGATAATTGGAATTTTTTAGTATCAAGTCCTAATACTTCTTCTACTTTTGCTTTATCAAATCCCTCTATTGGACAAGAATCAATTCCTTTAACCGCAGCTGCTGTCATCATATTTCCAGCAGCTATGTAAGTTTGTCTAGCTGTCCAAGAATAAACATTATCATCACTATCTAAAACTTTTGTAACTGTTAAGTGGTCTTTATATAATTTATTGTAAAAATCTTTTTTCTCTTGAGGCATTTCTCGTCTTGCAAATCTAGTTGCAGGAATTCCTGATTCTGGTTTAACAGCTTCAATAGCAGCAAGTATAATAACTAAATGAGAACAAGTTGTAACTTGAGGTTGATCCCAACAAAATGGTCTTAATTTTGCTTTTAATTCTTCATTTGTAATAACTAAAAATTTCCAACCTTCTTGACCAAAAGAACTAGGACTTTTTCTTGCTACTTCTAAAATAAATTTCATATCTTCATCACTAATTTTTTTAGTCTCATCAAAAATCTTACAAGCATGTCTAAAATCCATTGCTTCCATAAATGTTTTTTCCATAATTATCCTTTTAAATTAAATTTTTTTATCTTTTAATGTTGTATTTTACTTTTTATATTATATAAATGCTCTTTGATAAGAACTATTTATTTTCTCTTTTTCTTTAAATTCATTTGCTACATAAAAAACAAGATTTGGATTTCTAAGTAACTCTCGACCATAAGCCACAAAATCACAAAAATTGTTTTCAAGTAGATACTCTCCTTCTGTTGCTGTTGTAATTAATCCAACTGCAATAATAGGAATATTTACATTTTCTTTTATTTTTTTTGCCCAAGAAGATTGATATAAAGCTTGAATTGCTGGAGCATTATCAGGTTTTTCTAAATTCCCACCACTTGATACATGTATTGCATCAACTTCTATTTTTTCTAACTCTTTTGATAAATAAATAGAATCTTCTATATTCCAACCTTCATTCATCCACTCATCAGCACTAATTCTAACAATCAAAGGCAAATCTAATTTTTGTTTTATCTCATGGGCTATTTCTAAAACTAATCTACATCTATTTTCTAAAGTTCCACCATAAATATCTGTTCTATTATTTGAAATTGGTGATAAAAACTCACATAATAAATAGCCATGAGCTGCGTGAAGTTCAATAGCATCATAGTCTGCCTCTTTTGCTCTAAAAGCTGCATCTATAAATAATTTTTTAATATTTTGTATCTCTTCTATTGAAACTTCTTTTGGAATTTTAAATGGAGCCTCTTTTGAAAAAGCAATTGAACTTGGAGCAATAGGAGTTGAATCAATAACAGTTGACTTTCTTCCCGCATGAGCAATTTGAATTGCAGTTTTTGCACCAAAAGAGTGTATATTTTTATTTAATTGTTTATGTTTTTCTATCAAAGAATCATCCCAAAGACCTAAATCATTTGATGAAATTCTTCCTTTTGGCTCTATTGCAGTTGCTTCAACTATAATAAATCCTACTCCACCTAAAGCTCTTGATACATAATGATATTTATGAAAATCTTTTATTTCTCCACTATTATCACTTTTATACATACACATAGGTGGCATTACAACTCTATTTTTTAACTCTAATGCTCCAATATTTCCACTTTTTAATAATAAGCTCATAAAAAATCCTTTTTAGATTTCTAATTTTTCTAATTTATTGATTGTTAAACCATCTATTTTATTTTCGATTTTAGATACAAAGTTTTTAAAATGCTCTTTTGTTTCATGTAAAGATAAAAGCTCTTGATTTTCCCAAGTTTCAACAAAAGTAAAACTATCTTCATCAGTTAAATCTTTATGTAAATCGTATTGAATACAACCTTCATCAAATTCATGGGTTGCTTTATGCAATTGCAAAAGTTCATTATAAACTTCATCTTTAAAACCTTTTTTCACTTTTATAGTTGCAACTATTACAATATTTTTCATATTTTTTTCCTATAAAAAATTCTCTTTTAAAACTGATTCAAATTTTTTTAACTCTTTAGCTAAATCTAAATCTCCTTTGAAAATATCATGAACAGAATAAGTTTTTAATGGTTCTAATCCACAAAATTGGAAAGTTTTATGAGTTGCAATATGTGCTTCATCTAAAGATAAACCATCAAAGAAACCATTTTCATTACTAAATTCACTTGTTGGACAATTATACGTTAAACTTAACATATATTTTTTACCTTTTAATAATCCTCCTGTTCCATAAGTTTTACTTGCATCACTTCTACTTCTTCCATCACTTTCATAATGTCTTCCTTGAGTAAATGTTTCATCAAAATATTTTTTAGCAATCCAAGGAACACCCATCCAATAAACTGGATATTGAAATAAAACATAATCAGCCCATTCAAATTTTTGGCACTCTTCTTCTACATCGTAACCTTTTTCAATATGTGTATGTTTAACTTCAAAACCATTTTTAAGAAAAAAATCATTTGCAGTATCTATATAATGTTGAGTCAATTCACCTTTAGCCACAACATCATAATATTGATGTCCATTTAAAATCAGAACTTTTTTCATTTAAACTCCTTAAAATTTTGAAAATTATATTCATTATAAACTTAATATACTCTTACTTTACTTTAGGTAAGTAATAGATATTTATTCTCTTTATGATATAATAAATTTTCATGTTTAAGGAATTGATAAATGTATTATATAAATGATAAAGAGTATAGATGTAGTGTTGCTGTAACCCTTGATATTTTCAATGATAGATGGAAGCTAGCTATTATTTGGCATTTGCTTGATGGTGAAAAAAGATTTAAAGAGTTACATGAAATAATAAATGAAATAACTCAAAAAACTCTAACTATAAAATTAAAAGAGTTAGAAGAAAAAAATATAATTCATAGAGAAGTATACGCTGAAGTTCCACCAAAAGTTGTTTATAGTCTAACTTCATGTGGTAAAAATTTAAAACCTGTTTTAGAAGAGATGCATAAATGGGGAATTGATTATGTAAAAGAGTTTGGAAAAATAACTTCTGAAAATATGTGTGAAAATAATTTTTGTGAATAAAATATGGAAAATTTTATATTAATTTTATTAGCTATTGCTATTGGTTATTTTATAAGAAGGTTAAATATCTTTTCAAAAGATGCTCCAACTATTTTAAATCAATTTGCAATTTATATTTCACTTCCAGCTATGATTTTACTTCAAGTTCCAAAACTTACATTTTCAGTTGATTTAATAATTCCTATTATCATAGCTTGGTTTGTTATGGGTATTAGTGCTATTTTAATTTTGATTTTATCAAAGTTTTTTAATTTTTCAAGAGAAGTTACAGGTTCATTGATGCTTGTTGCTATTTTAACAAATAGCTCATTTTTAGGAATTCCTATAATAAATGCTTACATGGGTGAAAGTGCTATGCCTTATGTTTTGGTTTATGACCAATTAGGAACATTTATCGCACTTGCTACTTACGGAACATTTATAGCCTCTTATTATTCAAATAATTCAAAAATTACTTTTAAAATAATTACTCTAAAAGTTTTAACTTTTCCACCTTTTTTATCATTGATTGTTGCTTTATTTTTAATAGGTGTAGAGTTTAATCCTATGATTTCAAAAATTTTGACTTCTTTTGCAAATACAATTATCCCTATTGCACTTGTAGCAGTTGGTCTTCAACTTCAATTTAAAATGCCAAGAGAAGATATAAAACCTTTTAGTGTAGCTTTAACAGTAAAACTGATAATTGCACCTATTATTGCCATTGCTATATGCAAAATATTTTCATGGAACAACGAAGCAGCAATAGTTTCAATAATGGAAGCAGCAATGGCTCCAATGATAACAGCAGGTGCAATAGCATCTATGGCAGGACTTGCTCCAAGGCTTAGTTCTGCAATAGTTGGATATGGAATAATCATTTCGTTTTTAACAACAGGAATTTTATACAAACTAATAGGATAAAAAATGAATAATGATTTTTACAAAGATTTAAAACAAATAGATGATTTCTCAAAAATCATGGAAGATAAAAATTATACAAAAATACCATCTGATTGGATTGTTTTGGTTTCAGATATACAAGACTCTACAAAAGCTATAGAAAAAGGCTCATATAAAGATGTAAATTTTATCTCAGCTTTATGTATCATTGGAGTTTTAAATATAGATAATAATCTTGATTTTCCATATATTTTTGGAGGAGATGGAGCTAGTTTATTAATTCCTTCATCAATTCTTGAAAAAGCAAAAAAAGTTTTTCAAGAAGCTAGAAAAAAAGCAAAAGAAGCTTTTGATTTAAATCTTAGAATTGGTTATATAAGTGTTAAAGAGATTGAAGAAAAAGGCTCTTTTATAGAGGTTTGTAAATATAAAATTTCAAATGAATATACACAAGCAATCATAAGAGGAAATGGCTTACAACTAGCAGAAGATTTACTGAAAAAAGAGTATGAAACTTACAAAATAGATGAAGAGTTTTCTTTTGATTACACAGCAAATTTTGAAGGATTAGAGTGTCGATGGGAAAATATTAAAACTCCTAAAGATGAAACAATTTCCATACTAATAAAAAGCATAAATGAGAAAAATTCGAGTATGATTTATGAAAATTGCTTAAAACAGATTGAACAAATAGCAGGAGATTTTAAAAGTAGAAATCCTATCCAAAAAGATGAACAATTTATCTTATCCTTTCATCCAAAAATCCTAAATACTGAAGCTGCAATCTTCACAAATAATATATTTTTAAGAATATTTCATATTTTTAGATTAATGATTGAAAATCTTTTGGGTGTTTTTTTGATGAGATTTGGTATTGGAGAGTGGAAAGAATATAAACAAAGAATTATCAGAACAACCGACACAGAAAAATTCGATGATATGCTAAGAATGGTAATTAGTACAAAAAAAGAGGATACTAAAAAAATTGAAAAATTTTTACATGAAAAGTATTCGCAAAATGATTTAGTTTATGGAATTCATCAATCAGATTCAGCTTTAATGACTTGTTTAATTTTTCAAAGACATGGAAAACATATCCACTTTGTAGATAGCTCAAATGGTGGTTATGCTATGGCTGCTAAAGATTTAAAAAAAAGATTAAAGGAACTTATTTATCACTATTCTTAGCCTTTTCAATATCATAAGAATATTTATATACCATATAATCGAACATTTTAGCATTTTGATTTTTTTGAAAGAAAAAAAACATCTCTATTAATCTAAAACTCATTCTAAAAAATGCAGTAAAAGGAATCACATAAGTTAAGATTGTTATATAAGTTCTATAAGGATAATAGATTTCTAACTCCTCTTTTAACTCTTTTAAAACTAAACTCTCTTCATGAAGTTTTGATCTATCTTGTGTGGAAATTACTCTAATTGCTATCAAAAAATTAACCACAAACATTAAAGCATTCAAATTCCAACCAATAATACAAATATCTAAATAACTCATCAATACTCTTTCTTTATTTTAAATATTAAGATTTTGATTATAGCTTATTTATCTTTTCTACTAAATCAATTGAGTATAATTAATTTAAAAAAATCCCAAAATGAGAAAATATGACTAAAAATGAATATGATTTAAATATAAAAAAACTAATATCTTGGGCAAAAGCATATTATGTATTTGATAATCCAATAGCAACTGATGAAGAGTATGATAAATTAGCAAGAGATTGTTTAGCTTTTGAGAGTGAAAATCCAGAACTATCACATCCTAATTCTCCAAATAAAAGAGTAGGAGGATTTGTTCTTGATGGTTTCGAAAAAGCATCTCATCTTTCTCGTATGTGGTCACAAGAAGATGTTTTTAACACAAAAGAGTTAGAAGATTGGATAAAAAGAGCATCAAAAGTAAATACAAATTTAGAGTTTTTTTGCCAACCAAAATTTGATGGTGCTTCCCTAAATCTTATTTATGAAAATGGTGTTTTAAAACAAGCAATAACAAGAGGTGATGGAAGTATTGGAGAAGATGTTACAAATAATGTTAAAACTATTCACTCTATTCCACTTGAAATAGCTGAAAAATCTTTGATTGAAATAAGAGGTGAAATCGTAATCAAAAAAGCTGATTTTGAAAAAATAAATGAAGAAAGATTAAAAAATAACGAACAAGTTTTTGCAAATCCAAGAAATGCAGCAGCAGGAAGTCTACGACAACTCGATCCAAAAATCACAGCAAAAAGAAAACTATTTTTCAATGTTTGGGGAATTGGTTTAAATACACTTAATTATAAAAAATATTCGGATTTAATGGAATATATTTACTCTTTAGGATTTGTAAAACCACCTATGCAAACTCTTACTTCAAATGTTGAAGGAATTGAAAAACTTTACCATGAAATCATAAAAGTAAGAGATGAAATCGAAATGATGCTTGATGGAATGGTTGTAAAAATAAATGATATAGAAACTCAAGATGAATTAGGTTACACAGTGAAATTTCCAAGATGGTCATGTGCTTATAAATTTCCAGCTTTGGAAAAAACAACAAAAATCAAAGATATTATTTTACAAGTTGGAAGAACTGGCGTTATAACTCCTGTTGCTGTTGTAGAACCAACAGATATTGAAGGAGTTGTAGTAGAACGTGCAAGTCTTCATAATTTTGATGAAATTGCAAGAAAAGATATAAGAATAAATGATGAAGTAATTATCATAAGAAGTGGAGATGTTATTCCAAAAATTACAAAAGTTTTTATAGATAGAAGAGATGGAACACAAAAAGAGATTTTTCGCCCTACTTCTTGTCCTGATTGTAATAGCGAACTTTTAGATGAAGGAACGCTTATAAAATGTCAAAACCTTGATTGTCCCTCAAGAGTTGTAAACTCTATAATTTATTTTGCTAGTAAAAATTGTATGAATATCGATGGACTTGGAAATAAAATAGTTGAAACATTAGTAAAAGAAAAAAAGATTTATGATATTTTAGATTTATACTCTTTAAAATATGAAGATTTAGAAAATCTTGAAGGATTTAAAGAAAAAAAAATAAATAATCTTTTAAATGCTATAGAAAATACAAAAGGAACAGAACTTCATAGAATCATAAATGCTTTAGGAATTGAACATATTGGAGAAGTTGCTTCAAAACAAATCTGTTTAGAGTTTGGATTAGAGGTTATAAATATTGATTACGATTCTTTGGTTAATCTTGATGGAATTGGTGAACAGATGGCAAACTCTTTTACTGAATTTATGAGAGTAAATAAAGAGTTAGTAAAAAAACTTGTATCTATAATCAACCCAAAAGTTGAAGAAAAAATTGAAGTAAGTGAAAATCCTTTTAAAGGTAAAACAGTAGTTATAACAGGAACTATGAGTGTTAGTAGAGGAGAAATAAAAAAAATGCTTGAATCACTTGGTGCAAAAGTCTCTTCAAGTGTATCTAAAAAAACAGATTATTTAATTTATGGTGAAGATGCAGGAAGCAAATATGATAAAGCTATTGAATTAAATGTTCCAACTTTAAATGAAAATGAAATGAATTCAATAATTTTATAATAAATTCAATTATATTTGTTGACTTTTTTAGTATTTTTAATATAAAATAATTTTATGAGAATTTTAGTAATAAATAACTATTCATTATTAAATAAAATTAAGTTTTATGTTAGTACTTAAGTAATTTTATATTAGAGTCTCCACTTAGTTTATTAAAATAACTATTTTGTGTTAAAAAAAGGTTTATTATGAATGAAAAAGAAATAAAGTTATGTAAAAAAATTATGATAGTATCTGAAACAAATGAAAAAGGTATTATTAAATATGCAAATGATGATTTTTGTAAAATTGCAGGTTTTACAAAAGAGGAATTAATTGGAAATCCTCATAGTTTAGTTAGACATAAAGATATGCCAAAAGCTGCATTTGAAGATTTATGGAATACTGTTAGAAGTGGTAAAATATGGAAAGGTATTGTAAAAAATCGAACTAAAGATGGAGGATATTATTGGGTAAATGCAACTGCTTATCCTTCAAAAACTGTTAATGGTGAAAAAAGATTTATATCAGTTAGAGTAAAGCCAACTGATGAAGAAATTTCAAATGCTATAAAGCTTTATTCAGAACTAAACTAGGTTAAATATGTTTTTAAAAAATAACACTAATGATAAAATACTTGAAGTATTAGAAAATATAGAAAATTATTTAAAAGATGACATAAACTCTTTAGTAATAGATGAATTTGAATGTTCAGGTTATAATAAGAAAATAAAAGACAAATTAGATTCTATTTGTAAAATTTTAAATCAAAAGCATAATGATGAATTGTTGATTTATGGCGAATTAATGCTTGTTTCTGAAAAAATAGGAAATGGTTTAATAGAAGATAAAATTTTTCATACTGAAACATCTAATACAAAATTAAATTATATTGCTAAAACAATAAATATTTTAGTAGATAACTTAAAATTTATAATAAATGAAATAACACAAATTTTAAATGAATATAGTAACTTCAACTATATGAAAAAACTAGATACTTCATTAGTTGATAATGATTTTAGAGTTTTATTTGAAGGCATAAATACACTAAGAAGTACAATAACAGAGATGCTAATAGAAAATAAATCAAATGGTCTGACATTAGATAATAGTTCAGATATTTTATTAGTAAATGTAGATAAATTAAATATCAGTTCAACTCAAGCTGCAAGTTCTTTAGAAGAGACAGCAGCAGCTCTTGAAGAAATTACAAGTAACATAAAAAATAATACTGAAAATATTACAAAAATGGCAAATTTGGCTAGCGAAGTTACAATCGCAGCAAATCAAGGTGAAAAACTAGCTTCTAAAACAACAACTTCTATGGAAGAGATAAATACACAAGTAAATTCAATAAATGAAGCAATAACTGTGATTGATCAAATAGCATTTCAAACAAATATTCTTTCACTTAATGCAGCAGTTGAAGCAGCAACTGCTGGTGAAGCTGGACGTGGATTTGCAGTTGTTGCTGCTGAAGTTAGAAACTTAGCAAATAGAAGTTCTGATGCAGCTAAAGAGATAAAAGCAATAGTTGAAAATGCTACTAAAAAAGCTAATGAAGGAAAAGAGATAGCAAATAGCATGATACATGATTATAAAAATCTAAACGAAAATATTAATTTTACAATAGAACTTATTTCAGATATCCAAAATGCTTCAAAAGAACAATTATCAGGGATTGAACAAATAAATGATGCTATAAGTCTAATTGATAGACAAACACAAGAAAATGCTTCTATTGCTTCACAAACTCATGATGTAGCTGTTTTAACTGATAGAATTTCTAAGTTAATAGTAAACAATGCTAATCAAAAAGAGTTTGATGGAAAAAATAATGTCAAAATAAAAGAATAAAAAAATAAAAGAATAAAAAAATAAAAGAATAAACTCAGGAAATAATAAAGTTATTTTATATAATATGATGCTTGTATTTATATAAAATAACTTTTATGGAAATTGAAATTGAATAGTAAAAAAAATAGTTTTGTTTTTGATGAAAGCAAATGTAAAATTTTAATTGTAGATGATTCAAAAACAATAAATAATCTTTTAACTAGAGAATTCAATAATTTTAACTACAAAACATATAATGCTTACAATTTAAAAGAAGCAAGAAAAATAATAGAAACTAATCACATTGATTATCTTATCTTAGACATAAATTTACCTGATGGAAAAGGTTATGACTTATTTGAAAATTTAGAAAATACTTCAATTAAAACTTTTATTTTAACTAGTCAAAAAGATGAGGAAAAAAGAGAATTTTCTTTTAAAAAAGGAATTATAGATTTTATTATAAAAGATAATTTTTTGTTTCAAAAAATTGAACAAATTATAGAAATGATTAATAAAATAGAACAGAATAAAAATGAAACTATTTTAGTAATTGATGATTCTTTTGTTATTCAACAACAATTAAAAGATTTATTTGAAAATAGAAATTATAATGTTCTATTAGCATCAAATGAAAAAGATGCATTAAAAATGATTCAAGAAGAACAACCTGATTTGATGATTTTAGATGTAGAATTAAAAAAAGCTAATGGAATAGATTTTTTACAAAAGAATAATGAATTAATAATTTCTGAATTAAAAATTCCTGTAATTATTATTAGTGGAACTATAAATATTACAATAACCAGAGATTCATACAAAGCTGGTGCAGTTGATGTAATAAAAAAACCATTTGTTATAGAAGAGATGAATTTAAAAATCGATTTATGGATTGATTATAAAAGAAAACAAAAAGAATTAAACCGTTCTTCTCAACTTTTAAAACAATATAAAAATGCTGTTGATGAAAGGTCAATTGTTTCAAAAACAGATGAAAAAGGAATAATTACCTATGTAAATGAACAATTTTGCTTATTATCTGGCTATTCTAAAAAAGAGTTAATTGGAAAAAATCACAATATAGTAAGTCATCCAGATAACAAAAAAGAGTTATATAAAAAGATTTGGAACACCATAAAAAATGAAAAAAAGAGTTGGACTGGAAAAATAAAAAACAAAAAAAAAGATGGAACTTACTATTGGATTGATGCATTAATTAAACCTATTTTAGATAAAAATGGAAATATTGAAGAATTTATTGCACTAAAAAATGATATAACAGAACAAGAAGATGTAAAAGAGTATTTCCAACTTAAATTAAAAGGTTCTCAAAAAGATTTAAATCACTCAATTAAACTAGCAAGAGAGTATGAAAAAGCTATTGACATTAGTTCAATACTATTAAGAACGGATGCAGATGGAAAGATAAATTATGTAAATAATAAATTTGTTGAATTAACTGAATTTACAAAAAAAGAGTTAATCGGATCTGATTATAGAATATTTAAGAATATAGAGACAGAAAATGAGATTTTTAAAAATATAGAATCTTTATTGGAAGATAAAATTATATTTAATGGTATTTTAAAAAATAGGTCAAAATTTGGAAAAACATACTGGATAAATATAACTATTGTTCCAATAAAAGATGATAATCATAAAACTATAGAGTATATGTGGATAATAAATGATTTAACAGAACTTTTTAATCTTAATGAAGAGATACAATCAACTCAAAAAGAGATTATTTATAAAATGGGAGAAATTGGAGAAACAAGAAGTAAAGAGACAGGAAATCATGTAAAAAGAGTTGCTGAATACTCAAAATTATTAGCAACTTTATATGGTTTAGATGAACAACAAGCAAATATTCTACTTGTAGCTTCTCCTATGCATGATATTGGAAAAGTAGGTATTCCTGATTCTATTTTAAAAAAACCTGGAAAATTGACTACTGAAGAGTTTGAAATTATGAAAGAGCATGCAATGATAGGCTATAACATTTTAAAAGATTCAAATAGAGAAATTTTAAAAGCAGCAGCAATTGTAGCAAAAGAACACCATGAAAAATGGAATGGAAGTGGATATCCTTTTGGATTAAAAGGTGAAGAAATCCATATCTATGGAAGAATCACGGCTATTGCAGATGTATTTGATGCACTTGGAAGTGAAAGATGTTATAAAAAAGCTTGGGAAGATGAAAAAATATTTGAATTATTTAGAAACCAAAGAGCTAAACATTTTGACCCAAAACTTATAGATTTATTTTTTGACAATATTCAGCAGTTTAATGATATTAGAGATAAATATAAAGATTAGAAATCAAAATGTTACTTTTTTCTATACTTTTTTAATCTATACTAATAATTTATAGAATTGCTACACTTATACTCTCTTTTTATTTTATAATACTGCATATTTCAATAATTATAACATAAGGTTTAAAAAATGAGTGAAGAAGTGAAAAGAGAAAAATCTCTTACAATGACTATGTTAATGACTCCAGATAAAGCAAATTTTTCTGGTAAAAATGTTCACGGTGGTGAAATTTTAAAAATGTTAGACCATGTTGCTTATGCATGTGCAGCAAGATATACAGGAATGTATGCAGTAACATTATCAGTTGACATGGTTTTATTTAAAGATCCAATTAAAATAGGTTCTCTTGTTACTTTCCATGCTTCTGTTAATTATACGGGTAGAACTTCTATGGAAATTGGTATTAAAGTTATTTCAGAAGATATAAAAGACCATACTATTAAAAATACAAATGTATGTTACTTTACAATGATTGCTGTTGATGAAAATGGTAAACCAGCTGCTGTTCCTAAATTAGAATTAGTAACTGAAGATGATAAAAGAAGATATAATGATGCTATTGCTAGAAGAGAAATGAGAATGGCCTCAAGACATTCAAAATAGTGATATTTTTACTATTATAAAAAAAGGGGGAAGATTTTCTATCTTCCCCCTTTTTTATTCTTCCTAAAAAACAAACTTACGCTTGCTCTTTAGACTCAATGTATTCTTCATAAGTACCTTTAAAATCAACGATTGTTCCACCTGGCTGAATTTCAATAATTCTATTTGCATAAGCATCTAATAATTCCCTATCGTGAGATACACAAATTACAGAACCTGCATAATCAAGTAAACCTTCACCCAAAGCAATAATAGCTTCTAAGTCTAAGTGGTTTGTTGGTTCATCTAAAACTAAGAAATTTCCTTGCTCTAACATAATCTTAGAAAGCATCATTCTATGTTTTTCTCCCCCTGAACAAGAATCAACTTTTTTCTCTTGCTCTTGACCATTGAATAACATTCTTCCAAGACAATTTCTAATTTCAGAAATATCAGCATCTCTATCACAATTTCTTAACCAATCATAAAGTGTCATATCACCTTTGATAATATCAGTTGCATTTTGTGGAAAATATGAATTTTGAATAGTTGCTCCCCATAAAACCTCTCCAGAATCTGCTTTTAGATTACCTTCTAAAATTTCACATAAAGTTGTTTTTCCAATACCATTTGTTCCAATAAGAGCAATTTTATCACCTTTTTCAACCGTAAAATTAATATTATCTAAAACAACTGTTCCATCATAAGATTTACAAATATTTTTAACTGTTAATAACTCTTTTCCAACTTCTCTTTTTTGTTTAAAAATAATAGAAGGATCACGTCTACTAGAAATTTGAATTGCACCAATATCTAATTTCTCAAGTTGTTTTTGTCTTGAAGTTGCTTGTTTTGCTTTAGAAGCATTTGCACTAAATCTAGCAATAAATTTTTCAAGTTCTTCTTTTTCTTTTAATTTTTTATTAACATCTTTTTCATTTTGTTTTGCAATTAAAGTTGAAGCAATATACCAATCATCATAAGTTCCAGTAAACTCTCTAATTTGTTTAAAATCTACATCTAAAATATGTGTACAAACAGCATTTAAAAAGTGTCTATCGTGAGAGATAACTACCATTGTTCCATCGTGATGTTGTAATTGATTTTCTAACCATCCGATTGTTGCAATATCAAGGTTATTTGTTGGCTCATCTAAAAATAGAATATCTGGTTTTGGATATAAAACTTGTGCTAATAAAACTTTAAATTTATCTCCACCTGTTAAAGTACTCATCAAATCTTGGTGTTGACTTGCAGGAAATCCTAAATCCTCTAAAATTCTAGTAATTTTCACATCATATTCATAAGTTGGATCTTCTTCACAACAAATAATTTCAAGTTCTGCAAGTCTATTATTTACTTCGTCAGTAAACTCAGGACTCATATAAAGTTCTTCTTTTTCTTTTACAGCATCGTGTAATCTTTTATTTCCTAAAAGAACAGCATCAAAAATAGTATTATTTTCATAAGCAAATTGATTTTGCGATAAAACACCTACTTTTTTTCCACTTTGAACTTGTACTTCACCCTCTGTTGCATCTTCTTGACCTGATAATATTTTTAAAAATGTAGTTTTTCCAGCACCATTTGCACCAATTAGACCGTATCTTTTCCCAGCATCTAATTTTAAATTTATATCTTGAAATAAAACTCTTGGACCAAAAGCTTTTTTAAGATTTACAGTTTGAACCATATTATAATTTTCTCCATTTATTTTATTTACTTAATGTATTAATTTTTGGATTATATCCAAAAAAATATATTTAGGACTTAATCAATTATTTTATAACTCTTTTTCAAAAGCTAGTTTCATGATATCATCTTCACTTATAACATCACTATTATCTTCATTTGGTGGATTTTTAATCCATAAAACTTTTGTTTTTAATTGGTCTAACTGATATTTTGTTAAATTTTTAATTAAAGTATCCGTAACCATTTCTTTTGTTAAAGTTCCCGCATTTAGCATCTTTTTGATTACTTTTTCTAAATTCTTTTTAGTTGCTTCAAATGCTTTTTCTTCATCAGTTAAAGAAATATACTCTTCATCCAAATATTTCATAACAGAATCACCTGGATATTTATAAGTAGTAATACCTTTATAATTATATTTTTGACATTTAAGTCTTGGGATATATACTCCTGTAAATACGTATCCAAAAACTGTTCCTAATCCTTCTAATGTTCGTAAAGGATTATGAGAACAGATATAATCCCCTTTTACCATAGTAGGTGAATTTAATAAAGAAGTAATATTATTATGTAAAATAATAAAACTACCTTTTACCTCTTTTGGACCACCTTTTAAAGAGTTTAACTCATTTTTATGAGCTAAAAAACTTCCTCCAACTTTTTTAGGACTTCCTTCTAGTGATACTAATTCATTTTCACTGATATCAAAATCCCCTTCAACACTATTAAAATTAATAGGTAATTTAAAAAGATTCGTTAATCTTCCTGATAATTTAACATCTCCTGCAACATCAACAGAACTATCTGCTAAAATAGTATAGTTTTTAATATCATATTTTTGTAACCAATTAATAATATCTTCATTACTTACAAGAGCAACCATTGGTTTATAAATATGTGAGATTACTTCAGAACCTTTATATTTCCAATATTTTTCTTCATCATCATATCTAGCTGTTAAATTGTTAAGTTTAACATCTGTTAATAAATCTCCACCAATTTCATCAGCTAATCCTTCTAAATCAGATAGATTATTTCCATGACATATATAGTCATGTTTTACACTAACAGGTCCACCTGTCAATCTTTCAATAATATTATTTGAACAATCAAAATATGTCTCTATATTTTTAGGTCCACCTTCAAGAGATACTAATTTATTGTCATTACACTTGAAATGCCCTTTTATTGTTCTAGGACTTGCTTTTATAGATTTTAACTCATTATAAGAACAATTAAAACTTCCTCTTACCTCTTTTGGTGCATAAGATAAAGTTTTTAATTGGTTATAAGAACAATCAAAATCACCAACTTCAGAAGGACAATCAAATAAAGAAATCAAATTATTTCTAGAACAGTTAAAGTCCCTTGCTACTGTTTTAGGACAACCTTCTAATGAAGTAAGCTTGTTATTACTTATATCAAAATACCCTTCAATTCTATCAAACTTAATAGGAATTTTTTTCCCATTTAGTCTTTCATTTAAATTCACATTACCTTGAACAGATACATAGAAATCTTCTGAAATCACATAGTTATTAATTGAATGTTCTTTTAACCATTTTTCGATTTCCCCGAGGTTTAGCATATCCTACCTTTTTGTTATTTTTTTAATCATTAGTTCTTTATTTTAGCATTTTATTCCTTATATATTCATATATAATAAAATTGAAAATTTTAAAAACAAAACAATTTTTATATATTATCAATGAACATATAAGCAATACAAAAAATACTTTATTTCTCATATAATTTACTCAAGTTAGTATTTGCTAGCTTAAATAAACAAAGGTTGTTTATCATGGCAAAAAAAGTTTGGATTATTGGTTCTAGTAGTGGAATTGGTTTAGAGTTAGTTAAGTTATGGTTACAAAATAATTATCAAGTGATAGCAAGTTCCAGAAATATAGAAAATTCAAATGAGCTATTAAATCTAAAATCAACTTATACAGATAATTTAGAACTTTTAAATATTGATGTTTTAGATAATGAAAATGTTATCGAAAGTGTGGATAGAGCATTTAATATTTTTAATGGTTTAGATATCTGTTTTTACAATGCAGGAGTTTATGAATCAATGACTTACGAGCAATGGGATATTTCAAATTTTCAATCTATGATAAACATAAATTATTTAGGTGTTTTAAGAGTTTTAAAACCACTTATTGCTTATTTAGAAAAACAAAAACACAAATCAACTATTGTTTTAAATGCAAGTTTGGCAAGTTGTTTTGGTTTACCTTATGGTGGAGCTTATAGTGCTTCAAAAGCTGCTTTAGTAAATCTTGCTCAATCTTTACAGCCTGAATTACAAAGAAAAAATATTTATGTGCAAATCATAAATCATGGTTTTGTAAAAACAAGATTAACAGCTAAAAATGATTTTCAAATGCCTCAACTAATGGAAGTAAATTATGCAGCTAAAAAGATATTTGAAGGCTTAAATAAGCCCTACAAATTTGAAATTTCATTTCCTTTTATTTTATCAAAGTTTCTAAAAATACTTAGTTTTTTACCATATAGTTTAAGTTTTTCTATAACAAAAAAGTTTTTAAAATGATTAAAATAAAAATTCTTGTGAAATATATAAAAAAGATTAGATTTTAATGAATAATAATACCCTAAAAAGCAAAACAGTTTTCCTTTATGGCATCCTTGGAATTCCTATTGCTTTTTTGGGTTTTCCTTTGTATATTTATTTACCTACTTTTTATGTTGAACATATTGGTTTAAGTGTTGGATTTGTTGGTATTATTTTATTAATTACAAGATTAATTGATATGATAATAGACCCATTTATAGGAAGATTCTGTGATATTTACAGCACAAAATTTAATATTATTTTTATCTCTTCTATCTTTTTAGTTTTTGGACTATTTTTTTTAATAAAACCTGTTTATTACAATTATTTTTGGTTATTTTTATTTTCAATAATTACATATATTTCTTATAGTTTTGTTTTAATTCCTTATCTTAGTTTAAACTCGATTTTGAGTAATAATGAAAGTGAAAATACAAAACTTGCTTTTTCAAGAGAGATTTTTATAATTATTGGAGTTTTAATCTCTTTATTAATTCCTTACATATTTTTAGTTTCAGATGATTCAAAAAAAAGTTTAGAACTTTTACTTTATACAATTTTGATTATTTTTCCAATAATCTTAACTATTTTTTATATAAAACTGAAATCTTTAGAGATAAAAAATAAAAATATAATTTCTGATAATTTCTTCAAATCTTTAAAAACTTTTTTTATAAATTATCCTCATCATAAAAAATTATTTTTTGCTTTTTTATTAAATAATCTAGCAAATGCACTTCCAGCAACTCTTTTTTTATTTTTCGTAAAATATGTATTAGTTTTAGAAGAAAAAACTGGACTTTTTTTGATAATCTATTTTTTAAGTGCAATTATAACTTTTCCAATTTGGATAAAACTATCAAATAAAATCTCAAAAAAATCTACTTGGATTTTGTCAATTATTATTGCAATTAGTGCTTTTAGTTTTGTGCCTTTTTTAAGTGAAGGGGATTTTTTCTATTTTGCAATAATTTGTGCTATAACAGGAATGTGTTTGGGAGCTGATATGGCATTGCCCTCTTCTATTCAAGCTGATGTAGCAAATGAAACAAAACAAAAAAATCAAGACATAACAGGAGTGTTATTTGGTTTTTGGGCAATGATTACAAAACTATCTTTATCTTTAGCTGTTGCTATTTCTTTTATAAGTTTAGAATTTACAAATTTTGAAACACAAAATATAAATCAGTTATCAATTTTAGCAATTATCTTTTTATACTCAATATTGCCTATTTTATTCAAACTTCTTTCTATTATTTTCTTATTAAAATATAAAGTAACAAAATAAACATACAAAACTCTCTTTTTTTATAATAAATTACCTTGTTTAAACAAAAGGAGTATTTGTGAAATTTTTATTTTTGTCAATATTTTTTTCTTCATCAATCTTTGCAAATACTTCTATTGATATTAAAAAATTTTCTGGACTTTGGTATGAAGTAGCAAGGATTGAAAATAGCTTTCAAACCTCTTGTGTAGCCTCAAGCGTAGAATACAAACTCCAAGAAAATAACACTTATGATGTTTATAATAGATGTTTTGAAAATGAATTAAATGGAAAACTAATAGAATATAACGGTTTTGCAAAACTAGAAAATAACCAACTTTTTATGAGATATTTTTTTGTTTTTAGAACTTCATATAAAATCGAATATTTGAATGATTATAAAACAGCAGTTGTTTCAAATGATGATTATTCAAATCTTTGGATTATGAGTAGAACACCAAATATAGATAAAAATGAGTTAGAAAAAATTCTAAATGATTTAAAAAACAAAATGGATATTTCAAAATTAGTTTTTACAAAACTTGACCCAAAAGGAAGATACAAATGAAAATAGCAGTTTTAGGAGCTGGAATTAGTGGACTTGGAAGTGCCTATATTTTAAGCAAAAAACATGAAGTTGATTTATACGAAAAAGAGGATAGATTAGGAGGACATGCTAGAACTACAATGGTTCAAGATGAGGATAAAGTCTTTGGTGTTGATACTGGTTTTTTAGTTTTTAATCATCCAACTTATCCACTTTTGACAAAACTATTTAAAGAGTTAGATGTAAAGATAGAAAACTCTGATATGAGTTTTGCTTTTTGGGATAAAGATATAAACAGAGCTTACAATGGCTCTTCTTTAAAAGGAATGTTTGCTCAAAAAAGAAATCTTTTTTCACTTACTCACTATAAAATGATAAAAGATATTTTAGATTTTAATAAAAAAGCAAATGAAGATTTAAAAGAGTGTAATTCAAATTTAGACAAAACTTTAGGAGAATACATAAAAGATTATTCAGATGCTTTCAAACAAAGATATTTACTCCCAATGGGTGCTGCTATTTGGTCAACTCCAAGCAATGAAATGAATAATTTTCCAGCAAGAACATTTTTAACATTTTTTAAAAACCATGGTCTTTTAGGAGTTTCAACTCATCATCAATGGCTAACTGTTAGTAATGGAAGCATAAATTATGTAAATAAAATAAAAAATAAAATCTCAGGAAAAATATTTGTAAACTCTGATGTTGTAAAAGTTCAAAGGGAAGAAAATGAGGTTTATTTAATCCATAGAAATGGAAATAAATCTTTTTATGACAAAGTTGTATTAGCTATGCATGCACCACAAGCTTTAGATATTTTAGAAAATCCTACACAAAAAGAAATTGAAATTTTAAGTGCTTTTAAATATAAAGAAAATAGCGCCGTTTTACATAATGACAATAATATTTTATATCCAAATAGAAAAATGTATGCAGCTTGGAACTATACAAGTTCAAACACGCAAAATAAGCTTGTAACACTTAGTTATTGGATAAATACTCTACAAAATCTAAAAACAAAAAAAGATTATTTTGTATCATTAAATGAGACTCAAAATATAAACAACGTGATTGAAAAAATCTCTTATGAACACCCTCAATTTGATTCACTTGCAATAAAAATGCAAAGCAGAAAAGATGAAATTTGTGGACATAATAACACTTATTTTGCAGGAGCTTATTGGAGATATGGTTTCCATGAAGATGGACTTTTAAGTGCTACAAAAGTGGCTTCAAAACTTGGATGCGAGTTCTAAAATGCAAAATTTATCAAATCACAATATTTTTGAAGGAACTATTTATCATAAAAGATTTCTTCCTAAAAAGCACGATTTTAAATATAACTTTTATCTGCTTGATATTGATCTGTTTGATTTAAAAAGTTTAGAAAATAGAATTTTTTCTATAAACAAACTAAATTTTATGAGTCTACAAAGTTTTGACCACTTTGGGAAAACTACGGATTTTATAAAAAACATAGAGGAACTTTTAAAAAGATTTGATTTAAAAACAACATCAAAAATGAGATTTTTAACACTTCCAAGGGTTTTAAACTTTGTTTTTAATCCTATTAGTGTTTTGGTTTTATTTGATGAAGAAAATCTTCCAACTTATATTTTAGCTGAAGTTCATAACTACAACAACGGTCGTGTTGTTTACCCAGTAAAACTTGAAAAAAGAGACAATTCATATTTTGGAGTTGTAAAAAAAGATATGTATGTTTCACCTTTTTTTGAGTGTGAGGGAGTTTATGAGTTTGAGCTAAAGTATGATGAAAACAAATTATTTATAAAAATAGATTTATACGAAGATAAACAACATAAATTAACAGCGATTTTTAACTCAAAAGCAAAGCCCTACACTTTTAAAAATATACTAAAAATATTTTTTCGATATATGTTCAGCACTTTTTTAGTGGTTTCTCGAACTTATTATCATGCTCTTAGGCTTTATTTAAAAGGGTTAAAAATCTATTTTCCAAGAGAAAATGACAAAATAAGGAGGTATTAAAAATGCAAAAATTATGGAATAAATTTGGAGATAACTTCTTTTCAAAAATAAAAATAGGAACATTACAAGTAATCTATAAAGATGGAACTATCAAACTTTATGGAGAAAAAAAAGTTGAAGAAAAAATAACTTTAGAAATATATAACAATAGATTTTTTAGTAGAACCATACTTTATGGAGATATTGGTTTTTGTGAGAGTTACATAGACAAAGATTTTGAAACTTCAAATCTTACAAAACTAATAGAACTAGCACTTTTAAATGCAAAATATCTTGGAACTACAAGTGAAAATGAAAAAAACAGACTAATAAATCTAATGCCTGTTTTTAATAAAATCAAACATAGTTTAAGAAAAAACTCAAAAACAAACTCAAGAAAAAATATCTCAGCGCACTATGACTTATCAAACGACTTTTATAAACTAATGCTTGATGAAACAATGATGTATTCAAGTGCTGTTTTTTCTCACAAAAACCAAGATTTATACGAAGCACAAAAAAACAAACTTGAAAAACTTTCATCAAAACTAAACTTAAAAGAAGGTTCTAAAGTTTTAGAAATTGGCTCAGGTTGGGGAGCTATGGCACTTCATTTGGCAAATGATAAAGGTTGTGATGTTACAACGGTAACTTTAAGTGTTGAGCAAAAAAAACTTTGTGAAGATAGATTTAAAGAGCATAAGATAGAAGATAAAATTGACATTTTACTTAAAGATTACAGAGATTTAAATGGTAAATTTGATGCAATAATTGCCGTTGAGATGTTTGAAGCTGTGGGAAAAGAGTATTTTCATATCTTCTTTAAAAAGTGTCAAGAGCTACTAAAACCAAATGGAGTTTTAGTTCTTCAAGTAATCACAATGCCAGACCAAAGATATAAAGCTTACTCAAAAGGCACTGATTTTATACAAAAATATATCTTCCCAGGAGGTCATCTTCCAAGTATCTCTAAAATCCTTGAAGTGACGTCAAAACATACAAGATTAAATCTAAATCATCTTGAAGAGTTTACAGAAGATTATGCAAAGACTTTAAATATTTGGCATGAAAATTTTGAAAAAAAATTAGAAGAAATTAAGAATTTAGGTTTTGATGAATATTTTATACGAATGTGGAAAATGTATTTAAACTATTGTGAAGCTGCATTTTTAACAAGAAATATAAATCTTCATCAATTGGTTTTTACAAGAGACCAAAATATAGATTTAAATAAAGGATTAATAGCATGAAAAATTTAATATTAGTTTTTTTAACAACCATACTACTAACAGGATGTACAGCAATGAAAATAGAAGATTTTAACAACACAAAACCAGAGTTTATTCCACAAGAATATTTCAATGGTAAATTAAGAGCCTATGGACTTGTAAAAGATAGAAGTGGAAAAATAACAAGAACATTCAAAGGAACAATGGTTGGTTCTTGGGATAAAAACGGTATTGGAACACTTGATGAATATTTTGTTTATGATGATGGTGAAGAGATGAAAAGGATTTGGACTTTAAAACCAACAGGAGATAAAAAATTTATAGCAACTGCAAATGATATTATTGGAGAAAGCCCAATGATAGCAAATGGAAATACAGTAATGATTGACTATGTTATGAGAACTCCTTATAAAGATTCTACTATTGATTTAAGTGTTCAAGATTGGCTTCACTTACAAGATGATGGAGTTATTATAAATCACTCAAAACTAAAAAAATTTGGTTTTGTTGTAGGTGAAATCGTAATTACTATAATCAAGGATTAAAAAATGGCTTGTAAATGCAAAGATATATTTTCTATAAGTGAGAAAAAAAGCAAGATTCACTTCATAACTCAAATAACAGAGTTAGTGATAAAATCTTCAAATCTTTTAAAAAGTTTGGGGTTTGAAACTTCAAAAATAGATGGAATTGTAACTATACAAGAAGAAAATCCAAAACTTTTTTTTGAGGAAAATTTTGATTTTTTCAATACAAATTTTAATGATTTAGAAAAAGATGAAATTAAAATCTTCATAGAAAATGAAGATAATCAACTCTCGCTTGGAACTATATTTTTTGCAAAACCAATGAACAGATATTTGCATTTTATAGAAGATAGAAACTTTTTTGATATTCTTGAAAATAGCAGTTTAACTGCTCACTTTCAACCAATAATTGATATAAACACAAATAAAATATTTGCTTATGAAGCCTTAACACGTGGAGTTTTACCAAATGGTGAGCTTATGTATCCAGACCAGTTATTTAAGAAATCAGCAAGAAATGATATGAATTTTACCCTTGATAGAATGTGTAGAGAAACAGCACTTAAAACAACAGCAGTTAAAAAAATAGATGCAAAAGTTTTCATAAACTTTATTCCAACTTCTATTTATGACCCAGAATTTTGCCTAGCTTCTACTGTAAAATGGGCAAAACAACTGGACTTTGACCCAAAAAACATAGTTTTCGAAGTAGTTGAAACACAAAATGTAAAAGATAAAGAACACTTAAAAACTATTTTAAACTACTATAGAAGTAAAGGTTTTTTAATTGCACTTGATGATGTTGGTGAGGGATACTCTTCACTTAATATGATTATAGATATAAAACCAGACATCATAAAAGTTGATAGAAATATCATAGAAAATATAGATAAAGATACTATGAAACAGTCTATTTATAGAGCTTTACGAACAATCTGTACTGAAAATGGTATAAAATTATTAGCTGAGGGGGTTGAAACTCCTTATGAACTTGAAAAAGTAAAAGAGATAGGTGTTGATTACGCACAAGGGTATTATTTTGCTAAACCTAGTGCAGAGATTGTTAGGGTTATTTAAGATAGTTTATAAAATTTTTTTCTTCGTTCCCAAGCTCCAGCTTGGGAATGCATAAGTTTTGGTTGAAATCCTTTTGCCAAAATCGGTAAATTGTTTCTAGAATATGTTGGTTCATATATTCTATCTACTTCTAGCCATTTTTGTTTCTTCTTTTTCATTTAGTTTTTATATGCATTCCCAACGAGGACGTTGAGAACGATAGAAAATTCTAATTATTCTCTTTGGTTATTTGTTTCTATTCCCATCTTTTTATTCTCCTTTTTTTATTTTTTGAATGTGTATTGTGTTTAAAATACTTCGTATTAATATAACTACTAATCCATGTATAATAATAACTTGAAAAATGACTGCTATAAAAAGCATTCCAAATCGTGTACTTATAATTTCACCAAATTTCAACCTCGAAATTTCACCATCTATTAAAGAACCTGTATAATTTATATAAATACCATATAGGCTTAATAAAATAGCTGCTGTAATTAATAGAAAATATTTAAACGATAACAATTGAGGTACAAATATCAAATATTTATGATTTAATATTCCTTTATGTTTATATTTTCCCGTTCCAAAATATTTTTCAGCTTTCTCATTTGCTGTGGGAATAGTCATTATGATTAAGACAATAGTTATTAATGCTACTATCCACATATAGCTAAAATAAAATTCTGTTACTTCAGACCATCTACTTCTTTGGGCATATATAGTGATATTTGGAAAGATTTTTGCCATAAACTGTGTAAAACTTTTTAAGATTGGATATACACTTAAAATATTTGTTGGTATCAAGAATACAACTATTGAAGCTACAAGGAAGAAGTTTATTACTTTATCATAAGCTTTATCATATTCACTTCTCTTTAGTTGTTTAAACTCATTTTCTAATTTCTTTTTTTCTTCTTTATCCATATTTCCCTCTTTTTTTTCAATTTTCTCTTTTATTATTTTAATCTACTTTTCATCGTTCCCAAGCTCAAGCTTGGGAATGCATAAACTTTACTTTATTTATTTCTTTTCTCTTGAAATAACTTAATAAAAAAATTATATCTATATAATTTAGAAAATTACATTATTAAAATTCATCAATTAACAAACAATTTGTACAAAATAAACTTCAAATCTAATAAACTATTTTTATGAAAACATTTATACTCTACCCAAACCAACTATTTAAAAACATATCAAACTTTGTAAATAAAAAAGTGCTTTTAATAGAAGAACCGTTATTTTTTACCCAATATGATTTTCATATTCAAAAGCTTGTGCTTCATAGAGCTTCGATGAAGTTTTATGAATCTTATTTAAAACAAAACAATATTTTAGTTGAGTATTTTGAAGATGAGAGTTATCTTGAACTTTATAAAAATGAAGAGGTTTTTGTTTATGAACTTTTTGATAATTATTTGGAAAAAAAGGTTTATAAAAACTTTTCAAACATCACAACAATCAAAAATCCAAACTTTATAAACCCAAAAGATAAAAACAAGTTTTTGCATAAGTTTTATATAAATAGAAGAAAAGAGTTGGATATTTTCATGCAAAATGGAAAACCTTTTTTTGATAAATATAGCTTTGATGAGGATAATAGAAAAAAACTTCCAAAGGAGATAAAAATTCCCCCTACTTTAGCTTTTGAAAATGAGTTTGTAAAAGAGGCTTTGATTTACTGTAAAAAATTTAAAAGTGTTGGAGTTTGTGAGAACTTTTATTATCCTACAACTTTTGATGAAGCAAATATCCAACTAAACTATTTTTTAAAAGAGAAATTTGAAAATTTTGGCTCTTTTCAAGATGCAATTACAAAAGATATAAAACAAAACTTTTTATTTCATTCAAATATTTCAAGTAGTTTAAATATTGGTTTACTTGATTTACATGAGTTAATGGAAAAAATAGTAAATTTTGATGCTCCATACAATGCAAAAGAAGGCTTTATAAGACAAATCATCGGTTGGAGGGAATTTATGCTTCGAGTTTATGAAGATGATGGGATACTCTTGAGAAATTCAAACTTTTTTAAGTTTAAAAACTCTATGCCACAAAAAATTTTAGAAGCTAAAAGTGGTATAAAAATACTTGATGACACAATCAAAAAACTAAATCTTACAGCTTATAATCACCACATAGAAAGGCTTATGATTTTAGGAAATATTTTTTTATTACTTGAGATTAAACCAAATGAAGTTTATGAGTTTTTTATGAAAAATTACATCGATGCTTACGATTGGGTGATGGTTGGAAATGTTTATGGAATGAGTGGTTTTAGTGATGGGGGAAGTATCACTACAAAGCCTTATATAGCAAGTTCAAACTATCTTTTAAAGATGAGTGATTATGATAAAAAAGAAGAGTGGTGCAAGATTATAGATGCACTTTATTGGAGATTTTTATATAAATATTCTTTTAAATTTGACAAAAATCCACGAATGAAAATGCAAATAGCACTTCTAAATAAAATGCCCAAAGAAAAGCTAGAAAATCATCTAAAAATCGCAAATGAATTTTTAGAAAAACTTTTCATTACAGATTGAAATATTTTTAAAGGAATTTTTTTAGTTTTACTAAAATACAAAAATGAAAACAGATATTTATGAAAAAATGGAAATCCTTAGTAATAGTGCAAAATATGATGTCTCTTGCTCTTCAAGTGGAGTTGAAACAAGCTTCAAAAAAGGAGAACTAGGAGCAACTCACACAAGTGGAATTTGCCACACTTTCACACCTGATGGAAGATGTGTTTCACTTCTAAAAGTATTACTTACAAATATTTGTATTTATGATTGTGCATATTGCATAAATCGTGTTTCAAACGATATTCCAAGAGCTGTTTTTAGCCCACGAGAACTTGCAGACATTACAATCAATTTTTATAAAAGAAACTATATTGAGGGACTATTTTTGAGTTCTGGAATTGTAAAAAACGAAGACCATACTATGACTTTGATTTTAAAAGCTTTAAAGATTTTACGATATGAATATAGATTTAATGGTTACATTCATGTAAAATTAATCCCTGGTTGTTCTATGGAATTGGTTGAGCAAATCGTAAAACTAGCAAATAGAGTAAGTTCAAATATAGAACTTCCAAGCGACAAATCTTTAAAACTTTTAGCACCAAATAAAACAAAAGAAAAAGTTTTACAACCACTAAAATTTGCAAGGGATTTAAGTCTTGCAAAAGAGCAAAAACCAATAGGAATGAGTACACAGTTAATCGTTGGAGCAACACCTGAAAGTGATAGGGATATTTTAAAACTTAGCTCTGCTTTATACGATAAAGCGCTTTTAAAAAGGGTTTATTATAGTGCTTATATTCCAGTAAACAATGACAAAAATCTTCCCTCAACAATCACAAAACCACCACTTTTAAGGGAACATCGACTTTATCAAGCTGATTGGTTGCTTAGATTTTATGACTTTTCTTGGGATGAGATAGTAACAGATGAGTTTCCAAATTTGGATGAAGAGTTAGACCCAAAAACATTTTGGGCATTGAATAATCTAAAATATTTTCCTATGGAAATAAACACAGCTTCAAAAGAGGAACTTCTTAGAATTCCAGGAGTTGGAGCAAGAGGTGTGATGAAGATTTTAAGTGCTAGAAGATTTAAAAGACTTACTTTTGATGATTTGAAAAAATTAAAAATTTCAATCAAAAAAGCAAAATACTTTATCACTTGCAACAAAGAGTTTCAAAGGCAAGTTCCATTTTATAGAGAAAGTCTAAAACTTGCACTTACTAAACCAGAACCAAAAAAACTAATCCAACCCTCACTTTTTGATATTAGTTCTCTAACAGGTGAATTATGATTTTAATTTATGATGGAAGTTTTGAAGGATTTTTAACTTTAGTTTATGAAGTTTATTATAAAAAATTAAAACCTACAAAAATTTATAAAACTCTTCCAAATGAAATTATTTTTGAAAAAATATTAGAAATAGAAACTTCAAAAGAGAAATATGAAAAAGTTTTTAATGCACTAAAAATAAAGTTTCAAAAAGATTGTTTTGAAAAGATACTAAATATTTTTATGTGTGATTCAAAAGAGTTTGAAATGGCTCTTTTAGAGTATATTATCATTGGATTTAAAGATTCAAAACAACTATACAATATAAATAATTCTTGCGTTTTTTACCTAAATTCACTTGAAAAAGAGTTATTTAGGCTAGTTCATAAAATGTATGCTTTTATTAGATTTGAAGAGCTTGAAGATGGCACTTTATATGGAAAAATAGAATCAAAATTTAATGTAGTTTATTTTTTAGGAAAACACTTTTTAAAAAGATTCAATAATCAAAATTTCATAATCCACGACCTAGATAGAAAGTTAGCATTTGTAAAAATAGATGAAGAGTTTTCTATACAAGAAATTGCTTATTTTGATGAACCAATCTATTCTTCAAATGAAGAAAAATTCCAAAAGCTTTGGAAGAGTTTTTTTAGAGGAGTTACAATAAAAGAGAGAATAAATCTAAAACTACAACAAAATTTAGTCCCACTTGTCTATAGAACATATATGAGTGAATTTTTCGATTAAAAAACATAAAAACCATATCAAAAAAATCTATTTTTCTATATACTAAAATAAAAAAGGATTTTTTATGTTAAAGTTTTTCAAACTCCTAATCATCACATCTTTTGTATTTTTATTTACAGCTTGTTCTTCAAAAAATCCACCTCTACAAACTGTAGAAAAAGTAGAACTAAATAAGTATTTAGGTACTTGGTACGAAATAGCAAGGTATGAACATTTTTTTGAAAGAGATTGTAAAAATGTAACTGCAAACTACTCTATGATGAATGAAGAAACAATCAAAGTAATTAACAGATGTACAAAAATCCAAACAAATGATAAAAAAGAGGCTATTGGTAGAGCTTATGCTATAGATGAATCAAATAGCAAATTAAAAGTTAGTTTTTTTAGACCATTTTATGGTGATTATTGGGTTTTAATGCTTGATGAAAACTACGAATATGCCGTTGTTGGAACGCCAAGTAGAGAGTATCTTTGGATTTTAGCAAGAACTTCTAAACTAGATGAAAAAATCAAAAAAGATATCTTGAAAAAACTTCCAAGTTTAGGATTTGACAGTTCAAAATTAATCTGGACTATTCAGGAATAAAAAATGTACTTTGAGAAAAAAGAGAGTTTGAAACTAGATTTTACAAAAAAAGCTAAAAAAGAAAAACAAGATTTAACTCCTTTTCAAGAAGAAGATTTAAATCGTTTGATTGAAATGGCATGGCAAGATAGAACTACTTTTGACACTATCTTTGAACTTTATGGTTTAACTGAAAATCAAGTAAAAAATAAAATGCGAACTTTGATGAAAAGTAGTAGTTTTAAAATGTGGAGAAAAAGAGTTCAAGGAAAAGCTACAAAACATAAGAAAAAAGTATCTCATAAAGTTATTAGATTTCAAGGTCCTTGGTAAAATAAAAATTTTTATCTAATAAAAGTCTAAATTAGGCTACAATGCCCGCATGAAAAAATTTTTATTGATATTAATTTCATTATTTTTCATTATTACTTTTATATTTTTTATTTATGAAAATATAAAACAAAAACTCACAGCAGAAGTTTATAACTTTAAAACTCAAGAAATAAAAAAATTATTTGCAGATGAAGTTTCAAAGAAAAAAGGTAACACTTCAGCTATTACATACCTAATAAGCAGAGATAATTCAGTAAGAGAAGCTCTTTTAAAAAATGATAGAAATCTTATTAATTTTCAAGAAGAATTAAAAAATATTCAACATTTTAGTGATAATAAGAATTTATGGATTCAAATTATAGATAAAAATGGATATAGTTTCTACAGAAGCTGGACCAATAAAGTTGGTGATTATGCAGCTGATGCTAGACTTGATATTACTGATATGATAAAAAATCCAAGAGAAATGATTACAATTAGTACGGGAAGATTTGATATGACTTTCAAAACTATGCTTCCAATTTATGATAAAAATAAAAATTTTATTGGAATGATTGAGATGATTTCAAAATTTAACTCTATAGCTCAAGAATTCAAAAATAAAAATATCGAACCTTTATTTGTATTACATGAAGATTATACAAACAGATTTATAGAACCATTTACAAAACTTTTTATAGGTAAAAATTATATTGCAAATTTAAATGCAAATAAAGAACTTATGAAAAAAGTAGAAAAATATGGAATAGATAAGTTTTTAAATATAAAAGATTCTCTTTTATTTGATGAATATTTTGTAGTAAAAGATGAAATAAAAGATGTTCACGGTGGAGATATGGGATATTTTTTCTTTTTTATAAAAAAAGACAATATTGATACTTCAAAAATCAGTGAAATGGAAGTAAATTTCCTTTTTGCAATTATCACTCTTATTATTATAATAATCCTTACTTCTTTGTATTTAATCAATAGAAATTATGTGAAATATTTAAATAGTAAAGTAAAAGTAAAAACCCATAAAATTAGAAAGCAAAAAGAGTATTTGAAATCTCTTTTAGAAATTTATGATAAAAATGTAATCTTTTCAAAAACTGATTTAAAAGGAATAATAATCCATGTAAGTGAAGCTTTTTGTAAAATTAGTGGCTATAAAAAACATGAATTAATAGGTAAAAATCACAATATCATAAGACATCCTGATATGCCAAAAGAGAGTTTTAGATATCTTTGGGAAAAACTAAAAAAAGGTGAAAAAGTAAATCTTGAAGTTAAAAACAAGAAAAAAGATGGTGGATATTATTGGGTTGAAGCAGAATTTGAGCCTTACTTTGATTTAAAAGGAAAACATGTAGGTTATAGTGCAGTTAGAAGAGATATAACAGCAAACAAAGATATAGAAGATATTCAAAGAGAAATTATCTTTACTATGGGAACTATTGGGGAAAGTAGAAGTAAAGAGACAGGAAATCACGTAAAAAGAGTTGCTGAATACTCTTATTTATTGGCTAATTTATCTGGCTTAAAAAAAGAAGAGTGCGAGTTATTAAAACAAGCAAGTCCTATGCATGATATTGGAAAAGTAGCAATTCCTGATTCTATTTTACATAAAGCAGGAAAATTAAACGGTTTAGAACTAGAACTTATGAAAACTCACGCTATAAAAGGATATGATTTATTAAAAGGTTCGGATAGACCTTTACTGAAAATGGCTGCAATTGTAGCAAAAGAGCATCATGAAAAATGGGATGGAAGTGGATATCCTATTGGATTAAAAGAAGAAGAGATTAGTATTTATGGAAGAATCACTGCTATTTGCGATGTTTTTGATGCACTTGGAAGTGATAGATGCTATAAAAAAGCTTGGAAGGATGAAGAGATTTTTGCTTTTTTAGAAAATGAAAAAGGAAAACATTTTGACCCCAAATTAATAGATATTTTCTTTGCAAATTTAGATAAATTTTTAAATATTAGAGAAAAATATAAAGATACTTTTTAAATTAAAACTAACTTACAAATTAAACATACCAAAATATCAAAAATCATCATAGAATAAACAAAAAGGATTTAAAATGATAAAAGAACTAATTTTTACAGGACTTGGTGGAGCTTTGGTTTTAAAAGAAAAAATCGAAGATGAGTTAAAAAAGCTAGAAGAAAAAGGAAAACTAGATACAAAAGATGTAAAAAGTTTTTTAGAATCACTAGAGCAAAAAGGCAAAGAGAGTGATGAGAAATTTAAAGCAGAACTAAAATCAACAATAAAAGAGATTATTGATGAATTAGGACTTGCTACAAAAGAAGATTTACAAAAACTCAAAGAGGATTTAAAATAAAAACTTTTTTTAAAAACCTAAATCTTTACTCTCCTAAAAGAGTTTATAGTGTTTTTTCATTTTTACTAACTATTTATTTGGTTATAAAAAAAAGACCTAGTTTTCTTTTTTTTAAGCCTTTAAGTGCAAAAAAACTAAAAGAAACAACTATAAATCTTGGAGCTAGTTTTATAAAACTAGCGCAAGTTTTGGCAACAAGGGCTGATTTTTTTTCAGCTGAATATTTAGAAGAGTTAAAAGAACTTCACGACCAACTTCCTTGTATGAGTAAAGATGAATATGAAAAAGTTTTTAATAAAGCTTTTAAAAATAATCCTTTTTCATCATTTGAAAACACTCCAATTGCATCTGCATCAATTGGACAAGTTCATATAGCATATTTAAAAAGTGGTGAAAAAGTTGCTGTTAAACTTCTAAGAGTTGGTATAAAAAAAAGAGTAAAAGCAGATATAAAAATCATAAATTTTTTTAACACTGTTTTTAAACCTCTCTTTTCTCACTATACAAAAAACTCTATTGAAGCTGTAGTTTCTGAGTTTTCATCTATGATTTTGCAAGAAGTTAGTTTGACACATGAACTAGGAAATTTACAAAAGTTTTCACAAACATATAAAGATAGCAAAGTGAAATTTCCAAAAGCTTTTAGTGAATTTTGTAGCGATGATGCTTTGGTTATGAGTTATGAAGAGGGATTTAGGTTTGATGATAAAGAAAACTTACTAAAAGAGAATATTGACTTTAATGAAATAATCTCAAAACTTGTGGATTTTTACACAACACAAATGCTTATAAATGGATATTTTCATGCAGATCCACATCCTGGAAATCTACTTGTAAACAGACAAGGAGAGCTTATTTTACTAGATTTTGGAATGGTAAAATCAATTCCAAATAATATAAGAGTTGCAATTATTGAGCTTATAAAAGCTGCAAATGAGAGAGATTATGAACTTTATATTAGTGCTAGTAAACGCCTTGGAACAATCGCTCATGAAGCTCCTGTTCATGAATTAGCTTTATTTACAGATAAAATGTTTGATATTTTTTCAAATGAAAATCTAAGCAGTGAATCTATGCAAAAACTTGCCTTTGAAGTTTTAGAAAGTACAAGAAATTTTCCTTTTAAACTTCCAAGTGATGCTATTTATATTTTAAGAGTTAGTGCGATTATCGAAGGACTTGGAACAACTTATATCGAAAATTTCAATGGAATAAAAGATATTTTACCAATTTTACAAAAAAATATTCCAAAAGCTTTAGGAGCTAGTGATAGTATTGTTGAAACAATAATTGATGAGATAAAATCAATTCCTTTTACTTTAAAAGATTTAAAATCCGTTATAAAACAAGCAAGTATTGGAGAGCTTAAAATCGAAGTTTCAAACTCTCAGCTTGAATATATAAGTAAAGAGATTAAAGATTTTATAAAACCAATTATTTTATCATTTGCTTTGATTTTCACATCAATATTTATGGTTTTATATGATAAAGATTTAAAAGATTATGCTTTAGTTATTTTTGCAATTGGTGTAATAAAATTAGTTTATAAATAAAGGTTTAAAATGAAAATAGCAATTATAGGAGCCGGTTTATCTGGCTGTAACTTATACAATAACCTAAGAGAAAAATATGAAAATATAACTATTTTTGAAAAATCAAGAGGAGTTGGTGGACGACTTAGCACTAAATATATAGAAGATAAGTTTATAGACCATGGAACTTCAAGCTTAGTTCCAATAACTGATGATTTAAAACTTTTTTGTTTAGATTTGGTAAAAAACGGTGTTTTAAAAGCTAAATATGATGAGTTTATTCCTAAAAATGGAATAAACTCTATTTGTAAATTTTTAATAGATGAAAAAGATTTAGTAAAAAATACAAAAATTATAAAAGCTCAAAATTTCAATAACAAATGGATTTTACAAGATGAGAATCATAAAATTTATGAAGATTTTGATTTATTATTTATATCAATTCCAGCACCTCAAATTTTAGAACTTGATATAGAACTTCCAAATGATTTTAAGCAAAAAGTTGCAAATATTAAATATGATTCTGTTTTTTCAGTTATTTTATACTCAAATAAAAATATAAAATTAGACCAAAATAGATTTTACGAAAATCCTGACATAGAAAATATCATAGATAACTCAAAAAAATATGGCTTAAAAGATTTTAGTTCATATATAATTCACTCTTCTAGGGAATTTGCTAATTGTGTAAATCATAAATCAAAAGAGAATATTTATGAGATATTTTTAGAAAATTTAGATGAAGAACTTCAAGAAGAATTAAATAAATTTGAAGTTATTCCACACTTGTGGAAATACGCTTTTGCAAAAAGCTCTTTAGATATGCCATATTTTTTAAATAATGAAAAAAATCTAGGAATTTGTGGAGATTATTTTAATTATAATAATTTAGAAGCGACATTTTTAAGTTCTGAATTACTTGGAAATGTAACTTTTAATAATCTTTAAATCTACATATTTTATACATAATAAAATGCTACTATTCATCTTTTAACAAGGTTGAATATGAGCGTTTTTTTGACACTTTTAGGGAAAATTATTCCCCTTTATTTTAGTATATTATTAGGTCTTTTTTCTACTGTTTTTTTAAAATGTGATAAAGAAAGTATCGCTAAAATCTTACTTTTTATATTAGCTCCTATTATAGTTTTTAATGCAACACTTAATGTAAAACTCGAAGCTTCAGTTATATTTTTACCTATTTTCTTTTTTTTACTTAGTACAATTATTGCTTTTATCTCTTTATCTTTTTTCAAAAAAATTTATCAAGACAACACTTCTAATCTATTAGCTTTTAGTACAGCCACAGGAAATACAGGGAATATTGGAATTCCTCTTGCTATACTATTTTTAGAGCCTTCAATAGTGGATGTTTTTATATTTACTGTTTTAGCTTCACTTTTATATCAAAACTCTGTTGGTTACTATATAACTGCAAAAGGTAATTTTACAGCTAAACAAAGTTTTATAAAAGTTATCAAACTTCCTGTTTTATATGCTTTTTTATTAGGATTAATATTAAATATTTTTGGATTTAAAATGCCTGAAATATTTTTGGATTATTCAGACTATCTAAAAGGTGCTTATGCGATTTTAGGAATGATGTTTTTAGGTATGGGAATGGAAAAAATAAAAACAAACGGTGCTTTTGATAAAAGATTTATTTTTTATAGTTTATTTATAAAGTTTGTAATTTGGCCTGTTTTAATACTAATTTTTATTTATATTGATAAAAACTATTTGAATTTTTTAAATAAAGATTTTCACTTATTAATGTTTATTTTTTCTATTGTTCCACTTGCTGGAAATACAGTAACTGTAGCTACATTACTTGATGTAAAACCGGAAAAAATATCTCTTGCTGTTTTTATTTCAACATTAGTATCACTTTTTTATATACCAATGATGGTTTATTTATACACTAGTTAGTTTAATACTATAACCAAAACCATAGTTATTTTTTATATCTAAATCTGGAACTTTTTTTCTAAGTCTTGAAATTAAGTTTTTTAGATTAGATATTTGTACATCTAAATTTAACTCGCCTGACCACAAAAAATTTATAATTTCCTCATTAGTATAGACTTTTTCGGGATATTTTAAAAGTAAATCAAGCAATAAAAATTCTTTTTTTGTTAATTTTAATATCTGATTTTTAAAAATTAGTTGCTTTAATTCTTTATTCCAAAATAAATCTTCTGTTAGTTTCACAAAAGAATTATTTTTTGACTCTTTTTTATATTTTTTTTCATAAATATTTTTTGATACTTTAAATATAACTTCTAAAAAATTATCATAATCAACAGGTTTTAAAATAAATTGTGCAATGCCTATATTTACAAGTTCTAATAAATAATCACTTTCATTATGAGCTGATAAAACTAATACTTTTTGTTTTGGATTTAATTTATAAATATTTTTTATTAAATTTATACCATTCATATTTGGCATTTGAATATCTGTTATTATCAAATCATAATAAGATAAATTTTCTTTATAATAATTAGTATATTTATTAAATCCCTCTTCTCCATCTGCAGAAATATCAATATATTCAAAAATATCACCCAATAAAAAACTCATCTCTTTTCTTAAGCTATCATCATCTTCAACAAATAAAACTGATATTTTTTTACCATATTTTTCAAGTAAAACATAATCCAACAAAATATTTTCCCTTATAATAAATCTTTTTTAGTGAGATTCAAGAATAGTTTTAACATCAATAATCAAACCAATACTTCCATCACCTCTAACAGTAGCTCCTGCTACACTTTGTATTTTTTTGAAATTTGTTTCTATTGCTTTTAAAACAACTTGTTGTTGCTGTAAAAATTCATCAATTAAAAACGCTGCTTTTTGCTCATTTGATTTTACTATGATTAAAATTCCATCTTCTAATTTTTTTGCTTTAGGAGTTATATTAAAATACTCATATAGTTTTATTATAGGTATAAATTCATTTCTTAGCATCAATAATTGACTTGTTCCATCTCCAACATACTTTATCATCTCTTTTGTTGGTTGAATTGATTCTACAATAGAAGAAGTAGGAAGAATAAATAATGAATCTCCAATTTTTATATTTAATCCATCTAAAATAGAGTGTGTTAAAGGAACAATCATAGTATAAGTTGAACCATTTTGATTTTTTGATATTTCTAAATCACCATTTAACTTATTAATTTCTTCTTTAATAATATCAATATTATCAAGCTCTTCTTCTATGTGTTTACCATCATCTTCAATACTAAAAGAGATTTGTCCATTTAGCTGACTTACTATTAATTTTATAGTAGCTTCTTCATTTTTTTCTTTTTCAATTCTGTTTTCTTTTGTCTCAATTCCGTATGAAACAGCATTTGAAATCAACATTTTTATTAAATCATCCAATTGCTCAATCAAAGATTTATCAACTTTAGTTTCACCACCAACTATTTTCAATTTTATACTTTTATCTTTTGGTGTTATATCATTTAAATAATTAGTATATACATCTCTTAAACTTTCAAATTTAATCATTCTAATATCAGTTGCATAATCTTGAAGTTCAACAATATGTCTTTGTAGAAGTGTTATTTTTTCTATTAAACTCTTTTTTTCTTCACTTGAAGGTAAGTTTTCAATAGATTGAGCCATCATAGAATTTGTTATTACCAAATCCCCTACTTTATTTAAAAGTTTTTCTAATTTCAGTAATTCTACTGTTACATTTGTATTTTTCATTTCTTCTCTTATTTGTAATTTTTCATATACATTCAGTTCTAATTTCTTTCTTACCTGTTCTTAAATTTAGAACCTCTTTTTCTTTGTAGATTTTACCTTGTTTTTTACAATCTTCTTCTGTAAGTTGATTATTGAAAATACAACCTGTGAAGATTAAAATTATTGCAACTAAAATAAATAAATTTTTCATAATCTACCTTTTATCGATATATTCTATAATATCATTATTTTTGATATAAAAATAACTTTTTATTCAAAAAAAATAAAAAGATTAAAAAGTGTTTCAATTTCTATCTATTTTTAAATATTTTTAGCTTAATCTTTTTTAAAATAATTTTACCATATTATATAATTTTATCAAAAATATAGGTCAATATGAAAACTCAAGAACAAATTGTTATAAATCTAAATGAAATAATAAATAATACAATAGAAGGAATTTTAATACTTCAAGAAGGTTTTATTAAAAATATAAATCAACCTTTATTGGAAATTTTAGGCTATGAAACAAAAGATGAACTAATAGATAAATTAGCAACAGGTGTTTTAATACCTACTTCTGTAGAAAAATATATAAAATATAATGAAAAACTTTTCCAAGAAATCTCTTTGATTACAAAAGACGGAACAACAATACCTGTAATCATAAAAATAAAAGATATATTTTACGAAGATAAAGAGTATAAAATAATATTTATTTTAGATTTAAGAGAATTAAAAGAGAAAGAAAAAATGGTAATTTATCACTCAAGGCTTTCAGCAATGGGAGAGATGATTTCTATGATAGCTCACCAATGGAGACAACCATTATCAACTATTTCAAGTATGCTAACAAGAATAAAACTAAGAAATAATACAAATAAAATAGATAAAGATTTTTTAAATAACTCTTTGAGTGACATAAATAAACATATTCAATATATGTCTACAACCATAGATGATTTTAGAAATTTTTTTACTACAGATTCAAAAAAAGAACTAGTTAGTTTAAATGAAATCGTAGCAATCGTTTTTAATATGATTGAAAAATCTTTTTCTTCTTTAAATATAAAAATAGAGATTGAAAATAAAAATCTGCAAAAAAAACATCTACCTAAAAATGAACTAATACAAGCTATTTTAAATATTTTAAATAATGCAAAAGATGCTTTTATAGAAAGAGGTATTTCAAATCCTCTTATAAAAATATATTTTGAAGAAAATAATCAAACTCAAAAAATTTTTATAGAAGACAATGCAAAAGGAATAGATGAAAAAATTATTTCTAAAATTTTCAATCCATATTTTTCAACAAAAAATAAAAAAAATGGCTCTGGTTTAGGTCTTTATATTTGTAAAAATATTTTAGAAAAAGATAACTTAGGAGAGGTTTTTGTAGAAAATAAAAACCTTGGAGCAGTTTTTACTATAATAATTAACTGAACTTTTACAAGTTCAGTTCTAATTCTTTTTTATTATTTTTTAGCATTAAACTCATCTCTTCCAAAAAAGTTTGTTTTATTTGTATCTCTAACCATTGTTGTTGCCATTTCATCATTTTGATTTGCTATATCTTTTGTTTCTTGTGCTTTTAAGGCATTTTGTTGTGTTGCTTTATCTAAATCAAAAATCGCAACATTAACTTGCTCTATTCCTTTTTCTTGCTCTTTTAAAGAAAAAGAAACATTTTCAATAATTCCTTTTGTTTTATTGATATTTTCGCTTAAAGTATTATATTCTTTTATCATCTCTACAGAAGCTGTTTTTCCATTATCTGTCTCTTTAGTTGCACTTTCAACCAATATTTTTATCTCTTTTGCAGCCTGAGCACTTCTACTTGCAAGATTTCTTACTTCTTGAGCAACAACTGCAAATCCTTTTCCAGCTTCTCCAGCAGTTGCTGCCTCAACAGCTGCATTTAAACTTAAAATATTTGTTTGAAAAGCTATCTGGTCAATTATAGTTATTGCTTCTTGTATTGCTTTTGTTTTTTCATTTATGTTATCCATTAAAGTAGCACTATTTTTAGCACTATCAAAACCTTTATTTACAGAAATTAAAAGTTCATTTGAATAACTTAACATTTTATCAACATCAGAACTATTGTTTTTAACACTTTTTGTAATCTCATCAACCAAAGAAGATGTTTGCTCTAAAATAGTAGCTTGATTGAAGATATTTGTACTTAAAAGTTCCATATTATTTCTTAATTTATCAGCATTTTGTTTAAAGGCAGTTCCATTTTTTAGACTACTTAAAAGCATTTTTGATATTTTTACATTTAATTTATTTACACTTTGTATTAATAATTCTAATTGTTCTGTTTGATTGTTTTTTATCTCTACTGTAAAATCATTTTTCTGAAATTTTTCAAAAAAATCCAATATCTGTTCAAAACTACTTGATAAATTATCAATGCTATTATTTATGTTATTTGCAACTTGCTGGAAATCTTCATTTTTTGTTTTTGAATCTATTTTTGATTTAAATATATTATTCGAAAATTCAAAAGAGACTCTACTTAAATCTTCTAAAAATTCTTTTTCCAAGAAGATATCTTTTTTTTCTATTTCGCTAAAAATAATTTCCTCTTTCTTACTTTTTAAAAGATTAATTCCATAAAAAAATATCACAGAAATTAAAACTATAAATACTAAAGAAAAAGTCAAAATATTTTGACTATTTAAACTGGATAAATAAGACAAAAAACCTACTGAAAATAGAGTAACAACATAAGATGCAACTAAATATTTTTTTGCATTTTCCATAATTTTGCCTTATTTTTAAAATTTTATTTATTTTACATAAAAAAGCTTAAAAAAATAGTACTTATTTTTTAGTTATTTTTAATAAAGAATAGCATTAAAATAGCATTTGTAAAATTATTAATTTACTTTAAATTATAATTAATCACTTTTAGACATACTATTAACCTAATACTGATACAATACGCGAAAAATTTTATATTAGGAACAGTAATGTTAAGTTTATTAAAAAAGGTATTAATTAGTTTAGTTCTATTATCTTTTACTTTAAATGCTTCAACAAAAGAAGTATCAAAAGTAGAAATAACTCAAATGGAACAATTAGAACTATTTAAAAAAGCACAAATAAAAATAATAAAAGCTTATGATATTGGAAGCTTATATATTTTAACTATTGATGTTCAAGGTAACAAAGATGAAATTTATCTAACAAAAGATAAAAAACTTATTCTTTCAGGTGACGTTATTGATGCAAATAATGGAATGAAAGTATCAGCACCTGTAGATTTAACAGGAGTTAGAGGAAAAGAAGCTTTTGTTTTTGGAAATGGTAAAGATGAATATTTTTTATTTACAGATCCTGAGTGTCCTTATTGTAAAAAATTTGAGTCATATCTTCCTCAAATAAAAGATAAAGTAAAAATTAGAGTTTTCTATTTTCCTTTAGAATCACATGAGAATGCTAAAGATTTATCTTTATATGTAATGAGTCAAAAAACAACTTTACAAAAAATTGATGCTATGTTTGACGTAAGTGAAAACTTAGATAAAGCAAAAAATGCAAAATATTCACAATCTCAACTTTCAAAACTTGAAAAACATTTAGAAGAACAAGTTCAAATTGGAATGAATTTAAATGTTCAAGGAACTCCTACTATTTTTGATAAAAATGGAAATAGTCTTGTTTGGGTTCATATGCTTGAAAAATATGGAATAGAAGTAAGATAAGTATCATTTGATACTTATCTTTTATAATATGAAATTAATGAAGCTTTAGAAATCGTGTGAGAATTTATATAATAACCAACTGTTGCAGCATTTGTATTTTTATCTAACCCTAAAGTTTCAACATCAAGTGCATGAACTGTAAAAATATATCTATGAGCTTTATCTCCAAGGGGTGGACAAGCTCCTCCAAAACCACTTTTACCATAATCCGTTATACTTTGAATAGCATCTTTTGATTCACTATTTCCAAATCCTGAAGCTAATGTTGTTTTATCTTTAGAGATATCAAAAACAACCCAATGCCACCATCCAGAACCTGTCGGTGCATCTGGGTCATAAACAGTTACGGCAAATGATTTTGTTTCTTTGGGTGCATTTTCCCAAGAAAGTTGTGGTGAAATATTTTCTCCACTACATCCAAAACCATTGAATTCTTGTTTTTTTGTAAGTTGTCCTTTTAAATCAGAACTACTTAATGTAAAATTATCTGCAAATAAAAAACTTGCACAACAAACTAAACCTAATAGTGTTTTTTTCATCATTTAATTATCCTTTTTTTTGATTATTATATAAAAAAATAAAATTTAATTCTATTGGGAAATATTCAATTTTTGTTGTTTTTTATCTGTTTTGGAGTAACTTTGTATCTATTTTTAAATAATTGAATAAACCATGAAATATTTTCAAAACCACATTTAAAACAGACTTCTGTTACATTGTCATTTGTTATTTCCAATAATAATTTTGCCTTTTCGAGTCTTTTTTCATTTTGCCATTTTTTTGGTGTTGTACTAAAGATAGTTTTAAATTTATTTCTAAAAGCTAAATCTGTCATATTAAATTCTTTTGCAAAAAATAAAATATTTTTTTCGAAATCAAACTCTTTTTCTATTTTTATTTTAAAAAAATACTCATTGTAAATTGAAGATAAAAATATTTTAAAGTACTCTTTTGAATCAGATTCTAAAATATTGAAAAAAAGTTCTTCTAATTTTAATCTTATAATAGATTCTTTATTTGAAGAGTTTGCAGTAAGATAGTTCAAAACTGAAGATTGAAAAATTTCAAAAATAGGTGTTTTTTTGATTTTAAAATAGTTATTATCAAAAGATAGTATCTCTTCAAAATCTAAATTATATTTTTTTATAAAATCCAAAAGAATAGCATCATCATATGTAAATAATATTGATTCAAAATATTCATCTAATACTTCACTCATTACATAATTTCCACTTTTCAAAAAAAGAACATCATTTGAATTTACAATAATCTTTTCATCTCCAAAATGTAAAACTTTTGTACCTTTTATCACAAAAATTAAAATATTTGAAGAGATAAAAACCTCTCTTTTTTGTTGTTCTTTATATTGAATATATTTACAAATTGATAAATTTGATAAAGATTTTTCCATATTTTTCTATCCTAAAAGTTTAGAAATTTCATTTATTTCATCATTTGATAAAGAAAAATCACCAATTTTTAAATCTTCAATCATATGTTTTGTTGATGTTGTTCCATTTAAAGGTGTAATATCTATATGATTTAAAAATCTATAAAAAATCTCAGCAACACCTCGTTGATATTTTTTTGATAAATTTTGTAAAATCTCACTTGTTAAAATATGTGGATTTGCAGTTAAAGACCAAAAACTCTCATATTTTATGCCATTTTGATTACAAAAAGCTCTTATTTCTTTGTCATATCCACTTTGAGCATAAAATCGATTTTGCACGATTGATGGTTTTATTTTTGCATTGTTATAAATATAAACTAAAACATCTAAATCATAACAATTACTAATTCCTAATTGCCCTACTTCTTGGGCATCAACAAACTCTTCCATTTTTTGCCAAACTTTTTGAAGTTTACTTCCAGGATAAACCGGTGAATGTAAAATATAAGCATCTATAAAATTTGTCTTTAGATTTTTTTTAGAAGTTTCAAAAGATTTTTCCACTTGAATTTCTATTTCATCACTCTCTAAATAAGGCATATTATTTTTATCTTGCCCATCAATCGGAGTAAATTTTGTTTGAATAAATAAATCTTCTCTTTTTACAATTTGCTCATCATAAGCTTTTTGTAAACCCAATCCTACTAAATCTTCTTGATAATGTCTTGGTTGACAAGCTGTATCAACTGCTTTGAATCCTTGTTTTAAAGCTTCAAAAACTAAAGCAGTTGTATTTTCTTTTTTCCAAGCTGTTCCATAAATCATATTTGGTATTTTCATAATATTTTCTCACTTTTGTTTTAAAAGAATCATTGTAGCAAATGTTGATATGATAATCCCTATAAAAACATTAAAATTAATAGTCTGTTTTTCTATTATAAAAGATAAAACAGCAACCATTGCAGGACTTAGATATACATAAGCCATCAATTTTTTAGGACCTAAAATAATAGAACTTTTTTGATATAAATATAGAGTTACAATTGTTGTTCCAATAACTAAATAAGCCATCCAATAAAATAAATCACCTTTTATTTTTTCCCAACCAAAAGGTATATTTAAAACCTGCATAGTTAGAAACATCCAAAAACATCCACCAATTAGTGTTGTAAAAACTAATACTAAAAGAATATCTCCTTTTTTATGTAGAAGTTTCAAAAATATCGAATACAAAGCCATTGAAGTTGAAGCAAGTAAAAATATAATATCCCCTTCATTTAAAGAAAAACCTAAAAACAATTCGAAATCTGCTTTGAATACAACTATACAAGTACCAACAATTCCTATAAAATATATAAAAAGTTGTTTTAAATTCATTTTTTCTTTAAAAAAGAATATACATAAAATCGCTGTCATCAAAGGAACTAAAGTATATAAAGTTCCTGTATTTAAAGCTGTTGTTGTCTCCAAAGATTTGAACATACCAATAAAATATAAAGCATAAAACAATCCTATAATCATAGCTCTTGGAAAAGTTGAAATAATCTTTTTTCTATACTCTTTTTTTATCAAAATAACTGGAGCTAAAATAATAGCTGCTAAAACAAATCTATATAAAGTCAAAGAAATAGAATCAATAACACCTGAAAGTTTTGCACTTGCTATAAATGAACCTGCAACTAAAAAGGTAGCTAATAATACTGATAAATGAGCTTTTAAAGTTTCAGTCAAAATAATCCTTTATATGTAAATTAAATAAATACTTAATCTAATCATAGTAGAATAAACTTTTTTAATCATTTACATATGTTGATATTAAATTAAAAATTACAGCTTCATAAGGGTTATTTTTGATTAAAAATATTTTATTTTTTATTATTCCTATTTTGATTTATTTTATTGCCTCAAATTTTATATTTGATACTAAAAATCTGATTTTAATCTCATTACTTACAACAACAATTATTTTTTGGGCAACTTCTATAATACCAAATTATCAAACATCTCTTATCTTTTTATTTACTTGTTTGATATTCTCTTTAAGTAGCAAAGATATTATTTTTTCAGGATTTTCATCTTCTGCTTTTTGGCTTGTATTTGCAGGTATGTTAATAGCAAGTGCTATAAAAAATGTAAATTTAAGTGAAAGGTTTTCTACACTTTTTTCTTCTATAAAAAATCCAAATTATTTAAATATTCTAATTTTTATAAATATTTTTTCTTTATTGTTTAGTTTTGTTATGCCTTCAAGTTTAGGAAGAACTGTACTTTTAATTCCAATTGCCATGATTGTTGCTAAAAATTTTGGTTTTAAAGAAAAAGACAAAGGTTATACTGGAATAATGTTAGCTTTCATTTTTTCAACTGTAATACCAGCATTTACAATCTTGCCAGCAAATGTTCCAAATATGATATTAAGTGGATTAACATATGAGATTTATGGTTTTGAACTTTTATATTCACACTATTTAGTTGCTAATTTTTTTGTTTTAGGTTTCATAAAAAACTTAATTCTTGTGGCACTACTATATTTCATGTACAATGATACTCCTAAATACACTTTTTACAAAAGTGAAAAAAATATTTTATCAAAAGATGAAAAAACAGTAATCTACACTACTTTTACAATGATTCTTTTTTGGGCAACAGATTTTATACATGGCATTTCGGCAAGTGTTATTGCAATAGTAGGTGTTTTATTTTTAGCAAATCCAACAATAAATATCATAAAAACAAAAGATGTAAATAGTATAAATTTTGCTTCTTTACTTTTAGTTGCAGCTATTATTAGTTTTGGAAATATTGTTGCAACAAATGATTATATAAAAGAAGTTTTAACATCAATAATTAATCTATATAAACCTACAGAGTATAAAGTTTTAAATCAAATACTTATTAGTTCGTTTATGTCATTTACTGGTATTTTCATAACTCAACCATCAATTCCTGCTATTTTCACTCCAATGGCTGAGCATATAAGTTCAATAAGTAGTTTTAGTTTAAATGAGGTAATTATGATGGAAGTATCTGCTTTTTCTACTCTATTTTTACCTTACCAATCTCCACCAATAATTATTGGTTTGGCTTTGGCAAATATCAAACAAACACAAGCTATAAAGTTTTTATTGATACTTGCAGTTATTACTATAATTTTTTTATTTCCATTGCAATATTATTGGATGCAATTTGTAAAAAATATAATTTAGTTTTATTTATTTAACTTTTTCCTAATCCGACTCAACTGAGTTGGAGTTATACCCAAATGATTTGCGATATGATGTTGAGCAATTCTATTTTCTATGTTTGGATTGTTTTTTATAAAGTTTTCATATCTTGTTGTTGCATCATCAAGAATCAAAGATATTTCATTTTTTTCTTTTACAATTACCCAATTTTTTTCTAAATAATTTATGTAAAAAGTCTTAAATTCATTATATTTATCTATCAACTCTTTGTACTTTTCAAAATCAATAAAAATAAGTGTACTATCTTCTAAAGCTTCAATATTTAAGTATGAATCTTCTTTTGTAATAAGTGAAACCTTTGAAGCAGAAAAATAGTTTTCACTAAAAAGATTTTTTGTATAAATCTCTCCATTTTCACCTAAATAATAAGTTCGTAAAATTCCTTTACAAATAAAGTAAATATATTTTGCTTTTGAATAATTATCAAGTAAAATTTCTGCTTTTTTTACCTCTTTTAAAAAAGTGATATTTTTTAATCTTTCAAAATTTTCATCATCAAAATCATAATATTGTTTACACACATTTCTAAATTGTTCATAATACAATTCATTCATAAAATCAATCTTCCATTCCTATTCGTAAAAATCCAGTAAAAGCTGCATTATCAAAACTCACAGATTTACTTACATTTTTTTTCATCTCATTTAAGATTTTTTTATAAGCATCATAAAACTCAAAACTAGGAGTTGGTTTATAAACTAAATCTTTTATTTCAAAATATTTGATTACATTTTTTGTAGTTGTTGGTTTTATAAAATACTCTTTTTGTCTATCGTTATAATATAAAACAACAGAAATTATCGTCCATTTTGCAAGATTGTATTGAGATAAAAACTCTACTATTCCCTCAAATCCATTTTTTTGATTTCCATGTAATAATTCATACAATTCTATACTTAACATATCTTTTTCATAAGAAGTTAAATTTGCTAACATATCTCTAAACTTTAGTTTATCAAACAATGAAACCAAAACAGATTTTTGAATAATTTGAAAAAAAGATTGAACAACCAAATTTGGGTTTGAAAAATTCTCTTTTTTTAGATTTTCTTTTGTGAACGCTTCAAGTTTTGAAGGGTCAAATTTTTTCATAGTTGGGAAAAACTTCGCATCTTCAAAACCTGTTGGATAAAAAGTCAAAAACTCTTCTTCCATATCCTTTAGTTTTTTCATATTCATTTTAAGCCTTTTGGATTAAAACTTCTTATTTAAATAATTATTTAAGATTTTTTTACAAACTCTTGTTTTAATTTAATAGCTCCAACACCTGGAACTTTACAGTCGATATTGTGACCATCATTTCCCTCAACAAGTCTAATACCTTTGATTTTAGTACCAACTTTTATACCTGAAGAACTTCCTTTAACTTTTAAATCTTTGATAACAGTTACATCATCTCCATCTTGTAAAATAGTACCATTTGCATCTTTTACAACTAAAGCATCACTATCACTTTGTAAAGATGAATCTTGCGACCACTCATTTGCACACTCAGGACAGATATACAAATCTCCATCTTCGTAAGTATATTCACTTCCACATTTTGGACAGTTTGGTAATTGACTCATTCTTTTCCTTTAAACATTAAATGCCCTATTATACAATAATAATGCTTTCTTATAATTTTGATAGCTTTTTATCTCATCTGGATAAAGTTTTTTTAGTATTTCATCTTCACTCAATAATATTGCATTGTTCTCTTCTGCTAGTTTTTTTGATAGTGTAGATTTTCCAGATGCCATTTTTTCACACATTAAATATAATTTATTTTTCATTTTTCTACTTTATTTCTAATTTTTTGAATATTTTATCGAAAGTAAAATTTATCAACTCAAAAAATAGTTTTGATTTTTCAAATCTTTTGTCCCAAATATTCAAATCATAATTTGGATTTGCCCAAGCATTTAACTGCTCTTTTGTATAATCTTTTTTATTTATATTATGAATTGTATTTGTAAATAATTCAACTATTTGTTTTAAATATTTTTTATCATAGTTTATAAGAATAAATAATCTATTTCTCATCTACAACTCATCCAAACTAGGAAGTCCAAAGTTTTGTTTGATTTTAAACTCTATTTCAAAACCTAAACTATCTAAAATCAAATCCAAAGTTTTTACACTAGAATTTCCAAGTTCACCCTTTTCAACTTTACCTAAAGTTACTCTGCTTATTCCACAAATATTTGCAAGTTCTTCTTGCGTTAGTTCCTTTTCTTCCCTTAAAACTTTGATTTTTTGCCCTATTTCATATAATTTCATTTGGTATTTCCTTATATGTTTTTTCATCAAGTGATAATTTCCAAATATTTAACATCTTTGTTCCAATTTCTTCAAAATTTTTATCACTTTTTAAATACTCTTCAAGTTCAAATATAGAACTTTTCAAAGCTTTTATACAAAGTTCATATATTTCATTTGCTTCATTTTGATTTAAATAACAGCTTTGTATCCCAAACTTAACAAGCTCTTTTTTTCCAAACCAAACTTTTTTACCAAACATACTTAAAGCTGGTCTATCTTTGTGAAAATATACAACTGTATTTACCACATCATAAGCTGGTGCAAAATATATTTTTGAAAAATCACTATTATAAAGTATTCCAAAATTTTTAAGATGAGCATCACCATTTTTAAGCAAATAATTCATAATTATTAGTTTATAAAAGCTTTTCATATCTTCTAGTTTTTGTGTACTTACACTATAAATCACTTTTGATATTTGTTCATAACTTCCACTATATTTTTCATCTTTATTTTTTCCAAGTAAACAAAGTATTTCTTCAAAACCTAAAAAACTATCAGTTTGTTTATCATAATTAAATCGCTCTACCAATAAAAACTTACTATTTTTAGAAACTTTTACATTTGGGATTTTTACATTTGTTTTTTCAATAGCTTTTAGGCAAAAATACTCATTTAGTGCAAGTTGTGGATATTCATCTGCCCAAGTTTTTATGATGTATTCTTTTGAGATTAAACTCTCTTTATCTTCTAAAATTGCCAAAGATTTTGGCTGAATTCCTGAGATTGCATTTTTATCCAAAAAAGTTGTAACGATTTTATAAAATGTCTCTTGTGTATCATTTTGCAAAACTTCATCCAAATCAAAAGAAAAAAACTCTTTTTTTTCAAACTCACTTTTGTATGTTAATCTACTTTGAATATTTGAACAAATATGAGAAAAAACTAAAAAATCATCAATATATCCATACTCTTTTGTTAAATAGTTTTTAAAAAGTTCAAAAAGATAACCCTCAGGCATATTCATATCAAAAATTGGGTGAAGTTTATATTTCCAAATATAAGAAGAGCTTTTATAAGGCATAATCAAAGAGATTGGTTTATAATTTGTCAAATAATTAAATCCATATTGATTTTTATCTTTTTCAAAAAATAGTTCACCAACATTTGTATTATCTATATTTACATATATTTTTTCCATCTTTAACTCATAATGATAAATTTACTTATCATTATAAGATTTTTATGTAAAAATGTAAAGTAATTTTATCATTTTTATATTTTAAGAGTTTAGATTTTTTTCTTTCGCAAACTCAATAGCATTTGAAACAGCTTTTTTAGCTTGAGGAGAGTTTTTCCAGCAACTACTTCCTAAAATATCTGAAACTATATCTGTTATCTCTTCTACACTGCTATTTGAAAGCTTTTCTAAAGAGTCAATTCCTATTTGTTCAAATCTTTTTATAACCGTTTCACCAACATATTTTACTTTTAAAAGTTCTTCTTTTTCTTCTTTTGAAAATGCCATATTTTATCCTTTGTTACTCTATTTTAAATCAGAAACCAACATTCCATATATAAAACTATCTGTCCACTCATCTTTATTCCAAAAATCTTTTATAAAATGAGCCTCTTTTCTCATTCCAATTTTTTCACAAAGTTTAGCTGATACTAAATTTCTTGCATCCATATTTGCTTGTATTCTATGAATTTTTTTGTTCATAAACAGAGATTTTACAATAGCCATTAAAGCTTCAGTTGCATAACCTTTACTACTATATTTAGAGTTAAAACAATATCCTATTTCAACACTATCTTTCATATCAATATTCCAAATATTTATCTCACCGATTACTACATCATCTAAAATACAAGCTAAATTTATAGCAAAATCTTTTTCAAGACTTTGTTTTGATAGTTTTTGTTTGAACTCTTCATTCTTATTTTTTTCATTCCAAGCATTATGAAGTAAATATTTACATGTTTCTTCATTTTTATAAATATCAAAAATATCATTTAAATCACTATTTTGAAGAGTTCTTATTTTTAATCTTTGTGTTTTTATTTGCATTTCAATTCCATACTAAAATTTATTAGTTCAATAACATCTTTTTTTACTATATTTTTTCTAACTTCAATAAACCCTGATTTTTCAAAAAATGGCTTTGCCGTGATACTTACATCAGCTTTAATTTTATCGATATTTTTTTCTTTTGCAATTTTAAATATATGATTTAAAAGTAGTTTTCCAATACCACAATTTTGATATTTATAATGAACATAAAAACAGTCAATATATCCATCATAATACTCACAAAATCCAACAACTTCATCTTCTAAAATACAAAGATATGGTTTTGATTTTTCAACTCTTTTGTCCCAAATTTCTAAATCATAATTTGGATTTGCCCAAGCATTTAACTGCTCTTTTGTATAATCTTTTTTATTTATATTATGAATTGTATTTGTAAATAATTCAACTATTTGTTTTAAATATTTTTTATCATAATCAATAATCAAAAATGAAATATCAGGAAAAACATCTATCATTTCATCATAAGTTTTATTTTTTTTCAAAGCTTCAATCACAACATCTAAAGGTTTAAATAAATCTTTACTAAATCAAACTCATCTTTTTCTAAATTAAATGCGAGTTGTTCAAAAGGTGGAATAAACTGCGCATTTACACCTCTTTTATTTCCTCTTACATCAACTTTATACCAACCAAACTCTTTTAGATAAATCGCATTTAATCCATGTAAACAATAAATATCTTTTTTATATTCACTACAAGATAATCTTTGATAACAAAAACCTGTTGGAATACTATTTGCTCTTAAAAGTGCAGCCAAAAGATGAGATTTTGCATAACACCAACCTGTTTTGTATTTTAAAACATCACTTGCTTTGTAAGTTGTAATTTCATCTTTGAAATCACCACTATGATGAATATTATCTCTTACATACAAAAAACAATTTTTTGCTATTTCAGCATCTGTTTTACAATTCTTTGCCAACTCTTGTGCAAGACTAAAAACTTCTTTATTTTTAAAATCTATTATTTGTGTCTCTTCTAAAAACTCTTTCATTTTAGATTCTCAAACTCTTTCATCTCAAGCTTTATAAAACTTTCTATCATAGCTTTATAAATATTTTCAACAACTTCTTCATTCGCACTATTTAATCGTGCAATATTTTTTACTTTTGAAATAACTTCTTCTACTCTTTTAGGAGCTTTAACATCTTCACTATCTTTTTTAAATTTAACAGCTTGTTTTACAAAAACACCTCTTAAAGCGACTAGTTTTACTATTTGTTCATCGATGTTATTTATGTTATTTCTTACTTCATCTATTGAATTACATTCCATTATTTCACTTCTTTATTTTAAATTTTTTAACATATTTTTTACAACTATTTTATGAAAAGGTTTTACAAAAGTCATATAAATTTTTCCAAAAAAATTATTGTATTGTACTAAAGTAGTAACAGTTAAATCAGTATCATTTTTATAAAAAGATACACAAAAATCCAAATGTTTATCTTTTTCTCCTGCAATAATTTCATGCTCGTCAATGTAATAAATAGTAAAAAAACCTACTTTATTTCCAACTTGAATATCTTTGATATTATTTGAGTATTTAATCTCTGTTTTAAAACCAAATAAAGACATTATTTTATTTCGGAATGACATCAAAGATTTTATCAAAGTAGAATTATTTGAAAGTAGTTTTAAATATATTTCCTTTATTTCTTCATCTTTTAATAACTCAATTTTATAAGAATCTGCAAAATCTATTTTAGAAATAAAATTATTTGCATTACTATAATCAGGTAAAAAAGATACTATTACTTTATTATTCACACTAATCCTTATTTTATAGAAACATAAATCTCTACTTCATCTTCTTTTGCATATTTTTCAAAATCAACTTCAAAAGCTCTTTCGTATTCACTATTTTTTTCAAAATAATCCCAAATCTCTTCCCATAATTCAACTACAACCATTGGAAGTTCACCCTGTTTTGTAAAAACTAAATATTTTTTATCTTCAATAACAATGGCATTTTTTGATTTTGTAACTTCAACACCAACGGTTACTTTATAGTTCCCACTTACATCTGATTCGTAGTTACTATAAACTCCATACATAAAATCACTATTTGCTTTGTCAAAAGTCTTTTTATAAATATCTTTTTGAAAATATTCTTCCCAAAGTCCAGCTATTTTGCCATTTTCTTCACTCATTTCAAACTCATTATTTGTAACTACACTTATTCCTGAAATCATTAATTTTTTGATTCTTGTAACTTTCATCTTTACTCTTTCTTTTTTTATTATTTAAGGATTATATTAAAGATTTGCTAGTAGTATCTTAAAAAAGATATATTAGGACAATTTATGAATATTATTGATTTTGAAAATATAAATGTAGGATACGATGAAAAAATTATTTTAAAAGATGTAAATTTAAAGATTAAACAAGGTGAACATTGGGCAATTTTAGGCTCAAACGGAAGTGGAAAATCAACTTTGATGAAACTAATCCAATCAGAAATTCACCCAAGAAAAACAAACCCTTATAAAAAAGAGATTTTAGGAAAAGCAATCTACTCTATTTTTGAATTAAGAAAAGAGTTAGGAATAATTACAAATGATTTACACAACTACTTTGCAAGAGAAGCTGGATATCTAAATGGCTTTGAAGTTGTTTTAAGTGGACATTATAGTTCTGTTGGAATATTTACACATCAAGACTTTACAAAAGAACAAATCATAAAAGCAAAAGAGGTTTTAGAATTTTTAGATATTGTTGATTTAAAAGATAAAAAAGTAGCTGAAATGAGTACAGGACAGCTTCGAAAATGTATAGTCGGGCGTGCACTTATACATGAACCAAAAGCATTTATCTTAGATGAGCCTACTGTAGGACTTGATATAAAAGCTCAGATAAATTTTATAAAAATGTTAAAAAAACTATCTCTTAATTCATCGATTATTTTAGTAACTCATCATCTTGAAGAGATTTTTGAAGAGATAAAAAATATAGCTTTAATTCATAATAATACAATCTATAAAAGTGGTAAAAAAGAGGAGATTTTAACAAATGAAAATCTATCAGAGATTTTTGATACAAATATTCATATAAATGTAAAAAATGGAAGGTATTTTGTGGAAGAGATTTTATAATCTCTTCTTTTATTTTAAAGTTCATCAAGAGAAGGCAATCCAAAACCTAAACTTGCAAATATAATATCCAAAGTTTTAACAAAAGTATTTCCCAACTCTCCTCGCTCTACTTTTCCAAGAGTAACTCTACTAAACTTCACAAGCTCTTTTTTGCCTAAGCAAACTTTTTTACCAAACATGGTGAATCAAAAGAAAACAATATTGAAATTCTAAGACATTTATGTCTTGCAATTGGTTTCTTACAATCTTTATTGTCAGTATTAGATATATGGCTAAGAGGTAGTGTTTCTAGTGGAGAAACATATTTTGATAAAGTAATATTATATGACTGGAATAAGACAAATTTTATTGAAAAAGAGTTTCCTCTTTTTGTTAATTAATTATCGTTCTATTTCAATCCGAGTAATATAACAAATAAAAATTATTCTCAAAAACATATTGAAACTAATCCATCTTCTGGAAATCAAGAATATATTAATAGACTTAAAAATAGAACTTTTTATCAAAAGATTATTACAAATATCACTAAATGCAATATTTTTTCTAAAACTTCTCTATCAAATCCTCAAATACCTTCGTCAATCCCTCAACTTCTTTAACAGTTGTTCTCTCTCCAACACTATGAATAGTATCATTTATAACACCAAATTCAATAGCCTCAATCCCAAAGTTACCAAAATATCTAGCATCACTTGTTCCACCATGAGTTGAGTGTTTTGTTGTTACTCCTAAAACTTCTTTTATTGAATTTTCCATAGCTTTTACCACTTTTGATTCTTTATTTGTAACAAATGGAAATGAACCTTGCGTTGTTCTAAAATCGTATTCCAAACCTTTTAAATTTTCATTTATAAAGCTTTCTACAGACTCTCTTGTAGTGTTTGTAGAGTTTCTTACATTAAACATGATTTTTAACTCATTTGGTGTTACATTTGTAACTTCCATACCTCCTCTAATATCTGTGATTACAAGTTTACTTGGAGCAAAATATTCATCTCCGTTATCAAGATTTATTCCTGCTATTTTTGGTAAAATATTTGCAAAATTATGTACAGGATTTATACATTTTTCAGGATATGCAGCGTGTCCTTGTTTCCCTTTTATTGTGATATATCCGTTGATACTTCCACGTCTTCCTACTTTTATAGCATCTCCAAATATCTCTTCACAAGTAGGTTCTGCTACAACTGCATAATTTGGAATAAAATTTATTTCTCTTAAATGCTCAAGCATTTTGATAGTTCCATAAGTTCCCTCACCCTCTTCATCACTTGTAAGTAAAATAGAAAGTGTTCCATCAAAATTTTTTGCGTGTTTACAAGCATATAAAAACGCTGCATCACCACTTTTCATATCTTGAGCACCACGTGCTGTTATTACTCCATCTATAACTTCAGCTGCAAATGGGTCAATTTCCCAGTTTTTACCAGTAGGAACAACATCTATGTGACCTGCAAAACAAAGGTGTTGAGGATTTTCGTTGAATTTTTTATAATAAAATCTATTTTTTACACCTTCCATATCTACTTTTATACAAGACCATTCTTGCCCTAAATACTCTTCTATAAAATCAAATGCTCCATCGTCATTTGGAGTAATTGATTGAAATCTTAATAATTTTTGAAATAATTCTATAACAGTCATTTAATATCCTTTTAATTGGGTGAATTTTAGCTAACTTAACTTTATTTTGTTATAATAGGAAAAATTTTATTTTTTATTATTTATCAAAAAAAGGGTGTAAACGTGGGTAAATTAGAAAAATCATTTTACTGGTTCTGTTTCTTTCTAGCTATTTATATAACTGTTGGATTTAAGCTTATACCTATAATTTTAAAAGATCAATTAATAAAAAATTTAGATGAAAACTTAACTGCTAAAACATCAATAGAAAAAGTAGAATTTAATCCCTTTACTATTAGTGCAAGAATTTCAAATTTTAAACTTGTAGATGAAAATAATAATTCAGATTTATCCTTTAAAGAGTTAAATATAAATTTTGCATTGTTACGTTCTATTGAGAAAAGACATATTAGCTTTCAAAATCTTTTTTTAGATGAACTTTTTTTAAATATAAAAGAAGAAAAAGATGGTACTTATAATCTTGCTAATTTATTAAAACCATCAAAAGAAGAAGATAAAAAAGAGGATTCAAGTTCATTTGATATTAAGTTTTTAATTTCAAAAATAGATTTAAAAAATGCAGATATAAACTTTGAAAGTCTAATAAATGAAAGACCTTATAATCTGAAATTAAAAGATATAAATTATGTTATTTACGATTTAGGAACATATAAAAATTCTTTATCTTCAAATAATCTTTCTTTTAGAATAAATGAAGATACAAGTGTTTCAATTGGTGGAGCATTTAATCTTGAACCATTTAAAATGTATGGAAAAATTCATATTTCAAACCTAAAAATCAAAGAGTTTTTAGATTTTAAAGATAATTTTTTTAATTTTGAATTAAATAATGAAGCAAATATCAATCTTGTTTTAAACTATAATATTAATACAACAAAAGAGTTTGATTTAAAGCTAAATAGTGAAAAGTTAGAGATTAATAATATCGATTTAAAACAAAATGATAAATCAATAAGCTCACTAAAAAAACTTGATGTAAAAAGATTTGATTTTGATTTAATCAATCAAAAAATTAAACTCGACGGAATAAATATAGATACTTTAAATGCAAATATGATTTCAGATAAAAATGGAATAAATTTTGCTAATCTTATCAAAAATTCATCTTCTCAAAAAGAAGTTATAAATGATGAAAAAACTACTAATAAAGAAGAATCAAAACCTTGGATAATCAATCTTTCAAATATAAAAGCAAGTAGTAGCTTTAAATTTGATGATAAAATCAATAATACTCAAATAATTAGCGATTTAATCTCTTTAAATTTAAAAAACATAGATATTATAAATTCAAAAATAGTTTTAAATGATTTATCTATAAACCACCATAATCTAAGTTTTAATGATAATAAAAACAAACTGTTTATTAAATCAAAAAACACAAAAGTAGTTTTAGATAATTTGAATATTGAAGATTCAATCATTGATATTAATAATATAAATCTTTCAAAAGATAGCCTAGTTTTAGATGAGAAAAAAGCAAATTTAAATATAAACTCAAAAAATATATCTTTAGTTTTAAACAATCTAAAAATTAATAAAGATAAAATATCACTAGAATCTACTTCTTTAAAAACTCCTAATTTAGATTTTGAAGATAAAAAATCTAAATTAAAAGTGAAAAATACACAACTAGACATAAAAAATCTTTCAAATAAAGGAACTGATTTAGCAGTTGATTCTATAAGATTACAAAATCCTCAACTTGACTTTATAAATTTAGAAAATAACACAAAAATTGAAGCTAAAAATTTAGATTTAAAAATACAAAAATTATCAAATCAAAAAAATAGATTCAAAATAGAAAAAACAGATTTAAACAATCCTCATATTTCTATAATTTTACCAAAAAATGAAAATCAAAAAATAAAAGAAGAAGTTAACTCACAAACTAATATAACAACAAAAAAAGAGTCTAATAACTCTTCAAATCAAACAAAATTAGATATCGGTCCAATTAACATAAATAATGGAACATTTGATTTTGAAGATAAAAATCTTCCTATTGCTTTTAAAACTACAGTTACAAAACTTCAAGGAAAAGTTTCAGAAATTAAAAACACAAAATCAAGTAAAACAAATCTTGAATTAAAAGGAGTTGTTGATCAATATGGTGTTGCAAAAATAACAGGTATTGTAAATCCAAATAATATAAAATTTTTAACTGATATAAATATGAAATTTGAAAATATAGCAATGCAAAACTTCACACCTTATACAGGAAAATTTATAGGTAGAGAGTTAAAAAGTGGAAAACTTGATTTAGATTTAAAATATAATATTGATCAATCAAATTTAGATGCAAAAAATAATATCATAATTACAAAATTAGAATTAGGAGAAGAAGTAGAAAGTCCTGATGCTATATCTTTACCTTTAGGAATTGCTATTGCTTTACTTGAAGATAAAGATGGAATTATAGATATCAATTTATCAGTTTCAGGAAATGTAGATGATCCACAATTTTCAATTGGAGCTATTGTTTGGAAAGCATTTGTAAATCTTATAACAAAAGCTGTAACAGCACCTTTCTCTTTACTTGGAGCTATGTTTAATTTTAGTGAAGATGAAATAAAAAGTGTAAAATTCAATCCTTTAGAAGATGAAATCACACCCATTCAAAAAGAAACTTTAGACAAAATTGCTTTAATTTTAACACAGAAAAAAGATATTGCAATAAAAGTAAACTCTTCTTACAATCAAAAAGAAGAAACTTTTGAGTTAAAGAAAAAAAGATATTTTGAAAAAGAAGGTGAAAATAAAAAACTAAAAAAAGAGGAATTAGAAAACCTAGTTTCAAAAATAAAAGTTGATTATAAAGAGCTTGAAATCATTGCTAAAAATAGAGCTCTAAATATAAAAAATTATTTAATAAAAGAAAAAAAGATAGATGAAAAACAGATTATTTTAAAAGATGAAATTAAAACTTCAAACTCATCTATAGATTTAGAAATAGAACCTTTAAATTAAGTATTATAATTTTTAATTATAATACTTAAATAATATTGACTTATAATTTTTTATTTGTTATTATCCTTACAAACTAAAAAAAGGGTATAACAAATGAGTAAAATACTGCCTATTATTGGTATTGCAATTCTTAGTTTTGTTTTTTATGGTGTATTCACACAAGCTACAAAAAGTATAAAAAGCAAAAGAGTTGAATGTCAAACTAAAACTATAACTTTTGAAAAAATAAATATTGATGCACCAATTAAAGAAGCTATTAATTCTTTAAAAAATGGTAATTACGAAATAATTTCGGATATTGAATATTCAAAATATATGAAAAGTAAATTGATAAATATTTTATCAAAAGAACAAAGTGATGAAAAATTAAAAAAAGTTTTAGAAAAATATATATCTTCAAATAGTGAAATAACTTCAGATAAAAAAGTTTTGATAAATTACTATATTTATGAAAATGACAAAGAAGATAGTGGTAAGAAAAATAACGATGCAAAAAGTTATGCAGGATATTTAGTATTTGAATTTAAATATGACAACAAATTAGTTTATAAAATACAAACTGATTATATGAATCTTGATGGAAACGATATAGATGATAGAATGGATTGTGCTGTAAATTCATTTATTTCTATCAATTAATTTAAATAAAGGGAAAAAATGAAACAAAAAGTCTTTAAAGAAAAATACCATATTTTTGAGATTGAGTATAAAAAAAGTGAATTAAATTTTAAAAGTGTAGATGAGATTATTTCTGCTTTACAAATAAAAATTGATGCTCATCCAGTTTTAGCATTTATAGCTACTTTTGACCAACATAAACATACAAGTTCTCTTGAAGGTGGAGAAATCAATCCAAATATAAAAGCTGCAAAAAATATAGTATTTTGTTTTGGAAAAGAGTTACCAACTCCTGAAGTTTTAGCAGTACGTCCTAGAAGTATTGGTGTTTGTGAAACGCAAGATTCATTTATATTAAATTTTTTAGAAGCTCCAAATGAAAATGCAAATAAAACAATGGAAGAGTTTGTTAAATCTCTAAAAACTTATATTTATTAAAAAATTTGGAAACTAAAGTTTTATAACTTTAGCTCCAAATCCTCCACTACTTGGATGAGCATCTTCAAAACCTCTAACTTTTGGATGTTTTTTCAAATATTCTTTTACTGCAAATGCAAGTTTTCCTGTTCCAATCCCATGATAAACTAAAACTTCTTCAAAACCTGCAAGTAAAGCATCACTTAAAAATTTATCAAGATTTTCAATAGCTTCATCAGCTCTTTGTCCATGTAAATCAAGTTTTATACTTCCAGTTTCTGGTTTTTGAATAGTTACAGTTGCTTTTTTGGTAGGAATTTTTGGAGGAGGATTTCCACTTCTACTTAAATCACTCAAGTTTACTTGAACTTTCATTCCCATATCATTTTCAATATAAGCTTTTGCACCTTTGATTGAAACAATAGTTCCTTTTGTATTTCTATATTTTACCCTATCGCCTATAGTAAATTCTACAATTTCTTGAACTTTTTCAACTTTAATTTCTTTTGCTTTTTGATGAGCAATATTTAGATGTTGATGAGATTCACTTACAAGTTTTGCTTTTATAGCTTTTTTTGCCTCATCTCTTGCATCATTATACTCTTTATGAAGTTTTGATTTTTCAGAGTATATATGCTCATCTAGTTTCTCTTTTTGCTCTTTTAGGTTATTTGTGATTCTTTGCATATTTGCAATTTCATCATCGAGTTTCGCAATTTTTTGTTTATATTCTCTCTCTAATGAACTACTTCTTTCTATCAGTTCATTTAATTTATCTTTGTCATCTCCATAAACTTCTTTTGCTCTTTTTACAACACTATAAGGTATTCCATATCGTGAAGCTGTTTCAAAAGCGTAAGACCTTCCTATTGTTCCTTGTAAAAACTCATAAGTTGGTTTTTGGTTCTCTTCATCATAAAGGGCTGCTATTAACTCAACATTATCATTTGAAGCCATAAGTGCGGCTAATCTTTTATGGTGTGTTGTAATAATTACTTTTATATCTCTTTGAATCAAATCTTCAATTATTACTTTAAACAAACTTGCAGCTTCATCTGAATCTGTTCCAAGTTCAATCTCATCAACACCAACTATTGCATTTTTAGAAGTAAAAAGTTTAGAAAATTCAACCATTCGCCCTGCAAATGTCGAAATATCATTTTTTACACTTTGTGGATCATCTAAAACCGCATTTATTGATTTAAAATTACTTATAACTGTATCATGATGAGCTTTATATGGAAGTAAATATTTTGAAAGTAAAACAGCTGATAAAATAGATTTTAACATCATTGTTTTTCCTCCTGCATTTACTCCTGTTATCATCACAACTGATTTTGTAAAATCAATGCTTATAGGTTTAGCATTATGTAAAGCTGGATGGCAAAAATCTACAAGTCTATTTGTCTCATTCTTTGAAGGTAAAATAAAATTCTTATCTCCTACTTTTGCAAAAAATAGTCTTGCTTGATAGTGGTCAAATCTATCAAACTCTTTATTTAAAAACTTCAAAAATAACAAATTTTTTTCAAATAAAGATGAAATCTCTTTACAAATTTTAAATAATATCTCTTCTTGTTTGTTTTTTAAATCATTTTGTTTTTGTTTTAGCTCAGAAATACTATGTGGAATAACATAAAAAAATCCAGAATTTGACCTATCAATTACACTACCACTTAACACATGATTAAAACCACCTCGAACAAGTAATGCTTCTTCACCATTTATATAATGAACTTGAGAATCAACTAAATAAGTTCTTATTTTTGTAGAGTTTATAATCTTATAAAGACTTTGTTTTATCATCTCTTTGTTTTTTGAAATAGCATATTTGATGTTGTCAAAATCTTCATTTACACCATCTTTTAAATTTGATTTTTCATCAAAATAGTCAGATATTTTTATTATTTCATTTGGAATTATAATTTTATCAAGCCATTCAAGCATTTTCCCGTCAAAATTAAATCTCTTTAAATATCTAAAATAATTTATGATTTTAATGAATTCAAAAATTTCATAAATTTTTAAAATACCTTGTTTTTGTATATGCATCAATGCTGAATCAAGGTTTTCCACTTTAGAAGGAGCTTTAAAATCAAATTTTGATAATTCATTTATATGTTTATGATGAAGGTTTATATCACCTTCTAAAATTATTGATTTTTCTCTTGCTAATAGTTTTGAAAAACTATCTATATAATCAACTAAGTCTAATTTTTTTAATATATCTTGCATTGTAAATTGTGATTACCTAAGTTTAGTTTTTGTTTTCAACAGAAAAAATAAGTTTTGCTTCATCAAGTAATTTCTGAGCCTCTTCTAACTCATTTATTCCTGTTTTATAAAGCTTTATTGAATCACTAAGTGTGATTTGTGGATTTGAAAGTTTTTCTAAAAGCTCTTTTGCTTTTGATATTTTTTCTTCAAAATTAACCTGTTCTAACTCTTTATTATCTACCATTTTAACTATCCTTTAAAATTTCTCTTACATGATTTTCAAATTTTTCAACTTCTACTAAAAAAGAGTCATGTCCTGATTGGCTTTCAACTAATTTATATGTTACTTGATTTTCTCGCCCTAGTTTTATCATAATATCTCTAATTTCTTCCATCTCTTGTGGGAAAAATAGCATATCATCACTAAATGCAATTAAATGAAGATTTGATTGTACTTTATCAAATGAATCTTCTAACTTATCTTTATTTCTTCCCGCATCAAAAATGTTCATTGTTTTACAAATATACAAATATGATAAAGGATCAAAAAATTTAGGAAAACTATAAGCGTTATACTCTAAATATTTCTCAACTTCAAATCTTCCAAATAACTCATACAAACCGTCTGTTGAAGCATAATCTCTTCCAAATTTATTATTAAACAAATTTGGACTTAAATAACAAATAAGCCCTGCCATTCTACCTATTGCAAGTCCTGGCAATCCTAAAGCTTTTGGGTCATCTTTTTTATAATTACCATTTTTAAATATAGGATCATGTCTAATTGCTTCAATTGCAATTTTATTAAATGCTATTGCCCAAGGTCTTGTATATGCAGTTGTTGCAAGAGCAATAATATGTTTTGCAAAAGTTGGATGTTCTATTGCATAACATAAAGCTTGCATTCCTCCCATACTTCCACCAACAACTGCTATTGCATTTGAAATTCCTAATCTTTTATAAAGTTTCATTTGTGCTTTTACAATATCTGAAATTGCTAAAACAGGAAATTTTAATCTATACTCTTTTTTTGTACTAGGATCTATACTCATAGGAGAAGTTGAACCATAAGAAGAACCAATATTATTTGAACAAATAACAAAATATTTAGTTGTATCTATTGCTTTACCATCACCTATAAACTTATCCCACCAACCAGCTTTTGCTTCAGAAGCATATCTTCCTGCAGCGTGATGACTTCCTGAAAGTGCATGGCAAACAATAATCACATTTGATTTATCTTCGTTAAGTTCACCATAAGTTTCATAAATGATTTCAAAAGATTCTAAAAGTCTTCCACTTTCTAAATATAAAGGTTCATTAAATTTTTCTACTTTTGTCTCTATTTTCAAAATTAATCCCAACTGTAAAGTTTTAAGCTTAATAGTCTATCTAAACTATGATAAGAAAGCTATTTAGTAATTATTTAATATGTATATAATTCATCTAAACTTATTTTCATAAGTTCTTGCCAGTTTTGTTCTGGTTGCCACTTGTTAAAAATAGATAAATCTATTTGTTCAAATGGTGTTTTTAATATATATTTGTGAAAAACATACATAAAAGCACTAACCCTATAATTTTTTGCACAATGAACCCAAACTTTATTTCCTCCAAATGCTTGCATTGCATTTAAAAAAAGCTTTAAATCACTTATTTTTGGATTTATAAAATCAACTGGAATATGTAAATATGTCATTCCTAAACTTGTAACTATCTTATCTTCATTTAAAATAGCATTTGAAGAGTCACACAAAGCAAGATTTATTACTACTTCAAAATCCTCATTTTTGATTTGTTCAAACTGTTCAATTTTTGGTTGTCCTGAAGTTGAAATAAGCTCATTTATTTTGATGTAATTTAGAATATTTTCCATTTTTTATCCTTGTGCATTTGCTTTATTGTATGATTTTCTTTCTTATTCATAAGTAAATTTATATATAATTAGCTAAACAAAAGATACATATAAGTAATTTTTATATTTTTTAACTTTGTTTATTATTTAAAGGAATTTTTATAAATGAATATGATTATGTCAAAATCAATAGATGCTATAAACGCTTATAATTTAGTAAAAAATCTTCAAAAAAGATTTGTTGATAAGCTAGATGATTTAAGCTTAAAAATAGGAGAAAATAAAAAATTTGAAGAAGTTATTTGGCTAAGAGAAAATGGAACTTGTGGTGGTGGAAATAGATTTGAAGCAAAAGATGAAGTTTTATTTAATCGTGCAAGTGTTAATGTTTCTCAAGTTCATTATGATTTAGATGAAAACAAAACTTTGCAAAGTGCAACAGCTATTTCAACTATTATTCATCCAAATAATCCAAATGTTCCTTCTATACATATCCATATAAGCTTAACAACTTTTAAAAATGGGGATTTTTATTGGCGTATAATGGCTGATTTAAATCCTAGTTTAGAAAATGAAGAAGATAAAAAGATATTTGACAATGCTTTAAAAGAAATCTCTAAAAATGATTTTGAAGAGGGTGTAAAACAAGGAGAAAAATACTTTTTTATTCCAGCTTTAAATAGACACAGAGGAGTTAGTCACTTCTATTTAGAAAATTATAAAACAGATGATAAAAAAAGAGATTTTATATTTGCACAAAGTTTTGGTGAAAAAGTCATTGATACTTATATTCAAATAATAACAAATGCTTTTTTAAACAAAAAAAGTTTTAGTGTTCAAGATATAAAAAAACAGTTAGATTATCATACTTTATATCTTTTCCAAGTTTTAACTTTAGATAGAGGAACAACTTCAGGACTTTTAGTACATAATCAAAATGATGTTGGAATAATGGATTCTTTACCAAAATATGTAAATAAAAGTTTATTAAAATCTTGGATTGATAAACTTCCTTCACCTCAAAATATTCTTCTTGAAGAGATAATTAACGTAATAGATGAAAAGGGACTAATTGATACACCTACAAAAGAAAAACTAGCTTCAATAGTAAGAAGTCACTATAAAAAATACCCTGATTCGCTAAAATATCAAGCAAGTGGTAATAGTATTCCAAATACTGTAAATAATCATATTAAATAAGGAAAAATTAATGTCAAAAATAAAAGAACTTGAAAATTTATTAAAAACTGATGTTTTAGTTGAAGTAAATGCTGAAATAAAAGCTTTAGATAAACTAATTTCAAAAGATAAAAATAATGAAGATTTAAAAATTGAATTAGATTATATGTTAGATGTAAAAAAATTTTATGATGAAGTTTTACTTCATATTGATAAAAATAAATTATCACAAGAAGAAGCTATTAATATCTTAGAAGATTTAGAAGATATGAGAGCTGATGATGAAGAGGTATAAAGATGTTTGAATTGGAAACTTACGAAATAGTCAATATTTTAGGATTAATTATTGGACTTGCATTTGGAATGATTGCACAAAAAAATCAGTTTTGTTTTAGTGGTTCAATAAAAGATTATGTTTTAATAAAATCAACAAAAAGAGGTGCATCAGTTATTATGGCAATGATTGTTGCAATTATCTCTACAAATTTAATGGCTAATCATTTTGAAATAGATCTAACACAATCTGCTTATTTTAAAAATAATATAAACTATCTTGCAATTATTTTTGGTGGACTTATGTTTGGTGCTGGAATGATGATTGCTGATGGTTGTAGTAGTAGAAGTTTAGTAAAATATGCACAAGGTGACTCTAATGCCTTAATTACACTATTATTTATAGCTATTTTTGCCTATGCAACTACAAAAGGTTTTTTATATGGAATTTTTGATCCATTTATTAATAATAGCTTTTTAATTGAACTTTCATCAAATCTTGAAAATTTTAGAATCAATATTTTTGTAATTTTAATTATATTGGCAATTATATTATTTATTTTAACAAAAAAAATAAAAAGAATTTTCACTCTATTTGATGGAGTTTTAGTTGGATTATTAGTAGCTATTGCTTGGTTTGTTACAGGAGTTATTGGTCAAGATAGTATGGAAAGAGATATAGCATTAAGTGGAATTAGTTTTGTTTATCCAACGGCTAAAACATTAGAATTATTTACATATTATGAAGTAAATGAGTTATCTTTTGGAGTTAGTATGATAATAGGAGTTTTAATAGGAACTTTTATCATGTCATCAATGAACAAAAAATATAGTTTTGGTTGTACTGCAAATAAAAATATAAATAAAGTAAAATATAATATGATTGGTGGAGCTTTAATGGGAACAGGGGGAATTATGGCTATTGGTTGTACAGTTGGACAAGGTTTAACGGGTCTTTCAACTCTTGCTTTTTCTTCAGCTTTAGCTATTGTTTCAATATTTATTTCAGGTGTAATAACAGCTAGAATACTAAATAAATATGAAAAATTACCTATGTGTTTTATTTTTGAATGGGATGATGAAAATAAAAAAGATAAAAATAAGCCTTTAGATTTTCAAATCTAAAGGTAAAAAAAGGGGCTTAAACTTTCGTTTAAGCCCCTTTTTTATTTAGTAATATATCTTATTAATTTAATGGATATTGAACTATATAATCTCTCATTAAAGGTGGAATATCTAAATAATTTTCACTATCAGAAGCTACACTGTTTTTATTTTCATTTTCCTCTATATTTTCAGAAGGCTCTTCTATTTCTTCATTTTTTGTTTCAAAACCTGTTGCAACAATAGTTATTTTAACTTCATCTTTTTCTAATGTACTATCAGAAGTTGTACCAAAAATAATTTCAGCATTAGAATCCATTCTATCATTGATAGTTCCCATTACATCGTTAATAGCAAATAATGAAACTTGTGGATGAATATTAAAGTGAATTAAAATACCTTTTGCACCATTTAATGAAACTTTATCAAGTAATGGAGAATCAATAGCATCTTCCAATGCTCTTTGAGCTGCATTTTCACCTTTTGCTCGCCCTATTCCCATCAATGCCATACCTTTGTGTTGCATAATAGTTTTAACGTCAGCAAAGTCAGTATTAATATCAGAATTTCCTGGATTTAAAATAACTTCAGACATACCATTTACAGCTTGGTATAAGATATTATCTATTATTTTGAAGGCATCTTTCATCCCAACATTTTCATCAATTATTTCTAATAATCTATCATTTGGAATAACTATTATTGAATCACTCACTTTTTTAAGTTCTTCAAGTCCAAGATTTGCTAATCCTGCTCTTTTTTTACCTTCCCAAGCAAATGGTTTTGTTACAACTGAAACTGTTAAAGCACCTATTTCTTTTGCAGCTTTTGCTATTATTGCAGCAGCACCAGTCCCAGTCCCACCACCTAAACCAGCAGCTATAAATACGATATCAGCACCTTTTAAAGAACCTTTAATCTCTTCATAACTTTCAACTGCAGAATCTCTACCAATTTCTGGTTTCATACCAGCACCTAAACCTTTAGTAAGTTTAAGTCCTAATTGGATTTTCTTAGGAGCTTTAGAAATATGTAATACTTGTAAATCAGTATTTGCAGCGATTAAATCAATTTTATGAGAACCTTCATTTATCATGTGGTTTATCATATTACAACCACCACCACCAACTCCAATAACTGCAATTTTTGCTACGTTATCAGATAAAACTTTACTTGGCATATCAACTTTTATGTCATCCACTCTAAATAAATTTTCCATTTTTTCCATTAAAACCACTCCGATACTTTACTCCAGAACTTAGAAACACCTTTTTTCTTATCTTTTATCAATGGTGTTAAAATTGCTCCATTATCTTTTATTTGAATATGTTCTTTATTTATACTATTGCTACTATTTTCATTTAAAATAGGTCTTTCAGGTGATGTATTAGATAAAGAAATTTTTGGTTCACTTATTCTATCTTTTTTAATTGGTTTAATTAATTTTTTACTTGAATCTAACTGATAACTTCTATTAGTACCTAAAGCATAAAATAATAATCCAACAATTGTAGCCATATTTGCTTCATCAAAACTCATAAAACCATTTTTTATATTTTTAGGATTAGAAACACTAATAGGAATACCTTCAAAAATTCTCTCTGTTAATTTTTTTATTCCATCTAAATAACTCATTCCACCTGTTACTACAATACCTGAACCTGTATTATCTAATAAACCACTTTTTTTCAATTTATTTTTAACTAAAACTAAAATTTCTTCAACTCTTGCATGAATAATAGTTTGAATATAATCTAAAGCAACTTCAGAGACACTCTCTTCATCACCTATTCTTGGGATTTTTACTTTTGTAACACCTAATTCATTATTTGGTGAATAATTTCTAATTAAAGAACCATATTCTAATTTTATCTTTTCAGCAGCTGTAGGAGGAGTATGTAACATAACTGATAAATCATTTGTTATGTGATTTGAACCAACAGGTATAAATCCATTAAAAATAATAGAATTACCTTTAAAATATACAAATTCTGTAGTTGTTGAACCCAAGTTTATAACTATTGCTCCAAACTTTTTTTGTTGCTCATCTAAAACAGCAAGCGCAGATGAATAAGAGTCTAAAACAAATTTTACTACTTCTATCCCTGAAGTTTTTAAAGCTGATTTAATATTTGTTAATGCAGTTCTTTTAGCAGTTACAATATAAACTGAAACTTCAAGTCTTGAACCATTCATATTTAAAGGATTATCTACTTCAACTGAATCATCAACCTTAAAAAATAATGGAACTACATGTACAACTTCATATTCAGGAACTATTGTTGCATTATATAAAGCCATTTGCATTACTTGATTAATTTCAGTTTCTGTTATAAGTCCATTTGGAACATTCACAGAACCACTACTTCTTATACTTTTTGAATAACTACCAGAAATTGATACTACAGTTGTATCTATTAATTCAGTTGTTGATCTTTTTGCAACAGAAACAGCATCTTTTATAGCTTTTGATGCCTCTTCGATATTAATTATAATACCTTTATTAACTCCATTACTTTTTTGTATTCCTGTACCTAAAATATTTATATTGTTTTCTAAATCATGTTTTGCAATAACAGCCGTTACAACTGATGAACCTATATCTATTGCTAAAAAAGTGTTATTCAATTATTACTCCTTTTCTTGGATTGAAGAATGAACTGTAAAAGTATTCTCTAATTTTTTCAATAAATTCAACATAATTTCTTCATCTTGAAGTTGGATTATAGTTCCTTTTACTACTTCATCTTTTACTTTATTATATTCAGCCATTTTTGAATTATTAATTCTATATAATACAACTTTATTATCTAAATTTACTATACCTTCTTTTGTTGTAGCTGAAAATAATTGATTTAAAAACTTAGCTGCTTGTTGTTGTTCTAAACCTGGAATTTTAGTAATTGATTCTCTAGTAACTCCTAAAATCTCTTCACCTGTGAAATCTTTTAATTGTTCATTAGCTATTTCTTGTAATTTTTTTTCTTTTTGAACTTTTTCAAAATCTGCTTTTACTTGAACAGATGCTTCTTCATAAGTTAAAGGCTGCGATAAATTCTTTTTTACAACTTTAACAATAAAATATTTGTTATTATCAAAAAATGGTTTTATAATTTCAGAATCTTTTGTTTCTACAATTTTTGAATTATTTTCTGAAGAATAAGGAAGTTGTGATTCTAAGAATCTTTTTGCATTATCAAATTTATCTTCATCTTTTTTAAGTTGTAAATATATTTTTAAAGCTTCAGTTTTTGTAAACTTTTCATCTAAATCTTTGATTACTAATTCTCTTGCTTCTTCGATAGTTTTAATTTTTCCATCTTCATGTTTATAATCAATTTTAAATTTTTCATAATGTGATTTTATATCTTCTTCTGTAGAATTTGCACTAATCAAAGGTATCTCTTTAACTTCTAAATCATAAGAAACTTCTGACATATAAGAATTTTTATTTTCTTCCCAATATTTTTTAATTTCTTCATCATTTAGTTGAATATTAACTTCATCAAGAGACAAAATTTTAATTGTAATATCATCTTCTAAAAATAATAATTTACTAATATTTTCAATCTCATTTTGTGTCGGATCTATCTCAAATAATCCTTGAACTTTTTGTAATAAGATTCCTCTTTTTAAAGACTCTTCAAAATCTTTTGGAGTCATTCTATTTTGACTTAAAACTTTTACATAAGTATCTTTGTCAAATTTTCCATCTTTCATAAAAGCATCATATTTTACTAACTCTTTTGCTATTTCTTCATCTGTTACATCAAGACCTAAAGAATCTGCATAAGACATAATCAAATTTTTTTGTAAAACTTGTTTATAAGCTATATCTTTTAATCTCAATTGTTCTGCAAGTTCATTGTTGAACATTGGTCCAAACATTCTTGAATATTGTTCATAAAGGTTCGAATACTCTTGTTGATATTCTTCAACTGAAACTTCTCTATCACCAACAACTGCTACTACTCCACCTTGTTTTCCATACTCGTAAGAACCCCAACCAACAAATCCAGCTCCAACGAATGCAATTGTACTTATCCAAATAGTAATTACTAACCACTTTTTATGTCTTTGCATCCACGTTATCATAAACTATAATCCTCTTAAAAATTTTAGAGATATTACAAAAAAGTTGCTTTTATGTTTGTTAAATTGTTATCATTTCTATATTTTGAGATTCAAAATTTTGCTCTTTTTTACTTAATAAATCATTTATAACTGATTCTCTAATAGTAATTTCAAGTTTTTTACAAGCACTTTTAAAAGCTTCTTCTTCACCTACAATAAAACACATTTTTTTTGCTCTTGTAATTGCAGTATATAAAAGTTTTGTATTATGCATGATATAGTGAGAAAAACTCATAGGAATTAAAGCATTATCATATTCCATACCTTGAGTTTTATGAATAGTTAAGCAATATGCTAAAGATAATAAACTATGAACATTTTCAAAGTCATAAAATACAACCATATCATCATTTGGATATAAAACTATACATTTTTCTTCATCAAAATCAAGTTTTATTATAAGTCCCAATTGACCATTATAAACTCTTCTTTCTAAAAAATCTGTTGAACCACTTTTATACATACTCATAGTTTGAGCTCTCATATTTTCATTTTTTATATGAATAACTTTGTCTGTTAATTTATACTCATAAATTTTTGAAACAAAAGCTTTTCCTTTTGTATGATTAAAAAGTTTTTGAAGTTGAATATTTAAATTATCAACACCTAAAATCCCACCTTTCATAGGAGTAATTACTTGAAAAAGTGTCAAAGCTTTTGATATTTTTTTCTTTTTTATAAAATCATAATAATCTTGGATATAAGTTGAAGAGATATTTAAGATATTATTTAAAATATATTCACTATTTTCTCCCCTTAAATCTGCAAATTCATTTGAAGAAACAGAATTTTTTCTTGAATAATAGTTTGAAATAGAAACATCAATAAATTTAAAATCTTCATACTCTTGCTTATAATCTGGCAATTCACCTTTTCTTATATCATTTGCAATCACAGCTATTGCTTGATTTTCATTTTGTCTATAAATTTTAGTAAGTTTACAAATTGGAGCTAGTTCAAATTTTATAGCATCAGATAAAACATTTCCAGCACCAATTGCTGGTAATTGCCCATCATCACCAACAATTATAAAAATCGTATCATCATCAATTTTTGAAATAATTTGATAAAAAGTTACTGAATTTACCATCGAAGCTTCATCAAGTAAAATAGCTTTATATGGGAAAAAATCTTTCTCTTTATGTTTTACAAGTAAACTCTGAATTGTTGAAGAGTTATAACCTGTTGTATCACTTATTCTTTGACTTGCTATTCCACTAAGTGCAATGGTCATAATATCATCATAACTCATTATCTCTTCAAGAAGTTCAAGTATTGCTCTACTTGAAGTTGACTTTCCAGTTCCTGCATAACCTATCAAAAATAGAGTTTTTTCACCACTATTTATAAGTTCAACTGCTTTTTTTTGCTCAATACTTAACTCAAAACCTAAAGTTTGCTGTTTTTTTTCTAAATATTCATCAAAAGTTGCAATAATTTTTCTATTTTTTTCGTCTTTTCGTCTAGCAAAAAAATCTAAAATTCTTTTTTCTGCATAATAAAGCATAGAAAGAGCTAATCTATTTTCACTTGTTACAAAAATATTTTCTTCAACGAGCATTTTTGAAATTGCTTGTTCATATAAAATCTCTTCATTTGAAAATCTTAAACTTTCATCTAAAAGTTTATATAAATGAAATTTATCTATTGAAGAGTTTCCATTGTTATCACAATATTCTCTTAGAGTATAATTTAAACAAGCCATTATTCTAAACTCTGATTTAGGGTCAATTCCAAGTGATTTTGCTATTTCATCAGCTCTTTTAAACCCAATTCCTTTTATATTTATCAAAATATATGGATTTTCTTTGATTTTGTCTATTAGATTTTCAACTTCACCAAAATTTGAATATATTTTTGTAATAAGATTTGAAGTAACACCAAACTTCCCTAAAAAAGAGCCAAGTTCTCTTAAGTGTTTGAACTTTTGCCAAGAAGAGACTATAGTTTCAAGTTTTTTATCTTTTATTCCTTTAAAATCCAAAAGTTCATTTGGTCTTTCATTTAAAATTTCAACTAACTCTTCTTCACTATATTTTTCTAAAAGTTCATGTGCAAATTTTTTCCCTACACCTTTTACAATTTTTGTAAGAAAAAAGAAAATCTCAGCCTCTTTAAGTTCTAGAGTATCAAACTCAAATTGAACTCCATATTTTTTATGAGTAGTCCAGTTTCCTTTTAAAATAACCTCTTCCCCAACTATTTTTTCAATATCTGTATCAAAATATGCACCACAAATTTTTTGATTATTTTCTAAAACAGCAATTATGTATTTTGTTTCATCATTTTTATATAAAACTTTTTTTATAACTCCAGATAATTTGAAACTTTTATACTCTTCTTGACTCATTAATATCCATCATTAAAAGTCTGTTTTTTATGCTTATCTTTTTTATAATTATTACTATTTTTCTCTTTTTGTAATAAATTTGCATCCTTTAAAAGATTAGCTCTTTCTTCTTCAAAAGATTTTGAATGCTCTTCTAAATAAAATAAAGTCCTATTTATAAAATTCTTCAAATTTGTGTAATATTCAGAATAGAGTTCAACTTCTTTTGTTTTTATTAAATCTTCATAGTTTTTTCTAGTTCTTGCAATAAATAAATCTTTGTCAAAATTTTCCAATTTAAGTAAAGATACAGTTCTTGTAAAGAATTTTTCTAAAACTCTTATATACTTTATTCTTTGTTGTTTTTCATTTATTTCATAAATCATTTAAGTTATTCTTTTAAGTTATTTGTTGGTTTATTATATCTAAAAGTTTATGATAGAAAGTAAAATATTACAAAATGTAATATTTTACTAAATTAGAAAGTGGAACTAATTCCTATAACTGGACCTTCATATTTAAATTTTAAATCTTCAATACTAATTGTTTTATTTTTATATCCAGCATTAAAAATTAATTTATCATTATCTAATAATTTATAACCTAAAGTTAAATAATATTCATACGAATAGTCTATTTCATGATTTTTTCCATAAGAAATACCATATTCTGCAAGTAAATTATTTTCTTGATTTTTAAAATTAACTTCCAATGAAGCAAATTTTTCTCTTTCTTCATATGGAATTGTCAAAGTATTATAATAAACATTACTATCAGATTTATATATATTGTAAGCTAATCCAAAATTCACGTTTTCATTATATTGGTATAAATATGCTAATTTTTGCCAAGAAGTTTTCATATCAAAATCATTATCACCAATTATTACTTTTTCAAAATATGTTTTTACTTTTATTTGTTCATATTTTAAAATGTGATTTTTATATCTTATCAATAACTCTGGAATAATAATATTTTTTCTATCTTCAGGTCTAACCTTATGAGGATAATAACCATCTACAGTTAGATAAGAATATGAAAGTTTAGGAGTAATAGAAAAGTCTTGAGAAAAAAAAGTTGAACTCTCTTTTTTTTCATCTTTTAAAATATTTTGTTTTTTATAGTCTTCTATGAACTCTTCATCAGTTTTTGTTGGCTCTTTTTTAAGCTCTTTTTTTTCTTCAAAAGCTTGAACTTTTTCTACTTTTTCATAACTATTGTTTTCTTCTAAATTAATTACATTATTTTTATCTATAAAATTATATTCTTCCTTTTGCTTATCTGATAAATTACTCAAAGGAACATAACCATCACTTGCAAAAAGAGTTAAAGTCAAACTTGAAATTATTACTATTTTCTTCAAAAAAACTCTCCTATTAAAAAAGGATTGGATAATAGCCTATTTTTATTTAAAAAATTATTTAAACTATTATCTTTTTATAATTATTTTTTATATATTCAGCAACTCTAAACGAATTTGCATAAATTGTAAATGTATAAGGAACACTTCCACCTGTTGGCATAAAACTTCCATCTGTTACAAATAGATTTGAAACTTCATGAGCTTGGCAATTTTTATTTAAAACTGAAGTTTTTGGATTATCTCCAAATCTACAACCACCAGCTTGTAAATTTGATGATGGAAGTGCTGATATATCAGAAACTATATTTTTACCACCCATTTTTTCAAAAACTTTAACTGCTTTTTCTTTTATAAAATTTGCAATTTTTAAATCTCTTTCATGTGAGCCAATTCTTATATTTGCAACAGGAATACCGTATTTATCTTTATATTCTTCATCAACACTTATAAATGAGTTATCAGTTGGCGTCCAATCAAGAAAAATTTCCATATTTAAAGTTCTAGTTTTGGTAAAAGTTTCAAATATAGCATTTTGTAACTCTTCTCCTATTCTTAAATCTCCGTTTTCTTTCCATCGTAAACTTGATGCTCTTCGTATAGGATTTTGATGTTCAAATAATAAATCTATAACTCCACCTTTGAACTCTTTCGTATAATACCAATCCATAATTGACCTATTTACAAAAAGTCCAGAAGCATGTAAATCTTTTAAAGGAAGATGTGTTTCATCAAAAGTAGCACTAATTATTCCACCACTACTTGAAAGGAAATTTTTACCTACATTTCCACTATTATTGGCTACTCCATTTGGAAAGTTTTCATCTTTTGAATTAAGTAGCAATCTTGAAGTTTCAACAGCTTGAGCTGCTATTACAAAAAGTTTTGCTTCAAGCTCTTTTTTTGTTCCATTTTTTGTTAAATAAGTAGCACTTTTTATCTTTTTATCTTTTGTCGTATTTAACTTAATAACAAAAGCATTTGCAATTATTTCAACATTATTTGTAAGAAGTGCATCTTTTATTAAACTTGCCCGTGAGCTTCCTTTTGCACCACTTGAACATGAATATGAACCACAATAATTTGAATAATAACAAGGATTTCTAAAATCTTTTTGTTTTGAAATAATTGCTCTAGCAGTTTTTATAGAAGTATAATCCAAATCAGAACAAGCTTTATCTATCAAATCAACTATTTTATTTTCATTTAAAGCTGGATAGATAAAATCTTTTGTACTTCTTGGTTCTAAAAAAGCATATTCTTGAACACTTCCAGAAACTCCAACAAGCTCTTCAACCTTTGTATAATATGGCTCTAATTCATCATAATTTATAGGCCAATCTACGATATTAGAATTTTTTGGAACTCCGTAAGTTGAAGCTAATTTAAAATCCTTTGGTTTAAGTCTATGAAAATATCCACTCATAAAGTTTGAAGAACCACCAAGAAGTGAGCCATTCCAAAAACTCCAACCACTTTCATAAGTTGGAAATTTATGCCAAGAACCATCAATAAACTCTTCAATAGTATGATATTCTTCTTTTAAATTTGGTGTATAAATATCACGGCGTACAACTATTTCATCTTTTGAAAAATCTTTTTCATTGTAAATATCACCTTTTTCTAAAACACAAACTTTTAAACCTGCACGACTTAATTCATAGATTATGGGGCCAGCACCTGCTCCACTTCCAACTACGCAAACATCATATATCATATTTTTTGTCCATATGTTTTTAAAGGTCTTGGATAGCCAATATTATGTTTTACACTATTCCAGCCAATTTGTTCAAAATTTCCACCATAAATTGGGTCACTAAACATTGCTTCAATTCCATAATAACTAATCTTTGACACCCAAGATTTTGCATAAGAACTGTTTTGAATAATTTGAAAAATCAACTCTTTTTTTTCATTTTGATTTAAAGTTAAAAATTCAGAAAAACTGCTATTAAAATCATTTGTTCCATCAATAATCAAAGCTTTATCTTCATCATCAAAGGTTTTATGTGAAATATTTTGTACCAAATATTCTAAAGCTTTAAACTCTTTTGCACTTGGCATATTTTGGGTTTTAGGAAATATTATATTTAACAATTCATCTAAAATCATCAAATTTTCATTTGAAAAAGTTCTTGCAAGTACAAAATTTGTAGATGACAGAATTCCTAAAATAGTGGTAAATTTTATAAAGTTTCTTCTTTTCATAAAAAAAGTATAACTAAAAAAGTGTTTAGTTAGTATTTAGATATGTTATACTTTTATCATGTTAGTTTCAAATGGTACTTTATTAAATATTCTTACTACAAATGATAACAAAGTTCTAAAAGATGTATTAAAACAAGCAGATACAAAAAGTTTAGAACAAATGGTTAAAAATAACTCTACATCTGCAACTGATGTATTAAAAGAGTTATTTACTAATCTAAAAGATGGAACAAAATCAAACACAACTATTGAAAATATTTTAAAAAATTCTAATATCTTTAAAGATTTAGGAAATGTATCTTCAAACTTATCGAATTTGCTTGAAAATATTTCTCAAGATGAAACTTTACAAAAATTCAAACCACAACTAGAAAATTTTTTAAAAAATATAAAAGATATGGATGCAAATACATTAAAAGAACAACTTAAAAATTCTGGTGTTTTTTTAGAATCAAAACTATCACAAAATTCAAATACAAAACTTGAAACTATTTTAAATCAAATTCAGAATTTAGTAAAAGATATAAATACACCTCAAGCCAAACAAGTAACTGAGCTTTTAAATAAACTTTTACAAACTCCACAAAATAGTAATCAAACAACAAACACAAATGTAGAATTTACTAATAATTTAAAATCTCTTACAACTGCTTTACAAAATTTAAATAATTCGTTAACTCCAACTCAAACACAAAATTTAGCAAATCTTACAACTCAACTAAATTCTTTAGTAAATAATGGCTCTTTAGTAGAATCAAAAGTGGAAAATAGCATTTTAAATCAAATTCAAAATTTAGTAAAAGATATAAATACACCTCAAGCAAAACAAGTAAGTGAGCTTTTAAATAAACTTTTACAAACTCCACAAAATAGTAATCAAACAACAAACACAAATGTAGAATTTACTAATAATTTAAAATCTCTTACAACTGCTTTACAAAATTTAAATAGTTCATTGTCTCCAAATCAAACACAAACTTTGGCAAATCTTTCAACTCAACTAAATACTTTGATGACCCAAGATTCTCCTTTACAAAATCTACAAGCAAAAGAAGTAATAAATACGCAAACTAAAGAGTTATTAAGTCAAATTAAAAATGATATTATTCAAAGCCCTATTTTACAAAATAAAAATATTTTACCAATGATTGATAATCTTTTAAAAATGCCTGATTTATTTGTAAAAGGTGAAAATTTACAGAATCTTCTAACTTCTTCAAATAATTTGAGTACATTTTCAAATAATTTTGCATCAAATTTAACTCCTCTTTTAAACAATTTAAAAGAGAGTTTAGAGACATTAAATCCCAATAATTCAAATTTACAAAACCATCTAACAAAATTAGTAGATAAAGTTGAACATATAATTCAAGATATATCAAATAATCCAAAAACAGATACAAAAATTACAGATGATATGAAATCTATTTTACTACAAATGCAAGATGATTTATCTTCAAAAACTGATGCAAAATCTCAAGATATATCAAAACAAATTGATAAACTTTTAACGCAAATAGATTATCATCAATTAACTTCTTTAACTTCAAATTCAAATTATGTTTATCTTCCATTTTTTTGGGAAATGATGGAAGATGGAACAATAAACATGAAAAAAGGTGAAGAAGATAAATTTTACTGTCAAATTAATCTTACATTAAAAGACTTTGGAAAAGTTGATTTAATGCTGGGATTATATAATAAAAATAAACTTGATTTAACAATATATGCACAAAGAGAACATTTTAAAATTGCAATTAGAGATAATATGCAAAAACTAAAAGTTGCTTTAAATAGTGTAAATTTAATTCCAGTTAATATCAAACTTCTTGATATGAATGAAGATGAAAAAAAAGAAAATAAACCAACACAAGTCTATATGAACAATGCTTATAATCAAAGTATTAGTTCTGGAATTGATATAAGAGCATAAAAATGCAAGAAAATATAAATAAAAACTTTATACAAAAAGCTGCGGCACTAAAATATGATATAGAAAAAGATAATGCACCAAAATTAACAGCAAAAGGAAAAGGGGAAACTGCATCTAATATCATAAAAATTGCAAAAGAGAATAATATTCCTATTCAAAAAGATGAAGATTTAATAGAACTTTTATCTCAAATTGATATTGATAAAGAGATACCAGGTTCTATGTATAAAGCTGTTGCAGAAATTTTCTCTTTTATTTATGACTTATCAAATAATAAAAAAAATATTGATGAAAAACTAAAAGAAAAAAGTTTAAATAAACTTTGAGATTGATATAAGAGTATTTATAATATAATGATTTCCACTTAATTAAAATACAAAAGTAAAAAGTTTATATGACCAGAAACAACCTTGATAATCCAGTCTTCTTAATTATTGTTTTACTGATTGCGATAACTATAAATAGTATTGCATCTATTCATTTTTTACTTGTTACATTAAGTGGTATTTTATTTACAGCATTTTACAGAAGTTTAAAAAAAAGATATTTATACTCATTGATATTTGTAATTATCGCTTTTTTGTTTATTGAAATAAACAGTGGATTAAAGCCTTTTTCTTTAACTTTATTATCTTTATTTATCTATATTTTTATTCTACCTAAAGTTGATAACTTTGACTCTTATAACTTAATTCATAGCTATATTTATATCATATTTTTTTATATTGGATTGGTAATTTTATGGGCTATTTCTTTTGGTATTGATGAAAGAATTTTTCTTGCTTTGGTTGCTAATTTGATTATAGATTTACTATTTTTTGGAGCATTCTTGTGAATTTAAGATTAAACTTAATTTTTATTTTAATAACAGCTATTACTATTACTTTACTTTCAAGAGTTTATTTTTTAAGTATTAAATCAAATACTTATTATGAAGAATTATCTAAAAATAATTATATAAATAGAATAAATAAAGTTCCTATTAGAGGGATTATTGAAGATAGAAATGGTGAAAAATTAGCTATTAATGAAATGGGATTTGCAATTTTAATAAAACCTCATTTAAGTTCATTTAAACACAAAGAACAATTAGAAGAGATAGTAGATTTAATAATAAAACATTTTCCTGAGTATGAAAAAGATAAGTTAATAAAAGAGTACAAAAGAAATGATTCTTCATATAATCATGAATTTATTAAAATCATAGATTATATTCCTTATGAAACTTTTTTCCCAAAATATACTGTTTTAGCTTCACAAGAAGATATAAAAATAGAATCATCAACAAAAAGATTTTATCCACAAAAAGAGGTAGCTTCTCATGTTATTGGCTATGTAGGGAAAGCTTCTAAACTAGATATTTTAAATAATGAATTATCTTCATATAATGGTATTATTGGTAAAAATGGATTAGAAAAATATTATAACTCTAAACTTCAAGGAGAAATGGGTTATAAAGATGTAAAAGTAAATGCTCTAAATCAAGAAATTGAAGTTCTAGCTGAAAAAGAGCCATCAACAGATAATAATATAAAAATAAGTTTAGATGTAAATCTTCAAAAATATATTCAACAAATATTTACAGCAAAAAGTGGTGCTGTAATAGTGATGGATGTAAATAATGGAGAATTATTAGCAGCCGCATCTTTCCCTGAATTTGATAATAATATTTTTGCTAGAGGTATATCAGTAAAAGAGTGGAATGAAATGAGAAATGATTTTAATCATCCTTTTACAAATAAAATAATAAATGGTTTATATCCTCCTGGTTCTGTTATTAAAATGGGTGTTGCTATATCATTTTTGGAAAATGGTATAAAAGATAACTATACAGTTAATTGTTCAGGTTCTTTAACAATTGGAAATAGAAATTTTAGATGTTGGAAATCAATTGGACACGGAACAGTTAATTTTAGAAAGGCAATAGCCGAGAGTTGTGATGACTTTTTTTATAAAGGAAGTTTAAAAATTGGTATTAATAAAATATCTCATACATTAGATAAATTAGGCTTTGGACAACAAACAGGAGTTGATCAAATAAATGAATTTGTAGGAATTAACCCAAATAAAGAGTGGAAAGAAAAAAAACACAATCAACCTTGGTATGTTGGTGAAACTGTAATTACTTCAATTGGTCAAGGAAATATGCTTACAACTCCTCTACAAATTGCAAGATATACAGGCTACATAGCAACAGGAAAGCTACCTAAACCACATTTTTATAAAGCAAATTATGAAGAACCAAAAGATTTAAATACTCCTTTTGAATATTTAGACATTATGAGAAAAGGAATGTATGATGTTTCTTATGCTCAAAGAGGAACAGCTAGAAGATATATAAAATCAAAAGTAACAATAGCCTCAAAAACAGGAACGGCTCAAGTTATTTCTATTCCTCAATCTGAAAAAGTAAGAATGAAAGAGAGTGAATTAAAATATTATCAAAGATCTCATGCTTGGATTACAACTTATGGACCATTTAAGAATCCTCAATATGCTGTAACTGTATTAGTTGAGCATGGTGGAAGTGGTGGAGAAGCAACGGGAGAAATTGCAAGTAAAATTTATGATAAATTATATGAATTAGGATATATAACTTCGACTGAATAGTAATTATTTATCCCATTTTTTAAGGTTTTTTAGATACTATTGACTTCATTTTTTAAATAGGATTTTTTTTGAAAATTATTATTTCTTTATTTCTTTTTTCTATTTTAGCATTTGCTGAAGATACAGCACCTATAGTTAATCTTTCAGTTGCAGCACTAAATGAACCTGCTCAATTTGTAAAAACGATAAATATAGCAATTATTTTAACTTTAATGGTATTAGCACCTACACTAATACTTATGGTTACTTCATTTACAAGAATTGTAATAGTATTTTCTCTTTTGAGACAAGCAATGGGGTTACAGCAAACTCCCCCTACTCAAGTTGTTATCTCTTTAGCACTTATTTTAACTATTTTTATTATGGAACCTTATGCAAAAAAATCATGGGAAGATGGAATTGTTCCTTATATGGAAGAAAAAATAGGATATGAAGAAGCTTTTGAAAAAGGTATTAAACCTTTTAAAGAATTTATGATAAAAAATACTAGAGAATCTGATTTAGCCTTATTTTATAGAATCAAAAAAGAACCTAATCCAAAAAATATAGATGATGTTCCTTTAACTTTATTAATGCCTGCATTTATCGTAAGTGAATTAAGAACTGCTTTTGAAATTGGTTTTTTAATCTTTTTACCATTTTTGGTTATTGATATTATTGTTGCATCTATTTTAATGAGTTTAGGTATGATGATGTTACCACCTGTTATGATATCCTTACCTATTAAAATAATATTTTTTATAGTAATTGATGGATGGCAGCTTATTATTGGAAATCTAGCTCAATCCTTTAAATAGCTTAAAAAATAATTGTAAATTAGCTTAAATAAGATTTATAATCTATAAAAAATTAATATGAATAAATATTTATAGATAAATTATTCTTATAATTATAAAAATAGTAGATTATATTATAATTTTTATTTATAATTATTAATAAGAATTAACCTTTTTTTAGTGTATAATAATTACCATTTTATAGCTATAATAGGAACTTACTTTATGAATAAGATTTATTTATCTTTATTACTTACAACCCTAAGTTATGCTCAAAGTGTAAATTTTGATGATGTTTTAACACAAACTTTAAATAACAGCAAAGATTTACAGCAACAAAAACTAAATATCAACTCAGCAAAACTTGATACAAAAATGATTGACTCTATAAATTATGGAAAATTGGTCATAACTGAAGAGTTTAATAGAACAAATCACGCAGGATATGTTTTTAATTCTAAACTCTCTTCAAGAGAGGCTAGTTTTAATGATTTTGGATTTAATGAAATGCCTGCACCTGATTTTACAGAACCAAAAAATCTAAACTATCCTGATGATAGAAACAACTTTAACACAAAAATAACCTATGATATTCCTTTATTTACAGGATTTAAACTCTCTAATCAAAAAGATATTCTAAAACTTCAAGAAAAAGCAAATGAACTAAAATATAATCTTGATAAAAAAAGTTTAGAAGTAGAAGTTTTAAAAGCTTACAATAGTGCTGTTGTTGCCAAAGATTTTGTAACTGCTTTAGAAAAAGCAAAAGAAGCTGTTTCAAAAATAGTTGAAAGTGCAAATGCTTTTCATAAAGAGGGATTTGTAACAAAAATTGATGTAAATGAAGCAAAAGTTTATGCTCTTAATATAAATTCATCACTAATTGAAGCAAAAAACAATTTTCAATTAGCCTTAGCTTATCTTAAATTTTTAAGCTCAAACGATGAAATAAGTGATGTTCAAGAACTTAAAAATATCTATTTTGATTTTCCAAATAAAGATGAACTTTTTAAAATTGCTTTTGAAAATAGAGATGAAATAAAAATGCAAGATATTAAAGTTAATGCAACTAAAAAAAATATAGACATTGCAAATAGTGCATATTTTCCTACTATTTATTCACATTTAGAATATGGATTTAATGATGATAGATTAACTTTGGATAAGAATAAAGATTATTATATGGCTTTGATTGGTATTTCTCTTACTTTATTTGATGATACAAGAAATATAGAAAAACAAAAAAGTAAAATAGAATATGCAAAAGCTAACTTAAATCAAGAAAAGTTAAAAGATGCAATAAAACTTGAGCTTAAAAAAGCTATTTTAAACTTAGAAGCCAAAGAAGCAATTTTAGAAGAAAAAATAGAAGCAAAAAATTTAGCAAATAGTGTTTTAGAGCAAGCAAAATTACAATATAAAAATAGATTAATTTCAATGACCACACTACTTTCTCAAGAAGCAAACTATAGAAAAAATGAATCTATGTTAATTCAAGCAAGATATGAAAAATCTCTTGCTTTAGCAAACTTAAATCTTATTTTAGGGAAAAATATCAAAGAGGGAAAAAACTAATGTTAAAACTATTATTACCAGCTATTTTATCAATAAATCTATTTGCAAATCAGATAGAACTTTCAGGAACAGTTATTTCTGATAATGAAAAAATTATCACAAGTAGAAATATGGGATACATAAAAGAAGTTTATGTAAATGAGGGCTCAAGTGTAAAAAAAGGTGATATTTTATATGAGATTGACTCTTCAAATATTGATTCAAATAAAAAAGAGATAGAACTAAATCTTCAAATTTTGCAAAATCAAGCAAATAATATAGAGTTAAATCTTAAAAGATACAAAAATTTATTAGCTCAAGATTTAGTTTCACTTTATGAAGTTGAACAAATGGAATTAAATTTGACAAACACAAAAAATATGATAAATATTACTAAAGCAAAACTAGATGAGATAAAAACTCAATACGATTATCTAAAAATAAAAGCTCCAAATGATGGTTTAATAATCAAAAAATCAGTAAAAGCAGGAGAATTATCTATGCCTGCAATGCCTGCTTTTATTCTAACTGATTTATCAAGTTTATTAATCAAATCAGATATCTCAGAAGCAAATTTAAATGATATAAAAATAGGTCAAGAAGTTGACATTGAAATAAACTCTATAAATTTCAAAGATAAAGGAAAAATTAGTTCAATCATTCCAAATACAACTGGTATGACACACTCTTTTGTGATTAAAATAAGTTTTGATAAAAAAGATTTTAATGTTTATCCAGGAATGTACTCAAAAGTTTTAATAGATTTGAAGAAATAGGAAATTTAAATGAATGGAAATATTGATAAAAATCTAAATATTGCTGGAAGATTATCTTTAGCTTTTATAAATCATCCCTTGACTTTTATTTTTGGGTTTTTTATTTTAGCTTTAGGTTATATCTCTTTAGTTTTTATGCCAAGAGAAGAAAATCCTCAAATAAAAGTAAGTGGTGGAGTGGTAATTGTTGCGCTTCCTGGTGCACTTCCTAGTGAAATTCAAAAAGTAATAATAGAACCTCTTGAAAAGAAAATAAAAGAGATAAAAGGGGTTGAACACATTTACTCTTATGCAAAAGATTCTGTTGGAATTGTTCAAGTTCAATACTATATAGGAGAAGATAAAGAGAAATCAAATCTAAAACTATATGACCAAGTTATGAGAAATATGGATTTAATGCCACAAAATGCAATGCAACCAATAATCAAAACTATGGATATAGATACAGATATTCCAATAGCTACAATTGCATTTTATAGCCAAAAAGAAAAAGGGAAAGATTTAGTTTCACAAACTGAGTTATACAATACAGTAAGTAAAATCACAAAAGAGATAAATAAAATAAAAAATGTAGCTTTAGTTGATTTAAAAGGTGAAAAAAAAGACCAATTTAATGTTTTAGTTGATGCAAACAAACTTTCAAGCTATAACTTATCTTTAGGTCAAGTTATGCAACAAATTCAAGCACTATCTTATAAAACTCCAAATATTACAACAAATACAAACGACTCTAATATTGTAGTATTTGGTATAAAACAAGCAATTGAAAATGAAAATGATTTAAAAAATCTAATCATTTCTTATAATTTTCAAACACCAATTTATCTAAAAGATATTGCAACAGTTGAAAAATCTTTTGATATTCAAAATAAAAAAGATGCTTTAATTTATGAGAGAAACGTAATTGAAGATTTTGAAGAGATAAATCAATTAACTCTAACTGCTTCTAAATTAAAAGGTTCTAATTCTGTAACTATTAATAAAGAGATTTTTGCATATATGGAATCAATAAAAGATGAGTTATTAGCAAAAAATATAAAATATGTTATAACTAGAGATGATGGTTACACAGCAAATAATGCTGTTAATTCACTTGTGAAAGATCTTTTAATTTCAATTGTAATAATTGCTATTTTACTTATTTTTACACTAGGACGAAAAGAGGCTATGATTGTTTCTTTAATGGTTCCTATGATTTTATCTTTAACTTTATTTATAGGTTTTATTTTGGGAGAGACTATAAATAGAATTACTCTTTTTGCCCTAATAGTATCTTTAGGAATGCTGGTTGATGCGGCTATTATTGTTATTGAAAATATTCACAGACATAAAACAGAATCCCCAAATATGGATATAAATATTCTTTCAATAAATGCAACAAATGAGATAGGAAATGCTACAAACATAGCAACAATTGCAATTATAATGACTTTTATACCTATGTTTTTTGTTGGTGGAATGATGGGGCAATTTATGTACCCTCTTCCTGTTTTTGTACCTATTTCATTAGCTATGTCTTTATTTATAGCTTATGCTTTTACACCTTATTTAGTAAAAAAAATTTTGTAGGATAGTTTAATGAAATTAGAAAAATTTATATATAGTATTTTAGAAAGTAAAACAAAATCTTTTTTAGTTTATTTGATTACTTTTATTTTATTTATTTTAAGTGTTTTAACCTTTCCAACACAAATTACTAAAGCAAAAATGCTTCCAAGTAAAGATTCTGATACTTTTTCAATTTATGTGGATTTAAAAGATGGTTCAAGTATTAATCAAACAAAAGAAATAATTCAATGTATTGTGAAAAATCTTCAAAAAGAAAAAAATATCACTAATATTTCAGCTTTTATAGGAGAAGGACAACCTCTTGATTTTGCAGCTTTAGTCAAACAAAGTGCATTAAAAGATAAAGAATCTCAAGCTGAACTTATGGTAAATATAAAAAAAGCAAAAGATAGAAATATAACTTCTTATAATTTAGTTAGTAATATAAGGGAAGAAGTTCAAAAAAATTGTACTTTATATGATGCAAATATCAAATTTATAGAATTACCAGCAGGTCCACCTGTACTTGCTTCTATTGTTGCTGAAATTTATGGTGGAAATAGTTTTGAAACAAGAAGAGATTTTGCATTAAAAATAGCCAAAATTTTAAAAAATCAATCAACATTAGTTGATATTGATATATTGGCTGATGATGATTTTATAATGTATGAATTAGAAGTTGATAATAATAAAACTTTAATTAGTGGCATTGATTTAGAACAACTTAAAAATACTCTTTATTTGGCTTTTGAAGGGATGAATATCTCTGTTATAAATGATAAAAATGTTCAAAGTCAAATACCAATCTTTTTAAGATTAGATGATTCAAAAAATTTAAAGGATAGTTCAAAACAATCATTACAAACAAAACTTCAAACTTTAAAGATTATGAATAATAAAGGAAATATGATAAATATTTCTGAATTAGTTTCTATAAAAGAGATTATAAAAGAGCCAACAATTACCTCAAAAAATCTAAATCCAATGATAAATATAATCGCAGAAACAAATAAAGATAGTCAAATCTATCCACTACTTGATTCAAGAAATGAAATGTTAAACTCTTTATCAAATGATTATGAGGTGATTAAAACAAATCTTCTAAATCTTGCATTTATCGATAAAAAAACAGGTGAAAGATTTGATCTAGTTTTTGATGGAGAATTAAAAGTTACAATTGATACATTTATTGATTTAGGTGGAGCATTTATAATTGCACTTGTTTTAATATTCTTCTTAATGGTTATGTATTATAAAAGTTTTGCAATATCAGGTGGGATTGTATTATCTAGTTTTATTTCAATTATTGGAGTTATCTTTGCTCATATAATTATGGATTTAATAACACCAGATACATTTTATTTAACAGCAACTTCACTTATTGGATTTATTGGACTTATTGGAATAAATTCAAGAAATTCAACATTAATTATAGATTTTTCAAAACAACTTGTAATTGAAAAAAATCTTACAATAAATGAAGCTATTGCAAAAGCAACAGCAACAAGGTCAAAACCTATTATTTTAACTGTTTTAACGATGGTTTTCGCAAGTGCATTGATTGCAAATGATGCAGTATTTGGAGGACTTGGAGTTGCACTAATAGGAGGAACACTTATCTCTTATGTTGTTTCTATGTTTTTTGTGCCTGTTATTATAAAAAATCAGTTAAAAAAGATTTTATAAATCTTTTTTAACTATGTATTTTCATCTGTTTTATAGTCTCATCATCTATTTGAAAATTTCTGTTTTTTAGCTTTTCCATAACTTTACTTTTTCTATCTTCATTTAAATTTTGCCCTACTTTTATCTTGCAACTTTGTGTTTCAATTTTTAACTCAATAATTGCCGTTTTATCAAGCATTTTTGTGTACATTGCTTTATTATAAGCAATTTCTTCAAAACTATCTTCTTTTTGAAACTTTTTCATCAAAGCATTTAAAACATCAGCTTTTTTATTTCCATCTTCTATAAATTTCAACTTTCCTTCAAATAAAACTGAAGCAAAAAACTGTGTTGCTGGACAAGCAGCCATCGTATCACTAAAATATGAAGGTATAAAAGAGTATGGTTTTACTACTAAAAAAGCTGCGTTTGGGTTTGAACTTATAGCTTCTATTTTTCTTCCCTCTTTTGCACCATGAAAAAAGATAGAATTTTCAAAAAATACAAAATTCAAAGCTACACAATATGGTTTCCCCTGGCTTATTAAACTTAAAGTGCCATATTCACAAACTTTTAATATCTCATTTATGCTATTTTCATCTTTTACATTAAACTCTTTTCTTCTCATCTTTTTCCTTTTTAAGTTGTTTGATAAGCTTCAAGTATTTCTATTTTCATAACTGCTCTTGCCCATTCAAATTTAGTTTTCATTACTTCGTATTCTTCTATATCTTGAAATATTTTTGCTTTTCCTACTATTTTCACTCCCATACCCATTCCATGTAATCCCATGAGTTCTTTTGTTCCAATAACAACAATTACTCTATTTTCATTTTTTAATACTTCTTCCATTTTATTCATACCTGCAACTGGAAGAAAAATATTGTTATCTTTAAAGCTAACATAAGAGTTCCAAGTATTTACGATATGAGGAAAATCATCGCCTTTGGCAACTACACTAAAAACACCTTCATATTTCAAAATATTTTCTATTTTTTCGTTCATCTTTTTCCTTTTTAAGTAATTATTCGTATAATATCAATATTTTGTACCTAATAAAAGATACACTTTTTAGTTTTTTAATAAGGACAGTTATGTATAAATTTGATAACAATTCACCTCTTTATATTCAACTTTATGAACAAATGAAAAATGAAATAAAAAATGTGCTAAAAGCTGGAGTAAAACTTCCTTCCATAAGAAAAGTTGCAAATGATTATAAACTTAGTAAAACAACTGTTCAAACTGCTTATAATCAACTTTGTTGTGAAGGATACATACAAAGTTTTGAAAAGAGTGGTTATTATGTTTGTGAAGAGATTTACCAGAAATTCAACTCTCAAATTGAAAATAAAAAAGATGAAATAAAAGAAGAAAAAAACTATAAAATAAACTTTTTTCCTGCAAGTCTCGATAAAAATTCTTTTCCAAAACAAACGTGGTTAAAACTTTATAATAAAGTTGTAAAAGAAGATGTTCATTATGGAGTTTATTCAAATTTTCAAGGTGATTATGAGCTAAGAAAAGAGATAAAAAAATATCTTCTAAACTCAAGAGCAGTTATATGTAATACAGAACAAATTGTCATCACAAATGGATTTTCTAATTCTATGTTTCTTCTAGCAAATATTTTAAAAAAAATTTCAAATAAAGTTGCTATTGAATCTCCTGGATATAGAGTTGCAAGAAAAGTATTTGAGTTATCTTCTTTTGAAATAAATGCTATTCCTATAAATAAAGATGGTTTAGATTTGAATTTTTTAGAAAAAAGTGATTCAAAGATTTTATATACAACACCTTCCCATCAATTTCCAACTGGAATTACAATGCCAATTGCAAATAGAATAAAACTTATAAATTGGGCAAAGAACAATGATGCTTTTATCATTGAAGATGATTATGATAGTGAACTAAGCTATTATAATCGCCCTATTCCTTCTATGCAAAGTTTAGAAAATAGTGATAGAGTTATCTATTTAGGTACTTTTTCAAAAGCTCTTTCTCCTGCTTTGAGAGTATCTTATATTGTTTTGCCAAACTGTTTATTGAATATTTATCATGATGTTTTTGATTTTGTATTTTCACAAGTTCCAATAGATATTCAAAAAACATTAACACTTTTTTTAAAAGAAGGTTATTGGGAAAAACATCTTAGAAAAATCAGAAATTCAAATAGAAAAAAACATAACTTAATGAAAGAGTATTTAAAAAGTTATTTAAAAAATGAGATAAAAATCTTAAGAGAAGGAAGTGGGTTAAACTTTTTGATAAAACCCCTTGTAAATATTGATTTAGAAAAGCTTGAAAAAAGAGCCCAAGAAAAAGATGTAAAAATCTATTTTAAAGAGTTTTTTAATCTTGAAAAAGTAGTAGCTTTGGGATTTGGTGGTTTTGAAGAGTTTGAAATAGAAAATGCAATAAAAACTTTTAGTGAAATTTGGTTCAAAGTTAAAAGAATTCAGTAAAAATTAAAAGTTAAAACTTTTAATTTTTATCTGATTTTATAAATCAATCACCATAGCAATTTCATCACAAATTGGGAAATGTTTACATCTAATACAATCAGCCCAAATTTTATGTTCAGGTATCTCTTCTTTTGCTATTTCTCTAAAACCACAACTTTCAAAAAAACCTTTTTCATAAGTTAAAGATAAAACTTGTTCTATTCCATATTGTTTTGCTTCATTTATACAAGCTTCAACAAGTTTTTTTCCAAGTTTTAAACCACGAAACTCTTTTCCTACAACTAAACTTCTAACTTCTGCAAGTCTTGGAGAGTGAATATGAGTTGCAGTAAAACCAGCCATTTTTCCATCAACTTCAACAACTGTATATGAACGAATAGTTGTTGCCATTTCATCAGCTGTTCTTAAAAGAATTTTTCCTTTTTCTACTTCTTCTTTTACTAAATCCTGCATTTTAGGAATGTCTACAACCGTTGGTTTATAAAATCTGATTTCCAAATAAATATCCTGTTATTTTATTTTGAAGGTCTATTATACCTCTTTTTTTCAAATTAGATATAAAAATTCCTTCAGGGTATACTCTTCTTAATTGAGCTAATTCATTCTGTTTTAATTTATCAGTTTTCGTGAAAGCATGAATTATTATTTGGTCGCCTCTTTTTATATCTTTCAAAAACTCATCAACATTTTTATCTATTTCAAGTTCTGGGTGTCTTGCATCAATTAAATGTACAAATATTTGTAAATTTGGTCTTAATTCTAAATATCCAGTAAGATTTCTATTCCATTGAGCTTTTAAACTTTTTGCTACTTTAGCATAACCAAACCCAGGTAAATCCACAAATCTTGTAAATAAATATGGTGTCTCTTCACTTTCAGTTTTAAATTTAATCTCAAAATAATTTATAAGCTGAGTTTTTCCGGGAGTTGAAGATGATTTAGCTAAACCATTTCTATTTGTTAAAGTATTCAAAAGTGAAGATTTACCAACATTTGAACGTCCTAAAAATGCAACTTCTGCTACATTTGGTGGCGGTGAATCTTCTACACTTTGTGCTGATTGCAAAAATTTTGCATCAATAATTCTCATTGATTTTTTCCTTTATCTTCACCACGATCTACATTTATTATAAATCTAACAGGTTTATTTTCATTTCCTTTTACTTTAGCTTCACCTGTTATTTGGTTAACAAAAATAGTATCTCCATAAACTTTTCTATCATCATTTTTTTCTTGTAAAAATCCATTACCAATAATTGTATATTCTTCTTTTTGAGGAGAATAAATAATCTTATCTCCATTTCCTATATAATGTTTATCTTCTGTAACTATTTCAAAATCTGCATTACCCATAGCTTCATATCTTAAAGGTACTTTTTTATTTTCTTTATTAGTCGTAAAAAATACATCCACTCTATTTGCATTTAATTTATCTTGTCCCATTTTTATCTTTACATTTCCTGTAAATATAGAAACACCTTTTTTATCATCTGCTTGAAAATCTTGTGCATCAATAACTAAAGTTTCACTTTGTGCAAATAAAAGTGTAGAACAAATTATAGAACCTATTAAATATCTCATCTTTTCCCTTTTTTAATTTTTTTTCATATCAATTTCAAAATGTGCATTTTCAGCTTTTATATTATCATTATTTATATCTAAATATAAATTTGTACCTTTGAAAATATGTTCATTATAAATACCATCAAAAGGTTTATTATTTTTTGCTATTTTATTTATATCATCATAAATTAAATGGTCTGTATCTAACTTAACAAATTTATCTCTTTTATATTTTACATTATTTGTTAAAGTATAAATATCGCCTTTTTTGATTATTTTGTCTGCTTTTAAATTTTCACTATTAAACTCTTTTGTTGCATCTTGATTTTTTAGTGTTATATCAGCATTAAACATTTCATCTCTATTTTGATACTTTACAGCGTGTTCTGCAATTACAACTCTATAAATACTTCTATCATTTAATGTATACATAATAGGTTTTTCAAAAATTACTTGTGGTAAATCTTTTTCAGCTTGAGATTTTTCTGGCTTTTTTATAGGTATAAAATAAGCGAAAATAGATACAAATAAAAGTAATGTTGTAAAAGATTTTATACCCATGCGTTTAAAAATTCCTCTTCTAAATTATCTTCTTTAAAAATATATTCTAACATCTCTCTAACTGCTCCTTCTCCACCTTTCTTTTTACATATTACGTGAACAAACTCTTTTAAATACTCTGAACCATTCGAAGGAGTAAAAGATAAACCTGCTTTTTTTAACATATTATAATCATTTAAATCATCACCAATTGCAGCTACTTGATTCCAAGATAATTTCTCTTGTTTTAAAATATTTTCTAAAACTTCTTGTTTATTTTTCACACCTTGATAAAGATGTGTAATATTTAACTCTTTTGCTCTTCTTTCAACTATTGATGAATTTCTACCTGTTATAATTGCTGCTTTTTTTCCAAGATTCTTTGTCCAAACAGCTATTGCTAAACCATCTGCAACATCAAAAGATTTTGTTTCTTCACCAGTTGAAGAATAAGTAATTTTACCATCTGTTAAAGTACCATCAACATCTAAAACAATAAGTTCTATCATAAAACACCTTTTGTACTCGGAATTCCTAATCTTTCATTTTTAACTAAAGCACGTCGAAGTGCTACTGCAAATGCTTTAAAACTAGCTTCTAAAATATGGTGTTTATTTCTTCCTCTATCTTGAATAATATGAACTGTCAATCCAGCATTTCCTGCAAGTGCATGAAAAAACTCTTCGACCAATTCTACATCAAAATCTCCAACTTTTCCACTTACATTTACTTCATAAACTAAAAAAGGTCTATTTGATAAATCTAAAGCACAAGTAGTTGCTGCTTCATCCATAACTACTGTTGCATTACCATATCTTTCAACAGCATTAATTGGAAAAATTGCTTTTTTTAAAGCTTGTCCTAAAACAATTCCACAATCTTCAACTGTATGGTGTGCATCAATATGTAAGTCACCATCACAAGTTAATTCAATATCAATACCACTATGTTTTGATAAAGCCTCTAACATATGATCAAAAAAACCAACACCTGTTTTGATATTTGATTTTCCAGAGCCATTTATATCTATTTTACAGCTAATATCAGTTTCTTTCGTTTTTCGGTTTATTTCTACCATTTTATTATCCTATTTTATAATCATTGAGTTATTTAAGCTGTTGTTATTCTTAAATCTTAATGCTTCATCATAACTATTAAAACCTTTTATAAATACTTTATATAAAACATTTCCATTTACAAAAGTTTTTTCATATTCAACTAAATTATTACTAAACTCTCTTTGATAGTTATTTTTTGTTTTTGTTGCACCTTCAACCTTACTAAAAGCACCAACTTGAATCTTATAACTTCCACTTGAAACAACATTAGATTTTGGTTTATTTACCACTGGTACAGTTTTTGTTACTGTTGTTCCAATAACTGAAGGAGAAGTTACATTTGTACTAATTATTTTATCTTCTTTTATATCTAATGGTTCAAGTTCTACAATATTTTCAGATTGAACAGGAGGTATATTCTCTTTTGAAACTTGTTCAAATGGTGCATTTTTATTTTCAATTTCACCATTATATCCTAAAACTGTCACTTTTACTTTAGCCGTTCCACGTCTTACCATATCAATTTCATGAGCTGCTTTATTTGATAAATCAATTATTCTTCCTTTTACAAATGGTCCTCTATCATTAATTCTTACGATTATAGATTTACCATTTTCTAAATTATCAACTCTAACAACTGTATTCATCGGCAGTGTTTTATGAGCAGCTGTCATAGCATGCATATTATAAATTTCTCCATTTGAAGTCTTTTTAGAGTGAAAATCAGGACCATACCAAGAAGCAATTCCTTCGAAATTATCTCCTATATTTGCTATAAATGGATAATATTTTATTCCAAATACATTATAAGGTCTCATTGTGTATTTATGCATTTGAGGAGAATTGTTTATTTTAGAATTTTTAGTATCTTTATAAAATTTTGTATAATCACCACTTACGTTTTTTTGCGAACATCCAGTAAATAAAAATAGACCACATACTCCTAAAAATAAACTATTTCGTATATTATTTATAAATCTCAATTTTTTCTCCTATTTTTATTAAATTCGAACTTTTTTTATTATCTCTTTTTAATTTTGCTAAATTAACCTTAAATTTCTTTGCTATTAATTCTAAAGAATCTCCCTTTTTAACTTCATAAATAATCGGTTTCTTAGATAAATTATTATTTTTAGTTTCAACAACTTTTTTAATTTGCTTATTACTATTTATATTAACTATTTTTTTATTATAAAGTTCTAATTTTTCTTCTGGAATATAAATATTGTAAAGTTTTGAATCAATAGGTAAAGCCTCTTTTTTAATATGTTTATTCAAAATTTTAAACTCATTATAATTCATCTCTACAATGTTAGCTAAAGATTTTAATTGTAAACCTTTTGGAGCTTTTACTTTTTCTAATTTATATTTTGCTTTATTATTTATACTTTTAAATAAATCTTTTTTAGAAATTATTGTAAAGGCAATAATTTTTTGAATGTAACTTATACTAGATTCTGCCAAATAATCTTTATTTTTATTATTTCTTACTAAGTAAGCAAAATCATAAGCTTTTTCTTGTTTACCAATTTTGTTATAAATAATATATAAATTATTTAACCCTTTTTTATTCTTTTTATACTGTTCAATATAAGATTTATAAATTTTAATATTTGCATCATTTTGCATATGAGGATTTAATTCTAAATACCTATCTAAAGATGCTTTAGCAACTCCATATATAACTCTACCTTCTCCACTATTATAAGCTAAAAGTGCTAAATACCATTTATTAAATTTTTTATAATATTTTTTTAAATACAAACTTGCAGCATCTGTTGATTTAATGAGATCTAATCTTTCATCAACAAACTCATCATTTCTTAATTTTAAATTTTTTGCAGTTTGTGGCATAATTTGCCATAATCCAGCAGGAGAATTTTTACCTTTTGTTTGATTTACAAAACTTGATTCAAGTAAAGGAATAAAAAAGAAAGATTCAGGAAGATTCTCTTTTTCTATTTCAGTTTTTACTATTTGAACGTTTAAAGAAGATTTTTTTATTAAATTATTGTAATAAGTAATATTTTTTGAAGAGGAATACTCTTCATAAGTTTTATCTAAAGATTTTTCATTTACAAAAGAGGAATCAATATCTAAATCTTTTAGAACTTTTATTGCTATATCCTCTATTGCAAAAAGGGTATTAACAAATATTAAAATTGAAAAAAAAACTCTAATCAAAAAATCCTCTCTATCTTAGGTATATCTTTACATTATATCTAAGATAGACTAGAAAACTCTTTAAATAATTTTTTTGCATTATTTGTAGTTATTTGTTCTACTTCTTCTTCACTTACTTGAAGTAATTCTGATATTTTTTTTGATACAAAAACTGTATAATAAGGCTCATTTCTTTCACCTCTATGAGGATGAGGAGTAAGATAAGGTGCATCTGTTTCAATCAAAAGTTTATCTCTTGGAATTTTTGGCAAAATTTCAACTAATTTTTTTGCATTTTTAAAAGTTAAAACACCACCTATTCCAAAATAAAAATTATGTTCAGCCAAAGGAAGTAAATGTTCACTTGCATTAAAACAGTGTAAAACTCCACCAACTTCCTTTGCATTATAATCTATCAAAATTTGTCGTGAATCATTTGAAGCATCTCTAATATGAATAATCAAAGGTTTTTTAACTTTCTTTGCAAATTCAATTTGAGAAATAAAAACTTCTTTTTGTTTTTTAATATTCTCAATTTTTTCTTTTTCATCTTCAGGAAGTCTATAATAATCCAAGCCACACTCACCAATAGCTATGCATTTAGGATGATTTACATATTTTTCCATCATCTCTTCATTGTACATATCTATATCATAGGGATGAATTCCAACCGCAAAATAGACTTCATTATATTTTTCAGCTAATTCTACTGCTTTTGGTAAATCATTAAAATCAGCTCCAGGGATTAAAAATCCCTTTACACCATGACTTAATGCATTTAAAATAACACTATCTATGTCTTCGTAGTATTGTTTGTTGTCTAAATGACAATGAGTATCTATAATTATTTTTAATCCTTAATTACGATAAAAATCTTTTATTAACTAGGTTTATAATATTGTTAATTTGAGAAATATCAGATGATTTTATCCAAGCATCTATTCCAAAATTTTTAAAAGCATCATAATCACTCTCATCTTCAATTATAGCTATAGAAACAAATTTCTCTTTACAAACTTTCGTTTTATTTTCTTCAAACTCAAATATAGAATTTATATCTATAATTGCAATATCTGCATCACTTGCTGAGCCTGTATGAAAATATTCAATTTTAAACTCTGGATTAAACAAAGATTCATCTATCTCACAAAAAGTAACAATATTCATATCTCTTCTCCCTATTTTAATGGAAATTATTCTATCTAAAAAATTATTAATTTCTAAATTATAATATATATCTTGCAGTATCTATATTTTCAACAATATCATCTAATTTTTCAGAAACTAATTCTTTTGTAACTACTACTTTAGTACCTTTTTTCTCATCTGCATCAAAAGATATATCTTCTATTACTTTTTCAATAACAGTATGTAATCTTCTAGCACCAATATCTTCAGTTTTTTCATTTGCTGTAACTGAATATTTAGCAAAAGCTCTTATTGCTTCATCATCAAACTCTAACTCTACATCTTCAACAGCTAAAAGAGCTTGATATTGTCTTAAAAGTGAATTTTTAGTGTTTGTTAAAATTTTATATAAAGCTTCTTCATCTAAAGACTCTAATTCAACTCTTAAAGGAAATCTTCCTTGAAGTTCAGGAATTAAATCACTTGGTTTTGAAACGTGAAATGCACCAGCAGCTATAAATAAAATATGATCAGTTTTTATTTGTCCAAATTTTGTTTGAACGATACTTCCTTCAACTATTGGAAGTAAATCTCTTTGTACTCCCTCTTTTGAAGGGTCTTGTCCATTATTTTTTTTACCAGAAGCGATTTTATCAATTTCATCTAAAAAGATTATTCCACCATTTTCACATCTTTTTAAAGCTTCAACTTTTATAGCTTCTGTATCAAGTAAACTTTCACTTGCAACGCTTCTTAATAAAACTTTTGCATCTTTGATTAAAACTTCTTTTTTAACTGTATCTTTATTTAATCCACCTAACATTTTGTTTAGGCTTTCTTGCATAGAACTCATATCAAAAGGCATTGATGAATCTAAAATTTCTATATGTGCTTTTTTAGGAATTTCAATCTCAATTTTTTTATCATCTAAAGAACCATCTAATAACTTTTTTTCCATCGTATTATATGTTTTAATAAATGACTCTTTTGCACTATCACTTGCACTTTCAGGAAGTGGAGGAACTAATTTTTCAATAATTTTTCTATTTACTTCATCATCAATTTTATCTTTGATTTTTTCTTCAAATTCTTTTGTTACTAGATTTATTCCTTCATACACTAAATCTCTAATCATTGATTCAACATCACGACCTACAAATCCAACTTCAGTATATTTACTAGCTTCCACTTTAACAAAAGGTAATCCCATCATTTTCGCAAGTCGTCTTGCTATTTCTGTTTTACCAACTCCAGTGCTTCCTATCATCAAAATATTTTTAGGCATTATCTCTTCTTGAAGTTTTGGTTCAACCATCATTCTTCTATATCTGTTTCTTAAAGCTAATGCAATTGTTTTTTTTGCATTTTTTTGCCCAATAATATAATCATCTAAATAAGCAACTATTTGCTTTGGTGTCATATCCATAATTTATTAATCCTCTAACTTTAATATTTTTATATTTTGGTTTGTATAAATACATAATTCACCTGCAATCATTAAAGATTCACGTACAACTTCTTCTTCATCTAAATTAGAGTGTTTTGCAAGTGCTCGTGCTGCTGAAATAGCAAAGTTTCCACCACTTCCAATTGAAGCAATTGCTCCATCTTCAGGTTCTACTACATCTCCATTTCCACTTAAAATAAATATTTTTTCTTTATTTAAAACTATCATCATAGCTTCTAATCTTCTTAAAACTTTATCTTTTCTCCACTCTTTAGAAAATGCAATTACAGATTTTAATAAATCACCTTTACAAGCTTCTAAATGTCCTTCAAACATATCAAATAAATTGAAAGCATCTGCTGTACTTCCAGCAAATCCTGCAAGAATTTGGTCTTTGTATAAAGTTCTAATTTTTGTTGCATTTCCTTTTAAAACTGTATTTCCAAATGTAACTTGACCATCTCCGCCAATTACAGCTTTATCTTTGCCTTTATATGCAAGTATCGTTGTAGCATCAAACATAAATTATTCTCCAATTATGTCAACTTTTAAAGTTGCATGTATTGCGTGTCCTAATTTACAATCAACCTCATAAATACCTATTGATTTAATTTTTTTATCTAAAGATATGTTTTTTTTATCGATAACTATAGAAAATTGTTGTTCCAATGACTCTGCAATTTCTTTATTTGTAACAGAACCAATTAAATGTCCATTTGCACCTATTTTATGTTTTATCGTAAGTTTTGTTGCATTTAATTTTTCAGCTAAATCTTTAGCAGCAGCAATCTCTTTTGCTTCATTTTCAGCTGCTCTTTTTTGTTCAGCTTTCCATCTATTTAATACTTCCGTAGTTGCATGTAAAGCTAAACCTTTACCAATTAAAAAATTTTTTCCATATCCATCAGCAACTTCTTTTATTTCACCTGCTTTTCCTAAAGTTTTTACATCTTTTGTTAATAATACTTTCACTATAAACTCCATTCAATTTTAATTAATTTTATTTTACTATATTTTTTTTAAACAATTATAAAAAGGCTTTTTTAATTATCTTTTAGCTTATTTAGATTTGTTTTTATATCCCTTTTTTTTACATAATTATTTAATCCTATATGATTATTGTAACCTAGTAATTTTGATATTTTTCTAACACTTAATCCAACAGATAAAAGTTCTTCTATTTTATCTCTTTGCATATCAAATTTTGATTTTTGAATAGTTCCTTTTGGTTTACCTAAAGCTATACCATTTAACTTTTTAGCTGTTAAAGCCTCTTTTGTTCGTAAACTCATTAACTCTTTTTCAAGAGTTAATGTCATTGTTATAACTCCTAAAATCATTTGAGTTAACATATCTTTATCATCCAATAAATCGAGATTTTGTTCTACTACAATTATTCTAATTTTATTCGATAATAAAAACTTTACTATCTCTAAAATTGTTTCTATTGAACGTCCAAAAACATTTAAATTTGAAACTACTAAAGTAGAATTTTTTTCACAATTTTCTAAAAGTTGTAAAATATTTTTTTCTTCACTAGGAGTACTAATATCAATTTCAATTTTTTTATCAATTTTAAAATTATGTTTATTTATATATTTCTCTATAGACTCTTCTTGTGTTTGAGTATATTTTTCATTATTTTGATTTTTTCTAATATAAGTAAAAATTTTTGACATAAATAAATCCTTTTACATTAAGTAATATTAAAATATTTTTTATTAAACATAATGTTTAATATTTACATATAATATTTATACAATATGTTATCAATTAAAATATTAACAACAACTTAAAAAACATATAAATATAAAGTTAAAATTCTTGAAAGTTTTTTTTTGATATTATCGTTATTCATATATCAAAATCAAAGGTTTTTCTTGAAAATAACTGTTGCAATTTCAGGTGCGAGTGGCTCAATTTTAGGTATAAATTTTATAAAGCGAATACCAAAAAATATCGAAGTATTTGCTGTATTTTCAAAGAGTGCAAAAAAAGCTTTAATGCTTGAAAATAATATATCAATCGATGAAATATTTAGTGAACATAAAAATATAACTATTTTTAAAGATTCAAATATTGGTGCTAGTATTGCATCTGGTTCATTTAAGGTTGATAAAATGATTATTCTTCCTTGCTCTATGAATACTTTAGCAAAATGTGCTGTTGGAATATCTGACTCTTTAATCACTAGAGCTTTTACAGTTATGATAAAAGAAAAAAGGGAAGTTGTAATAGCTCCAAGAGAGATGCCTTTTAGTACAATAGCTTTAAAAAATATGCTAAAACTTTCTAAACTAGGTGTTACTATTGCACCTCCAATATTAGGGTATTATAGTAATCAACAAAGTTTAGAAGATATGGAAAAGTTTTTGATTGGAAAATGGTTTGATTTATTGAAAATAGATAATAATTTATATAAAAGATGGGAATAAAAAATGTCAAATTGTGATATTAATTCATATAAAAAAGCTATATATAGTGGTACTTTTGACCCAATTACAAATGGTCATTTAGATATTATAAAACGTGCTGCAAACATTTTTGATGAAGTGATTATTGCTGTTGCAAAAAGTGAACTAAAAAAACCTATGTTTACTCATGAACAAAGAGTTTTATTTGCAAAAGCTGCAACGCAAGATATAGAAGGTGTTAAAGTTTTAGGATTTGATACTTTACTTGTTGATTTAGCTACAGAACTTAAAATAAATACTATTATTAGAGGATTAAGAGCTGTTTCAGATTTTGAATTTGAACTGCAAATGGGATATGCAAACTCGTCAATAAACAAAAAAATAGAAACACTATATCTAATGCCTACTTTAGAAAATGCCTTTGTTAGTTCTACAATAGTAAGAGAAATAATAAGATTCAATGGTAAGTTTGAACATTTAGTTCCTAAAAAAGTATTAGAATGTATGTAGTAATTGAAGGTATTGATACCGCTGGAAAATCTACACAATTAGAACTTTTGAAAAAAAATTTTCCAAATGCAATTTTTACAAAAGAACCAGGTGGAACACTTTTAGGAACAAAACTAAGAGCAATGGCTTTAGGTGGAGAAGCAAAATCTCAACTTGCAGAGATGTTTTTATTTTTAGCTGATAGAGCTGAACATATAGAAGAAATTATAAAAAACAATAAAGATAAAATTGTGATTTCAGATAGATCAATGATTTCAGGAATTGCTTATGCAAACCAATTAAATCTTAATAAATTAATAGAATTAAATCTTATTGCAACTCAAAATATTTTACCAGATTATGTAATTTTACTTGAATTAACACCTTCTGAGTTGAAATTTAGATTATCACAAAAAGAGAACGACTCCATTGAATTAAGAGGAATTGAGTATTTAATTAATATTCAAAATAGAATGAAAGAAACTATCCAAAAAATAGGTATAAATTATATTTTTATAGATGCTAGTTTAAAGATAGAAGAGATAGAAAAAAAGATTGAGGATTTTATAAATGGCAAGTAATGAAATAAAAAATACAAAAACTATTCAAAGCCTAAGAGGAATGAAAGATATTGTAAATGAAGAGAGTGCTTTATTTACATATTTTATAGAAAATGCTTCAAGAATTGCAAAAAATTATGGTTTTTCGTATATTGAAACTCCCCTATTAGAAGAAACAGCATTATTTAAAAGAAGTGTTGGAGAAAGTAGTGATATTGTAAATAAAGAGATGTATCAATTTATTGATAAAGGTGAAAATGACGTATGTTTAAGACCAGAAGGAACTGCTGGTGTTGTAAGACATTTTGTTGAAAAGAAACTTGACCGTGCAGGTGGAAACTATAAATGGTATTATTATGGTCCAATGTTTAGATACGAAAGACCACAAAAAGGAAGACTAAGAGAATTTCACCAATTTGGTTGTGAAGTTTTTGGAATAGATTCAGTTTATGAAGATGCAAATATTATAATTATGATAAAAGAAATTCTTGAGTTTTTTGGAATTGGATTTACTCTAAAATTAAATTCTTTAGGTTGTATTGAATGTATGCCTCCGTATAAAGAAAACCTTATTAAACATTTAACAACTTTTAAAGAACAGTTGTGTGAAGATTGTAATAGAAGGATCTTAACAAATCCTATTAGAGTTTTAGATTGTAAAAATGAAAACTGTCAATTATTATTAAACAATGCTCCAAAAATTACTGATAATTTATGTAATTCTTGCCACAGTGATTTTGAAAAATTAAAAGAAATTTTGGATTTTAATAATATCTCTTATGAAGTAGATTCAAATTTAGTTAGAGGTTTAGATTATTACAATAAAACTGCATTTGAATTTGTAAGTAATGAAATTGGAGCGCAAAGTGCAATAGCAGGTGGTGGAAGATATGATAGACTTGTAGAGTTTTTAGGTGGAAAATCAACTTCTGGTATTGGATTTGCCATTGGGATTGAAAGATTACTAGAACTTGTAAAGATGCCCGAATGTAATCAAGATGTGATATACATTGGAGCATTAGATGAAATTTCAATAAATACTATGATAAAAGTTGCAAATAAAAAGAGAAAAACAACTAAAACTTTAGTAGAATACGCGCCACGAAGTTTTGGTAAACATTTTGGAATTGCCCAAAAGCTTGGAGCAAATATTGTTGCTTTAATTGGTGAAAATGAGTTAAAAACAAATACTATTTATGTAAAAAATATTGATACACAAGAAATAAAAAATTTAAATTTAGAGGAATTTTAGCAGTGAATAACAACTATGGAATAGACATCTGGAGTGATGGTAATTTTATTATTGAAGATGGATTAGCAAAGGTTAATTATGATTGTAAACCTTCATTAATTTCAATTGTTAAAGATATAAGGAAACAAGATTTTAAAGGACCTTTGCTTCTTAGATTTCCACATATTACAAATAAACAAATCACAACTCTTTATGATACATTTAATGCAAGTATAAAAGAGTATGATTATAAAGGAAATTTTAATGCTGTTTTTCCTTTAAAAGTTAATCAACTACCAAACTTTATTCATCCTTTGGTTGCAATGGGTAAAAAATACAACTATGGATTAGAGGCTGGAAGTAAAGCAGAATTAATCATAGCAATGACTTATAATAATATGAATTCACCAATAACTATAAATGGATTTAAAGATAAAGAGATGATTCATTTATGTTTTATTGCTAAAAGTATGGGACATAATATAACTATTATTATTGAAGGTTTAAATGAACTTGAAATGATAGTAGAAGTATTAAATGAAACAAAACTTGCTTGTCCAAATATTGGATTAAGAGTTAGGCTTCATAGTGGAGGAAGTGGTTTATGGGCAAAAAGTGGAGGAATAAACTCTAAATTTGGTCTTACTTCAACTGAAATTTTAGAAGCTTATGAACTTATGGAAGATACAGATTTAGTTAAATATTTAACTATGATTCACTTTCATATTGGTTCTGCTATGAATTCTATTAAACCTTTGAAAAAAGCATTAAGGGAATCAGGACATATTTATGCTGAACTTAAAAATTTAGGAGCAATAAATTTAAAATCAATTAATATTGGTGGTGGTTTAGCGGTAGAATATAGTGCTTATGAAAGAACAAGATTTTACTCTCTTTCAGAATTTGCAAATGATGTTGTGTTTACATTAAAAGAGATTGCAAAACAAAAAGGTGTTGATGAGCCAAATATTTTCACTGAGTCAGGAAGATTTATTAGTGCTGCTTCAACTGTTTTAATTACTCCTGTATTAGAACTATTTTCTGCTGAATATGAACTTGACCATCTAAATTTGAAAGAAAATAATCCTCCTTTAATTCAAGAATTAAATGACCTATTTAACGATATGACAAAAAGAAATGCTTATGAGTTTATGCATGATAGTATTGACCATATGGAATCTTTATTAACTCTATTTGATTTAGGATATATTGATTTACAAGATAGATCAAATGCAGAAATTTTAACTCATCAGATTATCAAAAAAGCTATTTCATTACTTGAAATTGATGATTATGAAGAACTAAAAAAACTAGATGAGAATATTCAAGAAAAATATTTATTAAATTTCTCTTTATTTCAATCGCTTCCAGATTATTGGGGAATTGACCAAGAGTTTCCAATCATGCCAATAACACATCTTGATAAAAAACCTACAAGAAGTGCTTCTTTATGGGATATTACTTGTGATAGTGATGGAGAATTACCTTTTGATTTAAAAAAACCTTTATATTTACATGACGTAAATCTAAACAAAGAGGATTATTTTTTAGGATTTTTCAACGTGGGAGCTTATCAAGATACTTTAGGAATGAAACACAATCTTTTCTCTCATCCAACTGAAGTTAATATTGTTTTTAAAGATGGAAAAGTTGTTTTAGAAAAGATTTTAGAATCTCAAAAAATCATAGACATCTTAGAAGATATTGATTATGATACAGATGAAATGAAATCAATTTTATCTAAAAATTTGAGTCCTGAAATTTATAAAATTTTAGAAAAATATTTAAATGAAAATAGTTATTTAAAAACTATATGGAGTTATTATGACGAATGATGAAATAAATCAAAGTAGTGAAAGAATCTCATTATGGCAACAAATAAAAGAAGACTTTTCTGTTCCAAAATTAAATGACCCTGCTTTAGATTCTAGTTTTGAGTTATTTTTTAACTATCCAGGTGTTTGGGCTATTATAAATCATAGAGTTGCAAATAGACTTTATAATAAGGGTTGGAAAAAATTAGCAAGAGCATTAGTAGGAATTACCTCAATTTTCACAAAAACTGATATCCATCCAGCAGCAACTATTGGAAGAAGAGTTTTTATAGACCATGCTATTGGAGTTGTTATTGGAGCAACTGCTATTGTTGAAGATGATGTTTTAATATATCAAGGTGTAACTTTAGGTGGAGTAAGCCTTGATAAAGGTAAACGACATCCTACTATAAAATCAAATGTTGTTATAGGAAGTGGTGCAAAAGTTTTAGGAAACATTACAATTGGAGCTAATTGTAAAATTGGAGCTAACTCAGTTGTTGTTTGTGATGTTCCAGATAATTCAACTGCTGTTGGAGTTCCTGCTAAAATAATTAGAAGAGACAATAAAAACTGTAAAATGGCACATGGAGACTTACCTGATATTAATAAAGAGATGTTTAAATATCTTCTTGAAAGAATTCATATTGTTGAAGTTGCACTAAAAGAAGAAGATGGAATAGATATTAGTGAAAAAGATAAAAAACTTGAAGCTGAATATAATAATTTTATAGAAGCTATGAACTCTATTAAGAAAAAAGAAGCATAATCTTGGAATTAGCAATTTTTGGAGTAATAACAGGATTTATCTCTGGTTTTTTTGGAGTTGGAGGAGGTATGATTTTAGTACCTCTTCTTTTAATGAGTGGCTTTGTTATGAAAGAAGCTGTTGCAATTTCAGTAATGCAAATGGTTTTTTCATCTATTTATGGCTCTTTTTTAAATGCTCAAAAAGCTAAAGAAGTTTTAAAAGATGGAACTATTATAGGAATTGGTGGTTTTATTGGTGGACTTCAAAGTGGATTTATTGTTTCAAATGTTTCAAATGAATTTTTACAATATCTTTTTATACTAATTTTAGTATTTTCGATAGTTAGAATTTTTTATTCACCAGCTTCTCAAGAAGCTCAACCAAAATCTCAAAATAGATTTATTCTTTTGATAATTGGTTTTTTCATAGGAATAGTAGCTATGAGTATTGGAGTTGGAGGTTCTATTTTATTAACTCCTATTTTAGTTGGATTTTTAAGATATGATTTAAAAATGGCAACAGCTTTAGGACTATTTTTTGTAATATTTTCATCAATTGCTGGATTTATTTCTCAATCTTTACAAGGATTGATGTTATATCAAGAAGGTGCTATTGTTGGTATTGCTTCACTTATTGGAGTATATTTTGGAATAAAAGTAAAAAATCTTACGAAGGCTACCTCTTATAAAAAATTTATCCTTCTTTTAAATATTATTATTTTAATAACTATGCTTTATAAGACTTTTTAGTCTTTTAAAGCTTGTTCTCTTAATTTATCTTTTTTACTTTTTCTTTTGCCTTTTATAGGCTCTTTCCCTTTTTGTTTTATTACTTCACCTATTAATTCAAAACCTTTTATTTGCTCTTTTTCAAGTTTTATTTCACATCTTTTTTCTATTAATAAAAAGTGTTCAAAATCCTCTAAACCTATAAAAGAGATTGCATCTCCACTTTTTCCAGCTCGTCCTGTTCTTCCAATTCTGTGAACATAATCAGCAGGTGAACGTGGCAAATCAAAATTTATAACACAAGAAATATCATCTATGTGAAGTCCACGTGCAGCAATATCTGTACAAAATAAAATATTGATTTTCTTATTTTTGAAATCCTCTAAAGTATCATTTCTTTCATCTTGAAGTAAATCTCCATGAAAAGATTCAGCATTTAAGCCATATTTTCTAAATTTAAAAGATATATTGTCACAAGAGCGTTTATTAGCCATAAAAACAAGTATTTGCTCCCAATCATTATTTTGTATTAAATATCTTAAAAGCGCACTTCTATTCTCTTTATTTACAGTTATTGCTCGTTGATTTATAGTTTGAACAGTTTGTGTTTCATCTTCTATAAAAACTTCTAAAGCTTTTGTTGTAATTTTTGAAGCAATATTTAGCATCTTTTGCGGATAAGTTGCAGAAAAAAGAAGATTTTGTCTATTTTTTGGAAGAGATTTTAAAAGTTCTTCAAGTTCTACTTCAAATCCTAAATCTAGCATTTTATCTGCTTCATCTAAAACAAAAAATTCGATATTTGACAAATTTATTTGCTTTTTATCTAAAATATCAAGTAATCTTCCAGTAGTTGCAACAACTATATCACAACCTTTTTGAATATCCAAAAGCTGTTGTGTTAGGCTTTCTCCACCTATAATAGTTACAGTTTTTGGTTTATTTTCAAAATTTATAGAAAAATCACCAAAAGCTTTAGACACTTGAAGAGCTAATTCTCTTGTTGGTGTAAGTACCAAAGTAGAAATTTTTGCTTTTGTCTTTTCTTTTTTTTCTTCATTTTTATTAAAAAAGAACTCTAATATAGGCAAAACAAAACTAGCAGTTTTTCCACTACCAGTTTGTGCTTTTGCCATAATATCTTTTTTTTGTAAAATCAAAGGAATCACTTTTTCTTGAATTGAAGTTGGATTTTTATAAGTATTTTCTTTAAGTGCTTTATTTATTCTTTGATTAAGACCTAAGTTAGAAAATGACATAAACTTTCCTTTTGATTATTTGAAAGTGTATTTTAGACTTTATTTCCTTTATCCAAGATAGAGTCTCTTACTACACTTAAATTTGCTGAACAATTTGGTATAACATAATCTATCTCTACTTCTATCAATCTTGAAAAATTAAAAGAGTCAAAATAATCCAAATAACTTGAAATTATCTCTTTATCATCTATGATTTTTGCTTTACCATTTATTTTGATTCTTATATCTTTTGAAAAATCAATAACCAATAAACCAACATTAGGATTTGATAATATATCTCCAACCGAGTGTAAAATTCCATTTCCATCAAAATCAGGAAATATAAGTCTATTTTTATCTAAAACTTTTATAAGTCTTTTTGATTTTGTACCTTTAAAGTTTACATTTGTTCTTCCTTCTTTACTTGAAGTTGCAAGAAAAAAGTAGTTTATACTTTCTATAAAACCAATCATTCTATCACTTAAAGAAGTCGTATCCATATAACTAAAAACCATTTCAGCCTGATTTGTCGTACCATATTTTTCTCTTACTGTTAAATGTTCTTGTGTAAAAATTTCCATTTTTTCTCCTTAAAACCAATACTCAGGATAAAATCTATCTTTATGTAGATTATTATAAAACAATGCAACTATTACTAAAATTATAGAACCTATTAAAGTAGGAAAAATAAGATAATCCCAATTTGCACCCAATAAAAAAACAATTAAAGGATTTGAACCTGCTGGTGGATGAACTGTTCTTGTTGCAATCATAACAGCAATTGCAGTTGCTAAAGCCAATGCCATACTCCACCATTCATTTCCAATAAAATGAAAAAAAATCAATCCAATAAATGTAGAAAAAATATGCCCTAAAACTACATTTCTTGGTTGTGAAAATGGACTTTTTGGAAAACCATATAATAACACACAAGAGGCACCAAATGAACCCATTACTAAAAGATTATCATAAGACTTTGTCAAATATCCAATAATAGCAATTGAAATAAATCCACCAAACCAAGCAAAAATGATTTCGTTTATGTTTGATTTTGCAGGTAGTTTTTCACCCTGCCCTTTAAATTTTTTTAAATAATTCATAACTTCTCCTTTTTTTCAACCAAACGATTGTTTGATTAAAATAAATAAAAAAAAACATCAGATTAAACTGATGATTTTTTCACCAACTTTTAAATATTCTTCAGATGAGTCGTATAGATTCATCATCATAATTGAACCTTGAATCAAAGCAACATACTCTTTAGATAACTCTCTAGCTTTTGCTTTGGGATATTTGTTTTGAAATATATTTGTAAAAGCATTTTCCCATGCGGTAAAATATATCTTTATTTCTTCTTTAAACTCTAAATTTAAAGTGCCTACTTCTAAAGCTAAATTTCCAAGTAAACAACCACCTTTACTTTGTAAAAAATATTCATCTGTTTTTTTTACTATAAGTTTGATTTTTTCTTTATCCGATAAATTAGTCCTATATGCAATAGAAAAAACTTCTTTATCAAAGTAGCTATGAATATATCTTAAAGATTCAATTCCTATTTCATCTTTACTTTTAAAATGATGATAAATACTTCCTTTTATCAAACCACAAGCATCTGCTATATTTGCCATTGAAGTATTTGAATATCCTTGTATTTTAAAAAGTTTGATAGACTCTTTTAAAATCTCTTCTTTTGATGTTTTTTTGATTGCCATATTTTATCCAAACGATTGTTTGGTAAAAGTTTAGCTTAATTTGTTTTTATAGTCAATATTTGTCTAGTTTCAAAATTGATACTTTTATTTTTAGTATCAATAATATATAATTCCAAAAATTTATTTAAAAAGGTTTACAAATAGAAAACTCCATTTTACAAATAAAACTCACCTTGAATTCTATGTATGATTTTTTATTATCTTATTACCCTCTTCCTATTTGGTCTTTAATAATAATTTTTATTTTATTATTAATACTTTTTATAAAAATTTTTATAAACCTAAAAAAAGCTTCTAAATTAGACTATTTAACCTATAAAGAAGACTCTATTTATAAAGCTAAATGGAAATGGAATTGGGAGAAAAATAGTATTACAAATATACAATGTTATTGTCCTACTTGTGATAGTTTACTTGTTTATGATGACCGTTCTTGCCATACAAAAGCTACAGAACTTACAAAAACTGATTTTATATGTGAAACTTGTAATTCTCAAATAGTTTCAACTATTCATGGTGGAAATAAAAACTATGCAATTAACTTAGTAAAAAGAGAGATTGAAAGACGAATAAGAACAGAAGAATATAAAGAAAAAAACTCTTAAAAAAAGGGATTTTTAGACAACTTTATATTCACTCTTTAATAGATTATTATATATATCTATCCTATAATATCAGCTTTAAAATTTTAAAGGCAAAACTATGACAGATACAATAAAAATATTTAACGCTTGTGAAAATAACTTAAAAAATATTAATTTAGAAATACCAAAAAATAAGCTGATTGTATTTACAGGATTAAGTGGTTCTGGAAAATCTACATTAGCATTTGACACACTTTATGCTGAAGGTCAAAGAAGATATATAGAGTCTTTATCTTCTTATGCTAGACAGTTTTTAGATAAAATTGGAAAACCAAATGTTGAAAGAATAGAAGGATTAACTCCTGCTATTGCAATAGATCAAAAAACCACTTCAAAAAATCCTCGTTCAACTGTTGGAACTATCACTGAAGTTTATGATTATTTTAGACTTTTATATGCAAGAGTTGGAAAACAACATTGTCATCAATGTGGACAACCTATTTCTCAAATGAGTGCAAGTGATGTTATCAATCAAGTTTTATCTTTACCCAATGAATCAAAAATAGTAATTTTAGCGCCATTAATAAACAGAAAAAAAGGAAGTTTTGCTGATTTATTAGAAAGTCTTAGAAATAAAGGTTATGTAAGAGCCATGATAGATGGAGTTATGGCAAGACTTGATGAAGATATTGAACTTGAAAAAAACAAAATGCATACTATTAAAGTAGTAATAGACAGAGTTACAGTAAAAGAAGAGAATAAAGAAAGAATTGCTCAAGATGTGGAAAAAGGTCTAAAAGAGAGTTTTGGAGAGTTAGAAATAGAGATTATAAATCATGAAGAAGTTGGAGTAGAAAAGCATATTCATTACTCAGAACATATGGCTTGTTTTGATTGTAAAATCTCTTTTGAACCACTTGAACCTATCTCTTTTTCTTTTAACTCACCAAAAGGTGCTTGTCCTTCTTGTGATGGTTTGGGAATTAGATATGCTTTAGATATGAAAAAAGTTATAAATGAAGATTTATCTATTGAAGAGGGTGCTATTAAAATTATTTATGGATTTAATAAAGGATTTTATTTCAAGATGCTTTTAGCATTTTGTGAACAAAATAATATAAATATAAAAATACCTTTTAATTCTTTAGAAGAACACGAAAAAAAAGCTATCTTACATGGAACAGTAGATGAAGTTACATTTTTTTGGAAAAAACATAAATTAGTTAGAAAATGGGAAGGAATAGTAAAACTTGCCTATGACATGATAAAAGAAGAAAAAGAGATGAGTGAATACATGACTGAAAAGAAGTGTGACGCTTGTAATGGAAATAGGTTAAAACCCTCTTCACAAAGTGTTTTTGTTGCCAATAGAAATATTCCTGATATTTTAAATATTCCAATAGAAGATGCCCATGCATTTTTTCAAGATGATAAAAATTTTGAATATTTAAGTGAGCAAAATAAGATGATTGCTGCACCTATACTAAAAGAAATTAAAGAGAGAATATTCTTTTTACATGATGTTGGACTTGGATATATAACTTTAGGAAGAGATGCTAGAACTATAAGTGGAGGAGAAGCTCAAAGAATTAGAGTAGCTTCACAAATTGGTTCAGGACTGACAGGAGTTATGTATGTTTTAGATGAGCCGTCTATTGGACTTCATGAAAGAGATACAAATAAACTTATCAAAACTTTACGAGCTCTACAAGAAAAAGGAAATACTGTTATTGTAGTTGAACATGATAAAGAGACGATTCAAGCAGCTGATTATATAGTTGATATTGGACCAAATGCAGGTAAATTTGGTGGAGAAATTGTATTTGCTGGAACTTTAAAAGAGATGAATAAAGCAAAAACTCTAACAGCAAAATATGTAACTGGTACAAAAAAGATTGATTATGTTCACAACAGACCTCAAGAAGAGTTTATAGAGATAAAAAATGTAAATATAAATAACATAAAAGATTTAGATGTACAAATTCCACTAAAAAACCTTGTTTCAATCACAGGGGTTAGTGGAAGTGGTAAATCTTCACTTATTTTACAAACCCTACTTCCAGTTGCAAAAGAGCTTTTAAATCATGCAAGAAAAGTAAAAAAAGTTGATGGTGTAGAGATTGAAGGATTAGAAAAACTCGATAAAGTTATCTATCTTGACCAAAGTCCAATAGGAAGAACTCCTAGATCAAATCCAGCAACTTATACTGGGCTTATGGATGATATTAGAGATTTGTTTGCAAAAACAAAAGAAGCAATGCTTAGAGGTTATAAAATAGGAAGATTCTCTTTTAACGTAAAAGGTGGTCGTTGTGAGAAGTGTCAAGGTGAAGGTGAAATAAAAATCGAAATGCACTTCTTACCTGATATTATGGTGAAATGTGATGCTTGTCATGGTCAGCGATATAATGCTCAAACTTTAGAGATAATGTATAAAGGGAAAAATATCTCTGATGTTTTAAATATGAGTGTTGATGAAGCTTTAGAGTTTTTTGCAAAAGTGCCAAAACTAAAAGCAAAACTTCAAACTCTAAGTGATGTTGGACTTGGCTATATAACTTTGGGACAAAATGCAGTTACTCTAAGTGGTGGAGAAGCTCAAAGAATAAAACTAAGTAAAGAGTTAAGTAAAAAAGATACTGGAAATACTCTATATGTTTTAGATGAACCAACAACAGGACTTCATTTTGCTGATGTTGATAGATTAACAAAAGTTTTACATCATTTAGTAGAACTTGGAAATTCAGTATTGGTAATTGAGCATAATCTTGATGTTATTAAAAACTCTGATTGGGTTATTGATATAGGACCTGAAGGTGGAAGTAAGGGTGGAAAAATTGTTGATGAGGGGACTCCTGAATTTTTAGCACAAAACCACAAAAATTCTGCTTCATACACTGGATACTACCTAGATAAAGAGATAAATGGCAAATGAAAATAGATTATAATATTTTCAATCAAAAAACAGCTATTGATAGATTTATTTTTGCAATAAAAAATGGTTATTTTGTAGAAGCTCACGAATTACTTGAAGATGATTGGAACTACTATAAAAAACAAGGTGAAATAAACAAAGCCCTTGTTTTAAAAGGTTTAATAAATGGAGCAACTGCACTTGCTCTTTTTCATATTAAGAAAAAAGAAGAAGGACACAAAAAAGTTTGGTTAGCTTTTGAAAAATACATTCCTCTTTTAGAAGAGGTAGATTTTGAAGAAAAAGAAAAATACTACGAAGCAAAAGAGTTTTTAATAAAACTAAATAAGATGATATAAGTTTTTTATACTTATATCACCTCTTTTAAGATGCTGTAATTTGCTCACTTAAACTTAACATATAAGCTTTCATTTTCATCATCTCTTCTGTTGGATATTGGTTTTCAATATTCCCTCTTTCCACTTTTACATAAAAATCTTTAGAAGAATCGTTATATCCAAAATTTGTATTTGATAAAACAACTTCATATTTATTAGAAGAAGTCTGTTCATTTTTTATATCTTTAACTTCTGATGCTTCTTTTGCTTTTGATATAGCCTGTTGTTGAACCTGTTCTAAACTCTCTTTTGTTTTCACTTCTGATGAATTTGAAGAGGCTTGAACTCTTTGTAACTCTAAGGCTTTATTATCACTAAATTGGTCAATTTTTGGTATTAATCCATATTCCATAATAAACTCCTTTTATAAAAGTTTTTATATCTAATATTATACTATAAAAATTTTGTTTTTTAAGAAACTTTATTATTAAGTATATTTAGATATTATTTGTTTAATTTATGTTACACAAAAAAGGAGTATTTTTTGGAAGTTCATTCCCATAGTCAAATTCTTATAAAAAGTGAGATGAAATGGAAATTTTAATCTTTCTATTTGTTCTTGTTATTGGAACTTCGTTTTTATGTTCTGTTTTAGAATCTGTTTTATTATCCACAAATATTACTTATATTTCAGTGTTAGAAAAAAATCAACCTTACTTAGGAAGTTTACTAAAAAAATTAAAAACGGATATAGATAAATCTATCGCTTCTATCCTTATTTTAAATACTATTGCTAATACTTTAGGCGCAACTGCAATTGGAGTACAAGCACAAACTGTTTTTGAATCAAATAGCACTTTAGTTATGATAATTTCTATAATTCTTACTTTTATGATTTTGTTTTTTGCTGAAATAATTCCAAAAACTATAGGTGCAATTTATTGGAAACAATTAGCACCATTAGCTGCAAGAATTATAAATATTTTCATTTTTATCACTTATCCAATTATTTTAATAACTCAATTTATTACAAAAAAAATTGGAAAAGAGAGTTGTGATACAATTTCAAGAGAAGAGTTAATTCAATCAACTTTATTAAGTGAAGAAGAAGGGGTTATTGGAGATTTTGAATCTCAAATAATTGAAAATACTCTAAAACTTAATAATGTTAGATTAAAAGATATATTAACTCCAAGATCAGTTGTTTATGCAGTTGAAAAAAGTACTCTACTTAAAGATATTATTGAAGATAAAAGAACTTTTAAATTTTCAAGAATTCCTATTTATGAAGATAGTATAGATAATATTGTAGGAATAGTTTTAAGTAAAAAAATTTTTAAACAAGAATTAACAGAAAGCAATAAAACCCTTGAAGATATTATGAAACCAGTATTTTCGCTACATGAGAATATTCATGTGGCAAAAGCTTTAAAACTTTTTATTCAAAAAAAGGAACATATGTTTATAGTTCATGATTCTTATAACCAAACAGAAGGTATTGTAACTTTAGAAGATTGTTTAGAAACTATATTAGGACTTGAAATTATGGATGAACTAGACACTACTGCTGATATGAGAAAACTTGCTTTAAATAAAATGAAAGCAAAAAGAAAAGAAAAATCTAAAATAGAGGATTTAACAAATGAGTAATACTTTTGATTATGAAAAATTAAAACTTTTTTATATTGGAAAAGAAAAGATAAATGAAAACTATGTTCCTTTGGTTTATAAAAATAAAGATTTACTAACTCATGCTGCTATTATTGGTATGACAGGAAGTGGAAAAACAGGACTTGGTATTTCACTTTTAGAAGAAGCTGCTATTGATAATATTCCTTCAATAATTATTGACCCTAAAGGTGATATGACAAATCTACTTCTTACTTTTCCAAATCTAAATGGAAGTGATTTTGAACCTTGGATTGAAGAACAAGATGCAATAAACAATGGTTTAAATGTAAAAGATTTTGCACAAAAAACTGCTGATTTATGGAAAAATGGACTTGAAAAAGATTTTCAAAGTGCAAATAGAGTTGAAAAACTAAAAAACTCTGCTGATTTTACTATTTATACTCCAGGAAGTAACGCAGGAGTTCAAATCTCTATTTTGTCATCTTTTAAAGCACCTTCAAAAGAAGTTTTAGAAGATAATGATTTATTAGTTTCTTTGATAAACTCTACAGTTTCATCTATTTTATCTTTGATTGATGAAAAAAATGATTCTTCATCAAAAGAGTCTATTTTAATCTCTTCAATCTTTATGAACTATTTTTTAGAAGGAAAAGATTTAAGTCTTGAAGAATTAATTACTTTGATTGTAACTCCTCCTTTTTCAAAAATAGGAATCTTTGATTTAGAGACATTTTTTGCTCAAGCAGATAGACTAAAACTTGCCCTTAAACTGAATACAATTATTGCAAATCCAGCTTTTAAAACTTGGATAGAAGGAGAAACTTTAGATATTTCAAATCTACTTTATGATGAATCAGGAAAAGCAAAAGTTTCTATTTTTTCAATCGCTCATCTAAACGATTCTCAAAGAATGTTTTTTGTTTCACTTTTATTAAATCAAATGGTTTCTTGGATGAGAAGACAAGAGGGAACTACTTCGCTTAAAGCCCTACTTTATATGGATGAAATTTTTGGATATTTTCCACCAAATTCAAATCCTCCATCAAAATTACCGATGCTTACACTTTTAAAACAAGCAAGAAGTTTTGGAATTGGAATTATTTTATCTACTCAAAATCCAGTTGATATAGATTATAAAGGTTTAGCAAATATTGGAACTTGGTTTATAGGACGACTTCAAACTAAACAAGATAAAGAAAAAGTAATTGATGGATTAAGTTCTACAAATGAAGGGAATTTAGATAAAAATGAGATTATGAATCTTCTATCAAATTTAGAAAAAAGAAATTTTATTCTTAAAAACATAAATGAAGATGGAATAAAACTATTTCAAACAAGATGGGCTTTATCATACTTAAAAGGTCCGATTCCTAAAGAGGGAATAAAAAAACTAATGGCTGAAAAATTAAACTCTTCATCAAAAAAAGAACAAAAAAATGAAGAAAGCCACACTTTAATAAACATAGAAAAAAGTATTCCAAAACCTATTATTCCAAATAATTTATCTCAGAAATATCACTATTCATCTCAAAATAGTGCTTATTATTTACAACCTTATTTGATTTGTTCTTGTGATATTCACTATGTAAATGCAAGTAAAGATATAGATTTAAAAACTAATGAAAGTTTTAAAATCTATTTAGATGAAACAATAAAAGAGATAAATTTTGATGAAAAAGAAGAACTTGAATCAAATTTTTATGATACAAAAGAGAAAGCAAACTCTTTTTATTATGAAATTCCAAGTTTTATTCAAAATGAAAGGGAATTAAAATCAATAGAAAAAAGTTTTGCTGATTATGTTTATAGAAATTCAAAACTTACCTTGTACAAAAATGATGCTTTAAAAATTACTTCAAAACAAGATGAGAGTTTAAGTGATTTTAAAATTAGACTACAAGATAGACTAAATGAAAAAATTGATTTAGAAGTTGAAAAACTTCAAGAAAGATTCAAAAAAGAGAATGACTCTTTTGAAAAAAAACTAAACTCTTTATATGAAAAACTTCAAAGGGAACAACAACAAGCAACATCTACTACAACAGATACTATAATCGCTATAGGAACTTCTATTTTAGGAGCTTTTTTTGGTAGGTCATCAACAGCAACAACTATTGGAAAAGTAGCAACTAGTGCAAAAGGTGCTACAAAAATCTTAAAAGAAAAAAATGATGTAAAGCAAGTAGAAAATGAAATAAATCAACTACAAGAGCAAAAAGAGAGTCTTAAAACTTTACTTGAAAATGAGATTGAGAAAATCAACTCTTCAAATCTAAGTTCAAACTATCCTGTTGAAGAGATTTTTATCAAACCAAAAAGAAGTGATATTTACAATATAAAATTAGAATTATTATGGAAAGAACAATTATGATAACAGAAAATTTAAATGAATTTTTAGAGCCTTTAAAAAGTCTTACGATAGCTTCGCTTGATGAAAAAGGTTTTCCTTTTTCATCTTATGCTCCATTTGTAAAATACAAACACAAATATTATGTTTATCTGTCTTTGATGGCAAAACACTCTTCAAATTTGAGTTTAAACTCAAAAGCTTCTATTTTCTTTTGTGAAGATGAAAAGGATTGTAAAAACATCTTTGGAAAAAAAAGAGTTTCTATTCAATGTGATACAAAAAAATTGGAGCAAAATACAAAACAAGAAGAAGAGATACTTGAACAATTTAGAGAAAAATTTGGAAAAGAGATGATAGATATGCTTTATAAAATGAAAGATTTCTATCTTTTTGAATTTACACCTTTTTATGGAGAAGCTGTTTTTGGTTTTGGAAAAGCCTATAATTTAGGTGGCGAAAACTTTGAAGTTTTTGTAGAAAGAACAAATCTTCCACACACAGGGCATGGAGAAAAATAGAGATTAACTCTATTTTTCTCCCAAAATCTTTCCATCTCCTGAAATTAAAATAGCAAGATTTTTTGTACTATGAAATTGTGCTAAAGTAATCATCAAAATCATCATCAAAGGAACTGATAAAAACATTCCTACTGTTCCCCACATCGCACCCCAAATAACCAAAGATAAAATAACAACAAATTGAGAAATATTTAATTTATTTCCCATAAGTCTTGGATATAAAATATTCCCTATTACAAATTGAATTATTATTAAACATAAACTCAATAATAAAACATCAGAAAGTTCTGGAAACTGAATAAGTGCAAAAATCACTGGAATTAAAACAGCAATGATACTTCCAATAGTTGGTATAAAATTTAATACAAAAGCAATAAATCCCCATAAAACAGCACCTTGAAGTGAAAACATTTCACAAATCAAATATGTTAAGAATCCAGTAATCAAACTAATAACTGTAGTGATAAAAATATATGTTTTTACACCTTTTGAAATAGAGTTTAAAATATGATTAGCTTTTTCTCTTGTCTCTTTTTTAGGAAAAAGTGCATTTAGTTTTGAATTAAAGAACTGTTGATCTATCAATAAAAAAAGAACATATAAAAATATTTGAATGATATTACTAAAAATAGAACTAAAAGCAGCAATTATTTTATTTATAACACTTGAAAGACTGAATTCTTGAAAAAACTTTTGTAGTGGAGTTGTAAAGTCAAAAGAAGTCATTGATGAAAGCTTTGTAATCAATAAGTTTACTTTTCCATCAAGTTGAGAAATAGTAGAACTTAATTCCATCATACTTGAAGCAATAAAACTTCCTATTTCAACCATTGAATAAATTATTATTATTAAAGATAAAGGAATTGCTATTATATTCCCTATTTTTTCACTTAAAAATGGAACTCTTTTTATTTGAGTTGCTAAAGCATTTATCAAAAACCAAATTAAAATAGCTATTGCAATTGGTGTTAAAATAGAGCTTAAACTATTTAGTGCATAAATTACTAAAAACATAAACCCAAAAAAATAAAATGCCTTTGCAAAATTTGATTCTTTTATTATATTTTCCAAAATCTACCTTTATACTTTTTTATTGATATAGTAGCAAATTAAAGAGAAAAAACTATATAAATTACTATATTTTAATCATTTTTTGGGTATTTTAAGCTCTCAAAAACAATCATAAATTCGGAGAGACCAAATATGAATAGACTTAAGTTTATTGTTGTTTCTATTTTTTTTATAAATAGTTACTTAATTGCAAATTTATTAGAGAGTAAAAACTCAAATATAAATGACTATTTATTACAAAAGTATAAACCAACTTTTACAAATAAAAAAAATCTTACAGAATATTATAAACAAAACAACTATCAAACTTTTTGGACACAAAACAATGAAATAAAAAATATTTCTATCCAACTTTTAGAAAAAATCAAAAATGACCCTGTTTTAAAATCAAATGATTTGGATAAATTAAAAATTACACAAATAGAAAATAAACTGGAAAGTCTAAATAATCTTGATGAAAACTTTGAAGAAAAACTTTTGGAAATTGACTTTTTATTGACAGAACTTTATGATAAATATAGCTCTTATTTACTTGAAGGCTCTATAAACTGGAAAGCCTTTCAAAATAAATTAAAAGATTTAGAAAAACAAAGCGAAATAAAAGCACAATGGGATAGATATAAAATCGAAAAAGATAAAAAAAGACTTCTTATAGAAGCTTCTAAAAACAATGATTTATCTATTTCATTTAATCAACTAGATTACAATTTCCCAAATGCAAATAAATTATTGGATTCAATAAAACAGCTAGAACAAATAGCACAAAATGGGGATTATATAAAACTTCCACCTTTTAAAACTCTAAGAATTGGCGATAAATCTCCTATTGTTAAAACATTAAGAGAAAGACTAGCGCAAAGTGAAAATATCTCAATAAATTGTGAAAATATTATAGATGCACAAAATTTAACAACAAATGTAACTTCATTGGATGCAAATATTCAAAACCAAGAGATACAAACAGAAGAAAATATTTCTTGTGAAGAGATTTTTGATGAAGATTTGAAAAATGCTGTTATCTCATTTCAACAAAGTCATGGACTTTATGCCGATGGAATAGTAGGTCTTCAAACTCAAAATTTTTTAAATATGAGTGCAAAAGAAAAAATAAATAAAATAAAACTAAATCTTGAAAGAATGAGATGGCTTCCTAGAGATTTTGGTGAAAAATATCTATTAGTAAATATTCCAGAGTATAAACTAAGAGTTATAGAAAACAATAACATAAAACTAAATATGGCTGTAATAGTTGGGGATAAAAAATACCCTACTCCAATCTTTTCAGACAAAATGTCTTATATTGTTTTAAATCCGAACTGGAATATTCCTGAAAGTATTACAAAAAAAGAGATTCTTCCAAAACTTCTAAAAGATCCAAATTATTTAGATACAAAAGGCATAGAAATTTATCAAGGTTGGGATAGAGATGCTTCAAAAATTGAAACAAAAGAAGTTATAGAAACTTTAATTTTACAAGATATTGAATCTGTTCCAAATTTTAGATTTACTCAAGGACCAAGCAATGAAAATCCTCTTGGAAAAGTAAAATTTATGTTCCCAAATAAACATGCTGTTTATTTACATGATACTCCTGCTAAATCTTTGTTTGCAAATGCTAGAAGAGCTTATTCTCATGGTTGTATTAGACTTTCTAAACCTCAAGAGTTATTGAATCTTATTGCAACTGATGATAAAAATATAACTTTACAAAAAGCTGATGAGTTTTTTAAAGAAACAAGTGAAAAATCAGTTGGCTTAAACAACAAAATTCCTATTCATATCATCTATCTTACAGCTTGGGTAGATGAAAATGAAAAACTTCAATTTAGGGAAGATATTTATAACTTTGATAAAATGCAAAAAGAGTTATTATTTTAACCCTTTTTGATTTGTAAGTTTTAGATTTGTTTAGACAAATCTAACTTTTGGATTCTTTTCTTTTCTACTAATAATTTATCTTGGAATTGTTTACTTTTATCTTTTGCAAAAGCTTGCATATCTTCAACTTCATCCATCTCATCAACTATTTCAACACCTAAAAGTGTCTCAATAGCATCTTCTAAAGTTACAACTCCACTTGTTTGACCATAGTTATCATGAACTATAAATAAGTGAGTTTTTCTCTTTACAAATAAATCTATTAATACAGAAACTGGAACATTTTCTGAAATCTTATGAACAGGAACCGTAATATCTCTTAAAATTGTGTGGTCTCTTTCTTCAACACTCTCTTCTAAAATAGTTTGATTAAATACTATTCCTATAATATCATCTATTGATTCACTATAAATTGGTATTCTTGAATGAATATACATCTTATCATCTTCAATAGCTTCTTCAACTGTAATGTCTGATTTTAGAGCAAACACTACACTTCTTGGTGTCATAATCTCTTTTGTTTTTATGTTTTTTAATTTGAAAAGATTTTCTATTAAAACACTCTCTTTTGAGTGAATAGAACCCTCTTTTTCCCCCATAGATACAACAGCCATAATCTCATCTCTTGAAAAATTGATTTCATCTTTTTTACCTCTTGAAATATAGTTGGTAATAAGGCTTGAAAACCAAACCAAAGGATAAGTAACTTTAATCATAAAAAATATGATATAAGCAGCTGGAACTAAAAGATTTTTCCAATAAATAGCACCTATTGTTTTTGGAATAATTTCTGAAACATAAAGAATCAATAAAGTTAAAACAAATGCAATCAATGTCTGCCACTCATTACCAAATAAAAGTTGTGCTTGAGCTCCAACACCAGCTGCTCCCATAGTATGAGCAAAAGTATTAAGTATTAAGATAGAAGATATTGGTTTATCAATATTTGCTTTTAAATCTTTTAATTTTTTAGCAGTTTTAGAATTACCATCTTTTGATAATGTTTCTATATAAGAAGAAGTACTAGAAAGTAAAACAGCTTCAAGAACAGAACACATAAAAGAAACAAACAACGCGATAGATAGATAAGTGATTAGAAGGGTCATTTTTTACACCCCATAAAAGTAATATTTAAGGTACGCCTATAATAGGAGTCGGTCGAATTCATTTTTCTTTAATCCTTTTTAAATTTTTTGAGGCGAATTATACCATATTATTTGATTAGTGAGATGTTTTTTTGTATATGTTTTATATTTTCTACTTTTAAATGGTGTTTCTCTTCTAAAACTTTCATAAAAAATCTTACTTCAGCATTTGTAAATCCATCTAATTCTTTATCTTTTATAGATATATTATCCTCTTCAAGTCTTACTCTTTTTAGTTTTCCATTTGTCTCTTTTACATAATAAACTATATCTAGCTCTGTTTGATTTACTTTTTCTATTGTTACTATGATTCTATTTGTTTTAACTTTTAGATTAAACTCACTATATAACTCTAAAAACTCTTCTGTATTTATATATCCTATATATAACTTTGTGTAAATATCAAAAAATAATCCAAGCTTAACAGATGAGAAAAATTTCAAATCAACTGCAAACTTTGGATTTTGTCTTGAAGTATTTAAAATCCACTCTAAGGTTGGAAAATACTGAAACTTTTTATATTTTATTTTACAAGCTTCAATATATTTTTTATTTTCTGGAGCTTTTAGAGTTTGGATGTCATTTTTTACTTTTTTTGCAAAAATTATCTTTTCTATTAACTCTTCATCTTCTAAATCTTTTGTAGTCCAAATAGTCGCATACTCTGGAAAATTTCTAAGACCTGTAGAACCAGCTGTTACAACTATCAAAGCTTTTATTTTTAGTGTTGGAAAAATCATCTTCAATAAAGCACATTTTTTTACCAATCTTTTATTTAAACTAGCTGTTTTTTTTGAAGTGCTCATCTCCACAAAATATACGCTATCTTTTGTAAAAAACAAAGCATCAAATTCGCTAATATCTTTATATGCTGATTTATATACTATTTGAGAACTACTATCTATTAAAAGTCCACTTTTTATAAAAAGATTCTCTTTATCTTGATATGGTCCTTTTAACACAAACTTTGTAATCTCATCTTGACTTAGTGCATACTCTAATAATAACTCATATATTATATTTTCATAAATTTCACCTTTGAAGCTACTATAAGCTGAAATATATGAAATATCTTCTGTTGATGTGTTATTTTTAACTAAGGCTTTTAAACTTTTATTGTCGTATGAGTAATGAAAAAGATTCTCTTTTATGTCATCTATTTCTAGGTTTTTTATTTTGTCTGTTATTGTAAATTGCAAGGTTTCTTCTTCTTAAGTTTTCTAAATGGTTTTGATTATAGCTAAAAAAATTTTAAATTCAATCAAGTTGTTTTTATCTCATTTGGATAAAATAATTATTTTAAAATTACAAAAGGTTTTATTTTTATGTCTATGTTTCAAAAATCAGTAATAAATAGTATCAAACAAGATGAGAGTTTAGTAGCACTTCGTTGGGCAAAGTTTCAAGAGTTTTTAGCAAAAGTTGATTATATCAAAACAGTAAAAGAAGAAAAATATCAAGATGGATTTCTAAAAGATGTTTTTGAAAACTGTTTGGGTTATACCCTTGATATGACAAATCCCTCAAACTACAATCTTGAGCGAGAGAAGAAAAACGAAACCGATGGCAAAAAAGCAGATGGTGTAATATATGTAGATAACAAAGTAATAGGAGTAATCGAACTAAAAGCCCAAGATACAAAAAATCTTGACAAGATAGAAACACAAGCTTTCAACTATCATGCTTCACACTCAAACTCAAAATATATCATCATCTCAAACTTTGATGAACTACGATTTTATATCGACAAAAAAACAGCTTATGAAAAATTTTCTCTTTTTAATCTTAGTTATGAAGAGTTTAAAAAGCTTCATCTTTTAATCTCTTTTGAAAGTATCAAAGAGGATATTCCACTAAAACTAAAAGAAAAAACAGCAACCTTTGAGCAAAATATCTCAAAAGAGTTATACAAAGACTTTAGTGCTTTTAGAACTCATCTTTTTGAAAATATTGTAAAAAACAATGAAAACATAGACAAATCAACACTTCTAAGACTAACACAAAAGCTATGCGATAGAATCATATTTATACTATTTGCAGAAGATAGAGGACTTTTAACACCAAACACTATAAAAGAGATAATCACAAGACACAGCCAAGATGTCTTTGGAAACTCTATGTATGAATACTACAAAATCTACTTCAATGCCATAAATGAAGGAAATGAAAAACTAAATATTCCAAAATACAACGGTGGATTATTTGCCAAAGATGAGTTACTTGATAATCTAAAAATAGATGATGAAAACCTAAATATGGAAGCTCAAAAACTAAGTAGCTATAACTTTGAAAGTGAAATATCTGTAAATATACTAGGACACATATTTGAACAATCTTTGACAGATTTAGAAGAACTTCAAGCAAATATAGAAAATACAAATTTTGATAAAACAAAATCAAAAAGAAAAAAAGATGGAGTTTTTTATACTCCTGAATATATCACAAAATATATAGTAGAAAACACACTAGGAAAAATGTGCCTTGATAAAAGAGAAGAACTAAATCTTTCAAATATTACAGCACCAACAAATCCAAAAAAACTTACAAAAGTAGAACAGCAAATAAAAGATAATCTTGAAACATATAAAGATTGGCTTTTTAATCTAAAAATTCTTGACCCTGCGTGTGGAAGTGGTGCGTTTTTAAATCAAGCTTTAGAATACTTGATAAAAGAACATAAACAACTACAAAATGACCTTGCACTTATGGGAGATTTGTTTTCTTCTTATACAGTAGAAGAAAGCGTATTAGAACATAACCTTTATGGTGTGGATATAAATGAAGATGCTGTTGAAATAGCAAGATTATCTTTGTGGCTAAGAACTGCTCAAAAAGGTAGAGCTTTGACTAATTTGAATGATAAGATTGTTTGTGCTAATTCACTTCTTGAAATGCCATTTGAAGAAAATAGTTTTGATGTTGTTATTGGAAATCCGCCTTATGTAAGACAAGAAGCAATCAAAGAACAAAAAGAAGCATTAAGTAAGATTTATGAAGTAGCAAATGGAACAGCAGATTTATATGTTTACTTTTATGAACTTGGAATTAGAATGTTAAAAGAAAACGGATTAAAAGGGTATATTTGTTCTAATAAATTTTTTAGAGCAAAATATGGAGAAAATTTAAGAGAATATATTTTAGAGAATACAACCATTGAATCAATAGCAGATTTTAACGGAGTAAAAATTTTTGAAGATGCTACAGTTGATAGTGCAATAACAATATTTAAAAAACAAATTCCAAGTGAAAATACGATTTTTCAAGTGGTAGATATTGATTTGATAAATAATTATGAAATGAAACAAAATGATTTAACAAAAACTAGCTTTAGCTTTTCAAACCCAAAAGAATTAGCAATAAAACAAAAAATAGAAAAAATAGGTATTCCTCTAAAAGAGTGGGATATAAAGATAAATTATGGAATAAAAACTGGATTTAATGAAGCATTTATTATAGATGAAAATATTAAAAATGAATTAATAAAAAAAGACTCTAAAAGTTTAGAAATTATTAAACCACTTTTAAGAGGAAAAGATATTAAAAAATATTCTGTAATGTTCGCAAATAAATGGCTTATCAATTCACATAATAATCCACCAGTTAATATAGAAAATTATCAAGCTATTAAAGAACATTTAGACCAATATTATGACAAATTAGAAAAAAGAAGTGATAAAGGTATTACTTCTTATAATCTAAGAAGTTGTGCTTATTTAAGTAGCTTTGAAAAAGATAAAATCATATATCCAGAAATAGCAAGTAATCCAAATGCTTTTGAGTATGACAAGAATGGTTATTATTTAGACAAAACAGCTTTTTTAATTGAAGGAAATAATCTAAAATATATTATTTCTATTCTTAATTCTAAATCTTTGTTACATTATATGAAACAGTCTATAAGACAAGTAGGACAAGGTTATCAATTATCAAAAATCTTTGTTGAAGTTTTTCCAATCCCAAAAATAGATGAAGAATCACAAAAACCATTTATAAAACTTGTAGATGAGATTTTGGAAGCTAAACAAAAAATTAAAGATTATAAAATTCTACTTGATGAAGCTATAAAAAATGATAATTTTGATAGAGAAATCAAACTAAAAAAAGAACTTGAAATATTAGAAAATATTTGCATTTCAAATGAAAAAGAAATTGATAATATGGTTTATAAACTTTATGATTTAACAGAAGATGAAATTAAAATTATTGAGGGTATTTGATGAACAAAGATGATATTAAGTTTATACGACAAAAAGATTTCAAATTTTTAAAAGAAATAGGTCAAGGTGCATTAGGAAAAACTGTTTTACTAAAAGACGAAGATTTAGATGTTGAATTTGTTTGTAAAAAATATAAGCCAATCAATGGTGTATCAAAGGAACAATATTTTAAAAATTTTATAACAGAAATAAAACTTTTACATCTTCTCTATCATAAAAATATAGTAAGAGTTTTTAATTATTACTTATATTCTAATTATTTTACGGGTTATATTGTAATGGAATTTATAGAAGGGTTAGAACTAGATTGTTATCTTGAAAAATATCCTGAAAATATAAATAATATTTTTGAGCAAGTAATAGATGGATTCGTATATTTAGAAGAAAATTCAATTTTACATCGTGATATTAGACCTTCAAATATAATGGTGGATAATAATCACAATGTAAAAATAATTGATTTTGGATTTGGTAAACAACAAGAATTTATACACGATGATGAAAAAAGCATTAGCTTAAATTGGTGGGGTGGTGAAAAACCAGATGATTTTAAAACTAATACATATAACTTTCAAACAGAAATATTTTTTATTGGTAGATTATTCAAAAATATAATTAATAATATTGGCTGTTCTTTCAAATATCATAATATTTTAAATAAAATGATTGAACTAAATTCAATAAATAGAGTAGATTCTTTTCAAAATATACTAAGAGGTATAAAAGAAGAGGAAAAAAATATAATTGAATTATTTGATTATAGTGAAAAACAAAATTATTTAAAATTTGCTAAATATTTTTCTGATGCTTTATCTTCAAGAGAAGAAAGTTCAAAGATAATTATAAATGCTAATTTAATAATAAAAGATTTGGAGTTACTACAAAAAAGAACTTTACTTGAAGAGTATATTAATCCTGTAAATATTCTTCGTATTTTTATATCAGGAAGTTATAAATATAGGAAAAACAAACAATTTCCTGTTTATATTTTTGAAAATTTTTTAAATTTATTTAAACTCAGTTCTTTAGAAAAACAAAATATAATTTTATATAATTTAGAAACAAGATTTTTAAATATTGAATCTTTTTCAGATTATTATGATGATACAGAAATACCATTTTAAAGAATTAAAAATAAAGAAATATAAAAATATTATTGAATTACAAAGGAGCGAGAATGATATTTGATTTATTTTCAAAAAGACAAAAAAAATTAAGAGGCGATATTCCTGATGTATATACATATGACAATGTCCCAAATCCCTTACGAGTTCAAATAGTACATATTTGGTATGATGTTTTAGGCAATAGTAATGATTATTATAGCTATCGTGAAAGTGTAAAATCAGCTTATAAATTAATTGTAGATACTCTTTGTCGAGAATATGGACTTTTTCATTTACCAAGTCATGATAAATATGGCGATAGAATGTATTTAAATGAATTAGCAAATTTTTTATTAAATGAAAAAGATATAGAAAAAATAATTGATGTTATAGAGTTAAGTTTTAAAGCTATTAGTGTTTATACTAAAGATTATAATTATTTACATAGACATAATACATCTGAATTAATTGAAAATGCTATAAATGAGTTAAATTATCGTTTCAAAGAGCATGGAGTTGGATTTCAATTTGTAGAAAATGAAATTATTAGAATTGATTCAGAATTACTTCATTCAGAAGCGGTAAAACCAGCCTTAAAACTTTTAAATGAAAAAAATTATAAAGGTGCACAAGAAGAATTCTTAAGTGCTTATGAGCATTATAGACATGGCAAAAATAAAGAATCTTTAAATGATTGTTTAAAAGCATTTGAAAGTACAATGAAATCAATATGTGATAAACATAAATGGCAGTATAAAAGTGGCGATACAGCAAAAAATTTAATTCAAATTTGTTTTGATAATAACCTAATTCCATTATTTTGGCAGGGACAATTTACTTCATTGAGAAGTATGTTAGAAAGTAGTATTCCAACTGGCAGAAATAAATTAAGTGGACATGGTCAAGGAACAGAACCTACAATTATTCCAAATTATTTAGTAGCTTATATGCTTCATATGACAGCTTCAACATTAGTATTTTTAACAACAGCAGAAAAAGATATTAAATAGATAAAGAAATGGAGAAAAAAAGAATATGGTTTATTTTTTTGGTAAATAAAAAACAAATTTGATTTAAATGCCTAATCTAAGGCTTTTATCAATGTAATTTTATTTTATAAAAATTAAAAAAAGAAAACAAAAATTAAAAATTATAATATTTTTAACTCCAAATCAAAAAACTTTATATAATTCTTGCATAAATTCAAAAGGCAAAAAAATGCAAGAACTTATAATAAATGAAAACAATATAAAAGATAAAATTCATACAATAAGAAACCAACAAGTAATTTTAGATAGAGATTTAGCGGAACTTTATCATGTGGAAACACGAAGATTAAATAAACAAGTCAGAAGGAATATTGAGCGATTTCCTGAAGAATTTATGTTTCAACTTCCAATGATAAAATGAGTTTACGAAAAATACCCTATGCTTTTACAGAACAAGGTGTTTCTATGTTAAGTTCTATTTTAAAAAGCGAAAGTTAATCTCTCAAAATATTCCAAGTTTAAATATCCACGATGAAAAGTTTAGAGATTTTGGAGATTGAAATAAATCATAAATTCAATTATTAGAAATTTATATGAAAGTATACTTCTAATTATTATTTAGATAAAATCTAATATATCATTTAAAGGATTTTTTGATGGGAACAAATGAGATTATAAAAGAAGCTATCAATTTAAAACCTCAGGAAAAATACCTGATAATTGAAAGTTTGATTTTAAGTTTAAATGAACCAAACAAAGAGATTGAAAAACTTTGGATAGAGGAATCTGAAAAAAGATTGGAAGAATATAAAAATGGAAATTTAGAAACACTATCTTTGGAAGAAGTGTTCAATTAATGACATTAAAAATATCTAAACTTGCATTTTTAGAAATTGAAGATGCAAAAGAGTATTACAATCTACAAAAAGCTACTTTAGGCGATACTTTTAAGAGTGATGTTAAAAAAAGTATTGAAAATATAAAACAATTTCCTACTTTGTATCCGAACATAACAAATAATATTAAAAGGTGTTTATTGCATAGATTTCCATATAGTATATTTTATGCAATTTCAGATGATACAATTTTGGTTTTATCTGTTGCACATCAGCATAGAAAACCATTTTATTTATAAAATAAAAAAAGAGCCAAGCGCCTTTTTCTAAAAAAAACAACAAATTGTAATATTTTTAGTTATTACTTTAAAAAATTTATATAATTCTTGCATAAATCCAAAAGGCTAAAAAATGCAAGAAAACATATCAAATATCATAGTTTACAATGATGGTGAATTGGAACTAAAAGTTTCAGTTGAACAAGAAAGTGTTTGGCTAAATAGAAATCAAATAGCCAAACTTTTTGATAGAGATGTAAAAACTATTGGTAAACATATAAACAACATCTTTATAGAAGGTGAACTTATTAAGTTTTCAGTTGTCGCAAATTTTGCGACAGTTCAAAATGAAGGTCGAAGAGATGTAAAAAGAGATATAGAATACTATAACTTAGATGTTATTATCTCTGTTGGTTATAGAGTAAAATCCCAAAAAGGTGTAAGATTCCGTCAATGGGCAACTTCAATTCTAAAAAATTATATCCAAAATGGCTATGTGATAAATGGTGAAAAAATCACAAATGAGAGATTTCTATCTTTGGAAAATGAAGTATCAAATCTAAAATCAAAAGTAGAAAATATCTCAAATTCACTTGAAAATAATAGTTTAAAATCAAAACAAGGAATATTTTACGATGGGCAAATTTTTGATGCTTATGTCTTTATCAATGATTTATTAAAACTTGCAACAAATGAAATAATCTTGATTGATAATTATATAGATGAAACTGTATTTATAATATTTTCAAAATATCCAAATATTAAAATCAAGATTTATACAGCAAATATTTCAAAACAACTAAAACTTGATTTTCAAAAATATCAAACACAATACAACAACATAGAAATTATTGAATTCAAAAACTCTCACGATAGATTTTTGATTATCGATAAAAAAGAGATTTACCATTTAGGAGCTAGTCTTAAAGACTTAGGCAAAAAATGGTTTGCATTTTCTAAGTTTGACATACAAAGTTTTGATATTTTGGAAAGAGTGAAACAAAACCGTCAAAAAACTTAATAAAACCTACCCTATGCTACAATATATCTTCAAAAAAATAAAAAAGGAGTATTTATGAAAAATAAGATTATTTTTTTAGGACTTTTGTTTTCAGCTATTTTTTTCACAGCTTGTAGCACTACAACAGTTGAGAATAATTCTACAAAACCAAATGTCTCATTTACAAACACTTATTTTAAAGCTTTAAGTTTAAATGGTAAAGAAATAGAAGTTTTTGATAGAGAACCACACATCAAATTTCAAGAAGATGGAAAAGTATTTGGAAACTTAGGATGCAACAGATTCTTTGGAAGTTTCACAAAAGAAAATAATAGTATTAATTTTCAAGGTGTAGCAAGTACAAAAATGATGTGCCCAAATATCAAAACAGAAGATGCTTTTTCAAAAGTGCTTCAAAATACAAAAACTTATGAAATAAAAGAAGAAAATATGATTTTCTTTGATGAAAATAAAAAAGAAATAGCAAAATTTAAAGCAATATTTTTCTAATATTTCATATAAATAGATATTTTGCATCAAAATCTCTATTTTTGATGCAAAATTTATTTCATTTAAATCCCTTAAAATCGATAGTTCTCAAATATTATAAAATAATTTAAAAAATTTTTTAATTTTTTTGAAAAAAGAGTAATTTGTGAGTCATTTGGTTGTTATAATTATTTAAAGTATAAAATTATATTTATAAAAAAGGTAAAAAATGAAATTTTTTAACGAAGAACTTGCATTCTTAGCTGTATTTATTATATTAATCTCGATTGTGATTTTCTATGTATTTTAATCAAATCTTTTAAAATCTTCATCTTCACTACCATCTTTTTTTCTATTTTTAAACTTCCACATAATAATAAAATACTTCACACTTGCAAAACTCAAAACCAAAACTATAAAAAAAAGAACTATATACATAAAAACTATTATTATTTCCATCTCTTTACCTCTATTTTTGTATAATCTATTTTATGAAAACATTTATTTTAAACAACATAAACAAGCTATTCTTAGTTATATTTTCTTTAATTGCCCTATTTTTAGCAACTTCTTTTAGTATTGATGAAAATTCAAAAAAACTAATAGATGAAGCTTTTAAACAAGCTATTATAGTATTTGGAAGTGCAAAAGCACTAAATGGTGTGATTTCACTAGCACAAGGAACAGAACTTGATTTACCTTTTGTCACGCTTGCTATTGGGCAAATTCTTGACCCAATCAATGACTTGGTTGAGCAATTTTCTCTTATTATGCTTGCTAGTTTAGTTTCTCTTGGTATTCAAAAAATATTATTAAATTTTGTAACAAATGATATTTTCAACTATATTTTATTTGCTTTTATTATTGTATTTAATATTTGGTTATTCAAAAGGTTTTCAAATGATGAAAGATTAAGAACGATATTTTTCAAAACTACTTTTGTATTACTATTTTTAAGATTTTCTATTCCTATGATTGGTTATGTAAATAATATTACTTATAACTACTTTGTAAAACCTCAATATAATATAGAAACACTAAATGAAAATATGCTAAGAGTTACAGATAATGTAAGTAAAATAAACAAAGAAACTATTAAACAAAAAGAAGAAGATAGTTCATTTTTTGGCAAAATTACAGAAAAGTTTGATGTTAATTTTTATGAAAAAAAAGTTGATGAATATAAAAATGCAGTTGATAACTCAAGTGAATATATGATTGATTTAATTATTGTATTTATATTTCAAACTATTTTATTACCAATTGTCTTTTTATATATTTTATATGTTTTACTAAGAAAGATTGTTTTATAAAAACAATCTTTCAAACTCTTTTAAAACCAAAGTAGAAACAGATGTTTTACTTATATTTTCTTTTAGTTCTTTTATATTTAAATCTTTCTTTTTAGAGACTTCATCTATATATAAATCCATAATATTTTCATCAAATTCAGGATGAAACTGAACTCCCCAAGCACAACTTCCAACTCTAAAAGCATGATTTTTATCATGATTGTTAAAAGCTAATCTTACGGCATTTTTTGGTAATTCAATCACCGTTTGAGAGTGAATTGTATGAGCTTTAAAACTATTTTCTAATTTTGAAAAAAGTTCATCATTTTTTGCATTTTCTTCTAAAAAAATATCAACAGTTCCTATTTCCATCCCATTTTCATGATAAGATGAAACTCCTCCTAGAGTTTTAGCTAATAACTGATGTCCATAACAAATACATAAAAGCGGAATTTCATCTTTTATCAAGTTTAAAAGCCAACTTTCAAGCTTCAAACTCCAAGATTCTTCATTTGTTACCATACTATGAGAACCTGTAAAAATCACTACATCATTCTTTTTTAGAGTTGGTAAATTTTCATCATTTTGAACATCAAGTATATAAATATCTCTATTTTTATCTTCAAGTTTATCTATAATCCAATCTTCAAAATCTCTGAACTCATTTTTTATGCTATCAAAGGTACTTCCACATTTTACAATATATAAATTTTTCATTTTGTCTCCTATAAAGAAAAAATTATATTTATTTTTAAAACTTTTTTAGTTTATAAACTGTCTAAAATATAAGCTTTACTAAAATAAAAAAAATAAAAAAAGGTTTTGTTTTGCAGAAAAATATTTTAATCACTGGTTGTAGTTCTGGACTTGGTTTAGCTTTGACAAATTACTATTTACAAAAAGGTTTTAAAGTCTTTGGAATAAGTAGAAAAAATCCAAATATAGAAAATAAAGATTTTATTCATATCTGTTTTGATTTGTCACAAGTTGAAAAAATAAAAGAAAATCTAAATCCTTTATTATTACAAATAAATAGCTTTGAAACTATATTTTTAAATGCTGGAATGTTAGGGAAAATCAAACTTTTAGAAGAATTAAGTATAAAAGAATTAAATGAAGTTTATAGTTTAAATGTCTATGCAAATAAAGAACTACTTGATATTTGTAAAAACTTAGAAGTAAAAAATATAATCCTAATCTCTTCAGGTGCATCAAAAAATGGCTATAAAGGTTGGGGTTCATACTCTTTATCAAAGGCAGGTGTTAATATGCTTACAAATTTATATTCAAATGAGATGTTAAATACAAAGATTTTGGCAGTTGCTCCTGGAGTTATAAAAACACCAATGACTGATTATATTAGATTTGAACTTGATGCTAATATTTTTCCATCAGCTAAGAAATTAAATACAGGCACTGTACAAACACCAAATGAAACAGCTGTAAAACTCGATAACTTAATAACTAGAGTTAATGAGTTTGAATCAGGAAGTTATGTGGATATAAGACAAATATGATATTATAATGCCATGTTTATAAAATTTTTAATACTTATTATTTTATCTTTAAGTGCTTTTTCTAAAGAGATTAAAGATGTTAATTTTACAGGTGAGATTGATTTGGTTTTAGGAGATTTTTCTAAAAATAATCTTCAAAAGGTATGTAACATTTCATATCCTCCTATTTATAAAATTTGGCAAAAAAATCCTACTTTTACCCAATATGATATTTTGATTTGTAGTGAATCAATACAAGAATATGCTCAAAGTTTAGGGTTTTATGAAGCAAATATAACTTATGAAATAGTTGAAGAAAAAGCAACTTTAAATATAAAAAAAAATAGACAAATAAAAATATCTTCTATTGATGTAGAAGATGAATATAAAAATATAATTGGTTTAAAAATAGATAGTTTTTTTAATGCTTCAGATTTCACAAACTCAAAAAAAAATATTTATAAATATTTAAATGAACAAGGTTATCCAAAAGCACAACTTGATGCAAAAGCTTATGTGGATATAGATGAATATAAAGTTGATATAGTTTACAAAGTTGAAAAAAATAATCTTCAATATTTTGGAAAAGTAGATATTGAAAACAATGCAAATGTAGATACAAAATTTTTACAAAAAGAGATAGAATTTAAAAAAGGTGATAAATACAACTCAACTTTAATAGATAAAACCTATGAAAATTTATACAATTTTGGTATTTATAAATATATAGCAATTGAACAAAATATAGACACACAAGATGATATTATTCCAATAAATATTAAACTTATACAAGGTGAATATAGAGAGACCACTTATGGTATTGGTTATGATACAGATACAAAAGCTAGATTTAGAGCTCAATATAAAAATGATAACTTTTTAGGAAACTTAAAAAAATTCACAATCGGTACAAAAATAAATCAAGATGGCTTTAATATCTATAATAATATAAACAATCCATATTTTTATTTTGATGGTTTATCTTTTAACAATGATATTTCATACGAAGATATGGATTATCAAAGTTATACACAAAAAAAGATTGAAGAAAAGATTTCATTATCAAAAGATTTTTTTGGTTTATCTCATACAGTTGGATTTTTAGCAGAAAATTCAACAATTGAATCAAGTCTAAAAGAGTATCAAAGTGGAAGCTATCTTTTAAATTCTCTTTTTTATGAAGTTGTTTTAGATAAAAGAGATGATATTTTAAATCCAAAAAATGGATATTATCTCTCTTTTTATATAGAAAATGGAACAAAAGCACTTGCAAGTGAGATTGATTATATAAAAACATTAACTGAAATGAGATTTATAAAAAGTTTTGACAAATTAACTACTTCTATGAAAACAAAAATAGGAACACTTGATAAAGATTTACCAATTTTTAAACATTTCTTTGCAGGGGGAGATTATAGTAATAGAGGTTATGCTTATCAAAAAGTTGGACTTTTAGACCCTGATGATAATCCTTATGGAGGATTGTCTATGATTGATAATAGTATTGAGTTTGAATACAATGTTTATAAAGATTTAGGAATTGCAACTTTTTTTGATTCGACTATGTTATCTTTAGAAGCAAATAAATTTAATGAAAAGTTTTATCACTCTTATGGTATCGGAGCTAGATACTATACACCTATTGGTCCTTTAAGAGTTGATTTTGGTTTTCCTTTGGATGAGGGTGGATTTATGTTTCATATAGGTATAGGACAAGCATTTTGAGAAGTTTAAAGATTATATTTTTTTCCTTATTACTTATATTTTTAACAGCTTTTTTGTTTTTGATTCACTCTACTTTTGTAACAAAAAAAATATTTGAATATGCAAGTCATGAAGTCCCTATCAAATTTAGTTTGGTAGCTGGAACTTTGTATTCAGGTATAAAAATAGTTGATTTGAACTATGATGATATGATAAAAGTTGAAGAGTTTTATATCAAACCTAGCCTTTTATCTTTACTTGTAAAAGAGATATTTATTTATGATTTAAAATTAAATAAAATAACTTTAGAAGAGAAGTTCTTAGAATCTTTATCATCAACAAATGAAGAAAACTCTAAAGAATTTGATATTCCTTTTTCCTTATATGTTAAAAATATTGAAGCTAGTTTATATAACTTCAACTATGAAGATTACCAAATAGAGGAGCTTTTAGTAAGCTCAAAGAATTTAAGTTCTGATTTAAAACAAACTATAAATACAAATCTTGAAGCAAAAATCAAATCAAATTTAGCAAATCTTGAAGCAAAAATAGATTTAAAAAACAGCAACTATAATCTAAATTCGAAAGTTGATTTAAAAAAAGAGTTAATTGATAGTTTTTATATCCAAGCAACGGGAGATTTAAATAAAGTAAATTTTAAAGCAGAAAATAAAAAACTTTCAATAAAACAAGATAATCAACTAATAAATATTGAAAATTTATCACTAAATGGAAACTATGATATAAATAATTCAGTTTTTGATATTGATTTACAAACAACTATCAAAAAGAGTATTTATGAAGCTTTACAAAAAGATTTACAACTAAAATCAAACTTTACAGGAAATCTAAAAGAGATAAAATTTAAAAATAACATAGAAGCAAATCAACTAAATATAGATAAAACTCCTATAAAAATTGAAAATACTTCATTAAATGGAGATATAAAAATAGATGGGGAGAATATAGATATTCTTGCAGATTTTAACCTAAAATCAAACCTTGCAAATCAAAAATCAAAAATAGAGATAAAACTAAACAGTCAAAATCTAGAAAATCTTTCAATAAAAGCAAAAACAACTCTAGAAAATCTAAAATATGAAAATTATAATCTAAAGCCAATAGGAAATATAACAGTAAATAGCTCTTACAAAAAAGATAGTTTAGAGATAAATCTTGATTCAAAACTTGCTAAATTTGATATAAAAAGTAAAGATTTCAAAAAATTTCTTTTTAACTTAGATATAAAACAACTAAATCCAAATGAGTTTTATAAACTTGATAAAAGTATAAAAATCTCAAAAATAGAAGGGAAAATAAAAGGTGAATTTGATGAAAATCTGTCTTTGAAAGGTGACTTGATTTTAAATGACTCTTTTTTAGCAAATGCTATTTTAAATACTAAAAATGATAATTTAGAAGCAACTGTAAAAAACAAATCTTTTTTAGTAAAAATAGATAAAAAAGAGAATCAAACTAAAATAAAAAGCCAAATAAAAGAGTTAAAAGATTTAGAAAAAGAGTTATCAAAAATCTTAGATTTTTCTACTTTAAATCTTTCTGGTTTAGTAGATGTTGATATATTCATAGATGATTTAAACACTAATTTTGAAATAAATAGTCCAAAAATTTCTATAGATAAAGAAAAAATTGAAAAAATCACTATAAAAGGTAATTTTTTGGAAAACAAGATATTTTTTGATAAGTTAAATTTCAATATTTTTGAAATATATGAGATAAATCTACAAAAAAACTTTATTCTAAAAAATAGAGCTTCTTTTGATATAGATAGTTTTGATGGAGAGTTTATTTTTGATAATATCATAATAAAAACTTCAAAAAATGATAAAAATATAATCCTAAATATAAATACAAAAGATTTGTTTTTAGCACATAGTTCTTATGGAAGTGGATTTTTAAACTCTGATTTTTTTGTTGATATAAATGAAGAAAATAAGATTTTAATAGGTGGAGAATTAAAAGTTGAAAAATTAACCGTACTTTATCAAGCTCCTGCAATGAGTATTAGTAAAGATAAGGATATTATAATTGTTTCAAAAAATAAAAAGTTCATTCAAAAAGATACTTTTTATGAAGATATAGCACTAGAACTCTCTATATTTGGAAATAACATAAACTACAACGTAAAAAATATAGATTTAAAAGCTTCAACAGTTTTATATCTAAAAAAGGCTTTCTCATCAGATATTAAAATATATGGTTCTGTACAAGATGTATCAGGAACTTTTAGTGAACTTGGTAAAACTTACGATATACAAAATTCAAGTATATATTTTAGAGGTCTTAATCCAATTGACCCTATTTTGGATATTCATGCCTTAAATAAATTAAATGATGTTGATATCTCTATTGTTATTGGAGGAACTTTAAATTATCCTAGAATAAATCTACACTCAACTCCAATAATGAGCCAAAAAGATATTTTATCTTATTTGATTTTTGGAACTAAATTTTCATCTAATTCACAAAATAATCAAAGTAAACAATCACAAGCTTCACTATTTTTGTTAAATGAGTTATCAAAAGATTATGCAAAAGAGTTAGGACTTGATATGGTATATTTTCAATATGACCCAAAAACCCAATATATAGAAACTCATGTAGGTAAAAATATCTCAGAGAAAAGTAAAATAGTTTTAAAAAATAAATCAGATAGTGGACAACTAATCTTGATGAGAGAACTTACAAAACTTTGGAACGTTGAGTTAGGATTTGAGCAAAATACACAAAGTTTAGATTTAATTTATAAAAGAAGATATTAGTTTTTATTTTAGGATTTTCATTAACTTTTTATGTTTATAATTTCCAAAAAATGAAAGATTATATAATGAAACTTTTAATAAAAACTATTTTGATTTTAGCCACTATTTTTACAACTACTTTACTTATTATCAAATTTAGTGGAGTTTTAACAGTTGATGATATAAAAGAGATTTTTGCAAATTTAAAATCTCAACCTTCATATATTTTAGGTGGCTTGATAGTATTTTTCTTATTTATTGATTTATTTATTGCCGTACCAACAATGACTATTATTATACTTGCTGGTTATTTTATAGGTTTTGAATTAGCTTTATTTTATACAACTATTGGACTATTAAGTGCTTCATTAACTGGATATTTTTTATCAAAAAGATATGGGATGAAAGTTTTAGATAAACTCTCTTCAAATGAAGAACAAAAACTAGAAATGACAAACTTATTTAACAAACATGGTGTTTTAGTGATAGTTCTTTCAAGAGCAGTTCCTATGCTTCCTGAAATCTCTTCTTGTCTAGCAGGAGCTTGTGAAATGTCTTTCAAAAGATTTTTAACAGCTTGGATTATTGGAACTATACCTTATTTGTGTGTTATTACTTATGCTGGGTCTATTAGTAACTTAGAAAATCCAATGCCAGCTATTTATGCAGCACTTGGAATCACACTTCTTTTTTGGTTTATTTGGATGATTTTTATGAGAATTGATAAAAGAAAAACAATGAGAGAAAATCAATAAAAAGAAGGGATTTCCCTACTTCTTATTAATGTTTTTTATGTTTTAAATTTTTATTTTGAATAGATTTAATATTAAAAATCATTGCAATAGAAACTATAAATGCAACAACAAAAAACGCAGCAAAAACATAAAGTGTTTGAGAGTATGAACCCGTTGCATCTTTTACCATTGAAATAATCAGTGGTCCAACAAGTCCAGCTGCTGCCCATGCAGTTAAAATATATCCATGAATTGCACCAAGTTCTTTTGTTCCAAAAATATCTCCAATATACGCAGGAATTGAAGCAAAACCTCCACCATAACAAGTCATGATAAAATATAAAACTATTTGGAAAACTAAAATTTCAGTAATTGATGGAAGCATATAAAAAGCAACCGCTTGTGTTGCAAAAAATATAACATATACAATTGGTCTTGTTAAATAATCACTTAATGATGCCCACATAAGTCGCCCTGCTCCATTGAATATTCCCATCAATCCAACAGCTGCTGCTGCTGCGATTGCTGTCATTCCTAAAACCTCTTGTAAAAGTGGTGAAGCAACTCCAATAATGGCAATTCCACAAGTTACGTTTATAAATAACATCAACCAAAGACCATAAAATCTAGGAGTTTTAATAGCTTCATTTAAACCTATAAATGCTAAATCCTCTTTGATTTTTTTCTTTCCTGCTTTTACTTTTTCCTCAAATCTTTTTGGTAAATATCCATCTTGCGGTTTTTCAAGATAAAGTGCAGATGCAAACATAACTACAAAATAAGTTGCTCCCAAAATGAAAAATGTTCCAGCAATTCCAACAGCTTCAATCAAGATTTTAATAGTTGGTCCCCAAACAGCAGATGCAAAACCAAATCCCATGATAGCAAGTCCTGTTGCCATTCCTCTTTTATCAGGAAACCATTTTACAAGTGTTGATACAGGTGAAATATAGCCAATTCCTAAACCACAACCACCTAAAACTCCATAAAAGAAATATAACAATAACTTTGATTCCATCATAATAGCAAGTCCAGACCCCATAGTTCCCAGACCAAATAAAGAAGCTGCGATTATAGCTGAAACTCTAGGACCATTTTTTTCAACAAATTTTCCCATAAGTGCAGCACTTAATCCCAAAAAGAAAATAGCAATACTAAAAGCAATTGTAACATCAGTTAAATTCCAGTTCATTTGAGCTTGAATAGGTTTTACATAAACACTCCAAGCATAAACAGAACCAATACAAATATGAACACCCACAGCACTAAGTGCCATAAGCCAACGGTTTTTTTCAACTTTCAAAATATAACTCCCCAAAGAAAATAAGCGGGGATTTTACCCTAAGTTTTATTAGAGTTTTGTTTTATAAATATAAGATTTTTTAATGATTTTTCTTCATCCAAAGCTTTAAACTCTTCTAAATTTTCCAATCTTCTATCAAATTTAAAAGAAGGAGCAAAAGAGATAAACTGCTCTTTTACAAAATCTGTTCCTATCATTGGGTCATTTAATGTTGATAAAACAACACAATTTTCACTTGCTAACTCATCCAATCTTCTAATAATCTTTTCATAATCCTTAGTAGCAGCAAAACTTCCTTTTTGAAAAGCTGGCGGATCAATAACAATCACATCATAAGGGGCAAATTTTTTTATTCTACTCCATGATTTCAAAATATCATAAGGCATAAATTTTACTTTTTTAGTATCAAGATTATTTAGATGATGATTTTCTCTTCCAGTTGTTAAAGCACCTTTTGCCATATCTACATTTACTACTTGTTTTGCACCACTATTTATGGCTGTTACACTAAAAGCACAAGTATAAGAAAATAAATTTAAAACATTTTTATCTTTACAAATAGAAGCTACAAATTCTCTTCCTTTTTTCATATCAAAAAATATTCCAATATTTCTATTTGAAAAAGTTACTTTATATTTCAAACCATTTTCTATAACTTCATAAGATTTTGGTATTTCCCCTTTTATAGCTTCAAAAAGTCCCTCTTTTTTATATTTTCTTTGAACTATAAAAATATCAAACTCTTTTAAAACAGCTATTTTATTGAGAAGTTCTATAATACTTTTCTCTTTTTCCTCTTCTATTAAATCATGAAAAGTTGCAAATAAGATTTTTCCTAAACTATCAACACTTAAATAGTTAAAATCTTTATAAAAATTTCCTCTTCCGTGGAAAACTCTTTTTGCTTCTTCTGTTTTATTTTCAAGATTTTTTAAAATTATCTCTTCCAATTTTTCTAAATTTATACTATTCAAAATTATACTCTTGTATTGAAATTACTCTATATTCATAAACTCTATTGTTTATTTCAAATTCAAACTCATCATCTATTTTTTTGCCTAATAAAGCTCTTCCAAAAGGAGATTTATTTGATATTTTATTTTCATTTATATCTACTTCAAAAGTTCCAACAATAATAAAAGTTTTTTCTTCATTTGTATCTAAATCTTCCAAAACAACTTTCGAACCAAAATTTACTTTTGTATGTGGAATCAAAGATATATCAATAACTTCACTATTATTTATGATTTTATCAAGGAATCTAAGCCTTTTATCGCAGTTTCTAATTTGCTCTTTTGCAGCAATATACTCAGCATTTTCACTTCTATCACCAAGTTGAGCTGCTATTTCTTTCTCTTTAACCCAAAAAGATTTCTCTTTTAGTAAATCTTTAAACTCTTTAACTATTTTTTCATAACCGTTTTTTGTAATCAAATCTTTATTCATTGTGGAATTATATTGATTTTTTGTTAATATCACAAAAAAGTAGTTTTTAGGAGAGATTTTGCCGTATATTAAAAAAGAGTTCAAAACAAAAAAAGGTATTAAAATAGAAGAGTTTTTAAAAGAGCTTCCTATAGATTTAAAACTTAGTTTATCACTTTTAGAAAAAGGCAAAATAAGTGATGAAAAAAACTCTCGACTCCAAAAAAATCAAGTCCTAAAATCAGAATTTATTTATATAACTATTTTTGAACCAATAACAAAAGGATTAAAACCTATATTTGAAACTTTTCATTTTGCTATTTTTGACAAACCAAGTGGTTTGATGGTTCATCCTTCTTCTCATCAGCTAAATATTTATACCCTTTTAGATGAAATTAGATACCTTTATAAAGAAAAAGGTTCATTAGTTCACAGAATTGATACTGAAACTTCAGGTTTAGTTTTAGTTGCTAAAAATTCTTTTAGTGATATGGTTTTAAAAAATATGTTTGAAGAAAAAGAGTATATAAAAAAATACCAAGCCATAGTTGAAGGGAAAATCACAAATAGTATAGAAATAAACTCTGCAATTACAAATGACAATGGACTAATAAAACTAAAAATGAGAGTTGATGAAAAAGGAAAAGAGTCAAAAACTTTTATAAATCCCATTTTTTATGATGAAAAAAACAATCAAACACAAATAGAAGCAATCCCACAAACAGGAAGACAACATCAAATAAGAGTTCATTTAGAATCAATTGGTCATAAAATCATTGGAGATACACTTTATGGAGTTGAAGAGAAATTTGCTGATGAATTTTTAAAAAAGAAAATTTCAAAAGAACAGAGAATAAAAGTTACTAAATCTTCAAGATTAATGTTGCAAGCTGATTATTTAGAATTTACTTTTTTAGATAATATTTATAAATTCAAATCTTTACAAAAACTCAAATAAATTAAGCAATTATTTCACTATTTTAAACTAAAATTCCAAGTTTTTTCACTATAAAAAAAAGGGAATTTATTGTTATTTAACTCTTATGAATTTTTATTAGTTTTTTTACCTCTTACATTTATTATATATTTTTATTTAAACTCAAAAAAACTTATAACTTTAAGCAAAATATTTTTAGTAATTGCTTCACTAACTTTTTACTCTTGGTGGAATGTTATTTATCTTCCTTTAATTTTAGGAAGTATGATTTTCAACTTTTATGTTGGTCAGTTTTTAGGAAAAAAACGTACTAAACAGATGCTAACATTTGGAATTATTGGAAATGTTGCACTTTTAGGATATTTCAAATATACAGACTTTTTTATAGAAAATTTTAACTGGGCTTTAAATAAAGATGTAGAACTTCTTCATTTAGCACTTCCTCTTGCAATTAGTTATTTTACATTTCAACAAATCGCTTTTTTAGTTGATTCATACAGAGGTGAAACAAAAGAGTATAATTTTTTGAATTACGCTTTATTTATTACTTTTTTCCCACAACTTCTAATGGGTCCAATTATGCACCACAAAGAGATAATTCCGCAATTTCAAACAAAATGGAAATCTTTTATAAAATGGGAAAATGTAGCTTTAGGTCTGTTTATTTTTGCAATTGGACTTTCAAAAAAAACACTAATAGGTGACCCTTTAACTGATTATGCTCAATATGCCTTTGATAATGCACAAAAACTATCTATGGTTGAAGCTTGGTATGCTTCTGTTTCTTATGTATTGTCTTATTATTTTGACCTTTCTGGATATGCTGATATGGCTATTGGTATTGGAAAAATGTTTAATATAGATATTCCAAAAAACTTCAATAGCCCATATAAAGCAAGAAACTTTGCTGATTATTGGAAAAGATGGCATATAACTCTTTCAAGATTTTTAAGTGATTATATTTACAAATCTTTGGGTGGAAATAAATCTTTAGTTTGGGTAATGTACTTAAATATTATGATTACATTTTTTGTATCTGGATTTTGGCATGGAGCTGGATGGAACTTTGTTGTTTGGGGATTATTAAATGGTATTTTTGTAGTTATGGCTCACATGATGAAAAAAGCAAATCTTGAAATGAATTTTTATGTAGCTTGGTTTTTAATGTTTTTTGGACTTATATTAACCAGAATTTTATTCGTTTCAAATGATTTTGCAGATGCTTGGTATGTAACAACTACACTTTTTGATATTTCAAATTTAAGATTTGAAAATCTATTTTATATAGACCCATATTTACAAAGTTTTTATATAGTTTTAGCTTTATATTTAGCTCTTGCTTGTAAAAACAGTATGGAAATTTCAGAAAATTTCAAACCAAATTTTAAATATATTTTTTACACAGTAATTCTTTTGACAGCTTCATTGTTCACTTTTTCAAGTGCAAAAGAGTTTTTATACTTCCAATTTTAAGGCAAAAAATGAAAAAAAAATATAAGATTTATCTACTTTTATCAATCATTTTTACATTGATTCTTTTTGCACTTGGAATTGGTATAAGATATATCATCGACCCTGTTGGATTAAACAATAAATTCAATTTAGGTTTATACAAAGATATAGCTTTAGCATATAGAACACAAAAATTTGTAGAATTAAATGAGATAAAACCAAATACTTTGATGATAGGTGGAAGTAGAGTTCACTATCTAAGACCAAATGATTTAAAAAAATATACAAATGACAAAGTTTATAACCTAGGGCTTAGTTATTCGACATTAGAAGAACAATACTATTTTTTAAAATACTCATTAGAAAATTTTGAAATAAAAAATGTAATTATAGGAATAAATCTTTATACTTTTAGTGAAATTTTAGAAGATAATTCAAGTGATTTTGATAAGGATATTTTTACAAATAAATTTAACTTTTATCAACAAATCAAACACTATTTAGAAGTTCCATTGTATAAATATCTAAAATTTGCTTTTACAAATAATTTTACAGAACCATTTTATAAAGATGGAGCAATAACAGCTTATCATCAAAATATTGTCTTAACTGGAAAGAGTTGGGAACAAAGAAAAAACAACTCTTACAATGGATATATTGAAAAGTACAGAGATTATTTACAATGGGGAGAAACAAATCTTGAGTATTTAAAAAAGATGGTTGAACTATGCAAAGAATATAAAGTAAATTTAAAAGTTTTTACAACTGCTATTCACACCTCTCAACTAAATATTTTAAAAGATTTAGACAAAATGGATATCTATTATAAGTGGAAAGAAGAAATTGCAAAAATCACACCTTATTGGGATTTTATGTATGATAATAGTATAACAAGAAATGATGATAATTTTGTAGATACTTCTCATATAAAACAAGAGTTTGGAATACTATATTTTGCTAAACTTTTTGATGATTCATCAGTAGAAGTACCAAAAGATTTTGGAATTTATGTAGAAAAGAAATAATTCCAATCCTAAGATTGGAATTACTCTATATTTATTTTGCGATTTTATCAACCCATGAACTAATTGGAGTTACAATTTTTTGTAATAACATACTTACAAGAATAAATGCAACCATCCAAGCAACAACAGCCGCCCAAGAAGGTAAATAATCAAAGAAGATATCATATCTTGCCATTAATGGCCAGTGAATTAAATAGACTTCAAATGAATAAAGTCCATAAATAGCTAAAAATTTATTGTCAACTTTTTTAAGTGAGAAAATCACAATAAATGCCAACATAATAACTATTGAAGTAAACTGTTCAACATAGAAACCTTTTCCTAAAAATGCAGTTAATTTAGGCCAATGATTTGCAGTTGTGTGTAAAGACATATAAACAACTATTGCAAACATTAAAACTATTATCACATATCTTGAAATGTTACTATTTGCTCTAAACTCTTTTAGATATTTTACAAGTTTATTCTCTTTATCTTTTGACTCAGTTAATAACCAAGCAGCAATAATACCCATAGAAAATGCAACTGTATGTAATCTATGAAGCCAATTATCACCCATATCTAATGGATTAGAAGTACCAATTATTGTTGCAATTACTGCAAGTATAATAGCACTTAACCAAGGTTTACTAACACTAAATACAAGTGGAAAAAGAATATAGAACATCAACATCCATGTAATATACCAAAATGGTGAGTTAACATCTCCAAATCCAATAGCAGTTGGAAACCATCCAAGAACTGATTGTATCATGTATGGAAGTGGATAAAAAATCCCTAAAAACAGTGCATCAGCAGCAAAAATAATAATCAACGCAACCCAAAATGGAATAAAGATTTTTATAACTCTTCTTTTATAAAAATCTAAAGTAGGCATTGGTTTTTTTAACATTCCTACAGTTAAACCGTACCCAGACATAAAAAGGAATAAATCAACTCCAACCCCAGCTATAATAGACAAAGGAAAAAGAAACTCAGGATTTGTAACTTTCATATATGCAAAGTGTGCAAAAACAACTGTTAAAATACCTAAACCTTTAAGTTCTTGAGTTACAGAAATTGGAAAAACATCTGTATGTTGAGATTTCTTAAATGTAAGAAATAAAACCAATAATAAAACAGCAATAACAATATTTGTTGCAAATGATATGTTATCCGTTAGTGTGATTGGTGCAAGAGTGTTCGGCATCAGCCCTCCAAATTTTAAAATGTTTCCTTAAAAAAATATCACTATTGTCTTTAAAATAATGATATAAGTTTTTTTAAATGCGGCAATATGATAGCTTAAAATCTTTTATTAGTCACTTATAAATTTTTATAATTTTTTTAAGCTATTTTCAATAAAAAAAGCTTATTATATTTCTTTGAAAAAAAAGGATAATTTTAATGAAATTTGAAGAACTAATACATGGAAAATTAATAAAAAGATACAAAAGATTTTTGGCTGATATTATTTTAGAAAATGGTGAAACAGTAACTGCACATGTACCAAACAGTGGAGCAATGACAAGTTGTATAGAAGAAAATTGTGATGTTTGGGTAAGTTTCCACGATAACCCAAAAAGAAAACTAAAATATACTTTAGAACTTACAAAAATAGCTAAAAACTTAATCTGCACAAATACAAATGTGGCAAATAAAATAGCTGTTGAAGCAATAAATAATAAAACAATAAAAGAGCTTCAAGGTTATAAATCTTTAAAAACTGAACAAAAATATGGACAAAGTAGTAGAATAGATATTTTGCTTGAAAATGAAAATCAAAAATGTTTTGTTGAAATAAAAAGTGTGAGTTTGAAAATAGATGATTTTTTAGCTTTTCCAGATGCTGTCACATCAAGAGGAACAAAACATCTAAAAGAGCTTGAAGAGATGGTCAAACTTGGACATAGAGCTGTAATGTTATATGTTATTCAAAGAACTGATGATTTACCTTTTAAATTAGCTTGCCAAATTGATAAAAAATATTGTGAAACTTTCAATGAAGTTACAAAAAATGGAGTTGAAGTTTTAGTTTATCAATCTAGCATAAATTTACAAGAGATTATAATCAAGAATTCATCCAACTTTTTACATTAGAAGCAAAATCAAAAGGTACTTCTAAAGGTATATTATGACTCGAACCTTCTCTTTTAATCATCTTTATATTATGTATTGTAGTTGTTAATTTTTTTAAGGCTTGTTTATTTAAAAGTCTGTCTTTTTCACTATAAAATATCCAAATAGGAAAATCTTGATGTATTAAATCTTCAAATAAATCTTTTCTATAAAAAGTAGAAGTGAGTTGAGAAATAAAACAATTTTTTCCTAAATCATTAAACATATCAATAATTGTTTGTATCAAGTCTTTGTCATTTTGATTTCTTTCTTCTACTAATGATAAAGCCTTTTCATAACTCAAACCAAAGCCCTCTTTTTCAATAATTGCAAACTTCTCTTTTCTTCTTTCAATTTCAGCTTCATTTGTAGCTCCAGGAGTTGCGGCAACCATAAAAATTCTTTTTATTCTATTTGGATAAGTAATTGCAAAATAAGAAGCTATATATCCACCTAAAGAAAATCCTAATAAATTTATTTTTTCTTCTTTTATTTCATTAAATAAAATATCAATTATTTCATCAAAATCTTCACTTCTTGGTATTGGAATATGAACTATTTCATACTCATTTTCTAAAAATGGAATAACCCTTTTCCACAATCTTTCATCAGTCATAAGTCCTGGAATAAAATAAATTTTTTCTTTCATATATAAAACCCAAATATCAATTTTTACTTGATTGTACAAGAAAATTACTTAATGATTTTTAATATAAGTTTTTCTTATTTATTTTAGATTAAGTACACTTATATAATAATTATAAAAATAAATATTTTAGGGATTAAAATTATGAATAAATTTGATAAATTTAGAAGCTTTTGTAGACCATTTAGAATTGTTATAGGTTTAGTTTTAATAGCTATTGGATTTTTTACAGATAATGCTTGGTTTTATTTAGGAGTTATTCCTTTGATAGTTGGTCTAGCAGACTTTTGTCCTGTTTGTATTATTAGTAAAAAGTGTACACCTAAAACAAAGGCATAAAAAAAAGGAAGATTTAAAATCTTCCCTTTTAACTCAATTCAACTCCACATTTCTCACAGTTTTTTCTAAACCATCCACGACCTGGATATTTACCACAACTTGGACACTTCCATAAGAAAAATACAAATCCTAAATATATTACAAATCCAGCAATAGCTCCATTAAACCACGTATCTTTTGATAATCCTGCAATTTCTTCTAAACCTTTTACTTGTATTACAATATTTGGTGCTAATAATAAAAAGAAGATAAATGCTGTAATTTTAGCATTTCTTATTACAACAGCAAACTCTCTTTTTATCTCATCACTATTTTTTTTAGCCATTTTATTTATCCTTTAAAAAATTTAAAATAATCATTCCATAAAATTTACCATCTTTATAAAACTCTGCTCTATACTTATTTTTTTCATTATCAACAGAAAAACTATCAACTATATCACTTTTTTTAATCAAAATATCATCTTCGCTATCAACACCATCTTTACTAAAACCAATGATATTTACCCTAAAATCACTCTTTAATATTTTAAAATTATCTTTTACATCTAATTGTGAAGCAAATTTTGTTTCAATTATTTTACCATCAATTTCTACTTTTATTTTTTCTTTATACTCTTTTATTTCAAATATTTGAGGATAAAAATCAGAAACTTTTATATTTCCAATATATAATTCATATCTATTATCAATAGCTTTTATATCACCTAAAATATGCTCAAATTTGAAATTATTATTCTCTTTTTTTAAAGGTACAAATCTAGTAGTTCTTTTTATATCACTTAAATCAAAAGCTATATTATCATTGATAATAACTTTTCCAAAATCATAAAGTCTTTTTTCTACTTCTTTATAATTATTTATATCAAAATCTCTCTCAAACTCTATATCCATAATCTTCATAAACTCTTCAATTGATTTTAATTGATAAGTAACTTTATGTGCTAAATCAGTAATATTTTTACTTGTTTCTATAGCAAATGCTGGTTTATTATGAGTTACTGCATAATAAGTCAAAGAGAGTTGCATTTGTTCATCTTTGAATTTTGTTTGAGTATTTTTAACTCCAAAAGAGTGAAAATCTTCAAATAAATTATCTTTGTTTAGATTTTTATTTACTAAACTTGCTATTTCATCTAAATTACCAAATTTATCAAGCCCATTTATCTTTTCTTGGTCAATGATAGTTGCTTGTCCCCAAGCATTTGGATTAAAGATTGCATTTTCATATTGTTCTCTATAAAAACCATATCCATCATGTAAATTTAGTATTAAATCTACATTCTTTTCTATAATTATTTTTTTGATTCTTTCAACAACAAAATAATCAGGGTCTTTTTTATCAATAATATTAAATTTTCTATTCATATCATTATAAATTCCTCTTCTATTTGCCATAATACTATGTCCATTTAGATTTGGAACTATCCAAAGATTACCTTTTTTAATTTTATAATACTTCTCTAAAAATGTAGGAGCAAAATATCCACCTGGCTCATCACCATGAATTCCACCAATTACAAGTAAAGTATGTCCAGTTAAAGTTCCTTCTTTTTTATATAAATCAAAATCTTTATTTTGCGCAAAAAGATTTATAAATACAAGAAGTAATAAAATAATAAATTTCATAAATATCCTAATTATCATATTAAAAATGCCAAAAATGGTATCTAATATCTAGTTAGAAAGTGGTTAAGTTATATATATTATTTTATTTCTATAGGAAGTAAAGAAAGAAAACTCAAAGCTTCAGGTAGTGAAAATAGAGCTTTTGTTAAATCATTTTGTTTTGGGTCAATCAAATAATTTTTTGATGTTCTAAAATCTGCTTTTTTTAGATTATTTTTTATAAAAACTGTTTGTTCTAAATCACAATTATCAAAAAGTGATTTTTCCAAATTACACTCTTCGAAACCACAATCTCTTATAAGTGTATCTATAAACTTCATTTGTCGTAAATCCATAATATGAAAAGAGTTTGAAGAGATATTACAAGATTTAAATTTAACCTCAAAAGGTTCTTGAGATGAACTCCATGAAATTCCAATAAGTTTACAATTTTCAAATATTACATCATTAAAAGTACAAGATTTTAAAGAAGATAAAGATAAATCACAATTTACAAATTTACACTCTGTAAATTTGCAATTTTGCATAAGGCTTTTTGAAAAATCACATTTTATAAAAGTGCAATCATCAAAATAAATAGAATTTAAACTTTTATCATTATATTCAATAAATTCTTCTTCCCAATAATCATTTGTTTTAAACATAAAATCTCTTTTTACAAATTATGATAAATATTTTTCACCAGCAGCTACTGTAAATGTCATCTCTACTAATAAATCTGGATCTACAAGTTCAGCTTTTACACACGCTCGACTTGGAGCACAATTTTGCGGAAACCACTCATCCCAAATCTCATTTAGAGCATCGAAATTTGCAAAATCAGTGATATAAACTGTAACTGCTAAAATTCTTGATTTATCACTATCAATCAGAGCTAAAGTAGCTTCTGCTTGTTCAAATATTTGTTGAACTTGCCCTTTTATATCAGCCGTTGAATCACTATCAGCGATTTCTGTAAATGTTCCAATTCCGTTGAAAACTGTAACATCTGACCATCTTTTACATGGATTTATTCTATGAATTTTCATTTTTCTTTTCCTTATTTAGTAAATTTATTTATTCTAATTCATCTTTATGAACTATTGAGTTGTACTCTTTTGAGTAAACTAAATCCCCTGAATATAACTGTTCAATATACTCATCAAACCAAGACGAGAAACTTTGAGCTACTATTTCCCTCTCACCTAATTCATACCATAAAGTAATAATTTGACCTTTTGTACCACTTGCCGTAGGACTTAAATCAATACAATAATGATCTCCACAACCATCACTCGTAAATGGTATCCAGTTTACATTCCACCAGTCACTTTTAACTCCATCATCAGGAGTTGAAATTTTTCCTTGAAGTTCACCCTCTAATAAATTTTTCCAAGTGTTAAACTCTTCAATAATACGCTTGGTTGATAAAAACTCTTGAGAATCAAAAAGCCAAGCCAAATCGCCTTTTTGACCATTATGTATTTTTAGTACACTAATAAAATCATCAGGTAAATCAACACCCAAAGCATTTTTTAGTTCTTCTATCTCTTCATTTGTAGCAGGAGGATTTAAGTCTAATAAACCATCACTATAATTAAGTGTAAGCCACTGCTTAAACTTTTCAAATTTTTCATTCATTTAAATCCTTCATTTTTTTTCAATCAATCTTTGAAAAAGTATATCTTCTAAGTTTCTTCGTGAATCAACAACTAATAAAACATAAATTTTTGAATTGTCGATTTTAAAAATGATTCTATATTTTTCATAGATAATTTCTCGATATTTTGAAATACCAATTTGTTGTAACTCAGGTACAACTCTTTTTCTTTCGGAGAAATAGTGTAGATTTTCACACTCTTTTTTGATTTCAAAAAATATCTTTTTGGCAATAGTTATACTATCTATTTTGATATATTCGATAATTGATTCTAAATCAAGTTGGGCATTTTTTGTCCAAATAACTTCAAACTTGTTCATTTGAAATTATCCAAACAGTTTATTTTCAAGATTTTCAAACATTTTATCTTGTTTTATTACTTCGTTGTTTTCAATATCGTTTTCACTTTGAACAATCAATTTTAATAAATTCAAAGAATTTTGTAAATTTTCATAACTTTTAATATCTTGAACAACCGCTTTTGCTTCGCCATTTTGTGTGATGATTATCGTTCTTTGATTTTCATTTACACTGTTTATTACTTCAGCTGTTTTTGCTTTTAGGTAACTAATTGGTTTTATATCTTGACTTAAATGCATGAATTTACCTTTTTAATTAAGATAATACATTGTACTAAATTTAGATTTAATTTGGTGTTAATGAGATAATTTAAAATCATTATTTTTATTTTATTTATTGTAAAATTATTAAAAAATAATCTGAGTAAGGGTAGAAATGGAAAATAAGGTATATTCACGTGAGACTATTGACTTTGCAAAAGAGCAGGAATCAATTTTAAATAAATTATTATATAGAGAAACTCCTTCTGAAGAAACAAGAAAAATTGGAAGAGATGATTCTATGAAAGATTATGCAAGAATTCTTTATTCTTCTTCATTTAGGAGATTACAAGGAAAAATGCAATTATTAGGAATAAATTCAACAAATTTTACAAGAAATAGATTAACTCATAGTTTAGAAGTAGCTCAAATAGCTAGGTCTATTGCTCATAATTTAGAGCTTGACAAAATCATCTTTGCTGAAAGTTGTTCCCTTGCTCATGATTTAGGAAATCCTCCTTTTGGTCATTATGGAGAGGTGATTTTGAATAATCTTGCGAAAGATTATGGAGGATATGAAGGGAATGCTCAAACCTTCCGAATACTTAGAAAATTAGAAAAAAAACATCATAAATATGAGGGATTAAATTTAACTTTAAGAACACTATTTGGAATCACAAAATATTTCTATAAAAGAGAAGAAATAAATAATTCTTTTTTAATTTTTAAAAATTCTAAAATAAATAAAAAGTTTTTATATGATGAAGATTATAACTTTTTAAAAAATGAACTTATTAAACATGAAATAACTATAACTAAAAGTATAGATGCCCAAATTATGGATTTAGCAGATGAAATAGCTTATGCAGCACATGATTTAGAAGATGCCTTAAGTATTGGAATTATAAGCTTAGGTGAAATGATTCATGAATTTAAAATTAGTGAAAAATATAATTGTGCTTATGATTATTTTTTGGAAATTGTAAAACCAGTACAAGATATTGCACTAAAATCAACTAAACTTAATACTTCAGAAGAATATTCTGCTGTTTTAAGAAAAGAATTAACTTCTACAATAGTTCATAGTTTATGCCTTGATATTGGAATAATAGAAAAAGATGGTGTAAAACAATTAGGATTCAAAACTAAAGAAAAACTGTCAGAAGGACTAAAAAAACTCTTATTTAATGCAATTTTGAGAAAAAAAAATGTTCAACATTATGAAAAAAAGGGTGAAAAAATAATAAGAGGATTATATGAAGTTTATACTGATACTAAATATAATAAAAATAATATTTTATTACCTGCTGAATATAGAAAAAGAAATGATAAACAAGAAAGACTTGTAATAGATTATATTTCAGGGATGATGGATTCTTTTGCAGAACAAGAATACATCAAATATTTTGGGAAAAGCGAAATTGAGAAATTATATTTTAAAATATAATTTCTTATTTAACTCAGGTTTTTCATTTTTCAAAATACTTCTCTTGAAAAAATTCAGGCATCAAACTATTTTATAAATATCTTTCAATATCCAATGCCCCATGAAATACACCTAAAATATCAATTGTATTTTCATTTTTAATTAAATATGCAATTCTATAATGCCCATACAGTAATATTCTTATCTCTTTATGTTGACTATTTTCGTATTCATAACCAATTCTTGGAAAAGATTGAAGTATTTGTACTTTTTGATATATTTCGGTTACAACTTTTTTAGCAATATCATTTTTATCCAAAACTATGTAATCATGAATACTTTTAAGCCAATTTTCTGCTTCTTCTGTCCAATATATATCTACCATTGTTTTATTCTATTTTTCATCTCTTGATTTGAAATAGTTTTATTTTCAGATGAGTCTTTTAAGCCTTTTTGAATCATTCTATCAAAAGCTAACTCTTTTAATATTTCATCATAAGATGTATCTTCAGGTAATGAATCAATCACTTTTTTTGCTTCTTGTTTTGGTGCTGTCATAATAAACTCCAACATTTTAAATATAAATTATTTTATCGAAACGATGTATATTTTATCTTTAAAAAAATCACCCTTCCCAAAATTTAATCTATACGCTGCCCCATATTCTTCTTAGTCTTATTAGTAGCCACAGCTTCAAAAGGGTTTATAGGCCAATAGTGTTTTTTATACTTTGAAAACAACTCTTTTCTTACCTCATCGTATGAGTTTTCCCAAAAGCTTTTCAAATCATTTGTTATTTGTATTGGTCTTAAAGCTGGGCTTAGAAGATGTATTTGCAAAGCAATACTATTGTTTAGTATTTTGGGAGTAATATTTAGTCCAAACATCTCTTGTATCTTTACTGCTAAGATTGGATTTTTTGGGTTTGAATAATCTATTTTTATATTTGAACCACTTGGAACTAAAATGCCACTTGGAGCAAGAGTATCCAAAAGTTGTTGTTTTTCCCAAGGTATTATTCCAAGTAAGATAGAGTACATATCCAAAGCTTCAAGCTCTTTTACTGTTGTGATATTTTGTAAATATGGCTCTAGCCAAATATCAACACTCTTTAGTAAAGCTTCATTTGTAAATAGTGGAAATTCACTATTCATATTTTCATTTATAAAGTTCACCCTATTTTGCAACTCGATAGCTTTTTTACTCCAAGTTAAAAGTTCTAAACCCTCTTTTTTAATCAACTCTAAAATAAGTTTTGAGAAATCATGCTTAGCTTCATTTGATATTGCTCTTGAATATAACTCTAACTCATAGAAATAATAGTGCTCTTTTATATCAAACTTTTTATTCTCTTTGTTGTAAGTGATTGATTCTTTCTTTTTTATATATGATTCAAACTCTTTTTCGATAGTTTGCAAAGAAATCTTCAAAGCTTGGTTTATGTATGAGTCTTTGTTTTGTGCATTTAGATTTGCTATTACTAAAAACTCTTCATTAAACAGACTATCTTCTTGATTTAAAATAGCACCTTTCCCATTACTTAGTTTATATCTATTGTCGTTTTTTCCTCTTTGTTTTGCCAATCTATCAGGATATGCTAAAAGAAGTAAAATACTCAAACTCTCTTCATCTATCTCTTTTACTTTTTTATTTATAGTTTCTATACTTTTTAGTTTGTTATAAAAAAACTCTGCTTGTTTTAAAATATTTGTTGCTTGAAATTTATTTATATAAACACTATCAAAATCTTTTTCATACAAATGTAAAAACCTTGAATATATGTCACTATTTGAACTCATATTTTTAAAAATATCTTTTTCACTTAACATCGCAGATAAAAGTGATGCTTCATAAGCAAAGCCTAATTCATTTGCTCTTAATATCATAAAAGCTAATCGAGGATGAAGACCAAGAGTTAAGGCTTTTTTTCCTAATGTACTTATTTGATTATCTTCATTTAGCATTTGTAGTTCTTTAAGCACTAAGTTTGTACTATCTTCTACCACCTTTGAAGGATAATCCAAAAATTTAAACTCTTTTATATCCTCATATCCCCAAAGTGCTAAATCCAAGAAAAATGAACTCAAATCAGTTCTTAAAATCTCAGCTTTACTTGTATCTTGTAGTATCTTACTTTTATGCCAAAGTTTATAACACTTTCCATTGCTTAGACGACCTGCTCTTCCTGCTCTTTGTATTGCTGAATCATTTGAGATAAAACATAGTTCTAAATGATTCATTGCATTTGAGTTATTATAAACTGATACTTTTTCTAATCCTGAATCAATCACAACTTTAACACCCTCAATTGTCAAAGAGGTTTGAGCGATATTTGTAGAAAGTATTATTTTTCTTTTATTTGATTTTGTAACTGCTTTGTCTTGCTTTTCTTTACTTAGATTAGAATACAAAGGAAGGATTTCTATATCTTTATCTTTCAAACTCTCTTCAAGTGATATTTGAAGTTTTTGTATCTCACCTGCTCCTGCTAAAAAGACTAAGATATCTCCCTCATCTTCTTTAATAGCTTTTAATGTAGTATTTAAAAGAAGAGTATTTATGCTTTTATAATCTGGTTGTTTTATATTTGCTTCAAGATAGATATTTTCAACATCATATATTTTTCCTTGTGAAGTTACAACTGGCACATCTCCTAAAAGATTCTTTAACTCACGTGAGTCAAGAGTTGCAGACATAATCAAAAGTTTTAAATCATCTCTTAATAGTTCTTGTACTTGAAGACAAAGAGCAAGAGATAAATCAGTATGAATACTTCTTTCATGAAATTCATCAAAAATCACCATAGCCACATCTTCCAAAGCTTGGTCACTTTGAAGTTTTCGTACAAGTATTGCTTCTGTTACAACTAATAGTTTTGTTTGTTTAGAGTAACAACTCTCCATCTTTACTTGATAGCCTACTGTTTGCCCTACTTCTTCACCTAGTAGTTTTGCCATTTGAATTGCTACCATTCTTGCTGCGACTCTTCTTGGTTCTAGCATAATTATCATTTTATCTTCAAGGCAAAGCTCATCAAGTAAAGAGATAGGAAAAACTGTACTTTTACCTGCCCCTGGAGGTGCTTCAACTATAAGTTTTGAGTTTGAGTTAAGTATAGTTTTTATCTCATCTAAAACATCATAAATAGGAAGGTTTTTCATTTTTCTGAATATTGCTCTTGAAAAAATTCAGGCATCAAATTTATCACAAAAGGGTATTGTCTTAGAAGTTCAATCATTACATCATATACTACTGTTGCATCTTCTGAAGCGTATTTTATTTGCCCAGTTGTTAGTTTTTCATTTTCCCAATTTGATTTTGACATATTTTTTGATTTTTGTAATTTCTTATTCAAGATTATTGAAGAAGCTTTTTTAGCTCCTAGTTGATTTTTAGAAGATAATTCTTTAAATATATCTTCTAAATCTATCATTGATTTAACTCTTAGATTAAATTGTTTATAAAGTGCTACGTTATCCCCTTTTAATCCCGTACCTATTTTTAGTACTTTTTCATCTTCTAAAAAATCTATCAAAGGTTTTAGGTTTTTGATTTGTTTAATTTGAATAAGATAGCACTTCTCTTTTGTAGCTAACTGAATAAGGCAAACACCATTGTTTTCTTGACCTTTTTTGAATGTTGGTTTTTGCTCACTATCAAAACCTACAAAAGGAGTTAGTTGGATTTTGTTCATTGCACTTTCAAGTTGTTCACAAGTGTTGATAACTTCAATAGTTCTTTTGCCAATAGTATAAGGAGTTTGTAAATCACTATTGATACAATTAGCGTTATCAATTAGATTAAAAAGTTTTATCATTGATTTTAGAGAAGTAGAACCATCTTTTAAAACATTTTTCAAAACATTTTCAACTTCTTTTTCTAAATCATCTTCACAAAAATTTCGAATAAGATTTAATCTATTTTGGTTGGAAATTAGATTTATTATTTTGATTATGAACTCCTATTTATTAAAAACAAATTTTATCCAAAAGTGCTTAAAGCTGTAAGCTTCTAATCACTATAAGGTTAAAAAGATATAATTTTGCAATATTAAAATGGATGAAATTATGAAATTAAAAAAATGGATATTTATAGCAATATTTTTAGTGATATTTTATTACGCCTTTATTGCAAACTTTTTTATTACCCTTTCTATTCTTGTTTCTTTATATGTTGCATTTAAGATATACAAGTTTTACGCAAAAATGAAGCTAAATAAACTATTAACTTCAAAAGAGTTATTTAGAAAAAGTATTTTAGGACATTTTGTTGCACTTGTTGCAAAAGTTGCAAAAGCTGATGGTAGAGTTCATGAATTGGAAGCTCAACTTATTGGAATGATGTTTGATGATATTTCTAAAGTTTTTAATGAAAAAGAAAAAGCAAGAGCTATCATGAAAGAGATTTTCAATGAAGAAAAACAAGTAAGTGATGATACAAAACAAATAGCTCAAGAGTTAAATAAACTTCTTGGTCGAAGTATTTTAAAACGTAAACAATTTATAACATTTTTAATCCAGTTAGCTTTCATCGATGGTGGAATTAGTGAGGAAGAGGAAAAAGTTTTAAAAGAGATTATGACTGAATTAAATATTCCTCTATCTTCTTATGATGAAATTGTAAATAAATTCCAAAATATGATCAAAAACAAACAACAAACTATGAGTTCAAAAGAGGCTTATGAGATTTTAGGGGTAAAAGAGAGTGATGATATGGATACTATCAAAAAAGCATATCGAAAATTAATCCGTGAATACCATCCTGATATTATAAATTCACAAAACAAAGATGAAGCATATATGGAAGAAGCGACAGCTAAAACTCAAGAAATCAACCAAGCTTATCAAATAATCAAAGAGTTGAAGAAATAAGCTTACTCTCCGTTTATAACAGATAGAACTGTTGCTCTACTTGTATTTAGTTCTTCTGTTATTTTTGATATATCTACATTTCCATTTTCTGTATAATAATTCTCATCATCCAGCATTTTTAATATCATATCTTTTTTATCAAGAATCTCTTGTAATGTTTGTCTAGTAGCAAAAGTGAAATCATCTTCACTCATCGTTTTCATAGCTTCCAAATCTCTTTTTATAGTAGCAACTGTAACTTTTAGTTTTTTGGCTAAATCTATTGGATCTTCAATACCTTGTAAAATCAAATCTTTTATAGCTATTCTTCTAATTTTGATTTTACGTCTACGATGATAAGAGATTTTCATTAGTTTTTAGTATCTTTTCAATTGTTAATTTAATTCGTATTCTAATTAACAGTAGCTTTAGTTTCTATATTTAAGTACAAATTTACTATATTAAAATCTTAATAAATAAATTTATGGATAAATATAATAATGAATAAAAAAAATATAGAAACATTTAATGAACTTAGCAATTTATGTGATTACTCTTTTGTGGAAAACCTAAATAGCGACCCAGATGCAAAATATAGTGGAGATAATAAATTTCCAAGAGAGGTTTTTAGTGGACATTTTGTTCCTGTAATGCCAACTCCTATCAAAGACCCGATATATATTTCTCATAGTACTAACTTTTTTAAAGAGTTAGGCTTTAGTGAGAACTTACTAAAATCAGATGATTTTATCAAACTATTTTCAGGTGATATGTCAAATATATCAAAACCTATGCAAAATATAGGTTGGGCAACTGGATATGCCTTATCTATTTATGGAACAGAATATTATGCACAATGCCCTTTTCAAACTGGAAATGGGTATGGTGATGGTAGAGCAATCTCAGTTTTAGAAGCTGTGATAAACGGTAAAAGATGGGAATTTCAACTAAAAGGTGCTGGAAAAACACCATATTGTAGAGGTGCAGATGGAAGAGCAGTTTTAAGGTCAAGTGTAAGGGAGTTTTTAGCACAAGAACATATGCACGCACTTGGTATTCCAACATCAAGGTCTTTAACTCTATTTACTTCTAAAAAAGAGCAAGTTCAAAGACCTTGGTTTAGAGATAATTCATACTCAAAGGACCCAGAAGTTATGATAGAAGAAGATGTTGCAATTACTACAAGAGTTGCCTCTTCTTTTTTAAGAGTTGGGCAAATAGAACTTTTTGGAAGACGAGCTAGAAAAAATGAACATGAAAATGCTCTAAAAGAGTTAGAAATGATTGTTTTACATTTAATTGATAGAGAATATAGTGAAGTAATCAATCAAGATTTAACTTTAGAAAAAAAGATAATATTACTAGCAAATGAGTTTCAAAATCGTCTAACATCAATGGTTGCTAACTGGATAAGAGTTGGATATTGTCAAGGTAACTTCAATAGCGATAACTGTGCAGCTGGTGGTTTTACTCTTGATTATGGTCCTTTTGGATTTATTGAGATGTTTGACCCAAAATATCAATCTTGGACTGGAGGAGGCAATCACTTTTCATTTTTTAATCAGCCAGTTGCTGCTTTTAAAAACTTCAAATCATTTTGTAGTGCACTAAAACCACTACTTAGTTCAAATAAAGATGCTTTAGAAGAACTAGAAAAAATCGAAAATAACTTTTCAAAAGTTATGCAAGAAAAGATGGAAAGTATGTGGGCTAATAAACTTGGACTTGAAAAGTTTGATGTTGAGTTGTTTGAAGAACTAATCAATCTTATGATAGATACAAAAGTTGACTATACTATATTTTTTAGAGAATTATCAAATATACCTGATGATATAAGTAGCCTTGAAAAAAGTTTTTATGGAAAAATACAAAATGAAAATATCAAATTAAGATGGAACAGTTGGCTTGAAAGTTGGAAATCACTCATAAATATAAATGATGAAGAATCAAAACAAAAACTATCAAAGCAAATGAAACTAACTAATCCAAAATATACGTTAAGAGAATGGCATTTAGTTTGGGCGTATCAAGAAGCCCAAGATGGAAACTATGAACCGACAAAAGAGTTACAAAAAATCATGACAAATCCATATGAAGAACAGACAAAAGAGATAGAAGAAAAATATTATATTAAAAAACCTTCAAATTTTTTTGGAATAGCTGGGATATCGCATGTGAGTTGTTCGTCGTAGGAAAGATTTAACTTATACGTTCTCAAGCTGGAGCTTGAAATGAAGGGAAATCTTAATTTTTATTTGGTTTTCTTTTCATGAAAGTTCCATCAAAAAGTGAATTACTTTTGTTTATATATCTAGAATGTTAAAATTTTAAAATCAATTATAGGTTGATATGCAAAATCCAAATTTTTAACAGCATTTCTATACAACTGATACAACATATTTTTAATCCTAAGCTTTTTAAATTATTGAAATATTAAAGTTTTTTCACTTAGTACAATATTAATAATTAATATCAATATAAGTAGATAAATAATACAATATGCTCTATTATCAATAAAAAAATTAAAGGTTATTAATGAAAAAAATAAAAGATATTTTAATATTTGGAACTTTTGGATGGGGTGTTTCTTTTGGAATTATATTTGCTTTACATAGATATTATATAGATAATATCACAACTCCTCCCTTTGGTTCATATATTGTTTTTTCAATTCTTTGTTTAGTTGCTGGAACTTTATTTGGTTATTTTACCTCTAAAATTAAAAAAGATGAAAATATATGAATATTTTAGTAAGTAGACCAAAAAAGTTTATTGATAAAACAAGAGCTTACAAATTATATGTTGATGATGTTTTTATAATGAATATAAGAGATAGTGAAGAATTAAATATTGTATTACCTTTAAATTCAAAAAAAATTTGTGCAAAAATAGATTGGTGTAGCAGTAATGAATTAGATTTAACTGAATTAAAAAATAATGATAAATTGAAAATTCATAATACTCATTCAAAAAATATTTTAATACCTTTTTATATATTATTTATAATATTTTTTAGAAAAAACAACTATTTAAAGATTGAAAAAATCTAATTTTATATTGCATTTATATACTATAATAATATTTATAGGAGAATTTGATATGGAAAATTGTAAATTTGGTCTAAATGACCATAAACCTTTTTTAGGAAATAAAGAAAAAGAACATCACCATCATGGAGATAGTTGTGGGCATGACCATAGTATTAGTGGACATACACACGATCACAGAGGAACAGATAAAAAAGTTTTAAAATGGGCATTATCAATTACCTTAATTACTATGTTTTTAGAGTTCTTTTATGGATTTTTATCAAATTCTTTAGCACTTATTTCAGATGCTATTCATATGTTTACTCATTCATTTGCATTAATTATTTCATTAGCAGCAATCGTTATTGCAAATAAAAAAGCTCCTATTGAAAAAACTTTTGGATACTATAGAATAGAAGTTCTTGCTGCTTTTATCAATGGAATTACAATTATTTTATCAATCATTTGGATTGTTTATGAAGCAATTGAACGTTTTTTGAATCCTGAAATAATTGACATTAAAACTGCTTTGATTGTTGCGATAATAGGACTAATCGTAAATATTATCACTGGTGTAATTTTGATGCAAGGAGATAGAAATAATATAAATTTAAAATCTGCATTTATTCATATGCTAACTGACGCTTTATCTTCTGTTGCAATAATTATAGGTTATATAGTAATACATTTTACTTCATGGTATTTTATAGATATTATTTTAGCTATTCTTGTTGCTTTTGTTATTGCAAAATGGGCAATTGATATACTAAAAAATTCGATAAATACTTTGCTTGAAAGTTCTCCTTTAAATATAAATGAAGTAAAAGAATATATTTGTAAAAATGAAAAAGTTATTGAATTACATGATATTCATATTTGGGAAATAACTCAAAATATGTACAATATGACAGCTCATGTTAAAATCAATAAAGATGATTTAGTACATTATGAAAAAATTTTACATGAAATAAATCATCAACTAAAAGAAAAATTTAAAATAGTTCATACTACTTTTCAATTTGAATGGTAATATAAACAACTAAAAAGAGAAAACTCTTTTTAGTTATCCTTTGAATTTTTTACAAGATTAACATACCAATCATCATTTATATCTTCTAATTCCAAATCTCTTAAAACTATTTCAAGTTCACTACCTATCATATTAAGTTCATCTATTTTTTCTTCAGGAATGAAAAGTGCTTCTGTACAATACTCAAATAATTGTTCTTCACAAATAAAACCATCTTCCATTCCCCAACCATCTTCAAACTCATCTATTAAAAAATATCTCTCTAACTCTTTCAATCATTTCTCCATTATAAACTAGGTTTTATCATATCTTCTGGTTTTACATAAGAGTCAAACTCAACTTCTGTTAAAATCCCAAGATTTACAGCCTCTTGTTTTAGAGTTGTTCCATTTTTATGAGCTGTTTTTGCAATTAGTGTAGCTTTTTCATAACCAATATATGGATTAAGTGCAGTTACAAGCATAAGAGAATCATTTAGATATTTATTTATATTTGTTAAATTTGGCTCTATTCCAACTGCACAATTATCATTGAATGCAAGCATAGTATCACTTAAAAGTCTAATTGACTGAATGATATTTAGAGCGATTACAGGTTTAAATACATTTAATTCAAAATTACCTTGACTTGCAGCAACACTTATAGTTGTATGATTTCCCATAACTTGAACTGCAACCATAGTCATGGCTTCACTTTGAGTTGGATTTACTTTTCCTGGCATGATTGAACTTCCTGGTTCATTTTCAGGAATTGTGATTTCCCCTATTCCACATCTAGGACCTGATGAAAGCCATCTAATATCATTTGCTATTTTCATAAGATTTGAAGCAAGGGCATTTAAAGCTCCACTTAAAAATACTTCTCCATCATGAGAAGTTAAAGCATGAAATTTATTTGGATGAGATTTAAACTCATATTTTGTCTGTGTTAAAATATTTAAAACATCACAAACAGCAGGTGAAAAATCTGGATGAGAATTTAATCCTGTTCCAACAGCCGTTCCCCCAATAGCAAGTTCAACTATGTATTTCATCGAATCATCAATTTGATTTAAAGCTTTATCTAACATATCAACATAAGCTGATAGTTCTTGTCCTAAAGTTAGTGGAGTTGCATCTTGAAGATGTGTTCTTCCTATTTTTACAATAGTCTCAAACTCTTTTGATTTATTTTCTAATGTTGTTTTTAAAACATTAATAGAGGGAATCAACCTTTTTTGAAGCTCTAAAACAAAAGCAATTCTCATAGCTGTTGGATAAGTATCATTTGAGCTTTGACCTTTATTTACATCATCATTTGGATGAATAAGTTTTTCAGTTCTAAAATCTTTTCCTAAGTTTTGTGTAGCTCTTGAAGCTACTACTTCATTTACATTCATATTTGATTGTGTTCCTGAACCTGTTTGCCAAACAACCAAAGGAAATTCAGTTGATAATTTTCCTTGAATAATCTCATCACAAGTTACACAAATAGCATCAGTTTTTATCTTATCTAATCTATTTAATTTATTATTTACAATTGCACAAGCTTTTTTCAAATATGCAAATCCCTCAATTATCTCTTTTGGCATTTTTTCTTCGCCAATTGGAAAGTTTTCCAAACTTCTTTGAGTTTGTGCTCCCCAATATTGATTGTTTGGAACTTTAATTTCACCCATTGTATCTTTTTCAATTCTAAAATCCATTACTTTTCCTATTATTGATATGGGTTATCATTATTATGTATATTGTCTTAATTATTATTTAATTTTTGTGCTTCAAAATCTTTATTAACTATTTAATAAACATATATAAGCTGAAAACATAAAATAATCCTTCTATAAAAGTACTCAAGAGAATTATTTCAAGTATCAAAGTAATCGAAAGTTTTAAATTGTATTAATTTTAAAAATTAAAAATTAGTAAAATAAAATTTTTAAAATATTTTATTTTTTAACTTGGAATTAAATAGGCTTTATTATTTTATACATTAAAATATATTTTATAGCATTCTACAAATTCGTCCATTCCAAGATTTATCTTCTTATTTGAGTTTAAAATATGAAATACAAATATCTTTTCATTTACATCATATTTAAAGTCTATACATTTATTTAAAAAAGGATTTATATCCTTTTCTAAATAATTCTTTAAATATGCAATTTCTAAAACGTGATTTATTTCTTCAATTTCTATTTTTATGCCCTTTAAAAATTCCATCTAATAAAATTATTTTATTCCTAACTTCTGAATATTAGACAATGAAATCAAATGTGCTGTTATTAATGCAGTCGCATTTTTATTACAAATCTCTTCTTTTTTCTTTTTACTTAGGTGTTTTAATTTCTCTTCATTTACTATATAAAATCCATTTATATTAAATTGCTCTTTTTTCTCATTTATTATTGTTGCTACTTTCTCTTCTAGCAATTCCCATTCATCTAATTGTTTTATAAACTCTTTTGTTGCTATTGAATCATTTTGATATTGATTTAGAAAGTTCAATACATTATTTAAAAACTCTGTATTTTCATCTTTATCATCAAAAAGTTTTCTTTTTTCATCTTTTTTATCTATACTCAAAAACTCTTTTTCTACACCTAACAGTAATTGTTGTTGTTCATTTTGTTCTACAAAAACAAAAGGATATCTTCTTACAAATGCTGGAACATAGTGTAATTTATCCCAATTACCTTTATTATCAACAAAGATATTTTCATTTTCTTTAAAACCTAACATTACTGAAGCAAACCAATCATTATTTTTATCTTTAGCAAACAAGATTGGATAATTTTTACAAGCTTCAAAAAACTCTGTTACTGTTATAGGTGCGCTTGTTAGATTTTTTGTGTAAGAAAAATCTTTTACTTCTTTTATACTATTTTCTTTATGGGCTATTTTATTTACTATTTCTAAATCTTTATACATTTTCTTCCTTTATTTTTTAAATTCATTTAAAATACTAATCCTGTTTGAAAAAGAACTTTTGATATATTACCAATATTTTCAGTTTCTATATCTTGACCTCCAACTACTCTTGCTACTTGTAATTTTGTGAAAGTATTTTTATAGTTTGTATAATATCCAAATCCTATATCTTGCAGAGTTCTTCTTTCAAATATAATATCCTCATCTTTTTGACTCATTGAAGCTGTTCCTATATCATAAAACAATCCTATTTTATGATTTAAACCAGATACTTCTGGAAGTTTTGCAAAAAATTCTACATTAAACAATGCTGCTTGTTCTGCACTTAACTCTGCATCTGGAAATACTTTTACTCCATTAGAACCTCCTATATTCATATCTTCACTTCCATCTAAATTTTGATTTTTAAATGCTTTTTGAAGTTTAATTGAAGAACTTATAGAATATATTGATGTAATATCAAGATCTATTGATGAATTAAAATTAATTTTTTGATAAGATCCATTCATCATACTTTTATCAGCTAATTCTCCAATAGTAAGTATTGCCTCTAAAGTCGTTTTTGCATTTAATCCTAAAAAAGTTTGATTTTTTATATGATTTAACCCAAAAGAAATAGAATTAATTTCTTTAGAATCCTTTTCATCTGTTGTCGAAGAAATATTTTTGTCTGAATAAATTGCAGTAAAATCAAGAGTTTCTAATCTTGATTTTATTATAGGATATTCTAAACTTACTTCGAATATTTTTGAATCTCCAAAATATTCCTCATCTAAAATACCATCATCTAAATTTACTAAATTATAATCTGTATTATTGTAACTTAATCCTGCTCTTAAACCATTTGCCATCAATGGAAAATTATATGAAATTTTATAATTTTTTAAATCTGCACCATTACTAATTAGTCCAAATAAAGATATTTTATCTCCTAATTTAAAAGGTGAATTTATATCTACTCCTGACATAATTCTATTTTTTCCTATATATTTGTTTCCATAATTATCAAAAACAACAAAACTATTAACTCTTTTACTTGCATCTACTTCAACTAAAAAATCACTACTTCCAACTTCTTTACCTGGTTTTATTTCTGCCTTAGATACTACCGCACCAGGAGTATTATTTATAACAAGCATAGCTCTTTCTAATGTATCAGTGCTAATAACATTTCCTCTATTTTTAGCATTATCAAACATATTTTGTACAGTAGAGTTATTTACTAAAGAATTATTAATTAGTTTAAATTTCCCATAATTACCTTCTATAACAACTATTTTAAATATATTGTTGTTTTGTTTTATATCTTGCATAGGAATATAAGCTCTTGCTACAAAAAAACCTTTTTCTCTATATTTTTTTGTAATGATAGAAGTAATTTCTTGAAGTTGATTAAAATTTAACTCTTTATTTAAAAAACTATTTATCTCATTATTCAATTCTTCGTAACTTAAATTATTATTCCCTTTAATATCAAAACCTTTTACTAAAATTTTCTTCCCACTTTTATCATCTTTCATAACAGGAGCATATTTCTCTTTTCCTTCAATATCAATCAATGAAGGTGTTTGTTTTTTTACCTCTTTAGGTATAATTATTGATTTTGGAATAGTATCAATATCTGGTACAGTTGCAAGTAGACAATTTACTGTTATTATTGAAATAGTTAATAGTTTTTTCATTGGTTAATTCCTTCCTTTTCATCTCTTAAGTCTTGTTTTACTATATAAAATTCTTGATCAACACCTTCTGGTAAATTTACTCCACCATTTATAAGTTCAATAATAGAATCTTGAGCAAGAGAGATACTTATGTCTGATTGTGACTCACTCTTTTTTGCTGAAACTAATTCACTTAAAGTAATCTTTTCAGTTTGAGTACTTTCAGGTGGTGTAGAAAATAATAAAATATTATCTATTTTATTACTAGATAATTTTTCTAAGTTAAAATTTTCTAAATTTACATTTCCAATTTTTTGATTTTTTTGTAAATTAAAAAATGATAAATTTATGTTATTTATATTTTTTTCAATATTATTAAAATCTTTAATTAAAATATTCACAATATCTGAAGAATTAAGAGTATTTTCGATAGGTGCACCTGTACCTTTCAACTTAGAAACTAGTGTTACATCACCTAAATTTAATCTATCTTTAGAATTAATATTTGCATTTTTTGCATCTAAATTTATTAATCCCTTAAAACTATTATTTAACCCACTTAATGTTATATCACCATTTGTTGAAGCTAATGTTGTTTCACCTGCTGAGCTTATTACTGAATTTACACTTTGAGTAATATCATCTTTTGCACTTACATCTAAAGTTCCGCTTGATGTTACTGCTCCTAGTTCTATTCCATTTACATCATTTAATGCTACATCTTTTCCACTTGCGTTTACAGTTCCTGCAAAGTCATTATTTCCAGTTAATGTTATATCACCATTTGTTGAAGCTAATGTTGTTTCACCTGCTGAGCTTATTACTGAATTTACACTTTGAGTAATATCATCTTTTGCACTTACATCTAAAGTTCCCCTTGATGTTACTGCTCCTAGTTCTATTCCATTTACATCATTTAATGCTACATCTTTTCCACTTGCGTTTACAGTTCCTGCAAAGTCATTATTTCCAGTTAATGTTATATCACCAGTTGTTGAAGCTAATGTTGTTTCATTAGTTACAATAATAGATGTTCCACTTGCTTGAGTTATATCTCCAATAGTTGAAGTAATATCAAGATTTGTTGAAGATACATTTCCAACAACAAAGTCTCCACCTGCATAATCAATTAATATATCTTGTGCAGTCATATTTACTTGACCAGTAAATGAATTTCCAGCTTCAGTAAGAGTTAAATCTCCACCTATTGCTTCAAAAGCTGAATCTCCTGCAATAACTAAACTTGAACCACTTTTTTGAGTTATATCTCCTGTTGTAGATATTGACATATCTCCACCAGCTGTAATACTTCCTGATTCAAAATCACCTTGTACATTTATATCTACATTTGAAGTCGATGTTAAATCATCAAATAAAAATTGATTTGAAGTTACACTAAAATTACCTAAAGCAGATGTTCCACCAATTGCTTCATTAAATTCAACTATTCCACCTAAAGCATTTATTACAAGCCCATTTGCAGGTGTAGTCCCATCACTATTAACTGCTTTTACAAAAGTAACATCTCCAGGACCAGTACCTGTGCTAATAGTAATATTATCAGTTAAAGTAACATTTCCAGCTAAACTAATACTATTTCCATCTGTTGTTATATTTCCAGCTAAACTATTATCTCCTGTACCATTTTGAACAAAACCATCTTTAGCTAAAATGTCACCATTTGAACTTGTTGTAAATAATCCTGAATTTGTAATCTCAGCACTTCCATCAATATTCATAGGAGCATTAACTGTTAAATTTGTTCCTGTAAAATCAAAATTTCCTGTTAGATTTGTTGTTCCATTAAAAGTACTTGTTCCTGTACCTGATAATTGTGTAAAGTTATCGGCTGTAATACCATTTGTTGTTACATCTTTTGCTGACACTATTTCAATACCACCTAAAGCTGAATTTGAACCTATTGCACCAGCAACTGAAATATCACCATTTCCAGCTGTAAAAGATAGATTTGGAGCTGGTGTCACTCCTGCTTTTGCATCAATAGAACTACCAAAAGATATATTTGAGTTATTTGTTTCAAATGAAGTATCACTTCCTAATGTTACTGCTCCTGTATAAGTTTGAGTTCCATTAGTTTTTATAATTCCACCATTTATTTGAGCATCACCTGATACACTTAAACTTCCTAAAGCATAATTAGAACCCACTGCACCATTAAATACAACATCTCCAACAATATTTAAAAATCTATAATTTGATACAGGTGTTCCTCCACCTGTATTATCACTATCCACTGTATTTTCAAAAGTAATTTCACTTCCTGTTAATAAAGTATCTGCATTTAAAACAACTGCACCATTATAATTTTGTATTCCAGTAGTTTGAATATCTGCATTACTTCCTAAAGTAATCAAATTACTATTAGTACTAAGTGTTGAAGCTCTTATATATTGATCTAAATTTAAAGTATTAGTTGAATTAATTATTAAATTGTCTAAAGTTACTATATTACCAACTGCACCCCCAAAACTATAAGTTCCTGTTCCAGCTGATAGTGTTAAATCTCTAGGTGTTGATACGTCATCACTGTTTATAGTTTGAGCAAAAGAGATATTACCAGCACCAGTTCCTGTACTCATCACAACATCATCTGTTAATACTACTGCTTTTGCAAAACTGATATTATTATTTACTGTTGTTATATCTCCTGCTAAGCTATTTGTTCCTACACCATTTTGTGTAAATCCTCCACTTGCAGTTATATCCCCTTCACTACTTGTTGTAAACAATCCTGCATTTGTTATTGTTGTTGCTCCACTACTAAATGCTTTATTTATTGTTATTTCATCACCTGTTATTCCTACTGTTCCTAATGCTAACGTACTTCCTGTTATTCCATCAAATATTACATTCCCATTATTAATAGTTAAATTTCTTGCACTTGTTGTACTATCTAGATTATCTTTAAACCAAATTACTCCATTATTTGTTGTACTTAATGTTGTATTTGCTCCTAGTGTTGTTGCACCATTATATGTTTGATTATCTTTTGTTCTTATTGAAGCACTATTTATTGCTGTTGTTCCACTTACATCTAAGCTTCCTAAAGCGTATGTTGCTCCTACTGTTCCATTAAATATTCCATTACCTGTTATACTTAATGTTCTATAATCACTTATTCCTGATGTATTACTTGAGTTTAATGTTCCACCAAGTGTTACATCACTCCCTGTTAGTGTTGTATCTTGTCCTAAGACTACGGCTCCATTATAGCTTTGAGAACCAGTTGTTACAAAATTAGCTCTATTTAAATTAATATTAGTTGCTGTCCAATCTATAGAATTTACTTGGTGATCTTTATCTAAAGATACATTATTTCCAGAAGTTATTTTTAACTCATTAAGTTTACCTGTAACTGCATCAACACCCAATGTTTTATTAAATACCACATTTCCTGTTCCTGCTGTTAAAGTTAAACTATGTGGACTACCTAATGCCGTTGCATCATTTTCAACTTCTTGTAAACTAATATTTCCAGCACCAGTATTTGTATCTAATATTAAATCTCCAACTAAATAAAATTTACTATTAAATGTTATATCACTATTGTTTGTTTTAATTCTTCCTGCTAATTTTGTATCTCCATCAGCTTGAATAGAAAAACCACCTTTTGCAAAGATATCAGCTTCACCAAGCATTGAAAAACTACCATGAGTTTTAAATGTTACCAATCCATCAGCAGTAATATTATCATTTAGAACAATTCCTTCTGAACCTGTTGCACTTAAATTATCTAAAGTAATTGCACCTTTTGTTATAACTTCACCTGCAGTTGTAATTGTTCCATTTGCAGTTACAACAATATCACCTGAAGTTGTAGTTCCAGTTACTCCACCATCAGCACTTCCAAATGCAACATCACCATAACTATTTACATATATTCCACCTGTATTTGCATTAAGACTTAATTCTCTAACTTGTGTTTGAATATATTTATTACTTGCACCCACTCCTGTTTTACCATTTAAAGCTGCAACTCTTCCTATGATATTTGGATTATTAGAAGCTGTGTTATCTGTAATATTTCCATTTGTTGCAGTTACTCTTATTAAACTATCACCATCTACTGTTTGTCCATCTACTGTTTTTTGTGCTTTAATTTCACCTAACAAAATATTATTTGCAGCTAACAATGTAACATTTCCATCATCTACTTCATATACAGTTCCATCAGCCATAGTAATATTTCCAGTTGTTGCTGTAACACTTATTTCTCCATCTCCAGTAGTTTTAAGTCCACCAGCAGAACCTGTATGTGTAACTCCTGTTCCACCAATTAATGTAATATTTCCCGTTCCTGTTGAAACTAATGCTCCAATAGTAAGTAATCCACCTGCTTCAAGATTAACATTTCCAGAACCATCTGCTGTTGCACTTTGAGTTAAAGATAAATTATTATTTGCTTTTAATCTTAAATTACCATTATTAACAGTCTGAATTGCTCCTGTAAATGAGATTGTAGAAGTAGTAATATCAATCCCTTTTGTAGCACTTGTATAAAGAGATTGTTGTCCAACATCACTAAATGTTCCCAAATTAACAGTTGTTGTTCCTGTTCCAGCTTTTTGTTCAAAACTTGCAGCTTTAATACCATTTGTAGTTACATTTGTTGCTGAGTTTATAATAATATCACCTAATTCTGTTGTATTTCCAACTAATCCAGTAAATACTACATTTCCAGTTCCTGTAGATAAAGTTAAATCTCTAGGTGTTGATACGTCATCACTGTTTATAGTTTGAGCAAAAGAGATATTACCAGCACCAGTTCCTGTACTCATCACAACATCATCTGTTAATACTACTGCTTTTGCAAAACTGATATTATTATTTACTGTTGTTATATCTCCTGCTAAGCTATTTGTTCCTACACCATTTTGTGTAAATCCTCCACTTGCAGTTATATCCCCTTCACTACTTGTTGTAAACAATCCTGCATTTGTTATTGTTGTTGCTCCACTACTAAATGCTTTATTTATTGTTATTTCATCACCTGTTATTCCTACTGTTCCTAATGCTAACGTACTTCCTGTTATTCCATCAAATATTACATTCCCATTATTAATAGTTAAATTTCTTGCACTTGTTGTACTATCTAGATTATCTTTAAACCAAATTACTCCATTATTTGTTGTACTTAATGTTGTATTTGCTCCTAGTGTTGTTGCACCATTATATGTTTGATTATCTTTTGTTCTTATTGAAGCACTATTTATTGCTGTTGTTCCACTTACATCTAAGCTTCCTAAAGCGTATGTTGCTCCTACTGTTCCATTAAATATTCCATTACCTGTTATACTTAATGTTCTATAATCACTTATTCCTGATGTATTACTTGAGTTTAATGTTCCACCAAGTGTTACATCACTCCCTGTTAGTGTTGTATCTTGTCCTAAGACTACGGCTCCTGTATAAAGCTGCGTTAATGTAGTATCAACAGAATTAGCTCCACTATTAATATTAATCGTACCACTAGTAATTGAAGTTGATGCAGCTTTAATATCACTTGCTATATTTGTAGTAGTAGCAGATGCAATTGTAAGTGCTCCTAAACGAGTTACATCTCCAATAGTATTATTTATATTAACTGTTCCTATTCCAGCTGTTAAAGTGATATTATTTGCACCATTTAATCTACCATTTAAATTTATGTTTCCATTATTTGTAGTTAATTTAGAAGTACCTAACAATTCACTATTACCAAGAGTAATTGCTGCTGATGTAGTTGATTTTGTTTCTCCAAATAAATTTATACTATTTTGAGAAGTTGCAGTTAAACCATTTGTAAAAGTTGTTGTATCAGTAGAAGCATCACCTAAAGTTAAATTTCCTGTATTGCTTAAAGTTGTTGTTCCAGCTATTGAGTTTGAATTTCCTAATAATGCTATATTATAATCTGCACTACCAGCTGATGCTGACATAGCTGTATTTACAGTTAGATTACTATCAAAAGCTATTGTTTTATTTGATATTCCATCTAAAATAGTTAAATTATTTGTATTAACTGTTCCTGTAAATGTTGTATCTGCACTTTTTGTAACAGTAATTGTTCCTATATCAGTTCCAATATTTCCAATTGAAACATCTCCTATAGAGTTAATTCCTAAATTAGAAACTGTTCCACCTGCTGTTCCACTAATTGAAGTCACATTAATATCATTATTTATTCCTGTTCCTAAAGTTAATGTTGCTCCATCATTTAAAGTCACTGCTGAAATATTAATATTACCTGTTGAAGTTCCACCAATTGTTGAATTACCCAGAATTCTTACAGTTGTGTTAGTATCACCTAATGAGATAACTGAAGTACCCTCTGACTGAATAGTTCCATTAATATTTACTAAAGTTGGACTATCTGTATTTAATCCATTTACAAAATTTATTGTATCTGACCCATTTCCTAAATTTAAATTTCCAGTGTTATTAAAAGTTGTAGCATTTTGTATTGTGGTATTTGTTCCATATAAACTTATATCATAGTTACTTGCTTGTGTACTTAAAGTATTTACAGATAAATTTCCATTAAATACAACACTTCCAGGAGTTGTTGTAATTCCTTCTTGGATACTTAAAGTATCTATTCCGCTTATTGTTCCACTTGAAGTTATAGTTCCTTGTCCTGAAATTAATTTTAAATTTTTATTATTTCCAGTTGCTGAATTTAAACTAATATTCCCAATTCCTGTTCCAGTAGATAATGTAACAGTATCTGCAAGTAAATTAAGGTTTCCACCAATTGTAAGATTACTATTTGTTGTAGTAATATTAGAGTCTAAACTAATATCACCAGTTGTACTAAATGTTGTTCCTGTTGTAATATCTGAATTTTGATTAACAGTGATTAATCCACTATTTGTAAATGCTGTAGAAGTAGTAGAATCCCAAGTATTATTTAAATTAAAAATTCCACCCGTAAGTGATGCGCTTGCAATTTTTACAGAATCATTAAAATCTGTTTTTGTTGCAGAATTTATAACTAAATTTGCTAATCTATTAGTTTCTCCAACTTTATCTTCAAAAGTAATATTCCCTGTTCCAGTAGTCAAAGTTAAGTTATAAGTTCCATCTACTGTTCCTTGGAAATCAAGATTTCCAGCTCCACTTCCTGTACTTATTATAGTATTTCCATTTAAAGTCACATTATCAGTAACTATGTCACTATTTGTTGTATTAATTGTAGAGAAAAGTTGAACTTTTTTATTTGTATCTGTTGAAGCTGCAACTGTATTTAATCCATTTGTAAAATTAAATGTATCAGCCGTTGCATTTCCTAAAACTAAATTACCTTTATTTAAAAAAGTTGTTTGATTTGTAAATGTATTTGAAGAACCTAATAAAGAGATATCATAACTTCTTGCATAAGTTTCAAAATCAACTACTCCAAGATTTCCATTGATTGTTGCACTTCCTGTTGATGTTTCTGCATCTTCTTGTAAAATTAATCTATTTAATCCTGTTGCATTATTTGTAACTAAAATATTTCCTGAACCTGAAATTAACTCTAAGTTTTGATTAGCTCCCGTTATAGAATTAATAGTAATATTACTTGCTCTATCATTTGCAAGAATAGTTACTATTCCATTTGTACCATCACTTGGTTCAATTAATGTTAAAGCGCCTCCCACAGAAATACTACCTGTTGTAGTTGTTAAATCACTACCTAAAGTTAATGCTCCACTTGTACTAAATGCTCCATTTGAAGTAATATTTCCTACATTAGATTTTGTAACTAAACCACTATTAGTAATAGTTGTAGTTGAATCAGAATTTAAATTATTATTAAAATTAAAAGCTGTTCCTGTTAAAGTAAGAGTTCCAACATCAACCTCATCATTAAATGTCGTAGCTACACTTCCAGCAACTTGTGAAAGTGTTCCTTTTAAATCTACTTTTTTATTAAAAGTTGCAGTTGCAACAGAGTTTATAGTTAAAGTAGTTAAATCAAAATCCTCTTTTCTTCCAACTAAATCAGAAAAAGTGATATTTCCTGCACCTGCATTTAAAATTAAAGCTTCATTTGTTCCACCACTTGTACCTTGAGTCTGTGAAGTTACTGTAATATTTCCTGCACCTGATGAAGTACTTAAACTAACACTTTTCCCTTCTGCAATAGTTAGATTTCCACCAATTGATAAATCAGTATTTGTTGTACTAATATTTGAAGCAAGATTAATATCTCCTGATGTATTAAATCCTCCAACTGCTGTAATATCACCCATTTCTGATTTTGTTATTAAATCTGAATTTGTAAAAGAAGTTACTTCTGTACTATTCCAACTATTATTTATATCAAAAACTGTACCTCTTAAAGTAGCAGCTCCTCCAATATTTACTGTATTTGTGAAAGTTGTAGTATTTGTAGCTGCATTAGTTTGAGTAAGATTTGTACCAATATTTACTGTACTATTAAAATTTGTTAAAGCAGAATTTGTGATTGTTAAATTTGCAAAAGTTGTACTATTTCCAATAGCTCCATTAAAATCAATATTACCAGTACCAGCATTTAATGTTAAATTTCCAGAATTAGAAGAACTACCATCTATAGTATTATTAAATACAATATTTCCAAGACCACTTCCTGTACTAATTGTACTATCTTGACCACTTAAAACTCTAACTGCACCATTGAAAGTGATATCATTATCATTACTTGTTAAGGTTCCAGAATATAAATCTATATAAGTTCCAGATTTTGTAATGAAATTTAAATTATCTGTTGATGTAACAGTTGATGAAATTGAAATAGGATTCGATAAATCAGCACTTCCTATATTTATTACACTAAAGCCATCTTTTGCAATACCTGAAGTTCCATCCCAAAAAAAGTTTGCTGGTAAATTAAGTGTTCCATAACTTCCAACACCTATACTTGTACCATCTGTTTTTGCTTTAATATTTAAGATTCCACCAAGAGATTTTATAGTTGTGCTTGTGTTTAAAGAAATTGCATCTGCTATAAGATTAATATCCCCAGTATATGTTCCACCTGAAGAATTTGTATCACCAATAACAGCAGCGCCATTTGTATAAATACCTGCATATACATAACCACTACCCCAAGAAGAACCACTACTTCCAGAACTTCCTGTGTTCCAACCAAAACCTCCAGAACCTCCATATCCAGCAGCTCCTCCAGCTCCAGCTACTCCTCTTGTAGTATCTAAAGTTATATTTTCATCTGCATGAATTGATGTTGATGATTCTAACGATATAGCATATCCAGAACTTCCACCAGCTCCACCAGTTCCTCCAGCTCCACCAGTTCCTCCATCTCCCATATGTGCTGAACCACTTGAACCATAAGTATACCCACCATAATTACTATTACTAATAGTGTTACGCCCAAGCTCTACATTACCTCCTTGTCCAGCGGAACCATAAGAACCACCAGTACCTCCTGTACCTCCTGTACCTCCAGCTCCTCCTGTACCTCCAGCTCCTCCTGTTGCTTCAAGTTTTAAATCTCTTCGGGCTTCTAAAGTAGCACTAGTTACCTTTATACCAATTCCACCGCTTGCACCAGCACTTCCATTTCCACCAGTACCTCCAGTACCTCCTTTTCCACCTATAGAGTTACCTCCTGCACCTCCATAAGCATATCCTCCAGAGTAATAAGCTGTTATGTAATTAGCTTGTTGAGAATATCCACTTCCCGGTTGACCATAACCAACCCATTGACCAGATGAATTATAAGGTCCTGCCCCATCATAGTAATAAGAATAATGGTCAAATTGTTGATATGTTCCAGAAGTATCTCCACCTTTAGCATTACCTCCACCTTGACCATTTTGAGCTATACCTCCAGTGTCTCCCATTCCACCATTTCCACCTAGACCACCATTTCCACCTCTTCCACCAATACCTATTACAGTTAGGTCTCTTCCAGCTTCAATAGTTGTACTTGATGAAATTGATACTCCATTTCCTCCTGCTGCTGCTGTAGCTAAAGCACTATCTCCATTTGAACCAGATAATCCTTGTCCTCCATAAGAAGATGTTCCCGCATATCCATGACTATCAGTACCTGTACCTGATGAAACTGCACTTGGTTGAGTATAAACATAATTACTTGCTGCTCCTGCATTATAAGTATAATTAGTACCTGTTGAACCTGAGATAACTACATTATTTTCAGCATTTGCAGCATCACTTGCATTTGAACCAGCTCCACCTTGTCCTTTAAGATTTATATCTGTAAGAGATAAAATATTAGTATTTGAACCTACAAATATTCCCTCTCCTCCAACTTTAGAAGCTCCATTATAATAACTAATGTTATAGTCATATCCTTTACCTCTAATATTTATATTATCAGCTGTAAAGTTATTATAATTACCTATAAATACACCATTTTTATATGTATCACCATAAGAATAAGCATTTCCTACAGAATATGTATTTGAAGCTCCTCCTATATCTAAATCACCATGAATATTTATAGTTTGATTAGAACTACCATTGTTTTCAAAATAAACAGGACCTGCTGTTTCAATAGTAAAATTCAATATATTTGAAGCTGTATCACTAATTTGTACTCCAGAACCTATATAAATATACCCTGAACCTGTAGATTGTAGTTTTAAAGTAGCTTCACTTCCTGCTGTTTTAGAAATAATTACTCCATTTGAAATTGTCATAGAACCTGAAACAATATTTTCTACACTTGTTCCGCCATTTAAAGTACTTATATAACTATCTGCAACTGTTTGATTAATTGTAGTATCAGTTGGATCTAATAACCACAATCCACCTTTTCCTTTTGGTGATGAAGCAGTTACACTTATATTTTCAGTATCAAGTGTATATCCTGATGTTTCTATTTTTCCACCATTTCCACCATTTGTTCCAGCTTTTGCTTCAAGTGTAGCCACAACTTTTGTAAGAGAATTCTCTTTTGTAATATCAGACCAAATAGCAATAGTTCCTCCATCACCATTATCTGTTGCATTTGCAGTAATTTTTGAATTTTTTTCAACTATTGTAGTTGTTGATTGTGAAACTGTAGTATCACTATTTTGCCAACTTCCTCCAATATAAACTGTTCCACCACCTGTTTTTCCATCAGCTTTTATGCTAGATGTTTGAGAAATAGTCGTATTTTCACCTGTCACAATAATTTTTCCAGCTTTTGCTGAATCAGAACTAACATCAATTGTTCCTGAATTTATAACATCTCCATTATTTGCAACAACTTCTACATTTCCTAAAATATCATCCATAGAACTTGCTTCTAAAATACCTGTGTTATTTACTACACCTTTTAGTATCTCATCTACTGCATTTGTTGTAAGATATATTTTCCCACCATCTGCAATAATTGCACCTTTATTTTCAACTAAAGCATCTAAAATACCTTTATCAACACTTAAAGATACTATTGAATTTCCATTTAAATTTATTGTTGCTTCTTTAGCTCCTGTTAAATGAACAGTTCCTTTATAAGCTTTTATTGTTCCATCATTTTCTACTTTATTAGCTAATAAGGCAACATATCCAGAATCAGTAGATTCTATTGTTCCCATATTTATAACTGAGCCAGATGAATCTCCACTAAACTTATAATTTCCAGCTTGAAAATCTTCATCTGAAATATTTTTAGTAGTTGCAAGTATTCCTGCTGTATTTACTTTCGCATTTTTATTAAATAAAACTCCATTTGAATTTAATATCCAAACCTGACCATTTGCATTTAACGCTCCATCTATAACAGAACGCTCATTTCCAACAACTCTATTTAAAGTAATAGAGTTTACATTTGGTTGATTAAAATTAACTGTTTCATTTGAAGCTATTGAAAAGCCTTGCCAATTTATGGAAGCTTTTTGGGTTGATTGAGTGATATTTGTAACATTTCCACTTTGAGAAATAGTAGCATTTCCACTAGTAACTGTTCCACCTGTTGGAGCTGCATGAGAAATTATGGCACTTCCAAGAAGTGCAGATACGACCAAAGAAATTTTTCCACCCTTTAAGATACGGAATCTTGAACTGAAATCATAATTAAATTTTTTCATTTTTCACTCTTTATAAAAATTATTTATAATTAGTTTAATCTAAAAAAATCTCAGAGTAGTCACAACCAGTCTCAATTTAGTCTTAATGTTTAAAATTATATACAGCAAAAATATTTTTACCATTTTTTTTTGCATTATACATAGCATCATCTGCCTGTTTTATAAGTTCTTGTATACTCACTTTATTTTGTGACGAATAAAAACTTAAACCTATGCTTGCAGTTACTTTTAAAGTAATTTCATCTGTATATTTTATGGGAATTGAAGTTATACTAAGAAGTTTATTTAAAAAGTTGTTATAATTTTCATTTCCTTCTGAGATATGAAAAACAAGAGCAAATTCATCTCCTCCTATTCTTGCAATAGTATCTTCTTTTCTAATACTTTTTTGAAATCTTTGTGCTATATTTTGAAGAACAAAATCTCCTGCATGATGACCATAAGTATCATTTATAGCTTTAAAACCATCAAGGTCAATAAATGCTAAACCAAAAATAGAGTTATTTCTATTTGATAAAGAATAAATTTTTTCTAGTATAGTTTCAAAATAGTATCTATTTGGTAAATTTGTTAATGAATCATAATTTGCTAATTGTTTTAAAACTTTTTCATTCTCTAATTTTTGAGTAATATCCATAACTAAAGATAAAACTTCAAAATCCTCTTCATTTTCAAAACTGGGTAAAATTGTATTATACCACTCACATGTAATTAAACTACCATTTTTCATTAAGTTTTCATTGGTAAATATATGTAAATTGCTGTTTTTTAAAAAACTATCTAGATATTTATCTATATCTGATTTTTCAATTTCAGGTACTAAAAAATTCATAAAATTTTTTCCAATAACCTCATTTGCATTCCAACCAAAAAGTTTTGTAGATTGATAGTTCCAATCTGTAATAATATAACCTTTTTTCCAAATAAGAATAGCTGTTGCTGAATTTTGAAAAATTATTTTATGTCTTTGTTCACTTTTTTTTAATTTTAGATTTATTTTATAAATGTAATAAGCAATAAATCCAACTAAAAATAAAAGTAATATAAAAAATAAAACTATAAATATCAGATATTTATACTCTTCCCAAAATGTTTTATCTGGAATATACAAAAATTTTTTAAGATTTATATCTTGATTTAATAATCCTAATTCTTTATAAACATTTATTATATGTTCCCATCTTCCTTTATTAATATATCCTATTTCTACGATATCAGGATATATTAGCTCCATCATTTTTTTTGCTTCAAATTGGTAATGTTCTTTTATTTTATGTTGGCTATTATAATTTTTCATTATAATTTCTATAATTTCATCTTGATTTGACATAGCATATTGCCAACCTTTAAAAGAGGCTCTTCTAAATTTTTCTACAATTTCTGAATTTAAATTTATCATATCATTTGAAGTAAAAAGATTATCTCCATAAAAATCAATTCCTGCTGCTCTTGGAGAAAAAATATTATAATGCAATCCTTTCTTAGCTAAATTAAATGGTTCATTTATACTATATCCTGTTATTGCATCTACTCTGTGTTCTATTAAATCGTTAATATTAATTGTATGGGGTAATATTTTTAAAGAATTTATATCAATATTTTCTCTTTTTAAAAGAGCATAAATATCAGAGGCTCCATTTTCTATCATTATTTTTTTCCCAACTAAATCATGAATATTCTTAATATTATTATTTAAAGATATTATTGAAAGTGGTGAATGTTGAAATATAACTCCCAAAATCTTAATAGATTTATTTTTAGCAAAATCAAGTACTAACTCATTTGTTCCTATACCAAATTGGGCATTATTACTTAAAACCTCTTCCACTACATTTAAATCAGTTGTTGCTTCTTTTATTAAAACATCTAGTCCTTCTTCTTTATAGTAACCTTTGTGAAGGGCAGCATAATATCCTGCAAACTGAAATTGATGTTTCCATTTTAACTGTAAGGTTACTCTCTTATCTTTAGCATACAAACTAGAAATAACTAAAAAACTTATAATAATAAATTTTATACTATACATTAAACTCCCGTAATCTTTGAACTTTTATTTTATCTCAATTGTTTTAATTTATAAAAGCAATTTAGTCTCATTTTAGTCTCAATATTCTTTTTTAAGTTTTTTTTTATATTTAGAAATATACACTCATCCAAAATAATAAATAAATGGTTATAAATGAATAAATTATCAATACTAAAAAATAAGAAAGTTCTATATGTGGAAGATGATCCTATTGTCAGGGATAGTATTTCAAAGGTTCTAAGTGTTTTTTTTAATAATATTATTGTACTACAAGATGGGCAGGAAGCTATGAACTTAATAGAAAAAAACTTTGATATTATAATTCTAGATTTAAATTTACCAAAATACAATGGTATTGAAATAGCAAAAGCTTTTAGGGCAAAAAGTCAGGAAAGCTTAATTTTTATGATTTCTAATTATCAAGAAATTCAGAATTTAAGAGATGCTATGAAAGTTGGAGCTATTGATTTTTTATCAAAACCTATAAGTTTTGACGAATTAAAAACAGTTCTCGAAGAGTGTGCAAATAGATTATCAAAAGATATAATCCATCACATTGATAACAATTTAATTTATAATAGCCAATTAAAAACTATTTTTAAAAATAATAATGAAGAAATTAAGTTAACTAAAAATGAAATAATTTTTTTAGAGTTAGTAATTTCAAATAAAAATCAAGTTTTAACTTATGATGTAATAACAAATGAACTATTTAATAGTCAAAATAGTAGTGTAAACTTACCATCAATCAAAAATATGGTTTTACGACTTAGAAAAAAACTAAATACAAATTTGGTTGAAAGTATATTTGGGATTGGTTATCGTGTTTTATAATTTTTTAAGAGTAATAACTATTTTTATATTTTTTTGCTTAAACTCTTTCGCTTTTGAAATTACAGACTTAAAAGATTATCAAAATTTAAATAAAGAGATTAAAGTTCTTTTTGATTCAAATGACACATACAACATAAGAAATCTTCCTTTTGAAGAGTTTTATTTACCTCAAAAACTAGCATTTGGTTATGTAAAAGGTTCTGTTTGGAGTAAATTAGAACTTCATAGTAAAAAAGATAAAAATATTCTTTTAATTAATCCAAAAATAAATATAAATATCTTAGATGTGTATATTTTTGAAGATAATGTTTTAATTAAAACTCATAATTTAGGTAATTATAGAACTATCTCTCAAAATTTCATTTCTTCAAAATTTACTAATATAAATTTAGAATTAAAAGAAAATAAAAAATATACAATCATTTCAAAACTACAATCAAAAAGCGTTATAGATGCAACTTGGTTTATCGCATATAATAATGAATTTTTGTCGTTTATTATCTATGATACTTTATTCTGGGGTCTCTTATTTGGGGTTGTATTATCTTTGATTATTTATAATATTTCAATTTATGCAAGTTTGAAAAATACTAAATACATTGCTTACTCTTTTCATGGATTAACTGCATTATTGTTCCAATTTTCTACGAATGGGATTTTCTATCAATTTGAATTTTATTCTAATCCAATAATTTTTAATTCTGTTAGTTGGAGTTTATCTCAACTTAGTTTACTGAGTATTTTATGGTTTTTAATGCTATTTTTTAACACTAAAAAAACTATGCCTTTAATACATAAATTTATATTTTTACTTTTTATTTTCATTTTTTTGATGTTGTTTTTATTTATTTATTCTTTTTTTGATGTGGAAATAATAAATACTGTACGAACTATTACAAAACCTCTATCTTTATTTATTTTGTTATTTGTATTTGGGGTTGCTATTTATGGATTAAGAAAAAAAATAGAGGGGTCTTTTTACTATTTTTTAGGTCATGGAATATTTTTGATTACTTTATTTTATCAACAGTTTAGTGGAATCATAGTAAATGAAGAAACAAACCTTTTATCAATGTATATTGTAGCTCTTGGTATGCTTTTCGATGTAACTTTTTTATCTTTAGCTCTTGGAAAAAAATTTAAGACTCTCAAAGAAAATACCGAAATGAATCAAAAGCTTCTAGTTACTCAATCTGGTTTTTCAGCAATAGGAAGAACTATAGGAAATCTCTCTCACCAATGGAAAATACCAATTTCAAGATTAGGAAGTCTTTTAACCCAAATGGAAGCAACACTTTGGAAGAGAGATGATAAATTAAAAAATGAATTAAATGAGATAATAATATCAATGAGAGAAAGTCTTAATTTTATGCAAAATTCAATAACTGAATTTAATAATTTTTATCTCAATTCAAATCAAAAAACAAGATTTAATTTATCAAAAGAAATAGAAAATATTATAAATTTGCTAAGTGCAAAAACAATGTATTCTGATTGTTCTATTGAAAAAAACTTAAGTGAAGAAATCGAATTTTTTGGACATAAAAATGCTTTTGCTAATGTTTGTCTAATTATTATTGACAATGCCTTGGATATTATTAAACAAAGAAAAATTTTACAAGGCAAAATAATCATTTCTATATCAAAAAAAAATGAAAAAATAGTACTTAAAATAGAAGATAACGGTGGAGGAATAGATATAACTCCTATAAATAAAATATTTGAAGTTTTCGTAAGTGAAAAAGAAAATGGAAATGGTATGGGACTTACTATGTGTAAAATTTTAGTAGAAAATAATCTTGATGGTACAATTGAAGTTTTTAATAATCAAAAGGGGGCAACTTTTAAAATTGTTTTTTAATAATATTTAGCAAAGTTTAAATATTTTATTTACAAGAATTAAAAAAATTCTAAATAAGCGATTTTTTTACGATTTTTTTCCTGTATAGTAAAAAAAACTATAGATAATTATTAAGGGAAAATATGCTTGAAAATAAAGAAAAGAATTTAAAAAAACTATGTTCAATAAATGAAAAAATTTTAGAACTTTTAAATAAAAAGAATATCTTATTAGAAAATGAGCCTTCTTTAAACTCATTTTTAATTAAACAAAAATTATTAGAAAAATTAAATCTAAATAACTATAAAAAACTAGATACTAAATACATAAATCAAGTATTCAATGAAATATATTCTAACTCTTTTTTTTACGACAATGAAAAAATTGTTTATTTAGGTCCTGAAGGAAGCTATACTCACGAAGCATCTATAAATCTGTTTGGAATAAATAATAACTATTATTCAGTTAATTCAATTAAAAATATTTTTTTTGAAGTAGAAGAAGGAAGAGCTAAATATGGCATAGTTCCTATTGAAAATAGTTCAAATGGAATAGTTGGTGATACAATAAATTGTTTTGATAATTACAATTTAAATATCATAGGAGAAACTGTTTTAGATATACATCATACTCTTGTAAGTAACTGTTCAAAAACTCAAGATATAAAAATCATTTACTCTAAAGATATTGCGTTTGACCAATGTTCAATTTTTTTAGAAAACTATCATTTAAATGAAGTAAAATACGAATATGTAGACTCGACAACAAAAGCTGCTAAACTTGCAGCTCAAACACCAAATAGTGCTGCTATTTGCTCAAAACTTGCTGCAAAAACTCATAATATTCCTATTTTATTTGAATCTATTGAAGATAAAAAAGATAATAAAACTAGATTTTTAATCATAAGTAAATTTGAAAACGAAAGAAATGATAATACTAAAACTTCTATTATTGTTAAACTGCCAAATACGCAAGGAAGTTTAATCAATTTTTTAAATGATTTTAAAAAAGCAAAAATAAATCTAAATAAAATCAAATCACATATTGTAAAAGGTATTTCTACTTTTTTTATAGAGTTTGAAGGAGATAAAAATGATAAAGAAGTACAAAAAATCATTAAAAAGCATAATTCACATATAAAAGTTTTAGGCTCTTATATGAAACAAATTGAAGATATATAAAAATTGCGATTATTTCGCGATTCAATTTTAATAAGCTTTGAATACATATTAAAAAAAGGATGATTATGAAAAATATTACTAAATTAAGTTTTGTTACCGCTCTTTCAATGGCTTCATTTCCCACATGTCTTAGTGCAAATGAAACTTTAGCTGATGCTTTTACTAATGGAAAAATAAAAGGAGAAATCAAATCAGTTTATTCAAGTTCTAATTTTTTAGGAAACTCAAAAACAGATAATATCTCAACTATTGGTGGTAGTTTAGGTTTTATTACTGCTGATTTTTATGGTTTTTCTGCTGGAGCTACTTTTCAGGCTTCCCATGTAATTGATGATAGAAATAAAAATAATGTTTTTAGCTCTGACTTAAATGCATCAGGAGGAGTTTTATCTGAAGCTTATTTAGATTATAAATTATCAAATACAAGTGTAAAAGCTGGTAGACAATATATTTATACTCCTTTAGTTAGTACAGCAATTGATGGTAAATCTTCAGAAAGTCTATTAAAAGACTCTTTTGAAGCTTATTTGTTAACAAATAGTGATATTCCTAATACTACTATTGTTGCTGGATATGTTGATAAATATCAGGCTAAAACAGATGGAAATACAGATATTGGTAAATTTAATGACTTTGAAGATGGTGCTTATACTTTATATGTAAAAAATAATTCTGTTGAAAATCTTGAATTACAAGCTCAATATTTAGATGTTAATGCAACTAATTCAAATAATGATAGAAATAATATTTATTTACAAGCTGATTATAAAATTGGTACTCATACTATTTCAGCACAATATTTATCATCAAAAGATGAATCAAAAGGTTCTACTTTAGAAGATGGTGAATTATACGGAATTAAAGCTCAAGGTGCACTAGGAATAGGAAAATTAGGCTATCTTGTAGCTTTTAATTCAAGCACAAAAGATGGTGATGTAAATTTAGGGGCTGGAGCTGGAACAACTGATACAGCATTTACAGCAATGCCTGTAAATGGAGGAGGAGTTCCTACAAGAGCTAATACTGATACATTAGTTGGTGGTTTGATAGTTCCTGTTTATGATATTACTACTATAGCTTACGCTGGTTATTCTTGGTCTAATGGTGGATTAGGTGATGTTAGTGCTGTTGGGGCAATGGCTATTTATCCATTTTATGAAAATTTCTTGCTAAAAGTTAATTATGAACATGTTGAAACTGAACATACGATTATTCCTGCTGGAATAGAAGAGAAAAATACTGATGTTGCAAGAGTTTATTTGTCATATAAATTTTAAGTAAATTTTATCTCTCCTAAAATTTAACTTTATTCAATCCTCCTTCTATAAAAGGAGGATTTTTATTATTAAAATTATTAAACAATAAACAAAAAATAAAGCACTATTGGTATAACAATCAAACTAAAAAGATTACCAACAGCAACTAAAGAAGCAACTACACTAGAATCATATCCATATTTTTCTGCCATTAATGAATTTACAACAGCAGGTGGCAATGCTCCAAATAAAATTATTAAACTTGTTTGAAGTGGTGTATAATCAAAAATATAAATCGCAACTAATGCCATTAAAATACCAGAAAGTGGACATAATATAGCACCAATTAAGCCTATTTTCCAATGACTAAACTCAATAGTTGATAATCTAACACCTAATGCAAATAAAACCAAAGGTATAGATATTTGAGATAACATTTTTAAAGGCTCTATTAAAATTTGTGGTAAATGAAGATTATAATAATTAAATATTAATCCAAAAAATGTTGCTAATATAACAGGATTTTTAAGAAGTTCACTAATTTTTGCAACTCCACCATACATAACAACTGCTATTGTAAATTGCCCTACTATTTGCACTATCGACAAGGCTATTATCAAAGCCATTGCCTCTTCACCAAAAGCAAATAATGCCAAAGGAAGCCCTAAATTTATGGAATTATTAAACATCATTGAAGGAAGAAAAGTTCTTGGATTAACACCTAATAATTTAGTTATTGGATATAAAATAATTCCAGAACCTAAAACTACAATAACAGCACCTAGTGAAAAAGTACCTAAAGTTGTAATTGATGGTAATTTTTCACTAATTGCATAAAAAACTAAAATAGGAATAAAAACTTCAAGATTTATTTTATTTGGTATATCCATACTAATTTTTTCTTTTTTTGCATAAAAATATCCAATTAATGCAATAATCAAAACAGGAAAAATAATCTCTATTATTTTTAAAAACATTAGAAAAAACTACTTTTTATAATAAACATATTCTAAAATAGTAGAAATTGTTCTTGTATAAGGGGCATCTAATCCTTGGGCTTCACAATTTTTTATCACAACTGTACAAATTTCATCTAACTCTAATTCTCTATTATTTTCAACATCTACTAACATAGATGGTTTTATTGAATCAAAATTTGTAATCAAATCAAACATATCATCTATCTCATTTTTAGAAATATTTATTCCTTTATTTAAAGCTGCAATTGCTGTTTCACTCATAAGACCATAAACGATTTTTGATAGTTTTTCATGGTGCATGATTTCACCTGTTTTTTCTTTTAATAATGCACAAATTGCATTTACACCATTATTTATAATAAGTTTTTTCCAAAGTTCTACATTTATATTTTCTGAAATTTGTGTTGGGATTTTTGCATCATTAAAAACTTCTTTTAATTCATTTAAAAAACTCTCATTAGATTTTGTTGGCTCAATTGCACCTAAAATAGTTTCAGCAGTTCCTGTTGCAGTAATAACAGCAGGACTTACAATATGAGCGCCGATTTTTCTTGTAAGTCCTGCAATAATATGGGTTTTGTCTAAATGTGTAGAAAGGATTTCTTCATTATCTACTCCATTTTGTAAAGAGATAATATAAGGAATCTGTTTTTTATTAGCAAACCATTCTTTTAAGTCATTTGCTAAAGATAAAGTTGAAGTTGACTTAGTGGCAATCAAAACAGCATCAAAATTTTGTAGTTGAATTTTTTTGATTTCATCAATATTATAGGAAACAACTCTCTTAAAAAAAGAAAATTCTGGGTGCTGCAACTTCAACTTTTTTTGCTGTAAAGCTTCTAATTGCTTTCCTCTTGCAACAAAAATTACATCATGTCCTGCGTCGATTAATCTTGCACCAAAATAAGAGCCGATACCACCAGCACCCAGAATTAAAAATCTCATTTTCTACCTTTTTTATTTCTCGCTAAAGAAATTTAATAATAAATTGTTAAATCTATCTTTATGTTCAATTTGTGTCCAGTGTCCACATTGTCCAAAAATATGTAATTGAGATTTTAAGATAAGTTGGTTTAATTTAATAGAATTTTGAACAGGTATAACCTTATCTTCTCTTCCATGTATGATTAAAACCTCTTTATCAATTTTTTTGATGTCATTTTCACAACTCATCATAGAATCAACACCATTTTGTCTTGGAGCTGGAAACATTGAACCAAAAGATTCTTGGAATCCTGGTCTAATACTTGCTTCATATCTCATTTTTGCTAAGTCATCAGTTACGATACTTCTATCATAAGCAAAAATATCAAGTAATTCTTTCATATTTTCAATACTTGGAGTATATCCCCATGCTTTATCAAGTCCATAAGTTAAATCAAAATAAACACCAACTGCACCCATTAATACAACTTTGTTAAATCTTTCTGGATATTTAATAGTTAAAGCTAAAGCTAAAGCTCCACCAAAAGAGTTACCAACTAAATTTGTTTTTTCAATCCCTAAAGCATCCATTAAATCAATAGTTTGAGCAACCCAAGTATCCATATTATATGTAATACCTTCAGGTCTATCTGAGTAACCAAACCCAACCATATCAGGAGCAATAACTCTGAACTTTTCAGCTAAAACAGGCATTGAACCTCTCCAGTTTGCATAAGCTGAAACACCTGGTCCTGAACCATGAATAAACATAATTGGCTCACCTTCTCCTAAATCATGATAATTTGTGTTAAATTTTCCTGTTTTTATATTGTTCGCAATTTCTGGATTTGACATTTTTTCTCCTTTTTTATATCTATTAATTTTTTAAATTAAACTCTTTTGCAAGAAGTTCATAAGATTTTATTCTATCCTCAAAAGAGTATGTTACATTTACAATCATAACCTCATCAACACCATACTCTAAAGCTAATTTTTCTATTTTTTCTTTACACTCTTTAGGAGTTCCTAAAATCATAGAATTTAAAGTTTCGTGATAATATGCTTTATCTTCAAAACTCAAATTTTTATACAATTTTTTTACATCACTTGGACTATATAAACCATCTCTTTTTGGATGTCTAAAAGCTTGAACTTTCCAATATGTATGAAAACTTGCTATTTCTTGAGCTTTTTCTTTTGATTCTGCACAAATACACGTAACTGCCAACATAGCTTTTGGTTTTTTAAAATTTTTAGAAGGAACAAAATTATTTTTATAAAATTTCATAATATCTATTGGTCTATCATGTGTCCCTATAAACAAAGCCAAACAAAAACCAGTACCCAATTTCCCTGCTAGAATACTACTTCCATCACTTGAACCTAAAAGATAAACAGGTGTTGAATCTATATTTTTAGGTGATAAATTTACCCCATAAAAATAGTCATTTTTTGGAACTTTATCATCTAAATAGTTTATTAAATCATAGGCTTTTTTTGAATAATCTTGGCTATTTGAATTGTGTAAAGCCCTTGCTACTAAAAAATTAGCTCCACTAGCACGTCCTATTCCTAAATCAATTCGATTATTATGTAAAGCACTTAAAGTATTAAAAGTTTCTGCAACTTTAAAAGCACTATAGTGATTTAACATAACTCCACCACTTCCAACTCTCATGGTTTTTGTAGCATTCGCCACAGAGCTAACCATAATTTCTGGACATGAACTAGCATATCCAGGAGTGTCATGATGTTCAGCACACCAATATCTGTAGTAACCTAACTCTTCACATCTAACTGCTAATTTAACAGTATCAAATAGACCTTCTTTTGGCTCTTTTGCATCATGAATTGGAGATTGGTCAAGTACGCTTAATTTTAAAGAACTCATAAAAAATTATTTACCTAATTTTTTAGCACTTTTTCCACCAATACCAAAGTGTTGTTTAGGCATTTCATTTATAATTACCCTAACACTTTCAATTGGTGCTTCAAGTGATTCAGCAATTGCAAGACTTACTTTCTCAATCAATGCCTCTTTTTTTTCATCACTTCTACCTTCAATAATATTTATTGTAGCTATTGGCATTATTTTTATTCTCCTTACACAAATCTAAATGACAAAGTTCCTAAATCTTGGAACTTAACAGTTACATTATCACCTTTTTTTACACTAACAGCTTCTGTTATTGCACCTGAAAGGATATATTCACCAGCTTTTAGTTTTTCACCTCGTTCACTTAGCATATTAGCAAGCATAGCAATAGCAGTTGCAGGATGACCAAGTACGGCAGCACCAGCTCCTAATTGAACAACTTCTCCATTGATTTCCATTACTACACCCAAAGTTTTTAAATCTAAGTCTTTAATATCTCTCATTCTTCCACCTGTTACATATCTTGAAGATGAAGAGTTATCTGCAATTACAGATTTTAAATCAAATTTAAAATCTTTATATCTTGAATCAATAATCTCAACAGCTGGCATAACAAAATCAGTTGCAGCTAATACATCTCCAATATGACAACCTGGTCCTTCTAAATCATTTTTTAAAACAAATGCAATTTCAGCTTCAACTTTTGGATGAATTAATTCATCGATTTTAATCTCTGCTCCATCACCATAAGCAAAATAATCAGCTAAATAACCATAACAAGGATTTGGAACTCCCATTTGTTTCATTTTGGCTTGAGAAGTAAGTCCCATTTTCATACCTACGATTTTATGACCTTTAGCCTCTTTAGCTTTTCGTGCTGTCCATTGAATATCATAAGCATCTTCATAAGTCATATCTGGATAATCATCTGTAATTTTAGTAATTTCACTTGCATTTACTTCTGCTTCTTCACAATGTTTTGCTAACTTTTCTATTGTTGCTTTATCTAAACTCATTTTATTAATCCTTTTGCTCTTGCTAATTCCATTGCACAATCATCAATCATATCTTCTTGACCACCAATCATTCCTCTTTTACCTAATTCAACAAGTAAAGTTCTAGCATCTATTCCATACTTTTCTTCAGCTCGTCTTGCAAATAGTAAGAATGAAGAATAAACTCCTGCATATCCTAAAGTAATAGAATCTCTTGAAATTCTTGTCGGTTTCCCCATAATAGGTAATGCAATATCTTCTGCTGCATCTTCTATTGCTTCTAAATCAATTCCTGTATCTACACCCATTCTATTACAAACTGCTACTAAAACTTCAGTTGCAGTATTTCCAGAACCTGCTCCAAATCCAGCAAGTGATGCATCAATTCTTGTTGCTCCTGCTTCAATTGCAGCAAGTGAATTTGCAACACCCATTGATAAATTATTATGACCATGGAATCCTATTTCAATATCATTTCCAAACTCTTTTTTTAATATTGCTATTCTTGCACTTACATCATCAGGTAACATATAACCAGCTGAATCAGTTGCGTAAATTGTTTTTGCACCATAAGATACCATTTTAGCTGCTTCTTGAAGTAATTTTTCAGGAGTAACCATATGAGCCATCATTAAAAAACCAACCGTATCTATTCCCATACTAACAGCTGCTTTTATATGTTGTGCTGAACAATCTGCTTCAGTACAATGAGTAGCAACTCTAACCATAGAAATACCATGCTTAACTGCACTTTCTAAATCTTTTACAATACCAATTCCTGGAAGCATAAGTGCAGAAATTTTTGCATTTTTCATATAAGGAACAACAGCATCTAACCACTCTTCATCTGTATGTTTTCCAAAACCATAATTTAAAGAACTTCCTCCAAGACCATCACCATGAGTAACTTCAATATAAGGAACACCCGCACTATCCATTGCTGTTGACATTCTAGTCATCTCTTCCAATGAAAACTGATGTCTAATAGAGTGCATTCCATCTCTTAATGACATATCATGAATTTTTATTTTTTTTCCTCTTAAATCCATTTTTATGCTCCTTTTATCTTTTGTGCCATTTGTTCTGCTATATTTGTAGCAGCTGCTGTGATAATGTCTAAATTACCTGCATATTTAGGTAAATAATCCCCTAATCCCTCTATTTCTAACCAAATAGAAATCTTTTTCCCATCAAAAACTGGACCATTTTTAAGTGTATATCCTGGAATAAATTTTTGCATAGTTTTTACCATTTCATTTACTGATTTGATTATTGCTTCTTGATTTGGTTCTTCTTTAGTTAAACAATGTATTGTATCTCTCATCATCAAAGGCGGTTCTGCTGGATTTAATATAATAATTGCTTTACCTTTTTTCGCACCACCCACTACTTCAATTCCTAACTTCGTAGTTTCTGTAAATTCATCAATATTCGCTCTTGTTCCAGGACCTGCTGATTTTGAAGCTGCTGTTGCAATAATCTCAGCATACTCAACCTCTTGAACTTTTGAAACAGCTGCAATCATAGGAATTGTTGCTTGTCCTCCACAAGTTACCATATTTACATTTTGTGTATTTTGAGCTAATAATTCTTCAAGATTCACAGAAGGTACGCAAAAAGGTCCAATAGCAGCTGGTGTTAAATCAATAACTTTAACTCCAAGCTCTGCTAATTTTCTGTTATTTTCACCATGAACATAAGCAGATGTTGCATCAAAGGCAATTTTTACTCCATCTTCTTCGATAAAAGGAAGTAATCCATCTACACCATCAGCAGTAATTTTCATTCCTGCTTCTTTTGCTTTTTTTAATCCATCTGAATCAGGGTCAATTCCTACCATCCATAAAGGATTTAAAATATCACTTCTTTTAAGTTTATACATTAAATCTGTTCCAATATTTCCAGAACCAATCAATGCGCAATTTATTTTTTTCATTTTCAATCCTTTATATAAATCTACAAGAAGCAGACCCAATTCCACCAATGTTTATAGTCATATTATCACCTGGTTTTATTGTTACCATAGCACATAAAGCACCTGAAAGAATAACTTCACCAGCTTTTAGACCAACACCAAATTCACCCAATTTATTTGCAAGCCAAACAACAGCATTTACAGGACTTCCTAGAGCAGCAGCTCCTGCACCTGTATGTAATAACTCTCCATTACACTCTAAAGTAATTCCACAAGTTGTTAAATCTACATCTCTAGGATCTACTGCATTTCCACCAAATACTATATATCCACAAGAAGCATTATCAGCTACTGTATCTTGAATTTTTATTTTCCAATCTTGAATTCTTGAATCAACAATTTCAAAACAAGGCATTACAAATTTTGTTGCTTTTAAAACATCAGCAGCTGTAACTCCTGGTCCTTGAATATCTTCTTTTAAAACAAATGCTATCTCACCTTCGGCTTTTGGTTGAATCATTTTGTTTGTTACATCAATTACATCACCATCTGAATAAATCATATCAGATAGAAGATATCCAAAATCAGGTTGATGAACTCCAAGCATATTCATAACTACTTTTGAAGTAACTCCAATTTTTTTACCAATAATCTTAGAGTTATCATCTTGCATTCTTCTTTTCAAAAAGTGATATTGAATTGCATACGCATCTTCTATAGTTGAGTCTGGTTCTCTATTAGAAATAGGCTCAATTGTATAGTTTCCTTTTAATGCTTCGTATAATTCATTTCCATATTTTTCTATTTTTTCATTAGTCATTCCCATATTTTTGCCTTACATTTTTATACAAATATTTTTTAATTCTGTATAGAATTCTAAAGAGTGATGTCCACCCTCTCTTCCTATTCCTGAACCTTTCATTCCACCAAAAGCAGTTCTTAAATCTCTTAAGAACCATGAATTAATCCATACTATTCCAGAATCAATTTGACTTGCTACTCTATGAGCTTTATCAAGATTTTCTGTAAAAATTGTTGAAGCTAATCCATATTTTGTATCATTTGCCATTTTGATAACTTCTTCTTCTGTATCAAATGGTGCAATATGACAACAAGGTCCAAATACTTCTTCTTTTACAACTGTTGCAGTTTCAGGAAGTCCAGTCCAAATAGTAGGCTCAACAAAGAATCCATTTGCTAACTCACCTTCCATTTTAGGAGCTCCTCCACCAAGGATGATATTTGCACCCTCTTTTTTAGCAATATCATAAAACTCTAATACTTTATCTCTATGAGCAGCACTTACAACAGGTCCCATATCTACAGTTTCATCATTGTAAATACCAAGTTTAATTTTGCTTGCTCTTTCTTTTAGTTTTGAAACAAATTCATCAAAAATTGGTCTTTGTACATAAACTCTTTCAGTTCCTAAACAAACTTGTCCTGAGTTTGCAAATACTGATCTATATGTTTCAGCAATTGCTTTTTCCATATCACAATCAGCAAAAATAATAGCTGGATTTTTACCACCAAGCTCTAAAGATACATCTCTTACACCTTTTGAACAAGCTTGCATAATCATCTCACCTGTTTTTGTTTCACCTGTAAATGTTATTGCATCAATATCTTTGTGAGCTGTTAATAAATTTCCAGTAATGCTACCTTTTCCTTGAACTACGTTATATGCCCCTGCTGGCACTCCAACTTTAGACATAACTTCTCCAAGTAATGAAGTCGTAGTTGGTGTAACTTGAGATGGTTTAACAACAACTGTATTTCCACAAGCCATCGCTGGACCCACTTTCCAAGTCATAAGTAACAGTGGTAAATTCCAAGGAGAAATAACACCAATAACACCTTTTGGTTTTCTAATAGAATAATTAAACATTTTTCTACCATCTGGAGTATCTGCTTGATAAGCTTCTTCAGCATGAGATTTCATAGTATCTGCAAATACTTTGAAGTTAGCTGCTCCTCTTGGAATATCAATATGTCTTGCAATGTTATAAGGCTTACCTGTATCTAAACACTCTGCTTCTAAGAAATCATCAAATCTTCTATCAATTTCATTTGCAATTTCATACATTAAAGCAATTCTGTCATTTAACTTCATTTGTCCCCATTCACCACTAAGTGCTGCACGTGCAGCAGCAACTGCTGCATTTACCTCATCTTCTCTTCCTAAAGCAACTTTTGATAAAAGTTGTCCTGTCATTGGGTTTATATTGTCAAAAAACTCTCCACATTTTGAATCTAAAAATTGTCCATTAATATAGTGTTGTACTTTTTTCATTATTTTAATCCTATTTTTTCAATTGCATATTTTGCACATATAATATCTTCCTCTTCCGTTCCGCCTGAAACACCAATAGCCCCAACTTTTACACCATCTTCAAAAATAGGCAATCCTCCACCAAAAGGAATAAGTCTATTTCTGTTTGAAAATCCTTGCTCTAAATGTGGCATTTGTTTAAAAATTTCTGTCCATTGAGCTGTAGGAAATCCAAAACTAGCACTTGTAAAAGCCTTATCTTTTGCAATATCTATTGAATGAATAAATGATTCTTCCATTCGTAAAAAAGCCATTTCTAAGCCTTTATTATCCACAACACTTACGTTTATAGAAATATTTAACTCTTCTGCTTTTTCAATTGCAAAAAGACAAGCTTCCATTGAAGCCTGTCTTGATATTGATTTTTGTATTACTGTTGTACTCATATTATCTATACGCATGTAAAGTATAAGCTGTTGTAAATGCTCCATTTTCAACACCTGTATGATAGAAAATTCCTCTCCATAACTCATCTTCAGTCCATGTAATAACAGGCATATCTGGTTGAGCTAAATAACCAAGTCCTGCAAATGTTTCAAGTCTATGTCCTGATGGGTCAAAGAAATAAATAGTTTCGCCTCTTGTAATTCCATGTCTTTGTGGAGTTACATCAATTTTTACATCATGCATTGCCATAACATCAGCTGCTCTTAAAATATCATTCCATCCATCTAAGAAAAAGGCAAAATGATGCATACCAACTTCAGGACCTGCCACAAATGCAATATCATGTGGAGTTGAAGAACAAGCTAACCAAGTTGCTGCTTGTAAAGAACCTTCTGGACCTACACAAACTTGCTCTGTTAATGTAAAATCAAAAACATCAATAAAGAATTTAGTAACTTCCATAACTGATTCAGGACCTTGACACATCATTAAAGCGTGATCAATCCAATGTGCTTTTATTCCTTTACCTTCAAATGGCCAAGGAGCTGGATTTGTATCACCTGTATCTTTTCCTATAAACTCTTTATGAGCATATAAAATAAAATCATGTCCACTTGGTAGTTTAAAAGATAAACTTCTTCCACAATCAGCTACTACTCCTGCTTCTAATAATTGTGTTGAGATTCCATAATTTTCTATTTTGATTTTTAATTCATCTAAATCTGAATCATTTCTAACTTTATAAGCTATTCTATTAAATGTTGCTTCTTCACTTGGTCTTAAAATAAGACTATATTTATCCCACTCATCCCAGCATTTTAAATATAATGTACCATCTGCATCTTCTCTTGTAACTGTTAAACCCATTATGTTTACATAATAATTTCTTGATTCTTCAATATTTAACACATTAAGATCTACGTGTCCAATTCTCATAATTCCCATTTTAATTCCTTTGTTATAAATTAATTTCCAAGCGTATAAAGCTCTGATTTTGGTTTTCCTATAAACTCTATTTCCATATCACTTTTTGGAAAAGTTCTACAAGCTAAAACTATATTTGAACTCTCTTCCTCTTCTGTTATATGTTTTCGATTCATTTTTAGTTTTTCAAAATCACCACTATGAACCAATATTTTACAAACACCACATGCACCATTATGACACCCTCTTGGAACCAAATCAGTACAAGTAGATAAAGAAGCCATAAGATGTTTATCTTGAGTACAAGCTCTTTGTTTTTCTTTGTTTTTAACTAAGATATTATGTTTCACAAATATCCTTTTTTTTTGAATTTAAAATATAAACAAAACGTCTATACCTTTCATTAAAAGTAAAAGTTGCCTTTTAACTATGTGAACTATACTTTAAATAATTCGCATAAAAATCGCGATTATCTCTTTTTCTAAATTTTTTTGTTTTTTTCTTTTAGAAGTTCTATAAGCTCGATAATTCCGTTGGTTTTATTTATAAAAGTAGAGTATAAAAATACGAAGAGAATAAAATCAAAGGAGTTTTTTTGTCGATATGAAGAAATAACTTCATATCAACGAGTAAATCATTTTTATACTAAGAATTAAAGGTATTAAAGAGAATAATTTTTTCATCAAGTCCACATTTATTTTATGAACTAACATAACCCCAATTGGAGCTGTTAAATAACTTGCACTTGCAACGCAAATAAGTGCAGGAATTGAAACAAAACCTAAAGTATAAGTTTCCATTGAAGTATGACTCCAACCGTTTATTATATAACCTAAAGTTCCACAAACAGCTATTGGTAAACCAATAGCTGAAGATGTTGCAATTGCTTTTTTGATATCTATATTTTGAATCAATAAATAAGGAACACTCATTATTCCTCCACCAATAGAAACAAGAGAAGATAAAGCCCCAATAGCTCCACCTGAAAAGATATGTGTTTTTGCTGTAAAAATCTTATTTTCTGGTTTTGGCTTTTTCCCTGTAAACATCATAATTGCAGAATAAAACATAAAACAAGCAAAAATTATAGATAAATAAAATGAGTCTAATTTTGAAGCTATAAATGTAGCTAGAAAAGTTCCTATAATAATACCTGGAAGCATCATTTTAACAACATCCCAAACTATTGCTTTTTTCTTTTGTTGAGCTTTAATACTTGAAATTGAAGTAATAATTATAATAGCCATTGAAGTTCCTAAAGCTAAATGAACAACGCTATTTTCATCTATTGTATTATTTACTAAAAACATAGCTGTTAATACTGGAACTATAATTCCACCACCACCTATTCCAAAAAGTCCTGAAACTACCCCAACAAATGAACCTAAAGCTAAAAAATAAATAATTGTTTGAATATCTAACATGATAATCCTTTAAAATAAAAAAAGATACAACCATAAAGTTGTATCTTTTTAGATAGATTTAAAAAGTGGACTTTTTATTTTATCACTATACAAGTCAGCTTTTGAGAAAAATTTCTCAGTGTGTATCTCTTTTTCAAATAATCTTCCTTGCATAAGTGCTGTAATACAAGCTTCACTCATCATAGGAGGTCCACATAAATATGCTTTATTTCCTGCAAATTGATTGTTATAAAGTTTTTTAGCTACATCATTTGTAAAACCTACTTCACCGCTCCATGCAGGATTTTCATTATTTGATAAAACAGGAATATACTTAAAATTATCATATTTCTTTTCTAAATCTCTGAACATATCTGCATAATATAACTCTTCTTCATTTCTTGCTCCATGAAAAAGTGTAATTGGTAAAGTACATCCATTTTCTAACTCATCTAAAATCATAGATTTTGGACTTGAAAGTCCAGAACCACCTGCAAAAAATATCATTGGTTTATTTGCACTTCTTTTTACAAAAAATCTTCCAAAAGGTCCTGTTATTTTTCTTCTATCACCAACTTTTACATTTTGATGAATCCAAGGAGTTGCTTCACCATCTGGAATAAGCCCAATATTTAACTCTATTATTTTTCCAGTACTTGGTTGATTTGCTAGTGAAAATGCTCTTGGTTCATCAAATCCTGGAACATGATAATTTATATATTGTCCTGCTTGAAAATCCAATTCTTCATCAAGTTCAATCCAAAGTCCTAAAATTCTTGGAGTTAACATCTCTCTTTTTATAACTGTTCCCCAAATATCTTTTATAGGTATATTTCGAGCATCTACGTCCACATCAATATCTGCTTCAATCACAACATCATCAACTACTGTTGCTGTACAAGCTAAACAATATCCATCTTCTCTCTCACTCTCCATTAAAGCAAAATATGAAGCATCACCTAAATCAACCTCACCTTCTAAAACTTCTACTTTACAAGTTCCACAAAGTCCATGATTACAAGCATGAGGAAGATAAACACCTTGTCTTAAAGCAGCATCAAGAAGGGTTTGTCCTTCTTGAACTTCTACTATATCACCTGTTGGTTCTATCTCTAATTTACAAGCCATTTATGCTCCTACTTTTCCTGTTAAACTTGGTGTTATAAAAGTAATAAATGATTTATGTCCAACACCATTTTCTTTTAAACTTTTAGAAAAATCAGGAACTACTACTTTTCCATCTATTTCCCAAATAACTTCTGTTTTATCAAAATCTAAATCTTTAAAATCAGGTTCAACTTTATAACATAATGGAATAATATCTGATACTAATGCACCAAAAGGCATATCAGGAGGAAGAGGAAATGCTCTAGGAGAGCAAACAACTCTATGTCCATACCAATAAATAAATACTAATTGATTTCCATGAAATTTATCTAAACTATCTTTCATTATGATTGGATATTCTCCAATTGATTGAGTTGCCATTTTTTCTCCTTATTATTTATTTTTTAATTTATTCCACATAGCTTCATCAGGTGAACCTACATAATCCATATTATCAACACCATGTTCTATTTTATACCATTTTAAAACTTCTGGGATAGTTGCTCCTCCACAGTTTCCTTGGAAAATTTGATGAGGAGGTAACCAAGCTTGAATATATTTTTCAGGCTGTGCATCAAATATCTCTTTACAACCATCTGAACAAGTATGGAAAATCTCTCCATTAAACTCTGAAGTTTTATGTGTATAAACGTGAGGATTTCCACCTTCAATATCTGTAAATCCTAATGGAATTTGACAAGTTTGACAAACTAAAGGTAAAACTTCTGAATAAAATCTTTCACCTTTTTTCTCTAATTCTATATATCTTTCAAACATTGGTCTATAATATTTATCAAAAGTATCTGGATATTTTTCACTTAACCAATTCATTTTATTCTCATCTGGCATCCAAGTATGGAAAGCCGCTGCATTTGTATGATTATAAAAAATATTCCATACTTGATGAGATAAATGTCCTTTTTCTGCAACAATTGTATTAATTAATTTTTCTGGAACTTTAATTCCATATTTTTCTAAATCTTTATAAAGTGCCATACAGTTTTGTTCGATATATAACTCAACTGCTTCACCCCATGAAGTTGGAGAGTTAGGTAACATATAATCCATCATCATTGCTACAAGACCTAACATTCTATAACCTCTCCATAACCATTTATCCATCCATTTTTGAACAATTGGTACATTTTGAGCATCTTGTTCTAACATAAATTTAATAGCAGAAAGTCCAAGTGTCATATGTCTTGATTCATCACTTTGAGCAGAGAACCCAAATGTAACAGTTGCCATATCTCCATTATATGCAGCTCCACTCATAAATGGCACAAATAACAGACTTGTTAAAACAAACTCAAAAGAGAATGAGATAGCTGTTAAATACTCAAAAGGACCAGCTGTACTTGCATCATCACCAAATGATTTTGGAACAGATAAATACCAAATTCTATCATGCATAGTGCTATAATCATGAAAACCATCAAAATATTTATTATAATGACTCATAGTATGAACTTGAGTTTGGAAATGTCTTAACTCATCAATAGCTTGCATTTGACAAGCAATTGAAGCACCTTCGCCTCTAAAAGCACGTGCTGCGTGAGAAAAACCTTGAACAACTTTATATTCAAGTGGTGTTACACCTGTTAAAAATAGTTTTAATGCATTTACATATCTAGCATCAGAAATATTTTTTTGTGCATTGTTTTGTGCAAATGCATCAATAATTGAATAAAGTTTTTTATCTTTTTCAGCTTGTAATTTCCAATAAGAATCCATAGTCATTCTAAATGGATCTTCCCAAGCTTCCCAATCATGGATTTTTAATCCTTCCATTTCTAAAAAAGGAAAAACATCTTCTTCTTTTTGATAAGTTGGATTCCAACCAAGTCTTGTCATATATTTATATGCGTCTTTTTTATTTAATCTTTTTTTTCTAGGCTCTACACTCATAATATTTTCCTTTATCTATGTAAATTATTTATTAATTATTCCAGTACACAACAAATTCATCATCTGTTTCTTCTATTTGACCACCTAAAGAAATAAGCACTAATTGTAACTCTTCAGGATCCCAACTTCGTCCCAATTTCTCACTTACAGTTGATGCTTTCACAGTAATTTTTTCAGCTCGTTCAATTTGAATCATTGCTGGTTTATTTGTAATTACTACTCCTTCATTGTCTTCTTTTATTGCTTCTGCAATAGTTCTACCATCTTCCGTTGCTTGAAGACATAATAATGCTATACTCGCTGACATATATTCACCTTTTTTTAATTTATAAACTTATTCCACATTTATCTAATCTTTGTACTAAATCAAATTTCGCAGTTGATATCAATTCTTTTGGATTATTCGAAAAAGACACTAAAGTTTCCATTGTATTTTCCATTATTTCTATATCCTCTTTAATCCAAGAAGTTAATAACTCTTTATTTTCATTTGATTCATTTGCCATAACTTTTACAACACTATCAATCCACTTAATAGTTTCTTCAAACCAAGAAACAATAAATTCAGTCAACATTGAAATAGTCATTTCTTCATTTTTTGCCATCTCTTTTGAGAATTCATTTATCATCAAGGGAATAACAAATCCATCAAATACTAAGTTTTGCTTTATAAACAATCTAATAGGATCTTTCTCAACAAAAGAATCTTCAACTGCCTTTCTTAAACCTTGCCAATTAGGGCAGTTTAACCAAGCATCTTTTCCAGCATCTAGTTTTGAGACATCATTATCACAAAGTAATAAAATTATTTTTGTAATATGTTGAGCCATACCTAATCTATCTTCTGCTTGAAATAGACAAGCACTCATCATAGCTGTTCCATAAACTCTATCTACAATTGCTAGATTATTCATATTAGCACCATACTCATAATGTCTTAAAGGTGTTAAGAAATCAAAAACTTTTTTCAAATTATCTTTTTTGATAAAATTAACTAAACCTCTTTTTTCAACAAATTCAAAACTTTGCTCATTTGCTGCATTTTGAGAAGCTCTTGTTGATACATAAGACATATAGTGAAACTTTCTAGGATCCAACAAATCATACCAATCATTCATTTTGATTTTTGTTCTATTCTTATCATAGATTTCAAATTCTGGTTCCCATTGAGGTCTGTAATGAAAATTTTCTGTTGGTTGTGCATCATACATAGCTTCTTCATATCTTGAAGCAGGTCTATCTTCACCTAATCTTTTTGCAACATGCCCAAAAGTATGTCTTTTTGGTTCTATTTCAATACTTGCGATATTTAATTCCATATTTCTTCCTTAAACTTAATTTAATCCATATTTCCAATTTTTATTATCAATCAATAGTTCATTTTCTTGCTCTTTAGTAAAAAATGAAACTCTATTATTTTGACAAAACTCAATAAAAGCTCTGTATGGTAAAAGTAACTCAACATTCATAACTGCTTCACCTACTGCAAAATTAAATTCTACAAATCCACCCTCTTTTATGTTAATGATTTGTACAAATTTTTTTTCATTTGGCATAAGTTCATACATAAAACCTCCTAATTAAATTACTCATTCAATCTTTAGAACAAGAGAATACTATGTAAATAAAATCGCAAATTATTCGCAAAAAATCATAAAAAAAATAAAATTTGATAAAATACTTCAAAATATAAAAGGATGCTATATGAGTTCAATGAAAAAGCACTTTTTCAATAATAAAAATATACCTGCAAAATTTTCCATTTTTTATTTGATAATGGGAGTTATAGGTATAATTTTTCTTGATAGATTTTTGAATATTTATTTTACTTATGGACAAACAAGTGAAAATTCAGGTTCTACATTGAATTTTTTGTTTCTTTTTTTAATATTTAGTGTTTTAATTTTATTTTTTATTTTAAATCATATGCAAAAAGTCATTTCAAGAATAGATAAATCTTATAAAGAATTAAAAGACAAAGATAAAGAAAGACTTATTCCTTATGAATTCGCTTTAAATAACTCTGTTGATGGAATTTATTGGTTTACTATTGAAGCCAAAATTGTTTATATAAATGATGCAGCTTGTAAAATGTTAGGCTATGAAAAAGATGAATTACTCGGTAAATATCTTGAAGTAATGGATGCAACATTTAATAGGCAAACAGCTATTGAAGTTATGAGTAAAATAAAAAATACTCCAAATTGGATACTTGAAACTACTCAAAGAAGAAAAAATGGCGAAACTTTCCCTGTTGAAGTTTCAGGACATAGTTTTTTTTATGGTGGGCAAGAATATATTTGTGCTTTTGGTAGAGATATAACACAAAGATATGAGATAAATAAGAAAATAAAAAACATAAATTTAGAACTTCAAAAATCTTTAGATGAAAAAGAGATTTTATTAAAAGAGATACATCATAGAGTTAAAAATAATATGGAAATTATCTCTTCTTTACTAGCAATGCAACTTAGACGTGCTGAAGATGATGAAGTAAAATACATACTAAAACAGAGTAAAAGTAGAATCAATACAATGGCTTTAGTTCATGAATTTTTATATTTAGGAGAAAATCTAGCATATATAAATTTACAAGATTATATAAAAAGATTAGTTCAAGATATAAAAGAGTTATATATTTCTCAAAATACTAATTTAAAAGTTGATTTACATATAGATAAGTTGATTTTTTCAACAAATAGATGTATTCAAATTGGTATGGTTTTACATGAACTTTGTGTAAATGCTTTAAAGTATGCTTTTAAAGAGGATAGAGATAATCTATTATGTATTCATATAAAAAAAATGAATGATAAAATTTATGTAAAAATTAGAGATAACGGTGAAGGTTTAAAAGACATAAATTGTTTATATAAAAGTGAATCTATAGGAATGCAACTAATTCACTCAATAGTAGAAGATCAATTAGATGCAACTATTGAATTTAAAAATAATAATGGTTTAGAGTGTAATATTATATTTTCAAAAGATGAGGAAGAGTAATGGCTAAAATCAAAATTTTAATAGTAGAAGATGAATCAATAATTGCTCTTAATTTAAAAGAGACTTTAATTGATTTAGGATATGAACCTTGTGGAGTAGCTCCTAATAAATGTAAAACAATGAGAATATTAGAAAGTGGAGTAATTCCTGATTTAATTTTAATGGATATTTATCTAAAAGGTCCTACAACAGGAATTGAACTTGCTAAAGAACTTAAAGTATCTATGCCTCAAATTCCTGTAGTTTTTTTAACTGCAAACTCTGAAATTGCAACAATAAAAAAAGCTTCAGAAACTTTTGCTTATGGGTATATTTTAAAACCCTACAAAAAATCAAATCTTCAAGCTGCAATAGAAATTGCTCTTAGTAAAGCAAAAGAGGATAATGAAAAAAATCTAAAACTAAATGCTATTGAAAATGTAAACAAAACCTTGATTCATCAATTAGAATTAAACAATGAACAAAAATCAAGAACTATTCAATTAAAGTATGGTTATTTATATGACAAAGAAAAAGAGATTTTATATTATGGAGATGAACCTGTTAAACTTACCACAAAAGAGTTAAAAATTATAAAATATCTTTGTGAAAGTCCAGGACATAATGTATCTCAAGAACAACTAGAATATGCAATTTGGCAAGATGAACCAGCTGGTTATGCTGCATTTAGATCAGTTTTATTTAGACTTAGAAATAAAGTTCATAAAGATTTAATAAGTAATCAAAACAATACAGGTTATAAAATAGAACTTTTTTAATTTATAACTATTATCGCGATTAATTTACGATTAATTTCTTCTAAAATAAAGAAAATTAGAAGGATTTTTATGGATTTAAAAATTGCAAATAAAATAGCATTAATAACAGGTTCTACACAAGGTATTGGTTTTGCAACAGCCAAAAAACTTTGTGAAGAAGGTGTTAATGTAATAATCAATGGAAGAAATGAAAATAAAGTTAATAGTGCTGTTATGAAATTAAAAGCGCAATTTAACAATGTAAAAATAATAGGTATAACAGCTGATTTAAAAGATAACGAAGGTTGTAATAAATTAATTTCTCAAGTTAGACATATTGATATTTTAATAAATAATTTAGGAATTTTTGAACATAAAGAGTTTAAAGATATCACAGAAGAAGAGTGGCTTCATATGTTTAATGTAAATGTAATGAGTGGAGTAAGACTTGCTCAACACTATTTATCAAGAATGATTGAACAAAACTGGGGAAGAATAATCTTTATTTCTAGTGAATCTGCTATCCAAATACCAAAAGAGATGATTCATTATGGTATGACAAAAACTGCTCAAATCTCTGTTTCAAGAGGAATTGCTGAACTAACACGTGGAACAAACGTAACTTCAAATGCAATTATTGTAGGTCCTAGTAAATCTGAAGGTGTTGTTCAATTTATGGAAGATTTTGCTAAACAAAATAATCAAAGTTTTAAAGAGATAGAAAAAGAGTTTTTTAAAAATATCCGTCCTACTTCTTTAATTCAAAGATTTGCAGAAGTTGAAGAAGATGCAAATATGATTGTCTATACAGCAAGTAGCTTATCTAGTGCAACTAACGGCGCAATTTTAAGGGTAGATGGTGGAGTCGTTCAATCTGCATTTTAGATATTTATTTATCTTATTAATTTTATATATGATATCTATTTTATACCTAATCAAATAAAAATAAAGGAAACTAACTAATGAAAAACTATAAAATATCAATAATCAAAGGTGATGGGATAGGTCCAGAAATCGTAGATGAAGCAATAAAAGTATTAAACGCAGTTGCAAAAAAATGTGATTTCTCTTTATCTTATAAAGAGTATTTAATGGGTGGTATTGCTATTGATACTACAGGTGTTCCACTTCCTGCTGAAACAGTTGAAGGTGTTTTAAATTCTGATGCTTGTTTATTTGGTGCAATTGGTGGAGAAAAATGGGATACACTTCCTAGAGAATTAAGACCTGAAACTGGATTATTAAAATTTAGAGAAGAAATGGGTGTATACGCAAACTTAAGACCTGCAATTATTTATGATGAATTAGTAAATGCCTCTACTTTAAAACCTGAAGTAATTAAAGGTGTTGATATTATGATTGTAAGAGAATTAATTGGTGGAATCTATTTTGGAAAACCAAGAGAAAATGATGGATTTAAAGCATTTAATACAATGGTTTATACAAAACCAGAAATTGTAAGAATTGGTAAAACAGCATTTGAACTTGCAAGAAAAAGAGATAAAAGAGTTTGCTCAGTTGATAAAGCAAATGTTTTAGAAGTTTCTCAACTTTGGAGAGATACTATGAATGAATTAGCTAAAGATTACCCAGATGTTGAATTAACACATATGTATGTAGATAACGCAGCAATGCAACTTGTAAGAAATCCAAAACAATTTGATGTTATAGTAACAGGAAATATTTTTGGAGATATTCTTTCAGATACAGCATCAATGGTAGTAGGTTCAATTGGATTACTTCCAAGTGCATCAACAGGAGATAAAACAGCAATATATGAACCAATACATGGAAGTGCACCAGATATAGCAGGAATGGGGATAGCAAATCCATTGGCAACAATAGTAAGCGCAGCAATGATGCTAAGATACTCTTTAAATGAAGATAAAGCAGCAGATATGATAGAAGAAGCAATAAAAGCAGTGTTAAAAGATGGATATAGAACAAAAGATTTAGCTGCGTTTGATGCTAAAGAAGTTTTAAATACTTCTGATATGGGTAATATTATCGCAGAATATATAGAAAAATGATTTTTTTCTATATGTTTTATTCAGCAAGATTAGAAAATCTACTTTAATCTCATAAAAATAAAATTTTATGAAAAATATATATTTCCTGCAACAGCTATAATTGTCAATACTTTTAATATTAAAATTTGTGCTATTTTACTCTCTTTTATTTTCTCTATCAAAGTTTATCCTTTTTTATTTTTGATTATCTATTTCAAATAATCAGAATTATCTAATATTTATTTAAATGAATAATTAACTATAAACTCTTTTATACCTGATGTTTTAATAGGAAATTGTTTTGAATATTTAATAATTTCTTCATCAAGTGATGAAACACCTGCTTTTGTTTGAACTAAATAGATATTAAAAGTATCACTTTCTATGGTAAATTTAACATGATTAAAATAAACCTTTGCCTCTTTGAAAATATTATCCAAACATAAAGTATCTTTTCTAAAAAATGGAAAGGCTTGTCTAGATTCCCCTAGAATTTCTGTTATAAGATAATATCCAAAAGTATCAGCAGTTAAATTATCTGTACAAACTCTTTTTTCTTCTTTACTAAAATATTCATAAATAAGCCTTTCAAAAAATGAAGAAGACATCACTCCGATATCTTTTAGTATTTCAGCGTTGATATACTCGTAAATCAAAGATGAGTTTTCTTTTATAAAGGCTTTTAGTTCAGTTTCTTGCATATTTAATTCCTATAAATTTAAAAGAGATAATCTTAACAAATATGTGGTTAAAAAAGTGATTTTAAAATAAATAAAAGAGAGATATTATATTAAAAAAGATATACTTAGGATATACATAAAGGAGTTAAAATGACTGCTAAAATTTCAAAATGGGGAAATTCTCAAGGTCTTAGAATGCCAAAAGATATTATGGATAGTTTACATCTTCAAATAGGAGATAATGTTAATATTACTATGTTAGATGGAAAAGTAATCATAGAACCAATAAAAAAAGAGATTTTAAACTATGATTTAAATGAACTAGTTTCAAAAATACCAACTGACTATAAAGCAAGAGAAAAGTTCGATACAATCGTAGGTAAAGAAGAATGGTAAAAAACTATATTCCCAAAAAAGGTGATTTAGTAATACTATCTTTTGACCCATCATCAGGACATGAACAGAAAGGACGAAGACCAGCACTTATTATAAGTAATGAAGTTTTCAATAAAGCACTAGGTTTAGCCATAGCTTGCCCCATTACTAATACAGATAGAAACTTCCCTTTTCATGTAAAACTAGAAGCCAAAAATCTCAAAGGTTTTATAATGACAGAACAAATCAAATCAATAGATTTTAATGCTAGAAAAGTAAAGTTTGTTGAAAAAGTAGATGAAAATACACTAAATCAGGTTTTGGGGATTACTAAGAGTATAATTTTTTAGTAAAACTATTTTAATTTAAAAAATTTGAATATATCAAAGTTTTAGCTGATATACAAAATTTTTATGCTTCTTTATTGCCCATTTTTTATAGCATCTTTTATAACTTGGGCTACATTTTCAGGAGTGATATTTTTATCTTTACAATATTTTGATTGAAGCCAAATAGAGAGTTTTTTTTGCCCTTTACTTGCATTACAAGCACAACAACATAAAGCTATATTTTCTCTTGTTATAATTTTAGCATCATTGATTATATGTTCCCAACTAGCAGTAGTTTTTTTAGAAACTTTTACAGAAGTAAATTCTACACCGCAATAAACACAAACTTTATCTCTTTGTCTAATTTCTTGTTCTAAAGAAGAAGGGATATTCCAATTATTTGCCATTAAAGTTTCTCCATAATATAATAAAACCGTAGATTTTTGATTCTTTTAAGGAAAAAATTCTTACTTGAAATTTCTAAAAAGTTTTATGTAGATTTTGCCAAAGTTTGGCGAAGGTGTACTACAAGTACATCGAGCCAAACTTTGGTGAAAGATGCGTGAAAATTGTTAGAAATTATTCCCACTCAATAGTTGCTGGTGGTTTTGAGCTTATATCATAAACTACTCTATTGATTCCATCAACTTCGTTGATGATTCTTCTAGAGATAGTTTCTAAAATATCATGTGGAATATGTGCAAATGTTGCAGTCATACCATCTGTTGCTTCTACGATTCTAACACAAACAGTATTGTCATAAGTTCTGTTATCACCCATAACTCCAACAGATTTTACATTTAATAATACTGTAAATGCTTGCCAAGTTTTGTCATAATATCCAGTTGCATGTAACACATCTAACATGATAGTATCAGCTTTTCTTAATAACTCTAAATCAGGTTTATTTACATCTCCCATGATTCTAATAGCAAGTCCAGGTCCAGGGAATGGATGTCTTCCTATCATTGATGAAGGAAGTCCAAGTTCTAATCCTAAAGCTCTAACTTCATCTTTAAAGATTTCTCTTAAAGGCTCAACTAATTCAAATTTCATCCAATCAGGTAATCCACCAACATTGTGGTGAGATTTTATAGTTTTACTAGGACCTTTTACAGAAACTGATTCAATAACGTCTGTATAAAGTGTACCTTGTGCTAAAAACTCAATACCTTGGTGTTTTTTTGCTTCTTTATCAAATACTTCGATAAATGTTTCACCAATGATTTTTCTTTTTGTTTCAGGGTCTGTAACACCTGCTAATTTAGTTAAAAACTCTTCACTTGCATCAACAGTGATTAATTTTACACCTCTTGCTTTGAACATTGATTCAACTTGTTCTCTCTCATTTGCTCTTAATAATCCATTATCAACAAATACTGGAATTACATTTTCACCAATTGCTTCAGCTAAAAGTGTTGCTACAACAGAAGAATCAACTCCTCCTGAAACTCCACAAAGAACTTTTTTATTTCCAACTTGCTCTTGAATTCTTTTGATTTGCTCTTTAGCAAATGAACCCATATTCCAAGTAGAATCACAACCACAAATATGTTTTGCAAAGTTTTTTAATAATTTGCTTCCCTCAACTGAGTGATAAACTTCTGGGTGAAATTGGAATGCATAGATATTTCTATCAGTATTTGCAATAGCTGCAAATGGAGAGTTTTCACTTGTAGCAATTTTCTCAAATCCAGAAGGAATATTTTCAACTCTATCACCATGACTCATCCAAACGATTTGACCATCTTGTGTATCTTTAAAGATTGGATTTTCAACTTCAAATTTAAGTTTAGCTTTTCCATATTCATGATGATTTGCAGGAATTACACTTCCACCAAAATGTTGAGAAATTAACTGCATTCCGTAACAAATACCTAAAATTGGTAAACCTAATTCAAAAATTGTAGTATCAGGGTGATACGCATCATCAGAATAAACAGACGCAGGTCCACCTGATAAAATAATACCCTTTGGCGTTCTTGCCATAATATCTTCAATAGATTCACTATACGGAACTATTTCAGAATAAACTCCTGCTTCTCTTAATTTTCTAGCAATGATTTGAGTATATTGACTACCAAAATCTAGTACTACGATTGGTACATGTTTCATATATTGTTTCCTTCATATTTTGCACTGTAGCGCTTAAATATTACAAATTTTAATCTAAAATTTTATCTAAATTGTTGTAAAAAATGGGTTAAAGAGAAAATAAAATCCCTTTAATCCTATTTTTAATCTTCTTTTATATAGTGAGCACCTAAAGATTTTTTTCTATTTAATGCTGCTGTTAAAATTGATTTTGCAGTTAAAAGTCTTAAATAAAGTAGTCTTCCAACATCTTTTTTTAAATACTCTTCTATTGTTTTTAATGATTCTTCTAAAGTTTTTAACTCTCTTACAATTGATGCATAAGTCCACATAATTTCTCTTAAACTATCTTTTAAATCTTTATCTATCTCTTTATTTCTAATGTAATCAATAATTGGTTTATCATACTCTTTAAAATCTATTTTAAAATTCTCTTCTAGTGATTTTTCTACAGCAATTTGAGAAAAAACCAAACCTTCAAGTAAAGAGTTAGAAGCTAATCTATTTGCACCATGAACACCTGTACAAGCTACTTCACCTATTGCATAAAGATTTTTCATTCCTTTTACTTTTGCATCTAAAGTTGTTTCTACTCCACCCATAGAGTAGTGAAAAGCAGGACTAATAGGAACTCTTTCAAAAGGAAGGTCATAACCTAACTCTTTTAAATTTGCATAAATATTTGGAAATCTCTTCCTAAAAGCATTTTTTTCAAATGTACTAAAAGATAAATAAACACCTAAAGAAGTTTTTTTATTGTAATCAAAAATAGACCTACTAACAACATCTCTTGGAGCTAATTCACCATCTTTGTGATAATCAAATAAAAATCTATAACCATTTTCATCCACTATATAAGCACCCTCACCCCTTAAAGCTTCACTCAATAATGGTTTTCTAGCAAATGATGTTCCTCGTACAACTGTTGGATGAAATTGCATCATTTCCATATCTTTTAAAGGAAGTTTTTTTTCTGCAATTATTCCTTGAACTTCTCCTGCATTTGCTGTTGAATTAGTATGATATCTATAAATAGAACCAACACCACCACTTGCAATAATTGTATTATGAGCATAAGCTACTTTTTGCTCTGTTTCACTTGTAAAATACTGAACACCATAGCAAATATCATCTTTTATCAGTAAATCACAAACCACAGCTTGAGTTACAATCTCGTGAATACAATTTTCGAGTAAAAAGATATGCATCATTCTTCCAGTTGCATCACCATCTGCGTGTAAAATCCTATTTCTACTATGTGCTGCTTCTTTTGTATAAGCTAATTTTCCCTCTTCATTTAAATCAAATTTCATTCCAGAATCAATAAGATTTTTTATAGTAGAAATTGATTTTTTACTTAGAAGTTCAACTGCTTCAATATCATTGTAATTAACACCTGCTTCTAAAGTATCTTTTATGTGTAAAGGAATATCATTTTCATCAACAGCACTTGCTATTCCACCTTGTGCCCAAAAAGTGTTACAATTCCAAGTTGACATTTTACAAAGAATTAAAACTCTTTTATCTTTTGGAATCAATCTTGCTGCATTAAGTCCTGCAATTCCTGTTCCAATTATTACATAATCATAAACTTTCATTCTTGAACTTTTTGATTACTTTCTTCAACTGAAGATTTTGATGGAACATAAACTGGATCTGCTTTGTATCCACAACCACTAAATGATAATATAAAACCTGCTATAATTAGCCCATGAAAAAAATTAATGAAATACTTAGTCATCTTAAAAATAATCCTGAATTTAGAAAGATCAACACTTCATTTTTGATAATAAAGTTTATTGATGCTCTTCCTTTGAAATTAAAAAAAGGCGTAAAATTTGGGTATGTAAAAAACCAAACCCTCTATTTTGTATTAACCCATCCTGTTTATAAAATGGAGTTTGAGTATAACAAAGCAGATATAAAATCATTATTAAAAAATTTCAAGATAGCAAATGTTGAAGATATAGCTTTTTTTGTAACTAACGTAATAGAGAAAAAAGAGGAAAAAAAAGAGGAAAAACCTTTATATATTGAACGTTCTTATGGAATATTTGAAAATAAAGCGAAAGATGAAAAAATTTTTAAAAAATTTGAAAAAATAAGAGAAATTATAAAGAATTCTTAAATCTTTTCTCTACTTCTTTATAATTTGGGCAATAAACTTCAACTAAATTCCAAAAATCTTTTGAGTGATTTTTATGTTTTATATGAGCTAACTCATGAATTATCACATATTCCATTACTTCAATAGGAAATTTCATAAGTAAAATATTAAAATTTAAACCATTTTTATAGTTACAAGAACCCCAAGTTCTTTTGTTTTTTCTAAAACTTATAGAAGTTGGGAAAAGTTGCATTTTTTTTGATAATTCTTCTACTTTTGAAGGTAATATTTTTTGAATCTCTTTTTTATAAAAAATATCTAAATTTTTTATATTAAAATCTTCTAATTTTTTAATTTCACCCAAATATAAAAATTCATCTTCATTCAGGCTATTTTTTGATAATTTTTTTATCGAAGATTTTATCCATTCAGACTTTTTTTCAATCAATTTTTTTGCATCATAAAGAGTAAAATATCTATTTGCTTTTATTTCTATCAAATTCTCTTTTAAAATACGCAAATAACAATGTTTTATATTCTTTCTATTTTTTAATTCTACTGTTATGATTTTTTCTTCGATTTCTATTTGAAAACTCAAACTTTTCCTTAAGTATTTTTTAGGTAAAATCCTGCACTATTATATCAAAAATATAATGATAATTTTATTGAGGGAAATGCTAATGAAAATTGCAAACAGAATGGAGAATTTGTCTCCATCGGTTACTATGGCAATCACTGCCCTAGCAAGAGAGCTTAAAGCTCAAGGTAAAGATATACTAAGTTTTAGTGCAGGTGAGCCTGACTTTGACACTCCTGTAATCGTTAAAGAAGCGGCTATAAAGGCTATTAATGAAGGTCAAACAAAATATACAGCAGTAGAAGGTATTATCGCTACCAAGCAAGCAATTATTAACAAATTAAAAAAAGACCACGGTTTAGAATATAAACTTGATGGTATCGTAATTAGCAATGGTGCAAAACACTCATTATTTAACTTATTCCAAGTTCTTGTTGAAGATGGAGATGAAGTAATTATCCCAGCACCTTACTGGGTAACATATCCAGAACAAGTTAAATATTCAGGTGGAGTTCCTGTATTTATTGAAACAAATGATTCAACTGAATTCAAAATTACGCCAGAGCAGTTAAAAGCAGCAATTACACCAAAAACAAAAATTTTATTATTAAATACTCCTTCTAATCCAACAGGTTCAGTTTATTCAAGAGAAGAACTTTTAGCTTTAGGTGAAGTTTTAAAAGGTACAGATATTATCGTATTCTCAGATGAAATGTATGAAAAAATTATGTACAACGGTAAAAAATTTACAGCTGCTGCACAAGTATCTGAAGATATGTATAAAAGAACTGTAACTATCAATGGATTAAGTAAAGCTGTTGCTATGACTGGATGGAGATTTGGATATATTGCAACTTGTGATGCAGCACTTGCAAAAGCTTTAACTAAACTTCAAGGTCAAGTTACTTCAAATATCAACACAATGACTCAATATGCAGCAATTCCTGCACTTGAAGGTGATGCTGATGAAACTATTGAGATGATGAGAGTTGAATTTGAAAAAAGAAAAAATTACGCTGTTGCAGCATTTAATGATATTAAAGGTTTATCAAGTATAGATCCTGATGGTGCATTTTATCTATTTATCAACATTCAAGAAGTTACAAATGACTCTATGAAATTCTGCGCTGAGTTATTAGAGCAAAAAGGTGTTGCTTTAGTTCCAGGACTTGCTTTTGGAACTGAAGGTTATGTAAGATTCTCTTTTGCTACTGATTTAGCAACAATTCAAGAGGGAATCAAAAGAATAAAAGAGTTTGTAGAAAATAAATAATGACTCTTCAAAAAAAAGCTACCGTTGTTTCTTCTAGTGTTGCAGCGGTACTTACACTCATTAAACTTGTAATTGGAATAGCAAGTGGTTCAGTAGCTGTTTTAGCATCAGCTATTGACTCTATTTTAGATATGTTTGTGTCTATTTTTAACTACTTTGCTATTTCAAATTCTGAAAAACCAGCTGATAAAACCTTTAATTACGGAAGAGGAAAGATTGAAGCTTTAGCTTCAGTTATTGAAGGAACTATTATTACTATTTCAGGGCTTTATTTACTTTATGAAGCAGTAAATAAAGCGATAAATGGTGAAGTTTCAAAATATCTTGATATCTCTATTTATGTAATGATTATCTCTTTAGTTATAACTATTTCTTTAGTTGCTTATTTAAACAATATTGCTAAGAAAACAAACTCTATGGTTATAAAAGCTGATGCACTTCACTATAAAACAGATGTTTTTAGTAATTTAGCAGTATTAAGTTCATTATTACTTGTAAGTTTTACAGGTTATGAAATAATTGATGTTTTCGTTGGTGGGGGAATTGCTTTATATATCATATATTCAGCTTATGAACTTATTCGTGATGGAGTATTAGTTTTACTTGATAGAGCTGTGGATGAAGAGATTGTTTCAAAAATAAAAGAAATAATAAAAGATAATAAAAGAGTAAATACTTACCATTTATTAAAAACAAGAGAAGCAGGTCATCAAACATTTGTAGAAGTACACTTAGTATTTGATTGTATTATTACACTTATGGAAGCACATAAAGCAAGTGATTCAATAGAAAATAAGATAAAAAAACTGGACAATAAAAGAGATTGGATTATAAATATTCATATGGATCCATACGATGATTTTAAAATTAATGATTTAAATCATTAATCATAAATAAGCTATTCTTGTTATAATAATCAAATTATATAACAAAAGGCTTTTTTATGAATTTTATAAAGATTTTAGGTGCTAGTGGAAGTAAAGCAAAAAATCAAAATACAACTTCTTTTCAAATATTCAAAGATATTATAATTGATGCGGGAAATGTTTTAAACTCTTTAGGAAATGAAGCAAAAGATATCAATCATATTTTTTTAACCCATTCCCATGCTGACCATATAACTGATTTACCTTTTATAATTGAAACTTTTTTTGAAGAAAGAAAAACTCCACTTACGATATATGCACTTGAAGAGACTATTGAAGTATTAAAAACCTACTCTTTTAATAACGTAATTTGGCCTGACTTTACAAAAATAAAACTTTTAAATAGCAATGAAAACTCATTAATTTTGAAAAAAATAAAATTAAATGAGATTATAAGTATTGGAGAATATCAGATAAAACCAATAGAAGCAAATCATATAGCTGGTTCATGTGGTTTTGTAATTACAAAAAATCATCAAAGTTTTATAATAAGTGGAGATACCTATCTAAATCCAATTATTTGGGAAGAGATAAACAATAACAAAACTATAAAGTGTCTAATTATTGAGTGTTCATTTCCTGATAAATTTGATGAGTTAGCTAAAGTTTCAAAACATTTAACTCCAAATTTGATAGCAAAAGAGTTAAAAAATCTAAAAAGAAAAGATATCTCTATATTTTTCTATCATTTAAAGCCAAATTATGAAAAAGAATTGCTAAAAGATATAAAAAAACATAAACTTCTAAACTATAAAGGAAAGATTTTAAAAGAAGGAGATGTTATTCATATTGATACAGGAAATATTGAAAATACTCTTTTAAGTGAAAGTAAATTTGAAGAGATTATGAAAATAAATCTAGCATTTTCTTCAGAACACAATAAAGAAAAACTACTTGAAAATATTTTAAATCTAACAAGAAAATTAACAAATGCTGATGCTGGAACTTTATATATAAAATCAAAAGATGAAAAAACTTTACAATTCAAAGTTGTTCAAAATGATAGTTTAAATATTTTTATGGGTGGAACTAAAGAAAAACTCAATTGGAATGACTTACCAATTTTTTTGGAAGATGGTTCACTAAACAATAAAATGGTTGCAGTAGTTTGTGCTAATGAAAAAAGAATAATAAATATTTCAGATGTTTATAAAACAACAAAATATAAATTTGAAGGAACAAAACAGTTCGATAAAAAAACCTCTTATCGTTCAAAATCAATGCTTGTAATACCACTTATAAATCATGAAAACGAAGTTATAGGAGTTTTACAACTAATAAACAAAATAAAAAATCAAGAGATTGTAAGTTTTGATAAATTTGATGAAAAGATAATAATCTCTTTAGCTTCACAAGCTGCAATGGCTCTTACAAATATGTATTTAATAAATAGTTTAGAAGACTTTATAAATGCGTTTGTAGCAACTATTGCAAAAGCTATTGATGCAAAATCTCCTTACACAAAAGACCATATAGCAAAAGTTGAAAAAATAGCTTTGCTTTTAGCAAAAGCGATAAATGATGATGAAACAATTTATAAAGATGTAAAATATACTCAAAATGATTATAAACAAATAGCTCTTGCTGCATGGATGCATGATATTGGGAAAATTTCAATGCCAGAACATGTAATAGATAAAGCAACTAAATTAGAAAAAATATTTGACAGAATTCATCTAGTAGAACAAAGATTTGAATTAATAAAAAAAGATAAAGAGATAGAGTATTTAAAACAACTTATTAGTAAAGATGAGTTTGAAAATAGTATAAAACAGCTGAATGAAAATATAGATTTTATCAAAAAAACAAATCTTGGAGGAGAGTTTATGCTTGATGAAGATATAGAAAAACTTGAAAATATTTCTAAACAAACTTATGTTAAAAATGGTGAATCACTTCCTTTATTAACTCAAGATGAACTATATAATTTATCGATTAAAAAAGGAACTCTTACAAAAGAAGAAATTGATATCATAAAAAATCATGCCCAATTATCTCTTGATATGATTTCAGAATTACCTTTTCCAAAAAAATATAAAGATGTATTAAATATTGCTTGTAATCACCATGAAAAACTAAATGGTTTAGGTTATCCAAGAGGTTTAAGTGATTCACAAATCAGTTTAGAAGATAGAATTATGATTTTAGCTGATATTTTTGAAGCTTTAACAGCTTCAACAAGACCATATAAAGAAGCTATGAAATTATCAACTGTTGAAAATATTTTAACAACAATGACAAAAAGAGGAGAATTAGATAAGAATTTAGTTGATTTTTTCTTTAACCATGACATTTTCAAAAAGTACTCAAAAGAAGAATTAAAAGATTATCAATTAGATTTATAAAAAAGAGAATTAAATCTCTTCTTTATTTCCTGATTTTAAAGAGTTTATTTTTTCATCTATTAAAGCTAAGGTTCTTTCTTGTGTTTTATAAGAAATCTCAGGAAGTTCTCCTCCAAACATCTTTTTAGCTTCTTCAAATCCTTGAATAATTCCTTCTCTTCCTTTTTGTAAAAGTTCCAAATCATCACCTGCAAAATTAAAAACAAAATTCGCAACCCTATCTGAAGTTTGAGTTATTCCAAAAAAGCCATTATCACTTACAAGTTCTTTTGCTTCATCTTGAGTTAATTCAGTAATTGGTTTACCTTCATAACCAATATTTTTTAAACTCATACCATTTGAACTCTCTTTTCCACTTAAAAAATCTAATACTTCTCTTTGATTAGAGTTTAAACTAGCTTGAGATAGAGTGTTTCCTTGAGTGATATTTGAAGCATTCATTGCAAATAAAATATATTGAGCATTCATAGAAATACTAACTTTTACAGCTGATTCTTTTATAGTTTCCTCAAGAGTTTTTTTTCCTTGAGTAGTATCCTCGGTTTTATTATTTACACCAACATTTTGATTTTGTTTAAAAGCATTTAACGCTAAATTTGTGCTACTTTGGACTTCCATGAAAAACTCCTTGTTTTTAAATTATACATTTCTTAAAATTAAATAAATATTATTTATTACTAATAGCATTTATTCCTTGTTCTTTTAATAGTTTTTTATCAAAATCTTTTTCAGTAGTTACTGCAATAAGTTTTATATCCAATGATTGAGTTAATATTTTTAACATATTTAAACTCTGTTTTGATTCTAATAAAAAGTAATCTGAAACTTTTATATAAGATGGTTTCAATTCTTTTAGATATGAATAATCATCACTATTTGCAATAAAATTATAAATAGCAAATTGAAAATTATATTCTTTAAACAACTTTATATACATCAAAGAATTTGAAAAATTTTGATTAAATGCTTCTTCTTCTATTTCAAATATAAAATTATTTTTATTTTTGTTGTTTTCTAAAATAGTCTTAAAATCTGAATAGTTATTTAAATCTTCAACTAAAAAATGTGGTAATTGAATAGATAATTTTTCTTGTGATTCTTTATTCTTTAGAATTTTATTTATTATATGAAAATAAACTTCATTTAATTTATTAAGTTCAACTAAAGATGCTATAAAGCCTTTATTAGAAAAATTATCTTCTTTATAACTTAATTCAAAATCTACAGTTTTTAATAAAATTTCATTTGAATTTATGTCAATTATCTCTTTATATAATAAAATAAATGAATCATTTTTTAAAGAATCATTTATAATAGTTATCCACTCTTCTTTTGATTTGTATTTTTCTATATCTTCTAAAAAATAAAACTTCTTTTCTGTATGAAGTTTTGCTTGGGAAATTACATAATCAATTTTGATAAGTAAATTTTTTAGGCTTTCTTCATTATCATATTTACATACTCCTAAATTTATTTTTTCTTTTAAATCTTCAAGTTCATAAACTTTAGATAAAAAATTCTCTATCAAACTTTTAATATTATTTTCATCTATATTTGGAATTAAAATTACAAATTCAGAACCATTCATTCTTGCTATTAGGTTTGAATTATTTTCAAAATCATTTTTAAATAATGTTGCTAAGTTATATAGAATTTCATTTGTTTTTATATATCCAAAAGTTTTGTTAATAATCTCCATTTTTAAAGAAAAAACTATAATATATCCCTTATTATTAGGATTATTTCTATCTAAATAATCATTTACTTTTAATAAAAAATACTTTCTATTGTTTAGTTTTGTTATTTCATCAAAATATAATAATTCTTTATTCAGTTTCAAAACATTATTTGTATTTTCAAACATTTTTTCAAACTTATTTACCATACTATTTATGCTTAAAGTCAATGCTTTAAACTCAGAAGTAAAAGGAAGTTTTTTTTCTAAAATAAATTCATTTTTCATTACTAATTGAGCTTGTTTTTCTATAGTTTTTAAAGGTTTTAAAATAAAATTAAATAGATAAAATAAAATTACTAATAAAAAAATAAAACTAATAAGCAATGTAAAAATAAGATTTTTAAATATTTTATAAGTTTGCTCAAAAAATAGTGTTCTATCATTATAAATTTCAATAATCCCCATAACATTCCAGCCACTTGAAATAACAGATTTAGCACTTATTTCATCTATATTTACTAATTTTAAAAACCATTGTGGTATATTGGTTTGTCCTGAATAAGTCTCTTTTTTTAATTCATAAATAATATTTTCTTCAACATCCTTAAAAATGATTTTTTCATAATTTCCGTTATCAAAACTTGCATTTATAACAGTTTTTATAGAGCTTATTTCAGTTCCTGAATTTGTAATAGATAAACTAAGATTTGTTACACTATTTTGAACATTTTCATATAGAGATTTTTCTGCAGAATTTTTTATAATATTAAAACTAACTGCTGTAATTAAAATAAACAATATTGTAAAAACAAATAATAAAACTATAAAAACTTGTCTATATAAACTCATATCTTTTTCTCCTTAAAATTTTGTAAAACAACATCCCATTTTCTATGAGCAGCTGTTTTACTACCTTTATCTAAAATATTTGGATTAAAATTATAAATTGGGGTTAAATCATCTCTTTTTGAAGCAGGAAATATTATTTTTCTTATACTGTCTAAAATTAATGGTTCTGAATTTGGCGTTTCAAAGTAAGATAAAACCATATGTGTATCTGTTGCACCTTTTAGTTTTACATAACTTAAAAACATTTTAGAAGTGGGGATTCCTAAATGTTTTAATGCAAAATATTTTGCAATAACATAGTCTTCACAATCACCTTTATCTTTAGCTAAAAACTCATAAGGTGATGCCCAATAATCACTTTTACCATAAATTTTTATATCATCTCCATACTTTACACCATTAAAAAAATCATTAACTTTTTCAAGTTTTGTTTTCGTGTCTGCTGTTTCTAATTTTTTTAATAATTTATTTAATGCTATAAATCTATTTTTTGCAAACTTATTGTATTTTCTTTCCACTTTTTGAAGAAGTGAATCATCTGCAAAATCTGCTGAATAACTAGTAAAAATTAAAAGTAAAATAATTATAAAGATTTTCATAAATTCATTTTATCTAAATAATTAAAGAGATAAATAAATTTATCTCTTTAATATTTTTTAGATTATTTGGTCTTGAATATTTTGTTCAACTTTAACTTTAACTGAAGTATCATTACTATTTGAGTAAATATCAAATCCAGCATCAGCCCCTGAGCCAGTTGTTTTTGACCAACCAGTTCCTTTGAATGAAACTTCATCTTCATTTGTTCCTGATATTTTTAGTTCATTACTACTATCTGTCATTGCAACAATATCAGTTAAAGATAGATTTAATAAATCATTTGCACCTGCTTCACTTAAATCAATTTCACTTAAATTTTTTGCAGTTGTTATAGCATCGATTTTATCAAAATCTAAACTAATTCCTGAATCAAGTTTAAAGTTACCCGAAACATCTGAAAGTTTTAAATCAAATGTTTTAACTAAACTACTATTACTTTCATCTGTATTTGTTCCATCTGTATCAACTGTTTTAGCAGTTACTGATACACCATTTACAGATTTATCATGTAATAACTCTATATTATTTATTTGATCAAAAGCTATTCCATCTAGTTTCCAAGTTGTACCATCTAAAGTTGCATTTAATGCAGTACCATCTTTAAGTCTAAATTGTGCTGATTCATTTAATCCTGTTAATTCTAAACTCATAGTCTCACTTCCATCAACATCTTTCATATTTGCATTTAGATTTAAACTTACCCAAGAGAAAGCATCACCAAATGTCAATGTTGGGTCAATAGTTACTCCATCTGCAACTGCTTCAATTTTTCCTTCTACATCTACTTCTATAGGAGTTACTGTTGATAAATTTTGCTCACTTATACTAAATTTTGCTTTGAAATCAAACTCTCCTGACCAGTTAGTTGGAGCATTAATATAAACTTCTGGCATACTTCCATCAGCTGAAGCTGGAACTAACCACTTGTTTCTATGAACATCTGCATCACCACTAATATTTGGCGTTAAATCAAAAGTTCCAGTACCTGATTTTCCAATATTTGTTGCCATTACTAAATCTGAGCCAACTTTATACCAAACTGTAAAACCATTTGGTACTTCATCTAAAATAATATTTCCAATTTTTTCTGAACCATCTGTAAATGTACCTGCTGTTATCTCAAGTTTTACAGGATTTGCTAAAGTTGTGCTTCCAACTGTAACTGCTGCATCTTCAGTTCCTACAGCAGTTACTACAGAAGCATTTAACTCAACATCAATTACAGGTGTTACAGATATATTTGTACTTCCTTTTGAATCTAATATTAGATTACTTCCTGTTTCTTTATTTTGAACACTTACTTCAAAAGTTACATTTCCATCTCTATTTGTTGCTGGAGTGTATTGTAATCCAGTGATTGGTGTATCAACTGTAAATGGTGTACCATTAGTTTTAGTAATAGTATATGTTCCATCATTATTATCATTAATTATATAATCTGTACCTGTTTGTATTAAAGTACCTTTTGTTCCTTCTCCATTAGCATTAGAATCTAACCAATTTTCAGTTACTTTTATAGTAATACTATTTCCTATAAGCTCTGTTTTAGTTCCATCAGATGGATTTGATAAAGTTATAGAAATATTACTTGTACCATCTTCATTTATATTATCAGCAGTTACACTAATAATCATTTCATCTGTTAAAGGTGATATAGTTTCTGCTGGTGTTAATGTTACTGTATTTCCATTGTTAAATCCACCATTATGATAAGTTACTATATCTGCTGTAAGTGTAAAATCACCTTTTAAAGCTCCATTTTGCTGTGAATTCACATCTTTTGGAGTAGTGATTTTTACATTTGATAGCTCCGTATTCATATCAGCAGCATTTCCATTTCCGATTACAACATAAACAGTTTTTCCATTTTCAATATATTCATAATCATGACCTGAAACTGTTGTCCCTTCTGCAATATTAGTAAATGTGATAATTGTTTTACCATTTGCATCACCTGCTGTAATTTCATTTACTACTAAAACATCTGCAAGAGTAAACTCTGTATCTTCTGTAATATCTGCTTCCTTAACTGCTAGTTCTAATTCTGCTGGATTTCCTGGTTCTGTTCCTGCAGTGTAAGTTTTTTCAATTCTTATAGTTTGCGAAGCACTTTTAACTTCTGCGTCAATATCTTTTGTATAAGTTGTGATTGTTATATCTCTATTATCAAAATTTGCACCTTGATTAACTTTAAATGTAATATCTTCTAATGCACCATTTACATCTAAAGCACTATCAGCAGGAATAGTTATAACCCAAATACCATTATGTTCACTTCCAGAATATCCATAATATGTAGCTCCCACAACTTCAACTCCCATAGGAACACCACTTATTACTATTTTTTGTACAGTTTCACTTCCATCTGTATCAGAGCTTGTAGTTGTAACTGGAACTTTAAATTGTGAATCTTCTTGATTTACGGTTACAGTTGTATCATTTATTGTTACATCTCCTGATTCTTGTGTAATTGTTCCAATATTTAAACTTGGAGCATCAGTAACTGCTTGAACATTAACTGTATGAGTATGAGTAAAGTCAGCTGTAACATCACTTGTTCCAGTTGCAGTATCTTTTACAGTATAAACAACTGTTAAATCAAAGTTATCTGAACTATCTGCATCATTTAAAGTTGTATTTTTTGCATAAATACTATCTGCTTGTTCCGGCGTTAACTCATAATATAAACCATTTAATGTTGAAGATATAGATTGTGTCATTGCTGAATCTAGATATAATTCATATCCAGCTGGAACATCTGAAGCTAAGATTTTTACACTAGTAATGCTTTCACTTCCATCTGTATCTGTTAATGATGGAGTTATATTTATCTTATTTGCATTTCCATCTGCATCTTCATAAATAGTTGAAGAAGTTGCAACAGATACATCATCTGCTATTGGATTAACAAAAATATTTACAGTCTGTTTATCCCAAGTTTTACTATCATTTTCTCCTGCTTTTTCAGTAGTTACATAAGTTAAATCAAAACTTGCACTTCCACTGAAATTCTCTGGAACGTTTATTAAAATATGTCCAGCTTTTATATCACTAGCTTTTACAACATACATTCCATTTTCTATATAATATGGACTTCCTGAATCTACTGTAAATCCAGCTGGTAAATCTATTTTAACTGTTAATTCTTCACTACCATCATAAGATGCAAGATTAGCCGGTGTTGTATATATGTCTTGTAAATTAAGTTTATTATCTTCATTTACACTTATATTTGCATTTAAATCTGTTCCAATTGGTGCATCTGCAACATTTTTTACGATAACTTCTATATCTTTTGGAGAACTCCAAGCACTTGTATTCGTTGTTGTTCCATTATTATCAACTGTTTGAGCAGATACTTTTAGAGTATAATCTGTATCATCATTATGTGGAGGAATAAAGATTAAAGATTTTGCATTATCAAAATTATTAATTGTTACTGTACCAGCTGGTGATTGATTAACAACCATTCCATCGTAATATATAACTGCATTTGAAGGGATATCTTCTATTTTTACATTAAAGCTTTCACTTCCATCTTTATCATCTGAACTTACTTTAATATTTAAAGGTATTCCACCTGCACCATTTGCATTGATAGTATCACTTTTTGCAATAGTATTTCCACCATCTCTTCCTGCATCTTCAAAACCAACTGATTGTGATACCTGAATAGTTGCAATATCTGCTATTGGATTAACTACAACATTGAAATAAACTTCTGCTGTTTTGATAATACTTGGAGTATCCCCACTATCTACACCCTTATCCTGTACACTCAATGTAATTTTGGCATTTGAAATAGTTCCACTATAATGTTCAGGTAACTTCAGAGAAAATTCTGGGTCTGCAGCTTGATTATTTGTGTTATTAAATACAATAGTTGCTACGCCGCTTGCATTTGCAACAGCCACTTGACCACCTAAAGTTACAATAGTACCTTCTGGAATTCCTTCAATTGTATATGTTCTTTTTTCACTTCCATCTAAATCTGCCTTACTTCCATCAAAAGTTTCTGTTCCACTTGTTTTTGTAAGAAGAGATTTTAAGTCTATTGGTGTTGTAAATAAATCTCCTTCATCAACAGCAGTAAAAGTAAACGTATCATTAGCATTTGTTGTTTGAGAAATTGTTCCACCTGTTGCATTATTCCAAACTAATGAAATATCATCAGTAGCAGGATTAATTTTTACAGTCATAGTTTCTTCTGTTGTTTCAGATAAATTTGCATTTGTTTTATCTGCATAAGTAGAATCTGTCGCATTTAAAGGTTTATCATTATCATCAAGCTCATAAGATGTTACACTTATACCTATTTTTATATCTGTATCATTATCTTCTGCATGTTGAATTTTTAATGATTCATATTCTGCTTGAGTAAGATAAATAGCACCACTTGGATTTGATGCTGTAATATCTTTGTGGTGATAAGTATAATCTATAGTGCTAGAATCGCCAGATACAGTAACTATTACAATTTTAAATGTTTGATTTGCAGTTGTTATATCTGCTCCAACCTGAGTAGTACCATCTGCTTTAAAGATTTTTGCACCTGTAACTTTATCTCCATTTGTAAATGTAAGAGTAATCTCTCCATTCTTTTCAGGTTTATCACCAGTATTAGTAGTATTTTCATCAGTTTGATCTTTTGATAAAGATGGTTTTGTTAATCCTAAAGCAACTTGATGTGCACCTTCATTTGTATTTGTATTATCTTCTATCATTGTTGGAGTTGAGATTGTTATTGTTGGAGCATCTGCAACAGGTTTAACATCGATATTAACTCTACCTGCGGCTGTATCACCATCAAAATCACTAACTGCATATTCAAACCAAGGTTTAGCATTGTAATTACTATAATCTTCATCTGGTTCAAAAGTTACTGTACCATCACCATTATTTGTTAATGTTCCAATTTCTATACTATCATCATTTGGATCTGTAACTCTTATTGTTTGATTATTAGTAGTATTTAAGGTTATGTACCCATCATTTCCATTATTTGAATCATATCCATTTACTCTAATTTGAATTTCACCATCTTTAAAGCTTTCAGGAGAAATTACAATATTTAAAGAGTTATCTTCATTTACTTCAACATCTCTATTTGCATTAATTGGTAAAGAGTCATTTACTTTTACTTTAAAGTTTACTGTATTACTTGTTTGCCCTTGATCCGTTATTTTAAACCCAAATTCAAAAGTTAAATCATCATCATTTGTAGGAATTGTTGAATCTCCTGATATTGGATGGTCGATGTTTTTATATTGAGTATAAGTATAGCTATCTTTTGTCGTTGTACCACTAGCGATACCACTATCTTTATTTAAAACTATTTCAAATACTTTATTTGAGTTTGCTACAGCCCCATTACCAACATCAACACCAATATATCCAATAATTTTATTTCCTATAGTTTGATAATGAATTGTTTGTCCACCAGCTTTTAAGCTTGATAATCCATAATCAGTAGTACTTGTAAAATCTCCTTGATAAATCTTCGTTGCAGTCTCATCAAAAGATAAAGTATAGTTATTATCAGGGTTATTTGGTTTTTGAATACCTAAAGATTTAGTATCTGTTATTGTTGTATTATCATCTGTAACATCAAAATTATCTTCATCAACAGAAGCATTTACAGGAGTTCCTAAAGTAATCCCATCTTTGATAGTTCCTGTTGTAGTTTTATCTGTGTGAATTGCAACATTTTCAAAAGCTCCTGATTGAGTAACACTAGAAATAGTTACATTATAAATTTCATCACCTTCACTTGTAAAATCATCTTTTGTTACATTTGTAAAGTTTACAGAACTATTTCCTCCTGTAATTGTTACACTTTTTATTATTGTAGATAAATCACTTTCAGTAAAATTTCCACTATTTACAGTATAAGTTAAATCTACAGTTACAGTTTGCCCTGCTGGAACAGTTACTGGATCTCCATTTTTATCAACTAAAGTTACAGTATGTACTAAATTTCCACCCTCAATCGTAGAAGGTGCTTGAGTAATTTTTACATAAACTGTATCATCTTTTCCATAATTTCCATCTGTTGGATTATCGTTTCCTGTTCCAGTATCTGGTTGCTCTACTTTTGCTGGATTATCCTTTATAGTTGAAGTTACAGTATCTTTTGAAGTATCAATAGATGGTGATTCGTATGGTGAATTTGTTAAATCTGTAATTTTAACAGTAAAATTCTCATCACCTTCTGCATAATAATCGTCTTTTGCATTTACACTAAATACTGTGCCTAATGTTGTTGATACAACTGTCGTATTATCATAATCTGTTCCAGCTGTCGCATCTTTATCTGTATTATCAGTAGTTGTTCCATAATTTATAGTTACAGTTCCTCCTTGTGTTGAAACAGGTTTCCCATCATTATCAACCGCAACTGCCATATAATAAAGATTTCCACCTTCAGGAGTTTCGTTTGTATTAGTAATAATTAATTTTCCATCTCCATCTGTAATATTTGCTATTGTAGTTGTTGCAGATGGTACTGCTACAAGTACAATTTTTACATCATCTATGTTTGTTTCTGTTCCAGGAGTTGTATTATCTTTTATAGTTGAAATCACATTTTTTTGATTTCCATCTTTATCTCCAATTTTTACATTTTCAAACTCACCTGTATTTTGTATATCTGTAATAGTAAGATTAAATTGTTCTCCATCATCTTTATAAACATCATCTTTTGTTTCTACAGTAAATGTAATTTCTGAAGTATTTGCAAGAATTGTCACTTCAATTTCATCACTATTATCATATTGTGTATCACCATTTTGAGTAGTAATATTATTGTATGTAACAGTTATTTTTGTATCTTTTGTTGGAGTTACTGTATTTCCATCTTTATCTACAAGTTTTACTGTATAATTTGTACTTGTATCTCCTTCTTTTATTGTTTGAGTACCTGTTATAATTGCGTAAATTGTGTCTTCTTGCCCATAATCTCCGTTATCAGGATTATCTGGGTTATTTGGATCAAGAGGAATAGTTGGTTCTTCAATTTTTGCGGGATTATCTTTGATTGTTCCAGTTGTTGTTATTTTATTACTTGGTGCACCATTAGCTGTTGTATGAGGAACTATATTTTCAAATGCATTGCTTGAATTATCTATATTATTTATAGTAATTTTTAAACCTTCATCACCTTCTGCATAATAATCATCTTTAGTCACTATTTCAAATTCTGTATAACTTGTTCCAGCACTTATAGTAACACTTGTTACAGGTGTATAATCTGTATTTTCAGTAGCTTGTTTTGAAGTATTCCCTTCATAATTTAAATCAACAGTAATACTTTTACCAGTTGGTACTTTTACTTCTTCTCCATCTTTATTTACTATTACAATTTTATATTTTAAATTAGCACCCTCATTTGCTACATCTGTAATTGGTTCAATTTTTACAAATAATTTTTCATCATGTATTGTAGTAGTTACAGGATTTGTATCAATTTTTACACTTTCATAGTTTCCATTATAAGAGTTACTATCTATTACAACTTTGTATTTTTCTGTTGATTCAGATGCTAAATCTTTAAAAACTTCTGTGCTAAAACTTTGTCCTATAGATACTGATGTTTTTGGTGTATTATTGAAATCTTGTGATCCATCTGTTAAAGTTTTAGTTGAAGCACCTGTTGCAGTATCATTTTGGAAACTGATATTTACAGTACCTGTTTGTATAGAAAATTTTGTAGAATCATTAAAAATTGTAGTTCCATTTTCAAATGCATAAGCTATATAGTTTGCATTTGTTCCTTCTTCTGCTTCATTTGCTAAAAGATAATTACCATTTCCATCTTTTAAAACATTTCCATTTTCATCAGCAGCAAAAAGTTTAATAAGTATAATATCCTGTGTTGGTTCTACATTATCATCTGTTAAATCATTTGGGGTATTTGGTCGACTATTATCTAAAATTTCTGTTGTAACATCTTTATTATTTCCATTTTTATCACCTATTACTACATTTTCAAATTCATTTGTATCAACTTTTGTAATTGCAACATTATATTTTTCTCCATTATCTGCAATATAGTCATCAATACTTGCTACGGTAAAAGTATTTGATGAATCATTTGCTGGAATTGTTACGTTTATTGTATTGTTGTTATTAAATTGTGTATCACCATCTTGTGTAGTAATATTTGTATATTTTACTGTTACTGTTGTTGCATTTGTAACTACAACTGCATTTCCATCTTTATCTACTAATTTTACTGTGTAAGTTGTTGTATTCCCTTCATTTACAGTTATAGCACCTGTTATAATTGCATATACTGTATCTTCCTGTCCATATCCACCTGGTTCTGTTGGTATTCCTGGTGTTCCATTTGATGGATTATTCACTGGATTATCTAAAATTGTACCAATACCTTCTGGTTTAGTAATATTTGCATTACCTACAACATTTGAAATAGTGATTTTCATAGTTTCACCATTATCTGATAAATAATCATCAGTAACAGGAACTCTTATAGTTATATTTGTACTTCCAGCAGGTATTGTTATTGTTCCTTTAACATCAGTATAATCTATACCATTATTTGTGGCTGTAAGTGGTGAAGTTACATAGTCAAAAGTTATAGGTGTAGAAACAGGTCTATCTAAAGTAACAGTAAAAATTAGAAATCCATCACTTTCGTATGTAGAAACATCATTTACACTTAAATTTCCAATAATAACTACAGGTGTTTCTGTTACAGGAGGAGTAATTGTAGGTGGAGGAGTTGGATTAGTTGGTGTAACAATAGAAGTAACTGGAGGATTTGTATAAGAAGGTCTATCTATATTATTAATAGTAGTTAATCTATCTTCTGATTCATTTTCAAAAGCTGATCTATCTATAAAAACTTGTGTTCTAGCTTTAAATTGTGCATTTCTTAAATCACTTTCAATATTTGTTGCATTTCCATCTCTTGCTTGAAATTCTGCATTTCCTGTTGTTTCATCTTCTGCTTCTTCTTGCCCTTCAGCTGTTTCTTCTTCTGTAATATCTGTATTATTTGCTTCTGCAAAAGCTCCTACTTCTTCTGTTTGTGTTACTTCATCAGCAAACTGAGCATCTCGTAAATCACTTACAACATTTGCATTTGCTCCATATTCATCAGCTTTTAAATCTAAACTTTCTCTTGTAAAAAACAGTTCTTCTGTTCCAAAAGCTGTTTCAATTAAAGAAGAATCTATGAGTTGTTTTTGTCCTTCACTTAAAACAATAACATCATTACCTGAAAGTAAAACTTCAATTTTTGATGAAGAAGAGTTTTTATCATCTCCATAAATTGTATCATTTTCATAAATCGTATCACCCTCTTTTAAAGTTCTTATATTTCCATTTTCATCTTTAGCATGAAAAGTTCCATTTGCCAAACTTTGTACTGTACCAGCTATTGTTGCCATGATTTATCCTTTAGTGATTTTTTTATTATATTCTGATTTTAGTCTTTTATTTAAAAGTTGTATATCACCCAAAAGGGTGATGTTTAATTAAAAATAGGTTTATTTTGAAAATAAATTAGCAAAAGAAAATCTATCTTTTACATTTAATTTCTCATAAATATGTTTTACATGAGTTTTTACTGTGTTTATTGATATTTCTAATTCTTCAGAAATATCTGTATTTGAATATCCATTTTTTAATAAATTAGCTATTTTATTTTCTGTTTTTGTTAAAGTTTCAAATAGCTTTTCTTCATCCATTTTAATATCATTTTTTTCAGCCATATCTTTTAGTAATAAAGTTGTAATTTGAGGAATTAACCAAACGTAATTATTTGAAATTGCATCAATTGCTGAATTTAAATATGATGATGTCATAAGAGTGTTACCATAACCTCTTATTCCAAAACTTAAAAATTTTTTTGCACTTATTAAGTTTGGAGTATTATCCAAAAGCAAAATTTGATTTTCATTTTTTATAAAATCATTTATAAATTTTATAGATATTTCTTTAAATATTGAACTATTAACTATTAAAATACTATTTTTTATAGTTTGTAAATCTTTCATATTTTCAACTATGCTAGTTTGATGATTGATTAATTTTACCCATCTTCCAGTCAATAACAAATCATCACTAAATAAATATATTTTTTTCATTTTATCGTTCCGTAAATGTATATTGTTTTGTTTTTAATATCGGTTTTAATATATAATCTAAAATTGTTTTTTTACCAGTTATAATATCTACATCAGCAATCATTCCAGGAATTATCTTCATTTGTTTATCTTTTTCACCGATATAATTTTTTTCTGTTTCTATCCTAACAATATAATAAGTTTTTTCATCTTTTTCTGTTATGGTGTCAGGACTTATGTTTATAACTTTTCCTTTTAACCCTCCATAAATTGAAAAATCATATGCTGAAAATTTAACTATTGCTTCTTGCCCGTGATAAATAAAAGCAATATCTTTAGGTAATATCTTAACTTCTACTATTAAATTATAATCTGTAGGAACAATTTCTATTAAGTCTTGTGCAGGTTTAATAGCTCCACCAATAGTATTAACATGTAATTTTTGAACTATACCATTTGATGGTGATTTTACAATTGTTCTTAAAACTTGATCTGTCGAAGCAACTGAATTTGCTTCTAAATCTTTTAATGAAGTAATAGTTTCATTTAATTTTTCTCTAACTTCTGAATCATTTATTTGATATGTTTCTTCAATTTTTTTATTTATCTCTTTGATTTCAGAATCTATTTTACCAACTGATAAAATTGCACTTTGAAGTTTTTGTTTTGCATCACTTTGTTCTCTTTGTAACTTCAAAAAATCAACTTGAGAACGAATACCCTTTTCAACCATTGGTCTTGTCATTTCAACCTCTTTTGTAATGGCATTTACAGAAAATTTCATATGTTCTATAGTTTGTCTTGCGTCTTTTAACTCATTCTCTTTTTGTTTAATTTGCTCTTTTAGTATTGAAATTTTCGATTCAAGTTGTTTTTTATTTGTTAAAAAAAGTTCATTTTCATTATTTAAGAAATCATTTAATTGTTGATTAGTTGTCTCTTCAAAAAAGAAATCCTCTTTTTTTAATTCTGCTTCTAATCTTTTAATTTGTGATTGTAAATATAATGCTTTTAATTCATTTGAAGCAACTGTTGAATTTGATTTTTCATTACTTATTTTTATAAGTATTTGATCTTTTTCAACACTATCTCCTTCTTTTACCAAAATTTCTGAAACTATTCCTCCCTCAAGGTTTTGAATAACTTGATTTTGTCCATTTGGAACAACTTTACCATTTCCTCTTGCTATTTCATCAATTGAAGCAAGAGAAGCCCAAATAATGAAAAAAGTAATAGTTATTAAAAATGCAATTAATACCCAATGTAGTGTTGTAGAACGACTATGAAGAACAGCTGCACTTAAACTATTCATATATTCTAAATCTTTTTGATTTAATGATTTTTTAGGAAGTTTAGGAGTCTTTTGAAAAAAAGCAGAAAATATTTCTTTATAATTAGCCATTATTTCCTCCTAATTTTTGTATTATTTCTAATTTATCTCCATCAAGAACTTTTTCTCCATTATTCATTACAATTACTCTTGAAGCTAATGCTAAAAGATTCATTTTTTGAGTAACTAGAAGTAATGTTTTATTATCAATATTTTCTTGTAAATTATTTAGTACATAATTTTCGCTAGTTTGATCCATAGCATTTGTTGGCTCATCAAACAACCAAATATTAGAATTATTAATTAAAGCTCTAGCTATTCCAACACTTTGTCTTTGTCCTCCTGAAAGTCCAGCTCCTCTTTCTCCTATTGGAATATCATAACCCATTGGATGAAGTTTAACAAATTCATCTGTACCACTAATTTTTGAACATTTAAGCATCCATTCATCATCTATAAATCTATGCACACCTAAAATATTATTTTTTATGCTATCTCTGAAAAGATGGATATCTTGAGGAACATAACTTACTTTTTTTCTTAAATCAGCTGGATCTATTTGAGAAATATCAATCCCATCTATTAAAATAGAACCTTCTTGAGGTTCATAAAGTTTTAAAATTAGCTTTGCAATAGTTGATTTTCCAGAACCAATCCTTCCAATAAAAGCTACTTTTTCACCCTCTTTTATATTAAAACTAACATTTTTTAATGCATAAACTTCGCTATCAGGATATTTAAAAGAGACATTTTTGAATTCTATATTTCCTTTTAAAGAAGGTCTTTTTACAAACTCTTTAGCAATTGGTCGTTCAAGTGGTTTATTTACTATTTCATCAAGCATTTTAAATGAAGTTTTTGCATCTTCATAATTTGTAATTAATCCTGCTATTTGACCCATTGGAGAAATAGCTCGTCCTGATAAAATCATAGTTGCTATTAATCCACCCATTGTTAATTCAAATTCTTGAATTAAATAAACTCCAAAAACAACAATTAAAACCGTATTTAAACCTACTAAAAATCCTGTAACAGTAGGAATAGATGAAGATAAAATTTTTGATTTTAAACTTTTATTTGATATCTCACCTGTTGATTCTTCCCAATTAAACTGAATATTTCCAGCCATTCCTTGAGCTTTTATGGTTTCAATATTTTGTAAAGCTTCTATCAAGATTCCATTTTTCTTGGCACTTGCTTCATATGTGCTTTCAATACTTCTTTGTAAAGGTTTTTTAATAATTAAAGAGTAAATTATAATTATCAAAATAACAGCAATAGGAACTAAAACTAAAATTCCTGCAATATAAAAAATTACTGCTAAAAATAATATAGCAAAAGGAAAATCTATCAGTACACTAAGTGTTGTATTTGTGAGGAAACTTCTTATACTATCAAAACTTTTTAAGTTATTAGCAAAAGAACCAACTGATTTTGGATGTGAACTCATTTGTAAATCCAACACTTTTTCAAATATTATTGAAGACATAATAATATCACTTTTCTTACCAGCAATTTCTAAAAAATAACTTCTTAAAAATTTCAAACTTGCATCAAGTAAAAATACAATAATTATTCCTATTGTAAAAACCATTAATGTTTCTTGTGCATTATTAGGAATAACTCTATCATAAACATTCATCGTAAATAATGGAGTTGCTAAAACAAATAAATTAATCAAGATTGAAGCTAAAATACAATCTAAATATATTTTTCTTGAAAAGCCTAAAGTACTCCAAAACCAATGTTTTTGATGAGTTAAATCTAATGTTTTTTTATTATTTTCACTTCCATATTCATAGATTTTTCTTAACATAAAAGCAAAACCTAAATATTCAGATTCTAATGTTTTTATATCAACCCACTCTTCCAAAGGTTCTTCAACACCAGAAAAAATTATTTTTGCTTTAGTTTTATCTTCATTAAAACTTTCTAAAATGCAACTATTTTTATTTGATAAAAGAAGAATTACAGGTAATTGTAATTGTAAAATTTCATCTATTTTTCTTTCTATCAATGTAGTTTTTAGTCCAGCTCTTAAAGCAGCTCTCGAAAAAAGTGATTTAGAATTATTTTGTGAAAAAAGTGTTTGTTCTGTCAGGTTTACATCTATTGGTAAACCTGACAACAAAGAGTCTTTTGAAAAGGGTTTATGAAACAGTCTTGTATATAAAACTAAAGATTCTAAAAGAGCATCTTTAGTTGAACTTGTGTTATTCACTTCTAGCCTTAAAATTTATTTTACTTTTATAAGTTCAGCTTCAATTCTTCTATTTAAAGCTTGTCCTTCAAGAGTATCATTACTTGCAATTGGTTCATCATATCCTTTTCCAATTACTTGAATTCTTGTAGATTCAATTCCATTTTCAACTAAAATATTTTTAATTGCATTAGCTCTTTTTTCAGATAATTTTTGATTATAAGAAGCAGAAGCTCTATCTTTACTTGAATGTCCTGTAATTACAGTATTAAATTCTTTATTATCATTTAAATATTTTGCAAAAGCTACAACTTTATCTTTTGTTTCATCTTTTACAACTGCTGAATTATTTTCAAATAAAACCTCTAAATTAATTTTATTAGTACAACCATTTTCGTCAACTGTATAACCTGCTGGTGTATTAGGACATTTATCTAATTCATTAATAACACCATCATTATCATCATCTAAAATAGGTTTTTCTGATTTTTTTATATTTTTTGGAACATATAGTGCAATACCAACTACATTGTTTAGAGTTTTATCACTTCTATTTGTTTCAAGAAACAATCTGTCATTATCAAGTCTTGATTGAGTAAATAAAACTTCTTTATCAACTCCATTTTCTACTAACTCATCCTTTATACTATTTGCATAATTAGAAGCTTTTTCATAACTTGCTTCTTTATCACTCATAGCTTTTGTATGTCCAATAATAGTAACTTTTATATTTTCATCTTTATATTCATTAATTACTTTTGCAATTTCAGATAAATTATTATTTTTTACATCAAAATCATCCATATTTATAAAATCAAATCTTTTTATTAATGCAAAATTATCATACATTAAATGATTATCTAAAGAAGTTGATTTTACATTTTTATTTGCAGCAACATTAAATTCATAATCATATAAACCTAATTTATCTGATTTTTTCGGACTCTCTTGCGTATAAGCAATAACTTGTTTTATATAATCTTCTTGATTTACATTAAATCTATTTGTAGAGTCCTTTATTTCACAACCATTTGCATCTACTGTTGCTCCAAATACACTTTCTGGACATTTATCTTTTGAATTTGGTATTCCATCTAAATCTGAATCTTCTTCTTTTGAAGAACAACCATAAGGAGCAATATCATCATTATTTTTAGAGTTATCACAAATATCTAAAGAATCAACTATTCCATCATTATCAACATCTAATTTTACTGGTAAATTATCTTTTACAACTTCAAATGGTTTGATAGTTGGATTAACTATTTTGTTATATTCAGCCTCTCCACCAACAACTGTTTCAACTAATATTCCCATTGCATCTAAAATTCGATATTGTGCAAAAAGCTTATCCATTTGAGCATTTATAATTTGGCTTTTTGAATTTACTAAATCATTCTGAGCTGATAATAAATCAAGAAGCGTTCTTCTACCCATTTCATATTCACTTTGATAACTATCTAAAGTTTCTTGTGAATATTCATAATATTTATACAACTCTTCTAACTGTTCACCTAACATATGATATGCAGACCAAGATAATTCTAAACCTTCAATAGTTTGTCTTTTTAAATCTCTTTGAATTTCAACTTCTTTATTGATTGTACTTTTACTTTTTTGGATATCAGCAGTATGAGCTCCACCCTTATATAAATTCCAACTTAAAGTTACATAAGCTTTTAATCTATCATCAGGCATATCAAAACCATTTAATTTATCATTTACATCATTAAAAACTTGCTCAACTTCTAAATCAATTTTTGGATAAAAATTACTTTTTTTCTCCTTATATAAAGCTTGCGCACCTTTAATATTGAAATTACTTACCAATATTGAAGGATTGTTTGAAATTGCATACATAATAGCTCTTTCTTTACTTTCTGGCATTGCATAATTCAAAGTAGGAAGAGTGAAATCTGAAATATCAATATCTCTACCTAATAATCTTTTAAGTCTAAATTCTTTGTCTATTGTATTATTTTTTTGAACTGTTAAATTTGATTTTGCTAAAGATAAAGAAGCATAAATTTTTGTCATTTCAGATTTTGTAGTTAGACCTTGATCATATAAAGATTGAACATCTTTATAAATCTTTTCATTTATTAATACATTTTCTTTTGCATTTTCTAATAATTTATAACTTCGAATTACATCTAAATATGCTCCAACCATTTGAAATGCAATATCATTTGCATTTTCTAAATAGTGATATGCAGCACTTAAAATTCTAGCTTCTTGGTAATCTATTTTATGAGTTGTACTAAAACCATTAAAAATATTTTGAGTTAATTTTAAAGAGTTTGTATAATGATTGTATGAAACATCTTTTACATTATGATTATAACTACTCTCATTTACATCATCTTTTAAACTTCCTGCATTATTTCTTCCAAATGTTGCTCTATAGTCTAAAGATGGGAGCCATTCTGATTTTACAATTTCTAAATCTTGTTGTGTTTCACTGAAATTTCTTAATCTTTCCTGAACTACTGGATTAGTGTTCATTGCTTCGATTACACTCTCTTCTAAAGTAAGTGCATTTAAATTCATTCCTAGTAAACATATACTACTAGCTACAGCACTAATTAGTCTTTTTTTAACTGCTATTTTATTCAAAAATATCTCCTAAATAATAATTTTTTTATATTAAAATTAATAATGAAATAATTGTATAAAAAAGAAGTATCACAAAAGTATCAAAGAGACAACTTCTAATGGATTTGTTAAAAATTTATCTTATAACCTTCATTAAAAACATTTGATATCATATTTTCTGGAAGTTTTTTTCTAAGTCTTTTTACCAGATTTTTAAGACTATTAAGGCTTATTAGTTCTTCATTGGTCCAAACGTATTCAAAAATCTCATCATAATTAAAAGCTCTATTCTTATGTGACAACAATAAAGATAAAAAATTTCTTTCTTTATTTGTCAAATCTATAATTTTATTATGAAATTTTAATTCTTTTAATTCAGTATTCCAAGAATATTCATCAGTTAATTGAATATTTTTAATATTTAAAATAGTATATTGAGATATTTCATTTATTGCTAAATCTAAAGCCTCATTTAAATCTTTTCTACTTACTGGCTTAACTAAATATTTTATTAGTTTCAATTCTATAGCTTCAAACAAAAAATATTTATCACTGTGAGCTGTCAAAATTATAATTTTTGTAGTAAAGTCTTTTTCTCTAATCTTTTTTATCAACTCTAAACCATTTAATTTGGGAATATTGATATCAACAATCATAATATCAGGTTTTTCTGATTTATATAAATTATAAGCTATTTCTCCGTCATCAGCTTCATAAACTTCTTTAAAAAACATTTTTAAAAAAATTATATAGTTTTTTCTGATAGCTTCTTCATCTTCAACAACTAAAATTTTATAAGGATATAAATCACTCATCATATTCTCCTTTTGGAATTTTTATTTTAAAACAAGCACCGTTTTTTTTATTTTCTACATCTAATGAACCATTTAATCCATCTTCTATTATCATTTTTGACATGTAAAGTCCTAATCCCGTACCTCTTGATTTTTGCTTTGTTGTAAAATAAGGTTCAAAAATTTTATCAATTATTTCTGGTTCAATTCCTAAAGCATTATCTTCAATAAAAATCATAATTTCTGAATCTTTAGAATAAGCATTAATTAAAATCTTAGGATTTAACACTTTATTTAAAATAATTGCATCTATTGCATTATTTAAAATGATTAAAATTACCTGTTGTAATTCTTCAAGATAACTATATATTTTTAGTTCTTCTTCAATATTTATTATCAAATTTATATGAGATTCTTTGATTCTTCCTTTTAAAATATTTCTTGCTTTTATAATTGATTCTTCCACTTTAAAAATAGATTTTTTCTTATTTGGATCAAAAAAATTCTTAAAATCATCAATTGTTTTAGACATATATGAGGTTAATGATTCTATTTCAATAAGTTTATTTTCAATAATTTCATTTTGAAATCTATTTTTCTTTAATTCCACATCAATTAATAAAACTGAAGAATTTACCTGTGCAAGAGGCTGTCTCCATTGATGAGCAATATTTTCAATCATTTCTCCCATTTGAGCCAATTTACTTTGTTGCATTAACAATAATTGTTGTTTAGTGTTTTTTTGTATTTCATCTTTTATCTTTTCTTCTAGTGAATTATTTAATTTTTTCAATTCTTGCTTTGATTCATACAATAAAATTTCATTGGTTCTTTCTTGAGTTATGTCAATACCTATATGTAAAATTTCATTATTGGGTAACTTTATATTTGCCCATTTTATAATTAACTTTCTTCCATCTTTAGTTAAAGGTGTCCATTCTTTATAAATATTTTCGTCTTTACAATTGAAATCATCAAAAACTTCTCTTTGGATTAAAGGATCTGGATAAAATAAACTCAATGGATTTTCTTCTTTTTTTATCTCTTCTAAACTATATCCAAAAACTTTTTCACACTCTTTATTCCATAAGACTACTTTTCCATTCTTATCAAAAGCATCTAATAAAACAGGTGCAATATCAAATAATGTTCTAAATTTCTCTTCACTCTCTTTAAGTTTTTTTTGGATTATTTCTTTCTTTTTAATTTCTTGAGTTAATTTAAAATTCCAATAAATAAAAACACTTATTAAAACTATTCCCAAAAAAACTGTTTGATAAATCAACCTATAATCAGTTTTTAATTCATATTTTATGTTATTCCATTTTTCTATAAATGTAGTTTTACTTCTATCATCAATTGATAATAATGTTTTTTCTAAAATCTCATTTAAAATATCTTCATCATTTCTTGAAGCTATACTAAGAGAAAAATATTCAGAGAATTGTCCAGTAATACTTATATCTATTATTTTATTTTTTTGTATTTCATGATTTATTGCCATTGAATTATCTAAAAAACCAAAAATTCTTTCTTGACTTACTAATTTCAATCCTTCTTCTATAGAATCAATTTCTAATACTTTTATATTTGGATATTTATTTTTTAATAATTCAACTAATGAATAGTTTTTTACAACTCCTAAAGTTTTTTCTTTTATTTCATTCAAATCATTAATAAAAGGTAATCCACTTTTTGTTGCAATTACTAGAGGAACTCTTATATAAGGAGTTGTAAAATTAAGATACTCTTTTCTTAAAGGAGTCTGTTCTGCAAGGGCTAATATATCACATTCTCTTTTTTTTATTTTTTCTAAAGATTCTGTCCAATTATTTGTTTCTATCAAATAAAATGGTATTCCTATTCTTTCTTTGATTAAATTTAAAAATTCTGATGAAATTCCAATATGTTTACCATTTTCTATCTTTTCTAAAGGTAACCAATTTGGATCAACACAAAATTTTATTACTTTTTTATTTTTAAGATACTCTTTTTGATTTATTGTTAATTCAATAGAATTTGATTCTTTTTTATGTATAAAGGATTCTAATTTTTCTTTAGATTCCCTAGGCATAAATAAAGTTTGAGCAAAACTATCTGAAATATTTTGAACTCTTTCTAGATCAACACTTCCTATAGGATAAATATTTGATAACATCAAATACTCTATTTGATTAGCTTCAAAAAGTAATGCTTCTTTAGATTTATTTTGAGTATTATATTTTTTTAAAATAATATCAACTATTTCATTCTTATTTTTTAAAGCATACTCCCAACCTTTTATAGAAGCTTGTTTGAAATTTTCAACACGAGAAGGATTATTCATTAATTCACTTTTTGTTGTAAAAAGATTTAAATCATAAAATTTTGTTCCAAAAGCGGCAGGGTCTAAAATATTATATTTTATTCCTAATTTATCTAAAGTATAAATTTCATTTGTTGTAAAAACAGTTAATGCATCAATTTTTTTATTAATAAAACTTTCTACAGCAGATTTTCTAGGAATATTTTGGAAATCATTTTTTGTTATATTAAATTTATCCAACATAGTTAGAACAATTTGTTCATGACTACTATCTAAAAGTCCCATAATCTTTTTATTTCTTAAATCAGCAGGTGTATATATATCTTTTTGAGTTACTAAAACTAATGGTGATTGCTTGAAAAAATTTGCCACAAAAACCAAAGGTTTTCCATTCATATAATCAACAATAAAAGATGAATAAGTCAAACCATAATCAGCATTCTTATTTACAACTTCATTAACTATATTTTTTTTAGAATCAAACTCTATAAATTCTACATCAAGTCCTACATCTTTATAAAAACCTTTTTCTTTTGCAGCATAAAAACCTGCAAATTCAAACTGATGTTTCCATTGTAATTGCAATTTGATGTTTTCTAATTTTGAATCATCCAAATTATTTGAATAAAGATTTAAAATAAAACCGTAAAATATTAATAAAAAATATTTCATTTATTATTCTTTGATTTAGTAAAAGTTATATGATTTGAATGTTTTATTAAAAGAATAGTCAACCAAATAGTCATTATAAGTAAATATCCATAAACTAAACTTATCATTAAATCTGTTGTACTAAGGTAATTTCCATGAATTTTAATAGTAGATGCTTTAAAAGTACGAATCAAAAACAAAACAGCTCCAATGAGAAATAAAACCAAAGATATTATATTAAAAATTTTAAAACCTTTATTTTTATTTTCAAAAAATAACCAACTAACAATTAAACCATAAATAATACAAAAAATTGAAAATATTATTATTCTCATTGCAAGACTATAATCAATATAAGTAAATAAAATAAATCCTATAAACATAACTCCAATAGGTATTAAATAACGATTATTCCACTGTGCATTTAAATTTAATAAATCACGAATTCCAATATATAAAAATATATATCCTATAACTAATAATAAATTCCCACAAACTATAGATAATATATCAGGTATTATATTTCGATAAATTGTTAAAAATTGACCTATTAAGAAAGAAATAGTAAATAATAAAAAATATTTTGGATATTTTCTTTTTGGTAATTTATAACAAGAAATAATACTAGTTATAAGTAAAATACTTAAACTAAAAAAAGTACTTATAATTAATAATTTTATATCCAAATTCTACTCTTATTATTAAATTTCATGATAAACTACTCTATCTCTTCCATTTTCTTTTGCTTTATACAAAGATTTGTCTGCATTTAAAACTATTTCTTCAATTTTAGACATATCTTCAAAATAAGAGGCAACACCAATACTCATTGTTACTTTATTTGGATAAGTTTTAAATTTATAAAGTTTAATTGCATTATTTATATGTTCCGCAATTTTAACAGCCCCTTCCAAATTTGTTTGAGGAGAAATTATCAAAAATTCTTCACCTCCCCATCTTCCTAATACATCTGTTAATCGTATAGAATTTTTAAGGACTTGTGCACTCTCTTTTAAAACATCATCACCTATTTGATGTCCAAAAGTATCATTAACTTTTTTAAAAAAATCAATATCTATCAGAATTACTGAAAATTCTGTTTTATATCTTTTGCTTCTATTAAATTCTTCTTGTAATGTTTTATCTAATTTTGCTCTATTATAAATCTCTGTTAATTTATCAGTAATTGAAAGTTTCAATAATTCTTGATTTTTGTCAATCAACTCTTTAGTTCTTTCTTTTACTTGTTCTTCTAATGAATTTTGATATTTGTATATAGATTCAGACATATCTTCAAAAGCTGAAGATAAATATGATACTTCTAAAATTGAACTTTCTACTTTTTTAATTGATTCATATCTTCTTCTTTTTATTTTAAGACTTTCTTTTACTAATTCATAGATAGGTTTTATAATTATTCCTGAAAAATATATAATAATTGGAACCATAATCAAAGCTGTTAAAGTAAATATTATTAATAAATTAAATACTTGTAATTCATAAGGTGCTAAAATGCTATCATAATCTGCAAATATAGATATATATTCCGAGTTATCACCATTTTTAATAGGAATAACTTGTACGATATATTTTTTATTCAAAAAAGTTATTATAGTAGGTCTTACTAATTCTTCTAAATTTTTCTTTTTATATTCAAAAAAACTCCTAAAAAACTGATTTTCTTCTTTTAAAGAAGAAATTATTTCTCCATTATTATTGAAAATATAAATATCGATATAATCGTTTTTAATATGTTCTTTATATATACTTTTAAAATCATCAATTAATACATCAATAGCAACTACATTTCCACTTTTATCTATTTGTTTTGCATAAGTAATACCATTTGAATTGATGTGAGAAAAAGCATAAGGCATAGTTTTTATAATTTCATTTGAAAGAATAGCTGATTTATACCAAGGTCTTAATGTTGGATTATAATCATTTTCAGTAATTTTAGAACTTGTCATTTCTAGATTATCATCAAATAAAAACACCTCTCTTTTAGAAAGATTTGAATTTGATATTTTTATCAATAACCAACTATCCGTAGGTTTTGCCCCATAGACTTCATGTAATGAATTATGACTATTTAAATTTATTATTTCATAAAAACTTCCATCTTTATATCCAGTAAATACAGCATATAAAGAGTTGTTATTTTTTAAAATATTAATATAAATATTAAAAATCTTTTTTTCATCTTTTTCATCAAGAATATTTAATGTCTCAACTATATTATGATTAATTTTATTATTGCTATCAATTTTATTTTGTATATCAAAAGCTAAACTATTTAATTTTAAATCTACACTTTCTAAAGATAATTTTTTTGCAAAATAAAGTAATTGTAATCCTAAAACCAAAATCAAGGTTAATGTTACCAAAAAAAACATCGATAAAACAGTTGTTTTAAACGGTATTCCTCTTTTTTTTAATTTTAAAAATCTATCTTTTTTCATCAATTTTTATTCTCAACTTAGTTATTTAATTACTTATTATATAAAAAATAATATTAATTATCAATTTTCTAATTAGATTAAAAATTTAGAAACTAATTTATTTTATTCAGAAGCTATATCATAAAAGATGTAATTTATACTATTTTTAAAAAGAAGAAAATTATTTCTTCTTTTTATTTTTCTCTAAAGTTTTTTGTATTAACAGCAGTTACAATATTATTTGCTAATACTGATGTTTGAGATGCAATATCATTTGTTTGGTTTGCTATATTTGCATTTACTTGAGTTTGTTTATCTAAACTATTAATAGCATCACTTATTTGTTCCATTGCAACTTTTTGTTTATTCGCACCATTTGATACATCATTTATTAAGTTAATAGTATTATTTATATTCTGGCTTATATTGTGATAACCTTCTATCATAGAAGCAGCTATGTTTTTACCATCATTTGCTTTTAATGTTGCATTTGAAACTAAAGTTTTTATTTCGTGTGCTGCTTCTGCACTTCTATTCGCTAAATTTCGAACCTCTTGTGCAACAACTGCAAATCCCTTTCCAGCTTCTCCAGCAGTTGCAGCTTCAACGGCTGCATTTAAGCTTAGAATATTTGTTTGAAAGGCTATTTGGTCAATTATTGAAATTGATTCAGTTATAGCATTTACTTGAATATTTATCTCTTCCATAGAATTAACTGTTTGTTCAGCTAACTTCTCTCCATTTACAACTGAACTATTCAATTCATTTGCATTTTTAGACATTTTTACAACATTTTGTGTACTATTTATTATATTATTTGTTATCTCTTCAACAGCTGCTGCTGTTTCCTCTAATCTTGCTGCTGCATCATTTGAAGCTTTATTTAATTCATTTACGTTTTTTGTTAATTGATTTGAACCTTTTTGAAGTATTAATGCATTTTGTTTATTTTCTACTAACATTGATGTAATTGCATTGCCAAGATTATTTATTCCATCTACTAACTGTTTTAATTCCCCGTAAATACCGCTATTATTTATATTATTTAAATAGTTGTAATTTGAATATTCAGCTAAAACTTTTAATATATCAGAATTTATCTTTTGCTGAGTATCAAGCATTTTATTTATTGTTTTTGCCAAAGTTCGAACTTGAGGATTAGCTGCTTTAGAGTTTACTCGACAAGAATAATATCCCTTTTGAAATTTGTCTAAAGTAATAGTTGCTTCACCTACACAAAGTAAATCTTTTTCTAAATCTCCATTTATCATATCAATATTAGAATTTACCATCTTAGCCAGTTTCCCCAACTCACCTCTTGTATTTAAATCTATATATTCAAGTTCATTTATCTCTCTATTTAGGTATCTCATAAATTGTTCAATACCTTTATATATTTTATTAATACCATAAGCTATATTAGAATTAAAAAAGATTACAAAATAAATTATTAAACTAATAATTATTAAACTGACAATTATTAAAAAATACATAAAATTAGTTTGAATTGATAAATCTTTTTTTATTTCTTGAATTAAACTTTGTGAAAGATAATCATCAATTTCTTTTAAAATATTAATTTTTTGAGTCATTTTATCAAACCATAAAATAGAATCTACATTTAACTCTATATTTTTATTATCTCCATAAGATAAAAGTATTTTACTCATATTTTTTAATTCATCTATAACAGGATTAGTAATTTTTTCTTCAAAGAAATTTTTATTTTCCTGTGTTGAATACTTCAAGAATCCATTTATAAACATTTGTTGTTCATATACTAGTCCAATATATTTTTCATACATTCCAGGTGCAAAACTTTTCGCAGCAAAAGTGTTTGAACCAATAGCTCTTTCTATTCCTGCTCTCTCTTTTGCCATCAAAAAGTTATAATATGAAATCAATGTTCTTGTATTTTTTTCTTTTTCTACTTTTGTTGTTGTAAATGCAATAAAGTCCAAAAGCATTGAATTTAAATTTGTATAATAAAATAGAGCATTTTTAGTATCTATTTTTAAATTCTTTACATCTTCTCTTATTTTTTCTAAACTAGATAACTCTTTTAAAATATTTAATACTAAAACATCTGCATTTTGTGGATATATCTTAGAATCAACAGTTTGAATCATAGTTTTAAACTCTATTAAATTTTTATTTGTAAGTTCTTTTTGAGCTACTAAATTATCCTCAAATTTAGTACCTTTACTTCCCAAATAACCAGCACTCATTCCTCTTTCTTTTTGAGTTTCATGAAGTAATGCAGAAATTTTTACATTTAATTTTATTAACTCTTTCATATTTTTTAATTGTACTACATTTTTATAAGTATCTAAATTTATAAAAAAAGATAAAATAATTATAAATACCAAGGGGAAAATACTTATTAATTTTATTTTATTTTTAATAGACATTGTTTTCAAAAATTTAATTATTCCCATAATTTTTCCTAGTTCATATTTTTATAAATATTTTCATATTTTTCTATTTCATCTTTTGAAGCGACTCTTCTACAAGATATGTATCCTTTTGAACCATCACACGAAATAAAAGGGAATACTGTTGCAAAAACCCAATAATAATCTCCTGATTTTGTAGCATTTTTTACAAAACCTTTCCAAGATTTACCACTTTTTACCGTTTTCCATAAATCTTCAAATGCAGCTTTTGGCATATCCTTATGCCGTATAATATTATGTGGTTTACCTATTAATTCATCTAATTTAAAACCTGAAATTTCACAAAATTCATCATTTGCATATCTGATAATTCCTTTTTCATCAGTTTCTGATAATAAAAAGGATTCTATACTCAATTTAATCTCTTTTTCCAAACTCAACTTTCCTAAAATAATTTTTTAACAATACCTAAATAGTCTATTATAATTATTAATTAAAGTCAATAATGGATATAAAAATTTAAAAGTTAACCATCTTTTAGATACAATATTAATTTATTTTAAGCAATTAAAAATAATTTATTATTGTATAGACTTTAAGTATAATACAAATTATCTACAAAATAATATTTCAAGGGAACTATAAAATATAAATGGCACTAATAGACTTACAAAACATATCAAAACAATATGACACAAAAGTTATTTTAAAAGATGCAAATTTTACTTTAAATCACGGACAAAGAATTGCCGTAATTGGACAAAATGGTCAAGGAAAATCTACACTTTTTAAAATAATTATGAAGCAAACAGAACCTGATAGTGGTGAAATGGCTATTGATAAATCTGTAAAAATAGAGATGCTTGATCAACAACCAAAATTTAAAGCAAATCTTAGTGTAAGAGAAGCTATTGAAAATCAATTAGCTGAATTAAAAACTGCAAAAGTGGAATATGAAAAAATCACAAATCAACTAATGACTGAATATGAAAATGAAGAATTATTAAGAAAACAAAGTGAATTGGTATCTTTTTTGGAGTTTCATAATGCTTGGGATTTGGACAATATGATAGAACGTGTTTTAGTTGAATTTCAACTAAAACAGTATGAATTCAAAGATGTAAATCTTTTAAGTGGAGGAGAACAAAGAAGAGTTAGTCTTGCTGGATTACTTCTTAAAAAGCCTGATGTTTTATTACTTGATGAGCCTACAAATCATCTTGATGTTTATATGGTTGAGTTTTTAGAACAATTACTTTTGAAAAACAACTTCACCCTACTTTTTATCTCTCACGATAGATATTTTATTGATAATATTGCAACTAGTGTTGTAGAAATTGATGGAGGAGTTTTAAGAAAATTCAACGGTGGATACTCTTCATATTTAGAACAAAAAGAGCAACTTTTAGAAAATATGCAAAAAGAGCATGATAATCTTATACGTCTTGTAAAAAGAGAAGCTCATTGGATGCAACATGGAGTAACAGCAAGAAGAAAAAGAAATGAAAGAAGAAAATCGGAATACTTTGAACTAAAACAAAAAGCTAAATCAAACCCTGCAATGATTAGAAAAATGTCTTTAGAACTTCAAAGGGAACAAAAATCTTTTAATACAGAGGAAAAACAACAAAATAAAAGAAAAATGCTTTATGAACTTGATGATGTTTGTAAAACGTTAGGAGATAAAAAATTAATTCAAGATTTTACAGCAAGAATTTTACAAAAAGATACTATTGCAATTGTAGGTCCAAATGGAAGTGGGAAATCAACACTGCTTAAAATTTTTATGGAAAAAATGAAAATTGATAGTGGAACATTTAAAAAAGGTGATTTTGAAATAGGATATTTTGACCAACAAAGAGAATCTTTAGATGACAATAAAAACTTGCTAGAAACTTTTTGTCCAAATGGAGGAGATAGGGTTGTCCTTCAAGATGGAAGAAATATGCATGTTTTTGGATACTTAAAAAATTTTTTATTTCCAAGAGAATATCTTGATAAAAAAGTTGGTGTTTTAAGTGGAGGAGAAAAAAATAGAGTTGCTCTTGCACTACTTTTTACAAAAAAAGTTGATTGTTTAATTTTGGATGAGCCAACAAATGACTTAGATATTCCAACAATTAATATTTTAGAAGAGTATTTACAAAACTTCCAAGGTGCTTTGATTTTTGTATCACACGATAGATATTTTGTAGATAAAATTGCAAAAAAACTTTTTGTATTTCAAGGAAATGGTCATATTATGGAAAGTTTCCAACCATATAGTGAATATTTAGAAATTGAAAAAGAGTTAAGAGAACTTGAATCTTTTGAAACTGAAATTACTAAAGAACCAACTACTACAAAAATAGCACCAACTGTTAAAAAACAGACTAAACTATCATATAAAGACCAAAGAGAATATGATATGTTACCAAAAGAACTTGAAGAGTTAGAGTTAAAACTTGATGAAATAAATGCATGTTTAATGAATCCAAAATGTTATGAACAAAAAGGAATAATTGCCATGTCACAAGAACTTGAAGCGACAAAAAAAATTTATGAACAAAAAGTAGAAAGATTTTTAGAATTAGAAGAGTTAGTGGAAAGCTTTAATTCTTAAAAAGATATAATTAACAAAATTAATAACTATAAACAAGGACTTTCGATGAGTTTAAAAGAGCAATTAAAAGAAGATTTAAAAACAGCTATGAGAGACAAAGAAGTTGTAAAAAGAGACTCAATTAGAGCTATTAATACAATGATTAAACAAATAGAAGTTGATGAAAGAAGAGAGCTTGATGATGATGAAGTTATCAAATTAATTCAAAGAGGAATTAAACAAAGAGAAGAAGCAATCTCTCAATATAAAGCTGCTGCAAGAGATGATTTAGTTCAAAAAGAACAAGAACAAGTTGATGTATTTATGTTATATCTTCCAAAACAATTAACAGATGAAGAATTAGAATCTGGAATGAAAGAAATCATTACTCAAACAGGTGCAACTACTATTAAAGATATGGGTAAAGTTATGGGAATGGCCACTAAGAAATTTGCAGGTGTTGCAGATGGTAAAAGAATAAATGAGATGGTAAAAAAACTTTTATCTTAAAAATAAAAAATCTAGGAAAATAACATGAATGAAATATTCAAAGGGTTTTTAAGCCAGTTAAATGATGAAGAAAATTTAAAAGTTGTATCTCAAAATATTAATACTCCTGAAAAACTTATACCGCTTTTATTAAAAAGAGTTCATCCTAAGAATGTTCATATTCTAGCTTCTATAATTAAACAATCTTTACTTCCATCTATTTGTGAAGAGACAAATGATGAAATAGACAAACTATTCACAAAGATTGAAGAAGATGCAAACCTTTTATTTGATAAAAATATTCAAGAAAAAATAAAAGAATTCATTACAAAAAGATTTGAAAGAGATAAGCAAGTAGTAATTGAAAAAACTTCAGATATTTCAAAACTTGTAGTTTTAATGGAAGAGTATTTAAATGAAGCTATTTCTAGCAATGGTTCTGGAACAAAAAATGTTTTAAATATCAGAGAAAAAATAGAAGCTATAAATATAAATGAAAATGGCTTAGAAGCTCTTTCAAAATTACAAAATGAACTTATAAATGCTGCTTCTTTGATAGAAAAAGAGATGAGTAGTGTAACTGATAAATTAGAAACAGGAAAAACAAAAGTTCAAGAACTTGAAGAAAAAGTTAAAACTTTAGAAGAAGAATTAAATAAAACAAAAATCGAAAATATGAAAGACCATTTAACAGGACTATTAACAAGAAAAGCCTTTGGAGATGAAGTAAAAAAAATCGAAAGTTCATATAAAAGACTTAATACTCAATACGCTGTTGTTTTCTTTGATTTAGACCACTTTAAAAAGTTAAATGACACTTATGGACATGAGTGTGGAGATGTTGTTTTATCTACATTTGGAAAAATATTAAATAAAAGTATAAGAGATCTTGATATTGTAGGAAGATATGGTGGAGAAGAGTTTATAGCTATTATTCATTTTAACCTTAATAGGGAACTTTTACAGTTTTTAAAAAGAATAAAAAGCATTGTTGTTGAAAATAGTTTTTTATATAAAGACAAAAAAATAAAAGTAACTTTTTCTGCTGGCGTTGCTATTAGAAGTAGTTATGATACTTATGAAAATACAGTTCAAAAAGCTGATATGTTACTTTATAAAGCGAAAGAAAACGGTAGAAATAAAATAATTTTAGAAAATGGGATGGAGATTTAGTTTAATCTAATCCCTTATTCTAAAATAGTTAATCCTGTCCCTAAATCTGACATTCCACATAAATACATAGAACTTGAAACTACCCCATCTATTTGAGTAGAAGCAAAATTTTTAATATTTAAAAGATTTATATTTCCAGATACAAGTAATTTTATCCAAGGGAAGTTATTATTTTTGTATTTCACTATTTCATCTATGATTTTAACATCCATTTTATCAAGTTGTAAAACATCCGCTCCATATTTCATAAGATTTATTGCATCATTAAAATCACTTGATTCAATAATTATCTTTTTTTCCAAAGCTTTTTGTTTTATTTCTTTTATTTGATAATAAAATTCTTCACTTGTAGCATATACTTTTCTATGATGTGGAAATAATAATACAGTTTCACTAAGATTTAATCTATGAGGGAAAGCCCCTCCTACAAGAATAGATTTTATACAAAATTTTTTTGCAAAAGGATAAGTTTTTCTTGTTGTTAATAATTCACAATGATTATTAACCTTTAAAATTTCTTCTTTCATATTTTGTGTATATGTTGCTATTTTACAACTATATTCAAGTATTAATTGTGTTGTTCTCCAAATTTTATGAATAAGATTATAATCTCCAATAAAAGATAAAATAAGTTCACCTTTTTTTATCTTTTGTTTAGAAGGAACAAAAAAATCAACTTCACAATTCATAAGTTTTGCTATTCTAGCTGATTCTTCACTACAAGAAACTACTATATCTTCTCTTGTATATATCTCTAATCTTGCCTTTTTATTATTTATATCTTGTAAATAAGTAGTTAAATCTAAAAAAGGGACATCTTCTTTTAGTAACTCTAAAAGTTCATTATCTGTAAAATCAAACATATTTATTAAATCCTATGAAAATTATTTGAGTAAAAAAAATCTATTTTATTTAAATATTTTGCACTTTTTTTTAGAGAATTTTTTTCTATCTCTTTTCGATTTTTACTGATATACTCTAAAACAAAAATATCTTGTTTTTGTATTAAATTTAATAGTGCTAATTTCATAGAAGTTACTACTTCAATATTTTTATCATTTTCAAAATATTCAAATAATTCTTTATCAGATTTATAAATAGACTCTGCAATCTTTTCTATGATGACACTATTGTTATTTTGTTTATAGTTATTTTCCAATAGTAAAAGTAAATTTTTTGCAACTTTAAAATTTGAAATATGTTTTGCTGTTTTATAAAATTTCATAGATGAATCAAATAGATAAGTTTTATTTCCTAACTCTTCAATCTTATCAATTTTACCAGTCTTTATAAACTCTTCTAATTCATTATTTGTAAAAGCATAATTTAATAAATCAAAAATTTTTCTTTTATCTTGTTTAGTCCATTTATAATATGTTGGAGATGAAAACTCAAAAAGTTGAGTCATTATTTTTTCTCGAGTCATTACCCGTCCTTATATATAAACAATTTAAAAGCATTATATACTTAAATATATAATGAAAAGATAAAAGCTTAAAATATATAAATAAAAGTTGTTCCTTCGTTTATTTTTGATTTAACTTCTATATTTATACTATTTTTAGTACAAATATTTTTTACAATACTAAGACCTATTCCAAAACCACCTGTTATTTTATCTCCTCTGTAATATCTTTGAAAAATAGTTGAGATATCTTTTATTCCAACACCTTCATCTTTGAAAATTAGTTTTATATGATTTGATTCTTTTGTAAGAGTAACTGTTATATTAGAACTATCTTTTGAGTATTTTATTGCATTTGATAGATTGTTATCAATAATTCTGTAAAGTTCTATTTCATTAAAATTTATAGTTATATTTTGCTCTATGAATCTGTGAAAATTTATCTGTTTTGCAATAGCTAAATCATTGAAAAAATCAACTCTTTTTTCTAAAAAAGATGAAAAATCTATATCTCTTTTTTCATCTTTTACAGCATTTTGTTGCATATAATACTCTAAGTCTTCATAAATAACTGTCATATTTTTTAGTGCTGATTTTATTCTTAGAATATTTTTATCATTTTTAAGTCTTAGTTGTAACATATCTACGTTTATTCTTGCTACTCCAATTGGAGTTTTTAACTCATGCATTGCATCTTTTAAAAACTCATCTAAATATTGATTCAATCTTCTATAAGGTTCAATACTCTGTTTTATTATAAAAAATGAAGATAAAAATATAAAAAAACTTACGATTAATAGTAAGATTATTGCATTATAAATAACTTCAGAATTATCATCTTCTTTACATACTATCAAACTCTTTGCTTCAAAAATATTTGAGTTTAGATACTCTTTATAACATAATTTATTTGTTATTTTTTTAAAATCCTCGAAAAAAAAAGTTTGTTGATTATCTATTTTTTCTAATAAAGAAAAAATTTCTTTATTATTTTTATCAAAAATTGCTGAAGTAAATATATTTGATCTTGGATAATAAAAGATTTCACTATTCTCTTTTTCAAAACTATCTATTTTAGAAATCAATAAACTTGCATAATTTTTCAAATCCATTTTATCTTTTATCTGTTTATTTTCATAAGAAGCATCTAAATAAAAATATATAGGAATAAAAGCAATAAAAAGTGTTAAAAAAACTTGAATTATTATATATTTTATCTCATATTGATTATTTATCAATTTTGTATCCTACAAATCTTTTTGTTTTTATAAACTCTTTTGCTGTTTTTTCCCTGATTCTTTTTATACACATTCTAATATCTGAATATGATATCTCTTTATTTTCCCAAATTTTATCATGCAAAGTTTCAATAGAAACAAAAAAACCTCTATTTAAAACTAATAAAGATACCAACTCACTCTCTTTTTGAGTTAAATCTACCAATTTATCTTTTAAATATAAAGTAGATTTTTTTACATCAAATTTAAAATCATTTGATAATAAAATCAAATCTTCATTTGTTTTAAATGAGTTTTTGATAAGTTGCTCAATTCTAAATTTTAACTCTATCATATCAAAAGGTTTTCTAATATAATCATTACATCCAAGTTCATAACCACGACTTAAATCACTTATATCAGTTAAAGATGTCAAGATAATAATAGGAACATCTAATTTATTTTTTCTTACATATTCAACTAAAGAAAACCCATCCATTCCAGGAACTCGTATATCTAAAAGTAATAAATCATAAGAATTATCAAAAACAGCATCTAAAGCCTCATCGCCATTTTCAAAAGCATCAACTACAAAATCAAGTTCTTCTAAAAACTCTTTTATAGAAACTTTATATAAATAATCATCTTCTAAAAGTAAAATTTTTATCACTTTATTATAATCTCTCTTTTCTCTTTTTCTTCATTATTTTTAAGATTTGATTTTGTATTTATTTCACCTAAATATTCATACTTCGGTAAATATTTAAAGTTTTGTTCATTTTTATCAAAACAAATCATCATTATAGCTATACTCTCTTCATCAAAACTTCCAAGAGGAATTTGTGTAATTATTCGATTTTTATTTTCATAGTAAAATTTATTAGTTGTTAAATAGCTTTTATTTTCTAAAAGAAAATCATAAAACTTTTTATCATACTCTTCTTGAATAACTATATAATCATCTAAAAGAGGATTGTCCTTATAATTTTGTGCAATCTTTAAATATTTTTTTTCTAAAAGTGGAATTATTTCTATACCTAAATATTTGAGCCTATTTTTCAAATCACTATAATCCATAATAACTTCAATAGTTCCTATATATTCCTCGTTTTTATTAAAAACTGGAGAAATTGCTTTGATATTAAATCTTTTACCCAATTCATTTGAAACAAAAGGCTCTTGTGTATTTTTTACTTTTACTAAACCTTTTCTAAAATTTTCTAAATTTAATCCTATATCTTTATCTTCCCAACTCCTTACAAAAACTTTTAAATCTTTTGTATGAATTTGAACTTGAATATTTGTTTGATTTGTATATTTTTTTATATTATCAAGTAATACCAAAAGCTCTTTTTTCAACTCTTTTGGATTATTTTGTTCTAAATTATTTATAATATTTTGATTTTTTGAAAATAATATTGCCAATGATAAGGCTTGATTTTTTTGATTTGTTAATTCATTTTGTACTATTTCAACTTTGTTTGAAACTAAAATATCTATTTGATTTTGATGTATGATTTTATTGTATTTAAATAAAAAATAAAGAAGTATGATTATAACTATAACAAAAAGTAATATGAATTTTTTATATGTTTTATTCAAGAGAATATCCTTTAGATATTCTCTTTTTACTATTTAATAATTTTTCCAAATGGTCCAACTTGATGCTCTTTTGTTTCTATTCCTTCTCTGTAAACATCAGGTGCTTTTACAACCTCATCAGGGAAGTCATTTTTTCTATTTATTTTTTCAGGTCTATAATGAGAATCCATATTCATATAAGCAGCAACATTATAAGCCTCTTCATCTGTTAGGATTGGATTTTCTTTAGTAGCTCCTAAAGGCATATTTGATTTTATAAAATCAGCTGCTTTTAAAACCCTATACATTCCAGCACCTTTATTATAAGAATCTTCTCCCCATAATGGTGGATAAATATATCCATTTGCTCTTCCTTCATTTTTTATACCTTCACCATTTATTCCATGACAAGAAGCACATTGTTGTTCATATACTACTTTTCCTTTTTCTGGATTTGCTGCTTGTTTTTTTATCATTTTTCTATCAATTTTAGCAAGTCCTCTTCCTTCTAAAGCAGTAGCTCCACCAACTGGAATACCTTGACTTAACCAAAACATATATGCTTCCATAGCTTTCATCTCTTTACTATCTTGAGGTAAAGGATAACCATTCATACTTCTTTGCATACAACCATTTATTCTTTCTGCTAATGTCCCTATAGTATCTTCTCTTGGTCTATATTGTGGAAATGCAGCTGTTGTTCCTATAAATGGTGCCGAATAAGCTTTTGTTCCAGCATCTAAATGACAAGTTTGACATTGAAGATTATTTCCTGCAAATCTCATCTTTGGGTCTTCAACTTCAGGTCCTATATATTTTGAAGTATGAACTATAAGCTCTTTTCCATATTTTACCAACTCTCCAAATTGATTATCTGGAATTGTATTAACATCTGGAATCTTATATTCCAACTTTCCTTCATACTTATATCCAGTGTTCGAACGTTCACTTAAAACCTTTGGGTCAAATCCAAATAAAGCACTCGTACACAATGCTGATAAAGTTACTATTTTAATAAACTTTTTCATAAATAATTTCCTCCTACTATTTATATGAAGAAACTATATCATTTATATATAACTTGAAAGTAACAAAAGAGTTATTCAAAAGAGTTATATTCTTCTTTTATTTTATTTATTTTTTTTAAATTTGAATCATCAAGACTGTACAAACAATCGTTTGTAAAAAAAGCTGGATTTATTTCATAAACTATAAGTAAAATAGCTTTTTCTTTATTATTTTCAAAATACTCTTTATTAATACTAATTAAGCCATAATTTTTTCGCGAACTAATCCATTCTTGATTTAAATTTATATCAAAATCAATAGATTCAACTTCAAATGTTATTTTTGTAATAAGATGATTTGATTTATATTTTATTTTAAATTTTCTTTGAATTTTTTGTTTAAAATTATTTGTATAAATATATGTATATTCTAAATCTTCCAAAACATCTCCTTCTTAATGAAATGGATGTTATCTTATTTTCTTTTACATCTAAATAAATAATTACAACTTAAATATCTATTTTCTCTTGCCCTATTCTATACAAACTAAAATCGTACTTTATAGGATCAAATTTATCAAACTCTTTTAATTTATCAGTTATCAACAATGCTGATTTTAAATCATAATTTTTTCTATCCAATAAACCTAATTTTTGAGAAACTTTGAAAGTATGAGTATCAAGAGGAAGTATCAAGTCTTTCTTATCTATATTTTTCCAAAGACCTAAATCAAGATTATCATCTCTTACCATCCATCGAAGATACATATTCCATCTTTTATATGGAGCATTTCCGTTTTCTTTTATAAGTCCAGCTTTATCTCTTTTAAAAGGGCTTGAAACTAAAAAAGTAAAACCTTGAGAGTTATAGTTTGATATGTTATGAATTTTTTGAATTAAAGCATCTATTCCTTCTAAAATAGAATTCTCTTTTTTATATGCATTTACAAAGATATTATTTAAACTATCTTCATTTTTCATTCGTTTAAAAGTTTTAAATATCATTTTTATATCTTGTGCATTTTGAAATCTATAATAAAATTTATCTAACTCTTTATCTATTATCTCATCACTTTTCTCTAACAATGAAAAATCTAAACTATCTAAAAATTTCACTATTAGTTTTGCATTTCCATAGGCAAACAAAGCACATAAAAGTATTATAAACTCGTCATCGTATCTTCTTGCAATCAAAAGTGGGTCAGGTTTATCATAGTTTATTTCATCATTTTTATTTCTATTTTCTACTTCATTATCTAAAAGTTGTTTTATCTCTTTATCTTTTTTTGTCATTTTTATCCAAAGTGCTTTTATATTTATAAAGTTATAATACCATTTCAAAAATTTAGATGGATTAAAAATATGCAAAATATACTAATAACTGGTTGTTCTTCTGGAATTGGACTTGAAACTGCACTTATATTGAAAAAAAATGGTATCAAAGTTTATGCAAGTGCAAGAAAAGATAAAGATGTTGAAATGTTAAAAGATTTAGGTTTTGAAACTTTTAAAATAGATGTACGAAATAAAGATGAGATAAAATATGCCTTAGAAACTATTTTAAAAAATGATTTAAAACTTGATGCAGTTTTTAATAATGCTGGTTTTGGACAACCAGGAGCTGTTGAAGATTTGAGTGTAAAGGTTTTAAAAAAGCAGTTTAACACAAACTTTTTTGGACTTCATGAAGTAACAATTCAAGCTATGAAAATATTTAGAGCTCAAGGATATGGAAAGATTATTCAACACAGTTCTGTTTTAGGAATAATCTCTTTAAAATTTAGAGGTGCATACAATGCAAGTAAATATGCAATAGAAGGAATAAATGACACTTTAAGACAGGAAGTTCTTGGTAGTCAAATATATATTAGTACTATAAACACTGGACCTGTAACTTCAAAGTTTAGAGAAAATGCCCTAAAAAAATTCAATAAAAATATCACAGTTGAAGGAAGTTTTTGGGAAGAAACTTATAAAAAAGAGTTAAAAGCAAGACTTGAAACAACAGAAGATAAAGCACCTTTTAATCTTCCAGCTTCAAGTGTGGCAAACACTGTTTTAAAAATAATGAATACAAAAAAACCAAAACCAAGATATTACGTAACAACAGCAACTCATCTTCTTGGATTTTTCAAAAGAATTTTAACAACTTCTTTACTTGATAAACTATTAAATAAAATCTAATTCTTTTTCATATCCAAAATCAATCTTGCAACAATTTGTCTAATTGCAAGATTTGATGCTTTTATCAAAGCATCTTTAGAATAAAAAATCTCACTCTCATTATAAATATAATTATCAGAAAACAAAATATTGTCTTTTTTATCTTGATAAATTATATTATTGTTTTTATCAATGACTTTTAATTCTATAATCATTTTTATCTGAACTTTTGAAGAAAAAGTTGCATTTTCTAAACTATATTTTGGAACATATAAATAGATTGTGTAATCACTTCCAAATGGTGTAAATTTGTTTTTAAAAACTTCATCATTTTTCATTTGAAATTTAAACTCATTTTCAATCATATTTGATAATAAAATATTGTTTTTGTAGTAGGTATCTTGAAGTCTTAAATCTTCATTATTTGAAAATTCAGGAGTAAAAAAAGTATTTATTCCAATTCCTACGTGATGTGATACCATTCCTCCAACTCCAATTCCTACAGAAATAGGATATTGATATGTTTGAGGAATTCCTGCAACTACTATATTTTTATTTAAAGAAATAGAGTTTATTTCATTTAAATTCAAAGGTTGTTTAGAACTACAAGCAGAAAAAAAAGTAATCATAAAAACTAAAAAAGTTAGATTTAGATATTTCATAAAAACTCCTTATTAGTTTTTGATAATCTCTTTTTTATTGGCTAAATTTTGTAAATAATCACTTATTTGTATCAAACAAAATGTAATTATAAATATCATAAGACCAGGGAAAAAACTAACCCACCAAGCTATATCAATAACAGCTTTTCCATCACTTAATAAACTTCCCCAAGACATAGAAGGTGGATTAATACCAAGTCCTAAAAATGAAAGTCCAGATTCAGCTAAAATAGCTCCACCTACTCCAAAAGTAAAAGAGATTAAAAAAATAGGAGCTAATAAAGGAGCAAAATATTTAAGAATTATCTTATAAGTTGGAACATTTGCTACTTTTAAAATTTTAATAAAAGGCTTATTTCCTATTGCAAAACTTTCACTTCTTATCATTCTTGACATTCCCATCCAACCAGTTATTGATATTACAATAATCAAAATAATAGCTGATGCTTGAATATATGAAACCAAAGCTAAAAGTAAGAAAAAAGTTGGAAATGTAAGAAATAAATCAATTAAAATTGTAATGCTTCTATCTACATTTCCTTTAAAATATCCAGCTGTAATACCTATTATTAAACCTAAAAATGAAGAAATGGTAGCAGCTAAAAAACCTATAATAAGAGAACTTTGTCCACCTTGCAAAATTCTTGCAAAAACATCACGACCTAATCTATCAGTACCAAATATATGCTCCAATGACGGAGCTTGTAAAATTTTGTTTGGATCAAGTTCATAGGGTGAAACTGTATAAAAATAAGGAAGTAAAAAAGTTGCTAAAATAACTGTTAATAAAAGATATGAAGCTACTTTAAACATCTATTTTTACTTTGTGTAACTATAATATGAAAGTGCACTTTTACCAAATTTTCTAGTTTTATCTAAAGAGAATTTTCCTAAAACTTCTGGTATTTCTAAACTTGAAACGTGCTCAACAACTATCATAAAAATATTAGTTGCTGTTATTTCTTCAATCATATGAAAAGATTTTTTATAAATATCTTCCATACCTTCTCTATAATCAAAAGGAGGATCAACATATAAAACAATCTCATCTTTTGAGTTTCTTAAAAAATCTAGAATCAAAGGTGTTTGAACAAAAGTATTTCCTTGAATAGTTTGACATTTTTCAATATCTATTAACTTACAATTTTTTAATAAGATTTGATAAGATTTTTTATCAAGCTCTATAAAATAAGCTCTTTTAGCGCCTCTACTTATCGCTTCAAGACCAATAGAACCACTCCCTGCAAATGATTCTATAAAAATCTTATCTATAATATCAAACTGCAAAACATTAAATAATGACTCTTTTAACATAGATTTAGAACTTCTTGTAACATCAAGAGAAGGAAGTTCTAAAACCTTACCTTTATAAGTTCCTGCTATTATTTTTGTAGTTGGTCTATCAGTTTTCATATATTCTACCTTTATTTTAGGATTATCTTGCGTAACTTTCTGCTCTTAATTCTCTTATAACATTTACTTTAATTTCACCAGGATATTGTACTTTTTCTTCTATCTCTTTTGCTATTTCAGTTGCTAATAATACTGACTCATCATCATTTACAAGTTCAGATCTTACAATAACTCTTACTTCTCTTCCTGCATTAATTGCATAAGCATTTAAAACACCAAATTTAGTTGTACAGATATTTTCTATCTCTTCAACTCTTTTTAGGAAACTTTCTAATACTTCTCTTCTAGCTCCTGGACGTGCTGCACTTAAAGCATCAGCTGCACAAACAGAAGCACTTTCAACGTTTATTGGCTCTTCATGTCCATGATGAGCATAAATTGCATTTATAACTGTGTCACACTCATCATATCTTTTACAAATTTCAGCACCTAAATGTACATGAGAACCTGGTGCTTCATGAGTTAAAGCTTTTCCTATATCATGTAAAAGTCCTGCACGTCTTGCTAATATTGCATCTCCACCCATTTGAGCTGCTAAAAGTCCAGCTAAATGAGAAACTTCTAAAGTATGAGCTAAGGCATTTTGACCATAACTTGCTCTATATCTTAATCTTCCAACAAGTTTGATAAGTTCAGGATGCATTGATTTTATACCTAATTCTAAAACAACATCTTCACCTTCTTTTTGAATATTTTTATCAAACTCAAATTTAACTTTTTTATAAATTTCTTCAATACGTGCTGGTTGAATTCGTCCATCTTCAAGTAATTGCTGAATAGTTTTTGTAGCAACAGCACGTCTATAAAGATTAAAAGAAGAAATAGTTATATTATTTGGAGTATCATCAATAATAATATCAACACCTAAAAGCATCTCAAGAGCTTTTATATTACGTCCTTCTTTACCAATAATTTTACCTTTTGTCTCTTCATCATTTAAAGGTATATTATTTATTAATCTTTCAGCTGCAAATTCACCTGCATATCTAGTAACTGCATGTGAAAGCATATTATTGATTTCATTTTTTGTATTTTGTTCTGCTATTTTATATTTTTTTCTAAAAATTGAAGAAATTTCAGCTCTTGAATCCTCTTTTACTTTTTTAAGCATTAACTCTCTAGCTTCTTCTTCTGTCAATCCAGAAGCATTTTCTAGTATTTTTATTGCTTCTAAATTTTTCTCTTCATAACTCTTTTTTTGTAATTCTAATCCCTCTTTTAAAGCAGTAATTTGTCTATTTTTTTCTATTATTTGTTCTTTTTCAGATTTTATAATCTTTAATTCTGATTCTAAATGTTCGTTTAACTCTCTCTCTTTTTTTTCAATTTTAGAAAGCATAATTTCATAATCTTTTCTTGCGTTTTTAAACTCCCTATCACACTCAATCTTAGCTCTTAATTGAGCATCTTTTAAAGCTACTTCTGCTTCATGTTCAATAACTTTTGCTTTTGCTTTTGCTTGTTCAATAAAGACTTCAAATTTTGCTTTATCTAATTTTTTTACAACAAAGATACTAATTGCAGAACTTAAAATTCCTACAATAACACTCACTATCACATATTCCATATTCAAAACCCTTAATTTGTAATTATATAATCAGCTTGAATATCGTAATTATCAGATAGAACCTTTTCACTTTTACAAAGCACTAATTGAGTAAAAATTATTGTTGGTTTATAACTTAATCTATCAAAAAATCTGTCATACATACCTTTTCCATAACCTATTCTTTTATAAACAGCATCAACTCCTACAACAGGAACTATAGCCAAATCTAATTTTCTAGGTTTAAAAGAAGAGTTATTAGGCTCTTTTATTCCAAATCTTTTTTTATACAAAGGAAGTCTATATTTAACTATTTTAAAACTATCCCCTTGCATAAATGGTACATAAACATTTTTTTTTGTCTTTCTTAAATTAAGTATCAAAGGTTTTATATCAACTTCTATACCCAAAGGTATATAAAGTAAAATATTTTTTGATTCACTAACTTTTATAAATTTTTCTAATTTTTTTACAATAACTTTATTTTTATAATACTTTGAAAAAAGACCTATAAATTCTAATTTCTTTATACACGATTTTCTAAAATCACCTTTGTGATTGTTTTCCATATTTAAGCCTCACTTAGGTAGAATTTCTACCCAACAAATAATTTTACCCAAAGGAATTAAAATGCAGTTTAAAACTTTAGCATTTTTATCTATTTTATCTATTTTATTCTTTGCAGGGTGTGATTCTAAAGATAAAAATGAAGATACAAATGAGACTAAAATTGAAAAAATTGAAAGAAAAACTGAGTTTCAATTAAAAACAACTAATAACACCATTGTTGATTTGAAATTAGAAGATGAAAAAATTGTTTTAAAAGATTATCCAAATAAAATTGTTTTATTAAACTTCTTTGCAACATGGTGTCCTCCTTGTAGGGCTGAAATTCCTAGTTTAATAAAGCTTCAAGATGATTATAAAAATGATTTTGTAGTAATTTCTGTACTCCTTGAAGAGATGAAAAGCAATGAAGAAATTTTAGATTTTATAAAAAATTTTGAAATAAATTATACTGTTACAACATCAAGTGAAAATTTTGATTTAGCCAAAAGTTTAGGTGGTATAAAATCAATTCCTACGATGTTTTTGATTGATAAAGATGGAAATATATTTCAAAAATATGTAGGATTAGTTCCAGCTGAAATGATGGAAATAGATATTAAAAAAGTTTTAGAAAAATAAGGGTAAAAAATGTTTAGTTTTTTTAAGAAAAAAAAAGAAGAAAATAATGAATTAATAAAAGAAAAAATTTTAGAAGAAAATTCTTCAATTGATAATTCATACGCTAATCCTGTTGAAATAAAAGAACAAGAAATAGAAATTGAACAAAAAAACGAAGAACAAGAAGAAAAAAAGAGTTTCTTTTCTAGAGCATTAGAAAAAACATTTGCAACAATAAAAACAGTTGTTCCTCAGAAAAAAGAAAAAATCTCTTTTGATGATATTGAAGAACTTTTAATTGAAGCAGATATGGAGTATGAAATTATAGAAAAAGCAATGAATGGTCTTCCTAGCGAAATAACAAGGAAACAATTACGTCATAGACTTGTAATGCTTTTTGAACACGCTCCTGATGTTGATTTATCAAATTTGCCAAAACCTTTTGTAAGACTTATTATTGGAGTTAATGGTGCTGGAAAAACAACAACTATTGCTAAACTTGCAAATAAATCAAAAAAAGATGGTAAATCTGTAATTTTAGGAGCTGGTGATACTTTTAGGGCTGCTGCTATTGAACAACTTTCAACTTGGGCAAATAAACTTGATGTTCCAATTATCAAAACTAAACAAGGTCATGATGCAAGTGCTGTTGCTTATGATACGATAAGTGCAGCAATTGCAAGAAATATTGATAATGTAATTATTGATACAGCAGGAAGATTACAAACTCAAACAAATTTAAATAATGAGCTAAAAAAAATTGTAAAAGTATGTTCAAAAGCTATGGAAAATGCACCACATCAAAAACTTATGATACTTGATGGAACACAAGGGAATAGTGCTATTGCTCAAGCAAAAGCATTTCATGAAATGGTAGGAATAGATGGAATAATTGTTACTAAACTTGATGGAACTGCAAAAGGTGGAGCTTTATTTTCTATCTCAAATCAACTTGAACTTCCTATTTTTTATGTTGGAATTGGTGAAAAACAAGATGATTTAATAGAATTCTCACCTGAAAATTTTGTCGATAGTTTATTAGATGAAATCTATACATCTGAAGAAAAATAAAAGGATTTACTTTGAGAGCAAAAACAAAAAATTTCTTTGAAGATTTTTTAATACTTTTAGTTATAGCTATAATTATATATGCTGTTTATTCATTTTTCTTTTCATCAGAAGAAGAGCAAACACAAATAACAAATTCTCCTGTAATTATTGAAAAAGAAGATAAAAAAGAGAATGAAGAAAACAAAGAATCAATTATAAAACCTTTAGAAGAGAGTTTAGAAAAAAACATAGAAGAATCTCCACAAGAAATTAAGATTGAAGAAGAGATTCAAACTTCTCAAACTCCTGAAATTTCTGAAATTAAAAATGAAGTAGAAGTTAAAATTGAAGAAAAACCTGAATTAAAAGAAGAAGTTATTGATGAAAAAGCAAAAATTGAAAAGTTTTATCAATCAATTAGAGAAAAAATCTATTCAAATATAGAAAAAAATACAGATAAATCTGCTTTAAAATCGGGTGAATTTATAAATATAAGAGTTACTATTTTAAAAGATGGAAGATTTGAACAATTAACTCTTACAGAAGGTAAAAAAGAGTATTTTGAATTGATAAAAACTTCTGTTTATAAAGCTTTTCCTGTACAAATAAATGAAGATATAAAAAATAGTTTTCCTAGATATTTTAGAATGAAAATAGAATTCTAAATCAAATAGTTATAAACCACCTACACTTAGGTTTATAACTATCTTTATTTATCATAAAACTCCACTCGATTTTTACCATTTTGTTTTGCTTTATACATCGCCATATCAGAATATTTTAATAAATTTTTTAAATCTTGTGCATCTTTTGGAAATAAAGATATACCTATACTACATCCTACATTTATCTCATGATTTTTTATAAAAATAGGTTTGTTTATATTTTCAATAATTTTATTAGCAATTATTTCTAAATCTATCTCTTCATTAGAATATTTGATTATAATAGCAAACTCATCTCCACCTATTCTAAAAACAAAATCTTCATTTCTTAAAGTATCTTTGAATATTTTTGCAACCTCTTTTAATAGCAAATCTCCAATATCATGACCTAAAGTATCATTTACATTTTTAAAACCATCTAAATCTATAAAATATAAAGCAAATTTTTTTTCTTTTTCTAAACACTCATGAATATACTCATTGACTTTTTTTTCTAAACTTCTTCTATTTGGTAATAAAGTTAAGTTATCATGATGAGCAATAAATTCAACTTTTTCTTGTTGTTTTACATAATCAGTCACATTTAATTTAATAGCTAAATAACCTGTTAATTCATCATCATTAAAAATAGGTGTAATTGATGCTGTTTCATAATAAATATCTCCAAATTTATTAACATTAACAAATTCTCCTGACCACTTTTCACCTTTATCAAGAATATCATTCATATTTTTGTAAAAATCACTTGGAAGTCTTCCTGATTTTAAAATATGAGGATTTTTTCCTAAAACATCTTCTCTTCTATAACCTGTAACCTTTTCAAATGACTCATTTACATAAATAATATTTCTATTTATATCTGTCATAACTATAGAATTATCACTATTTTCAACTGCATATTTGAATGCTTTTAGTTCCTTTTTAATTCTTACAGATTTTATATAATTTAAAATTGAAATTATCAAAAAAACAACTGAAATAAGAAATAATAAAATAGCAATATTAAGTTGTTTATCGATACTTTTGTCATATTCTTGATGTAACTTAGATTCAATAAGTTCTAATTTATTTTTAACATCTATTTCCAAAAGTTGAGATTTTATATTATTTAAATTTAATAATTCGTTTATAGTAGAATTATATTTTTTAAAAAGAAAATGAAAATCACTTTTATCATATTTTAAAGAGAGTTGTTTTAGATTCTCTACATTTTCTTCTAATACTTGTTTATCAAAATCTATATTTACGAAAAGTTTAAATAAAAGAGATAAAGAATTATCTAATAAAACACCATCTTTTATATCTATATTTTGAGTTAATTTCATATTTTTAATTAATTCTATAATGTAATTAAATGAACCTATAATAGCTGAATTGTTTGATTTGAAACGTTCCAAATATTGATGTTTTTCTTTCCATTTATAATTTAAATCATAAACTAAATTTTTTAACTCTAAGTCATAATCTCCATAAAACTCTTTATTATTTAATTTTTGTAGTAATTCATATTTTAAATTTATTTTTTCTACAACTCCATCATAATTTATAAAAGTAGCTTTGTTATTAATCAAAGATTCAAACTCATTATCTAAGATTTTTATACTATTTATAGTTATTGAATAATCATTAAAACTTTTTATTTTATGATTTATTTTTGTTAAATTATAAATAAATAAAATTAGCACCATTATAAATAAAAATAAAAAAAACATCACAGAATCAAAATATTTTATGATTCTATTAAAAACCTTATTCATAGTATTTCAAATCTCCAGTTAAAGATTTTAGAAATAAAACAATTTTTTTTGCTTCTTCTTCACTTAAAGATTTTCCCAATTGATAATGTGCCATAAATTTAACAACATCCTCTAACTCTTCAATTCTTCCATCATGTAAATAAGGTGAAGTTAACTCTATATTTCTTAATGTTGGAACTTTAAAATAGTATTTATCTAATTCATTTTTTGTTACTTCATATCTTCCTTTTGAATCACTTTGAAGTTCTGAAATAAGTCCAAATTTAGCATATAAATTTCCTCCTACATTAACTCCATGATGACATGCTATACAACCTTGATTTTTAAAAAGTTCATATCCTTGTTTTTGTTCTTTTGAAATTGCATTTTTATCACCTCTTAAATATTTATCAAAAGGAGAATTTGGAGTAATTAGAGTTTTTTGAAATTGTGCTAAAGAGTCTGTAATATTATTTTTTGTAACTCCATCTTTATATATTTTTCTAAATTTTTCTTTGTATTCTGTATTATTGAGTATTTTAATTATCTCTTCAAAAGTATGTGCCATTTCAACTTCATTTGTAATTGGTCCTTGGACTTGTTCTTGAAGATTTTTTGCACGTCCATCCCAAAATTGAACAAAATTAAAAGTTGAATTAAAAACTGTAGGAGAATTCATATTTCCCACTTTTCCATCAACTCCAAAAGAAAATTGTAAATTATCATCTCCACCTTGCTCTAAAATATGGCAACTGTGGCAAGATATAGTATTATCTTTAGATAAAATTGGATCAAAAAATAACTCTTTTCCCAAATTTGCTTTTTCTTTATCAAAATCAATTTCTAAAGGAATAGGAGTAATAGGTTCTTTTGAAAATAATATAACATTAAAAAATAAAATGAAAATAATTTTTAGCAAGATAATACCTATATAGTAATTTTGTCCGATAATTATATAATAAAATTATTTAATAAATAATTTATTCTAATGTTAACATTAATTTTTTATAGGGTTTTTCCCAACAACAATTATGAGATTCATTAAGATAACTAAAAGTTATTTTATTTTTATTTATGAACTTTGAATAATATGATAAAAATATATCTTTTGGAATTATTTTATCATTATTTCCTATTAAATGATATTGTTCTATGTTTTCTAAATCTTTTGTAAAGTCTGCTGGATTTAAAGATTCTGTTAATTTTGAGATATTGTGAAAAGTTGTCCATTTTTGTATATCTAAATTTCCTGCTATAGTTATTAATCTTTTTATATCATCTCTTTTAGCACCTAATAAAGTAACTATTGCTCCACCACCTGAATGACCTATTAGAGTAAAATCACTATTTTCATACCTGTTTTTTAAAATATCCAAACTCTCATCAAAACTTTTTAATACTTCTGGACTAAATCTATGACTTGTCCAATATTTTTTTTCACAAATACCAAAATTAAGATACTGACAAGGACGAGCTAAATATATTTTACACTCATTTTCATCTTCATTTATAATTTTTAATATTGTAGAATTTATAGGAGTTGGATCACTTGAAATAGTTCTTCTATTTATCCATGCTAGTCCATCACCTTCTATATAAACATGCAAACTCTTATTCTTACAAGTAATATCTTTTTTTTGAAGAGAAAAAATAGAAAAATATGAAGTTTGGATATTAACTTGTTCAAAACCTTTCTCTTTTGATGATATTAAAACTAAGTTTTTTCTCTCACTTGGTGTTGGTATATTTTTTGTACATGAAATAAAAAATAATGAAAGAAAAACAAATATTAAATATTTCATAAGGTTATTTTAACAATAACTCCATCTCTTTTGCAACAGCTTTTCTTTTTGCAAGATCTATTAAAGCATCTTTTGCTTCTTCAAAAGTAGCTTTTTTTTCAGGGATATATTTTTCAATATATAAAATTTGAGTTCCCACATCTTTAAGATTAACTTTTACAATATCACCCTCTTTTTTACCTTTTAATGCCTCTTTTATTTGTAAACTTAATTTATTTTCATCAACTAAAGGAGTTAAACCATTATTTTGTTTTGTTGCAACATCATTTGAAACTGATCTTACATATTTAATAAAACTATCTTTTTTTTCTGTTTTGTTTTTTATTTCATTTAACATACCAATTATTCTATCCGCATTATTTTCATAAGAAACCAAAATATTTCTTAATTCATATTTAGCTACTGTTCTTGGTTTTTCTATTTTATAAAGTTCATTTAATTCATTTGTTGTAGGTTTATAACTTTGTAAAAATTTATTTGTCCAAATATCAACTATTAACATATTTTTTGCAACTTCTAAATCAACATCATCTTTCATTACACTTGCTTCTAAAACTTGTGCTAGATTTTTCAGTTTTAAATACTCTTTTATTAATGCATCTTTTGATTGTTGATTCTGCTTTGAAAAATCAGCTTTATACTTCATTAATGAATATGAAGAAATCTCATTAGCATTTAAATTCATGCTAATAAATAGACTTATTAAACCACTACAAACTACTTTATACATTATTTTTTTCCTTTTATATTAAAAACTAACTCCAAAAGTTACGCTACCTGAATAAGCTTCAAATTTTCCATCTTTACTTCTGTCATAATCTACATCGAATATTAAACTTGTAGAGTCTGAAATTTTAGTTTCAACTCCTAAACCTAAATTAAACATTGTATCATTCATATCAGGAACCGGTGTTACAAACTTATTTCCACCACCAACAAACTGGGCTTTAACATCAGGTTTATTATCTCCAAATGAGTTGTAAACACTTGCAGAGAATTGAGGAATTATTAATGTATCATCAAACTCTATATTTGTTACAAGTTTTGCCCCTAATTCAGCAGTTCCTCTGTTTAGTTTTATACTATCAACTTTTAAAGCATCATTTTGATAAGTTGAACCTTTTTCAGTATAACCTTTTTGATTTAATAAACTATACTCTAAAGAAGCAAACGGAGTTAAAGAAATCCCATCATTTAATGGTATTTTATAGCCTGTCTCAACTTTTGCTGAAATTTGGTCCGAATTTACACTTGAATTTAATTTTCCTGAATTTGCTGTTCTTGTAGCATCTGTTTTATGCTTACCATAAGATAAATATCCATCAACATAAGCATCTCCTATCTCTTGAGATGAATAAAGCGTAGCTTGAACACTTGTAGTATCTGAATCATCTGTTCTTAAACCATCTTGTTTAGTTTTTGTAGTAGAATATGAAAGTGCTACTCCAAAAATAGTTCCATCATTTGTAATTTTATCCATTCCACCAACAAAACCATAAGTTGAAGTATCAAAACCATCATACTCTTTTATTCTATCTTGTGTAGCTTTTGAAGCCATTGCTTTTAGCCAAAAAGAAGTATCAAAAGTATAATAATCTCCTGAAGATAATCCTAAATAATCATAAGTATTTGGTGTAAAGTTATTTTCTTGAGTAACTCTTATATCTGATAATCTTCCTTTAATTGTAGATGCTGATAAGTTTGTTGCTGTTATTGTACTTTGTATATTTGAATTATTAGCAGTAGGAGTTAATAATCTTTGCATTTTTATCATCTCTTGCTTTTTAGCTTCACTTAAATTTGTTCCACCATCAAAATATTCCATTTCACGAATAATATCAGCTAAAGCACCTTCTCTGTTTTTTTCATTTGCATATCCTGCAAGTGATTGAGAAGCACCATTTGAATAATCTTTTCCTATTTCAGATTTTTCTATATATAAATCTTCAGGATTAAATGACCCTCCACTTGTTCTATCCGCAAATAAAGTAAGATTTGTTCCATCTTTTGTAACAATTGAATCTATAATACTATTATCACTAACTAAACCATTTTTTTCTGTTCCATAATAATCTGTAGTTATAGAAGAAGCTTTAATCAAGTTATATTTTCCAGCACCTTCCCAAGTTCCATCATAATCAATATGAATTTTTGCATCATTTGCCATATTTAAACTTTGAGCTGTTATACTTCCTGAGTTTCCATTTTCAACAGCTTGACCGGCACTTATATCTGTTGTATAAACTTTAAAGTTTAAAGTTGAATTTGATGCTATATCTAAATTATTAGCTACAGTGACATTATAATCACTAACATTTAAAACAGAATCTTTTCTAAGATTTAAATTTCCACCAAATGTTATATCTTCTTTAATATTTAATGTTGTTTTATTAGAACTATTTCCAATAGTTGTATTCAAAGCATATACATTTTTATCTATATCTTGATTATAAATATTTGAAGCATCTCCAGTTGAAGCAAAAGTAACATTATTAAGTTTTTTTGATGAAGTTCCTATATCATCATACAAAATAGTCGTTCCTAAATATTCTAAATCACCAAAACCATCTGTTGATGTAGTAATAATAGCTCCTGTTGTAGCTGAATTTGAATTTCTTTTTACATAATTTTCATCTACAATTTGTACTTTACCATTTGAAGAAAGATTTAAACTATCCATTACATAAATATTATCTTCAAATTTAACTGTTTCATTTAATGCACCTGCATTTATAGTTTTAAAAGTATCATTTGTCCCATTTTCACTTCCTAAACTTCCTTTTATAATTGAAGTTCCATTAAATGCAAGGGTTGCATTTTTGGCATTTGTAAATTGAATTTCTGTTGCTCCTGTAGTAATATTTACATCATCTCCAATTTCAAGTGTTCCTGATTTAGAGTTAAAATTTACAGTTCCTTTAAAACCTTCAGCATTTGAATTTAAACTATTATCTCCATTTAAAACAACTTTTCCATCATCAGAATAATTTATTATTGAAGCATAAACCATATCATTAAAAGTAACTGTGTGATTATTTGCACCAGCTGTTATACTTTCTAAGTTATTACTGTTTGTTCCAACTTCTCCTGTTACTGTTGAACTTCCTAAAAAGACTACATTACCACTATTTGCACTATCAGTTGAAATAACTAATCCCGTTGATGTTTTTGTTATATTTGCATTATTTGCTAATGTTAAAGTTGCATTATTTCTAAGATTTATAATCTCAGCAAAAATTTCTCTATGTGCTAATAATCCTTGAGTTATAACTGTTCCATTTCCATCTTTATCTTGCTCATTTTCACTATTTACATTAAGTTCTTTTATTGCAAAATCAGCACTTCCAATGATTCCATTAATAACACCATCACCTTTAAAATTTAAAATTCCTGTATTATTTGCTAAAGTTTCAACTGAACCTAATATCCCTTTTCCATCAGATACATTTATATTTGCATCATTACCTGCAAAATAAATATTTCCAGTTAAGCCTTGATTTAAATTTGCCGTTCCATTTCCACTAAATACTATATTTGTAGTTGTTGTCCCTGATATAGTATTAAAATTAACTACTCCAGAAGTGATATTTGTAGTTGTTGCAAACACATCACTACTAAATGTTGAATCTGAACCTGTCGCTCCTGCGTTTATCTCTTTCAATCTATTTGCATCTGTACCTACTGTTCCACTTACTATTGAGCTTCCATTTAAAGTCAATGTTCCTGTTGGTGTTGTACTACTACTATTTATTATTGAAGAGTCTATATTTTTATTATCTGCTAATACTACTGTTCCATCTGCGTTATATCTTATTGACGTACCTTTATAATCTCCATTTAGGTTTACTCTTCCTGTTCCTTCTACATCTAAATTTGTTGCAAACACATCACTACTAAATGTTGAATCTGAACCATTAGCTCCTGCGTTTATTTCTGCTAATTTTAAAGTATCTGTACCTATTTGTCCCGTTACTGTTTGTGTTCCACCTGATAGAGTTAAAATACCCTTATTATCATGTGAAGTTGTTATTGTCGAAGTTATATTTTTATCATTTGAAAGTATCAATGTTGAGCTATTTGTTATTGTATTATTCAATACTGTACTATTTGCAAACACATCTCCATTTACAGTTGTTGTTGAATAGTTTATTAAACTTCCTGATTCTCCTATATTTAAAACATTTATTGAATCACCAAAAATTCCTATATTTCCTGTGACTAATTGCGCTTTTCCACTATTATCACCTACAAAAGTTATAGTTCCTTGATTCGAAGTTATTGCATCTATATTTCCAGTTAAATTACCTTCAAATTTAATCTCTCCTGCTCCTACATTTGTAGTTGTTGCAAACACATCACTATTAAATGTTGAATTTGAACCTGTCGCTCCTGCGTTTATCTCTTTTAACGATGCTCCATCTGCTCCTACATTTCCACTTACTGTTGAGCTTCCATTTAAAGTCAATGTTCCTGTATTTGTTGTTCCAGTTGTTATTGCTGAGTTTACATCACTTCCATCTGCTAATACTACTGTTCCATCTGCGTTATATCTTATTGACGTACCTTTATAATCTCCATTTAGGTTTACTCTTCCTGTTCCTTCTACATCTAAATTTGTTGCAAACACATCACTATTAAATGTTGAATTTGAACCTGTCGCTCCTGCGTTTATCTCTTTTAACGATGCTCCATCTGCTCCTACATTTCCACTTACTGTTGAGCTTCCATTTAAAGTCAATGTTCCTGTACTATCTACTCCTGAGTTATTTATTATTGAAGAATTTACATCACTTCCATCTGCTAATACTACTGTTCCATCTGCGTTATATCTTATTGACGTACCTTTATAATCTCCATTTAGGTTTACTCTTCCTGTTCCTTCTACATCTAAATTTGTTGCAAACACATCACTATTAAATGTTGAATCTGAACCATTCGCTCCTGCGTTTATCTCTTTCAATCTATTTACATCTGTACCTACTGTTCCACTTACTATTGAACTTCCTTCTAATGTCAATGTTCCTGTTGGTGTTGTACTACTATTATTTATTATTGAAGAGTCTATATTTTTATTATCTGCTAATACTACTGTTCCATCTGCGTTATATCTTATTGACGTACCTTTATAATCTCCATTTAGGTTTACTCTTCCTGTTCCTTCTACATCTAAATTTGTTGCAAACACATCACTACTAAATGTTGAATCTGAACCATTAGCTCCTGCGTTTATTTCTGCTAATTTTAAAGTATCTGTACCTATTTGTCCCGTTACTGTTTGTGTTCCACCTGATAGAGTTAAAATACCCTTATTATCATGTGAAGTTGTTATTGTCGAAGTTATATTTTTATCATTTGAAAGTATCAATGTTGAGCTATTTGTTATTGTATTATTCAATACTGTACTATTTGCAAACACATCTCCATTTACAGTTGTTGTTGAATAGTTTATTAAACTTCCTGATTCTCCTATATTTAAAACATTTATTGAATCACCAAAAATTCCTATATTTCCTGTAACTAATTGCGCTTTTCCACTATTATCACCTACAAAAGTTATAGTTCCTTGATTCGAAGTTATTGCATCTATATTTCCAGTTAAATTACCTTCAAATTTAATCTCTCCTGCTCCTACATTTGTAGTTGTTGCAAACACATCACTATTAAATGTTGAATTTGAACCTGTCGCTCCTGCGTTTATCTCTTTTAACGATGCTCCATCTGCTCCTACATTTCCACTTACTGTTGAGCTTCCATTTAAAGTCAATGTTCCTGTATTTGTTGTTCCAGTTGTTATTGCTGAGTTTACATCACTTCCATCTGCTAATACTACTGTTCCATCTGCGTTATATCTTATTGACGTACCTTTATAATCTCCATTTAGGTTTACTCTTCCTGTTCCTTCTACATCTAAATTTGTTGCAAACACATCACTATTAAATGTTGAATTTGAACCTGTCGCTCCTGCGTTTATCTCTTTTAACGATGCTCCATCTGCTCCTACATTTCCACTTACTGTTGAGCTTCCATTTAAAGTCAATGTTCCTGTACTATCTACTCCTGAGTTATTTATTATTGAAGAATTTACATCACTTCCATCTGCTAATACTACTGTTCCATCTGCGTTATATCTTATTGACGTACCTTTATAATCTCCATTTAGGTTTACTCTTCCTGTTCCTTCTACATCTAAATTTGTTGCAAACACATCACTATTAAATGTTGAATCTGAACCATTCGCTCCTGCGTTTATTTCTGCTAATTTTAAAGTATCTGTACCTATTTGTCCCGTTACTGTTTGTGTTCCACCTGATAGAGTTAAAATACCCTTATTATCATGTGAAGTTGTTATTGTCGAAGTTATATTTTTATCATTTGAAAGTATCAATGTTGAGCTATTTGTTATTGTATTATTCAATACTGTACTATTTGCAAACACATCTCCATTTACAGTTGTTGTTGAAATTGTAGTTAAATCGCCTACACTTAAAGAATTTAAAAAGTTTGAACTATTCCCTATATTTCCATTTATATTATTTATTCCTACAGTTGTAATATTTCCATCACCTGAATTAGTATTAGTAATATTTCCAGAAAAATTTGAATTTAAAATAATACTACCATCTTGGCTAAAATTTAAATTTCCTGCTCCTGAAGATAAAGAAACATTGCTTCCAAAAGTTGCCGTATCAGTAGTATCAACTTCTATTGAACCTGCTGTAACTGTTCCATTGAAATCTATACTTCCATCTATTTTTATGTTTCCATCTTCTATATTTGTTGAACCTGAAACAGTATTTGAACCCTCAAAAATTAAATTAGCTTTATAATTATTTGATACTACAGTTGTTAAAGTTTGTGTTGGAATACCAGGATTATCAGCAATATAACCAGGAGGAGTTATATTTGCACTATAAAAAGTTGTACTATTTTTTGAAATACTTCCAGAACTCGCTCCTGAAGCAAAAGTTAAATTTAATTCTAAAGGGACAAAATCTTCTTTTCCTAAATAATATCTAGCTGGATAAACAGTAGGAGTAGTTTCAGCTGCTGCAAATGTTGGATCTGTATAAGAACTATTTGCCCAAGAAGTGGGTTTAAAAACCACAGGATTCGTATCATTTTCAATTCTTGTAGTATTTACACTTCCACCATTAACAGCTTTTTCTACTGTAATAGGATTTGTTCCTCCTAATGGAGTTGTTGTAGAATCAGAAACTGTAGATTGTACATCAGTAAAATAATCAACAGCATAACTATTTACACTTCCAAAAACTAAGGCACTACCTATTAAAGAAATAGATAGACTTAATCCTATTTTACCACCCTTTAAAATACGAAATCTCGTATCTATAACTCTAAATGAATTCATTTTTAGAGTTCTCCTTAATTTTTCAATACATCATAATTGTATTTATTTTATCCAATTATTCCAAAATATTATATGAATAAATTTTAATTATAAAAAAAACTATTTATTTTTCTAAAATATCGCTCTATTCCCTCAAAAGAGTGACTTCCTCCCTCTTCTATTATAAGTTCTGTTTCTTCAAGTTTTAAAGCAGCTTCATTAAAATCTAAAACCTCATCTTCTTCTTGCAATAAAGTAATAAAATTTTCTGGATTCTTTAAAAAATTCACTTCATAATTCTTTAAAGATTTTATATGTTCATTAGTAAATTCAAATCTTGAATTATCATAATAATTTGTTACAAATTCAACACCTTCATATCTATGTAAAGTTCCCCATGGATTAACAGCTGGATTTATTAAAACTGCTTTTAAATCATACTTATTTGCTAAATAAAGTGCATAAAAACCACCAAGAGAGGAACCTACTAAATAAACTGGTTCATCTTTATTTAAAGAAAATTCTATTATTTGTTCTAAAGTATCAATTGCTAAATTTGGAATAGTAGAAAGTGAAATTGTTATTATTTCATCTTCAAAATACTCTTTAAATTTTTGTGGTTTTGAACCAAAACCACTACTTGCGAATCCGTGAATATATATTATCATTTTATTTTTTCCAATTTTTTATTATATAATTGCAATACTACAATAAAAGGCTTGACAATGAAATTATTTCCAAAAATTATTTTCACTTCTTTTTTAGCTTTAAATCTAAATGCAGAAGTTTTTTCAGTTTTTATAGAAAATGATGTAATAAATGGGGAAGATAAACACTACACAAATGGAGTTTATTTTAGTTATTTAACTAACAAAGATACAAATGATTCTTCAAAATATAACAATAGTTTTTTTGATTTAATTTCTAAAATTCCTACTTTTAACAATGATACAAAATATCAAACACTAGGAATGACCTATTCTCATCTTGCATTTACTCCTGATAACTTGGATAAAAAAGAGAAAATTATAGGTGATTTACCTTATGCAGGAGTTGCAACTTTAGATTTTATTTTATATAAGTGGGAAGAAGATTTTTTTCACAAATATGTAATAACCTTAGGTGCTGTTGGAGGAAGTACAAATACAGATAATTTTCAAAAGTCTTTCCATAATGCAATAGGAGGAAAAGAACCAAAAGGTTGGAATAATCAATTAAAAGATGATTTTTTGTATAACTTCTCTTATGATTATGGTTATAAAGCCTTTAAATATGATTTTTCTTATGGAAAAATGGATTTAACAAATAACTTTAAAATAGATGTAGGAAACTATAATAGAGCTTTAATGTTTGGCTCTATGATAAGATATGGAAATAATTATCCAAATAATTTTAATACTGTTGGAAAATTTTTAGGAGTAAATGAAAACAAACTTCTAAATCTTGATTCTAAACCTAACAAAAACTTAGGTTGGTCACTATCTTATGGTTTAGCATACTCTTATACTGATTATTTTTATGTTTCAAATTATGATAAATCTTATCAATTAGACAAATTAAAAGATACTATTGTTCAAGTTGTATCACTAGATACCTATTTAGAAAATTTTGTTTTATCTCTTAGCTTTAAAAATTCTAAATTTGTAAGAATTAACGGAAAAAGTGAAAGAGAAAATTGGGGAGGGATAAATATTGCTTATTTATTTTAAATAAGCAATATCTTCTCTTAAAGCGTTTCTACAAGCTTTATCTACTAGATTAAAGATATCATCTATTTTATCTTTTAAACTATTTTTTTTATGCCCTTTAACTTTAAAAAAACTTATATTTAATTTATCTACTTTTTCAAAAAATTCTTTATATAACTCATGATTATTCATAAGTTTTCCAGAAGATGAATGAAAATTATTTTTTTCTAGCTTTTCTCTTCTATCTTGTAAACCTATAATATTTTGACAATCTGTATAAACTTCAATAATTATATTTTTATCATCTAGTTCATCTAATGCCCAAAGTAAAGTTTGGAGTTCAAGTTTTGTAGAAGATGTATTTTCAAATTTTTTTATTTTTATGTTTTTTTTCATCTCTTCAAAAGAGATATTTTTTTCTTCCAAAAGAAGAAAGCTTCCAAAACCTATCTTTTTTTGAGGATTTACACTTGAATCTGTGAATAGTTTTATTTTTTTCATTTAAGATTGTATTGTAATTCATATTACAAAGTGTAATATTTTATTAAGCATAATTCTTTTTTCATTATAATAACAACATAAAACAGCTAGGAAATAAAATGGCAAAAAAGAAAATATCACTTTTTGAGTGTCAACATTGTGGAGAACAATCTACAAAGTGGCTTGGAAAATGTCCAAACTGCGGTTCATGGGATTCATTCATAGAATTGAATCAAGAACAACAAGAAGTTTTAAAACACTCATCAAAAATCATAAATACAAGTTCAAAAGCAAAACCCATAACACAAATAGTTCAAGATGATGTTACAAGATTTTCTTCATTTAATGATGAATTTGATTTAGTTTTAGGAGGAGGAATTGTTCCTGGAAGTTTAACTTTAATAGGAGGAAGTCCAGGAGTTGGAAAATCAACTCTTTTACTGAAAGTTGCTGGAAGTATCTCAAAATCAGGTAAAAAAGTACTTTATGTTTCAGGTGAAGAGAGTGCTGGACAAATAAAACTAAGGGCGAATAGACTTGAAGCAAATCATGATGAACTTTTTTTATTAAGTGAAATAAAACTTGAAGAGATTCAAGATGAACTTTTGAGACAAAATTATGAAGTAGTAATTATCGACTCTATTCAAACTATTTATTCATCAAATCTAACATCAGCACCAGGAAGTGTTTCTCAGGTACGTGAAATTACTTTTGAGTTAATGAGAAAAGCAAAAGAGTCAAATATTGCTATGTTTATAATTGGACATATCACAAAAGATGGAAGTATTGCAGGTCCAAGAGTTTTAGAACACATGGTTGATACTGTTTTGTATTTTGAAGGAGAAGCAAGTAGAGAACTTAGGATGCTTCGAGGTTTTAAAAACCGTTTTGGTTCAACTAGTGAAATTGGTATTTTTGAGATGACAGCAGAAGGACTTATAAGTGCAAAAGATATAGCTTCAAAATTTTTTGATAAAAGTAAAGCCCAAAGTGGTTCTGCTCTTACAGTTGTTATGGAGGGAAGTCGTGCTATAATTTTGGAAGTTCAAGCACTTGTAACTGAAAGCACTTATCCAAATCCAAAAAGAAGTGCCACTGGATTTGACGCAAATAGACTTACCATGCTTTTAGCTTTACTTGAAAAAAAGATAGATTTACCACTAAATAATTATGATGTTTTTATAAACATAAGTGGCGGAATAAAAATTAAAGAAAGTAGTGCTGATTTAGCTGTAATTGCTGCAATTATTTCCTCTTTTAGAGATAGACCTATTTCGAAAGAGTCAGCATTTATAGGTGAAGTTTCCCTAACTGGTGAAATAAAAGATGTTTATTCTATTGATTTAAGATTAAAAGAGGCACAAGCTCAAGGCATGAAAAAAGCTGTAATTGCCCAAAAAACAAATCTGAAACTTGATATTAAGACTTTTGCAGTTGATGAAGTTTCTAAAATGATTGAATTATTTTAGAATGTATGTGTCTTTAAAATGATAGAACTATTTTAGTTCTATCATTTTTTAATAAAGATTATTTTCCAACTCTTTTTTTTGCGCCACTCATTAATCTCTCATTTGTAACTATTGCTCTTGTGTGAGTTCCATTTCCTATGATTCCACCACTATCAACAACTTCTATTTCAAACTTGTAAAGTTTGCCTTCCATTCCAACAAAAGTTGCAGTTGAAATAGCAATATCTTCTTCTAAAGTAGGAGCTAAATGTTTTATATTAACTTCTACACCAACACTTAGTTCTCCTTCTTTTAATAAAGGCAACATCATTTTTGCTGCACTACATTCCATCAATGCAACCATTCTAGCAGTTGCAAAAACTTCAGGAAATGCATCCTCTTTTGATATTTGTAAATTTGCAGCTAAATCTTTTGATTGAACTTTATAGTCTATACTTGCTTTCGTACCAATTTCTAAACTCATCTTCTCTCCTTAATGTTTTAAATAGATTAATATACACTTTAACTTATTAAATTTTAGTTATAATTTTCACAAATTAAATATGGATTAATAATGATTGATTTAGATAATGAAACTGAATTTGAAATTGATATTTTAGGTTTAGAAAAAATTGTAAACTCACTTACACAAAAAGATATAGAACTTCTTGTTGTAAAAAATGATGAAATACAAGAATTAAATAAAGAACATAGAAATATAGATAAAGCAACAGATGTTTTAAGTTTTCCTCTTGAATATGATTTTGATAATATGCCTTTAGGTTCTATTGTAATTTCAACTGATTTTGTGGAAGAAAAAGCAAAAGAGTATGGACATAGTTTTGATGAGGAATTTTCATTATTATTTATTCATGGACTTTTACATCTTCTAGGATATGACCATGAAGTTGATAATGGAGAACATAGAAATAAAGAAGAAGAATTAATAAAAAAATTTAATTTACCAGATAGTTTGATAGTTAGGAATTCATAAAATGGATTTGATTATATTTACAATCGCCATGGCAGGGCTTATATATGGAGCAGATTTTGTAATAAAAGAGAGTGAAAGAATTGCACTTCATTTTAATATTTCAAGTTTTGTAATAGGTGCTACTTTAGTAGCTGTTGGTACAAGTCTTCCTGAAATGGCTGTTTCCATGTCAGCATCAGCTAAAGGAAGTGCTGATATTGCAGTTGCAAATGTAATTGGAAGTACTATTTTTAATATTTCACTTGTTTTAGGTTTAGTTTTTTTACTTGCAAAAAAAATAAATCCACACAGAGATTTATTTGCAAAAGATTCAGCTTGGTCACTTTTTCCTATTTTAATATTTATTTTGATGGGAATTGATGGAAAATTATCTATGTTTGATGGAATTTTATTTTTATTATTAATGGGTGCATATCTTATGTTTTTAATCAATTCAAACTCTCTTGAAGAAGATATAGATGAAGATTTAAAAAAAGAAAAATTCAACTGGTTAAAAACAGGTGTTTTACTTCTAATTGGATTCATTTTTGTAATTGTTGGAGCAAATTTTGCAATTGATAGTGCAGGAAATATTGCAAGAAGTTTTGGAATTAGTGAATGGATAATTGGTCTTTTTTTAGTAGCTTTTGGAACATCTTTACCAGAACTTACTATTTCTATTAAATCAGCTATAAACAATAATGCTGATTTAGCAATAGGAAATATCATAGGTTCAAATGTGGCAAATTTCACTATGGTTTTAGGATTATCTGCAATTATAAATCCACTTAATATTGATTTTTCTAGTAACTATTTTGATATAGCTGCAGCTTTCATAGCCACATTAATGTTAGTATTTATAACAGCAAATAAACTTTATAATAAATCAGCAGGGATTGCGTTGTTGATAGTTTTAGGATTAGTAATACAAAATAGCCTAGTTTAAAACTAGACTATTTTGAACATTTAGGACAAATTCCACTTAATACTATGTTTGTAGAATCTATTTTAAAAGAAGTAATTTTAGAAGCCTCTTCCAAAATAGATGAAGCATCTAGCATTATATCTTCAATATGTCCACACGAAGAACAAACTAAATGAGCATGTTCAACTTTTACCAATTCATAAACTGATTTTGAATTTGGTAACTTAACTTCAGATAGAAAAACTTTTTCAACCATTGCATTTATATTTTTATAAATGGTTGCTAATGATATAGAAGGGAACTTAGATAATAGTTTTTTGTATAAATCATCAATATTCATATGACCATTATTATAAAGTTCTTCAACAATAGCTACCCTTTGAGGAGTAACTTTTAAATCATATTCTTTTAATAAATTTGTATAATTTGTCATTTCTATTTCCTTTCGCGGAATAATACTACTTAAATATTTATTTCCACATAAAATATATAAGTTTTAAATATTTATTTTAAAATTTACATAAAGTATTATAACATAAAATTTTGCAAAGGATAATAATTTTCTTTTAAGTTTTAATATTTTATAATTTCCAAACGATAATCTTTATCTTTTGATAATTAATTTATCAATATTTTTATCGAAGAATAATTAAAAAACGTTATAATTAAAGTATTTTAAAGTAGGAGAAAAAAAATGAGACAATATGAAACATATAAATGTAATAAATGTGGAAATGAGGTAGAAGTACAAACTGTTGGTGGTGGAAAATTACACTGCTGTGGTCAAGAAATGGAAATGATAACTGAAAATTTAACAGCTGTAAATTTAATGAAAGCTTTTGCAGGGGAATCTCAAGCTAGAAATAAATATGAATTTTTTGCACAAATAGCTTTTGAAGAAGGTTTCCATAAAATTGCAAGATTTTTCCAAGAAGCTGCTGACAATGAAAAATATCATGCAATTGCTGAATTTAAAGCTTATAACAAATTAGTTCATGATGTAGAGTTAGACTCAACAAAGAAAAACTTACAATACGCAGCTGATGGTGAAAGATATGAACATGAAGAAATGTATCCAAATTTTGAAGCAATTGCAAAAGAAGAGGGATTAAAAGAGATAGCAAGAATGTTCAAAGCAATAGGGAAAGTTGAAGTTGAACATGAAAAAGAATATTTAGAATTAAAACAAGCATTAATTGATGAAGGTTTCTTAGAATCAGATGAAGAAGAAGAATGGGTATGTGAAGTATGTGGACATGTTCATAGAGGTAAAAAACCACCAAAAGAGTGTCCATTATGTAGAGTTGAAAAAGAATATTTCAAGAAAAAATCTAGTGATGTAACCGTAGGTTAACTATTTTAATTAGGTAAAACTTTTATAGTTTTACCTTTTAAAAATAATATCTTCGATAATATTACAAAAAAATTATCGGAGTTCCTTCTTGTTTAAATTAATCTTACTTTTTTTATCTTTTCTTTCACTAAATGCTCAAAATATAAAAATAGCTTCATATAATGTAGAAAATCTTTTTGATTTAAAAAATGATAAAACAGAATATCAAGAGTTTATTCCAAATGGAAAAGCTTTATGGAATCAAAGAAATTTTAATATAAAATTAAATAATTTAGTAAAAGTAATTTCAGACTTGGATGCTGATATTATTGCTTTACAAGAGATTGAAAATAGAGATTTAATAAAACTTTTACAAAAAAATCTACCTAAATATAAATACTATTCATTTATAAAATATCCAAATTCTGCTGTAGGACTTGGAATATTATCAAAAATAGAGATTAAAAATTCAAAAAACTTAGATGTAAAATTTGAAACAAAACTTTTTAGACCTATTTTAGAAACAACTTTTATTTATGAAAATACAGAATTCAAAGTTTTTAATAATCATTGGCCTTCAAAAGCTGTTGGAGAAAGCTATAGAATAAAATATGCAAAAACTTTACAAGATAGATTAGTTGAACTTGAAAAAGATTATGATTATGTTCTAATTGGAGATTTTAATGCTGATTATAATGAATTTGAAACCTTTAAGAAAAGTCAGAAATTAAATAATACTATGGGAATAACAGGAATAAATCAAGTATTAAATACCACAATAAATGAAAAATTTGTAACTTATGATGATATATTAAAAGAAGAAAAAAGAGTTCATTATAACTTATGGTTAGATATAAAAGCAAATGAAAGATTCTCTACAAAATTTAAAAATCAAAACAATACTCCTGACAATATAATAATTTCTCCTGCTCTATTTGATAATAAAAAACTATCTTATATCCCAAATTCATTTCAAGTTTTTAAACCAGACTATCTGTATAAAAATAATGAGATAATAAGATGGAAAATGAGTAATGATAAATTTTTAAAAATTCATAAAGGAGAAGGCTTTTCAGATCATCTACCTATTTTTGCAGAATTTTCTATTCAAAAAGGAGATAAAAATCCTTTAAAACAAATAGAAAAAGAAGAAATCTCAACAATTTTAGATTTATATAAAAAAGAAAAATTAATTGAACCCATTTTTTTAGAAGATGTAGTTGTTATATATAAAGAAGATGATAAAGCTATAATAAAAAAAGTAAATGATAGAGCTATATACCTTTATAATAATGCTAAAGAGTTAAAAGAAGGTATCTCTTATGACCTTCAAATAAATCAGATTCAAAATTTTAATGGACTAAAAGAGATAAAAGATTTTATAGTTGAAGAAGAAAAAAAAGAAGTTACAAATTATAAAGATTTTTATTTAGATGCTTCTTCTATAGATATTTTTGACTTTAAATATGATAATGAAATTATTACTAATCTAAAAGGTCTTGTAAAAAATTCAAGATTATATCTTGATGAAAATAGATTTATAAAACTATATGCTAAAAATAGGGATTTACTCCCAAAAAATGGCGAATATATCACTATTTTAAGGGGTCATTTAGCTTCATACAAGGGAAATAAACAAATAATAATACATAATCTATCAGATTACAAAATAGGAAATTAATGTTAAAAAAAGCAATTTTTACAAATAGTTCAGGTATTTTAGTCTCACGAATTTTAGGATTTATAAGAGATTTATTAACAGCATCAGTTTTAGGTGCAAATATCTATTCAGATATATTTTTTATTGCTTTTAAATTACCAAATTTATTTAGAAGTGTTTTTGCTGATGGGGCATTTACACAAGCCTTTATTCCTTCTTATGCAAAATCAAAACATAAAATTAGATTTTCTTCTGTTATATTTTTACAACTTTTTGGATTTTTAATTATATTATCATTACTTGTAACTTTGTTTTCTCATATAGTAGCAAAAGCTTTTGCTATTGGTTTTTCAAAAGAGACTATTGATTTAGCAGCACCTTTATTCGCTATAAATTTTTATTATTTACCTATTATTTTTACAGTAACTTTTATGGCTGCACTTTTACAATACAAACACCATTTTGCAACAAGTGCATATTCAACTGCCTTATTAAATTTAGGAATGATTAGTGCTTTATTAATTTCACAAAATATGGATAAATATGAAATTACTTTTTATCTATCTTATGGGGTAATTATAGGTGGTTTTTTACAAATATTAGTTCATTTAATTGCTGTTAAAAAACATAACTTATGCAAAATTTTTCATTTTAAAAAACATAAGAAAAAAGAAGAAAATAGATTTTATAAAAACTTTTTTTCAGCTACGTTGGGTTCTTCAACTATGCATTTATCAGCTTTTATTGATACTTGGCTAGCTTCATTTTTAATAAGTGGATCTATTTCATACCTTTATTATGCAAATAGAGTTTTTCAACTTCCGCTAGCTATTTTTGCAATTGCAACATCAATCGCCCTATTTCCAATGGTAGCTCGTGCAATTAAAAATAAAGAAGAGTATAAAGCATTAGCTTTAATGAGAAAATCTTCTATTATTTTGTTTGCTGTATTATCAATTTCTATGTTAATTGGGATAGTTTTCGATGAATTTATTGTAAAACTTCTTTTTGAAAGAGGAGCATTTACACAAGAAGACACTGTAAATACTGCTTTAATTTTAACGATGTACTTAATAGGACTTTTACCTTTTGGTTTAGCAAAAATCTTTTCTCTTTGGCTATACGCAAATGAACAACAGTTTTTATCAGCTAAAATATCTATGAAAAGTTTAGCTTGGAATATAGTATTTTCACTTATATTAATCAAACCTTTTGGTGCTGCAGGATTAGCATTTGCTAGTACACTTAGTGGTTTTATATTATTTTATCTAACTATTAAAGCATTTGGTTTTGACAAATTTATAAAAATGTTTAAAAATAAAGTTTAATTATATTTAACAACATTAGGATATAATTGCGACTTTTACACAATTAAATAAAATAGGATTTTTATGAAAGATTTTTTCAAACAGTATATACCTTATTATAAAAACTATAAATTACAATTTTTTTACTCACTTGTTGGAATAATTTTAGTAGCTGCTTCAACATCAGGAACAGCTTATGCAATACAACCCCTACTTGATGATATTTTTATTAATAAAGATGAAAATATGCTTTATATGATGCCTTTTATCATTATTGCTTTATATACTGCTAAAGGTTTTGGAAGATATATTCAATCTTATTATATCTCTTTCATTGGACAAGATATTACAAGAATAGTAAGAGATAAACTATTTTCTCATGTCTTAACTTTAGATATGGATTTTTTTCAAAAAAGACACGGTGGAGAACTTGTAAGTAGAATAGTAAATGATATAAATAGAATTCAAGGTGCAGTTTCAAATAGTGTTGCAGAATTTTTAAGAGAAACCTTAACTATTGTTGGATTAATTGGACTTGTAATCTATCATTCACCAGAACTTGCATTTTATGGATTAGTTGTTTTACCACTTGCAATTTATCCATTATCTAAATTAGCAAAAAGAATGAAAAAATTATCTTTTAAATCTCAAGAGAGTAATTCAGATATTACTTCAAGTTTAAGTGAATCTTTTAATAATATTGAAATAATTAAAGCTAATTCTACGGAAAAAATTGAAGCTACAAAGTTTTCAGTACATAATATGATATTTTTCAAATACAATATGAAAGCCATAAAAACAAACGAATTAACTTCACCTTTGATGGAAATTATAGGTGCTATTGCTTTTGCAACTGTTATTATTGTTGGTGGGGAAAAAGTAATTTCAGGTGAGATGACAACTGGAACTTTTAGTTCATTTATAGCAGCTTTATTTATGCTTTATACTCCTATAAAAAAAATATCTACACTATATAATAAAATGCAAGATGCTATTGCTGCAAATGAAAGAATAAATGACATTATGTCTAAAGAAGCAACTATTTTAACAGGAAATCTTCAATTACCCGAAAATATAAATAAAATTTCCTTTAATAATGTAGAATTAAAATATGAAGATTTTACAGCTTTAAAAGATATAAATTTAGAAGCAAATAAAGGTGAAATTGTTGCTTTAGTTGGTGATAGTGGTGGTGGAAAATCATCTTTAATAAATTTAATTGTTAGATTTTATGATACTACAAAAGGTGATATTTTATTAAATGATGAATCAATAAAAGATATTGATATAAAATCATTAAGAGAAAGTATTTCAATTGTAACACAAAGAGTATATATCTTCAATGACACAATAGCTGCTAATATTGCTTATGGTTATGAAGTAGATGAAATAAGAGTTATTGAAGTTTTAAAACAAGCCCATGCTTATGATTTTGTTATGGCTATGAAAAAAGGAATTCATACAGTATTAGATGAATTTGGAACAAACTTAAGTGGAGGACAAAGACAAAGAATAGCAATTGCTAGAGCTTTATATAAAAATCCAAAAATTCTAATTTTAGATGAAGCAACATCTGCTCTTGATAATAAAAGTGAATCAATTATTAGTGAAGTTATTCAAGAAGTAAGTCAAGACAAAATAACATTTATAATTGCACATAGATTAAGTACAATAAAAAATGCATCTAAAATTGCAGTGTTTAAAAGTGGTAAAATTTTATCTATTGGTACAGAGCAAGAGTTATTGAGCTCATGTTTTGAATATCAAAGGCTTTATAATTCAGCTAATATTTGATGATTTTTAGCTAAAATGCAGCAATTTAAAAAAAGGGATTAATCTTGTTTAACTACAACACACTAAAAAAAATCTTATTTAGTTTTGAACCTGAAACAGCACATCATATCGGAGAATTTGGCTTAAAATTACTAGGAAATTGTAAAATTGCAAAATCTTATATGGAAAAGAAAAACTATATTTCAAATCCAAAATTAACTCAAGAAATTTTTGGTGTAAGATTTGAAAATCCAGTTGGATTAGCAGCTGGATTTGATAAAAATGCAACAATGATTAAAGCTATGAAATCTTTAGGGTATGGTTTCACTGAAATTGGAACAATGACTCCAATGCCACAAGATGGAAATCCAAAACCAAGAATGTTTAGATATCCTGAGCAAAAATCTGTTCAAAATGCCATGGGTTTTAATAATTTAGGAGCTCATACAGTTTTAAAAAACTTAAAAAAAGTTTACCCTTTTTCTATTCCAATTGGTGCAAATATTGGTAAAAACAAAACAACACCTGAAGAATTTGCACTAAGTGATTATAAAACTTTAATCAAAAAATTTGAAGCTTTCAGTGATTATTTAGTTATAAATATTTCAAGTCCAAATACACCAAATTTAAGAGATTTGCAAAATGAAAAATTTATTACTGAACTTTTTGTTATGGCTAAAGCATTAACAAACAAACCTATATTATTAAAAATTGCTCCTGATATGGAAGCAAATATTGCTATTGATTTATGTAAAAGCGCTATAAATGCAGGTGCTGATGGGATTATTGCTACAAATACTACTATTGATTATAGTTTAGTTCCAAATTGTCAAAATTTTGGTGGTTTGTCAGGAGCTTGCTTAACTGAAAAATCTGGAAGTTTATTTAAAGAATTAGCACAAGAATTATTTGGGAAAACTGTTCTAATTTCAGTAGGTGGAATTTATAATGGTAAAGAAGCTTATGAAAGAATTAAAAATGGAGCTAGTTTAGTTCAAGCCTATTCAGGACTTGTTTTTGAAGGTCCGTCAATGGTAAGAAAAATAAATGAAGAAATTTTAGAACTTTTAGCAAAAGATGGTTTTGAAAACATACAACAAGCTATTGGAGCTAATTTAAAATAAAAGGAAAAAAAATGAATAGTATGAACTTAAATAAATTATTAAAAATATTTGCTATTCAATTTTCAATATTAATAATGATTTCAGGAGAATCAATGGCAAGTAATTTACCAAAATATTATACAAAAACTTTAGAAAATGGTTTGCAAATAGTTGCTATTCCTATGAAAAATGGCTCAAATGTTATCTCTACTGATATTTTTTATAAAGTTGGAAGTAGAAATGAAATCATGGGTAAAAGTGGAATCGCTCATATGTTAGAACATTTAAATTTTAAATCAACAAAAAATTTAAAAGCTGGAGAATTTGATGAGATTGTAAAAGGTTTTGGAGGTGTTAATAATGCTTCAACATCTTTTGATTATACACATTATTATATAAAATCTAGTTCTAAAAATATGAATAAATCATTAGAATTATTTGCTGATTTGATGGAAAATCTTACTTTAAAAGATGAAGAATTTCAACCAGAACGTGATGTTGTAGCTGAAGAAAGACGTTGGAGAACAGATAATAATCCAATGGGATATTTACAATTTAGATTATTTAACAATGCTTATATTTATCATCCATATCATTGGACACCAATTGGATTTTCTAGTGATATCCAAAATTGGACAATTGAAGATATAAAAGATTTTCATAGTACATATTATCAACCAAAAAATGCAATTGTAGTAGTTGCAGGAGATGCTGATGAAAAGGATATTTTTAGTTCTGTTGAAAAATATTTTAAAAATATTAAAAATACAAAAGATATTCCTTCAAAAGTTCATATGGTAGAACCAAAACAAGATGGAGATAAAAGAGTTACAATTCATAAAGAGTCAGCTGTTCAAATGCTTGCAATTACTTATCATATTCCAAACTTTGAGCATGAAGATCAAGTGGCACTTAGTGCATTAAGTGAACTTTTAAGTAGTGGGAAAAGTTCAATTTTACAAAAAAAACTTATTGATGAAAAAAGATTAGTAAACACAATTTATGCCTATAATATGGAACTTAAAGACCCTGGATTGTTTATGTTTATTGCTGTTGCAAATGAAGGAATCGATACTAAAGAGATAGAAAAAGAAATTTTAGATACAATTGCGCGAATAAAAGATGGTGACATTTCTCAAAAAGATATTGAGAAAATAAAAATCAACACAAAAGCTGATTTCATTTTCTCATTAGAAAGTTCAAGTGAAGTTGCATCTTTATATGGTTCTTACTTAGTAAGAGACAATATTCAACCTCTTTTAAACTATGAAAAAAATGTAGAGAAACTAACAAAAGAAGACTTAGTTAATGTGGCTAAGAAATATTTAGTAAAAAACAACTCTACAACTGTTATTTTAAAAGAAGAAGAGAAATAATGGACTATAAAATTAGTAAAACAGATTTTGGAGAAAAACCAAATTTTGAATACCCAAAGCCAGCTTTTCTTGAAGAACTAGGAGAAGAAGGTTTAAAAAAGCTATTTAGTGATTTTTATGATTTAATAGTTGATAGTGATATAGGAAATTTTTTTCCTCAAGATGAAGAAGAGTTAGAAAAAATAAAAGCTCATAATGTAAAGTTTTTTATTGAGGCTTGTGGTGGAGAAAAACATTATTCAAATGCAGTTGGTCATTTTGATATGTTAAAAACTCATAAACAATTTTCAATAACAGAAAAAGCTAGACGAGAATGGCTTGGATGTATGGAAGAAGTTTTAAAAAAAGTTGATATTTCAACTGATGCAAAAGAGAGTTTTTGGAATTTTTTAGAAACTTTTTCAAAACACACAGTAAATGTTGATGAAAGACAAGAATTAGAAGATTTAGTAATAAAAAAAGGATAAATATGGATATTATTACCGGTTCAATGACGGCACTTATTACACCATTTAAAAATGGAAAAGTAGATTTACAAAAATATGAGTCTTTAATAAAAAGACAAATAGAGCAAGGAATAGATGCTGTTGTACCTGTTGGAACAACAGGAGAAAGTGCAACATTATCACACAGTGAACATAAAGAGTGTATAGAAGTTGCTGTTGCTGTTTGTAAAGGAAGTGGTGTAAAGGTTATTGCTGGAGCTGGTTCTAATGCAACACATGAGGCATGTGATATTGCAAAACACGCACAAGATGTGGGAGCGGATGGACTTTTATCTGTTACTCCATACTATAATAAACCTACTCAAGAAGGTTTATACCAACACTATAAAGCAATAGCAAATTCTGTTGAAATTCCTGTTATGCTATATAATGTTCCTGGTAGAACAGGAGTTGATTTAAGTGCTGAAACTGCTATTAGATTATTTGACGATGTTAAAAATATTTATGCTATTAAAGAAGCAACAGGAAGTTTGGAAAGGGCTATTTCATTAATATCACAAAGAAAAGATTTAGTAGTAATTTCAGGTGATGACTCTGTTGATTTTCCAATGTTAGCAAGTGGTGCAAAAGGTATTATTTCTGTAACTGCAAACATCTTACCTAATTTAAAATCTGAATTAGTAAAAAATGTATTTAATGGAAATTTAGATGAAGCAAAAAAAATAAATGAAAATCTATATGAGATAAACAATGTATTATTCTGTGAAAGTAATCCTATTCCAATTAAAGCTGCAATGTATTTAACTGGATTATTGGATACTTTAGAATATAGACTTCCTTTAACTGCTCCAAGCAACGAAACAATGAAAAAATTAGAAAAAACTTTAGAAAAATATGAGGTAATAAAATAATGAGTAATAATATGCAAGGAAAAACTTTAGTAATTTCAGGTGGAACAAAAGGAATTGGTAAAGAATGTGTTTATAAATTTGCAAGTAATGGTATAAATGTAGCATTTACATATAACTCAAATGGTGAAATCGCAGAAGAAATTTGTAAAGATGTTGAAGCTAAATTTGGAGTAAAATGTAAAGCTTACCCATTTAATATTTTAGAGCCTGAAAAATATAGTGAATTATTTGAAGAAATAGATAAAGATTTTGATAGAGTTGACTTCTTTATCTCAAATGCTATGATTTATGGACGTGCTGTTGTTGGTGGTTATGGTAAATTTATGAAATTAAAACCAAGAGGGTTAAATAACATTTATACTGCAACTGTAAATGCTTTTGTATGTGGTGCGCAACAAGCTGCAAAAAGAATGCAAAAAATTGGTGGTGGAGCTATAGTTTCTCTATCTTCAACTGGAAACTTAGTATATATCGAAAACTATGCAGGTCATGGAACAAATAAAGCAGCTGTTGAAGCAATGGTTAGATATGCTGCAAATGAACTTGGTGAATTTAATATTAGAGTAAATGCCGTTTCAGGTGGTCCTATTGATACAGATGCATTAAAAGCATTTACTAACTATGAAGAAGTAAAAGCAAAAACTGCTGAATATTCTCCATTAAATAGAATTGGTCAACCAGAAGATTTAGCACAATCATGTTATTTCTTATGTACAAGTGAAGCATCTTGGATTACAGGGCATACTTTAATTGTTGATGGTGGGACAACTTTTAGATAATGTCAAAAGCACTAAATCTTCCAAATATACTTGCACTTTTTAGAATAGCATTAGCTCCGCTAATGCTATGGTTTTTTATAGATAGAAACAATCCTATTTTCTCTACATGGCATCCTTCTTGGTTTGATTATTTTGCAGGACTTATATTTGTAATTGCATCTGTTACTGATTTTTTTGATGGATTTATTGCAAGAAGTTGGAATCAAATGACAAAACTTGGTGGAATCCTAGATCCATTAGCTGATAAAATGCTTGTTCTTGCTGGGTTTCTAGGTCTTATGGTTATTAATAGAGCTAGTGCTTGGGCTGTATTTTTAATCCTTTCAAGAGAGTTTTTTATAACAGGTCTTAGGGTTGTTGCTGTATCTGAAGGTAAAGATGTAGCCTCAACAATGGCAGGAAAAATAAAAACAGTTATTCAAATGATAGCAATAGGTTTTTTAACAATGAACTGGCCATTTGCGACTGAAATTTTATGGTTAGCTGTTATTTTAACAATATATTCAGGATATGAATATACAAGAGATTATTTCAAAAATTAAAGGCTTTTTTTGGGTACTATTACTTTTTTACTTGTTTTATCATTTTTAGTTTTTTTTCATGAATTAGGACATTTTTTAGCAGCTCGTTATTTTGGTGTAAAAGTTCATGTATTTTCAATTGGTTTTGGTAAACGATTGTTTGCAAAAGAGTGGATGGGAACAACTTGGCAGTTTGCTTTAATTCCACTTGGTGGATATGTACAAATGAAAGGTCAAGATGATAGAAATCCATCTTTAAAAGAAGAAGGTAATGACTCATATAATACCAAAAAACCTTGGCAAAGAATAATAATATTATTTGCAGGTCCTTTTGCTAACTTTTTATTAGCTGCTATTTTATATTTTACAATCGCTTTAATGGGTGCAACTACTTGGGCTGCTCAAGTTGGAACTGTTCAAGAAAATTCTCCTGCTTTTCATGCTGGAATAAAAGCAAATGATGAAATATTAAGAATAAATGACACCGATATAAAATCTTGGGATGAAATAGGAAAAATCATAACTCAAACAGATGGTGCTTTAAAATTTTTCATTAAAAGAGATGGAAAAATTATTGCAAAAACGATAAATCCACATATTTCAGATAGTGAAAATATGTTTAAAGAAAAAATCAAAAAAAGAATGATTGGAATTTCACCTTCTGGCAAAGTAATAACATTAGAATTATCTTTTTCTGAATCATTAGTTTATGCTTATGAAAAAACTATTTTTGCTTCAACAATGATTTTTCAAGGTGTTCAAAAATTAATTCAAGGAATAGTTCCTAGTTCTGAAATTGGTGGAGTTATAACAATTGGAAAAGTTATTTCAGATGCAAGTGAAAGTTCAATCATAGCTTTATTAGCAATAACTGCTTTAATTTCAGTGAATCTTGGGGTTTTAAACCTTCTTCCAATTCCTGCTCTTGATGGTGGACATATAATGTTTAACTTATATGAGATGATAACAAGAAGAAAGCCAAGTGACCAAGTATTTATGTTTTTAACTATTATGGGATGGGTAATTTTAGGAAGTTTAATGCTTCTTGGAATTTATAATGATATTAATAGAATATTTTTAAATAACTAAAAAGAGAAACAATGAATAAAGAAACAGCTACAAAAAATCTAGATAATCTAATTACAAAAGTTGAAGGTGCAAGACTTAGAATTTCAGAGCATCATATAGTTAAAATTATCGGTATTTCAAAATACTCTACAAGTCAAGATATAAAAACTCTTTATGAAGCAGGTCAAAGAGCTTTTGGAGAGAATAAAGTTCAAGATTTAAAAGCAAAAAGTGAAGAGTTAGAAGAATTACCAATAGAGTGGCATTTTGTAGGAACTTTACAAAAAAACAAAATCAATAATCTAATAGATTTAAATCCTACTTTAATTCATTCTTTAGATTCTTTAGATTTAGCAATTGAATTAAATAAAAAGCTTGAATCTAAAAATAAAAAACTATCTGCCCTACTTCAAATAAATTCAGCTTATGAAGAGACAAAATCTGGTGTTCTTCCTGAAGTTGCTGTTGAAGTTTATAAACAAATATTAGAAATTTGTCCAAATGTAGTTTTAAAAGGTGTTATGAGTATTGGTGCTCATGTTGAAGATGAGAAAATTATCAAAGAATCTTTTAAAACAACAAAAAAAATATTTGATGAATTAGTTCCTTTTGGAGCAAAATATTGTTCTATGGGTATGAGTTCAGATTTTGAACTTGCAATTGCAAGTGGATCAAACATGATTAGAGTCGGTTCCACTTTATTTAAAGACTAAATTTAGTCTTTAAATAAATTTATTTTTTATTTCTTCACTTCATTTCTTATTTGAGTTATAGTTTTCCCACCAATTGCATAATTGTCTGTATTTAATTCTTCGATAATCACAACAGCACTAGAAGCACCTCTACCATTAAAAATTTTTGCAAAAAGTTCTGTTATTCCTTTTGACAATTCTTCTTTTTGTTCTTTAGTAGCTCCACCATCTTCATGGGTCATTTTTATATTTATTACAGGCATTTTCTTCCTTTTTTAGATATTTTGAATATAATATCACTTTAAATGATAACAAGTCAAATAACAAATAATTATAGATGATATAAGGAAAAAAGATATGGATTCAAATTTATTAAGAGTTTTTGTTGAAGTTGCAAAAGAACAAAGTATCTCAAAAGCTGCAGCAAATCTAAATTTTGCCCAATCAAACGTAACTTCAAGAATAAAACAATTAGAAAAATCAATTAATACTATACTATTTTATAGAGTTCCTAAAGGTGTAATTTTAAGTAAAGAGGGAGAAAAACTCTATCCATATGCAATAGAAATTGTAAAAAAAATAGAACAAGCTAATAATGAAATGAAAAATATTAACCAACAAGAACATTTGATTATTGGTTCAACAGAATCAAATGCAAGTACAAGAATTGTTCCTTTTTTATTAGAATTACATAATGATTTTCCTTTAATGAGTTTAGAATTAATCACTAATACAACAAGAGAAATAACAAAAAAAGTCCTTGATTATAAAGTTGATATTGCATTTATAACAGGTGAACCAAAAAATGAAGAATTAATGATTTTAAATAAAATAGATGAAACAATAGTTTTAGTTGAACCAAAAAACGAAACAGCAGCTGACGTTTTTTTATCTTTTAAAGATGGTTGCGCATACAATGAATTTGGATTAAATTATTTAAAACAAAACTTTGATAAAGAGTATAAAAATCTACAATTTGGAAACTATGAGATTATTTTAGGTTGTGTAAAAGCTGGTATGGGAATAAGTATTCTTCCTCTTAGTATTGTAAAAAAACTAAAATATGAAAAAGATTTAAAGATTCAAAAACTTCCAAAGAGTATTGCAAACCTTCCTACAACTATAGTTTGTAGAAAAGATTATCTTCCTAGAATAAAAGATTATTTAGAAAACTTTAAATTCTAGGAGTTTTATTTAACTATTTAATTCAAAGAATTTTTAAATTTTTTTAACTCTTCTTCAATCGATGGAACTCTCATAAAATGTTCTCCTATTAAAAAAGCATCCGCCCCAATTGAACTTAATCTTTTAATAGTTTCAACATTTGAAACTCCACTTTCTGCAACAATTATTTTTCCATTTGGAATAAGAGGAATTAATTTATCGCATAAAGTCATATCCATCTCAAAAGTATCTAAATTTCTATGATTTATTCCGATTATCGTTGCTCCACATTTTATAGCTTTTGTTAAATCTTCCTTATCATGAATCTCAACTAAAACTTCAAGTCCTAAATGAATAGCATAATCATAAAGTTCTTTTAACTCTTTTGTACTTAATGATTTTGCAATAAGTAAAATAAAATCAGCTCCATAAACTAAAGCTTCAACTATTTGATATTTATCAACAATAAAATCTTTTCTTAAAAGTGGCGTTGGTACATATCTTCTAATTTGAGTTAAATATTCTAAATTACCTTTAAAATAATGTGGTTCAGTTAGAACTGAAATTGCATTTGCACCACTATTACTATATGCTTGTGCAATCAATAAAGGATCAAAATTCTCTTTAATAATTCCTTTACTAGGACTTGCTTTTTTCACTTCAGCAATAATTCTAATAGGCTCTTCTTTTGTTGAAGTCAAGTACGGTTTAACATCCCTAGGCATATAAGGATTTGAAGATAATGTTCTTCCTAATAAATCTAAACTTATCTCTTTTTTTCTAATTTCTAAATCTTGTTTTGTTTTTTCAATAATTTCATCTAAAATCACTATTACACTCCTTTATTTTTTCCCAATGTAGTTTTATCTCTTCATCTTCTAAACCAATTTCATCAACAACTTGTTTCATATAATAATATGCACTTTTACAGTTATTCATTTTATATTCTCCCCAAGCAAGAGTATCAATATAAGCCACATTAGATGGATCTTTTTCTAAAGCTTTTGATACTAATATTAAGCCTTTTTTTACATCTAAATCAAAATCTATTAGAATATAAGCTAAATAGTTTTGATAAACATGATTATCTAAAGTTTCTAAAACTTTTTCAAATTTTGAAATAACTTCATTTAAAACTGTTTTTTTATCTTGAGCCATTTCAAACTCTAAGATTGCTTGTTGTGCTAAATAATCCATATTATCAGAGTTTACATATAATTTATTTAGCAACTTATAAGCTTTAGAAGATTGATTTGTCATTCCATATAAATTTAATAAAATATCATCTTCTTCACCATTTTCTTCCCAAAAATTAATCAATAAATTTACATCATCATTTACTAAATATTTAAGAAAAAGTGTCTTTGTCTTATTTAATAAAAGTTGATTATCACTATTTTTATAAAAAACAAACATTCTTTTTAATAAATTTGTTAATCTTTGTTTAGATTCATCTTTTTCATAAAATGTTAAAAGCTGTAAAGATAGATTAAAATTATACTCATTTTGCTCTATATAATTTTCTAATTTTTTAATAGCTTCTTCTTTTTGTTGTAAACTAAAAAATTGAATATTTGTTAATGTCAATAAAGTATTACTTGAATTATTTATTAAAAAAGCATTACTAAACGCTTCATAAGCTTTTAAAAAATTCTTATCTTCTAAATATATACTTCCTAGTAATTCATGGTTTATATCATTTTTATATTTAGATATTAATTTTTCTGCATTTAAAATAGATTTTTCTTTCTCTTGTAATTTAAATAATGAAAAAGTATAAAGTCTTAATATAATCTCCTCTTCTTTTATATCTTCCATCATATATTTTGAAGCATTATCTTTAACTAAAGAGAACTCTTTTAACTGAGTTGCTAATGTTAAATGTTTAACTAAATATTCATAATTATTTGTATTTTCAAACAAGTTTAAATATAACTCTTTTGCATTATAATACATTCTTTGATTCTCAGATTCAATTGCATACATAATAAATAAATCTTCTAAATCAAAATTTTTTAACTCTACTTTTTTAAATACTATTTGTTTATCTTTATTATCTAAAGTTGTATCTTTTACAGAACATCCTGTAAATATTGATAACAATAGGCAAAAAACTAAAGATTTTTTATAGCTGGGCACTCTTTATATACCTCTTCTTTATTTTCTTTAAAATAATCCCAAAAAGGGAAAGTCCTACACTGACTTGGTCTTGCTTCATAAATTGAACATTTTTTTTCTTCTAAATTAAAAAAGCAACAAGCAAAATTGTTTGAAGCTAATTTTACCTCTTTTATACTGTATTTATAACCTATTTTATTCAAATATTTGTTTTTTAACTCTTCAACTGATAAATCTAATTGTAAAGCCAAATTCTGTATCTCATTTATACTTATCCAAATATATCCACTTTCTCCTATACAGCAGTTTCCTTTACAACTTTCACACCCTTTTGGATCAAAAGCAAAATCAAATCCCTCTTTTTTTATCAAATTACTCAAAATCAGCCTTTATACTATATGTTGAAGATTTTATATATATATTTTCTACTTCTTTTGTAAATTCATTTTCTTCATTGAAAACAATTAAAGGATTAAATATTTTAACTAATGATTTAGAATTTTTTCTTGCATATACTAAAACCAAAGTTGCATCTTTTGAAATTTTTGGATGAACAAACTGTAATGATTCAAGATTAAATTTATATTTTTGTAGCAAAACAATAATCTGAGCTATTTGTTTAGAATCATAACAAAAAAGTAACTTACCATCTTGCTTCAAAATTATTGAACTTTTTTGTATAAAATCCTCTAAAGGTAAAGAATCATTATATCTTGCAATTTTCAAAGATTGATTTTCACTTTTTATCACATCACTATGATAAAAAGGTGGATTTGAAACACAAATATCAAATCTTTTATCAAACTCTATATTTTTAAAAGAACCTTCATACAAAGTAGTTTTTATTTTATTAGTTTGTGCATTTTTAGTTGAGAAAAATTGAAACATTTTTTGAATTTCACACTGATTCAAATTTATTTTTTTAAATTCATTACAAACTAATAAACCCAAAATCCCACTACCACTACCTATATCTAATAAATCACCTTTAATGTTTTTATATATTTTAAAATTTTCACAAATAAAATTAAACAAAAAATGAGTGTCACTATTATAACAATATCCATTTATAGGCTGATACAAAACCAAAAAAAATTCCTTTATTTATTTAGGTGAATTATATCCAACTTTAATAAATTTGAGTTTTAACTCATATTTAATTAACTCTTTCATATATAAATTAAATAAATATTTTAAGCTAATTTATATATAAAATCGCCCATTTATAGAAGATTATTTTTCTTGTAGCAAAAGGTAACAAGAGAAAAATTCAACTATTAAAATCTTAAAATAAATTAATTTTTAGAACTATTATAGGCTATGATTCAAGGATAATATATTGAGTTTATTCAAGTATTGATTTTAAATAATTTAAGGAGAAATTATGTCTAATATGGAAGCTCCTGCTAATACTCCTGTATGGGTAAATGAAGCTAGATGTAAGGCATGTGATAAGTGCGTTTCTGTTTGTCCTGCTGGCGTACTTGCTATGAGACAAGAAATTCATTCTACTTTAGGTTCTATGATTAAAGTAGTACACCCTGAGTCGTGTATTGGTTGTACAGACTGTGAGTTAGCATGTCCTGATTTTGCTATTTATGTTGCAGATAAGAAAGAGTTTAAATTTGCTAAATTATCAGAAGAAGCAAAAGAAAGAAAAGAAAAAGTTATAAAAAATAACTATAGAATATTAGATGAAGATCTATAAGGAGAATTGATGGCAAGAGAACTAATTTCAACAGGTAATGAATTAGCAGCTAAAGCTGCGCTTGACGCTGATGTTGAGTTTTTTGGTGGATACCCTATTACTCCTTCAAGTGAAATAATGCACGTATTATCTTCTGCATTACCAGCTAGAGGAAAAGCATGTATTCAAATGGAAGATGAAATTTCAGGTATTTGTACAGCATTAGGTGCTGCTATGTCTGGAAAAAGAGCAATGACTGCTTCTTCAGGACCTGGTATTTCTTTAAAAGCAGAAAACTTAGGTGTTGGATATATTTCTGAAGTTCCTTTAGTTGTAGTAAATGTTATGAGAGGTGGTCCATCAACAGGTCTTCCAACAAGAGTTGCTCAAGGGGATTTATTACAAGCTAAAAATCCAACTCACGGAGATGTAAAATCAATTACTTTATGTCCTGGAAATTTAAATGAGTGTTACACTGAAGTTGTAAGAGCATTTAATTTAGCTGATAGATTCATGCAACCTGTATTTGTTTTATTAGATGAAACAATTGGTCACATGAGTGGAAAAGCGACAATTCCAGATTTAGAAGAAGTTCAAGCAGGAAAAATTTCAAGAAGAAAATTCACTGGTGATAAAAAAGATTATAAACCTTATGGTGTAGGTGCAGATGAACCAGCTATTTTAAATCCAATGTTTGAAGGTTATAGATATCACTTCACTGGACTTCATCATGGACCTACAGGTCATCCTACTGAAGATGCTGATACATGTGATGCTTTAATGAAAAGACTATTCAAAAAAGTAGATGCACACTTAGATGAATTAGAATTAAATGAAGAGTATATGTTAGATGATGCTGACATTATGATTATTGCTTATGGTTCTGTTTCTTTAGGTGTAACTGAAGCTATCAATAGATTAAGAAAAGAAGGTATCAAAGTAGGTATGTTTAGACCAAAAACTATTTGGCCAAGTCCTGCTAAAAGAATCAATGAATTAATGAAAAAATTTGATAAGGTTTTAGTAACAGAATTAAATATGGGTCAATTTGCAGATGAAGTTCAAAGAGTATCTGGAAGATCTGATTTTGATACTTTATTTAAAGTAAATGGAAGACCTTTATCTCCACTAGAAATTATTGAAAAAGTGAAAGGAATGTAATCATGGCTTTTAATTATGATGAATATTTAAGAACAGACAAAATGCCAACACTATGGTGTTGGGGATGTGGTGATGGAGTTATTTTAAAATCTGTAATTAGAGCCATTGAAAAACTTGGTTGGAATATGGATGATGTATGTGTTGTTTCAGGAATTGGATGTTCTGGAAGATTCTCTTCATATATCAACTGTAATACAGTTCATACAACTCATGGAAGAACTTTAGCATATGCTACTGGAATTAAATTAGCAAATCCAGATAAAAAAGTTATTGTTGTTGGTGGAGATGGTGATGGTCTTGCAATTGGAGGAAATCATACAATTCACGCAAGTAGAAGAAATATTGACTTAAATTATATAATTATCAATAACTTCATTTATGGATTAACAAACTCTCAAACATCTCCTACAACTCCTCAAGGTATGTGGACTGTTACAATGAGTAGAGGAAATATTGATCCTACTTTTGATGCTTGTAAATTAGTTGAAGCAGCTGGTGCTTCATTTGTTGCAAGAGAAACAATGTTAGATCCTAAAAAATTAGAAAGAACTTTAGTTAAAGCTTTTGAACATAAAGGTTTCTCATTTGTTGAAGTATTCTCTAACTGTCACGTAAACTTAGGAAGAAAAAATAAAATGGCTACTGCTATGGCTAACTTAGAGTGGATTGATTCAATCTCAATGGCAAAAGCTAAATTTGAAAAATTAGAGCCTGAAGAGCAAAAAGGAATTTTCCCTACAGGTATCTTAAAACACGATACTGAAGCTGTTGAATATTGTGAAGCTTATGAAAAAGTAAAAGAAGCTCATAAAAATAAAACTATGGTTCAATTATAAGGAGAAACATCATGGCAAAAACGTTAATGAGATTTACAGGTGTTGGTGGACAAGGTGTTCTTCTTGCAGGTGCGATTTTCGCAGCTGCTAAAATAAATAATGGTGGATATGGTTTAAAAACTGCAACATATACTTCTCAAGTAAGAGGTGGGCCAACTGTTGTTGATATTACTTTACAAGATGAAGAAATTTTATATCCTTATGCAAATGATGGAGAAATTGACTTCATGTTATCTGTTGCTGATATTTCATACCATCAATTTAAAAATGGTGTAAAAGAAGGTGGAGTTATTGTTGTTGAACCAAATTTAGTTTCACCAACAGAAGAAGATAGAAAAAAATGGAAAATCTATGAAATTCCTATTATTACTATTGCAAAAGAAGAGGTAGGAAATGTTATTACTCAATCAGTTTTAGCATTAGCTATGGCTAACTACTTTACAGGAGAAACTGTTCCAAATGAAGTATTAAGAAAAACAATGCTTTCAAAAGTACCTGAAAAAGTACATGAAATTAATAATAAAGCATTTGATTTAGGTCTTAAATACGCACAAGAAGCTCAAGCTAATGCTTAGTTAAATAGAGGCTAAAACCTCTATTTATTCTTTAATATGATTTTTATACTCTTCTATTTTCTCTTCTAATCTTTTTGATAAATATATATTCGAATTTTTCAAACATGATAATATAAATTTAGCTTCTTTATAATAAGCTTTAATTTTATCATTATTCCAAGAAGCAGGAGGAGTTGATAAATTTGTAATTCTATCAGCTAATTTTACCATTTGAACTTCATAAGGTTGAGTTAATAATCTTTCTATACTATCTCTCATTTGTTCTTGTTTAGAGTCTAAAGTTTTATTTTTACTTAATGCTTCAACACCATCAGCAACTTCCAAACCAAACTCTAAATAAACCTCATCATAAGTAGTTTTAGTATCTTCTAATACATCATGTAATAAAGCACAAGTTATTGCAAAATTTGCTTTTTCTTCATCAAGTTTAGATTTTTCACATGCATTTATAACTTCCATTGAAACAGAAGCTAAATGAACAATATAAGGCAAACCTTTAGGTGTCTTTTGCTCCTTATGAGCATTAGCTGCAAAGTTTAAAGCTTTTAGATAATTTTCTTGGCAAAACATAATCAATCCTTTTTTTGTTGATTATTTATAATACTATCACTTTTAGAAAAAGAAATTAACTCTTCAACTGTTTTAATCCTATTTTTATCTATATTTTTCAAACAATTATCAAATATAATAGCTGTTGTTAAAGCATCATAATAAGCTCTATGATGATTATCTACTTCAATATTTAAAACCTCTTTTAAAGAACTTAATCCATACTTTTCAGAAACTATAGTTCTTTTTGCTAAATCAATTGTACAAATCTTTCTATTTAATAATTTCCCTAGATTGTATTTTTCAAAAGAGTCTGATATAAAAGTATAATCAAACTTAATATCATGAGCTACAAAAACATCATCTTCTAAAAAAACTTTAAAATCTTTTAAAACTTTTTCTAGCCTTGGAGCATTTTCTAACATCTTTGGAGTAATATTTGTCACTTCTTGAACATAAGGTGGAATATCTTTTGCAAAAATCAATGAATCAAATTTATCTATTATTTCTCCATTTTTATATTTAACGGCACCAAGTTCTATAATTTGATAACCTTTTTTCGCACTTCCACCATTTGTTTCAATATCTACTATACAAAAAGTTTGATCAAAAATAGAGCATTTTGTTGTTTTTAAAAACAGATAATCTTCCTCAAAATCTAAAGGCAATCCATTTGATATAAGAAGTTCAAATTCAAGCTCAGGATTTTCATATATACTATCACTTGCTTTTTTTAAAAGCTCAAAAAATTCACTATATAAAATAGGTTCTTTTAATAATCTTTGCAAAATATTTTGAAATTTGAATTGAGGTTTAGGAGTAATCCTTTTATTTGATTTCATTAGCCTCTTTTACGAAATCTACTATTTTTTGTCTATCTTTTTTACCTTTTATATTCGACTCAACTCCAGAACTTACATCAACTCCATAAAAACCAAAGCCATTTAATTCTTTTAAATTATTTGAAGTTAAACCACCTGCAAGAATAAATTTTGAACAATCTAATGACTCAAACCATTCAAGAGCCAATCTTTTCCCTTCTCCACCAAAACTTTCAACAAAAGCATCAACTAAATAAAACTCATTATTTAGATTTTGTAAATCTTTTTTATTTTGAACTCTTATTACTTTTATATATTTAGTTTTTAATAAATCGAAATTTATTAATTCATAATCATCAATTATTTGAGCAAGTTGTATTTTTGAATCTTTACAAACTTCATTTATAAAGTTTTCATTTTCATTTACAAAAAGTCCAACAGCTTGAACAAATGGAGGAAGTTTTTCTATTATTTCTTTAGCTTTTAAAGGTTCTATATATCTTGGTGAATTTTTATAAAAAACAAACCCTAAAGCATCAGCACCTGCATTTACAGCGTCATATGCATCTTGTAAATTTGTAATACCACAAATTTTAACTCTCATTTTACACCTGTAAACTTTTTATTGCTGTTGAATAATCAGAATTTCCAAATACGTAAGAGCCTGCAACAACAACATCAACACCAGCCTCTTTTAAAATGTGGATATTTTTATCATTTACTCCACCATCTACTTCAATCAAACAATTTGGATTTCTTTTGTTTATTAATTCTTTTAATTTTTTTGCTTTTTCTACAACACTTGGAATAAATTTTTGTCCACCAAAACCTGGATTTACAGACATTAACAAAACCATATCTAAATCTTCTAGCAAATACTCAATCGCTTCAGGTGGAGTATGAGGATTTAAAACAATTGCGGGTTTTATTCCATAATCTCTGATTTTTTGAATAAGCCTATGAGGATGATTTTCACTTTCGATATGAAAAGAGATATAAAGAGGTTTACAAGGAGCAAATAAATCTACAAAAAATGTATTATTTTCAACCATCAAATGAATATCAAGAGGTTTAGTTGCTACTTTTGCAACTGAATTTACAACAACAGGACCTATTGTCATATTTGGAACATAATGTCCATCCATTACATCTACATGAATTAAATCACAACCACCATCACAAATAGCTTTTATTTCTTGTGCTAAATTTCCAAAATCTGCTGATAATATTGAAGGTGCCACTAGCATCTTTTATAACCTTTTTTCTAATTTTGGTCGATTATATCATTAAAAATCTTTTAGAAAGTATAAAAATTTATCTCTTATATTTTTTGCTGTAGAATACAAGTAAAAATAAAATGGTTGGTTATGAAAAAGATATTATCTCTTATTATTTGTAATTTTTGTTTTGCACAAACTCCAAATGATATTTATCAAAAAGCTTTGAAATTAGAAGAAGAAGGAAACTTTAAAGAAGCTATGCTTTTATATAAAAAAATAGCCACTTCTAATATCTCAAAAGAAGATACTTATTTATTTAATTTAGAAAAAAATCATGAAAATGAAAAAGATAGAACTTATACCTCTATGAAAAAAGAGTTTTATCAAAAACAAATAGATAAATTAGATGATAATGAAACAAATGAAAATCTAAAACAATCTATTATAAAAGATTTTAGTCTCTATCCTTACAAAAAAAACTATTTATTACCTGTAAATTACTCTATAAATGAAATTGAAGATAGAAGTAACTTTGAAACAACTTTTCAAATAAGTGTTGAAAAACCTATTTCTTATAATTTTTTTGGTTTAAATGAATCAATAAGTGCTGCTTATACTCAAAAATCATTTTGGCAAACATCAAAAAAATCTTCTCCATTTAGAGAAACAAATTATGAACCTGAAATATTTGTTCAATTTCCATATAAGGAAAATAGCTTATTAAAAACATATAAAATTTCTTTATTACACTCATCAAATGGTAAAGATGATGAAGAATCAAGATCATGGAATAGATTGTATTTAGCAGGTTATTTTCAATTTGCTAATCTTTTTGTTATTCCGAAAATTTGGTATAGGATACCTGAAAAAAAAGCTGATGATGATAATCCTAATATAGAAGACTATTATGGTTATGGAGACTTGACGTTTTTATATGCTTATAAAAAACATACTTTTGAACTATTGTTAAGGAATAATCTTCGTTTAAATAGCCAAAATAAAGGCTCTGCTGAGTTAAACTGGACATTCCCACTACCAGAATTTTTGTCAACAAATAATAGTTATGGAATGTTACAAATTTTTTCAGGTTATGGAAATAGTTTAATTGATTATGATAGAGAAATTCACAAAATAGGATTAGGAATAGCTTTTTCTAGATAAGCTATTTTTTCTCCTTTAAATTTTTAATATAATAATAGATTGCTTCTATCTCTTCTTCAACTAAAAAGTAAGTTGGCATCACATTTGCATAATAAATTAACTTATCACAAACTTGATGCTTTTCAAACTTCAAATTTGGATTCTTTTTTGAATTAACTTTTGTATAAAATAATTCATACTCAATATCTTTAATGTCAGGAGCAACCAAACTACAATTATAGTTTTTTTTATCATGTACATGCTTAAATTCTACTATTTTTCTTCCTCTTGCATCTTCTCCATGACAATTACTACAGCCTATTCCTCTTGGATTATTAAAAAGCATTTTTCCATACTCATATTTTGTAATAAATGAGTTGTTTATATTTAAAAAATCCTCTTGTTGATTTGGTATTTCACTTTCTTGTTTATTTTCAAGAGTTGGTTCTTCGGCAAATAAAAATAGATTAATTAAAAAAATTAAATAAAATATTTTCATCTAAAATCCTAAAGCTTTTTTGTTTTTTAAAAACCAATAAAAACTAAATATTAAACCAGGAGTTTTTGCTTTTGATTCATCAAAAATAAACTCTTCACTTTGATTTATTGGAAGGAAAAACAACTCTATTTGTTCATCATTTATTCCGCCTCCATCGTGGATTTTCATTGATTCATCAATAACTGCAAAATAAAGATGCTGACAACCTCCACTTATTCCAACATTTGTAAAAAAAGAGGTTACTTTTTGAATATTTTTTATGTCAACCTTATATCCGCACTCTTCGTCTATCTCTTCTACGACTATTTCTTCTATTGATTTATTTTTATCTAAAAGTCCTGCACATAACTCATAGGTAAAAGTTTTACTATTATCATTTAAATAAACAGGCATACGAAACTGTTTTACAAGTAAAAAAGAGTCTTTTTCTTTATGATATAAAAGTATTGCTACACTATCATGACTTCGTACTGCTTCCCAACTCTTATTTTTACCATTTTGATTAAATGTTACTTTTATAGGATGTACAAATTTTGTATCTTTTAATTCACTTATTTTTATATCTTCTATTATATTTATCATAAATAATCTTTTTTAATTTTTTCGTATTCTAACAAATAAAATCTTTATTTAATATGGTAGAAAAATTTATACAAAAAGTTGTTCCTTTATCAATTTGTGATTTTAAAGTTAAATCCAAATTATATTCATTACAAACCCTTTTTACAATATCTAAACCTATACCAAAACCACCTTCTATGTTGTTTCCTCTTTTATATCTTTTAAAAATCTCTTTTTGTTCATCAATACTAATTCCTATTCCAAAATCAGTAACTTTTAAAATATTTTCTTTTAAAACAACTTCAATTATAGAATCTTTTTTACTATATTTAATAGCATTAGATAATAAATTATTTACTATTTTTTGTGTTTTTGTTCTATCCATTTTTATAAAACAATCTTCTAACTCAGAATTTATAACTATATTTTTTGTAATTGAAATATCGTTAAAAAACTCTACACTTTCACTTATTAAATCTTTTAAATTAAATTTTTCAAATACATCTTCATTTAACTCATTAAAAGCTGAAAAATGTATATCATTATAAATTTGAGAAATTTGTTTTGAACTACTTAATATATATTTCATCATTTTTTGAGGATTTTTACCATTTTTAAGCATTGAAACAGAAGTCATCAAAACTGAAATTGGTGTGTTTAATTCATGTGCTGAATCTTTTATAAATTTATCCATAGATTCAATTCTTTGTCTAACAGGCTTTAATAAAATTTTTGATAATAAATAACCTATAAATCCAATAAAAATTGCACTTAAAAATAAAATCACTAAAATAAAAATCTGTAATTTATTTTTACTTTGAACTTCTTGACAAGTTTCTAATACTATATATTTTATTGGAATATTATCTTCATTTAGCGTGGTTATAAAATAGTTGTAAAACTCATTTTCATAACTGCTCTTTGAAAAATCTATTGTAAATTTTTCATCTAAATATGAAAAAATTACTTTTTTATTTTTATCAAAAAGAGCATATTTCATATTTATATCTTCTAATTTAGCAGGATTAAACTTTTGATTTTTCATATATTTATTTATAATATCATTTTTTATTTGCATAGAAGTACTATGTAACTGCATAGAACAACTCTCTTCAAGCATTTTTGTTTCATTTTTATAATAAATATATAAAATTACTCCCAAAAGTAAAATAGTTGAAACTATATAAATAGCTAAAAAATTAACAAGTGCTTTTTTTTCATCTTTATTCAAATCTATATCCTATTGCTCTTATTGTTGTAATTTTATCTTTTCCTATTATTTCTCTTAAATTTTTTATATATACTCTAATAGTTGCATCTGTTGGCATTTCATCATAAGTCCAAATATTTTGAAGTAACTCTTCACTAGAAACTACCCTACTTTTATGAGTACAAAAGTATTTTAAAATATCTCTTTCTTTTTGTGCTAAATTTATTATTTCATTATCTTTAAATATTTTACAAGTTGAAGGTTCAAAATATAACTTTTCATCTATTTTTATTTTATTATCTTGTTCTATTAAAAATTGTCTGCAAAGCTTTAGTATTCTTTGGTCTAACTCTTCTAAATCAAAAGGCTTTTTTATATAATCATCAACTCCACTTTCAAAAGATTCTTTTAAATGTTTTGTATCTTGATAAGCTGTTAGTATTATTATAGGGATATTGTTTTTATATTCAGTTCTTACTCTTTTTAAAACTTCAATTCCTGAAATAGTTGGAGTATTTATATCAAGTAAAGCAAAATCAAACTTCTTATCTACTAAATTTTCTAATGCTTCTTGTCCATTTGTGCATAATGTAACTTCAAAACCTTTATCTTCTAAATGTTCATTTAATAAATCACTTAAAGCAATATCATCTTCTAATAACAAAACTCTCATTTACAATCCTAATATATGATATTCATTATATTAAGTTTTTGTTTATTTTATGTGTATAATCAATATTTTATTAATTTTAAAAATCTTAATACTTTTCCTTGAATTATCACATATAAAACAGAAGAAAATAAAGCTATCATTGTTCCATAAACTATCCCTATTTTTTCATAAGAAAAATATACAACTAAAGAATAAATAACAACTGAACTTAAACCATAAGGAGTATTTTTTATAATAGTTCTTGCTTGAAATCTGCTATGTCTAAAATGAATAATCAACATCAAAGGTAGCAAAATTGTTGGAAAAGATGAAAAAATTCCAGCAATATTTGATGGTACATATTTTGGTAAACTTGAAATTATTAAAAATATAGAAATAGTCAAAAGTGACCTAAAAAATATATCACTTATTGATGTTTTAATTTTTTTATCAATTAAAAAATTCTCTTTTTTTGCAAAATATATAGTTGCAATTAACATCAAAATTATCACAATTAATGGTGTTAAAACCACATGAGGTGGAATATTTGCTAATATAAAGGCAATAATCAAATATGAAATAAATGAAATAAGTAAAGATAAAAATATCTCAAATTTTCCTTTATAAAAAGTACTTATATAATAACCAATAGAAAAAGCTAAAGCTGCAAAAAGTCCGTGAATATTATATAAAGCAACCTTTGTTACATAATCTACTCCATTTTCTATTGCAAAAAATAGAAGTGTTATTGCACTTCCAACAGGAAGCCCAGATAAAATTCCTGAAATTCTTGGACTTACTTTTTCAGCTATATAACTTAAACTTAAAACAAGTGAAACAACAGCGATTGATTTTATAAATAAGAGTTCTATAATTCATCCTTTAAAATAAAGAATGAATTATATATTAATTACACATAAATTATGGATTGATTTATTTTTTATTTGAAGTTATCGAATACCAAAGGTGCTTTTAAATCTAAACTTTTTAAATGTTTCATAACTGCTTGTAAATCATCAATATTTTTTCCAGTAACTCTAATTTCATCACCTTGATTTACGGCACTTACTTTCAATTTCAAACTTTTAATTTCAGTTTGAATTCTTTTTGCTTCATCTTTTTCTATACTATCAATAATTTTATATGAATATTTTCTATTTCCACCACTTGAATCCTCTTTTTTTAACTCTTCTAATGAATTTATAGAAATTCCTCTTTTATTCATTTTTGAAATTAAAATATCTCTCATTGCATCTATTTTATTATCACTTGAAGAGATTAAAGTTAAAGTTTTTGCCCCAATATTTAAATCCAATTCTTTAGAAATACCTTTAAAATCATATCTTGTATCTATCTCTTTTTGAGCTTGAATTACTGCATTTTTCATCTCTTGCATATCTAGTTTTGCTGAAATATCAAATTGATGTTCTTTTGCTGCCATAATTATCCTTTTTTTAATTTATATTTTTATATTAATCATTATTGTTTTGATTTTAACATTATTTTATAAAGCCTTAGGTAAAACAAGATTCAAAACTATACCTATTATAGCCCCAAGACCAATACCTGCAAAAGGAATTCCACCAAAATTAAAAGTCATTCCACCAATAGAAAATACTAATATCACAGAAACTATTGCCATATTTCTTGGACATGAAAAATCTATATTTGCTTTTGAAAGTGTACTAATTCCTAAAGTTGCAATAATTCCAAATAATAAAAGCATAATTCCACCCATAACTGGAACAGGAATAGTAGCAAGTATTGCTCCTAGTTTTCCAACAAAAGCCAATAAAATAGCAAATATCGCAGCCCAAGTCATAATAGCTGGATTATAAGCCTTTGTAACAGTTACAGCTCCTGTTACTTCTGAATAAGTTGTATTTGGAGGTCCTCCAAAAAGCGAAGCAACAGAAGTTGCCAAACCATCTCCTAAAAGTGTATTTTTTAAACCTGGTTTTTTTAAATAATCTTGTTTTGTAACACTTGAAATTGCTAACATATCACCTATATGTTCAATTGCAGGAGCAATTGCTATAGGTAAAATAAAAAGTATAGCTTGCCAATTAAATTCAGGTGCAACAAAATTTGGTATTGCAAACCAAGAAGCTTTTAAAACACCTGAAAAATCTATTAATCCAAAATATAAAGAGATTAAATATCCACTAATAATTCCTAATAAAATAGGAACTAATTTAAAAATTCCTTTTCCTAATAATGAAACTAAAATAGTTACAATCAAAGCTACCATTGATATTATTATTGCTTGTTCAAATGGTACTAAAACAACTGCTCCATCACCTGTTTTTCCCATTGCCATATTAACAGCAACAGGAGATAAAATAAGACCAATTGAGATAATTACAGGTCCTACAACAACTGAAGGAAGTAGTTTATGTAAAAAATTATCTCCTTTTAACCTAATTAAAAAACTTAATACCACATACAAAAGTCCAGCAGCAACAAGTCCTGACATAGTTGCAGGAATTCCCCATGTTGCAACACCATAAGAAATAGGTGCTATAAATGCAAAAGAAGAAGCTAGAAAAATTGGTGGAACACAATTTTTATTTACAAACTGAAAAATAAGTGTTCCAACACCTGCTGTAAAAAGTGCAACATTTGGATCAAGTCCTGTTAAAATTGGAACTAATACTAAAGCCCCAAAAGCAACAAACAAAAACTGTAATCCTAAAATCGAATCTTTAACTCTAAAGTTATAATCTGTAGGTTTCATATATACCTCTATATTTTTATAGCACTTATAGTAGCAAATTATCTGTATAAGCAACTTTAAATTTATCTATAATTTATAAGCAATTTTTCTGTAATATAAATTTTTTAAAAGGAATTAAAATGTATAAAGAAAGTACAAATGTTGTAGTTAAACATTTAGTTAATAGATTAAGAGATGTAAGAACAACTTCAAATGAATTTAGATTAACTATTGAAGAGATTTCAAGAATCCTAGCTTCAGAGGCTTTAAATGATTTTCCAACAATCACACAAAATATCAATACTTGGCAAGGTCCACTTGATGTTGAAGTTATTGAAGTTCAAAAACTTGTTCTTATTCCTATTTTAAGAGCTGGTGAACCAATGCTTACAGGAATTTTAAGAACCTTACCTTATGCAAAAAGTGGATTTTTAGCAATGAAAAGAGATGAAGAAACATCTTTAAGTAAATTATTTTATGAAAACATTCCAAATCTAGAAGATAAAACTGTAATTTTACTTGACCCAATGGTTGCAACTGGTGGTTCTTTAATTGATGGAATAGAATACTTAAAAAGCAAAAATGCTAAAAAAATCATCACTTTAAATATAATTGGTTCACCATTTGGTGTAAAAAAAGTTACAGAAGCTCATCCAGATATTGATATGTTTATAGCTCAAATTGATGAAAGATTAGATGAAAACAACTATATAAGACCAGGTCTTGGAGATGCTGGAGATAGAGCATTTAATACTCACTAAAACTCAAAAGGATTTTCATATTTATATGTAAATCCTTCCTTTTTTATTTTACTTCCATCTATTAATCTATTAAAAAAATTCTTATTTTCTAAAAAAATAGGTTTTTCAAAATTATATTTTTTTGAATTAAAACTATAAATTTCCTCTTTTGTTGGATGAGTATTTGAACAAAGATTAAAAATACCACTTAAATCTTTTTCAATTATAAACTTTGTTGCATTTATAACATCATTTCTATGTACAAAATTTATTGGTGTTTTGGGAAATTCTATGATTTTATTTGCACTTCTTTTTCCAAAATATCTATTTGCTCCAACAAGTCCAGCAACTCTAAAAATTACATCACTTTTATCTTTTACTAAATTTTCAGCTTCAAAAACTATTTTTGAATTAGGCTCTTTTATTTCATAATCTTCATTAAATAAACCTTCTATATTAGGATAAATAGAAGTAGAACTAACAAAAAATATTTTCTCTATATTTTTTATTTTTTCATGAGAATAAATTTTATTTAAAAAAAGTAGATAATCTTCAAATTTAGAAGGTGGAAAATTGATAAATAGATAATTTGTTTCAAATAACTTATCTAAAAATTCAAAATTATTTTCATTTAAAATATATGAAGAAAAACCCTTTTCTTCATATATATTTACTTTTTCTTGGCTTCTTGAACTAACTTTTATTTTAAAATCATTTTTTAAAACAATTGCTAACTCTAATCCTAACCAACCTGCTCCTAAAATAGTAAAAGTTTTCATTTAATCTTTTAAAATACCAAAACAAAGTATCAACCAAGCAATAATAAGCAACGTTCCACCAATTGGTGTGATTGCTCCTAAAATTGGCATATTTAAAATTGTAAGAAAATAAAGTGAGAATGAAAAAATAATCATTCCAATCAAAATCAACCACAATGAGATATAAATTCTTTTTGATTCAGGCTTTAATGCAAAAATAAAAGTAGCTACAAAAAGTCCTAAAGTATTATAAAAATGGTATTGAATACCTGTATTATAAACTTTTAACATATTTTCATCTAAAACTGATTTTAACCCATGAGCTCCAAAAGCTCCTAAAGCTATTGCTAAAGCCATCATAAAAGAGGCAATTGCTAAAAATGTTTTTATTTTTTTATTTAAAATCATAATATTCTCCTATTTATTTAACATCAACTTCCCAAAAGAAATCAATCCATTCATTTGCTTCTCTAACACAATAATCAGGTTGCAAAACAGCTGTTTTTTTGTAAAACAACGTTGCTAATTTAAACTCAACTGTTGGAAATCTCTCTTTTAAAACTTTTAAAATTTCTCTCATTGTTTCACCTGAATCAACTATATCATCAACAATTAAAACTTTTTTTGCATGTGATACATCAGGAATATTAAAAATATTAAATGTATCCAATTTTAATTCACCTTCATAATGAATTGAATTTAAAGTATATAAATTTCTCATATCTAAAGCTTGTGCCATTAAATGTGAAAGAGTTAATCCTCCACGTGCAACTGCTAGTAAAATCTCAGGTTCAAAACTTCTACACTTATCAACTAAAATTTGTGTATCATTTTTAAATAACTCATAACTATAATATAATTTTTCCAAATATAAATCCTTTTTAAAAAATAAATGCTAAAGCACTAATAAATGTAATAACCAAAATTCCTAAATTTAAATCTTTATACTCTCTTTTTACCAATTTAATAATCGTAAAAATCAAAAAACCAGCTGCTATTCCATTTGTGATTGAAAAAGTTAAAGGCATTAAAATAACAATCAAAAAAGCAGCTGCACTTGTTGCTAAATCTGTTTCTTCAAAATTTATTTTACCAAGTTCAGTAAACATCAAAACCCCAACTACAACTAAAACTGGATAAATTGCATTTGATGGAATTGATTTAAAAAGTGGCAACATAAAAAGAGTTGTTATAAATAATAATGCAGTAAATACAGCTGTTAATCCAGTTCGTCCACCAGCTTCTACCCCGCTTGCACTTTCAATAAATGCAGTTGTTGTAGAAACTCCAAGTAAACTTCCTCCAACTGTTGCAATAGCATCAGCTTCAAGTGTTTTTTGCAAAGATTTATCATTTTTATTATTCTCTTGAAACAGATTTGCTCTTGTTCCAACACCTGTTAAAGTTCCTAATGTATCAAACATATCTGTAATTAAAAATGTAATTATAACAGGTAGTAAAGATAAAGATAAAGCACTTAAAATATCAAGTTTAAATAATATAGGTTCAATAGAAACAGGAGTTGAAAAAAACTCTTTTGGTACATCATTTAAAGAAAAACTCCAAGCAACAATAGATGTAATAGCAATAGATAAAATAAATGCTCCTCTTAATTTATAAGCATAAAAACTAAAAGATAAAATTAAACCTAAAACTCCTAATAAAACATTAGTATTGGAAAAATCTCCAAGTGCAACTAAAGTTGCATCATTTGAAACTATCATTCCCATTTGCTTTAAACCAATAAACGCAATAAAAGAACCAATTCCTGCGCTAATTGCACGTCTTAAATTCATAGGAATAGATGTCATTATCCAAACTCTAAAATTAGTCAAAGATAAAATAACAAATAAAATACCTGATAAAAATACAATTCCCAAAGCTGTTTCCCAAGGTATTTTCATACCTAAAACTAAACCATAAGAGAAGTAAGCATTAAGCCCCATTCCTACACTCATAGCAATTGGTGTATTTGACCATAATGCTGAAAAAAGTGTTGCTAAAATAGTAATTAAAGCTGTTGCTGTAATTACAGCATCCATAGGAAGACCAGCATCAGCTAATATAAAGCCATTTACAGGAACTATGTATAACATTGTCAAAAAAGTAGTAAAACCAGCATAAAACTCTTTTGAAATAGAGGTGTTATTCTCTCTTAACTTAAAAAAATTCACAATAATCCTTCTTAAAAAAAGAAAAAATAGTATCACAATTTTAATTTGTGATTTATTATAAAAGTTAATTTTTAAATTTAATAACTAACACTTTATCTACTTCTTTGGCATTTTCGTTTATAATCTGTTTATAAAAATAGTCTTCATAGTTAGTTGCAAAAACTAATATAATGGATGCTCTAAATTATTTATTGAAAATATAAAAGGATTATAATGGGATTAGGTGTAGGAATAGTAGGACTTCCAAATGTAGGTAAATCAACAACTTTTAATGCTTTAACAAAAGCTCAAAATGCGGAGGCTCAAAACTATCCATTTTGTACAATAGAACCAAATAAAGCAATAGTTCCAGTACCTGATAAAAGATTGAACGAATTAGCAAAAATCGTAAATCCAGATAAAATTCAACATTCAACTATTGATTTTGTTGATATTGCAGGACTTGTAAGAGGTGCTTCAAAAGGTGAAGGATTAGGAAACCAATTCTTATCAAATATTAGAGAAGTTGAAGTTATCTTACATATGGTAAGATGTTTTGAAGATGGAAATATTATCCATGTTGAAGGAGATGTAAATCCTTTAAGAGATATTGAAATCATCGAAACAGAATTAATATATGCTGATATTTCACAGTTAGAAAAGAAAATTGAAAGACTTAAAAAACAAGCAAAGTCTTCTAAAGAATCAGCTACTCAATTAGTTATAGCTGAGGAATTATATGCTCATATTGGAGAATTACAGCCTGTAAAAACTTTTGAAAAAATAGATGATGAAGTTTTCAAATCTTTAGATAAAGAGTTAAGATTTTTATCTAATAAAGATGTAATTTATGGAACAAATGTTGATGAAGATTCTTTAGCTAATGGTGGAAACAAATATGTTGATTTAGTAAAAGAACATGCTTCTAACGTAAATGCTGATGTTATTATGCTTTGTGCAAAAATAGAAGAAGAATTAGTAGGACTTTCTGATGAAGAAGCTACAGAATTTTTAGCTGATTTAGGTGTTAATGAATCAGGTCTAGAACAAATCATACATAAAGCATTCGATAAATTAGGTCTTATGAGTTATTTTACAGCTGGAAAAATTGAAGTTAGAGCATGGACTATTAGAAAAAACACAAAAGCTCCTCAAGCAGCAGCAGTTATTCATAATGATTTTGAAAAAGGCTTTATTAAAGCAGAAGTTATTTCTTACTTAGATTTTATTACCTTAGGTGGAGAATCTAAATGTAAAGAAGCAGGAAAATTAAGACTTGAAGGTAAAGATTATATCGTTCAAGATGGTGATGTAATGCATTTTAGATTTAATGTGTAACAATTTATATTCAATTGATATAATATTTGTTACAATTTAAATAATAATTTAAATAGGAGTTTTAATTTGTCATCTAATAATATTTTAGAGAAGATAGAATCTCTTCCACCGTTACCTAAAACGATAATTGAGATTGAAGAATTTAGAAAAAAAACGAATAAAGAATCGGCTGAATTATTAGAAATAATTGAAAAAGATGCATTAATAATTTCTACTTTATTAAAAATTTCTAATTCTGCGATGTTTGGTTTTAGAAGTAAAGTTGAAACACCTGGTCGAGCAATTAACTTATTAGGTATTAATTTTACCATTTCGATTGCTATTGGAGGAACTGTTCAAAATTTATTGATGACAAATTTAGAACCCTATGGTATAAATAGTGATGATTTCATGAAAGCTTCTAATATTTCTTCTACTTTAGCTAGTTTATGGCTTTCGAAAATTGATATAGAGTTAAAAGATGAAATAGTTTTACCAGCACTTTTACAAGAAACAGGAAAATTTATTATTGCTGATTTAATAGTAAATGAAGGGAAAAGTGATTTATTTAAGTCAAAAATAGCTTCAGGTGCTTCAATAGAAGATACAGAAAAAGAGTTACTTGGATTTACAACTTCAGAAGTTACTGCTAAAATATTTAGACATTGGAAATTAAGTGAAAACTTAATAAATTTAATTGAAAATGTTGATAATGTTTCAAAAGCTGAAGATGAGTATAAAAAGAAAACACAAATTCTAGATATAATAAAAACTGCTGCTTATATTAATGCTCCATTAAGTGCAAACAATGTTAAAAAAGCTTTAGAAAAAGCATCTGCTTATGGTTTTGATACAAATATATTAAAAAATGCAATAACTACTTTAGAAGATAGATTGTTAGATGAAAAGTAAATCATAATCCTTGAAGTAGAATATCCCAAAGGTATTCTACTTCAATATCATTAAGGTGTGTTGTCTTTTTCTTAATAAATAATTCTTCAATTTTTTTAAATTCAAAATTTTTTGCTTTTGTACACTTAGCATGAATTGGTAAAAAACCTCTAACTAAACTTAAATCATCTTCAATAACTATTTCACACAATAAACATTCAAAGTCAGTATGTAATCGCCCTTCATGTTCAAGTAAAGAGATATAAGATTCACAAATAGCTCTTTGAGCATTTTGCTTAGTTATTATATAAACTAATTTTTCTAAACAATAAAAATAAAAAGGATCTAATTCTTCGATATCTTTCAAATGTGGATAAAAAAGTCTTATATATCTTTGCCAGCAATACATTTTTTCATAATCTAAAATCCAAGGGAATCCAAGTTGTATCACATCTTTTAGTCTTGGAATATTAGCCCTTGTATTTTCTAATTCAAAATCAATCTTATACCCTATATTTATAGTCGAATGTCTAGCACCATAAAATCTATATGCTGTTAATAATTCATTTTCACTTAGTATAGTTACTATTAAATCATCATCTTTTACAGGTTTAATATCTATTATATAACCTTGCATTTAAAAATTTAGTCCTCTAAATCTTCTCTTCTCATTTCATTAATTTCATCAATAATTTCTTTACACTCTTCATCATCAATCTCACCATTTTGTAAATCAGTTAACATTTCTTCAAAATCTTTTTTCATTTCTTGCATTTGAATCAGTTCTTCTTTTGTATTTTCATCCTCTTTTTTTGATGCAATTATTTCAAATAGTTCATCTATATAATCTTCAATTTCTAAAAGTACTTCATCTTTTATTAATTTTTCTAATTCTTCTTGGATTGTCATTTTTACACCTTTTTCTAAATTTAGAAATTATAACAAAAAACAACTACTCTTTTGCTTCAATATTATCATATAATAGTTGTGCTAAAATATAATAAATAATAGTGTAAGGAAAATAAATGGCAGAATTTAAAAATGTTTCTATTGCAAAAGCTGCAAATATTCTTTTTGAAGGAAATATTACAAGTAGAACAATTGTTTTTGAAGATGGTTCTAGAAAAACTTTAGGAATTATGTTACCAGGAGAATATGAATTAAATACAGTTCATAAAGAAATAATGGATATTCAAAGAGGTGTATTAGAAGTTATGTTACCTGCTCAAGATTGGGTTAAATATGAGGGTCCAGCTTCTTTTGAGATTCAAGCGAATTCTAAATTTAAATTAAGAGTTCACTCATTAGTTGATTATTGTTGTTCTTTTATAAAAAATCATTAATTGTTATTTATTTCTTACATACAATGCGAAAATTCGCATTGTTAATGTAAGTTAAAATAACATCTCTTTTTTAATATCTTCAAATTTCAAAACTTTTTTACCAAAGTGATCTTCCATAAATTTTTTAGCTTGAGTTTCATTTTTAAATGGAATTAATTCTTCTCCCATTGGACCATATACATTTGAGCCAATTACATAAAAAGCCTCTTTTGCATCTATAGAATCTAAAGAGTAATAATCAGTTACATTTATCTGTAATATATCTTCTTTTGAATGATTATGATTATATTTTGAAGGCTCAATATAAAACTTCATCATATCCTTTACTCCATCAAAATAGTGACTATGAGTATTTCTTAATTTAATTTGAGCAACCCATTTTGGATATTTTGCAACAAACATACCGCAAACAGGACATTTAGCATCTTCTGGTACTTTAATAGCTTTTGAATTATCTCTTGCTAATATAGGATTATATAAATAAACACTTACTGCTTGAAGCATTTGAGCATCTAAATTATTACATATTTTATTATCTATTAAATATTGTTTAGCTTCACCAATAGAATTAAAATCTTTCATCTGATTTATATCACACATTGATTCAAAAATCTTTTTACCTTTTTTAGCTACAGGAATTCTTTTTTCATCTAAAATCTTTTTTTCTTTTTCTAATCCATCTTTTGCTATTTTCAATGTTTCATCAAAAGTATGAATCTCTCCACCAAACTCTTTTATGAATTTTTCAGCTTCATTTTTTGTTAAAAAAGCATATTTACTAACAGCACTCATTGTTCCTTTTTTAGAACTTCCAACAACATAAAAAGCACTCTTAGCATCTATTAATTTTAATGAATTGGTATCCACAACTTGAATATTTTTTATTTTATCTTCATAGTCTTCATGAATTTGTGCTTGACAATGAATAGAACAATATTGTTCTTTATGTCCATTTTTAAACTCTGTTACATGATTTGTTTTATAATATTTAGGTAAATCCATTCCACAAACATTACAAAATTCTTTTGATGAGTCTTCTTTTACTAAAGTTGCTTCTTTTAAATCAACTGTTTGAAACATCTCTTGTGCATTTGTATTTATCGCAAATAATGTAATAAAAAACAAAAGTGTTATTAAACTCTTTTTCATAATTTCTCCTTATATAAGATATTTTCTATTGTAATAAAAGAAAGTTAAATAATTGTTAATAACCAGAGATATAAAAATACGAAGAGGGGTAAAAAGGGTAGGTAAAAAAAAAGCTTCTTCCAAAGAGAACTAGTAGTAGTTCAAATAGAAAGAAGCTTTGTGTGTGTAAAAACTCAAAGCTGGCAGCGACCTACGTTTCCACCAGGGGACCCGGCAGTATTATCGGCGATGAAATGCTTGACTTCCAGGTTCGGAATGGGACTGGGTATTTCCACTTCTCTGTAGCCACCAGCAAGTTGAGTATTAAATAAATTAAGAATAAAAAAGAACTAAAATTCTGTTCACTCATAAAAATCATCACTTAGATAATTTCTCTAAATTTACTTAATACTCAACTCGTTAAGGAGTTAAGAAAAAATAATGCTAAAGTCTTTGCTTCTTAAAAAAATTGACATTTTTTCAAGGTAACATTAAACACAATATATATTAAATATAAAAACATATATTTAATAAGATAGTAAACCAAAGAATTGTTAAAATAAGCCAAACGTTCTATTAGTACTGGTCAGCTAAACGCCTTACAACGCTTACACATCCAGCCTATCAACCAGCTAGTCTTGCTGGGAACTTCAGGGAAAGTTAATCTTAGAGTTGGCTTCGAGCTTAGATGCTTTCAGCTCTTATCACATCCGTACGTAGCTACCCAACGATGCTCTTGGCAGAACAATTGGTACACCAGTGGTACGTTCATCCCGGTCCTCTCGTACTAGGGACAAATCTCTTCAACTTTCCTACGCCCACGGAAGATAGGGACCGAACTGTCTCACGACGTTCTGAACCCAGCTCGCGTACCGCTTTAAATGGCGAACAGCCATACCCTTGGGACCGACTTCAGCCCCAGGATGCGATGAGCCGACATCGAGGTGCCAAACCTCCCCGTCGATGTGAGCTCTTGGGGGAGATCAGCCTGTTATCCCCGGCGTACCTTTTATCCTTTGAGCGATGGCCCTTCCACGCAGAACCACCGGATCACTATGACCGACTTTCGTCTCTGTTCGACTTGTATGTCTCACAGTCAAGCTAGTTTATGCCATTATACTCAACAAGCGATTTCCATCCGCTTTGAACTAACCTTTGTAAGCCTCCGTTACTTTTTAGGAGGCGACCGCCCCAGTCAAACTACCCACCAGACATTGTCCTGATACAAGATAATTGTACGCAGTTAGTAACTCAAATATTCAAGGGTGGTATCTCAAGGATGGCTCCGCTAGTACTTGCGTCCTAGCATCACAGCCTCCCACCTATCCTGCACATGAATATCCAAGCTACAGTGTCAAGCTGTAGTAAAGGTGCACGGGGTCTTTCCGTCTTTCCGCGGGTAGGAGGAATTTTCACCTCCACTACAATTTCACTGGATCCCTGGTTGAGACAGCTCCCATCTCGTTACGCCATTCATGCAGGTCGGTATTTAACCGACAAGGAATTTCGCTACCTTAGGACCGTTATAGTTACGGCCGCCGTTTACTCGGGCTTCAATCAAATGCTTCGCTTGCGCTGACATCATCAGTTAACCTTCGAGCACCGGGCAGGCGTCACACCTTATACATCCACTTACGTGTTAGCAAAGTGCTGTGTTTTTGGTAAACAGTCGGGAGGGACTCTTTGTTGCAACCTCTCTAGCTTTTTGGAGCAAGTCCATATACCAAAGTAGGCACACCTTATACCGAAGATACGGTGCTAGTTTGCAGAGTTCCTTAACCAGGGTTCTTCCACGCGCCTTAGAATACTCATCCCACCCACCTGTGTCGGTTTACGGTACGGGCAACATACAATATACTTAGTGGCTTTTCTTGGCACGACAGTATCATCGATTCTCCATCTCCTCCGAAGAGTGTCAAGAGCCTGTAAGATCTCGGCCTATTGCAACCCGGATTTGCCTAAGTTACAGCCTACGTCCTTCGACCCACTATTCCATCAGTGAGCTCGATTAACTCTATGCGTCCCCACATCGCGCTTATATGTTGGTATTGAAATATTAATCAATTTGCCATCGTCTACCCCTTTCGGACTCGACTTAGGTCCCGACTAACCCTACGATGACGAGCATCGCGTAGGAAACCTTGGGTTTTCGGCGTTGAGGATTCTCACCTCAATTATCGCTACTCATGCCTGCATGCTCACTTCTATCCGCTCCAACGCTCCTTACCGGTACATCTTCTACGCTGAATAGAACGCTCTCCTACCACTCAATTAAAAATTGAATCTAAAGCTTCGGTGTACATCTTAGCCCCGTTATATTTTCCGCGCAGAATCACTAGACCAGTGAGCTGTTACGCTTTCTTTAAAGGATGGCTGCTTCTAAGCCAACCTCCTGGTTGTCACAGTAACTCCACATCGTTTTCCACTTAGATGTAACTTAGGGACCTTAGCTGTTAGTCTGGGTTGTTCCCCTCTCGACGATTGATTTTATCACCCACCGCCTGACTCCTGTGATTCCACATATAGTATTCATAGTTTGATAGGGTTTGGTACCGCGGTAAGCAGCCCTAGCCCATTCAGTGCTCTACCCCTATATGCTACAACACAAGGCTATACCTAAATATATTTCGGAGAGAACCAGCTATCACGAAGTTTGATTGGCCTTTCACCCCTATCCACAAGTCATCCCAAGACTTTTCAACGCCTGCGGGTTCGGTCCTCCACTGGCTCTTACACCAGCTTCAACCTGCTCATGGATAGATCACTTCGTTTCGGGTCTGCAGCATCTGACTAATTCGCCCTATTAAGACTCGCTTTCGCTACGGCTTCGTACTTGACTTAACCTTGCCAGACACCACAACTCGCAGGCTCATTATGCAAAAGGCAGTCCATCACCCTGATAAATCATAGGGCTCTGAATGATTGTAAGCTAATGGTTTCAGGTTCTATTTCACTCTCCTCGCTGGAGTACTTTTCACCTTTCCCTCACGGTACTTGTTCACTATCGATCTGTAAGTAGTATTTAGGATTGGAGGGTGGTCCCCCCAGTTTCAGTCAAAATATCACGTGTTCCGACCTACTCAGGATACCATTAGAGCTATTGAGAATTTAAACTACAGGAGTTTCACCTTCTATGCTACACTTTTCCAAGTATTTCATCTATCCTCTTTAGTCTCATGTTATGGTCCTACAACCCCCAATGCAAGCATTGGGTTTGTCCTAATCCGCTTTCGCTCGCCGCTACTAACGGAATCTCGTTTGATTTCTCTTCCTCTGGCTACTGAGATGTTTCACTTCACCAGGTTAGCTCCCATATTGGGTAATATAGCTCTCACTATATTGGGTTGCCCCATTCAGAAATCCCCGGATCAAAGCTCTTTGGCAGCTCCCCGAGGCTTATCGCAGCCTAATACGTCTTTCATCGCCTCTTACAGTCTAGGCATCCACCATTAGCCCTTAATAGCTTATTAATAAATAGAGTTAAACTCTATCGCATTTTTGATAATATTCTTTGGCTACTATCTTATTAAACATATTACTTAAAATATATCTAATAAAACATGTTGTGTTCTATCTATAGTTTTATTTCTAAAATTTAGATATGAAATTTTTTTTGTTTTAAATTATTTAACATTGCTGTTATATAATTCTTACGAAAAAATTAAAGACTTTAACATTATATTTTTAAATATCATTTTCAAATCTCTTTGAAAAACTTTGATTCGAAAATCAAATATAAATTCAATCTCTTTGAACTTATATTTAACTTTCTATCATCTTTTTTTATCTTAATTGAACTATTTCTATTTAAAACTCTCATTTTAAATAATAGGTGGTGGAGAATAGCGGGATCGAACCGCTGACCTCCTGCGTGCAAAGCAGGCGCTCTCCCAGCTGAGCTAATTCCCCAACCTAAATTAATCTTTACTAGATTATTTAATGGTGGGCCTATCAGGACTTGAACCTGAGACCTCACGATTATCAGTCGAGCGCTCTAGCCAGCTGAGCTATAGGCCCCTTTTACTACCTATTTAAATAATCTTTATAAACCGAATATAAAATCATATATTTTTTTAAGTTTTTAAGTTAAGAAACAAATCTTAACTTAATTCTCTGAAAGGAGGTGATCCAACCGCAGGTTCTCCTACGGTTACCTTGTTACGACTTCACCCCAGTCGCTGAATCCACTGTGGAAGGTAGCTATTTTAGCATCCCCGCTTCGAATGAGTTCAACTCCCATGGTGTGACGGGCGGTGAGTACAAGACCCGGGAACGTATTCACCGTAGCATAGCTGATCTACGATTACTAGCGATTCCAACTTCATGTAGTCGAGTTGCAGACTACAATCCGAACTGGGAGATATTTTTGAGATTTGCTCCACCTCGCGGTATTGCTGCTCTTTGTATACCCCATTGTAGCACGTGTGTAGCCCTGGACGTAAGGGCCATGATGACTTGACGTCGTCCTCACCTTCCTCCTACTTGCGTAGGCAGTCTCATTAGAGTTCTCAGCCGAACTGTTAGCAACTAATGACGAGGGTTGCGCTCGTTGCGGGACTTAACCCAACATCTCACGACACGAGCTGACGACAGCCGTGCAGCACCTGTATATAAGTTTCTGCAAGCAGACACCAATCTATCTCTAGAAAGTTCTTACTATGTCAAGTCCAGGTAAGGTTCTTCGTGTATCGTCGAATTAAACCACATGCTCCACCGCTTGTGCGGGTCCCCGTCTATTCCTTTGAGTTTTAATCTTGCGACCGTACTCCCCAGGCGGTACACTTAATGTGTTAACTGCATTACTGCAAGGTCGAGCCTCACAACAACTAGTGTACATCGTTTAGGGCGTGGACTACCAGGGTATCTAATCCTGTTTGCTCCCCACGCTTTCGCGTCTCAGCGTCAATAATGTTCCAGTAGATCGCCTTCGCAATCGGTATTCCTTCTGATCTCTACGGATTTTACCCCTACACCAGAAATTCCATCTACCTCTCCCACATTCTAGGTATACAGTTTCAAAAGCAGTTCTATAGTTAAGCTATAGGATTTCACTTCTGACTTATATACCCGCCTACACGCTCTTTACGCCCAGTGATTCCGAGTAACGCTTGCACCCTCCGTATTACCGCGGCTGCTGGCACGGAGTTAGCCGGTGCTTATTCATATAGTACCGTCATTATCTTCCTATATAAAAGGAGTTTACGCACCGAAATGTGTCATCCTCCACGCGGCGTTGCTGCATCAGACTTTCGTCCATTGTGCAATATTCCCCACTGCTGCCTCCCGTAGGAGTCTGGACCGTGTCTCAGTTCCAGTGTGACTGATCATCCTCTCAAACCAGTTAGGCGTCATAGTCTTGGTGAGCCATTACCTCACCAACAAACTGATACCATACAGACCCATCCTCTAGCACTAAAGCGTTTCCCTTGCATACTTATGTATTAAAGGCATATAGGGCATTAGCAGACGTTTCCATCTGTTATTCCTTTCTAGAGGGCAGGTTATCTATACATTACTCACCCGTGCGCCACTTAGCTGACAATTATAGCAAGCTATAATCCGTTCTCGTTCGACTTGCATGTGTTAAGCACGCCGCCAGCGTTCACTCTGAGCCAGGATCAAACTCTCCATAAATTATAGATTATTTGAAACTGACATTTTTGTATTATTTTACTAATTACAAAATTATCACTCATTATCATAGACAAGTTTTCAATGTTTTACCATCTCATCTTGTTTTATATATTTTTTATATTAACATTATTTCTTATTTTATTTCTGTAAACAATGAAACAGATTTTTATAAGATTTATATATTCGGTTTATAAAGATTACTTCATAAACTTCAATTAAATTATTTTAAAGATCATCCTAATAAACTAAAACCTTTCTCATCTCTCTTTCGTTTGATGCGCTTCAGTCAATTTGGACGGGAATTATAATAGGATTTTTTATCCTTGTCAAGAGCTTACAGCTTAAATTTAGCTAAAATTTTCAAATTTACTGTTTTTTATTCCTTTTTTCCTTTTTTACTAGCTTTTTATTGCCTTTACTCTTCTTTTCTTCCTTATTAATCTTTTATTTACTTTTTTTTCACAATTTTTATCAAAAATGACATATAATAGCAGTCACGAATTTGTTAAACATAATTTTTGAACATTAAAAGGAACGGAGTACAATATATAATGAGTGCATCTATTTTTAGAGAGTATGATATTAGAGGAATTTTTGAAAAAGAACTAAATGAAAATATTACAAAGAAAATTGGCTTTTATTTAGCAAAGGAGTTAATCAAAAAAGTTCCAACTGCAAAATATATAGCTGTTGGTTATGATGCAAGACTTCACTCACCAACTTTAAAGAACTGGTTAACATCAGGAATTAATAAAGCTGGACTTAAAGTACTTGATATGGGACTTGTTCCTACACCTGCAAATTATTTTGCAAACTTTACTGATTTTGATGGGTTAAAATGTGATGGTTCTGTAATGATTACAGGTTCGCACAATCCTCCTGAATATAATGGTTTCAAAATTACATTAAATAAAGACCCATTTTTTGGTGAAGAGATTTATGCACTTGGAAAAGAAATACTTTCTGATGATTCTATAATAGAAGATAACGAAATTTCAATTACTATTGACTCTAAGAACAGATATATTAACTACATTGTTAATCATTTTTCTCATTTGAAATTAGAAAATAAAAAGTTTGTTTTTGATTGTGGTAATGGAGTTGCTGGTGTTGTATTAAGAGAAATTCTTGATAAATTAAATATTAAGTATAAAATCTTATTTGAAGAGCCTGATGGAAATTTCCCAAATCATCATCCAGATCCAAGTGATGAACATACTTTAGAAGATATTAAAAAAGAGTTAGCAACTGATGAATTTGATTTTGGATTTGCTTATGATGGTGATGCAGATAGAATTGCCCTACTTTCTCCAAAATACAATTTTAAAGGTGATATCTTAGCTATATTCTTCTCTAAATTTATTAAAAATCCAACAGTTATTGGTGAAGTTAAATGTACTCAAGTTATGTATGATACAATTAATTCTTATGGAAAAGCTATCATGTATAAAACTGGACATTCAAATTTAAAGGTTAAAATAAAAGAGACTAAAGCTGATTTTGCAGCTGAAGTATCTGGTCATTTATTCTTTAATGATAGATATTTTGGTTATGACGATGCAATTTATGCAACATTTAGAGCATTAGAACTTATCGATGATGGATTTGATTTTGATAAAGAATATGAAGCTTTACCTCAGGTTTATTCCACTCCTGAAATAAATATCACAGTTACAGAAGAGAGTAAATTTAAAATTATTGAAGATTTAAAAGAAGCATTAACAAACCCACCTGCCAATTTTCCTAAAATTAAAGAGATTATCACAGTTGATGGAATTAGAGTAATATTTGAAAATGGTTGGGGATTAATTCGAGCTAGTAACACTACTCCAAAATTAGTTACTAGATTTGAAGCAGATACTAAAGAAAATGCTAAAATATACGAAAATGTTTTAATAAACTTATTTAATGAAATAAAAGGAAAATAAATGAATAAAAATAGTCCAATCAAAAAGTGTCTATTCCCTGCTGCTGGATATGGAACGAGATTTTTACCTGCAACAAAAGCTACACCTAAAGAAATGTTGCCTGTTTTAACAAAACCTTTGATTCAATATGGAGTTGAAGAAGCACTTGCTGCTGGTATTGAAAATATGGCAATTGTAACAGGAAGAGGTAAAAGAGCAATTGAAGATCATTTTGATATTTCTTATGAACTTGAACATCAAATTAAAGGTACAAGCAAAGAGCATTATTTAACAGAAATTAGAAGTGTTATTACAAAATGTACTTTTTCATATACTAGACAAATAGAGATGAAAGGTTTAGGTCATGCTATTTTATGTGGTGAAAATTTAATAGGAGACCAACCTTTTGCTGTTTTACTAGCAGATGATTTGTGTGATTCATCTTCAAAAGGAGTATTAGCTCAAATGGTTGATTTATATAAAAAATATAATTGTTCTATTGTTGCTATTGAAGAAATTCCAAAAGAAGATACAAATAAATATGGTGTTATTGCCGGAAATGAAATTGAGCCTGGAATTTTCATGGTAAAAGATATGGTTGAAAAACCTGAACCTGAAGTTGCACCTTCAAATTTAGCAATTATTGGAAGATATATTTTAACACCTGATATTTTTGACATTATTAGAGATACTAAACCAGGAAAAGGTGGGGAAATTCAAATTACAGATGCATTACTTACTCAAGCAAAAAAAGGAATGGTTTTAGCATACAAATTTGAAGGAGAAAGATTTGACTGTGGAAGTATTGATGGATTTGTAAAAGCTACAAACTATTTTTACGAAAAAGAGACAAAAAAAGAAGCTGAAGCTAAGAAAAAAACTGGAGCAAAATAAGTGAAAAACAACCTATATTACCCACAAGTATCACTAAGTGATGAGCAAATTTTTGCAGAAATAAAAAAAGAGCGAGAAACTATTGGTTACTACTCTTTACCTTATGTGGATACAACTTCACTAAAATCTAGATTAGATAATTTAAATTTTACGCAAAAACAAATAGCTATTATTGGTATTGGTGGTAGTACTTTAGGAACTTATGCAATTTACAACTTTTTGAAATACAATAAACAGCATAATAAATCTTTGAAAAAAGAGCTTTTTTTCTTTGAAAGTACAGACCCTGTTAACTTAAATGGAACATTAAGTCAAATAAATTTAGAAGATACATTATTTATTGTTATTTCAAAATCAGGAACTACAATAGAAACTATTTCTGTTTTCAAATATTTGATGTCAATTACAAAAATTGATAAATCAAATCTTTTAATTATTACTGAAGATGATAGTAAATTAAACACTTTTGCAAAAGCAAATGATATTAACTCTTTTGATATTCCTAAAAATGTAGGTGGAAGATTTTCTGTATTATCAAATGTTGGATTGGTTCCTTTGTATCTTGCTGGTTTTGATATTGATGAATTATTAAAAGGTGCGAAAAAAATATCTTCTTCTTTTTTTGAACAAAATGAGTTATATGATCATCTAATTAAAAAAGCAAGAACTTATTATGAATTCAAAGATGTTTATAATGTAAATGCAATTTTTTCATATTCACAATTACTTGAAGGATTTAATAAATGGTATATTCAACTTTGGGGTGAAAGTCTTGGTAAAATTGATATAAATAATACAAATCAAGGATTAACTCCCATTGGACTTTTAGGACCTGTTGATCAACACTCTTTTTTACAATTAATTGTAGAAGGGAAAAGAGATAAAACAGTTACATTTATAAAAATCAAAGATTTTAAAGATGATACTAAAATAGCTCCTATAACTTTACAAGGATTAGAAGAATTAGATTACATAAATAATCTTGATTTTAAAGAATTAATAAATCAACAAGCAGATGCAACAATAGCTTCAGTTAAAGAGTATAAAAAAGATATACCAATAGATTTGATTGAAATAGAAGAAATAAGTGAATATGAAATAGGAAAACTACTGTTTTATTATGAACTTTTAACTTCAATTGTTGGAAAATTTTTAAGAATTAATACTTATGACCAACCAGGTGTTGAAGGTGGTAAGATTATTTTAAAAGAGATGTTAAAAAAATAAAAAGTAGGTATTTTAATGGCAATTTTTGGAAATATAGAGAGTATAAAATCTCAAATAACTAATCCTAAATTTGAAAAAGCTTTCTTATATATTCAAAAATTGCAAGATAAAAACTCTTTTGAGCATAAAGAACTTTTAAATACAAATCTTAATGAATGTAATAAAATAGTTTTAGATGAAAACACTTTTATCTTAAAACAATCATATATAACAAAAGATAAAAAAGATTGTTTATTTGAATCTCATAAAAAATATATTGATATCCAGTATATGTTTGAGGGTGATGAAATTATGGAAGTTGAAAATATAAATAATCTGACTTTGTTAAAAGATTATAATGAATCTTTAGATTACGCAAATTATTCCCAATCAAATAATGCTTCTATTTTAAAAATCAAAGAAAATGAATTAGCTATTTTTTATCCTCAAGATGCTCATATGCCTTGTATCAAAATAGATAAAAATAAAAAAGTTATAAAAGCTGTTTTTAAGATAGCTGTTTAATTATGGAATATATATTTACAAGTTTAGTTCCTGTTTTTGGACTAATTTTAATAGGTTATCTTTTTAAGAAAATAAGTTTTCCTTCCCATGAATTTTGGCCGCTTGCAGATAAACTAACATATTTTGTATTAATGCCTGCACTTTTGATATATACCTTATCAAAAGCAAAATTTGATATTAATAGTCTAAATTTAGTTTTAGTTTCACTTCTTGCTATATTTTTAACAATGATTTTTCTCATAATTTTCAATAAATTATCCCCTACAAATAATAGTTCTTTTACTTCTATTGTTCAAGGTGGGATAAGATTTAATACATATGTATTTTTAGCTTTAAGTAGTTCTATTTTTGGGAATGAAGGTTTGATATTAAGTGCTATAATTTTAACTTTTGCAATTCCTTTTATAAATATTTTATGTGTTACAGTTTTTGCTATTTATTCACAAAATAACAAACTTGATTTTATATATTTAGTTAAATCAATAGTTAAAAATCCTTTGATTATTGGTTGTTTTATTGGTGGAAGTTTAAATATTTTAAATATTTCTTTACCTATTAGTATTTCAAATATTTTCAAAATTTTAAGTGAAGCTGCTTTACCTTTAGGACTTTTATCTATTGGTTATGCTTTAGTTTTAAAAGATATGAAAAATGTAAAAAAAGACCTTTTTATAAGTTCTTTTGCAAAGTTTATTATTTTGCCTATTTTTATATATACTTTGGGAAATCTTTTCAATTTAAATGAAACTATGATAGCTGTTTTAGTTTTGTTTTCACTACTTCCAACTGCTCCTAGTTCTTTTATTTTAGCAAGACAATTGGGTGGTGATTTACCTTTGATGACAACTATTATTACAGTTCAAACTTTGGTATCTGCACTATTTATAATACTATTCTTAAAGTTTTTTTAGTAAAAATTTAGATAAAAACTTTAACTATTATATGAAATGCTAATACTGTAAGTAAAACTTTTAAAATCAAAAAAAACTTTTTTCCATCTATTTTATCTCTTAATCTAGTAGCTACCCAACTTCCAGTAACTGCTCCAATAATCATAGCTATAATAATTCCCATATAATCAAAAAATACGAAACCAAAATAGATAAAAACAAATACTTTTAAAATATGAGTTATACTCATCAATGCTGCACTTGTTGCTAAAACTTTTTCTTTATTTGCATAATCTTTAAATAATAGAGTCATTGTCAAAGGTCCAGTAGCTCCAACAACAATAGAAAATCCCGTTTGAAAAAAACCAGCAATATAATAATTTTCATATTTTTTTATCTTTTCATTAAATTTAGCAGACCATAATGAAAGTAAAATATAAACCCCAATAAATAAAGGCACATAATTTAAAGATATAAAATTCAAAATAGTAGCAAATAAACCTATTCCAATAAATGAACCAATTAAAAATTTTGGTATTACTTCAAACTGTATATCTTTGTATCCAAAAATTGCCCTACTAAGATTACTTGACATTTGAGTCAATCCATGCACAGGTATAAGAGCATTCAAGGGTAGAAAAGAAGGTAATATAGCTATTAACATCATTCCACCTCCAATTCCTACGATTCCTGCTATAGTTGAAGTTAAAAAACTTATAATTCCTAAAAATAATTCGTTCATAATAAAAAACTCATCTTATAAAAAATTAGAATAAAATACCCAATAAAGCCTTTATTATCAAAAAATCGTTATACTTTCGCTTCGTTTTAAAGGAATTTTATGGATATTTATCAATGGATTGGTTTTTTTGGAATGATATTTATTGTTATTGCATATTTATTGTTACAAACAAATAAATATACAATTAATTCTTTACAATATCAATTACTAAATCTATTTGGAGCAATTTTACTTTTAATTTCACTTTTTGTACATTTTAATCTAGGTTCATTCATAATTGAAGTATTTTGGATTATTATTACTATTTATGGAATTGTTGTAAACATTAGAAAAAAAAGAAAAGGAAAAAATATATGAAAACAATATTATTAATCTGTTTATTTTTAACAAATATTTTATTTGCAAATTATAGCTATACAAATAAAAATAGTGGAAAAATAGATATGCATGGAGGAAAAGGTGAAAATCTTTTGAATCAAAAAAATAGCTTATCAAACACAAACTTCAAAGATATCGGTGTTTTAAAACCAGTTGCTCCAAAAGCTCCTGAAAAATTAATCAAAGAAGAGAAAAAAGAAAAAAAGGAAATTACTAAATAATGGCAAAAAGATATAAGTTTATTTCATGGAATGTAAATGGTATAAGAGCTGTTGATAAAAAGGAGGCTTTAAAATGGGTTGATGAAGCTAATATTGATTTATTAGGTATTCAAGAAACAAAATCAATGAAAGAGCAAATCCCAAAAACAATTTTTCAAAAAGAGTATAAAACACTTTTTGCTAGTGCTTCTGCTATAAAAGGAAGAAGTGGAACAGCACTTTTTACAGATATTAAAACTACTTTTGAATGTAACTGCCCTACTGTTGATATTTTAGATGAGGGAAGAATAAATGAAGTTCATTTTAGTTTAGGAGATAAAGATATTGCATTTTTTAATGTATATTTCCCAAATGGTCAAAGTAAAGAAGAACGACTTGATTATAAAATGGAATTTTATGATAGATTTTTAACTCATTGTGAGAATTTAAAAAATCAAGGAAAATCAATAATCGTTTGTGGAGATGTAAATACAGCTCATACAGAGATTGATATTGCAAGACCAAAAGCCAATGAAAATACATCTGGTTTTTTACAAATGGAAAGAGATTGGATAACAAAATTTTTATCACATGGTTATATTGATACTTTTAGATTAATCAATGGTGATTTAAAGGATAAATATAGTTGGTGGAGTTATAGAGCAAATGCAAGAGCAAATAATGTTGGCTGGAGAATTGATTACTTTTATGTAAGTGAAGATTTGAAAAATTATGTAAAAGATGCTTATATTTTAGATAATATTGAAGGAAGTGACCATTGTCCTATTGGACTTGAAATGGAGTTTTAATACTTCACTTCAATCCTATTTTTACCATTTGATTTTGCAAGATACATTGCATCATCAACTCTTGTTATAAGTTCAATAATAGTTTCATTTTCTTTAAATGTTGAAACTCCTAAACTGGCTGTTTTATTTCCTACTGTTTCAAATTGATGAGTAGAAATTTTCTTTCTTAATTTTTCTGCCAATTTTGAAGCATCTTGAAGATTTGTTTTTGGACAAATAATTATAAATTCTTCTCCACCCCATCTTCCAACAATATCTGTTTGTCTAGTATATTTTTTTAATATACCTGATATTTCAATAAGCACTTTATCTCCAACTAAATGTCCATAAGTATCATTTACTTTTTTAAAATCATCTATATCTACTAAAATTATTGAAAATTTATCTTTATATCTATTAAATAAATTTTCATTTATTTTTAATATAGAATCTATATTTTTTCTATTGCTAAGATTTGTCAAATAATCAGTCAAAGTAAGATTTGTAAGTTCTATTTTTGCTTCTTCTAACTCTTTTGTATAATTTAATCTATTTACAATTGAGTACGATAAAAATAATAAACATATAAATACAGCTATATCACTTGGATATTCTTCCCAAGGTACAATTCCTGCTGCAATAAGTGTTGAATACAACCAATAAAGAGAAATTATAAAAAAACTAAAAGTGATTATTTTGGTTTCTTTATCCCCTTTATAAAAGAAATAAATAATAAAAAATGTCAAAATTGGCAAAGTTATAAAGTTATAAAAAATATCAAACCATTCATAAGTAGAAGGCAAAGAAAAAAAGCCTAAAACAGAACCCAAAATAGCTATTATTAAATAAATCAAATGTATCTGCCAAATTTTTTTTATAGGATTAAATAGTATTTTATAATTAATGACTTTATCCATAAAAAGAGCCATCCCAATAGGAAAAGAAAAAAATGCAATTGCTAAAATATATTGATTGAATAAAGGGTAATAAAAAAATAGCTGCATTATTTTTGCAGAACAAAAAACATTTAAACCTTGTGTTAAAAATAACAAACCTAAAATCAAAGATTCAATTCTTTGAAATTTTGATAAAAAAGTTAATAAAAAGAATATTGCAACAAAAATAGAGACAGAACCTATAATAATTTTTAGTATATCATTTTTTAAAAGTTTTTCATATAACTCACCTTTTGATAAAATAAGAATTTCTCCCCAAAAACCAATATCACCATAATTAGAATAAATTCTAAAATATAAATACTCTCCAGCGCTATCAGTAGGCAAAGGTATTAAATGCCAAGGCCAACCTTTATATTTACCTTTTCCATTTTCATCAAATTCACCAAAACTATATATTTGTTTATCTTTAAAATAAACCTGTGTTATTAAATCAATACTTACAATATATAAATTAGAGTTAGAAGGAATAGTTTGAGGAAGTTGTACCCTAAACCAAATATTTGTTTGATTATTTCTATTTGGTGGGTTGCGTGGAAAATCTATTTCTTGCCATAAGGTAGAATCACCTAAAGAATCTCCCCATTTATATTCCCATTTTTGTTTAGATAAATCTATTTGAGTTATTTCATTTGCAAAAGAGAAAAAAGATAGAAGAAATAGTAATAATAATTTTTTCATAAAATACTTCAATATAATAATTTTAATAGAGACATTAAAACATAATTATATATAATAAGAGATAAAAACAAATGAGTTAAAATGAAAAATAATATAATTCAAAGATATGAAAAAGATGAAAATAATAATCTTATTTTAAAAATATCAACATCAAAAGTTGAAAATTTATTTGATGATTATGATAAAAAATCAACTTTTATTCAAAGAGACTTAAAAGAATCATTGGAAAAATATCTAATTCAAAGTGTAGAAGAGATAGGTTCTCATCCTTTTATAATAAAATTTTATTTTGATGAAATCTCAAATAAAGACTCAAACAAAAAAGTAAATACAAGCATAAAAGAATATTTTGAATATTTACAATATTGGGAAAGAAAAAAGATGAGAGAACAAATTAAAAATTCTTTTATTTTTTTTATTATTGGTTTTGTTTTTGTTTCTATCTCTTTTTTACTTGCTGAAAATGAAAATTTCTTTTATAAACTGATTTCAGAAGGTGCTATGGTTGGAGGTTGGGTTTCACTATGGGAAGCACTTGCAACGATTTTAATAAAATGGCTTCCTTTGAAAAATAAGTTAAAAACTTTTAAAAAAATATCAAATGCAAAAATAGAATTTAATTAAAGTTGAGAATAAATAACCTTACTTAAAATATTTCTCAAATCCTCTTTCTCTTTTTCATTTAAAACATCAAACATCTCTTCTTTTGCTTTTGCTATTTTTGAAATAGCATCTTTCACAACTTTTTCACCCTCTTTTGTAAGGCAAATCAAAATACTTCTTTTATCACTAATAGATGGTTCCCTTTTTATAAAATTTCTCTCTTCTAATTTATTTAAAATTTTTGTCATTCCACCTGAAGAAAAAAGCATAGCATCATATAATTCAGTAGGAGAAAGAGAATTTCCATTGAAATAAAGTGATGCTAATACATCTATATGTGAATGTAACAAATCATAATTTGCCTTTAAAAAATGTTCTGTTTCATTAAACATATCTTTATACAAAAGATTTATTGGTAAAGTAATATTAAAAATTTCATATTCACTTTTTTTTGCTGTTGAGTTGTAAAATTTATCAATGTATTTTTTATTCATGTTGGTAATTATAACAGAAAACATTTAAAACTTATCTTTCTAGCAAGATAAATTTAAGAAAGCTTATGTTACATTCAAAATAATATTTTAAAAATAGGAGTCGTTTTGAAAAAGATATGTTGTATACTTTTTACCCCATTTTTTTTATACGCACAAAATTTGGAGGAGTTAGTTAATTTATCTATAGAAAATAGATTAGTTGATTCTTCAAAACAGAGTTTAGAATCTATCCAAGATGAATACAAAAGTATTAAAAGTGGATATTTACCAAGTTTAGATGTTGGAGCAAAATATGCAATGACAGATGAAGAGACACAAAGTTTAGCTCAAAACTCAGCAAATGCTTATGCTAGTTTAAACTATACACTTTATGATGGTGGAAAAAAATCTGATATTTATGATAGCTACGAATCTACAATTAAAAGTACTCAAGAATCAATTGAAAATTTAAAAAATAATATTTCAATGAATGTTATAACTTATTATTATAATTATTTATCGTTAATTGCTAAAAAAGATTCAAAAATAAAAGAAATAGAACAACTTGAATCTCAAATGTTACGATTAAGTAGATTTTTAGATGCGGGAACAACAACTGAAGATGAAGTACAAAAAATTATTTCAAGAGTTGAAAATGCTAAAGTTATATTACAAGAAATAGAACTTGAAACTCAAACTATTTTACATAATTTAGAATACATTACTGGAACAAAAGTAGAAATTACAGAAGGTTCAAACATAAAAAAACTTAATGATATAACAAATGAAAGTGAAAGATTTGATATTAAATCTTTAGAATTTGATTTACAAACAAAATTAAGTAAATCAAAAGCAGAAAAAAGTGCATTTTTACCAACTATAACTTTAGATAATACTTATACATATTATGATTCAAATTTTGACAATAAAGAATATGAAAAAAATACAATTGACCATCAAAATATAATTTCAGCAAATCTAAAATGGAATTTATTTTCTTTTGGAGAAACACAATATAAATATGAGTCAGCTTATAAATCTTATTTAGCTTCTAAATCAAAATATGAATATGAAAAAAATAAAGCAAATGTTGATTTACAACTTGCATTAAAATCTTATGATATTGCAAAAGCAAAAATAAAATCAGCACAAGCAAATCTAAAAGCAGCACAAAGTGCATATGAAGTTATAAAATCAAAATATGAAAATGGATTGATTGATAATGTAGCTTTTTTAGAAAGTTTAAGTGAAAAATCAGAAGCTGTTAGTCAATTAAAAACATCAATAAATGAGTTAGAAATTAAAAAAGCAAATATTATTTACCATAGTGGTAAAAAATTACAGGAGTATATAAAATGATAAAAAAATCAATAATTTCAATATTTTTACTATTAGGATTAAACAATCTTGTAGCAAATGAAACGCCAGCTTTACCTGTGCAAACTTTCAAAATTGAAAAACAAAATAATTTTACAAGTAGAACTTATCCAACTATTTTAAAAGCTTATGAGCAAGTTGATGTTATAGCAAGAGTTCAAGGAACACTAAAAGAAAAACTTTTTAATGAAGGGGAATTTGTAAAAAAAGGAACTGTTTTATACAAAATAGAACCTGATACTTACTTAGCAAACCTTAATATAAAAAAAGCAAATTTTGTAAAAGCAAAAAAAGATTATGAAAGAGCTAAATCTCTTATTGCTTCAAAATCTATAAGTGCGCAAGTTTATGATGATTACTTATTTCAATACAATAGTTCAAAAGCAGCGTTAGATGAAGCACAAATAAATTTAAATTACACAACAGTAAAAGCTCCTATAAATGGAATTGTAGGAATAAAAAATCACGATGTTGGAGATTTAGTTGGAAGCAATGTAAATAATTCACTTCTTGTAACTATTACAAATATAAATCCTATTCATGCTGAATTTTCGCTACCAAAAGATGATATAAATAAATATTTATCTCAAATAAAAAATAAAAGTGCAAAAATAAATCTTATTGCAAATGGACAAAAATATGAATCAGGAGAAGTTGATTTTATCTCTTCAGTTATTGATTCAAATACTGATACTCTTTTAATTAGAGCAAAATTTGATAATACTAATAGTGATTTAATTGTTGGAACTTTTGCGAAAATTGAAATTGATAATTTATCTTTAGGAGAGGTTTTTATAGTTCCTGAAAATGCTGTTATGAAAACAGCTCAAGCTTCAATAGTTATGGTAATAGATGAAAATAATATTGCAAAACCTAGACCTGTAGAAACAGGTGACTTAGTAGAAAATGGAATAGTTGTTAAAAGTGGGTTAAAAATAGATGAACAAATTGCTATTAGTAATCTTGCAAAACTTAGACCTGAAACAAAAGTTCAAATAGTAAATAAAGAGAAATAATTATGATTTCAGCATTTTTTATAAAAAATCCAGTTTTTGCTGGAGTTTTATCAATAATAATATTTTTAATAGGTCTTATCTCTATGTTCAATCTTCCAATTGAACAGTACCCAAGAGTTTTACCACCTCAAATTATTGTAAGTACAGCTTATTCGGGTGCTAGTGCTGATACAATTGCAAAAACAGTAGCAGCACCACTTGAAGAAAAAATCAATGGTGCAAAAAATATGCTTTATATGAATTCTTTAGCAGAAGATAGTGGAAGATTAAGTATAAATGTATATTTTGAAGTTGGAACAGATCCTGATCAAGCCAAAATTGATGTAAATAACAGAGTTCAAGCAGCTTTATCTTCTATGCCAGAACAAGTACAAAGACAAGGTGTAGTTGTAGGTGAAAGAAGTCCAAGTATTTTACTTTTTGCTATGCTTCAATCTCCAAATAAAACTTATGATTCAATCTATTTATCAAATTATGCTTTATTAAATATGGTTGAAACACTAAAAAGAGTTGAAGGAGTTGGAGATGCTGTAATTTTTGGAGCTAAAGATTACTCTATTAGAATATGGATAGATCCTTTAAAACTTTCAAAATATTCTTTAGCTACAACTGATGTTATAACTGCAATTAAAGAACAAAATAATCAATACGCAGCGGGCAAAGTTGCAGCTGAACCAATTGCAAATAAACAAATGTATACATATACAATACAAACACCTAGTAGATTTAGTGACCCAAATGATTTTTCAAATATTATTATAAAATCAAATGAAGATGGAAGTAGCCTAAAATTAAAAGATGTTGCTTCAGTTGAATTAGGAGCTAGTTCTTATAGTGTGCAAACAAGATTAAATAACTCACCATCTTTACCTATTGGTGTTTTCTTACAAAGTGGAGCAAATGCTTTAGACACCGCAAAAGCTATTAAAAAAGCTTTAGATGATGCTAGCAAAAACTTTCCTGAAGATATGACATATACTATTCCTTATGATAGTACAGATTTTATTACAGCATCAATTGAAGAGGTTGTTAAAACTTTTATTGAGGCATTAATTTTAGTTATTTTAATTATTTATTTATTTTTACAAAGCTGGAGAGCAACAATTATTCCACTGATTGCAGTACCTATTTCAATCATTGGAGCTTTTGCTGGAATGTATGCTTTAGGATTTAGTATAAATCTTCTTACACTTTTTGGGCTTGTTCTTGCAATTGGAATAGTTGTTGATGATGCTATTATTGTAATTGAAAATGTTGAAAGACATATGGATGAAGGAAAAACTCCAAAAGAAGCAGCCTTTATTGCTATGAAAGAGGTAACAGGAGCTTTAATTGCTATTATTTTAGTACTGGGAGCTGTATTTGTGCCTGTTGCATTTATGAGTGGTTTAAGTGGAGAGATGTATAGGCAATTTGCTATTACTATTGTAATTTCTGTTTTAATTTCAGGATTTGTGGCTCTTACTCTAACTCCTTCTTTATGTGTTGCTATATTAAGAAATAAAAAACATGAGGCAAAAGGTTTTTTCAAATGGTTTAATACTATGTTTGATAAAGCAACTACAGGTTACTCTTATATAGTAAAAAAAACTATTAGATTTTCGTTAATTTCTATGCTTTTATTTGGTGGATTAATTTTTGTTTCTTGGGATATGTTTAAATCTATGAAAACAGGATTAATACCTGATGAAGACCAAGGAACAATATTTGTGTTTGGATTTAATCCTCCTGGTTCATCTTTATCAAGAACATTAGAGTTATCAGAAGAGATAAATAAAATAATTCAAAAAGACCCTAATGTAAAAAATATAATTACCCTTGCTGGATATGATTTTACTACTTCAGCAGAAAGAACACATACTGTTGCAACTATTATTAAATTACATGATTGGAGTAAAAGACCAAATCCAGAGCAAGAAGCTAAAGCTCTTTTAGCAAAGTTTAGTAAAGAATTGATGGGAACAAGTGAAGGTTTTTCTTTTGCTGTTGTACCTCCTCCTATTATGGGGATGAGTGTTACAGGTGGATTTGATATGTATGTTCAAGATAGAACAGGTGGAACTACTCAAGATTTAAGTAATGCTGTAAATAAGATTTTAGAAAAAGCAAAAACAAGACCTGAATTGATGGGAGTTAGAACATCTCTAGCTGCTAATATTCCTCAATTTAAAATGGATGTGGATATAGAAAAAGCTAAAGCTAAAGGTGTAAATATAAATGATATTTATAGCACTATAAATGCAACTTTTGGAAGTTTTTATGTAAATGATTTTTCTTTATATGGAAGAACTTATAAAGTTAATTTACAAGCAATTGATGAATATAGAAATAATGTTGAGGATATGCAACATATTTTTGTTAGGTCTAAAAATGGAGAACTTCTACCATTAAACTCTTTTGTATCTATAAAAAAACAAGTTGGTGCTGACTTAGTAGAAAGATTTAATCTTTTCCAAGCTGCAAAAGTTTCAGGACAGCCAGCAGCTGGATATAGTTCAGGAGATGCTTTAAATGCTATTGAAGAAGTAGCAAAAGAAGTTTTACCTGAAGGTTATACAATAAGTTGGGTAGGAACAGCTTATCAAGAAAAACAAGTAGGTGGAAGTTCTGCTATAGCATTTGTATTTGGTCTTATATTTCTATTTTTAATTCTTTGTGCATTATATGAAAAATGGCTACTTCCAATAGCTGTTGTTTTAGCTGTACCATTTGCTGTATTTGGAGCTATACTAGCTACAAATTTAAGAGGGTTAGATAATAATATCTATTTCCAAATTGGACTTTTAGTTTTAGCAGGACTTGCTGCTAAAAATGCCATTTTGATTGTAGAATTTGCTCTTCAAAAAAGAAAAGAGGGATATAATATAATTGACTCAGCAATAGAAGCTGCAAAAGTAAGACTTAGACCAATTATCATGACATCTTTAGCCTTTACTATTGGTGTTTTACCACTTGCTATTAGTAGTGGAGCAGGAGCTGCTAGTAAACACTCTATTGGAACAGGAGTTATAGGTGGAATGCTAACAGCTACATTTATAGCTATTTTATTTATTCCTTTATTTTATGTTTTAATCTCCAAACTAAGTGGAGAAAAAGATAAAAAAGAAGAGCTAAAAGAAGAGAATTAAAACTCTTCTTTATTTTAAAAAAGGATTTATATTTATTTTAAATATAACATCCTTTGCCTCTTTAAAAGATTCCTTTGTAATTACCTCATTAATAGAAATAAAATTTTGCCAATAAGTTGAAATAAACCAATTTAATTTAGCATATAACAAAATTTCATCTTCGCTCATTTTTCTAAATATCTCTTTAAAAATAAGGTATTCAATTAATTGTTTGATTTGAGAAACTCGAAGATTTTGTCTTTGGATAAATATCTCTTTAAATTTTGGTAAAGTGGTAATTAAAACTGATGAATCTCTCATAATAAATCTATATTCCCAAAAAATATCTAAATATATATCATATATCTTTGATAACTCTTCTAAAGGAGAATCACTATTTAATATTATTTCAAAACTATTTAATTCTTCAAATTTTTCAATCATATCTTCATAAATATCTATAATAATATCTTCTTTATTTTTATAATGATAATACAAATTTCCTGTAGAAATTTTTCCTGATTTTGCAATATGATTTGTTGTAATAGAAAATGTATCATTTTCATTAAATAATGCTAAAGCAATTCTTTTTATTTTTCTTTTAGTTATTGACTCTTTTTTCATGAAAAATTATACAAAATTAAAACTTTCTAATTTATTTTTTAGAGTAGATACTCTAATTTTAACATATTATTAAGATTAGAAGATATACAATAAATTTTACATAAGGAAAAAATATGAAACTAGCACCTCCTGGTTCAGGTCTACCAAATTTTGAAAGACTATTTATAAAAAATGTTTTAGTTCCATCAATTAGAATTTTAATTACTTGGAATATAGCTTTATATTTATTGCAAAGAGAGTTAAAAATTATTGATAAATTAGTTAAAAGCCTAGATGAAGAATTGCTAATAAAAAAAATTATCATTGATAGAACTTTTGCAATAGAAGATGATACAAGACAATTTTCAATAAATATGGTTTTAGAACATTTAGAAATTGCAGGAAATAAAATCAAAAATGTAATTGAAACACTAAGTTTAGAAAAAGAGTTTATTGAAGATATAAAAATAGAAAATGTAAAGCCAAAACAAAATGCTAATAATCAATATAAAAGCTTTAAAAATTTTTATCAAGAATACATTTCATTTATAAAAGCTTTAGATAAAAAACAATCACAAAAGAAGAAAAAACACCCTTGGTTTGTAGAATTTAACAATTATGATTGGAGTGTATTTATGTATATGCATAGAAGACAAATAGAAGCTATTATAAAGGAGATTAAATGAGTAAAAATGCAAAGGGTACAATTTTTAGAATAATATTAATATTTTTATCATTAATTACTTTTTGGTTTCTAATTTTAAGTACATCTTATTTTGTAGTTTCTATTTTATTTAACTTAGATTTTAATTTGAAAATATGCATTGTCTTATTTCTTTGTTTTATTATTTTTAGAATGTTTTGTCCTAAAAATGTTTTTAGATTAAATTAAAGAAAAAATATAAATTATTTAATATTATAAATATTGTTCTATATTTTCAAACTTCCAACCATTATTTTTTAAAAGTGTGATTAGCATTTGTAAATTTTCTTTACCATTAAATTGTGTTGCAAACATTTTATCATGCATTAATAGTACAACTTTATTTTCCACTCTTGTACGATTTTTGAAATGTATATACTCCATAGCATTCACTACTTCAAGAGGAGTTTGAGTAGGTTCACCATCAACTCCATAATTCCACTCTAAATCCCAACCATAAATATAAAATCCCTCTTCAAAAACTTTTTCATAACCTAATAATTCTTTTTCTATTTGTTCTTTTTCTAAAGCATTATCATTTATCGAAATTATAGGAAGTCTAAATACATTTCTACCTGCAAGTCTTACTGGCAGAAAGTTTGATTCTGTTTTTGAAACTCTATCTTTTGATATTATTGAATCAGCTTTTTTTATATCTTCTACAACTATATTTGCATCATTATAAAATTTAGCATACTTTCCATTTGCATGAGAATAAGTATGATTTGCAATAGTTATATTTGGAAAAGTCAAAGCATTTTCGTATATTTTTCTAAAATCTTCAATATGTTTACCAATAAAAAACATAGAAACTGGAACATTTTCTTTTTCTATAACTTCAAGAATATTTTTTGTAGCATTTAAAGGACCATCATCAAAAGTCAGATAAGCAATTTTTTCTCTATAATTTTCATCATTTTTTGTTTCAAAACAAAAAAGATTAGTTGATAAAAATATAAAAATTATATATGTAAAGATTTTAATTTTTTTATTCACAGTAAGACCAAAAGTAATTATTTTATAATTTATTTAACAGCTATTAATAAAAATTATTAAATAAAATTAAGAGTGCAATACTATAACTTATTAGGTTAAACATATATAAAATAGAAGGTTTTATTCCTTCTATTTTTTAATATTTAAATTTTTTGCTTTAATTTCATCTTTTTTAACAAACTCTTTTGTATTAGCATCATTTACAATCAATTTTGCAATCTCATCTGTAATTGTTGCAACATCATGAGTTTGAGAAGCTATTTGTGCATTTTGTTGAGTTTGTCTATCTAAACTCGTCACAGCATCATTGATTTGCTCAATACCTGTTAATTGTTCTTTACTTGACATTTCAATATCAGAAATTAAATTAATTGTATTTACGATATTTTGATTTAATTCTTTATATCCATCTATCATATTTCCAGCTATTTGTTTTCCTTGATTTGCTTTTGAAGTTGCATTTTCAACGATAGCTTTTATCTCACGTGCTGCTTCTGCACTTCTACTTGCTAAATTTCTCACTTCTGCTGCAACAACAGCAAATCCACGTCCAGCTTCTCCAGCGGTTGCTGCTTCTACTGCTGCATTTAAAGATAAAATATTTGTTTGAAATGCTATTTGATCTATTACTGAAATAGCCTCATTTATTGCATTCACTTGTGTATTTATTTCATCCATTGCAACAGTTGTTTGATTTGCTAATTTTTCTCCATCATTTGCTGCTTTCGTAACTTTGTTTGAATATGTAGCCATTTGTGCTATATTTTGTGTTGTATTTCTTATATTTGAAGTAATCTCTTCAAGAGCTGCTGCTGTCTCTTCAAGACTTGCTGCTGCCTCATTTGAACTTATATTTAATTTATCAACATTTGCAAGTAAAATATCAGAACTTTCATCAAGAGTTAATCCATTTGATTTATTTTCAACTAGCATAGCATTTATAATTTCGGCAAGATTATTTATTCCAAGAGCAATATTTCCTTTATCATCTATTCTTGGTCTAAAATCAAGTTTTGCAAAACTTTCTAATACTTTTATAACTTTATTGATATCTTCACAAACATTATTTTTAGTAGTTTCTAACATTTCATTAAAAATGTTTTTCAACTCTTCTAAATTCTGATTATCACTGTTTTTTTCTATTTTTTTATTAAATCTTCCAGCTTTTACTTCATTTACAACTCGTTTTACATCCTCTATTAATTCATTATCTTGAATAATTAGACTTTGTGTTTTTTCTATATTTTGATTTATCATTTTAGCCATTTCACCAAATTCATCACTTGAATCAAGTTTAATAGGATTAGTATTTTTTGTCTCTTTATTTAAATACGAAAAGAAATCCAATAATCCATCTTTTATAGTTGTTAAATTTTTATTTAATCTTTTCATACTATAAATTAATACTAAAATAATTACAGCTAAAACAATTAATCCAGAAAATATAGAAAAATTCTTTATAAAATTTGATTTTGCTAAATATTCATCTTCTGGAACAGTAGCAATAAATGTCCAATAATTTTTTGTTTCTCCAAACTCAAATGCAAAACCATAAGAATATGAATCCACACCACTTCTTAAATTTTTAGCTATAAAAGAATAATCTTCTCCTTTTTTAGTAGCTTCTAAGACATTTAATATATTTTCATTTGTAGTTATATCTTTTAAACTTTTTCCTAAATTCTCTATATTTGGATGACTAATAACCTTTCCATAAGCATCTATAATCGTTCCATATCCTGAATCAAAAAGTTTAATTTCACTTGTTTTTTTATTAAAAGACTCTAATGAAAAATCAACTCCTACAGCTCCTATAAATTTACCTTCAAAATAAACAGGTGAAGAAACTGTTGTTAAAAGAATATTTTTCCCATCAATATTATAATTATATGGTTCTGTTATAGAAACTTGTTTATTTTTATAAGGAAGATTTATCCATTCAGAATTTAAATCAAATTCAGATGATGGCTCAATGGTAAAAGAACCGTTTGTATTTCTTACAACATAAGGTTGAAATACCCCTTTTTTTGTGTAATAATTTTGTGTATCAGTATCTGTTTTTTTCTCATAAAAAATAGAGCCATCTTCAAAAGTAAACCAAATACCTAAAATAAAAGGATTATGTTCAAGTAAAGATTTAAAATATTTAATTGTTCCTTCTTTTGACAATTTTTCTTTATGTTCAATAGCACTTGCATATTTATTTGCTATTGAATTAGAAATAACGATTGCTTTATCTAATGTATTTTTAGTTTCTAAAGCATTTTTTTTAGCCAACTCATTTATATAATTTTGAGCGTCTGTTCTAGAGTTTGAGTATGAATATGAAGATACAATATAAATCATCAAACCAAGAGATATAATAGTTACAGAAATTAAAATTAATAATAATTTCGTTCCAAAATTTAGTTTGTTCATTAGGTTTCCCTTTTAATGTTATATAAGTAATAATAATAACATTAAATTCTTAATTTTAGTAAGATTATTTATAGTAAAAATTAGACAATTTAGTAGATTTTATTTAAAAATAAAAGGAAAGCTTTTAAAAGCTTTCCCATTCATCATCTTTAACGTTAGAAGTTACGATTTTTGTTTCTTTTTTTATAGAAACATTTTCATTTATTTTTGATTGAGTTTTTTTCACAGGAATAAAGTTCTCTTTTTTAGATTTATTTAAATTCATCTCTTTAGCTTTAACTTCATTTTTCCCATTAAACTCTTTTTCATTTGCAGTATTTACAACTAATTTTGCAATTTGATCAGTTATAACGGCAACATCATGAGTTTGACTTGCCACCATAGCATTTTGTTGTGTTTGTTGATCAAGTTGTGTTACAGCATCATTTATTTGTTCAATTCCCAATAACTGCTCTTTTGAAGCATTTTGAATATCTGAAATCAAATTTATAGTTTGAGCAATATTTCCATTTAATTGCTTATACCCATCTATCATATGATCAGCAATTTGTTTACCATGATTTGCTTTAGAAGTTGCATTTTCAACTATTGCTTTTATCTCTTTAGCAGCTTCGGCACTTCTACTTGCTAGATTTCTTACTTCTTGTGCAACAACAGCAAATCCTTTACCTGCTTCTCCTGCTGTTGCTGCTTCAACAGCTGCATTTAGAGAAAGAATATTTGTTTGGAATGCTATTTGATCAATTACTGTAATTGATTCATTTATCAATGTTACTTGATTATTTATTTCATCCATAGCTTGTGTTGTTTGATTTGCTAACTTTTCACCATTTGTTGCTGAAGTTGTTACCTCATTTGATAATTTAGCCATTTTTGCAATATTTTCTGTATTATTTCTTACATTTGATGTTATTTGTTCAATTGCTGCTGCAGTTTCTTCAAGACTTGCTGCTGCCTCATTTGAACTTTGATTTAACTTATCAACATTTACAAGTAATATATCTGAACTTTCATCTAATGTTAATCCATTTGTTTTGTTATCAATCAACATATTTGTTATTGATTCTTGAAGTGTATTAATTCCAACAACCAATCTTTCAAATACTCCACCTCTTTCATCACTTGGTTTCATTTGTAAGCTTTTTCTATAATCAAGTTTAGAATAATCTTCAAGAACCATATCAACTTCTTCAAATCTGTCTTTTGTACTTTTTATCATTTGATTTACATTATTTTTAAACTCTTCTAAAGATGTATTTGTAGTCGTTTTCTCTATTAATTGAGAATACCAACCATTATTTACTCTTCTCATTACAACTTTAGCTTCGTCAATCAGTAAATTATCTGCTTCAATCAATTTTTTTGTTTTTTCTATATTTTCATTTATAACTTTTGCCATTTCTCCAAATTCATCTTTTGAATTAATTTCAAGTAAAGTTACACTAGAACTCTCTTTATTTAAAAATGCAAAGAAATTTAATAACTCAGTTTTGAAGCTATTTAATTTTCCAGTTATATCTGAAATAATCAAATAAGAAATTGCAAGAAGAATTAAAAAAGATACGATAACTACTGTTGTAACCATTAATTTTGCAGAATTATAAATATCTGTAGCAATTTCAGTCTCTTTTTTTGCTTCATCTAATTGAAGATTAATCAATGCAGAAATTTTTTCACCAATTGGGTCTATGTTAGGATAAAGTTCATTTTTAGTTATATTAATTAAACTATCAATATCTTGATTTTCACATGCTTTTTTGATTTTATCAGCTAATTGATCTCCAGCTTGCTTTAATACTTTTGTTTCATTAGCTAATTTTTGTTCATCTACCGTTAATTTAGTTGACATATATTTTTGCCAATTAAGCTGAATCTTTTCTTTTGCTTCATTTATATTTGAAACACATTTTTGAAAATTAAAATTTCCATTTCTCGTTTGATGAGTTGTATCAACAATATTTATTGCATATTCATCTGCAATAATTTTTAACTGTTCAAGAGGTATAACCCTATCATTATAAACTGTTTCTAAACCACTATTAACTTTTTTCAATTCAACTACACCGAATATTCCAAGTATTGCGATACTTAATAAAGCAATAAAAGCCAACAAAGATAATTTGAATTTAGTTTTCAAATTTTGTAACATCCTTCTCTCCTAAAATAGATTAATAAAATAATTTTTATACTTACAATATAAAAACTATACTTCATGCTCACATATTATACAATTCTATCACAATTTAGCTATATATTAAAAGATTTTTTCAAATTAACACTCTTAGATTTTACTTCATTTTTACCAATAAACTCTTTTGCATTTGCATTACTTACTACTAATTTTGCTATCCTATCAGTTACAACTGCTACATCATGAGTTTGTGAAGCAATTTGTGCATTTTGTTGCGTTTGTTTATCTAAATTATTAACTGCGTCATTTATTTGTTCTATTCCTGAAAGTTGCTCTTTACTAGACATTTCTATATCAGAAATAAGATTGATTGTTTCTTGGATATTTTGGTTTAATTCTTTATATCCTTCTATCATCTTATTTGCTATATCTTTCCCTTGATTTGCCTTTGATGTCGCATTTTCTACAATAGTTTTTATCTCTTTAGCAGCTTCAGCACTTCTACTTGCTAGATTTCTAACTTCTTGAGCAACAACAGCAAAACCTTTTCCAGCTTCTCCAGCAGTTGCTGCTTCAACAGCTGCATTTAGCGAAAGAATATTTGTTTGAAATGCTATTTGGTCAATCACACTAATTGCTTCATTTATCGCTGTAACTTGAGTATTTATTTCATCCATTGAAATTGTTGTTTCATTTGCAAGTTTTTCACCATGGTTTGCAGAACTTGTCACATTATTTGAATAATTCGCCATTTTTGCAATATTTTCAGTATTATTTCTTATATTTGAAGTTATTTGTTCTAATGCTGCTGCTGTTTCTTCAAGACTTGCTGCCGCTTCATTTGAACTTATATTTAATTTATCTACATTTACCAGTAAAATATTTGAGCTTTCATCTAATGTTAATCCATTTGATTTATTTTCTACTAACATGTCATTTATAATATCAGCTAAATTATTTAATCCAACTGCTACCTCTCCTAATTCTCCTGTAATCCTATGTCTAAAATCCAATTTTTGAAAAGAAGTTAGTGCATTTGATATTTTATTTAAATCTCCATCTACTTTAGTAGAGACAATTTTAAATAAGTCATTAACTCCATTTTTAAGCTCTTCTACCCCCTCATTTGAAGTTGATAGACTTATAGTTTGTTTAAAAACACCTGTTTTTGCTAATTCAATAGCTTTTTTAACTGCATCTATAACTTTTTTAGATTCAGTAATATCTTGAGCAAATTTTACAACACTTGTTACTTTTCCATTTGCATTTTTTACAGGAGTATATGATGCTTGAAGCCAAATTGAACTACCATCTTTTCTAAATCTTTCAAATTCATCTAATTGAGATATTCCATTTGCTAAATTATTCCAAAACTCTTTATAAGCTTGAGAATTTGCATAATTTTTGTCACAAAACATTCTATGATGATTACCTACTACTTCATTTGATTTATATCCTAAAGCATTTAAAAAATTTTCATTTGCATTTAAAATAGTTCCATCTGGTCTAAATGATATAACAGCATAATTCTCTTCAAGTGCTTTTAACCGACCTATTTCTTCTTCTGTTTTTCCAAAATTAAACATAAATACCCCTTTATTTCTACTACTACTTCCCGATTATATCATAATTGAAAGACAAATCTAAAATATTTATTATATGACAAATTTAGACTATTAAAAGCCATTTAATTTGGATAAAATTACTCTTATTTATTATTAATAAAACTAAAGGAATAATTATGCTTAAAAAAATTCTATTAATAGTGCTAATTTGTGTTACTTCACTATTAGCAAAGGAAAATAAAATGAGTATTTACGATTTTAATGTAAAAACTATTGATGGAGAAGAGATTTCTATGTCTAAATATAAAGGAAAAGTTCTTCTTATAGTAAATGTTGCTAGTAAGTGTGGTTTTACAGGTCAATATGAAGGATTAGAAGCACTTTTTGAAAAATATAAAAATAAAGACTTTATGGTTTTAGGATTTCCTTCAAATCAGTTTGCAAATCAAGAGCCTGAATCAAATGAAAAAATCAAAGAGTTTTGTAGTTTAACTTATGATGTTAAATTTGATATGTTTTCAAAAATTGATGTAAATGGTGAAAAGGAATCTCCTTTATACACTTTTTTGAAAAATTCTCAAAAAGGAATTTTGGGAACTACTGACATAAAATGGAATTTTACAAAATTTTTAGTTGATAAAAATGGAAATGTTATTGATAGATTTGGAAGTTCAACTTCACCTGAATCAATAGAAGATGATATTTTAAAACTATTATAGGAATCATAAATAGAAAATTTTATACATAACATCCAAGAAGCCATTTTTTATATGACTTCTTGGGAGATTTTAGCTGTATTTTTATCAATCGTTTATTTACTTCTTGCAATAAAAGAAAATAGTTGGTGCTGGGTTGCTGCATTTTTTAGTACATTGATTTATAGTATTTTATTTTTTGATGCTTCACTTTTAATGGATAGTTTTTTAAATATATTTTATTTAATAATGGCTATTTATGGTTGGTACTCTTGGAAATATGGAAATGCTTTATCTATAAGTGAAGAATTAAAAATAACTTCTTATGGTCTATTTAAAAATATAAAAATCATAATATATTTGACTTTTATCTCTTTAACTTTAGGTTATTATATGAAAAACTACACAAGTGCTGATTTTGCATATTTGGATACTTTTACTACTGTATTTGCAATATTTGCTACATATATGCTTACGAAAAAAGTATTAGAAAATTGGCTTTATTGGGTTGTTATAGATTTTATTTCAATTTATATTTATATAAATAAAGGTTTTTATGTAACTGCTATTTTATTCGGTCTTTTTACCATTTTAGCTTGTATTGCATATAGACAATGGAAAAAAGAGTATTTAAGTTTTGAATATTGAACAATTAAAAAAATATCATATTTTCAAAGATGAAGAGATTTTAAGCCTTGAACTTTTAAAAAATCAAGGCTTCAATAATATTAGTTATCTTCTTAAAACTTCAAAAAATTCATATGTTATTAGAGTCTTTAAATCAAATGATAGTGTAAATATTAGTAGAAGTTTTGAATTTGAAACTCAAAAAAAAGCTTACAAAAAAAATATTGCAACTAAAGCAATTTTTTTTAATGAAAATTTTATGATTTATGAATATAAAAAAGGTATTCATAAAAAGAATCTATCATCGTTTGACATAAAAAATCTAGCTTTAAAAATAAAAAAACTTCACAAAATAAAAGCTAAAACAAAAGCCTATGATATAAAAAAAGATTTACAATATTATAAAAAAAATTTAAAAGATAAAAAAAATCAGAAACTTATAACTCAATGTTTTAAAAGTTTAAATAAACTAAAAAAACATAAAGAAGAATTAGTATTGACTCATCATGATTTAAATCCTAAAAATATCATTTTCCATAATAATTCAATCAAAATTATTGATTGGGAATATACTGGACTTAATGATAAATTTTTTGATTTAGCTTCTATTTGTGTAGAGTTTAAATTCAATAAAATTAAAGAAAAACTTTTTTTAGAAAAATATTTATTAAATTATTCAAAAAAAGATATAACAAAATTAAATCATTATAAAATAATCTATAAAAATATCTGTAGTTTATGGTTTGAAACTATAAATAATTTATAATTTTCTATTTATTTAAACCATTCATAAGAATAAAAAAATTATTTTTAGTTATAATTTAGTTTATAAAAAAAGAAAAGAGTTATATGAAGAGTAAAAATTTTCTAATATACTTTACTGTTACTATTATCTTTTGTTTTACACTTTTTATACTTAAATATATAAGTGATACAAAAAATGATTATCAAAAATTCTCTGAAAAGATACTTTTTGAACAAGCTTCAACTTTACACAATAGTTTAATGACTTTAAAACATTGGAACTCACAAAAAGGCTCAATTTATATAAAAGCTTATGAAGAAATAGATGCAAATCAATTTATAAAAGATGGAATAGTTCATACAAATAATAAAGAACTATTAATAAAAATGAATCCAGCTTGGATGATTAGAGAATTATCAGAAGTTTCAAATCTAAAACAAAATTATTATTTTAAAATTACAAGTTTATCTCCTCTAAATCCTATTAATAAACCTGATAAATTTGAAAAAAGAGCTTTAGAGCAATTAAACTCAAATAAGGAAGAAAACTTTTACACTAGTTTAGAAGAAGATAAATACAATTTTTTAGGAGCATTGAAAGTTCAACCTTCTTGTCTTTCTTGTCATAATACTCAAAACTATAAAGTTGGAGATATAATTGGAGGATTAAGAGTTAGTGTTCCAATAGAAAATTATAAAGAAAATATAAAAATAATAGAATCAAAAAGCAATCTATTAAATATTGTAACTATTTTTACTTCTATTGTTTTTATGGGAATTATCACTTATACAATAACTTCTATTTATGCTAGAGAATTGAATATCTTAAAATTAAATAAAACACTTGAATTAAAAGTTAATCAAAGAACGAAAGATTTAACAAAAGCAAATAAAAAACTTCTTGAAAACTCTATCACTGATTATTTAACAAATCTTTCAAATAGACGACATTTTTTTGAAGTTGGACTAAAAACTTTTCATCTAGCAAAAAGAGAGAATATTCCTTTATCAATAATTTGTGTCGATATAGATTTTTTTAAAAATATAAATGATACTTATGGACATAATATTGGAGATGAAATACTAAAATTTATTTCAAGAATTATGGAAAAAAGTATTAGAAAATCAGATACACTTGCAAGAACAGGAGGAGAAGAATTTTCTATCTTACTATATAATACAAATGAAAATCAAGCATTTATTTTGGCTGAAAAAATAAGACAAAATATTGAAAAAGCCTCTTTTAAAGATGAAAATCTAGAAGTAAAAGTAACAATTAGTTTAGGAATTAGTCAATTATCAAAAGATGATAAAGATTTAGATTCTATTATAAAAAGAGCTGATAAGGCACTTTATATGGCAAAAGAAAAAAATAGAAATACTACTATTATTTATTCATAAAATTAAAAGCTTTTTTGATACAATCCCAAAATGAATCTACTTGAAAAACTAAAACAACTCCCACAAGATGCAGGGGTTTATCAATACTTTGACAAAAATGGACATCTTCTTTATATTGGAAAAGCAAAAGTTCTAAAAAACAGAGTTAAATCCTATTTTAAATTTACTCCAAAACTTCTTCCTTCTGATAAGTTAGGTCCACGAATTTATAAAATGATTAGTGAAGTTGAGAGTTGTGAATGGATTGTTGTTCCAAATGAACATGATGCACTTATTTTAGAAAATTCATTAATAAAACAGCTAAAACCAAAATACAATATTTTACTTCGCGATGATAAAACATATCCTTATATTTTTATAGATTATAATGAAGATTTTCCAAGACTTGAAATCACAAGAAAAGTATATAAAGAAAAAAATATAAAATATTTTGGACCTTATTCAAGTGGTGCAAAAGATATGCTTGATTCTATTTATGAAATTGTTCCATTAGTTCAAAAGAAATCTTGTGTTAAAAGTAAAACAGCTTGTTTATTTCATCAAATTCAAAAATGTTTTGCTCCTTGTGAAAATAAAATTTCAAAAGAAGAATATGCCAAAATAGTAGAAAATGCTTTAGAATTTATCTATAATAAAACAAAACTTATTTCTAAACTGAATGAAAAAATGCTTCAATATTCAAATGATTTTAGATTTGAAGAAGCTATGACTTTAAGAGATAGAATAAAAACTATTGAAAAATCACAAATAAAATCAGGAATAGATTTAGCAACAAATGAAGATATAGATATCTTTGCAATTACTACAACAAATAAAAAAGCAGTTGTAGTACGTATGTTTTTAAGAGATGGAAAATTAACCTCATCAAATCACGATTTTTTAAAGATTGATAATTACGAAGAAGAGTTTGAGTTTGATTATGAAGAAGCTTATAAAAGAGCAATTATAAACTACTATGATAATGAAATTCCTCTTTTACCAAAAGAAATTTTAGTAGGAATCGAACTAGATGATACAACTGAACTTGAAGAATTTTTACAAATAAGATTTAATAAAAAAATCAAGATTCTAAATCCTAAAAAAGATAAGAAAAAAGATATTGTTCAAATTGCCCTTAGTAACTGCGATGAACTTTTACGAATTGATTCAAGTAAAAATGAAACAAATATTTATGAAGATTTAAAAGAATTATTCAACTTACAAACTCTTCCATATATAATAGAGAGTTTTGATAACTCTCATATGATGGGACAAGCAACTGTTGGAGCTATGATAGTTTGGAATGAAACTTTAAACTCTTTTGATAAAAAAGCTTTTAGACACTATAACCTTGAATCAAAAGATGAATACTCACAAATGAGAGAAATGTTAATAAGAAGAGTTGAAAGTTTTCCTAAAAATCCAGCTCCTGATTTATGGATTATTGATGGTGGAGAAACGCTTTTAAAACTAGCATATGACATAGTGCAATCTGTTGGAGTAAATCTTGATATTATTGCAATTGCAAAAGAAAAACTAGATGCAAAGGCTCATAGAGCAAAGGGTGCAGCAAAAGATATAATTCATTATAAAAATAAAAATGGCGAATTTAAAAGTTTTAACTTATTAACAAGTGATAAAAGATTACAATTCGTTCAAAGACAAAGGGATGAAGCTCATAGATTTGCTATAACATTCCACAAAAAACAAAAAAGAGCTCAAGATAAACAGATTTCTTTATTACAAATCAAAGGAATTGGTGAAGCAAAAATCAAAAAGCTTCTTTTATATTTTGGTGAATTTGAAAAAATCAAAAATGCATCTTTAGAAGAATTAAAAAATGTATTAAATGAAAAAGATGCAAATACAATTTTAAACTATTTTACAGCCTCAAAGGATTAATTTTGGCAAAAATTTTATTAAGCAAAGAAAACCTATTTTATAATTTAGATGTTATTTCAAAAAAAGCTGGCTCAAAAGAAAAAGTTGCAGTTGTATTAAAAGACAATGCTTATGGACATGGACTAATAGAAATAGGAAAACTTGCGAGTGAATTTGGAGTGAAAAAAGCAGTAGTTAGAACGATAGATGATGCACTTAAAATTGAAAAATTTTTTGATTATATTATAATCCTTGCAGAAAAATCTTTTCACACTTATTCACATACTTTTCACATAGTAATAAATAGTTTAGAAGATATAAAAAATATCCCAGAAAATGCCAATGTTCATATCAAAGTTGATACAGGAATGCATCGAAATGGAATTTTACCAAACCAATTAGAAAAGGCTTTTTTAGGGCTTTTAGAGAAAAAAATAACAATAACTGGGGTTTTCACACACCATAAAGGTGCAGATGAATTATCAACAAATTTTTTCTGGCAAAAAGCTGTTTTTTCTAGGGTAAAAGAGGATGTGAAAAGAATATGTGAAAAACTTTCACTACCTCTTCCAGCACTTCATTCTTGTAACTCAGCAGCTCTTTTTAGAACATCAGATTTTAATGAAGATTTTGCAAGAGTTGGAATTGCAACTTATGGTTATTTAGATAATGCAGGAATATTTAATTTTCCAAAACTAAAACCTGTTATGTCACTTTGGGCTAATAAGCTATCAACAAGAGAGTTAAAAAAAGGACAAAGTGTTGGATATGGAGGAACTTTTACTGCAAAAGAAAATATGATAGTTTCAACTTATGATATTGGATATGGAGATGGTTTTTTAAGACTGAATGAAAAAGACTCATATACAACGCCCAAAGGTTATAAAGTTTTAGGTCGTGTTTCAATGGATAATTTATCTTTAAATACCGATGAAGAGAAAGTTTGTATTTTTGATGATGTTACAGCTTTATCAAAAATTCATGACACAATTACTTATGAAATTACAACAACACTAAATCCAAATATAGAAAAAGAGATAGTATGAAAAAAATAATCCTTGCCTTTTTTATAGTTATTAACTCTTTAAGTGCTATAACTTTTGAAGAAGTTTATACTATTCATAAAGTGCAAGGTTCACTAAAAGCTTTGAAATATTATAGAGAATTAGAAAAACAAAATAATCCAAAAGCTATATATGAATTAGGTCTTATTCATCTACAAGGTGATGGTATTGCAAAGAATATAAATAAAGCCTATGAATATTTTACAAAAGCTTCAGAACTAGGAAATTTAGAATCTACTTATGCTCTTGGAAAAATCCATCTTTCAAAATCAACTCATTATTATGACTTGACAAAAGCTTACAACTTTTTCGTTGATGCAGCAAATAAAGGAGATTCTAAATCTCAACTTATGATAGGAAGATTCTTTCTAATGGGTGAAATTGTTGATAAAGATTATGAAAAAGCTATGCACTATTTTAAACTTGCATCCAAACAAAAGGAGTATGAAGCAAACTGCTATATAGCATATATGTATGCTTCAGGAATGGGAGTTTTCCCAAACTTTGGTAGAGCTCATGTCTTTGCAAAAGACCAATATAAAAAAGGTGATAAACTTTGCGTTAAAGTATGGAAAGACTACAATCTAGCAAAATATCCAAAAGATGAATCTTGGAAAGTTGGTGATTATAATGTACCAATTAAATAAAATAGAAATATTTTTTATTTGACAAAAAAAGGTAAATAAATAATGACTTTAGATGAAACAAGAAAAAATGCTGTTAAAAATGCCATTAATGAACATTACGCTGTAATTTCATTTAAAGTTGATGGAACAATAAAAGATGCGAATGAAAAGTTTTTAAATTTATTTTCTTATAAACTTGATGAAATTGTAGATAAACATCATAAAATTTTTTGTGAAGAAGAGTACATTAAATCAAATGAATATAAGAAATTTTGGAATGATTTGTCAAATGGAAAAGTTCAAACTGAAGAGTTTAAAAGAATTAAAAAAAACGGTGAATCAGTTTTTATTCAAGCTTCTTATCAACCGTTAAAAAATGAATACAATCAAGTATTTGAAATATTAAAATTCGCTCAAGACATTACAAATAGAAAATTACAAAGTTTAAACTATGAAGCTCAAATTAATGCAATAAATAAATCACAAGCAACTATTGAATTTGATACAAATGGTATTATTTTAACTGCAAATGATAATTTTTTAAAATCTATGGGTTATGAATTAAATGAATTAATAGGTAAACATCATAGTATATTTTGTGAAAAAGATTATATTAACTCGAATGAATATAAAACATTTTGGGAAAGATTAAAAGAAGGAACTTTTGATACAGGGAAATATATAAGAGTCACAAAAAATGGGAAAAAAGTTTGGATTCAAGCTACATATACTCCTATTTTAGATATAAATAATAAACCTATAAAAATTGTTAAATTCGCTCAAGATATTACTAAACTTGAATCCATACAAAAAGATGTTTTAACAGGTTTATTTATCAGTGAAAAATTGATTTTAGATATTCCTGAAAATGATAAAAATAACCTTGCAATTCTTAGTATTGATGATTTTTCATTCTTAAATGATTTTTATGGAGATGAAATTGCTAATAAATTCATAATAGAATTTTCTAAATTATTAACTAGCTATTTAAATGATGATTATAAAATATATCGAATCTATGGAGCTAAATTTGCCATACTAAACTGGAAATTGGCAAATAATGAATTTTATGAAACAATTTATGATTTTATAAATTATATGAAAAATACTTATATAGATTTAGGAATAAAAAAATTCAATTTAGTCACAACTTGTGGAATATCTTATGAAAGTAATGAAAAGATAATACATACAGCGGATATTGTAAATAAATTTGCAAAAAAACAATTAAAAAATATTTTACAATATTCTGAAGAATTAAATATAGAAAAAAAGTTTGAAGAAAATATTTATTGGTCTGAAAAAATAAGTCAAGCTCTAAAAGAAGATAGAATAATAGTTTATTATCAACCAATATTCAATAATAAATCAAATAAAATTGAGAAATATGAATCTTTAGTAAGACTTCAAGATACAAATGCAGATATAGTATCACCATATAAATTTTTAGAAATATCTAAAAAATCTAAACAATATATTGATATTACGAAAAAAGTTATAGAAAAATCTTTTGAAAAATTTAAAAATTTTGATTATGAATTTTCAATTAACTTGACTGTTGAAGATATTTTAGATAAAGATTTATCTAACTTTTTGTTTTCAAAAATTGCAGAATTTGATATTTCAAATAGACTTGTAATCGAATTAGTTGAATCTGAAAAAATTACTACTTATGAACCAATTTATGATTTTATTGCAAAAATAAAAGATATAGGCTGTAAAGTTGCCATTGATGATTTTGGAACTGGATATAGTAACTTTGAATATTTAGTAAAAATTGATGCTGATTTTGTAAAGATAGATGGAAGTATTATAAAAAGAATTTTAGAAGATGAAAACTCTTTAGAAATTGTAAAATCTATCATACAATTTTGTAAAAAAATGAATATCAAAATTATTGCAGAATTTGTTTCAAATATAGAATTACAGGAAAAAGTTAAAGAACTAGGTATTACATATTCTCAAGGATTTTATTTAGGTGAACCAAATAAAAATCTAGTTGACGAAAAGAGTATTTAAAAATTAATATCTTTTAAAATATACTCTTTTTTATTTTCTTTACAAAATTTTATAAATAACTCAAAATTTGTATCTACCTCATCTTTATCATATCCAGCAAGAGAAATTACTACTTTTCTTTTATCTCCTAAAATTTTAGGAAGTGAAGATAACTCTAAATGAGAAGGAATCTTTTTCATAATATCTATCAAATCATTTTCGCTTGTTTCTATAGTCATAATAAGTCTATATTTTTTAATACTTGACTTAGGATAGTGTTTATCTAAAGCTTCAACAACCATAGCTTGACTCATAGAAGGAAAACCAGGAGTGAAAAAAAATCTATTTTCAAGATAAAATCCTGCTACATTATTTACAACATTTTTAAGAAGTTTTGCATTTATTGGTAAATATGCCATATTTATTCTGTGTGGATAGGCTTCAGAACCAAACTGATTTATGATTCTATTTTTTGCTTCTTCATGAAATTCCATTTTTCCATCACAAAAAACTTTTCCTGCAATCTGTCTTGTATAATCATCAGGAGTTGCTCCAATTCCTCCAAAACAGAACATCACAGAGTTGGGATCATTTTTTATAAGATTAAAAACATTTTCCATAAGATTTATGTCATCATTTATGACAAACGAAGCTTTTTGTTCCCAACCTCTACTTAAAAGTTGTTGGTTTAGAAATGTAAAATGGGCATCGGTTCTTCGCCCATTTAAAAGTTCAGTTCCAATTATTACGCTATAAAAATTTGGTATTTCTAACATAATTTAAATTTTAGATTGAATAAATCTATCCATTTCATCAACTATCTCTTTAATAGTCCCTTCCCCGCTAATAACTTTTAATAAATTTTTTTGCGTATAAAATATTTTTATTTCTTTTAAAGGTTCTGTATATAATTTCATTCTATTTAAAAAAACTTTTTCATTGTCATCATCTCTTACAATATCAGCATCAGCAGCACGACCAAGAACTCTTTGAAAAGCAGTTTCTTGTGATACTTCAACTTCTATCACATTTGTAAGTTCTACTTCATTTTCTTTACTTAAATATTTATCTAATTCAACCATTTGTTCTATACTTCTTGGATATCCATCTATTATTACCACATCTGTTGATGTTTTTTTTATAGCTGTTAAAATAGTCTCAATTGCAATATCAATTGGCACAATATTTCCAGCACTAATATAAGTATTAATTATTTCACCTCTTTGACTTCCACTTGCAACTTCAGCTCTAAACATATCTCCTGTTGAATAATGTGTAATATTAGTATGTTTTGAAGCTATTAATTCAGCATCTGTAGTTTTACCACTTCCTGGTGCTCCGATGATTAAAAATAATTTTTTCATTTATGACCTTAGTTGAATTTTGAAGGTATGATTGTATCAAAAACTATTTAAATTCTTTATGTACTGTTTAAGCCTTATGTGTTATTAAAACCTTTTTTTATACAATACAGAAAAACTAAGGAAATGAAATATGAATTTAATGCTATTTGGAGCACCAGGTGCAGGTAAAGGAACTCAAGCAAAGTTTTTAATTGAGAAGTATAATATTCCACAAATCTCAACAGGTGATATTTTAAGAGCTGCGATTGCTGATAAAACTGATATGGGAATGGAAGCAAAAAAATTTATGGATGCAGGTCAATTAGTTCCTGATTCAACTATTATTGGTATTATCAAAGATAGACTTGCAGAGTCTGACTGTAAAAATGGTTTTATTCTTGATGGTTTCCCAAGAACTCTAGCTCAAGCTGAAGCTTTAAGTGAATTGATGTCAAATATGAATATCTCTTTAGATAAAGTAATCTCTTTAAATGTTCCTGATGAATTAATTGTTGGAAGAATTACAGGAAGAAGAGTATGTTCTAAATGTGGAGCATCATTTCACGTAGAATTTAATCCATCTAAAAAAGAAGATGAATGCGACTACTGTGGTGGTGAATTAATCATCAGAAAAGATGACAACGCTGAAACAGTTATTAGTAGACTTGAAGCATATCATACTCAAACTGCACCATTAATTGATTTCTATACAAAAATGGGTGTATTTATGGAACTTGATGGAACAAAAGATGTTTCAGAAGTTACAGCTGATATGTTTAACGCATTAGCGTAAATATTTTTTTTTAAACAAAAAAAGGGAAGATTATAAAAATCTTCCCTTTTTTATTCTCAATAAAACTCTTACTTACTAAGCGCTACTTTAATTCCTAATGAAATCAAAACTATACCAATCGTTCTATCGAACCATTTTCCAAATGAACTAAGAAAGTTTTTCACTCTTAAATGACTCAAAATTAGTGATAAAAACAGAAACCAACATGTAGTTGCTAAAATACAGAATAATCCATAAAATGCTTGAACATCAAGTGGCGTATTTGGACTTATTATTACTGTGAACATTGATAAGAAAAAAAGTGTAGCTTTTGGATTTAGAGCATTACATAAAAAACCTAAATAAAAAGATTTAAAATCACTTATCTTTTCTACTTCTTTTTCTTCATTTGTTTGAAGACTTATACCTTTTGATTTTAAACTTTTATATCCAATATAGATTAAATAAGCAGCACCAAGATATTTGATTATATTAAATAAAATTATAGACTTTGAAATAATTAGCCCTATTCCTAAAAGTGTATAAACAATATGAACTGAAATTCCTAAACCTATTCCAATACTTGTAAATATAGAAGCTCTTCTTCCATAACTAACACTTTGTTTTACAATCATTGCAAAATCAGGCCCAGGAGATAGCAATGCAAAAAACATTGCTACTGCTAAAACTAAAAATTCATTTGAATATATGAACCATTGCATTTTTAACCTTGCATTCCTGAACTTGAACTTTTTTTCTTATTTGAACTTGCAAAAGCATTTTTTGCTACAACAATCTCTTTTTGTCTCTCTTTTCTTCTCTGGTCTTTTTCAACAAAAATCTTTTTCTTTGTAAATGGATCCATTTCTGTATAATACATAACAGCTGAGTAAGTTCCCGGTGTTGGAGTAAATACCTGAGCTTGTTCTGGATTCATTTTAAGTTCATGAGTTGTAAATTGTTTTAGTTCGTGCATATGTTTTTCTTCACAACCTGGATGTGCAGCAATTAAATAATATGTTAAAAACTGTTTTTTCCCTGATTCTTTATTTAAATCATCATACATCTTTTTAAAATCAACTAAAGTTTGTTTTCCAGGTTTTCCCATATGATGTAAAACTTCATCGTTTGTATGTTCAGGTGCTACTTTCATTTGTCCTGAAATATGATGATCTATCATCTCTTTTAAATACTCTTTTCCATATTTTTTATCAGCTGTAATTAAATCATATCTAACCCCTGAAGCTACAAATGCTTTTTTGATTCCAGGAACGGCTCTAATATCTTTTAAAAGTTGTATGTTTCTACTATGGTCAACTTTCATTGTTCGGCAAAGTCTATGGGCATCTACACATCTTTTATTATCAACACAAGTTCCAAGATTTATTTTTTTCTTACACTCATAACCATACATATTTGCTGTTGGTCCTCCAACATCTGAAATAATTCCTTTGAAATCTCTCATTGTTGTAAAATGTTTTGCTTCTGCTAAAATATTTTTTTCACTTCTAGTTCGTATTGTTCGTCCTTGGTGAGCTGCAATTGCACAGAAGTTACATTCTCCCCAACACCCATGATGAGTCATAATAGAAAATTTGATAGTTTCAAGACATTTTACTTTTCCATCTTTTGCATTATATGGATGAGCATCTCTTTGATATGGAAAAGAAGCTATTTTATCCATCTCTTCTTCTTCCATATGCCTACTAGGTGGATTTTGAATCAAATATCTTCCATCAACTTCTTGATATAAACCTTTTGAATAAACAGGGTCATTATTGTCATAAAATGCTTTAAATAAATCAATATATTTCTCTTTATCATCCAAACATTCTTGATGTGAAGGAATTCTTAAATACTCTTCAACAGGCTCTTTTGAAATATAACAAAGTCCTCTTATACTTCTTGGGTCTTTTCCTTCTTTTAGATAATTTCCCAAATCAATAATAGCTTGTTCACCCATTCCATAAACCATATAATCAGCTTTTGTATCAAATAATATTGGTTTTCTAAGTTTATTTGTCCAATAATCATAATGAGTAAGTCGTCTAAGACTTGCTTCAATTCCACCTAAAACAATAGGAACTGTATTTTTGAAGTATCTTCTAATTAAATTTGTATATACTAAAGTAGCTCTATCAGGTCGTTTATTGTTTTTTCCACCTGGAGTGTAATCATCACTATTCCTAAACTTTTTTGTTGCTGTGTAGTTTGAAACCATTGAATCAATACTTCCACCACTTACTCCCCAAAAAAGTTTTGGTTCACCCATTCTTTTTATATCAACATCACTATTAACATCAGGTTGTCCAATTATTCCAACTCTTAATCCTATATCTTCAAGGATTCTCCCAACAACTGCAATTCCCATAAATGGTGAATCTATATAAGCATCTCCTGTGATTAGAACAACATCTAGTTCATCCCAACCTCTTTGTTTCATCTCTTCTTTAGTTGTAGGTAAAAATTTATTTGGTTTATTAATATTACTCATTTTTCTTCTTTAAAATATATTAGTTTTTTCGTATTATGCCCAAATAGATTTTAACCCCTACTATAAAAAATCTTAAATCTTTTTTGTTAAATTTTCATCTATTTTTTTAATATCCAAAAGCATAGCTATTTTCGATTCTTCTGAATCTTTAATTTCAACTAAACTTTCTATTAATGTTCCTGTTCCTAAAAAGTGATTTTGTATATGTTGAATAGATTTTTCTTCAACCACACTTACATTTTCTAAAGAAGAAACTAAAAGCCCCACACAATGTTCAATATTATCTTTATCATATTCAACTAAAATTATATTTGTAAGTTTTTCATTTGTAATTTCTTCATTTACAAAATCTCTAATATCTAAAACTGCTATTAATTTCTCTTTATATAAAACCATACCTTTAAAGTGATTATTTTTATCCATATCAATTGATTCTTGTAACTCTTCAATACCTATTGATTCTATTACATTTCTGGCATTTACAGCTAATAATCTTTTTCCTAAATTAAATGTTGCTAACTCTACACTTGTAGGAGTAAATTTTGTTTTTAATGAAGTTGAAAATCTTGATTTTCTATTTTCTATAAAATCATAACTATCTATTTTTCCAATACGAATAAATACAAAACATAAAACATCATTTTTATAATCATCTACTCTACTTTTATACTCTCTATATCCATTTGAACACTTAACAGCAACAGAATAATAACTTCCATCAAATTCTATTATTTTACTTATATTTTGAGCATTTTTTATCTTAAAAAACTCATCATCAATATTTAAGTATGAATTAACACTTAAATCATCATTCGAAGATGCAATTATCTGTTTATTTTTATCTGTAAATATTGCAAAAACACCCTCTTTTTTTTCGCCATTTATATCTTTTGGTAAGGTTTCATTTAGCATTGCGTAAAACTGTGGAGTTGAATCAAAAACAACTGCTATTCCTCCTATTATTACTCGTTCATCCTTTAAAGACCTAATTGCACTACTATAAATATAAGTTGGCTCATTGTTGTATAAATTTGTTTTTTCAAATTTAGAAACACTATATTTTGAAGTATCTTTTAACATCAAAGTTTTTTCAACCCAATCTTGAGTCAAAATCTTTCCTACTAAATAATCTTCTTTTTGATTTGAAACAGCTATTATTTTTCCATTTTTATCAAAAATAATAAGATTTGTATAAACTGTATATAAATCATTTATATATTTTAAAATTGAACTTATCTCATCTTTTTTATGATTTAATGAAGAATAATCATCTAAAGATTCTCTAAAATAAGAGTTTAATGCCCACCATCTACAATCATTTGCTCTTTCATATAAATTTCTATCCATAATATCAATAGCTAATGAAGATAAAAATTCACTGTCTTTTAAAATCGAAGAGATTACAGTTTGATTTAGATTTTCTAAAGAGGCATTTGCTTTATTTCCTGTGATTCCAATCTCATTTAATAAAGATTTTGAAAATTCTCTATTTACTGAATTTAATTTACTTTGAGCAATATTTCCATTCCAAATAACTCTTAATAAATTATCTTGAATAGTTTTACTTTTATTAAAAACTTCTTTTAGCTCATTTGAAAAATGTTGTTCATTTTCCATCATCGCATTTATAATTTTACTATCTACTTCTAAACTTTCAAATTCATTACTCAAAAAAGCATATTCTAAAGGTATCATAATATGTCCATACCATTTAAGACCATAAAAACCTTGATAACCATTTGTTTGACAAGTTTTGGCAATATAATCGCGTCCAGAAAAAGAGATTAGTTTATAATTTTCATTTAAAATAATAGGAAGTTTTGCACCTAAATTTATATGCTCTTTATCACTACTTGCAATTACAAATCCCTCTTCATCCAAAATCAACAAACACTCTTTATTTTTTGCATCTATTAAATTATTAAATATTCCATTCATCTCATCAGTAAATCTAAAACAAAGACTTAGAACTCCTAAATGTTCAGAATTAGAATCATTTGTTTTATTAACCTTATATGAATAAACTAAAGATTTTTTATATTGAGGAACAAAATCATGAAATTTATAAGTTTCTACATAATCATCATTTGAGTTTAAAACTTTTTGAACAAATGATGTATCAATTTTTTCGACTTTTATATCATCATTCAATCGCACTATTACTTTTCCATGAGTATCAACTAATACAATATCAAAATAAACAGAATATTTAGAGACATACTCCTTAAATCTTTTTTGTATATTTTGTCTTAAAACTAAACTTTCATCATTATATTTTGAAACAAAAGTTTGAATGAATGTTCTAATATCATCATCTGTTGCTAAAAAACCAATATCAGCTGTTCTTTCAAAAAGATTTCTAATAAGTACATCAATTGCAACTTGAGCTTTAAAATTCATCTCCTGAGTAACTTTTTTTATTTGTTCTTCACTTAAATGATTTAATAGTGTAGAAGTAAGATTTAAAAAATTTTCTTTAGTTTTTCCAATATCAATATTTATATCACCAAGTTGACCTAATAGAGCTAACATATCCCATGATGACCCTAATGTTCCTAGCTCATCTTTATATTTTTCCACATCTTCTATATGTTTTATTATTGGATAAATCTCTTTTCGTACATTTATACCTTTATAGTTTACAATATCATTTAACATCTCTTATTCCTAAGCTTTTAGTTTATAAGAAATTATATATTTTGTATTGATTTTTTTTTATATACAAATGTATAAAAATTATTCTTTTAGTAAAAATAATTTTATTTATTTTTAATTAATTCTTCAGTAAGAGAAAATAAATTTACTTGCCATTTATCTTTAAATATACTATCTTCAATCATTTTGACATCTAAATTAGAACTTATTGATACTGCAATATTGTGATCATAATTATCATAAAATAATAAATTTTTTATCCCATTTTTTTGAGTAAATTTAAGTAAGTCAGGAACTTCAGTTATGTGTAAAAACTTCTTATCTTTTTTAATTGTTTTTATTCTATATCTTTTTGCAAAATATTCCCAATAATCATCTAAAACATATATAGTATTTACTTCACTATTACTAAGTTTTTGTTTGATTTTTAGATATGTATTATCTATTTCTTCTAAAAACTTTTCATAATTCTTTTTATATAAACTAGCTTTATTTTTATCTATTTGTACCAAAGATTCATATAGATTTTGTGCAATTTTTCTTAATAAAAGAGGATCAGTCCAAATATAAGGATTATTATTTATCTTTTCAATATTCAAAGACAAATCAACTACTATAAGTTCTGGATTTCTATTTTTTATAACTTCTTCATATTTTTTTTCAACATCTAGACCAAAATGAAAAAAAACTTTTGCATTGGAAAATCTTGAAACTTCGGAAAAAGGAAGTTCTTCATAATTATTATTATAAATAGTAGAAATTTCCCTTATCTTAATCTCTTCTTGTGTAATTTTTTTTACAATATGAGTCTCTAAAGGAAAATAAGTAATCGCTTGAAATTTAGCAGATAAAAAAAGAGGAAAAAATAATATAAATAAAATTTTTACCATTTTAACCTCTTTTTTAAATATTATATATCAGATACTGTTTTTCTAAGTCTAATGCTTAACTCTTTTAATTGCTCTTCATCTACACTTGATGGAGCTTGAGTTAATAAACATTGAGCTTTTTGAGTTTTAGGAAATGCTATTACATCTCTGATTGAATCAGTTCCAGCAAGTAACATAATCATTCTATCAAGACCCATTGCAAATCCACCATGTGATGGTGCTCCATATTGCAGTGCATCAAGTAAGAATCCAAATTTTTCTCTTGCTTCTTCTTGTGAAATTCCCATTAATTCAAATACTTTTGATTGAATCTCTTCTTTATGAATTCTGATACTTCCACCACCTAGCTCTGTTCCATTTAAAACAATATCATAAGCAATTGATTCTATCTCTTCTAAATCATCGATATTATCAAGTGATTTTGGCATTGTAAATGGATGGTGTAATGCTTTTGTTCTTCCATCTTCAACTTCAAACATTGGGAAATCTACAACCCATAAAAATTCTAAAGCATCAGCTGGAACTATATTCATCTCAGATGCAAGGAATAATCTAAATCTTCCCATATAATCCCAAACTATTTTTTTAGCTCCTGCTCCAAAGAATACAACATCGCCAACTTCAAGTTCAGTTACTTTTACAATCTCTTCTAAATCAGCATCACTAAAGAATTTAGTCAATGGACCTTTTAATCCATCTTCTTTCATTTGGAAATAACCTAAACCTTTAGCTCCAAATTTTCTTACATAATCTTCAAAACCTTTCATTTGTCTTTTAGAGAAGATGTTATCTCCATTTTTACATTTTAAAGCTTTGATTCTATTATTTTTTTTATCTTTTGCAATATCTGCAAAAATTTCATTTGTTGAGTTTGCAAAAATATCAATAACATCAACAAGTGGCATATCAAATCTTAAATCTGGTTTATCAGAACCATATTTTTCCATAGCTTCAGAATATTTCATTCTTCTAAATGTTTTAGGAACTGTCTTTCCACATTTAGTAAATACATCATAAATTAATCTTTCTGCAACTGCAATTACATCATCTTGCGTACAAAAAGACATCTCAACGTCTATTTGAGTAAATTCAGGTTGTCTATCAGCTCTTAAATCTTCATCTCTAAAACATTTTGCAATTTGAAAGTATCTATCAAACCCTGCAACCATTAATAATTGTTTAAATAATTGTGGAGATTGAGGTAAAGCATAAAATTCACCTGGATGAACTCTTGATGGAACCAAATAATCTCTTGCTCCTTCTGGAGTTGATTTTGTTAAGATTGGAGTTTCAACATCTAAGAATCCTAATTCATCTAAAGTATTTCTAACTTGAATAGCTGCTTTACTTCTTAGTTGAAAAATATTAAATGATTTATTTGATCTTAATTCTAAAAATCTATTTCTTAATTTAATTTCATCATTTACTTTTTCATCATTAATATCAAATGGCATTGGTTTTGATTTGTTTTCAATAACTAAATCTTTTAATACAATTTCAATTTTTCCTGTTTTAAGATTTGGATTTTCTAGTCCCTCACCTCTTGCTCTTACAACACCTGTTGCAATTAAAACATATTCATCTCTAACAGTTTCTGCAATCGCTAATGCATCTTTGCTATCGCTTGGATCTGCAACTAGTTGAACTAATCCACTTTTATCTCTTAAATCTATAAATATAATTCCACCGTGGTCACGTCTACTGTTTACCCAACCAGCAACAGTTACAGTTTCACCAATTTTTGTTTCAGTTACATCTGTACAATAATGTGTTCTCAAATTCTAACTCCATTTCTATAAATATTCGCGATTTTATCTAATTTTTACTTAATTTCTAAAAAGCCTATTTCTGTACTTTTAAATAATCTTGGTGTATATATTACTTCATTATTCACAACTTGTGTTGGGATTAAAGATGAATTATTATCATAAAATAAATAATTTATTCCAACTAAAGTAGAATAATCAACCCATTCAAAAGTAATATTTCCACCCAAAGTAGTTATTTCATCTTTTAATTTACTATTAACATCATCAATTGAATTAGCAATAACTAATCTTTCTCTATCTTTATCCTGAGTTAATACCATCAACATTGGATCATAAGCGATTTGGGTAGAAAATATAATTTTTGGAAATACATCATAAGCTCTTAATTGAGATAAAATTAAAGAAGTTTTAACAATATCTGTATTTAAATATAAAGAAGCATTTCTTAATCTATAATCATTTACGATACTTCTAAAATTTTTTTCATTTTTCTTAATCTCTTTTCTAACACTTGTATCAGGAATCAAAGAATCATAAGTTCTTCTTAATTTTGAACCAAGATATGAATCTTGATAAAACATTGCATTATTTCCAATTGAATAATAACTTAATTTTTTAAGTTGCTCATCATAAGAAATAGAACCAAAAATTAAACTATCATTATCTTCTAAGAAATCTTTTTTCTCTATCAAAGGTAGATATACCTTCATATCACTAGTAACAACTTTATTAATACTATTTAAAGCATTTGGAGTAAATAATGCAATCACTTTTGTAATACCTTTTTCCTTAACTTTTGAAAAAGCATCGTTAATATTAAATTCACTCTCATTTTCGCTATCTACAACAAATAGATTATAATCAGCTTTTTGATAAGACAAATATCCTGAAATAGTATTTAAGGAATTTCTTGCATATTTTGAAACAAGAGAAGAGGGATAAATAAATGCAACTTGCATTTTAGCTCTTGTACCATCTATTTGTAAACTCTCTTGTTGAGAGATTAAATCAGATGAATCTATCTGATTTAATTCATTTTCACTTACAGGAATATTCTCTTCAATGATATTGTCACTTTCTTGAATATCAATTGGAACTAATTCTTCAATAATTGTAACACCATCTTCTTCAACTTTTTTATCCTGTACAACTTTTTTCTCTACTTTATCTTTTGAAGGAAGTTTTAATTCAACAACTTGTTTTTGTGTACATCCAAAAAATAAAAATGCAAAGATAGTTAATGCTAATATCTGTCTTAACATAAATCCTCCATATAACTTTTGACTTTCAACATATCATAGTAAGCATCTTTTTTAAAAGAGGGATTTCTTAATAAAAAAGTTGGTGAAAATGTTGCAATTAAGGGTATTGAATTAAAACTTAATTCTTTACCTCTTATTTGAGAAAAATTATCATTTTGATTTAATAAAAATGAATAACTTTTCTCTCCTAATGCAACAATTAATTTTGGTTTAATTAATTCTATTTGTTTTAACAAATAGTCATTACAAACTTCCATATTAGAATTTGTAGCTCCATTTAAACTTCGACATTTCACCAAAGTTGTTATATACACATCCTCTTTTTTAATATTTAATACATTTTCTATCATTTTAGATAATAGTTCACCTGAATTTCCAACATAAAATGTTGATAACTCATCCTCTGTTTTAGTTGGTTCATCATTTATAAACATAATTTTCGCATTCAAATTTCCATAACCAAAAAGAACATTTTTTCTACACTTCGAAAGTTCACATAAATAACAGTGTTCAACACTTGTTTTTAAATCTTTTAAATTATTAGGTAATTTAAAATTTTTAACTTCTGATGTAAAAAAATTTAAAGGCTCGTGATATTCATATCCAAAAGATTTTAAATTATATAAATATTTTAATACTTGATTCTTTACTGTTTTTGTCATACGAAATTGTACAAAAATCAATCTTTTAGCATCATTTGTTCCAATAATTTATAAATTTATCCAAAATATATTGACTTTTGTTCCAATATTTTATAAAATGCGAAATAATTTCAAATAGGAATAGTGATGAATATACCTAGTTTAAGAAAACTAGAATCAGATTTAGAAGTAAACAAAACAACTTTACATAATTGGAAAAGAAATAGACCAAAATTGTTTGAATTTATTATTGAATCATATAAAAATAAAGAGATGTTAAAAAAACATTTAGAATTATTAATAGAACAAAAAGAATTAATAGAAAAAGAAATTAGTGTTACAAAAAATATAATAAATTAAATAATATAAAAAACTATGGAGCTGAGTAAATTAGTATGACTTTTTTAAAGTGTGCGAACTACTATTTTAATAACAGCTTCATAGTTTTTTATATTTTAAAATGATTGTTCAAACTTGAGTAAGTATTTTTAGAAGTATTAAATAAGGAAATATTCCTTATTTAATTTTATAGATAAGATAATTATTTATATCTATGAGTTATTCTTCCCTTATCCAATGAATAAGGTGTTATTTCTACCTTTACAGTATCATTAGGCAATATTTTTATATAATGCATTCTCATTTTTCCTGAGATATGACATAATACTACATGTCCATTATCTAATTCTACTCTAAACATAGCATTTGGTAAAGCTTCAATTACTTTACCATCTATTACTATTACATCATCTTTTGCCACTTTTTTTTCCCCTTAATCTTCCGAATTACTTAAAATAACTGCTTTTCCATTAATTACAGCAACTGTGTGTTCATAATGACTACCTCTTAATCCATCTTTTGATACAACATCCCATCCATTATCTAAAATAACAGGATTTCTATCTTTACAACAGATCATAGGCTCTATACAAAATACCATTCCATTTTTGATTTTTGGTCCAGATTTTGTATTTCCATTTTCTAAATAATTTGGAATTTCTGGTTCTTCGTGTGGTTTTTTACCGATACCATGTCCACAAAATCTAACTAGTGGTTGATAGCCTCTTGATACTATAAAATCTTCAATCAATTTAGATAATTCTTTAAATCTCATACCCTCTTTAATTACATCAATAGCATAATACAAAGAGTCTTTTGCACAAGCAATTAAAGCTTCATCTTCTTTAGAAATAGTACCAATAGGCATTGTAATTGCTGAATCACCATACCATCCATCAACTTCTGTTCCGATATCAAGACCAAGGATATCACCTTCTTTTAAGACAATATCACTAGGAATTCCATGTATAATAACTTCGTTTAATGAAGTACAAATAGCAGCTGGAAAACCATATAAACCTTTAAATGAGGGTCTAGCTCCTAAGTCTCTTATAAACTTTTCCCCCATAGCATCAACTTCTTTTAAAGTCATACCAGCTTTAACATTAGCTTTTAAATAATTTAAAGTTTTTGCAACTGCAATATTTGCAACACGAAGTTTTTCTATCTCGTTTGGTTTTCTCAATGGAATAGCCATTTTTACAATCCAACCGCACTAAGTGTTTGATATTTATTTGTATATTGCTGAGCTTCAATTTTTCTCATAGTATCAATTGCAACTTGTACAACGATTAATACAGCAACACCTCCAAAATAAAATGGAACTCCCATAGCTTTTACAACAAGCCAAGGAATAGTTGATATTAATCCCATATAAATAGCACCCCAGAAAGTTAATCTACTAGCAACATCATTTAAAAACAATGCTGTACTTTCTCCTGGTCTAACACCTGGAATAAATCCACCCTGTTTTTTCAAGTTTTCAGAAATATCTTTTGCATTAAATGTAATTGATGCATAGAAAAATGCAAAGAAAACTACAAATAAGAACATAAATAAATTAAAAGTATATGAACTTGGATTTAAATAATCAGCAATCATAACTAAGTACTTATTTTGGCTCCCCTGTAAAACAGTAGCTGGAAACATTAAAATAGCACTCGCAAAAATTGCTGGAATAACTCCACTTAAATTAACTTTTATAGGGATGTAATTCATTACTCTTTTTTTCTGATTTTGCATCATTACTTTTCTTGAATAAGAAACAGGAACTCTTCTTTCTCCTAGTTCAACATAAATAATTGCACCAACTGTTAAAAGAATAACAATTAAAATACCAATAACTGTTAAAAAACTCATTTGACTATTATTAACTAAATCAATTGTACCACCAATCGCACTTGGTATTGCAGAAACAATTCCAGCGAAAATAATTAATGAAATACCATTTCCTATACCTTTTTGAGTGATTTGTTCACCAATCCACATAAGAAGCATAGTTCCAGTTAACATAGAAATTGCAGAAACTGCAATAAAAGTATTCATATCAATTGAAATAGCACCTTGTCCATTTTGACCTGTTAATGAATTAAGACCAACTGAAACACCAATCGATTGAATTAATGTAATTACAATTGTTGTATATCTGATGATTTGCATATATTTTTGCATTCCATCTCTCTCTTTTTTCATTTTACCAAGTGCTGGGAAAGTTGCTGCTAGAAGTTCCATAATAATAGAAGCAGTAATGTAAGGCATGATTCCTAGTGAAATAATACTTAGTCTTTCAACAGCATTACCACTAAACATATTAACAAGACCTAACGCATTGTTTGCATTTGAGTCGAAAAATTCTTTAACTACATCTATATTAACTCCAGGTACTGGCACGTATGCCAGTAACCTGTAAAGAAAAATAAAGCCTAATGTAATAAGAATCTTATTTATTAGATCTTTACTCATAATTATTTTCCAGTAGTTGTAACGTTTTCGTCTTTAATCTTAGCTACTAAATCTTTTGCAGTTGAACCAATTAATTTAACTTTTTCAACTGATTTTGATAATTTATACACAGATTTAATTGAATCTAATGTAATTTCATCAAGTGTTGCAATTTGTGATACTTTATCTACATTAATAGAATAAGGCTTAGTTACTCTTGAAAAGAATCCAACTTTAGGAAGTCTTTTGTAAAGTGGTTGTTGACCACCTTCAAATCCTCTTTTCATTTTATAACCAGATCTAGCTTTTTGACCTTTGTTACCTTTTCCAGCAGTTTTACCTGTACCACTTCCTTGACCTCTACCAATTCTTTTTGAATTTTTAACACTACCAGGAGCTGGTTGTAAATTTTCTAATGCCATATTCTTATCCTTTAATCTTAGCTAATGCTTCAACAGTAGCTTGTACAAGGTTGTTTGGATTATTTGAACCTAAAGATTTAGCAATAATATCTTTAACACCTGAAAGCTCAAGAACAGGTCTTGCAGCTCCCCCAGCGATAAGCCCAGTACCCTCTGATGCTGGCTTTAATAATATTTTACTTGCATTATATTTATGTTCAATATCATGTGCGATTGTAGTTCCTTTGATAGAAACTGTTACTAAACTTTTGAATGCATCATCTAATGCTTTTTTAATTGCATCAGGAACCTCTTTAGCTTTACCAGTTCCAAATCCTACTGTACCGTTTTTATCACCAACAACAACTAAAGCTGTAAATCTGAATCTTCTTCCACCTTTTACAACTTTTGTTACTCTTCCGATTTTAACGATTGCTTCTTGAAAATCTTCTCTATTTACCGCTGCCATCATTAACCCTTATAATTTGATACCGTTATCTCTTAGTGCATCAGCAAATGCTGCTACTACACCATGGTAAAGATAACCATTTCTATCGTAAACTACTGTTTCAATTCCAGCAGCTTTTAAATTTTCAGCAAGTTGTGCTGCTACTTTTACTGCATTTTCTTTATTAATGTTTAATCCCATAGCTTGAGAGCTAACAGCCGCTAAAGTTACACCTTCAACATCATTAATAGCTTGTGCACTAACGTATTTATTAGATTTAAAAATTGATACTCTTGGTTTTTCAGCAGTACCAAAAATAGATCCTCTAACTCTTTTTTTTCTTTTAATTCTTAAAGCATTTTTTTTAGCTATATCTTTTATTCTACTCATAGTTACACCTTACTTCTTAGAAGTTTTTCCGGCTTTTCTGATGATCTTCTCATCAGTATATTTAACACCTTTACCTTTATATGGTTCTGGTTTTCTAAAGCCTCTAATAATTGCAGCAGCTTGACCAACTTGTTGTTTGTCAGCACCTTTAACATTGATTATGTTTTTTTCAACAGTAACTTCTAATCCTTTTGGGATTTCATAGTTAATCGGGTGAGAATAACCTAATTGTAGTTCTAAAATATCACCTTTTACAGCAGCTCTATAACCAACACCATTGATTTCTAAAGATTTTGTAAATCCAACATTAAGACCATTAATAGCATTAGCAGTTAAAGCTCTATAAGTTCCCCAAAATGCTGAAGACTCTTTTGAATCACCATTTCTAGTTAATACAACTTGTCCATCAGCTACTTCAATTCCTACTCTTCCGTGTGTTTCAACTGTAGAAATATTGTTACCTTTTTTTACACTAATTACAGTACCGTTAGCTGTTACTTCAATACCAGCTGGGATTGCGATAGGTTTTTTTCCAATTCTAGACATTACACTCTCCTACCATACAGTACAAAGTACTTCACCACCAACATTAGCTGCAAATGCTTCATCATTAGCAATTACACCTTTGTTAGTTGAAACGATAATAGTACCGTACCCATTTTTAAAGTTTTTAATCTCAGAAGCGTTTTTATAAACTCTTCTTCCTGGTTTAGAAACTCTTTTAATTTCGTTGATTACTGATTTCTCATTATCATCATATTTCAATTCAACTTGAATTGTTTTTTTATTGTTTTGTCCATCAATAACTTTGAATCCAGTAATATACTCTTTTTGTAATAAAACGTTTAAAACACCTACTACAGTATTAGAGTGTAATAATGTTGCAACTTCTAATTTTCTCATTGCAGCATTTCTAATTCTAGTTAAAGCATCTGCGATTATATCATTCATCATAGCTTTTTTCTCCTACCAACTAGCTTTTCTAACACCAGGTAATAAACCTTCGTTAGCCATTTTTCTTAAACAAACTCTACATAAACCAAAGTCTCTGTAAACAGAGTGAGGTCTTCCACAAACAGAACATCTTGTGTATGCTCTTACAGCAAACTTAGGTGTTCTTTGTTGTTTAGCGATCATAGATTTCTTTGCCATTACGCTCTTCCTTTTGTAAATGGAATTCCTACTAATTCTAATAATCTATATGCTTCAGCATCGTTAGTTGAGCTAGTAGTAATTGAAATATTCATACCATGTGTTTTGATGATGTTATCATATACAACTTCTGGGAACATTAATTGCTCATCTAAACCAAAGTTGAAGTTTCCTCTTCCATCAAATCCATTTTTGTTAAGACCTCTAAAGTCTTTTACTCTTGGTAATGCAACGTTACATAATTTATCTAAGAAATGATACATTTGCTCACCTCTTAACGTAACTTTTACACCAACAGGCATACCTTCTCTAACTTTAAATCCAGCTACTGATTTTTTAGCAATAACTTTTACAGCTTTTTGACCAGCTATTAAAGAGATTGTATCTTCAATATTTTGGATTAATTTAGAATCTTTCATCGCTTCACCAGCACCAACAGAGATAACAACTTTTTCTAATTTAGCTGTTAAACACTTGTTTTTTGGAAATTCAGCTTCTAATACTGGTTTGATTTCTGATTTATATCTGTCAAATAATCTTGATGCCATCTTAGTTACCCTCTACTTTTGCTACGTTTGAAATGTCAATTGGCATCTCTTTGTTTACAAATCCACCATCAGGATTTTTTTCTTGATCAGGCTTAACTGTTTTTTTAGCAACTTTACAATCTTTTACAATTACTTTGTTTTTAGAAGGTAATACTCTTAAAACCTCTCCAGTTTTACCTTTGTCATCACCAGCGATAATTTTTACAGTATCACCTTTTTTGATTTTTAATTTAATTGCCATATTATAATACCTCCGGTGCAAGTGAAACGATTTTCATGAAACCTGAATATCTTACTTCCCTAGCAACTGGTCCAAAAATTCTTGTTCCAACTGGCTCTCTTTTTGCATCAAGAATAACCGCTGCATTATCATCAAATCTAATTAATGAACCATTTTCTCTTTGAACTTCTTTATGAGTTCTAACAATAACAGCTTTTACAACTTGACCCTTTTTGATCTTTCCAGTTGGTAAAGCTTTTTTAACTGAAGCAACAATTACATCACCAACAGTTGCGTATCTTCTTTTAGAACCACCTAAAACTTTGATACACATAATCTCTTTTGCACCTGTGTTGTCAGCTACATTTAATCTTGTAAAACTTTGAATCATTATTTAACTCCTGTAGCAACTATTGTCTTTAATCTAAAAGATTTAGTTTTTGACAATGGTCTACACTCAATAGCGATAACACTATCACCAACATTTAACTCATTTTTTTCATCATGAACTAAATATTTCTTAAATCTTTTTACAGTTTTGTGATATTTTGGGTGTAAAACCGATCTTGTAACTAATACAGAAGCTGTTTTATCACCTGATCTTTTTACCACTACACCTTGAATCTCTCTTTTATGTGTCATACTTAGATCCTTAGTTAGCTTTTGCAGCAGTTATAGCTGTTTGAATTCTTGCAATATCTTTTTTTGTTGCTCTTAATTCAGAAGTATTTGTTAACTGCATTGTTTTTAGCTTAGCTTTTAATTCAAAAAGAAGCACCTTTTTCTCTTTTAATAATACTTGAAGTTCATTCAAGTTTTTGTCTTTTAAATCAGTATAGTTCATTTTCGCTATCTCTTGTTACAATTTTAGTTTTAAATGGTAGCTTGTGCATTGCTAAAGTTAAAGCTTCTCTAGCTAATTCTTCACCTACACCAGCCATCTCAAAACAAATTCTTCCAGGCTTAATGTTCATAACCCATTTATCAACAGAACCTTTACCTTTACCCATTCTTGTTTCTAATGGTTTTGCAGTAAGTGGCTTATCAGGGAATACCATAATCCAAACTTTTGCTTGTCTTTTTACTTTTCTTGTCATTGCAATTCTTGACGCTTCGATTTGTCTTGAATCAATTCTTCCGTGTTCAACAGCTTTGATACCGATATCTCCGTATGCTAAAGAGTTTCCTCTATGAGCCATACCTCTATTTCGGCCTTTCATCATCTTTCTGAACTTTGTTCTTTTAGGCATTAACATAATTATTTACCTCTTTTCTTAGTTGGTCTTCTTTTAGGTTTAGAAGTTGACTCTTCAGCTTTTTCAGTTGGGATACCTTTTGCTAATACTTCACCTTTGAAAATCCAAACTTTAATACCGATACAACCATAAGTTGTATGAGCTTCAGCAAAACCATAATCGATTCTTGCTCTTAAAGTATGTAATGGAACTCTTCCTTCTAAATACCACTCAGTTCTAGCCATTTCAGCTCCACCAAGTCTACCAGAAACAGAAACTTTAATTCCTTTTGCTCCACCTTTTAATGCATTTTGCATAACTCTTTTCATAGCTCTTCTAAATGCAACTCTTCTTTCTAATTGTTGAGCAACATTTTCAGCTGATAATTGTGCAGAAATTTGAGGTTTTCTCTCTTCTTTAATGTTTACAGCTATTTCTTTACCAACTAATTTTGAAAGTGCATCTTTAAGTTTTTCAACGTCAGCACCTTTTTTACCAATAATGATACCAGGTCTAGCAGCTACAACTGTAACTCTAACTTTTTTTGCAGTTCTTTCAATCATAGTTTGAGCGATACCAGCATAGTATAACTCTTTTTTTACATACTTTCTGATTTTATCATCTTCTGCAACATTTGCTGGCATTGTTTCGAATTTAGGAAACCATCTTGATTCCCAGTTTCTATTAATACCTAATCTTAAACCTATTGGATTAACTTTTTGACCCATTACTTATCTCCTTTAGTTGCAGCAGCTACTTCAATCATAATATGTGCAGTTGGTTTATGCTTTGGTGAAGCTGAACCTCTTGCTCTTGGAGTAAATCTCTTAAGAACTGGACCTTTATCAACTCTAGCTGATGTAATAACAGCATCAACTGGATCTAAACCTGCATTTGCTACAGCTGAAGCTATAACTTTAGAAATAATTCCAGCAGCTTTATTTGGAGTAAATTGTAAAGATGCAATTGCATACTCTGCATTCATTCCTTGAACTTCTCTTGCTATTAATCTAGCTTTAATTGGAGAAAGTCTAATAAATTTTAATATTGCTTTAGCCATTCTTATGCCTTTCTTTGAACAGAACCTTTATGGCCCTTAAATGTTCTAGTTGGTGCAAACTCACCTAATTTATATCCAACGTGGTTCTCAGTAACATTTACTGGAACGAAGTTTCTTCCATTGTGCACATTGAAAGTTAATCCAATCATATCTGGTAATACAGTTGATCTTCTTGACCAAGTTTTAATTGGTTTTTTATCATTAGCTTCATTAGCTTTGATAACTTTTTTCATCAGGTGTGCGTCTACAAATGGACCTTTTTTTATCGATCTTGCCATCTTAAACCCTTACTTCTTTCTTTTTGAAATGATTAGTTTGTCACTAGCTTTTTTCTTTCTAGTTTTATAACCTTTAGTTGGCATACCCCATGGAGTAACAGGATGTCTACCAGAGTTAGTTTTACCTTCCCCTCCACCGTGTGGGTGATCAATAGGGTTCATTGCAGATCCTCTAGTTTGAGGTCTAATTCCAAGGTGTCTACTTCTACCAGCTTTACCAACAACCATGTTTGTGAAATCTTCATTTCCAACTACACCAACAGTAGCCATACAAACACCTAAAATTTTTCTCATTTCACCTGAAGGTAATCTCATGATTACATATTTATCTTCTCTACCCATGATTTGAGCATATCCACCAGCAGATCTAGCGATTTGACCACCTTTTCCTGGTTTCATTTCAATATTATGTACCATTGTTCCAACTGGAATGTTCATTAAATTCATTGCATTACCAGGTAAAATATCAAGACCTGATTCAGCAGCTTGAACTTTATCACCAACTTTTAATCCAGAAGGTTGAATAATATATCTTTTATCACCATCTAAATAAGTAACTAAACAAATTCTACAATTTCTATATGGATCGTACTCAACAGTAGATACAGTACCCTCTACACCGAATTTATTTCTTTTAAAATCAATGATTCTATATAATTTTTTAGCACCTGCTTCTTTGTGTCTAGATGTAATTCTACCGTTATTATTTCTACCAGCTGCTGCTTTTACTCTTACAAGTAAAGATCTAACTGTTGGTTTTGAAGTAATATCAGAGCTGTCCATAACAGACATGAATCTTCTTGCAGGAGTTATTGGTCTAAATTTTTTAATTGCCATTTATAATCTCCTTAAGCTGAAAGGTTCGCAATAGCTGCGCCCTCTGGTAATGTAACATAGAATTTTTTGAAATCAGGTCTTTTACCTATTTTCCCTTTAAATCTTTTAACTTTACCATCTTGTCTTAAAGAATTAACTTTTGATGGAGTTACACCAAAATACTCTTTAAATACTTCTTTTAAACCGTTTTTAGTCATTCTTGGACTAGTTTGAACAACGATTACACCATTTTCTTGAAGCTCAATTGTTTTTTCTGTATATAATATTGCTTTAATATCTGTAATATCTGCCATCTTAAGCCTCTTTTGTTAATGCATCAAGCACTGATTTTTCAATTAATACTGAATGGTATGCAGCAATTAAATAAGCGTTAACTTCTTGCTTCTCAACCACATAACAGTTTTTAATATTTCTGAATGCTAAATAAGTTTTTTCATCAATAACATCACACACTATTAATGTATCTCTTTTATTTAGTTTATTTAAAACTGCAACTGCCTCTTTTGTTTTACCTGATTCAATTTTGATTGAATCAACAACAAATAACGAACCATTATTAGCTTGTGCATTAACAGCATACTTTAATGCTAAAGCTTTTTGTTTTTTATTAACTTTTTGGTTATAGTTTCTTTTAGTAGGTCCAAATGCTTGTCCCCCACCAACGAATAATGGTGATCTTTTAGAACCCCATCTAGCTGCACCAGAACCTTTTTGAGCTTTAGGTTTTTTACCACCACCGCTTACTTCTGCTCTTGTTTTAGCTCTTGCTGTATTTGATCTTAATGACGCTAAATATGATTTTACATATAAATATAAGTTGTGAGAATTGATTTCATCATAACTCGCTGGTAAAACTACTTCACCATTATTTTCAAATTTTTCGTTTAATACTATAGCTTTGCTCATTTAGCAACCTTTACTTTTCCTAATGAACCATTTGCACCAGATACTGAACCTTTAAGAACTAAGATTCCTGTCTCAGCATCAAATGAAATAATTTCATTTTTTACAGATACATTTGTATTTCCGTATTGCCCTGGCATTTTTTTACCTGGCTGAACTCTTCCTGGCCATTCGCAGTTACCGATTGAACCAGTTCTTTTACCCATTCTGTGACCGTGTGATGCTCTACCACCAGCAAAATTCCATCTTTTTACAACACCAGAGAAACCTCTACCTTTTGTTTTAAAAGTTGTTTTTACTACTTTTGCTTCACTTAATCCAGAAACTTCTAAATCACCAGCTTCACTATTTGCTACAGTAATTGTTGCAAATCTGTTAAACTCTTTAGATAAGTTAAACTTTTTTTGTTGACCTTCGATAGCTTTGTTAAATTTTTTACCATTGCTATAAGAAACTAGTGCTACACCATTATTAACTTCACATACTTTCGTATCAAGAACTTTTAAAAGTGTAACAGCTGTACTTGGAACAGAAACTGTTCTACTCATACCGATTTTTTGAACTATAAATTCCATCTTGTATTACCCTTTCTTCTTATTCTTGACCCATAGATCTTACTTCAACATCAACTTCAGGAGCTAAGTCAAGTTTCATTAATGAATCTACTGTATCTGGAGTCGCAGCAATAATATCAATAATTCTTGAATGAACTCTGATTTCAAACTGCTCTCTTGAATCCTTATTTACGTGAGGACCTTTAATAACTGTATATCTTCTGATTTTTGTAGGAAGAGGAATTGGACCTCTCAAATCAGCACCAGTTCTTTTAACAGCTTCAACAATTGAAGCAACACTTCTGTCTAAAACTCTATGATCATAAGCTTTAAGCTTTAATCTGATTTTTTCCATTAATTTTCCTTTAAAGAACTCGTTAGATATGCAAAAATGCATACTAACCACATTTAGTGGACGCGGATTATAACTTAATTGAAGTTAAATGTCAACAATTATGGGGCTTCTTAAAATAAATTTGAAATTTTATTTCCTTATTAAAAGGAATATTTCAACATTAAAGAGATATAAATAAGTTTAATTTAAGTATTTTAGACTTCTACTTAAGGTATAAATACTCTTTATTATTTTATAATCTTTTTTCACTAAAGGAGTTGATTTTTGAAACGAGATATTATAATTATTGGTGCTGGAATTATGGGTTTAACAACTGCATATGAACTTCTTAAAGCAGATAGAAAAGTTACAATTATAGATGAAAGTGATATAACAAATTCAACCTCTTTTGGAAATGCTGGTTTATTATCTGCATTTGATAAAGGACCACTTGCCAATCCAGGGATTGTTTTTAATACATTAAAACTTATGATAAAAGGTGAATCACCTGTAAATATACACCCTACTTTAGATGCAAAAATATATAAATGGTTATGGAAATTTGTAAATAGTGCAAATAAAGATAGACTAAAAAGAACTTTAGCTTTATTTGAGAAATATGGTCACATATCAAATGATGCTTATGAAAAAATGCAAAATATTGATGGTTTAGATTTAGATTTTCATAGAAAGGGTATGTTATCTGTTTTTACTGAACAAAAAAGTTATAACAAAAAACTACTTGATTATTCAATAAAAAATGATGATGTTTTTGAAATCATTGAAAAAAATAAAATAAAAGAATTTATACCTTGTATTACAAATGATGTTAAAGGAGCTATTCATTTTAAAAGAAATACTCACTTTGACTCAAAAAGAACAATGCTAGAACTAAAAAGATATTTAAAAGAAAATGGTGCTGAATTTATTTTAAATGAAAGAATTTCACATATCAAATATTCTGATTCAAAAATTGAATCTATTAGTTCAGCTCTAAATACTTATGAAGCAGATACATATATTATGTCAACAGGCTATCAAACACTTTTAGCAGATAAAGTAAATCAAAATCTAATGATGACACCGGCAAAAGGATATAGTATTACTTTTAAAATGCCTAATGAATTGCAACCAGTTACATCCACACTATTTTCTGATTTATTTATTGTTATGACACCAAGACGTGATGATGTAAGAATTACATCAAAATTAGAGATTGGTTCAACAAATCATCAAATAGTAAAAAAACAAATTGAAAGTATAAAAGAAAATTTCAAAAAATATACTGTTCCTTTTGAAATGGAAAATATTGTTGAATGGACGGGATTCAGACCTTTAACACCTAATGATATGCCACTTATTGGAAGAGATGAAAAATATAAAAACTTGATTTATGGTATGGGATTAGGTTGGTTAGGAATGACTTTTGGTCCAGCACTAGCTTCTATATTAAAAGATTTGATTGTAAATGATTTAGAGAATAAAAATAGTGATGATATACTTTTATTTTCTGGTTTTTATCAAGGAAAATACTAAAAATGTAGGTCAATACCTACATTTTATTTAATTTTTATATCTCACTTCCACATTTAAAACAGTAATCTAATTCTTTTATTGTCATTTCATGACAGTTATTACACTCTATTTTTAATTGATTTTTACAACAAGGACAATAATTCATTGTATTAAAATCTACTTTATTCCCACAATTATTACAACAACTTTTATTGTAAGAATCTATAATTGTGATTTTATTATTCTTTAGTTTTTCACTATTTTCTTTAAATCTCTTTTGTATTTTTATTATTAAAATTGTAAAAATTATTATGAATACTATAACAACAAAGTAGTAAACAACAAAAGGAATTTCTATTGAATAAAAAAACATCAATAATTTTTCTATGAAAATTTTTGGTAAAAATTGATTGATTAAAGATAAAACTGATATTGTAGTTGGTATTAATGCTACAAATAGAATATTTTTAAATATTATATAAAGTATATACTTCTCTTTTTTTAAATATCTTTTCATTAAATAAAAGAATAAAATTACTAAAGGAAATAAAAATAATAAAGTTATCAATTCTATTTTAAAATAATAAGACTTTGTAAACTCTTTTACTGAGTCATTTATCTCATCTTTATTATTATTTACATATTCTATTAATTTTTGTACACTTTTTGATTCTTTAAACTCTTTATATAAATCCTCTTTATTTTTTTTAATCTCTTCTAATTGAGTTAAATAAGCATCATATTTTTCTTTTATGTTTTGATTATTTAAATTATCCTTTATTATTGATTGTTCATTTTTTTGAGAGCTCATTTTTTCAAATAAAACAGTATTATAATTCTCTTTTATATAGTAAATTTCATTATTTATTTTAGTTTCATTATTTAAAACAATTTTTAGATCATTTTTTAATCTCTTAATATCATGTTCATTTTTTATAAATTCTAATTTAGTAAAAATATCTTCACATCTTAAATCAATTTGTTTATTTTTAATATCTTGATATTTTGAGTCTTCGTCGTAATAATTATAATCATCATTTGAATAAAAATATTGATTAAAATCATCCAAATATTTACTATTAATAACATCACGACATTTATATGGAAAAGTAACGCTTGGACTATTTAATACTTTAGTTTGGAAATCTATTCCAAGATGTAAAACATAATAAATTATCACATTTAAAACAATTATGAAGAATATTGTTAATTTTGATAATTTTTCTTTTCCTTTATAGGTAAAGTTATTTTGATAAAAATTTTTCAAAAAATTTTTCATTAAGAACTCCTAAATAAAATAAAAAATTATTCTACTCTGTTATTTAAAATTTGTGATTAAATAAAATATTTTGATGAGCTATTTTTAAGTTTTATAAAAATTTCATTAAAATCAGCTGGATAAACTCTTGTTTCTCCAATTGATGTAATAAAATTTGTATCACCTATCCATCTTGGTAAAATATGATAATGAACGTGTTGTTCTATTCCAGCACCGGCAGCACGTCCAAGATTCATACCAATATTTACACCTTCACATGGCATAACTTGCTTTAAAAGAGATACAGCTTGTCTAACTCTTTTACTTACTCTTTGCCAAATTTCTTCTTCTAACTCTTCTATATTTGAAGTATGAAAGAAAGGAATTACCATTATATGACCTGGACTATATGGAAATTTATTCATAACAACATAACAATATTCATCATAAAATAAAACTTGAAGTTTTTCATCTTCTAAATTATTGGCAATATGACAAAAAACACAACCTTCAATTTTTTCTTCACTAACATAAGAGTATCGCCATGGCGCGTATAGATGTTCCATATAACTTCCTATTTTCTTTTAACTAAATAAAATTAGGAGCATCATTTGCAAATAAAATCAAATCTCCAGCTTTTGTTGTTTTTGCTAATGTTGCTTCCATTAAAGATTTGTCTTTTAAAACATAAACTTTTTGTTTATCTATATTTGCTACAAATAAATGCGTATTTAAACTTCCTGTTAATATTACAAAATCAAAATTTTCATTTATTGCTCTTGCTAAAAGAATATTTGCTTCATCAGTTGATTCTACAAGTCCTGGAGTTATTATTACTTTTCTTCCTTTATGATTTGTACAAATATTTACAGCTTCTAACATACCTTCTAAATTACCATTATAAGAGTCATCAATAATTAACTTACCACCTGCTTCAATCTTTTGAAGTCTATGTTCAACCTGCGGTAGTCCCATTAAAGAAACTTTTATTTCAGGAATACTCATACCTAAATAATTTGCGACTAAAATAACTGCTGTTAAATTTATAGCATTAAAACTTCCTAAAATTGGAGCATAAAAATTTTCTATTTTTCCAGCAACTTCAACATCAAACCAAATTCCATCTAAATTACTTTTTGTAATTTTAAGATTATTAGGGAACTTTGTTATTGTTGGATAATCTTTTATAGGAACTGATTCATGAACAAATCCCATTTGCATTTTTGGAGATTTTAAAAGTTCCATTTTAGTATGAATAATATTATCTAAGGTTTTAAAATACTCAATATGTTGCTCTCCAACACTTCCAATTATACATATTTGAGGTTCTAAAAATAAAGCTATCTCTTCAATATCACCTTTTAATCTAGCTCCTGCTTCTGCAATATATATTTGTGTATCTAAAGGCAAATCTTTATTTACATCTAAAACTATTCCACCTATTGTATTTACACTTCTTGGAGTTTTATAAACTTTATATTTATTTTTTAAAACATGATATAAATAGTTTTTGATTGAAGTTTTACCAAAAGAAGCTGTTATTGCAATAGTACGTAAACCTGCGATACTTTGATGTCTTTGTTTACCCTTATGTTTAAATGAAATAAAAAATATTTTTTCTAAAATCGTAGAAATAGCATAAGTTAAAACTAAAGGAGCAAAAATAAACATATTTGTACATTTTGGATTTGATAGACAAAGTGCTGTCATAGAAAAAGTTACAAAAAGTAAGATTATTAAAAATCTTTTTACTCTTGCTGTCAAAACCAATGGCTTATCTAATTTTCTATTCCATAAAACAAAACTTGTCATATATACAATATAAAAATAAATAGGGAAATAAGGTTCAGGAATAATATAAAAAAGTATAATAGGAGATAGGAAATAAGTTATATGCCATTGCCATTTATGATGCTTAAAAATAACTCTATCTAATTTATAGTTATACCATTGTAGATTAGTAATTAAATACCAACCTAAACTCATAATCAATATTATGTGTGTAATTATATTAACATATTCCATTTTCTATTCTCGTTGTAATATCTTTTGCGTTTTTCACAAAGAAGTAATGATCGCCATCATAAGATATAAATGATGATTTTTTTATTAAATTTGCAATTGTTTCACCTGATTTTAGTGAAGTTGCTACATCATTTTTACCCCAAAATATTAATGCATTATTTGTAAAATTAGAAAATTCTTGAAAGAAATCCTCATTAACTACATTTTTAAAAGTCAAATACATATTTTCACTCATACTATTTACATCTTTACTTCTAAATCTTTTAGTTATATTTTTTAAACCAAAAAAATTTAAAAATTTTGCAAAAAATATTTTTATTTTAACATCAAGTGGCTTTTCTTCTAAAATTCCTGCACTACTTAAAAGCACAAGATTTTTTGGATTTATTAAAGTCGCTACCTTTCCACCATAAGAATGACCAACAATTATATCTTTTGAAGAATTTAGGAGTTTTAAAAACTCTTCTGTAATTTTTGCATACTCATTTGTTGTTAAAACATATTTATTTTCACTTTTTCCAAATCCTGGCAAATCTATATAAATATGTCTAAAATTTTTAAGATATGGAGAAAAAACATTTTTCATAATATCTTTATTTGAACCCCAACCATGTAAGAATACAATATCCTTTGTCGCCATTGGATTTATAATTTCATAGGAAATATCAAAAAATTTATTGTTAATAGTTAAACTTTTTGTTGCCAAAGTTTATTTTCCCTTACTTGCTTGAATTTTATTTACATATTCATAATTTATTGGAATATGTTTTTTTCTTGGTAAGTTATTTGCTACTTCTTTAAATAATGTAGAAAAATCTTCAAATAAATAGTTAGCCATAGAACCAGGTATTGAATTTATCTCATTTAAATATACTTTATCATTTACAACAAAGAAATCACATCTTATGATAGAACCTTCAAACAGGTTGTTATACAATCTTTTAAATGACTCTTTAATTTCATTATTTAATTTTTCACCTAAATCAACCTCTTTTGCTTTTGAAGTTCTTGAAAAATCTAAATACTTTTTATCAAAATCCAAAAATTCTGTTTTTTGTGGTTCTTCAATAATTGAAAATTTAAATTCACCATTTACTTTTGTTCCAGCTAAATTGTATTCTTTAACTCCACTAATGAATGGTTCAATTATTATTGCATCATCAAATTCATAAGCAACATCTAAAGCATATTCTAACTCTTCTTGAGATTTTACTATAGAAACTCCAATTGAACTTCCAAGTTTTACAGGTTTTAAAATAACTGGAAAAGTTTCAACTACAACTTCATCACCTTTTGTAAAATATTTATAATCTAAAGTATTAACTTCAACACTTGAAGCATAACCTTTTGTTAAAAACTTATTTGAACTAATTACACAAGCTTCAGTTCTTGGAGCTATAAATGGAATACTATAAAAATCTAAAACAGATGATAAAATACCATCTTCTCCATCTCCTCCGTGAGATAGATTTAAAACAACATCAAAATCAATACTTTTTTCTTTAGCAAAAAGTCCACCTTTTTTATAAAAACCACCTTTTTGAAAATATACTTTTTCAAATTTTTTATAATCACCTGAACTAAATAGTTTTGATTTTATAATATCTGTTGGAATATGATACATATCTCTTGAAGCATCTAAAAAAAGATATATTAATTCCTCTTTTAACACATCTTTCATTGCAATTGAACTAACTATTGAAATTTCATGTTCAAAACTAACACCACCAAAAACTATAGCAACTTTCATCTTCTTGTATTCCTTATTTAAAATTTATTTTTGTAATTTTCTTAATGCTTCTTTTACTAAATCACTTGTATTTCCACTAACACAAGTTTTTAATACTTTTGATACAACATCTTTTTTAAATCCCAATGATTCTAAAGCTAAAGCTGCTTCAAAAGATGAAGATAAACTTGAATCTTCCAAATTGTCATGGGAATCAACAATAAATCCAGATAATTCAACTAAAATTCTACTGGCACCTTTTGGTCCAATTCCAGGAACTCTTTTTAGCATTGAAACATCATTTTCATTTACTATTTGTGCAAATGAAGTTGGAGTGAACGTTGAACAAATGGCAAGTGCAACCTTTGGTCCAACACCATTTATTTTAATAACCGTATCAAAAAGTTTTTTCTCATTTGAATCTAAAAAACCATATAAAGATTGTGAATCTTCTCTAATAATATGTGTGATTTCTAACTTTATTTCATCAGAAATAATTTTTGAACTACAATTAATTGACACAAACACTTCGTAAATAATTCCATTAACATTTATATTTAATAATGTTGGTTCTTTTTTCGTTACTTTTCCTATAAGCCCTACAATCATACATTTTACTCTTTGTTAAATAAATTGTTCAATTTAATATTTAATTAATATTTAATAAATAGATTTCATTATATAATAAATACACTTAAACAAAAAGGCTGGTAAAATGTTTGAAATAATAACAAAAAAGATAAGTAATAAAATTATCATAGCTTTATTCATTTTGATGTCATTTAGTAGCTTAACTGTAATCTTTGTAACAACTTCAAAAGTAACAGAAGATTCAATAGTTAAAACAAAAGAAAACTTAGAGATGTTAAATGCTGCGATGTTTCAAAGTCTTAGAAATGCTATGAACACAGGAGATCCTGCACAAATAGCAAAAGCAGAAGATGATGCAAGGCAGATAAAGGGTGTAAAAAATTTAACTGTTGCAAAAAGTCAACCATTAATGGAACTTTATCCATCAAATGATAAATATACTACAGATAAAGATATTTTAAAAACTTTTGATACCAAAGAACCTTTATTGTTACAAACAAAAGATGAAAATGGTCATAGTCTAAGAATGATAAAACCAATGATAGCAACAGCAGAATGTATGATGTGTCATGCAAATCAAAATGAAGGTGATGTAATAGGAGTAATGGATTTAACTTTTTCACTAGATGAATCAGATAAAAAAATCAATACATTAATTACAGAGATATCATTTATTTCAATACTTTTATCAATATTAACAATAGGATTAATTTTCTTTATTGTAAAAAAAGCTACAAATCCAATAGGAAAATTAAAAAATGGATTTGAAAATCTTTTACATTCAAATGATACAAACATTACATTAAGTGTTGATTCAAAGGATGAAATAGGAGAAGTTGCTGATTTATTTAACTCATATATGAATAAAGTAAGAGTTGGATTAAAACAAGATGAAAAAGTTATTGAAGAAGCAAGTGATGTTTTAGAAAAAACTGCAAATGGATTCTTTGTTTATAAAGTAAATGGAATAGCTTCTAATCCACATGTTGAAGATTTAAAAAATAAATTAAATTCAATGATTGAAAGAACAAAACAAACTGTTGATAAAATAAATGAAACATTAAGATATTATGCAGAATCAAAATATGATTTTATTATAAATGATGATGGGATTTATGGAAACTTAGGTTCAGTAACTTCAGGAATAAAACTTGTTGGAAATAATACATCTGAAATTTTAGCAATGGTTATGAATACGGGTAACTCTTTAAATGAAAATACAAAAACCCTTTCAAATGCTTCAAATAATTTATCTACATCTTCTAATCAACAAGCTGCATCACTAGAAGAAACAGCAGCTGCACTAGAAGAAATAACATCAACTATTCAAGCAAATACACAAGCAACAACACAAATGTCACAATTAGCTCATAATGTAACAGTTTCTGCTAAAAATGGTCAAGAGTTAGCAAATCAAACAGCTAATTCAATGGATGAAATAAATAAAGAAGTAAGTTCTATTAATGAAGCTATTGAAGTAATTGATCAAATAGCATTCCAAACAAATATTCTTTCACTAAATGCAGCCGTTGAAGCAGCAACGGCTGGAGAAGCTGGAAAAGGATTTGCTGTTGTTGCAGCTGAAGTAAGAAACTTAGCAAATAGAAGTGCAGAAGCAGCACGAGAAATAAAAAATATAGTAGAACTAGCAAGTAAAAAGGCTAAAGAAGGTAAAAATATTTCTGATAATATGATAGAAGGATATAAAGAGTTAAATGAAAATATTTCAAATACTATTTTAACAATAGATAAAGTAGCAACTGCTTCAAAAGAGCAAGAAAGAGGTATTATTCAAATTAATGATGCAATTAATATGCTAGACCAAGCAACACAAAAAAATGCACAAGTAGCAGATCAAATTTCAACAATGGCTTCAAATATTGCACAAATGTCTAATTCATTAGTTACAGCAGCAGCAAGAGCATCTTTTTTAGAGGATTCATTAGATAAAGTTTGCGATGTAGATTTAGTTTATGATACAGCTTTATTAAAAGTTGATTTGCTAAATACAAAAGATAAAGTTTATGGGAAGTTAGGGAATTATAAATCATTTAAAATTGAAGAGAACACTTCTTTAAAACAATGGAGTGAAAAACATATTAACTCAGGTAAAAGAGTAGATATGACTATTATGAAAAATATAGATGAGTTAAATACTAAATTCCATCTTAACCTACAAGAATTAGTAAATGCGAATTCAAATAAAGAGAAAAATGAAGAACTAAATAAAAAAGCTAAAGAAGTTGAAATGGAAGCTTTAAGAATTTTTGGAAATTTAAATAACGTAAAAAGAGAAGCTTGTAAAAAGAAATAAAAGAAGAAAATTCTTCTTTTATTTTAAGACTGCATTTGTTTTATTAATAACTCTAACTCATCTGCGGATAAAGTATCTTCACAAGAGTCAATATTTTTAGCACTTGGAGCCAGATTATATTGAGTTTTATCTATATCATTTTTTTCACAAACAAAATTAACAACTCTTTCTATCTTTTGTCTATGTAAATCTTGATTTTGTAATAGACCATAAATTTCAGAAATCATATTTTTAATCTTATTTTTTTTGTGAAGAAGAATATCTAAATCATCAACTATAAAATCAATACTTTCTGCATTTTCATAAATCAATTGAGCATTATTTTCTGATTCTTTTATAACTTCACATAACTGTGCTATCAACTCTTCATATTTCATACTTATCCTTTTTATCCTATTTCCTATGAATAGTTTAACTGATTTTTACTTAATACATTTTATATTTATTTAGTTATTAATGAATTATTTCAGCTATTACTTCTGTAGCGTATGAACCTTTTGGAAGATAAAATTGTATTTCCATCCAGTTTTTTTCTTCTTTATAGTTACTTGAAACATCTTCAGGAAAAACCCATGCAAATCTTCTTGCGCCATCTTCTCCTGTTTTTTCTTCAAACTCTTTTTCTATTTCATAAGCTAAATCAATTGAAGTTTTAACCCTATTTCCACTTAAAAGTCCTGTGGGAACTCTATCTCTTTTATAAAATTTCAAAGCTTCTTCTTCTAAATCTTCAATTGTAAAAATTTTTCCAAAAGGATAATGAGATAACAAATCACCTGTTAAAAGTTTAAAAGGATGTTTTTGTTTTTTCATTCTTTTTACAACATCTAAAGGAAGATTTAATTTTTCATAAATCTCTTTTGGCTCAAAAGCATCAATAAGTTTTGATATTTCGATTCTTTTTGAAAGCCAAGAGTTAAAAAGATAACTTTGATAAGCATTGATATACATTTGCTTCAAATTTCTTCTTTTCTCTTTTAATTTTCCATCAATAATATCTTTACCTTTTTTATAGTTATCCCCTTCTACTCCAAATCTTTGAAAACCAAAATAATTTGGAATACCATAAGTTACGATTTGTCCTAAAGCCTCTTCTATTTTTCTTTTTTCAATTGCTCCAACTCTTTTAAGTCTAATAAAAAATTTATTTCCTTTTAAATGCCCTACTTTAATTTTATTATTATGATAAGTTGTTTCAAGAATTTTTATATTTTCATGTTGAAAAGATTTTAATTGCTCTTCATATTTTCTATGAATTGAAATCGATTGAACAGTTAAAGCATTTTTATCTTTTAACCCTGCATACCCAAACTCTCTTGAACTACAATTTAAATATCTTGCTAAAATTTCTATAGCATCCCAAGTTGCTAAATCTTTTTTTCTAATCTTTAAAACCAAATGCTCACCATCACCTGAAAATTCATAAAGTGGAATTTCAGTAACAACAAAATCATCTTTGTTTTGTTTAAAAACCACATCAATTTTTGAGTGATTTAAATATCTTTGTAATTGTTCCAATATTTTATTTCCTTTAAATTAAGTTCCTAATATTTTTTTGCTAAAAATGATGATTTTTAGCATCTGTTTTATAACTACCTTTTATAGCTTTTGCAAAAATATTTAATTTTATTTTATATTTTTTTGCAATTTTTTCTATCTTTTTTAAATTTTTTTGATTAAATGAAAAAAGTATTTCATACTCTTCTCCTGATGTTCCAATATTTTCATCAATTTCTTCAAAAAATTCAAATCCTATTTTACTTGCCTTTGATAATCTTTCTAATTCAAAAAATAATCCATCTGAGATATCCATAGATGCTGTAACAAAAGGAGCTATTTCATAAAAAAATTTAGGATTTAAAACTGGTTTTATAAATTTTGATTTTTTAGAAATTTTCTCATTTTTAAATAAAGCTGCTAAATCTTTTTTTGAACTACCTAAAGTTCCTGTATAACATAAAAAATCATCTTTTTTTACTCCAGTTCTAAAAATTGGATTTGATGATTTTGAGATAATAGTAACAGAAATATCTAATTTTTCATTTGAGATTGTATCCCCACCAATAATCTCTATTTCAAACTCTTGAGCAGCCTTTTTAAAACCTTTTGCTAACTCTTTCAAATCATCTTCACTGTATGATTTAGGAATTGCAACACTTAAAAGTGCATATAAAGGCTTTGCATTCATAACAATCGCATCTGAGATATTTACAATCATTGATTTATAAGCAATTTGTTTTAAACTCATCCACTCTTTTTTAAAATGTACATTTTCAAAAAAAGCATCCATTGAGTAAACAAATCCATCAATAAAAGCACCATCATCACCAATTATTTTGTTATTTGAAAATTGTTTTATAAAATATTCTTCTTTATTCATATTTTTATTATATCAAAGATGAGCAAAATATACACGAAAACAAAAGAATTTTCTAATTTAAACAAAGAGGATAAAAAATATCTTAATTATTTTACAAAAATTATTGTATAATCTATTTTTAAAAATTTAATTAGGAGATTACCATGCCAAAAATTAACAAATATGTTGATATTGATACTGTTGAAAGAGAAGCAAAAAAAGATTTAATTGATAGACACAGTCCATTTATTCACTGTGCATCAACTGCAAAAAAAGGTGAGCCATTTGAAGTTACTGTAAAAATGGGTAATGAATATACTCATCCAGATGATTTTGATCATTATATTGAGTCTGTTTCATTATTTAACGGTGAAACATTATTAGCAAAAGCTACATATGTTCCAGGAACATTAGGAAATGTAAAAGCACATAATACAACTACATTTACAATCATTCCAACTGGTTCAAAATTAAACTTAGTTGCTCATGGTTACTGTACTAAACACGGAATTTGGGAAGGTACGCCTGTAACTGTTGAAGTTACTGAGTAATTAAAACCCTTATCCTAAAAAAAAGGTAAGAAGTTAAACTTCTTACCTTTTTTTATATCTTTACATATATTAACTCTAAAAAGAGTATAAGAAATATTTCTTATGCTCTTTGTTGTTGAATTTTTGGTTTTTTCTTTTTATGTCTATTTATATAAAGCATAAAACCTGTTATTGTAAATAATGCCATTAAAGCAGATGCAATAAACATACCAATTTGTCCAATAAGTCCAAAATATTCACCTGTGTGTAAAGGTAAAATACTTTTCATCAATCTTTCATTTAATGGTAAATCATTGTATCTTTCATGTTTTAACAATTGCCAAGAATTAATATCCACTTCAAGAGTATTTCTAGCTCTATAATGAGCAGGATCTGTATCTAAATAACTAAAACTATAAATTGTTCCTTTTTGTGGGAATCGAAGAGTTACACTTGAATAATCTCTTTGAACAAAAATATTAAACATTTCTACAGCTTTTTGAATATCTACAAACTTAGATGATGAAGTTTCACCTTGAGGTCTTTGACCTTGTGCTCTTTCAGCTCTTTGTCCTTCTGTTTTTCTTTCTTTTTGTCCTTCAACTTTTTGCTCTTCAGATTTAGATTCTTTTTGAGTTTGAGGCTGTGGCGCTTGTTGTCTTTGAGGTTTTTCTACTCCTGCTATTGAATAAAGCATATTATTATACCAGCCATAAGACCAATAAAGTCCTGTTAAAGCAGCTAATAAATAAAACGGAATCACCCACATACCTATTGCACTATGCATTGTTGATAAAAATGCTCTTCCCTTATGTTTAAACTTAAAAGTAAAACTTTTGAAAAAGGCATGTTTTATTCTTCCCCAATAAACAATAATTCCACTTATAATAAGAACTATTAAAGCAACTGTTGAAATAGCAACTGTTTGTTTTCCAACTTCTCTTATTTCTTGAGGGAAGGCTAACCATCTATGAAGTCTTAAAATAAATCCAAAAAAATCTTTTCCAACTAAATCTGGTAAAACCTCAGCAGTATAAGGATTTATATAAATATTCAAACCTCTTCTTGCACCTTCACTTGCAACATTTATAACTGTAGAAGATTCTTTATCCAATGAAAAAGAGATACTATTTATCTTTGCTTTAGGATTTGATGCTTGAAATTTTTCTAATAACTCTTTAGTAGTTAACTTATCCTGTCCCTCTATAACTTTTACATAATAACTGTCACTATTTATAGCTTTCATAATCTCTTTTTCAAAAGATAAAATAGCTCCTGTAACTCCAACTATTAAAAGAATTATCCCTGCTGTAATTCCTAAAATCCAATGTATTTTAAACCATATTGTTTTATGCATTATTCACTTCTTACTTTTTTGTTTCCCAAGGTAAGCCTTGATTTACCTCAATTGTATATGCTATAAAATGAATTGTTTTATCAAAAGTCTTTCCATCAATTTCTCCTTTTGTTTCATCTTCTAAAGAAGCTTGTAATAAATATTTACCAATCCATGGAGTATGTATTGTAAACTCACCTTTATCATTTATTTCAAATGTTTTTTCCCAACCAGTTGGAGAGATAACTTTTACTTTTGATTTTTTTATTGGTTCATTTTTAAATACCAATCTAAAACTATTACTATCTTTTGCAAGGGGTATAATATCAAAATCAATAATTGATTCTACTGACGTTCTTCCTGCTTTTGTGTAAGAAATTTTATTTTCTACTATTTCAGAATTTCTAGCTTTTCTAGGTTCTGATGTTCTAACAACAGCGATATCACTTTTTTTACTTAAAGTATAAGTAATACTATTATCATCTCTTTTTACATCTTTTACCAACCCATCAGGATATGAAACTCCCTCTTTTATTCTTGCAAATTTTTCACCACTTTCAGTTTGCTTTCCATCAAAGTGACCAAAAAACAATTTTGCTTCATTTTTTTTATCATCTAAATCCAACCAAATTTCATGAGCATTTGCTGAAACTACGGCTATTGATGATAAAAGTATTGAATATGCTAATTTTTTCATTTTAAACTCCTATTTTTGTCGCGAATTGTATTATATAAATTTTAACAGTTTCTTAACGAAATTGATAATTGTTATTAAGTATATAAGATAAATGTAGAGTTACATTTACCTTATAAAATATTATTTCTTAAAACTTTAAATTCATAGCAACGCTATATCTTCTACCGTCTAAGATATAATCATATCCATCTTCTGTTGTAACTTCTTTATTGGCTAAATTATAAATTCCTGCAGAAAATTGTAAATTTTTATCATATTTATAAACAGCACCTAAATCAACAAATGTATATGAAGGATTTTTATCACTTGGATCTGAAGATGTTCCTCCTGTTTTACCTCTATAATTTGCTTGTGTCCATAATAATAATTTAGAAGTTGCATCCCAATCTATTCCTGCATTAAACATATGTTTAGATATATCATTTAATGGATTTCCTTTGTTCGCTCCTGATTTTTGTTCACTATCTGTATAAGTATAAGAGTGTCTATATTTTAAATTTTCTAAAATATAATAATCTGTTGTAATTTCTATACCTTGAATTTCTGCTTTATCTACATTAAATTGATTTGTATAACCATAACTATTAAAAGGAAGATTTGGATTATCTATATAAAATTGACTACCTGCTGTTTGACTTCCTGCAACTCTAGAAGATCTAGTAATTTTATCTTTAAAGTCTGTTTGGAAAAGCATCAAACTTCCAGCTAATCCCATATCTGGATTATCATAAGCAATACCTGTTTCGTATGTTAAACTTTTTTCAGGTTCTAAATCAGGATTAGGAAGAAGTGCGCCACCCATTGAATTTAACATATATTCAGGAGAAGAACTTCTTAAACTTGGAGCCTTATATCCAGAAATAACTCCACCTTTTAAATTAAAATTATCAGTTAAACTATAAACAGCATAAACTTTTGGAGAAAGATTACTTCCAAAAATTTCATTATTATCGTATCTACCACTTAAAGTTAAAGCTAAATCATCTGTAACCTGCCAAGTATCTTCAGCAAATAATGCCCACTGATATCTTTCTAACTCTGTTATTTTTCCTGCCATTTTAGCATTTTGATTAGTTGTACCATCTTTAAGACTCTCTTTTTTATAGTTTGCACCAAGAGTTAAAGAATTTGTATCAAAAAAATATGTTCCTTGAGAATTTGCTGTAAGTGTTTCAAATTCTATACCACCTGGATTTTGTACTCCAGCAACTGTTCTTCCAGTAATTGAATTATTTTTATCATTATCATATTGTAAATATGAATTAACTACAAATTTATCATATTTTGCTTCATGGGTTAAATTATAGTTTGCTTTTTCTAGTTTTGAATAAGTTCTAGTATTTGTAGAAGGTAAACTTATTCCTGGATTGTGTGTTCTTTCTTGTAAAGTATGAGAATATCCAGCTGTAATAGTATTATTTTCATCAGGAGTAAATATAAATTTACCACCAAAATTCTTTCTTTCAAAATCTGGTTCACTTTCACTTGATTCTGTACTATTTCTTTGTAAACTACTTTCATCTGTTGTTTGATATCCACCTGTAATTTGTAATGACAGAAGATTATCAACTAAAGGAGCATTTATATAAATACTAGTATTTTGTGAATCATTATTTACTTTATTTGATGAATCTGCTTTAATATACTCTGTTTTTATACTAGCTGTTACTTTATCAGAATGTTTTTTAGTAATAATATTTATAACACCTCCCATGGCATCAGAACCATATAAAGATGAAGCAGGACCTCTAATAATTTCGATTCTATCAATAGCTTCAAGTGGTGGTAAAAAATTAACTGATGCTCCAGCTACACCACCATTTGTTGTAAGTAATCTACCATCATTCATTGGTTTTCCATCAATTAAATATAAAGTATAAGAATCACCCATACCTCGAATTGATATTGTTTGATTACTTCCTCCACCATTTACATAAACACCTGGCACATTTTTAAGAGCATCAGTTACATCTGAGTAAGATTTTTTTTCTAACTCTTCAGCTGTAATTACTGAAATAGTAGCAGCTGCATCTGCAATATTTTGTTCATATCCACCTGCTGTTGTAACAGTTGTTACATTTACATCTTCTAAAACTGTATTTGCTACCAATGAAACCTGAGAAACTAAAATAGCTGCAAGAGCTTTTGAAATTTTTGTATTCATTATTTTCCTTGTATAAAAATTTTATTGTTTTTTATTGGCTGGCTATTTGTAAAATTACTTTGGCTGGCTATTTCTTTTTGTAAATTAACTACTTTCTAACTACAAATTAGGAGAACAAAAAACTTTGTAGTTAATCTAATAGTTAATAAACAATTAACGAAATTTTAACAAGGAAAAATGACGAAAAAATGATTTTTTTGATAATAACTATCAAAATTGATAATTTTAAAATAGTCTTGTTGATATTAAAATAATTTGGCTGGCTAATAATAAAAATATGTTGGCTGGCTACTTCATGTTAATATCAACAATTAAGATAATTATAATTACGAAAAATGATAGGAAAATGATTTTTTAACTTAATAAAATTTTTTTTATCAATAAATTCATAATTTTTTGATTTCGGAAAAATTGTATCATTCCACATCAACATTTGAATTGATTCAAACAACAAATATATTTGATTTGAAAAAATTTTATGTTTTCCTAATTCTTCAAAAGAACAATCTTTTTTACTTAACTCTTCTAATATAGCTTTTGTTATCTCTTTTGGAATTTCTATCTCTCCAATTGGAGTTGAAAGTTTTATCTCTTTTGTTAAAATATTTTTATCAACTAATGTAAAAATCATAGAGTTTAAAGCTTTTAAATGTTCTTCTTTAGTTAGAAGTTGAGGATTTTTTTGAAATAAATCTATCCTTTGTTTTTGATTTCTTGCCAAATCTTTTATATACTCTTTTAATATTGGTGAAGAGATATTTTTTAACACTTTTTGAGAATTTTGAGGAATACTAATATTTTCTAAATTATCAAATAAATTTGCACTTCCTATATAAGATGCTTTTGTTTGAGCTACAAATTGATGTACATCTATTGAATATTGAGGATTCCAAAAATCTGTCAAAAATTCATGGGCTAAATAATCTAAATCATTTTGTTGAAATACTTTTTCTATAGAGTCTAAATTTGGATAATCTATAAATGTTCCTGCACTATTTAATTGGTTAAATAAATCAATTCCAACTTTTATATTATCTTTTGAACTCCCATTTAAATGATGGTCAACAACATTTAATAACTTTTGAACACTAAGAAGTGATGTTGAACCAGGATGACACATATAATGTAAATAAAAAATCCCTTTTTCTTTTAGAGATTTTGCAACTATCTCTAAAATTGAGCGTTGATGAATAGGTGAAATCCAAGACCAAGTTCCATGGCAAACTATAAAATCAAAAGCTATATTTTCCCTTTGAGAAAAACTTTTAAAATCACTTTGAATAAATTCAATATTTTTAATTCCAATTAACTCTACTATTTTTTTAGCTTCTTTTATATGTTTTTCATTAAAATCAACTCCAATGAAATAGCCAGTTGGATTATTTAAAGCAGAAAATATTAGATTCAAACCTGTGGCACATCCTAATTCACAATAAGTAAACTCTCTTGTAATATCAATACTTTTAAGACCTAAAAATGTTGCTGAATGATTCAACCAAATTGGTTGAATCTCTTTTTGTAAATGTATAGGATATGAAGTATCAAAAACATATCCTTCTTCTCTTTTTTTCAAAATTTATCCTTTAAAATATTTAACTACATTATGAACTATTAAATAATGAACTGGTACTAAAATCAATGTTGTAAAAGTAGCAAATAAAATCCCAAAACCTAAAGATGTAGCCATAGGAATTAAAAATTGTGCTGTTGTTGATTTGTCAAAAAGTAATGGAACAAGTCCTATAAAAGTTGTTAAACTTGTGAGCATTACAGGTCTAAATCTAGCAACTCCAGCGTTTAAAATAGCATACATAATATCCTTTTTTTCTTCATAGGTTTTATTTATATAATCCACTAAAACTAAAGAATCATTTACTAAAACTCCCATTAATGCTAGCATTCCCATCAAACTTAAAACTGTTAAATCCATTCCTAAAATCCAATGCCCCATAACAGCTCCAATTATTCCAAAAGGAATTACACTCATAACAATTAAAGGTTGAACATATGATTTAAAGGGAATTGCTAAAAGTACATAAATTGCAAAAATTGCAAAAGCTAAAGAATAAACTAAAGAACCAAAAGTTTCAGCTTGTTCTTTTTGCTCTCCTTCAAAACTATATTTTACATCTGGATATTTAAGTAATAATTCATCTAAATAACTTTCAAGATCACTTTGTAAAGCAAAGATATTTGTATTTTGTTTATCTATATCTGCTGTTACATTTATAGTTCTAAATCTATCAGTTCTTAAAATAGAAGATGGTCCTTTACTTGGAACTAATGTAGCTATATTACTTAAAGGAATTTTATCTTTGTTATTTGTAGTAATTATAAGTTCATTTAAATTTGCAATAGATTTTCTATCCTCTTTTTCATATCTAATCATTACTTTTACATCATCTCTTCCTCTTTGAATACTTTGAACTTCAATCCCATAAATTGCTGCTCTTATTTGAGAAGAGATTTCTTGTTTAGTAATTCCTAAAAGTTTTCCTTCTTTTGTAAGTTCAATTTTCAACTCCTCTTTTCCATCACTTAAAGAGTCTGAAATATCAAAAACTGTATCAAAATTTTCCAAATATTTTTTTATTTCATTAGATACAATATTTAAAGTTTGCATAGATGAACTTGTAAGCTGAATATCAATAGGATATCCACCTCTTCCCCTTTCAGCTCTATACTCCACAGTTTCAGCCCCAATTATATCTCCACTTAGTTGCCTCCACTGTTTTGCTAACTCTTCAGAAGTTACTTTTAACTCTCTTTTTTCAGGTGGTGTTATTTCAAACTCAACGCTTCCTTGATTTGAAACACCACCTCTTCCTCCAACAACTGTCATGATATTTTTAATTACACTCTCATTTGTATTTTCATCTCTATATTTTTCTCTTAATTGTTCAGCTGTTTTTGTGAGGTGAGTTATATGTTGATTTGTAATCTCAAAAGGTGTTCCACTTGGCATTGTAAGATTAACCTCTATTGATTCACTAGGAACTCTTGGGAAAAAAATAAACTTAGTCCAACCTCCAAGAGAAAAAGCCACAATCAATGTAAGCATTGACATAAATATTGTAATTGTTGTAAATTTATTATTTATTGCTAAATTTAAAATTGGTTTATAATACTTTAAAATCAATCTTTCAAAACCATCTGCAAATTTGTGCTGAAATTCCTCTAATTTTGAAGTTTTATTTTTTTCTTGTCTTAATTTTATATGTTTTAAATGAGCTGGTAAAATAAATTTTGATTCAATCAATGAAAATATAAGTACAGGAATAACCACATAAGGAATTTGCGTGAAAAGTGTACTTCTATCACCTTCAACAAAAGCTAAAGGAACAAAAGCGGCAATTGTAGTTAAAACTCCAAAAGTAACAGGTCGTGCTACTTCTATTGTTCCATTTATTGCAGCCATTTCTCCTGATGGTGATTTTTTTAAATGGGTATAAATATTTTCACCTGTTACAATAGCATCATCAACTACAATTCCTAAAACTAAAATAAATCCAAAAAGACTAAGATTATTTAAAGTTACATCAAAAACTGGCATTAAAAAGAATGCTCCAGCAAAAGATATAGGAATTCCAATAAATACCCAAAATGCAATAACAGGTCGTAAAAATAGTGTTAATAAAATAATGATTAAAATACTTCCTTGAACGGCACTACTTAATAAAATCGATAATCTGTTTTTTACAATTTGAGAATCATCATCCCAATATGAAAGTTCATAACCTTGAGGTAAACTGCTTTGTTTATCTTGAATATATTTTTTTACAGCATTTGCAACTGCAATTGCACTTTCATTTCCAACTCTATAAATATCTATAAAAACTGAATTTTTACCATTTAATCTACTTCTTATTGGTGTTTCTTCAAAACCATCATTTACATTTGCTATATCTTTTAATAAAACTATTGACCCATCACTATTTCTTTTTACTATTATAGATTCAAACTCATCTTTTGTATATGCTTGTGATTTTATTCTAACTAATACATCTCCATTTGTTGTTTTTAAATTTCCAGAAGATAAATCTAAACTAGAGTTATTTATAGCATTTGAGATGTCCTCTATTGTTAAATCATACTGAATCAAAGTATCTTGAGATATTTCAATACTAATTTCAAAATCTCTAACTCCTGTCAACTCAGCTTGTGTTACCCCATCAAGTTGAACAATACTATCTCTTATTTCTTGAGCATATTCTCTAATCTCTCTTTCATCATAATCACTTGAAAGAGTTACAACCATAACATCTCTTTTTCTAATGGTTTGTTCAATCACAGCTTTATCTGCTTCACTTGGAAAAGTATTTATAGCATCTACTCTATTTTTAATCTCTGCTAATAAAACTTTTGCATCATAACCTTTGTCTATCTCTACTTTTACAGAACTCTTTCCTTCACTTGAAGTACTTTTTATCTGTTTAATTCCCTCTAAATCTGCTATTGATTCTTCTATTCTTATTGTCAAAGAAGATTCAACATCTTCAGGTGTTGCACCTTTTAAACTCATACTTATAGTTACTTCATCTTTTTCAATAGTAGGAAAAATTTCTAAAGGAATAAGTTTAAATAAAGAAAATAATCCAAAAGCAAGAATTGTTACCATCAATAAATTAGCAGCAACACTATTTCTAGCAAACCAAGCTATCATTGTTTCTGCCCTTTATTCTCTTTATTTATTATTTCAACTTTTGTTCCTGATTTTACACTTCCTAAAGTTGTTAATATTAAATTATCATTTTCTTTTAATCCATTTGAAATAACTGCATATTCATCATTTTGCCAAGATATTTCAATAACTCTTTTTTCTAAAATTCCATCTTTTTGTACATATACATAAGAACTTTGATAAATAGTTTCATTTGGTATAATAATCACATTTTCTAGTTTTTTAGCCTCAATTTTTGCTTTTAAATATTCACCTATTTTAAGATTAGAAATATTTTCATCTATTTGTGCTATTAGATATAACTGTTTTGTGTTTTCATCAATTGTACTTTCACTTCTTACTATTTTTCCTTCATAAATTTTATTTGATAATTGAGATATGAATTCAACTTTTGCACCTAAATTTATATCAATAAGATTTAAATCTTTATTTTTTATTGGAAGTCTAACTTCTATATTATCATTTGAAAAAATAGTTCCAATTTGAGCATTATTTGAGATAACTTGTGCAATTGAAATACTTTTTTCTATTACACGACCATCATAAGGAGCTAAAATTTTTGTTCTATTTAGATTTAATTTTGCTTTTTGTAAATCAGCTTCTTTTGCTTCAACTGTTGCAATTGCTGATTGAAGTTGAGGAACTCTTAAAACCAAATCATCTGGTTTTTCATCAATATTAAATTTTTTCCAATCTTCTTTTGCTTGTTTTGCTTTAGCTTGTTCTTCCAAAAGTGTCTGTTTTGCCAAAATAAGTTGGGCATTTGCTATTTTTACATCAGCTTTATAATCTTCATCCTCAATTTGAACTAATAAATCACCTTTTTTAAAGTATCCACCATTTTTAAAATTTTCATTTATAAAAATAATTTTTCCAGATACTTGTGAAGTCAAAGTTGTTTTTGTTGAAGCCTGTGCTGTTCCATAACTATCAAGAAAAACTTGAAATTTCTCTTTATTCAGATTTTTTACTTCAACTTGGATTTTTGAAACTTTTGTAATCTCCTTTTTCATTTGAGGAGGATTTGCAAAAATTATATATATCATAATAGCTGTTGCTGTTATGATAACTAATGGTATAGAGATTTTTAGAAATTTCTTCATCTATTTTTACTCCTTAATTTGCTCAGAGATAAGTTCTATCCCTAAAGTTTTTTGTAGATTTATTCTATTTTCTATTATTAATTTTTCTATTTGAATTAATGAAACTTGAGAATTATAAAAACTCTCTTGAGAATCTAAAACTGTCGTATATTCAACTAAACCTTTTAGATATTGATTTGTAGATAAATTCAAAGAATTAAAAGCATTCTCTTTAGTATTTTTTAATATTTCATACTCTTCTTTTAAATTTTTTTCTTCTTGTAAAAAACTCTCTATTTCCACAAATGAATTATATAAAGTATCTAAATAATCAAGTTCGGCTTTTTTTAATTCAAAATAAGCTACTTCTTCATTTGCTTTTAATTTTCCAGCATTAAAAATAGGCGTAGTCATTCCTGCAAGTAATGACCAAGTTGAAGCTATTCCATCATTTTTTATGTTTTCAATTGAACTTGAAATGCTAAAACTTGGTAATCTTTGTTTGTGCGTAAAAGCTAATTCGTAATTTTTTGATAAAAGAGCATTCCAACTTGCTGTTATTGTTGGTTTTCTTTCAATAATTTGTGAGGGAATTCCTACATTTATTTTATCTTTTAAAACTGGTAAACTTTTTTTAATATCTAGTTTTCCTTTTGGATATTCACCTAAAAGTTGTTCTAATTTATATATAGCTTGTGATTTTATTGTTTTTAAACTAGCTATTTTACTTTGTTGCGTAAAAATACTATTTTTTGCAAGCATAGTATCTAAAGCTTCACTTATTCCTTGTTTATATCTTGAAAAGATTAAATCATAATATTTTTTAGAAGTTTCAAGATTTTTTTCATATAAATCTAAAAGATTATTAGCTTCTATAATTTCAAAATATGCAATAGCAACATCACTTATTAGTTTTTGTTTCCCTTCTTGAAATAAAGCTTTTGTTTGCAATAAATTCATATTTGATATTTTACTTGCATCTGATAATTTTCCCCAAATATCTAATTCATATTTTAAATCTAAAGATATTTTTGAAGAAGATGAATTATCATTTCCATTAAAATCTCCATCTTTAGAACTATTTACACTTAAATCTAATGTTGGAAAAAAAGAACTATTTGAAGAAATTAACTCTTGTTCTTTTATTTTAATATCATAAAAAAGTTTTTTTAATTCATAATTGTTGTTTAAAGCTTTATTTATAAATTCAATTAATTGATTATCATTTAAACTTAACAACCAATTTTCATCAATTTTTATTTCTGCTTTTTCATTAAAATTTTTTGGTAAATTTGAATTTTTAATATTTTCATCAAATTGCTTATAACTACAGCCACAAAAGAAAAGAAAAAATAGAAAAAACATATATTTAAATATTAAATGCACCTATACTCCTTGTTTTAAAAGTGAAATTTTAGTATCTCTTTTTTAACGCTATTTTAATGGAATTGCTAATTATATAATATAAAAATGATTGAATAATGATATTTTGATAATGAATATTAAAATTAAAAGTAATTTAATTTTTATTAGACTATTATTTCAATAAAAAAGGAAATAATCAATTGTCAAGTAATTTATATACAAAAAAAGATTTTGATATATTAATTGTTGAAGATGAGCCTATTTTAGCTATGGCTATGGAATCAAAACTAAAAAAAATGGGATTTAATGTAAGTGGAATCTCAACAACACCTGACACAGCAATACTTTATGCAAATAATCATAATCTTGATTTAGCAATAGTTGATATAAATTTAAATGCTTCTAAAACAGGTATTGATGTTGCAAATTACTTTTGGAAGAATTTCAACATTCCAATAATCTTTTTAACAGCCTATTCAAACGATAAAATATTAAATGAAGCGATGGAAGCTGAACCTTATGCTTATTTATTAAAACCTTGTAGAAATGAAGAATTAAAAGTTGCAATAAATACAACCATGCATAAACATCAATTTTTCTTTAAAAATAAAAATTTATTAACTCATACAAAAGATGAATTTATTTTTATAGAAGAAAATATGAAATTTAATAAAATTACATTAGAACTTTATATAAATAATAAACTCTTTAAACTAACAAAAACTGAAAAAAAACTCTTTGAGATTCTAGCTTTAAATGGTGGTAAAACAGTAAGTTTTAATACTATTTTCAATTTTGTTTATAGAGAAGATGTGTATGATTTATCCAAACTCCGTTCACTAATTTATAGGCTTAAAACACGTCTTGGATTTAATCCTTTTGAAAATATGTATGAAGAAGGATATAGATTAAATATGGTAAAAAATAATGAAAATTCTTGATTTAAAGAATTATTCTTTAATCACAAAAGTTTTAATTGCTTTTTTTATAATCACTTTTTTATCAATATCAATTAGAACAGCCCTTGCTCAACCTAAAATAAAAGAAAAAAATTTTAAAGATGATATAAATTTTGTCACAAAATCTCTTTTAATTACAAAAGATTTATTTTTAGAAGAAAAAAAGATAGAAGAGATGAAAAATAGCCTAATTAAAAATCTCTCTTACAAAACTACAGAGATTAAGTTTTTATACTTGGATAACTTTAAAAATGATATTTTCATTGAAGAAGTTAATATAAACAATAATGTTTTTGTCATTTGGTATTTAAAACTTAATATTTCAAAAAATAATAAAAATCTTTTTCTAAAATTAAGTATAGAAAAAGATGAAATAGAAAATAAAAATAGTATTTCTATTTTAATTCTTTTTTTACTTCCTGAAACTTTAGTAGCTATTTTTTTAAGTATCTCTCTTCTTTTTATTATTTTTAAAAGAATGTTAAACAATATTGAATTACTAAATAAACAACTTAGCAAATCATTAGAAGAGAAAGAGACTTTACTAAAAGAAGTTCATCATAGAGTAAAAAATAATCTTGCCTTAACTATTAGTTTAATTGAACTTCAAGAAGAAGAGATTAAAGATATTAAAACTAAAAAAACCCTAAATGAAATACAAGAAAGAATATTTACTATGGAATTATTACATAGAAAACTATATGAATCTGAAGATTTGAATAAAATTTCTTTTAAAGATTATATTGAAGATTTAATAAACTCTATTAAAATTTCTTACGATAAAGGGGATGAAATATTAATAAATCCTCAAATAGAAGATATTTTTTTAACTATAGAAAATGCCATGCCTTATGGACTTATCTTAAATGAACTTATAACAAATGCTTTTAAATATGCTTTTTTAGATATATTTAATCCTACTATTTATATAAAAATAACAAAAACTAATAATATTTTAACTTTAATTATCAAAGATAATGGAAAAGGTTTAAAAAAAGATTATAAAAGTCTTTTTGATAAAACATTAGGTCTAAAACTTGTTAATAATATTGTAAAATTACAGCTTCAAGGAGAGATAACTTATAGTTTTGAAAATGGAGCAAAATTTTTGATAGAAGGTAAAATAAAAGAGTGAAAATTCACTCTTTTATTTATTTAGAAAGTATAGTTAGCACTTAACCAAAAGTTTCTACCAGCACTGATATTACTGTATTGTTCATAGTAATATGGTGTTCTTCCAGAACCCTGAGCCACTGCATCATATTCCATAAAATCTTTATCAAATAAGTTATTAACTCTTCCATTAAATGTTAAATTTTTATCAACTTTGTAAGAAGCTCCTAAATTCCAAATTGAGTAGTCTTTATAATATAAATCTTTATAATTTCCAGATGTAGAATCAGCATATCTTATATTAAATCTATCAACTTCTCCTGAATATTGTAAATATGTATTAAACTTAGTTGTTGCTTGATAATCTAAAGTAGCATTATACATATGTTTTGGACTACTTCTTAAAGGTTTTCCGTTTGTTGATGGATCATTTGATTCAATCTCAGAATCCATATATGTCCAGTTTGCTTTTAATGATAAATTGTCTAAAATAAAATATTTTCCTGAAACTTCTAATCCTAAAATTTCTGCTTTTCCAACATTTTGTTTTTGACTAAGTGTTCCATAACTTGAACTTACATCTTCCCATTTTGAACCAGCTGATGATGTAACATCTGTACTTTCAATTTTATCCTTAAAATCATTTTGGAATAAAGTTACATTAAAGTTATGTTTATTTGGGTGTTCATAATAAACTGCAATCTCTTTACTTAAACTCTCTTCAGGTTTTAAATCAGGATTTCCAATAAATGGAGATGTACCTTGTCCTCCAAATCCTGTTATTCCCTCTTGTAAATCAGATGTTTTAGGAGTTTTATACCCTGTTGCAACTCCTCCTTTTACTGTCCAATTATCATTTACTGTATAAGTTGCATATACTCTAGGACTAACATGACTTCCAAAATCTTCATGTTTATCATATCTTCCTCCAAAAGTAAGAGTTAATGGGTCTATTATACTCCAACTATCTTCTGCAAAAACAGAATATTGACCATACTCTTTTTTCCCGTTAGTTTTACCTTCACTCATACCAAATACACCATCTTTCATTTGAGCATCTAAATATTCAGCACCAACAACTAAAAAGTGATTATTTAAAGGAAGTTCATATTTTGCACTATATGTTGTATTTTTTGATTCTAAAGTTCTTTTTGGTCTTGGCATTAAATCAACAAAATATGGATCATTCATTGCACCAGCTAAATTTCCCCATCCTGGTTTGTTATTTTTAATATACAATCTCTCTTCTGCACTTAAAGGTAAACTTCTTCCTAAGTTTTGTGATTCAATATGATGAATTCCAACTGTACTTTTTCCCAAATCCCAGTTAGCTTCCCAAGATAAAGAGTATTGTTCTCTTTCCATTCTTTGAATTGGAGCATATCCAACTCTTTGATTTGTATAAATAGTTTGATAACTATCAACTGTTCCTACACTTGCATTTGTATTATCATATTTTTGTTTTGCAATATCAAAATCAGCTTTTATAGTATGAGCATCGTTTGGAGTAAATGTCAATCCTGCACCAAAAGTCCAGTTTTGGTTATCCATAGTTTTACCATTTGCACCAAAACTATTATTGTTTTTACTAGCATCAGCTCCATTGAAAGTTGCTTTTGCCCATTCAGGATTTGATTCTTCATTATCATAAAAACTACCTCTTAAACTAAGACCTAATTTATTTTCAATAAGTGGTCCCATGATAGAAACATCTGTAGTATCTTTATTTCCCCATGAACTATCAGTTTGGAAAGTTCTACTATGACTGATTGCTCCTGTCCACTCTTTCGATATTTTTTTTGTAATAATATTTATAACTCCACCCATAGCATCAGCACCATAAAGTGTAGACATAGGTCCTCTTACAACCTCAACTCTTTCAATCATAGAAATAGGAGGAATATTTGCAAATTGTAAACCACCAAAATCATTTGGATAAATATCTCCATTATTATTTTGTCTTTTACCATCAATTAAAACAAGTGTATAATCAGAACCCATACCTCTCATACTAACTGTTCCTTGTCCTGATTTATCAGTACTTTCACCAATATCAACACCTTCAACATCTTTAACGGCATCTAATAAATTTGCGTATGGTTTCTTTTGTAAATCTTCTTGAGTTATAACAGATATAGACGCAGGCGCATCAACTAATTTTTGCTCATATCCAGCAGCAGTTGTAACTGTAATCTCTTCTAATTTTGTAGTATCATCAGCTAAAACTGATGCTTGTGCAACTAATAATGCTGCTACAGAACTTGCAATTCTTAATTTCATTTTATTCCTTTAAACTATGTTGTTTTAGCTGGCTATTTTTGGAGAACTTTTATTTTGGCTTGCTATTTAAATATTTTTTATTTTGTTAAAATCAATTTGTTCGCTTTTGTTATTCTTAATTGGTACTCTTGTCCATCATGAACTATTGTTATGATATTCTCATCTTGAAAAATTATTTTACTTTCAATTTTTTTATCTTTTTTATCTTTCATTATTTTCCCGTATAAGTTATTTAACTAATTATTAACAAAATGTAAATGGGATATTAACCAAGTGAAACTTAATTTTTTATAAAACTGATAATTGTTATCAATACTACTTTAAGCTTAAAATTGTTAATATTCTTTCATCAAAAAAAGGTCATAAAATGGAAAATATATTTTTAGGTATCATCACTGTTGCAGCACTCTTTTATCTTTATACAAAATTATTTAAAAATAAAGGTTGTGGATGTGGAAAAGAAGGAAGCTGTAAAGTAGATGAAAAATAACGAGTTCATAATAGAAATAAAAAATCTTTCACACTTTTTTGGCAAAAAGAAAATTTATGAAAATCTAAATTTAAATATAAAAAAAGGTTCTGTATTTGCATTTTTAGGAAAAAATGGAGTTGGTAAATCAACTTTAATAAATATATTAATGGGATATATAAAACCTAAAAATGGTGAATGTTTGATTTTCAAAGAGCCTTCTTTTAATCTTAGTATTCAAGCAAAAGAAAAAATTGCCCTTTTACACGAGGGATTTACAACTTATGATTTTATGAATATAAAACAAATAGAACAATTTTTTAAACCATTTTATCCAAAATGGAAAAGTAAAATTTTTTATGATTTAGTTGATTTAATGGGGTTAAATTACAATCAAAAAATTTCTACTTTATCTTTTGGACAAAAATCTCAGGTAGTCTTAGGTTTGATTTTTGCCCAAGATGCAGAACTTTTAATACTTGATGATTACTCTATGGGTTTAGATGCGGGATACAGAAAACTTTTTATTGATTATTTAAAAGATTATGTAAAAAATAGTGATAAAACTGTTTTGATAACTTCTCATATTATGAGTGATTTGGTTGATTTAATTGATGATATTGCAATTATTCAAAAAGGTGGCGATGTTTATCAAGATAGTATGAAAGATTTTATAGAAAATTTCAGATGTTATGAAGTTGAGTTAAATGAGATGTTTGAAAAAAAAGATATTCATAGAGTTGAAATTCATAAAGATTATAAAAAAATTTATACCTTTGAAAAACTTGAGAATTTAAAAGAGTTAAATGTGGATTTCGAAGATAGATTTTTAGGTTTTGTAGGGAAATATTAATGTTTAAATCTATATTTTTAAAAGAGTGGTTAAAAATAAAATATCCTTTATTTTTCTTACTTATTTTTTCAATTATCATCTTAAGTTACTTTGCCTTTGATTTGAATTTTCAATTTTCAACAATAGAACCTGAATCTATGATGTGGTATCGATTTATTCATTTAGAACATAAACCGCACTTTATACTATATTATTTTTATTTATTTGTGGGAATTATTGTGGCTACTTCTCAGTTTTTACCTGAGATTATTCAAAAAAGGCTAAAAGTAACCCTTCATTTGCCACTAAATATTTTTAAAAATATTTTTTTGCATCTTTTCATTGGAATTATTTTTATTTGTTTGATTATCACTCTTTTTTCAATACCTTTACTTAGAATAATTAGTGATTATTATCCCAAAGAGATAGTGCAAGTTGTATTTGAAGATAGTCTATTTTTTACTCTTATATCTTTACTTACTTATATTTTTATTTCTTTAGTAATTATGGAACAAAATAGAATAAAACAACTTTTAAAAGCTGTTTTTACTTTGTTATTCCTATTTTATTTTAGCTTTCAAGGAAGTTTTGAAAAAGAGTTTCATAAATACTATATTTTTTATTCTGATATTTTAGATGAATTTATATATCAAAAAAACTTTGGAGAACATAGATTTGAGTATGGAATAAAAGATAAAAAAACTTTCTCTCAAAAAGAGTATGAGTCTTATTTGCCTTTTGTTTATTACAGAGATTTAGAGATTCAAAAAAAACTTCCTATTCAAATAAAAGATATCTTTTATGATGGAAATGAGATAAAAAATTCAAAGTTAGGTTTTGAGTACAACTATAAAATGTTAAAGAAAAAACAAGTAGAACTATATCCTCTTTTTAATCCTCAAAGTAATATAGGAATGATCAAATTTCCTGAAGAAGTTTTTGGAATTTTTAAAGATGGCGCGAAAGTTTATGACTTTGATAATGACTACTTAAAAACCAAAAGTGAAGAGTTAAACGAAAAACTAAAAGAGCTAAATTTTTCATATCCAGCAAAAAATATCTGGGGAAAAACTACAAATATCAAGCCATTTGATTTGGGATATTTAATACAAGATAATCAAAATAGGCTTTTTAATCTAAAAAAACAGAATGACAAAATCACTTTAAAAGAGATAAATTATCCAAAAGATGAAGAGATAATTCATATAAATATCTCTGAAAATAGACAACAAAAACTAAGTGGTTATGCAATAGATAAAAACAGTAACTTTTATCTATTAACTTGGGATTTTGAGTTTATCAAACTTGATTTAAAAGAGTTTGATTATAAAAATATGAGATTAAAACTAATAGCCGACCCACTTCATTATCTAATTCGATATGACAACGGAAACTCTTATTTTGCAGCTATTTTTTCAAAAGAAAATTACAAAAAAATCAAGGAAGAAAAATGGGATTAGATGAGATAAAAAAAGGAAATATTGTAAAAATTCTAAAGCTAAATGCCCAAGGAAGATTACTTTATAAACTTTTAGATATGGGATTTGTAAATGGAGCTTCTATTGAAATCATAAGAGAAGCACCACTTTATGACCCAATGGAGTTAAAAATCCAAAACTATCATATAACACTTAGAAAAAGTGAAGCAAAATTAATAGAAGTAGAGATGATATGAAAAAAATAAAAGCAGTATTAGCAGGACAGCCAAACTGTGGTAAATCAACAATTTTTAATTTAGTTAGTGGAATTGAGCAACATATAGCAAATTATCCAGGAGTAACTGTAGACAAAAAAACTGGTTTTTTTAGATTTGATGATTATAAAATAGAAATGGTAGATTTACCAGGGACTTACTCTTTTAGTTCATATTCTCTTGAAGAAAGAGTTGCAAAAGAGTATATCTTAAATGAAAAACCTGATGTAATAATAAATGTAGTTGATGCTTCAAATTTAAAAAGAAATTTATATTTAACTTTTCAACTTTTAGAAATTGGAATTCCTGTTGTTTTAGTTTTAAATATGATGGATGTGGCTAAAAGAAGAGATATAAATATAGATAGCAAAAAAATCTCATCAATGCTTGGATGCCCCGTTATAGAAGCAAGTGGAGCAAAAGGAGTTGGAAAAGAAGATATTATGAAAGCAATCACAACTCTTTATGAAAATAAAGCTGATATTGAAGAGTTTCAAATAAATTATGAAGAATTAGAACCATATATCTCTTATATTGAAAATGAAATCAAAACTTTTAAAACTAATTTATCAAAAAGATGGTTAGCCATAAAAGCATTAGAAAATGATGAAACAATAATAAATTTCATATCAAAAGAGATTTCTGATATAAAAGAGATTTTACAAAAACAAAATGAACTTTTTCAAACAACTTATAATAAAAATATCATCACTTTTCTTGCAACTTTCAGATACGATAGTGCTGAACTTATACAAGAAAAAGCCGTAATTCATAAAAATCCAAATAAAAAAACTCTAACAGATAAAGCTGATAAAATAATCTTAAATAGATTTTTAGCTTTACCTATTTTATTTGCAATTATGTTTTTAGTTTATCAAATTTCTATTGTTTATGGATATAAACTCACAGATTATACTTGGCCAATATTAGCTAGTTTTAAAAATTTTGTTATAGATATAATGCCAAAAGCAAACTTTACAGATGTTCCTATGATAACTGATTTTACTATTTGGATGGTAAATAGTGCAAATGCCCTACTTAATTATATTCCTATCTTTTTTATTTTATTTGCTTTGATTGCTATTATGGAAGATGTGGGCTATATGCCAAGAATGGCATTTATTTTAGATAGAGTTTTTAGAAAATTTGGACTTCATGGACAATCTACACTTCCTTTGGTTTTAGGTGGAGCTATGGTTGGAGGTTGTGCAGTTCCAGGAGTTATGGCTACAAAAGGAATAGCAGATGATAGAGCTAGAATGGCTACAGTTTTAACTGTTCCTTATATGAATTGTTTGGCAAAAGTTCCTTTTTATACCCTACTTTTAGGTGCTTTTTTTAAACCTGATATGGCAATAATGATGTTTTTCATCTCAACTGTTACAGTTTTTTGTGCTTTAATTGTTGCCAAAATTTTAACAAGCACTATTCTAAAAAATAGAGAAACTGCTCCTTTTTTGATGGAACTTCCACCTTATCATTTACCAACTTTTAAAGGTGTAATAATAAGAGCTTCACAAAGGGTTTGGGTTTATATAAAAAAAGTTGTAACTATTGTACTTGCTGTTGCTATTGTGCTTTTTGCAATGCTTCAATTTCCAGGATTAAGTGATGAATCCAAAACAAAATATGATTTTTTAGCCCAAAAATCTTTAATAGAATTTGATGAAAAAACGAAAAATACAATTTATTATGAATATTTAAATGATAAAGAAAAAGTCTCTTTAGCTTTAAATTTTTATGATGACTATAGAGCTGCTAAAATGATAAATTCATCATCAAGTGTTGATGAAAAATATGAAAAAGAGAATCAAACTCTTTATAAATTTATAAGACCTTTGAGTGACAATGATGCAAAAAAAATAAATATTGCCCTTAGAAAACTATCAACTAATAGAAAAAATATTTTAAGAGAAATGAAAAATGAAAAAATTGAAAACTCTCTTCTTGGAATGATGGGAAAATCAATTGAACCTATTACAAAGTATGCTGGATTTGATTGGAAAATAAATGTGGCATTTTTAAGTTCATTTGCTGCAAGAGAAAGTGCTGTTGCAACTTTGGGAAGTTTATATGAAAACAACAAAGCAGACAATCAAAGAGCTGAAGAAGCTATGGCACAAAATAGTGGCTATACTCCACTTCATGCAACTGCGATTATTATTTTTATGCTTTTAACACCTCCTTGTATAGCTACAATGATTGTTGTAAAAATGCAAACAAATAGCTTTAAATGGATGTTATTTGCGATATTTTTCCCAGTAAGTTTGGGTGTATTTATTGCTTCTTTTATATTTACAGTTGGAAATATCTACTCATGGAGTGGATTAGAAGCTATGAGTTATTTTTATTTTACAGTTTTAGCTATAACTTTGATTTTAGCTTTTTATCCAAATAAATCTATCAATTGGAAAGGAGGAGCAAAAAATTTTAAAAATTAAACCTCTAAAAATTATAGAAAATTTAAATTTAATAAAAAGGAAAAAAATGATTAAAAAAACTATATTTTCACTTGCTTTTTTAGCAAGTAGTGCTTTTGCACACTCAGCAGTAATGAGTTGTTTTGACAATGGTGATGGAACAATCACTTGTGAAGGTGGATTTAGTGATGGAAGTAGTTCTAGTGGAGTTGCTTTTATAGTTGAACAAAATGAAAAAGCTGTTATTGAAACAAAAATGGATGATAATGGCGAAGTAACATTTAAAAAACCAAGTGAAGATTTTGTTGTTATTTTAGATGCTGGTGAAGGACATGAAGTTTATATAAAAAGTAAAGAAATTACTCAATAATATAAAAAAGGAGTTGTAATTTTCAACTCCTAAATTTTTAATTTAAGTTATCTTTTATATCCAATTTTATAGTGAAAGAAGCTCCTTTATATTGTTTGTCATTATAAGTGAATTCAACATTTTCAGCTTCAATTATTCCATTTAAATGTTTTGAAATTATCTCTTCAGTCATATAAAGTCCTATTCCTGTACCTTGAGATTGATGTTTTGTTGTAAAATAAGGTTCAAATATTTTATCAAAATATTCTTCTTTGATACCACCTGCATTATCTTTGATAATAATATCAACTTTATCATTTTTCGTTTTTTTTACATCAATAAAAATATATCTTTCACTATCTCTTTTTAGTAATTCATCCCTTGAATTATTTAAAATATTAATCAAAGCTTGTATAAGTTCATTTTCATAACTGTAAAGTTCCACATCTTCAATATTTTTTATGATATTGATTTCTTTTGCATTAAACTGTGCAGAAATTAAATCTAATGTTGTTAAAAATGTATTTCTTAAAAAGAATTTTCCTTTTTGTTTATTTGGGCTAAAGAAATTTCTAAAATCATCAATAGTTTGAGATAAATGTTGAGCAGATGTATTTATTTTTTTAGATGCTTCATAAAAAAATTCATCAGTTAAAATACCCATTTCTTTTTGCAAAACCATTCCACTTGAAGCAGTTGTAATAGTAGATAATGGTTGTCTCCATTGATGAGCTATATTTCCTATCATTTCTCCCATTGCAGCCATTTTTGATTGTTGATGTAAAAGAGTTTGATTTTTATCTAATTCTTTTTTATATTGATTAAATTTATTTTCTAAAAATATTGAAATATATTTTGAAATAATCAATAACACAATAATCAATATAATACCTATTATCAAAATATTTTTAACATAAGCTTCATATTTTTCATCTAATTTTTTCTTTACTTCTAATAACTCTGAATTTACATCATCTTCATAAAAACCTGTTCCAACTAACCATCCCCAATCATTTAGACCTTGAATATAACTAATTTTCTTTACAGATATATTTGTACCTGGTTTTTGATTTTGAATATAAGTACAGAATCCTGAACCATTTTTTGCTATATCTAACATCTCTTTAATAGCTTTAATATTGTTTTTTAAATTATCATTTTCTAAATAATCTTTTCCAATAAAATCTTTTTTAATATGACTCAAATAAATACCATCGTAATTTAATACAAAAATATATCCTGAACTACCAAATCTAATTGCACTTATATATTCTAACGCTTGTTTTTGAATTATTTTTTCAAAATCATCAAAATACTCTCCAGTTCCAATTGCCATATTTAAGGGCTCAAAATATTTATAAAAAGATATCTTACGACCAATCTCACCATTTGTATTTGGTTTATACCAATAATATTCATCAAATCTTTCTGTTTTTTCTTTTATAACATTTACAATTGATTGAAAAAGTTTATACCCCTTTGCATCTGTATAATTTATAAAATTTTTTCCTTCAATTGAAGTATCTATTGGATGTAAAAGTTTATTCCCATGAACATCATCCATAAAAAAATAGCCTCTTCCTTCATTGTATCTTATACTACCCAATGTAACTTTTATTAATTCAAAAATCTCTTTATCTGTTTTTGTACCTTTATACTCTTTATATATATTTGTTGCTATAGAGTGAGCTTCGTAAACTCTACTTTTTATATTATTTTTTAATTCTTGTTCTGTATTTTTTTGTAATTGTTTTATAAACTCATAAACGCGATTAACTTCTTCTTGTATAATTTCTTTATTTTTTAAAATATATTTTTCTTCTATCTCTTTTTTTTCTTCATTGAAAGTTTTTTTATTTTCATAATATAAAAATAAAATTATAAAAAAGGAAAAAAATACAACAAAAAGTGTGGGCATAAATTTTATTATTCTTAAAAATTGTTTCTCTTTTTCTATTTTCATCAGTTACAACTTATTTTGAGATTATATTGATTTACATTATAACTATTTTTATCTCAATTTTAAAAACTTATGTATAAAGTATTGCTTTGCTATAATACCTTTTTAAAAAAATATATAAGGATTATTATGCCAAAAATAGGAATATTAGTTGCTAGCTCTAATAATAACTTAAAATTAGGATTAAAACTAAAAGAGTTAGCACTAAGTCAAAATTGTGAAGTTGAATTTATAAATTTAGTTGATTTAAAATTACCTTTATATAGTACACTAGAAGAGGAAGAAAATGGTATTCCTGAATCTGTTTTAGATTTAGCTACTAAAATTTTAGAACTAAAAGCATTTATTATTGTTGCACCTGAATACAACGGAGTAATGCCTCCTGTATTAAACAATGCTATGTCTTGGACTTCAAGAGCTACAAAGAGCTGGAGAGATGCTTTTAATGAAAAAATAGTTGGACTTGCTACGCACAGCGGTGGTGGTGGAGCAAAAGGTCTTCAAGCTATGAGATTAATGTATCAACATTTAGGTGCAAATATTCTAGCAAGAGAGTTACTAACAACTTATGAAAAACCTCTAAATGAAGAGAGTGCTGTTGCTATGATAAACTCATTGATTAGACTATCAAAAGATTAAAATCTTTTACTTTTAAGCTAAGATTATATTTACAATCTTAGCTTGAAAAACTGCCTACTTTAAAACTAATTTTTTAAATTTAATATTAAAATATTTATATTTATTATTTCAAATACTTGTCTAAAAAATCAGCAATTTTGTAACTCTTTTGTTATTTATCTATATTAAAATTTCTTATGAAAGAAAAAGTATATGTGCTAGATACAAACATCATCTTACAAAATCTTCAAAATCTCTACAAAATATCAGACAATAAAACTAATCATATTGTTATCCCTGAAACTGTACTTCTTGAATTAGAGGATAAAAAGAAGCTTACAAATGAGTTAGGATACTATTCAAGAGAATTTGCAAGATTATTAGCAAAGATGAAAATAAAAGAAGTTGATTATAAAACAGGTTTTAAAGTTGTAAAACTTTTCAATGATGAACTAAATCTTGATATTATTTCAAAAGATAAATATGATACTGTAATTGAACAAATTCATATTTCTGAATCGAATGATAAAAGAATTATTGAAGTTGCATCAATTTCACAAGAATACTACAAAGGTTGTCAAACTATCTTTTTATCCCTTGATGTCTATGCAAGAACTTTTGCACTATTTAAAGGTATAAAAACAGAAACTTTACATGATGATAAATCAACTGTTCCGAAATTTAATTTTGTAAAAAATCTACAGCTTGATTCTTCTGTATTTAATAGTTTAGAAAATAAAGATATAAAATTAATAGATGAAAACTATGAAATGGAAAATTTTTCATATAGCTTTGAAAGTAATGATGGAAATGTGGAATATGCAATTATTACAAATCAAAAAATAGATATTTTAAAAGAGAATGATTTTAAAGCTTTGAGTGTAAAACCTGTAAATTTAAAACAAAAACTATTTACAAAAGCAATTTTATCTAATATTTATGATTTACTTGTAATTGATGCAAAAGCAGGAAGTGGAAAAACTTTAATGTCTATTGTAAGTGCTATGAGATTGATTGATTTAGGTTTATATGACAAAATTGTTTATGTTAGAAATTCAATAGAATCTCTTGATAAAGGTGCTGATGTTGGATATTTAGCTGGAAATGATGAAAAATTTAGAATTTATAATATGGCACTTAGTGATACTTTAGAATTTGTTGCAAAAAAACAATTAAAAAAGAGTGAAAATAAAGATAATCAAGAATCCATAGAATCAAAAATCAATGAATTAAAATCAAGATATTGTATAGAAACTTTATGGCCAGGAGAAGCAAGAGGAAGAACTTTAAGTAGCGCTATTGTTATTATGGATGAATGGCAAAATAGTAGTGAAAAAACAACACAATTAATACTTTCAAGACTTGATGAAAGTTGCATGGCAATAGTTATTGGTTCAAATAGACAAATTGATAATTTGTATTTAAATAAATATAACAATGGCTTAACAACTCTTTTAAAACAAACAAATGAAGCACATCCAGAACTTAAAATGTTTGCAATAGAACTTGAAAAAGCAGTTCGTGGTAAATTTGCCCAATTTACGGAAAGAATTTTTGAAAATAGAAAAGAGTAATTTATCTTTTCTATAATAAATAATAAGTATATCTTAGCTTCAGAAGACAAGCCATAAGATTTAGCTACATAAAATCTAAAGTTAATATCAAACGCTTTTCATTAGCTACTAATTCTGGTGAACGGTGGACTAATCCTGCATTTTCATTACCTTCCCAAAGTGTACCTTTGATTAGTGCAACATCGCCACAATGTAGTTGTTGGATATCACTTTCACTTTGGTAAAGACCAGATTCATTATCAGGTAAGCCATTACAACCCCATCCCAGTTTTGTTTGATCAACTAACTCGTGAGGCAACCATTGCGTAGCCATACCTTGATAAGTTGTCACAAGACGACAAGGTACTTTGTCAACATGAAATTTAGGGCACATCGCTTTATCTAAAACTTTCAATCGCATACCTACTTGATTAAGTTCAAACAAATAACAAAACATATCTACAAGCAGAGCAATATCTTCGCTAACTTCAGTCATATTGTTATCAAAAGATTCGCTAATACGTGAAAATGCATCTTGTGGTGTTAGGACCATTTCTTTTTGAAATGTAGGATTTAATGCTAAAAATTCTTTTACTGAAAATTGTTTATGTCGTTGCCAAATGGCTATATTAATCTCCTCCTTATAGATATCGCTCAAAACTGTTGGCTGTTTATCCTGTGACATATGTCGGAACGGATATCTCTCTTGACTCCATTCTCCAGAAAGATTAAGATTTTTTTTATTCGTCATCATTTTTTCCTTTAACATTTATTGATGTTCATGTTCATCAAGCATATTTCTAATTTTTTTATACATATCTTTTGCATCTTTATTTGATAGTTTCTTTTCTTTAATTAATTCTAAAATTTGATTTAATTCCTCAATAAAAGAGACAACATCTTTTTTTGCTTCAATAATCTCTTTTTCTTCATTTCCATTCTCAATCTCTTCATTTAATTCATCTAAAAAAGCTTGTGATTCTGGTAGCATCACATTAAATATTATACTTTCTAATTCTACTTTTATATTTTTCACTTATTTCCTTATCTTTAGTTGTTTTTATAGCCAAATTTAATTGATTCATCCTCAATCTTTTTTTTAACAAGTTCATGTTTATATACAAATAGAATCTAGTTTTTTTGTTCTTTTTCATAAATAGGTCTGCAATATATACAAAATCTAGCATGTGGTTTAGCTCTAAGTCTCTTTATCCCCACTGGTTCATCGCACATCTCACAAATATCATAAGTGCCATTCTCAATCTTTTTTAAAGCATGTTCTATCTCTCTTAACTCTTGAATTTGCTTTTCTCTAAGAATACTTAGATTATATGTATCACTTGAAATCTCCGCAAAATCTGCCTCATCTCCTTTTGTATCATTATGAAGCTCTTCAATAAAACCTTGACTTAAGGTTGTTTCTTGAAGTAGTTTTTCTTTTTTTTCTAAAAGTTTGTTTTTTAACTCTTCTATATGTTCTTCTTTCAACATTACATTATCCTTTAAAGTAGGTGTTCTAATTCATTTTTTTAGACCCAAATATCTTTTAGTATAAATTCAACAGTTGTTAAACACTCAGAGTGAATTTTTACTATTGGTATTTCTATTTGGAAAAAATCTTTACTCATTGCCTTCAAAATATGACCTATAAAAACAAGATTTAGCTCCTGTATGACAAGCAGTATTTCCTACTTGTTCTACAATAGCTAAAAGTGTATCTTCATCACAATCAACTATTAAATCAATTAGTTTTTGAATATGACCACTCTCCTCACCTTTTTTCCAGATTCTATTTTTACTTCTTGAAAAGTAATGAACAATTTTTGTTTCAATAGTCAAATCAAAAGCCTCTTTGTTCATATAACCTAACATTAATACCTCATTTGTTCCAAATTCTTGAGCAATAACTGGAACTAAACCATTTGATTTTTTAAAATCAATATTCATAATTTATTCTCTCTTATTTTTTATAATTTAATTATATTTTTGAAATCTTAGCAAAGCAGAATTAAATGCAACTTAGTTGCATTTAAAAACTCTTTAGTTAAAATACGCCAAATTAAAAGGAAAATCTAGTATGGAAAAATTTATTATAAACTCTGCTTTAGATATGCATCTTCATTTAAGAGATGATGACATGTTAAAACTTGTAGGACCTCTAACTTCAAAAAGTTTTGCAGGTGCACTTGTTATGCCAAACCTTCTTCCTCCAATTACTACAAAAGAGGCTTTATTATCTTATAAACAAAGAATAAAAGAGGCTTGTAAACAAGATGAAGATTTTACTCCTTATGTAACGATATTTTTTCAAGTGGATTATTCATACTCATTTTTAGAAGATATAAAAGATGAGATAATTGCAGTTAAACTTTATCCTTTTGGAGTAACAACAAATAGTGAAACTGGTGTATCTTCAATGGATGTTGAAATTTTAAGACCCACTTTAGAATCTATGAGTAAATTAGGTATTCCTTTATGTGTACATGGAGAAACAAAAGGTTTTGTGATGGATAGAGAAAAAGAGTTTTTACCTATTTATGAATCTTTAGCTATTAATTTTCCAAATCTTAAAATAATTATGGAACATATTTCAACAAAAGAAGCTATAAATTTACTTGATAAATACGATAATTTATATGCAACAGTTACTGTTCATCATCTGCTTTTGACCCTTGATGATGTAGCAGGTGGGATGTTAAATCCACATAATTTTTGTAAACCAATAGTTAAAAGATATGAAGATAGAGCTGCTTTACAAGAAATAGTATTACAAGCTCATCCTAAAATTATGTTTGGTTCTGATTCTGCTCCTCATCAAAAAAACAATAAAGAGTGTCATCATGGAGCAGCAGGAGTATTTAATTCACCTATTGCTTTACAACTTCTAGCTGAATTATTTGAAAAAAATGGAAAGCTAGATAATTTAAATACATTTGTAAGTTTAAATGCACAAAGAATTTATAATTTAAAACCTATTTCTAAGCCAATTACTCTAATCAAGAAAGATTTTATAGTTCCTGATGTTTATTCTTACAAAAACGAACAAGTAGTTCCTATGTTTGCAGATAAAACTTTAGCTTGGAGCATAAAGTGATTATAAGAAAAAAATTCAAATTTGAAGGTGCACATATAGTAAGAAATTGTTCAACAAAAAGGTGTAAAACATCAATTCATGGACACTCCTATAAAGTTGAACTATTTTTCACTTCTAATAAACTAGACAATGGATATATGATTTTAGATTTCGGATTAACAAAAAAACATATTAAAAATATTATAGATTCATTTGATCATGCTTACTCTTTATGGGCAGAAGAATCAGAAGAGTTTAAAAATTTTTTTAAAACAAATTCACTTCGTTGGATAGAGATGCCCGTATCTCCAAGTGCTGAAAGCTATAGTTTGATGTTTCTAAAATTTATTGACCATATTTTAAAAAATACAAAATTTTCTAATGGTGAAGGAGATGTTAAAGTAACATCTGTTCGAGTCCATGAAACTAAAACTGGATATGCAGAAGCTTTTTTGAGTGATATAAATTTAATTGAATTAGATATAAAAAAAGTTGTTTTTTCAGATGAAATAATAAACGAATGGAAAAATAAAGATGAATTATTAAAAATATTATCTGTGTAAGATTATATTAAATTAATTAAGAGAAAACAGTGATAAAAAAAGAAAAAGATATATTATGAAAACTATGAATGTTATGATTTGTAAAATATAAATTCTTAATTCCACAAATCACCTTTTTAAAGCACCTATAAACTATTAGTAGCTAAGATTGTCTAATATATAATTTTGATTAAAGGATTAAAAATACAAAATAGATTAATAAATGATACTATTTACAATCACATAGAATACACAAAACTTGAAGATAAAATTTTGCAAACAAAGATAGTAAATAGACTTCAATTCATCACACAAAATGCATTGGCTTATTTCTCATACCCATCAATTACAACAAAAAGATTTATTCACAGTTTAGGAACTATGCATTTATCCTCTTTTATGTTTAAAAATGCTTTATTAAATGCTGATAAAAAAACAAAAAATAATTTTTTATCATCTTTAAAAAAAGTAATAATTTCTATAATCAAAAACGAAAATCTAAAAGTTAGTATTGATGATATGGAATATTTTGATAACAAAGCACTTTATCAATTTACAATTCCAACAAAATCAAAAGTTCAAAGAGCAACTTATACTATTTTTTTACAAACTTTAAGAATTGTTGCCCTACTTCATGATGTAGGACATCTGCCATTTTCCCACCAAGTTGAATATGCACTAAAAAAAGTTTATGACAAAATAAAATTTAAAGAGCAAAATCAAGAGGCTTTATTGGAAAAAGAGGTAATTTTTAAAGAAAATTATGAAGAAATTACAAAAAATTCAAAAGAAGTTTTACATGAAGCTATTGGAGAAAATCTCTTAAAACTACTTTTTGATTATGAATTAGATGAGTTAATCTCTAAATCTTATGAAAAAGAGTATTTAAAACTAATAAAAAAATTAGCTATTTTAATTTTTGAAGAACAAGTTTTTGAAGGATTTGATTTTAAAGTTTTACATGAATTTGTAAGTAGTACAGTTGATGCTGATAGACTTGATTATATAAATAGAGATATGTTAGCAAGTGGCTATATAACCGGTCCAAATGACCATATAAGAATCACAAAACAAGCCGTTTTAGTAGAAAAAGAAAATATTTTTTATCTAAGCTTTTATGATATGAGTTTAATTGATATTGAACATATGTTAGAAATGAGATTTAATCTTTATAAGAAAGTTATTTTTAATCATGGTATAGCAAAAACAGATACTTTACTTGAAAGTGTAGTTCAATATTTATCAGATAAATATTTTGAAAATGAAAAAGATGAAGAAAAACTATCAAATTCTATTTCTATGCTTTGGAACTTCAAAAATGAAAATAGGCAAAAAGAGCTTGACACAATCTCTATGTTAGATGAAAACTGGTTAATTTCATTATTTAAAAACAAATATTTCGATATAAAAGATAAAAATATTTTATCAAAAGAAGATATGAAATATATGTATTGTTTTGAAGAAGTTTTATTTGGTAAAAGAAGATTTAGAAGTCCTTGGAAAAATCTAAATGAGTTTTACAAAGTTCTTGATTTTACAACAGTTGAAAGATATAAATTTAGGGAAAGTTTTGGTTATATAACACAAAATAGATTGCATTTACTTCAAAATGCTTTAGATGATTTTATAAAAAAATATGAAAATGAAGAGCTATTTTTCGCCTATCAAATAGTTTCTTTTAAGCTTGGAATAGCAAAAGATTTTTATTTGTATGATGGGGAAGAACTTATCAATATTGATGAAATTTCAACTTTAAGAAAAAGATTAAAACACTCTATGAGAAATACTGTTCCTTTTTATTTATACTCAACTAAAAAAGTTTTATCAAATGAAATGAAAATAGAATTAAAATCTATACTATTTGACATTTTTGGGGAATGAAATAAAACACTATTTTGCTAAAATATAAAAAATCAATTCAAAGGATAAGTTTTGGATTTAAGTCATTTAAGAGCAAAATATACAACAAAAGGTTTAGATATAAAGGATTTAAACCAAAATCCTTTTTTACAGTTTGAACTTTGGTTCAAGCAAGCGATGGAAGCAAAATTAACTGAACCAAATGCTTTTTCACTTGCTACTGTTGGAACTGATATGATGCCTAGTATTAGAACTGTATTACTTAAAATCTTTGATGAAAAAGGTTTTGTTTTTTTTACAAATTATAAAAGTACAAAAGCAAAACAAGTTGAAGAGAATCCCAAAGCAGCAGCACTTTTTGCTTGGCTAGATTTAGAAAGACAAGTAAAAATAGAAGGAAATATAGAAAAAATATCAAAAACTGAATCTTTAAAATATTTTCTCTCACGACCTAAAGGTAGTCAAATCGGAGCTTGGGTTTCACACCAAAGTCAAGTTATAAGTTCAAGAAGTTTGCTTGAACAAAAGTTTGATGAAATAAGAAGAAAATTTGTAAAAGGAGAAGTTCCTTTTCCTGATTTCTGGGGTGGATATATCATTAAACCTACAAAAATAGAGTTTTGGCAAGGTGGACAAGATAGACTTCATGATAGATTTTTATACGAATTACAAGAAAATGGAAATTGGACTATATCAAGACTTGCACCATAAAATTTAAATTACAATTTGCCATATTTTTAAAGCATAATTTTTATTTTTAGTAAAATTACTAATATGTTTATTTTGGAGTTTAAAATATGATATTAGGAAAATGTCCATATTGTAAAGGCAGTGTTCATGCAATTAAAAGTAGTGCTAATGGAAAAAAAGTAAATCTTTATTCTTGTGAAAATGCAAAAAAAGAGTATGATGACAGTGAACAGTTTGTATTTACAGCTGATTCAACTTGCACATTTAGGGTTTATTCAAATGTATTTTTAAGATGGAATAAAAGAAGTTTTTCAAAATATGAAATGAAAAAACTACTTGAAGATGAACAAATAATTGTAAGACTTCATGGAAGAGCTGGAACAAAAGAGTATTTTAAGTATGTTATAACAGATAAAGAGTACGGAGTTTCTATTTTATGGGATGAAGAAGTAGAAGAGAAATTAATCTCTTCTTGAAGTTGTTTCTAATAAGTGATAACCAAAATCCGTTTTAACAGGTCCATGAACTACATTTATAGCTTCATTGAATACAACTGCATCAAATTCAGGAACCATTTGACCTTGAAAAAAGTTTCCTAAATCTCCACCATTATATCCAGATGGGCAAGAAGAATACTCTTTTGCTAAATCTTCAAACTTTTCACCGTTTGCTATTCTAGTTTTTAATTCTAAACATAACTCTTCACTATCAACTAATAGATGTCTTGCTGTTGCACTTTTCATAATATTCCTTTTTTTATTTTAAGTATTTATTTTATCTATGTTTTAATTAATTTTCTTCTTTAGAAAAACTCTATTGAATTTTTACCTTGTTTTTTTGCCACATACATTGCAGTATCTGCTTGTTTTATAATATCTTTAACACTAACACTTGAATCATTAAATAACGTTATTCCAATACTTGGTGTTGACACATTTATATGACCTTCAATAGTTGTAATTGAGTTTAACGCATCTTTTATTTTTATAGCTAAATTTGATATATTTGTTTTTGCAACATCCTTATCATTTCCTATATTATCAATTAAAACTATAAATTCATCTCCACCTATTCTAGCTATTGTATCTTCATCTCTTACAACTTCTTTTATTTTTTTTGCAACCATAATAAGTAAAGCATCTCCAACATCATGTCCTAGAGTATCATTTACTTCTTTGAAATTATCTAAGTCAATAAATATTAAACCACCAACTATTTTATGTCTTATTACTTTTGTAATTGCATGTTCAATTCTATCAAGTAATAATAATCTATTTGGTAAACCTGTTAAGTTATCATGAGTTGCTTGATATTCTAAAACTTTTTCTTTATCTTTTTGTTCACCGATATCTATATATTGCCCTAAAAAATGTGTAATTTTTCCTTCTTTATTTTTTATAGCTGTTATTGTAGCTCTTAATGGAATAATTTCATTATTTGCTTTTTTGTTATAAACCTCTCCACTCCAAAAACCTTGAACTTTTAAACTATTCCATAACTCATCACCAAATCTTTTGTCTTGATGTCCTGATTTAAAAATTCTTGGATTTTTTCCTAAAATTTCTTCTTTAGCATATCCCATAGCTGTACAAAAAGCCTGATTTACTTTTATTATATCTCCTATATTATTGGTAATAATCATAGGTTCACTTGATTCAAAAGCATAAGAAGAAAGTCTTAATTCATCTTCTTGCTTTATTCTAATCTCTTCATATTCCATCTTTTCTAAACAATGTGTTATATCATTTACTAACTTATCAAAAAGAACTTCTACTTCTTGGTCAAAAAAATTAGATTCATTTGAATATAAAACCAAAGTTCCAACTATATTATTAAACTTTTTAATAGGAAAAGATGCCATAGAGTTTATATTTAGTTTTTTTGCATCATCATAAAAAATAGAAATATTTTTTTGTTCAAAATTATTTATAATAATACTTGTTTCCCATTTTATAGTTTTTGAAACAATATTATTTTGATTTTTATCATGATAATTTCCTATTTGAGTAATTACTTTTTGTTTAAGTAAACTTTCTTGTGCAGTAATTTCATCATCAACATAATCATATATAAAACAAAATCTGATATTTTCATTCTCAGATAAAAGCTCACAAATATTTGAATATAATCTTCTTTTATCAAAAAATTTTAACAAAAATTTATTCGCTTGATTTAATAATTCATAAATATCTTTATGTTTTTGAACTATCATAAAACTCTTTTGTTCATTAAATATGATATTTCTTAAAACAAAAAGTAAAGATATCAATGTTGAAAAACAAACAAAAAGAAAAATCAAACTTTTATTTCTATCATCTAAAATTTTATCTTGATATTTTTTTGATGACTGCTCAATAGAAGAAATTAAAGAATTAAAAATATTATTAAAATTCTCTAAATTTTCATTTGATATTTTTTCCCATTCTTGAATTTTTAAACTATTATTTGATTGAATATTTTCTTTTATACTATTTTTAATATTAAAAATTTTACTTGTGTGTTCTTCATTAAATTTTATATTTAATTTTTGCATAATTTCTAAATTTATATTTGTATAAAAAAGCGTTTTATTTGAATCTTGAATAAAATAGTTCTCTAAAAATAGCTCATATAATTTTGGTTCTAAACTCTTTTTTGTTAAATAAATCTCAATTAAATCTTTTTCTATTTGTAATGATTCTTCAAATTTTAAAAAATTTAAAATATTTGCAAAATCACTGTTAAGTCCAATATCAAGTTTTACAGGTTTTAATGTTGATAAAGAAGATAAAATTATTTTATTTAAAGAAGTATATATTTGAAAAACTTCTACTAAATCTATATCAAAACTATCCAATTTATTTCTAAAATCTTCTAATTTTTTTAATTCATTTTTATATTGACTAAAACGATTCTCTAAACTTAAACTAGAAATTAATTTTTTTAATTCATCACACGATTTCGAAGTATCTTTTCTTTGTTCTAAAAGTTCTGGAAGTTCAATTTCTGAAAGATGATACTTTACAGATAAACTTCTCTCTTTTTGAATTTGCGAAATCAATTTTTTAACTGCATTTAAATATGTCAAATTATCATAAGTATTATCTACTTCTTTTACTAATTCAACTTTTTCATAAACTAATACAGAACTGAAATATAAGATTCCTAATGCAGGCAATGTAAATATTAATATCATTTTTAAAAATAATCTATTTTTAATCAACATTTTTCCTTTTACAATATGGTATCTATTATATAATCATTTTGATTAACAATTATGAAAAATTTATCTAAATTATGACATATGATTTTTTAAATTATTTTTCATAAATTCTATAATATTTTCCTTTTATTTTTGACTTTGATAATTTGTCTAAAACATACTCTATTTTTTCTTTATTTATAGCAACATAAGAAGCAAAATCTAAAATATCAATTTTTCCAATATCTTCTTTATTTAAACCAATTCCAGCTGTTAAAGCACCAAGAATATCACCTGCTCTTAATTTTTGTTTTTTACCACCATTTATAAAAATTGTTCTTAAATCCGAATCAATTTTATATGATAAATCATCTTCAATATTTGATATATTTTCCTCTTTTATATCACTAAAAGTATCTTTGATAAGTTCAACTCTCTCATAATCATTTGAATTATATAAAGAGATTGCTATTCCACCTTTTCCAGCACGTGCAGTTCTTCCGATTCTGTGAGTGTGAATTTTTTCATCTAATGATAAATCATAATTTATAACTAAATCCACATCATCAATATGAAGTCCTCTTGAAGCAACATCTGTTGCTATTAAAATAGGATATGACTTATTTGAAAATAAAATAATAGTTTCATCACGCTGTTTTTGGTCTAAATCCGAATGTAAAGTTAAAACATCTAATCCCAAATCATATAAATCATCAGCTAACTTGTCACAAGTTATTTTCATATTACAGAAAATTAAAATTGTTTTTGCTTTATTTGATGAAATAAGAGCTGGAATAAGTGCCGTTTTATTTGATTCATCTACATTATAAAATTTCTGTTTTATATGAACTTTTTCTTCATTTTCAACTTTTACAAATTCTGGATTTTTTAATATATTTAAAGCTAGTTTTTCTATATTTTTTTCATAAGTTGCTGAAAATAATAGAGTTTGTCTATTTTTTGGTAAACTATTTATTATTTCAATAATATCATCATAAAAACCCATATCAAGCATTTTATCAGCTTCATCTAAAACCAAAGTGTTTATATTTTCAAGTTTTATATTCTCTTCTTTTATATGTTTTAAAACTCTTCCTGGAGTTGCTACAACAATATGAGCTCCATGAAACAATGAAACAACTTGAGGTTTAAAAGGAACTCCTCCACAAAGAGTAAGTACCTTTAGATTATGAATATGTCTTGAAAGTTTTCTAAGTTCTTGCGCTATTTGATTTGCTAATTCTCTTGTTGGAGCTAATATTAAAGATTGAATTCTGAAATTTTTTACATCAATTTTGTTTAAAAGAGGAATACAAAATGCCACAGTTTTTCCAGAACCAGTTTTTGCCTGAGCTATTAAATCTCTATTTTGTAAACTCAAAGGCAAACTTTTTTGCTGTATTGGTGTCATATTTGTATATTCTAGAGAGTTTAAATTTGCTAAAAACTCTTTTGATAAATTTAATTGTGAAAATTTTTCCATAACTATTTCTCTATTCTTTTAAAAATATATGAAACGATTAAAAATACTACTAAAACTATCCCTAATCCCACATATTTAAAATCATCACTTAAACTAAGTATATACTCACCTGCAACAAAACTTAAATAACCAACTACACAAGCCCATAAAATAGTAGCAAGTGCATTAAAAATTGCAAATTTTGTAGCTGAATATTTTGTAAGTCCCATAGCAAGAGGAATTAATGTTTTTATTCCATAAATATATTTTTGTATAAATACAACAAAAGAACCATATTTTCTCATCATCAAATGAGCAAGTGCTATTTTTCTACCATATTTTCCCATCATCTCTTTTGCATAATTTTTATTTTTTCTAGCTAAAAAAAACAAAAACTGATCACCCAAAAAGTTTGAAACTCCTGCTACTAAAATAGAAATATAAATATTCAAATCTCCAGCATAAGATAAAACTCCTGCAAATACAAGTCCTACAAATCCCCCACCAAAAGAGTATAAAAACAGAGCTAAATATCCCCAGTCCTGAATAAATTGCTCCATACTAAGCCTCTATTCCAAAAAGTTCTAAAGCTTCAATAACATCATCTTCTTCTAAATCTATTAATTCATCTTTTATATTTTCTTGTGCTTTTTTACAAATAAAATCTTTCACTTTTATTCTTACATCTTCAATATCATCAACAATTACAAATCCACTAAATTGAATCTCATTGTCATAGCAAAGCAATACTCCTTCACAAGATTCTTCGATAAATTCACTAATTTGTCTATAATTTATCTCTAAAGCACTTGCATTCCAACCGTAATTTTCAAGTTCTTTATCTTCAAACATCTCAACACCATCACTTTGATGGTCAAAATAAAGCATATTTTCTTTATTCATATCAATTATATTTTGCCAATTTGAAACGGGTTTTATTTTACAATTTGTACCAGTTATCATAGGTTTATAATCTGCAAAAAGTTGATTAGCAATAGCCTTCGCATCTAAAATTGAAGGCATTTGTTTAAACTCCAAATTTTTATAAATTACTGCTTTTTTCTTCACATCATCTAAATTATTATAAATTTTTCCATCAACATCAATAATAATTGAAGATTTTGAAGCATATAAATTTAAAATTTGTGTTATATCAATATTTAGTTCTAAATCTTTTATATTAATTTTTCTCATTTTAACTCTTTCCTAATTCATTAAGTTTTTGGATTCTATCGTAAAATATATTAAATACTAAGTTTTAAAAGTCTTTGGTTTTTTTTTATAAAACTCAAAGAATAAATACATATAATGTGCTAACAAATATCGAAAACTGGGGTTATTTTGTTTTTTTTAAACTTTATAAACAAATACTTAAATAAAAATAATATTAAAACTCTTTTTCTAATTGATATTTTATATATGAAAGATTTAAATGCTATTTATCAGTTCAAAAATGGCGATTATATTATTAGACAATTAAAAGAACTTCTAAAATCAGAAATAAAAAATTCAATACATAAAAAAATTGGTAAAAAAACGAATATTCAAATTAGAAATTCTCATGCTGATGTGTTTGAGATATTGATATTTTCAGATATAAATTTAGAAAAAATCAATGAAATAAAAAATATTATTTATGAAAAGATTGTCTCTTACAATTTTAAATTATTAGATAAAAACTTTTGCATTAATATTGATGTGACAATTAGCTGTTCAAAAAGTTCTGATAAACAGATAAAAGTTTTTGCAGAAAAAGCACTTCATGAAGCAAAATTAAATTATTTACATTATATGTATTTTGATTCAAGCTTATATAAAGAAGATTTTATAAACGAAGATTTATTAGAAATAATAAATTATAGCATCAAAAATAACTTAGTAGAACCCTATTTCCAAGCTATTATGGACAATGAAACTTCACAAATAATCAAATATGAAGCTTTGATGAGAATATACGATAAAAATGGAAATATTTTAGTACCAAACATTTTTATTCATAAAGCTAAAAAATATAGATTGTATAACAAATTAATGCAAATTTTGTTTGATAAAATTATTATTTACATTTTAAAATATAAAATCCATGTTAGTATAAATTTAGATTACGTAGATATTTTAAATCCTATGATAAAAAAAACTTTAATAAAAAAGATAAAAGAACATCAAATAGGCTCATTTTTAACTATTGAAATTCTTGAAAATGAAAAAGTATCAAATTTTAATATGGTAAATGATTTTTTAAAAGAAGTAAAGAAATATGGTGTAAAAATAGCAATTGATGATTTTGGTATAGGTTTTTCAAATTATGAAAATATTCTAAATTTAGAGATAGATTATATAAAAATTGATGGTTCTTTAATAAAAAGAATAAATGAAGATATATATTTAAATCTAATCAAAAGTATAGTTTTATTTTCAAAACAACAAAATATAAAATTAATTGCAGAATATGTAAGTGATTTAAAAACTTTAAGATATGTAAAAAATATACAAATAGATTATTCTCAAGGTTACTATATAGGAAAACCTTTGAGTATTGATGAGTTATTAGGAAAAAAAAATGAAAAAACAACTTGAAAAAATAACAAATTTGACTCTAAATGAACTTTTGAATAATAAAATCATTTTACCATCTTTATATTTTGAAAAATTTGATTATTATGCAAAAGATGTAGAAATAGACTTAGGTAATGAAGATTTTAAATCTGAAATAGAAGATGTAATTATTGATGATTTTAAAACCATTGAAAAGTATATGAGTTCTATCATGACAAATGTTTCTGAGCTAAAAGAAGAAACAAATAATGCAAAAAATGCAATCATAAATAAAGATATAAATAGTTTAAATGATATTTACAAAAATATGATAAGACTAGAAAAAGAAGTAAAAAGATTAAATAATGAACTTTTTATAGATGAAGAAACTAAAATATTTAATAGAAAATGGATTTATACAAATTTTTTAGATGAAGAGTATTTATTTAAAAATAATGGGTTTTTACTTTTAATAGATGTAGTTGATTATTTTTATGTTCAAAAAGAGTATGGAGAGTTATTAGCTAAAAATCTTATTGTTTTTATAATAAACTTTATAAATGAAAATTTTAAAGATGAAAAATATGACTTTCAAATAGCAAGATATTTTGATGATAAAATTTTTGTTTTTATTTTAGAGGAAGATTTTAAAGAAATTAATAACTTTATTATAAACATAAAAAAAATGCTTTCAAATATAACTTTAAAAAGTAATTCTGGACTTCTTATAAAAGCAAATTATAAATTTTATTATGAATTTTTTAAATCAGCTGATGATTCAAAAAAACTTTTTGAGAAGCTTTTTGATTTATCTAAAGCCTCTTCATAAGAGATTTCTTTAAATCTTATTTTTGTATTTGTTCTTGCTTGAGAGAGTTTAAAACAATCTATATTTAAAACTACTCCAATTTTGGGATAACCTCCTATTGTCTGTCTTTGTTTCAATAACACAATTGGTTGCCCATCTTTTGGAATTTGAACACTTCCAAAAGCTATTGCTTCTGAAATTATTCCATCTATTTGACATTTTATTGGTGTTCCTTTTAACTTATAAGCCATTTTATTAAATTCATTTGTTACAAAATAAGATGAATTTAGAAATTTATTTTTTTCTTCTTTAGAAAAATACTCCTCTTGATATGAAAAAACAACTCTTAAAGTTAAATTCTCTTCATAATTTGGAATAAACTCTTTTTTTAGCCTCATTGTGTAGTTACAAACTCTATTTTTATAAGGTAAAATATCCCCTTTTTTTAATTTATCTCCATCTAATCCACCAAGTTTTTCTTTGATAGTTGTACTATTACTTCCAAACTCTTTTTTTATATCAAAACCACCTAAAACAGCTAAATAAACCAAATTTCCACTCAAAATTTTTCCAATTTTTATAATATCACCCTTTTTGATATTATAACTTTGCCAAATCTCTTTTGATTGTTCGTTTATAAAAAACTCGCAATCCGCACCCGTTATTGAGAGTTGAGTATCTTTATTTGCTTCTATTATAAAATTTGAAAAAGAGATTTCTAAAATATTTGTATCTAAGGAATTTTTCAAAAGTTTATTTGCCCAAAAATAAGCAAATTCATCAGAACAACCACTATTTGAAACTCCTAAAAAAGAGAAACCAAATCTTCCTTTATCTTGAATTGTTGCTAAGATTGGACTATTTATAATTTCAAAACTCATAAAATTCCCCCTTGTTTCAAAAACTGCTCTTTTGAAATAGGATTAAATTTTACTTTATTTCCTATATTTAAAACAGATAGATTTTCTAGTTTTTTATCAAAAGGTTCAAAAGCTGTTTTTCCTATAATATTCCAACCTCCAGGACTTTGTTGTGGATAAATAGCTGTTTGAAAATCAGCAATTGCAACACTTCCTTTTGGAACTATTTTTCTTGGAGTTGAAACTCTTGGAACTGCTATTTTTTCATCTACTTTTCCTAAATATGCAAAAGCTGGTAAAAATCCAATAGCATAAACATCATAGATTTTATTTGAATGAAGAGAAATTATATTTTCAATAGAAAGATTTTTTTCTAAACTAATTTTTTCTAAATCAAAACCAACTTCCTTCCCATAATAAACATCAATAGTTATGATTTTTTCATCTAAAATTAAATCTAAATCTAAATTTATATTTTTTTCTAATAAACTTTTTAGACTTTCATAATCATATTTAAATATATCATAAGAGATAAAAATAGAAGTATATGAAGGAATAATCTCTATAATTCCTTCAAGTGTTAAATTTTTTATACAGAAATAGGCTTTTTTTACATTTTGAGAGATTTTTTCATCTATAGAATTTCCAAAATAGATAATTAAAGAATCAACACTTACAATTTTAAAAATCATCAATAAAGTGCTTTTCTAAGAAGTTTTATGAACTCTAAAGCTTTATCATTATCTCCATGAACACAAATAGAATCTGCTTTTAAAAATAGCTTTTTGCTATTTGTACTATATAAATAGCCTCTTTCTTTAATCAATTTTATTCTATCTGCAACTTGTAATTCATCTTGAATAACTGCATTTTCGTAACTTCTTGCTACTAAACTTCCATCATCATTGTAATTTCTATCTGCAAAAACTTCATAAATAAGATTTATACTATAAAGTTTTGCCGTGTAATCATAAGCTTCATTTTTTGGACCTGAAAGAATCATAAGCTTTATATTTTTATCATAAGATGAAATAGCATTTAAAATTGCTTTAAAAATATTTTCATCTCTCATCATATCATGATACAAAGCACCATGTGGTTTTACATAAGATACAGCTGTTCCATGGGCTTTACAAAAAGCACTTAAAGCTCCTAATTGATACAAAATGATTGATTTAATCTCTTCTAATGAACACAAAATACTTCTTCTACCAAAACCTTGTAAATCTTGATAAGAAGGATGAGCTCCTATTGTTACATTGTGTTTTTTTGCTAGGGAAACTGTTCTATTCATAGTTAATGCATCACTTGCATGATAACCACAAGCAAGATTTGCCATATCAATTAATGGCATAATCTCTTCATCATTTCCCATTTTCCAAACACCAAAACTCTCACCCATGTCACAGTTTAATCTAATTGCCATAATAAATCCTAATATTGATAAATATGATACTTTTTGTTTTCTGCTGCTTTTCTTTGTTCTATTTTTTTATAAACTTCTAAAGCTTTTTGTTTTTGTTCTTGATTTGTTTCATTTGTTAAATACTCTTTTATTAACTCATCTAATACCAAAATATATACTATTGAATTTAGTCTCATTGAATCTTCATTTCTCATCAATTTATCTAAATCTATAGCATAAACAGCCTCAGAAAAAGTAAAAAACAATCTTTGTTTTATATCTTCTAATCGATATGAATACCCTAAAATAGTAAGAAAGTTTTCTTCATACTCTTTATGCATATTTAACTCTTTTAATTTTTCACTAAAAGAAGCAATTTTCTCTTTATGTTTTGAAGCAATTTCATCTGATTCTACAATTTTATTTTTAAAATAATAAATAAAATTAGAAATTTCATTAATTAGTTCTATTTTTTATCCTTTTTCACAATTATTACATCAACTCTATTATATAATGAAATTTATAAAATAAAAAATATTAGGAATAATTATGAAAAAATCAATCATCGCTTCAACTATCATTTTATCTACAACTTTTACTTTTGCCTTAGATTTAGGTTCTATTGCAAAAGGTGTTGCAGAATCTGTAATAAATGAAAATCAAACAAATACAACATTAAAAAACAACAATACAAATTCAAATTTAGATAATTCTACAGTTACAAGTGGATTAAAAGAGGCTTTAAAAGCTGGAGTTAACTATGCAACAACACAATTAGGTTCAAACAATGGGTACTTAAATAACTCATCGGTAAAAATACCTCTTCCTGATAATCTTGCAAAAGCTGAATCACTTATTAGATCAGCAGGTGGAGATAAAATGGCTGATGATTTAATAAACTCAATGAATAGTGCTGCGTCAAAAGCAGCTCCACAAACTACTGAAATTTTTATAGATGCTATCGATAAAATGAGTTTAGCCGATGCTCAAAAAATTCTAAATGGTGGAGATAATGCTGCAACTAATTATTTTAAAGCAAATACTACTGAATCTTTGAAAAAATCAATTTTGCCAATAGTTCAACAAACAATGAAAGAAAATCAAGTAGCTGGTTATTATGATATGTTAAATAATTTATATAAATCAAATGTAAAAGATTTAGTTGAAAATAGTTCAGTTATGGGAATGGCTAAAAACTTTGGGGTTGATTCTTATATTCCTGGAAATTCAGATGAAAGCCTAGATGAGTTTGTTACAACAAAAGCAATTGATGGATTATTTACTATGATTGCACAAAAAGAAACTGGAATCAGAACAAACCCTGTTGAACAAACAACTTCAATATTAAAACAAGTATTTGGAAAATAAACTAAGAGTATTCTCTTAGTTTAAGAACTAATCCCAAAATAACTTCTCATTGCATTATTTTTAACTAAACTTACATTTATATCTAAATTTAAATTGCTATTTTTTTCTAATGTATATTTATAATCTTTTTGGAAATTTTTTAAAAGATTTTCATAAAGTTCTGATTGTTTATCAATAATAAAAACATCTTTATTTATTTCATAGATGTAAATTATATTTAAAATGTAATTACCATCTATTTTGTATGTTAAAAATTCATAATGATTAAACTCTTTTTTTTCAAGTAAATCCATATTTCTTATTTTTAGATTTTCTTTTAATAAAGAGATAAAAGAGCCTAAAGCTTGAGAATTCCAAGAAACATCACTATCTATGTGAATATATTCAATAAATAAATCTTTCGTTTTTAAAGTATAAGCTTCTAAAACATAAGAATCATGTCTTGTTTTTGTTTCCACATTTGAAATAGGATATTTATAAAAATTGTCAGAATCTATCTTGAATTTTAACTCATTTTCTTCAAGTGAAAAATAAGGTCTTGATAACTTTGTGATAGTTTTAAAAACAGATTTTAAAGTATCAAGTATAATTCCCATATTTATAACCTTTTATTATATTTAAAAAGTGTACTTTAACATAATAGTTTTTTTTATTCAAGGTTATTAAATAAAAATTAAATAAATTTTTTTAAACTTTCACCTTCAAGTCTATAACCAATCCATTCAGTTTTAGCAACTGCACCAAAACTTTCATAAAACTCCCTTGAAGGAGTATTCCAATCCAAACAAGACCACTCAAATCTACCGCAGTTTTCTTCAACTGCTTTTTGAGCTAAATATTTTAAAAGAGCTTTTCCAGCACCTCTTTTTCTTTTTGATTCACTAACATATAAATCCTCAAGATAAATACCTTTTTTCCCAAGCCATGTTGAGTAGTTGTAAAAATAAACAGCAAAACCAATAGCTACGCCCTCTTCTTCACAAATCAAAGCATAAGCTGTTGCATTTGGAGAAAAAAGTGATTTTTCTATTTCACTTACTGTTGTTTTTACTTCATTTGGTGCTTTTTCATAAATGGCTAGTTCTATTATAAAATTGAAGATTTTTTGGGAGTCTTGTGGGGTTGCTTCTCTAATTTTTAGGGGCATTACTTGTCCTTTAGTTAAATGGTTTGTACATAATAAAGTTATATATTGTTAATAAAAAAGATTTAATTCCCATTGGCAAATACATAGTATTTATTCCATCAAAATAAAAAAATAAATATAAAAAAGCTGATGAAAAATAAAAGAATGAAACCCAATTTCTAAATATATTCAAGTAGAAAATAATTAAAATTTTCAAATCTTTTTTCAATTCTAAATTATTACTAATTTTGGGTACTCTAATTGCATTTGAACCTAAAAATATAAATATTGTAGAAAGTACAATAGATAATTGAAAAATTCTCCAAATTTCAAAATTAGAAATATCAATATAAAATAGAATTAAAAACTGAGTAAAAGGGATATTTAAATTCATAAAATCTACATAATTAAAATATGAATATATAAATCCTAAGAGAGTTACTAAAGCTAAAATAAATCTCCATTTAGCCAAATAAGTTTCATACAATGAAGATAAAAATTCGCCAACTTTTTGTGAATTATCTTCTATTATTGAAGGTGTTTTTACTAAAAATAATAAAGGAATATAAAACCAAAATGTTGATTTGATACTAAATCTATAAAACAAAGCAAATAAATATAAAATAAATGTAATTACTATTCTATTAAAAAATATATATAAACTTTTTTCATCTTTAATATTTTTAACAAAAAAAGAAATTTTAATATCATTTGAAATTCTATAATCTTCTTCAATATTAACTATTATTTCAGGAGTTTTATAAATATCTAAAATAAAACAACTATATATCCAATTTAAAGATATATTTCTAATTCCAATAAAAAAATATTTTGTTGTAGCTGATATTTTAAATAGTGTTGCGTAAAATATTATTGGAAAAATATCACTTAAATATATCAAAGAAAAAAAGAAAGTTAAGCTTAATAAAATAATAGTATTAAAAGACATCTCTTTATTCAAAAAAAAGAAAAAATAAATAGCAAAGAATAAAAGAAATATGAAAATATCAAATTTTATATTAGATTTACAAAATAAAAAAACTTTCTTGTTAAAAAAAACTTTTGAAAATTTATCTAATACAAACTTTATAGAATATTCAGATTTTAACAATAAAAAAGGAGCAATAAATATACTTGTTATAATATGTAAATAAAAATCATAATAAACAGCAATTCCCCAATATAAAGAAATAGCAAAAATAATTTCTAGAATAGCTAAAAAAGAGATTTCTCTATTTAGTATAGAACTTTCAGAAGAGTGCCAAACCAAAATAATCCTTATTGAAAAATTATTTTATTGTACTAAAAATGCACTAAATTATTTATTTTTATATTTCGAGATAAAAGAGCTAGTTGTATGTAGATTCAAGGCGCAAAGAGTTTTTTTTGATTGAGCGTACATTAAGTACGTGATTGAGAAAAAAACTATTTGCAACGCAGAAGATGCGTGCAAATAGTTCTTTTATTTTATAAAGCTTTTGCAGTAATTCTTGATAATCTTTGAGCAAAAGCTACAGTATCTGTAATTTCCATACCTTCACTTAATTTTGCTTGGTCTAGTAAAATCCAAGAAACATCTTCGATTGTTGATTCATCTGCACAACCATTTAATTTTTTTACGATTTCATGGTCTGGATTGATTTCTAAGATTGGAGCACTTTCTGGCATAGCTTGTCCCATTTGTCTAAACATATGAGCTATTGCTGCCATTTGAGCATCTGCTGCATCTTTTACTACGCATGATGGTGATTCACTTAGTCTATTTGTAACTTTTACATCTTTAACGGCATCACCTAATTTATCTTTGATTTTTTTAGTGATATCTTGGAATTTCTCTTCAACTTCTTTTTTCTCTTCTTCTGTTTGTTCAACTTTTGGAGGCTCACAAGCTGTAATATCTTTGAATTCCCACTCTTTATAAGCACCAATTGCAGGAGTTATAATCTCATCTATTTCTTTATCATCTAAAATTAAAACTTCAATATCATTTTTCTTATATGATTCTAATAATGGAGAATTTCTTAATACTTTTTCATTTTCTCCAATGATATAATAGATAGCTTTTTGTTCACTATTTGCTCTTTCTTTATAAGCTTCTAATGAAGTCATTTTTCCAATTTCAGTTTTTGTTGATTTGTATCTTAAAAGTTCTAAAATTGTCTCTTTATTTGTATAATCTTGGTAAACACCCTCTTTTAAAGGTCTGATATATTGAGCTATAAACTCAGCATATTTTTCTTCATCTTTAGATAATTTTTTGATTTCAGAAAGAATTTTTTTAACACTTCCTTGTTTGATATTTGCTAAGATTCTATTCTCTTGTAAAATTTCTCTACTTACATTTAGTGGTAAATCTTCACTATCAATAATACCTCTTACAAATCTTAAATAAGTTGGTAATAACTCTTTTTCATCATCTGTGATAAATACTCTTTTAACATATAGTTTAACACCACTTTGGAAATCTGCTCTATACATATCCATAGGTGCAATTTTTGGAATATAGAAAAGTGTTGTATATTCATTTACACCCTCTGTTTTTGTATGAATTGTAAGCATTGGGTCTGAACTATCATGAGAAATTGATTTATAAAAATCGTTGTAATCTTCCTCTTTTAGTTTTGATTTTGGTTGCATCCATAAAGCTGTTGCTTCATTGATTTTTTCTCTTTTTTTCTCTATAGATTTTTTAGCTTCTTTACCTGCTTTTTTATCATCTTCGCTTAACTCTTCTGTTACTTCTTCACTATAATTTAAGAAAATTGGATATGCAATATGATTAGAATATTTTCCAACTATATTTTTGATTCTATATTTAGAAGCGAATTCACTTACTTCATCATCTTTTAATTTGATATAAATAACTGTTCCATTCGTCTCTTTTATACAAGGTGCTAGATCAAACTCTCCTGTTCCATTGCTTGACCATTTATAAGCTGTTTCAACTCCTGCTTTTTTAGAGATAACATCTACTTTATCTGCTACCATAAATACTGAATAAAAACCAACCCCAAATTGACCGATTAGATTTGAATCTTTTTTTGCATCACCTGTTAAATTTTCAACAAATGATTTTGTTCCTGATTTTGCTATTGTTCCAATTGAAGCTATTAAATCAGCTTCATTCATTCCAATACCATTATCTATAATAGTTAAAGATTTATCAGCTTCATCAAAAGTGATATTAATTTCACCTTTCCAATCTGCAAATTTATCTTTTAAATTTTCATCTGTTAATCTTAAATAGTTTAATTTATCAATAGCATCACTTGCATTTGATACAAGTTCTCTTATAAAAATCTCTTTATTTGAGTATAAAGAGTGTGTCATTAAATGTAATAATTGTCCTACTTCTGTCTGAAATTGATGTTTTGCCATTCTAATTTCTCCTATAAATTTTAAATTTTTTTAGAACTTAATTTTATCGCAACTTTATAAAACTAAGCTAAAGTTTTTGTAAGAATTAGCACTTTTAAACAATGAGTGCTAAAGATATTTGTAATAATCTTTTTAGTTACTTTATTATAATATTTTATTACATTTTTAAAGGAGAAAATTCTAATGAATTTAACAAAAAAATTAGTTGCAGAATTTATAGGAACTTTTTGGTTAGTTCTTGGTGGTTGTGGGAGTGCTGTTTTAGCAGCTTCTTTTCCAGAACTTGGTATTGGTTTTGTAGGTGTTTCACTAGCTTTTGGTCTTACTGTTTTAACAATGGCTTATGCAATAGGTCATATTTCAGGTTGTCATTTAAATCCCGCTGTTTCTTTTGGTTTATGGACAAGTGGAAGATTTTCAACTTCAGAACTTTTACCTTATATCTTTGCACAAGTTTTAGGTGGAATTGCAGGAGCATTTATATTATACATCATTGCATCAGGAAAAGCAGGATTTGATATAACAGCAGGATTTGCATCAAATGGTTATGCGGAACATTCACCAAATGGTTATAGTTTAATTTCTGTTTTAGTTGCTGAAATCGTAATGACTTTTATGTTCTTACTTGTTATTTTAGGTTCAACAGATAAAAGGGCACCTAGTGGATTTGCACCTATTGCTATTGGTCTTGCCTTAACTTTAATACACTTAATAACTATTCCTGTATCAAATACATCTGTAAATCCTGCTAGAAGTACAGCTGTTGCTATATTTGAAGGAACTTGGGCAATGGAACAATTATGGTTGTTTTGGATAGCACCTATTATTGGTGCTATCCTTGCTGGAATTGTATACAAATTATTTGAAAGTAATGAAAATTAAACTTATTTATATTTTTTAATTTCCATAAAAAGTGCTAAGGTGATTAAAGCTTTAGCACTTTTTTTATATAAAAAAAGTGCTAAGGTGATTAAAGCTTTAGCACTTTTTTTATATAAAAAAATTATAGGAAAAAAATTATCCGATAATAAATAATATTAATATTTCTTTAAAGTTTTTAAGAGTAGAATTGTTATTGATATTAAAACAAGGAGAGAACATGGCTGGTAAATGTCCTATGGGATTTGGAAGTAGTAATCCAATGGCAAGAAATGGTGGTACATCAAACAAAGATTGGTGGCCTAATCAATTAAATTTAAAAATTCTTTCTCAACACTCAAATAAAGTTAATCCTCTAGGAGAAGATTTTGATTATGCAAAAGAGTTTGCAAAGCTTGATTATGATGCTCTAAAAGCTGATTTAACAGCCTTAATGACTGATTCTCAGGAATGGTGGCCTGCTGATTATGGTCATTATGGTCCATTATTTATTAGAATGGCTTGGCATAGTGCAGGAACTTATAGAACAGCTGATGGTAGAGGAGGAGCTAGTACAGGAAGTCAAAGGCTAGCTCCATTAAACTCATGGCCTGATAATGCAAACTTAGATAAAGCAAGAAGACTTTTATGGCCTATAAAACAAAAATATGGAAATAAAATATCTTGGGCTGATTTGATGATATTAGCTGGAAATGTTGCAATTGAATCTATGGGATTAAAAACATTTGGTTTTTCAGGTGGAAGAGTTGATGTTTGGGAACCTGAAGAGGATATTTATTGGGGGAAAGAAGCTGAATGGCTAGCTACTAGTGATAAAGAAAATAGTAGATATCAAGGTGAGAGAGATTTAGAAAATCCACTTGCAGCAGTTCAAATGGGACTTATTTATGTAAATCCAGAAGGTCCAGATGGAGAGCCTGATCCTATAAAATCAGGAATTGATATAAGAGAAACTTTTAAAAGAATGGCTATGGATGATGAAGAAACAGTAGCACTAACTGCTGGTGGTCATACTTTTGGAAAATGTCATGGTGCAGGGGATGCTGCAAATGTTGGAGCTGAACCTGAAGCTGAGGGATTAGTTGCACAAGGTCTTGGATGGCTTAGCAAATTTTTAAGCGGTAAAGGTGATGATACTATCACAAGTGGAATTGAAGGTTCATGGACAGCAAATCCAACAAGATGGGATAATGAATATTTTGATATTTTATTAGGTTATGAGTGGGAATTAGTAAAATCTCCTGCTGGAGCTTGGCAATGGCAACCTATAAATCCAAAAGAAGAACATTTAGCACCTGCTGCTCATAATCCAAATAAAAAAGTAACTACTATTATGACAACTGCTGATATGGCTATGAAAATGGATCCAATTTATGGAGAGATTTCAAAAAGATTCCATAAAAATCCAGATCAATTTGCTGATGCATTTGCAAGAGCTTGGTTTAAATTAACTCATAGAGATTTAGGACCAAAATCAAAATATATGGGTCCTGAAGTTCCAAATGAAGAACTAATTTGGCAAGACCCAATTCCAGCTGTAAACTATGAAATGATTGATGAAAATGATATAAAAACTTTAAAAGATAAACTTTTAGCTTCAAGTTTAGGAGTATCAAAATTAGTATCTCTTGCGTGGGCAAGTGCTAGTACATATAGAGATTCAGATAAAAGAGGTGGAGCAAATGGTGCTAGAATTGCACTTGAACCACAAAGAAGTTGGGAATCAAATAGTAGTTTAGATTTAGATGAGAGTTTAAAAGTTTTAGAAACTATTAAAGATGAATTTAACTCTTCAAACTCTAGTAAAAAAGTTTCACTTGCTGATTTAATAGTTTTAGGTGGAACTGCAGCTGTTCAAAAAGCTGCACTTGATGCAGGATTTGAAATAGAAGTTCCATTTACTGCTGGTAGAGCTGATGCAACTCAAGAGCTAACAGATGTTGAATCATTTGGTTATTTAGAGCCAATGGCTGATGGTTTTAGAAACTATCAAAAAACAAAATATACAGTTAGCACAGAAGAGTTACTAATAGATAAAGCTCAATTATTGACTTTAACAATTCCAGAAATGACAGCATTAGTTGGTGGAATGAGAGTATTAGGAACAAATCATGAAAATAGTGATTTAGGAGTATTTACTTCAAATGTTGGAGTTTTAAGTAATGATTTCTTTGTAAATTTACTTGATATGAACAATGTTTGGTATCCAACAACACCATCTGAAGATAGTTTTGTTGGAAAAGATAGACAAAGTGGTTCGATAAAATACTCTGCAAGTAGAGTTGATTTACTATTTGGTTCAAATTCACAATTAAGAGCAGTTGCCGAAGTTTACGCACAAGAAGATTCAAAAGAGAAATTTGTACAAGATTTCGTAAATGCTTGGACAAAAGTGATGAATCTTGATAGATTTGATATTCAAAAATAAAAAATATAGCAGTTTTTAACTGCTGTATTTGACTTTTACATACCTTTCTTTAATCTTTATAATTCTAAATTCGATAAAATACTCTCTTACAAAAAACAAGGATTTTTATGATGACAAAAGAACAATTTTTAAACGACTTACAAAAAATATATGATTTTTTAAATGACCAAAAAACAAAAACAAATGAACTAATAAAATTTTTAGAAAATAAAGAGTTTGGTAAACTAACCCTTATTGATGATTTTGCAAAATCTTTAAATCTTGAAATGAAAGATGATTTAAGATTTGCACTTGTTACAAGACTTGTAAATTTAAGAGATGATAGTTTAGTTCAAGTTCTAAAAAAACTTGAAAAAAATGAGAAAGAAATCATCTCTTTACAAGAAAAAGCTTATCAATTTGTAAAAGAGTATTGGCACGATATTCATACAAAATTTATTGATTTTATAGTTGAAAACAAACTTTTAACACCTTTTTATAGGGAAGTATTTATTGGAGTTTATAATGTAGGACTTCAAATGTCATCTTGGCAAACTTCATGGACAGCTCATATTATAAATGGAATAAACAAAGAGTTAGTTGCCAAGTTTGAAGGTGATGAAGCAAAAATTATGAAATATCTTGAAGATGAAAAACTTTTTGATTTAGGACATGGAGGAATTACTGCTGATAGATGTTACTCAGCTTTAGTAAAAGATGGTGACAAATACAAATCTTTAGCATATATAAAAGCTTTCAAAAAAGAGACAACAGAAGTTGTGGATGCACTTGAAGAATTTGCAGATAAACTAATCGAACTTGAAGATGAAATCTATAATCAAAAATGGGATTATGTTTTATATATTCAAGCACTTATAAAAGCCTTTAGTGAAGATAGAACAAATGAATTAGTTTCAAAATGGGCAGATGTTGATAGAGCTTGGATGAAAATAAAAACTCCAATTCAAATCGGACATCCACTTGAATACTACGAAGACCATTTTAGAAAAGCAGTTGCACTTGAATGGGATATTAGACTTACAAATCCAAAATTTGCACAAAATGACCATAGAGTAAATAAAATCAAATCAGCATTTTCAAAAATATATTCAAGTTTTGAAGCAAATGCAAAAAGTGAAGAGTATAAAAAGATCTATGATTTTTCTTTCAAATCACTTGATAAAGTTCAACTTTATGTAGGACGACCAGCGCTGTTCTTTGGAGCAGAGTTCAATGGACTATTTTCAGCACAAGTTGTACCAAATGATGAAGTTGTATCTTTAGAAGAAGGTAAAAAAATCTTTGCATTTAGTGATGAGATTTTACAAACTAGCAGGGCTAAACCATTTTTAAAACTTTCAAGGGAAATCTTCGGTCAAGAATTACTTACTCGAGATAGAATGTTCTTATTTAATGAAACAATATCTTGGCATCAAGTTTATGATATAAGCACAATAGGACATGAATATGGACATATTTTATGGTGTGATGATGAAACTGAATCAGTTATGAATAAAACTGGAAACTTTAAAAACATTGAAGAGTTTAAAGCAACGACAGGTGGATTAATCTCATATTTACTAGATGATGATACAGATGAACTACATCTAAAAGAGCAAGTTTTAATAGACCTTGTTAAAAGAAGTGTTGGGCTTATTGGTTGGATGGAAGTTGATGAAGTTCAACCATACTATTGTGAGGGGTTAATCCACTTAAATGGACTTTTTGATAGTGCTGTTTTATCTTGGGATGATGAAAATAAAAAGTTAAATATAGATATAAGTGAGGCAAAATTTGAAGCCTTAAAATCTTGGTATATCACAAACTATACAGCCTTAGCAAAACACTATTTAGACAAACTTGATGCTACAAAATTTTTAAATAACTATGCAACAAAAAAAGAGAAATATTTTATGCCAAATGATGAAACTATAAACTCATTTGTAAAATATTATTTCAAAAGATATCAAGAAATCGGTCAAGAGTTAGACACAGTTGATAAAAAAGAGAACTATATAAAATAAGAGTTAGTATTAAACTAACTCTTAATCTTTTACTAATATTTTTTCGATACAAATTTTAAAATTACGAAAAAGAAGCTTTTTATGAAAATTTTACTTATTGAAGATGATTATCTAATTGGTGATGGAATTGTTGCTGGGTTTAAAAAACTTGGATTTAGTATAGATTGGTTTGAAGATGGACTAGATGGCAAAGACGCTTTAATGATGATAAATTATGATGCTGTAATATTAGATTTAACCCTTCCAAATATTGATGGACTAGATATTTTAAAATTCTGGCGAGAAAAAAACATAAAAACTCCAATCATTATATTAACAGCAAGAGATGCTATAAATCAAAGAGTTGAAGGATTAAATAAAGGTGCTGATGATTATCTTTGCAAGCCCTTTTCTTTAGCTGAATTACACGCAAGAGTTAGTGCTTTAATAAGACGAAATTTTGGAGAAGTTTCAGAATTTATAGAAGTTAATAATTTAAAACTTTTTATAGCTCAACAAAAAGTATTTAAAAATAATATAGAACTAGAACTTACTACAAAAGAGTTAAAAATTCTTGAACTTTTTATGCTAAATAAAGGAATAGTTTTAAGTAGAGAAACTATCGCTGAAAAGCTTTATGATTTTGATAAAGAACTAAGTTCAAATGCTCTTGATGTTTTTATACACTCAATTAGAAAAAAGATTGGAAATGAATATATAAAAACAGTTTATGGTGCTGGTTATAAGTTAGAAGAGTCAAAATGAAAAATCTAAGCTTAAGATTAAGACTTAGTTTTATTTTATTGAGTCTATTTATTATCACTTCACTTATTACAACTTCTATTAGTATGTATAAAACAAAAGAATCTTTAACTGAATTATTTGACACTCAACTTTATTACTTTGCACAAAGAGTTTCAACTTCAAATATAGATATTTTACTTGATTCTTCAAGTTCTAATTTTATCAAAGATGAATCAAAAATAGTAGAAAAATATATGTCAGTTGATGATGATGCTCTGACCTTTTCAATATTTTCCATAAAAGGAGATATTCTTTATACAGATGGAGAAGATAGTAAATATTTCTCATTTAATCATTCAATTTTAAATAGTAATGAAGGTATTCTCTTTGAAGAAAATAAAAAATTTAGAATAATTTGGATGCTAAGTAGTGATAAAAAATTTGTAGTTGTAGTAGCTCAAGAAAAAGAGTTTATTAATGATTTAATATTAGATATTTTAGAAGATTTAATCTATCCTTGGCTTTTTATACTTCCTTTTTTGATTATTAGTTTATTAGTTTTAATCACAAAAGAGTTAAAACCTTTAAATAAGTTATCAAAAACTCTATCTTTAAAAGATGCAAATGATAATTTAACTCTTGATGAAAATACTACAAAGGAGCTAAAACCTGTTGTAAAATCCTTAAACTCTCTATTCTTTAAAATAAAAACGATGATAGAAAAAGAGAGACGATTTATTTCAAATGCAGCACATGAACTCAAAACTCCACTTGCTGCACTTAAAATCCAAGCTGAAGTTGCAAAACTATCAATTGATGATAAAGAATCTCTTTTAAAATCATTAGATAATATTGAAATTGGAGTAAATAGAGCAACGAGATTAATAGAACAGCTTTTAGCACTTTCAAGAATAGAATCAATCAATGAGTTTGATAATTTATCTTTGATTAATTGGACAGAAATAATAAATTCAAATTTGAAAGAATTAGAATTTAAAGCAAAAGAAAAAAACATATCTATAAATTTTTTACATAAAAATGAAATAAAAAGTATAAAAGGAGAACCTATTATATTATCTTTACTTATTAGAAATTTACTTGATAATGCAATAAAATATAATGAAAATAATACAAATATAAGAATTGAATTAGAAAAAAATCATTTAATAATTCAAGATAATGGAAAAGGTATAAATCCACTGATTCTAAAAAATATTGGAGAAAGATTTGTACGACCTGCTGGAGAAAAACAAATAGGAAGTGGACTTGGATTTTCTATCGTTCAACAAATTGGAAAACTTCATAATTTACGTTTAAATTTTGAAAATATCATTCCAAATGGATTTAAAATTACTATTTATTGGTAAGCATTAAAAAATTAATTTTTCACTAATAATTATTTGTTTTAATTACTCTATTAAAACAAATAAAGGAAAAAAAATGAAAAGAAATATTTTAATAGCAAGTTTATTAGTTGCTTCAACATCAGCTTTTGCAGAATTTGTAGGAATAACTCAAACACAACAAGGTGGATTTACAGGTCCTACTATTTCAAAAACAACAGTAGAAAAAGCAAAAACATTTAAAGATGATATGCCTGTAGTTTTAGAGGGAAATATTATAGAACACTTAGGAAAAGACAAATATTTATTTCGAGACAAAACAGGTGATATCACAATAGAAATTGACCATGATGATTGGAGAGGAGTTCAAGTATCTCCAAAAGATACTGTTACTATAAATGGTGAAGTTGATAAAGATTGGATGTCTATTGAAATAGATGTTGATTCTGTTAAAAAATAAGAGATTTTTCTCTTATTTTTTGAGTCTGTAAAATAAATTGTGCAAAAATCTATTAAAAAATCATCCCACCTTGAAATAAAAATCTACTATTTCTATCTGGCTCACTTGTTACAACTTTACTATTTACATTCCATGCTATTTGTACTTTTGAAAAAAAGTTACCATATGAGTTATATAATCCAATTCCTACATCTTGTAGTGATTTTGCTTCAAATCCAGTTGTATTATTTGCCATAAATGCTCTCCCTCTATCATAAAATACTCCAAATGTTGTATTTAAAGAGTTTATTTGAGGTAATTGATATTTTAATTCTGTTGAGAACACATATCCATTTTCAGCACTTAATTCACTATCTGGATATAGTTTTACACCACTACTTCCCCCGATTGAAAAATCTTCACTTCCATCTAGGTTTTTATTTCCTAATGCATATTGTAATTGCAATGATGATTCAAGAACTAATTGATTTGTGAATGCAACATTATGTGTTAAATCTACATTGATTTTTGAATAGTTTCCATTTGTATTTGCTCCTAATTCATCTGTCATTTTATCAGCTGGATCATCAAAGCTTAATCTTCCATATGTTAGATATGTATTAATCGAAGAATTTGAGTTTTTATTAAATGCTAGATAATTTTTTGAATAATCCAATCCAATTTTTACTGATTTTGAATTCTTTTTAGTTACATCATTTACACTTTGTACTCTATCTTTTAAATCTTTTGATAAAAAAGAATTATATACATTTAGATTTTCATTTCTTGTTTTAATTAGAGGATAAGATAGTTTTGCTTCTACTGTTTTAGAAGTTCCTGTTGCATCTAAATTATCATACTCTTTTGCCAAAGAGTAATTTGTTTGAGAATAAGATAATTCTCCTACTAAACCATTTGAAGCCAATGGTGCTTCATAAGATATTTTCCCATTTTTAAGATTTGTTGCACTTGAAGACAATCCAAACATAGAAATTTTATCACCTATTGCAAAGGGAGAGTTAATATCCATACCAATCATTAATCTATCTTTACCTGTATATCTACTTCCATAGTTATCAACTACAACATATCCATCAAATCTTTTTGAAGCTTGTGTGGTAATTTCAAAATCAGATGTACCAACATTTTTTCCTGGCATTATATCTGCTTGAGTTACTACAGCTCCTGGTGTATCATTAATAATTAACATAGCCCGTTCAAGAGTATCAGTTGATATTACATTATCTCTTGCTTTTGCATCATCAAGCATACCTTGAACTACACTATCTTTTACTAAAGAATTATTTTTTAATTTAAATTCACCATAAGTTCCTTCAATTACTGCTATTTCAAGTACACCATTATTTTCATTTATATTTTGAGCAGGAATATAAGCCCTTGCTACGAAATATCCTTTTTCTCTATAATATTTTGTAATAGCACTTGCTATTTCTTGAAGTTGATTAAAAGTTAACTCTTTATTTTTAGAGTCTATAAAGAATTTTTCCAAATCACTTAAAGAGATATGTTCATTTCCTGTTATTTTAAAATCTTTTATTAAAATAGTTTTACCACTATCAACCATAGGAGTTTTATACTCTTTTTGTTTGATAGTTGGGATTTTAGGTTGTTCTTTTTCTATTTTTGGAGGTTTAATTTGTTTTTCAATATCTCCAATATTTGGTACATTAACTCCAAGAAGAAGAGTTGATGTTAATGTTGAAATAGTTATTAGTTTTAGTATTTGGTTTGTCATTTTGTTTTCCCTTTTCTTCTTAGTTCTCTTCATTTCCTACAACAAAGAATTGTTGTTCCACACCATTTGGAAGATTTACTCCACCATTTACAAGTTCTATTTTAGAGTTATCTCCCACAGGCACTCTTATATCATTAGAAGCACTTAGAATATTAGAATCTTGATTTAATCTTAATTCACCCATACTCACCATTGTAATTGGTTGATTTTGAATTGGTGCTGAAACTAAATTTACTGGCGTTCCATTATTAAGGAATGTTGGAGTTTGTATAAATGGTACTTGTGGTAGAATTACTACATTTACTTTTGGTGTTGTAACTGTTGTATTTGCAATTGGTGTTAACACATTTGATAGATTATCCTTTGCTTTTTCAATTACTAATTTTCCATCAACAAATGTTAGATTATAGTTTCCATCTGTTCCACTTAAAGTAGTTACATACTCTCCAGCATTTTTCCCACTAGCAGTTGCTCCTGTAATTCCAGTTAATACTGATTCAGTTTCACCATTTACAAGTCCACTTGCTGTAAATCCATTTACATTTTGTGTTTGTCCATTATATGTTACTGTATTTGAGTTAGCTGTTACTGTTGCGTTTGCTTTTGAAATAGTTAATTTTCCATCAACAAATGTTAAATTATAGTTTCCATCTGTTCCACTTAAAGTAGTTACATACTCTCCAGCATTTTTCCCACTAGCAGTTGCTCCTGTAATTCCAGTTAATACTGATTCAGTTTCACCATTTACAAGTCCACTTGCTGTAAATCCATTTACATTTTGTGTTTGTCCATTATATGTTACTGTATTTGAGTTAGCTGTTACTGTTGCGTTTGCTTTTGAAATAGTTAATTTTCCATCAACAAATGTTAAATTATAATTTCCATCTGTTCCACTTAAAGTAGTTACATACTCTCCAGCATTTTTCCCACTAGCAGTTGCTCCTGTAATTCCAGTTAATACTGATTCAGTTTCACCATTTACAAGTCCACTTGCTGTAAATCCATTTACATTTTGTATTTGTCCATTATATGTTACTGTATTTGAGTTAGCTGTTACTGTTGCGTTTGCTTTTGAAATAGTTAATTTTCCATCAACAAATGTTAAATTATAATTTCCATCTGTTCCACTTAAAGTAGTTACATACTCTCCAGCATTTTTCCCACTAGCAGTTGCTCCTGTAATTCCAGTTAATACTGATTCAGTTTCATTTCCAACTAATCCAGTTGCAGTGAAACCTGAAACATTTTGGGTTAAGCCGTTATAAGTTTTTGTGTCACTATTTGCTGTTACTGTTGCATCTTTTTTAGCAATAACAAATTTCCCTAGAGTATTTGTACCTGTTTCATCTAGTTCATAATCTTCATTTAAAATTACAACTGAGATATTATTATATGTTCCAGCATTTTTAAATACAGTTGCATTTTCACTATCATAAACAAATTTATAATCAATTCCAGCTACAAGAGAGCTTCCAACATCTCCAAAGATAGCATTTGTCCAGAAGTTGGTTAATGATTGGTTTGTTCCATCATAAGTAGTATTTGCTGTTCCTAAAATATAGTTTAATGCCGTGGCATATTTTCCAACTTTCCAAATAGCTCCTCCGTTTTCATCAAATGTTAGGTATGGATATATTTTCTTTTGAGTTTCATCAAATTCTATACTCCATCCAGCATTTTCAAAAGTTGCTAGTGTTTGCATCTCTTTAGTTGTTTTTCCATAGGCTTCACTATCAATCATATTTGCAGAGTTTACTGTTTTATCGTAATATGAGTTTGAGATACTTCCTCCATTATTTCCAACTAGTCCTCCTATATTTGATCCTGTTCCTATAATAGTATTTGAAGCATAAGAGTTGATTATTTGACCACCATTAGCATTATTTTCTCCAACTATACCTCCAATATCAGAAGCTGATCCTATAGTCGTAATATCCGCTAGAGAATAAGAATCTTGAATTAACCCTCTTGAATAACCAGCTATACCACCTACATTAGTTCTTGCTTTTAAATCACCAGAAGAATACGAACTATAGATTGAACCATAATGATCACCTACTAATATACCTACTGAACTATCTCCTGTAACATTTGCTTTAGCAGAATAAGTATTTCTAAGTGTTCCTTCATTTTTACCTACTAAAGAACCTACCCAATCCTCAGCAGAAATGTTAGCATTTGTCAAGCCAAGATTAGAAATAGTACTACCTTGACTTAAATATCCAAAAAGTCCTTGATAATTTAAAGAGTTATTGATATACAGACTATCTATAGTATGTCCAAGACCATCAAAAGTTCCTGTAAATTTTGTATTTTCATTTCCAAGTGCAGTCCATCCTGTTCCACCATTTGCTAAAATATCTCCATTTTTTACTTGAGTGGTGTAGCCATCTGTAGATGAACCTAAATCATTTAATAATGAAAAATAGTAACCTTGAGTCAAGATATTGCTATGGTTGATATTTTGTAGTTGATTCCAGTTTGTAATAGTATATGGATTATCTTCTGTACCAAAACCACCTGCAAATAAAATCTCACCACTTGAAGTATAAAAAGCTACAAGCTGTGGAAGTGTTAGAGGTGTAGCAACTAAATAACCCTCTACACTCGCACCATCGCCACCGCCTCCAGCTGTCCACGCCTCCAGGCTTGAGAGCGCTGAAACAATCTCTGCTTTTGTTTTTCCATAAGTGGCACTGTCAGCCATAGTCTGTGTGTTTGTTTCATTGTCATAATATGAATTGGTTATAGTTCCATCATTCTTCCCTACTAAACCTCCTATATTAGTTCTTGAGTCAACGTCTGTAGCAAGGGCTATTTTGACTGAAGAATAAGAGTTCTTTATTTTACTGTTCATAGAATAGTTCCACCCTACTAAACCACCTACTGCTTGAGAGGGGCTGCTGTTATCTAATATTCGTATAATGCCTTTGCTATAAGAATTATCGATGCTAGATCCGTTGCTATACCCTACCAACCCTCCGATTCTATCATTGGTATCACTTATGATAGTTCCTTCTGCAAATGCATTTTTAATTACAGTGGTATTGGCTTGACCAACCAAGCCTCCTGTTCTTGCTCTTGCCCGTATATTTATATTTTTTAATCCTATATTTTTAATAGTAGCATCTGTCGTGTATCCAAATAATCCTGCTGGAGCCAGATTGCTGTCGTTGATACTTAAGTTATCTATGACATGTCCAAGACCATCAAAGTTTCCTGTAAAAGCATTAGTGGAGCTTGTTCCTATTGGATTCCATGCGATACCACTCAAATCAAGGTCACTTCCTAGTACATAGTTACCTCCTAAGCCTCCATTTACAATAGCAGTTGCAAGATTGTCATGTGTAATAACTGTCCATAAGTTTAAATCTCCTACTGAACCTTTCATTGTTGCAAAATTATTTCCTGCACTTAAGTTTACTTTTGCATTGATATAATAATCACTTGTTCCACCATCAGGTGTAGCAAAACCATAAAGTAACCCTAATCGTCCCTGTGTAGCTGTTATAGAAGAGTTTATATTAATATTATTATGAGCCATTAATGTAAGTGTTCTTACTGTACTCCACTCTATCTCATCATTTATATTTATATCACCATCTTCACTTCCTGCTGCATCTGTTTGAATAGTAACATCTGTTCCACCATTTAATGCTGTCTCAAATGAAGTTGCATCAACTATGTTGATATTCGTTGGGTCAATTAACCATTTGTCGGCTTTTACTTTTGTTGTACTTTCAATAGTAAAATCTTTACCAGATGTTTCAACAAATCCATCAATAGCTTCAATAGTACCACCAACTTGAGCTTCCCCACCATGAGCAAACAGTTCAACTTTTCCAAGTATCCCATCAAGTGAGTTTGCTTCAATAATTCCAGTGTTATTAACCATACCTTTTAATAGTTCATCAACTGCATTTGTAGTAAGAAATATCTCTCCACCGTTTGCTAGGATATTTCCAGAGTTAGAAACCATCGCATCTAAAACCCCTTTATTTACTTTTAAGTTTACTAAAGAGTTTCCATTTAGGTTCACAGAGTATGAATCAGCTCCTACTAAATGAACTTTTCCTTTTACAGCTTCAATATTTCCACCGTTTTGCACTTCTTTTCCAGCTAAAATTACATAAGAAGAGTTATTTACTTTTATTGTTCCTAAGTTTATAACAGAATTTGAAGAAGAGTTTTTAAAATCATAGTTTCCATTTTGAAAATCAGCATCACTAAGTTCACCTGTAGTTGCAAGTAAACCCGCTGTATTGATACTTGCATTTTTACCAAATAAAATACCATTTGAGTTTAGAATCCAAACTTGACCATTTGCATTTAATGCTCCATCAATAACTGATTTTTCATTTCCTACTACTCTATTTAATGTAATAGAGTTTACATTTGGTTGATTAAAATTTACTATTTCATTTGCTTTAACAGAAAAATCATTCCAGTTGATACTAGCTTTTCCACTACTTTGATTTATATTTGTTACATTTCCACTTTGAGAAATAGTTGCATTTCCACTTGTCACAACTCCACCACTAGGAGCTGCATTTGCGATAATTGTGCTTCCTAAAAATGCAGAAACAACAAGTGATATTTTTCCACCTTTTAAAATACGAAATCTTGAACTAAAGTCGATTAACCTATTCATTTATATTCTTCCCCCTATAAATTTTTTTCAATACTAACAAATCAATGACGGAATTCTGACGGAAAATTGAAAAATAATTTTGATATAATGAATATATGAAAAAAAACATACTAATTCCAATTCTTTTTTTTATCTTTTCTACTTCATTATTTGCAGATATTTTTGTGATAAATCAAGCAAATCCTTATAATAAATTTGAGATGAATTATTTAAAAGATGAAAGTTCAAATTTATCTATAAATGAAATAGTAAATCAAGAGTTCAAAGAAAACACAAAAAATAACTTTAATTTAGGTTTTCATAAAGGTTCTATTTGGTTCAAATTTGATTTAAAAAACAGTACAAATTTTGAGAATTTTATTTTAACTTTAAATGAGCATTTTTATGAAAAAGCTAATTTGTATTATGAAAAAGATGAGAAAATAGAACAACTCACTAATTCTTTATTCACTTTGATTGACCAAAGAGAAGTAAAGTCAAATATTCTAGCTTTTAATATAGATTTACCAAAAGAGCAGATTAAAACAATCTATTTAGAATTAGAAGGGAAATATGCCTATTTTGGAAAAGTTGAAGTTTTTGAAAAAGATTATTTTTATGCTCGCCAAAGCATTGGGATAAATACCCTTTTTACCTTTGTCTTGGGAGTCATTTTTGTTCTGATATTTTTTACCCTTTTTCTATACACAAAAACCAAAGAAAAAATCTATTTATATTATTTAGGATACAGTGTTTTTTTATTTATCTATATTTCAAATATCACTGGTTTATTAGTTTTTATAGATTTACAAAAATATATGTATGATTTACATCTAAGTGCTGCTTTTTGTATAGGTTTCATGATTTTACTTTCAAAGGAATATTTAGAAACCAAAAAATATCTCCCAAAATTTGATAAAGTTTTAGTGTTTTTAAGCGCTCCGTTTTTTATCCTTGGAATATTGCTACTTTTTTCTTATCAACCATGGAATAAATATATTAACAACTATTTAGGACTTATTTGTGTATTATTAATAGTAGTATCAGCCATTGTATATTTTAAAGGGCATAAACAATCAAAATACTATACCCTTGCAATGGTTATCTATCTTGTATCTATAGTATTGTTAACTCTTATGATTATTGGTGTTTTAGAATATTCCTATCTTACACGATATGGTTTTATAGTGGGTATTGTCATTGAAATGCTCTTTTTTTCTTATCTTTTAGCAAATAGATATCTTTTAGCAAAAGAAAAAGTTCAAAATTATTTGGAAGAAGAAGTAAATACTAGAACTAAAGAATTAAATGTTATTTTACAAGAAAGAGAATTACTCTTAAAGGAATTACATCATAGAGTAAAAAATAACTTTCATATGTTAATAGGAATGCTATGGATTGAGCAAAAAAAAGAGGATTTTTCAAAAGAAAATATATCTTTACTTATTCATAGGATTGAATCTATGGCAATGATTCACGAATTTCTTCATCAATCTAATAATTTAGAAAATATAAATCTTAAAATATATCTTGAAAAAATTATTTCAAATATTTCGCTTGGATATAATATCTCTAAAATCAAAATTGATATAAAACAGATAAATGTGAAATATGATGTTGCCACTTCTTTGGGAATTATTATAAATGAAGTATTGTCAAATGCATTAAAACATAATAAAAAGATAAAAAATTTATTAATTGAAATTTATGTAAATAAAAATATTTCAAACAAAATATGTATAGTTATTAAAGACAATGGAAAAGGATTTAATAAAGAAAATCCTACTGGTTTAGGATTAAAACTTATTAACCAGTTTTGTAAAAAACTTCCAAATAGTAAATATGATTTTAGTTTTGAAAATGGTACAAAATTTGAATTAGAATTTGAAGAATAGGATAAAAGATGATACTAAATAAAGATGTTAATATTTTGATTGTTGAAGATGAAATAATTGCAACAGAGTATTTAAAGAATATTTTATACTCACTTGAATTTGAAAATATTTTTACAGCTGAAAATTTTGAAGAAGCACTAGAAGAGATAAAAAAACAAGAGATAGATTTGATTTTTATGGATATAAATATTAGTGGTTCAATTGATGGAATAAACTGTGCAAAAATTTTAAATAAACACTATTTTTTACCTATTATATTTACAACTGCATACTGTGATAAAGAAACTATGATTGAAGCTATTAATACTAACTGTTTTGGATATATTGTCAAACCATTTAGTGTAAATGAAGTACAATCGTCACTTTTATTAACCTTGAGTAAATTAAAAGAAGTTAAATCTAGTCTTTTGAAAGAGAATATAAATTTACAACAAAATGTCATATCTCTAGGTTTTGGACAAAAATTTGATTTTCTAAATAAAACATTTTATGTTAATAGTATTCCTATAAATCTCACAAAAAATGAAACTAATTTATTATATGTATTTTGTAAAAACATAAATCAAAATCTTTCATATGAAATTTTAAAAGAAGAAGTCTGGACAAATAAAGATATATCTGATTCAACTATTAGGGATACTGTATCTAGACTTAAAAAGAAAGCTTCAAATTTAAATCTAGAAAATATTGTAAATCTTGGGTATATTTTAAAATCATAAATAATAGTGAACTTTTTTTCTCTTATTTTATATTTTTCAAAAACTCAATTGCTTTATCAAAATCAAAACTATTTATATAATTTTCTAAAATTTCAATCTCTTCTATACTATTTTTTCCTAATAAAATTTTTATCTCATTTATTTTATCGATTGCTGAAGAATCTAACTCTTTTAGTAAAACTTCCAATTCTTCAAACAATTTTTTTATTTCTTCATCATTTTTTAAAAGATTTGAAACTAGAAATTCTTCATTTCTTGTTATAGAAATATTCATTTGTTTAGCTATATTTAAAACCAAAGTTTTCAGAGTTGAAGAGAGTTCTTTTATAAATTTCAAGGCGTTATCATTAACCCCATTAAGATTTAAATACTCTTCTAAATCTTTTGCTTCATCAAATAACTTTGTGGCAGCTATATTTCCACATAAACTTTTTAAAGTATGAATTTCTCTTACTAACTCTTCTAGTTGATTTGAATTGACTAAAATATCAATTTTTTGTTGAAAGTTTTTTTGAGATTTTACAAATCTATTCAACTGATTTTTCAATAAATCCACATTTAAAGCCATTCTATTTAAAGCAAGTTCTAAATCTAATCCTTCTATTTCAAAATCTAATATAGATTTTGAAATAGTTTTATTTTCCTTAATTTCTTCAATATTATTTGATTTTACATAAGGGACAAGAGTTTCATAAAATCTATTAAAATCTAAAGGTTTAGAGATATAATCATCCATTCCAGCATCAATACATTTTTGTTTATCTCCTTGCATTGCGTTTGCTGTCATTGCAATAATTGGTAAATCTTTAAATTTCTCAATTTTTCTAATTTGTTTAGTTGCTTCATATCCATCCATTATAGGCATTTGGCAATCCATTAAAACAACATCAAAATCATCATCTTTTTCAAGTATTTCTAAAGCCTCTTTTCCATTATTACTAACTACAGTTTTTATACCTAAGTTATCTAAAAATGCAACTGCTATTTCTTGATTTTGAAGATTATCTTCAACTAAAAGTGCCTTATTTCCTTTTAGTGAATTTTTTATCTCTTTAAAACCATCTTTTTTCATATTTTCATGGGCATTGATTATGATATTGTTTCCAAAAGCTTTTAATAAAGAATCATATAAAGAAGAAGGACTTATTGGTTTTTCTAAAACCCCAACAACATTTGCATCTTTTACCTTTTGAATTAATTCATCTTTATTATAAGCTGTAACCATTATAAAAGTAGGAGTTTTTCTGATTTGTTTATCTTCTTTTATTTTTATTATTGTATCAACTCCATCCATTTGAGGCATCATCCAATCCATTAAAACTAAATCATAAGGATTACCATTTAAATATGCTTCTTTTAATTCAACAATAGACTCTTTTCCACAACATAAAGATTTCACTTCAAGTTTTAAGGATTTTATTATATTCTCTAAAATCTCTCTTGAAGAAGCATTATCATCAACTATCAATACCTTCAAATCTTTTATCTCTTTGTTTATTTCTATTATTTTTTGTTCTTCTTGGAATTCTAATTCTAATTCAAAATAAAAATCACTGCCTACTCCGATTTCACTATTTACACCTATTTCCCCATTCATCAATTCAACAATTTGTTTACAAATAGCCAAACCTAAACCAGAACCACCATATTTTCTAGTTGTTGAACTATCAGCTTGAGAAAATGAATTAAAAAGTTTTGATTGTTGTTCTTTTGATAAACCAATTCCTGTATCTTTTACATCAAATTTTATTTTTACACTCTTTTTATTTTTTTCAATTAATTTAATAGATAAAATAATTTCACCTTTTGAAGTAAATTTTATAGCGTTACTTAAAAGATTTATTAAAATCTGATTTATTCTAAATAAATCACCTTTCAATAAAATAGGAACATTTATATCTATATCAAAAAGCAATTCCAAGCCTTTTTCTTCTATTTGAAACATAAAAATATTTGAAACATTTGATAAAACATCATTTAAAGAAAATTCTATTGTTTCAATATTTAACTTTCCTGCTTCAATTTTTGAAAAATCTAAAATATCATTGATTATTCCTAAAAGATTTTTTGATGCTGTATCAATTTTTTGAATATAGTTTTTTTGCTGTTCATCCAAAGAGGTTTGTAGTGCAAGATATGACATACCAATTATTGCATTCATTGGAGTTCTTATTTCATGACTCATATTTGCTAAAAACTCACTTTTTGATTTTGTCGATTCTTCAGCTAATTCTTTTGCTTTTTTTATATCCTCTATAGCTTTTTTTTCTAAAGTAATATCATTTATGATTGCAACTATCCCTTTTGAAGAATCTTTAAAATCAATAGCTTGCATACTTACTCTAGCCCAAAAAGTTGATAAATTTTTTCTTACAAAAAGTTGTTCCCAAGTTGCAATTTCACCACTTTTTAATAATTCATATTCTTGTGATACATAATTAAAATCATCTTCATTTTTATAAAATATTCTTGTACATTGATTTAAAAGTTCATCATATTCATAACCAAAATTTAAACAAATTTGATTATTTAACTCTAAAATTTTTCTATCTTTTAATAAAAGAATTCCAATAGTTACAGTATCAAAAATAGCTTTTTGTTTTCTGTGAAGTTCATATAATTCATTTGTTCTTTCTCTTACAATATTTTCAAGATTTTTACTTAAATCTTCAAGTTCAACTTGAGCTGTTACGTCATGTCTTATTGATACATAACCTATAACTTTTCCATTAAAATCTTTTTCTTGTTCAATTAAACTATCAACCCAATAATAACTTCCATCTTTTCTTCTATTTTTTATTCTTCCTCTCCAAAGTTTTCCTTGAGTTATTTCAGACCACATTTGCTCAAAAATATATTTTGGATTATCACTATGTTTGTTTATTCTATGATTTTTTCCTAATAAAAACTCTTTTTTATATCCACTTATATTACAAAATGCTTCACTTACATAAGTAATATTTCCTTGTAAATCTGTTTTTGAAGCTATTACATTTTCATCAAAGAATTTCAATAATTTAGAGAGTTCATAGGTCTTTTTTGCAACTTTTCTTTTAAGTTGATAGTTCCAAAGTAATAAAAAAATTAGTATTAAAATAATTAAAAACAAGATTTTTACAATAAAATTCCAATCTAAATCAGAATCTTTTGTTACTTTTTGCCAATCTTTTATAATTTTATTAAAATCTTCATTTTTATATTGAACTAAAACTTTTTCTATAATTTTAGAAAAAATTTCATAATCTTTTTTTATTGAAAAACCTAACTGCATAAAAGTATCAGTTTTTCCAACTATTTCTAAATTTGATAATCCTAATTGAGAAATATTATAAGTAGCTACAGGTAAAGAGCAAAGTGCAACATCATAAAGTCCTAAAGAGACTCCATTCAAAGCTATAGAAGCATTTTCAACTTCAATATAATTAAAATTTGGGAATTGTTTATATATTTCATTCAAATAAAAATAATCTTTTATTATAGCTATTTTTTTATTTTTTAACTGTTCAATTGAAATAATAAACTCTTTATTTATATCTTTTTTCCCAACCACAACTATTGGACTTTTTATATCTAAAGGTTTTGTTATATGAGTTTTTTCAAACTCTTCTGCTTCCATGTAATTTGTAAACATATCAATTTTATTAGTTCTTGCATACTCTAAAGTCTCTTGCCAAGAGTCTGTTTTGATAATGTCAAATTTAATTCCTAAAGTCTCTTCTAAAGAAGTTAAATAAGTTGAAATAAATCCCACATAATTACCATTTGAATCAAAAGATTCATAAGGCATATAATTAGGATCTGCTGCAAATTTTATAATAGGATTATTCTTAAGCCACTCTTTTTCTTGACTTGTTAATTTTAATTCTATCCAATCTTCATTTGACCATTTTTTGTATATTTTATTGAACTCTTGAGGAGTTATTTCATCTATAGCTTTTTGAATAATAGAGTATAAAATTGGATAATTTTTTGGTACACCTATAGTCAATAAAGAAGCTATTCTTGTAGTATCAATTGAGTCAATTTTTAAATTATTTATTAATTCAGTTGATAATTTATATGTTACAACAGCTCTATTTCCAATATAAGCATCAGCTAAACCTCTTGAAACTGCATCTAAAGCTAAAGTAGTATTTTCAAAAGTTTTTATAACTATTTGTGGATGATTATTTTTTAAATCATTAACTGTTCCAACACCCTCTTCTAAAGCAACTATTTTACCTTTTAAATCTTCCAAAGATTTAAAAGATTTTTGCTCACTTTTTGAAACTATAACATGAGGAATTTCCAAATAAGGTTTTGAAAAAAAGAAAAACTCTTCTCTATCTTTTTTTGGAGTTATATCTAAAATTAAATCTATTTTAGCATTTTTTGCTTTTTCATAAATATTATTCCAATTTGAAGATTCTATTTTTAGTTTATTATCAAGTTTTTTATTTAATAACTCAATCAAAGAAGAGCCTATTCCTGAAGCTTCTTTATTATAATTAACAAAATTTATAGGAGCCCAATTATCCATTGCTCCAACTATTATAAATTCTTTATTTTCAAGCCACTTTTTTTCTTCAGAAGTTAGTTTTTGTTTAAAATCTGCAACTAAAAAAATAGGTAGTATTAGTAAGTAAATTATAATTTTTTTCAAAATAAATCCTTTTTTTAATCCACAAAATTACTAGCAACAACCTCAATTTCATCATATATTTCTAAAAATGCATCTAACATATCAGGATCAAAATGAGAACCTCTTCCCTCTTTCATAATCTTTAATGTCGTTTCTAAATTTAGACTATTTTTATAAATTCTTTTACTTCTTAAAGCATCATAAACATCAGCAATACTCATTAATCTTGCACTAATTGGTATTTCATCACCTTTTAATCCTAAAGGATAACCAGAACCATCATATTTTTCTTGATGAGAATAAGCTATTTCTTTTGCTGTTTTTAAAAAATCAACTTCATAACCTAACTCTTTTTCAGCGTGTTCAATAGCTTCTTTTCCTAAAGTTGTGTGAGTTTTCATAATCTCAAACTCTTCAGGAGTTAATTTTCCAGGCTTTAATAAAATATGATCAGGTATTCCAATTTTTCCTATATCATGTAATGGTGCTGATTTATATAAAGTATCTATCATTTCATCAGTAAGATAAGCTTTAAATTTTGGATGATTTTGTAATTTTTTGGCAAGCATTTTTACATAAGTACTTGTTCTTTTGATGTGATTACCTGTTTCATTATCTCTTGTTTCTGCTAATGATGCCATAGCAAAAATAGTTACATTTTGAATAGCAACGACATCTTTTGTTCTTTTTTCTATCTCTTTTTCTAAAAATTCATTTTTATCCCTTAGAAAATCAGAAATAGCTTTATTTTCTAATTGTGTTTTTACTCTTGCTAATAAAATAGGAGGAGAAATAGGTTTAGTAATATAATCATTTGCTCCTAAATCAAAACCTAATTTTTCATCTTCTACTGAACTCTTTGCTGTTAAAAAAACAACAGGAATATTTTGTAACTTTGGATTTTCTTTGATTTTTTTTAAAACATCATAACCATTTAAAACAGGCATCATAATATCAAGAAGGATTAAATCAGGAGCAATAAGAGTTTCATTTAAAAATTGTAGAGCTTTTTCTCCACTATTTGCTACTTTTACGGTATATAAATCTTTTAGTAAATTAGTAACTAAAAAAAGATTATCAGGTGTGTCATCTATTACTAAAATAATCTTTTTATTAAATTCATTTTGTTGCATTTTAATGCCTTAAATATTCTTCAAAGACAAAATAAAATAATATCTTTCTTTTACTCTATCTAAAATAACCTTATAAATATAGCTTATATAAGCTTTATTATTTAATTATAATAGTTATTTAAATAATTTTTTGAAAAAATAAAAGAACTTTGACAAATACAAAGAGAATGTAATTTTTGAATTTTTTTCTATTTCACTAAAAAATTTAACTATTTCATAATTTCCAAAAATTGTTGCAAACATCAAAGGAGTAGTTTTAAATCCATTGTTTTCATAGATATTTGCACCCTCTTTAACCAAAAGTTCAGCAATGTTTTTATCTCCTTTAAAACAAACTCCACCCAAAGGAGTTTGTCCCTTAAAATTTTTTTTATCAATATTTGCACCAAAATCAATCAAAAGTTTAGTTGTTTCCAAATTACCATTATATGCTGCTATCATCAAAAGAGTATTTCCTTTATTATCTCTTAAATCAACATTCATACCTGTATTTAGCATAATCTTCAAATCCTCTGTTTTTCCATGTCTTGCACAGTTAAAAGCTATTTGTTCAAACTCTTCATATCTATTTAATTCATCTATTTTTGTTTGCACTTCAAACTCCTAACATTTCATAATATTTTAAATAATAATATTTTTCTTTTAATTAGTTTTATTCTATTACTGTGTGCCTTAACCACTACTTAATACTAGGACTTATACTTTTCCAGTCTTCTCTTAATGTTTTATTTAGTGTAAATCTATCATTTGGATTTGCTACTTCTGTATATTCATAAGGAGTAACAACAACTAAACCGCCTTTTACTAGACTAGTAAATGTATTTGATTCTACTTTTGAACCACTAAAAATAGAGAATTTCATCTCAAAACCACTAATATCATAAAATTCAGAATTTTTTCGTATTAATTTTGTATATTTATCATCAATTAAACAATCCACAATAACTTTAGAACCATCATCACTTAAATCTATTTTATTTACTTTTCCTATTTGAACATTTTTATAATAAACTGGAGCATCAACATTTACACTTGAAGCTGTTGGGTCTTCTATTTTAAATACTGTTCCAAAATGCGATTTATTAAGTGATGGTTGTTCTTCTAATCCTTGAAATTTCGTTTGATAATTTGTACTTTCACTTTTAATAACTCCAATATTTACAGCCATAATCGTAGAACCAACATTTGATACTTCTTGTAAAGAAATCTTTGGTTTTTTTAGATAAAAGACTGTTCCCTCTTTTGCAAAAGAAGCAAAATCATCATAAATTAAAGCTTTTACTTCAACTTTTTGTTTTTCGTTTAATCTAACATTTGTAATTTTCCCTACATTTACACCTTTATATGTAAGTTGTGAAAAGTTTTCTTGAACACCTTCCACATCATCAAAAACAATAGTTATACTATTTACAGAATTTTTCATCTCATCTTCATTGGCAAAAATTTCATGTTGAGATGAAGATATACCAAAAGAGTTATCAAGATGAATAGAGCCTTCAATTAATGAAGTAAAATTATCCACTTCAAACAAAACTCCACTTAGACTAGCTTTTAAATTCACAACACCTTTTTTATAAAATTTACTTTTATTTGTGATATATTTTTTAAATTCATTATAAATAAATAAATTAACTTTTGAGTTTTTATCATCAAATTTTATATCTTTTACAAAACCTATTTCTTGATTTTTATATACGATTGACATATCTGGTTTTATTTCAAAATTATTGTTGAAATTTGCTTGAACTATAAAACCTGTGTTATAAACTCTTTTTAATTTTTCAACATCTTTAAATGAACTATATAATTTAAACTCTTTTTTTGTTAATTTACTATTTTCTCTTTTTTCTCCAACTAAAGCTATAGCTCCGTTTAATAAAGGTTCTATTCCACTAAAGTTGATATTTAAATTTAGATTTTTTAATTCAAGTAATTTTGAACTCATATCATAAAAAAGATTATGGTCATTTACCAAATCTTTATATTTTTCATCTATTAAAATAGTAATTTTTACATTTTTAAAATCAGGTGTTAAAACGTATTCATCAACTCTTCCTATCTCTATATTTTTATAATACACCTTTGATTTATCAGTAATTGAATTTAGATTTTCACTTAATAATTCAATCTTTATGTTATTACTATTTTTACTTAAGTCTTTTTTATTAATTGCCTTAAAACTATTTGAAAATTCACCTTTTTTATACTCTAAAGATACAAAGTTACCTTTTATTATATTTCCTAAATTTTTAACTCCATCAAAAGAGATAGTAGGAACTTCAACAAAAAATTTTGTTTTATTAGTAAGTAAATATTTATATTCTTCATACACATAAGCTTTTGTATTTAAAACATCTTTATTTAAAGCTACTTCTATTATCTTTCCTATTTCCACACCTTTGAAAATAATAGGAGTATTTTGCTCAATTCCATTTACATCTTTAAAAGTGATAAAAAAATACTCTTTTTTCTTTAAATCATCTTTTTTTGCATAGATTTGAAAAACCTCATCTTTTTCTATTTTTGCATCATCCTTATTTGGTGTTAAAACTGTAAGTCCCCCAACTAATGCAGAATATAAAGAGCCAAATTCAATATTTAACCCACTAGCTCCATAATTTACTTTTAAAGCATCATTCATTACAAATTTTGAACTTTTATTTACTAAATAGTTAAATTTGTCATAAATGTATGCACTTAAAAATACTTTTTCATATCTAAACTCTTTTGATACAATTTCTCCTATTTGATACTTATTATAAAATATTGGCGTTCCTATTTCTATATTATCCTTATCATTTGCAATTAATGAAATATAGTAACCATCACTATCTAAATCATCATTTGGTTGAGTATCTAAACCTTCAAAATGATCTTTATATTTTCCTTGATTATACTCATCTTGACTTCTAAATTTTGGAGACAACTCTATTTTATGACCACTTATTAAAGTGCTAAGACCAGAGATTTTTGTTAAAGAAACTGTTGGTTTTTTTATCCAAAATTCAGAGCCTTCATTTGCCACATATCTAGCAACATCACTATTTACTAAAATATTAACTTTTACACTTTTCAAATCTTCATGCATAGATATTTTTGTAACTTTTCCAAGTTGTAAACCTTTATATTCTAAAGGTGTAACATTCTCTTTTAAACCTTCTGCACTTTTAAAAACAACAGTTATATTTGTACCTTTTTTAGCATAAGATTCATAAGCAATCCAAGCTAAAACACCTAAGACTATTAAAGGTAATATCCATACAAAAGATACTGATTTTTTATTCTCTATTTTTGGCTGATAAACTACTGTTTCTTTTAATTCTTCTTTTATTAACTCTTTACTCATCCCAAATAATCCTTGTATCAAATCTATTAGCTGCTATTATTGTTAATATAACCATTAAAGCAAAAGAAGTTGCAGCAATTCCTCCTTTTATATTAAAAAGTTCATCAAGCTGTACAATTGAAGCTAATATAGCAACAACATAAATATCTATCATAGACCATTTTCCAATAGCTTCTATAAATTTATAAATTGTAATTTTTCTTTTATTTTCCATTTTTACATTTATTTTTAAAGTAATAAATATAAAAAGTAATCCTATTAATTTTATAATTGGAATAGCAACACTTGCAATAAAAATAACCAAAGCTATAAAATAGCTCTCCATATCTAAAAAGCTAATAACCCCCTCTATTATTGTACTTTCTATATTTACTCCAAATTTTGTTACAACCATCATAGGATAAATCATAGCTGGAATATAAAGTAAAATTGCACAAATTACTAAAGCTAGAGATATTTGTAAAGAGTCTTTAACTCTTCTTGTTACTTTGTGTTTACATCTTGTACATACAAAATCTTCATAATTCTCTTTTTCATAAACTTTATGACAATTCTTACAAGAGATTAAAACCATCTATTCTCCAAATACACTTTTGCCCTCAAACTTTCTATTTGACATATAAAAACAAAAAACATAAACCAACATCACATAAAATCCAATATCAAATTTAGTAGAACTAACCATTCCTATTAGTTTTATATAAGTTACAATAATACTTACTATAAAAACTTCTATAAATCCCCAATGTCTAAAAAAATAAAAACTATCATGAAGTAGAGTTTTCGTAAAAAGTTTTATTTTTGTTTTTGATTGAATAAAAGCAAAAATTATCACTAAAGAGTTTAAAATAGGAGCTAGAATAATAGTAAAAAAGACTAAAAATGCAACCAAAAAAAAGTTTTGTTCTAAAAGAATCAAAACAGTGCCAATAAGTGTTGTTTTTAATTGAGTATCATTTAAATTTAAAGATATTATTGGATAGACATTTAAAATCCCAAATAATAAAATAGCTGAAATTGCATAATACAAAGAGTCTTTAGAGTGTCTTTTATGTACTTGTAATTTACTATTACATCGTGGACATCTTTGTGTTAGTTTTGAGTTTAAATCTTTTTTTACAAATAATCCACAGCTATAACATTCAACTATAAAATTGAGATTTTTATGCATTTTTATCCTATTTTTTAAAGGTGCAATTCTAACATAGTAATTTAAAATCTATTATATAGTATGATACAACTTGCAATTATGCAAATAATAATATTTTTTTAAAGGTTAATAAAAATGCAATTTACTATAACTCAAGGATTAGTAGGAACAAGACCTCCTGTTGTAAAACCAAGTCCAGAAGTTTTAAAATTCTTAGGTGAAGAAGGAATGAGAAAATTAGTTTCAGACCACTATGATTTATTAAGACAAAGTAATATAAAAGGATTATTTCCTCCAACAGATGAAGGATTTGCCCTAGCAAAACAACACTCTGCTGATTTTTTTATTCAAATCTGTGGAGGACCTGATTATTTTAATCAAAACAGAGGAGCTCCAATGATGGCAGCACGTCATCAACCATTTAGAATAACTCCAGAAGCTAGAAGAATTTGGCTTGAATCTTATATGATGGTTTTAAAACCTTTAGATATGCCTGATGATTTAAAACAATCTTTTTGGAACTATCTTGATATCTTCTCAATTTGGATGATGAATACTCAAGAATAGAAATTTGAAGAAAATGGTTTAAACACCATTTTCTCAAATAATAATTATTATCTTCTCATTAAATCAATATTTTTTCATCTTTAATAATGTTTTTTGGACTCTTATTTTATAATCTTACAATTTCTTTTAGGATTTCAAATGCAAAAAAGCTTTAAAAACTATATTTTCTCTCGTCATATAATTTTAGCTACTTTAATTTTCTTTGTATGCTTTATTTTTAGCACTTACTTACATACAACTATTACAAAGCAAGAATCTTTAAGCCATTCAAAAGCAATATCAGACCAAATCTTTTCTTCTATGTATCAAGTTATGAAAAAAGGTTGGAGTAAAGAAGATGTTGAACTATTTACAAACTCTTTAAAAGATAATTTTGAAGATAGTAATTATGAAATAAATATTTATAGAGCAGATATTGTAAATGAACTTTTTGGAAAAATAAAAGAGAAAGAAAAAGATACAACGTTAGTCGACGTTTTAAATGGAAAACAAATTCCTTTAGAAAATTTTGATAATAATATTATTAGAAGACTAAATCCACTTATTGCAACAAATGAGTGTAAATCATGTCATACAAATGCAAATGTAGGTGATGTTTTAGGAGTGATTGAAGTAAAACAGGATTTAAACTCTGTATTTACGCAATCTTTTTACCAATTTATAGCATTTTTTATAATTATTATTCCTTTATTTTATATTATTGCTTTTATCTCTTCAAGATATACAACTAGAAAAATAACACAAAACTTAGATCTATTTAATAATAAAGTAGAAAACATAAACTCTATTCAAGATTTTAAAGAGTTTGATTCAAAAAATATTGATTTATATTTTGGTGAATTTAATAAAATCCTTAAAAATGTTGATTTTATGGCTGAAAGATTAAAAAATGTTGCCGTTGATAAAGAGTTATTAGAATTTGAAATAAAACTATTAGATAAATTTATTATCACTTCAGATGTTGTAAAAGACTGGAAAGAGTATATTTGTGATTTATTAATTGAAATAAATAAAATCATGGAAACTTATACTTTAATGACTATTTTTAGAGTTGGAGAAGACCAGTTTGAAGTAGATATTTTTTGGTTAGGAATGCCAAAAGAGAATCAAAAAGAGTTGTTTAATAACTACATTTCAAAAATTGTTAAAGAGGCTGAATATTTTGAAGGAATGACAGATTTTACAATAAAACACATTGTTGCAGACAAAAATAGATGTATTAATAAAATGGATGAAAATGCCCTTGAATATAGAACAAAATCTCTATTTTTAGATAGTCCAAAAATTGGAGGAATTGTTGGTATTGGTTTACAATCTGTATTTTCAAACGACCCAGTTAGATATATTGTTATTGATTCTATTTTAACAACTATGGCAAATTTAGTTGGTTCGGTTAAAGCTATTCATAAATATACTCAAGATTTAGAGTATTACGCAGCACGTGATCCACTTACTGATTTATTTAATCAAAGAGTATTTAATGACATGATGGCGTATGAGATTAAAAGAGCTAAAAAGCACAAATACTCATTTGCACTTATGATTATAGATTGTGATAATTTTAAACTAATTAATGACAATTTTGGTCATGCATTTGGAGATAAATTTTTACAAACAATAGCTAACATTCTAAATGAAGAAAAAAGACCTGAAGATATTGTTGCAAGATACGGAGGAGATGAATTTACAATCATTCTTCCTGAATGTGATGAAAATGGAACTTTAGCTGTAGCAAATAGAATTCTAAAAAAGATTTCTAGCACTAAACTTATCGCTCCTGATGATTCTAAAATAGGAATAACTATTTCAATTGGAGTTTGTGTATATCCAATTCATTCATTATCTCAAAAAGATATGTTTATAATAGCTGATTCTATGATGTATCAAGTAAAAGAAGAGGGAAAAAATTCTATAAAAATTCCAAACCACATGGATGTTTCTTCTATTTTAAAACAAAAACAAGAGAAGTCTTCACTTCTTATAAAAGCAATTGAAAATGACCAAATAGAAGCATATTTCCAACCTATTCAACCTTTATCAAATAATAATAAATTAGTTATTCATGAACTATTAATGAGAATACATCAAGATGATAGAGTTGTTTCAGCCTATGAATTTATAGAAATCGCAGAGGCAAGAGGATTGATAAATACTATGGATTTAATGGTTATTGAAAAAGCCTTCAAAAAAATTCAAGAGAGTTCTTATGAAGGTATTTTATTTATAAATTTATCTCCAAAATCTTTAATAATGGGTGATTTTATAAATAAAGTTAATAAACTTATCGATAAATACAAAATTGAAAAAGAAAAAATTGTATTTGAAATAACAGAAAGAGAGACTGTTAAAAACTTCTCATTACTAGAAAAATTTGTTCATACTTTAAAATCTGAAGGTTATAAATTTGCTATTGATGATTTTGGTTCTGGGTTCTCATCATTTCACTATATTAAAAAATTCCCTATTGATTATATTAAAATAGATGGAGATTTTATTATAAATATCAATAAAGATGAAAAAGATAAAGCCTTTGTAAACAGTATTATTACTCTAGCAAAAGAATTAGAAGTACAGACTATTGCTGAATTTGTAGAAAATGAAGAAATAGAAAAAGTTTTACAAAAACTTGAAGTTGATTATGCACAAGGATATCATGTAGGAAAACCTTCTCAAAAGTTTGTCTGTTTTAAATAGACAAACTTTTAATTCCCAATTGCAAGAGCATATAAAACCATCGTCTGTTCTTCTAAAAGTTCACAAACTTCATCATCATAATAAGCTCCTATTCCACTACAAGATATTTGTAAATAATTAGAAGCTAAATATAATCTATGACCAATAATCCCAGCTTTTTGATAAGCTTCTTGATAATTTTGACTTTTCGAAGTAAGAAAAAATGTAACTGCACTATCTTTTCCTAAATCTTGCTCTAAACATAAATATCCTGCTTTTTGTATAAAGTCTCCATTTTTTACTAATTTTCCATTTCTATAAAGTCCCAAAGGTAATCCTTCTACCCTATTTATAGTATAAAAAATATCAACTTGCTCATCACAATCACTTGTTATTGGCTCATTTAAAATATTTAAAATTGATTCAAATTCAAGTTTAGAAATAGCCTGTTTTGTGAACTCTCTAATCGACCTTCTTTTGAAAATCGTATCTTGAAATTTCTCTTTTTGGAAATAAAAATTTGATTTTTTATTCTCTATACTTTTATCTTTTACTTTTAAACTATCTTTATAAGCTTGTTCTATCAACTCATTTTTTACAAAAAAAGAGATTTTTTCTTCTTCGTAACTGCTTCCATCTATTGTAGGAACATTTAAATTAAAAGAGTTTTTCTTCCCTTGTTTTTTCTTTCCTACTAAACAAATAGAGTTAAAAAATTCTTTTTCATCAAAAGAAAAAAAGCTGTTTAAATTCTCTTTAGAAAAATCATAAATAACTTCAAACTCTTTATCAAATAAATAAGCACTAGCTTCAATACTTCCTATTAAATGCCCTGCATCTAATAAACAATACCTAAATGCTCTATTTTTATATTTCCATGATGAACGAAAATATAAAGATGAAATAAAAAATATAAAACCTTCAACATAAAAATCAAAACATAAAATATTTTCTATTCCTTCATCTTTCTCTATTTCTTGAAGTTTCACAGCACTTGAAGTTGAAACTTCAAGATGATAAATTCCATCTTCAAATCCATCTACATTTCTTACTTGAAAATATATTTCATTTGGATATAAAGCTCCTGCACTAGGATTTACTCTTAAATAATATTCAATTCCCGGATAAGTTTTTTTTGCTGTAATTCCTGAAACTAAATATAAAAAATTGTAATTTAAATTTTGTGAATCTAAATGGATTCTTTGAAAACTTTCTGAATAGTTTTTAAATCTATTAGGAGGATTATTCCAATCTATACGATTTGGATTTGTTCGTACTGATAAATAAGAGTGTTTTGTATTTTGATGATATTGATTTAATTGAACTAACATTTGCATTTAATATAAGACTTATCATCTGTTTTTTTCATTTAAATTTCCTTTTATTTTAAAAATATTTGTAAATTATGTGTAGTATATTAGAAGTGCCCTTAGATAAAAGAACTTGAAAATTTTCAAATTCTTTTATCTTATTAGGGTTTTATTTTTTAGTAGTATTTATACCTGGATTTTCAGGAGTTCCCACATAGTCTGTTGGAACTGATGTTGATTTGAAGTAAACCACAAAAGCAGCTACAACTAAACAAAGAATAATTACTAATCTTACAGTGTTCTTTTTCTCTTTTGACTCTTTTCCATTATAGTCATCAATATTATGTAAACTAGGTTCACCATTATTTAACTTACTCATAATTAACTCCTTTTTAAAGTTTTCATTAGTATATCTAATAAAAACTTTATATATAAATTATAAAATTTTCTTATATTAAAGACACCATCAATTGATTTACAGTTACAGCAATATCTTTTAACTCTTTATTCTCTTTTGTCATAAATGTATCTAAATGTTCCCTAATTTTATGAAATTTATCTTTTTCATTTGCTATAAAGTTTGTAAAAGCAACATCAGGTGCTTCATTTACCCTTTGAAAATCTAATACCCTTTTTGTGTAATGAACAACAATATACTCAATAAATTGTAAAACTTGATTTCTAAGTGCCATATCCACAGAATTTGCTATTTTTACTTTATTTAATGACATTATCATTTCTAAAATATTAAATTCATGGATTAATGAATAAAATAAAACTATTACATCTTTGAAAGAATGGGGAGTATTCTCTTTTATAATAATAGCTGCAATTGCAAATCTTAAATAATCAATAACACTATAAAATTTATTGAAAGCATCATCATCTTTTATTAAAACTTCAACTTTTTGTTTATGAACTTCTGATAATAAAGTAAAAAGTTCCGTTTTATGGTCAAGTATATGAGCTGCATCTAATTGATTTTTTTGAAGATACTTTACCATCCATTTTGTACTTGCATATAAAATATATTCAAGTTTATTTATAAGTTTATATTGAACATCAACACTCATAATAGTATCTTGGTCATATATTTTTTGTCTTATTTCTTTTGAACCAAATAAAAGTTTTACAACTAGATATGATTTTATTTTCAATAAAAATTTATCATTTCCAAGTTTTGCATAATCTGATAAGAAAGTTATTCCTTGATGATTTATTACAATATCAGCCATCATTGTAGCAATGATTTCTCTTTTTAATGGATGATTTATAATTTGTTGTTCATAAGCTCCCACAAATGATTGAGGGAAATATCTAAACAAATATTGTAATGCAAATGGCTCATCAACTAAAGTAGAATCCAATAAAATTTTCTTCATAAAAATCTTACTATATGATAATAAAGATGATAAAACAGGTCTAACGATAGAACCATTTATATCAATAATATCACTTAAATTTTCATTTTTAGGAACATAAAAATCTCTTCTATTAAAAGCTTCTACATTATTTTCTAAAACTTCTATTGATTTTATATAATCATTTGGATATTTTCTTGAGAATTGCTCATCAATAGAAATCATACAAGCTTGGTCATAGTTGCTTTTTAAAACAAGTTGAACTACTTGTTCTTTTAATGAATGAAGTGTTTCATTTGCTTGTTTTTCATTTAAAATACCTTGATTTTTTATGATATTAAGTAAAATTTTCAAATTTACTTCATGGTCTGAAGTATTAACTCCACCTGCATTATCAATTGCATCTTGATTTATTCTTCCGCCATTTAATGCATACTCCATTCTTGCTTTTTGAGTAAATCCTAAATTACCACCTTCACAAACAATTTTTGCTCTTAAATCACAGGCATCAACTCTTACAGCTTCATTTTGTTTATCACCTAAATCAAGATTATTTTCATCACTTGCTTTAACGTAAGTTCCAACTCCTCCATTAAACAATAAATCAACATCTAAAGTTAAAAGTTTTCTACATAACTCTTCACCTGAAATACTCTTTTTTGTGCATTTAATAAGCTTTTGAATCTCACTGCTTAACTCTATTTCTTTATCACTTCTTTTAAAAATCCCACCACCTTTTGAAATCAATGATAAATCGTAATTTGCCCAACCACCATCACGTGATTCAAAAAGTCTTTTTCTCTCTTGATATGATTTTTTAATATCAGGATTTGGGTCAATAAATATCTCTTTTTGAGAAATAGCTCCAACAAGTTTGAATTTTTCAGATTCAAGCATACCATTTCCAAAAACATCTCCACTCATAGAACCAATTCCAACAACACTAATTTCATCTTTATGAATATCAATTCCCTCTTCTATGAAAAATCTAGTAGTTGAAACCATAGCACCTCGCGCTGTTATTCCTAACTCTTTATGTCCAAAACCATTACTTCCACCACTTGCAAAGGCATCACCTAACCAAAAATTTCTCTGTTTTGCTATACCATTTGCAACATCACTCATAGAAGCCGTTCCCTTATCAGCTGCAACTACAAAATAAGCATCATCTTCATCATAACAAACAACATCTGGATTTTTAACAACTTCTCCATCAATCATATTATCAACTAAATCAAGATTTGCATTTATATAAAATGAATAAATCTCTTTAAAATAATCTTTTGTAACTTCACTTGAATCTTTATTTATTACAAACCCACCTTTAGCTCCATTTGGAATAATAATAGAGTTTTTACCTTCTTGAGTAATCATCAATGATTTTACTTCTTGTCTATAATCATCATGTCTATCGGACCATCTTAGTCCTCCTCTTGAAACCTTTGTCATTCGTAAATGAACTCCATAAAAATCACTGTGATAAATAAAGTTTTCTAAATTTGGCTGTAAACCTTTTAAATCTTTACCAAATGTTTTAGTATCAATTTTGAAAGAGATAGTTTGTCTATTTAAAAAGTAGTTTGTTCTTAAAAGAGATTTTAAAAGTGATAACATCAAATTCAAAATTCTATCATCTAAAATATGTGGCACAAGTTTTATTTTTTCTTTTATATTTTCTTCTATATTTTCAAGTTGATTTTTTCTATTTTTTATTTTTGGATCAAATTTTGTTATGAAATACTCTATAAATAAAGCTGTTATTTCATGATGTGTAGTTAAAGCATTTAATATTGCTGCTGTATTTATAGTAAGTACAGCTTGTCCGATATACTCTATAAAAGCTCTTAGTATATTTATCTTTTTTAAATCAAAATTCTCTTCATAAACTAATGAAAATGCTTTTGAATGTTTTACTGTTGTGTCTTTTAAAGAAAAAGTTATTATATCTTCAATGTTACTTTTTGCTAATTCAATTTTTTCTAGATTTGGATTACTTAGATTAAATCTCGAAATAAAAATAGTATCTTTTTTATCCATAACATTATATGTAACTTCATCAATTATTTCAAAACCAAAATTATGTAAAAGCGGTGTTATATGGGATAAAAATAGTTGCTCTTTTGAGAAAATTTTTATATATTTTGAGCCTTTATTATCCAAGATTTTTGTAACAATTTTATTGTTTATAACTTCTTGAAAAAGTTCTTCTTCAACAACTAAATCTTCAGTTGTTAAAATTTGAGAACAAATAGCATTAATATCGTGTGTAGCCATATTTAAATCCTTAAAAAAGAGTTTTTTATAGATACTACCTTTTAAATCTTAAATATTTGTTAAATAATTATTATTTTTAAGAAACTATTTTTCCAATCTTTGCATTTAGTAATTTTTTTAAATCATTGGGATTTACTTCTATATCAACACCTCTTTTTCCACCACTTATAAAAATCGTTTTAAAGGTATTTACACTTTCATCCAAAACTGTTCGATGTACTTTTTTTTGACCCAAAGGTGAAATTCCTCCAAGTAAATAACCAGTTACTTTTTGTGCTTCATCTTTAGCAGCCATCACAGCTTTTTTAACATCAAAAACAGAAGCGACCTCTTTTAATGAAAGCTGATTTGCAACAGGTAAAACACAAACTACCAACTCTTTTGGTGTTAATTCTACAAGTAAAGTTTTATATACTTGATTAGCATCTAATCCCAATTTTTCTACAGCTTCATCACCAAAATTTGTACACTCAGGGTCGTGGTCATATTTGTGAATTTTAAAATCACACTTATTTTTTTTAAGTAAATTAATTGCGGGGGTCATTTAAGAAAAATTCCTTTTTTAAAACTTCTACACCATTTATCAAAATTCCTATGAAATGCGTTCCAATATAGTGTTTTCTCGTTGTCATATTTTTAAAACTCTGTTTTTTTTGAAATATTTTTTTTGTTGATTCTATATGATTTTGACTAATCATAAAAACTTTTTTATTATGATTATTATTTGATTTTAAATAATAAATAACATATTCAACTCTAATATTTCCAATAAGTTCATCTGAACTTATCTCAAATGAAAAATTAAAATCTTCATTCAAAAATATAGTTTTATCATAACAAAAATTCGTGAGATTTATATGATGAGATTTATCAAAATTAAACAAATCTAATACTTCTTTATCCCCTTTTTTCAAAAGTGTACGACAACCATGTTTACAAATCCAATCAAGTTCTTTTGAAATACCTAGATTTTTTTCTACAAACTTTCGCACCAAATCTGGATTATCTTTTGAGATATCATTTAGATTATTTGCTACAGATTTTTGAACATATTTTGAAGTATCATTTTTTAGGAATTCTATTATTTCTAAAACTTTTGCAGGATTTTGCTTGAATTTTGGCAAAGCAACTGCCCAAGGAAGTCTTGGACGACACCCTTCACTAGCTAATCTTCTTATATGTTCATTTTGTGATTTTGCCCAAAGTTTCATTTGCTTCATAGTTTTATCTTCATATTTCAAAATAAACTGTCTTATTGCAAACTCACTACTTGAATTTACAGTAAAAATTTCTAAAGCTTTTAGTGATTCATCTAAATCATCAAGCCCAAAAACTTCTACAAAATCTTGAAAAATCATAGCTTCAAGTCCACCAAAATCCTTTTTTACTTTTTTTAGTATTTCAAGTTGCTCTTTATATGTAAAAGGTAAAAATTTATGTAAAGTTGTAGAGATATATCTCATCCTTGCTTTTAGTTCTAAATCTTGCCAAGTATTATCAAAAATAGAGTTTATAAAATCTTCTTTTTTAAAATCAGAATAAATTGATAAAAGTTTATTTGATAGTTTTTCAATAAACTCTTTTGAATATAAATTTTTTAATTGTTCTGCCATATTTTCTATCTATCTTGGAAATCACTTGATTGTAAAGTGTAATCTCTTTTTACCTCAACAACTCGTATTCTATAATCTTTAAAAATTGACTCTCTACCTTTTTTTTGGGCTGCAAAATGGTCAAGATTTTTCTTCCAATTTAAAATTGATTTTTCATCTTCCCAAAAAGATAAAGATAAAAGCTTGTTTTCATTTACCAATGATTGAAACCTTTCAATTGATATAAAACCTTCTTCCTTTACTAACTGTTCTTTTAAAATAGCTGCGATACTTAAATATTCATTCTTTTTGTTTTCTTTTATTTCAACTTCAAATATTACTCCGAACATCTTTTTTCCTTTTAAAATTTATTTTATTATAGTGTAAAATAGTTTTTCAAATAAAATATATTTCATTTTGAAAGATTTTATTATCATCTATTTTCTTCTTGTATTTTGACGAATAGAGATAATTAATTGATAGATTAGATATGCAATGATAATTTTATAAATCAAACCACTAAAAGTTAATTCTTCATTTCCTGTCATTATTGAAAATGGATTTAATTTGTTGCTAAAACATTTTAAAAGCCAATCCCCTGAAAAAAAAGCATAAAAAATATAATATATTCCAATATAGCAAAATTTATTTATTTTTTCATATTCAATAGTTAAATAACTTCCATAAACAAATCCTATAAAAATCAATAAATCTATTAAAATATAATCTACAATATGAGTTAAATAATGGGTATTAACAAAATCCATTGTTAAAAAAGAGAATGTAAATGAAATTATCCAAAATAGAGCTAAAATCCAATCTTGTGAATGATTTGAAGCTAAACCATGAATTTTAAAAACTAACCATTCAAAAAAATTTTCTTTAAAATCTAACTCTTTTTCTCTTGATTTCATCTCTAAAGCATAAAATTTATTGGCTTCAATAATATTGTTTTGTTGTTCAAAAGAGTCTTTTATTATTCTTGCTGTTTCACGATTTGAAACATCTGTTTTAATTTCTAAAAAATTTGCTTTTTCTTTAAAAATTGCATCTTTTAAATTTATTGAATCTATAAACTCAGAATTTCTAAAGATAGATAGTTTCTCAAAAGTAGTATGTTTAAAATCTACTTTTTTATTAAATATTGTTTCAGTAAAAACTGATATATCTTCAAATGTAGTCTTATAAAAATTAATCTCATTAAAACATGTTTTATTAAAATCAGCTAAATCTTCAAATGTTGTATTTTCAAAATTTACATTTTCAATCATCGAACAATTTTTAATTCTAACTTTTGAACCTATTTTAAATGTAACATTTTTTAAAATTAAGTTTTTGTTAAAAGTACAATTTATAAAAGTAAGTCCTTTTTCAATATCATTTTTTGATAATTCAAAATTAGCTAAAAATTTACATTCTTTAAATTCTAATTTATGTATATATTTATATAAAGATATTTCATCTTCAAAAGTACAATTTTCAAATTTTAAAGAATTATTTATATATTCAAATACTATTTTTCTAGGACTTTGTTTAGCTAAGCCTTGCGATTCAAATTTAGGAAATACAACATTTTTTATTACAAATAAAATTTGTATTGAATCATATTTTTCATAGAATATCTTCCAAAATAAGTTTATATTTCCTTCTGATTTATCCCAGTTTTTATTTCCATTATCATCAATTTCATACCAATCATCTTTTTCACAATGTAAAATACATTTATCACTATCATTACAACTACATTTACTCATATTTCTACTTTTTTCTATTTTAATTTTTTAATATTATCACAATTTTATTTTCATAATTAAAATTAACTTTATTATTTTCTTAATTATTCTATGATTCAAAATCAAAAAATATCATATATTATATTAGTATTAAGATTTTCTTCTAAATTCCTTTTATTGAAAATACATCTTTTGTCATTAAAAACTTAGATAAATTTGCTTTAAAATAATTTTTTGGATAGAATCAATCCAAAGGCAATATATGGGTTTGAAAATATATTGTTTACCTTTATTTATAACTATATTTAAACTCTACTTTATATAAATCAAACTTTTTATTAAGCCAAAAAAATTTAAGGAATTGCGATGAAAAAACAAAATATGAAACCTATGAAATGGTTAAATTTAGAAAAAGTATTAGAGCTTTACCAGAGTCATGAAAAATATTAGATTTAAATATCAAACCATTGAGTTTGGGGAAGATGATATTCATCTAAGGACATTGAAAGATAAACAACAATTTAAAGATGAAAATAAAATAGCTGAAAAGCTAGGTATTTCAAGTGCATCTTGGTCACTTTTTGGAGTTCTTTGGCCTTCTAGCGAAGTTCTAGCTAATTTTATTTATGACTATGATTTCAAAAATAAAAGAATCTTAGAGGTTGGTTGTGGCATAGGCTTATCAAGTCTGATTTTAAACCATCTCGACGCTGACATAACTGCAACAGATTATCATCCTGAAGCTGAAAAATTCTTAGATATTAATACAGAACTAAATGAAGATGAAGAAATACCTTTTGTAAGAGTAGATTGGAAGAATAACTATTCAGATAAATTAGGAAAATTTGATCTTATCATAGGTAGTGATTTATTATATGAAAGAAACCATCCTGAATTATTATCAAGTTTTATAAATGCCCATGCAAATTTGAATTGTAAGGTTATTTTAGTAAATCCAAATAGAGGATATCAAGCTAAATTTACAAGCAAAATGGAAAAATATGGCTTTAACTGTATATCATTTGAACCTGAAAATACAGATTATTTAGATGAACCGTATAAAGGAAAAATTTTTAAATATTCTAGATAATAGCCTGTGGATTTTAGTTGAAAGAGTTTAATTTTCATAATTCTTATCGGATAAGAAACGAACACATAAATATTAATCCACAGCACTATAAGTTTAAGTTTATAAAGGAAGATTCCTTCCTTTATATTTTTAAAATGAATAGTTTAAAGTAAGAGTATAATTTCTTGGATCTCCATAAGAGATTTGATTATAAAATCCTATATTTGCATAATATTTTTCATCAAATATATTATTAGCATTTAATTGAACTGATAAATTTTTATCAAATTTGTATTTAGCCATTGCATTTACTAAAATATATGATTCTTGCTCAACTCCATTATTATAAGTTCTATCTCTCCAATTTGCTCCAGCACCTAAACTAAATTTATCCCAATTATATTTTGAAAAAACATTAAAAGTTTTTCTAGGGAATGAAGTATTTATGTTATTAGCATCAGTATCTTTTGCTTCAAATTGAGAATATCCAACACTTAAATTCCAATTATCAGTAATTTCTCCATTTATATCAATTTCGAACCCTTTACTTGTTGTTCCTTCTGCCGCGATACTTGCTTGTGTTGTAGTACCTGGAATAAAAGCACCACTTGGATCTGTTTGGGCTAAATTATCTTGTTCAATTCTAAAAACTGAAAAACTTGCATTTAATTTATCTTCAAAAAATAATCCTTTTATACCAGTTTCATAGTTTTTGCCTTCAATTGCATCTAGATATTTTCCATCTTTATCTCTTGCATTTTGAGGGTTAAAAATATCAGTGTAACTTGTAAAAATAGTATAATTATCATTGATGTTATAAACTAAACCTGCATAAGGTGTTAAAATATTATTATAATCATAGTTTTGAGTTTGACCATAATAATATAAATCTCTCTCCCAAGTAGTGATTCTACTTCCAGCAATAAATTTTAAATCATCAGTTATAGAAAATCTACCAACTAAATAAGCTGCTGTTTGTTTGACATTTGAATCAACAACTTGATTTGAACTTCCCCATGTGGGTTCGACAATACCAGTAAATGTATAAAAATTACTTATAGTTCTATCAAAACTACCAGAAATAGGGGGAATATTATAAGCTTCTAAATTTTGTTTACTATACATAAGTCCAGCTACTATTTCATGATCTAATTTATTTACTTGAAAAGGTATAGAAGCATACATATCAATATTGTATTGTTTTTGAGAAGAATCATAACCTTGAATAGAAGATGCAGTCAATCCACTTCCTGTATCTTTATCTAACTTTCCTGAAATATAAGAAAGTTTTGATTCTCCTTTATTATTAGAATATGAATATGCTCCATATAATTTTATATCATTGTTAAAATAATGCTCAATATTTGTAAAATAGTTTTTATTTTCCGAAGACCAATATGTCCAATCAGAAGCAGTTGATTTTGATCTATCCCAATTTGTAGACGTTCCATCACTGAATTTTGAAGGTAATCCACCCCACATACTTCCTCTTGGATCATTTTTTTGGTAACCTGCACCAAGAGAAACTCTTGTATTATCTGTTATATCTGCATCAACAACTCCATATAGAACTGTTTTTTTATTTTCATAATAATCTATAAATGATTTTTTTTCTTCATAGCTTGTTGCAATTCTAGCTCTTACTTTTCCTTTTTCATCAAGTGGGGTTTGAACATCTAAAGTACCTTTATATTTGTCCCAAGACCCACCTTGGAAAGAAACATCTCCTTTAAATTCTTTTGAATCTGCATGTTTTCTTATTAAATTTATAGCAGCACTTGGATTTCCAGCTCCTGTTAATAATCCTGTTGCTCCTCTAACAACTTCAATTCTATCATACATAGTTAAATCTTGAGAAGTTTCACCTGTCATAAAGCCATTTTCATAAGTTGTTGTTACACCATCAATTTGATAATTATTTATTCCAAATCCTCTAGCAGAATAACTATTTCTTTCACTATCCAAATTATTAGAACTAAGTCCCGTAACACTATTTACAACATCTGTTATATTTGATAATCCCATATCTTCTATTTGTTGTTGAGTAACAACACTCACCGATTGTGGAGTTTCTTTTATAGATAAATCCAGTTTCATTGCTGTATTCATACTTCCTGTTGTATAGGAATTAGTATTTTCAGTATTTTTTCCTAAAGTATACACCTCATTTATATTAATATCTTCAAGTACCGTTCCACTTCCCACAACTACTTTTTTCTTTATAATAATCGCCCCATCTTCGATAACTGCTTCTAAACCACTATTTTTTAGTATCTCATCTAAAGCATTTTTTGTTCCTTTTATATCTTTTATTGCATTTGAGGTTTTTCCTTCAAAAAGTGCACTATTTGCGATATATGGTTTATTTGCTTTTTTTGAGATTGTTTCAATAGCATCTTTTAAAGATTGTTTTTCTATTGAATAAGTCAAATCATCTGCCATTGCACTTGAATATAAAAGTAAAGCAACCGCAGGACTTAATAAACTTTTTTTGAATAAATTCATATAAATTTTCTCCTTGTGTATTCTAAAACAATTTTAATAATCATTCTTAATTACATAAGAGTAAATTTTATAAAAAAAACGGACATAAATTTCAAAGAAAATTTAAAATTTCTTTGAAATACTTATCTCATCAGCTTTTTTATCTACTTTGATAGGATATATTTTTGTGATTGTTTTCAAAAATATATCAAGTTGAGTTGAAGAAAATTCACCTGTTATATAGTAAGTTTCAAGCTCTTTTGATAAAAAAGAGATATTTATATCACTATATTTTGAAAACTCTTCCAATGCTTCTTTTAGAGTTGTTTTGTCTAAAACTATTTTATTTTCTCGCCAAAGAGCTATCTTATTTGGATTTATATTTTCTTGGTTTGTAATATTGCCTTGTTCATTTAAATATGTTATGCTATTTTCTTTTGTAAGCAATTTTTCATTTTGTTTATCAAAAAAGTATTTTGTAAAATATGTTTTTACAATCCCCTCTTCCACATTTATAGTTGTATTATCTTTTTTATGTATTACTTCAAATTTTGTTCCAACTACTTCTATATTTATATCATTACTTTTTATGATAAATACTCTATTTTTATCCTTTGCAACTTCAAACATAACTCTTCCTTCTTTCAAAGTTACTTCTCTTTTTCCATTGAAAAACTCTATATCCAAAGCTGTTTTTGCATCAACAAAAATAGTAGAACCATCAGGAAGCTTCTCTTTTAAACTTCTTTTATCAGTCATCAAAGATTGTGAGAACTGAACTTTAAAATTATTATCATAGATTTTAAAAGCTGAAAAACAGAGTACAAATAAAACAGCTGCTGCACTTGAAAAATATCTTATTTTTTTTGAAAATCTCTCTTTTCTTATCTCAAAATGCACATTATCACTAAGATTTTCTTTATTTTCTTTTGATAATGATTTTGCCATTTGATGTACAAATTTCATACGATTATATATTTTTTGATGAAGTTCTTCTCTTATCCAGTTTTCAAACTCAATTTTTTGATTTTTATCAAATCCCTCTTTTTCACATGCTATCCAATATATAGCTTCTTCTTTGATTTTAATTTCACTATTCATTTAAAATCCTCTCTTTGCTAATTCTTCTTCTATTTTTATAGTTGCTCTTTTTATGAGCTTTTCAACTGCATTTGATGTTATATTCAAAATCTCAGCTATCTCTTTTCTACTATAACCATCAATCGTAAATAAAATAAAAGCTTGTTTAGCCCTAGGAGAAAGTTCTTCTAATATTTGCATAAAAATCTTCTCTTGATCTTCTATTATTAATACTTCTTCTGGTTGTTCATAAGTTGGTGAGATATGAGAATTTTCTTCATATTCTGTACTCTCAATTTTTTGATTTTCTAAAGCTTCTTTTATCACTATATTTTTTACTATTTTATACAGATAGGCTCGTTCATTACTTATCTCATATTTATCTTTAATTTCAAGAACTTTGCTATAAGTTTCTTGGATTATATCTTTTGCTTTTTCTTTATCTCCCACTTGTTTTTGGGCAAAATATAAAAGTTCATTATAATATCTAAGCATTTATTTACCTAAAGTTTTTTGATAAAGATTATCATAATGTCTCTTAAAAAGATTTTCATAAAATTACTATCATGACAAGTAAAACTTATAATAAATAGAGTAAAAACTACAAATTAACTTAACTATTTCCAAAATTATTTTATAATTAAAAAAAATATTAGGAAATATTATGTCTTACAGAACTTTAGAAGAAGAAATAAAAGTATTAGAATTAGGATTACCTCCACAAGAAGGTGATGGATTTATTGGTGGAAGATTAGACCCAGAAGAAGCTAGTTTAGTTTTGATTCCTGTTCCTTGGGAAGCGACTGTTTCTTTTGGAGAGGGAACTGCAAATGCTCCTGATGCTATACGAACTTCAAGCCATCAACTAGATGTTGAAAACTTTCATTATATCAAGCCATATACTGCTGGTATTGCTATGCTTGAAACTGACAAAAGTTTACATAAGCTTAGTAACAAAGCAAGAAAAAAAGCTTTAAAAGTTATTGATGCACTTGAAAATGGTGACATAAATGAAAAAGCATTAAAATATGTAAATGAAGCATCAGCTACGTTAAACTCTTCAGTTTATGAAAAATCAATGGAACAAATAAAAAAAGGGAAATTTGTAGCAGTTGTTGGAGGAGATCACTCATCACCTCTAGGACTTATCAAAGCTTTAAATGACACTCAAACTGAATCATTTGGAATCTTACACGTTGATGCTCACCACGATTTAAGAGAAGCTTATGAAGGTTTTACTTACTCTCACGCTTCAATTTTTTACAATGTGATGAATGAATGTCAAAATGTTTCAAACTTAATTCAAATTGGAATTAGAGATTATAGTAATGAAGAAGCAACTAGAATGATTAACTATGGTTCAAAAGGTGCCTGTTTATATGATACTTTAATGCAATCAGAACTTGCTAGTGGAAAATCACTTGAAGAGGTTTTTGCTCCTTATATAAATCAACTTCCACAAAATGTTTATTTATCAATAGACATTGATGGTTTAGAGCCTTTAAACTGTCCAAATACAGGAACTCCAGTTCCTGGGGGATTGAGATATGGAGAACTTGAACATCTTATTTTTATGATTGTAAAAGCTGGAAAAAATATCATAGGATTTGACCTTTGTGAAGTTGGCGATAGTGCTGATGGTTGGGATGCAAATGTTGGCTCACGTGTTTTATACCAATTATGTGGCGCATTACTTGCAAGTCAAGGAAAAATCGAATATAGATAAAATTAAAAGTAAGTTTTAAAACTTACTTTTAACTATTTAACTTTTTATATAGTTCGATTATTTCTTCTTTTTCTAACTCTCTTTTTAATTTATCAGATTCTTCTTTTATAACTAAACCAAATTTTATAGCTTCATCTTTGTTCATATTTACACCTAAAAATTCACTTATTATAAAACTAGTTCCACCTTTTCCCGATTGAGAGTTTACACGTATTACTTTTTCATACCCTCTTTTTATATCTTTTGGGTCGATTGGCAAATATGGTACATTCCAACTTTGGCTATTTGTTTGTCTATAAAAATCTATTCCTTTTTTGATAGCATCTTGATGTCCACCACTAAAAGCAGTAAATATCATATCACCAATAAATGGATGTCTTGGATGTACAAAAAGTTGTGTTTTTTCTTCATACATATCTTTTACCTCATCAATTATTGATAAATCAAGTTTTGGGTCAATTCCTTGTGAATAGATATTAAAAGCAAAATTTATTATGTCTAAGTTCCCTGCTCTTTCACCATTTCCAAACAATGTTCCTTCAACCTTATCTGCCCCTGCAAGTACAGCTAACTCAGCACTTGCCACAGAAGTTCCTCTATCATTGTGTGGATGAACACTGATTATCAAAGCTTCTCGATTGTGTAAATTTTTACACATCCACTCTATTCTATCTGCATAAACATTCGCTGTACAAGCTTCAAGAGTATTTGGTAAATTTATTATCATCTTATTTTCTTTTGTTGGTTTTACCACATTTATAACTTCATTACAAATTTTTACAGCAAACTCTAAAGTAGTTTGAGAAAAACTTTCTGGTGAATATTGATAAGTTACCTTTCCTTTAAAATCCTTTGTTAGTTCAACTAAATATTGCATAGCTTCAATAGCCATTTGAATTATCTCATCATCACTTTTTTGAAAAACAACTCTTCTTTGAAACTCATTTGTTGGATTGTATAAATGAAAAATTCCATTTTTTACATCTTTCATAGCTTCTACACTTTTTTTAATCCACTCTTTTTTTGCAGGAATTAAAATCTGAATAGCCACATCATCAGGCACTAAATTCTCTTCGATTAATTTTCTAGTAAAGTTAAAATCTGTATCACTAGCACTTGGATAACTAACTTCTATTTGTTTAAAGCCCATTTTTACTAAAGTTTTAAAATACTCCAATTTTTGCTCAACTGTTAAAGGATTTATCAAAGCTTGATTTCCATCTCTTAAATCTACACTACAATAAATTGGCGCGTGAGTTATAGTTTTATCTGCCCACTCTCTTTTAAAATTTTGCACAATAGGATATTGTTGATATTTTTTGAAACTCATGGTTTACTCCGTTATGATTTTTATTTTTTGATTTATTTTTTTATGTTTTAAGTATTAGAAAGTTTTGAGGCAGAGGAGAGAAAAAGAGATAATTTGTTTTATAATATTTACATCCATGATAAACTCCTTTTTAAATTTTGCAAATTATAACTTTTACAAAAAATAAAATCTTGTACAAAATTAACATTTTGAAAAAATATTTTTTTGATACTCTTTTGGTGTAATTTGAAAGATTCTTTTAAAACTTCTATTTAAGTGACTTTGGTCAAAAAAACCACTATTTTGTGCTATTTGTGAAATAGAGATATTTGAAGATAATAACTCTTTTGCAAGATGTACTTTTTTGTTTAAAATATATGAATGAATTGGAAGTCCAAACTCTTTTTTAAATACTCTTATTAGATGAACAACTGTTAAATCAAACTTCAAAGCTAACTCATCTAAGATAAACTCTTCAAGATAATTTTCATCTAAATATTTTTTTATATTCATTGCTAAAATTGATTCTTCTTTATAGTTTTGTTCTGTTTGTTCAAAAGAGAAAAATGCAAGACAAAATAGATAAAGATTCTCTTCTTTTTCTATCAAAGAGATTTTAATATCAAGTAAACAATCACATAGTTTTATAAAACTTTTATAGATATTTTTATTTTTGATTAGTTCAAAAGCAGATGAAAAATTAAAATCTAAATTCTTTAAATAATCTTTTTTCAAATACAAAATATAACCATCTTTTGATTTTTCATTTGTTGTTGCACTATGGGGAATTTGACTATTTATGATAGCTATTTCATTTGGTTTTACTGTTATTGAAGTGTCATTAAAAATAAGAGTTAATGAACCTTTTTTTATTGCAGTGATTGTAAGTTCTTCGTGTAAATGCATCTTTACACAATCTTCGATATCTTCTACATATCGTAACTCTATAAAGTCTAATTTTGGATTTTTAAAGATATCTGATTTCATATATTTAGTTTCATATGTAAAAGAGGAAAAGGTTTTCCAAAACCATCTTTTTCACTTCGATTTATAACTTCAAAGCCTAAATATTTATAAAAATTTACTGCATTTGGATTTTGTTCATTTACATCTAATTCATTGATATTATGATTTTTTATAACATATTCTAAAAGTTTTTTCCCAATACCTTTTTTAAAATATTTTGATTTTATAAAAAGCATCTCGACCTTATTTTCATCAATTCCAATAAAACCTAAAATATTTCCAAACTCATCTTTATAAACATATAATTTAACTGCATATAAATATTCATTTAAAATTTTTGGTCGAAAGAAGTTTATATTTGTTTCTTCTAAAAAAGTATGTGTAGCTCTTACTGAATCTTCCCAGATTTCAGTAAGAATTTTATATTCATTTTCTTTTGCTTCTATAATCATAATCTTAACTCTATCCTAAAATCAAATTCTTTGCTTTTATATATTATTTTTCTAATATTTTAAATTTTCGTAAATTGTAACGAAGAAATAATAAATGTTTATTTTTTTATTGCAGTGATTATAAGTTTTTCGTGTAAATCTATCTTTATACAATCTTCGATATCTTCTAGATATCCTAATTTTATGAAGTTTAGTTTTTGACTTTTAAAGATATCTGAAAAAAGTATGGAAAATCCATACTTTTTTTATCCTAGGTTTTTAGCTACAAAATCCCAATTTACAAGTTTCCAAAAGTTTTCTAAAAACTTAGGTCTTGCATTTCTTACATCTATATAATAAGCATGTTCCCACACATCACATACTAAAATTGGTTTTAGATTGTCTGTTATTGGAGTTTGTGCATTTGATGTTGTTACAATTTTTAAATCCTGATTTTCATCTTGAACTAACCAAGCCCAACCTGAACCAAAATGTCCAACAGCTTTTGCTGTAAACTCTTCTTTAAATTTCTCAACCGAACCAAAAGTTTTTGTTAAAGATGCTTCAACAATTGCAGGAATTTCACCTTGAGTTGGAGTTAATCCATTCCAAAAAAAGTCGTGATTATAAACTTGTGCAGAGTTATTAAAAATTCCACCATCTGATTCTAAAATGATTTCAAATAGAGATAAATCCTCAAATTTTGTTCCAACAATTAAATTATTTAAATTATTTACATAAGTTTGGTGATGTTTTCCATAATGAAACTCTAAAGTCTCTTTTGACATAAGTGGCTCTAATGCGTCCATAAAATAAGGTAAAGTCATTAATTCATGTTTCATTTTATATCCTTTTAAAAAAAAATTTCATTAATTCTAGGATACTACTTTTTTTATTTTGTTTGACTTAGTAAAAAATAATATTTGAAAAAATATACAAAGCCTAAGAGGCTTTGTATTTACAGTAAGATTTAAGCGAATGCAGGTTCTAAGAAAGGAATAATTTGTTTTTTTCTTGATAAACAACCATCTAACCAAACTTTTCCATCTACAAGTTTACAGTTAAATGCTTTTTCAAAAATAGATGCATCAACAGAAGATACTAAAACTTCACTTCCCTCTTTCATAATATCTGTTAAAATCAAACAAGTAGTATGTAAGTTATTTTCAATTCTTAGTTTTTCTAAGTCAGCTTGTAACTCATCTTTTACACTATCAAAAATAGCTAAATCAATAACTTCAAGTTGTCCAATACCTACTTTTGTTCCATGCATATCAAATGGCTTATAATCTCTTAAAATTAAATCCCTAACAGGAACACCTTCAACTGCTGATTTAACTTTGAACATTTCCATTCCTAATGCTCCAAAATCTTCTACACCAGCAATTTGAGCTAATTCCCTAACAGTTTTAATATCAACTTCTGTACAAGTTGGCGATTTAAAGATTACAGTATCTGATAAAATAGCACATAACATAATTCCAGCTATATTCGCAGGAATTTCAACTTTATGATAATCATACATTTCTTTTACAATCGTGTTTGTACAACCAACAGGTCTAATCCAACACTCTAAAGGAGTTGAAGTTGTAATATCACCTAATTTATGATGATCAACAATACCTACAACTGTAGCTTTATCTAAATCAGCAGGAGCTTGACCTCTATCTGAATAATCAGTTATAAATAATTCACAACCAGCAAATTCTGTTTTAAGTTCTGGTGCTTCAAAACCAAATCTATCTAAAATAAATTGTGTCTCTGGGCTTACAGGACCTTGTCTTGCTGGAATTGCTTCTCGACCAATTTTATTTAATAAATATGCTAATGAAATCGCTGAACAGATTGAGTCTGAATCAGGAGTTGTGTGACCACATGTGTAAATTGCCATATAAAATCCTAATAATATTAATTTTGGGCATTTTATCTAAAAAGATGTTATGTTACTTTTAAATAAAAAAATTAATTTGAAACTAAAAATTGACCTATTTCTCTATTTTTTGAAAGTTTTTCATGATTTATCACACAACCATGCATAGAGATATAAACTCCATTTTCTATTTGTGCATTCAAAAATCCTATTGCTTGAGCAAAATTCAAAGTTGCTTCGACTTTTTTTATACTCATAGGCACCATTGCACCTGTTAATACTATTTTTTTATTTAATTTTTTATCATCTAAAAACCTTGAAGTTATATCAACAGTATCTGTTCCATGAACTATAATAATATTTTCATTTGAACTATCTTTTATAGTTTCATATAAAAACTCTCTATCTTCATTTGTGATTTCTAAACTATCTTTTGAAATTATATTTTTAATTTCAAAATCAATATTAAAACAACTTTCTATTATCTCATCTAAAGCAATATTATCTTTAGGAACTTCTAACTCTCCTTTTAAAGGATTATATCTTTTATTAAAAGTCCCACCTGTATTTATAACTGTTATCTTCACTGAATAATTCCTTTGTCATAATTGTGAACCATATTTTTTGGTTGTAACAATTCATCAAGTTCCTCTTTTGTAAATAACTCTTGTTCTAATATGATGTCATAAACTCTTTTATTTGTTTTCAATGCTTCTTTTGCAATTGCTGAACTTTTTTCATAACCTAAAATTGGATTTAAACAAGTTACAAGTGTTACAGAATTTAAAATATTATTCATACAAACCTCTTCATTTGCAGTGATTCCTTTTACGCACTTTTCACCCAAAGAGTAAAATGCTCTTCTCATGATGTTTATTGAAGTAAAAAGTTTATAAGCAATCAAAGGTTCAAATACATTTAACTGAAGTTGTCCATGTTCACTTGCTATTGAAATTGTAGTATCAGCACCAATCACTTCAAAGGCTACTTGATTTACAACTTCTGGAATAACTGGATTTACTTTTCCAGGCATTATAGAACTTCCAGGTTGAAGTGCTGGAAGATTTATTTCATTAAATCCAGCCCTTGGTCCTGAACTTAACAATCTTAAATCATTACAAATTTTTGAGATTTTAATTGCAACTCGTTTTAAAATTCCAGAAATATGTACAAATGCTCCTGTATCTTGAGTCGCTTCTATTAAATCTCCAGCACTTACATAATCAATTCCTGTAACTTCTCTTAAGTTTGAGATTACTTTTCTTTGATATGCTGATTTTGTATTAATCCCCGTACCAATTGCAGTTGCACCTAAATTTACCTCTTTTAAAAGTGCTTGACAATCTCTTAATCTAAAAATATCTTCATCTATCATTACTGCAAAAGTTTTAAACTCTTGTCCTAAAGTCATAGGAACAGCATCTTGAAGCTGTGTTCTTCCCATTTTTAGAATATCTTTAAACTCTATAGCTTTTTCTTCAAAACAATCCCTTAAAAATCTCAAACTATCTTTTAATCGATAAATCAATTCATGTAAAGTTAATTTTATAGCTGTAGGATAAACATCATTTGTTGATTGACTCATATTAATATGATTATTTGGATGAATAATGTCATAAGAACTTTTTGGTTTTCCAAGAATTTCTAAAGCACGATTTGCTATTACTTCATTTGCATTCATATTAGTCGAAGTTCCAGCTCCCCCTTGAATAGGGTCAACTATAAATTGGTCTCTAAATTTTCCATCAATTATTTCATTACAAGCTTGAATTATTGCATCTTTTTGAATATCAGTTAAATCGCCTAATTCATAGTTAGTTAAAGCACAAGCTTTTTTAACTTTTGCAAGGGATTTTATAAAATTTGGAAATAAAGATAAACTAGTTTTTGTAATATCAAAATTCTCTTTTGCTCTTAATGTTTGAATTCCATAATACTTACTTGTTTCAATCTCTTTTTCACCTAAAAAATCTTTTTCAATTCTATATTGCTTTTCCATAGAAATCCTTATGATTAATAAATTTTAAAATGTTAATAAATAAAAGTATCTAAAAAGTGTCTTTTATTATTTTTGTAAAGTATACCCTTCTTGAGGTATGTTTTTGATTACATTAATAGGCAATTTGCTTCTTAATTCTTTTATAAATGATTTTAGTGCATGGGTTGTCATCTCTTTATCATTCCAAAGTTCAAATTCTATCTCTTCATACTTTAAAATGGCACCTTTCTTTTCATAGAGTAAATATAAAAAATCCTTTTCTCTTTTTCTCAAAGGTATAATTTCACTGTTTTTATAAATCAATTCTCTTTTTTGTAAATCTAAAAATAATTCATCAGCTAAAACTATTGGTTTCGAAGATTTTAAAAGATATTTTTCCAAAGCTTGAGATAATTTTTTTAGATTTAAAGGTTTTAAAATATAATGATTGACATTTAAATTTATTAAATCCATTAAATACTCTTCTGTTGAATAAGCTGTAAGCATAATAATCATTGTTTCAAAATCATTTTCTCTTATTTTTTTTACTAATTCAACACCATTTCCATTTCTCATTTCAATATCTGTTATTATAATTTTAGGTTTATAATATTCATATAACTCAAATCCTTCCATTCCATCACTTGCTTCATAAACATCTTTGAAATAATACTTTAAAGTATTAACAATAGTTTGTCTAATTCCAAACTCATCTTCTACACACAAAATAGAGATATTTTTTAACTCTTCAATTAATTCTAGCTTCATTTTTTATCCTGCTATAACGATTTTAAAAACTGCACCCTCTTCATCATTATAAACACTCAATTCTCCTCCCATATTTCGCTCAATTATTAATTTAGAAATATAAAGTCCAAGACCTGTTCCTTTTGATGAATCTTTAGTACTATAATAAGGGTCAAAAATCAGTTCTAAATTTTTTTCCCCTATTCCACCTGCATTATCTTTTATAGTTATTATTGATAATACGCCTTTTGATTCAATATTTAATCCTATTTTTGGATTTTTAATATTTTTCTCAACTAACACATCTTTTGCGTTACTGATAATATTTAATATAACTTGTGCAAATTCAGTTGGATAACCATAAATACTTTTATCTTCTTTTATATTCAAAGATAATTCTATTCCTAAGTTTTCTAAAGTTGCATCTATAATATTTATTGCTTTTTTACATGCATTTGAAACTAAAAAATCTTCTTTTTTCTTATCTGGTTTATAAAAATTTCTAAAATCATCTATTGTATTTGACATAAATTCTATCATTTTATCACTTTTTTCAATAGCATTTAAAATATATTTTTCATCAACTTTTTTAAATCTTGTAGTAGTCTCAAGTTCCATTAAAATTCCAGATAATTGACTAAGTGGTTGTTTCCATTGATGTGCAATCATACTAATCATAGAACCAATTCTTGCAAGTTTTGCTTGTTCTAGAATTTTTCTATCTTTTTGTTTTGCTTCTTCTATTCCTTGTTTTACTTTTATAAAAAGATTTTCATTTAAAGCTTTTAATTCATTTTCTCTATATTCAACTTGTTTTTTATATTTTTTAATAACATCTTTTATAATAGAAATCATTAAAAAAGTAAAAAGTACCATAAATACAATCACAACAAGAGTAAGTGCAAACATAAAATCTTTAAATAAATCATCTTGCTCAGTTTTTATTTCTATTTTTTTCTCAATAAAAGTATTTAGTTGTTCTTCATTTTTATTTGCTTCTTGATAAATTTTTTTTGCTTCTATAATATCTTTTTGAAAAGACTCTTCTGAAAGTTTTAAATAATAAGAAGTTGCCATAAAAGAGACAAATATTATAGTAAAAAAAGGGATAATAATTGTAAAAAATGGAATTCCTTCTTTATTAAACATATAAACCTCTTATAATAATCTTAAGCTTATATAATGTCAAAATAGTGCTTAAAGAGTAAGAATAATTCTTACTCTTTAGTTTTTTTATCATTGATATTATCAACAATCTCTTTCCATGTTTCTTTATCAATATTAAATTCTGTATAGTCGTTATATCTTAAAACAGGTGTTTTCCCCTCTTTTAGTTGTCTTTCATAACCTTTGATTAATTGTAATACTGGTTTGTACAAAATTGTAATTACTATTAAATTTATAATTGCTAATAATCCCATAGATAAATCAGCAAATGCAAAAATAGAACGTAAATCTTGGAATGAACCCCAAATAACAAGTAAAATACAAAGAATTCTAAAAATATTAAAAGCTGTTACGTTTCCTTTAGTAAAAAAATTCAAACTATTTTCAGCTAAATAATAATTATAAATCATTGAAGAAAAGCCAAATAAAAATAAAGCAACTGTAACAAAATATCCGCCGAATGAACCAATATGCTCAATTAAGGCATTTTGAGTTAATAAAATTCCTTGAACACCCTCAACACCTGGAGTATAAACTCCTGATAAAAGAATAATAAATGCTGTACAAGAACATAAAATTATTGTATCAATAAATACTGAAAAAGATTGTACTATTCCTTGTTGAACAGGATGTGCTACATAAGCAACAGCTGCAACATTTGGTGCACTTCCAAGTCCTGCTTCATTTGAAAACATTCCCCTTTTTGCACCTTGAATAATAACAGCACCAATTCCACCACCAATTGCAGAACTTGGATTAAATGCTTCAGTTATAATCATCATAATCAAACCTGGAATTTCATCTATATTTAAAACAATAACAACCAAAGCTATAAGTAAATATCCCAATGCCATAATAGGTACAATAACTTCAGACATTTTAGCAATTCTTTTTATTCCACCAAAAATAGTAATTCCAAAAACAATTGTTATAATAGTTCCACTAATCCAAGTTGGTAAATTGAATGAAGCTTCAAAAGAAGTTGAAATAATAAAAGATTGTGTTGCATTAAATGCAAATCCAAAAGTAATCAAAAGTAATACAGAAATTACAATACCAAGCCATTTTTGTTTTAAGGCTTTTGTAGCATAATAAGCAGGTCCACCTCTATACACACATGAGTCAATCCCATCTTTTTCTTTATAAAGTTGTGCTAATGAACACTCAAAAAAACTTGTAGCCATTCCCACAAGAGCAATTATCCACATCCAAAAAACAGCTCCTGCTCCTCCAAGTGTAATAGCAACAGCAACACCAGCAATATTTCCACCACCCACACGACCAGCAACACTAAGCATTAAAGCTTGAAATGAACTAACATGTCCTTGTTTATCATGCACACTTTCTCTTAAAATATTAAACATTCTAAAAAAATATCTAAATTGCACAAATCTAGAACTAACTGTAAAAAATATTCCAAGAATTGGAAGTAAATAAATCAAAATATTTCCCCAAATCAAGTCGTTTAGAAATGTATTAATCTCTGCAAACATCTTGTCTCCTTATATATATATGAAAACTTTAACATCTACAAGAGTTATAAAAGTGGGTTTTTAATGAGAAAAAATATACAATAAAAATAAAATTGAAATATATTTCAATTTTATTTTCAATAAGTTATTTAATAAGTTCTTTTACAATTTTAATTAAATAATCAGCAGAATTTTTAGCGCTTGATTTTAAAAATTCATCAAAATCAAACCCTGCATCCATATCAGCAGTATCAGAGATAGCTCTTAATATAAAAAATGGAACATTTAAAGCATCACAAACAACAGCAACACTTGCACCTTCCATCTCTAAAGCATCTGCTTTAAAAGTAGATTGAATAAAATCTTTTCTTTCAGTTGAATGAACAAACTGATCACCAGTTGCAATTGTTCCAACAATTACTTTAAGATTATTTTCATTTGCAACTTTAATTGCTATTTCTCTTAAGCTTTTTGTAGTTTCAACAAAAACTTTTCCACCTGGAACATATCCATTTGGATGACCAAATGCTGTAATATCTAAATCATGTTGGCATAATTTATCTGCAATAATTAAATCACCAATTTTAAGTTCAGGATTTATTCCACCTGCAACTCCCGAAAATAAAAGTGTATCACAACCAAATTTTTCTATCATTGTTGCAGCTGTTAAACTTGCAAATACTTTTCCGATTTTTGAATAAGCAATTACAATTTCTAAACCATTATATTTTACTTCATAATATTTATTATCTGCAAATTCAACTACATTGATATTTTCAAAATGAGCTAAAAGAGGTTCGATTTCCTCTTCCATAGCTCCCATAATTGCTAATTTAATCATTTAATTCACCTAAAACAGCTTCTAATGTTTTCATATCAGAAACATTCAGAGTTGGTTTTTCTGTGATTTTTTTATTTAAACCTTTTAAAACTATTCCATTTCCAAATTCTATAAATAAATCAACTTTATCTTCACAAGCCTTAATTGATTGTTTATATTTAACAGGACTTGTGAGTTGAGCAGCTAATAAATCAACAGCTTCCTCTTTTGTTCTATAAGCTTCTGTACTAACATTTGAAATTACAGGTAAAAATTCATCTTTTAAGAATTCTTGTAAATATGGTTTTAAATTTTCAACTGCACTTTTTAATAATTCACAATGAGAAGCAACTGACATATCTAAAACAATAGCTCTTTTAGCACCTGCACCTTTAAATACATCAACTAAAGATTCTAAATCTGCTTTAATACCTGCAAGAACAAGTTGTCCATCCATATTGTAATTTGCTGGCCATACTTTTTTACCAAGTTCTCTTTGTTCAGCACACACTTTTTCAACAGTTGCATCATCTATTCCAACTAGTGCCATCATACCAGCATTTCCACCAGCACAAGCCTCAGTCATAAACAAACCTCTTTTATGAACTAATTCTATAGCATCTAAATAATCAATTGCACCAGCAGCAACAAGAGCTGAAAACTCACCTAAAGAGTGACCTAAAACAAATTCTGGCTCAATATTACATTTATTTTTGAAGATTGCATTTGCAATTGAACTAACTAATAAAATTGCAGGCTGTGTAAACTCTGTTTTTCCTATATTATCATTTTCTTCAAATAATAGTTTTTGAAAATCTATACCTAATCTATCACTTGCTTTTGAAATCATATCTTTAGCTATATCACTATTTTCAAAAAAATCCTTACCCATTCCTATAGTTTGACTACCTTGACCAGGGAATATAAAAGCAACTTTTTTCATTTTAAATACCTCTTTATATTTATAAATTAATTTCTCTAAAACTATTTTTTAAAGTTAAAACAATAACTCTAAAAAATAGTTTTGCCCAAATGTAAAAATACACTTGGGCAAAATTTATACTTTTTAAAATAAAAAAAGTCTTAGTGACAACCACATCCACCATGAGATTGAGTTTTTTCAGTTCCACAAGAACCACCACCGTGTGAGTGTCCATGATCTTCAGTACCACAACCACCATGAGAGTGACCTCCGCCACCACAACATCCGCCACCCATAGCAGCCATACCACCAACAACACCTGTTTGAATCTCTTCTTCAGTTGCATCTCTTAAAGATAAAATTGAAACTGTAAACATTAAAGTTCTTCCAGCCATTGGATGATTATAATCTATTGTAACTTCTGCATCATTAAATGATTTAACTACAACTTGAACTGTTTCACCATGTTCACCTGTACCATATAAAGACATACCCTCAACTAATTCAATACCTGCAAATTGCTCTTTTGGTAATGTTTGAACAGCTTCTTCATTATATTCACCATAAGCATCAACAGGTTGAACTAAAACATCAGCTTCTTCATTTGCTGACATTTCAACTAATTTAGATTCTAAACCTGGAATTATTTGTCCTTTTCCAGAAACGAATTCTAAAGGTGCCTGTCCAACATTTGAGTCTAATTGTTCACCAGTTTTTGCATCTTTTAATGTATATTCAATACCAATTACTTTTGACATGATTTTCCTTATTTAAATAATTATTTTAATTTTGATAAATTTTGTTTAGCTACTTTAGCTTCACTTGAATTTGGATAAAGATCTATTAAAGTACTATAAAAACTTTTTGCATTACCTTTATCTTTTGTGTTCTCAAACGAAATAGCACTATGCAATAATAATGTTGGCATGTAAGCTGCTTTGTCATGTAACATAGCAGATTTTTTATAATGACTTATTGCAAGATCATATTTTTTTCTTACATACCACATCTGTCCTAGATAAAAGTTACTTTCTGCTGGCTTATAGTTAACTTCAACTAATTTTTCATATTTAGGAATAGCACTATTAAAATTTTTTGCATCATAATCTTTTTTAGCATCTGACATCAATTTCGCTTTATCCTCTGATGTCAAGTTCTTTTTAAGCTCTTCAGTAGCAGATGAAGATTTAGTTTCATTTGTTTTTGTTGGGGTTACTTGTGCTGTTTTTAACCCCATAGACTTTTTTAAAGCCTCAAATTCCTCTCTTGTAATAAATTGTTGCATATTTTTTTCAAGTTCAGTGGAAGATACGTATTCTGTATTAATCTTATTTACAAGAGAAGTTAGTTTTGTTAAGGCTGTTTTTAAACTATTCAAATTATTTGAAATTTCTGAATCTAATTGTTCTGAATTTCCCGATGCATTGTTAGAAGCTAGATCTGAAGATGTGTCCATTTTTTGGATCAATTCATCAACTTTTTTTGAAGTTGAATTTATTTTTGCAGAATCGCCTTCATATGTAGATTCTAAGCCTTCTAATCTTCTATTAATAGCTTTAACTAAGCTATCTATTTCACCTAATTGAGATGATAGATTACTTATGCTTGACTGATTTTTTAATATATGCTTTTCTGATGAACTAAGTCCATAAGAATTTGAATTTAAACTACCAGCATCATAAACCGAAACCTCTTCGGCTACGGTTAATGATGATACTATTAATAAAGATAGAAGATACTTATTCATCAGAATTATTTACTTAATTCGTGTTCAACTCTTCTGTTTTTCGCCCAACAATCTTTTGTTTTTTCAGTACAAACAGGATTGCTTTCACCTAAAGATACTAAAGAAATGTTAGCTGTAACACCATTAGAAACTAAAACTTCTTTTACAGAATTAGCTCTTTTTAATCCTAATGCATAGTTATACTCATCAGTTCCCCACTCATCAGTGTTACCAAAAACTTTTACAGTTGTATCAGAATTTAAAGCTGATAATTTAGAAGCATTATTAGTTGCTTTTTCTCTATTATCAGAAGTTAAATCATATTTATCAAATCCAAAGTATACGTGCTCAACTAAAACTTTTTGACCATTAATCATATACCAGTTACCATTTCCAGCTTTTTCTAATGCAGAGAAGCTTCCATCAACTAAACTTGAATCAGTTGTAGTAGCTACTTCAGCTTGAGAAGCACCATTATCAACTTCCATGTCAACATTTTTTTCACTACAACCAGTAGTAAATAACAAACCTGCAACTAGTACAGAATAAATACCTAATTTTTTCATACTTTTTTCCTTGAAATAAAATTTCCTGAAATAATATTAAATGTAAGCTTAATTATTGTTTATATTTTATAAATAAAATAAGTTGTAAAAATTCTTTATTATTATTTATTAAGATTATCTCTTGTAAGATAAATTTAATCACAAAATAAAGGATAAAAAATGGCAAGAGTTGGAAATTCAATTATAAAAGGTATAGAAATAAACGACATTATTGATCTTTTAAACAAAGCTTATGCTGATGAATGGTTAGCTTATTATCAATATTTTATCGAAAGCAAAGTTGTAAAAGGGATAATGAAGGATGCAGCAATTGTAGAGTTAAATCAACATGCTACTGATGAATTAAGACATGCAAATATGATTGCAGATAGAATTCTTCAATTAGGTGGAACTCCTATCTTACATCCTAATGATTGGATGAAATATACAAACTGTGGTTATGATGCTCCTACTAATTTTGATGTAGTTGCAATTTTAAAAGATGCAATAAAAGGGGAACAGTGTGCGATTAACACTTATTCAGAAATAGTAGAAATTACAAGAAATAAAGATATTGTTACTTATGATATAGTAAGTCAAATATTAGCTGATGAAGTTGAACATGAAGAAGATTTACAAACACTTCATGATGATATTACAGAATTTATAAGTGATTTAAAGAAAAATATAAATTAAGAAATAGATGCATATTAAATATATGCATCTATAAAATTACCAATCAATAGATTGGATTCTTCCGCCTGTTAAAGGGAAGGTAAACGATTTATTATAGTTTAATCTAATAATTCCTATTGAACTGTTTCCTTCAGTTTTTATATATAATAAAGTTTCTCCATCCGTTGAGAATTTTGGAAATTGATTGATTCCACTTGAAGTTAATCTTTTTAAGCTATCTGTTTTTGTTGAAATCAAATATAAGTTAAAATTTTTCCCTCCAAACTCATTTTGTGCATCCTTACTACTAAATACTATATTACTTTCGTGAGAAGTAACTGAAGAGTTGTTATTACTATGATATACTAATCTCTCTACAGCTGTAGAATTAATACCTTGGGCAAAAATATTTGGACTACCTAATCTATCTGATACAAATACAATTCTTGAATCTCCATCAATAAAATGTCCACCTACATCAATTCCACTATACTTTGTAATTTGTGTTTTTTTCTTACTTCTAGTTTCATATAAAAAAATATCAGGTTGACCAGTAGGAGATGCTGTAACTAAAAGTTTAGTTCCATCAGCATTTACATCAGAACAAGCTAACATTCCATCTGATTCCATTATAATTTCTTTACTTCTATTATAAATATTTAATTTAACTAAAGTAGGTTTTTTATAATTATATGATGTGTAATAAATTGTTTTTTGTTCTTTATCTGCCCATTTTGGGAAAATATTTAAACCACCTGTTACAACTGTTTTCTTATAAGTTAAAGTATAATCACCTATCATAATATCTGCTTTACCTGGACCTTTGTATGTTGAAAAGACAACAAATTTTTCCATCCATGCAATACTAGGAGCTTTAAAAAAATCATTAATAGAAATAGCAGCTTTATGTGCTAAAAATATAAATCTTTCTTCTTGAGTAGTTGTAAAATTTTTTTCTAAAACTAAAGCTCTTGCATTTACATCATATAATTTTGTCATTAAAGTATAATTACCATTAGACTCTTTTTTAGCAGATAAATTTAAGAATAAATTTACCCCTTGATTAGATAAAGTTAAAATATCTGGAATAGAATCATACGGAGCTTGACTAGTAATAGTAGCCATATCAAAATGTCCACTTACTTCAAAATCATCAACAATACCTTTTTTTATTTTATTCAAGGTTTCCACTTCTGCTGTGTCATTTGCAACAGAAACTAAAATTTTAGGTAAAGCATTAGCTTTTTTAACAATCTCTAAATTTGCATCAACTTCTGCAAAAACTGTGCTAAACAATAATGAAATTAGCAAAAATATTTTAAACATAATTCTTATCCTTCTGATTTAAAATCAACATTAATTCTTACTGCTTTTCCTTTTGTTGGCTTAGGATAAGCAGTATTTTTTTGTTCATCTAAAAAAATCTTTAAAGAAGAATCAAAAGTTTCATCTCCAGATTTTTTTACGAAACTATAATCAAATTTACCATTTAAGTCAATTTTTACTAAAACTACTGCTTTAAGTCCTGTGCCAACTGGTATCCAAGCTGATAACAAATCACTAACTAAAGTAAAATATTCATCACTTTCTTGACCTTTTGCTGCATTTTTGTTATTAGTATTAGTTGCAGTTTTTTCATCTTCTAATAATCTATCTATTTTTATATTAGATGATTTTTTCTCTTTTTCAAATTTTGACTTGAATCGTTTTGGATCTATAGATTTTTCAACATTATTAACTTCTTCTTTTGCAACAGTTTTCGCTGTTTCTTTTACATTAGCAAATAAAGATTTTAAATCTGGTCTCTTTTCATTAGAAGCAGAAGTTGACTTTTCTTTAACTTCTTCTTTTTCTATTATTTTATCTACTTTTCTTTCAACCATTTTCTTTTCTGCTTTTTCTACAATCATATCAAGTTCAATTGCAGTTGAAGCAGGAGTAATATTTATTGTATTTGGAACTGGACTCATAATATAAAAAAGAACCAAAAAACACATAAAAAAATATATAGAAAAAGCTATTAAGCCTGAAATTAAGAATGAAGAATTGTTTTTCATTTATTATCCATCTGTTACTAAAGCTACTTTAAAAAACCCAGCTTCTTTAACCGATTTTAATACAAAAATAATATCATCATATTGTAAAGTTTTATCTGCTCTTATGTATATTGGAGTATTTTGATCTTTTCCACTTGAAAACTGTAAAAAACTGTCTGGAAAATTCTTTATTTCTACTTTATTTTTATTTAATGTAACTACTCTTTCTTTCGTAATAATAATATCAATTTTTTGAACATTTTGAGTTTGTTGAGATCTACTTCCTGTTGGAAGATTTATAGTTTCTTCGAACTCAACAACAGGTGCCGTAACCATTAATATAGCTAATAAAACTAGCATAATATCAACTAAAGGTGTAATATTTAAATCTGGTTTATCATTAAAATCATACACTAGATTAACCTTTAGCTATAATAATTTCTGATTGTGCCTTAAGAAAAACATTTAATTCATAAACTTTTCTTGAGAGTATTTGATGGAATGTATAAGCAAAAATTGCTACTAAAATACCCGCTGCAGTTGCAACCAAGGCTTCACTAATTGCCGGTGCAATTACTGTAAAAGAAACTTTTGTTTCATTTGCAAATTTTGCAAATGCTTCTAATATACCAACAACTGTACCAAAAAGACCCACAAAAGGAGAAGTTGATGCAATAATTGCCATCCACGAAATACCAGAACTTGCATCTTTAATTATATTAATTTCACATGCATGTAATAACTCTTTTGAATTAGAATTATTTGAACACTTATTAAGTGCTGATAATGGTGAAAATTTACTCTCTCTAGAAGTTAAAGCCTCTAGTGCTTTTCTTTCATTATTGATAAGTATTTTTAGCGCACTGTTTCTATAAAAGAATATCCAAAATGTAACTATTAAGTAAATTGACAAGTGTGCTAAAACTATATAAGTTATAGCACTACTATTTGCCAAATAATTTAGTAATGTAGTAATCATAAGCTTTTATGCAAATGAATTAATTCTTGCTTCAACTGCTGCAACAGAAATATTAGAATCTTTTACAGAATTAACTAATGCTTTCGCTGCTTCAATATTTTTAGCAATTTCAGAATCTTTACCAGCTGTTAATGCAATAGCTCCATCTGCTAATACATCCACTGATTTTTCGTCTACTTTTACATGTCCCCAGTTAATAGCAACTGCTTCAGTAGAGTTTGCTTTTTCAATAACAATCACACCAACTGTTAATGAAGAAACTAAAGATGAATGCCCTGGTAGAACACCGAACTCTCCCTCTTTTCCAGGAAGAGTTACAGTCTTAACATCATCGTTAAAAATTTCTCCATTAGGTGTAACTATTGATAATCTAATTGTTGTATCCATAATTATGCCTTAAATGGTTTTTTGTTATTTCATTTTCTCAGCTTTTGCTAGAACTTCGTCGATTCCACCAACCATATAAAATGCCATTTCAGGAATGTTGTCATATTTACCATCTAAAATTCCTTGGAATCCAGCAATAGTATCTTTTAATTCAACATATTTACCTGGGCTTCCTGTAAATACTTCAGCAACGAAGAATGGTTGAGATAAAAATCTTTCGATTTTTCTAGCTCTTGCAACAACAAGTTTATCAGACTCTGATAATTCATCCATACCAAGAATTGCAATAATATCTTGTAAATCTTTGTATTTTTGTAATACAGATTGAACACCTCTTGCTGTATTATAATGTTCTTGTCCGATTATATCAGCACTTAAAATTCTTGAAGTAGAATCTAGTGGATCAACCGCTGGATAAATACCTTTTTCAGCAATTTTTCTGTTAAGAACTGTTGTAGCATCTAAGTGCGCAAATACAGAAGCTGGAGCTGGATCTGTTAAGTCATCCGCTGGTACGTAAACAGCTTGAACAGAAGTAATAGAACCTTTTGATGTTGAAGTAATTCTTTCTTGTAATTTACCCATTTCTGAAGCAAGTGTTGGTTGGTATCCAACAGCCGAAGGAATTCTTCCTAAAAGTGCTGACATTTCAGAACCAGATTGTGCAAATCTAAAGATATTATCAACGAACATTAAAACGTCAAGACCTTTTTCATCTCTGAAGTACTCAGCCATTGTAAGACCTGTTAATGCAATTCTATTTCTTGCACCTGGTGGTTCACTCATTTGACCATAGCACAGTGCAACTTTATCAAGAACGTTTGAGTCTTTCATCTCATGGTAAAGGTCATTTCCTTCTCTTGTTCTCTCACCAACACCAGCAAATACAGAGTATCCAGAGTGTTTAAATGCAACATTATGGATTAATTCCATAATAATAACTGTTTTTCCTACTCCAGCACCACCAAATAGTCCAACTTTTCCACCTTTTGAATATGGTGCTAAAAGATCAACAACTTTGATACCTGTTTCAAACATTTCAGTTTTTGTTGATTGCTCTTCAAATGAAGGTGCAGATCTATGAATTGACCATCTTTCTACATCAGCAGGAATTGCATCACCTTCATCAACTGGATCACCAATAACATTGAAGATTCTTCCAAGTACAGCTTCACCAACTGGAACTTTAATAGGTCCACCTGTAGCATTACACTCTTGACCTCTAGTTAAACCTTCTGTCATATCCATAGCAATAGTTCTAACTCTACTATCACCAATATGCGCAGCAACTTCTAATACTAATCTGTCTTTATTAGCATCAGCTAATACTACATTAATAGCTTCATTAATTTCTGGTAAGTATCCGTCGAACTCTACGTCAACAACAGGACCCATTACCTGAATAATTTTACCTTTCATACGGGCAGCTCCTTTATTAAATTATTTTAATGCTTCAACACCACTGATAATTTCTATCAGCTCTGTTGTAATTGCAGCTTGTCTAGCTTTATTATATTCTACTGTTAAACTATTAACTTTTTCTTTTGCATTTTTAGTTGCAGCTTCCATTGCTTGCATTCTAGCACTATGTTCTGCAGCTAAAGAGTCAATTAAAGCATAATACATATTGAAATCAATATATTTATCTGTTAATTCATTTAAAACTTCTTCATCATCATCTGGTTCAATATCTAACATAGATGAAGTATCTTTAACTTCAACTGTTTCTAAACTTATTGGTAATAATTCTCTAACTCTGATTTCTTGAGTTAACATATTTAAAAACCCATTATAAACAACTATTACTTTATCAGTAACTTCATTTCTAAAATCTTCAACCGCAGAATGAATAAAATCAGCAGCTCTATCATAATCAGGTGCAGATGATAAATCAATAGCTTTTTGTTCTAATGTAAGACCTTGGAAAGAGAAAAAATCAACACCTTTTCTTCCCGCTGCTCTTAATCTAACTTTTGTACCTTTTGCTTCATATTCAGAAATTAATTTACTAACAGTTTTAATTGTTGCCATATTAAAACCACCGCAAAGTCCTTTATCAGCAGTTACAAAAACAATATCAACTGTTTTTGGATTGTCATTTTGAATAAATGCTCTACCAATATTTCCTTCATCTTGAACTTTGCTAACTCTAGCAGCAATATCAGAAAGTACATCATTAATCTTAATTGCATAACTTCTAGATTGCTCAGACAATTGTCTAGTTCTAGTTAATTTTGCAGAAGATACAAGCTTCATAGCTTTTGTAGTTTTCTGAGTATTTTTAACACTACCTATTTTTAATTTTATCTCTTTTAAGTTAGCCATTGACTAATCCTTAGTTTGCACTAAATACAGTTTTAAACTCTTCTAATGCAGCTTTTAATTCTGCTTCTGTATTATCATCAATTTTTTGAGAAGATTTAATTGCTTCTAAAATATTAGAATATTTTTGCTCAAAGAACGCGTGTAATTCAGCTTCAAATCTAACAACATCTTTAACTGCAACATCATTTAAGTAACCTTTTGTTCCCGCATAAATAATTACAATTTGTTTTTCAATAACTAATGGCTTATTAACACCTTGCTTTAATACTTCAACCATTCTTTGTCCAAGCTCTAATTCTCTTCTTGTAGCTTCGTCTAAGTCTGATGCAAATTGTGCAAATGCTTCAAGTTCTCTATATTGTGCAAGTGATAATTTTAAAGTTCCAGCAACTTGTTTTGTAGCTTTAATTTGTGCAGCTCCACCAACTCTTGATACTGATAAACCAACATTAATTGCAGGTCTAATACCTGAGTTAAATAAGTTAGTTTCTAAGAAAATTTGACCATCAGTAATAGAAATTACGTTTGTTGGAATATATGCAGCAACATCTCCAGCTTGAGTTTCGATAATTGGTAATGCAGTCATAGACCCAGCACCTTTTTCATCACTCATTTTTGCAGCTCTTTCTAATAATCTTGAATGTAGATAGAATACATCCCCTGGGTATGCTTCTCTTCCTGGAGGTCTTCTTAAGATTAATGACATTTCTCTGTATGCAACTGCATGTTTTGATAAATCATCATAAATAATTAATGCATGTTTTCCATTATCTCTAAAGTACTCACCAATTGTAACACCTGTATATGGCGCTAAAAATTGTAATGCAGATGAATCAGAAGCTGATGCATTAACAACAATTGTATAATCCATAGCGCCAGACTCTTCTAATGTTCTAACAACAGAAGCAACAGAAGATGATTTTTGACCAATTGCAACATAAATACAAATTACATTTTCACCTTTTTGGTTAAGAATTGTATCAATAGCAACTGTAGTTTTACCAGTTTGTCTATCTCCAATAATAAGTTCTCTTTGTCCTCTTCCAATTGGAACAAGTGCGTCGATTGCTTTAATACCAGTTTGTAATGGTTCATGTACAGATTTTCTTGACATAATTCCAGGAGCTTTTTCTTCAACAAATCTTGATTCTGTTGATGCAATAACACCTTTACCATCAATTGGTTCACCAAGTGCATTTACAACTCTTCCAATCATTGCTTCACCAACTGGCGTTTCTAAAAGTTTTCCTAATCTTCTACAAGATGTTCCTTCTCTAAGACCTTCACCTTTACCAAGAACAACTATACCTACAGAAGATTCTTCTAAGTTTGATGCAAGACCTCTCTCACCATTTTCAAACTCAACTAATTCTCCAGCCATTACATTTTTTAGACCATAAACTTGAGCAATACCATCTGCATAAGAGATAATCTTACCTGTTTCGTTTACATCTACATTTAATTCAAAGTTATCAATTCTTTCTTTAATTATAGAACTGATTTCATCAGCTTGAATTTTTGCACCCATTCAATTTCTCCTTTATAAGTTCTAAACTGCTTTTAAAATATGATCAATTAACTGTGATTTTAATCTATCTTTAGAAAAAGATATTTCAATACCAAGTCCATCAATATCTACTTTAATTCCATCATATTCACAAACTGATTGTGATAATGACAATTTAACATCAAATTTTTTACTAAATTGTTCTTCTATTGAAGATACATAATCATTTGACAATTCTTGATTTGTATAAACAACACCAACATAACTATTATTCATTTTTGCTATTTGAGTATTTAATTCTTTAGCTATAAATGGCAATAAATCCAATCTTCTTTTTTCACCAAGTAATTTTATAAAATTACTTAAAGCACCATCAATTACATCAACTAAAGAATTAACTAAATTCACTTTAGAATCAGAAGAAATTTCTGGTGAAGAGATTATAGAATTAAACTTTTCATCAGCAAAAGCTGAAGAAATTTCATTTAGCTTATTACTAATAGTATTTATAGTTGAACTATCTCTACCATCAATTAAAGCTTTTACATATCTTTTTGCTACTAAATCTTTCATTATGCTACCTTCTTAAGAACAATATTCGCTAACTCACTTTGAGTTAATTTAATATTTTCAGAACTTAATAGCTCTTCAAGAACTTCAGCAACAACTTGCTTTTTAACTTTTGATGTCTGAACTTTCATCATCTCTTCTAAATTTTTATTTAGATTAGCAATATCAACATCAACAGCAGTTGCAACTTTTTGTTTAACCGAATCTACATCAGCTTTCGCACTTTCAACAATTTCAGCAGCTATCTTTTTAGCTTCTTCTAGTTTCTTTTGTGCATCTGCTACTTTATCTTGAGAAGCTTTTAAAGTATCTTGTACTTTATCAAGTTCTGCTTGAATAGATAAAGATCTAGCAGAAAAAAATGCTTTAATTTTATCAGCAAGTAAATACCATAAAATAGCAGCAAATATTATAAAGTTAACGGTTCTTTGAACTATATCATAGTTTGTTTCCGCACCTTCGCTTGCAAATAATGCAACAGGAACTAAAGCTAGCCCAAGTAATAACATTCTTTTCATATTTTCAATCCCTTTAAATTGAGCTAAGCTTAGCTTTTAGGCTCTCATTAAATTGAGGCATAGAAGATACTAAAGAATCTCTTAGAGCTTTAGTCTCATCTTGTAAGTTTCTAGCAAATTCAGCAGATTTTGCTTCTAAATTAGATTTAGCACTTGCAAGTTTTGCGTCAGCACTATCTTTTGCTTCCTTATAAGCTTGTTCTCTAATTACAGCTGCTTCTTTTTTAGCTTTAGAAATGATATCATTTGCTTCAGCTAACAAACCATCTACATCTGCACTATTTGATTTTGCATCTTCTAAATCTTTTTTTATAGAAGCTGCTCTATCATCCATATGCTTTAATAATGGTTTGAAAAGACAACTGTTTAGTCTAGCAACAACTAAAAGAAAGATGATACCAGAGCTAAGCAATAATACAGGACTTATGTCTAACATTCATTCCTCCATATTTTTTACAGTTTAGTTTAACTAAAACTCAAATATTTTAGCGAAATAAACTATAAATTTTTATTAAAAGAAAAAATTAGATTTTATTTTTTTAAATTTTGTTACGATTGTAGATTAAAGTAACTAGTGATTTTATCAATATCTTCTTGTGAATTGAATTCAATCTTAAAGTAGTTTTTTTCAACTTTAACTTTTAAATTACTCTCTTGTAGTTTTCCCATCAAATTTTTTAATGGTGCTATATTATATGATTGTTGATTTTTCTCTTTTTTTGATTTTTCATTAGTTTTTTCTTTTAGTTCTTTAACTAATTTCTCTGTTTCTCTTACTGAAAGTTTTTGTCCAATAATTGAATCAGCAACCATTTTTTGTTCATCATTTGTAAGTCCAATCATAACTTTTGCATGACCTGCACTTATCTTTTCAGTTGCTAAAAGTTGTTGAACATAAGAGTTTAATTGCAATAATCTTAAAGTATTAGTAATAGAAGCTCTACTTTTGAAAACTTTTTTTGATAATTCTTCATGTGTAATATTATGTTCATTGAGTAATTGAGCATAACAATAAGCTAATTCAATAATATTTAAATCATCTCGTTGAATATTTTCAATTAATGCTAGTTCTCTTAATTTAAAATCATCAGCATCAATTATAATTGCTTTAATTTTATCTATTTTTGCAATTTTATGAGCTCTTAATCTTCTTTCACCAGCAACTAATGTAAATTTCCCATCACTATTTTCTACTACAACCACTGGCTGCAATAAACCATGTTCTTTTATAGATTCACTTAATTCTTGTAATTTTTCTTCATCAAATATTTTTCTTGGTTGATTTGGATTAGCTTTTATTGCTGAAACATCTATTTTTCTTATACCTGATTTAGTATTTCCCGTTGAATTCTCATAAGCTGATTCAACTTCTCCTAATAATTCTCCTAATCCTCTACCTAATGCCATAAAAATTTCCTATTAAAAAATTAACCAGCAATTGCTCTTGCTAAATTTGTATAAGCTTTTGTACCACTTGAATTTGTATCATAAAGCATAATTGGTTTACCAAAACTTGGACTTTCTGCTAATTTAACATTTCTTGGAATAACAACATATGAATTTTCATCAATTTTGAATAATTTATTTTCAAAATGTTGAGCTAAATCTGCAAAAACCTGTTTTGAAAGATTATTTTGCGCACTATACATTGTAGGTAAAAAACCTCTTATTTGTAAAGATTGATTTATTGTTTGTTTTACTAGTTTAATAGTATTTAATAACTGTGCCAAACCTTCTAGAGCAAAAAACTCACATTGAATAGGAATTAATACCGAAGTTGAAGCACTTAAAGTATTTATTGTAATTGGTCCAAGCGCAGGAGGTGAGTCGATTATTATATAATCATAATCTTTTTTAATTGGATCAATTTTTCTTTTTAAAACTAATTCTCTTTCTTTTGTATTTTTATAAAACTCTTTTTCTATTCCTACTAAACCAATATTAGAAGGTGCAACTTTTAAATTCTCTATTTCTGAATCTAAAATAATTTCGCTTAATTCTTTTGTTCCTAACATTACATGATAAATATTGTATTCATAAGTGTCTCTATGAAATCCCAAAGATGTAGTTGCATTTGCTTGTGGATCTGCATCTATTAATAATACTTTTTTACCTTCTAATGCAAGAGCAGCACTTAAGTTTACAGCAGTAGTAGTTTTACCCACTCCACCTTTTTGATTAGCTATTGAAATAATTTCTGTCATCTTAAACTAAATACCTTTTTATTGTTTACTTGTATTGAACCATCTTCATTTAACATCGCATTTTCGAGTGAAACTTTTTGATCGTCTATGGTTGTTTGGAACTTTTTGCTAAGTTGAAATTCTATCTTAAAATCACTAAATATTTGCTTCCATGAAATCTTTTTTTCTATTTCTAAGAAATAACTTTCTAACACACTATCTACTTCTATTTTGATATCTAATTTACCAAACTCTTTTTCCACATCAAGTAAGTTTATACCTATTCCACAATAAACTATATTACCTGATAAATTTGTAATAGTACCTCCTATTTTTTTATCTTCAATATAAAAATCATTAGGCCATTTAATCCATATTTTAGAACCTAGTTGTTTTAAACAATTTTTTAAAATATAAGAAACATAAATTGAAATAGTTTGAATTGGTAAATCATTAGGGAAATAATTTTTAGTGTAAGCAAAAGAAAAAAAAAGATTCCCCTTTTTCCCACTCCAAGAATTACCTCTACTACCAATTCCATTTGTTTGATAATCAGTTAAAATACATATAGGTTCGATAAAACCATTTTTAGAAATATACTCTTTTAAATATGTATGAGTAGAAGTAACTTCATTTAATCTTATAATCTTCATTTTTTGATTATACATAATTAAAATAGAAGATTTTATTAATTATAATCATTTTAAAAAGGTATACAATGATAGAGCCTATTTTGCCAATTGCAATATATTTACTTTTAGGATATTTATTTAAGTTGGCTTTCCAAGATAATTCTAAACAATTGGTAGATTTTGTAATTTATTTTTCTCTTCCTGCTATTGTATTTTCAAAAATTTATCCCTTAACTTTAGATGAAAGAATCGTCGGCTTAATTTTTATGTTTATTTGTTTTATTTTATTTAATCTTTTATTTGCCTATTTTATTGGTAAAGCTATGAAATTGAATAAATTATACCTTGCAACTTTTATGATTATGGCAACTTTCGGAAATACATCATTTATTGGGTTCTCTTATATCGATGCGTTTTATGGACAAGACTTTGTTGTTTATGCATTGATTTATGATATATTTGGTTCTTTTTTATTGTTAGTTTCTATTGGTATGTTTATTATCACGTGGGGAAGTGGTAAAAAAAATAGTTTAAAATCAATTTCAAAATCTATTTTTTTATTTCCTCCTGCAATTATGTTTTTTGTAACTATTTTTATGAAAAATTTTGAAATACCAAATTTTATAATGTTAACATCTGAAACTCTTGGGTCAACACTAGTTCCTCTTGCTATGATTGCAATTGGAATGAAACTTGAAGTAAAACATATTTTTGCAAGATTACATATTGTATCTGTAGCAGTTATTTTAAAGATGCTTATTATTCCTATAATTATTCTTATTGGATTTAAATATTTTTATGGAATTGATCAAACTTGGGTAAAAGTAACTATAATTGAAGTTGCAATGCCACCTATGACAATGGCCACAGTCTTAGCTATAAAAGGTGGATTAGATGAAAAAATTGCAATAAATTCTTTAGTATTAGGTGTTTTAATAAGTTTAGTTACTATACCAATTTTCGTATCATATTTAGCGTAAATTTACGCTAAATTAAAACACTTCCAACTTCTAATCTTTGACCTCGCACATAATCAACTGCATTTATTGCTTTTTTAGATGGAGCTTGTAAAGTTTTGATTTTTAAACTTCCTTTTTTACATCCAATAACTATAAAGTCTTTGTTTATTTCTAAAATTATTCCCAGGTTATTATTTGAATTTTCTTCAATTAACTCTATATCTTTTAATTTTAATTCTGATTCTAAAAAAATACCAGGCCAAAAAGAGTAAGCTTTATACTTTAAATATAATTTTTTTGCATTTAAAAAATTTACTAAACCATCTTCTTTTTTAATTTTTTTACAAAAACTAACATCTGATTCATTTTGTTTTAGAGGTTTTATATTTTCAAAATTATCCAATGTTAAAATGGTAAGTTTTGCAGCAATCTGTGATAATTTTTCAAAAGCTTCTAAAACTTCCATATTATGTGTAATTTTCAAATATTGAAGTGCTAATATATCTCCACTATCAAGCCCTTCTTCCATAAGCATAGAAGTAACACCTGTAAACTTATCATCATTTAAAAGTGATTCTTGGATAGGACTAGCTCCTCTATATTTTGGCAATAAAGAAGCATGAAGATTTATGCAAGGTGCGATATCTAAAATTTCTTTGGGTAAGATTTGACCATAAGCAGCAACAATTATAAAATCAGGTTTCAAATCTTCTATTTGTTTTTTAGCTTCTTCATTATTTTTTAACTTTAATGGTTGATAAATTGGTAAATTAATTTTTTCATCTATACAAAACTGTTTTATATGAGGAGGAGTTAAAATCTGTTTCCTTCCAACTGGTTTATCAGGTTGAGTAAATAATCCTACAACTTCATAATTACTATCTAACAACTCTTTAAAAATAGTTGTTGCATAATCTGGAGTTCCCATAAATAAAATTCTTTTACTCATAAATATTCCTTATTTTTTTACTTGGAAAATTGTTCCGCTTTTATGATTTCCATCAAATAAAAAATCATAAGCATTAGTTAAATCAAAACCTGAAGATAGATACATAGGAATTTCTCTTTGCATTAAAAAATTAGCTGCTTTCAATTTTGTAACTATTCCACCTGTTGCAAATTCAGAATTTGCACTATGCTTCATTTGTAAATCTTCTTCTTTAATTTCATAAACAAATTTTTGTAACTCTGCATCTGTAAATTCTCTTGGATTTTTATTATAATACCCATCGATATCTGATAAAATTGCTAACATATCTGCTTTAAAATGGTAAGCAACATGAGCTGCAAGTTGATCATTATCTCCAAAAACAAGTTCTTCTGTTGCTATAACATCATTTTCATTTATAATTGGAAGAATTTTATTCTCAAGTAAAATTTCCATTACATTTTGAGCGTTTTTAGTTCTTTTTCTAGAATCAAAATCATCTCCGATAAAAAGCATTTGAGCACAAGTAATATTATACTCCTTAAACCTTTTTTTATAATGTTTAAGTAATAGGGGTTGTCCAATCGCAGCTAATGCTTGTTTGTTTGCTAATATTTTTTTGTCTAATTTTAAAGAAGTAAATCCAGCACCAACAGCACCTGAAGATACCAAAATAACTTCTAAATTTTTTTCATTTTTTAATTTAGCTATTAATTTTACTAAGTTTTCCATTCTATCAAGAGCTAATTGTCCATCTTGAGTTAAAACAGCTGTTCCTACCTTAATTACTAATCTTTTCATCTTTACCCTGTTCTAATAAATTATATAAAGCAAATCCAAGTGATTTTAAATTCAGTTTAGTTAAAGATGAAATAGGTAAAACAAAATATGGTTTAGTATTATCAAATCTTGAATAAACTAAATCTTGAATAAAATATGGATAATCACCTTCAAATTTAAATTCATTTGTTTTTGAAACTTCTAAACCAATATCTTCAATAAATTTATTAATATCTTCTTCTAAATTTTCACCAATGTAACCATCTATTTTACTTAACACTATTGCATAATTTCTTTTTGCTAATTCACCTGAGAATTTTGAAACTTCCTCTTTTAAAACCCTATATTGATCAATCATTGTTCTATAATTTGCAACATCAATAACAAATAAAAGTGTTTTTGTTCTTTCAATATGTTTTAAAAATTCTAATCCTAAACCTCGTCCTTCACTTGCACCATCAATAATTCCTGGAATATCAGCCATAACAAAAGAGTTATAATTTCCAACTTCAACAACTCCTAATTTTGGAGTTAAAGTTGTAAACTCATAATTTGCAATTTCAGGAGATGCATTTGATGTAACTGAAATTAAAGTTGATTTTCCAACATTTGGATATCCAACAAGTCCTACATCTGCAATCAATTTAAGTTCCAGCCTAATTTTTCTAAGCTGTCCTGGAAGTCCTGGTTGAAAATATGTTGGTCTTTGATTTCTTGAGTTTTTAAAATGCACATTTCCAAGTCCACCTTTTCCACCTTCTAAAAATAAAACTTTTTCTCCAACCTCTACTAAATCAAAAATAATTTCATTCGTTTCATCATCAATTACTTGTGTTCCAGGAGGAACTATTAAAACAAGATGTTCACCTGACTTTCCAGTCATTCTTCCACCTAATCCTTGTTTACCATTATCAGCTTTGAAAAATTTTCTACCTTTATAATTTGATAAAGTATCAGTGTTATTGTCAACTAAAAAATAGACATCTCCACCTTTTCCACCATCTCCTCCATCAGGTCCACCTTTTACTACAAACTTCTCTCGTCTAAATGCTGCACATCCCTGTCCACCTTTTCCAGATGTAACTGAAAATCTAGCGCTATCTATAAACATATAAATTCCTTTTAATAAATACTTAAAAACTAAAAGTAAAACCTTTGTTTTAACTATTAACTTTTAATTAATTATTTTATTTTAAATAAAAAAAGGGTGTAGGCAAAGCCATACACCCTTTAAAAAAACAAATAAGTTCAGAATTACGAAGCGTAAACTGAAACTTTTTTTCTTTTTTTATCTTTAATTTCAAATTTAACTACACCATCAATTAAAGAATAAATTGTATGATCTTTTCCCATACCAACATTTTGACCTAAATGTACTTTTGTACCTCTTTGTCTAATAATGATATTACCAGCTCTTACAACCTCACCACCATATTTTTTAACTCCAAGTCTTCTACCAGCTGAGTCTCTATTATTCTGTGTACTACCCTGACCTTTTTTGTGAGCCATAATTGTTCTCCTTAACTTTTATTATGCTTATGCAGCAATTTTAGTAATTCTAATTTTAGTGAAGCTTTTTCTAAAACCTCTTTTTAATTTAGAATCTTTTCTTCTTCTTTTTTTGTAAATGATTACTTTTTTAGCTCTATTTACACCAGTACCGTCTAATACTACAACTGCTTCTACTTTTGCATTTGCAACTGCATCACCAGTTTTTAACTCACCGTTGTTTAAAGCTAAAACATCAGTAATTTCTAAAGTTTCTTTAGCAGCTTTTCCAGTATAATCAATATCTAAGATATCACCCTCAGAAACTTTATACTGTTTTCCACCACACTTAATAATTGCGTACATCTTTCTTCCTCTAATTCAATTCTATATGCTAGGTTCATATATTGTCATACTAACTCTATTTTTCGAACCGGAATAGTATCTTATTTTAGTTTAAACTTTCTTTAAGCCTTAATACTTTTAATGGTAATCATTTGATAATGCTATTGCATCAACCATTATTAGTGAATTTTTTGGCAAACTTTTTACACTAATAGTACTACGTGCTGGTTTATGTTCACCAAAAGCTTCAGCAAACAAAACATTTACCACTCCAAAATCTTCTATATTTTCTAAATAAATAGAAACTTTTATTACTTTCTCCATACCACTATCTGCATCTTCTAATAATGTTCTAAGATTTGATAAAACTTGTCTAGTTTGAACTTTTATATCTCTTTCCACCATTGTTCCATCTAATGTTACTGGAACTTGTGCAGATGTATAAATCATACCATTTACTTTTACAGCAGGAGAATAAGGTCCTATTGCTAAAGGTAAATTATCACTTTCAATAAATTTCATTGGATTTTCCTTAAGTTTAAATAACTTTTTTGGAATTCTACAAAAAATAAACTACTAATAAAATAAATTTTGAAAATTAATTCTTATAGATTATAACTTACAAGTTTTCCTTGCTTTAATTGATAAATATTATCTTTAATTTTTCTAATTAAATTTGCTTTTTGTTTAAAATCTAGACTTTTATCATATGAAATTGCTGTTAATTTATTTGTATAAAATTTATATACCAATGTAAGAAGTTCTTGATTAAGTCTTTCATCATCATAATTTTCAAGTTTTTCATTTAAAATAATCGAATTTAATGATGGGTTTTCTATATCAGTTAAGACTAATTCAAATTCATTTTTATGAAATTCAAACATAGAAGTATCAACTATATCTAAAACTAAATCTAATCTTTTTGGTTTTTCAAGTATTGATTTTATTATACAAAGTTCAGCAATATCTATTTTTGATAAATTAACATCATTAATTCTTTGTTTATCTGAACTAATTTTTACTAAGTTTTCTCTAACATTCAATTTTTGAGCTAAATATCTTTTATATTCATCTTGATTTAATAGACTTAAACTTTTTAAATAATCATTTGCTTCATTAAGTGCTTTTTGTTTTTGGCTAGGTTCATTTATATCATATTTTGAAATAATATAATCTATTGCATAAGGAATAAAAGATATTGGATTTGTAAAAATATTATTTAATTCTTCAATCTTTTTCCCTTTTACCATATCAGCAGGGTCTTGACCATCACTAAAAATTACAACTCCTCCTTCAAAATCACTTTGACTAAGCATTACAGATGCTTTAAAAGCTGCTCCTAGTCCCGCTTTATCTCCATCATAGGCAAGTATAACTTTTGGCTCACCTCGTCTTAAAAGTGGTAAGTGTTCCGTTGTAAGTGCAGTTCCTAGTGTTGCAACTGCTGTATTAAATCCTGCTTGATGAAGCATTATTACATCTAAATAACCTTCACAAACAATTATTTGTTTATTTTTATAAATTTTCTCTTTAGCTAAATTATAACCATATAAAAGTCTTGATTTATTAAAAAGTTTTGTTTGAGGAGAATTTACATATTTTGCATTATGTCCAGTTATTGTTCTTCCACCAAAACCTACAAGTTTTCCATTTATTGAATAAATTGGAAAAGTAATTCTTTCTATAAATCTTGAATATAAACCATTTGTTCCAGTATCAATTATTCCTAAATCTATTGCTTCAGTTAAATTGTAATGATTTGATTTTAAAAAATTTATTGTATCAATTGAAGCAGGAGCATATCCTATTTCAAATTTTTCTATTGAAAAATCAGAAATCCCTCTATCTTTTATATACTCTTTTGATGCATTATTATTTACAAAAAGCTTTTGGTAAAATTTATTAACTTCTTCCAAAATTTTCGTGTCTTGTTTTTTTTCATCACTATTATTTTCATAATCTAAATTAACATTATACATTGATGCTAGTTTTTCTATTGTCTCTGGATATGATAATTTTTCATATTCCATAACAAACTTTATAGAATCCCCTCCTGCACCACATCCAAAACAATGATATATCTGTTTTGCTGGACTAACAACAAAAGAAGGTGTCGTCTCTCCATGAAAAGGGCAACAAGCTTTAAAATTTGCTCCACTTTTTTTCAATTCTATAAATTGTGAGACAACATCAACTACATCAAGATGGTTTTTTAAATTTTCTATAGATTCTTTTTTTATCATAAAAGAATTATATCTTTTTATTATTTTATATGAACTTTTATGTTAAGATGAAAAACTTTTTATAAAAAATAATAAAGGTATTACTTGGATAATATAGTTTTAGAATACAGAGATCCTTTACTTGGTGTTATTCTTATTGTTGGACTAATTTTTATCATATCTTTTATCACATACTCTTATGGGATTTACAAAGAGAGAAATGCAAGAAAAGATTACAGAAAATTATCTTTAAGATTTGAACTTGGAAAACTAAAAGAAGAAGATTATGTTCATCTTTATAAAACCTATAATCTTCCTTTTGATTCTATTCTACTTTTAGCTTCAACTTTTCTACATAAAGGTGAATATAACAAAGCTATTTCTGTTTATCTAACACTTCTTGAACATGTAAATGATAGAGTAAAAAAAGAAGAATTACTTGAACTTTTAGGAACAACATATTTCAAAGGTGGATTTTTACAAAGGTCTAAAGAAATTTTTCTAAGAATATTAAAATTCTCACCACATAATGAAAATGCGTTAAAATACCTTTTACTTATCAATGAAAAATTAAAAGATTTTAAGAAAGCAAAAGAGATAACTTCATCTTTAGAAGAGTTAAACTGTGATGTATCTATAGATAAAATATATTTAGATTCTTTAGTAATCATAAATGATTCAGTATTATCATATGAAAAAAGAACTTCTCTTTTATATGAAATTTTTAAAGAAAATAAAATTATTGAAAGAGTATTTATATCTTTTTTAATTCACTATAACAAACCATTTTTCTGGGAACATATCAAAGAGTTTGATTGCAAAAAATGTATAGATATTATGTGGTACTTAAATTTTGAAGATATAGATTTTGAAAAAGTTATGGAAAATAAGTTTTTAACTGAACTTTTTAATGCAAAAGGATATTTAAATAATCTTTTACATAGTGAAGATTTTGATTTAGATATTTTGATTTTAATAAATAAACATGAACATAAAATAAAAGCCTCATTAGATTTTGAATTTATTTGCAGTTCATGTAAACATTCTCATCCAGTATTTGATACTAGATGTCCACATTGTCATAGTATTTTAAGTTTTGATGTAAAACATAGGCTGACTAAATCATTTTTTACAATGAATCAATCTTTACAATAAAATTAAAACAAGATAAAACCTAATAAAAGATGTGATATACTTTTGCTTAAAATTAATAAAAGGAAACAAATGAGCGATTATTCGAAATTGGAAAAGTGTTTGGATTATCAGTTTAAAAATAAGAATCTGATAATCGAAGCACTTACCCACAAAAGTTACAAAAAACCATATAATAATGAGAGATTAGAGTTTTTAGGAGATGCTGTTTTAAACTTAATTGTTGGTGAATATTTATATCTTAAATTCCCAAAATCAAATGAAGGGGAACTATCAAAAATAAGAGCTAGTTTAGTTAATGAAACAGGTTTTACAAGACTTGCAAATGAGATAAAACTAGGTGATTATATTTTTATTTCAACTGCTGAAGAAAGAAATAAAGGAAGAACAAAAGCCTCTATCTTATCAGATGCTTTTGAAGCTATAATGGGAGCAATTTATTTAGAATCTGGTTTAGAAGTCTTAAAGCCAATAATTTTAGATTTACTTGAAAAATCTTATGACAAAATTAATCTTGATGTTCTATTTAGTGATTATAAAACTGCACTACAAGAGATAACTCAAGCAAAATTTGCTTCAATTCCAGAATATAAAATAGAAGGTTCTTATGGACCTGATCATAAAAAAGAATTTGAAGTATCAATTTGGATAGATGGTGTTAATTATGGAAGTGCAAGTGGTAAAAGTAAAAAACTTGCCCAACAAGCAGCAGCTAAAATAGCTATTGAAAAACTAAAAGAGGATTAATAATTAAATGAATAGTTTTGGACATAGATTTAGATTTACAACTTTTGGTGAATCACATGGGAAAGCTCTTGGCTGTATAGTAGATGGAGTTCCAGCAGGGATTAAAATAGATGAAGAATTTATTCAAAGTGAAATGAATAGAAGAAAGCCTGGAGCTAATAAATATGCAACGGCAAGAAAAGAAGGAGATGTAGTAGAGATTCTTTCAGGAGTTTTTGAAGGATATACAACAGGAACAAGTATTTCTATGATTATTTTTAATGAAAATCAAAAATCAAGTGATTATTCAAATGTAAAAGATTTATTTCGTCCAGGTCATGCTGATTTTACGTATTTTAATAAATATGGAATTAGAGATTATAGAGGTGGAGGAAGAAGTAGTGCAAGAGAAACAGCAGCTAGAGTTGCAGCTGGAGCTATTGCAAAACTTCTTTTAAAAGAATTAAATATCGATGTAAAAAGTGGAATTTGTGAAATTGATGGAATAAAAGCAGAAAATTTTGATTTTGAAAATGTAAATAAATCGGAAATTTTTGCACTTGATTCTAATGTAGAAGAATCTCAAAAAAATGCAATATTAGAAGCAAAAAATTCACATAACAGTGTTGGTGGAGTTGCATTAATAAATGTAAAAAATCTTCCTATTGGACTTGGAGAACCATTATATTTCAAACTTGATTCTCAAATTGCAAATGCAATGATGGGAATAAATGCAGTAAAAGCAGTTGAAATTGGAGATGGAATTTTGGCTTCAAGAGTAAAAGGTTATGAAAATAATGACCAAATAAGAAAATCAGGATTTAAAACAAATCATAGTGGTGGAATTCTTGGTGGTATTTCAAATGGCGATGATATAAATGTAAAAGTTTATTTTAAAGCAACTCCTTCTATATTTATAGAACAAGAAACAATTGATATTTATGATAATGAAGTAGAATGTAAGCTAAAGGGAAGACATGACCCTTGTGTTGCAGTTAGAGGAAGTGTCGTGGCTGAATCTATGATGGCATTAGTTCTTGCAGATATGGTATTACTTAATATGTCATCTAAAATAGAAAATGTTAAAAAAGTTTACACAAAGTAGTAATTAAAGATATTTTTAATCTAATTTGAAATAGAATACGTACCTAAAAGCAACTCTTTGGTCAAGGGTTGCTTTTTTTATTTATATTATTTTGTTCTTAATTCAAATTTTAACTCTTCTAGTCTTGCTATTCGATCTTCTGTTGTAGGATGTGTTCTAAATAAATTCCCAAGATTTGATTTCAATCCTGAAAATGGATTTATTATAAACATATGAGCTGTTTGTTCAGTCGCATTATGAATTTGATGACCACTTCTTGCATAATTTTCAAGTTTTGATAATGCACTTTGTAAACCTGCAGGATTTCCTGTCATTCTTGCAGCTCCTTCATCTGCCATATATTCTCTACTCCTACTTACTGTCATTTGTATAATTGATGCTGCTATTGGAAGTAAAATAGCCATAATAATCATCATAATTGGGTTAGCATTTTGTCTATTATTTCCCATCATAGAACTAAATTGCATCATATTAGCTATCATCGCAATAGCACCTGCAAAAACAGCAGCAATTGTTCCTATTAAAATATCATAGTGTTTAATATGAGATAATTCATGTGCAATTACACCTTCAAGTTCATCTTCATTCAGCATTTCATATAATCCCATAGTTACAGCGATAGCTGCATTTTCATGATTTCTGCCTGTTGCAAAAGCATTTGGAGTATGATCAGGAATTAAATAAACCTTAGGCATAGGAAGTCCTGCCTTTGATGTTAGTTTTTGAGTAATTCTATATACTGGATGTCTAACATCCTCTAATAAAGTTGCATCATAGTGTTTTAAAACTTGTTTATCAGAATAATAATATGCATAAAAATTCATTCCACCTGCGACTAAAAATGCTATCAACATTCCTGAAGTTCCTCCAAAAGAATAACCTATAAACACAAATAATACTGTCAGAAATGTAAGTAAAAAAATTGTTTTAGTTTGTTCCATTTTACCCTCCTTTTTGCATAATTTTATCAAATATAAGTTAATAAAGAATTCTTTTATAAAATAAAAAGCTAAATTTATTTAAAATCTGTTTATTATTTTATTTAAGAGTAAATATGAAAAAACTTTATATATTAAGACACACAAAAAAAGAAGATGAAGATTTAAACATTGATGACTATGATAGAAACTTGTCTAAAGAAGGAATAGCTGAAGCAGAAAAAATTGCTAAGGATTTTGCAAGTAGAAATCATAAAATTGATTTAATTGTATCAAGTCCGGCAAATAGAACTCGTCAAACAGCTGAAATATTTGCTAAATATTTAAATTATAATAAGACTGTAATGTTAAATGATGTCTTATATATGGCATTTGTAAATGAATTATTAGAAACTATTTCTTATACATTTGATACTATAGATTCTATGATAATAGTAGGTCATAACCCTTCATTAACTGCCCTTGCTGTTACACTAGTAGGTTTCAAAGAAAAATTCCAAATGGGTGGAATTATGGAAATAGAATTTGACTGTAATAGTTGGATTGATATATCAAAAGAGAATGCTAAACTTATTAGCTATGAAGTTCCAAAATAACAAGTTTTAAATAGCTTGTTATTTTTAATCAATATTTTTATTTAAAAGAGCAACAGAAGCTAATTTTGTCAATTCTGCTATTTTCTCTTTACTTAACTCTTCATCTCCTAAGATAGAAGATAATATTTCTAGAAGATTAACTCTTCCCCAAGTTCTCAACTCAGCTACAGTCATAAATTTATTTGTAGATATAACTTTACCTTTGTTATTTGTAACAGTAACTTTTGCTGTATCACTATTTTCAAAATTACCTTTTATTCCATCATTATTTGAAATTTGATAAGTAATCTTAGCTTGATATAATTTTCCTTTAACGATTGAACCATCATCAATAACTTTACGAGGGAAACCTGTTTCTTTAAAAAATCCATCCCACTGATTTGCAAAAAGACTTGAAAAACTAAATATCATAAAAATAAAAAATAAAAACTTTTTCACATACTTTCCTTTATTTACCTAAACAAAATTCACCAAACATAACATCTAACATTTCATCATTTTCATAAGGTCTTGTTATTGATGAAATACTTTCTAAAGCTTCAGTTATAAAATGTGCAAAAAATTCCAATTCGCCACTATTTAAAGGCTGAACTGATAAATTTATATTGTATAGAGTTTTCTCTACTGAACTTACTTGTCTTTTTGAAATCAATGACATTTCATCACCAAAAGTATTTGAATCAAGTATTTGCTCAACTTTTTTGATCAATGGATTTATATCTTCTTTTGTCGATAGTTCTATAAAATCTGTAATATTAGATTTATCAAATCTATTTTCTAAATCAGATTTATTTAAAATTTTAATTATTTCTTTATTTGAATTTTCATCTATTAATTCTAAAATTTTTCTATCTTCATCATCACAAATCTTACTATTATCAAACAATGCTATTACAACATCTGCTTCATTTATAGTTTGAATTGATTTTTCGATTCCAATTTTTTCAATCACATCACTTGCATTTCTAATACCTGCTGTATCAACTATTTTAATAATATGAGTACCAATTTTAACACTTTCTTCAATAGTATCCCTAGTAGTTCCTGCAATATCTGAAATAATAGCCCTATCATAGTTTAAAAGCTTATTTAGGAGTGAAGATTTTCCAACATTCGGTTTTCCGATGATTGCAACTTTAAAACCTTCTATCATTCCTTCTCTTCTCTTACTTGCGTCTAAAGTATTTGAAAGTTTAATTTTTATTTTTTCTATTTTATTTTTAATTTGTTCAAAAATATCACTAGGTAAATCTTCTTCAGCATAATCTATTGAAACTTCTGTATAAGCTAACATAAAAAGCAAATCTTCTCTTATTTCATTTACAAAACTTGTTAACTCACCTTTTAATTGTCTTGCTAATAACTTAACAGCATCTGCACTTCTTGCTTCAATAATTTTTGAAATAGCTTCTGCTTTTGTTAAATCTATTTTATTATTAAAAAATGCTCTTTTAGAAAATTCTCCAGGATTAGCAATTCTAGCTCCATACTTTAATGCTTCATCTATTATCATATTTGCAATTGCTATTCCACCATGACATTGAAACTCTACTACATCTTCTCCTGTGAAAGAAAAAGGAGCCTTAAAATATAAAATTAAAGCTTCATCAATAATTTCATTATTTGAATCATAAAGATAAGAAAGAGTTGCCAATCTTGGAGTAAAATTATTTTTTTTTGAAATTTTTGTAGCAATTTCAAGAGCATTTACTCCTGAAATTCTTACTATTGAAATAGAACCAATTCCATTGGCTGTTGCAATTGCAACAATTGTAGCATCATCAAACAAGATTAAATTTCTCTTGCTCTGTATTCATTAACAAGTACATATTTGTCACCCCTAACATTTGTTTTTACAGCAACATACTTATCAGGAAATTCTTCTCTAAGTTTTTTCAATGCGATATGAACTAAAATGCCATCAAGAGGTTTTGTTTTAAATGTACCTTTTTCTTTTATAATCTCAACTATTGGTTCAAGATATGTATAAATTGCTTCCTCTTGATTTTTTAAAAATTCTGCAACTTCAAGTCTTAACATCAAACCATATTTTTCATTAATCCAATTAAATAAAATATATGATAATGCTTTATATCTATATCCTTCTTTACCAATTAATAAAGCAGAATCCTCTCCTAAAAACTCAATATAAAGTGTTTCTTCATCATAAAATTCAACATTGATTTTTTCAATTTTATAACAAGTATTATCAAATAAAAGAGAAACTCCTTCTTTTACTTCCTCTAAAATTTTTTCTTTGTCTTTTTTTACTACTATTTTAGAGATTTCTGATTGAGAAGCATTTTCATTATAAAAATTATCAAAAATTTTATCTTTCGATTCTATTTTTGGAGATGTTGATACAACTTGCTCTTCTTTTTCTCTAATAACACTATTTTGTTCAGATTTAATTGAATTCTCAATTCTTTGAGAAATTTCTTCAATCTTTACATCTTTATTTTTAAAAGTTTTTGTCTCTTGAACGTATGTTCTACAATTGTTTTTAAAACATGCTTGAATAATTGCATTTTTTTTACCAAAACCAAGAAAACCTTTACTTGGTTGTTGGATAACTTCAATTTCTAATTCAGTAATTGAACAATTAAATTCTGCTGTCGCTAATTCATAAACCTTCTCTAAACAACTTGCTTCAAACTTTTTCATGAATTTCCCTAATTTTTTTCAGCTCTTTTTTTATCAAATAATTTATTTATATAGTATTGTTGACCAATAGTAAACAAGTTATTTATAAACCAATATAATGTAAGTCCTGCTGGGAACCATAAGAAGAAGAATGTAAAAATAACTGGTAAAAACTGGAATATTTTTCTTTGCATCTCGTCTTGCATTGTATTTGGTGTAATTTTTTGTTGAATGTACATTGTAGCACCCATTAAAATAGGTAAAACAAAATAAGGATCCATCTCTGCTAAATCTTGAACCCATAAAATCCACTCTGCACCTTTTAATTCAATAGCATTGATTAAAACCCTATAAATAGCAAAAAATACTGGGATTTGAAGAATTAATGGTAAACATCCACCCATTGGATTCGCACCATGTTTTTTATACAATTCCATCATGTGCATTGATTGTTTTTGTTTATCATCTTTATATTTTAATTGAATTTCTTTCATTTTTGGAGCTAATTCTTTTAGCTTATTCATAGAAACCATACCTTTATAAGATAAAGGATATAAAACTAATTTAATTAAAATAGTTAAAATAACAATTGTCCAACCCCAGTTTCCAACATAAGACTGAATGTATTGTAAAAGAACAAACATTGGTTTTGCAATAAATGTAAACCAACCATATTCAATAACATCTGTTAATTCTTTATTTAAAGCTAATAAATCTTTAAAGTTTTTTGGTCCCATAAATCCACTAAAATTTATTGATGAACCTGCATGTATAAATGCTTGTGGATTTGAAGATAAATCTGGCATTAAAGTAATGCTTAAAGATTTTTCAAAATTATAAATTACTGTAGCATAATATCTATCAAAATTTGAAACAAATTTTACACCTGTAATATTTTCATTTTTACTTAAATCACCATCTTCTATAGTAGTCAAAGTATTATCATTTAATTTTGTAATTAATCCATGAAGTGCATACATATCTGCTAAAACATTTGGTCTAAATCCATTTGTAATAAAAAACTGCTTATCATTAGTAGCACTTACACTTAAATCATAATGTCCATCAGGGTAAAAAGTTAATGTTTTAGTTAAAACTGTATCACTTAAAGTTTGTGTTAATGTTAATACTTGTTTCGAAGTAGTTGCATCAATATTTGAAGAACTAGCTATTACAGGTGCATTGAAAGCTTCTGTATTGATATTTTTATCTGCAAATCTAACTTCTAAAGGTCTTAATTGATTAGCTTCAAATAATTTTATTTGATTCCCATTTTCATCTTTATATTTTTCTTCAAGTAAAGTAACTTGTGCAACTCTTCCTAGAGTATCAATTTCAATAATATTTTTATCTGTTTTTATAACAGAAACTATTTGTTTATCAGCAATTGCTTTAGATGATAAAGCATCAACTGATTTTGACATATTAATTGGATTACCATTAACATCACTTTCTACCATTTGTGTCGTATCAACATCTGGTGCAGAATTTTGTTTTTGCTCTTGCTCTTGTTTTACTAAAGCTGCTTTTGCTTCTTGTTGTGGCTTTAAAACCAAAAACTCATATGCTATGAAAAATACAAAAACTACCAATGTCATAATTAACATTCGTTTTTGCATACCGTTATTTTGATTCATGTAACTCATCCTTCTTTTTCCACTCCCGATTCTTAACTACTAAATACTTCCCATTTTCTAATGGAATATACCAATATTTTATTTTGATTTTTTCAAAATTGATATTTTGATTAGTTTTCAACTTATTTATAATAGGATAATCAAATCCTCCATCAAAAAGTTGATTACACTTTAATATTCGCGTTATTGTAAAATAAATCGCCTTAAAAAAAGTATTATTATCTAATTGCCATAATGCATACTGAGAACAAGTTGGATAATATCTACACGATCCAAAAGATAAAATAGTCAAATATTTTTGATAAAATCTTATCAAATATTTTAAAACTATTTTCATTTTAAAACCTCTAACCTCTTCAAAGCGAAGTCAAAATCTTTTTTTAGTTGTGAGAAATTTTTATCGTGTAATTCTATTTTTGCAACAAATATATAATTTCCAAGTGATAATTGTTTTTCATAAGAAGCAAATAAAGCACGCATTCTTCTTCTTGCTTTATTCCTATTTACTGCATTTCCTACTTTTTTTGAAGTAACAAAAGCAGCCTTTAGTGTAGTGCTAGAACTAAAAAAAGCGACAAAACTGGTCGTGTGCCATCTTTTGCCGCTTTTATATAGCTTGGTAAAGTCTCTCGAACTATTAAGTCGATGTTCTTTGTTTAAACAGCTAATTTATGTCTACCTTTAGCTCTTCTTGCATTAATAACTCTTCTACCATTTTTAGTAGCCATTCTTACTCTGAACCCGTGAGTTCTTTTTCTTGGAGTATTGTGTGGTTGATACGTTCTTTTCATTTTAGATTTCCTCTATATTCACTAAATAAGTTGTGGATTATAGTTAAATTTTACTTAAATATTGTTTAGGAAATATTAATAATTACCTCATCATCTTTTACATCAAACGCTATACTACTTCCTTCACCTATTTTATCTTCTAAAATTAAATCAGCAAGTTTATCTTCCACAATCTCGTAAATAGCTCGTTTTAATGGTCTTGCTCCATATACTGGGTCAAATCCAATTTTTGCAATATACTCTTTTGCATTTTGAGTTAAAGAAATTTTTATATCTTTTTCTTCAACTTTTTTCTTAATATTATTAAATAAAATATCAACAATATTTGTGATTGCACTTAAATTTAATTGTTCAAAAATAACAATATCATCAAGTCTATTTAAAAACTCTGGTCTAAAGTGCATTTTTAATTCATCTAAAACTGCTTTTCTTCTCTCTTCTTTGTCACTAATTTCAATTATTCTTGCACTTCCTATATTTGAAGTTAAAATAATAATTGTATTTTTAAAATCAACTGTAACACCTTTGTTGTCAGTTAATCTTCCATCATCTAATACTTGTAAAAGTATATTAAATACATCAGGATGTGCTTTTTCTACCTCATCAAATAAAATTACACTATAAGGTTTTCTTCTTACTGCTTCAGTTAATTGACCACCCTCTTCATATCCAACATAACCAGGAGCTGCTCCAACTAGTCTTGAAACTGCGTGTTTTTCCATATATTCACTCATATCAAATCTAATAAGTGATTTTGGATCATCAAATAAAAACTTAGCTAAAGTTTTTGCACTTTCAGTTTTTCCAACTCCTGTTGGTCCTAAAAATAAGAAACTTCCAATAGGTCGTGAAGTTTCACTTAATCCTGCTTTATTTCTTTTTATAGCCCGACTTATGGCTTTAATAGCTTCATCTTGACCTATTACATCTTTTTTAAGAACATCTTCAACCATTAAAACTTTTTGTTTTTCACTATCCATCATTTTATTAACTGGAATCCCAGTCCATCTTGAAACTATACTTGCAATCGCTTCTTCATCAACAGAATTTCTAAGAAGTGTTCCTTCTTTTTGCATTTGTTCCCATTTTTCAGCATTTTCTTTTATTTTTGCTTCAAGTGTTGGAATTTCTCCATATTCTATTTTTGCAGCTTCTTCAAATTTTGACTCACGTTTTGCAATATTTGCTTTTGTTTTTAATTCATCTATTTTTACTTTTAATTCACTTGTTGCATTAAATGTTTGTTTTTCATTTTCAAATCTTGCTTCTAAACTTTGTTTCTCTTCATTTTTATTTGCAAGTTCTTTTTCAATTTGCTCAACTCGTTCTTCATTCTTTTTATTTTTTTCCATTTTAAGAGCTTCTTTTTCAACATTTAATGTTTGAATCTCTCTTTTAATTGTAGAAAGTGCTGTTGGTTCTGATTCTATTTGCATTTTTAATTCAGCTGCAGCTTCATCAATCAAATCAATTGCTTTATCAGGTAAAAATCTATCAGTAATATATCTATTTGATAACTTAGCAGCTGCAACTAATGCACTATCATTTATAGTTACATTATGATGAGTTTCAAGTTTCTCTTTTATACCTCTTAAAATTTGTAAAGCTTCATTCACTGTTGGTTCATCAACTTTAACTGGTTGAAATCTTCTTTGCATTGCTGCATCTTTTTCAAAATATTTTCTATACTCTTTTAGTGTTGTTGCACCAATTGTATGTAATTCACCACGAGCCAAACTTGGTTTTAAAATATTTGCAGCATCCATACTTCCTTCACTAGCACCTGCACCAATGATTGTATGAATTTCATCAATAAATAGTATTATATTTCCAGCTTTTTTAACTTCATCAACAACTGATTTTAATCTATCTTCAAACTCTCCTCTATATTTAGCACCAGCTATTAACGCACTCATATCAAGACTTACAACTCTTTTATTTAGTAAACTTGTTGGAACATCTTTGTTTACTATTCTTTGAGCTAAACCTTCTGCAATTGCAGTTTTTCCAGTCCCTGGTTCACCTAATAAGATTGGATTGTTTTTTGTTTTTCTTATTAATATTTGCATCATTCTATTGATTTGTTCATCTCTTCCAATTACTGGGTCAAGTTGTCCATCAATAGCTTTTTTATTTAAATCTATTCCATATTTACTTAAAGCTTCTAAATTATCATCACCACTATTACTATCTATAGTTTTCCCAGCACGCATAGCTTCAAGCTCTTTTTTTGCTTCTCTTAAATCTATATATTTTCCTAAAATTTCTTTCATAATAGGTAAATCAAAATTTGAAACAAGCCAAGTATCAATAGCTATAAATTTGTCTCCATTGCTTGCCATTTGACCTTCAGCTTTTTGTAAAGATGATAGTAAATTTCTTGATAATTTTATATTCTCTTTTGTTACACTACTTACACTTGGAAGTTTTTGTGCATTTGATTTTGCTTCTAATTCGATTGCTGCTTTATTTACATTCATCTTATTTAATAATTGATTTAATACAGAATTTGTGTTTGTCAATAAAGCCCAAAGTAGATGAACAACTTCTACTTCTTGATTTTTATTATGTAAAGCAAGGGCAACACTTGAATCTATTGTCTCTTGCATTTGATTTGTCATTTTTTCAAAAATATTATTACTCATTTAGCACTCCTTAACTTTAACTGCTAATAAAATTATACAACTTTAGTCTTTCTTTGTCAAGTTATATATGATAAATATTATAATCTATTTTACTTTCTTCTTGAATAGGAATTTCTAAGGTTACACTGCAACCCTTATAAGAGTTATTATTTTTAATAAACTCTCTATTCTCCATATAAATATTTCCCTTCATATGTTCTACTACTATTTGATGTGACATATAAAGTCCTATTCCTGTTCCTTGAGATTTATGTTTTGTTGTAAAATATGGTTCAAATACCTTTGAGATAATCGATTCATCAACACCTCCGCCATTATCTGATATTTGAACTAAACATTTTTTATTTTTCATATAAGTATTTATTTTAATAAATCTTTTATCTCTTGCTTGATTTTTTAAGGCATCTTTTGAATTATTTAAAATATTGATAATTACTTGTAAAAATTCATTCGGATAACCATTTATAATCAAATCCTTATGATATGATGTTTCTATTTCAATATTATGATTTTGAATACTTGATTTTAAAAGTTTTAATACCTTTTCCATACTTTCATTAACACAAAAATCTTCTACTTTTTTATCTGCTTTGAAAAAATTTCTAAAATCATCAATTGTTTTAGAAAGATATTGGGTATTTTCAACTATCAAATCAAGTGTTTCAACAAATCTTTCATCAGTTAAAACACTCATCTCTTTTTCAAATTTTATTCCACTTGCACAAGTACTAATAACACTTAATGGTTGTCTCCATTGATGAGCAATATTTCCTATCATTTCTCCCATTGCTGCCATTTTTGATTGTTGAGATAATAATTTATCTTTATCTTTTAATTCAGTTATATCAATCAAAGTTGATAATTTTAAATTTTTCCCATTTATTGAAATAAATTTATCTTGACCTAGACAAGTAAGTTTTTTACTATTAATAAGTAAATCAAATTCATAAGGCAAACTATTTTTTTTATAGTTCATAATAAGTAATTCTTTATATTTATCATCTACAAAATCCAATAAATTTTTACCTATTAAATCATTTTTATCTTTTAAATTAAAAAATTCTATAGCTACATTGTTTGCATCAACACAAATTCCTTTATTATGAATAACAATAATCTCCATAGTTGAATTAAATAAAGATTTAAAACTATTTAAAGACTCTTCCAATGAATCTTCTCTTTTATCTATTTCTATTCTCATTTTATTAAAACTATTAATCAAAATATTAAATTCACTATAATAGGAATTTTCAATATTACTTTTATAATTTCCATTTGCAATATCAGCTGCTGTATGTTGCAAATCATCAAATGATTTGAATATTCTTTTCGAAATTTTCAAAGACAAAAAAATTGCTGCTAATACAAAAATTAAAATTATTATTATCATTGCAAAAATAATTTCATTTAAAGACTCTAAAATCAAACTATAACTCTCTCTTATTACAACTTTCCAATTTGTATCTTTTATTGAAGTATATGTTCCATATTGATTCTCTTCAAAAATTTTTGAATAAAAAATACTAAAAGTATAAGGAGCTAATTTATCAATAACATCAATAAACACTTTTTGTGTTTTTTCATTGAACCTTTGCAAAACTAAATCTGGATTATTAGGATTTAAAATAACAGTTCCACTACTATCAAAAACTTTTATCATATAAGTTCCATCTTGATTTTTAAATTGTGAAATAAAATCTGATATCTCTTTTAATTGAATCATTAAAACAACTATTTTATCTTCTAATCGAAAACTATAAGATATTGCCGCTTCTTCATCAACTGTTGATAAAAACACATTTGACCAATAATCTCTTTTATTTTCTTTTAGCTCTTTAAAATACTCTTGTCTAGAATAATCAAATCCTTTATAAATATTTAGATTCGAATCAGCATAATAATCTTCAATAATTCCATTTTTATTTAAAATTATTATACTTGAGATATTGTTGTTTGTATCAACTATATTTTTAAGAAGATTTATATTATTAGGTGTATAGTTATATTTCAAATAGTTAGATAAACTATATATTTGAGTTAAAAATTTATTTATCTCTTTTTCTATTTGAGTTAATGTTTGTCTTTGATTATGCTCAATTATATTTAATTTTGAAAAATAAAAATTCGCCAAAGATATAAAACCTATAGAAGTACCGATAAAAATTATAAAAGATAGTAAAGTTACTAAAATTTCTTTTTTTAAACTTTTGCTTTTCATTTTACTTTTTCAAACTTTCCATTTATTACTTTAAAAGTACTAAATTCTCTTACAACATCACCATATTCATCAAAAATTATGGTGTCTTGTAAACCTTTAAACTCTTTTATTTTTAATAAATTCTTTTTGAGTTCTGTTTGATCTCCCACTTTTAAAAGTTCAATTATAATTTTTGCTAATTCATAACCTTTTAATGCATATAAAGATGGTTCTAAATTATATTTTTCTCTAAATTTTTTTGAAAATCTTAAAAAATCTTCATTTTGAGAATTCTCATCATAATCTATGTTAAAAATAATTCCTTCACTATATCTTCCTGTATTTTCTATAAAAGCAGGTGTCATTGCCCATTCTGAAGAGGCTATTTGAGTTTTTATACCATTCATTTTCAAGTATTGTATAACTCTTGCTGCATCTACTGAATTTGCACAAATTAAAATCAAATCAGGGTTTAAACTATTTACTTCAGATACCAACTCATCTAAATTTTCATCAGTCTTAGAATATTGAATAAATTTTTCTCCACCATTTAAGATAAAACTTTTTTCAAAATTTTCTAAATAATCTTTTGTATAAGTAATGTTTCCAGGATCATAAATTCCATAAATTTTTTTATAATTATTTTTTATTACATACTTTGTAAAAGTATCAAATCTTTGAGCATTATTTGCAACATGAACTCTAAAAAATTGATCATCAATTCCTGAAAATTCATTACTAGCTGAAGCTGCTGAAATCATAAACATATCTGGGTGATTATTTATAATTGACATAGAAATTTTTGACATACTACTTGTAACATTTCCAATTACAATTTTTATGCCTTGATTTATAAAATCATTTACTATTTTTTTATTAACTTCTTCATCTCTTTTGTCATCTTTAAATATTAATTCAATTTTTTTTCCATTGATTTTATAATTTTCCTCTTCAAACGCTAAAAGGACACCATTCATCATAGGATTACCTAAATCTGAATATTTTGCAGTTAAAGCACCAACAAAACCAATTTTTACTATTTCTTCTTTTTCTTTACTTATGAAAAAATATATTCCAATCAAAATAATTACAAATAAAATAAAATATATCTTTTTCATAATTTTCTCCATGTTTGAAGTGTCTATGAGCATTATATAATTTTTTTATATAAATGTTATAATCAATTTTGTAAATTTTAAAGGATTTTTTATGTTATGTGGTATTGATGAAGCGGGACGCGGTCCAATTGCTGGACCATTGGTAGTTGCTGGAGTTATTCTTTTAGAAGATATTGTAGGATTGAATGATTCTAAAGTTTTAAGTGAAAAAAAAAGAGAAAAACTATTTGATGAAATAAAAGAAAAATCAAAATACCATATTGTTTTTAGTGATGCAAAATTAATAGATGAAAAAGGACTTAGTTTTTGCCTTAAAAATTCTATTTTAGAAATAATAAATAATTTAAAAGATTTTTGTGATGAATTTTTAATGGATGGGAATACCTCTTTTGGAATAGATATTTTAAAACATAAAATCAAAGCAGATGCAACTATAAAAGAAGTCAGTGCAGCATCAATTTTAGCAAAAGTAAGTCGTGATAGATATATGAATAAAATAGCTTCAAATTATAAAGAATATGAATTTCAAAAACATAAAGGTTATGGGACAAAAGCTCATGTGGAAGCCATAAAAAAATACGGAAGAAGCGATGAGCATAGATATAGCTTTAAACTAAAAGCTTTAGGAGAAGAAAATATTGGTATTCAAAAAAGTCTATTTTAGACTATTTTGAAACCTCTCCTATATGTTTTTCTACTGATTCTATTTTTGATTTAAGCCTATTTTCATGACCTTTTCTAATATCAAACTTTAAAGTCGCATAAACTCTATTACTACCTAATTCCTCTAATTTTGAATAACATTTTTCAACCAAAGATAAAGCTTCTTTTAAGGTATTGGTTTCTATTAAAGTTGCCATTGCAGTTAATTGATAACTATATCCACTCTCTCTTATAATTTTTATAACTTCTGAAACTTCTTTACTTTTACTCTCGCTTTTATCTGTAGGGAACATAGACATTTCTAATAAAATACTCATTTTTAACCTTTAAATAATTTTTTTTAAACATTTTAATCTTACTTAAAAATTGTTTTGATAAGATATTCTACAATTATATAATTAAAATACTAAGGATAAAAATGCAATTAGAAGTATCAGCAGAAGTTATATTATCTCAACTTGGATATTCAAAAAATGAAGCTTCATTAAAACAAGCTCAAAAAATGATTGATGTTACGACAAATTTTGAAAAATTTGCAAAACATATATTTTCATTAAATGATCATTTAAAAAAAATGAATGCTTATGTGGGATTATCAAATAAAACAGATTATTTAAAAATAAAATGTGATGAAAATGACTCTGATGAAATTTTGCAAGAGTTTCATGAAGAAGTTTCACATTGGGCAAATAAATACAATGTGAAACTTGAAAAGTTAGATAATAAACATATCTACTATATTTTAGGAACTATTTAAAATATCTTTTTTAAACTATGACAATAAGGCACTTTTTTGTGTCTTTCATAGTAATCTTGATGATAATCTTCAGCTTCATAAAAAGTAACTAGAGGATTTAGTTTAGTAGCTACTTTAAAACCTTTGTTTTCTAATATACAAATTAATTCTTCACTCACTCTTTTTTGTTCTTCATCCACATAAAAAATAGCACTTAAATATTGGCTTCCAATATCTGGACCTTGTCCATTTGTTTGAGTAAAATCATGAATTTCAAAAAAAAGTTTTGTTAACTCCTCAAAACTAACAATACTTTCATCATAAGTTACTTCAACAACCTCAAGATGTCCTGAAAAACCAGAACAAACTATCTCATAACTAGGATTTGGTATTACTCCTCCCATATAACCTGAAATTGCACTAATTACACCTTTGTGTTTTTCAAAGAAATATTCAACTCCCCAGAAGCAACCAGCAGCATAATATGCCTTTTTAATACTTTTATTATCCATTTATTAAGCCTTTTGAAAATTTAAAGATATAGAATTCACACAATGTCTAGTATTTTTTGATGTAAATCCTTCTCCTTCAAAAACATGCCCTAAATGCCCACCACAAATTGCACAAACAATTTCTACTCTTCTTCCGTCTTTATCTAAAACTCGTTTTACTGCTCCTTCTATCTCATCATCAAAACTCGGCCATCCACAACCTGATTTAAATTTATCTTCTGATTTATAAAGTGAGGAATTGCATTTTTTACAACTATAAACACCTTTTTCATAAAAATCATTGTAAATTCCAGTAAAAGGATACTCTGTTCCTTTATTCTCTATAACATATTTTTCTTCTTGTGTTAATTCATTATATTTCATCTTGAATTCCCTAATTTACTTTAAAAGTTTCTTCGATTAAAACTTTGTTTTCATATAATATTTTTCCAAGAAAAATATCACCTTTTTTAAATGCCCCTACTCCCTTTGGAGTTCCACTCATTAGAATATCTCCATCTTCAAAGCTTAAAAAAGTTTTTGCCTCTTTTATAATATCGATTGGTTTATTTATCATTAAAGAGTAATCACCTTTTTGTTTTAGTTCTCCATTTATATAAAGCTCTATTCCTATTTTAGAAACATCATCTGAAAAACTTTTAAATTTAGAAAAAACAGCTGAACCATCAAATGCCTTTGCTCTTTCCCAAGGAAGACCTTTATCTTTTAATTTACTTTGCACTTCTCTTAATGTCAAATCCAAACCAAATCCAACACCAGTGATTTTATCATCTTCAATTAAAAAAGAAATTTCCGCTTCATAATGACAAGAATTTTGATTTTGTGGGAAATTTAATTTATCCGAGATTGCAGAATTTGGTTTTATAAAAAACACCATATCTTCTGGAACTTCATTGTTAAGTTCTGCAATATGGTCCATATAATTTCTTCCTATGCAAACAACTTTTGAAGGTTTAATCTCTATATCTTCTAATAATATTCTATTCATTTTATACCTTTAAAAAATTTATTATATAATCTTACAAAGATTATAACTAAAGGCTTTTTAAATGAAAGATAATTTATTAATTGTTTGGACAAATGGTGATATTGAAGTTGCAAATAAATTTCCATTACTTTACTCTTCTGTTATTTTAGATAGAGGATATTGGAAAACAGCCCATTTGATGATTTGGGGTCCATCTATAAAACTTACAAAAGAAAATAAACAGATACAAGAACAACTTCTAAAAATCCAAAAAACTGGTGTAAAAATGAGTGCTTGTATTGTTTGTGTTGAAGATTATGATGCAACTTCTATTTTAAATGAATTAAATATAGAAATCACACATACAGGAGAGCTTTTAACTAAAGCTTTAAAAGATGAAACTTATGCTGTAATGACTATTTAATACTTATCTATTACATCTTTTATTAATACAGAAGTAATTCCCCAAATTACTTCACCATCATATTTATAAACCCATATTTTATGTTTTTTATTTCCCCAAGGTTTTTTATAAGTATCAGGAAGTCCTAACTCTTCAACTGGGAAAAACACCTCTTTATTTCCATTTTCATCAACTTTATATGGTTGAATTTCATGGGCTAAAGTGTACTCTTCTGGTTCATTTTCTTTAAAAAAAGTAATAGGAATTAATAAAGTTTTTTCAACTTCATTATGGTCAATTTTCATATTTTTGTATGCTTTTTTCTTAACTCTTGCTACAAATGATTCAATCACAGCACCAATAGGAGCTACATAAGTATCAAGTTGTCCTAAAATTTTTATATCTTTTTTTTCGATTCCTAACTCTTCAAAAGTCTCTCTTAATGCTGTATCTCTAAAATCTTTATCAACACCTTCTTCAAAACCACCACCAGGAAAACAAATATCGCCACCTTGTCTAATATGAGAAGCTCTTTTTTGAAAAAGTAAATGATATTCACCTTTAATTTTTACAAGTGGAACTAACACAGCACTATTAAAAAATCTATGTCTTCCTAAAACATTTGGATGTTTTGGCAAATTTGCTACTAATTTTTTTAAATTATCTTTTTTCATTTAACTTTTCTTTATAGATTTTATTGCTTCACACATTGTTCTTATTATTTTTACTAAATCTTTTTCTTCTATAGTATATGCAACAATTGAATAAACTAATTTTCCAAAAGGTCTTAACCAAACTCCATTTTTAACACAGAAATCTTGAACTTCTTGAACGTAACAATCATCTTTTAATTCAATTACTCCAATAGCTCCAATATTTCTTATATCTTTTACTAATGGATATCCTTTTATTTTTTCTAACTCTTCTGTAAAAATCTCTTCAATTCTTTTTACTTTATCTTGCCAAGAAGAGTTTAAAAGTAAATCTATACTTGCATTTGCCACACTACAAGCCAATGGATTTGCCATAAAAGTTGGTCCATGCATTAATACACCAATTTCACTATTAGAAATAATATCACTCACATCTTTTGAAGTAATCATAGCAGCCATAGTCATATAACCACCAGTTAAACCTTTTCCAACAGTTATAATATCTGGTTTTATATTGGCATGCTCAAAAGCAAACATTTTTCCCGTATGTCCAAAACCAGTTGCAATTTCATCTAAAATAAGCAAAATGTCATATTTAGAACAAAGTTCTCTCGCCTTTATCAGATATGAAGGATTATAAATCCTCATTCCTCCAGCACCTTGTACAATTGGTTCTAAAATAAATCCAGCAATTTCTTGATGATGTTTTTCTAATATTTTTTCTAATTCTTCTATCTCTTTTGAACAATCAGTATTAAATCCAAGAGCTGGTGATTTTGTAAAAATATGTTCACTTAAATATGACCCATAGATTGAATGCATTGAGTTTTCAGGGTCACAAACACTCATAGCACCTAAAGTATCACCATGATATGCATTTTTTGACGCTAAAAATTTATATTTATTTAGATTTTTTGCTTTTTGATAAAGAATTGCTGTTTTTAACGCAACTTCAACTGAAACAGAACCACTATCACACAAAAAAACAGAATTTAATCCCGTTAATTTAACTAATTTTTCACATAAAAGAGAAGCTTGTTCATGTGCTAATCCACCAAACATAATATGAGGCATAATATCAACTTGCTTTTTTAAGGCTTCATTTAATTTTGGATTATTATACCCATGAATCGCACTCCACCAAGAACTCATTCCATCAATTAATTCTTCACCTGTTTCTAAAAATATTGTTGTTTTATCTGTTCTTTTTACAGGAAGAATTTTTGTTTTTGAAGGAAGTGCGTTATAAGGATGCCATACATGAGTTTTATCTATATTTAACCAATTCAAATAGTTTTCCTAATAATATTTATATTAAAAATTATAGCTAAAGATTATTAGGAAATCGATAAATTACTCAACAATATCAAGGGTTATTAAAATTAGAGCACCTTTATATTTTTTATTCTTATATTCATACTCAACATTTGAAATTTCTATATTTCCATTCATGTGTTTGTGAATTATTTCTTGACACATATAAAGTCCTATACCTGTACCTTGATTTTGATGCTTTGTGGTAAAATATGGTTCAAATACTTTTTCTATAATATCAAGATTTATTCCACCTGCATTATCTCTTATTTTAATATATACCTTAGAAGCAATTTTCTTAATATCAATAAATATTAACTTTTCTTCATTTTTTAAAGATTCTAACGCATCTTTTGAATTATTCAAAATATTTATTAATACTTGAATTAATTCTGTTTCATAACCATCAATTTTAACATTGTCAAAATTTTGAATAATAGTTATTTTATTTTCCACAAAATTAGCACCTAATAAATCAATAGTTTTTTTAAAACACTCTTCTATATAAAATATCTCTTTTTCTCTTTGGGGTTTAAAAAAATATCTAAAATCATCTATTGTATTTGATAAATATTTTGAAGTATTCACAATTGAATCTATAGTTTTTAGTAAAAATTCATCATCTAAATCATTCAAATCTTTTTTTAATTTTAAAGCTGTTGCATTTACTGTTATTAAAGATAAAGGTTGTCTCCATTGATGAGCAATATTTTCTATCATCTGTCCCATAGAAACCATTTTTTGTTGTTGTGATAATAGTCTATCTTTTTTTAAATTTTTTTCTACTTCTTCTTTAATTTTATTTTCTAATTTATTATTTATTTCCTGCAAAGATTTTGTTTTTTCTTCAACTGCTATTTTTAAACTATCATTCATTTTTGCAAGTAATCTTTGTCTATATAATATAGCTATAAATATTATTAATAAAACTATTGCTATTTTCCAAAGAATTGAATAATCAAACTCTTTTTTATATTCAGTGAAAATCCATTTATTTAAAATCTCATCTCTTACGTTAGAATCTATACTTAAAACAGCTTTTTGCAATACACTAAATAATATGTTATCTTCTTTATTAACAGCTATAGAAATATCAACATTCTCATCTAATTTTGAAGATATAGCTAATTTTGAAAGATGTTTTGTTTGAATTTTATACCAAGTAGTTGAAACAGTATCAATATGACCAAAAGTTTCACCATTTAAAACTTTTTTTAATCCTTCATCTGTATTTTTAACTTTTATAAACTCTATATTATTGTATTTTTCTTTTAATTTATTAATTATTGCATACTCTTCAACAACTGATATTTTTTTATTTTTTAAACTCTTTAAATTATTTATAAATGAAATATCACTTTTTGTTGAAAGAACAAATGGAATATTTAAATATGACTTTGTAAAATTAAAATGTTCTTCTCTTTCTTTTGTCCAAACCATTGATGGTAAAATATCACAATCACCTCTTTTTGCAAATTCTACTGATTCTTTCCAATTTGAAGTAGGAACTAACCTTATTGGTTTTTTTATTCTATTTTCAATCAAAGATATGTAATCAGAAATAAATCCTATAAACTTATCATCTTTTATATCACTATATGGCATTGCATTTGGAGTAACACACATATTTATAATATCTCTTTGCTCTAAATAATCTAACTCTGATTTTGAAAAAGTAAGATTTCTAAGATTATTTAAATCAAATACAAATTTTTCTAAATCAATTGGTTTTGGAACTAAACCCATTAAGTTATATAAATCATGAATTCTTTGTATTTTGTCTTTTTTAATTTCACCTAAAATTGAAGTATTAAAATAAGAGAGTTTTCTTAATTCTTTTGCTTCATAAATAAGCTCATTTTTCTTTAAATTTTGATTATTGTATTTATCAATTATTACATCAACACTTTCATTTATATTTGAATATGCATACTCCCAACCTTTTAAAGAAGCTTTCTTAAATAATAAAACTGTATTTAAATCATTATTTATAAAATTTTCACTTGTATATAACATATCACTATACATATCGAAACCAAATTTTTTTGGGTCAAAAATATTATATTCTATACCTTTTTTTTGAAGTTCATAAGGAGATTTTGAAATATATGCTGAAATAACATCTGTATTTTTATTTATTAAATCATCTATATTATGAGTATGTTTAAGAAATTTTATATTATCTATTTTTATTTTATTTGAAATAATCATAGCTTTTATAGATACTTCGCTTGAATCATCTATAGTAGTCATAATTTTTTTATTTGAAAAATCATTTACACTATTTATACCTGACTCTTTTGTACTAACTAATATCAAAGGTGTTGCTTGAAAAAGTGCATATAGGGCTACAATATTTCTATCTTTTGCTCTTTCTAAAATAAGTGTTTCTCTTCCAACTGCAAAATCAAATTTTCCTTCACTTACTTCTTTAGGAATATCAACATTAAAATTAAATGGTATAATTTCAACATCCAAACCTAATGCTTCGTAAAAACCTTTCTCTTTAGCCATATAATATCCAGCAAATTGGAACTGATCAAACCAAGAAAGATGTAAGGTTATTTTTTTCAACTCTTTTGAAAAAGAAAAAGTAGAAACAATCAAAAGAAATAAAATTATTATATTTATTTTTTTTATTAATCTCAAAGATATTCCCCTATAAATAGTTATTGAGTATATCTAAAATAGTTTTAAAAAGTAAAGAAAAAAAGTTTAAAATTTATACCAAAAAATATATTATTGATGGTATAAATTTTATTTTATTTTAGTGTAAAAAGTGTCTAATTCCTGAGAAATATAAAGCCATATCATATTCATTTGCTGCTTCAATAATTTCATCATCTCTGATACTTCCACCTGGTTCAATTACACATTTAACACCAGCTTCTGCAGCTGCATCAATGCTATCTCTAAATGGGAAGAAAGCTTCACTTGCTAATACAGCACCAGTTACATCTAATCCCATATCTTCTGCTTTTCTTAAAGCTGCTTTTGAAGCATCAACTCTACTAGTCATACCCATACCAACAGCAACCATTGCAGAATTTTTAACATAAACTACACAATTTGATTTTGTCAAACTTGCAATTTTATAAGCAATTTCCATATCTTTTACTTCTTGTTCTGTTGCTATTCTTTTTGATTTTAAAATAGAATTTCTAACTTCATCTTCAGCAACTTTATCAGCATCTTGGAATACAAATCCACCATCTACTCTTTTAAAGTCAATTGCATCATTTGCAAGCTCTAAATATTGTGTTCCTTGTTCAAAAAGTTTGATTCTTTTTTTAGCTTCAAACACGGCAACTGCTTCAGGAGTGAAACTCGCAGCAAAAATAACTTCTAAGAAAATTTCATTCATTTTTTCAGCTAATTCTTTATCCACACAACCATTAACAGCAACTACTCCACCAAAAGCAGAAACTGGGTCACATTTTAAAGCTTCAACATAAGATTCTAATAATGTATCTTTAATTGCAAATCCACAAGGATTTCCGTGTTTTACAATACAAATAGCTTTTTCTTTTCCAAATGCAGCAGCAATTCTAGCAGCTCCTGAAATATCTCCCATATTATTGAAAGATGCTTCACCTTTTATTGTTTTAAATTTATTAGAAAATTGTGAATCAAACTCATATAAAGCACCTTTTTGATGTGGGTTTTCACCATATCTTGTATCGAATACTTTAGTTCCAACGATAAATTGTTTTGCACCCATACCATTATTAAATCTTTTATTCATATAATTAGCAATCATAGAATCATAAGCAGCTGTATGCTCATAAGCCTTAATCATCATATCACGTCTAAATTCAACTGTATTTGTGTCATTTTTAAGATTATTTAATACTAAATCATAATCAGCAACATCTGTAACAATGATTACTGAATCAAAGTTTTTAGCTGCACTTCTAACCATTGCTGGACCACCGATATCAATGTTTTCAATAATCTCTTCAAAATCATCAGTTTTTTCTATTGTTGCTTTAAATGGATATAAATTTACACAAACCAAATCAATTCCCTCAACACCTAATTCTTTTGCTTGATCTAAGTGAGATTGTTTATCTCGTCTATGTAAAATTCCACCATGAATATAAGGATTTAAAGTCTTAACTCTTCCTTCAAAACACTCAGGAAATTTAGTAACTTCATTTGCTTCAATAACTGCAATTCCTGCATCTTTAAGTTTATTGTATGTTCCACCTGTTGAAATAATTTCATACCCTAAAGATACTAATTCTTTAGCAAAGTTTTCAACACCACTTTTATCACTAACACTAATTAATGCTCTCATTTAGCTTTTCTCCCACTATAAAATATCTAGAAATAAAAAAAGCCAAACCCCTATATTTCAAGATGTTTGGCTTTAAAATACTTTTTATTATAAATCTTGTTCAATTACTTTTTTAAATCTATTAAAATAAATATCACTTGCAGTATTTAAATCTTTATAAATATCATTTATAGAGATTTTATCACCTTGAACAACACCTATTTTCGTACATTCAATATTATTAGCTTTTGCAATTTTTTCAAATGCTTCACAATTTGATGGATTAACTTCAACGATTGCTCTACTTAAAGATTCTGCAAAAATATCTTTTGAATCATTTAAAGAGATAGATACTTCCACACCTTTTTGTCCAACAACAGACATTTTAGCTAATGCAATTGCTATACCACCAACATTCACATCTTTTGCAGATTTTAATAAACCTTGTTTATTTGCTTCAATTACAGTATTCCAAAGTGCTAATTCTTTTGAGAAATCAACTTCAGGGTGAGTACCAGCTACTTTTCCATACATTTTCTTAAGATATAAAGAACCACCAAACTCACCTTTTGTTTCACCTAAAAGATATAAAATATTTCCATTTTCTTGAACACAAGAAGGTAATACTTTATTTGCATCTTCATTTACACCAACCATTGCAATTGAAGGAGTTGGGAATACACTTACACCATTTGTTTCGTTATATAATGAAACATTTCCACCAATAACTGGAGTATTTAACTCTTTACAAGCAGATTTAATACCTTCACAACAAGCAGCAAATTGCCACATAACTTCAGGATTCTGAGGATTTCCAAAATTTAAACAATCTGTAATAGCTTTTGGAACTGCACCAGTCATTGCAACATTTCTTCCAGATTCCATTACAGCAGCTGCTGCTCCTAATTCTGGATTAATATAACAAAGTCTTGTATTACAATCAGCACTCATAGCTAATGCTTTTCCTGTCTCTTTAATTCTAATAGAAGAACCATCAAGTTGACCTGGACCTTTGATTGTATTTGTTTGAACCATTGAATCATATTGAGAATAAACCCAAGATTTATCAACAACTTCCATATCAGAAAATAAATCATCAAAAGCAATTTGATTTGAGATTTCTTTATCTAAAGAGATATTTTCAATTCCATCTAAATATGCTGGTTTTTTAACTGGTCTATCAAGCACTGGAGCTTGTTCAGATACTGGTTGAACTGGAACTTCAGCAACTTTATCACCATGCCAGAATAACTCCATATTTCCTGTACTTGTAACTTCACCAATTACAGCAACATCTAATTCCCATTTTTCAAAAATATCAATGATTGCTTGCTCACAACCTTTTTTAGCACAAATAAGCATTCTTTCTTGAGATTCAGAAAGCATAAAGTCATAAGGAGTCATTCCCTCTTCTCTAGCTGGAACTTTATCTAAATGCATAATCATTCCAGAACCACTTCGTCCAGCCATTTCAAAAGAAGAAGAAGTAAGCCCTGCAGCTCCCATATCTTGAATACCAATGATTAAATCTGTTTTAAATAACTCTAAACAAGCTTCTAAAAGTAATTTTTCAGTAAATGGATCTCCAACTTGAACAGTTGGTCTTTTTGATTCAGAATCTTCATCAAATGATGCAGAACTCATAACAGCTCCACCAAGACCATCTCTACCAGTTTTTGAACCAACGTACATTACAGGATTTCCAATACCTTCAGCTCTACCATAGAAAATTTCATCAGCTTTTGCTAATCCTAAAGTAAATGCATTTACAAGGTTATTTCCAGCATAACACTCTTCAAATGTAGTTTCTCCACCAATTGTTGGAACTCCCATACAATTACCATATCCACCAATACCAGCAACAACACCTCTTAATAAATATCTATGTTTTTGAGCTGTTTCGCTATTACCTTCAATAGAAGCAAATCTGATTGAATTCATATTTGCAATAGGACGTGCTCCCATTGTAAATACATCCCTTAAAATTCCTCCAACTCCTGTTGCAGCACCTTGATAAGGCTCAATAAAAGATGGATGATTGTGTGATTCCATTTTAAATACAGCAGCATAACCATCACCAATATCAATAACACCAGCATTTTCACCTGGACCTTGAATAACCCAAGGAGCTTTTGTTGGAAAACCACTTAAATATTTTTTACTTGATTTATATGAGCAATGCTCAGACCACATAGCAGAGAAGATACCAATTTCTACATAGTTTGGTTCTCTTCCTAAAATTTCTTTGATATTTTCAAATTCTTCAAGTGTTAAAGAGTGAGCAAGTGCTATCTCTTGAAGGTTCATCTCTTGTTTTTGCATCTTTCGCCTTAAAATATGGTTGTTAATTGTGGCGATTATACCTAAAAAGAGTTAAATTTTATTTTAATCTTCAGTTAGAATTTGCACTTGATTATTTATTATTTCTAAAAACAACTCTTTTTTTCCGTAAAATTTAACTGTTGGACTAAAATATTCTTCATCCATTAATACTTTAAACATTCTTTTATTTAAAGAGTTAGGATATGGTGCAATATCAATATTCCAAAGATTTATAGTTTTAGTTTCATTTTTTGCAAAAATTCTTGTTTTTTGTTCTTTAAATAAATTAAAATCCGTTCTATCAGCTCTTTTAAAATCTTTAGAATAATAAGATAAATATTCATTTATATCTGAATATTTCCAAGCATCTTTCCATTTATAAATAAATGATAAAATAAGAGCTATTTCATCTTTTGTAGCTTTTTTAAACTCATCTTGACTTGTTAATAATATTGTTTTTGTATAATCAATACTATTTTCTAAATTAACTAGCTCATTATTATCTAAAGCTATGCAACCTTTTGTAAATTTTTCCCTATCACCATTAAAAGGCATTCCATGAATCCAAATCCCTGAACCATTTTTATTCAAACTTTTATCAAAAGTATTTGGATAATTTGTAACCAAAGCTAACGGACCATAAAATTGATCTAATTGAAGTTTTTTTTCTATTAATTCATAAGCACCCTCTGGAGTTTTTTTATCTCCTTCAAAAACTTTATCTCCTAAAACTTCTCCGACAATAATATTATTTCTTAAAATTAATTTATAATCATCTTGAACTTTCTCATATAATGAAATTTCTAATTGTTCTTTTTGTGTCAATAAAACATATTTTTTTGTTTCATAATAACCAAAATCAACATTTTTATTTTCTAAGTAATTATTCCAATAATTTATATCTCTTAGACTTTTCTCTAACTCTTTTTCAACTCCACTAATACCTTGTTCTCTATATATATTTACTAAATCAACTGCAAATAAATTGATAGCAATTATTAATAGGCTTATAATTTTAAACAATATCTTCTCCATGTTATCTTTAAGTTGCGCTATTGTACAATGCACATCCTAATTATTTAATAAAAAAAGTGACAAAACTATGAAAAAAATTATTTTATCCATTATTATATTTATAAATTTTTTATATTCTGCACAAGTTGAAGAACTTCTTTGGCCAAAAGGAGAGAGTTTTTTAACATTTTTAGATAAACACAAAATCTCACAAAAATTATATTTTGATTTAGAAAAAGAGGATAAAGAGCTTTGTTCTGAAATTACAGCAGATGGGAGATTTTATCTTTATACTGATGATGATGGAAGTTTAAATCAAGTTTTAATTCCAGTATCTGATGATATTCAGTTACACATTTATAAAGATAGTAATAATGAATATAAATTCCAAACTCTTCCTATTAATTATACTGAAAAGACTGAATTAATTGCTATTCAAATTACAGAATCTGTATCTCATGATATTTTAAAAGCAACAGGGGATGTTACATTAGCTGCTATTCTAAAATCACTTTTTCAAGATAATAGTGTAAATTTTAGAAAGATGCAAAAAGGTGATTTTGTAGCTTTAGAATATACACAAAAATCGTATCTTGGAAGACCTCATGGTCTTCCTGATTTAAAATCAGCAATGGTTCAAATTTCAGGGAAACCTTATTATAGATTTAAAAACCAAAAAGATGATAAGTATTATGATGAAAAAGGTATAGGTTTTACAAAAACTTATTTTTTTCAAATCCCCCTTTCTTATACTAGAATCTCTAGTGTATTTACAAATAAAAGATGGCATCCTGTTCTAAAACGATATAGAGCACATTTAGGAACAGATTTTGCAGCGCCAACAGGAAGAAACATCTATGCTGCGGGAGATGGAAGAATTGAATTTGTAGGTAATAAAGGTGGATATGGTAAAACTATTATTATAAATCATCAAAATGGTTATAAAACTCTTTATGCACATCAAAATGCTTTTGCAAAAGGAGTTAGACAAGGTAAAAATATAAAAAAAGGTGAACATATAGGATATGTTGGAAATACAGGTCTTAGTTCAGGTCCACATCTACATCTAGGTCTTTATAGAAATGGTACTGCTATTGATCCACTAACTGTAATAAATAAACCAAAATTACAAGGATTAGATCCAAAAGATAAAAAAACTTTCCTAGCAAATACTCAAAATATTATAAATAAATTTGAAGCTGAAATGAAAAATGAGAATAGAAGTCTTCCAATTAAATTTGATAGAACAACAGATAAAAGTGAAATAAATATATTATAAAAGGTTGAAAATGGCTTTACTAAATAATGATAAAGATGTACTTCCTCTTAGTAGCATTTCTGAACTTTTAAGTGCGAAAATTAGAACTTTAAAAATGTATGAAGAAAAAGGTTTATTACCTCAAAAAAATCATAAAATTAAAAAACTTTACTCTATTAATGACGTTAAAATAGTTGCTTTTGTACACTATCTTGCAAATATAAAAAAAATCAATGCTAATGGTATTAAATACATACTAGAAATAATAAATGAAAATATGGATGAACAAAACAGAAATGCCTTTTTAGAAATAATTGAATCTAAATTAGAAAATATCTCTGAAAATGAAATTCAAGACCTAGATACATTTTAATTATCACTTATTCCACTTCTTTTCAATTTCTTTTTAATTTCTTTTTAATAAATTACAAAATTTAATAAACACGCCCTTTTTATAGTCTCTATATATAAATATCTCTTACTATTTTAAACTATTTTTAAGTTTCATTTAATTTTTATATGCTATAAATTTACAACTTATTTGTAATATAATTACATATTTTATGTAAAATATTTACAATAAATAAGTAAAAAAGGAGCATAATGAATGAGATTTTATTTTCCAAACCATTAAAAGAAAATGCAAAAGATATTTATAATTTAATAAAAAGAGGTGGAGTTTTAGATTTAAATTCTGAATATCTTTATTTATTACAATGTACACATTTTAGTAAAACTTGTAGTGTAGCAACTTTTGAGAATGAAATAATAGGTTTTGTTTCAGGATATTTACTCCCAAATAAAAATGACACTCTTTTTATATGGCAAGTAGCTGTTGATGAAAGATTTAGAGGTCAAAATATAGCTTTTAAAACTATTATGAATATATTTAATTCAAATAAAGATATTAAATATATTTTATCAACTGTTTCTCCTAGCAACAAACCATCTCAAAGAGTTTTTGAGAAATTAGCAAATCATTTTAATACAAAAATAGAAAATGAAACTGCTTTTTCTTTAGAAGATTTTTTAAATTCACATGAAGAAGAAATCCAATATTTAATTGGACCAATAAACAACAAATAAAAGGTAAAAAATGAGAATATTTGAAAATTTAGAATCAGAAGTAAGAGGATATATAAGAAGTTTTCCAACAATTTTTAAAAAAGCAAAAGGCGCTACTTTAACAGATGAGCAAGGAGTTGAATATATTGATTTTTTTGCAGGAGCTGGAACTTTAAATTATGGACACAATAATGAACATATAAGTAAAGCTTTGATTGAATATCTACAAGAAGATGGAATAGTTCATGGTTTAGATATGGCAACAACTGCAAAAAAAGAGTTCTTACAAACTTTTGAAAGCTTAATTTTAAAGCCAAGAAATCTTGAATATAAACTTCAATTTACAGGACCCACAGGAACAAATGCTGTTGAAACGGCACTTAAACTAGCTCGACTTGTAAAAGGAAGAAGTAATGTTGTTGCATTTACAAATGGTTATCATGGACTTTCTCAAGGCTCACTAGCAGTTACTGGAAATAATGAGTATAGAGATGAGAGTTATATAAGTAGAACAAATGCAACTTTTATGCCTTTTGATGGCTATTTTGGTGATATGAATACCCTTACATATTTTAGAAAATTTTTAGAAGATGGAAGTAGTGGTGTTGATTTACCAGCGGCTGTTATACTTGAAACTATTCAAGGAGAAGGTGGAATAAATGTAGCTTCGAAAGAGTGGTTACAAGAACTTGAAGCTATTTGTAGAGAGTTTGATATTTTATTAATTATTGATGATATTCAAGTGGGAAATGGAAGAAGTGGAGAGTTTTTTTCTTTTGAATTTGCAGGAATAAATCCTGATATGGTAACTTTATCAAAATCAATAGGTGGTGGTTTACCAATGGCACTTTTACTATTCAAGCCACATTTAGACCAATGGAAACCAGGAGAACATACAGGAACTTTTAGAGGAAATAATCTGGCATTTGTTGCTTCAAAAGTTTCATTAGACCATTATTGGCAAAATGACAATATCTCAAAAGCTGTTTTTTATAAAGAAAAAATTTTAAAAGAAGCTTTAGAAAAAATTGCAGCAAAATATAAAGATGATTATGAAATAGAAGTAAGAGGAAGAGGATTAGCTTATGGTTTTGAAATAAAAAATGATAAATCAATGGCAAGTGATATTTCAGCGTATGCTTTTCAAGAAGGATTAATAGTAGAAACTTGTGGTAGTGAAAGCCAAGTTGTAAAATTTTTACCACCATTGTTAATAGATGAAGAGTTACTTATTGAAGGACTTAAAAGATTTGAAAATGCTGTTGATAGATTAATTATTGAAAGAAAAAATAATTTAAAAGGTGAATTTTAATGATAGTAAGAGATATAAAAAAAGATGTTATTGGAACTTCAAAAGAAGTATTTGCAAAAGATAATCAATGGGTTAGTAGAAGAATGCTTTTAAAAGGTGATGCAATGGGATTCTCTTTTCATGAAACAATCATAAAAGCCCATACAAAAACTCACATACATTATCAAAATCACCTTGAAGCTGTTTATTGTGTAGCAGGTGATGGAAAAATAGAAGACTTAAAAACAGGGGAAATTCATGATATTTATGATGGAGTTATGTATGCTTTAAATAATCATGATGAACACTATTTATATGGTGGAAATGTTGATATGAGATTGATTTGTGTTTTTAATCCTCCAATTAAGGGAACTGAAAACCATGATGAAAATGGCGTTTATCCATTAGAAGATTAAGGAATAAAAATGAAAGATTTGTACCCATCAAGAACAAAAGAAGAAAAAATTATTAAAAGAGTTGATAAAGTAGTTTATTCAAAAGAAAAAATTGGTAAATATTCATTAAATGATAAAGAACTAGAATTATACGAAAAAGATGGATTTATAATAATTCCAAATGTTTTTTCACAAAAAGAGGTAAAAAAATTCGCACAAGAATTAAAAGTATTAGAATTAAATGAAAAACTAAGAAAAAATGAAGAGTTCATAAGTGAACCAAATAGCAATAAAATAAGAACAATATTTAATCAACATCTTTTTAGTGAAATTTATAAAAAATTATCAAAAGATTCTCGAATTTTAGATAAAGTAAAACAAATTTTAGGAAGTGATGTTTATATTCATCATGGAAGAATAAATATAAAAAGAGCATATCAAGGAAAATCTTTTCCATGGCATAGCGATTTTGAAACATGGCATAGTGAAGATGGAATGCCAAATTGTAGATGTTTATCAGCTTGGTTAATGCTAAGCGATAATACAGAATTTAATGGTCCTTTATATCTAATCAAAGAGAGTCATAAAAAGTTTGTATCTTGTCAAGGTGTTACACCAAAAGATAACTATAAAAAATCATTAAAAAAACAAGAGTATGGAGTTCCAAGTATTAATGCTATAAAAGAGCTTTCAAAAGGTGATAAATTAGTTTCTGCATTAGGAAAAGCTGGAACTTTAGTATTACATGATGGAAATATTTTACACGGAAGTAGTGATAATATTTCTCCAAATGATAGAACAAATATCTTTTTTGTTTATAACAGTGTAAAAAATATACCTGTTAAACCTTTTGCTTCAAAAAAACCAAGAGCTGCTTTTTTATCTCTTAAAAACTTCAAACCACTAAAAGCAAGTAAAGAAATAGCTTAATAAAGATATGTAAATTTTATTTACTATTCAATTAAATATAAATCTATCAAAAATAGATGTAGATAATTTAATTCATCCACATCTATTTTTTATAAATAAATATTAACATCTTATTAATATTTGTAAACTATAATGCTTTTTTTATTTTACAAAAGGGATTTAATGTTTGAAAGAATTTTAAGATTTTTCGTTGAAAATTCTCGTATGAATTACACTCTATTTATTTTAGTTTTTGCCATTGGAATTTGGTCTTATACAAAAACGCCTAAAGAGATTTTCCCAAATTTTGATTTAGATATGATTTCAATAAGAGGTGCTTATAGTGGTGCTAGTGTTGATATTTTAGATAAAATGGCTGTTGCTGAAATAGAAGATAAAATCAAAAATTTTGATTCTATTGACACAATGTCTACGATTATTAGTCCAGGAAGATTTACTATTGTAATAGAGCTAAAAAAAGGCTTTAACAAATATGTTGAAGCTGATAAAATCAAAGATGCTATAACTTTAATAAAATCAAATCTACCCTCTGATATGGATGAACCTTCTGTTAATACGCTAGATAGAAGTAGGTCTTTAGTTGATGTTTCTATTACTTCAAAAAAATATTCAATTGATGAATTAAAACCTTTTGCTGATGATTTAAAAAGCAAATTTTTAACAATAAATGGAATAAATGAAATTACCGTTTTTGGTGATTCAGATAAATATTTTGAGATTTTATTAGATGAAAAGAAAATAAACGCTTTAAATTTAAATAAAAGTGATGTTTTTTCTGTAATTTCAAATCTCTCTTATATTTTTCCAATTGGAAAAATTGAAGACCCTAAAAAACACTACTACATTTCCACTTATAATGGAGCAAAAAATGCTGAAGATTTTGCAAATACTTTAGTAAAAATATCAGGAAAAGCTATCTATCTAAAAGATATAGCATTAATTTCAAAAACATATGAAGAATCATCAACTCTTTACTCTTTTAATGGAAAAAATGCGCTATCTTTAGAAATTGTTCAAGCTGATAGTGCAGATGCTATTAAAATAGTTGAAAATATCAAAAAGATGCTTCCACAAATTCAAAAAAACAATCCTGATATAGATATATCAATTGCTGATGATAATAGTGAAAGAATTATAGATAGATTAAATGTTGTAACTTCAAATATTTTATTAGGAATCATATTAATTACTATTTTAGTAGCTCTTTTAATAAATGCTAGAATGTCATTTATTATAGCAGTTGGTATTCCAACTTCATTTGTAATTGCAGCTGTTTATATGTATCTATCTGGTTATACAATAAATATGATTTCACTTGTTGGTGTTTTAATTGCTATTGGTATTGTTGTTGATGATGCTATTGTTGTTAGTGAAAATATCCAACAACACATTGAAGAAGGTTTTTCTCCCAAAGAAGCAGCAATTATGGGAGCTAAAGAGATGGTAAAACCTGTAACTATAGCTTCTCTTACAACTCTATTTTCTTTTTTACCAATTTTAATGATTAGTGGAACAATGGGTGAAGTTATGAAGCTAATTCCTATAGCACTTAGTGCTTTAGTTGTTGCTTCTTTGATAGAATCATTTATTTTTCTTCCTATTCATGCAGCTCACACACTAAAAACAGGTTCAAAAGTAACTTCTTGGGAAAAAGCAAATAATATTTACAATAAAATTATTCACTTTTTTATGAATTGGAAAAAAACTTTTATTACTATTTTTTTAATTCTTGTACCTATTCTAACTTTTAAATTTATAAGTGATTCAAGATTTCAAATGTTTCCACAATTTGATTCTACGGATGTAAAAATAACACTAAAAGCAAATGCAAATACAACTTTAGAAGAAGCCTTTGAAATAGTAAGTTCTATTGAAGCTGATTTATTGGAAAAAAGCGATGAATTTTATATAAAAAATGTTAATTCAGTTGCTGGATTTAGAAGAGATGTGGGTAACAATACAGAAAATTTTCCTTATGCCATGTATATGACTGTTGAACTTCAAAAATTAAAAGAGATGAATATATTAGATAAATATGTTACTCCAAATTTAAGTTTTTATTATGATAAAGAAGGAAGAACAAGAGAAGAAGCTTCAAAAGATATTTCAAAAAAATTAAAAGATTATATAAATGAAAAAGATTATAAATCAAAGTTTAATTTAGATGAAATGGAAGTTTTAGAAAGAAGAGTAGGACCTGTAAAATCAGATATTCAAATAGGAATCATAACAGCAGATAACCAAAAAGCTATAAATTCAATAGAAAGATTAGATGAAGAAATAGGAAAAATACAAGGAATAAAATCATCTTCAAATTCTTTGAAATTTGGAATTGAAGAGATAAAAATAAAAATTAACTCTTATGGAGAACAATTAGGATTAACAGAATCATTTATAGGGAATTATCTTTCAAATTTATATCTGCTAAAAAAGAAAGCTGTCTCTTTTGATGAAGAAGAGATGCTTGATATAAAAATAAAATCTTTACAAAAAGATGATTTTGAAGCTTTTAAAAACACAAAAATACCTCTAAATGATGGAACATTTGTAAACTTATATGAAGTTGTAGAACTAACTACTCTAAAAGCTTTTGAACAACTCCTAAAAGATAATGGAATAAAAAACTTCTATGTTTTTGCAAACGTTAATCCTGAAATTATCACAGCAAGTGAAGCTTTAAAGAAATTAGAACCAATTTTAGATGAAATCAAACAAAGTGGAGTAAAAGTAGTTTTAAAGGGTGAAGCTGAAAAAAATGCTGATTTGAGAAGAGATATGCTTTTAGCAACAGCACTTGCATTGGTTTTAATAATGCTTTCTATGCTTTATTTATTTAATTCATTTAGAGAAACTTTCATTGTTATGAGTGTAATACCTTTCTCAATTTTAGGTGTTTTAATAGGTCATCAGGTTATGGGAATGAATCTATCTATGCCTTCTATGATTGGAGCTTTAGGACTTGCAGGAGTTGTTATAAATGATGGAATTATTATGATGACTTACCTCAAAAAAGCAAAAACTATGGATGAAATATTTCAACGAGCAACTAAAAGATTTAGACCTATTATTATTACAACTGTAACAACTGTTGTTGGAATGTTATCTTTAATTTTATTTCCAAGTGGAGAAGCTGTAATTTTTCAACCTATTGCCATTGCTCTTGGATTTGGACTTGCATGGGGAACAGTTTTAAATCTAATTTATCTACCTGTTTTATATACTTTAACTCACAAATTAAGAAAAGTACCTAAAGAAAATTAGGTACTTAAATAATAAATATAAAACCTTTAAAAATAGATACACTCATCTCATAAGGTTCTATATTTATTTTTCTAAGCGTATGTTCAATATTTGTAATCATTCTTGATATTACAATTTCATAAGAAAAATTTGAAGAGTCATAAATTGATTCGTTATTTGATTTTATGTAACTTAATTCATTGATAATATTATAATCACCTTTATATTTTTTTGCTAATTCTAATTGCCAATTATTTTGCCAAGTATTAAAAAGATAATTTTCTTTATCATCTTTTGCTGTTCTTATTTTCCATCTAACTATTTGTAAATATTCATAAAGTTTTATCATCTTCTCTTTATCATATTCAATTGCAGAAAATTGATGTTTTTCATCCATTTTATAAGCATCAAAAATCAATTTATATAAACCTAATATTAATAAATCATTCCTATTATTTATATTCTGTGTAGAAAAAGCATAATAAAAATATTCATTAGGAGTAACTAATACTTTTGAATTTTGAACTAAATTTATAAAATTCTTGTTTTCTTTTATTTGTTGAATAATGCTATTTTTCAAATCTTTATTAAAAGCATTTGGATTTCTCAAATCTAACTTTTTTTTATATAAAATAAGATCTTTTAAAACTTCAGTTTTAAAACTCTCTATTTGAGAAGCAGAGTTTGTTTGAGCAATACTTTTAATTTCACTTTGACTTAAACTACAAGCTTGCATAAAAAATAATAATATTATCAAAAAAATAAGTTGTAATAGTTTTGTCATTATTATTATCTCCTTGTCTAGTACTTTTGATTGTATCTTTTTAAAATAAAATTAGTTTTAAAAAAAGTTACTATTTGATATTTTATTTTAAATAGTATATAGTTTAACAATTTTAAATAAGGAAAAATATGTCAATACAAATTAATCAAACAGTAAAAATAATGTTTGAAGTAAAAATTGATGGAATAATTGTAGATGGAAGTAGAAGTAATAAACCTTTTGAATTCCAATTTGGTGTAGGACAAGTAATCGCTGGACTTGAAAAAAGAATAATGAATATGAAAGCAGGAGAAGCAACTCAATTTATAGTTCCAGCTTCAGAAGCTTATGGTGAATATGACCCAAAAGGAATTCAATCTCTTCCAATTGAACAATTTGAAGGAATCAAAGATTTAAAAATTGGTATGCAAATTCAAGCAGAAGATGAAAATGACCAACCAATCCAATTTATAATAAAAGAGATTAAAGAAAAAGAAGTTATAGTTGATTTTAATCATCCATTAGCTGGAAAAGATTTAGAATATAAAGTAAAAATAGATTCGCTTTTATAAAATAAAAAGATTAAATCTTTTTATTTTATTACCTTACTGTAATATTTCCTGAACTCTTCCAACTTGCCCATCTTGAAGTCGCACTTTTATTCCATGTGGATGAATTGGTGAATTTGTAAGTATATCTTTTATAATTCCACTTGTAAGTTTCCCCGTTCTTTGGTCTTGTTTTAAAACAATATTTACTTTTATACCTGCTTTTATATTTATTCTTTTTTTATTATCAAGCATTTTTTTCCTTATTTAAGAGATAAGCTATTGTACTAGATTAAAAATAACAAGTTTTTTAGTCAAAATATCTTAAGATATTTTTGAAATAAAATGTGGGAAAAAAAATGCCAAAAATAGTTGATTCTAATGAAAAAATTAATTTTATATGTGAAAAAGCATATGAAGCATTTATAAGCAATGGAGTAAACAACTTTTCTTTAAATAAATTTATTGAATCTTTAAATATGTCAAAAGGGCAATTTTATCATTACTTTAAAACAAAAGAAGAGTTGATTTTTGAAGTAATTGACAAAAAAGGTGAGAAATTTTTTATTAATACAGAAAAAGAAATAGCTAAAGCTAAAACATTTTCTGAAAAACTTTTAGCTCTTTTCTCTTTTTATTTAGTTTTATCAGACCCTGAAAATAAATCTTTTGATAAATTGATGAAAGATACGTTTTATATGTATTTAAATATTGAAAATGAATTTATAAAACAACAAAATGCAGAGTGTTATGACTATTTATTTAGTGCAACAAATGAAATTTTTGATGAAATGATTGATAAAGAATTCTTGAAAGAAAATGCTAAAAAATTTATTCCAAGTTTAATTGCAACTGCTGATGGAATGTATCTTCAATCTATCACTTTAGAAAATTACAATCTAAAAGAAAATCTAATAGATTATATTAAAATATTAGAAGATTTACTAAGAAGATAAATTTTATATTTTTTACATTTGTTTTTCAAATTTGAACATTTCGTCATCTTGTTCATCAAAATTATAATCTGATTTTTGATTTGGGTCAGGATGATATTTACTAAAATATTCCACTATTTTAAAACCACATTTATTCACATAAAAATGAATATTTCTTTTCTCAAAATAAGGAGTTGTAGTTTCCCATACTTTTGTTTTTGGATGTTTTTTCTCTATTGCTTTCCAAGCCTTATATCCAACACCTTTACTATGACAATTAGTTGCTATAAAAAATAACAATAATTTGTTGTGTTGAGTAACCTCATCAATAGCCACAATAGCTCCACCAACAATATTTTCATCTAAAAGTACTTGATACACAATTGCACCAGCGTATTTAACAGAATCTTCAAAATCCAAATCAGAAGGGATTGGCTCATCTAAAGCATGACCAAATTCCTTTTCTGCTGATATTCTAAATGCTTCTTGTAAATCTTTTTTAAATTTATTTAACTCAGTTTTTTTTGCAACTCTAAGAGTAACATTTGATTTGTTTACGCTATTTTTCATAATTTATCTCCCATATAATTCTATATTATTTTTTTTGGACTAAAATTTTTAAATAAAACAATTGCAAGTATGAAAGTTATAAATTCAGCTATAGGAATTACTAAAAAAATCCCATTTTTTTCAAATATCATTGGTAAAATAAATATAAACAATACTGGGAAAATAAAACTTCTTGATATGGCAATAATTGCAGAGTGTAAAGGTTTATGTATTGCTGTAAAATAAGCTGAAACTATAAGATTTGCTCCATTAAAAAGAAATGCAATCCAAATAAATGTAACAAAATTCAAAACTATTTGTTTGGTTTCATAATTGGTATCTTCTAAAAAAAGATTTGCCAATTGTTCTGGTACAAAAATAATCAAGACTATCATAAAAAAACCAACAAAATATGTTGAAACAAAAGCTATTTTTAAAAAATCTTCTATTCTTTTATTCTCTTTTGCTCCAAAATTCTTACTAATAATTGGTTGTAAAGAATCACTTATTCCAAAACTTATCATTATACCAATCCATAAAAGATAATTTATCACAGCAAATGCTGCAACTCCTTCTGTATTAAAAGTTTTTATCATTATATAGTTAAAAATCAAAGTTGTAATTCCAACTGAAATCTCATTTATAAACTCTGATGCTCCATTGTATGTAGCTTTTAAAATTTGAATATAATTTCCTATTGGTGATACAAATTTTAAAGTTGCTTTTTTTGAAAAAAAATGAGGCAAAAGAATAAATATCAAAGATAATTGAGATATCCCAGTTGCCAAGGCTGCTCCAAAAATCCCTTTTTGAAGATAAACGATAAAAAAATAGTCTAATACAATATTTATAATAGAACTTAAAAGCATTGTTATAAAGGCAAGATTTGGTCTATTATCAATCCTTACAAAATAATCAAGAACTATTCCTATCATCAAAAATGGAATAAAAATAAGAATTATTGACAAATACTCTATCGCTATATCCATCAAATTTTCGTTTGCACCTAAATAATACAAAAGTGTTTCAATATTTAAATATAAAATTGAACATGATAAAAAACTAAAAATAACAATAGATACAACTGCTTTTGTAAAAATTATACTTGCTGTTTGAATATTACCTTCACCTATCAATTTTCCTACTACAACACTTGTTCCAATAGCAATCATCAAAGCAAAACCAAATAAAAATGAGAAAATAGGTAAACTAATATTTATTGCCGCAAGTCCAAAAGCTCCAACATAATTTCCAATAAAAAATCCATCAACAATACTAGCTGATGAAATTGCTAGCATTCCTAAAACAGATGGAATTGAGTATTGAAAAAAAACTGTTGAGACTTTATCTTTTGTTACGTTCATCTAATTTCTTTGATTTAATTTTTTATAAACTAGTAGTTTATTTTACAAAAGAATAGTTTAATATCAAATAAACTAGCAGTTTGTTTAATTTAAGAAATTACTATTAAAAAAAAGCCCCATCAAAATTGATGGGGCTTTTTAAAATCTATCTAAAAAATCTTTTTTCTTAACTCAAAGATTTAAGTTCAGCCACAACCTTAGCCAATTTATCTTCAGCAGATGCTAAGCCTGCTCTATTTTCTTCTAAAACGTTTGCTGGTGCATTTGCTACAAATTTTTCATTATTTAGCATTCCTGAAAGTTTTGCTATCTCTTTTTCTAATTTTTCTTGTTGTTTTGTAAGTTTAGAAATAATTGGTGTCATATCAATCTCACCAGTTGGAATATAAACTTCTAAGTTATCACTTACATCTGTGATTGAGTTTTCTTGCTTTTCAGTTACAAACTCAATATTTTCTACTTTTGCAAGTTTTTCAATAAATGGTTTAGCCATTTCATTATCAATATTTTTATTGATTTTTAAATATGCTTTTGCAATTTTTGAGTTACCCATATCTATGATAACTTTTGCTCTTCTAATAGCTGTAATTGCTTCTTCAATAATAGCAAACATATCTTCCATTTCTTGATTTTTTGCTATTTCCTTTGGGAAATTCATAATCATTAATGAATCACCCTCTTCTAATGTTGTTCCACTTAATTTGTGGTATAAATAATCAGAAATAAATGGCATAAAAGGACTTACCATTTTTAAAGTTTCTTTAAAAATTGCTCCAAGTTCTACAACAGAATCTTTACTAGCTTTTGCATACTCAATTCCCCAGTCACAAAATTCATTCCATACAAATTTATATAAAATAGATGCTGATTCATTGAATTTATAAGTTTCAAGAGCATTTCTTAACTCATCAACTGCATCACTTAATTTACTTTGCATATAAAGACCAAGTGGTGTTTGGATTTTTATATCTTTTAAATCAGGGAAAGTTTCCACATTTAACTGTAAGAAATTACTTGCATTGTAAAGTTTATTTGTAAAGTTTCTAAATTGCTCTAGGTTTTTGCTCCCAAGTTTTATATCTCTTCCTTGAACACAAAGATATGCAAGTGTAAATCTGATAATATCAGCAGAATGTTCATTTACCATATCAAGTGGGTCAATTACATTTCCTTTTGATTTTGACATTTTTGCACCATGTTCATCTCTAACTAACGCGTGCATATAAATATCTTCAAATGGTAATTGTTTTTTGAAGTGTTCACCCATCATCATCATTCTAGCTACCCAGAAAAACATAATATCAAAACCAGTGATTAACAATGAATTTGGATAAAAATCTGCTTCATCCGTATCGTTATAAAGTTCTTTTAATTTTCCATTATTTCCCCAACCTAATGGCGACATTGCCCATAAAGCTGATGAAAACCAAGTATCTAAAACATCTGGGTCTTGAGTATAGTGTTTCCCTCCACATTTTGGACAAGCTTCTGGATCATCAGCTTTATCAGCCCATTGATGTCCACAATCATCACAAGTAAATACAGGTATTCTATGTCCCCACCAAAGTTGTCTTGAAATACACCAAGGTCTTAACTCATCCATCCATGCTGTATATGAATTTATCCAATGTGCAGGGTGGAAAAGTGTTCCATTATGTTCACCACTTACAGCTCTTTCTTTTGTTGTTTCTTTTGTTTTTCTAATTGACTCTTGAGCCATTTCAGAACTCAAAAACCATTGTTGAGAAATAAATGGTTCAACAATATTTTTACATCTATAACAATGCCCTACTTGATGAGTATGCTCTTCAATTTTTACGATATACCCAGCTTCTTCTAAAGCTTTTACAATAATAGGTCTTGCTTCTAATCTTTCAAGTCCAGCAAACTCTCCACAATATTCGTTTAAAATACCCTTTTCATCAAATACTTTGATGAACTCTAAATCGTGTCTTTTTCCAACTTCATAGTCATTTTGGTCGTGAGCAGGAGTTACTTTTACAACACCTGTTCCAAATTCCATATCAACATGAGAATCTGTGATTACTTTGATAGTTCTATTTGTTAAAGGTAATAATACTTCTTTTCCAACGATTGATTTATATCTCTCATCTTCTGGATGAACCATAATAGCTGTATCCCCAAAATATGTTTCTGGTCTAGTAGTTGCAACTTGAAGTTCACCACTTCCATCTGCAAACTTATAAATCATATGGTAAAACTTACCATTTACTTCTTCATGTTCAACTTCGATATCTGATAACGCACCATCGTGTGTACACCAATTTACCATATAGTTATTTTGAGTGATATGACCTTCATTGTATAAAGAGATAAAAGCTTCTTTTACAGCCTCTTTTAATCCCTCATCCATCGTAAATCGCTCTCTTTTCCAAGCTGGAGTAACACCTAATTTTCTCATTTGATGAACTATATTTCCACCACTTGTTTCTTTTTGAAGCCAAGCTCTTTCTAAAAACTTTTCTCTTCCTATCTCTTCTTTTGTTGTACCTTCAGCTAATAGCTGTTTTTCAACAACGTTTTGAGTCGCAATTCCTGCATGGTCTGTTCCTGGCTGCCAAAGAGTTTTAAAACCATCCATTCTTTTATATCTAGTAATAATATCTTGTAATGTAAATGTTAATGCATGACCTATATGTAAACTTCCCGTTACATTTGGTGGTGGCATCATAATAGAAAATGTTTTTTGTTTTCCATTTGCATCAGTTTTCCAAATAGACTTATTTCCATCTATTTCAAAATAACCTCTTTCTTCCCATATTTTATAAAATTTATCTTCTACTTTTGACGGTTCGTATTTTTCGCTCATTAAAAATCCTATGTTTTTCTATAAATATACGCGATTATATCTACTTTTTTCTTATGATGATATTTTAAAAAATTGTATAAAAGCTAATTATTATGATTATTTGTTATAATCATTTATTATTTATTTTAAAATTAAGGAGAAAGAAATGATTAAAATAATTTTAGGAAGTTTTGTTTTAGCAACATCAATTTTCGCAGTAGATTTACAAACAAATGGTGTTGAAGTTAAATTTAAAAATTCAAAAGATGAACAAAAAACAGTAGTTATAAAAAGAGAAAAAAAAGAAGAATGTAAAGATGTAGGATTTGACCCAAAAGTAGTATATGGAGGAGTTCATCAAGCTGCTGAAAATGTAAAAGCTGATTGTAAAAGAGCCTTTGTAACTTATATGGGGAAGATTTCACCTATAAAATATTCTGATAAAGTTGAAACTTTTGGAGAAGTTGAAGTTTTAGATTTTATTGAGAAATCTAAAACTGATAAGAATTTGATGTTAGTTGATTCAAGAACAGAAAATTGGTTTTTCCATGAAACAATTCCAACAGCTGTAAATATTCCATATATTTATACAAAAAAATCTCAATATCCTGATGAATTTGAAGAATATATGGAGATTCTTGGTGTAACAAAAGTAGATGGGAAATATGACTTTACAAATGCAAAAACAGTTTTAATGTTTTGTAATGGAGCTTGGTGTGGACAATCACCTGAGTCTATGAAAGAACTAATCGCTATTGGTTACCCTGAAGAAAAACTAAAATGGTATAGAGGTGGAATGCAATCTTGGTTAAGTTTAGGTTTAACTACTGTAAAACCATAAAAAAAGAGAGTTTTTTAACTCTCTTTTAAAATCTTCTCTAAATCTTCAATTATTGTAATATCAAATCTATTTTCACTTGCTTCAAATTTTAGAATTTCTATTGCTTCATCGTGACTAAAAAGTTCTCTATACACTCTATCTTCCCTTAATGCATTATATGCATATAACGTTTGTAATAATCTATCTTTAAAATTTAAATTTTTTGCACTTAAACCCAAAATATAACCGCTTCCATCGAGTCTTTCTTGAATTTTTATAGCCCAAGAAGTAATATCTGAAAAACCTATAATATTTTGTAAAATCTTTTTTGTATAGTATGGATAAGTTTTTATTTTTTCAATTTCATAAATATTTAACTCATCAACTTTTTCAAGTAAATCTTTTCCTAAAGTTAATTTTCCAATATTACATAAACTTGATGCTATTAAAAATGTTTGTTTATCTTTGTGTTCAAATTCATAAAAATCAGACATAATTTGAGCTAATTCGATCAATTTTGATTGAGGATTTTCAATTTTATGAAAAATTGTTGTCATTTTCAAAATATCTTCAAAATCTAAAGGTTTTGTAAAATCATATAAAGAAGCATAAATAAACATCATTGTATCTTGCTCGTTTAACATATCTTGCCAAAAACTCACATCTTTTACGCACTCAAAAAACTTCTCTATAATTTGTCTTGAAAAATATATATCCAAATTCTCTTTTACAAACTCTATTGCATCAAACCTACTTTTAATATTTTCTTTTCCAAAATCATACATAATATCCAAAGTTCTAGCCAAAAAAATAATTTGAGAAAAAAGAGGAATTTCTTCATTTTTTAAACCAAAAATTCCACTTCCATCAATTTTTTCTTTTTGATATAGAAGTATATTTTTATTTTGATTTAAAAAAATAAACTCTTTTGCACATTCATTTGATATTTCACAAAAAGTTTTATCATCATTACTTTGATTTAATCCAATTGAACTAAGAAGTGAATATGAACATAAATCACTTAATTCCTCAGGGCTTAAATCAAATTTTATTCCAATATTTAAAGCTATAAAAGCTACTCTTTTTGCATGTCCTAAACTTATTTTATATCTATTCTTTGAAACAAAATCTAAAGCAATACTTGTAGAAAGTAAAAAATTATTTAAATTAAATTGCATCTGTTTTTTCTTATCCATATGAAATATCCTATTACTATTAATTATATAAAAGTGATATTACAATATAATCTTTAATTATGAAATAAAAAAGGAAAAATATGTTAAAAAAAATTGCAATATTATCACTAACAACAGCTTGTGCCTTTGCTTTTAATTATGATTTAGAACCTAAAAAAGTATCTGAAGATGTTTGGTGTTTTTTTGGAAAACTTGAACCACCTACAAAAGAAAATGCAGGATTTATGTCAAATAGCTGTTATATAAAAACAACAGATAGTTATGTATTAATTGATACAGGGGCTAGTTATGGTTTTGCAAAACAAGCTTATGAAGCTATTGAGAAAATAGAAAAGTTGCCTGTTAAGACTATAATTACAACTCATGTTCATGATGACCACTGGCTTGGCAATAATTTTTATAAAGAAAAATTTAATTCAAAAATCTATGCTCCTGCACTTTTAAATAAAGAATACAATGAAAACTCTGAGATTAGAGGATTAGGTGTACTTTCAGATGAAGAAAAAAAAGGAACAAAATTTATTCCTGCTGATGAGATAATTAGTGAAGAAACAACTCTAAAAATTGGGAACAAAGAGATAATAATAACTCCAACAAAAGTAAAAGCTCATACAGCTGATGATTTATTTGTTTATCTACCAAAAGACAAAGTTCTATTTTCAGGAGATATCGTAATGAATGGAAGAGTTACATCAAATAGAGATGGGTCTGTTCTAGGAACATTAAAGGCTCTTGATATGATAAGCTCAAAAGATTGGGAGATTTTAGTAGCAGGTCACGGAACAGATACTTCTAAAACAGCAACTGATGAAACAACGAAATATTTTACACTTTTAAAACAAAGAGTAATGGAAGCTATTGAAAATGATATTGGAGCTGATGAAATAACTCAAATTGTAACTATGGAAGAGTTTAAAGATAAAGGACTTTATGATGAATTAAATAGTAAAAATGTCTTTGATGCTTTTAGAGAATTAGAATTTTATGATGGAGAGTAGACTTTTAGTCTACTTCTCTTTTATTCTTCTAAAAGTTCTGTTATAGCTTCTATAGATTCACTTGTCATATCTAAATCAATATGAGGAGCGTCTTTCGCTTCTACAAGTTTTACATTAAAACCCTTTTCTTTTGCCAAATTATAAAAATCAATTGTAGTTTGAGGTTTTGAAATATCATCAGCTGTTCCATAAACTAAAACAAATTTAGTCTCTTTATCTACTTTATCTAAAACATCAATTATGGAAATTGCTTCTTTTAAATGAGGTTTCTCTTTTTTGATATCATAAACTCCACCAGCACAAACAATATTATCTACTAACATTGGTTTAATCCCTGTTAAAGTTGCACCCATCATACAACCAGCACTATGACCAATATAAGTAACCTTACTTGCTTCATACTTAGTTTTTAATGCATTTACAAGTTCTCCTAAAAACTCAACATACTCTTGTTTAGCACCTAAACTTTCAACTCCATCATGAACTAAAGATGGAAAATTATTTGTAGAGCTTCCTGAATATCCTGGAAGTGCAACAGCTATTGTAGTAATATCTGTTCTCATAGATAAATCTTCTGCAAAAGGTGCATACCTTGCAAGAGTATCTGTTCCTTCATTCCATGTTCCATGAACGATTATATTTAGTGAACCTTCTTCATCACCTGAAAATTTTTTATAAGCAATACACTCATTTCCAGCAAATATAAAATTATCACCTTTTGAAGCACACTCTTCTTGTGAAATTTTAGCCGCATTTAAAGATAAACTTGAAGCAATTAAAAAACTTGATAACAATAAACTTTTTTTAAACATTTTACTCTCCTATTTTTAAATTGAAAAACTTAAACTAATAAGCTGTAACTCCGATAAAACCATCTTGTTGTCTTTCTATAACTTCAACTATTCCAGCTTGTGTAAAACTAATGCCATCTATAAAATCTTCTTCTTTCCAATTCATCGTTTCCATTGTATTTTTACAACCAATGAATTCAACATCATATTCCATCAAAGATTTGATTCTATTTAATGTATTTTCATCATAGTCTTTTTTTAAAACTCTCATACCTTTACCATAAGCAACAACAACTATTTTTAAACTTTCACTTGGATACTCTTTTAAAATATTATACATAGAACCAATTGTATGACTAACTGTATCTAAATCACCAACATATAAAGAATAAACAACCTTTCTTGGGTTATCAAAAGTTGGTTGTGGTTCACTAAATTTTGTTTGGGCATAAGAAAAAACTGCCATTAAAACTACTAAAATAATCTTTTTCATAAATTTATCCTTCTATTTTTACTATCATATCTTTTGATACGATTCCATTATTAACTATTCTACAATAAAGTCCTCTATGTCCTTTTAATAAAAGGGGTAAACTCTCATCAAAAACAGCTAAATGATTACAAACGGTACAAACTTGTGTTATTTGTATAATTGCATCTCCTATTATCAAATTTGTTCCAACTTTTAAAGTATGAGGATCAAAATCTAATAAAATATTTTCACCTAAACATCCAAACTCTAAATCTATACCTTTATCTTTTGCTATTTCATAAGATTCAACTCCCACTATCATAACTGTTTGTTCTAGCTTTTTTCCTGCAAATTTATCATTTTCAATTCCATAATCTTTTATAAGATTCAGATTTTCAACCTTTGGTCTTGGAAGTCCACTTGATTCTTTTGTAGCACTAAAAGTATCTAACACTTTTCCTATATTAATCATTTTATTCTATTCTCTTTCAAAATTTCTAGAAAATCACTTTTAGTCCAACTTCCAGGATATTGTTTTATAAACTTACCTTCCTTTGAAACAAAAAAGAAACTAGGAGTTATTTTTTTATAAACTTTTTGCAAATCAAAAGGTAATAACGATTCATCCATATCAACTTTTACAAAAATATAATCTTTTTGAAGCTCATTTTTAACTTCTTTTAAATCTAAAACTTCCCTATCCATTTTTTTACAAAAAAAGCATGATTTTGCTGTTGCATAAACTAAAATTTGTTTGTTCTCTTTTTTTGCTTTATTTAAAATAGCATTTTGATCTTTTGAAAATTCTTCTTTTTCTATTTTATCTTCATCTTTAAAATTATCTTTATATTCCATAAAATAAGTAGTTAAAAGTCTGTATTCTTCATCACTCAATAAAGTTTTCATACTTTTTTTATTATCATAAAATCCTAAAATATAATCATCACAAATAGAATTAAATCTATCAGGATTTTCTAAATAAGATTTTAAATATGTTTCAATTTCTATACTTTGCATTTCAGAATCACTTGCATCACCTATTTTTTTAGGACTATCCATAATCGCATAAACAAGCATATTAACAGTTGGAGCTTTTAAATTTAATAATTTATTCTCTTTTTCAAAAAAATTCTCTTTGATAGTGTTTATAGAAATATAATCTTGATGACATGATGAACACTTATTTTTAAATATAGTTTCACCCTCTTTAAAATCAGCAAATAAGTTTGTAATTAAAAGCAAACTTAACAATAAAAAATTCTTCACTTAAAATCCTTTTTCACTTCAATAAATAAAATATAAATATTCATTGAAATAAAAAAAGTATAAAGAGAAAACTCTTTATACTTTTAATCCTAAAATTAAATAATTCCAGGATTTCCTTTTACTCCAATAATATCAGGAGTATCAACTTTTACATTACTAATGTGTTTTACATTTTTTAAGTAAGTTTCTACAGTTTCCCAGATTGGCTCACCAGCAGAAACAGAACCAACAGTTGCCCAACCTGCAACTTTATACATTTTACTAGCTTCTAAAGGTTTTCCTGTTTTAGTTAATCTAATGTTTGTAATTCTTTTTCCAATTGTTTTATTTGGATCAATTGTATAAGAAATTCCACCTGTTCTTACCATATCTCCACCTTGTTGATAGAATGGATCTGCATTAAATAGATTATCTGCAACATCTTCTAAAATCATGTGAATATCAGCACCACTTATTTCTCTTAAATATGTTTCTGGATATGTCATAGCTGTTTGTGTAGCTAAATCATCAAAAGTAATAGCTTGACCTGGCATTACAGAAGTTCCCCATCTAACACCTGGAGACATAGCAATTTCTGCTCCTTTTACGTCAAGAAGTGCATCACAAATTATTTGATCCCAAGAACCATTAAAGTTACCTCTTCTAAATAAAGTTACATCTGTAGTTGCAATTTGTCTAGTAATTTGAGATAAGAAAGGTTTTCTTACATCATCAATATATTTTTTCATTGAAGGATCTTCTGGAATTAAATCAGAGAATATTGGTAAAAGTGTAAATTTAAAATCTTTAATTTTTCCATTTTGAACATCTAAATCAAGAACATTTAAAAATTTACCATTACTTCCTGCGTTACATACATAAGTAGTTCCTTCTGCATTTTTAACAGGGTATGCTTCAGGCACACCATCGTGTGTATGTCCACCCATAATAAAATCTATTCCAGATACAACCTCTGCCATTTTTTTATCAACATCAAAACCATTATGAGAAAGAACTATAATAGCATCAGGTTTTTCTACTTCTTTAACTCTATTGATAATTGATTGCATATTTTCAGGATCAATTGAGAAAGTCCAATCAGGCATATTATAAGCTGGATTAGCAATTGTACTATAAGGAAAGGCTTGTCCAATAATAGCAACTCTTATACCTTTTAGTTCTTTTATAACATAAGGTTTAAACATTCTAGCTTCGTCTTCATCATAAGCTTTTTCAGCAATTTCAGAACCATTCAAAAATGCATCTTCTTTAACTTTAATATTTTGAGCAACGAAATCTGCGTTTAATAATTCTAAGTTTTCCATAACTTCTGTATCTTTATATGTAAACTCCCAGTGACCTGTACATACATCAATACCTAATTCATTTAAAGCTCCAACCATATCTTTACCTCTTGTTTGTAAAGATGTCCAACTTCCTTGCCAAGTATCTCCACCATCTAAAAATAAAGTTTTTTCTTTATCAAAACTCTCTCTTAAATAATTAGCTACTGTTTTAATTTGAGCAAAACCACCTGTTCTTCCCATAGCTTTTGCATGTTCTTCAAAATTTATACATGAGTACGCATATTCTAATCTTTTATTTCCTTTTATTCCATAATGCTCAAGGAATTTTTCACCTACAATATGTGGTACTTTTCCAAAATTTGTATGTAATCCTAAATTTACACTTGGTTCTCTAAAATAAACAGGTAACAACTGTGCATGACAATCTGTCATATGTAAAATTCTTGCATTTCCAAATGGTTTTAATTTATAATAATCTTCAAGTTTATTTGATGTATCTGTCATTCTTGTATGTGAATTAGCAAAAACAGGTGCTGCTCCTAAAACAGCCATCATATAAACAAATTCTCTTCTACTTAATTTACTCATTTTATTTACCTTATTTTAATTATATATATAAATTTGAATTTTCCAAAAAACTCAAATTTATATAAAGCATTTTTTTTAAATAAAAAAAGTCAAGAGTTTAAATCTTGACTTCTTTTGAATTAAACATAACTAGAAACTAGTATTTATATCCGTCACTTGGACTTGCTAATTTCCAACCAGTTTTTCCTTGTTCATGTTGAGTTACTGCACTAATAGCAAATGCACAAGCTCTCCAAGCAGCATATTCAACTGTAAGTTCACCTGTTTTTTTCTTTTTATCATCAACAATGTCAATGTTTTTAGCACCTGATTTTAAAGCACCATCAACAGCTTCAATATATTGACTAGCTTTCATTCCAAGTCTCATAAATTCAACTTTATTATTGATTGCAATTTCATTATATTTTTTTGCTGTTTCTAAAACTTTTTCTATTCCATTAACTTTAACATTACACTCTTTTTTTACATCCAAATTAGCTAAATCAGATGCACTTAAGTAAGAAATACCAAAAGTTAACAATGCAGTTGCAGTTGCGATTTTTAAAACTGTATTTTTCATCTTATTCACCTTTTATTTTCTAACATCTGGACCATCAATAGCCATACCATTTGACATGTATGCTAAGAAATATAATAACTCTTTCATCTGTGTACTTTCATCTTTTGGTGGAACTTGTCCTTGATCAACTACACAACCTGACATTCTTCTTTCTAAAGTTCCAAGTTCATCCCATTTTAATCTATAAACTGGGAAATGTGTAACTTGCCCTGTTAAAGGAGAAAGTTTCTCATTTCTAACTCTTTGTCCTGCACCTTGAACGTGACATTCTGCACAAGAAAGTTTTAAATAACCTCTTTGAGTGTAATAGTATTGCTTACCATTTTCATAAGCTTTTTTAGCCTCTTCACTCTCTATTTTAATATCAAACTTTTTACCTGCTTCTTGTGTTGAATAAGCTATAAATGCTTGAAAACTAGCCATATCACCTTTTTTTGTATTCCACTCTTTTTCACCATTTGCTCTTAAACAATCATTAATTGCAGAAGTTAATGATACTAGTTCTTTTTTCTTTTCATCAAAATATGGATAAGTCCCTCCAACTGTTGGGTCAGGGAAACAAGTTGCTAATGAATTACCATTAGCAAACTTTTTGTTATATAACTCTTCCCCTTTTTCAATACCATCTTCATAAGGTGGCATCTCTTTAATAGCTTCATATTGTGATCTAGCATCTTTTGAATAAGAATAACTTCCTATTGCAAAATCATTATGTTTTAAATTTTTATCATAATCATTTTTTAACTCTTCATCTGTTGAATAAGGGAAAAATGTATTTCTATTTTTCTCTGGATCAGCAAATTTAGTTTCAAGATATTTAATAACAGCTAATCTATCTTTTTCTGCTCCAGCATTAAAATCGTTTGCATTTAAAGAGCACACAGTAAGTGCTATAACAGCTGCTGATTTTACTAATTTTGATAACATAGCATCTCCTTCTAATTTATTTTTATCAGCAATATTACTTAATTGTTGCAGTACTTACGTCTGTATTACCTTTTAAATCTTTCCATGTCAATTCAAGAACATCACCTGCTTTTGCACCTTTAAAGTTAAACTTTAAGTATGGATCTTTTGATAAAAATTGAGAAGTTGATGCTTCATAAACAACTTTATCTCCAACTTTTGCAATAACATAAGTAATAAAATTAACTTCTTTTTTTGCTCTTTCTGCTTCTTGATAACTTAACATTGGATGAGATGCTAATGCTTTGATTTCAACAACACCATTTTTTAATTTTGCTTTAATTTTTGTAGTACCTGACATATTATTTCCTTTTAATTTTATTTTTCATTTTTATTTAAATATTATTAGTTGAATAAAATCAACCACCACATCCACCAATAGTTACTTTTACTAATTTAGAAACCGAATATAATTTTCCATCAGCTTCAGCAATAACTGTAACTGTTCCAGTTTTTTGCATTTTAATTCTGATTGCATAATCAATTACAGAATCTGGATGTACTGTAAATACAGCAACTGCACTTTCTGGATTTGCATCTTGAAATACTGCTACTTTTGTTGCTTTTAATTCTGTATCAAAAGATACTGGAATAACTGCACCATTTTCAGCAATGTCTGGAGCACTTAAATTAATACTTCCTTCTGTTGTAGTTGTAGTTCCAAAAATTTCTTTTACAGCCTCATCTACTTTTGTTGCAGTCCATGCTTTTGGTTTTGTTTCTCTGAAATCAACAGCACTTAATTTACCTGGAATTGCAGCAACTGCAATAGCTCCTAAACCTAAACCTAAAAAATTTCTTCTATTTATCATTTTATATCCTTATTATTAATTTATTGTTTTTAAATAAGCAACAACTGCTTTAATTTCATCATCACTTAGCCAACCATTTTTACCAAAAGCTGGCATAACTGAGATTGGATTTGCTGTATTTGGATCATAAATCTTATCATACAATGCTTCATCAGGCCATGCTGATAAATATTGTAAAACAGGTCCCATACTTCCAGGACCATCTAAAGTTTTACCATTAGCAGCATGACAAGCTATACAATTACCTAAAGTATTTGTTGTATAGATTTTTTCACCCTTTTTTATCAATTCAGCATCAGAGGCGAAACCACTAACAGCAACAAAGCTACTTAAAACTGTTGCAGTTAGTAAATTTTTAATTAATTTCATCACTATCTCCTTATTATTTACTTGAATCAATCATATAATTTATAATTTCTTTCATTTTTTCATCAGATAAATCCATATTTCCACCCTTTGGAGGCATAGCATTTATTCCATTGATACCATTCTCATAAACTTTGTCTAAACCTTTTTCAGTTACTTTTTCCCAAGCTGCTTTATCACCTAAAACAGGGGCTCCAATTGCTGCATTTGCATGACAAGATGCACAATTAGTTTCGTATTCAGTTTGACCTGCTTTAACTGTCTTAGTATCTGTTTGTGGCCAACTTCTCTGTGTTGAAAGTGGTTGTCCAGCACTATCTTTTAAATCAACATTAATTTTTAAAACAAGATTTTTAACATCTTCTTTTATACAATCTTTCATACATCTTGTTCCTGTTCCATATATTTTTGGATCAGAAAGTAATGCTGTCATATTTTTAACACCTTGTTGAGGATTTTCAGGAGTATTAACTTCTGGATAAAATCCATCTTCATTTGGCATTTTAATTTTTAAAAAGTTTTCTTTATTAAGAACAGATTCATCATCTAATTCTTCACCATCAATAGTTATACCATTAACAGATAATAAATAAGCAGTAAGAGCATAAGTCTCACTATTTGTCAAACTTTTTGGATGATTAAATGGCATTGAATCTTGAATATACCAGTATAAAGTACTTGCATATGGCCAAAATGAACCTATTGTTTTCACAGGTGAATCTGGATTTGGATGCTCATCTGCTGGATTTAATCTTTGAAGTTTAAGTGATTCTTTTGTCCCACCTGCTAAAGTGGGATAACCTTTACCACCTGAACCAAAATCTCCATGACACATAGCACATTGAGCATCATAAAGTTCCTCACCCCATTCAACTGAACCTTCAGCTTTCTTAGGTTTTCCATTTTCATCTAATACAACTTTACCCTTTTCCATATCAAATTCAGGTAAACCAGTACCATCATACATTACATCTTTATTCCATGCTGCTATTTCTGTTTGTGTCGCAGTTCTACCAACATTATAACCTTTGATACTTTGAGTATTTACATGATAAGGTCCATATTTTCCATCTTTTACGGGATACTTAACAGCACCATCTACAGCAACATCATTTTTTGTTGAAGCATTAGCTGATATTGCTAATAAAGCTGATAATCCAACACTAAGAAGAGTTACTTTAAGCTTTTTTGTGTTTTCTAATTTGAACATTATTACACTCTCCTTTTCCTGTAATTTCCCAAGTTACAATTGCATTTCTATGGTAAACTGATTCTACACCCACTGCTTTAGTCTCTTCATCAATTGTAGGTTGTATATTTCCAAAATCATCATAAGCTCTACTTGATAATAATAAAGGCTTTCCATCCCACTTATAAATATAACTAAATCTAGTCCAAGATTTTGGTAATACTAAACCTTTTAATTTAGCTTCAACCCAATTATCTCCACCATCAAATGAAATATCAACACCTTTGATTGTTCCATGTCCAGTCCAAGCCAATCCTTCAATTTCTACCATGTCACCTTTTTTTAGGTTTGTCCAAGGTTTTTCAGGACATGGTGATGTTATAACTGAATTAACTTCATTTACCCAAAAATATCTAATTGCTTTACCTGATTTTTGAAGCATTGTATATTTAGAAGTCTCTTCTTTAGAATGCCAAGGTTTATTAGAAAATTCTAATCTCTTAAGCCATTTCGTATTCAAATTACCTTCCCATCCTGGAACAACAAGCCTAACAGGATAACCTTGCTCTGCTCTTAATGCTTCACCATTTTGAGCCCAAACAACCATTACATCATCTAAAGCCTTTTCAACTGGAATAGTTCTTGGATTTCCAGCATTATCACTACCTTCTGCAAGCATCCATACTGCATCTTTCTCTAATCCAATATCATCAAGTATTGTTTTTAACATAACTCCAGTCCATTGTGCAGCACTCATCATACCTTTCATGAATTGTAAACTATTAAATTGAGGTCCTCTCCACTCTGGACTTCCATTCGCAGGACATTCAATAAAATAAGTTCTTGTTTCACTTGGATATTTTTTTAAATCTTCTAAAGTTAAAACTACTTCTTTTTTAACTTTTCCATGAATCATTAATCTGAATTCATTTGGATCAACATGAGCTGTTCCACCATGATTTCTTGTAAAAAACAATCCATTTGGTGTAATAATACCTTCTGATTCATGTATTGGACACATAGAAATAGATGCATAAGCATCTCCTGATGATAATAAATCATGTGTTCTTCTAATATTATTATGTTCATACGGAGATGGCATTCCATATAGATTTTTATCTACAGGATCTCCTAATTTCATACCCCAAGGTGCTTCATTTATTATTGCAGGATCATCTGCTTTCGCAGAAACTGGCGATAAAACTGACGCAGCACTCAAGGCTCCAGCAGAATAAATAGCTGTTTTTCTGAAAAAATCTCTTCTACTTGTTACTTGAACAGCTTTAGAGCTAGTATCTTTTTGTAAAACTTCGCTGCTTTTCAACTTTAACCTCCTAAAAATTTTGACAACATTTAAAAAAATTCTTCATCGTTTTAATTATAGATATTAAAAGGTAAAATAAAACTTAAAATATTAATTTTTCTTATACAATGCTAATAAATCATACTAAATTTGTAGCATTTAAGTAGCACCTATAATAGGGAGTTATTTAAGATATTTTATTTAGTTATAATAGTAAAAAAGATGAATAACTATTCATCTTTTTTTTAAATTATTTTAATATTATTTTAATATTTTTTGAGGTTGGAGATTAAAAGTTTTATATAATTTTCTAATTAAAATCATAACAAAAAGTCCATCTATCATACTAGCTATAATAAATGAAAAATATTCAGCTTGAGTAATCAATCCATAATTAAATGAAAGCATTGCTATTGCTACCATAAATGTTAAAGGCATAGAATCACTCAATGCAAAAAGAGTAGCTTGTTTTAATTTTAAATAATTATAAAAAACTAAATATGAACTAATAAGTCTTATAAAAATTATTGCACACATAATAAAAATTGCATGTTCCAAAATATCATAAGTAATCATATCAAGCTTTACAGTTGAACCTGTATAAATAAAAAATATTGGTGCAAAAAAACCAAATCCAAAAGATTCAATTTTTTCAAGTAATTCATGTTTTTGATTAAAAAACATTTTAAAGAATAATCCAGCTGTAAAAGCTCCAAGAACAACATCAATTTTCAAAATCAACATTATTGAAACCAAAATTAAAAGTAAAGATATTGAAAATCTTATATCTTGGTCATGTTTATCATTTTGAGTATCAGGAATCAAGAACTTTTTAAGTTCTGGAAACCACCAAAATATCATATAAGAAAGTCTAAGAAGTAATATAGTAACTATAACAACACTTATTATTGTAAGGATTGAAACAAAAAAACTTATACTTAATCCATATTCTGTCCAACCACTAAATAAAGTAAGTGCTAATATACTAATTACTTCACCTACAACACCTATAGATAAAGCTAAATTTAACCATGGTTCTTCTTTTCCATACTCTTTAATAAGCATCATAATCATACCTAAAGAGAATATTGGTAGTGCAACAAAATAAGTTAATCCTAAATCAAACACCCAACAAACAAGCGCTGAAATTGTATAAAGTAAGATAAAATATAGGACAACATTCACAGCAAGAGTAGCTTTTATCACTTTTACCAATTTAAAATTTATCTCTAAACCAGCTAAAAACATCAAATAAACAAATCCAAATTTAGCTACTAACTTTAAAGTTTCATCATCATAAATAAGCCCTAAATATCCGCAAATTACTCCTAATACTATCTCTACAACAACAATAGGTGCTTTAACAATTTTTGAGATTATTGGAGCTGTCATTATTATTGTACAAATTGTAATTATTAAAAAAAATTTTTCCATTTTCTTCCTAAAAAAAAATATTTATATTCTATTATATTTGACTTAAATTTAAGACTCTTCAGAATCTTTTATTATCATTCCAGCCTCTTTCAAAAATGGACTTGCAACAAAAGTCATCTTTTTTATTTTGTCATATTTAGCGTAAGATAGATATAAGATATCCTTTGCTCTTGTAACTGCAACATAAAAAAGACGTCTTTCTTCTTCAATACTTCCACCTTTACTCATAAGTTTTCGATTCGGAAATCTTCCATCCATTAAATCTATTACATAAACTTCTTTGAACTCCAAACCTTTGCTAGCATGAATTGAAAGTAGATTTACTCCTTCTCCTTCACTCATCTCACTTCCACCTAAAATCATTGAGTTTATAAATTTTGAAAGGTCGTTGAAATTTCTTGATAGATTTTTTAAAAGCATACCTTTTCTATTTATTTTTGCTAAGGCTTTTGTTTTTTGCATTGGATTTATAGTTCCATCTTTTTGTGTTGCTCGTTTTGTAGATAAAAAATCTTTTAACTTTGAATAAGCCATAGATGAAATAATACCTCCAATTAATGTTTCTGGATTTTTTGACCTTCTTAATTGTTTTAAAAGTAGATAAATATCATAAAGATATTTTCCACCATCAACATTTAATTTTGGATGTTTTAATATTGGATTTCCTAAAAAAGCCTCTTCGAAATTACAATCCTTAAATTTTGAAATAGAACCTAATTCAACAAAATCATCAAAAAGTCCTAATTGTTGATTTTTTATTTTTCCATTTTCATATGGATTTTTAATATCATCTCTTGGATGAAAAAATCCTTTTAATAAATCACCATCACCTAATTTTATAAGTGCATCAAAAATATCTTTTGCGATAGCTTTTCCTATTCCTTTTCCATGTTCAACTATATGGATAAATGCCATCATATCATTGTGTGATAGTTGCATTACTAAAATATCAAGTATAAATTTAACTTCAACTGAATCAAAAAAACTCATTCCTCCTTTTCTACGTGCTGGAATTGAAAACTCTCTTAAATTTGCTTCTATTCCATCAGCACTAGAGTTATTTCTATAAATAATAGCTATTTCACTATGTGGAGTTTCACTTTTTGAAATAAGTTCAGAAATATATTCATATTGTGAAAAAAGTTCATTAAAAGCTAGTAACTTAGGTTTATATTCTGTCTCTTTTCTTACAACTTCTAATTTTTTTTCATAAACTCTTTCATTATATTCAATAACTTTTGTTGCTAAATCTAAAATTGGTTTAGTTGAACGATAATTTTTTCTTAAAGTAAAAACTTTTGCATTTTCATATCTTTTTACAAAAGTAGAAATAATTCCAATATCAGAACCATTAAAAGCATAAATACTTTGGTCATAATCACCTACACAAAAAAGTGATTTTGGTCTAAATCCATCAAGTAATCTTCCTTGAAGTGGATTTGTATCTTGATACTCATCTACTAAAATTTCTTTAAAGTCAAACTCTTTTTCTTTTAGAATTTGAAGCATTGTAGTTAATAAATCATCAAAATTCACATATCCATATTTGGTTTTTAATTCATTAAATTCAGCAACTACATCTTCATAAATTAAAGTATAAATTTCATGATTTGCATTTTTTGACTTTATCCAAGATGCAAAATCTTCTCCATCATTTGAATTTAAATACAAAGAGTACATATCATATAAATATCCACCATCATAAGGAGAAGCTTCATCATCTCTTTCAAAAAAAACTCTTTTTTCATATATAGATTTAAAAAGCGTTTTTAATTCATTTGGCTGTTTTAAAGTAATATTTATATTCAATTCTTTAAGAAGTTTATATGAAACAGAATGAAAAGTTCCTGCCATAATCTGCTTTGCTATATCTTTTCCAAAAAATTTTGCAACTCTTGCTACCATCTCTGCTGCTGCTTTATTTGTAAAAGTTAAAAGTAGTATTTGATTTGGTTTAACACCTTTGTTTATTAAACTTGCTATTCGTCCAACTATAGTAGATGTTTTTCCTGTTCCAGCACTTGCTATTATAAGATTATAACCATAAGGACAAGTTGCCGCTTCTAGTTGTTCTTGATTTAAATTTGATAAAGGCATAGGATTTATTTAATTTTGTATTTTATAGGTTTAATCATTTTGGAATAGTATCATAATAGAATTAAGAGAGATTGAAAATAAAAAAGGATGTCTGTTTGGGGGAAAGACATCCTTCTTCACACAAGGAAACATAAAAAATTATCTATTTAAGAAATCTATCTTAAAAACATTAGGTATAAATAAGTCGCTGCGTCAACCTATCTATGTTAAAATTATAATAATTTATAATTAACTAAAATCTAATACATAATTAACAAAGAGTTAACTTAACACTATATTTTAATATATAGTCAAAATATTAAAACACCATAAAATCGCACTTTTTACAAAATTATTATTCAATCTTTTATTAAAATTATTCTTTTAAAACATTAAAAAGTTGCACAAAATCGACACACTAAATTTAATTCCTAAACTGTGTCAAAATTGACCTCTACATACCTAAATATCGTATTTATAAAATTTGTTTTTTCTTTAATTTTTTAGATGATTATGATTTTTGTTTTGCACAAAATTGGCACTAATTTAAATAAAATCCCTATAAATCAACCATTTATATTAATGATAAAAAAACTGTTTAAAAAATTTAAGAAAATACCTGATTATTAATATTTAAAATCTATTATGAGTGCTGTGGAATGGTGAGATTTTTTTGGAACAATTTTTTAGTATTTATTCTCTATCTAATAGATATAAAAAAGAAAAAATTATTATAATATGAATAACTAAAATATATTTTATTATATTTTCTTATTTACTTAATTCTTCTTCTTTCTCTAATTCATTTAAAATTAACTTTTTATAATTTTTCTAAATGATTCTTTATAATTATCTATTTTGTAATAATTCAATAATTTATACAAGGCTTCTTTCTCTTTTGAATCGGGACGTACTTCAATCATTTCCTTTATTACTTCAAAATATTTGTTAATAATTTCAATATCTTCTTCAATTACTTTTTCAATTAATTCTTCAATTAAATAATTTATATTGTCTGTTAATTGTGAAAATAGAATTAAAGCTCCTCTCCACCAAGAATTAGTTATATAAAGTTCAATTTCCCGACCTCTATTATTTTGAAATTCTTTTGCAACTAAATATTCTTGATATCTTAAATGTCCAAATGTATATTTAGAATCATTAAATTCATCAAAAAGAATGTTGCATGGACTAATTAATTCCTCTAATATACATTCAAGCTCTTTTTTATCCTTATATTTGTACTCTATTTCTAGATAAAATAATATTTCATCTTTTGACATACTTCTTTTATTATGTTTGTGAAAAATAAAACCTATTTTAATAACGATTTTTTCTAATGTATATTTAGGAATTTGATTCCTTGTAATTTGTTTATGCTTATCATATTCTCCTAAAAGTAAATCTAATCTATAATGATACATTTCAGCTTCAGTTATTGGTAATGGATAATCTTGCTCTGCTAACCTACAAAATATTGTTGCTGAGAGAGGGTTATTTAACAACCCTTCAATTTTATACTCATAAATATGTTCTTTTAATTTTTTAGCTATTTGTGGCTTATTTATTAACCATGAATCTATAAATTTATCTCTCTGTTCTTTTTTAAAATCAAGTAGCTTAACAAATAAAAAATCTTTTCTTAAATCTTTTATATATTCAGGTCTTGATGATATAGCTATAATAACTTTGTATTTCTCAATTAATTCTTCAATTATATTAATTATCCATGGAGCAATATTTGATATTTCATCATACCCATCAAATAAAAAGATTGAATTTTTATTATTGAATAAATCAATTAGATTGTTCATATTAAAGGTTACTAATTCTGATTGAGAACTAAAATATGTACAAATAGCATTTAAGAAGGCATTCTTTTTTTTCTCATAACTATTTAGTTCTTCAATTTTGTAAATTAAATTTATAACTTTTGTTAATGGAATAAATACTTTTATTGAACTTTTATTACCAAATTTAGAATAATGTTGTAGAGTAGTTGTTTTCCCTGCACCGGCATTTGCTTCTATTACTACATTTATACCCTCATCTAATATTGTTTTAACGTGGTGTTCTATTTTTTGATTTTTTGTATTTTTACTTTTTATAAAAATAAAACTTAGCTCTTTTAAGTAAACTTCTAAATTATAAATCTTGTTTTTGAATTCTAATATTTCTTTTATCCCTTCAATAAATGTATTATTTTTTAGTACCTTATTATTTATAGAAATCAAAATCTTATTTAGATATTTCTTTAACTTTTCTATGTTAATAATAAAATAATAGTCAGTAATTAAAATTAAATTCTTTTTTAATTCTAAAAGTTCATAATATTTATTAATAAATTTGATTAGTAAAGGTATTAATTCTTTTAATAACGTAACTTCATTATTATATTTATCTTCAATTTTATTAAGTAAATCTTTTAGTTTTCTAATTTCATTTTGTTTTTTTAATTTTATATAAGATGAATAATTATTAATCCCTTTAAGTTCTTCTATGTTTAGTTCAAGAATAAAAATCATGCTATCATCTATTATTTTTCTAAACAGTGAATCTTTTATTAAATTGTATTCTTGATTAATTTCATCTATATCTCTAAATAATTTTTCTAAAATTTTCAATTCTATTCTAAAGTTCTTGATTTTCTCAATATTTAATTCTTCATTACTTAAATTGTGAATATTTTCAATTTTTTCGAAATTAATAAATTCTTTTAAATTAGGTAATTCAGTTAATAATGAACTTACAAATTTTTTAAAATCGATATATTCATTGTTATCTAATATAAAATAGGACTCATTACTATTTAATGAGATTTGATTAGTTACCTGTATTACTAATAAACTATTTAAATATGTAATATCTAAATCAGAATAATAAACTCCTTTGTTTATATCTTTAAAATAGGCTAGTGCATTATAAAGTTCTTTATTCTCAATTTCTTTTGATAGTATATTATTAATATTCTTGATATCTTTTTCAAATAATTTATAAATATGTTCCCACATTGAATATTTATCAAAAGCTTTAATCAGTTTTGATAAATCTAAAAATTTAATTTGATGTTTAATTGTTGAAATATCATTAAATCTTTGTTGTAAAGCTTTTTCATCAATATCTTGAGGAGATACAAAATATACTGTTTTGGGTTTATATTTTTGCCCATCTGTATGTTCTATTAAATTATTAGTTGCTTCAATCATTTGATTTAAAACTGTACTCATTGAGTTATTACCACTAGATTTTGCATCTAACTTTTTCATTTTAGATTGTATTACTGTAAATTCAATTTCATCGAACTCATCAAATTTCCAACATATCGCATCTTTTCCTTTTTCATAAACACCACCATTAAATTTTGCATTATAATTTAAATTTTTAAATAAAGGTATTATTATTTTTTTCGTAAAATCATTTTCATTCATACTTTGGATTTTTTTTATTATTTCTTGATGCATAGGTCAGAGCCTTATTTAGTAAGTTGGTTTATTTATTTTTGAACAGATTATTTGGACTTTTAATATGTTAAGTAAATTTTTTAATAATGTTAACCCTATAATTTATTCTTTTTTATAATATTATTCTATAAAAAAGATTCTTTAATTATTATTTTATTACAATTTACAAATGTATAAATTATCAACAAAAGAAACATTAGAAAAATTCAATAATGAAATAATAAAAGCAAATAGTGTAGAACTTGGATTTAAAAATTATATTGAAAATAAATTAAAAGAATTTGAGGGCTTAATTGATTATACAGATTATAAAAAACAAATATTTAAACAATTTAAAATTGCTCAAACTTTACATCCAATTACTTCAAAAAAAGAAATAGATTCAACTTTAAAAAATACATTATCACAATATAATTATGAATTTTTAGATGAACAAATTGAAGTCTTTAAAGAATTAGTAAATTTTGATAAAGCTTGTATTATTGATGAAAAGAAAATATTTTATAGATTAAATACTCTCTTATTTAAGATATTTCAACATTTAGAAGCTTTAATCAAATGGCATGAACTAAATGAATCTGAAAATATATTAGAAAAAGGAATTGCTAGAACTCCTCATCCAAAAGTTATTGATGCAATAACTCCAAGAATTAAAACAATAAAAGATGGATTAGAATTAAATCCCATTAAATCAAATGAAATACTACTTGATATCTATAAAAATTTTGAAAAAAATCCTTTAGAAGTTAATTATATGTATTACTCATTGCAATATATAAAAAAAGAAAATTTTTTATTAGATGATAAAGAGGGACTAGAAACATTATATAATCAACAAGTTTATTTAAATTCTGCAAAAAAGCTTGAAGATACTCATATTTTTAATAGTTGTAAGATTGCCTCATATTTATTATATAAAGAAAAAACATTGATAAATTTATCTTTACAATTAAATGAAAACATCCCCTATACAACATTAGCAAATTATATAAATACTTTAATTGATTCTTTTTTTGATTATGAATATAAATCAAATTTAACAAAAAATCATATAAAAAAAGAAGTACAAATAAAAACACCTTTTAATAATATAGAAATATATGAATATAGAACTAAAAAGAACTTTCAAGAACATCCTATTTTTAGTGATATAACATTTGACTAGTGACTCACTAGTTAAATTTGCTATCTTTAAAAAAATCTTTCCAATAAACTTCCCCTATCAATTGATATAAAAAACAAAGAGCTCTTTGTAAATTTAAACTTACAAAGGAAAAAACATGCTTACATTAAAAGGCATTCTATTAAACATAATAGAAAAATCAGAATATAAAAAAGATGGAGAATCATTAGCAACTCCAGTAAAAGCTAAATTACAAATTCTAGTTGATGAAAAAAGAGCAAATGGGTCTGTTACAAAAGTATTACATACTATTTCTATTCCTGATTCAAAAATAGATTTGTATAAAGACAAAGTTTCAAAAGAAATAAGTGTTGATGTAGCAATCATCTCAAAACAGTTTAATTTCTATGGTGTCTAAGAAGAGAAAAAAAGCACAGAGCTCTTCTGTGTATTTTTCTCTTCGTGACACTTTTTAAAAGAAAAAAAATAATTAGTTGAAAGGGGTTTATAGTAACACCCCTTTCTTAAACACTTTTAAGAGGTAAAAATGAATAACATAAAAAAAATATATGGTATTGATACTCTTTATTTCTTTTTTGAAACTAATGAAAATTATGATGATTTGTTCCTTGAAATTCTAGACCAATTAGAAGATATAAAAGGTAAATTTCAAAAGAAAGATATTGAGTTTGAAAACAAAGATTTATATATAAATCTAAAAGATATGCAATTAAACTTTTTAGGTAAACAAGAGGGATTTTATTGGTTTAAAGATTCTAATGATTTTTTTAGAATTGGATTCAAAGATAAATATAAAAATAGAGGACTAAATGATATTAGAGTACAGCTTCAAGGAAATGGTATTTATACTTTTGGTATTAGTTCTATTATTAAACTATTACAAGAATACTTAAGTGATTATATAACTTCTTATGTTCCAGTAACAAGAGTAGATATAAATTGTTTTATTCAATATGATTTATCTTTTATAAAAAAAGATATGTTTGTTACTAGAAAAAGAAAATACTCTACTATTAATGAAATTGGAGATGCAAATAACACTCAAACTATTTATATAGGTAAAGAGCCATTTAAACTAAGAATTTATAATAAATCATTAGAACTAAAAAAATCTAAAAAGTTTGAAATTATGAATGAATATTTTTTAAATCATAACTTCAATTTAGAAGAAACAATTTTTAATGTAGAGTTTGAATTACATAGAACACATTTAAAACAATTTAATATAAATTCATTAGATGAATTATTTGCTAATTTAAAAAATCTATTTATTAGTTCAATGAATGAAATTAAATTAATTGATGTAAATTCTGTTTCCAGTGCAAATTTATCAAATAATAAATATCAAGCAGAAATTCATCCTTTGTGGAATGAAATCATAAACGATTTTAATATAGATGAATTTATGCAAAACTTTTTCCCAATAGAAAGACTAAAAAGAAAAATATCAATCTATAATGAAAATAAATTTGAGTTTGAATATATAGCCTTGATTAGAAAAGCATATATCAATAATTTAACTTTAGATACTGAATATCTAAATGAATTATATTTTAAAGCAAAAGAAACATTTAATAAAACAACAACTCCAAAAGAGTTAAAAAAAGATTATATTGAAGTTGATGTAATCCATGAATCTACAAATGAAAAAGAGAACTTTAGATTATTCAAAGATGGAAGTTTAATAAAACCTCTTAGAACTGAAACTGTTGCAAATTTAAGTGATTATGAATTGTTAGTTTATTTAGATAAAACAAGTGAAAAACAACACTTATCTACAAGAGATAATCATATTTATCAGGTAGCTTATAAAGAAGCACAAAAGAGGAATTTACTTTTAAATATATCAAGTAAAGAAGCTATGCAGTTTTAGATAATCAAAATTAAATTTAAAACAAGATTTTTGATACTTTTTAAAAAAGTATAAACAGATTAATAAGGGAATTTATTTCCCTTGCCTAAACAGATAATGAAAGGAGAGTTAAAACAATGGAAATATCATTTGAAAATCTAAATAAAATTGTTGATATATTAGAAAAATTAGATTCATTAAATTCAAAAATATTAAATATTGAAAATAGACTTGCTCCAAAACTTGATTTAACAAAAAGAGATGGAGTAAAAAAATATTTAGATATAAGTGATAGTACACTTTATCAAATGATGAATGATGGAAGATTAAAACAAAATATCCATTATAAAAAAACTATTAATGGAAAACGTGTTAATATAATTTTTGTAGAAAGTGCGATTGTTGGTTTCAAGGAGAATCAAAAATGAAATTTTACAATCGAAACGGAATGCTGTATGTTAGAAAAAATGGAATGAGAATTTCCACAAAATTACTTGATACAGTTGAAAATCGTAAATTATTTGAAAGCTATGCTAAAAATGATGAGTTCTTTAAAAAATTTGATGTTAAAGAGAATGATGTTCCAACAATTTTGGATTTATGTGAAGAAATTTTAAAAGAGAAAGAAACTACTTTAAAAAAGACTTCACTAAAAGCATATAATTCTTTATATCATAGTAGGATTGTTCCCTATTTTGATAAAATCTTAATAACTGATTTTAAACCTAAAGATGTTTTTGAATGGTATAAAACTATTCAAGATAAAAGAACAATTATAACTTGTGAGGCAATTTTAAAACCTGCTTTTGAAAGAGCTATATTGTTTGAACACATTGAATCTTCACCTTTTATAATAAAAAGACCCAAAACAAATAGTGAATATACAATTATGCCTTTTACTATTGATGAAATAAACAAAATAATTGAAGTATCTCCAAATAGAGTTAAAAATTTAATTGCTGTTGCTTTTTACTCTGGAATGAGAATTGGAGAAGTAATTGGTTTAAAATGGGAAGATATAGATTTTCTTGATAAAACAATTAGTGTAAAAAGAACTATAACATCAGGAATTGAACAATCTCCAAAAACAAAATCAAGTGAAAGAGTGATTGATATGATAACTCAGTGTGAAAATCATTTACTTGCACAAAGAAAATTTACTGGACTTGGAGAGTATGTATTTTTAAGTGTTGATTTAAAACCTTATAATTCAAGTTCTTCTTTAGCTTATACTTGGAAAAGAATTTTAAAAGAAGCTGATATAAAATATAGAAGTATCTATCAATTAAGACACTCTTTTGCAAGTAATATGCTTTCAAATGGAGAAAATGAATTATGGGTTGCACAAATGATGGGTCATAAGTCATCAAATACAACTAGAACAAAATATTCTAAATATCTAAAAGTTAATAGACACAAAAAAGTTACTTTCTTAGATACTATGGACACAAAATTGGCACAATTTTGTTAGAATCTGCCCAAAACAAGGGAAGATTTTAACAAAGAGTTAACTTGATAATTTTATTAATAAATAACTCCTATTGCATAATCTAAATTTGCTTTTGAACTTAGATAGCTATAATAAGTATTTATAAGATTACTTTTAGCTTGTGTGTATTGAAGTTTTGATTCATTTAATTCAACTAAATCATTTAATCCAGCTTGATATCTTTTATTTGCTAAATCAAGTTTAACAGTGGACAAATCTACACTTAAAAGAGCTATGTTTATGCTCTCTTCACTCTCTTTTAATTTGAAATAAGCGTTTGTTATATCTTCTTTTATTTGTAATTTTTCTTGAATTAATTGCTGTTTTGAACTATTTAAACTAGCAAGTGAACTTTTTATATTTGCCTGAGTTGAATCGCCTGTATATAAATCCCATTTCAAATAAACTCCAGCTGTTGCTTGTCTAACATCTACACTTGCAATTTTATCTGAATCTTTATCACTATATGTTGCATCAAAATCTACTCTTGGATAGTATTCTGCTTTATTACTTTTTAGTTTTAATTTTTGAGCATTTATCTGTTTTTCAAACATTTTTAATTCAGGTCTATTTTCATATCCTTTATTTAAAAGATTTTCTAATTGTAAATTAGTCATTTCTAAACTCTTTGCTAAAGATGTAATTTCTTGAGCATTTTTAATGTCTATTTTTTTGGTTTCATCAACACCTAAAATAGAAATTAGTTTAGTTTGGGCATTTTTTAGATTGTATTGAGCTTGAATTAATTCAAGTTTTGAATTTGACAATTTAAGTTGTGCATCTGTAACATCAATAAGTGTTCGAACTCCTGCTTTATAATATTTCTCAGCTTGAATTAAATGTAATTCATCTATTTTAATTGATTCTTCTGCTAGATTTATTTGCTGAAAACTACTCAAAATATCATAATAAGCCTCTTTTATTTTTAAAACTGTAAAAGATATATTTTTTACCGTTTCAAAATTTGAAGCAAGATAATCCTCTTTAGCTGAATCAATAATATTTGAGGTTTTTCCAAAATCATATATTAATTGATTTGCACTTAGACTAAAACCTGTTACATTATCTTCAACTTGATTTGAATTACTTCCTTTAATATCATATTTAGCCACCTCACCTACGGCAGATACTCTTGGGAGATAAGCTGCTTTACTATTTTCATAATTTGCATCTTTTATCTCTTCTTTATATTTACTTATTTTTATATTACTATTGTTTTGGATAGCTGTATTTATCAACTCTTCAAGCAAAACATCTTTAGCATTTAAATTTGAAAATAAAAAAATCGCACAAATTGATGAAATTACTCTTTTTTTCTTAAACATTTTTTATTTCCTCACTATTATTTTTTCTTTCTCTTAATCTTTGTAAAATTACAAATAAAATCGGTGTTAAAAGTAAAGTTAATATTGTAGACATTATCATCCCTCCAAAAACAGCTGTACCTAAGGATTGTCTTGAAACAGCACCAGCTCCACTTGCAAATACTAAAGGTAAAATTCCTAATAAAAAAGAAAAAATTGTCATTAAAATGGCTCTTAATCTTAAAATAGAAGCTTTTATAGCAGCATCTATGATAGTTTCACCTTTTTCTCTTAATTCTTTTGCAAATTCTATAATCAAAATAGCATTTTTAGAGGACATTCCTATTAATAAAACCAACCCTATTTGAGTATATGTATTATTTAATAAACCAGCAAACATATTAGCTCCCAAAGCTCCAAACATAACAGCAGGAATTGGTAACATAATCATCAAAGGCATCATCCAAGATTCATATTGTGCAGCTAAGAATAGAAATACCATTAAAAGTGATAATAAAAAAATATAAACAGCTGCATTTCCTGCTTCTTTTTCTTGTAAACTCATTCCTGATAATTCATAACCAATAGTGCTTGGTAAGTTTGCTTGAGCTATCTTTTCTAAGGCTTTTATAGCATCTCCTGAACTATATCCTTCTTTGATATTATGAATACCATTTATTGCGATACTTTGATATGAATTAAAATGAGTGATTGTATTTACTCCACTTACTTGTTTTATATCTACAATAGTGCTTAAAGGAACATTTTCTCCATCTTTATTTTGAACAAAATAGTTTTCAATTGAATTTTTGTTTGATCTAAAATTTTGATCAGCTTGAATATAAACTCTATATGTTTTTCCATATTTATTAAAATCATTTACATATAAAGAACCCAAATAACTTTGTAAAACAGAGAAAACATCATTTAATTTTATATTTAAAGCTGAAACTTTATCTCTATTTATATCCACATAATATTGAGGATAACTACTATTAAATGAAGTATATGCCATCATAATTGCTTTATCCTCATTTAATTTTGTAATAAAATCTTTTGCATAAGATTCAAATTCAGCTATTGGCATAGCTGATAAATTTTGTAGTTTTAACTCAAAACCACCAACTGCTGAAAGTCCAGGAATTGAAGGCATATTAAATACTCTAACACTTGCATTATTTATCTGTTCATTTGCTTTTTGATTTATAGAATCTGTAATTGCTTTTATTGATGTTTGTTCACTTTGTCTATCTTCCCAATCATCAAGAACTATAAATATAGTTGCAGTTGAAGAATCAATTGCTCCTGTAATTACACTAAATCCAGTAATTGTTAAAACATCTTTTACACCTTCTGTATTTTTGATAATTTCAGTTACTTTTTTACTAACTTCTTCACTAACATTTAAAGTTGTACCAGCTTGTAATGATACAGAGGCTAGAAGTGTTCCTTGGTCTTCATCAGGAATAAATCCAGTTGGTAATACTTTAAATACAAAATATGTAGCACCTAATAATAAAATATAAATAAGTACTACAACATACCAAAATTTAATTAACTTTCTTAAAAAACTTTCATAAACTATTTTAAATCTATCTAAAGCATTATCAAAAGCTGTAAAAATAAAATTCTTTTTATCGTTTTGTTTTTTTCTTCTCAAAATAGTAGCACATAAAGCAGGTGATAAAGTTAGTGCATTTATTGATGAAATTATTACAGCAAAGGCTATTGTAAGGGCAAATTGTTGGTATAAAGCACCTGAAATTCCAGGAATAAAAGTAACAGGAACAAATACAGCTAATAAAACTAAAGTAGTAGAAATAACTGGTGCGAAAACTTCTTTCATAGCACTTGTAGTTGCATCTTTTAGACTAATATTAGGATTTCTTTCTAGATTACTCTCAACATTTTCAACTACTATAATTGCATCATCAACAACAATACCAATTGCTAAAATAAGACCAAAAAGAGTTAAAGTATTAATAGAAAAATTCATAGCTATTAATAAGGCAAAAGTTCCTATTAAAGATACAGGAATTGCAATAGCTGGAATAATAGTTGTTCTAAATGATTGTAAAAAGAAATATACAACAAATAAAACTAAAACTAGAGCTTCAAAAAGGGTTATAATAACTTCTTTTATAGATACCTCAACAAACTTTGTTGTATCATAAGTTGCTTCAACTTTTAAACCTTGAGGAAATCTTTTTGATAGTTCATCTATTTTTTCTTCAACTTTTTTTGCAACATCCAAAGCATTTGCTCCTGGAAGTTGATAAATTCCTAATAATGCTGTTGGATTATTGTTTAAAGTTGCACTCCAAGCATAATTTTCTGCTCCTAATTCAACCCTTGCAATATCTTTTATTCTTACTTTACTTCCATCACTATTCTCTTTTATAATAATATCTTCAAACTCTTTTTGAGAAGTTAATCTTGTTTTTGAAGTTAATGTATATTGAAATTTATTTGAAGTATCAATAGGAGAAGCACCTATAGTTCCAAGTGCTACTTGAAGATTTTGTTCTTTTATAGCATTTGATACTTGATTTACATTAAGTCCTAAATTTGATAATTTATCAGGATTAATCCAAATTCTCATAGAGTATTTTCTCTCTCCTAGATTTTGAACATCTCCTATTCCATCTATTCTTTTTAACTCTTCAACAATATTTAAACTTGCAAAATTTGATAAAAACAGAGCATCATGTAAAGGCTCATCTGATTTTAAAGTCAAGATTTGTACCATAGAAGTAGATTTTTTCTTTGTTGTTACCCCTTGCTGTTTTACACTATCCGGTAAACTAGGAGTTGCTAAAGTTACTCTATTTTGTACATCAATAGCAGCTATGTTTAAATCATATCCAGTTTCAAAATATAAATTTATTGTAGAATTTCCATCTGATGAAGAAGTTGAATCCATATAAATCATACCTTCAACACCATTTAACTGCTCTTCTAAAACTCTTGTAACTGAATTTTCAACAGCATCAGCACTTCCACCTGTATATTTAGCACTAACTTGAATAGTTGGTGGAGTGATTTGAGGAAATTGAGCAACAGGTAGAGAATAAAGAGCTATTAATCCTACTATTACAATAAAAATTGAGATAACTTTTGCAAAAATAGGACGTTTTATAAAAAATATTGAAAACATTTTATAATCCTAATTTTTAATTTTATTTTCTACAACAGTAGAATTAACTGCTATTCCATTTCCAAGTTTTGTAATATCACTTACAACTACATCATCACCTTCATTTAAACCACTTTTTATTATTGCAATATCTTCATTACTATATTGAATTTCTACTTGTCTTATTTCCAATTTATTTTCTGCATTAACAACATAAACAAAAGTTCCTAGTTGGTTTTGTCCTAAAGTATTTGGATGAACGGCAATAACTGGGATTTCATCTGTTATAAATAGTTTTATTTCAACAAAAGTTCCAGGGAAAATAATATTATCTTCATTTTCAATTATTGCTCTCATTAAAACTGTACCTGTTGATTGATTTGTAGTATTATCAATAAAATCAATATTTCCTTTTAATTCTATTGAGTCATTATTTTCAAGTTTTATTTTTACTGTTGGATTATCTTGTGATTTATATTTTTTAATCAAAGATACTTCATTAGCACTTGGATTAAAATTAACATATAATTTTTTAGAATCTACAATTTTTGTAAGAACAGTTGAAGTTGCATTTACTAAATTACCAACATCTAAAAGATTTTGTCCAATTTTTCCATCAATTGTTGCTTTAATTTGTGTATATTCAACATCTAAAGTAGCTTGTTTTATACTTGCTTTACTTGCATTTACTACAGCTTGAAGCTGTTTTTGAGTGGCGATTAATTCATCTAATTTTTCTCTTGGAGCTAAACCATCTTTTACTAAAGGTTTATATCTATTTACATTTGAAATAGCAAGATTTAAACTTGCTTCATCTTTTTGCAATCCAGCTATTTTTTGCTCTAAAATTGCTTTATATTGACTATCATCTATTTTAAACAAAAGTTGATCTTTTTTTACCTCATCTCCTGCTTTAAAATATATCTCTTTTAATTCTCCACTAACTCTTGAAGTAACTTCTACATTTTTAAAAGCTTCAGTTTTCCCTGAAAAATCAACCCAAATAGGATATGCCTTTTTTACTATTTTATTTACTTCAACTTCAACTTTTTCTATCTCTTTAGTTTCAAGTTCTTTTTCTTCTTTTTTTTCACATCCCCAAAAAACAAGCAGTAAAATCAAAACTATTGGCAGTTTTAATAAATTTTTACAAGACATAACTTTCCTTTTTTATTTTATTAAAAATATTATACCTTATATAAGTTTTCTTTAAAATTTATATATTGAGTCTGTTATTTCTTAAAATATATTGATAAAGTTTATAATACACAATAATTAAAATCATAATAATATATATAATTTGTTCTATATTCAAAGATTTTTGAGCCATTATCCAATGAATTGTAATTAAAATCAATGATAAATAAACAAATCTATGATATTTATTGTATTTTTTAAATAATAGTTTTGTAGATGTAATTGCCATAAATAAAAGTATAAAAAAAGCAATCATTCCAAGATAAATAAAAGGCTTTTCTAAAGTTTGTTCTAAAATAAAAACCAAATCAAAAGAAGCATCAAAAATAACAAAATTTAAAAGATGTAAAAAACTATAAAAGAATCCTATAAGCCCTACTTCTTTTCGATATTTCATTAAATTTATTTTCTCTTTTATTAAAGAGATAATTATAGAAAAAAATAAAATAACAGTTGCTGTTACTCCTGTTATTGTATAAATATATTTAATTGGGTCATTAACATTTTCAAATATAAATAGTCTAGTTGATAAATAAACAAAAGGTAAAAAGGTGACTAAATATATAACTAATCTTTTCATTAAAAATTCTTTCTTAAATCCATACCAGCATATAAAGATGCTACTTCATTTTCATAACCATTAAACATCAAAGTGTTTTGCTTTAAGAAACTTCCTAAAACTCTCTCTTTTTTTTGAGACCATCTTGGATGGTCAACATTTGGATTTACATTTGCATAAAATCCATATTCATTTGAAGCCATTTTTTGCCATGTATTTAAAGGTTCATTTTCCAAAAATGATATTTTTACTATTGATTTTATAGATTTAAAACCATATTTCCATGGAACTACTAATCTAATTGGAGCACCGTTTTGCTTTGGTAAATTTTCACCATATAATCCAATAGCTAAAAATGATAAATCATTCATAGCTTCATCTATTCTTAAACCTTCAACATAAGGATAATCCAAAGCTGCAAACATTTTACTTTTTTGGTCAGGAAAAGAATTTGAGTCAACCAAAGTTTCAAACTTTAAATATTTTGCATTTGAAAGTGGTTTTACTTTTTTTATTAAACTAGAAAGAGAAAATCCATTCCAAGGAACAACCATAGACCAACCTTCAACACATCTAAATCTATAAATTCTCTCTTCTAATTGAAACATTTTTGTTAAATCATCTAAATTAATCTCCATAGGATTTTCAACTAAACCATCAATTTTCACTCTCCAATCTTCAGTTTTTAAAGTATGAGCCATATGTTTTACAGCACTTTGATTTGTTGTAAATTCATAGAAATTATTGTGAGAAGTTATTTGTTCATAACTATTTAATTTTAAATTATTTTTATTTTCATCTTTTATATATTTTAAAGTTTGTACAGGTAATTTCTCATTTGCTAAAAGTTGCATTATTGAACCAGTTGAAACAAGAGCAGCAGCACCAAGTTTTATAAAATTTCTTCTTTTTTCAAATAACTCTTTTGGTGTTACTAAATTTTCATTTATTTGCCAAGATTTTTTTTTAATGATATTCATTTAACACATCCTTTTTTAATCTTGGTGCAATTATAAAAGTTTTTTGTAAAGGATGTGTTTATATAAAATCTATTTCCCTTTTAATAAAATTTTTACATATTTACTTGACCATAAAAGTAAAATTATTACTAAAACAATTGCTGTTAAATTAATAAAAGTTTGATAATCAAAAGCAAAATTCATACTAAAAGATGAGAAAATTCTAAGTATTGTTACAAACTGAATTACAATAAATATAAATATTGCAAATTTGTTTGCAAAAGGAGTCGTTCCTGAATGTCCTAAAATAACCCTAGTCCCAAAACCTATTAGTAGTGTAACAAAATATCCTAAAGCAATAGTATGAATCACAGCTTTTTCAAAATAAAATGAAGAATCATAAAAAGCCATCAAACTCTCAATAATTGATATAAATAAAGCAATAGGAATCCAATAAAGCCCAATATATAAAACCCACATAATAGCAGGAACTTTTAATATTGGAAGCTTCCATTTTATAAGCTCTTTTGTAACTATTATGAAAAAAGGAATATCACTTATTAGATTTAATTTAGGATTATCAAAAGATAAAATTATTACTTTTAGAATCAATAAAAAAAAGATTATTTCAAGAAGTTTTGAACTTTTATTAATTTTATAATTTGGTGCTTTTGCTGTGGTAAAAAATGGAATCATTCTTTGAGAGATAGTAAAAACTATCATAAATAAAAAGATATAAAATCCACTATTTATTGCTATTTTTGAAATAAAATATGAATATTTAAAATCTATATTTGAAACAATAAATAAAAAATGTGAAATAAGCCCTACAAATAAAGCTATTAAAATCCACTTTGTGTCATCTTTTACTTGAATTACACTTTTTTTATGAATAGAATAAAGTAGTTTAAAACTTAGAGTTTGAGCAATCAATAAACAAATTTGAAATAAAAAAGTGATTTCTGAATAAAAAATTAAACTTAGAAATATTCCAAAACTTGAGAAAAAATAAATAAAAAATTGTTGCATATACTCTTTTTCTAAAATCTCTGCTTGCATCAAAAATCTTGGAAAAACAACAAATAAAAATCCTAAAAAAAACTGAATAAATACTACAAATATCAAAGTATATGCATGATAAGTTAAAACAGATTTATCTAAAAACAAAATATTTGAATATGAAAAAATAAATAAAATCATAAAAAGTAAAAAAAACAAAATACCACTTGTAAAAAATGGCTGATGTGGTTGGGAAGAAAACCTTTTATACCAAGCTAACAACATAAAATCTCCTAAAATTTTAGAAGATTTTAGCTGTTATAAAAAATCAAAACATTGATTTAAAACAAGATTTTTTAATTATTTAAATTTTTATACGCTTCACAAGCAATATCCAAATTCATATCACAAGCTTTTTTAAATAATGAAGAAGCTAAATCTTGATTTTTTGTAAAATACTCACCATTTAAATACATAACACCTAAATTATAACAAGCATTTGAATAACCTAAATCACAAGACTTTTCGTATAAATTTGCAGCTTTTAATGGATTTTTTTCAACTCCATCTTCATTATTATATTTTACTGCTAAATTATAACAAGCTTTTGAATGGTTTAAATTACAAGCTTTTACTAAATATTCAACTGTTTTAAATAAATCTTTTTCTATTCCATCGGCAATTTCATACATATTTGCTATATTGTAACAAGCTGCATTTACTCCTGCTTGACAAGTTTTTTTATAAAGTTCTAATGCTTTTAAAGAATCAAGTCTTACACCTTGAGCATTTTGATACATATAAGCTAAATTATAACAAGCCGTATTATGCCCATCATCACAAGCTTTTGTGAAAAATTCTGCCGCTTTTGGATAGTTTTGAGCTATATCTTTACCTTTGTAATACATTAATCCTAAATTATAACAACCCGAACTAGCACCAGCATCACAAGCATTTGAAAAAATATTCGCAGCTTCTAAAACATTTCCTTTTTTTAACTCTTCAAATCCATCATTCACAACAGATGAAGCATTTAAAGTTTGTAAACTTAAAAATGAAAATAATAAAAATTTAAGTAGATTTGTTAGCATAATTACTCCTATTAATAAAATTACTGTTTGTTATTATACTACTGTTTTGAAAGTTTAAAGTTAAGAAGAAAAAAAGTCACAAAATTGTGACTTTTTTTAATGATTAATGACAAGTTCCACAACAAGAAGTTGAAGTTGCATCTTTTGCTGCATTTAATGCTGCTTCATAATTTGGCTCTTCTGTAATTTCAGGGCAAATTTCTTTATAAGTAATTTTTCCAGAAGCATTAATAACAAATACAGCTCTACAAGCAACACCTGCTAATGCTCCACTTGAAATTAAAACACCATAAGATTTTGCGAAAGCTTTTGCTCTAAAATCAGAGCCAACTTTTAAGTTTTCGATTCCTTCAGTTGTACAAAATCTTTTCATTGCAAATGGTAAATCCATAGAAACTACGATTACTTCAGCATTATCAACTTTTGCAGCTTCTTCATTGAATTTTCTAGTTTCAGCCGCACAAACAGCTGTATCTAAAGAAGGAACTACTACTACGATTTGAGCTTTTCCATTTTGTCCACCAATTTGAACATCTGATAAATCACCAGCTACTACTGTTACAACAGGAGCAATATCTCCTACATTTACATCTGTACCACTTAAAGTAACTTCATTACCTTTTAATTTTGTTGTTGCCATTTTATTTTCCTTAATTTTTAAAATATTTTGCAATTATAATTAAATAGGATAAATTTACTCTTAATTATTTGCAATCAAGTTTTATCCTTTTTAAATGTTACTATTTGACTCTAATACAACTCTCTTCAAGGATTATTTTATCTTCAGCAATCAATTTTGTTAAAGATGCTTTAAAAGCTTTTTTACTTAAACCAAATTTCTCTTTTATTTCATCAGCTTCACTTTTATAAGTAAAATCTAACTTTCCACCACTTTGAACTAATATATCAAAAACTTTATCTCCTGAAGGCTTAACACCTATTTTTTGTAAAGAGATATCAAGTTTGTTATCAGCTCTTATTTGTTTTATATAAGCTCTTCGTTTATCACCTATTTTTAAATTTTCAAAAATTTCTGTGTGATAAATCATTCCCTCATAAGAATTATTTACTATAACTTTGTAACCAAGGGGTGTTTTTGAATAAAGAATTATTTCTACCTCAGTATTTTTCTCTAAATCTTTTATCTCTTTTAATAATTCAAATTTTTCAGAAGCTATCAATCTATTAGTTTTTTCATCAAGTAAAAGTTGTAAAACTTTTCTTTTTCCTACTTCAAAAGTTCCCTTTTGTTTATTTTTTGGAACTAAAATATGTTTTGGTAATCCAATATCTACAAAAGAGCCAAACTTCATATTATCAACTACTTCTAAAAATCCAAATTCATATAAATATACATAAGGTTTTAGTGTAGTTGAAACAAGTCTATCTTCACTATCTGTGTAAATAAATACATCTAAAGAACTTCCTATTTCCATAGATTTATTTACATAAGCATTTGGTAATAATACTTCCGTTTCATCACCACTTATTAAGTAGATTCCAGGTTCACTAACTCTATTTACTACAAGAGTATTTAACTCTCCCACATAAATGTGTTCGTTTATTTGTTTTTTATTCATTTTGGTTTTTCCGTTTCTTTTTATATTTGCTTATTGATTATAGCTAAATAATTCTTTTTGAGTAATTCTTGTAAATATTATTTATATAATAGTTTTAAGCGTCATTAAAAAACAATAAAACTTTTGCAATTATTCTACAATCTTCTTTTTTATATTTTAAATGAGAAAACTTTGGATTTATTGATACAAAAAGCTCTTCTTCATTTAGTATAAATGCTTTTTTTATCCACATTTTATTTTCTTTGAAAATTAAAAAAATATCTTCATTTATAAATTCTTTCTTAGATAAATCTGCAATAACGAAGGCATTATCTTTTATTAAAGGTTGCATAGATTCACCTTCAACTTTTGAAACAAAAAGTGATGATTCAGAATAATCTTCTTTTATTAAATTTTTCTCTAATTCAAACACTTTTTTTATAGATTTACCATTTATATAATCGTTATATTCAATTTCTATAATATTATTATATTTCATTTTTGTATCTTATTCTTCTACCAAAATAGAATCGTTTAATTTTATTATTCCTGTTTTAATAACATCTGCATAAATTCCTACTTTTCCATCATTACTTTTTTTAATGGTTTTTAATATATTTATATCTTTTGGTAAATTTTCTTGTTCTAATGTAGTCATCACACATCTACTTGTTGACTGTTTTATTTTTAAAATAACCTCTTCTCCTATATATATTTTTTTACCTACCCAGTTATTTTCAACAAAATCTTTTTCTTTTGAATCTAATTGAATAATAATATTTGGTCTAAATCTATTAATATTAAAATCTCCTTCTTTATATAATTCTTCTAGTTTAGATATAGTTGAAGTTGTTAATAAATGTATTATTCCAATATCAAAAAATGTACCTTCAGGCATAATAACATCAAGTATAGAATCATCAAATAAACCTTCTAGTTTTGCATCATTTGGAACATTTGAGGATAGTCTAATATCTGAATTAAAGTTTTTAGATAATATTTCATTAATATCATTTTGGGAACTTGACAATACTGATTTATCAGGTAATTTAATCTCTATATTTGGAATTTTATTAAGTGTTGGTTCTTCTAAAAAACTTGAACTATATTTAAAAATATTTGGCCATTTTCTAGGATTTTTAGCACTTATTATTTTTTTACTTTTTATATCAATTAATGCATAAGAGCGATCACCTAATAAACCTTTTTCAGTGATTATAGTTTGTTTTAAATTTTCTCCTTGCATAGATTTAACTGGATATCTTAACAAAGAAAAAACTTTACCTATTTTTTTCATATAAATAACTCCTAAAGTGAAATTTTGGTAATTATATGTTTTATATTAAGTCAATTCAAGATAAAAAAAATACAATTTATTGTAAATTTTGTACATTTAGAATTTTGTTTTTAAGGCTTTAAATTCCGAAGGTGTATAGTTTGAGTATTTTTTAAAAAATTTTGAAAAATGTGAAGTGCTATTAAACCCCATTTTTTCAGATATCTCTTTTATAGATAAATTTGAATATGATAATTGTCTTTTAATCTCAATAATATTTCTGTCAATAATCAAAGATAAAAGAGTTTTATTTAAGTATTGTTTTGTTAATTCATTTAATCTTTTAGTTGTTATTCCAAAATAATTTGCATAAAATTGTGTATTCTTTTCAGTTTTATAATTATCATCGATTAATTTTATTAAACTATAAATTCGTTCATTTTTATAATACAAGTTTGCATCTGGTTCTTTAAATTTTAAAATATATTCTAAAATTGAACAAAAAAGATGAGAAGAAATTCTGTTATGTATATCTTCTTCTTTCTCTATCATTAAAATTAAATTAATTAAGTTTTCTGAAATAGAATGAGGAATTTTAATAACAGGTAATGAGTTTTCTTCAAATAATTCATTTATAATGCTATTTGGAGGTAAAAATTCTTTCGAAAAATGAAAAATATATCCTTCACAATCTTCTAAAAAACCATCTTTTAGTAACTGATGTATTTGCCAAGGTTTTACTAAAGATATAGTATTTTTTTCTAATACAAATTCTTGAAAATCAATTTTATATTTTAGTTGATTTTTAGTTATATATACGATTTCATACAATTCGTGCTGTTGAGGATTAAAAGTAAAAAAATCTTTTTTACTTTCTATATCTATTTTTATAAAACTAAAAGATTTATTTTTATTTAAAATATTTTTTTTATTCATTTAATTTTTATAATATACTATCTCTTAAATTAAAGAGATAATATATCTATTTTTTTATTTCTTTAAGATTTAGATACTAAAGATTTACTTTTTTTAATAAGAATATTAATAGCTTTCAACTTCTTTTCAAGTTCTATATTTTTTTTTAAATCATATTCTTTAAGTTCGCTCATTTCAAGTTTTATCTTCTCTTTTCCTATCTTCAAATTTTCAACTATCTCTTTTATTTTCTCTTCTTGAGAATTACTTAATTTGTCTTTTTTTATATATCTTTTTACCTTATCTACAACTTTATTTAGTTTCATTTTTTACCTCACTAATTTTTTTGATAAGTTCACTATTTAAAAATAATATACTAGCAACTTCAACAAGTTTTTTCTGAATAGAATAACCAGTTGCACTATCATTCATATATGAAGTTGCCATTGTTGATTTAATTTTATCTTCTCTAATAAGTGTATCTATTTCTTCGCTACTTGATAAATCATTTTGTGCTAATTCAGATTTTATAATTTCAAACTGAGTTAATTGTTCAGCATCATCTTCCAAAGATTTAAGAGTATCAATATCTATTAAAATCTCAGCAAGCTCTTTTCTTAGAATATTGTATTCTTCTTTAATAAAATGATTTCTACTTTTTAAATAAAAATTTAAATTTTTTTGAATATCTCTTGTATCTTTTAAAACTTCAACTATCAAAGATGCTGCACGTTTGAGTTCTCCTGCTTCTTTTTGCTGGAAATCAAACATATTTGTTTGAGCAAGTGATGAATATTTTATAATTTCACTATATAAAGATTTCAAGTTTGTTTGATAAATCTCATCTATATTTGTATCAATTATAGTAAAATCTTTATTTAGTTGAACAGCTAAAGTCTCTTTATTAAGCCCAGTTGTATGAAGACTTAGAGCGTGAAGTATAGCTTTTTGACAATTTTCATAAAGATTAATTATCTCTTTTTTGATAGATACCAAAGAAGCATCAGGGTTTTCTAAAACAATAGGAGTTAAAAATTTTGGTTTTGAAGCAGATGAAATTCTTTGAGGAAGAATTCTCTCCAGAAATTTTGCAATACTAAAAATAAAAGGTGATAAAACTAAAATACCTACTAAACTAAATATAGTATGAAATAAAGCTAATTTCATTCCATAATTATCGTCACTAATTCCAAAATATGGAGCAATTAAATCAACAAAATCTTTAAATTGGTAGATAAAAATAGTAATAATAGAAGCTGTTACAAAGTTAAAAATAACATGAGAACCAGCTACTCTTTTTGCATCTTGAGTTGAAGTAAAAGATGCAACAACTGCTGTTAAAACAGTACCTAGATTTGCTCCAATTGCCAAAGATAAAGCATTTATATATGAAATACTATCTGCATTTAAAGCTGTAATTACAATTGCTAAAGTTGCTGCACTTGATTGAATAACAATTGTTACTAAAAGACCTATTAAAATATATAATAAAATTCCCGTATATCCATCCACAGCATATGAAGTTAAATCAATTTGATCTTTAATTACATCAAATCCATCTTTCATATATGCTATTCCTAAGAAGATAAAACCAAGTCCTAAAAGAACATTTCCTGTTCCTTTAAATGAGTTTGTTTTAAAAAATCTTAAAATTACACCAAATACAAGCATAGGAAATGCATAAGCTGAGATTTTAACATCAACTCCTAAACTTGAAACTATCCAAGCTGTTGTTGTACTTCCAAGGTTTGATCCAAATATTACTCCAATTCCTTGAACTAAAGTAATTAATTCAGCACCTACAAAAGATATAGTAAGAAGTGTTGTTATTGTTGAACTTTGAACTATTGAAGTTGCTACAAGACCAGTTGCAATTGCATAAAAACTATTATAAGTAAACTTTTGTAAAAGTCTTTCTAAAAGACCTCCGGATAGTTGTTTAAAACCATCTTGCATAAAGAACATACCAATAATAAAAATAGCAATTCCACTTAAAAGTACAGTAAAATTTTCATAAGTGATTACAACATAACCAAGAAATAAAAATCCTAAACTCATAGAAATATTTTTTAACAATAAAGCCCCTTAAAATATATTTGAATATAAAATAAAATTAATTCTAAATTTTATTATAACTAAATACTAATAAAAAATTATTTTTTCATTTTTAGAACTTTTACAACAGCCAAAACCAAAACAGCAACCATAATAATACTCGCACCCGAGCTAATATCATAAAGATATGAAACAACAAGTCCTAAAATAGTAAAAATTGTAGCTAAAATAGAACTTATTATCATCATACTTGAAAGTTTTGAAGCAAAAGTTTCCGCAAGATATGTAGGTATTGTTAAAAGTGCAATTACAAGGATTAATCCCACAGCTTTAATTGCAGCAACTACACATAAAGCTGCTAAAATTAAAATCAAAGTATAAAAAAACTTTACATTTATTCCACGTAAACTTGCAAATTCACTATCATAAGAGACTGCTAAAATCTCTTTATAAAAATAAACAACTATTCCTATAATAAATATATCTAAAATAGTCATATAATAAATATCTTCATTTGAAACAGCAACTATACTTCCAAATAAATATGACATTAAATCCACATTATATCCAGGTGTTAAATCCACAAAGATAATACCAATAGCCATTCCACTTGCCCACATCATACCTATAATTGCATCTATTCGTGTTCTATTTTTTAAAGTTATTATTGCAATTATAATTGCAGTTATAACAGCAAACACTGTTGCTCCAAAAAGTACAGGAATTCCTAAATAAATAGCAAGACCAATTCCTCCATAAGAGCTATGTGCAATTCCACCTGTTAAAAATGTAATCTTGTTTACAACTACTAAACTTCCTATAATTCCTGCTGCTATTGAGATTAATACTCCTGCTATTAAAGCATTTTGAATAAAATTATATTGTAAAACTTCTAACATTCTTAACCTTAATGAGTATGATCACAACAAACATGAGATTTACCTAAAGCTGATAAAAGTTCTACTTCGCATAAATGATCATTTTGTGTATTTATATTTTTTTCTATATTTTCTAAAGAGTGATAAACTAAGTTTTTATTTATATGGGCAACATTTTTTGCATAGTTTAATAAAACTGAAATATCATGACTAACAACCACTATGCAAATAGATTTATTAAGCTCTTTTAATAACTCATAAATCTCCCTTTGACCTTTTACATCAATGCTTGCAGTTGGTTCATCAAGTAACATAACTTTTGGATTTGAACATAAAGCTCGTGCTATAAAAACCCTTTGCCTTTGACCTCCACTTAAATCACCAACTTTCCTATTTGCAAACTCTTTCATTCCCACTTGTTTTAAAGAAGCCATGGCACAAGCTATATCTTCCTTTGAATATCCAAACAACCTTTTTTTTGAACTTATATGTCCCATTAAAACTATTTCTAAAGCAGTAATAGGAAAATCTATATTTAAATTTGTATTTTGAGGTACATATCCCACTTGATTATTTTTTATTTTTTTTTCTATATTTCCATCTTGTGTAGTTAGCAATCCTAAAATTAGTTTCAATAAAGTAGATTTTCCTCCACCATTTGGACCAATTATTGCTAAAAAATCATCGTTATTTATCTTTAAATTTATATTTTCTAATACTTCTGTTTTATGATATTTATAAGATAGATTACTTATAGTTATTAATTCCACTAAAAACCTTTATTTGCAACTTTGTTGCAATATTATCAGATATTGGATTAATTTTATATCAAATCTCTTTTCTTAAAAATGAGTACAATAATCCTAGATATTCATGTATTGCCATTTCAACTTTTCTAATATTTTTAGCTGAAAAGTAAGCACTATAAGAATCATCTTTATAAGCTAGATGATTTGTTGGACTTGCTATTACATTTAAGCCCTCTTTTTCAAAAAGTAAAACAGAGCGTTTCATATGAGAAGCTGAAGTTACTAAAATAAGCTCATTATTTCCAACTATTTTTTTAGCTTCAATTGCTTCTTCTTTCGTATCTCGTGGGGAATCAAGCCTTATAATGTCATTTGGATTTACACCCAAAGAAATAGCTAGTTTTTCTTGCATAAAAGCATGAGAGTTTTTATCACTAAAACTATATCCTGAAACTATTAATTTTACATTTTCAAGATTTTTATAATGCCTTATTCCCTCAACAAGCCTGTTTATAGCTACCATTTTTATCTGTGAAGTTATACTTAAATTCTCATCACTCTTATGACCGCTTCCTAAAACTAAAATATAATTTACCTTTGGCGTTTCAATCAAAGCTTTATGGGAATTTTCAAGTGGAGCTAAAATAGCATTTGAAATTGGTTGAAATGATAAAAGTACAAACCAAGATAAACCTAAAAACAAAAATATTTTTGCTTTTTTATATGAATTAAACATCAAATAAATAAAAGCCATAAAAAGTAAAAAAATTCCAATAGGAATTGGCAACAAAAAAGCTGAAATAATTTTTTTAACTGTAAACATTTATCTTCCTATGAGAGCTGATGTATATCCAACAACCCTACTTTTATCTTTTGTTACATCGGCACTTGTACAATAATTTAATACTTTTGTATCAAAATTATTTTTTATTGCCCAATTAATTATTTCTTTAACTCCTATTTTTCCACAAGCTTCACAATAATCAAAAAGTTTTAAATCTTTTTTATCTATTGCTTCTAAACAGATATTATCAAGTTTTTGCGCTTCTTCAAGGGTATAAAAATGACTTAAATCTGTGCTAATTACTACAAAATTAGACTTATCTTTTAAAACCTCATCAATAACTTTTGATAAATCTTTATAATCAATTTCTCCATAAACTACCTCAACTAATTCAACATCAGCAAAATAATATTTTATAAATGGAGCTTGAGTTTCGGTTGAATGCTCAAATTCACACTCAACATTAAACTCTAAAAAATCATATTTATCTATAAATTTTTGAGAAAACTCTTTATCAATTTTTAGATTTCCAAATGGAGTTTCAAATTCATCATATATTGCAACACTTGCACCTTTTAGATAAACTCTATGTGATGGACCAATTACAACAACTCTCTTTATATCTTTTTTTAAAGATGAAACTAATTTGTAAGCTAAATTTGCAGTAAATCCACTATAAATATATCCAGCGTGAGGAACAATAATAGCTTTTATATCTTCAAAAGTTTCAACATTTGTTTCAAAATTATTAAAATGATTTATATATTTTAAAATCTCTTCTTTTTTATGGGGATAAAAACTTCCGCTAACTACACTTTTTCTAATACTTTTAAAACTCATTTTATTTTCTTAACTTCATAAATAAAGATTTGAGGATTAAACTCCAAACAATTTTCTTCAAAACTTCCTTTATAACAAAGATGAGAAAAAAACTCTTCAAAAATTGGAAGTTGTTCCCAAACTTGTGGTAAAAATGTACTTCTTCTTCCATCTTTTTGTAAAATCACCCCATGAATATTTGGTTTTATTTTTGATTTTAAATCTTCTATGTCTGTATACTGTATCTGTACAGGTGAAGATAAAATAGAAATTTCAATATCTGTTTTTTCAAACTCTTCTTTTGTCAATTCATAAAATCTTGGGTCTTCAAAAGCCGCCCCATAGGCATTTGATATTAAATCTTCAAGTATTGAAACTTTGGCATTTAAAGTTCCTATACAACCTCTTAATTCATTATTTAATTTTAAAGTTACAAAAGTTGCACCAATTTCTTTAAGTTTGGGAAAATCTTTTAGAAGTTCATCTTTATCTATTTTTATATTTGAATCAAATTTTCTTTTTATTGATTTTTTAGCTATTTCTAATAAAATTTGATTCTTCATAAAATTTTCCAATTACTTTATAATATCCTTTATAGCTTCAATAAATCCATCACTATCATTTACACAACGACAAACTTTATACTCTTTTATTCCTAATTCATGTGCTATTTCTCTATATTCAATATCAAGTTCAAAATCTGTTTCAGAGTTATCAACTATAAATGAAATTGGATAAATAATTACATTTTCATCTTTAAAATTCTTTAACATATCTTCAAGTGATGGTTCAAGCCATTTCATAGGTCCAACTTTTGATTGATATGCTAAGTTTATTGATTTAAATTTTATTTTCTTTTCATCTAGTTTTTTTGATAAAATTTCCACATGTTCATTCATCTGTTCTTCATATGGATCACCTTTTTTAACAATTTTTTGTGGTAATCCATGTGCTGAAAATACTAGATTATACTCTTTTTCATCATCAATATTTCTAATTATTTCATCTACAATACAATCATTAAATTTATCATTTTTATAAAACTCTTCAATATATTTTACAGTAAATCCCTCATATGGAATATTTCCTATAAAATCTTGAACTGACGATTTTGTAGTAGTTGTTGAAAATTGTGGATATAAAGGAAGTAGTAAAATCTCACTTATTCCATCTTTTTTAATTTGTTCTAAAACTTCATTTGCAAATGGAGGAGTATAACGCATAGCTTGATATGTTTTAAACTCTTCAATTTTTTCATTACATTTATTTACTAATTTTTCTGTTAATGGATTAATTGGTGAAGCATTTCCAATTTTTTCATAATTTTCCCAAGCACTATCAAGTCTTTTTTTAACTATGAAATTTGCAATTATACTTCTTAAAAAATCCATATTTATAGTTAAAATATTTTCATCATTAAACATATTTGTTAAAAACATTTTTAATTCATCTTTATTTCTAGCTCCACCCATATTTAATAGAACTAAAGCCTTTTTATTTTTTTGCATTTTCTTCTAACCTTATAATTTTATCGCTACACCATGAAGCCATATCAAAGTCATGGGTAATAAGTAAAATAGCACTATTTTTTAAAAAAGATACCAACAGTTTCATCACATCATAAGCTATAATATTATCTAAAGCTGACGTTGGTTCATCAACTAAAAGTAAATCTGGTTTCATCAAAATTGCTCTTAAAATAGAACATCTTTGAAGTTGCCCTCCACTTAGCTGATATGTTTTTTTATAAAGCAACTCTTCTTTTAAACTCAATTTCTCTAAAAGTTCTGGTAGTTCATCATCAAAATTACTATTTACAACATCTTTTATTTGTTCAATTATAGAGTATGTGGGGTGAAAAGAGTTAAATGGATCTTGAAAAATCATAGCTATTTTAGATTTTTGTATTGTTCCATTTATTGGTTTTAAACTACCTATAATTAACTCAAAAAGTGTAGTTTTACCTGTTCCACTTTTCCCAAATATAGTTACTAATTCACCTTTTTTTAACTCTAAAGAAAAATCCTTATATATAGGATTTTCCTTTTTATAATAAAATGTTAAATTATTAATATTTAAAACTATCTCTTCTTTCAAAATTTGCCTTTTTTTTAAAGTTAATATAGTATTAAAAAATTGCTTTAAATAACCTCTATACAGACTTTATAAGTAATTCACTTTTTTTATACAATAATAGGTAAAACTTATACTGTTTATTACAAAAAAAAGCTAATATATTAAGCATAAAAAAAGAAAAAAAAGCTAAAATATTTCGCTTAAAATCAAGGAGAATAAAATGAAAAAAATCGTATTAAGTACAATCATCGCTGCAGCGGCTGCTGCTTCTTTAAGTGCTGCTTCTTTTGCAGCTTGTGCAACATGTCATGGTGCGAACGGAGAAAAAAAAGCATTAGGAAAATCTGAAATTATCACAGGTTGGGACGAAGCTAAAACTATCGCATCTTTAAATGGTTATAAAGCTGGAACTTTAAATGTTCACGGTATGGGTGCTGTTATGAAAGGTCAAGTTGCAAAATTAAGTGATGCTGATATCGCTGATTTAGCAAAACAAATTGCTGCAATGAAGTAATTTTTTAGAAGTTAGTCAAGTTTTTGACTAACTTCTTCTTTTATTTTTTCTTTTTCACTATTTAATTTCTCTTCTTTTACTTCTTTTAAATTTTTCTCTTTTTTAATAGCATCATTTAAATCTTCAACACTATCATACAAAGGATTATTTAACATTTTATTTGCATCATCAAACTGACCACTTCTTGCAGCCCAAATAAATAAAAGTAAAAGTCCTGCTGAGATTATTATTCCTACAATCAACATAAAAAAAAGTGTGTCATTTATCATTTTTTATCCTCATTTTCAATTTTTAAAATCTTATTTCATTTTTATTCTAAGTGAATTTAATACAACCATTAAAGAACTTAAACTCATCGAAAGAGCTGCAATTAATGGAATAACATATCCAGCCATAGCAAGGGGAATTGTAACTATATTGTATATTATTGATAAAGATAAGTTTTGTTTTATATATTTATATGTTTTATTAGAGATTTCAAATGCCTCTTTTAATGATTTTAATGTTGAATTTAATAAAACAATATCAGAAACAGCAAGTGAAATATCAGCTGAACTTCCCATGGCAACAGCAACATCTGAATTAGTCAAAGCTACACTATCATTTACTCCATCACCAACCATTACAACTATTTTATTCTCTTTTTTTAATTCTTTTATAAAATTTGCTTTTGAAACAGGTGTTTGTTTAGCAAAATATTTTTTAATATTTAACTCTTTTGCAATTTTTGAAGCAACTTGCTCATTATCACCTGTTAACATAACAACATCAATATTTTTATTTTGAAGGTATTCTATAATCTCTTTTGCATCATCTTTTATTTTATCTTCAAGTTCAAAAGTTGCAATTACTTTTTTATTTATAGCAAACAAATAAACTGTTTTTGAAGAATCAAATTTATAATTTATTTCAAATTCCCTTAATAACTCAACATTTCCACCAATTATTTCAAACTCTTTATCTTCTATATTTTTATAAATAGCACTCATTCCTTTTGCTTCTATATTTTTTACATTTTGAAGATTTTTTATTTCAAGATTTTCATATTTTGATTCTAAATATTTTTTTATAGAAATACTAACAGGATGTTTTGAAGCATTTAACAATGAATATAAAAGTTGTATTTTATAGATATTTTCATCCAAAAATCTAGCTTTAACTACACTTAATTCACCTTTTGTTAAAGTTCCTGTTTTATCAAATACCACACAATTAGCTGAAGCTAAAGTTTCGATAAACTTAGCTTCTTTGAAAAGTAATCCCTTTTTAGCAAGCTCTGATATTCCTATCAAACTTGCCATTGGAGTTGCAAGCGCTAAAGCACAAGGACAAGCTATTACTACAACAGAAACAGCAACAATAAATGACCTTTCAAAAGTATCTGTTCCTTCATAATCAAATCCTAAATCTAAACCAAAAAAATACCAAACAACAAAAGTTGCAAAAGCTAAACTCAAAATTGTGATACTAAAACCTTTTGAAATTTCAGCAGCTTTTGTTTGAATTGCAGGTTTTGAATTTAAAGAATCTTCAAGTAAAGCTACTATAGAAGAAAAAGTAGAATTTTTAAAACTTTTTGTAACTTCAAATTGAACTAAAGAATCAATATTTATAGTTCCACTATAAACTGTATCATTAACTTTTTTATATATAGGTATAGATTCACCTGTTAAAGTAGATTCATCAAAAGAACCTGAACCAAAAACTATCTTACCATCAACTGGTACTTTTTCTCCTGCTTTTATTTCAATAATGTCACCAATATTTAAACTATTTAAAGCTACTACTTTTCTTTGATTATCTTTTATTACAACTGCTTCTAAAGGTAGGGTTGATTTTATTTTATCCAAAGTATCGATAGCTGATTTTTTTCCTATTACTTCTAAATATTTTCCAACCAAAACAAAAGTAATAATCATGGATACTGAATCAAAATAACTTTCTCCTTTTGCACCAAAAAGAATAAATAATGAATAAATATAAGTAGAAGTAGCTCCCGTGGCAACTAAAAAATCCATATTTATCATACGATTTTTTAAACCATAATAAGCACCTTTAAAAAATATCCATCCACTATAAAATAAAACTGGAGTTGAAAGTAAAAATTCACCTATGTGAATCATATCTTTTACTTCTTTAGAAATTCCAGTAAAAAACCCAGTATATTTAGCAACACTTAACATCATGATATTCATACTACAAACAACAGCTACCATCATGCGAATAAAATAATCTCTTTTTGCTTTTGATGCTTGTACATCAGCTACACTTGAATCATAAGCATAAGCATTGTATCCAATCGACCTGATTTTTAAAATAATTTCTGAAAGTTTTAGTTTTTCATCATCCCAAATAATTCGTGCTTTATTTGTTGTAAAATTGATATTTGCTTCAACTATTCCTTTTGTATCATAAAGAATCTTTTCATTCAACCAAATACAAGCAGCACAATGAATTCCTTCAATAATTAAATCAATCTGAGAAAATCCTTCATTTGTAGCACTTACATAATTGTCTAAAAAATTTAAAGAATCAAATTTTGAAATATCATCATTATTTAATTCAATAGGAGGAGCAATTGTTTTATTTCCTAGTTTTTCATAAAAAGAGTCCAACCCATCATTTTTTAGAAGATGATAAACACCTTGACACCCCTTACAACAAAAATTTAAATCATTTTCTTTTATCATTATATTTTCTTCAAATTCTAAATGACAATGATTACATTTGATTTTAGACAAAAAGACTCCTACTAGAAAAAAGTATCTAAGGCTCAGTTTATAGCTTAGATATTAAGTTATTTATGATATTATATCTTAATAATTTTGGAGAGACTCTTAATAATGATAAATAACATTTCGATACTAAAAAATATAACTATTTTATATGCTGAAGATGAGAAAGACTTAAGAGAAGTTACCCATCAAATTTTAAAGGGATTCACCAAAAAGCAATATGTAGCTCAAAATGGTCAAGAAGGACTAGAGCTTTTTAAAAAACATGAAAAAGAGATTGATTTAATCATCACCGATGTTAATATGCCAATTTTAAATGGATTGGATATGGTAAAAGAGATAAAAAAAATCAATATAAATATTCCAATAATAGTGGCAACAGCTTTTTCAAATAAAGAGTATTTACTTGAAGCTATTGATATTGGTGTTGATAAATATGTTTTAAAACCTATAGATATAGCAAAACTTTTACAAGTTATGTCTCAATCTCTTATTTATCATGAATTAAAAGATTTATATACTGATAAATTAACAAACTTACCAAATAGAAATAAACTAAAAAAAGATTTAGATGAAACAAATATTGATTTAATGGCATTGTTAGATATTGATGAATTTTCTACTATAAATGATTTGTTTGGAGAAAATATCGGAGATACAATTCTTTTTGAATTGGCTAGAAAATTAAAAGATTATTTTGATGAAGAAGAGTATTTAGTTTATAGAATTGAAGCCGATAAATTTGCAATTGTTGCAAAAATGAAAAATCAAGATATAGATAAATTCTACGATTTATGTAAAAGTTTTGCAGATAAAATAGAAAAAGAGTCTTTATTGATAGATGAAGATGAAATAGATATAAATATTACAATAGGAATTGCTCAAGGAGATGGTTCAAGAGCCTTTAAATACTCTCAAAGAGTAATAAACTATGCAAGAACTAAACTTCAAAGAATTATGATTTATAACGAATCATTTAAAATACAACAATCTTTTGAAGAAAATATAAAATGGGTTAAGCAACTAAAAGTTGGATTTAGAGAAAATCTTTTTCAGGCATATTTTCAGCCTATAGTTAATACAAAAACAAAAGAAGTTTATAAGTATGAAGCTCTTATTAGATATGTTACTAAAGAAGGTCTTGAGATAGCTCCATATAATTTTATAAACGTTGCTAAAAAAACAAAACTTTATCCAAATATAATAAAAATAGTACTTCAAGATGCATTTAAACTTATCATAAATAAAAATAAAAGAGTATCAGTAAATATATCTTTTGATGATATTGCAAATGTTGAAACAACTTCATTTATTTATGAAACTTTAGAAAAAAACAAAGATTATAGTCAATTCTTAGAGTTTGAAATTCTAGAATCAGAAGAGATTTCAGATTTTAATGAAGTATCAAAATTTATTTCTGAAGTTAGAAAGTTTAACTGTATAGTTGGTGTTGATGACTTTGGGGCTGGATATTCGAATTTTAATCTATTAACACTACTTGATATTGATTTCGTAAAAATTGATGGTTCATTAATTGAGAAAATAAATAGTTCAAAAGATTTAGAGATTATTGTAAATACAATAGCAAATTTTTCAAAAGAATTCAAAGTAAAAACAGTTGCTGAGTATGTTTCAAATGAAGATATTTACAACAAAATTAAAGACTTAAATATAGATTTCTGTCAAGGTTATTACTTCGAAAAACCTTTAAGTTATGATAATATCAACTGAAAAGTTAGTTTTCTAACCAAGTTGATATTATTTTATTATTATCAAAAAGTTTACTCTTTATTCTAGCAATATTTGCAATACAAACAAGTTGTTTAGCTGCTATTTGCAAATCATCATTTATAATCAAATAATCATAATTTTGAAAATATTCAACTTCACCTTTTGCATTTTTTATTCTTTTTTCAATTATTTCACTACTATCAGTATTTCTACTATTTAATCTACTTTCTAAAACTTTTAAAGAAGGTGTTGTTATAAAAACTGATGTTACAATAGAATCTAATTTTGTTCTTACAATTTCATGTCCTTGAACATCAATATCAAAAATAACTAATTTCCCCTCATCTAATGCTTTTTTAATAGGCTTTAAAGAAGTCCCATAATAATTATCATGAACTTTTGCATACTCTAAAAAATCATCATTTTCTATATCTTTTTCAAATTCTTCTTTTGTAACAAAAAAATAATCAACTCCATCTTTTTCACCAATTCTTGGAGCTCTTGTAGTTGTTGAAATTGAAAAATAATAATCTGTAATATCTTTATAAACTTCTTTTAATAAAGTAGATTTTCCGCAACCACTAGGGCCTGAAAGTATTAAAATTGCACCTTTTTTTTCATCAATCACTATTTATCCTTTAAGCTGATTCTTATATCAACTGTATCACCACTTGAAAGTTTATCAATTATTGATTGATCTAACTTTTCCAATAAAGGTCTTAACTCATTAATATTAAAATTACTTAAAATTAAATTGTATGGTTTCACCATTGGCTCTTTTAAGTCAAACTCATACTCTTTTACTTCTGCTAAGGCATCATCAATTATAGAAGAGATATCTTTCCAATCATTTTTTTCAAGATTTATTTCATTTTGAATAGAATCTTCCCTCAAAATATCATTTATTCTAGTTAATTCTGAAGAGTCTAAAACTCCTCCTGTATTTAAACTTTCTAAAGATACAATGCTTTCATCTCCCTCATCAAAATTATAATCTTCATCATCTAAAGAAGAGTTATTTTCTTCTTCTAAATTACTTATATAATTTACTACAGGAATAGTAACTTCTTCATCATTTTCATCTAAATCATAAGAGGTAAAAGTAGTCACTTTTCTATTTTTCTCATACTCTTCCTCTTCTTTTATAATTTCTTTTTGTTCGATTAATAATGATTCTAATTTAGTTGGTAAAAAAGGTCTTGGAATAATAAAATCTCTTGATTTATCAAAAGGCAATTCCTCTGAACTAATAGCTGCTAATTTTTTTGTAAATTGTTTAAAAGAATTAAATTTATCATCAATAAAATTTTGATCAACAACTATAACATCAAATTTATCAGTAATTGTAGTTGTTTTTTGAATAGATAAATCTATATTCAATCTTTTACAAACTAAAGTAAAAATATGTTCAATAATTGCAGTTTCACATATTAATAATAATTTCACTTTATCTCCTGCAATTTTAAATCTTCTAATTTATAGACTTTATTACATTTCATAGCAAGTTCATTTTCATGGGTCACAAGAATTAAACCTGCATTATTATTCTCTATATAATTAAATAACGTATTCATAACAATATTTGCAGTATCTTTATCTAAATTACCAGTTGGTTCATCTGCAAATATAATTTTAGGTTTTTTTGTTAATACTCTTGCTATTGAAAGTCTTTGTTGTTGACCACCACTTAATTCTCCCACACCTTGATTAATAACATAATCAATATTAAGTGCTTTTAATAGTTTTTCATCTATTTTTTCACCACTTAATAGTGTAGCTATTTCCAAATTTTCAATTGCTGAAAAACCTCTAAAAAGATAGTGTGCTTGAAATATTATACCAAAGTCATCTCTTCTAATTCTTAAAAGTTCATTTTGTTTAATTGAGTACATATCTTTACTTTTAAAAACAACATTTCCAGAAGTTGGTTTTAAAAGTGAAGACAAAATATTTAAGAAAGTAGATTTCCCACTACCACTTGTACCAATAATAGCTATAGATTCTTTTTTGTATAACGAAAGATTAATATCTCTGAAAAGTTCATAATCAAATTTATGAGATAAGTTATTAGCTTGAAGTAAAAGTTCCTCTGCAATGAGTACATCCGTTTTATTAGCTTGACTCATCACAAATTCCCTTTTATTTTTTATTTTACATAGTTTGGTAAACTATATTATTTACCCATTTGTTTTGCAACTTCTGCCGCAAAATCTTCTTCTTTCTTCTCAATACCTTCACCAAGTTCAAATCTAATATACTCAGTAATTTTAATAGAAGCATCAACTTCAGCAATTGCTTGCTCAACAGTTTTTTTATCATCCATTACATAAGCTTGAGATAAAAGTGCAAATCTTCCATCTAATTGAGTATTATCAGTAATATATCTTTCAATTTGTCCAGGAATGATATTTGCCCAAATTTTTTCTGGTTTACCAGCTGCTCTTAATTCTTCTTCAAATCTAGTTTTTGCAGCAGCAATAGCTTCATCTGTTAATTGAGATTTAGAAACAAATTCAGGAATTTTCTTTAATGGTTTTCCTAATCTTTTTAATTCATCATTTTCTGCAATAATTTCAGCAACAATAGCTTTATTTTCAGACTCTACAAAAGCAGGATCTAAATCTTTATATGAAATAACTGTTGGTTTCATAGCAGATGCATGCATTGCAATATTTCTTAATAAAGTAGCAGCTTTATCTTTAACAGCTTCATCACAAGTAGCAGCTAAAACAACCCCTACTCTTCCTGTTGCATGAACATAACCATTAACAACTTGTCCAGATACAGTAGTTAATTTTCTTGCAACTAAATTTTCACCAATTGTTGCAATTTTTTCATTTAAATAAGTAGCGAAATCTTGTCCATTAATTGTAGAAGAAGCTAAAGCAGCTGCATCTTCAATTCCATTATTTTGTGCAAAAGAAGTGATTTCTTTTGTAATATTAATGAAATTTTCATTTTTAGCAACAAAATCTGTTTGTGAATTTAATTCTAAAATTGTAGCTTTTGTATTATCTGCATTTACTAAAACAGAGATTAATCCTTCAGCAGCAACATTTCCAGCTTTTTTTGCAGCTTTTCCAAGTCCTGCTTCTCTTAAAACTTGAACAGCTTTATCTAAATCACCACCAGTTTCGTTAAGTGCATTTTTACAATCAAGCATTCCTGCACCAGTCATCTCTCTTAATTCTTTAATTAATTGTGGAGTTGCTCCTGCCATTATGCTTGCTCCTCCTCTGTAAGTTCTACATCACCTTCAGCTACAGCTTCAGCAATTAAAGCTTCAGTTTCTTCAACTGTTACAGGCTCAACATCAGCACCTGTTTCATCAGCTAATGCTGCTTTACCTTCATTCATAGCTGCAGCCATTTCGTTGCAGAATAAGTGAATTGATCTGATTGCGTCATCATTTCCAGGAATTGGTAAATCTACAACGTCAGGGTCACAGTTTGTATCTAAAGGAGCAACAACTGTAATTCCTAATCTTCTAGCTTCTTGAATAGCAATTTTTTCTTTAACAGCATCAAGAACAAACATCATATCTGGAAGTTTGTGCATTTCTTTGATACCACCAAGGTATAATTCTAATTTTTCTTCTTTTCTAGAAAGCATTAAAGCTTCTTTTTTAGTTAAAAGATCTAATTGACCTTCTTCTCTCATTTTTTTAATAATTTCTAATTTTCTAATTGATTTTTTAATTGTTCCGAAGTTAGTTAACATACCACCTAACCATCTGTGATTAACATATGGCATACCACAAGAAATTGCAGCTTTTTTGATAGTTTCGCTAGCTTGTTTTTTAGTTCCAACGAAAATCATTGTTTGACCTTCAGCAGCTCTGTCTCTAACAACATTATATGTATATCTGAAATATCTTAATGTTTTTTGTAAATCTATAATATAGATATTTTTTCTAACACCGAAAATGAATTTTTTCATTTTTGGATTCCATCTTCTTGTTTGGTGTCCGAAGTGTACACCACACTCTAATAGGTCTTTCATTGTAACCATGAGTAATTCTCCTTGAATTAATTATATTTTTTGAAATAGGGTTTTGGCCTCTGTGTCCCTTAATGCCTAAATTTCTTCAGTCACAACCCGTACAAGGATTGACACATGTGAGGTTCTAATTTAAAATTAGAGTGGTGATTTTAGCTAAATTAAGTTTAATTTAACTTTAACCATAATGAATAAATATTTAAATTCTATTTGGCTAGAATGTTTTTAACAAAAAAAAGGACAATAACTTGCATTTACAGAATAAACTAAATGAACTAAAAACAGAGATTTCAAAGGGAGTTATCGGTCAAGAAGAAATGATTAACTCTATTTTAATAGGTCTTTTAACTTCAGGTCATATTTTACTGGAAGGTGTTCCAGGCTTAGCTAAAACAACAACTGTAAAAGCAGTTTCACAAGCATTAAATTTAGATTTTAAAAGAATACAATTTACTCCTGATTTACTTCCTAGCGATATTATTGGTGCTCAAATTTTTGATATGAAAACAAATGAGTTTAAAATTAAAAAAGGTCCAATTTTCACAAATTTACTTTTAGCAGATGAAATAAATAGAGCCCCTGCGAAGGTACAATCTGCACTTCTTGAAGTTATGCAAGAAAAACAAGTAACAATTGCAGAAAATACATTTAAAGTTGATTCTCCTTTCTTAGTTCTAGCTACTCAAAATCCAATTGAACAAGAAGGAGCTTATAGTCTACCTGAAGCTCAACTTGATAGATTTATGTTTAAAATTGTTGTAAGTTATAATACAAAAGAGCAAGAGTATGAAATAGCAAAAAAAGTTACGATGAACTCTTTTGAAACAATAAATAAAGTTTTAGATAAAGAAACTTTAGAAGAATTAAAAAAAGCAGTTAAAAATATTCACATTGATAAAGAATTAGAAGAATATATCATTGATATTATTGATGCAAGTAGAAATCCAAAAGATTATGCTCTTGATAATTTAGTTGATATTATTCATTTTGGTGCAAGTCCAAGGGCTACTATTGATATGTTTAAAGCAGTAAAAGCAAACGCATATTTAAGAGGAAATGATTATGTAAGTCCCATTGATATTGCAATGGTTGTAAAAAATGTTTTAAGACATAGAATTATTTTAACTTATGAAGCCATGGCAAAAGAGATAAATGTAGATGATGTAATCCAAAAAATTTTAGAAAAGATAACAATTCCATAAAATATGAATCAAGCTTTAAAAAAAATAGTTATAAAAACAAAAAAACAAGTTTTTTCAGAAATTATAGGAAATAACAGCACAAAATTAAAAGGTGAAGGTTATGATTTTTGTGAGTTAAAAGAGTATGAATATGGGGAAGATGTAAAAAATATTGATTGGATAATAAGTGCAAAAATGCAAAAACCTTATGTAAAAGTTTTTCATGCACAAAAAGAATTGAATGTAAATATTGTTTGTTTATTAAATGGTTCTACTTATTTTGGAACGGATGTTTTCAAACAAGAAATTATCACTGAAGTTGCAACTGCATTGGGATTTATTTGTGTTAAACAAGGTAATCCTTTTTCTTCATTTATAGCAAACGAGAAGCTTGAAATTTGTACTAAAAAATCAAAACAAATTTTTAATGTAAATTTTATGGCCGAACAACTTTATAATTACAATGTAATTGGTAAAAATATAGATTATGAAAAAATCACAAAAGAACTTTTTAAATTTATAAAAGAGAAATCTTTAATATTTTTAATTGGAGATTTTTTTGACATCGAAAAACTTGATTTGAAACTTCTTTGCCAAAAACATGAAGTTATTGTTTTAATTGTAAGAGATAAATTTGAAGAACGACCTATTGAACTTGGAAATGTTAGTTTCATAGATCCAAGTAACAATAAAATATTTGATTCTATTTTAAATGAAAATTCTATTTTAGAGTATGAAAAAAAAGTTTTACAAAATGACCATAAGCTTTTTAATCATTTACAAAATTGTACCGTTAAATTTACAAAAATTTATACAAATGAAAATCCAATAAAAAAGCTATTAGGTGTTTTAAGATGAATGAAAATCTTTTATCAAAACTTCATGATATAAAAGAGTTAGAAAAAATACCTGATTACTCTATTTTTATTCTTATACTTTTAGTATTTTTAGGAATTTTATTTTGTTTATTAGTTTTATTTTTTTTAATTAAATTTATAAAAAACAAAAAAAACACTCCTAGAAAAAAATATTTAAAAATATTAAAAGAAATAGATTTTGATGATTCAAAAAAAAGTGCTTATACTCTTTCAAAATATGCAAGATTACTTGCAATAAACGATAGAGAAAAAAAATTAGCAAATGAACTAATAGAAGAACTAGAAAAATTCAAATACAAAAAAAACGTGGGAAAAATAGATAATCATATAAAAGCAAAATACTCTATTTTTATGGAATCTTTAGATGTTTAATAACATAAGCTTTGAATACCCATATTTTTTACTTTTAATTTTATTATTTATTATTTGTGAATTTATTTGTAAAGCAAAATCGCCTTCTTATTTGATTCCACATCTTCATATTTTTCAACAATCCAATAAAAAATCTATTTTATTTACTCTAGTATTAAAATACATAATTATTATTTTTTCTATTATTGCTCTTAGTAGTCCTATAAAAATAAATGATTCGATAATTTTAAAAAATGAAGGTGTAAATATAATACTAAATTTAGATACAAGTTTTTCAATGTATGAACAAGATTTAGATGAAAATTATACTAAAAATCGTTTTGAAATTGTAAAAGAGATAGTAAAAGACTTCATAACAAAAAGAGTAAATGATAATATAGGTATTGTTATTTTTGCAGATTCTGTACTAATTTCAAGTCCGTTAAGTTTTGATAAAAATTCGCAAAAAGAGATGATTGATTATTTAGATATTGGAATGGCTGGCGAAAATACAGCTTTGATTGACTCCGTTGCTTCAAGTGTAAATATTTTAAAAAATAAAGAAGCAAAATCAAATATAATAATTTTGCTAAGTGATGGAGAAGATAATGTAAGTAAGATTCCTTTGGATGTAGTTATAAAATTATTAAATAAATATCATATAAAAATTTATTCTATTGGAATTGGAAGATTTAATACAAATATCTTAGATTTATTAGCCAAAGAGTCAAATGGAAAATCCTATTTTGCTTACTCAAGAAATGATTTGATAAAAATATATGAAGATATAAATAAGTTAGAAAAATCTCAAATTGAACAAAATAAAATTGTTTTAAAAGATTATTTATTTTTTTACCCTTTATTTATAGCTGTTTTATCTTTAATAATATTTATTTATTTAAAAAATAAAGAATAAGAAAAAATTAGGTTATAATATTTTTGGAGAATTAAAATGAAATATATATCTTTAGCTTTAAAAATATCTATTACTTATTTTTTATTTGGACTTTTATGGATTTATTTTTCTGATAATGCAATAAATTTATTGGTAAAAGATTTAGAAAAACTACAATTTCTACAAACTATAAAGGGTTGGTTATTTATAACTTTTTCTTCAATTTTAATATATTTTATTTCATATAAACTATTTACTCAAATAGAGTCAAAAAAAGAAGAACTTTTAAAATCAAATGAACTTTTAGAGAAAATTATTGAAAATGCACCTCTTATAATCTTTTGGAAAAGCAATAAAGGTGTTTATCTTGGATGTAATAGTAAATTCTTACAATTAATGAATTTAAGTTCAAAAGATGAATTATTAGGTAAAACTGATACTGATTTTTCTATTCTTGAAAAAGAAAATTTTATAAATGATGATATGATTGTTATATCTTCTGGTCAACCTAAATTAAACTATTTAGAAACAATAACAACTAAAAATAAAGTATTAAAAATATTAAATACTTCTAAAGTACCATTGTTTGATGATAAAGGAAAAATCATTGGTGTTTTAGGAGTTAGTGAAGATATTACAGAACAAGTTAATAATCAAAATAAGATAAAAACTCAAGAAGAGTTACTTATTCAACAATCAAAACTAGCAACGATGGGTGAAATGATTGCAAATATTGCTCATCAATGGCGACAACCTTTATCTATTATTTCTACCCTTTCAACAGGAATGAAATTACAAAAGGAATTAAATATTTCAAATGAAGAATATGAAAAAGAGTCTTTAGATAATATAAATGAAAATGCTCAATATTTATCAAAAACTATTGATGATTTCAAGAATTTTTTCAAAAAAGATAATAATAAAACGAATATATATTTTAAAGAATTATTTGAAAAAATATTTAAATTAACACAATCAAGATTGAAAAGTAAAGATATTAAAATAATTCAAAACAACTATGCAGAGATAAAATTTGATACTTATGAAAGTGCATTAATACAAGTTTTTATAAATATAATAAATAATTCAATTGATGCATTTGAAAATATAGATGAAGATAAATACATTTTTATTGATGTTGAAGAATTTAATAATAAAATAGTTATAAAAATTAAAGATACAGCAAGAGGTATTAAAGAAAATATTATAGATAAAATTTTTGATCCGTATTTTACTACAAAAAGTGAAAAACAAGGAACTGGAATTGGGCTTTATATGAGTAAAGAGATAATTACAAAACATCTAAATGGGTCAATTGAAGCTTCTAATATAGATTTTGAATATTTAAATAACAGTTATAGTGGAGCTATTTTTACAATATCTATTCCATTAAATAAAGATAAATAAATTATTTATCTTTATTTAAAATTTTTAAAATCTCTTCCTTGTCAGAAAAATGGAATTTTTTGTCATAAATTATTTGAGTTGATTCATCACCTTTTCCAAGAACTAAAACAACACAATTATCATCAGCCATATCAATTGCTTTCTTAATAGCTTCTTTTCTATTTATTTCAATTTGAACACTTGGATGATTTTTTATTCCAGCTAATATATCTTCAATAATTTTATCAGGGTCTTCAAATCTTGGATTATCACTTGTAACAATAATATGTTTTGAATATTTAGATGCAATTGTTCCCATCAATGGACGTTTAAGTTTATCTCTATCTCCACCTGCACCAAATACACAAATAATATCTTTTTCATTAAAGCTTTTTAAAACTTCTTCCATTCCATCTGGCGTATGAGCAAAATCTACAATTACTAAAGGATTAGAAGAAATTGTTTCCATCCTTCCACTAACTCCTCCAAAACCTTCAAGAGCTTCACAAATTTCTTCAAGTGGTTTTTGAGTAGTTATATGTACTGCTGCAACTGCCGCCATTAGATTGTAAACATTGAAAATTCCCATCATCATTGATGAAAAAGAGTAGTGTTTTCCAAAGTGATTAAACATTACATGCATTCCATTTTTAAAAGAGTATGCATCAACTTTATAAGTTGAAGGCTTTTCCAAAGAATATGCAAAACTATTTTTAATGTTATACCTTACTTTCTCATCATCTTTATTGATTAGTTTTAAAGTTTCATCTTCAAAAAAAGAGTTCTTAACTCGTATATACTCTTCAATTGTTTTATGATAATCCAAATGATCTCTTGTAATATTTGTATGAATTTTTAGAGCAAACTCTAAACCTTCTATTCTTTTTTGTTCAATTGCATGTGAACTAACTTCCATCACAAAAAATTGACATCCATTATTCATTGCTTTTTGAATATGAGCAAAGTTTCCAAGTTGAACAGGAGTTGTCAAAGAATACTCTTCAACCCTTTCATCATTTATAAAAAATCCTCTTGTACCTTGAAGTGCAACTTTATATCCTAAATCTAAAAGAATTGAATAAATTGCTGCTGCTGTTGTTGTTTTTCCATTAGTTCCAGTTATTCCAATAACTTTTATACTTGACATATCAAGATGTTTTTTTAAATCTTTTGCTTCAACTATTTGTTCACAACCATTAGCAATTGCTAATTCTTTATATTTTTCATTCTGTTTAGAAACAACAAAAATTGAATCTTTATTTGCTTCATTTGAATTATCTGTGTAAATCTTATTATTTATGATTAATTGCAAGTTTTTTCTCTTCTAATTTTTTATATAATTTTTCTATCTCTTTATCATAAGAAAAATACTCATTAAAGCCATCAAGATAAGTATAAGCTGTAGTATTAAAATCATTATCAATCAATTTTGTAACAAAATCAAAAAAATCATCTTTATTTTCTATGGCAACTTTTGTTGAAAACATTATATCCTCAAAAGCAATTCTAAAAGAACCTCTTGATTCAATCAATTTTTTGAAATCTTCATATCTTATTGCATCCAAAGATTCAACTGTTGATGTACTTAAATCTTTTAATATTTCCATCATTTTATCAATATCACCATCATACGCATTGATAATATCCTCAACATATCTTATAGCTTCATCTAAATTTTCATCTTTTATTATTGAAAAATAATCATATAGTGACATTGCTTTTTGTACATCTTCAGTTGCAATGTCACAGAAAAGCGCATAAATTGGGTATTCTTTATTTTGTGGGAAATTTGATGACAGTTGTGAATATAAAAACAAAGCTTTATCAAATTTCTTTTGAACAAAAAAAGAATTTGCTTCATTTAATAATCTACTCTCATTTATCATTATTATAATTCCTCTAAATTGTTTTCCATACCTTGTGGTACATTAACTATTTGTAAATCTGGATGAATTGCTGATTTTAACTCTTTTTCAACAACATATTTTAAAGTACTTCCGCTTGCACTACATCCAACACAAGCACCTTTTAATTGTACAAATACTCTTCCATTTTTTATATCTAAAAGTTCTATTGCTCCACCATCACGTGCTAACATTGGAGCTACTTTTTTTTCAATAATGGTACTAACAGGTAATTGTAAATCTTCATCAGAAAATGGCATCATTTGTTTTTTACCTCTTTTGCTTTTTTCTTTACATAAAATATTCCAATAGCAGTTACAACTAAAATTACTGCTATTGTTTGAAATATAAAAGTAAGTGTTACTTCTTCTTGAAACATTTTTTTCCTATTTTAAAACTTCTTCACATCTATTACAAAGTGTTTCTTCTTCTACTGCTGTATATTTCCAACATCTTGGACATTTATGTGCAGTTGCTTTATAAACTTCAAAATCTTTTCCATCAATTTGGAAACTTCCAAGTATATCAGAGTTTTGTTTATCTTTTGTTACAGAACTTACTAAAAACCAATCACTTGATTCTACTTCATCTAAAGCTAAAATTTCTTCACAATTTGTATAAATCATTAACTCTAAAGTTGATTTAATAACTTTTTCTTTACTTAATGCATCTTTGATTTCAGAGAATTTTTCTTTTGCTGCTAATAAAATTGTTTCATCAATATTTGATTCAACTTCAGGTAAAACAACTTTTTTATAATCAAAAATATCAACACAATCATCTCTTAAAATTTTTGGAGCAAACTCTAATAGTTCATCCATTGTATATGTCAATATAGGAGCCATTGTAGAGATTAATTTTTTGGCAATCAATGCCATTGCACTTTGAGATGCTAGTCTGTGAATATCATTTTTATCATCACAATATAATCTATCTTTACAAACATCAAGATAAATTCCAGATAAATCAACAACTAAGAAGTTATTTAATTTATTTAAACCTTTTGAAAATTCATATACATTAAATGCAGCTTCAATTTCATCAAATACTTTTTTAGCTTTTCCTAATACCCAAATATCAAGAATTCCCATTTTATCAACTGATACAATTTCTTCTAAATCAGAAACATTTGCAAGTAAGAATCTTGCTGTATTTCTAATTTTTCTATATAATTCACCGTTTTGTTTTAAAATATTATCAGAGATTTTTAAATCACTTTGATAATCACTCATTGCAACCCAAAGTCTTAGAATTTCACTTCCATACTCTTTTAAAACTTTATCAGGAGCAACAACATTTCCTTTTGATTTAGACATTTTTTCACCTTTTTCATCAACAGTGAATCCATGTGTTAAAATCGATTTATAAGGAGCAATTTCACTTGAAGCTAAAGTTGTTAAAAGTGAAGATTGAAACCAACCTCTATGTTGGTCACTTCCTTCTAAATACATATCAGCAGGGAAAGTTCCAGCATCATAATTTCTACTTCTTAAAACTGCATTTTGTGTTGAACCACTATCAAACCAAACATCTAAAATATCCGTAGTTTTTTCTAAATCATCAGGATTTAAGCCACTTCCTGGATATAATAAATCAGAAATTTCCAAATCATACCAAGCATCACAACCTTTTTGTTCAAAAATCATAGCTGTATAGTTTAAAACTTTTTCATCAAAAACTATTTCATCAGTTTTTTTATTTCTAAAAAATGCAATTGGAACTCCCCAATCTCTTTGTCTTGAAATACACCAATCAGGTCTTCCTTCTAACATTGCTTTTAATCTATTTCTTCCCCACTCTGGATAGAATTTTAAATTTTCAACAATTTCTAAAGCATTTTCTCTTAATGTATTGTTTTTATTTCCATATTTATCATCAATAGAAATAAACCATTGTTTTGTTGCTCTAAAGATAATTGGTGTATGAGTTCTCCAACAATGTGGATAAGAGTGTCTAATATCAACTCTTTTTAATAAAGCACTTCCTAACTCTTCTAAAATTAACTCATTTGCTTTAAATACATTTAATCCTAAATATTTATCTGTATCTTTAAATAGTTTTTCTCTTACTATTGTCTCATCATATTTACCATATGCATCAACTGGCATAATTACATCTAGGTTATATCTTAATCCAACTTTATAATCATCTTCTCCATGACCTGGTGCTGTATGAACTGCTCCAGTTCCAGAATCCATCATAACATGGTCACCTAAAACAATTTTAGAAGTTCTTCCATTTAATGGATTTATAGCAAATGTATTTTCTAAATCTTTTGGATTTATAGTTTCAACTACTTCACCACTTATAACTCCACTTTCTATTAAAGAGTTATATAATTTTTTTGCAACTATAAACTTATCACTAGTTTTTACATACTCTTCTTCACCATTTAAAGAAATTCCCGTATTTGCAGGAAGTGTCCAAGGAGTAGTTGTCCAGATAATTATACTTGCATCAATATTTTCAAGTTTAAATGCTACATAAATTGATGGTGAAGTTTTATCTTCATATTCAACTTCAGCTTCAGCTAACGCAGTTTGAGCAGCCCAAGACCAATAGACTGGCTTACTTCTTTGAATTAATAACCCTTGTTTTGCAATTGCACATAACTCTCTATAAATATTTGCTTCAAATTTAAAATCCATAGTTAAATAAGGATTTTCCCAATCAGCAATAACTCCTAATTGTTTAAATTCACTTTTTTGAATATCTACAAATTTAGTTGCATGATCACGACATAATTGTCTAAGTTTTGATTTTGGAAGAACTTTTTTCTTTTCAGCACCAATCTTCTCTTCAACTTTTTGTTCGATTGGTAAACCATGACAATCCCATCCTGGAACATATCTAATTGATTTTCCTTCAAAATAATGAAATTTGTTGATAATATCTTTTAAAATTTTATTTAAAGCATGACCAATATGAATATTCCCATTTGCATATGGAGGTCCATCATGAAGAGTAAATGATTCACAACCTACTCTATTTTGTTTCATTCTTTCATAAACTTTTTTTTCATCCCATTGTTTATATTTAATAGGTTCATTTTGAGGAAGATTCCCTCTCATTGGGAAATCTGTTTTAGGAAGTAGTAAACTCTCTTTATAATCCATTATAACACCTTCATTTTCAAATATTTATAGTTTCATTTTAATAAATCGTAGATTATATCTAATTAAATTTAAAACAATATTTATGGCATATAAATTATTTTTGTTACTAAAATCTATGAATTAAATTATAATTGTTCAAATTTATGTAGCCTTTATGTAAAATAAAAAATATATATGTTAGAATCACCAAATATTTCACAAAAAGCATAGGAAAGATAAATGAATGAAAAACACTATGAAGTAGTAATTGTTGGTGGAGGAATCTCTGGAGCAGCTCTATTTTTTGAACTAGCGAAGTACTCTGATGTAAATAGTATGTGTCTATTAGAAAAATATGAGGACTTAGCAACTCTAAACTCAAAAGGAACTAGTAACTCTCAAACTATCCACGTGGGAGATATTGAAACAAATTATACTTTTGATAAAGCAAAAATAACAAAAAGAACTGCAAAAATGATTGAGAAGTTTAACTTAATGTATAATCTTCAAGATAAAATCATGTTTAAACACCAAAAAATGGCTTTAGGTGTTGGAGAAAAAGAAGTTCAGTTTATAACTGATAGATATAATAAATTTAAAGAAATTTTCCCTTACTTAGAGTTATGGGATAAAGATACTTTAAGAGAGAAAGAGCCTTTATTAGTTTATGCTGATAAAGAAAGAACAAAAGATAGACCAGAACCAATCGTTGCTATGGGAGCAAGTGATCAATATACAACTGTTGATTTTGGAGAAATGACTAAAGAATTAGTTAAAGCTGGTCAAACTGCAGATTCTTCTAAAACTACAGATGTATTCTTTAATTCTGAAGTTGAAGAGATTGAGCAAATTGGTAAAAAATTCAAATTAACAACTGTAAATGGTACTGTTTACACAGCCGATTTCGTTGTTGTAAATGCTGGTGCGCATTCTTTATATTTAGCTCACAAAATGGGTTACGGAAAACACATGGGTTCTTTATCAATGGCTGGTTCGTTCTATATCACAAATGGAACTTACTTAAATGGTAAAGTTTATATGGTTCAAAATGACAAATTACCATTTGCTGCTCTTCATGGAGATCCAGATATTTTAGAAAATGGAAAAACAAGATTCGGTCCAACTGCGTTAGCATTATTAGTTCTTGAAAGATACAAAGGTGGAAAATCATTCTTCCAATGTTTAAAAACTATGAACTTCGATGGAAGCATTATGAAAATTTTCTGGGATTTATTAAAAGATTCAGATATCAGAAATTATGTATTTAGAAACTTCTTATTCGAAGTTCCAGGAATTAATAAGAAACTATTTGTTAAAGATGCACAAAAAATCGTTCCATCTTTAAGTGTAGAAGATATTGAATATGCAAAAGGATTTGGAGGAGTTAGACCTCAAGTTTTAAATAAAACTGAAAAGAAATTAATGCTTGGTGAAGCTTCAATTACTGAATTAGAAGGTATTATATTTAATATGACTCCATCTCCAGGTGCAACTTCTTGTTTAGGAAATGCAGAAAGAGATATTAAAAAAGTATGTCAATCTTTAGGTAAAACTTTCTATGAAGATAAATTCTTAGCAGATTTTACAGACGCTGAATAATAAAAATAAGAGGTTATTCCTCTTATTTTAAACTTTATATTTCTTTTCAATATAAAATCTCAAACTATAAATCCAATTTTTAATTAAATACTCACTACAATATTTTTAACTAAACAATATAAATTAAAAGGTAAAAATATGTATAACAATATATTTGATAATGATGATATGATAAAACTACAAAACATATTAAGAATACACAATAAAACTATTACAGTAGCAGAATCATGTACAGGTGGATTAGTTGCTAGTATGATTACAAAAATTTCTGGTTCATCTGATATCTTCAATGGAAGTGTAGTAACTTATTCAAATAAAATAAAAAATCAAGAATTAAATGTAAAAAATGAAACTTTACAAAAATTTGGTGCTGTAAGTTGTGAAGTTGTAAATGAAATGTTAAATGGTGTAGTTAAAAAATTTGATGCAAATTATGCTATAGCTATCTCAGGAATTGCTGGTCCTACAGGCGAAACAAAAAATAAACCAGTTGGTACTGTAGTAATAGGAATTTGTGATTCAAAAGCCCACAAAATCGTTAATATATACCATTTTAATGGTTCAAGAGAAGAGGTACAAATCCAAGCAGCAAAAACATCTTTGAAAGAAATTTCAAAATTTATTCAAAATACTCTTGACAAATAAATAAATTTGCACTATAATTCCAGTCCAATTTAAGTAGAACATCTACTAAAACTGGAAACAATGTGACCCGTTAGCTCAGCCGGTAGAGCATCTCACTTTTAATGAGGGGGCCGATGGTTCGAATCCATCACGGGTCACCATTTTATTGTTGCATAGTCATAGTCTTGGCCCCTTCATCTAACGGTTAGGATTCATGGTTTTCATCCATGCCACAGGGGTTCGAATCCCCTAGGGGTCACCAAGTTTTGTATGCAACAAATGGTCGATTAGCTCAGTTGGTAGAGCGCTACCCTTACAAGGTAGATGTCATAAGTTCGAGTCTTATATCGACCACCACTTTTAAAAATCTAAAATAGAGTTCTATTGATTTTTAAATTTTATTTTGTGACTTCTATTTATATTTATAAATAGTATCTTTATAGTGCGGTTGTAGTTTAGTTGGTTAGAATGCCTGCCTGTCACGCAGGAGGTCGAGGGTTCGAGTCCCTTCAACCGCGCCACTTTAAGATTGTTAAGACCCGTTAGCTCAGCCGGTAGAGCATCTCACTTTTAATGAGGGGGCCGATGGTTCGAATCCATCACGGGTCACCATTTTATTGTTGCATAGTCATAGTCTTGGCCCCTTCATCTAACGGTTAGGATTCATGGTTTTCATCCATGCCACAGGGGTTCGAATCCCCTAGGGGTCACCAAGTTTTGTATGCAACAAACGGTCGATTAGCTCAGTTGGTAGAGCGCTACCCTTACAAGGTAGATGTCATAAGTTCGAGTCTTATATCGACCACCACTTTTAAAAATCTAAAATAGAGTTCTATTGATTTTTAAATTTTATTTTGTGACTTCTATTTATATTTATAAATAGTATCTTTATAGTGCGGTTGTAGTTTAGTTGGTTAGAATGCCTGCCTGTCACGCAGGAGGTCGAGGGTTCGAGTCCCTTCAACCGCGCCACTTATTTTACCTTTCAAAGAAACTTATCATATAAAACTAGATATTATACCTTTAATTTAAAAAAAGGTTGTTAATGTTAAAAGCAAAAAGTCTATATCATCTAATAGTTTATAGCATACTGTTTATTATTATGCTAATCTCATTTTTTACATTTATTATAATTAATAATGCACATGAAGAACTACAGGAAAAAATCAAAACTCTCAAAACTGATTACACAAATAGTCAAAAAACTTTAATAAAAGAGCATGTAAATTATGTAATTAATTTTATAGACTATTACTATAATCAAAATAAAAATATAAAACCTATTGAGGATATCAAAAAAGAGATACTTAATGCAATAGAATTATTAAAAATTACAAAAAATCCTAATGAATACATCTTTATATATAATTTTGATGGAAAAGTTGTAAAAAGTACAACTTTAAAAGATAATCATCAAGAGAATTTTATAGAAGTTGTAGATTCTAATGGTAAAAAAGTAATTAAAGAATTAATAGAAACTTCAAAAAAAGAATTTGGAGGATATGTTGATTATGTATGGTTAAATCCAGAGATAGATAAAGAAACAAATAAAATATCTTATGCAAAATCTTATGATAGATGGAATTGGACGATAGGAAGGGGAGTCTATTTAGATGAAATAGATAAATTAGTACAAATAAAAGAGGAAGAATACAACGAAAAAATTTCTAATTATACTTTACAAATAACTTCATTGACAATAATGTTAGTTCTATACTCAATATTTATATATAAAAATGCAACTATATTAATTGTAAATGATGTAAAAGAGATAGGAAAATATTTTAAAGAATCTCAAAAAAATGATGATCCTATAAATCAAAATAGGATTATATTTGGGGAATTCAAAGTTATAGCAAATTATGCAACAGATGCAATGAATAATATAAAATTAAAAACTCACATGCTCGAAGACTTAAATAAAAATCTAGAATATAAAGTAAATGAAAAAACCAAAGAACTAACAAATTTAATTGAATCTCAAAAAAAATTTATAAAAAACTCAGTGCATGAAATCAATACCCCTTTATCTATAATTCAAACTAATATTGACTTATTAAAAATGAAAATACCCAATAATAAATATATAACAAATATTGAATCTGGTTCAAAAATCATTCAAAATATTTATGATGATTTATCTTATCTTGTAAAAAGAGATAGAGTTATCTATGAAAAAGAGTATTTAGACTTTACCAAAATATTAAAGAATAGACTTGATTTTTTTGATGAAATAGCTAAATCAAATTCATTATCATTTAATTCAATGATTGAAGATGATTTATACATAAAATTCAATATCACAGAATTACAAAGAATCATTGATAATAATCTTTCTAATGCAATAAAATACTCTTATTCCGATTCAAAAATCATAATTGAGCTCTACTATCTAAATGATGATGAAATTGAATTTTCAATTGCTACAAACTCTAAAAAAATAGATAATACAAATAAAATTTTTGATGATTTTTATAGAGAAAATAATGCAAGAGGAGGTTTTGGATTGGGCTTAAAAATAGTCAAAGATATATGTGATAAAAATTTAGTTATAATCAACCTTCAATCAAACGAAAAAGAGACAAAATTTACTTATAGGTTTAAAATAAATGAAAATACTATTACTTGAAGATGAATTGATGCTAAATAATGCAATTAGTGAATATTTAAGAAATATTGGACATATGGTTGAAAGCTATTCTGATGGACAAGAAGTTTTGGATAATATAGATACTACATTAGACTTACTTATATTAGATATAAATGTACCTACAAAAGATGGTTTTGAAATTTTATCTGAGTTAAATAGTAGAAAAATATACATACCAACTATTTTTATTTCAGCTTTAATAGATATAGAAGATATAACAAAAGCATATAATTTAGGATGTAGAGAATACATAAAAAAACCTTTTCATCTAGGTGAATTAGGAATAAAAATCAATCAAATATTAAAAAAAGAACAAAATAATACTTCACACATTAGATTTTCTGAAAATTATTCTTATTCAAAAGATAAACAAACTCTATATTTTAATGGAGAGCCCCAAAATCTTACAAAAAAACAGCTTGAAATTATTCACATTTTAGCTTTAAATATCAATATGATTGTAGACTTTGAAAGATTTAGAATTGATGTTTGGGAAGGTGAAAATATAGATAATCCAACAATAAGAGCAGAAATTTCAAGACTAAAAAAAGCTCTGAAAGAGGATTTTATAAAAAATATTCGAGGTCTTGGATATAAAATTGATAGATATTATTCTGTTTAAGAATAACCATATTTTGGTTATTCTAGCTTCATAAAAAACTAATTTGCTTTAAATTTTCAAAAAAATTCTAATTGCTACCTTTTTGCTATCTACAATTATTATAATTTCATTGTTAATTATTTAACAATATCTATTGTTTAATAAAATTCAAAAAGGAGAGCAGAATGAGTCCAGAAAAAGCACAAGCATACTGGAAAGAAAATATTTCTATGATTATCAAACTTCTTATAGTTTGGTTCATTGTTTCTTTTGGTTGTGGTATTTTATTTATCAACGAGCTTAACGCTATTGAAATTAGTGGTGTTAAATTAGGTTACTGGTTTGCACAACAAGGTGCAATATATGTATTTGTTATCTTAATTTTTGTTTATGTAAAAGTAATGACAGGAATTGATGAGAAATATGGCGTACATGAATAGGGAGTAGCATAATGGAATTACAAACACTAATTTACCTATTCGTAGGTGTTTCTTTTGCAATTTATATCGGTATTGCTTTATGGGCAAAAGCTGGTTCAACTAAAGACTTTTACGTTGCAGGTGGAGGAGTTCATCCAGTTGCAAATGGTATGGCAACAGCAGCAGACTGGATGTCAGCAGCTTCATTTATTTCATTAGCTGGTATTATTGCTTTCCAAGGAAGTGATGGTGGTGCTTACTTAATGGGATGGAGAGGTGGATATGTTCTACTTGCTATGTTACTAGCTCCATATTTAAGAAAATTTGGTAAATTTACAGTTCCAGATTTCGTGGGTGATAGATATTACTCTGATACAGCTAGATTAGTTGCTGTTATCTCTGTTATTTTCGTATCATTTACATATGTTGCTGGACAAATGAGAGGGGTTGGGATTGTATTCTCAAGATTCTTACAAGTTGATGTAAATACAGGTGTTATTATTGGTATGGCAATTGTATTCTTCTATTCAGTTCTTGGAGGGATGAAAGGTATTACTTATACTCAAGTTGCTCAATATGTTGTTATGATTTTTGCATATATGATTCCTGCAATTTTCTTATCATTACAAGTAACAGATACATTCTTACCACAATTAGGTATTTTTGCAACTACAACTTTTGCATTTAATACGGGTGTTCAAGTTATTCCTGAAGGAACTTACCTTTTACATGCACTTGACCAATCTTTATTAGATTTAGGGTTTAAAGCATATACAGAGCCTGGTAACTTATGGAATATGTTCATGTTAACAACAGCATTAATGTTAGGAACTGCTGGTTTACCACACGTTATAGTTAGATTCTTTACTGTTCCAACAGTTAAAGATGCTAGAGTAAGTGCTGGTTGGGCATTAGTATTTATTGCTATTATGTATACAACTATTTCTTCTGTTGCTTCTTTTTCAAGAGTAAATTTAATTAAAAATGTTCAAAATGTTGAATATAAAGCATTTGTTAATGGAGAAGCTAAATTTGAAGATGGTACTGCTAACAATGGTAAATGGTTTGCTACATGGGAACATGGTGGATTATTAGCATGGAATGATAGAAATGGCGATGGTAAAATTCAATACGCTTCTGGACCTGCATTTGATGGTAAAGGTGGGAAACCTGCATTTGATGGAGATAAAAGAGCAGAAGATGGACATAAATTAACAACAAACGCAAAAGGACCTGCTGATGAAGCTGAATTAGCTAAAAATCATGGTATTGCAAATGAGTTGTATGTTGACATTGATATTATGGTTCTTGCAAATCCTGAAATTGCAAACTTACCAAACTGGGTTATTGCGTTTATTGCAGCTGGAGGTTTAGCAGCAGCATTATCAACAGCAGCTGGATTATTACTTGTAATTGCTTCAGCTATTTCACACGATTTAATGGGTCAAATTATCTTTAAAGATAAAACAACTGGTAAATCTACATTAAATGAAAAAACAGAGTTAATGTGGGCAAGAATTTCAGCAATCGTAGCAATCTTAATTGCTGGATACTTAGGAATTAACCCTCCTGGTTTCGTTGCACAAGTTGTTGCGTTCGCATTTGGTTTAGCAGCTGCTGCATTCTTCCCTACAATTATCCTTGGGGTATTTGATAAGAGAATGAATAAAGAAGGTGCTATTGCTGGTATTTTAACTGGTTTAATATTCACTTTTGGATATATTGTGTACTTTGTATTCATGGGTGGAGCAAAAGAAGATTACTTATTTGGAATAGCTCCAACTGGTATTGGAACTTTAGGAACATTATTACATCTAATCGTTGCGATAGTTGTATCAAGAATGACTCCTCCACCTCCTGCTCATATTCAAGAGTTGGTTGAAAAAATCAGAATTCCTTCTGGTGCTGGTGAGGCATTAGATCACTAACATCAAAACTAAAAGTATACCTTATGGTATACTTTTAGTATTTTTTTATGTTAAAAGTTTTAATATAAAAAAGTACTAATATAAAAGGAATAATCGAATGAGTATACAAGACCAAGAAGCTTTTCTTTCAAATATACATCCATTTCAAGTATTAAGTCCAGGTCAAATGTCTATGTGTATTCAACATATGGATATAGCTTATTATCCTAAAGATTCAATACTTATTACACCTGAAAAAATTCCTAATCATTTTTTCATAATCATTAAAGGGACAGTACATGAGTATTCTCCTGAAAATATAATAGTAATGGATTATCAACATGAAGATTCATTTGATTCTAACTCTTTGATTTATGGAAAATGTACAAATACATTTAAAGTATATGAGGATTTAATCTGTTATGAAATAGATAAATCTGCATTTTTAAATTTGATTGAAAAAAATCAACAATTTAAAGATTATTTTTTAAAAGACTTAGTAAACAAAATTCAAACTCTAAAAGATAAAGAATATACGTCTCAACTATCTTCATTTATGATTGCAAAAGTTGAAGACACATTAATTCACGAAGCTTGTATTGTAGAAGAAGATACAAAATTACTTGATGCTATTCAAAAATCAACAGAATATAAAACATCGACAATAATTGTAAAAAACTCTAAAGGAGGATATGGGATTATTACTGATTCTTTGTTAAAAGTTAAAGTATTACTTGAACAAAGAGATTTGACAATTCCGGTTAAGGATATAGCTATTTTTCCACTTCTTACTGTTAATAATGATGATTATTTATTTGAAGCTCTTACTATTTTAATCAAAAAAAATATAAAAAGAGTTGGTGTTACAAATAGTAATGGTGAAATGATTGGTATTTTAGAACAAATAGATATTCTTTCTCATTTTGCAAATCATACTTATGTTGTTGATTCTAAAATTAAAAAAGCAAAAAATATTGAAGATTTAAAAAGAGCAAGTAATGATTTACTAAATATTATAAAAAGTCTTCATGCAAAAGGTGTAAAAGTAAATCATATTTCAAATTTGATTGGACAGTTAAACACAAAAGTTTACCAAAAACTTTATAATTTGGTTCTACCAAAAGAATTGCAAAAAGATGCTTGTTTAATCGTAATGGGAAGTGAAGGAAGAAATGAACAAATTATAAAAACAGACCAAGATAATGCACTTGTTGTAAAAGATGGAATAGATGTTGAACAATATAGACCTTACATGAATAAGATAACTGATTATTTAATAGATTTTGGTTATCCAAGATGTGAAGGAAATATAATGGTTTCTAATCCATTTTGGTGTAAAACTGTTAATGAATATAAAAAAGAGACTGCAAGATGGATTGAAGCTCCTGATATGCAAAATTATATGGATTTAGCGATATTTTTTGATTCTTTTGCAGTTGCGGGAGATAAAGAATTATTAATAAATTTAAAAGATGATTTATTTAACAAACTTCATGATAAAGATGTGTTTATGGCCTATTTTGCAAGGGCAACATTAGCTTTTGACACACCTACAACTATTGGGAATTTTATGACTAAAACTCATTTTATCGATATAAAAAAAGCAGCTGTTTTTCCAATAGTTCAAGGGATTAGAAGTTTAGCATTGAGAGAAAGAATTAGAGAAACAACAACTGTTAAAAGAATAAAAATCCTAGAAGAAAAGAAAATTATAGAAAAAAATAAAGCTGCAGAATTATTAGAAGCATTTGATGTAGTAAATACACTTAGATTAAAATCTCAATTAGAAGATATTCAAACTGGTAAAAAAATTAACAATGAAATAGATACTCATAGTTTAGGAAAAATTGAAAGGGACTTATTAAAAGATTCTTTTAAAATAGTTATCGAATTTAAAAAGTTCATAAATTATACATTTAAAATAGATAAGATTTCATAATGTTCGAATCATTTATAAAAAATTGGAATAGAAAAAGATTAAAAAATAAGAAATATGATTTCTTATTTGAAGAACCATTACCAAATGAATATGTATCTTTAGATTGTGAAACAACTGGTCTTAATCCCAAAAAAGATGAAATTTTATCAATTGGTGTAGTAAAAATTAAAGATAATAAAATATTAATGCGTGAAACTTTTAATATTTTTTTAAAACCATCAAATAAGATAGATCCTGAATCTATAAAAATTCACCATATAAGACCAATTGATTTAGAGAATGGTCATGATCCAGAGGATGCTATTTATAAATTACTTGATTTTATTGGTTCTAGACCTATTGTTGGTTATTATATAAAATTTGATGTAACTATCATCTCAAAATACACAAAAAAATATATTGGTGTAAAACTTCCAAATGAAACAATTGAAGTATCATCAATGTATTATAAAACAAGAAAAAAGTCTAGTGATTTTGAATTCATTGATTTAAAATTTGACACTATTTTAAAGAATTTAAATATTCCAGCTCTTGGTAAACATGATGCTTTAAATGACGCTATAATGACCTCTATGATGTTTTTAAAACTAAAAGATTTAACCCCAGCAAAAACAACATTTTACACAAGTTAAAAATAAGTAAGAACGTTACATTTTACTACTTATTTTTTACTTATTCCTTGAGTTAATAAACTAATATTACTAATTAAGTATATTTTAATTACAATAATTTAACTTTTTTTTCGATGCTATGTTATTGCTATCATAATAGTTTATGATTTCCACTTTCGAAAAAAAAATCTTTACAAGGAGATATGAAATGGACAAAGAATTAGTAAAAAGGATTAAAGCTAATCCTAAATATGCTGAACTTGTTTCAAAAAGAAGTTCTTTCGCTATTAAATTAGCAGTTTTTATGTTAGTAATATATTACGGTTTCGTTCTAACTATTGCTTTCAATAGAGAGTTTTTTGCTACAAAATTATCAGCTGAAAGTGTTATGACTGTTGCATGGCCAATAGCTGTTACGATAATTTTAATTGCATTTATTACAACAATAATTTATGTTGTAAAAGCAAATGGTGAGTTTGAAGACTTAGAAATAGCTATTAAAAATGACGCAAAGGATTTATTATAATGTTAAAAATATTTACTTTATTAGCTTTATCATCTTTAGCATTATTTGCTGCTGATGGGGAAAAAGCTTTAAATATTAATGCTGTTATCATGTTCTTTATATTTATCGTAGGAACTATGGGTATTACAAAATGGGCTGCTAGTAAAACAAAATCAGCTTCAGATTTTTATACAGCAGGTGGAGGAATTTCAGGATTCCAAAATGGTCTAGCAATTGCAGGAGACTATATGTCAGCTGCATCATTCCTTGGTATTTCAGGAATGATTTTTTTACATGGATTTGATGGTATGATTTATGCTATTGGATTTTTAGTTGGTTGGCCAATTATATTATTCTTAATGGCTGAAAAATTAAGAAATTTAGGTAAATTTACTTTTGCTGATATTGCAGCTTATAGATTAGGTCAAAAAGAGATTAGAACTCTTGCTGCATTTGGTTCTATATCTGTTGTAATTTTATATTTAATTGCACAAATGGTTGGAGCTGGAAAGTTAATTCAAGTTTTATTTGGTATGGAATATGAATACGCTGTATTTATGGTTGGAGCATTAATGATTATTTATGTAACATTTGGAGGGATGCTTGCAACTACTTGGGTACAAATCATCAAGGCTGTTTTATTACTTTCTGGTGTTTCATTTATGGCTGTTATGGTTTTATATCATTTTAATTTTTCATTTGAATCTTTAGCTGTTAAAGCAGTAGAAAATCACTCATTAGGTGAAGCTATTTTAAGTCCAGGTGGATTTATAAGTGACCCTATTTCTGCTATTTCATTAGGTATGGCATTAATGCTTGGAACAGCTGGTTTACCTCACGTATTAATGAGATTCTTTACAGTTGGTAATGCAAAAGAAGCTAGAAAGTCTGTTGTTTATGCAACTGGATTTGTAGCATATTTCTGGATAATTATCACTATTGTTGGGTTTGGAGCTATTGCATTTTTAAATAGTGCTGAAGGTGCTCAATATTTTGTAGATGGTAAATTATTTGGTGGTTCAAATATGGCATCTGTTCACTTATCACATATGTTAGGTGGAAACGCTTTCTTAGGATTTATTTCTGCAGTTGCATTTGCTACTATTTTAGCGGTTGTTTCAGGATTAACACTTGCTGGGGCATCAGCTATTTCACATGATATTTATGCAAATGTAATTAATCCAAATGCAACTGATGAAAAAGTTGTAAAAATTTCAAAAATCACTGTAGTTTTAGTTGGTATTATTGGAGTTACTTTAGGTATCGCTTTTGAATCTCAAAACATTGCATATATGGTTGGATTGGCATTTGGTATTGCAGCTTCAGCTAACTTCCCAATTTTATTCTTATCAATTTATTGGTCAAGATTAACAACAAGAGGTGCATTTATTGGTGGATTTATGGGATTAATTACTGCTGTTGCATTAGTTATTTTAGGTCCTAATGTTTGGGTACAGATTTTAGGAAATGAAAAAGCTATTTTCCCTTATGCACACCCTGCACTATTCTCTGTAACTGTTGCTTTTGTTTCAATTTGGTTTTTCTCTAAAATTGACACATCAGATAGAGCAAAACATGAAAGAGAATTATTTAGAGGACAAAATGTTAGAGCGAACACTGGTATTGGTGCTGCTGGAGCAGTTTCTCACTAACTTTAATTTATCAAAGGATTTTCCTTTGGTAAATTCTTTTACAATCACTTAATTTATAACTTTTTAAAATACTAATCTTATTAATTTTTAGCTATCATTTTATACCAATTCTTAAAGAGGTCTTATGAGTATATTAGAACAAAAAGCATTTATTTCATCAATTCATCCTTTTCAAAATTTGACTTCAGATCAAATTGATGATTTCGTAGATAATTTAGATATTGCTTATTATAAAGCAAATGAAATTGTTCAAGAGGAAGGTTCTTCTCCTGAATTTCTGTTTTTTATTTTAAAAGGATTAATTCAAGAAAAACAAGAAGATGAAGTTTTATCTATTTACTCAAAAAATGAGATATTTGATTCAATATCTTTAATAGAAAATTACTCAAAAAATTCATTTGTAACAACAGAAGAGACAATATGTTATATTTTACCTAGAAAAATATTTATTGAAGTTTTACATGAAAATCAAGAATTAGAAAATTACTTTTTTCAATCTATTTCAGAAAAATTAAACAACAATATTTCTCATGAAAAAAATAAAGATATGGCAAATATCATGGTTGCAAAAGTTAAAGATGCAAAAATTCATAAAGCAGTTATTATAGATACAGAAAAAACTATTTATGAAGCAGCAAACATAATAAAAAAAGAGAAAGTACCAACTGTTTTATTAAAAGATACTTATGAAGAAATGTATATAGTTACCGATTCAGATTTTAGACAAAAAGTTATTTTAAATCGTATGAATTTTGATGATAAAGTTATCAAAATTGCATCAAAAGGATTAATTTTTGTATATGAAGACGATTTTTTATTTAATGCACAACTTCTAATGGCAAAACATGGTATAAAAAGAGTTGTTGTAAAAAATGAAAAAGAAGAAATAATTGGTATTTTAGATCAAATATCATTATCATCTTTTTTTGCTACAAATACTTTTGCAGTATCAAATCAAATAGTAAAAGCAGAAACAGTTGAAGAATTAAAAGAAGCTTCTTTGTCTTTCATTAAAATCATTAAATCATTAAATGCAAAAGGTGTAAAAATAGAGTTTATTTCAAAATTAATAAATCAATTAAATAAAAAGCTTTTAGATAAACTTTATAAAATTTTAGCACCAGTAGAATTATATGAAAAATCATGTTTAGTTGTTATGGGAAGTGAAGGAAGAGGAGAACAAATCCTTAAAACGGACCAAGATAATGCATTGATTTTAGCTGATGATTGTACTATTAGTGATGAAAAACTCAATGAATTTACTCATATATTTACTGAAACATTAGTTGATTTTGGTTTTCCAAGATGTCAAGGAAATATAATGGTTTCTAATCCTTATTGGTGTAGAAAAAAATCTGATTTTAAAGACTTGATTTTCAAATGGGTAAATGAACCATCAGGTGACAATTTTATGAATATTGCAATTTTTTACGATGCAGTTTGTGTTTCAGGAGATAAAAATTTAATCACATCTTTAAAAGAATATTTATTTAAAGTATCTTCAAATAGCCAAACTTTTTACGCACATTTTGCAAAAGTAATAACAAGTTTTGATGTTCCATTAGGATTCTTTGATGGTTTTGTATTTAATAGTAAAGATAATAAACATAAAAATGAAATTGACATAAAAAAAGGTGGAATTTTTATAATTGTACAAGGGATTAGAAGTCTAAGTTTAGAAAACAAGATATTTAATGCTAACACAGCAAAAAGAATAAGAAAATTATTAGAAAAAGGTGTTTTAGAAGAAGAGCTAGCAAAAGAATTAACTATGGCATTTAATTTTTTAACAAATCTAAGATTAAAATCGAATTTGGATAAATTAGATAAAAAAGAGGAAATTGATAATTATATAAATCCAAATAATTTAAATACAATGGAAAAAGATTTATTAAAAGACTCTTTTAAAATTATAAATAAACTAAAGAAAAAACTAGAATTCCATTTTAAGTTAAACTATGTTTAGAACTATAAAAAACTATTTTAATAAAAAAAATTTAAAAGATGAAAAATACTTATTTTTATTTGATAAACCAATGGAAGATGAATATGTTTGTTTCGATTGTGAAACAACTGGGCTAAACTCTAAAATTGATGATATTGTATCTATTGGTGCTGTTATAATAAAAAACAATACTATTGTTTCTAGTAAAAAATTTGTAAAATTTGTAAAACCAAAAACAAAATTACAAGCTGATGCTATAAAAATTCATCATATAAGAGAGTGTGATTTAGCAGATGCTGAAGATATTGATGATGTAATTGAAGAATTTTTAGAATATATTGGAAATAGAACTTTAGTAGGATATTTTTTAGAATTTGATATTGCGATGATAAATAAATATTTAAAACCTAAATTAGGAATTAAACTTCCAAATAAAACTCTTGAAGTCTCTGAAATTTATCATGATTATAAGATAGATGTTATTCCTCAAAGTTATATTGATTTAAGATTTAATACAATAATGGAAGATTTAGAAATACCAAGTCTAGGTAAACATGATGCTTATAATGATGCATTAATGACTTCAATGATTTTCATAAAATTAAAAAATTTACCAAATGTAAAAATAAAATAATTTATAAAAAACGATTACTTTATTGTAACCATTTTTAAATATAATATTAATTCACAATACAAAATATCTTTTGTTTGTATGACTATATTTAAGAGAATTTATATGAATTTAAAAACAGAAGCTAATTTACTTAAAATTTCTATATTTAGCACCATTGTACTAGCAATTATTGGAATAATTTTTGGATTACTTGCTAGTTCATCGACTATTATTTTTGATAGTATTTATGGATTAATTGATGCAGTTATGACAACTCTAGCTTTAATTGTTGCAAAACTAATTATAAACTCTACTTCAAAAGATTTTGTTAATAGTAGGCTTGAAAAACATTTTACTATGGGCTTTTGGCATCTTGAACCAATCGTTTTAGGGGTTAATGGTATTTTATTAATTAGTGCTGCTACTTATGCTTTTATAAATGCTATTGATAGTTTTTTATTAGGTGGAAGAGAGATATTATTTGGTTACGCAATAATCATAACCTTAATATCAATTGTTATTGAACTTAGTCTAGGTTTTTATATCAAAAAAGCAAATAAAACTATAAATTCAGAATTTCTTACCCTCGATTCAATTAGTTGGTTAATTTCAGCTTCCATGTCATTTGGTTATCTTATTGCTTTTGGATTTGGATATTTTGCTATGAATACTAATCTTCAATGGATTACACCTTATATAGATCCAACTATTTTAATTATAGTTACAATATTAGTAATTCCTATGCCTTTAAAAACAGTAAAAAAAGCATTGGCTGATATTTTATTAGTTACTCCTTCTGAATTAAAATCTCACGTTGATAAAGTTGCACAAAATATAGTAAATAAATACGGATTTAATTCATTTAGAGCATATGTAGCAAGAGTAGGAAGAGGTAGACAAATAGAACTATATTTTATTGTTCCCAAAAGTTGGCCTCCTAAAAAATTAGAAGAATGGGATTTATTAAGAGATGAAATAGAAAAAGAACTAGGGAAAGAAGATCCTGACCTTTGGCTTACAATTGTATTTACTACTGATTTTGAATGGGCTGAGTAAAATTTTAAGTTTTAATAAGTTATTATTTTAAAAAATTAAAAATATTTATTAAATTTTATTTAAGTTTAAAAAAAGGAAATTATATGTTAGTGTTTGTATTAAATGCTGGTTCATCATCTTTAAAATATCAACTAATAAATGCTAAAACAGGTGAATTAAAAGCTAGTGGACTAGTAGAAAGAATTGGTATCGATGGAATATTAAAACATGAAATAGGTGAAAATAAAAAATTAACTTTTGAATTACCTATTCCTACTCATAAAGAAGCTATTGAATTAGTATTAAGAATTTTAACAAATGATGAAACAAAAGTAATAAATTCTATAACAGAAATAGAAGCTATTGGACATAGAGTTGTGCATGGAGGGGAGTATTTTAAACAGTCAATTATAGTTAATGAAGAGGTTATAAAAAAAATTGAAGAATTAATCCCTCTTGCACCTTTACATAATCCAGCAAATATTTTAGGTATCAAAATATGTAAACAATTGATGCCAAATGTTCCAAATGTTGCAACTTTTGATACAGCATTTCATCAAACTATGCCAGAAGAAAACTTTTTATATGCCGTTCCTTATAGTGACTATACAGAATATCACTTAAGAAAATATGGATTTCATGGAACAAGTCATTATTATGTTTCAAATGAAGCAATAAAGATTTTAAATAAAAAAGATTCAAAAATTATAGTTTGCCATTTAGGAAATGGTTCTTCTGTTTGTGCTGTAAAAGATGGAAAATCAATAAACACTTCAATGGGATTAACTCCTCTTGAAGGATTAATCATGGGTACAAGAAGTGGAGATATTGATGCGGGTGTTATTCCTTATTTAATGGAAAAAAAAGGCTTAGATACTCATCAAATAATAAATTACTTAAATAAGAAATCTGGAATTTTAGGAGTTTCAGGAGTTAGTTCTGATTTAAGAGAAGTTATAAAAGCTTCTAATGATGGAGACAAAAGATCTAAAATAGCAATTGAAATGTTATGTGGAAGAATAAAAAAATATCTTTGCTCGTATGCTGGACTAATGCATGGAGTTGATGCTATATGTTTTACTGCTGGAATTGGAGAAAATTCTGATTTAATTAGAGAAAAAGTTTGTCAAGGCTTAGATTTTATGGGAATAGAAATTGATACTGAAAAAAATAAAGGTAGATTTACACAAATAAAAGAGATAAATAAAGAATCTTCAAAAACTAAAATATTTGTTATTCCTACAAATGAAGAGTTAGTAATCGCAAAAGATACTTTCAATCTAATCAAAAAATCTTAAACTGTTACATTTTAGAAAAATTAGAAAAATTGAGTATTATGTACAATAATTGTACATAATGCTCACTAATTATATTCAATCAAAGCAAAATATTGCCATATCTTAACACTATTTCTAAATAATTAAATTTTTTTTTACAATTATGTATGTTTTATGTACTTTTTTTTATTTATTTTATAAAATTATCCTATGAGAGATTATAAGAGATTGCTATTTTAATGCTACGCTTCTTAATTATAATTTTTCCACATAGATTAAAGTAGAAAGGATAACTTACCCATGGGTTTAATTGAAAGTATCAAAGAAAAAGCGAAACTGCAATTAAGAACTATTGTTCTTCCAGAGCCAGAAGATGAAAGAGTTCTAAAAGCTGCACAACAAGTTTTAGAAGAAAAAACTGCAAAAATAGTTTTGATTGGAAATGCTGAAACTATTAAAGCTGATGCAGCTAAATGTGGAGCAAATATTGAAGGTGCAACAATTGTTGACCCTAAAAAATTTGATAATATTGATAAATATATTAATGAGTTAGTTGAATTAAGAAAGAGTAAAAACCTTTCAAAAGAAGAAGCAACTACTATTATGACTACAGAACCTAGATTTTTTGGTTGTATGATGGTAAGACTTGGTGATGCTGATGGTTTAGTTGCAGGTTCAAACTCTCCAACTGCTGATGTTTTAAAAGCTGCAATTCAAGTTATTAAAACAGCTCCTGGAATAAATACAGTATCTTCTGCATTTATTATGGAAACAGCTGATGGAAAATTTGGAGACAATGGTTTAATTTTATTTGCTGACTGTGCTGTTATTCCAGAGCCAAATGCTGAACAATTAGCTGATATAGCTTGTGCTACAGCTGCAACTGCAAGTTCTGTTGTTGGATTAGAGCCAAGAGTTGCTATGTTATCATTTTCAACAAAAGGAAGTGCTGCACATCCATTAGTTGATAAAGTTCAATATGCTTGTGACATTTTAACTGAAAGAAATGTTGACTTCTCATTTGATGGAGAATTACAAGCAGATGCTGCTATTGTTGAAGCAATTGGAGCAAAAAAAGCACCAGGTTCAAAAGTAGCTGGAAAAGCAAATATCTTAGTATTCCCTGATTTACAATCTGGAAATATTGGTTACAAACTTGTTCAAAGATTTGCAGGAGCAGAAGCTCATGGACCAATCGTTCAAGGATTAAATCAACCAGTTAATGACTTATCAAGAGGTTGTTCAGTAGAAGATATCGCAAACTTAGTTGCAATTACTGCAACTCAAATCAAATAATTAAACTTAAAACAAAAGGAAAGTAAATATGTTAGTATTCATCTTAAATGCAGGAAGCTCATCTTTAAAATATCAATTAATGAATCCAACTACAAAAGAAGTTTTAGCTGTTGGTCTTTGTGAAAGAATTGGAATTGATGGAATTTTAAAACATGAATTTGGTGAAGGTCAAAAATTAACTTTAGAAATTCCAATGCCAACTCACAAAGAAGCTATTGAATTAGTTTTAAAAACATTAGTTGAAAGTGAAGGGAAAGTTATCAATTCTGTTGATGATATTGATGCAATTGGACACAGAGCCGTTCATGGTGGAGAAGAGTTTGCATCTTCTGTTATGGTTACTGATAAAGTAATTGCAAAAATGAAAGAATTAATTCCTTTAGCTCCATTACACAATCCTGCAAATATTATGGGAATGGAAATTTGTCAACAATTAATGCCTGGTAAACCAAATGTAGCTGTATTTGACACTGCATTCCACCAAACTATGCCTGATTATGCTTATATGTATGCTTTACCACATGATATGTATACAAAACATGGAATAAGAAAATATGGATTCCACGGAACTTCACACTACTTTGTTTCTAATGAAGCAAGAGCAATGTTAGATAAAAAGCAAAATACAAGAATTATTGTTTGTCATTTAGGAAATGGTTCTTCTGTTAGTGCTGTTTTAAATGGTAAATGTATTGATACTTCAATGGGATTAACTCCTGTTCAAGGTTTAATGATGGGTACAAGAGCCGGTGACGTTGGTGCTGGTGCAATTTCTTATATGATGACTAGAGAAAATTTAACAATTGATCAAGCTCTTGATGTAATGAATAAAAAATCTGGTATCTTAGGAATTTCTGGGAAATCTTCTGATTTAAGAGAAGTTTTAGAAGGTATGCAAAATGGTGATGATAAATGTAGATTAGCAGTTGATATGGTTGCTTATAACATCAAAAAATATGTAGGAGCTTATGTAGCTGCACTTGATGGTGTTGATGCATTATGTTTCACAGGTGGAATTGGTGAAAATGCTGCATTAATTAGAGAAAAAGTTTGTGCTGGATTAGATTCAATGGGATTAGTAATAGATCCTGTTAAAAATAATAGAAAATCAAGAGATGCAAGAGATATTGCAACAAATGGTTCTGCGTCAAGAATATTTGTTATTCCTACAAATGAAGAATTTGTTATTGCAAATGATACATTTAAAATTGTTTCTGAATTACAAAAATAAATTAACATAAAAAAGGGGATGAAGTAAAATTCATCCCCTTTTTTATTTGAGATAAAATCAATAAGCTTTTAATCCACTAATTAAATTCATACTAACTTTTGAAATTGTTTCCGTAACCAAATTATCCATAAATTTTTCAAATTTATCCTCTTTCTTCCAAATCGGATTTTGCACATTTGATAATTTTACAAGCTCATCTTGAGCAAATGAAATTGTAGCAACTTCATCTACTAATCCAACCTCTTTTGCTTGTTTTGAAGTGAAAATTTTTGCATCAGCAAATAATGTATGATTTCTAACATCAAGATTTCTAGCATTTGCAACATCAGTTATGAACATATTATAAGTATCATCTATTACACTTTGAAGTTGTTTTTCTTCAAAATCAGTCCATTTTCTACTAGGTGTTCCTGATTCTTTAAATTTACCCGCCTTTACAGTTTGAGTTGAAATTCCTATTTTTTCCATTAACTCTTCTGCATTAACACCTTGCATTATAACTCCAATAGAGCCTACAATGCTCCCAGGATTTGCAATAATTTTATCCGCCCAAATTGAGGCATAATAACTACCACTTGCTATTACTCCACTTGCATAGACAACAACTGGTTTTATTTGTTTTAACTCTTTAATTGCATAAGCAACTTCAATAGAAGGAGCAACTGCCCCACCAGGAGAATCAACTACAAGCATTACACCTTTTATATTGTTATCTTTTTTTGCTTTATCAATATTTTCTAATACCTTATTAACATCTAATATTGGACCACTCAACTCTATTTTTTGTAAATTAGCTAAATTATTTGTATTTGTTAACTCATCATTTGAACTAAAAACAAAAAAATAAATAATTGTTAAAAATACTATAGTTTTGAAATATTTAGTTATAAAATCTAATATTGCAATAATTGGAGAAAACAAAAATCTAAAAAAATTAAACATACTCACCTCCTATAATCGTATTATCTACAAATTTTGTGTGTAAAATAACATACATTGGCAAATCTTCAATATCTTCAACCTCATCAGGTAATGTAAAAGATATCATATCAGCATCAAACTCATTTTCTATAACACCTTTATTTAGTCCTAAAGCCCTACTTCCATTTATAGTTGCTGCTTTTAGAAGCATTCTTGAAAAATCATTGATATTTTTATCATAATGAGCCATTAAAGCATTTCTTAATTCATCAAACATTGATAAAGAATTGTTTGAACTAAGTCCATCTGTTCCTATAGTAAAAGGGATATCTTTTAGTTTTGATAAATCTAATTTACTATTATTCAAAAGTCTATTTGAGGTAACACAATGATTAATATTTGCACCTAAATTTTTGATTTTTTCTAAATCTCTTTCACTTGCTTCAACACAATGTGTAAAAGATAAATTTTTTATATTCGTAAATTGATTTAAAAATTCCATAGGTTTTGAAACTGCTTTCTCTTGATTTAAAAAATTTTTAAAAAACTCTAAAAAAGAACCTTCATCTTTATGCAACCAATCAAATTCTTCCTTTGATTCTAAAAAATGTGCACTAACTGCTAAATTTTCATTTCTTGCTAAATTTAAACTCTCTCTTAATAAAAAAGGGTGAACAGAATATGGAGAATGAATAGCAATAGCTGGAATAAAACTTTTTGAAGCATACTTTTTTGCATTATTCAATCTATTTTTAAAATCAGCAAATAAAGTATCTATCATATCTGCTTTTGAACCAATAACCTCACAAAAGAAAACTGTATTTATAGGCGATTTCACACATGGTTCAATATCAAAAGAATAAGAAGAAATAGCACCTATTGTTGTAGTTCCAGTTTTTTTCATTCTACTTAATTTTGTAGAAATCAACTCTTTAGTAGCTTTATTAATCAACTCTTCTCTATGTTTAATAACAGAATTTAACCAAGAATAAAAATTTCCATATTTTAAAGTTGTTGTATTTGAACTAAACTCTAAATGAACATGAGAATTTATAAGTCCTGGCATTAACACAGAGTTTTTATCTAATTTGTTTATTTCAATATTAGGATATTTTTTTTCTATTTCTAAAAGAGAATCTACTTCAATTATTTTGTCATCAAAAACAACAGCACCATTTTTTATAATTCTGTTGTTTTCGTCACAAGTTATAACCCAATTAGCACTTATAATTTTCATAAATTTTAAATTATGCGTTTGCTTGTTGAGCTTGTGTTACAGCTTTTAATTCTGCAATAATTTGCATTAAAGCTATTAAACCCATATGATAACCAAATGGTCCAAATCCTGAAATTACTCCTGTTGATGCACCAGCAGTAATTGACTTTTGTCTAAACTCTTCTCTTTTGTAAATATTTGAAATATGAACTTCAACTACTGGCATATTTACAGCACTTAAAGCATCTTTTATAGCAATTGATGTATGAGAATATGCAGCTGGATTAATCATAATTCCATCAACTGTTCCTAAACACTCTTGAATCCTATCTACAATCTCTCCTTCAAAATTTGATTGAAAAAACTCAATTTCAACTCCATTTTGAGAAGCTGCTGCTTTTAATTGTTCATGAATTTGTTCAAGACTCATAGAACCATAAATGTGTTGTTCTCTAATTCCTAACATATTTAAGTTTGGTCCTTGAATTACGGCAATTTTCATATTATATTCCTTTTATAAATTTTAGGTAAGATTATAATTAAATTTTAGTTAAAACATCCCAAATTAAAGGCTTTTTATGAAAAACTTCATTCTTCAAAATGAGAATGCTATATATTTTGAATGTAAATTTTCTTGTGATAATGTAATTTTTTTAAGTTTAGGAAAAGAGAGATTTTTTATAACCGATGCAAGATACACTATAGAAGCTAAAGAGTATGCAAAAAATTGTGAAGTGATAGAATCATCAAATTTAATAGAAACAACCAAAGAAATTTTAAAGAAAAATAAAATTAAAAAAATAATATTTGACCCAAATGATTTTAGTTTTGCTACTTATTCAAAATTATGTGAAAATTTAAAAATTGAATTTATTCAAAAACCCAATTTCTCAAAAGAAAAAAGATTAATCAAGAGTGAAAAAGAAATTAATTTACTTAAAAAAGCAGCAGATGCAGGAAGAGTTGGATTTAATGAACTTGCAAAATACATAAGAAAAAATGGTTTTGATAAAACCGAACAGTTTTTATACTTTAAAGCTTTTGAAAAAATGAGCCAAAGTGGAAAACTCGATATTAGTTTTGAACCAATCGTTGCAATAAATGAAAATGCAGCAAAACCTCATGCCCTTCCTACTTCAAAAAAGTTAAAATTAAATGATTTATTATTAGTTGATGCTGGAATTAAATATAAACGATATTGTTCAGATAGAACATGTACAAGTGTTGTTAATTTTGAAAAATTTTCATTTAAAAGAGAGCAAAAATTTAAAAACAATAAACATCAAAAAGTTTATGATATTGTTTTAAAAGCTCAATTAACTGCTATAGAAAAAGCAAGAAGTGGAATGAAAGCTTCTGAAATTGACAAATTAGCTAGAGATATAATAGAAAAAGCAGGTTATGGGAAATATTTTGTTCATAGTACTGGTCATGGAGTTGGACTTGATATTCATGAATACCCAAATATAAATTCAAAATCTGACTTAATTATTGAAGACAATATGGTATTTACAATAGAACCAGGTATTTATCTTCCAAATGAATTTGGTGTTAGAATTGAAGATACTATTGTAATGAAAAATGGAAAAGCAATAATACTTTAAATCAAAAAAAGAGAGAAATTTGAAAAAAAAATTATCACAAAATTTAACACTATTTTATAGTAATAATTTTCCTAAAAAATTTAACAACAATTCATCAAAAAAATACGATGTAACTCTTGGAATTGGGGGGAATATTGGAAATACGAAAAAAATATTTGATAAATTAATTTTATGTTTAAAAAAAGATTCAAGATTTACTTTACTTATGACTTCTCCACTTCTACAAAATCCTCCATTTGGATTTTTAGAACAAAATGATTTTTTAAATGGTATAATCACGATTAAATCAGATCTTTGTCCTAATGAGCTTTTACAAGCTATGCAAAGATATGAGACTAAATTTGGAAGAAAGCGATCCTTTCAAGATGCGCCTAGAACCTTAGATATAGATATTATATTTTTTGATAATAAGAAAATAGATACAAAAAATCTTATTATCCCTCACAAAAATTGGGCAAATAGAGAGTCAGTGATTATTCCTTTAAAATATATGAAAAACAACTTTTAAAGGTAAACAAATGAACAAAAATAAAAAAGTAGTTGTAGGAATGTCAGGTGGAGTTGATTCATCTGTTACAGCGTTATTATTAAAACAACAAGGTTTCGATGTTGTTGGACTATTCATGCGTAACTGGGAGTATGGAATCAAAGGAAGCCAATGTCCTAACCGTATAGAATTTGAAGATGCAAAAAAAGTTGGTGCTTTAATAGGAATAGAGGTAATTGGAAAAGACTTCGTAAAAGAGTACAGAGATAGAGTTTTTGATGTATTCTTAGAAGGTTTAAAACAAGGTCTTACACCAAATCCTGATATTTTATGTAATAAAGAAATAAAATTCAATGTATTTTTAAATGAAGCAAAAAGTATGGGTGCTGATATGATAGCAACTGGGCATTATGCAAAAATTGCAAAATACAAAGACCATTTTGTATTAGATACTCCAAAAGATAGTTCAAAAGATCAAAGTTATTTCTTACATGCATTATCAAGTGAACAATTAAGTCATGCTATGTTTCCTCTTGGTGACCTAACAAAAAAAGAAGTTAGAGAAATAGCTAGAGAGCATAATCTTCCTGTAAGTGATAAAAAAGATAGTACAGGAATTTGTTTTATTGGTAATCAAAAATTTGATGAATTTATCACTCAACATCTTAAAGCAATTCCTGGAGATATTATAGATGAAAATGGAAAAGTTATAGGAAAACATAAAGGTTTAGTTTGTTATACATTGGGACAAAGAAAAGGTATTGGTCTTGGTGGTATTAAAGGTAATGAAAATAAAAACAATACACACAAACCTTGGTTTGTAGCTTCTAAAGATGTAGTAAATAATACTTTAACAATTGTTCAAGATACAAATCATCCACTACTAATGAGTAAAACAGTTGAAGCAAGCCATATGCATTGGGTGCTTGAAGAGGCACCTAAAGTTGGAGATAAACTAATGGCACAAGTTAGATATAGACAACAAAAACAAGCTTGTACAGTTGTTGAGACAAGTGATGAAAAAGTAGTAGTTGAATTTGATAATCCTCAAAGAGCAGTAACTCTAGGACAAAGCCTTGTTTTATATTCTGGTGATTATTGTCTTGGTGGTGGATTCATTAGTTTCTATAAATAAGTAGGCAAATAATGAATAAACAAAAAGTAATGGTTGGAATGAGTGGAGGAATCGACTCATCTGTTACAGCTTATATGCTACAAAATGATGGTTATGAAGTTGAAGGTGTTTATCTAAAACTTCATAATCGAACTGACGGTTATCATGAAAAAAATTTAGGTTATATTGAAGATGTAGCTAAATTTTTAAATATTAAATACCATATATTAGACTTAACTGATAAGTTTTCAAAAGAAGTTTATGACTATTTTGTTGATTCTTATCTAACTGGAACAACTCCAAATCCATGTGTAAAATGTAATAGACAAATTAAATTTGGTGCTATGCTTGATTTTGCAAAAAGTCAAGGTGCAAGTTTTTTAGCAACTGGACATTATGCAAAAACTGATGGCAAGTTTTTTTATGAAGCTGATGATAAAACAAAAGACCAAAGTTATTTTTTATCTCAAGTAAGTCCAGATGCCCTTGCCTTTATGATGTTTCCTTTAAGTACTTATAAAAAAGAAGATATCGTAAAATTTGGTGCAAAGCTTGATGTAGCCTATAAAAAAATTACAGAAAAAAGTGAATCTCAAGAAATTTGTTTTGTTGAAACTGTTTATACTGATGTTATCAAAAGACATGCAAATATTGACCAAGAAGGTGATGTTTTAGATGAAAAGGGTAATGTTGTCGGAATTCATAAAGGTTTTGCACACTATACAATTGGGAAAAGAAGAGGATTTACAGTTAAAGGTGCTCAAGAACCCCATTTTGTTACAAAATTAAATCCAAAAGATAACACCATTGTTGTTGGTAAAAAAGAAGCATTAGAAGTAAATGAAGTAATTGGAACAAATTTAAATATGTTTGTTGAGGATAGAAAATTTTCTTGTAGTGTAAAATTAAGATATAGAGCAATTTCAACAATTTGTGATGTTGAAATAAAAGATAACAAAATTTATATTTTTTTAAAAGAGCCAGTATTTGGTGTAGCAATTGGACAACTAGCAGTATTTTATGATGGACAAAAAGTAATTGGAAGTGCTTGGATAGAAAGTACTAAATAATTTAGGAGTTAATCTCCTAAATTACTCTTATATTAGAATGTATATTCTACACTTGCTAAAACTTTCTCATAATCAACTTCTGCATTATTTTCATCAGCATTTATATTAGCATAAAGAATAGAAGCTGCTAATGATTCTGTAAATGAGTATCCAACTGATAGATTCAACTCTTTCTCTTTATAATCAGTAGCATATTTTGTTTCACCATATAAAGCGTCTAATTCAACACCTGCAATTGTGTATCCTAAAGAACCATAAATAGTTTTTGCATCTGCTGCATAAGTATTATTTCCTTCTTCAAAAGGAGAAATATTATCACCTGCTACTTCCATTGAACCAACTCCAACATCTTTATCAGTTTTTATATATCCTAAAGCTGCTGTAAAATCAGAAATTGTTGTATTTAATTCAAGATGTCCAATTGAACCATTATTTGTAGCACCTCTTTTATTGCTATCTTCATTTGAAGCTGCATAATGTGCAATTGCACCAAACATATCAGCTGTAAAAGTTGTTTTTAAACCATACCAATCAGCTACTTCAGGAGCTGAATATGCATAAGGATTAAACTCAACACCTTTTAAACCTGTATATTTAACATCCAATACATAAGCACCTTTATTTTCATTTAATTTATAAAAATCTTCACTTAAATCAATACCTGATTCAGCTTTTCTATATGTATAACCTAAAACTACTGTTGTATCTGGAATAGCTGTAATTGCAGCAACTACAGATTCATTATAATCTGCTAACCATTCTAAATCAATAGCTTGTCTACCAGCACTTAAAGAAAAACCATCAACGGCATATTTTAAATAAGCTTCTGTCATTAAAGCATCATTTTCAAATGGTGCATTATCTCTATCATTATTATGAACTTCACCTAAATCAAGATTTCCTTTAAACTCAGCTTTTGCACTTAAACCATAAAAAGAAGCTGTTTCAAATCCAATAGTTGCATTTCCGTTTGCATACCCCTCTCTTCCATTTTTTTCATAATCAATTTTTTGACCATAAACTCCTAAGCTTCCAGAAACTTTTCCTTCTTTAAACGCTGCATCAATTGTATCAGCCCCAAATACAGTACTTGAAGATAAGATTACCCCACAAGCTATTAAACTAATAGACTTATTTTTTAAAATTTTTTTCATTTCTTTTCCTTGTTATTTATTTTAATTTAACACTTCGCGGCAAGTGTTTAATTTTTATTTTAGAAGAACATCAAAATCATAACATTTTTTATTCTTTCAAAAACAAATTTTATGCATATAAAATATACAATCAATCCCCAAAATCTTTATAAACGATAATGATTATTATTTTATACATAAATTACTTAATAATTCTTTAACTTAATATTCATTAAGTGCAGTTTAGATAAAATCATACTTTAATCAAAAGTAAGGAATTTTTTATGTCAACATTTAAACTTTTTAGTGGTTCAGCTAATCCTGAATTTGCAAGAAAAGTGGGTGAATACCTAAGTATGCCAGTATCAGATGCAACACTTAATAAATTTAGTGATGGAGAGATATCTGTTCAAATAACAGAAAGTGTAAGAGGACAAGATGTCTTTATAATTCAACCAACATGTGCTCCTACAAACGATAATTTAATGGAATTATTAATAATGGTAGATGCACTTAAGCGTTCAAGTGCAAAATCAATCTCAGCAGTTATTCCATATTATGGTTATGCAAGACAAGATAGAAAAGCAGCGCCTAGAGTTCCAATTACAGCTAAATTAGTTGCTGATTTATTAGAAGCTGCTGGAATCACAAGAGTTGTAACTATTGATTTACATGCTGCTCAGATTCAAGGTTTCTTTAATATTCCAGCAGACAATTTATTTGGTTCTATTTTATTTGTTAATTACATTAGAAGTAAAAATTTAAAAAATCCAATTATTGCAAGTCCTGATATTGGTGGTGTTGCAAGAGCAAGATCTTATGCTGATAAATTAGGTTACGATTTAGTAATTGTTGATAAAAAAAGAGAAAAAGCAAATGTTGCTGAAGTTATGAATATCATAGGTGATGTAAAAGGTAAAGATGTTATTTTAGTTGATGATATGGTTGACACTGCTGGAACTTTAGTAAAAGCTGCAGAAGTTTTAAAGAAAAAAGGTGCAACATCAGTTATGGCATGTTGTACACATGGTGTTTTAAGTGGTCCTGCTTATGAAAGAATTGAAAAAGGTGAATTAGATGAATTAGTTATATCAGACACAATTCCTACACAAAAAAACGCTAAAAAAATAACGGTGTTAACGGCATCTACAATCATTGGTGAAGCTATAAGAAGAATTCATAATAATGAATCAGTTAATTCAATTTTTAACTCTTAAAGTTAAAATTGAAAAAATATGATATAATTCGCCAAATTATTTAGTAAAAAGGAAAAAAGATGAAAAAAGTTCTATTATCTACAATTGCTTGTGCTTCTTTAGCATTAGCTGCAAATAGTGATTATAAATATGAAATCACTCCATTAATTGGTGGAGTTTATACTGAAGGTAACTTAGGATTAGATAGAAGTTATGCAAATGCTGGTTTGAGTTTAGGATTCAATCAATTTGATTCTTTTATCGATCAAGTTGAATTAGGATTTTTAAGATCAATTGAAGACGTTGGATACAGAGGAACAAATAATGATACTGGTATTACAAGAGTATTTACTAACTTAATTAAAGAATATCCAGTAGGAGCAAATACTTCATTATATACATTAGTTGGAGCAGGTGTTGAAATATTTGATAAAGAAGATGGATACAATGAAGATGGTTTATTTGGAAACTATGGGGTTGGAGTTAAATATCAATTAGCTGATCAATTAGCTTTAAAATTTGATGTTAGACATTTAATTGAAATCGATCATGGAGACAATAATTTATTATATACTTTAGGTCTTGCAGTACCATTTGGAGAAGTTTCAAAACCAGCTCCTGTTGTTGAAACTCCTGCTCCTGTTGAAACTCCTGCTCCTGTTGAAACTCCTAAAGATTCTGATGCTGATGGTGTAATTGATGAATTAGATCAATGTCCAGATACAATGAAAGGTGCTAAAGTTGACACTGTTGGATGTATGACTTTAATTAACTTAAACATTAATTTTGATACAGATAAATCTGTAATTAAAGATTCTTACAATTCAAGAATTGCTGAATTTGCAAAAATGATGAAAGCTAATCCAAAATTAAAAGCATCAATTGAAGCACATACAGACTCAGTTGGTTCAAATGCATACAATCAAAAATTATCAGAAAGAAGAGCTGCTTCTACTGTTAAAGCATTAACTGATTTAGGTGTAGATAGCACTAAAATTAAAGCTGTTGGATTTGGTGAAACAAGACCTGTTGCTTCAAATGAAACTGCTGAAGGAAGAGCTGAAAACAGAAGAGTTGAAGCTGTAATGGTTAAATAATTTTAATTAATTATTCTATTTTAAGGGGTTGAGTTTCTACTCGACCCCTTTTTTTATTTTTTAAAATTTCTAATTATTTTAATAATAATAATATTATTTTTAAGTTATAATATATAAAATTATTTCATAAAAGGAAAATATTAATGAAAAAAATCTTATTAACATCTATCTTATGTGCATCCACAATTTTTGCAGCTAGTGATCCTAGTAAAACTTATAATTATGAAGTTACACCTTTTGCATCTGGAATCTTAACAGATAGCAAAGCTGGATTAGAAAAAGATAATTATTTTAATGCAGGTATATCTTTAGCAAAAAATTTAGATGATTCTTTTATTGATCAACTTGAAATAGCTTATATGAGAAGTCAAAGTGTAGGATATGAAAAAACTACTGGAAATACAAACATTAACAGAACTTTTTTAAATGCTATTAAAAGATTTGAGTTAACTGACAGATTAGCAGCGTATGGTTTAGCAGGTATTGGTTATCAAGATGTAACACAAGAATTAGATAAACATCAAGATTCTGCTGTTTTTAATTATGGTATTGGATTAAGATATGATATTCCTTATTATGGAATTGCATTAAAAGGTGATGTTAGACATCTTATAGCTGTAAAAGAGAATCAAAATGATATTATGTATACTTTAGGTTTAGGAATGCCTCTTGGTAAAAAGTATAAAGATGATCAAATCACGGCGAAAGTTCCTGAAACAGTAGAAGAACCTCCAAGAAAAATTTTCGAAGAAAAAGAAGAATCTTTACCTATAAGAAGCAATGATGACGATAATGATGGAGTTATTAATAACCTTGATAAATGTCCTAATACATCACCTGGGGTAAAAGTAAATAAAGATGGTTGTGTTGATACTATGAATTTAAATATTAATTTTGACAACAATTCTGCAGAAATAAAAAGTATGTATCAAAATAAATTATCTCAATTTGCAAATATGCTGAAAGATAACAAAACTATGACAGCAGTTATAGAAGCACATACTGATTCAAAAGGTAGTGATGCTTATAATCAAACTCTTTCTGATAGAAGAGCTATATCTGTAGTAAATGCACTTAAATCTTATGGGATTGAATCTTCAAGATTGAGAGCTATTGGATATGGAGAAACTCAACCAATTGCTACTAATGAAACAGAAGAAGGTAAAGCTCAAAATAGAAGAGTTACTGCTCTAATAAATCAATAATTTTAAGAGATTTAGATTTTCTAAATCTCTTAAATAATTCTAAAATCATTTAACTATAAACTTACAAAACTTTAGATATAATCGCCATTAATTAATGAAATAATAAACAAATAATAGGATAGCCTTTGCAAAAAAATATTAGAAATTTTAGTATTATTGCACATATTGATCATGGAAAATCAACACTTGCAGACAGAATTATTCAAGAATGTGGAGCAATTACTGATAGAGAAATGACTTCTCAAGTTATGGACACAATGGATATTGAAAAAGAACGTGGAATTACTATTAAAGCTCAAAGTGTTAGACTTGATTATGTAAAAGATGGTCAAAAATATGTTTTAAATCTGATTGATACTCCTGGTCACGTTGACTTTTCATATGAGGTAAGCCGATCTTTAGCTTCATCAGAAGGTGCTTTACTTATTGTTGATTCAACGCAAGGTGTTGAAGCACAAACAATTGCAAATGTTTATATAGCTATGGATAATGATTTAGAATTATTACCTGTTGTGAATAAAATAGATTTACCAAGTGCTGACCCAATTAGAGTTTTAGAAGAAGTTGAAGAAGCCATTGGACTTGATTGTACACAACACAATTTAATTTCAGCAAAAACAGGACTTGGAGTAAAAGATTTAATTGATTCTATTGTAGATAGAGTTCCTTGCCCAACTGGAGATGAAAATGCAGCTACAAAAGCTTTAATCTATGATTCTTGGTTTGATAATTATCTTGGAGCTTTAGCTCTTGTTAGAGTTTATGATGGAAGTATTAAAAAAGGTCAAAAAGTTAAACTTATGAATACAAAAGTTGAACACCAAGTTTTAAGTTTAATGTATCCACACCCACTTAAACGTCAAGATACATTGGAAATAAAAACTGGTGAAATTGGTATTGTTGTACTTGGTCTTAAAACATTAGATGGTATTGCAGTTGGTGATACAATGACTGATGCAAAAAATCCAACAGCTGAAGCAATAGATGGATTTGAACCCGCAAAACCGTTTGTATTTGCTGGAATTTATCCAATCGAAACTGATAAATTTGAAGATTTAAGAGATGCTTTAAATAAATTAAAATTAAATGATTCTTCAATTTCTTTTGAACCAGAAAGTTCAGCAGCGCTAGGAAGTGGATTTAGAACTGGTTTCTTAGGTATGCTTCATATGGAAGTTATTAAAGAGAGACTTGAAAGAGAATTTGATTTAGATTTAATTGCAACTGCTCCAACAGTTGTTTACCAAGTTGAAAAAACAGATGGAGAAATTATTGAAATTCAAAATCCTAGTGAACTTCCTGAACCAAATTACATAAAAACAATTTTTGAACCTTATGTAAAAGCAACTATTTTAGTACCTGATGAATTTTTAGGAAATGTAATAAAACTCCTCAATGATAAAAGAGGTATTCAAGTAAAAATGGATTACTTAGGAAAAAGAGTTTTATTAGAGTATGATTTACCTATGAATGAAATTGTAATGGATTTTTATGATAAATTAAAATCAACAACAAAGGGTTATGCATCTTTTGATTATGAACCAGTTGGATTTAGACCTGGAAATCTTAAAAAACTTGATGTTAGAGTTGCTGGAGATGTTGTTGATGCCTTGTCGATTATTGTTCCTGATGATAGAGCTGTTGCAAAAGGAAGAGAATTTGTAAAAGCCCTAAAAGAATTAATTCCTAGACAACTTTTTGAAGTGGCAATTCAAGCTAGTATTGGAAGTATGATTATAGCTAGAGAAACAGTAAAATCAACAGGTAAAAACGTAACTGCAAAATGTTATGGTGGAGATATTACAAGAAAAAGAAAACTACTAGAAAAACAAAAAGCAGGTAAGAAAAGAATGAAAGCGATTGGAAAGGTGAATGTACCACAAGAAGCATTTATGGCTGTGTTGAAGATTTAATCTTCAGCACATATTCTACGTTGTCACTTCAATTTTAAATGCTCATTTACATATAGTAAACTCTGCTTTAAAACTAAAGCTCCATCTTGAATCTGCACTAAATCTTAAATCTCAACAATATTTTTTTGATTCTAATTCTAAAATATTTAAAAACTTCTGATATTCTTTTGTAAAATCACTTAATTCATCAATTGAGACACTTTTATAATCATTCATTGTTTTTTGATTAATTTTAGAATATTCAGCTAAATATTCTTGATAATCTTTTGTAATAGAAGCAAGAAAACCAATAAAAATACTAATAATTACTAACATGATTTTTTACATAAATTTCTCTTTATTATAATTTCAATCATTATAGCAAAATTCAAACTACACTCTTAAATGTGAGCATTTTCAAAATAGCGTTAAAAAAAATCTATCTAAATTCGTAAAGAAATTTGAACTGTTTGAGGTGGAGGAACGAAACCGAGTTTTCAAATTTTAGAATTTAGATAGATTTTTTAGCTATTTTGAAACTCTGAGAACGCTTTTGCCTGCAAGCAGGATTACATCTTTTGGTTCTTTTCTTTACTAAAAAGAAAAGAATATATAATTTATGATATTATTATTCTATGTTATGCCTAACTTGTAAAAACCTATCATTTGAAATTATTTGCAAAGATTGTCAAAATAATCTTTTAATCCCCTCTTTCCACAAAAGAGAAATAGAAGATGGATTTTTTAACTACTCTTTTTATACTCTTTCAGAACTTGAAGATTTAATCTCTTCAAAATACTATTTTCATGGCGATAGAGTTTTTAATATTCTTGCCAAACTATCTTTTGCTAAATTTGCTAAAAACTTTATTTTTACTTCCCAAATTCTAGCAATTCCTATTGATGACCACACACGACATGATTTTTCTCACACAGCAATTTTGGCAAAACATTTAAAATCTCAATTTATAACTCCAAAATACAACTGCTTAAAAGCTACAAATATAGTTAAATACGCAGGAAAAGATTTAGAATTTAGACAAAAAAATCCTCGAAAATTTGAAATTACAAATATATCTAATCAAATGACAATTTTATGTGATGATTTAATCACAACAGGTGCTACAATTAAACAAGCAAAAAAAGCTCTTGAAAAGAAAAATAATCAAGTTCTATTTTCTTTAACCCTTGCTGATGCTAAACTTTAGTATAATAAGCTAAATTCAAGAGCCAATTTAAAGGAATATTGTGATAGGAATTATTGATTATAATATGGGAAATCTTGCAAGCGTTTATAATGCTTGTCATCTAATAGATGTAAAAGCAACCATAGTAAAAGACCCAGCTGATTTAAAAAACTTTGATAGAGTAATATTACCAGGTGTTGGAGCGTACAAAGATGCTATGGAACATTTAGTTCAATCTGGAATGAATGAAGCTATTTATGAGTATGCTAAAAGTGGTAAACCAATGATTGGTATTTGTCTTGGAATGCAACTACTTTTTGAAAGTTCAACAGAGTTTGGTCATACAGATGGGTTAGGTTTAATTGATGGGAAAGTTGTAAAATTTGATAAATCTAAAATGAATGAAGATTTTAAAATTCCTCACATGGGGTGGAATACGATTGTAAATAAAGAGCATCCTTTATTTGAAGGCTTACATAATCCTTATTTGTATTTTGTTCACTCTTTTCATGCAGTAACAAGTGAAAAAAACATCATAGGAACAACAACTTATGGATATGAATTTACAAGTGCTGTAAATAAAGATAATATTTATGGATTTCAGCCTCATCCAGAAAAATCTCATGATAATGGACTTAGAATTTTGAAGAACTTTGTAAATATAAAATAAAGGATATTTATGAAAACTATAGCAATTACAGGTGCAAGTGGATTTGTAGGAACAAGTTTGAAAAAATATTTTTCTGCTTTAGGATATAAAATAATATCTATTTCAAGAGATGTTTTAAACGACAATAAAAAACTAGAAGAAACTTTAAATCAAACAGATATTGTTATTAATCTTGCTGGTGCGAATATCATAAACAGATGGAGTGAATCTTATAAAAAACTTCTATATTCAAGCCGAATAGAAACAACATCAAAAATAGTAAATGCTATAAATAGTATTCAAAATAGACCAAAACTTCTTATTTCTACATCTGCTGTTGGAATATATAATAATAAAACAACTTATGATGAAAATGGTTCTTATTCAAATGATTTTTTATCAAATCTTTGTCAAGATTGGGAAAAAGAAGCAAAAAAAGCAAAAAATGAATCAACTAAGGTCTCTATTTTTAGATTTGGAATAGTTATGGGAAAAGATGGAGGAGCATTACAAAAAATGATAACTCCTTTTAAATTGGGATTAGGTGGAACTATCGGTGATGGAAAACAAGCTTTTTCTTATATTCATATAAATGACCTATTAAATGCTTATAAATTTGTTATTGAAAATGAATTTGAGGATACATTTAACCTTACAGCACCTATTCCAACAACAAACAAAGGCTTAACTCTTGCTTTAGGAAAAACACTAAAAAGACCTACTATACTTCCAGTACCACAATTTGTTTTAAATATCATTTTTAGTGAAGGAGCACGAGTTCTAACAGATGGACAAAGTGCAATTCCAAAAAAATTATTAGAGTTAGGTTTTAAATTCAAATTTAATACTATTGAAGAAACAATTGAAGATTTATGTAAATAACACAAAGGAGAAAACTAATGGATATATTACCTGCGATTGATTTAAAAGATGGAAAAGCTGTAAGACTAAGCAAAGGATTAATGGATAGTGCAAAAATCTATTCTGATGAACCATGGCAAGTAGCTAAAAGATTTGAAGAATTAGGTTCAAAATGGGTTCATATTGTTGATTTAAATGGAGCATTTGAAGGGAAACCTGCAAATTTAGAACAAATAAAAAAAATTAGAGAAAATTGTAACCTAAAAATAGAACTTGGTGGAGGAATAAGAGATGAAGAAACTATCAAAATGTATCTAGAGCTTGGAGTTGATAGACTTATTCTTGGTTCAATTGCTGTAAAAGATCCTCAATTTGTAAAAAAAATGGCTTCAAAATATCCAATTGCAGTTGGGATAGATGCCATGGATGGAATGGTTGCGGTTGAAGGTTGGGCTGAAGTTTCAACTATGAAAGCAACTAATTTAGCAAAAGAGTTTGCAAATGCAGGAGTTCAAGCTATTATTTGTACAGATATTAGTAAAGATGGAATGCTTTGTGGTGTAAATGTAGAATTTACAGAATCAATAGCACTTTCTAGCCAAGTTGATACTATTGCTAGTGGTGGAGTAAAAGATATTCAAGATATCATTAATTGTAAAAATAATGGAAATATTTCTGGAGTTATTGTAGGAAAAGCTTTCTACGAAGGAACCCTTGATTTAGAGGAAGCTTTCAAAATTTTATAAAATTTATTAAATTATTATAAAAATATCTTCAAATAAAAATAATTTTATGATATTATAAACTAAAAGATTTATAAAGGCCTTTTAATGAACTCAAATAAAAAAGTAACAATTATTATCTTTACTATGGTTTCCTTACTAACAGTAGTAATAGTTGCCTTAGTTGCTTTGGGTTCTAGGCAAAGTGGTTATGATAGTGCAAAAAAAAGAGCCTATTTAACTGCTGATATAGTAAAAAAATCTCTCACATCTCATATGATTAACGGGAATATGGATCAAAGAGATGTTTTTCTTAATAGTATTGGTCAGTTAAATGAAGTAAATGATTTATGGATTATCAGAGCTAAAAGTGTGAGTGAACAGTTTGGTAAATCACATCTCGCAAATGAAGTTCCAAGAGATGATATTGACAAAGAAGTTTTAAGAAATGGTAAAGAAAAAATCATAATTGATGAATCTTTAACAAATGCAACTCTACGAATAACTATTCCATATACAGCTTCATCACTTGATAAACCTAACTGTATTTCTTGTCATAATGCACAAGAAGGTGAAGTTTTAGGTGCAATTTCTGTAACTTTTGATATTCAAGAAGATAGAATTTCTAGTATTGCTGTACTTTTAAACATAGTAGGAATTATCTCAGTATTTTTAATATTTATATTAATTTACATCAGTAGAAAAATCAAACCTTATACTTCTTCATTTGATTCAATTACTGAAGTTTTAAAACAAGTTCATGAAGGAAATTATTCAGTAAGAGCAAAAGATGGTGTTTTAAAAGAAGATAAAGAAGCTTCAACTTGGTTAAATGAACTTATAGAAAAATTAGAAACAGTTTTAACTGGAATTGAAAAAAATCTTACAACTTTTGTTCATAATCGTTCATCAAACATAAATAATGATAAATTATTAAGTGCCCAAGAGATTATAGAAGATATATCAGAAATCTATAATTATAAGAAAACTATTGAAACAGATTTAACAAAAGATGATATTTACTATAGATTAATTCAAGTATTAAAAGATAAATTAAAAATAGAAAATTTCTTTATTTTTGAAACAGATTTGATAAAAGATGAAAGAAAAGTTATCTACTCAACAAAAGAAGTTGTTCCTTGTTGTAATATTTCAAAAAATATAAAAGAAAAATGTAGAGCAGAAAGAACAAATACAATTGTTGCATCTGAAAATTTTCCAGAAATTTGTAGACTTGCTATTTGTCCTAATAACTCAAATCATATTTGTATTCCATTTTTAATAAATGAACAAAAAAATGTTGTTATTCATATTATTTGTAACAATGAAGAGTGCTTAAAACACACAAAATATCAAATTGGAATAATAAAAAAATATTTAGAAGAAACAAAACCTATACTAGAAAGTAAATTATTAATGGATGTACTAAGAGAAAGAAACTTAGTAGATGGATTGACAGGTCTTTATAATAGAAAATATCTAGATGAATTTATAGATAAAAAAATGCCTTACGAATTGAAAGAAGGTACAACTTATGCTGTTATGTTCTTAGATATTGATTATTTTAAAATGATAAATGATACTTACGGACATGATGCAGGAGATGCTATTTTACAAAAACTTTCAAAAACAATGAAAGATGCAATTAGTGAAAATGAATTTATTATTAGATTTGGGGGAGAAGAGTTTTTAATTATTATGAAAAACCCAACTCAAGAGAGTGCTTTAGCTTTAGCCAATAAAATAAATCAAGATTTTTCAAAATTAATTTTCACATTTAATAATGAATCATTTAGTAAAACTGTAAGTATTGGTTATGCTTTCTTCCCAAGTGATACAGACCAAATTTGGAAGTGTATTAAATTTGCTGATTTATCTCTTTATGAGGCAAAAGAAACAGGAAGAAATAAAGTAGTAAAATTTACAAAAGAGCTTCTTAAAAATGGAGATAAAGAGAGATATTAATCTCTCTTTTTTCTTACATTTAATCTATTATCTGCATCATAGTATAGTGCAATTCCAATCCATTTGAAGTGGAAACAAAACCATTTACATTTATTTTTCCATCATGTACCATTTTATGATGTTCTTTACAAAGTGGTATTAGGTTATATTTATGATTTGCGTTTATATGTCCAATAAAGCCATCTTTGTTTGCTCTAGCTTGTTCTTTTATATGATGAACTTCATCACAAGGTTTCCCACAAATAACACAAGTAGTCGTAAAAAGATTGTTATTATATTTTGATGTTTTTTTCTGACTTAATCTTTCAACCTTATCATAATCATCAGTAAGTCTTTTTCTTATCTCATTTGCTTTATTTAAAAACTCTTTATCCATATGAAGAGATCTTGCATACTCTAAACCATACATAGAAGAACCACTACCAAAGCCTAATTTTCTATCAAAAATAAGCTTATCTTCTTCATCTTTATAGATAACTGATAAATGAAGAGCTATTATATTTTTTAATTTTTGTATCTCTTCAATTTCTGGAAGTTGATGTAAATGTGTTGCAAAAACAAAAATAGCTTCAAGTTTTGATAACTTTAAAATAGAACTAGCAACTATACTTAATCCACTCATAGTTTCAGTACTATGTGAAATTTCATCACCTAAAATAAGTGATTTCTTACTTGCTCTATTAAAAATATTTTTTAATTCTAACATCTCAACAGCAAATGAAGACAATCCCTTTGCAATATTATCAGCTCCACTAATTCTTGTAAATACAGAATCAAAAATAGAAAATCTCATAGATTTACAAGGTACATAAAATCCAGCTTGAGCTAAGATTACTGCAATTCCTATAGATTTCATAAGTGAAGATTTACCTGAAGAGTTAATTCCATAAAGTAAAATCCCATGCATTTTGTTGTTATATATATTTACTGGATTTGAATTTTTTATAATTACATTATCTTTATACTCTTTTGAAGCTAAAGTTAGTTCACCTAAAATAATATCATTTGGTACATAAATTCCCTGCTCTTCATTTGCTTCAATTATTGGATGCCTCAAATCTATTAACTCCAAGAAATTTTCATCATCTTTTGTTTTTACAATTTTAGGACAAGAATAATTATATTTTTTTGCTATTTTTATATTTGAAACAGTTAAATCGACTTCAGCTATAAATTGTACTAATTCTTCTAATAAAATAGTAAATTTTTTTTCAAATTCAAAAATTTTCTCTTTAAAAACAAGTTTATTTAACTCTACTATTTTTCGTAAATTATGAACATATTTATCAGAAATATCTTCTGTTAATTTACAAAATATTTTTACTGAATTTGTTTGAATTTTAATAATGAAATCTTTAAACAAATACAATTCATTGTCGATAATTATGTGAGATTTCAATAACTCATCTTTTATTAAGTTATATCTATTTTTTGTTAATGTTAAGAAGAAACCTTCTTTATCAAGTCTATTTATTCCTACAAAATTTAAATCTTCTGATTTTATATAAGTTAAAATATGAGCTTTTAATAACTCAAGTTTTGAATATAAAATTTCATTTTGATGATTTAACTCATCTATTTTTGTATTAATTCCAACATTTATCATATTATCATCAACATCTTTTAGCATATATTTACCACTAACTGACAAATCAAAAGTTGAATTAATAGATTGAATAAATAATTCAATATCAGCACTACTACAAGGAGGTGTTAAAAACTTATAATTTTCCATAAATTTAACTACCTCTTTTATACTAAGTAAAGAATCATATAAATAGTTTAACTCAAAAGGATGAAGTCTATTTAACTTTATTCTTCTTGTAAGTCTTTCTATATCATAAATATTTGCTAATTCATTCTCTATTGGAGCATGATAATCATACAACTCCTTTGACAAAGCAAGTCTTCTTAAAATCTCTTTACTATCTTTTATAGGATGAGTAAGTCTCTCTTTTAAAAGTCTTTTCCCCATAGCTGTTGAAGTATTATTTAAAAGCTTCAGTAAACTCGGATTATGTGTTGTTTCAATAACATTTAGTTGCTCTAATGCATTATTTCCTAAATAGACATATCTACTTACATCAAGTTTAAAAGGGTGTGAAAGTTTTTGAATAATATTTGAATCATGTCCTATAACAAAATCAATTAACACTGCAAGTGATTCTGTACTAAGCGGAACTCTTTCCATATCAAGATGTTCAATAGAAGTTAATAATGATTGAATATTAAAAACATTTTTAAACAACTCATTTTGATAATTTATTTTTGGTCTAAAAGTTCCTATATGAAAAGTCTTTAATTTTAATTCTAAATAATCTATAACCTCTTTTTGATTTATATTATTATCAGCAAATGTAATTACAACTTCATTTGTTTTATGCATATTCATGTAATTAAATACTTCATCTAAAGCAAAAAACTTATCTTCACTTGTTCCATGAACTTCGTTGTAATAACATTTTCCTGTTGTTACATCAATAGCACTATAGCCAACTAAATAAATTCCTCTTATTTGGTCAATTAAAAGTGAAGTGATATTATTTTCATCTTGGTCTATTACAAAATCAAAGTTTGTTCCAGGACTTACAACTGTATCTAAATATCTAGTTACATTTGGAGGAACTCCTTTTTGCCTGATAATTGCAACTGTATATTTTTGTTCAGCTATTATTCTTGCTAAGTGTTTTTCAAATGAAATAGCAGGAACTCCTGCCATTATAGGGTTTTCTTTTGAGTTTTCTAAAATAGATTTATTTTTTCTTGTAAGCTGAATATTTAGAAGTTCTGCAATCTCTTTTGCTTTTCCTATTTTTTCTTCATCATTATTAACTTCATAAACTTCAAAAAATGTTCCTATTTCCATAAGAACAACAGTATTTACTCCATACTTTTTTTCAAATAATTTCTGAAGTTTAAAATATGTAATTGTTAATAACTCTTTTTTACTCTCTAAAAGTTCAGCTACTTCTTCTCTCACTTAGACCGAACTCCTGTCCAATCTCTTATCATACTTCTTTGTTCTTTTGTTAAATTAGCTTCTTCATGGGCATAAATATAACTAGGAAGTGGCATTGAAGCATAAGCTGTTCTATAAATAGCTTTTAACTTCTCCTCTTTTAATTGAGGTGAATAATTTTCCCAAGTTGAAAAGTTTAGTGCTTTTCTTCCTGTATTTACATGATTTGCAACTACCCAAGAAAATGGTGCAATCTTTGAATACCAAGGCCAAGTTGTTTCATTTGAATGACAATCAAAACAAGATGTTTTGAATAAATTCATCACTTCAGTTGGTGCTTTTATTTCAAGATTTTTATCAACAACAATATTTTCTTTATTTGGTTGAATAAATTGCATAACTATAAAAATAATCAAAAATATTAAAAGGGTTAATTTCATTTTTTACTCACACATTAAATTATATGGTCTTTTTAATTCATCTATAAAAAGTGGAATACTCATGTTTCTTCCATATCTTTTGAACTCATTTTTATCAAAATAGATTATTATTGTAGGAATAGAAAATATCATACATTGAGCAGTAAGCTCAACAGATATATCTGTTTTAACTTCAAAAAGTTTAAATTTTGGATAATATTTAGTTATCTCTTCTTCAATTTTAGGTTTTAAAACTTTACAAACAGAACAATTTTCACCAGAAAAATAGATTAATACAGGATTTCCTGTATTAATTCTATTTTGAAACTCATCTAATGTTTCTATTTGTTCCATCATTTTATACTTGATGCTCACAACTTTTAGAAAGTCTCTCTTTTTGAGAAAGATAAGAATTTAAAGCTCCTAAATATGCTTTTGCCGTTGCTAACATCGTATCAATACTCAACCCGTGTCCTACAAAAGCAGGACTTGTTTCATCAAAAGATACTCTTGTTGTAACTTTTGCTAAAGCATCTTTTCCTTCAGTTACAGAGATTACTTTATAATCTTTTAATTCACCGTTATAACCTGTTAATCTATCAATTGTTTTAAATATAGCATCCATAGTTCCATCACCAATAGCTGCATCTCTTAAAACTTCATCTTTGTATTTAATAGCCACAGCTGCTGTAGGAACACCTGCTGTACAATCACTGATTTGTAATCCTATTAATTCATAAGTTTTGTCATGATTTAAAGATTCATCAGTTATTAACATTCTAACATCATCATCTGTTACTTCTTTTTTCTTATCAGCTAAAACTTTAAATCTTTCAAATGCTGCATTTAACTCTTCATCTGTTACTTTATCAAATCCTAAATGAACTATTTTATCTCTAAATGCTGCTCGACCAGAATGTTTACCTAAAATTAAAGTAGAGTCTTTAAATACTCCAACATCTTCAGGTTTCATAATTTCATAAGTTTCTTGGTGTTTTAAAACACCATCTTGATGAATTCCACTTTCATGTGCAAATGCATTTTTACCAACAATTGCTTTATTTTGTTGAGGCTCAACACCTGTAATTGTTGCAACTAATCTTGAAGTTGCATATATTTCAGGAGTATTAATAGTTGTATATAAATCTCCAAATGCATCTTTTCTAGTTTTAATAGCCATAACAGCTTCTTCTAAAGCTGAATTTCCAGCTCTTTCTCCTAAACCATTAATTGTAACTTCAATCTGTCTAGCACCATTTAAAACAGCAGCTAAAGTATTTGCAGTTGCTAATCCTAAGTCATTGTGATTATGAACTGAAATAATCGCTCTATCAGCTGCATAATCACTTAATTCTTTAACCATTGCACCTAATTCTGTTGGTAATCTATATCCAACCGTATCTGGTAAATTGATAGTTCTTGCACCTGCACCAATTACAGCATCCATAACCTCTTTCATAAAAGAGATTTCACTTCTTCCTGCATCTTCTAAAGAAAATTCAACATCATCTACAAATGTTTTTGCATATTCTACTGCATGAATTGCTCTTTTGATTACTTCATCTGGAGTCATTTTCAATTTGTATTTCATATGAATAGGAGAAGTTGCTATAAATGTATGAATTCTATGTTTAGGAGCTTTACTAACTGCTAAACCTGATTGTTTAATATCATTTTCAATAGCTCTACTTAAAGAACAAATACTTGAATTTTTTACAATCTCTGCAATTCTACTAACAGCATCAAAATCTCCAGGACTTGCAGCTGCAAAACCAGCTTCTATAACATCAACTCCTAATTTTTCTAACTGTAAAGCTACTTTTATTTTTTCTTCTGTATTCATAGAACAACCAGGACTTTGTTCCCCATCTCTTAATGTTGTATCAAATACTATAATTTTATTTTTATCCATTGTATTAACCTTTTAAAATGTCATATATTATATCTTTTTTTATTTAAAAAAAGAAAACCTAAATTTAATTGTTTTTTTGTAAATTAATAATTATAAAAATTTATAATTAGAGAGAAAAAGAAAGAAGCAGAAGAGAGTTAACGCTTTTGATAAAATGGTTATTTGAAAAATTAAATATTTTCATATATCTCTCCTTATTTTAAGTATATTTGTATTTCAAGTAGTTAAGTATAATTAATAAATTCTATTTTGTCAATATAAAATGATATTATTTTTTAAATTTATTTTGTAAGATAAAAGAGTGAATACTGTAATTTATTCACTCTTTTTTATAGTTATTCCTCAGTAGTTTCTTTTTTTTCTTCAGTTTCTGTGTCTTTTAAAGCTTCTGTATGTAAATCTTCATCTTCAAAAACTTTTCCACCATTTTCTTTTATGATTTCTCTTACTCTCTCGCCTGTAATTACTTCTATTTCTAATAATTCAGCAGTCATTTGCTCAATAGCAGCACTATTATCTCTTAATGCTTGTAAAACAATTTCATATCTTTCATTTAATACTTTTTTTACATGGTCATCTAAATCTTTTGCCATTGCATCAGAGAAATCTTTTTGTGTTTGTCCACCTAAGAATTGATTAGTTCTTCTTTCAAGTACCATTAATCCAGCAATATCACTCATACCATAAATAGTAGCCATTGATTTGATAATTCCAGTTGCTCTTTCAAGGTCATTTCCAGCACCTGTAGAAATTTCACCAATAAATACTTGCTCAGCTGCACGTCCACCAAGTAAAACATCAACTTCAGCTAATAACTCATGTTTTTGCATTAAATATTTATTTTCTTCTGGAGTATTTAATGTATATCCAAGAGCAGCTAAACCTCTTGGAACAATAGATACTTTATTTACTTTATTTGCACCTTTTGTAATCTCAGCAATTAATGCATGTCCTGATTCGTGATAAGCAACAATTTTTCTCTCTTTTGGAGAAATTCTTCTTGATTTTTTTTCTAATCCAGCAATTTGTCTTTCAACTGCTTCTTTAAAATCACTTGGTTCAACTTCTTCTTTATTAGCTCTTCCTGCTAAAAGTGCAGCTTCATTTATAATATTTGCTAAATCTGCACCAGCAAGTCCTGCTGTCATTTTTGCAATTTCTTTTAAATCCACATTTTTTGCTAATTTTACATCTTTGATATGAACATTTAAAATTTCAATTCTACCTTCATAATCAGGTTTATCAACTAAAACTTGTCTATCAAATCTTCCTGGTCTTAAAAGTGCTGGGTCAAGAACTTCTGGTCTATTTGTTGCAGCTAATACTATAACCGGAGCATGTTCAGTTGAGAATCCATCCATTTCGGCTAAAAGTTGATTTAATGTTTGTTCTCTTTCATCATTTCCACCCATTGGACCACCACTTGCTCTACTTTTACCAATTGCATCAATTTCATCAATAAAAATAATTGCAGGTGCTACTTTTTTAGCTTGTTCAAATAAATCTCTAACTCTACTTGCACCTACTCCAACAAACATTTCAATAAATGCAGAACCTGAAACTGATAAAAACTCAACATCAGCTTCTCCAGCAACTGCTTTTGCTAATAAAGTTTTACCAGTTCCAGGAGGTCCTACTAATAATACACCTTTTGGAATTTGAGCACCAAGTCTTACATACCTATCAGGAGATTTTAAAAAATCAACAACTTCTTGAACTTCTTCTTTCGCTTCTTTATTTCCAGCCATATCATCAAATTTTACATTTGGTTTTTCAGAATTAATCATCTTCTTAGATGAACCAATTCCAAGAATTCCTCCTGAACCACCACCCATTGATTTTTGCATTCTTTTAGCAATAAACATCCAAATAGCGAAAAATATAAAAATAGGTAAAACCCAACCAAATAAAATATCAGCTAAGATATTTTCTTCATTGATTCCACCATATCCTATACCATTTTTTTCTAACTCAGGAATAAGTGTTTCATCAGGAACAACTCTTCTTGCAGTGTATGTTATAACTTGTCCACTATCACCTTTTGAAATAGCTCTAATTTGAGTATTCCCAATTCCAACATATTCAATTTTACCTGAACTAATCATTCTTTTTAAATCTGAATATGCAATTGTTTTATTTGATGTTTGACCAAATGCTTGCATATTTGAGTTTGTTGCATTTCCCATTTGTTCTTCTGGAAAAATTGCTTTGAATGCAAAAATTGTAACAATTGAAAAAATTACAAATATCAACAATGGATTATTATTAAAAAAATTATTATTGTTGTTATTGTTATTATTGTTGTTAAAATTCTGGTTATTATTCTGATTGTTATTTTTAGGCTTTTTTACCATATTTTAAGACTCCTTTTTGTTTTCATATACAATAGTTACCCATTCATTTTTATGAATAAGCTTTAATTGAGTTAAATCTTTAAATTTATTTAAAACTTTATTAGTATGCTTGTCTAATATTCCTGAAATTATTAATATTCCATTATCATTTAAACATTTTTTTAAATCATTTGCTATCATTACTAAAACATCTGCAACAATATTGGCAATTACAACATCATATTTTTTTGTAGTTTTATTAGTAGAACCAACCCATGAATCATTAAATGAAACATTATTTAACTCAAAATTTGATTTAGTATCAATAATACATACTTCATCAGTATCGCAAATATCAACTAAACAACCTTTTTTTGAAGCTGCAATTGCAAGTATTCCACTTCCTGTTCCAACATCTAAAACCGTCTGCTTAGATTTTATAAACTCATCTATAGCTTCAATACACGAAGATGTGGTTTCATGATGTCCTGAACCAAAAGATAATGCTGGATCTATTATAATATCTATCTTTTCTTCTTTTTTATCTTCCCAAGATGGTCTAATAAAAAAGTTACCAATTTCAACTGATTTAACAGATTTTTGATACTCTTTTATCCAATCAATATTCTCTTTTTTTTCATATAAAATTTCACAATCTGTGTTTAAAGCTTTTGAGAACTCTTCAATTCCAAATTTTAAATCTTCTAGTTCTTCTTCACTTCTTACTATTAAAACTCCATCATTCTCTTCAATAGCATCTGTAGTTATTGATTCTAACAAATCTAAAAAAAGTTCATAATGATTATTTGGTTTAAAAGCTAATTCAAAATAATATTTAGACAAATAATTCCTTTATTAAAAAATATTTTTATTTTTTACTTTTAAAAAGTGCAATATTCTATCTAAATAACTTTTGAATCAAGTTAAAAAAGTTTAAAAAAAGTTTTCTATTAAATCTCTCATAACATCAATATCAGAAATTTTATTTACAATATCTCTAAATTCATTGGCTCCTGTATACCCTTTTGAATAAGAGTGAAGTAATTTTCTAAACATAATAGCCCCATGAGGACCATGAAATTTAAGCATGGCATCATAATGTTCTAAAATAATCTCTTTTTTCATCTCATTTGAAATATCTTCAATTCCATGTTTTAACTGATAGAATACCCAAGGTTTTCCAATAGCACCTCGTCCTATCATAACTCCATTTGCTTTTGTATATTCTAAAACCTCTTTTGCTTTATCATAATCTTTTATATCACCATTTGCTATTACAGGTATAGAAACAGCTTCTTTCATAGCTTTAATTGCGTCATAATCAACAGGTGCTTTATATTTTCCAGCTCTTGTTCTTCCATGAACAGATACAAAATCAACTCCACAAGCTTCAACTGCTTTTCCAATTTCAACTGGTATTTTTTCATTAACACCAAGTCTTACTTTTGCAGATGTATATTGTTTCTTAGAATATTTTTTAACTGTTGAAAGTATCTCTTCAAGCTTTTTTAAATCTCCTAAAAGATTTGAACCACTACCATGATTAAAAACTTTTGGTGCAGGACATCCACAATTTAAATCAATTCCATCAATTCCTTCAACTTCATTTAAAAGCAAAACAGCATCACGAACTAACTCAACACTATTTCCTGCTATTTGTACAAAATAAGGATCTTCAGTTGGTGATTTTTCTATCATTTTAAGCGTTCGTGCAGATTTATAAACTAAAGCATTTGAAGATATCATCTCTGAGATTGTTAAATCTGCACCAAATTTCTTCACAACAGACCTAAAAGGTAAATCAGTATAACCAGCAAGTGGCGCCAACACCACTAGGGGTCGGCTAAAATCAAGTTTATTTTTCATTATTTATAAGATATCGCTTCTAAATTATAATGTTTCCCTGCATCTTTTAAATCCAATAAAGCTTTAAAAGCTGCAAATTCATTGTCAGGAGTTAAAGTAACTATCTCTTTAACCTTTTCTATCATTTCATACTCACATAATACATGTAAATATGCAGTTGTTGCTTCATCAATTTCAGATGATAATTTTTCAAATAGGGCAATAATTTGATCTGGCTTTAAAATCTTTTCATAATTTTTTGCTAAAACTAAATAATCATCTTTTGTAAAGTCTAAACTTTTTACAATTTGTAAAATTTCATCTGGCGTAAATCCAAATTCATTATTTGAAGCATCTTTTTCGAAAAGTTTAAATGCTTGTTCTTTATCCAATTTTATATTTTTATAAAGTTTTTTAACAGTTGTCATGCTTTTTTCTCTTAAAACATTTTCAAAAGCTTGTTTTACAACATTTGATGAATAATTTTCAGGTTTTTTAAGAACATCAACTGCAAAATCAATTTGTTCATTTACTTTATTTAACATATTTAAATTAGCTAACTTTGTAGTTTCATTTACTTTAAATGATTTATCATTTACAAATTTACCATCATTTATATCTTGTATATTTCCTACAATTTTGTTTAAATCTTCATTTGAAGAAGTAAATCTCTCATCTTTTGTTGAAATTTTAAATTGATTAAGTATAGAAGATAAATTTTTAAACTCTTTTGTTCTAAATTTTACCGTATTATTTTTTTCAAGTAATTCAGCTTTTACAAACTCTATCATTGATTCATGGTCTTTTAAAACTGCTCTTTGTTTAAAATAATTTATTAGTCCATAAAATACAATATGTAAGTATGTAACTAATACTAAAACAGCAGCTGGAAATACTATCCATACAGATATAGGTAAACTAAGTGAATATCCAAGTAGTGAAGCTTCATAACTACCTAATTCTAAGCTATATGTATATCCAAAAACCACTACAAGAAAAATTATTGTGGCTGCGATATATTTTTTTAAACCCATCTTCTTTCCTTTTTTTAAATTTCTTTTATTATATTTTTATTATACAAAAATGTTTATAAATTACTTATGATAGGGATGATTGTTTTGAATACATAAACTTCTAAAAATCTGTTCTGTTAAAACAACATTTGCAACTTTATGAGCCATTGTTAAATCACTAAGAGAAATTACATTATCACATTTTTGTAAAAATTCCCTTTGAAATCCATATGCACCACCAATAAAAAAATTAACTTCATTTTTATCTTCGAGTAATGAAGAAAAAGCATAAGTATCAACTTTTTTCCCTAAAACATCAAGTGCGATATTAAATCCTCTTAATAAAGGATCATAGGTTTCACTATATGACTGTTGGGCTTCTTTTTCGCCTATTGTTTGGGCTTTTGCTATATTTTTATTAAAAATATAATGAACTTCAACTTTTGCATATTTTGATGACATTTTTAAAAAATCTTGAATTATCGAATCAAAATTATCCTTACTTGGTTTTAAAATAGAATAAATATTAATTTTCATTAAAAAAACCACTTCCTATTACATTAAATTTAATATTTTCTATAATGTCATTCATTTTAACTCCACCAATAGCACAAACTGGATGTTTTGAGATTTTTGCCAAATATGAAATTTTAGAACCTATTATTGAACTTACATCTTTTGTACTTGTATTTCTGTAAGCACCTAAACCTATCATATCTAAAGCTAAATCATTAGCCTCTAAAATTTCTATTTCATTATGAGTTGAAAGTCCAAGTAGTTTATTTTTTATTTTTGCTCTTATTAATTTTGTAGCTATTTTTTTGTCTTTATGAATTGCTAAAAAATCCTCTTGTCCTAAATGCAAGCCATCAGCAAATTCTATTAATTCTATTTTATCGTTTATGATTATTGGTATATTGAGCTGTGATTTTAAGTATAAAAGATTTGTTTTTTGTTCTTGTAAAGATGAAGTTTTATCTCTATACTGAACTAATTTTACATCACTCTTTTTACATAAATCTACAAATTTTTCTAAAGTGATATTTTTTTTATGTAGTGTTTCATAATCACATAAGACATATAAATAATTAAAGGCTTTAAGTTCGAAACCTAAAGCCTTTTCTAAATTTGAAATCATTTATTAACTAATTTTTTCTTTTTGAAACATTGTTAATAAATCAGTTAGAGTCTTTTTCATTTCTGATCTATTTACAACCATATCAATAGAACCTTTTTCTAGTAAAAATTCTGCTCTTTGAAATCCAGCTGGTAAATCAGCTCCAATAGTTTGCTTAATAACTCTTTGTCCTGCAAATCCAATTAATGCACCTGGCTCTGCCATAATAATATCACCTAAGAATGCAAATGAAGCAGAAACTCCACCCATTGTTGGGTCTGTTAATATGGAAATATATGGAAGTTTTGCATGATCAAGTTTTTTAAGAGCTGCTGAAGTTTTTGCCATTTGCATTAAAGCAAATGTTGATTCTTGCATTCTAGCACCACCAGAAGCTGAAACAATAATTAATCCTTGTTGTTTTTCAATAGCTCTATTAACTGCTCTTACAATTTTTTCACCTTCAACTGAACCTAAACTTCCACCCATATAAGCAAAATCAAAAACTACTAGTTGTACTGGAATTTCATTTATTTTTGCTTCTCCACTAACAACAGAAGATGTTCTTCCTGTGTTTTTTAACGCTTCTTCTACTCTTTTTTTATAAGAAGTTTTATCAACAAATTTTAAAGGATCATTTGGTTTTAATTCAACATCATATTCAACAAAACTATCTTTATCAGTTATAATTTCAATTCTTCTTTTTGCACCAATTCTCATATGAAAATTACATTTTGGACAAATATTATCTTGAGCCTCTACTTCTTTAAAAAACATCAAAGAATTACATTCTGGACATTTAATCCAATGACTTGGTGCATCTTTTTTTGTTGGTTGCTCTTTTGATTTACTATCAAAAGATATTTTGCTAAATAGGTTTCTTAAATCCATAATAATCCTTTTTCTTAGTTTTGAATATTCTCAAATTTATCTAGTTCGTCTAGTTTTTCCCACGGATAATCGCTTTGTCCAACTTGACCACGAGCTGCTACATCTGCATAAAGAAATGTTTTTTCACTTGGTCTATCTAAAGCAAATTTTTGTGTAATCCATCTTGGAGTTAATGGGAAATTTTCCATTACAAAAGCTGATAATTTATCATCATCAAATTTTGTATAAGAACCCATTGTATCAACTGAAACAGAAGTTGGTCGTGCAACTCCAATTGCATAAGAGATTTGAACTACTGCTTTTTTAGCTAAACCAGAAGCAACAATATGTTTTGCTATCCATCTAGCAGCGTAAAGTCCACTTCTATCAACTTTTGTATAATCTTTTGAACTTTGAGCTCCACCACCAATTGGTGCATATCCACCAAATGAATCAACGATTAATTTTCTTCCCGTTAACCCACTATCATGTAAAGAAGAGTGATTTACATATCTTCCTGTTGGATTTATATGAATAATTGTACTCTTTTTATCATACATATTTGTTGGAAGTCCAGAATCATCTATTAAGCCTTGGATTAATTCTCTTACTTCTTCTATTGGCATTCCTTCAACTGAAGGTGCACTTACAACTATTGTATGAATTTTTTGAGGCTTACAATTTTCAAAATTTTCTTTTGTTCCATAATCAACTGTAACTTGTGTTTTAATATCAACTCCAAGTTTTTGATTATGATGTAAAGCATAATTGTAAACTTTATCACACAACATTCTAGCATAAGTAATAGCAGCTGGCATAAAATCAGCAGTTTCACTTGATGCAAATCCAAACATAATTCCTTGATCACCAGCTCCAATTTCCCCATCAACTTGATCAACTCCTTGATTAATATCAGGGCTTTGTTGATTTAATAAAACTTGAACTTTTACATCATCAGGATGCAGACATTGTTCTTTTGTAAAAGCTGATTTTCCATCATATCCAATTTTTGCAAGAGCGTCTTTTACTATTTTTTCATAATCTTCTATTGATAAATTTGCACTTGATTTTACTTCTCCACCAATAACTACATGTTTCCCTGCAACAAATACCTCAGAAGCAACTCTACTATCTTTATCTTCAATAATTAATCTGTCTACTATCGAGTCTGCTATAATATCTGCACATTTATCAGGGTGTCCTGGACTTACTACTTCACTTGTAAATAAGTATTGTCTTTTTTTTTCCATTTTTGTTTTCCATCCTTTGTTTTCCACAAGAAAAATCTTGAGTTGTTTTCCATCTTTTGTTTTCCATTTTTTTGTTTTCTATAATTTGTAAGAAATTTAAAATAAAAATTTAAAGAATTCAATTTGCCATAAAGACAAAAAGTTTATAATTTTAACTAAAAATTGCTGTTATTTACTTTTTTTGTTTTAATTGTTTTCTAAAATCTTTAAGTATTTCTCTCTCTTCTTTTAGTTTTATTTTCTCTTCTTGATTATTTGTATTTCTAATTTTTTTCTCTAATTTTGAAATTTTTTCTTCTATTTTATCTCGTAATTTTTCTATCTTTTTCTTTTCAACATCTTCTTTTTCACTAATCAGTGATAGATATTTCTTTGCTTTTTCATAAAGTTTTAAGAGCTTCATAATCTTCTCCTAGTTGTTTGATACTTAGGTCTTCAATCCATAATACTTTAGCAACATTTATCAACTTATTGATTACAATATTTGCATGTGCATTGTCATTTAACAATGTAGTAGCCATTTTTTTATCAATTCTTTTTTCTCTAATTAAAACATCAATTCTTCCAGTTGCAATTACATCTAAACTTTTTAAATACTCTTTTAATAATTCAGCTTTTGATAACACATCTATTTCATCTTTACTATTTTTAATCTCATTGATAGTATTCATTGTTTTTGCAACAGCTTCTCTTAAATAATTATATTCATCTTTTATATAATTATTATCACTTGAAAGATATTTACTTATATTCTTTTGCAACTCTTTTGTATTTTTAACAGCTTCTGCTATATCTCTACAAGCACTTCTTAAATCATATAAATAAAGTTTTTTTTCATTATCTAGTTCATTTATAAAATAAGTTGAATAATCAATAATATCACTATATAAAGATTTTATTCTTGTTTGATAAAAATCATCAATATTTAAATCAATAATATCTGATGATTCTTTTACTACAACTGCTATATCAGATTTTCCCAAATATCTATGTCTATGTAACATAATAGCATGACTTAAAACTTCAGTGGCATTATCATATAAATGAATAGTCTCTTTTCTTGTAGCTTTTAACGCAGCAAATGGAACAGCAACTACTTCCATATCAAGATATTTTGGTTTTAATATATAGCTTTCTACATCTTCCACAAAAAGTTTCTTTAAAAAACTTACTAATTTAGGAATGAAAAATGAAAATATTATAAGCCCTATTAAATTAAATAATGTATGAAAAACTGCTAGTTTCATAGCCCAATCATCTGCACCTATTCCTAAAATACTCGACAAATAATCAACTAAATCAACTATAAAATATAATAAAGCCAAAGTAATAACAGCGGTAACACCTTTAAATATAAATAGTCCAACAGCCATTCTTTTACTATTTGCATTTGAAACCATTGCTCCCATTGCTGCTGTAGTTGCTGTTCCTATATTTGCTCCAACAGCGATAGCCATAGCATTTACATACATTATTTGACCTGTTGCAAGAGCTGTGATTGTTAATGCCATAGTTGCACTACTTGATTGAATAATAACAGTAGCAATTGCTCCAACTAATGTATAAATAACAATTCCGGCATAGCCCTCCATTGAAAATTGAGCTAAATCTATTCCTTGTTTTAAATCTTCAAATCCATCTTTCATATATCCAATACCTAGAAAAACGAAACCTAAACCTAAAAGAATATTTCCTATTCCTTGAATATTTTTTTTCTTATAAAATCTAAAGATTACTCCAAAAATAATCATAGGTAAAGCAAAAGCTGCAACATCAACTTTTACTCCTAATGTTGAAACTACCCATGTTGTAGCAGTTGTTCCAACAGCTGATCCAAATACAACTCCCAAGGCACCTGCAAGTGAAATAATTTTTGCTGACAAAAAGGAGATTACAATAATTGCTATTAATGAAGAACTTTGTAAAATTGCAGTTGCCGTTATTCCTAAAAATACTGATTTTGAAGTTGTATTTGTACTTTTAGCAATTAATTTTTCTAAAATTCCACCACTAAAAAGTTTAAACCCATCTTCCATAAAATGCATACCAATTATAAAAATTCCAACTCCAGCAACTATATATTTTGAGTCTTCATTTACATAAAGTAAATAAACTAGTAAAGCTAATAATATGTAAGATAAATATTTTTTCATTATTCAACCGTTACTGATTTTGCTAAGTTTCTTGGCATATCAACATCATTTCCTAGTCTTATTGAAATTTCCATTGATAAAAGTTGTAAAACTATTAGCATTTCAAAAAATTCCAACATATAATGATCGCAAGAATTTATTTTCACAAAATCATCTGCCAAATCAAAATCCAATGGTGAAATAGCACAGATAGTAGAATCTCTAGCACTTAACTCTTCTACATTTGATTTAATTTTATCATAAAGTAAATTTTGTGGCATAAGTGCAATTGTAAATAATTCTGGGTCTGCTAGAGCAATAGGACCATGTTTCATTTCACCAGCTGGATAACCTTCTGCATGTAAATATGAAATCTCTTTTAATTTTAAAGCTCCTTCTAAAGCAAGAGGATAAAAAACATCACGACCAATAAAGAAAAATCCATGTCCATGTAAATATCTTTTTGATAATCTTTTCATTTTTTCATGAATTTTATCGCTAATACAAAGTGATTTTGGAACTTCTCTTAAAGTATGTAACTCTTGTTGCATAACTTCAACTGAAATCACGTTTTTTGCTTTTGCAAAAAATAGAGCTAACATCCAAAGAACTACTGTTTGAGTAGAAAATGCCTTTGTTGAAGCAACTCCTTTTTCAATTCCAGCTCTTGTTAAAATTGTAGCATCTGCTGTTCTTGTCATCGAAGAATTATCAACATTACAAACTACAAGTGTTTTAAGACCTGCATTTTTTGCCATCTTTAAAGCTTCTAAAGTATCAGCTGTTTCACCACTTTGAGAGATTACAATAAACAAAGTATCTTTTGTTAATAATGGCTCTTTATATCTAAATTCGCTTGCTATTTCTACATTACATTTAACCTTTGAAAGTCTCTCAAATAAATATGAAGCAGTCAATCCTGCGTGATAAGAAGTTCCACAAGCACAAATTTTTATTTCGTTAATTCCATCTATTATTGATGTTTCAATTTCATCAAATAAAATTTCACTATCTTTAATTCTTCCAAGCATACAATCACTAACAACACTACTTTGCTCATAAATCTCTTTTTCCATAAAGAATCTATATCCATCTTTTTGTGCAAATTGCTTTGAAGTAGGAAGTGTTGACCATGAATAATTATCACAAAAAAACTCAATAGAATCAGCACTTGCAACTCCACCAACTCCATCTTCTAAATAGACAACATTTGAAGCAAGTCCAATAAGTGGAGCATCAGAAGAAGCGAATAAAACTTCTTCTTTTTCATTTCCCTTCGCTACAATTAATGGACTTCCATGTTTAAAGAAAAACACTTTTGATGAATCTACCTTTGTAATTAGTAAAATTGAAAAAGCTCCTTCAAGTTTTTCTATTGTACTTTGAAAAGCTTTTGTTGTATCATTTAATTGATTATAAAAATTTTCAAAAAGATGAACTATAACTTCTGTATCTGTTTGAGATACAAATTTATGACCTTTTGAAATCAATTCTTCTTTTAACTCTTTATAATTTTCAATAATTCCATTATGAACAACATAAGAATATTCACCTAAATGAGGATGTGCATTTAGTTCAGTTGGTTTTCCGTGTGTTGCCCATCTTGTATGTCCAATTCCTAAATTATAATTGCTACTTGCTGATGTATTAACCTTTTCTTCAAGATTTACAAGTTTTCCTAAAGCTTTAAATACATCGATTCTATCATCTTTTAATACTGCAATCCCTGCACTATCGTATCCTCTGTACTCTAACTCTTTTAATCCATCTAACAATATTTTCGTAGTGTCATTTTTACCAATATAACCAACTATTCCACACATAAAAAACCTCTTATTCTTATTTTAAAGTATTTATTATATTTAATAATAACTAAATCTGCCCTTTTCTATCTTTTTTGATTATTTTATAAGTTTAAATTTTTTATAAACTCTTCATGTATTTTACTATTTGTTGCAACTATATATTTGTCTTCAAAAAGTTTATATTCATCACCTTCTATATTTGTAACTTTTCCACCTGCTTCTGTAAGTATTAAAATTCCTGCACTAACATCCCAAGCTTTTAAATTCATCTCATAATATCCTTCAAAAACACCCTTTGCAACCATACATAAATCAATTGATGCACTTCCTAATCTTCTAATATCTTGACATAAAGGTAAAATATCTTTTATTTTTTTTATCACATCATTTAAATCATCACTATCTGTTCCACTTGAATATGGAAAACCTGTTGCTATTAATGCTTTTTGAAAATTATCTTCTTGTGAAACTTCTAACTTTTTACCATTTAAATAAGCACCACATCCAATTTTTGCTTCATATAATTCATCTAAAATTGGATTATAAACAACTGCTAAATAAGGTTTTTTATCTTTATAAACTCCAACAGAAATAGCTGTATGAGGAACTTTATTTACAAAATTTGTTGTTCCATCAATTGGATCAATTATTATTGAATTATTAAATTCAATTGAACTATTATCAGACTCTTCTGCAATTATATTAAACTCTTTAAATTTTTTTGAAAATTTCTTTTTTAAATACTCTTCAACCGCTACATCATATTTTGTTACTAAATCTTTTTTTGCTTTTAAACTTACTTCTTTATCTAAGTAATATCCTTTTTTAAGTATTTTTCCTGCTTTTTTTATAACTTTTATTAATTCTTTTTTCATCTTTTTCTCTTTTATCTCTAATTTTATTTGTATTTTATCTAACTTACAAAAAATAAACACTTTATTTATACAAAAATAATTATTTTTTAAAAAATTCAAAATATTTAAAACAAATATGAACAAAAATTCATAATTAATTCATAACTGATTCATATTCAAAAGTTAAACTTTCAAAAAAATGGAAGGATAACTTTTGATTTCATACGCATTAAAAGCACTAATTGCAAATAAACTAAAAACTCTACTAATTTTTTTAAGCCTTATTTTTTCAATTGTGTCAATCTTTTTAATTAGTTCTATTTCAAATGGAGTAATCTCTATGTACTCTACACTTTTAAAAAGTGACGGAGATATTATAATTACTCAAGCAAAAATTTCTGATACTTTTTTCTCAAACGTAAATATTGACTTAATTGAAAAAATAAATAAGTTTGCCGGAATACAAGAGACTTCAGCATTAATAGTAGGTGCAAGTCCTGTTGAAAACCTTCCAATAGTTGCAATTTATGGTTCAACAAAAAATAGATTTAAAAAATATGAATTAATTTTAGGTAATTATCCAAAAGAAAATGAAGTAATTATTGGAAATTCTATTTATGAACAATTAAACAACAAAAAACAGATTCAAATAGCAAATAAAACTTTTCTAGTATCTGGTGTATTCAAAAGCGAAATTGGATTTGAAAATGGAGGTGTTGTTCTTACTATTAAAGATGCTGGAACTATTTTTAATAAATCTGCTTCAATGATTTTAGTAAATACAACTATTGATTCAAATAGCAATGAAATTATCGAAAATATAAAAGAGTTATCAAATGAAATAGATGTGAAATCAACACAAAATTTTGTGGATAACTACAATCAATTTAAAATTATAAAAACCTCATCAAATGTAATTTCAGCAATTGCTTTTGGTATGGGTCTTTTAGGAATTGTAAGTTTGATGACAATAACAATCAATCAAAGAAGAGCTGAGTTTGGGATAAAAAGAGCTCTTGGAATTTCTACTTTAGAAATCGTATATTCAATTATATTTGAAAGTATTATCTTAGGATTTTTAAGTTTTATTTGTGCATTTTTTATCTCAAATATTGTTTTGTACCTAATAAAAAATGTACAAAGTTTACAAGGATATGTAAATGGAGAAATATCTACAACTTTAGCGTTGTATATATTTATAACTTCAATTTCTATGGCAATTATCGGCTCTATAATTCCTGCGATTAATGCTTCAAAAATTGACCCAATTGAGTTAATTCAAGGAAATAAAATATGATTAAAATAAAAAATTTAACTCACTATTACAACAATGATAAAGCTATTGATGACATCTCACTAAATATTAACAGTGGTGAATTTATCTCTTTTATTGGAGAGAGTGGAAGTGGAAAATCAACACTTTTATCAATCTTATCAACACTTCTTAAACCAACTAGCGGAGATGTATATTTCAATAATTTAAATTATACAGATATTTTAAATATTGATAAATTTAGAAAAGAAAATATTGGTTTTATTTTTCAATTCCACTATTTAATAAATTATTTAACAGTAAAAGAAAATATCAAATTAGCAAATAAAAGAGTGAAAGATGAAGAGATAAAAAATCTTTTATCAACTCTTGGAATTGAAAATTTAATAGACAAATATCCAAATGAAATCTCAGGAGGACAAAGACAAAGAGTAGCAATTGCTAGAGCATTAATCAACAATCCAAAAGTGATTTTTGCTGATGAACCAACAGGAAATTTAGATTCAAATAACTCACTAAAAGTATTTAAGCTTTTTAAAAAACTTTCAAAAAAAGGAACAACAATTATTGTTGCAACTCATGATAAAAACTTAGCCAAAATGGCTAATAAAATTTACGAGCTAAAGGATGGAAAAATCGATGAAAAAATCATTTAATTTTGAAAATTTTATTTCTAATCATTTTAAAATCTCTATCGCATTTTTTGCTTTAGGATTAATTTTTGGAATAATCTATTCTATTAATTTATTAGGATTTTCAATTGATTCTGAAACTTTAAATCCAGTAAATATGCGTTCTATTCACATAAGTTTAATGCTTTATGGATTTGTTCCATTAATGCTTTCATATTTACCATTTTTACTAATAAATAAAGAAGTTGGTGTTTGCGATGAAGGAATTAGATACTTAAATTTATATACTATTATTTGGTACATTTTTTTAGTATTTATGGTTATTTCACTTCTTCTTGGTAAGAATAGAGGTTTAGCTTTTTATGATTTTGCTTATGAATTAAATTTCTTACTTGCAATTGCAGGGGTATTTTATATTATTGCTTTATATAAATTTATCAAACTATATAAAGTACTTCCTTTTTGGATAAAAGTTTGTCTTAGAGTTGTTATTATTGCTCCAATCACACTTTTAATTCTTATGAATCCAATAATTGGACAAGTAGAAAGTACAGTTACAGGTCCTCATGGGGATAATACACTTGGAATGAGTTTAGCTTTAATTCCTATTTATTATCTAATTATTAAACTATTAAATGAAAATGAATTTAAAGCTAGATGGAATATCTTATGGATAATTCCTACACTATTTTATTTTGGAACAGTTTTATATAGAATATTTTTTGAACCATTAACTTACAATCAAGAGTGGTTTGCTCAATATTTAACACTACTTTATGTTCCTCTTCTATACAGATGGTATAAAGATTCAAATATCAAAATTCATGCAAAAAAAGCTTTATTAATTTCTATTTTAGCTTTTCTTTTTGTTGATATTGAAGGAAATATTCTTTTTATTCCAGAAATTAGATGGTTATTTCATAGAAATGATTTAATAGTTGCTCATGCTCACGTTGCTATGGGAATTGCAGTTTTCTTCATGGTAATTTCAATGTTCATAAATCACATAAAAGAGTTACATAAAGGAATCTTCTTAAAGTTTTATCTAGTAGGAATTTTAGGAATATTTACAGTGTTATCTATTTCTGGATTTACACAAGCTGGATTTAGCACAATTCCAACAGATAAATTATGGATTCTTAGAACTCTTTTTGGATTTGTTGCATTTGGTTTTATATTTGCATTTATAAAAATTAGAACAAATTATTCAAAACTTGAACTTTACAATTTAGCTGGAATTGGTGCAGATGGTTTAGGAGGAATTTTCTTAATCCTACTTGCAAGTTTTACTTATCCGTTATTTGGTTTCTCATTTAATGGAGTATATGAATATGTTGTATTTACTTTTGTAAGCCTTACTGGAATCATCCATTTTTTAGCTCTTAAAAACCCTAATTTTACAATTTTAACAGTAATAATTAGAGTATTTGCAAGTGCTATGTTTTTTGCACTTTATTCAAGTAATAGACTGGGAATTGAAGCACTTATAATTTGTCTATTTGACTTATCATTTGTGTTTATTTATTTAATCTTTTTTTATAATAAGGAGAAATTATGCAAAGATTTATGTTAATACTTTTTATAGCAAGTGAGCTTTGTTACTATTTACTAATAGCTCAAACAGGTATCGTGGAATATTTTTCATCTGATTTATTTTTAATTGCTCCACTTCCAATTGGAGGAGTTATTGGTTCATTATTAGTTTCATATATTAATATTGAAAATAAAAATAAGATATTTATATTTTTAATAATTCAATTAATGATGAGTTTTGTATATCCAAACTTTAATTTAATCACACTATTTATTTTAGGAATTGCAGTTGGAAGTTTGGCTCCTTTAATAATAAATGAAGTTAAAAAAACATCTTTAGTAGAGTTGGGATTAGCGCTTAGTATCTCTTATGTAGTTGGTACTTTTTTATTCAATTATGAAGTTTCAAATAGAGGATTTATTGCTATTTTCTTAACAATAATTACTTTAGTTACAACACTGTTTTTGCCAAATTTACCAAATAAAAAAGAATCAAATACAACTTCTCACTCTCTTTTAATTATGGTTTTATGGGTATTTTTAGATTCTGCACTTTTTGAATCATTATCAAGAGATACTACAATTTCTATTTGGAGAGATGGCTTTACAATGGAAATTGCACTATTTCATATTATTGGAGTATTTTGTGCTTTATATTTTAATATTGAAAAAAATCAAAAAGAGTTATTAATACTAACACTTTTTGCACTTTCATATCTATTTTATTTTTTAAGGGAGGGATTTATTTTAGCATTTATTTACCCATTTGTAATTTCATATTACAACGTAGTAATTTTACAATCAATTAGAAAAAAAGATTTTAAAACTATTACTCTTTATATGATATTTATTGGATGGTTAGCTTCAGGTGGTGGGCTATTTGTTGCTCTATCAAATTTAATATTATTTGTTCCAGTAACTCTTTTAGTTGCAATTATTAGAGTTATTACTAAAGATTATTTATCAAATCAAACAAAGGAAGTTAAATATGTATAAAGTTGCTTTATTTTTAATTTTAAGCTTAGGTGCATTTGCAAGTGATTTAAGCATTGTAAAGGGTGAAATTAAAGCTCATACAGAAGTTTTTGGAGATAGTGAAATCAACCCTCAAACAACTCATATTAAAAGTTTATTAACAATAGCTGACAAAATAGAGTCAATAAAAGGAGAAGTATTTTTTGAAACACTATCACTAGTTAGTTCAAAAAAAGATAGAGATGAACATATGTATAAACTTTTAGATTCAGAAGTACATAAAGTTATATCTTTTACGATAAAAAATATTGTAAAAAATGATACAAATTATGATATTAATGGAGTAATTTCATTAAATGGTGTAAAAAAAGAGATTACTGTAAAAAGTGATATAAATGAACAAAACAATCAAATTGTTATGGTTGGAGGTTTTTCTTTTAATCTTACTGATTTTAATTTAGAACCACCAACATTACTTTTTTTAACAGTTAGAAACCAAGTTGATATTAATTACAATATTGAATTAAAAAGATAAATTATGTTTAGAAAACTTATATTATCAACAATACTTTCAACTTTAGTATATAGTTCTCCACTAAAGTTGAATGATAAAATAAGTAATTTTTCTTTAACAGACCAATTTGATAAAATTTATACAATTACAAGTGATGTAAGTACTATAGTAATTACTTTTGAAAAAGAGACTTTAAATAGTATAAACGATTTTTTATCAAAAAAAGAGAAAGATTTTCTTGAAAGAAATAATGCAATATTTATTGCAAATATCTCTTGTTGGCCAAATATATTTACAAGAATGTTTACATTACCAAAGTTAAGAGACTATAAATATTCAATTTTATTAATCTACGATGAGAAAAGCGCGAAATTTTTAGAAGTAGAAAATAAAATAACTGTATATTCAATAGAAAATGGTATTGTAAAAAATATAAGATATTTAAATTCAATATTTGAATTGGAAGAGATTTTAAAATGAATTCTCTTCCATTCAATGAACTTGAAATATTAGTAGATAACAAAAAACTAGATTCATTTAAAATACTTCATTTGAGTGACTTACACATAAATAAAAAAACTTCAATAAAGCATCTAAATGATTTAATAAATTTTTGTAATTCTACTTCATTTGATATTTGTGTTATTACTGGAGATATAATAGATTGCAAAGTAAAATTCATCAAAGAAAAACTTGAAATTTTAAATAAAATAAATGGAGTTGTTTACTACATAAGTGGAAATCATGACTTATTTTATGGAATTGACGATTTAAAAAAAAAACTTACAAATTTTATTTTTATGGATAATGAATGTAAAGAGTTTATCTATAAAAATGAGATTATTCATATAGCAGGTCTTCCTGATAGATTTTCAAAATTTTTTGGAATAAAAAGAGATATTAAAAAGATTGAAAAACATTTAAATAATTCTCCTTCAATATTTATTTCACACCAACCAAAAGATTATAAAATTGCCTTAAATTCAAACTCAAATCTTTTTTTATGTGGACATACTCACGGAGGTCAAATCTATCCTTTTCACTATCTTGTAAAACTTGTACAACCTTTTTTAGCAGGACTTTTTTATAAAAAAAATACTGCCATTTATATAAATAAAGGATTAGGATATTGGGGAATTGATTTTAGATATAAAGCTGATGCAGAAATAACTTTAATTAAATTAATTACTAAAAGAGTAGAATTATTACTATGAAAATATTAATAATTGAAGATGATTTAAAAATCATAAACTTTTTGAAAAAAGGTCTTGAAGAAGAGTGTTATATAGTTGATTATTCAACAAATGGTGATGAAGGATTATATCTTGCTAGCGTTCATAGCTATGATTTAATCCTACTTGATATTATGCTTCCAATTAAAGATGGGATAGAAGTATGTAAAACTCTAAGAAAAAACAACATTCAAACACCAATAATAATGCTTACAGCAAAAGACTCTATAGAAGATAAAATCAAAGGCTTAGATATTGGTGCAAATGATTATCTTGCAAAACCTTTTTCATTTGCAGAACTATTAGCAAGAATTAGAGTGCAACTAAGAACAACTAATTTTACAGAACAAACAAAACTAACGATTGGTGATTTGGAGCTTGATTTACTAAAAAAAACAGCAAAAAGAGCAGATGAGAATATAACGCTAACTGCAAAAGAGTTTTCATTACTTGAGTATTTAATCAAAAATAAAAATAGAGTTTTAAGTGAAACAACAATAAATGAAGCATTATCTTCATTTGAAGATTCAAATATTAGTAATATTGTAAATGTTTATATTTATAGATTAAGAAATAAAATAGATAAAAATTTTGAAAAGAAACTTATAAAAACAGTTAGAGGAATAGGATTTAAAATAAGTGACGAATAAATTATCTATCAAAAAAAAATTATTAATTTATAGTTTTTTAATACAAGCTATTATTTTAGGAATATTCTCTTTTTCACTTTATAAGGCACTTGAAATTTCTACTTTAGATAAATTACAAACTACATTAAAAGTTATAATTCTTGATGTGACAGATGATTTACTCGAAGAAACTCAAATAACAGATGCCTTACTTGATGAAGAAAAAGAGTATAACTTTGAACCATTATTTATTAGAATATTAGATAATAATACATTAAAACCTATCATTCAAACTTCAAATTTTCCTCAAAACATTGAACATAAAGATGAAAATTTAAATCGATTGAAAGAAGGGATAGTTGTATTTGAAGAACAAAGTGATTACTTAGTTAGTAGAATAAAAATTAATTTTCACAATAAACAAAAAGTAATTATTGAAGTACTTACAACAAAAGATATATTATCTTCAACTTTAGAGAATATTTTATATATATTAAGTTTTATTCTTCCAATAGTTTTAATATTTGCAGTTATTGGAGGAAATTTCTTAATATATAAATCTTTTCTTCCTATTGAAAATATACTTGAAGAATTAAAGAAGATAAACGCAAATGATTTGTCAGCAAGATTAAAATCAACACAAAATAAAGATGAGATAAATCAACTAATTATAGAAGTAAATAATTTATTAGAAAGATTAGAAGAATCTTTTGAGAGAATTACCCAATTTAGTTCAGATGCTTCGCATGAACTCAAAACTCCACTTACAATTATTAGAGGTGAAATCGAAATTGCGCTTAGAAAAGATAGAACAATAGAAGAGTATAAAGAAGCATTAAATAGCTCTTTAAATGAAATAACAATTATTGAACAAACAATAAATGATTTATTATTTTTAGCAAAAAATAAAAAAGATTTAATTTATGAAAAAGAAGAAATATTTTATTTAGATGAGTTAGTTGATGAATCAATTAGTGAACTAAAAGGCTTCGCAAAACTCAATGAAGTTACTTTAGAACTATTAGTTAATGATTCAGCTGAAATAAAAGGATTTCCAAATCTTTTAAAAATTGCCGTAAAAAATGCAATAAAAAATGCAATTCAATTTAGTCATAAAAATACTAAAGTAATATTGAATATTTTTGAAAAAAATGATGAGATAATTGTTTCAATTCAAGACTTTGGAATTGGTATTCCCAAAGATGAACAATCAAAAATTTTTGAGAAATTTTATAGAACAGACAAAAGTAGAAACAAAAATTCAGGTGGAACTGGACTTGGTATGTCTATTATGAAAAAAATTATAGATATAAATTATGGAAGAATAAATATTGAAAGTATTGAAAATATAGGAACTACTATTTATTTATCATTTTACAAAAAATAATTTTTTATAATTTAAGTTTTTTTTAATTTAAAAAGATGTTATAATTACATTATCTTAAACAATATAGGAGGTTAAATGACGAAGATTTCACTTTTTATGGTTGTTAAAATTTAACTTAAAATAAATTTACTTACAAGTGAATTAAGTAAATAAAAGTTTTATTTACTTAATAAATAATTTTTAAAGGTTCTATTTTTATAGGACCTTTTTTTATTTTTCATCAAAAACAATATCTATTGCATTTACAATATCTATATCTATTTCATAATCACTTAAATTCTTTCTTAATATCAAAACAGCCTCTTTATGAGTCATTGATTTTCGATATGGTCTATCTTCAACTAATGCTTGATAAAAATCTAAACAAGAGACTATTCTCTCTTCTAATCCCAATTCATTTGATGTTAAGCCAAAAGGATAACCTGAACCATCTAACTTTTCATGATGAGAAGATGCCCATTTTGTAATATCACTAAAGTTATCAATTTTACTTAAAATAGAGTGAGTTAAATAAGCATGCTTTTTTATTTCAAAAAGTTCTTGATTTGTAAGGCTACCTTCTTTATCTAGAATAGCATTTGGCGTACCAAGTTTTCCTATATCATGAAGATTTGAAGCAATTTGTATTTTTAGTTTTGTTTCATCATCTAGATTAAAATATTCTACAAGTTTTAAAGACTTTTCTTCTAAATCAACTGAGTGTTTAGCTGTAAATTTAGATTTACCATCTATAATCTTTGAAAATATTTTTGTAATAGATAAAAAACTTTCAAGGGGAACTTCAATAGCAAAATTTGGTAGAATTTTTTCTAAAGGATTTACTTCATCAAAATACTCTAAATCTCCCCAAAATAAAAAAGATTCACTTAATATTGAATAAGCATCAACTATTTGTTTTGAGAAAAGCTTTTTTTCATTTATTTTCACAAAATCTAAAATTAATTCTTTTTTATCATAACAAATGTTTGACAAATCAAAATTTGTATCTAAAGTATCAGCAAATGATATTAATTGAGCAAAAATGGGTATTTCATTTTCTTTCTTACCAAATAATCCTGAACCATCATAATATTCATGATGATAAAGAATTATATTTTTTTGAAATGTCAAAAAAGGAAAATCTTTAATATTATTTTCACCAATTGAACAATGTTCAGAAAAATTAACCACATTAAAATAGTCTTCTACATTACTTAAGTTATATTCACTTGTAAAATTACAAAAGCTCTCTATCAAACCATTATCATGTAACAATGAATATGAACATAAATCAAATTTCTCTTCATCACTTAATCCCATAATATCTGCCATTCGTAAACAAATATAGGCAACTCTTTTACTATGTTTTAACGAAGTACACTTTATTTCACTCTCCGCCAAATCTAAGGCAAAAGATATTGAAAACAGAAATTTATTAAGGCTTAAAGTCATAAAAAAATCCCTTTTTTTGAAAATTGCTCTCATTATAACAAAAAAAATAGATTTTCTGAAAATTATTTTGTGGAATTTGGAGTGATTTTATCTCATTTATTAGTTGTTTTGAAATAAAAAAAACCGTACTCATAAGAGTACAGTTTTAAAAAAGTTTTAAATGATTTTTTACATCATTCCTGGCATTCCCATTCCACCCATGTCAGGCATTGCTGGCATTGTTGGTTTATCTTCTTTGATATCAGTTACAGTAGCTTCAGTTGTTAATAAAAGTGAAGCAACTGAAACAGCTTTTTGCATTGCAACTCTTTCTACTTTAGCAGGGTCTACAATTCCAGCTTCAAACATATCTACATATTCTCCAGTTGCTGCATTAAATCCTAAATTTTCATTTGAAGATTTTTCAACTTCATTTACAACAACACCTGCATCAAATCCAGCATTAATTGCAATTTGTTTCATAGGCGCTTTAATAGCTCTTAAAACAATAGCAGCTCCTATTGATTCATCACCTTCTAGTTCAAGATTAACTTTTGCAGCAGCTCTAATTAATGCAGCTCCTCCACCAATCACAATACCTTCTTCAACTGCAGCTCTTGTTGCACTTAAAGCATCATCAACTCTGTCTTTTTTCTCTTTCATTTCAGTCTCAGTAGCAGCTCCTACTTTAATAACAGCAACACCACCTGAAAGTTTTGCTAATCTTTCTTGTAATTTTTCTTTATCATATTCACTAGTTGTATTAGCTATCTCTGCTTTAATTTGATTTACTCTTGCTTTTACAGCTTCAGTATCACCACTTCCATCAACGATTGTAGTATTATCTTTATCAATTACTACTTTTGAAGCTGTTCCTAAAACTTCAATACCACAAGTATCAAGTTTCATTCCCATTTCTTCAGATACAACAGTAGCTTTTGTTAATACTGCAATATCTTGTAACATTGCTTTTCTTCTATCACCAAATCCTGGAGCTTTAACAGCAGCAATATTTAAAGAACCTCTTAATCTATTTACAACTAAAGTTGCTAATGCTTCACCATCTACATCTTCTGCAATGATTATTAAAGGTCTTCCTGTTTGATTAACCGCTTCTAAAATTGGTAACATCTCTTTTAAAGAAGATATTTTTTTCTCATATAATAAAATAAATGGATTATTAAATTCAGCAATCATTTTATCAGCATTTGTAATAAAATATGGAGATAAATATCCTCTATCAAATTGCATTCCCTCAACAACTTCTAATTCATCAGAAATACCTTTTGCTTCTTCAACTGTAATAACACCATCTTTTCCTACTTTATCCATAGCTTCAGCAATCATACTTCCAATAGCTTTATCTGAATTTGCTGAAATAGTAGCAACTTGTTCAATTTCTGTTTTATTAGCAACAACTCTTGAAGCTTTTTTAAGTTCTGCTAAAATAGCTTCGCATGCTTTATCCATACCTCTTTTTAAAATAATTGGATTAGCTCCTGCTGTTACGTTTCTTAAACCTTCTTTGAAAATTGAATGAGCTAAAACTGTCGCTGTTGTTGTTCCATCTCCTGCTTCGTCAGCAGTTTTAGAAGCAACGTCTTTTACAAGTTGTGCACCCATATTTTCTAAAGTATCTTTTAATTCAATTTCTCTTGCAACTGATACACCATCTTTTGTAATTGTTGGAGCACCAAAAGATTTTTGCAATAACACATTTCTTCCTCTTGGTCCCATTGTAACTTTAACTGCATCTGCTAACTTTTCAACACCTGCATATAATCTATTTCTTGCGTTGTCACTAAATGTAATTTCTTTTGCCATTTTAATTTCCTTTATTTTTTTATCTAATATTAATTAAGATTTTAAAATCTTATAAAACACCAATTATATTTTCAATTTCTAATACTAAATAATCTTCACCATCTAAAGTAAACTCTGTTCCTCTATATTGCTCAAAAACAATTGTATCACCAACTTTTAGTTCAGTTACTTCTGAACCAATTGCTTTAACTTCAGCAGTATTTGGTTTTTGCTTTGCTGAATCAACTAAAATAATCCCGCTTGCAGTTTTTTCTTCTGCTTGTGTTCTTTGAACTAGTACTCTTTTTCCTAGTGGTTTAAAATTCATGATACGTCCTTTTATAAAAATTAATATTTCTGCTAAAACTTAGAATTTAGCACTCTGAAATTCTAAGTGCTAAATTTTATAAAATTTTTCAATAATTGTCAAGAGATTTGAGTTAATTTGACTAAGAGTTTTGTTGAAAATTTAATTATGTCTATTTATGTAGCTTAAAAGTAACTCTTCTAAAGAGTTTTTTAACTTATAATCAAAAGAGTTTAAACTCTCTTTACATTTATTTGCTAATTTATCAGCACTTTTTTTTGCACCTTCAAGTCCTAACAAATTTACAAAAGAGTTCTTTAAATTATCATTTTTTGTTGTTTTACCAGCTTCTTCACTTGTTAAAGTTTCATCAATAATATCATCTTGAATTTGAAAAAGTAATCCTAAATCAATTCCAAAACTATATAATTTTTCCTGTGTTTCTAAATCATACTCACTAATTATTGCACCCATTTTCAAACTTGCTGCAATTAATTTGGCAGTTTTATGAATATGTAAAAATTCTAATTGATTTAATTCTAATTTCTGATTTTCAAAGAAACAATCAATAGCTTGACCAATTATCATACCATCAATCCCACCATTAGAAGCTAAACATTTAATTAAATCAATTTTTATGTCATTAGATAAAGAAGCATTGGAAATTAAATTAAAAGCTTCTGTATTTAAAGCATCTCCAACTAAAATAGCTGTAACTTCATCATATTTTTTATGTAAAGTTTGAAAACCTCTTCTTAAATCTGCATTATCCATAGCTGGTAAATCATCATGAATCAAAGAGTATGTATGTAAAAACTCTATTCCTAAAGCTACTGGCATAGAATTAGAAATAAGTAACGATTTATTTGATTTTACAACTGAAAGTAAAAGCATAGGTCTAAATCTTTTTCCCCCTGCTTTTAACATATCACCTAATGCATTTTGGAAGTTTGGATGAAAAGTATTTGATAAAGGAAGATTACTCAATAAATAATCTTCAAAAGAGTTTAATAAATTTTTCATAAATTATTTTTGACCAAAAGAGCCAAATCCACCCATTAAGTTCATTGCAATCATTTTTTTATTTTCATCACTTTGTTTTATAACATCATTCATACATGAAATTAACAAAATTTGTAAAGAATCCTTATCCTCAAGTAATGAATCATCAATTTTTAAATCTATTACCTCTGAGTTTCCATTGATTGAAATTTCAACCATTCCACCACCAGCTTTTGAAGTAAATATTTTAGAAGCATTTTCATCTTTAGCATTTTTTGCCATATCTTGAAATTGATTCAACATATCACCTAAATTTAAATTTTTTAAATCGATACCATCAAACATTATCGCTTCCTACTAATTCATTAGTTATTAACTCTATATTGTTTTTATCATCAACTAAAACAACTGTAGGTTTATAATTTTCTAATTCTGCTGGACTATAACTTGCATATGCTATTACAATTATCTTATCACCAATTTCAACTTTTCTAGCAGCTGCTCCATTAAGACACATATCTTTAGAGCCAGCTTTTCCTTTTATAACGTATGTTTGGAATCTCTCACCATTATTAATATTTACAATATCAACTTTTTGACCAACCATCAAGTTTGCTGCACTCATTAACTCTTCATCTATTGTAATTGAACCAACATAATTCAAATTTGCATCTGTTACTGTTGCTCTATGAATCTTACAATATAGCATATCAAATGTCATATATAAATCCCTCTTTATTTTACTAAATTTACAGGTTCGCCCCAATAAGAAGATGGTATTAAATATTCTTCTACGGGCTTTCCACCTAATATATGTTCTTCTACTATTTTATCTATTTTTTCCTTAGATAACTGTGCATACATATAATGTCCAGGTTCAACTAACATCAATGGACCCATTTGACATCTACCAAGACATGAAGTTCTTACAAGTTGAACAGGTCCCATTACACCACTTTTCATTAAAGTTTGAAGTGTATGATTAAATAAATCTCTACTATTTTCATTTACACACGAAGGTTTTGGCATTCCAGGAGGGGAACTTTGTTCGCACTTAAATATGTAAAATGTAGGCTGTGGTAGAGTTGGCATTTCCATTGATTTTCCTTGTTAAAATACATTCTATAATAATTTGAGGAATTCTAACACTTTTTTTTTAAATTTTAATAAAATATTTTTTTTATCATTTTTTCAAAGCATATATAATATACTAAAACCAACAAAACCAAAAAAAAGGAATTAAATGAAAAAAATTTTAATTATACTTTGTTCTTTTATGTTACTTTTAGAAGCATCAAATCCTACTGCTTTATTTGAAACAACAAAAGGAAATATACAAATAGAATTAAGACCTGATTTAGCGCCAAAAGCTGTTGAAAACTTTGTTACACATGCAAAAAATGGTTATTATAATGGGTTAATATTTCATAGAGTTATAAAAAACTTTATGATTCAAGGTGGAGATCCAACTGGAACAGGAGCTGGTGGAGAATCTATTTGGAACAAATCTTTTGATGACGAATTTGCTCCGAATGCTGTTTTTGATAAAGCAGGAATTTTAGCAATGGCAAATAAAGGTCCAAACACTAATGGTAGTCAATTTTTCATAACTACTGTTCCTACTTATTGGCTAAATGGTAGACATACCATTTTTGGTTATGTAACTGAAGGATTTGATATTGTAAAAAAAATTGAATCTGTTGAAACAAATGGTAAATATAGAGGTGACAAACCCTTAGAAGATATTAAAATTATCTCTATTTCTATAAAAGAATAAATCAAGAAAAATCTTGATTTATTTAACCAAAAATCTTACTTAAAAGATTTTTATCAGCAAAAGAAATTATTTGTTTCTCAAGATTTTCTAATCTTTGTGTCTCTTCTTTAGCTTTATCTTTCCAATATTCAAGTTTTTGTAAAAGAACATCATCAGATTGTACAGAATCTAACTGTTCTGTTAATTCTGCTATTTTTTCTTCAAGTTCTGTGATTTTTTCTTCATAATTAATTTTTAATTGTATAAATCTTTTTTCATCATTTTGTTCTAATGATGTCAATTTTTCTTTTAATTTCTTAACTTCTAATCTTAAATCACTATTCTCTTTTGATAGTTTAAAAGCTATATTTGTATTAGAATTTTTCTTATATAAACCAATTTCTGTTTTCAAATTCTTATTTTCTAATCTATATTTTTCATTACTATAAATATATTTATCTAAATTTTTCATAGCTTGTTCTAACTCTATTTGCGCAATCTCAAGCCTATTTTTTAAATCATTTATTATTAAGTTTTGTTCTAAACTACCCTCTTTACTTCTTATATAAATATCACTTTTTTCTTTCATTAAAGCTAATTGAATTTCTCTTTTTTTATTTAATTCTTCCGTGATATCTTTTTGAATAGAAATAGCACCTGTCATCTCTCCTGTATCATCTAAGGTAGGTATAACATAAGCATCAGTGTTATAAAAAGTGCCATCTTTTTTAATATTTTTTAATTTACCTTGCCAAGATTTATTATTTAATACATTTGCATATAAATTTGTATAAATATCATTGGCAACATCTGGATATTTAAGATATTTAAACTCTTTACCAATTAATTCATCTTTTTGAAATCCTGAAATTTGACAAAAAAGTTCATTTACATAAGTAATGTTAAGATGAATATCTGTTTTTATAACAATATTATTACTATCAAGAATCTCTTTATATTTTGAAAGTTCATCTTGTTGTTGTTTTAATAAAAACTCTTGATACAATTTTGATGCTATTTCATTCATTAAAGAGAGTAAATTTCTAATATCAATAGGTTTTACTATATATTCTCTTACTTTTAATTTTATGGCTTCAGCCAAAAATTCATTATCTGAATAAGCTGTTGCAAATATTATTGGAACTTTTTCATTTACTCCACGAATTTTTCTAATCATTTCAATACCATTTAAAACAGGCATATTTATATCTGTTAATATGATATTAATTTCATCTTCATTCTCTAAAAAAGTTCTAAGACCTTCTTTACCATCTTTTGATGAAAATACTTTTTTGAAAAAATTACCTAACAAGTCAGTTAATTCACCTCTAATAGTATCATCATCTTCTACATATAATAAAGTTAATCTTTTTAATAAATTTTTATCTATACTCATAAAAATTAATTCTTAATCTTTTAACTCTTCTTTTGCTACAACTCGTTCTATATCCATAACAACAAGCATTTGATTATTATCTAATCTTACATAGCCTTTTAAGTATTTAGCAGGAATTGCAGAACCCATTTCAGAAACAGGTGCTAATACACTTGTATCTAATCTTTGAACATCATCAACTAAATCAACAATTATTCCTATCATTCTTTTATCTTCAGTGATTACTGCAATTACTGAAGTATTCTCATCATAAGTTCCTGGACCTGTGTTAAACTTGATTCTAATATCTAAAATTGGAACAACTTCTCCTCTTAAATTTATCAGTCCTTTAACCCATTTTGAAGTATTAGGAAGAGGAGTAATATTATCAGGATATGTCAATATTTCTCTTATTTTAGGTAATTCTATAGCATATTTCATTGCACCTAATTCAAATGTCATAAACTCACTTGTATTTGCGTAATCTATAACTTTATTGTCACTGCTTTCCATAAATTATCCTTTTAATTTAACTCTTTTTGTTTTGCTAATTTTTTATTATTCTACCTACACTAAACTTAAACTCTATTGTTGTTCTAAGCTATTTAAAGTACAGCTAGCAATATATTTTGGTGTTTGCAACTCTATTTTATCTCCTATTTGTAACTCTTCTAAAGAAATTATTTTATTATTCTTAGAGATTTGTACAAAGCCATTTTTATCTTTTTTGTTTGGATGATTTAATTCAAAATTTGATTTTAATAAATCAACTTGATTTTGTGTTTTTAGTAAAAATGCTGAAAAACTATTTTTCATACTATTTTTTAATAAAATCAACTCATTTTGAGAACTTAAAATTTTTTGTGATAAATCTGTTTTAAAAGATGATTTTAAAAGATTTATCTCTGTTTGAATAAATCTAAATTTTGTTTCTATTGAATTTTGCTCAAACAATCTTTTCATATTTAAAAGTTCTTGTTCTTTATTAAAAAGTATACTTTTCATTCGATTACTATACTCATTTACCAAAGAATCTAAATAAATTCTATGTTCATTTATATCAGGTAATGCTATTTCAATTGCATTTGATGGAGTTGCAGCTCTTATATCAGCCACAAAATCAGAAATCATATAATCAATTTCGTGCCCTACTGCTGAAATTATTGGCGTTTTTGCTTCATGTATTGCATTAGCAACTATTTCTTCATTAAATGCCCATAAATCTTCAATACTCCCGCCACCACGTCCAACAATCATAATATCACAAGCTAATTTATCTGCATATTTTATAGAATTTACAATATCAAAAGCAGCTCCTTCCCCTTGAACTAAAGTAGGAACTAAAATAAATTTAGTCAAAGGCCATCTATGACTTGCAACTTTTTTCATATCTTCAATAGCAGCACCAGTAGGTGAAGTAACTAAAACAATTTTTTTAGGATATTTAGGAAGTGGTTGTTTATAATTACCATCAAAATACCCTTTTGCTTCAAGTTTATTTTTTAATTGCTCAAATGCAAATGCTAATGCTCCTTGACCTGAAGGTTCAATTTTATTACATAAAAGTTGATAATTTCCCCTTGGTGCATAAACTGTAATATTTCCAGTAATTACAACTTTCAAACCATTTTCAAGTTGAAATTTCAAATATTTTGTATTTCCTTTAAACATTACACAAGAAAGGGTTGAACTCTCATCTTTTATTGAGAAATATATATGTCCTGAACTATGATGTGTAATATTCGAAATTTCACCCTCCACATAAACTTGAATAAAAGTAGTTTCTAAAAGAGATTTAATTTGAACATTAAGTGTTGATACAGATATTGGTTTATTCATATTAATTAGTGCTAAAAAACTATAATTTTTTAGCGATTATTAAAGTTGATATATTCATAGAAAAAGCTTTTACATGAATTGGCTCAAGACCAGCTTTTTTTAACTCTTTACACAAATTTTCAGTTGTTAAAAATTCATCAATTGAATTTGGTAAATATGTATAAGCCTCTTTATTTTTCGAAATCAATCCACCTAAAACTGGTAAAATTTTATTCATATAAAAATCTGTTAAATGGTCAAGTAATTTCTCTTTTTTATTTTTTGTAAATTCATTTATTACAACTAATCCATCTTTTTTTAAAACTCTTGCAAATTCATAAAATGCTTCTTGTCTTTGAACTACATTTCTAATTCCATAAGAGATAGAAATTATATCAGTAGATTCACTTTCAAGAGGCATTGAAGCTGCTCCTGCTTCTATAAATTCAACGTGAGGAAGTTTCTTTTTTCCTACTTCCATCATTCCAACACTTGGGTCTATTCCAATAATGTTTTTTATTTCAATAGAATTTTCATTAGCTACTTTTTCCCAAAATAAAATCATATCTCCTGTTCCACAAGCAACATCAACTATTTTTTCTATAGATTTTTGACCATATAGTTCAAAAGTTTTATTACAAGCTTTATTTCTCCAAGATTTATCAATCCCCATTGATAAAACTCTATTTGCAACATCATAAGTTCCTGCAATATCATTGAACATTGATACAATTTTTTGTTGTTTTTCCATTTTTATTTTTCCTAATTTTCTTATTTTATAAAAGATATTTTCCTATTAATAATCCAACAATAAGCCCTATATTAACAGCAATAGCAATATACATATATGACAATTTTTTATCTGCATAAGGAAGTTTATTTATAATATCTTCTTGGTGTTTTAAAGTTATTTCAAAATTTTGTGATGATTTTTCCAAATTATCAACTGCTTTTCGTAAAGCAATTTCAGAAAACTCCATTCTTTCAACAAGCTCTTTTGCTTGTTTAAAGCTCATATCACTCATTTTTTAATTTCAATCCATCTATCTAAATCACAAAATATTTTATTTAAAGTATTTAAAACATAATCTTTTGCTTCTGTTTGAATTCTTCTAAAAAATAGATATTTTCTAGCACTTTCAATATCTCCAACCTCTTTTGCTTGAATAGCTTTTGCCGCAAAATCTGTATTATTATAAGCCATTTCCCAAACTGTTGAACCTAGGTATCTACTCATAGTTATGACTTTGTCATTTTTTACAGGAAAATATTTTGGTTCTTTTACAAAATCACAAATTACAGAGTTTGAATCAAGGTATTTATGTCCAAAAAAGTTTATAAATTGTTCATTATAATAATCTTCATCCATAGAGATAGCTCTATTTAAAGCAAAAATTATATTATCTTCTGGATTTTTTTCTATTTTTCTAATTTTTTTCATAGTAGCAATTGCATTTTTCCCATCAAGTTCACCATCACCTAAAGGAATAATCCACTTAACATTTCCAAAAGAACCTACTTTTTTAATCTCATCAAGTACCAAAGATGAAGTTTTATTACCACCAACATCAACAATAACCTCATGATTATCATCCATTAAGATTAATTCATCAAGTTCTGTTAATCTATTTGTTCCTAACATTTTTTTATTTACGATTTCTGTTCTTGTGAATGATCTTGAGTCATTATTTTCATCATCAATTTCAATATATGTAATCTTTTTGCCATGTTTTTTATACAAATATGGTGCAATTACTTGCATAGCAACAGTAGATTTACCTACGCCACCTTTTGTTTGTGGAATTATAATCATCAATTAAACCTTTGGATTTTGTAATTATATAGTTCATTTATTTTATCGTAATATTTATTAATTCCGTATAGTTTAAATGTTAATCAATAAAGGCTTCCGTTACAAAAATCTTAGGATTATGACAATATTTTTTTATTTTAAAAGCACTTGAAGCTTTACCATCATCTATATCAACAACCATCATTTGTAAAATTGATTTGCAGGAATTTGGAACTTCAAAATGTCCTCCAAGTCCTGTAGTAACTTTTTGAATAGGAACTTTTGAATCCATTCCTATTACATTATCTCTACATCCTGTTAAGCCAATATCAGTTAAATATGCAGTGTTTTCAAAAATTTGCAAATCATCTGTTCCCACATGAGTATGTGTTCCACAAATTGCACTTACTTGGTTTTTAAACATCATTAGCATTATTCTTTTTTCACTTGTTGCTTCTGCATGAAAATCTATAAAAATATTTTTTATATTTTGTTCATGAAGATTTGAAACTAATTTTTTAGCCCAATTAAAAGGATTTTCAACAGTTGGCATACCATAAATTCCCATTAGATTTATAACTGCTAATTTCTCTATCCCATTTTGTGTTTCAATCTCACAGATTTTAATCCCACTTCCAATCAAACCTTCAGGATAATTATCAGGTCTTAAAACATTAGAAGTTTCAAGTAAAACCATCATATCTTTTTTCTTATCAAAACTATGATTTCCACCTGTTATTAAATCTATTCCACTTTTTAAAAGCTCTTTTGAACCTTCAATTGTTAAACCAAAACCATGACTTGCATTTTCACCATTGGCAATTATAAAATCAATTTCATATTCATTTTTGATTTTTATTAAATTTTCTTTTATTATTTTTCTTCCAGGTCGTCCTACAATATCGCCTATAAATCCTATTCTCATCTATCTTCTTTATTTAATTTTTTTCTAATTGTATAAAAATAAACTTTTATTCTTCTTCACATTTTTTTAATCTTATTTCAAAAACTGCACCTAAATCTTCATTATAAGCTTTAATTATTCCTTCTTGTTCATCAACTATTTTTTTAGCAATATTTAATCCAACACCCATACCACTATGCTCTTTTGATGAAATAAAAGGCTCAAAAATATCTTCAAGAATCTCTTGTTTTATTCCACCTGCACTATCTTTAAATTTTATTACAATTTCATTTTCTTCTTCAAATAAAATTATATTTAAAGCTCTTTTTTCATAATCATCAATTTTTACTAATTCATCTAAAGCATTATTTATCACAATAATCCAAACCTGTTCAATTCTTTGTTTTTGAACTTTACTACAAAATACAAACTCATTTTTATTTATAGAATCTATATCAAAAAGCTTATCATTTAAAAATATTTTTGCAACCTGTCTTGAACGATTATATGCCATTGTTAATGAAGTAATCAAAGTCGCATAAATATTTATACTCTCTTTTACCTCTTTACTACTTTGAGACATTTCTCTCATTGATTCAACAATATTTGCAATTCTATTAATTCCCTCTTTCATCTTTTCACTATCAAATTTCATTCTTTCTTGAATTTCACTTTTTGGTAAATCCATAATATCATAGGACATTAATTCAAGATTTCCTTTTATATATGTAAGTGGAGTATTAATTTCGTGAGCAATTCCAGCAGCAAGAGAACCGATTGAGGTTAATTTTGCATTTTTTATCTGTTCTTGTTGATGAAGTTTATCTTTTTGGATACTTTTTTCTACTTCTTGATTTATTTTTTCTTCTAGATGTTGATTTAACTCTTGTAATTTTCTTTTATCTTCCAAAGAATTTACTACAAAAACAAGATGTTTATGATCTGATAAAAGACTCAAAGATAATTCAAGATGAATAGGCGTTCCATCTTTTCTTATAAATATTTTCTCTAAATTTAAAATATTTCCTATATCTTCTACCTCTTTTAAAATCTTCTTTAAAAGATTTTTTGAATCGGGATTTATAATATCTATACAATTCATTTGAAGAAGCTCACTATTTTCATAACCTAAAAATTTATTGAAAGTCTTATTTGATTTAATAAACTCACCTTCTAAATTTATCAAAGCAATTCCACTATTTACACTTTCAAAAATAGCATTATCTTGTTCTACTTGATTATTTAAATCTATGTATAATTCTTCAATCTTTTTTTTATTTGTAATATCTGTACAAATTATTGTATATCCAACTATTTGCTCTTTTTCAAAAATAGCTTCAATAAAAAGATTAATCCAAAATACTTCACCATCTTTTTTATTTCCTTTTATTTCTGCTATATATGATTTTTTATTTTTAAGATATTTTAAAATTTTGATTCTCTCTTTTATTTTCATATCTTTATGAATCAAAATTTCGTAGCTATGTCCTATTAATTCACCTTTTGAAAATCCTAAAAAATAACAAAAAGCTTCACTTGAATCAATTATCATATAATTTTTATCAAGTCTTACAAACATTATATGTTTATCTATTACTCGTTGATTTTCATTTAGTTCTAAAAAATTTTGCTTAATATCTAAATCTAGTTTTTTATTCTCTTCTTCAACTTTTTTATTCAATTTTGCAATTGGTTCACTAAATAATAAAGATAAAACTAAAGCCATACAAAAGCCTATAACTATTACAGATTCATAATAATCTTTTATATAATTATCTTTATTTGTTAAAATATCTTGCAAAACAAAAGTATAATATTGTTTTTCATTTATAAAAATCTCTTTATAAAAAGAGTCTTTATTTAATTTTTCACTACTATCAAAAACAACTGTTTTTATAGAAAAATTATTATATATTTTTGAAAATATCTCTTTTAAATCTATTTTTAATATATAAAAACTATCTTCGTTTCTTAGAATAAATTTTATTGTTGAAGAAGAAGAGATATAATGAAGAATTTCTCTATTTTTTAAAACTCTAATATCTTTATAATATGAAGATGTAAATATTCTCTTCAATTGATTAGGTTTATAAATATTTATATCATCATTTTGTTTTTCTATTTTTAACTTTTCATTTGCATCTAAAGATACTATTTTAAATAGTTTAATATTTTTATCTTCTTTTAAAAAGATTTTTAAAAATTCAATCTTTTTTTCTTCATCTTTAAAATTTGAAAGAGTATTTTTTAATAACCAAAGCTTTTCATCATAATTTTTCAAATAAGTTTTGAATATATCTTCTTGATGATTTAAAATATTATAGTTTTGTTCTTTATGTTTTTTTTCATTATGAAAAGTATAAAAATTGTTAAAAGCAAAAGATGAAAAACCAAGTAATAAAATAGCAAATATCACAAATGCAATAAAAAGTTTTATATAAAATGAGACTTTCATTTTGAATCTTGCTTATTTAATTTTATATAATAACTTGTATTATAAATAGTATTATCACACCAAAAAAGTCCACCATTTTTTTCTATAAATAGTTTTGATAAATACAAATAAGTATCAAAATACTTATCATCAGTTGCACTTAAAATCTCATTTATAAAATCTCTTTTGTTTTCCCCTTTTATATTATCTTCTATTTTAATTACAACATCACTATTTCCATCAATTTTTTCATCGATTGCCATAATATAAATTAAAACATTTTCAGATTTATTCATATTTGCTTGTTCTAAAGAGTTTTTTAATATATTTAAAATAATATTTTTTATTTCATTAAATGGAATTGTTGTATAAATTTCAGGTTTAATATCAAATTTTACTCGTATACCACTTTTGTCTAACTCTTCTTTTAAATTAAATATTGATTCACTAACAACTGATAAAAGATTTGTTTTTTCACTATTTCTTGTACTAAAAAGATATTTTATTTCATTTAACATATTTGATAAATTTTTCAATTCTAAATCAATATTATTTTCAATATCTGTTTGATTAAATTTATGTAATTTTTGAAGTTCAAATGAAATTTTTGAAATTGGAATTTTCCATTGATGAGATAAAGAATCCAAAATTTTTGACATTAAATGAACTTTTGTTGAATCAACTAATGTCTTATCTTTTACTTTTATTTCATTTAATTTATTTGATAAATCCTCTTTTAAAAGCCTATTTATTTTCTGTAATTGTTTTGTATCTGTAATGTTTATTCTAATAGAGTTATAACCAATTATTTGTTTATTGATATCATATTTAGGGAAGATAATAGCTTTTATCCAATATGAATTTCCATATTTATCTTGATTTTTAATCTCTCCTTCCCAAATCTTTTTATCTTGCAAATCACTCCAAAGTTTCTCAAAAAATTTATCTGAAACATCTGGATGTTTTAAAATATTTATATTTTTACCAATTAACTCTTCTTTTGTATATCCAGATATTTTACAAAAATTCTTTGTAACAAAAGTAATATTTCCTTCTAAATCTGTTTCAACTTTTAAAATATAATTATCAATTTGTTCAAATAATTCTTCATACTCTTTATCCAAAAACTCTTTTTGCATTTTAAAATTATTTATTTTATAAAATAAATAATATATAATAATCAAAATAAGTATTAAAAAAAGCATTATATAATCAAAAAACATATCTATTTTTTCAATTTGATTATCCTGTGTTAAATCATAAGAGAGTAAATAAATACTATTTTTATAAAAGTCTGAATAAAACAAAGTTCTAAAAATCAAAGGAAATTCAATCAATTTTTCTTTTAAAATAAGTGAAACATCAACTTGTCTATTTAAATCAACTACTAATTTATTTCTATTTTGAGATGTCATATTTAAAAAAAAGCTTTCATCTAAAGAAAAATCATTTGAAACAATTTTTCTAAACCTAAAGTCACTATTTTTTTCAAGATGGTTTATTAAAGAATCAAAATTAAATTTTAGATTTATAACCGCTAGAAAATTTAGTTTTTCATCAAAAATTGGTTTTGAAAATATCAAATATACATTTTTTTCATCAATCTCATATTCAATAATATCTTTTTTAAAAGTTATTACTTTATTAACAATTTTTGAAATGAAATTATCTTTTGGTTCTTCATTTGTACTTAAAACAAGTTGATTTTGAGAAGAATAGATAGTTGTTTCTTCTAACTCTAAAGTTTTATAAAAAGTAAAACTATCTTCAAAATTTACTAATAGTTCATTTGTTATAGATTCTTTATCTTTGCTTTCTAACTCTTTTAAAATATTAATAAGATTTGAATTTTTAATAAATTCATTAAAATAAATAAGTTCTGAAATGTTTTTATAGTGTTCAAAAGTTTCTAAATACTCTTTTTGAACTTTTTTTTCATAATCCAATAAAAAGTATTTAAATTCTCTCTCTTTTAAAAAATTCAGAAAAACTACAATAAAAGCTAAAGATATTACAAAATAGATAAAATACCTAATATTTAGGCTTTTTTTCTCCATTTATTTTGACTCAAGAACTTCTATTATCTTTTTTTCTAAAAGTTGTAATGAATCAAAAGGTTTCATTACATAATTTGTTGCACCCTCTTTATGAGATTTCAAAACCTTATCCAATGTTGAATAAGCTGTCATCATAATAACTTTTTGTTCGGGATTTTTTGACTTTATTTTTTCTAAAGCTTCCAAACCATTCATTTGGGGCATCATAATATCTAATAGTATTAAGTCATACTTACTATTATCAACAGACGCTACTGCTGAAACTGGATTTGAATATGTATTTACTGAAAAATTTGGATTTCTTGTCAAAAATCTACTTAATACATTCAAAATTTCTGTTTCATCATCAACTATTGCTATAGAATATTTTTTACTCATTTTACTTCTCCATCAAATAATCTTTTTGCTGCATCTTTCATAACAGCCTCATTTTTCTCTTCTAAAATTCTATCTAAGTAAATAAATACTTGTTCACTTGCTTGTTCTACTAATTCTATTTTATCTTCAATTAATTGTTTTGAACAAGAAACACTATGTCCTGAACACTCTTTTGCTAAAATATTTGCTTCATGATGAACAATATGATGATGTTTTTCTAAACCTTTATAAGAAGGCACAAAACTAAACTGTTCTTTTCCTAATCCTGTATCGTACCATTTTCCAAGTCTACAATTATGATGATCAACAGCTTTAAAATTATGTTCTCCTCCGAAAATTAGTTGATAAACATTATTTTTATAAATCACGTGATCTAATTTTGCTAAATTTATAAATATTTTATTTGAAATACTTTCAACTTCATATACTGATCTATTTGCATTTTTTTGGAAAGTATTCATCAATTTACTTAAAATATCTATTCTTGATTTTGTTTCATTTACTACACCTGAAACAGCTTCTGAACTATTTTTAATTTTTTGCGTTTCATTTTGAATTGAAGTTACTACATCTTTTATCTGTTTTGCAGCTTCAGCACTTCTACTTGCTAAATTTCTCACTTCTTGAGCAACAACAGCAAAACCTCTTCCTGCTTCTCCTGCAGTTGCAGCTTCAACTGCCGCGTTTAAAGATAAAATATTTGTTTGGAAAGCTATTTCTTGAATTATATTGATAACTTGTGCAATATCTTTACTTTTTGCAACTAGTAAATTAACAACTTCATTTTCTAATTCTATTTCTTTATGAAGTTCATTTGTATCTGCAACAATTTCAGTTATAAGAGATAAACCTTCAGTTGAACCACTTGCTGTCTCTTTTGACTCTTTTGACATCTCTTGTAATTCATCAAGTAATGATAAATAAGTTTTTTGAGTAGTATCAAGAGATCTCGTCATATTTTTGTTATGTCTTGATAATAAACCACCATCTTTATTATCGTGAATTGATGTTTTTCTTAAAGAAACTATTTTATATTGGTTATATGTTTTAATTTCAATATTTGCTTCGCAATCTTCTAAAACTAATCTATTACTATTTCCTAAAACAGCTTCTAAGACAACAGAAAAATCTTTTACATTAGCTCCTGCTAGTTTATTTGTAAAAAAAACTTTGTTGTTTTCATCAAATACAACTAATCCTTCTTCTTGAGAAAAAGCTGCTATTTCTTTGAAAAGTTGTAGTTTATTTTTCTCTTCATTTTTTAAACTATCTATTTCTTTTGAATGATTTGATTCTATTTGTTCAATTAAAGAGTCTTTAGAATTTAACTGTTTTTTTAATTCTTCAATCTCTTTTTCTAAAAGGATAACTTTTTCTTCTAAGTGCTTATTTCCAAAAAACATTTTATAACCTCAATTAATGGTGAATGATATAAGATAATAACCAAAAATGAATAAATATTTACTAAAAATAACTTTTAATTGCTATTTAGTTGCTGCGCACAAACATAAGCTTGACTAAAAACAATTTGAAAATTAAAACCACCTAATTCTCCTGTGATATTTAAGCACTCTCCTATAAAATACAAATCTTTTTGTTTTAAACTTTCAAAACTATTATGATTGATTTCATCAGTATTTACACCACCTTTTGTAACTTCTGCTTTTGTATAACCAAAATTTCCTGCAGGAGAGAATTCATAATATTTCAATAATTTTAATTTCTCTTTTTCCTCACTACTTAAAATAGAAACTTTTTTATCTTCAAGTTCAATACTTTGTAAAAACTCTTGAATAAATCTTTTAGGAAGAGGAATTGCTGTTGAAATATTTTTATTACCAACTAAAAACTTCTCTATTTTTTGTTTTGGTAAAAAATCAAGTGCGATTTTGCCTTTTTTCCAATATAAAGATGTAGTTAAAATAACAGGACCTGAACATCCCTTATGGGCAAATAAAAGTGAACCTTCAAAACTTTTTTCATCTACAAAAGAATTAACAATCATCGAAATACCAGCTAAATTTTTAAACCAAAATTGTTCTTTTTGAACCGTAAATCCTACAAGTGCAGGTTCAAGTTTTTCTATAGTATGTCCAAATTTTTTTGCTATATCAAAAGCTATAGAACTAGCTCCTAAACTAGCATACGACAAACCTCCACTTGCAACTACTAACTTTTTTGCTTCAATTATTTTTGTATCTGTTTTGATTTTATAATGCTTTTCAAAATCAACATCTAAAACAGTTGTTCCTAGATATTTTTTTACATGGCTTGTTATTTTTGTAAACATATCGATAACATCTTGACTTGAATCACAAAAATATGTCCCTTTTACAATTTTTGGATTTATTTTTGGGAAAACTTGATTTTTATTTAAAAAGGCTAATAAATCATTTTTTGAAAATTTATTTAATAATTTTTCTACAAAATCTCTATCTCCTAAATAATTTTTTTTACTTACTAACTCATTTGTAATATTACATTTAGCTCCACCTGAAACTTTTATTTTTGGTGCTAATTTTGTATTTGTATCAATTAGACAGATATTTTTATACTTTTTTTTATCTAAATTTGAAGCAAGCATTAAAGCACTTGCACCTGCTCCAATTATTGCTATATCGTAAATGTTTCATCCTTTTTACAAATAAATCTATTTGTTTCATTTTTATATTCATATTCTAAAATATATCCATTTGCTTTTAATATATTATGAACTATATACAAACCTAAACCAAAAGAGTCTTTTGATTTATCTTCATTTGAGAAAAATGGCTCAAAATATTTTTCAAAGGGAGCTTCAAGCTCTAATCCTAAATTTTCAAAAATTATATTTTCATCTTCTGTTTTTATTATTACTTCTTTATTTGGTGAATATTTAATTGCATTATCAATTAAATTTTTAACAGCTATTGAAAATAATTTAAAATTCACTTCTAACTTTTTATTTTCATATTTTGAAATCACATGTTCATCTTCAATCATCAAAATATCTTTTGCATTATCAATAATATCATCTAAAAAATAGAATTTTTTGTCAATATTTTTATTTGAAGAGATTAACTCTTCTATTGAAGCAAACTCGTTTATTAAAGATTCCAATCTATTAAAAACTGATTTTAATTTTTCATTATTTTCTTCATTTTGCGCTAGAGAAGTTAAAAATTTTCCTTTTGTAATTGGTGTTTTTAACTCATGCATAATATTTCTAATAAAAATATTTCTAGCTTCTTTTAAATTTTTCAATTTTTCTGCTGATTTTTTAAATTCAACTGCTAATAATGAAACCTCATCTTTTCCTTTTGTATTACAACATTCAAAATCAAAATTTTCATCACCTAAAGTTTTAACTTTATCTTTTAATATTTTTAAAGGCATTAATTTTCGTAAAGTTATTAAATAAACTAAAACAATAGTAATAAACAAAATAGCAAAAACTAAAATAATATAAATTGAAGTATCATTATGTGAAGTGTCTTCATCTTTTATTAAAATAGTTTCACCTCTTTTTTTTATGTAAACATAATTTACATCATCTAGATTTAAAACTCTAAAAATGTCATTATGTTTTGGATGAACTCTTTCTACTAAAACTTTTGTTTTTGGATTATATGTAATTGCATTTATTTGTGATTTTTCAAAAATAAGTTTATAATTTATATCTTCTAGATTTTTTATAAAAGTCTCTGAAAATCTAAAATCTTGTTTGTTTACCATTTTAGAAACATAAACATATTTATCTAAAAGTTGATTTTCTTGAGTTTTGTAATTATGTGTTAAAAGAATTAAAAAACTAACCACTACCAAAAGTATTGATATTATAAAACTAACTGTAATTGTAAAAAATATTGATTGTCTATTCATTGTATAAATTTGTATCCCATTCCTCTAATTGTATGCAAAAATTGAGGTTCTTTTATATTATCTTCAATTTTATGTCTAATTCTATTTATTATAACTGCAAGTGAACCTGAACTTTCATAATCTTGGTTTAATATATCAGAATTTTCAAAAATATCTTCTCTACTTATTACAAAACCTTCTCTTTTTATCAAAAGTGATAAAACTTCAAACTCAGCTGCTGTTAGTTTTAGATATTTGCCATTTTTAGTTATCTCTTTTTTCTCTTCATTCAAAATAAATATTTTATTTTTATTATCATCTTCTTGGTTATTTGAGTGATTAAATCTTCGTAAAATTGTTTTTATTCGAACCTCCAACTCTCTTGGATCATAAGGTTTTGGTAAATAATCATCTGCTCCCATTTTAAGTGCAGTTACTTTATCTGTTATATCACTTCTTGCACTTGAAATAATTATTGGAATATCAAAATCTTTTACAATTATTTTACAAACATCTAATCCATCCATTCCAGGAAGTGTTAAATCTAAAATTATTAAATCATATTTATTTATTTTTAAAGCAGAAAGAGCCAAAAATGGCTCTTCATAATTGGTAACTTCTATATTAAATTGCTTTAAATATTGACATAGAACACTAGCTAATTCTAAATCATCTTCTATCATTGCAATTTTTATCAAAATTTATCCTTCTGAATTTATCTTATTATTTTTTATCTATTTTTTCATTTTGTAAATCTATTAAAACTTTTAACTGCTCTTTTTGTTTAGGAGTTAAAACCGCATAAGATTTCTCTATTATTTCAGCTTTTGATTTTATCATATTATCTCTTTTTTCATTCATAATCTGAATATACTTAGCTTTATCAAAACCATCTTTTGAAAATGCTTCATTTGGTGATTTATTATTTTTTCTAGTTTGGGCAATAATCTCTTCAACCTTTTTTTCTTGCTCTTGTGTCAAATTTAACTCTTTGAACATAGCAAAAATATGTCCATCTTTTTTATGATAACCTTTGTGAGATTTGCCTTTTTGCATCATACAACTTGATTTATCACAATTTGTTCTATCTTTATCTTTTTTATTCATATCACAATTTGAAGCATATAAACCTCCTGCTAAAATAGCACTTACTAATAATCCTTTAAAAATTTTATTCTGAGTTTTCATTTTTTATCCTTTTTTTTGATATGTGAAATTATCACATTTCCAAATTAACCATATTTAAATTTTATATTAATGAAAACTTAACAAAATATAGCCAGTAATAATATTTATTTAGATAAAATCTAAATAAAAAAGAATATACAAGTGAAACTATCAAAATTTATAAGAAGATTTATTTTTTTAACTGCTTTTTCCTCTTTATTGTTGGCCTTTTTAATATCTGTACTTTATCAATATCATAATTTTGAAAATGACATGATTCATATAAAAAAGGAGTTCACTGAACAAAAAAAGAAAGAGATTAAAAATGAAGTTCTAATGGTTTATAACCTAGTTGAGCATAAAGAAGAATTACTCAAAAAAGAAGTTGAAAGAAGATTAAAAGAAAAAGTTAATTTAGCCTATGGAATTGCAAAAAATATTTATGAAACAAATAAAAATAAAAAAACAGATGAAGAGATTAAATATCTAATTGCCCTAGCTTTAAAAGATTTAACCTATGAAAATGATAATACATACTTTTTTATAAATAGTAACAAAGGTCAAGCTATATTATTTAATAAAGAGATAAAATTTGATAAATATCATGATGTTTGGAATTTAAAAGATGATAATGGAAATTTCATAATCCAAAATCAATCTAAAATAGCTTTGGAAAAAAAAGAGGGTTTTTTAATAAGTACTTTTATAAAACCTGATTCAAATGATACTAAACAATATTCAAAACTATCTTATGTAAAGCTTTTTGAACCTTTTAATTGGCATATAGGAATTGGTGAATATATTGATGAACTAAGAGAGAAAAACAAAAAAGAGTTGTTAAATTGGATTGCGTCATTAAGATTTGAAAATAGTGGTTATATCTTTGTTAATTCAACAAATGGAGAAACATTAGTTTTTGAAGGAAATATTGTAGAAGTAAAACCTCATCCTTTTCCTGAATTAATGAAACAACAATTAGAAACTGCACAAAATCCAAATGGTGATTTTTATGAATATAAATTTAAAAAACCAAATACTGTTCAAGAATTTGATAAAGTATCATTTATAAAAAAATATGATGAATATAATTGGATTATTGGTTGTGGTGTTTACTTAGATGAATTGAACAATGAATTAAAAAGAAAAGAGATAATGTTTAAAGAGACTATAAATAATCAAATAAAATCTATGTTAATTATATTTTTACTTTTAGTTGTAATTATTTATCTATTATCAAAAAGAATTTCAACTTTTATCAATTATAATATTAATAGTTTGATTCAAGCATTTTCTAAAGCTTCACAAAACAATGAAAAAATAAATACTGAAGAGTTAACATATAAAGAGTTTGTCTCTCTTGCTGATAATTTAAATAAAACCCTTGAAAATAAAAATATGGTAGAAAAAAAATTACAAGATTATATACAAATAGTAAATCAAAATGTAATTATTTCAACAACAAATAAAGAAGGAAAAATTCAGAATGTTAGTGAAGCTTTCTGTAAAGTTTCTGGATATTCAAAAGATGAGTTAATAGGAAAAACTCACTCTTTAGTAAAACATCCTGAAACTTCAAGTGATTTTTACAAAGATATGTGGAATCAACTTTTAAGTGGAAAAGAATGGAAAGGTGAAATAAAAAATAAATCAAAAGATGGAAAAACTTATTGGGTTTATGCAATCATCACGCCAATTTTAATCAATAATGAAATTCAAGGATTTACAGCAATTAGAAATAATATTACTGATAAAAAATATATTGAGCAACTTTCAATTACCGATGAATTAACAAAACTATATAATAGAAGATTTTTTAATAATAAAATAGAAGAAGAGATAAATAGAGCAAAAAGAGAAAATAAAACTCTTTGTTTATTGATTCTTGATATAGATTATTTTAAACAATACAATGATACATATGGTCATCAAAAAGGTGATTTTGTATTAGAGAGTGTAGCAAAAGTATTAGCGAATAGAACAAACAGAGCTAGTGATTTTGCATTTAGATTGGGTGGAGAAGAGTTTGCAATAATAACTACTTTGGAAAAAGAAAAAGCTATTGAATTTGCTGAAGTTATAAGAAGTGATATTGAAAAACTTAAAATTGAACACAAATCAAGTACTATCTCAAAACACTTAACTATTTCTATTGGATTAGTTTCAAAATATGCAATAGATATAGAAAATAGTGATAAACTTTATAAAGAAGCTGATGATAACCTTTATATAGCAAAAAAACAAGGCAGAAATTCAATTTACTATAATGAAGATAAATGAAAATAAAAGTAGGAACATTTAATCTTTTTCAGTTTGTTGAACCACCATTTTCATGGTATACAAAAAAAGAGAAATTTACAAATAAAGAGTGGGAAGAAAAAACAGCTTGGATAAAAAAACAAATTCAAGTTATGGACTGTGATATTATTGGTTTTCAAGAGGTTTTTTCAAAAGATGCATTAAAAGATTTACTTTTTGAATTAGGATTTAAATATTTTAAAACTATTGATAATGCAAAATTAGATAAAAAAAATGAATCTGTCTATATAAGCACTACAGTTGCTCTTGCTTCAAAGTTTCCAATTAAAAATCTAAAAAAAGTACAAATAGATTTCTCAACTCTTAAAAAACATAATGTTGAAGGCTTTTTCAAATTTGCAAGAGAACCAATAAAAGCTACGATAATTTTCCCAAATCAATTAGAAATAAGTTTATATGTTTGTCATCTTAAATCAAATAGAGAAAATGAATTTGAGTATATATTTACAAAAGATGAAAAATTAGAAGATAAACTAAAAAAAGTGAAAACTGCTTTAGAAAATAACTATTCAATGTCATTAAAACAAAGACTTTGTGAAGCAAGTTCTTTATTTAGTGATATAAAACGAAATAATAAACCAACTATTTTAGTATGTGATTTAAATGATAGAGAATTTTCTTTAACAATTGATGCTTTAACAAATAAAAGATATCATAATGAAACACTAAAAAAAGATGATTTTTTATTAATTGATGCTTATCATCTTTTTGAAAAAAAAATCTATAATCCTCATCCTGAATTTAAGGGTATAAAAAGAACTCCTACAAGCTATTTTGCAGGAAAAGGAAATGTTTTAGATTTTATTTTTGTTTCAAAACATTTTGATAAAAAAAATAAAAATTCAATCGCTAAAGTTACAAATTATGAGATATTAGATATACATCTTCAAAAAAATCAAAATGGTTCTTTATTAAATAGCGACCATGCTCAAGTTGTTTGCGAATTGGAATTTTTATAAAAAAAGACACTTTTCTTACACTTTATTTTTATATAATTCTTTCATAATAAATTTTGCAGTGATTTATTATAAGAGCAACTAAAAATTTTAACCTATTTGAATTCAAACAAGCTCTTCCTATCATAAAAAAGAGAAAGTGTGCTTTCTTTCTCTTTTTATTTTCTAAGATACCTCAATGTAGTAGCGATAATATCATCATCATCTTTACTTGGACTTTTTATAGTCTCTTTTATATCATCTGATTTTGTAAATGTAATATTCATCTCATATGAACTAATAGTTTGAATTCCAAGTTTTAAAGCTAAAATCTTTATGATAATTAACTCTATAAACTGTTTTGTTACTACATCAGGTTTTCCAAATCTATCTTCCATCTCTTCTTCTATGGTGTAAACCTCTTGAATATCAATTGCCTTACTCAATCTTCTATAAAGTTCAAGTCTTACTCTATCTTCATTTATATAATCATCACTAATATAAGCAGAAATTGCAAGTTTTATATCAACAGATTTTTTCTCTGGTTTATTTTCACCACTTAGACTTGCAAGTGCATCTTCTAACATTTTTAGATATAAACCATATCCTATTTGTTTTATATGACCACTTTGAGCTTCACCTATGATATTTCCACCACCTCTGATTTCTAAATCTTGGTGAGCTAAAGCTGTTCCACTTCCTAAATATGAGTTTGATTCAAGAGCTACAAGTCTTTTTACTGCATCATCTGTGATTTGTTTTTTATCTTCAACCACATAATAACAATATCCCTCTTTATTACTTCGTCCAACTCTTCCTCTAAGCTGATGTAAATCTGCAATTCCAAATCTATCTGCACCATCAATAATAATAGAGTTTGCATTTGGCAAGTGAATTCCTGATTCTACTATTGAAGTAGCTAGTAAAATATCAAACTCTTTGTTTTCAAAGGCTTCTATAATTTTTTCAGCATGGTCAGGTTTTATTTGAGAGTGAATAATATCTATTTTAATATTTGGAATTATTGCTTCAATATCAGCTTTTTTAGCTTCAATTGAAGCAATATTATTATGAACATAAAAAAGTTGTCCACCTCTTCTTTTTTCTCTTAAAATTATCTCTTTGATTAATTTTTCACTATACTCTTTTACATAAGTACGAACACCTATTCTTTCACTAGGAGGTGTTAGAAGGGAACTCATACCTTTTAGTTTTGATAAAGCTAGGTTTAGAGTTCTTGGGATTGGTGTTGCACTCATAGAGAAAATATGTACATCTTCTCTTAAATGTTTTAATTTCTCTTTTTGTTTTACTCCAAATTTATGCTCTTCATCAATAATAACTAAAGCTAAATTAGAAGTTTTTATATCAAGTAATGAGTGAGTTCCAATAACTAGTTTTATATCACCGTTTTCTAAACCTTTTTTGATAGCAGTTTTTTCTTTTGCTGTTGTTTTTCCATCAAGTTTAGCAACATTTATTCCAAACTCTTCAAATCTCTTTTTTATTCCATGATAGTGTTGAGTTGCAAGAAGTGTTGTAGGACATACAAAAATTGCTTGATAACCATCTATGATAACAGCAAGTAAAGCATTCATAGCAACTTCAGTTTTTCCAAAACCAACATCACCAGAAAGAAGTCTATCCATAACTCTTCCTGAACTTAAATCATTAAATATCTCTTTAATACTTCTTTTTTGGTCTTTTGTATATTCAAATCCCGCACTTTTTGGAAAATCTTCAAGGATTTTTTTATCAGTATTTATTTTGATACCATTTACAAGTTCCCTTGCAGCTGCTAGTTTTATAATATCATTTGCAATAGCAAAAAGTCTATCTTTAACTTTTTCTTTTAGTTTAGCAAATGAGCCTTTTCCAAGCTTATCAACAACAGCATAAGAGTTTCCATCAGCAACATATCTATCAATTAAATCTATATTTTCAACAGGAATTAAAAGTTTATCTTCTCCTTGATATTGAACAATTACGAAGTCCCTTTTTGCTCCCATTACAGTAACAGGTTCAATTCCTTTGTATTGACCAATTCCATGTTTTTCATGTACTACAAAATCATTGTATTGAAGTTCATCAAGAACAAGTTTTACTTTTTTCTTTCTTCGTTTTTTTACCTCTTTATTTAAAGAGATTATTACTTCACTGTCACTTACAAGGTTTATGATTTGATTATCAAAAATATATTTGATATTTTTATCACTTAAATCTAAATCATAACCTTTTACTTTTGCTTCAGTTCCAGAGATAATTGTGATTTTTTTATCTTTATGAAAAGAGATAAACTCTTTTACATTTGCTGGATTTATCTCTTGATAATTTTTACTATTGTAAATCTGAGGTGTTAATAAAAACTTATCTTTGTTTATTCTTTTTTCTTCAAAAACATAAACTTCATCCAACTCTTCCAATGCTTCTTGAGTAATAAATGAGCTTAAATTTTGAGGTAAATATTCCCCTAAATCATTTAAATACCAAAATCCTAAAGAGTGAATATCTTTTATAAACGCATCACTTGAAACTGTTTGAACTTGTTCATTTATCTCTTCAAAAGATGCTTCATCAAGTGCTAAGAATGCTGGATTTATAGAAAAACTTTCTATCTCTTCTTTTGATGATTTTTGATCTTCAATATCAAATTTTCTAATACTTTCAACTTCATCATCAAATAGACTTACTCTATATCCAGCTTCACTACCAAGTGGGCAAATATCAATAATATCTCCCCTAATTGATACTTCACCTTCACTTGTAACAATATCTACAAAATAATATCCCCAATTATAAAGTTTTGATTTCAATTCTTCTAAATGTAAAGTATCTGCAAAATTTATAGTAAAACTTTCAAAACATTTTTCTTTTGGAAGAGGATAAGAGATAGTTCTTATTGGAGAGATTAAGATTTTATCTTGTTTTTTATATGAGTAAAAATCTCCTAAAGCCTTTGTAATTTCATGTAATTCATCGCTAAAAGAGAGTAAGTCATCACCAAAATTTGCTCTAAAATCAGCTAAAACAAACGGCTTAAAACCTAAATATGAAACTATATCAGAAGCTATTTGAGCTTGTCTATCATCATTTACGATTAAAAGCTGACACTTTTTTAATCGTTTTTCTTCTTTTAAATTTTTTAAAAATTCATAAATATTTTTCACTATTTTTCTACTTGTAATAACTCAAAATCATTTGTTTCTTTATCATAATAATATGTAGGGTAAGGCGTTTCATTTAATAAGAATATTAAATTTGCATCATTAAAGTTATTTTTTAAAAGACCTTTTTTAAATACTTCTAAAATATACGCTTTTGTAGAAAAAGTTGTAGTTGTAGAATTTGCTGTATATACAAAATCTTCTCCATCAACTGCTTTGAATCCCTCTTTTTTAACATGTTTATCAAATTTCTCTTTATCTTCTAAACCACCAACATCAAGTAAAACTAATACCTCTATTCCAGCCATAAACATCCCTAAAAATTTTTAATTTATTCTAACATATTAAAGTTTTGTTATTCATTGTGTAATAAAATAGTAAAATTATCCGATTTAGAGTAAAATAACAATATAAATAAGAAATTTCTTTTTAAGGATTCAAAATGAATTACGAATTATTAAGTAAAATTGCTATGGAAGAATCAGAAAAATCAAGAAATGAAGCTTTGATTTTAAGAAAAAGAAATGAAATCTTACACACTGAGATAGAAAATCTAAAATCTAAAATCAATAAATTAGAAGATGAAAAAAAAGATTTACAAAAAGAGATAGAAGCTTTAAAATCTGCTTTAGAGTTTAAAGAAGATGAAAAGAAAGAACCTTTTTCTTACTACTCATAAATATTCAAAAGTTAGTCTATTCTAACTTTTGAATAATAAAATTTATTTTATGCAAGCAATGAACTAACTAAACCTATCAGTCCACCAAATACAGCTCCCCAAATAACAAGCCAAGTTAAATGCTCTTTAATCAACTCTTGTACTAACTCTTTCACCATTTTAGGAGTTAACTCTTCAAGTCTTGCACTAACTATCAAGCTTAATTTTTGGTGTATATCTGCACTTAAATCCTCCGACTTAAGACTTTCATTTACAACTTCTTGAAAAGCTTGAGAACCTGTAATTGAAATAATAGAAGCTTGAAGTTTTTTTACAAAAGGCTCTTTTAATGGCTCAAGTGCAGCTTCTCCTCCAAACATTCCTAGCATTCCACCAAAAGGAGACTCTATTACTGATTCTTTCAAAGAATTATATGCAGGTGTAAAATCTGTTTTATTCAAAATTTTCTCAAAATCTATAGTATTTTTTGCACTATTTACCTCTTCTTGGAAAAATTTTGTTAAATTTTGTGGTGTAAAAAATTGGTTCATAATCATAGAATGAATTGAACTCTTAAAAACTGAAAATTTACTTTCTATTACTCCACTTCCATATAAAAATGGAACTTTTTCAAATAACATATGAATAGCCAAAGTATTTGTAACAGCACCACTTAATGCAAATAATCCTACCATAAAAATCACATCATTTCCATTTGAATAACCATATGCCATTATCAATACAGTTACCAAATTTGTTATATCTGTTTTGTTCATAATTCTCTCCTTTTATGAATAAATTGGATTTTATCATAACTTTTTAAAAGCCTTTATAAACTAATTTGTCACCCTTTTGTAATCAAATTGATTTAGAATTTTTAAAATAGGAGTATAAATGATTGATGTTCAAAAAGAGATAGAAAAAAAATTTCCAAAAATAAAAGAAAAAGAGAATTTTTTAAAAAAATCTTTGTTTAAAATAGCAAAAAAAATTGTTCATGAAGATTCAATAAACCAATTTTTATCACAAAATTCTCACTTAAAAGGTTTTGAATTTGTTGATGCTGTATTGGATTATTTTGATTTTGATTATACTATTTCAAGCAATGATTTACAAAATATTCCAACATCAGGAAAAGTTGTAATAATTGCAAATCATCCTTTAGGAGGATTAGATGCTTTATGTTTATTAAGACTTATTTCAACTGTTCGAAAAGATGTAAAAATAGTTGCAAATGATTTTTTAGCAGGTTTTGAAGCTTTGAATTCTTTAACAATTATGATTGATAATTACAAAGTAAAACAATCTAAAACCGATATAAAAAAAATTTATGACTCTTTAAACAAAGAAGAGGCTGTTATTATTTTTCCAGCAGGAGAAGTTAGTCGTGCAACAACAAAAGGAATAAAAGACCCTTCTTGGAATAGAGGTTTTTTAAATTTTGCACAAAACTCTAATGCACCAATATTACCGATATTTTTAGATGCAAAAAACTCTAAAACTTTTTATACAATCTCTATTATTAATAAAACTTTCTCAACTTTACTTTTATCACATGAAATGTTTAATAAAAAATCAAAAAGAATCAACATAAAAATAGGGAAAATAATTCCAAATGAAAATATTGTTCCAAAAGGTATAGATAAAAAATTTTTATTAAATTTATATAAAAAGCATCTTTATGCTTTAAAAAAAGGTAAAAAATCTTTTTTTGAAACCCAAAGTGCTATTGCTCATCCTGTTAGTAGAATTGATTTATTAAATGAATTAAAAAAATCCAAACTAATAGGTCAAACCTTAGATGGAAAAAAAATCTATTTATATGATTATGTTGAGGACTCTATAGTTTTAAAAGAACTTGGAAGATTAAGAGAAATATCTTTTAGAAAAGTTGGAGAAGGCGTAAATAAAAAAAGAGATACAGATAAATACGATATTTATTATCAACATATAATTCTATGGGATGAAAATGAACTTGAAATTGTAGGTTCATATAGAATAGGAAATTCTGATTTTATATTTAAAAATATTGGAGTTAAAGGCTTTTATTCAAATAATTTATTTAAATATAACGAAGATTTTATGCCATATTTACAAAACTCTATAGAACTAGGAAGAAGTTTTGTTCAACCAAAATATTGGGGAACTAGAGCATTAGATTATTTATGGTTTGGAATTGGTGCTTATTTAAAAAACAACCCAAATATTAAATATATGTTTGGACCTGTTTCTTTAAGTGCTTCTTTTCCTAATGTAGCAAAAGATTTAATTGTTTTTTATTATTCACACTATTTTAGTAGTCCTTTAACTTTAGTTGAGGCTAAAGATTCATATCACTATTCAAACAATGTAAATGAAATAAAAGAACTATTTGATTTAAATGATAAAACAAAAGATTTTAAATTTCTCAAATCTACCCTATCAAATATAGGGTTATCTATTCCTACTTTATATAAACAATATGGTGAAATTGCTACGGATGATGGTATAAAATTTTTAGATTTTAATATTGATAAAAATTTTGGTGATTGTATAGACAGCTTCATTTTAGTTGAAGTTGATAAGATAAAAGATAGTGCTAGAAAAAGATATATAGAAAAAGAGTAGAAAAAACTACTCTTTTTTAATAAAACTATTTTTTACAATGTTCAGCGTAATAAGCACCAAATTTATTTTTAGTTCCTGTTTTATCTTCTGCATCACTATATTTTGTACTTACAGGATTACACTCATCAATCCATTTGTGCATATCATAAATTTTCACTGTTTTGAATCCCATTTTTCTAAAAGTTTCAGCTTCAATAGCTGCTCTTGAAGCTGTATTACAAACAACTATTAAATTATCTTTTACAAATTTATCTTCATCATCTAAAACAACATTTTCAAGTGCTTTTTCAGGTGCTTCTCTTCCTACTCTTTGAGTACCTTTTATAAATCCAGCTGCCCATTCTTCTGCTGTTCTTACATCAACAACTGCCCAATCTTTTTGAGTTAGAGCTTTTTTTACCTCTTCTGTTGTTGCATAATTACCAGTTTTTTTTGCTTCTTCTTTTAATGACTTTGATAATTTACTATAATCAATAAACTCTGATGCAAAAACAGAACTAGCTATTAAACTAACTGAAAAAAGAATTTTTGAAAGTTTCATTTGTACCCCTTATATTAAAATAGTAGCTAAAGCTTAACTTTAGCCACTTTTGATAATAAGAGTTTAGTAAAAAAGAGTTTAAAGATATATAAAATATTATAATAATTTCTTATATACTATTTATTAATATTAATTATATTGTAAACTGATATTAGTATTGGCTATTACTTAATCTACAATACATTACTTCATCAACAACAGCTTTTGCTATTTGATTTGTAGCAACAATAACATGTTCTAAATCTAAACCTTTTAAGTGTTCTTTTTCAGCTTCACTTGTAACTGTTACTATTGTCTTACTATTGTGTGTAAGTTCACCAACTGCTTCACAAATCAAATATAAAACTTCAGGATTGTTAACAGCAACTATAACAGCTGAAGATTTTGTGATATTTAATGAATTTAAAATATGCCTTTGAGCTGCATTTCCAAAAATAATAGGTTCTCCTCTATCTTTTCCTATTTGATAAAATTTAACATTATGTTCTAAAATAACATACTTTTGTCCAAATGCTTTTAACTCTTCAACAATAGTTTGCCCAAATCTTCCATATCCTAAAACAATAACGTGATTTTCTGTATCTTCTGAAACATTATGAGTATTTGTAATCATCATAACATCTTCAGGAATTAATTTTGCTGCTGCTTTTGAAAGATTTTTTAAAATTATTGGTGTTAAAATCATTGAAATTACTATTGTTACAATCAAAATTTGAGAATATGTTGTATCTATTAAACTTTGACTTCTTGCAAGTTCTAAAATAGCTAGAGAAAATTCTCCTATTTGAATCAAAGATAAAGCAGTTTTAAATGCAACTCTTTTATTATCTTCATATCTAACAAGAGCATAAATAACACCAAATTTTAAAGCCATTACAGCTGGTAATAACATAGCTATTATCCATGCATAATCATAAATTACTTTAAAATTAATTTGCATACCAACAGTTATAAAAAATATCCCTAATAAAATATTTCTAAAAGGAATTAAATCCGCTTCAACTTGATGTTTAAACTTTGTTTCTGCAATCATCATACCTGCTATAAATGCTCCTAAAGAGTATGAAAATCCAAAATAATAAGCTAAATAAGCAGACCCAACAGCCAAAAGTAAAACAGATGCAACAAATAATTCATCTGATCTTGTCAATGAAACATATCTTAAAAATGGTTCTAATAAATATTTACCTGCAAAATAGAGTAAAGAAAGAAGAATAATAGCTGCTAATACAGTTTTTCCAATAGTAAAAGTTAATGAAGCATCACCTTTCATGGAAAAAAATGAAATCATTAAAAGAATAGGAATAACTGCGATATCTTGCATAATCAAAATTCCAAGAACTCTTCTTCCATGTGGTTTTGTAATCTCTTTAGTTTCATTAAATGTTTTTAAAACTATTGCCGTTGAAGATAAAGACAGTGCCATTCCAACTATCAAAGAAGTTTGAGTTTCAAGTCCAATTATATATCTTGCTATTAAAAATACAAATAAAGCTGTAACTAAAATTTGTAAACTACCTGTTAAAAAAACTTCTCTTCTCATCTTTTTTAAGTGATTTAAAGAGAATTCTAATCCAATAGTAAACATTAAAAAAACTACACCAAACTCAGCTATTTCTCTTAATTCATGATTATTTACAGCTTCATGTAAATCAAATACATAAGCTATTATTGTACCTGTTAAAATATAACCAATAATTGTTGGTAAATGTACTTTTTTTAATATCAAATTTATGATTAAAGCAATAGATGTTGCTGCTACTATTATTCCTAACATAAAACCCCTTTCTATTTATAGTGCATTTGCTTGTAACCTTCAAGCCTTTTTTTATAAGCTGAATTTAACATAGCATTTTTTGAATCTAAAAAATCAATTGCTAAACACTCTTGATTTCCACGTCCTATTCTTCCTAAATATTGAATTAATCTTCCATAATATGAAATAGGAGTTACAAACATAATAGTATTTAGATGTGGGAAATCAATTCCCTCTCCAAAATATGAAGTTGTTGCAAGAATTAAAGATTTTGTTTTAACTAGTGCCATATTCTCCACTTGTTCTTTTTTATTTTGACTTCCATGAACACAAATATAATCAATATTTTGTTTTTGCAATAAATTTTCCAAAATATTTATATGTTCTATTCTATCAGTTAAAACTAAAATTTTTCTTTGAATATTTGCTTTTATAGCATCTATTATTAAATTATTTCTGTTTTCATCTATACATAATTCATTTATGATTGTAGCATAGTTATCAGCATTGCTTACAAATTCTGTTCTAATTATTTGTAGTTTATTTGTATGTGTTCTTTTCTTTTTATACTCATAAGAAATTTCACCTAATTGCTGATATAAAATAGGTTGTAATTCATCTTTTCTATTTGGAGTAGCACTTAAACCTAAAATATATTTTCCTCTAAAATTTTTAATAATTTGCTCAAAAGTTAAAGCAGGAATGTGATGACACTCATCAACTATTACAAAAGAGTAATTTTCAATGATTTTAGAATCATTTTTTAAACTTTGCATAGTTGCAACATCTATCATTCCATTTAATTTATTATGTCCTTTTCCTAAATATCCAATATCTTTTTTTGAATATCCAAAATAATCCACAAATCTTTCAATCCACTGATTTAAAAGCATATTTTTATTCACAACTATCAAAGTATTACAAGCTCTTATTTCAAATATTTTAGCACCAAGTAGAGTTTTACCAAATCCAGGAGGAGCAACACAAATAGAATAATCACTTTTTTTTATCTCTTTTATTGCATCATTTTGCTCTGGTCTTAGATTAAAAGTTACTTTTTTTGTTTCAATTTGATTATAAACTCTTTTATCAATAAATGAATATTTAACAGCAAACTCATTAAAAAAATCTTCAATTATCTGTTTTAATCCTCTTGGAAGCATCAAATAATTTTCATTCTCTTCAAATGACCTAATATATTTAGGAGTATTAAAAAGTGGTTTTCTCAAAGATAATAAAACTTTTATTTGAGGATTTTCAAAAGTAGCAAAAGATTTTAATTTACTAATTAATGACTTAGATAATTTAAGAGTCGGAATATAGATATAATCTTCTAAAATCATCTCTATAGTTTGTAATGGGAAATCTATCTTTTTTTGACTTTTTTCAATACTTAAAGAATTTGGAACATCTGCAAAATTAGAAATGATTTGTTTTGAAACTTTTGAAACATTTGCTAAAACGCTCCATTGGTCTTCATAAATTTTATTTGTATTTACATCTATAAAAACTGTCCTGTTTTTATCTCTATGTTTTAAATGTAAAGGTAATTCTATACTATTCCCAAGATTTTCTTTTGTTGCAAACTCTTTATTTGGATAAGTTTTAGCACTTATATTTGCTTTTTTCAAAAGATATAAGGCAAAATTAAAAGCTATTTTAGAAGAAATCTCCTCTTGTAAAAATATCCACACAAATAAAGAATTATAAGAACTAAGTTCAAAATATGCTTTTATATTTAAAGAATTTAAAGCTATCTGTAATTTAAATTTATCTTCATCAGCTATTTCAAAAACAATGAATTTTGACATATTATTTTGATTTATACAATAAGTCGCTAAAAAAACATTTCCTCTTAAATGTTCTTCAATCTCTTTATTTGTCAAAGGAAGATAATCTTCTGCTTGAAAAGTAGCAGTTACAGGATAAAAACCCTGTTTTGTTCCATCACGACTTATCCATTTCTTAGCATATATATCAAATCGTGCAATAAATAAAGATTTAAAAAGTTCAATTTTTTCATCTTTTGTAAATTTTTTTTTGATTGATGCTAACTGATTTTTTTGTTTTATTTGCTCTTTTAAAAGTTCTATTTCTTCTTCTATTTTAGTTTTTTGAATATAAAGTTCATCTAATCTTTTTTCAAGAGTTTCCATCATAACCAATCAAAGACAAAAATTTTTCTACAACTAAAAATGAACCAAAAACTAAATATTCTTCATTTTTTTCTATTTTTATTTCTTCTTGTTTTGTTAAATTTAGTTCATATATTACTTGTTGTAACTCTTCTTTTTTTACTATTCTTTTATCATTTAATTCAATAATAGTTATACTTTTTATTATTGGTTTTAAAATTTCTAATACACTTTTATAATCTTTATCTCCATAAGAGTTGTAAATAAGATTTATTTTTTTATTTTCAAACTCTTTTACTAAAACTTGTGCAGCTAGTGGATTATGTCCTACATCAATAGTTACATTTGGCAATATTCTTTGACATCTTCCAAAAAGTGGAGTATCATCAAAAAGCTTTAAATCAACTGGAATTTTTAGTTCATTTAAACAAGCAATTACTAAATGTAAATTTCGTTTTAGATAAGTGGCAAATTTTGGATTTATTTCATATTTATCAAACTCTTTTAATTCAATAATTTCTATATTTTTATCTCTTTCTTTTAAAATCTGTTCTTTTACTTCATAAGCTGTTTTAATAACACTATCAAAAAGTTGATAACCAACTAGCATTTTATTATCAACTGAACGCATTTTTGTAGTTGCTATTTTTTCAACACTATTTCCTAAAAAATTTTGATGGTCAAGTCCAATTGTTGTAACTAATGAAATATCATTTGGTACAACATTTGTTGCATCAAACTCACCACCAAGTCCTGCTTCTAAAACTAAATAATCAAAATCTTTTGATAAATAAAATGCTAACAAAGTGGTATATTCAAAATATGTTAATTTTTCTAAAAGTTCTACTTCATATAACTTTTGCAAAAATTGATGAGCAATTTCTAATTTTTCATCACTAACATCAAATCCATTTATCCAGATTCTTTCATTAAATTTCATAATATGTGGAGAGCTATAGTGTAAAACATTAAACTTTTTTTTATTTAAATAGTGAGCTAAAAATCTTCCTGTACTTCCCTTTCCATTTGTCCCAACAATATGAATAACAAAAGGAAGTTTCATTTTAGAAGATAAAATAGTCCAAGAAGATTTTATATAACTAAAATCTATCTTGTCATAATAAAGAGTTTTATGTTCTAAAAACTCTTTTAAAGTTGCTTTTTTTAAATCTAATTGCATATTTATTTAAATGACGAAACAGCGATTTTTGATAAAATTTCATCTACAGCTTTATTTGAAGCATTAGTAATTGCATTAAATCTCTGAGTTTCTGTAATAACTGTTTCACCTCCAATTGAGAAGTCATACTCTCCATCAACTGTAAAAGATTTTTTTATTCCATTATCTTTTCTAAAATAATTAACACTAATAACAACTACAGCTTTATAAAGTTGATTATATCCTTCTTTATCATACTGTAAAGCTGTAATACTTACACTACTAATAGCTAAATTCATAATAACATCTGCATTATTTATGTCATTTACTATTCTTGAATCTAATTTTTGAATTAAGATTTTATTTACAGCATCTTTTACCAAAACAGAGTTTTTTGGATCTTCCAAACTAACTTGTAGTTTTACAAAAACATTACCTTGCATCTCTTGCTTTGCATAATAACTAGATGGTTTATATCCACAAGCACTAAATAAAAAAGCAAAAATGAATGTAAAAACAAGAAAAGGTAAATTTTTATAAATATACATAATTTTTTATCCTTTAATTACAAAATTAACTAATTTATTAGGAACAACTATCTCTTTTACTAATTCACTATTTCCTAACCATTTAGCTGATGCAGTTTTTGCAGTAGCTAAAATTTCCTCTTTTGAAGCATCAGGTGCTACTTCAATTTCACATCTTTTTTTACCATTTATAGTAACTGCTAAAACTATAGATTCTAAAGCAAAAACTTCTTCTTTAATCTCTATTTTTCCATCAAAATTTTTTAATTCAAATAATTTTTTTGATAATTCCCAACAAGCATGAGGAATAATTGGCTCTAAAATATTTGTTAAAATATAATAACCTTCCGCCCAAACTAGTTCATTTTTTTGTGCTTGTAAAGCATTTAAAGCTTCCATTGAAGAAGCAATTAATGTATTAAAAGTATAAGTTTTTGTAAATACTTCATTTGATTTTAATAATGCTTCATAAACTTTTTTTCTTGCTTCTTTCTCTTCTTTATTTAAAGATGAATGATTAATATTTTCAAGTTCTTTTACAGATGAAGTTGTTACATTTTCTGCTCTTTCAAAGAATTTTTTAATAAATCTATAAGCACCATCAACCGCACTATCATTCCATTCAAGTTCTTTTGTTGGCGGAGCTGCAAACATCATAAATAATCTTGCAGTATCAGCTCCATATTTTTCTACAATTAAATCAGGATCTACAACATTTCCTTTTGATTTAGACATTTTTGCACCATCTTTTAAAACCATTCCTTGTGTTAATAATCTTTTAAATGGTTCTGTAGAATTTGTATAACCTAAATCCCTTAAAACTTTTGTAAAAAATCTTGCATATAAAAGGTGTAAAATTGCATGTTCTATTCCACCAATATATTGGTCAACATCCATCCAATAATCACTATCAGATTTTGAAATTCCTGATTCATTCCAAACCTTTGGATTTGTTGCATATCTTAAAAAATACCAAGAAGATTGAACAAATGTATCTAATGTATCTGTTTCTCTAATTGCTGGTTTACCACATTTTGGACATGAACAATGTTTCCAAGTAGGATGAGAATCTAAAGGATTTCCTTCTCCAGTAATTTCTACATCATCAGGCAATGCAACTGGTAAATTTTCAATTTTTTCAGGAACTAATCCACAATCATCACAATGAATAAATGGAACAGGAGCACCCCAATATCTTTGTCTTGAAACACCCCAATCTCTAAGCTTAAAATTAACTTGTTTAATTCCTAAAGAGTTTTGTTCGAAGTGATAAATAATTGCTTTTTTAGCTTTTATATTTGGTAATCCTGTAAAACTTTCACTATTGATTAAAGTTCCTTCACCTGTAAATGCTTCTGTCGGATTAGCTATAACTCCTTCAGTTCCTACAATTACTTGTTTAATTGGCAAATCATATTTCTTAGCAAACTCAAAATCCCTTTGATCATGTGCAGGAACAGCCATAACAGCTCCTCCACCATAAGAAGCTAAAACAAAGTTAGCAACCCAAACAGGAATTTTTTCACCTGTTAATGGATGCATAACCTCTATTTCAAGACAAACACCTTCTTTTTCTTGAATAGCTCTATCTCTTTCAGGAACTTTTTGCATATCTTTGATTGCTTTTATCTTTTTTTCTGGTAAAAGATTATTTTCAACTATATATTTTACGATTGGATGCTCAGGTGCAAGAGCTGAATATGAAACTCCATAAATTGTATCCGGACGAGTTGTAAATACAAAATATTTACTAAATGTTCTTTCTAATTTTGCTTTTGATTCTATAGATAATTCAAACTTAAACTCTAAGCCTTCACTTCTTCCAATCCAATTTTCTTGCATTGTTAAAACTTGGCTTGGCCAATCATTTTTTAGTAATTCTAAATCATCAAGTAACTCTTGAGCATATTTTGTAATTCCTACATAATATCCTGGCATCTCTTTTTGAACAACTTGTGTTCCACATCTCCAACAACAACCATCTTCTAACTGCTCATTTGCTAAAACTGTTAAATCATGTGGACACCAATTTACTGTTGCTGATTTTCTATAAATGATTCCAGCTTCATACATTTTAATGATAAACTCTTGTTCCCATTTTGTATAAAGTTCATCACTTGTTGCAAACTCTCTTGTTTCACTAAAAGATAAACCTAAAGCTTTTAACTCATCTCTCATATAATCAATATTTTCATAAGTCCATTTTTTTGGATGAAGTTTATGTTTTATCGCTGCATTTTCAGCTGGCATTCCAAAACTATCCCATCCAATTGGATGTAAAACATTAAAATTTGATTTTCTAAAATGTCTAGCAAAAGCATCACCTAAACAATAATTTCTAACATGCCCCATATGGATTCTACCACTTGGATATGGGAACATACTTAAAATATATTTTTTCTCTTTAGTTAAATCATCACTTGGTTCAAAAGATTGGTTTTCGCTCCAAAAATTTTGCCATTTTTTTTCAATATCTTTTGAAATATATTCCATTAAAATTCTTCCTTATCTTGACTTTTTGCGCTTTCAATTAATGCTAATGCTATAGAGAAAACATTTGCGACAACTGCACCTATTGCTAAAGAGATAGCAAGAGCAAGATTATCACTAAAAACAAGCACCATAAAAGCTGGTATCAGGTGTAAATCAGCCACTAATGAACTTGCTAATAATTCAGCTGCAAGTAAATTTTTAACACCTAGTTTAAGTATTGTTGAAATTACATTAACTCCAGCTGCTATAAATAACGCGATTGCATTTGGTTCATATAAAAAACCTGCTGTTGTAGTTAAAGACATTAGTGAAAAGAAAATATAGGTTACTTTACCCCAATCCATTTTTATCCTTTAAATTTTTGCTTTTAATTAAGGTAATTATGTTAGCTAAAAAATGATAAAAAATTGCTTTCTGCCATTTTTTCAAATAAACTCAAAAGCTTCATAAAATTCATTTTATAAAAAATTAATAAATAAAAAAAGGTAAGAGTCAAAACTCTTACCTTTATAAAAATGTAGTTTACTAAAAAAATTTATTAAACTGTACCTTGCTCGTACATAGCTCTTAGTTTCTCTTTTTCTCTTTTACTTTTTAATTTTTCAGCCTCTTTTGCTCTAAAATCTCCAATTGAAAACTTTAATTGAACAAGTAGTGTTGCAGCTATAAAAATAGAAGAATAAGTTCCTACTATAATTCCTACAAGTAAGGTAAATGAGAATCCATTTATAATCTCTCCACCAAAGAAATAAAGTGTTAAAACAACAAATAAAGTAGTTAAAGAAGTCAAAGTAGTTCTTGATAAAGTTTTACTTACTGATTGATTTATTAACTCTTTTAATTCATCCTCTTTTGATGTTTGTATGTTCTCTCTTATTCTATCAAATACTATTATTGTATCATTGATTGAATATCCTAAAAGAGTTAAAATTGCCGCTAAAATATCAAGATTTACTTCCACATTAAACAGTGCTATTGCTCCAAGAGCTATAGTAACATCATGTGCTAATCCTAAAATTGAAGCAACTGCAAATCTCCATTCAAATCTATATGAAACATAAGCTAACATTACAATTAAAGATAATCCTAACGCCATAAGACCTTTTTCTCTTAACTCTCCTCCAACTTTTGGACCTACCATATCAACTCTTCTGATTTCAAATTTTCCAGTTGAATCTAATATTTTATGCATTTCATCACTTATATCATTTGTCAAATCAGAACTGCTTCCTGTGATTCTAATAACCACTTCTTCATCACTTCCAAATTTTGTGATTGAAGAGTTTGCATATTTTGTTGATTTTAAAGTTTCTCTTATTTGGCTTATTGGTGCAACTTGCTCATATTTTACTTGAACTATTGTTCCTCCTGCAAAATCAATACCAAAATTTAACCCTTTTGTAAAAAGTATGATAATAGAAGCAATAACTAAAATTGAAGACAATCCTAAAAAAGGAAGTCGTTTACCCATAAAATCAAATATTTTATCTGTTTTAAAAAATTCCATTATTTAACTCCAAACCATTTTTTACTATCTTTATCTTTTGACATTTTTGATAATAATGCTTCATAAATACCATGTGTTCCTAAAATTGCTGTTAACATTGAAGCTAAAATACCAATAGAAATAGTTATTGCAAATCCTTTTATAGGACCTGTTCCATAAGCATATAAAATAATTGCTACAAGAAGAGTTGTAATATTTGCATCTAAAATTGCTCTCATTGCATTTGAATATCCATCTTCTATCGCTTTTGCCATAGAAACGCCTTCTCTTAATAGTTCTCTTATTCTTTCAGTAATAATAACATTTGCATCAACGGCCATACCAACTGTAAGAACAATTCCAGCCATTCCAGGAAGCGTTAATGTTGCTCCAAACATTGCCATTACAGCTATTATTATAAAGATATTTGTAATCAGTGCAATATTTGCAATAATTCCAGCTCTTCTATAATATATAACCATAAATATAAATACTACTAAAAATCCTGAAATAAGTGCTATCATAGAAGCTTTTATAGAATCAGCTCCCAAAGATGGTCCTACACTTCTTTTTTCAAGTAATACCACAGTTGCAGGTAATGCTCCACTTCTTAATGCAATTGCTACATTCCCAGCTTCATTTACTGTAAAACCACCTGAAATTTGTCCACTTCCACCACCAATTCTCTCTCTTATATTTGGTGCTGAATAAACTTTCCCATCTAAAACAACAGCTAATCTTTTTCCTATATTTTTACCTGTAAATTCACCAAATATTCTAGCACCTGTTGAATTTAGAGTAAAATTGATTATTGGCTGATTTGACATATCAAATGCAACTTGTGCATCAATTACTTGTGAACCATTTAAAATTGGTATCTCTTTTACTAAATATTTTATATTTGGATTTTTTGTATCTTCTAGGATTATATTTCCATAAGCTGCTGCTTGCGCTGTTGTCATAGAATTTACTTGATCGTTTCTTTCCTCATCAACTGCCATTAATTCTAAGTTTGCAGGTTTTGAGATAAGTTCACGTGCTGCTTTTTCATCTTCTTGTGTTTTTATACCTGGAAGTTCTACAACAATATCTGTTAAACCTTGTCTTACAACTGTTGGTTCAGATAATCCAAATTGGTCAAGCCTATTTCTTATTGTTTCAACAGCTTGTGCTACAGCTAAATCTTTCGTTTTTTCTATATCTTCTGCTGTTAATTTTAAAGTATATTTTAATTCATCTTTTGAAATATCTAAACCTTTGATTTGTTTTAACATCTCATCCATTTTTGGTATTTCATCTGCATCTAATACTGTAAAAATAACACTTTCATTCTCTATTGATAATCCATCTATTAATAACTCTTCATCATCTGAAAAATATTTTACTGATGTTGCTATTGTTTTAATTTTTGAAGTTACTGCTTCATGTGTATTTACACCTAAAAGCATATGTAATCCACCTTGTAAATCTAATCCCAATGAGATTTTTTTACCTGTATCTGTTTGCAATATTGAAGGGATTGAAAAAACAACACCAAAAATAATACTGAGTGTAAATATTATGAGTCTATAATTGAATATTTTCAACTTTTTTCCTTGTTAGGTTTTGAATTTGAAGTTATAAGATATGTAAAACTACATATCTTAAAATATGAAGAATTAGTCTTCTAAAAGTTTTGCTACAAACTCTTTAATAAGCTTCATTTCAGTGTTGTCACTGTTTTTTACTACAAAATAAGTATCTTCTACTTTTGTAACCTCAACAATTAAGCCACCATTTGTTACAATTTTGTCACCTTTTTTTAAATTAGCAACCATTTCTTTGTGAGCTTTCGCTTGTTTTTGTTGTGGTCTGATAATCAAAAAGTAAAAAATTGCAAACAATGCAACTAGAGGTAACAATGAACTTAATAAATCTGCGCTTGAACCTTCCATCAAATTTCCTTTTAAAAAGTAGTTTATTATGTTTTTACTAAAACGCGATTATTCTAACAAAAACTTTATAATAAAAGGCTTCATTACAGCAATTTTGTTGAGTTCTTTTATTTACTTAAGTCATTTCAATATTGAAATAAAATTATTAAATACTTTTTTGGGTCTTTTTGCTATTTATTTTTTACTAATAATTCCTAAAAACTCTTTACCAATTACAGGCTTTTTAACTGGAATTTTATGGTGTTATTGGATGGCTGTTAGTCTTCAATACTATGATTTAATTTATTTAACGCCAGTTGTTATAATAGGAATTGGTTTAGTTTATGCGATTATTTTTTATCTCTTTGCTTTTTATGATAGATTAACTATTAGAATTGCAATGATTTTTGCCTTTACTTTTTTTGCTCCATTTGGTTTTAATTGGATGAAATTTGAACTAATCTTTATTGATTCATATATTGGAACTTCAAAAATTGATTTTGCGTTAATTTTAATCTCTTTTTATTTTATAATCAAATTAAAAAGACACAAAATTTTAGGTTTAATTCCTCTTTTATTTATCTTAGATTTTGGTAAAGGTGAATTTATAGATAATCCAAAAGCTAATATTTATATGTCTCAAATGAATATAGAACAAAGTTTAAAATGGCAAAAAGAGTATCAAACAACACTCATTGAAAAAAATTTTGAAGAAATAAGTAAAGCAATAGAATCAAAAAAAGATTTAGTAGTCTTACCTGAAACAGCTTTTACAAATGTTTTAAATAAAAACGCAGAACTCTTAGAAAGACTTATTTATTTATCAAATGAAATAGATATATTAACAGGAGCTTTATATGTTGAAAATAATCAAATTTATAATGCTTCATATTTTTTTACAAAAGGTGAGATACAAGTAGCTAAAAAAGTAGTTTTAGTTCCTTTTGGAGAAGAGATTCCTCTTCCTAAATATTTTGTAGATTTAATAAATAAACTGTTTTATAATGGTGCTAGTGATTATTCAAAAGCTTCAACTCCTACAGATTTTGTAATTAAAGGTGAAAAATTTAGAAATGCTATTTGTTATGAAGGAACAACTGATAAAATTTTTGAAAATCTAGGAGATACAAGATATATGATTATGATTACAAATAATGCTTGGTTTACTCCATCAATTGAGCCAACTCTTCAGCATTTATTATTGAAATATTACTCTAAAAAATATGGAGTTACTATTTTTCATGTGGCAAATGGAAGTCCTAACAGAATATATAGACCCTAAAAGTAGTAGGAAACTCCTACTTTTAAAATATCTTGTTTTTCATATAAATTATCATTTAAATATCTTAGATTTAAACTCGCATTTCTATTTAATTTATAAGTTATAAATCCTTCAAACTGCTTATTTTCAAAGTTCTTATTATATTTATCATAAGAGTAATTTAAACCTATTTTAAAATCTTTAAATCTATTTGTAACAAAACCTATATTTGTTCCTATTGAAGCTAACTGTTCATTTGCTTTATAATAAATATTTGAAGAAAGCATAGTATAAATATACTCTTTATTTTGTCCAAAACTAAGACCTATTTCTGGTTTTATTTTAAGATAATCATTTTCTTCTTTAAAATGCTCATACCCTAAATCTATTCCCCATGAAATAGGTTTAAAAAACATATCTCTAGGAGCTAAAGATTTTATTTTTAGTAGAGTAAATCTATCAAGTTTTAAATCTTTATCTTTTTGTTTTTTTAGATTTAATTCAAAAAAATCTATGAAAGCTCCTTGTAAATAGCCATCTGAAATATCATAAATATCATTGTAAACAGGTTTTGCACTTAACTCAAAACTCTCATTTGAATCATAAAAAAAAGAAATTCTTGCAGAATCATGAGAATAAAGGGGATCAAAAGGCGTTTCTATTTCATAATTTGAAACCTCCTTAAAAGAACTTCTTTGTTTTAAAAGTTGCAAATATTTTTTTAAATACTCATTCTTCTCATATTTGTTATTTGCTCTTTGATATTGTAAATAAGATATTTTAAAATCTAAATAAGAAATTTTATCTTTTGTACTTAAACTTTCATTTAAAGGTTCATCTTCATTTACAAACTCTTTTAAATACTCTTTATTTTCTATCTTTTCATTTAAAATATGTTTCATTTTTCCCATTGATGAGTATCTAAAATTTGTATTTTTAATCAAATCATAATTTTGTAAAATTTTTATACTATCAAGAGGAACTGTTTTGAAATCAAAATTACTTACTAAATCTAAACTAGGGCGTGCAATTTCTAAAAGCCATAAAATATTATAAGAACAATTCTCTTTAAAGAAAAAATAATCTGAATATGAATCCTTTAACTCAAAAGTATGTAAAACTAATCTATTTATTTCTTCTTGATTTAAATCTAAATCATACTCCCATATATCTCTTTGTTCAAGATTGTTATACTCTTTTATTTTTTCATAATATGGTAAAATCGAATATCTTCCTTCATAATGTCCAAATAAACCTTTATATGCAAAGAGGAAGCCATTTGTTTCATTTGTTACTGCTGCATAATTTATTGCATTTGAAATAAGAGGCGTTTGATTATTTGAACTAAGTCTTAAAAATGTATGTCCATACATTGATGCAGGAGAGTTTATATGTGCTGTTGGAAATACCATAGTTACATATTTTGCATCGAGTATAGAGATATATTTATCTAATTCTTCACAAGAATAATTAACAATTGTTTTTTCTAAAGATGGAATATTTTGTTTAAGCCATTCAACTCTTAGTGGAAATCTACATAAAACATTATTTTGTCCATTTTGTAGAGATTGTATAGTTTCAAATAACTCTTTTTTTAAATCTTTTTTTCCATCTTTTGATATAAAAAAGTTATCTGAATCTATTTCACTTATTCCATCTCTAAAGTGTAATAATTTAGCCCAATAAGTATTTTCATAAAGTTTAGTATTTTCTACATAATCTAAAATTTCTGAAGAGTAAGAGAAGTTAAAACATAGAAAGTAAAGTAATAAATACTTTAACTTTCTAATAAAAAAATTACATATATTTAGCAATTGAATCAATAACTTGTGCTGAAGTTACATTTTCACTTGTATATATTTCTGAAAAATTTGCTTGCAGTTTAGCTGAAAATTCCTGCGTATTTTCAACATTCATAAGTTTTGCAACTGTATTTAAAGTTTCACCTTTACCTGATGAAATATCCATTGCTAATTCATCCATATTTTCTCCAACAAATTGGTTTAATTTATCATTTGAAACAAAGTTTGTTGGTTTATCACAATTTGAAGTTCCACTTGTAATACCAAGAGTTTGACTACCTGATGTTCCATTTGTAGTTGCAGCTATTACTTGTAAAAATACTGTACTTTGGTCTTTAATAACAATTGAACCTAATCCACATCCTGTATTTTCATTATTTATTGCATAAAGCGATGATGCTAATGCTGTTGATACTAATAAACTCATGATTTTTTTCATATAAACTCCTTAAAAAATTTGTTGATTCTATTATTTATAAAGTAAATATTATCTTAATATAATAGGACTAATATATCTATTTATTATTTTATTAATTATTTCTTCTTTTAATAATTCTTCATCAATTTGTAAATCAAAAGCAAATTCTAAAATCTCTTTAAACTCTTTTGATGGTTTCAAACCAAGTTTTATCAAATCTCTTCCTTGAACCAAAGCTTTTATAGGTTCTTGATGAATATTTAACTCTTTTGCTTTTTCTAAAACCCAATTTATTGCTTTTGGACATTTATCTTTATCTTTTATATCCCGTCCTAAACAGTCAGCCAAACAAACCAAACATAAATCTTCAATATTTACTTTTAATGATAATCTTTTTATCGCTTTATGTGATGAATCAGCAAGATAGAGTTGAAAAGGGGCTAGATGATTTTTTACTAATGAACAAACTATCTCAATAAATTTTTTTTCATTTGTAAATTTCTCTAAAAAAGATATAGTTGGTTCTACTCCCAAACTTTCATGTTTATATGAAGTAATTTTCCTATTTATCTCTTTTGTACAAAAAGGTTTTCCAAAGTCATGGCATAATATCCCATAAAATAAATATAATTTTCTATATTCATTTTCTATTTGTTGTTCTTTTAATATCTTTGATAATTCATCTAAAGCCATTAAAGTATGAATCCAAACATCACCTTCAGGATGATACTCTTTTTCTTGAACACAATTTATCAAAGCTTTTAATTCAGAAAAATATTTCAAAATCCCCAACTCTTTTAATAATTCAAAACCTATTGAAGGTTTTACTGATTTTAGAAATAGTTTTTTAAACTCTTCAAAAATTCTCTCTTTAGGTAAATATAAAAGTTCATCACTTAAAACTATTTGTTTACATAACTCTTTTGTTTCTTCTGCAATTTTAAAATCAAATCGAGAAGCAAATTGAACTGCTCTATAAACTCTTAAACTATCTTCACAAAAAGTTTTATCATTTATGTGTTTTATTGTTTTATCTTTTAAATCTTTTATGCCATCAAAAGGATCTAAAAATTTATCTTTAAAATAATCATATCCGATTGCATTTATTGTAAAGTCTCTTCTAATAGCTGCTTCTTTAAAAGAGAGTTTTGGATTTGTAATAACTTCAAAATCTTGATGAGATTTTCCTATTTTTTTTTCAATTCTTGGAAGTGCAAAATCAAAATCATACTCATCAATTTTTAAAGTTAAAACACCAAAAGATTTTCCTACAAGTTTTACATTTCCAAATTTACTTAATGATTTTTCAATAATATCTAAAGAGTCTATTCCAAAAATCTCAACATCATAATCTTTTACGGGAATATTTAAAAAAAAGTCTCTAACACATCCACCCACAAGAATAGGTTTTGCTTTTAATTCTTGTAGGCTATGTAATATCTCTTTTAGTACTAAAGGTATACTAAATTTTGTTGTAGTGGTGTACATCTTGTTGTGGGAATGGAATGCAAATTCCTTCTTTGTCGAAAGTTATTTTTATTTTTTCTGTTAAATCAAATTTTACATCCCAATAGTTAGGAGTATTAACCCAAACTCTAACCACAAAATTAACAGAAGAATCAGCTAATTCTGATACTGCAACTGTAACTCCTTTATCCATTAATACTTTATCATTTGATTTGATAATTTCATTTAGGACATCTTTAGTTTTTTTAATATCATCATCGTATGAAATACCAACAACTAAATCAACTCTTCTTGTGTCATTCGCATTTACATTAACTATTGAACCACTTGTTATTGTTCCATTTGGAACAATAACTTTTTGATTATCTCCTGTTGTAAAAACTGAATTAAAAATACCAACCTCTGTTACACTTCCAGTAACTCCACCAGCAGTTACAAAATCACCAACTTTAAAAGGCTTAAATAAAATAATCATAACACCCGAAGCAAAATTACTTAAAGAATCTTTTAAAGCTAAACCAATAGCTAAACCAGCAGCTCCAAGAATTGCTAAAAAAGAAGTAGTTTCAACTCCTAATTTTCCTAAAGCAGTTAAAAGTACAACTATCATCAAAGCATAATAAACGATGTTTTCCAGAAACTTTATCAAAGTCTCCTCAACACCTTTTACTTTTCTCAAAACTTTTCCAAAAACAGCAACTATTTTATTTACTATCCACTTACCAATAATAAAAATCAATAAAGCCATTAATAAAGAAAAAGCATATCCACTTAATATTTCAGCTATATTATCTGGAATATAAGAGCTTATATCTTTTGTAATAGTTTCAATACCTTTTTCTATCTCTTTTTCCATTTTTGCTCCTTAAAAATTTTATTATAATAATTCAATTATCTTTTTAGTAACATTTTCAACTTCTACTTCAATTTTTTCCAATGTTTTTCTATTTACTATTTCAACCATTCCATCTTCTAATTTTTTTCCAATTACAACAGCAAATGGAAAACCAATTAATTCAAAATCACTCATTTTAAATCCAAATCTAGCATTTAATCTATCATCTAAGATAGCTTCTATTCCAGCTTCTTTTAATTCTTTATAGATTTTTTCACCAATTTGTGCTTCTTCCTCTTTTTTAGAGTTAGAAACAATAATATCAACCATAAAAGGTGCTGTCTCTTTTGTCCAAATACAACCTTTTTCATCGTGATTTTGTTCAATCACAGCTGCAACTAATCTTGAAACTCCAATACCATAACATCCCATTACAAATGGTTTTGCTTTTCCATTTTCATCTAAAAAATTTGCATTCATAGCCGCAGAATATTTTGTTCCTAATTGGAAAATATGCCCTGCTTCAATTCCTTTTGTATATGAAAGTTTTCCACCACAACAATCACAAATATCACCCTCTTGAACTGCTACTAAATCTTTATAAGTAACATCTTCTAAAGTAGTTAAATCAAAACCTTTATAGTGACAATTCTCTTCATTAGCACCAATTACAAGGTTGTTTTCACCTTCAAGTTCTCTATCAACAACAACTAGAACATTTGAAGTAATATTTAAAATTCCACAATATCCTGCAACTAATCCCACTTTTTCTATTTCATCTTCACTTGCATCTTCTAAATCTATAGCTCCAACAGCATTTACAGCTTTTGTCTCTTCAAGTTCATCACAACCTCTTACAAAAAAGACTGCAATTTTTGTTTTATCTTCATAAATAGCCTTTTTTATAACAGCTTTCATTGAATAGTAAGAATCTGTTCCTAAAAAGTTATTCACCTCTTCAATACTTTTTTGATTTGGTGTTTCTACTTTTTCTAATGTAATAGTTTGTAATTTCTCTTTTTTATTAGGTTTTCTAACCGCTGCTTCAATATTTGCACCATAATCACATGAATCACAAACAACAATAGTATCTTCTCCACTATTTGCAAGAACATGGAATTCTTTAGAACCACTTCCTCCAATAGCTCCACTATCTGCATTTACAACCCTAAACTCCAAACCAAGTCTTGTGTAAATTTTTTTATAAGTAGCTTCCATAAGATTAAATTCTCTAATTAAATCCTCTTCACTTGAATGAAAAGAGTATCCATCTTTCATTAAAAACTCTCTTCCTCTCATAAGACCAAATCTAGGTCTTGCTTCATCTCTAAATTTTGTGTTTATTTGATAAAGATGAACAGGTAAATCTTTATATGATGTAATTCTGTTTTTTACCATATTTACAACTGCTTCTTCGTTTGTTGGACTTAAAACAAAATCACTATTTTTTCTATCTTTAAATCTAAGCATTTCTGCTCCCATAGTATTTGACCTACCAGATTCTTCCCATAAAGATAGTGGTGTGACAAATCCTAATTGAACTTCATTTGCACCTGCATTGTCCATCTCTTCTTTTACAATAGCTCTAATTTTTTCTAAAACAATTTTTCCCAAAGGCATAAAATCATAGATTCCAGCTCCTGTTTGAGCTATAAATCCACCTCTTATTAAATACTGATGTGATGGTAATGTTGCATCTTTTGGTGCTTCTTTTGTTGTTGGCATAAAAAACTTACTGAATTTCATAAACTATTTTCCTATAATTATTAATTTTTTGTTAAATGGTCGCATTTATATTTATTAGACAAATTTGAATCATTTGATAATCCAAACATATTTTGAACTGTTCCAATTACAACATCACACTCAATATTTTTTGAAATATCTTTGAGTTGTTTTGAAGGAGTGTGTAAATATTCAGTAATTACTGTTTGACATAATTTTCTTATATTTTCTTCATCTTTTGAACTAATAAAACCTTTTTTAATAGCATTTCTTACTTTTTTATCAATTATTTCTTCACCTTTTACGTAAAGATTTTTTACAAGAGGTTCGATTTCAAGAGATTTTAACCACTCAAAAAACTCCATAGACATTCGACTTACTATTCCATAAGCTGTTTTTGCTTGTTCTGCTCTTAAACTCATATTTTCATTTACTATATCTTGTAAGTCATCAACTGAATAAATCTCTAAATTTGATAAAGAGATATCCTCATCAATATCCCTTGGAACCGCTATATCAAACCAATATCTATCAATACTAGAACTTGGCGAATTTTCTTTTGTTATAATTGGATAAGGTGCTGAAGTAGCCGTTATCATAATAGGAGTTTTCTCAAGTAATTTTGATAACTCACTATATGGTTCTACATTTACGTGAACTTCAAAAGTAGATGCAAGATTTTGAGCTTTTTTCATATCTCTACTTGTAATTGTTACATCAAATCCTGATGATATAAGATGCTTAACAGTCAATTCACTCATTTCACCAGCACCAATAACTAAAGCTTTTACACCTTTTGTATTTCCAATAATATCTTTAGCTTTAGCAACTGCTGTAGAAGCCACAGAAACGGAACCTGTTCCTAAACTCGTAGCATTTCTTACATTTGCAGCACATTTAAAAGCATAATGCATAACTCTTGTAATATTTGTAGCACAGTAACCTTTTGCTTGAGAAAATCTAAAAGCATCTTTTAATTGTCCAACTATTTGTGTTTCTCCAATAACTAAAGAATCAAGTGCTGAAGCTACTGAAAAAAGATGATGAACAGCCCCATCATTATCATAAATATCAGCTCTTTTATATAAAATATCAAAATCTAAACCTGAATAGGTTGCTAATTTTTCAATAATATCTTTTGAACTTTGTTTTATATTTGAAGACCTAGTAATTATCTCAACTCTATTACAGGTTGATAATAAAACAGCCTCTTTTGTAGTTTCATTTTCTAAAATTAATTTTATAAATCTCTCTTTATCTTCAAAACTATTAAATGCAAGTTTTTCTCTCATTTTTAAATCAATATTTTTATGAGAAAAACTTATTATTAAGTAACTCATTAAAACTCTCTTTCTATCATAGCTTTCATAATCATCACTAAACTTTGGCTATTTTCTTCATCTTTAACAGCTTGAATTGCTTCATTTCCTATAGTTTTTGCTTGTAAGACAGAATCATTTAAGGCATTTGTTTTAATCATTTGCTCTTTAATCCAAGAACTCTCTTCTTGAGTCAACTCTTTTTTATATAAAGATTCTAACTTAGCTTTATCTTCAACTCTTTCATGAAGTAATAAATATGGAATAGTTACTTTACCTTCCACAAAATCTAACATTGCTGGTTTTCCAAGTGTTGCTGAGTCTTGAGTAATATCTAAAATATCATCTATCATTTGAAATGCAAGTCCAAGATTTTTTCCATATAAAGCATATTTATCAACATCTAGACCTGCAATTATTGCAGCACTTCTTGCACTTGCTTCAATTAATGAAGCTGTTTTTTTATAAATCATATCAAAGTATTTTTCATAAGAAGTATTAAAAGAATTTGTTAAATCCACATCTAACATCTCTCCTATACTTAAAAGAGTAACCGCATTTGAAACATGATAAGCAACTTTTTTATCCATTTGAGAAAGTTCATTAAAAGCTCTTGAATATAAAATATCTCCAAACATTATAGAGGTTTTATTATCATAAAGAGCATTTACACTAGGTTGACCTCGTCTTGTATCAGCTTCATCAATAACATCATCATGTAAAAGTGATGCAGCATGAATCATCTCCACAACTGCACAAAGCTTAATACTTTCTTCATTTATTCCTGCAATTTTTAGAATAAGTTTAGACCTTAGCATTTTACCTGTTGCTAATTTATCTAAAAGTTCTAAACTTTTTTCATGATTACAAACTTTTACGAACTCTACTATTTTATTTTTTACTTCTTCTAACTCTTCCACAAAAATAACCTTATGAATCTAATCTACAAATAATTTCACCTGTGAATTCAACATAAAGACCTTTTTTCATAGCTTTTACTTTTTCATGATTTTCTAAAGTGTACTCTTTAATATATTCATTTATATCAAAATTCTCATCTTTATCTTGAGATACTATCATCTCTAAAACAGCTAATTTTTCGATAATTTTATCAATTTCTTCTTCTACAATATCTTTAGAAGCTTCTCTACTCACATCAAAAAATTTCGATTTAGGACTTCCCATAAAAATATCATCTTCATCTTCACTAAACCAATCACCAAACATTGACATAATTTATTCCTTTTAAATCGTCCCTTTATAAAGGGAACCTATTTCATTTAATTTCTACTTTTTTAGCAGGATTTTGCAAAATCCTTAAAAAAAGTAGCAAAAACCTAAAGGGCTTTAAAGATAAAGCCTATTCATATCTATTTTTCTAATCTAACTCTTACAGATTTTGCGTGGGCTGTTAAACCTTCTGTATCAGCTAAAATTGCACATGCTTCTCCAAGTTCATTTATAGCATTTTTTGAAAAACTAATAATTGAACTTTTTTTCATAAAATTTTCCACATTTAAAGGACTATAAAACTTAGCAGTACTTCCTGTTGGAAGAGTATGATTTGGTCCTGCTATATAATCACCTATTGGTTCAGGTGTATTTTCACCTAAGAAAATTGCACCTGCATGTTTTATATAAGGTAACAACTCAAAAGGATTTTTAGTCATAACTTCTAAGTGTTCAGGTGCTATTTCATTCATAAGTTCAATTGCTTCTTCCATAGATGAAGCTACAATAATAGCCCCTCTTTCTTCTATAGATTTTCTAGCAATTTCTTCTCTACTTAAATTTTTTAAATACTCTTCAACTTCATTACTTGTAAGAGTTGCTACCTCATCACAAGTTGTAATCATAATTGAACTTGCCATTTCATCGTGTTCAGCTTGTGATAAAAGGTCAATTGCTAAATAATGAGGTTTTGCTGTTTCGTCAGCTAAAATTCCTATTTCAGAAGGACCAGCTATCATATCGATATTAACTTCTCCAAAAACTAACTTTTTAGCTGTTGCTACAAAAATATTCCCAGGACCTGTTATAACATCAACTTTTGGAATAGTTTTTGTTCCATAAGCCATAGCTGCAATTGCTGAAGCTCCACCTACTTTATAAACTTTTGAAACTTTGCATAAATAACAAGCCGCAAGTAAAAGTTCATTTACCTCATTATTTGGAGTTGGTGTACATACAACTATCTCTTTAACACCTGCAACAATAGCTGGAATTGCATTCATTAAAAGTGAACTAGGATATGCAGCTTTTCCTCCTGGAATGTAAAGTCCAGCTCTATCAACAGCTGTTACTTTTTGTCCTAAGATAGTTCCATTTTCTTCAAAATCAAGCCAAGATTTTGGAAGTTGTTTTTCATGATAAGCTTTTATTCTATCATAAGCTATATGTAAAGATTTCTTTAAGTTATCATCAATATTTTCATACGCTTTTTTCATATCTTCTAAAGAAATTAAAAGATTTTCATCACTTCCAACTTCCCATTTATCAAACTTTGATATATGTCTTTTTAGTGCTTCATTTCCATCTGTTACAATCTCATCAATGATATTCATAACAATAGAAGAAACACCTTTTATATCACTTTTAGCTCTTGCTAATATATTTTCAAACTCTTCATTAAAATTTGTATCTTTAGTATTTATTATTTTCATTTTATATTTGTCCTAAAATCTCTTTAACAATTAATTTTATATCTTTTTTTTCAACATCAACAACTATATCTGCAACACTTTCATACAAAGGTGCTCGTTCATTAAAAAGTTTTGTTGCTGCTTTTAAATCTTTTAAAAGAGGTCTTTTTCTTAATTTATTTTTTGCATTTGGTGCGCTGTTTATCCTATCTAATATCCCTTTAAATGATGATTTTAGATATACAACTTTTCCAATCTTTTTTAGATTTTCTTGTTTGTAAAACCCACCACCTGTTGAAATCAATGTTCCTTTTACATTATTTTCTAACCACAAAGCAGTTTTCTTCTCAAGTTCTCTAAAATAAGGCTCACCCTCTTTTTCAAATATCTTTTTAATCTTTCGATTTTCCATACTTTCAATTAAATCATCTGTATCAATAGCGTACATTCCTGATTCTTCAACAATAGCTCTAGCAACTGTGCCTTTTCCAACACCCATAAAACCAATTAGTATAATATTTGTATCTTTCATAGTTGCGGATTATATCTAATTTATAGTAAATTTATAGATTACATAAAAAGCTATTAGTTTTTATTATGTATTATTTTGATAGAATTCAAGCCAATTTTATACTTATTCTAATGGAAAAAATATGTCCTTAAATAATCTTATTTCCCCAATAAAAGATTCTATTAATTGTAAAGCAACTTTACAAGATATTCTAGATGCAATGATAGAAAATCATACAAAACATTTTGTTTTGATTGAAAATAAAAAACCAGTTGGAATAATTACAGAAAGAGATATTTTACTTTTATATACAAATCATGTTAATTTAAATTTAAAAGCTATAAATTACGCAAAAAAAAACCTAATAAGTGCAAAATCAAATCGAAAAACAAATTATATTTTAGGACTTATGCTAAATCATAAAATTAGAAGAATTATTGTTACAGATAATGAAAATAATTACATTGGTTCAATTTTACAAGAAAAAATTATTTATGAATTTGAACAAGATATTTTTAAAACAAATATAAAGGCTATAGATTTAGTAAAAAACAAACAAAAAGCAATTTTTGTAAATAAAGATTCTTCTATTCAAGATGCTTTAAATATTATGAATAAGCATAATATAGGTTCAATTTTAGTTTTTGATGATTTAATTCCTATTGGTATTTTGACTGAAAGTGATATTATAAATCTCGCACAAAAACATATAGATACTTCATTAAAAATAGATGAATATAGTCATAAAAACCTAATCGTTTTTGATAGTAAAAAACCTCTATTTGAAATAGTAAAAATTTTAAAAGAAAAAGATATTAGAAGGGCTGTAATTTTTGATGATGAAAAAAAAGAATATTTTATTATCACATCTAAAGATATTTTAAATAATATAAAAGGAAACTACAATCTATTCTTAGAATCTAAATTAAAAGATGTAAAAAATACATTCAACTCTTTAAATGAAGCAGTAATTGAACTTTTTGACAATGAAGAAGAACAGATAATTTATTGGTTTAATGATAAAGCAAAAAAATTATTTGATATAAGAATAGACCAAAATATAGACTCAATTATTCCTTTTCAAAAATGGGATTATATTTATAAAAAAATAAAAAATAATAATTTTAATGAAAATGAAATAATAGAAATTGGTGATAATATCTTTCAATTAACAGTTATTGTTACAAAAATTTTAGATAATTCTATTATAAAACTTCTTTTTACAAATATCTCAGAAATAGCAAATACAAATATACAAATAGAAAATTCTTTTAAACTTTTATATGAACAAATGCCTTATCCTTATCAATCTTTAAATCATTTAGGTCAAATTACAAATGTAAATAATAAATGGCTTGAACTTACAGGCTATAGTAAAGATGAAGTTATAAATCAAAAATTTAGTAAATTCACAGATGAAACTCATGAAACTTTAAAAGGTTTGTTTTCAATATTTTTAAAAAATAAAACTATAAAAGATGAACGAATTAAAATAAAAAAGAAAAATGGTGAGACATTAATAGCTAGCTTTACAGGAAATATCTCAAGTGTAAATGGAAATATTAAAACTCATTGTGTTTTTAAAGATATCACTTTAGAAGAAAAAATCCAAAAAAAACTAAAACTTTCAGATATAGTTTTTGAAAATACAACTGAAGGCATTATCATTACCAATGAAAAAGGTGAAATTATCTCAGTTAATAATGCTTTTACAAAAATCACTGGTTATGAATTTGAAGAGGTAAAAAATAAAAATCCTAAAATTTTAAAATCAGGAAAACATAGTAAGGATTTTTATAAAAATCTTTGGGAAAATTTATTGAAAAATGATTCCTACAAATGTGAAATTTGGAATAGAAAGAAAAATGGTGAAATTTATCCTGAATGGCTAAATTTAAGTATTGTAAAAGATACAAATGGAAATATTTTAAACTATGTTGCACTATTTTCAGATATTAGTAAAATCAAAAATTCTAGTGCAAAAATTGAATTTTTAGCACATCATGACCCACTTACAAATCTACCAAATAGACTTTTATTAAAAGCTAGATTAAATAAATCTATTGAAAAAGCAAATGAATTACAACAAAGACTTGCTGTATTTTTTATAGATATTGATAATTTTAAAATAATAAATGACACGTATGGTCATTCTATAGGGGATAATATAATAAATTTAGTTGCAACTAGACTTTCAAAAAATATTAGAAAAAATGACACTATTTCAAGAATTGGTGGAGATGAATTTATTATTGTAATTGAAGATATTTTAGAAATAAGTGATATTGAATCAATAGCAAAAAAAATTCTTTTTGATTTTAAAGAACCAATAAAAATGGAAGAGTATTTGTTTGATGTGACAATAAGTATTGGTATTTCTATTTTTCCAAATAATGGTTTTGATGTAGAAGATTTAATAAAACATGCAGATACAGCAATGTATAGTGCAAAAAATGCAGGAAAAAATCAATTTCATTTTTATAAAAATGAAATGACTAGTGAAATTTATGAAAAAGTTATTATGAAACAAGAGTTAAATGATGCTATTCAAAATAATGAATTTGAAGTATATTATCAACCTCAAATTGATTTAAAAACAAATAAAATAATAGGTGCTGAAGCTCTTGTAAGATGGAATCATAAAAGTTTAGGTGTTGTTTATCCAAGTGATTTTATATCTCATGCTGAAGAAACAAAACAGATTATTCCTATTGGTGAATTTGTTTTAAAAGAAGCGTGTGCTTTTATGAAAAAATTAAATGAATCAAAAATTTTAGAAAAAGGTATTATCTCAGTTAATATTTCAAGTATTCAGATAAAACATGGAAATTTACTAAATAAAGTCACTGAAGAACTTAAAGTATCTAAATTAAATCCTGCTAATTTAGATATAGAATTAACAGAAACATATATAATGGAAAATATTCAAGAATCTATTTTGATTTTAAATGAGTTAAAAAACTTAGGGGTAAAACTATCTATTGATGATTTTGGGACAGGTTATTCTTCTCTTAGTTATTTAAAACTATTTCCAATTGATAAATTAAAAATAGACAAATCTTTTTCAAGCTCTTTGCCAAATGATAAAAAAGATGTGGCAATTACAAGAAGTATAATAGCTTTAGGTAAAGGCTTAGAAGTAAAAGTTATTGCTGAAGGTGTGGAAACTCTTGAACAAAAAGAGTTCTTAGAAAAAGAAAATTGTGATGAAATTCAAGGATGGTTTTATTCTAAAGCTTTAAAAGAAGAAGATTTTATAAAATTAGTAAAAGAATTTAATTAACTCTTTTCTAATTCTATAAAAAGTGTTATTTCAAAAACAGCTCCTTCGTAAGAGATATTTTCATGAATAAAACTTTTATTATAAGCAATAATTTCACCTTTCATATGTTTTTCAATAATCTCTTTTGACATATAAAGTCCTATTCCTGTACCTTTTGATTTGAATTTTGTTGTAAAATATGGTTCAAAAATCTTATCAATAATATTTTCAGGAATTCCTCCTGCATTATCTTTTATAAAAAGTTTAACTCTATTTTCTTCTTTTTTTATCTCTATAAAAATATATTTATTTTGATTTTGGTTTTTTTCTAGTTGATCTTTTGAATTATTTAAAATATTTATAATTACTTGTAATAACTCATTTTTATATCCATTAATATAAACATCTTGAAGATTTTTTATTAAAATAATTTCATTTTTATTTAACTGTTTTTCTACCAAATCAAAAACATTTATAAATAAATTTTTTAAATTAAAATTACTTAATTCTTTATTTGGATTAAAATAATCTCTAAAATCATCAATTGTTTGAGATAAATATTTTGTTGTGGTTGAAATCATATCCATTGAAGAAATTATTTCTTGTTTTTCAACATCAGAATATTCAAGTTTTACTTTCAGACCTGTTGAAATTGTTGAGATTGAACTAAGTGGTTGCCTCCATTGATGAGCAATATTTGCAAGCATTTCACCCATTGAAGCCATTTTAGATTGATTTGCTAAAATCACATCCTTTTGTTTATCTTTTTTTATATGAGTTAAAACTTGTTGTTTATATTTATAAAATCTCTTTTGTAATTTCTTAGAAAGATAAAAAGATAAAAATAAAAAAACAAGAGTTAATATTGAACTCATTACTAATAAATTAATCAAATTATTAAAATATTCCTCTTTAAACTCTTGTTCTTTTACTTTTATTTGTTCATCTAATTCATCTGTATAAAAACCTGTTCCTATTGCCCAGTCCCAATCTTTAAAACCTTTTACATAAGTAATTTTTTCTGCTGGTAAATTTGTTTCAGGTTTTATAGTGCCCACGTACTTTAAAAAACCCTCACCTATTTGTCCTAATTTTATAATCTCTTTTGTAATCATAAAACCATTTTCATCTTTTAAATCTATACGATTAGCTTTAATATATGTTTTTTGTATATGTGATAAATAAGTACCTTTTGAATCTACCACTAAAATATATCCATTTTTAGAATACCTGATACTATTTAAATAATCTAAAATTTCCTCTTTTAATTTATTTTCAAAATCTTCCACATATTCACCTGTTCCTATATGCCAGTTATAAGGTTCAAATATTTTATTAAAAGTGATTTTTTTATATTCTTTACTTAAATCTTCAGGTTTTTCCCAAAATAAATTTGTATAAGATTCATCTTTTATCTCTAAATCTTTTTTTATATTAAGAAATACCTCTTTTACTTTTTCATTTTTAAAATTTAAAATATTTCTATTTTCTAGATTTGGTAAGAGTGGATGTAAAATATTATATCCATCCATTGAATATATATAAAAATAACCCCTATTATCATTAAACTTTAATTCTCTCAAAGAATCTTTGATACGATTTGTTATTTGCTCTTTTGTTTCAATATTTTTATATTTTTCATATATATATGTCATCACAGAGTGTGCTTCTAAAACTCTATTTTTTATATCTTTTTTTAATTCTTCTTCACTATTTAGTTTTTTGTGAGAGATATAGTCATAAACTTTATTTACTTCATCTTTAATCATCTCTTTATTTTTATCTAAATACTCTTTTTGCAAAATTTTTAAATCTTTTTGTAAAACTATATTTTTATCAATATATAAAAGAAAAGTAATAGATATACAAATAAAAATCACTATCAAAATAGGTGTATATTTTATAAAATTAATAAGTTTTATCTCTTTTTTACTTAGCATAATCTGTTTTCTTCTTTTTTATCAAATTTAAAAGAGTATCTCTCTTTCATAGAAATATTTCCCAAAAGTCCACCTTGATGAATATATAAAATCTCAAAATCTCTATTTCGTAAATTTTTTGTATATTTATCTAAACAGATCCAACCTAAACTATCATAAAGTAAATCAAATTCAATATTTGTTTGCTTTAATAATTCATTATGAATTTCATATAACTCTTTATAAAGTTTCCCAAAATGATATTTTTTCTCTTTTTTTAAAATTATTGGAAAATTAGATTTTTCAAGTTCTAAAAACTGTTTTTCTAAATATTCATCATCACCAACACAAGAACAAGTCAAAACTTCAAAAGGAAGAAATTTTTGTAAATAAAGTGATGTTGTTCCTGTACCACTTGGTAAAAAAACTTTTAGATTTTTTATTTGATTTTCTTCTGCCCAAGTTTTTATCTCATTTGCTAAAATCTCTATTCCAAAAGAAGCCTCTTTTACAGCTCCACCTTCGCTAATAAAAAGTTCATCTTCTTTGAAACTTTTTGGAACTTCAGCTTCAATAATATTCATTCCAAACTCTTTAGCAAATTTATAATTTCCTACTGGATTTTCTTTTAAATATGAAGCAATATGATCAACATAATAATCAAATTTCCAACCTTTGATTTTACATAATACAGAAAGAGAATACATTGCATTTGATTGTGCAGAACCAAAGGATATAACTTTTTTTACTTCAGGAAAATCATTTTTCAAAAAATAGTAAAACTTTCTAGCCTTATTTCCTGAAAAATCTTTGTTTAATAAATCATCTCTTTTTACAAAATATTTTTGATTATTAAAGCTTATTTGTTCAATAGGGGAATTTATGTAATTCATAGGTGAAATTGTACCATCTATTAACAAAATTTTTTGTACAATACTGAAAAATTATTAGGAATTAAAATGGATTTAATGAGTTATATTGATAAAGGTGGAATTATTGTTTATATTTTGATAGCTTTAAATATAATTGGATTTACAATTATATTATGGAAATTTTTTACACTTCCTAGAAAAAGAACTATTATTAGTCAAATTAAACAAAAAATCACAAATAACTCTACTATTAATTCTCAAATAGAGTATGAAGTAAAAAAATTAGAATCAGGGCTTACAATAATTAAAAATATTGCAACAGTTGCTCCTTTATTAGGACTTTTAGGAACTGTTATTGGTGTTTATAAATCTTTTGAAGCTATTACTTTAAATGGTTTAGGTGACCCAACTATATTTTCAAATGGCATTGGAATAGCGCTTATTACAACAATTGCTGGTCTTATTGTTGCTATTCCTCATCAAATAGCTTATAATCATTTTATTTCATTAATTGATTCTATTGAATTAAAAGCTAAAAAAGAGCTAGTGAGCGAATAATGAAAAGAAGAGAAGCTTTAGGCTTAGATTTAACTCCTGTTATTGATGTTGTTTTTATACTTTTAATATTTTTTATTGTAACAAGTGTCTTTAAAAAAGATGAATTAGCTTTAATGTTAGATTTACCAACTTCAAATGCAAAAGAGATAGAAGTAAAACAAGAACAAGTTTTTATTGAATTAAGTCAAAATAAACTTGCGATAAGAGGAATTGAAGTATCTTTTGATTCATTAGAAGATAATTTAAAAGCAATAAAAAATAAAGAAAATGCTGTAATAGTAAGAATAGATAAAAAAGTAGAGTACGAAAGAGTTGTTAAAGTTTTAGATTTGCTTCAAAAATATAACCTAACTAATTTAGCTTTAGTAACCAATGAAAATAGTAAAAAATAATAAATAAACCATAAATTTTTAAATTTCTTACAAAAATAGACGCATTTTTCTCTTTTTATAATATAATGTTATCCATTGAAAGATGGTTCAGAGTTCATCTATAGTTTATGTTTTTCTTGTAACGCGAGTTTTAGTACACAATCAATCTAAAGAATTCTCAATTTTATATCTTCAACACACTTTAGAAATGAAGTATTTTAACAAAAAAAGGAGTTACAATGGCAACATTAGTAAACGGTACAGTAAAATGGTTTAACAGTGAAAAAGGTTTCGGATTTATCGAACAAGAAAATGGTGGAAAAGATGTATTCGTACATTATAGAAACATTAACAGCACTGGATATGGAAGAGTTTCATTAAATGACGGTCAAAAAGTTAGTTTTGAAGTTACTCAAGGTGAAAAAGGTTTACAAGCAGAAAACGTAACTGCTTTATAATTTTAGCTTTACTATTTAAAAAGGGGAAAGAGTTTATCTCTTTTCCCTTTTTTTAATCTATTTTTCCTCTTCTTTTAATAACTGTTTATACTCTTCATCTGTAAAAATTCTTGATTTTGTAATAAACTGATAACCTAAATCTATCTCTAATGAAAATGAATTTCCAAAGGCAGCTTTCTCTTCCCTTACATCAATCGTAATAAAAGAGTGTTTGAAATATTCAAATTGGTCTTTATCTATAAAAAATTCGCATCCACAAATTTCACCTAATTTTACATTACGACTAGGAACATAAAAATCGCCTTTTTCATAGCACATAGGAGCTGTTCCATCACAACATCCTCCGCTTTGATTAAAAACCAATTCACCATGCTCTTTTTTTAATCTTTCTATTACTTCAGCAGCAGCTGGTGTTACATCTAGTCTTTTCATTTTTTCTCCTTATTAAAAGAAAAAAGCCCATAGAAAAATTCTACAGGCTTAATAAGTTTATGATTTTATCTAAAATCCTAGAAGAATCCTAATTTATTTTTGTTGTATGAAGTTAAAATATTTTTTGTATGTCTATATGAATTTAGCATCATCATATGTGTTTCTCTTCCAATTCCTGATTTTTTATATCCACCAAATGATGCATGAGATGGATATAAGTGATAACAATTTACCCAAACTCTTCCAGCTTCTATACCTCTACTCATTCTATGTAATTGGTGTGCATCTCTTGACCATACACCTGAACCTAAACCATAAATTGTATCATTTGCAATTTCTAATGCTTCAGCTTCATCTTTAAATGTTGTAACAGCAAGAACTGGTCCAAAAATCTCTTCTTGGAAGATTCTCATTTTATTGTGACCTTTAAATAATGTTGGTTGAATATAAAATCCATTTGGATTTGTTTCTGATTTATAAACATCACCACCAATTAATAATTCTGCTCCTTCTTCTTTACCAATTTTAATATATTCCATAATCTTTTCTTTTTGGTTAAGTGAACATTGAGCACCCATCATACACTCAGTATCTAAAGGATTTCCTAATTTAATTGCTTTAACTCTTTCAAGTACTCTTGCCATAAATGGCTCATAAATTGATTCTTGAATTAAAGCACGTGAAGGACAAGTACAAACTTCACCAGAGTTAAATGCAAATAATACTAAACCTTCGATTGCTTTGTCAAAGAATTCATCATCAGCATCCATGATTGATTCAAAGAATACATTTGGTGATTTTCCACCTAACTCTAGCGTTGAAGGAATAATATTTTCTGTTGCATATTGCATAATTAATTGACCAGTTGTAGTTTCACCAGTAAATCCAACTTTTTTAACTAAAGGATGAGTTGAAAGGAATTTACCAATTTTTCCTCCAGCACCATTGATGATATTTACAACACCTTTTGGTAAAACATCTTGAATAGCTTCCATTAATAATAAAATTGACATAGGAGTAGCACTTGCTGGTTTCATAACAATACAATTTCCAGCAGCAATTGCAGGAGCTAATTTCCAAGCAGCCATCAATAATGGGAAATTCCAAGGAATAATTTGTGCAACTACTCCATAAGGCTCATAAATTTCTTGAGAAATTGTATTTTCATCTAAATCAGAAACTGTACCTGATTCTGCTCTAATTACAGATGCAAAATATCTAAAATGGTCAACAACCAAAGGAACGTCAGCTGCCAAAGTTTCTCTAATAGTTTTACCATTATCTAAAGTTTCTGCAACTGCTATATTTTCAAGATTTGCTTCAATTGCATCTGCGATTTTATTTAATAAAGTACTTCTTTCAACAACTGATGTATGTTTAAATGATTGAAATGCTTTATTTGCAGCCAAAATTGCAGCTTCAACATCTGCTTCATTTGATCTTGGAATTCTAGTTAATAATTCACCATCAACAGGAGAAATATTATCAAAATATTCACCACTTGTTGGAGCAACCCATTCTCCACCAATGAAGTTCTCATATTGAGGTTTATATGTTGGTTTTGTATAAATCATTTTTAATCCTTTTTTATTAAAAGTTATTGGAAAAATTTGTCATCTTATTAACTTTTCTTTTTCACTTAGTGAAATTCTACATAAGATTTATAGCGTGAGTTTAGCCTTAGTATAGCATAAATATAGCAGTGCTAATTTTTGTTACAAAATACGATAGTCACGAGCCTTTTAGGATTTTTTTTCTTTTATTTTTTTATTTATCTGCTACAATTTTTTTATGAAAACATATAATTACACAATAAATAAAGAACATTTAAAATCATTAATTGATTTTTCTTTATTTAAAAATGAAAAAAATATATTAATTCAAATATTTTGTGGAGAAGCAAAAGATATTTTAGAAAATATATTAAATACGATTTTAAAAGAATTACCAAATGCCATTTGTATTGGTTCCTCTACAGATGGAGAAATTAATAATGATAAGATTTCAACTTTAAATACTGTTATAACTATAAGTGTATTTGAAAAAACTAAACTAAAAATAGCAAAAGTAAATGAAGATGATTCTTATTCAAATGGAAAAAAATTAGCAACTCTTTTATGTAAAGAAGATACAAAACTTCTTATAACATTTACAGATGGTGCAAAAACAAATGGTGAAGAGTTTTTAAATGGTATCAGTTCAATTAATAATAAAGTTATTGTAAGTGGTGGAATGGCGGGAGATAATGCATACTTTACTCAAACTTTTATCTCTTGCCAAAATGAAATACTAACAAGTGGTGCAGTTGGTGTCTCACTTAGTTCTTCAAATTTAAAAGTTTGTAATGCTTATAATTTCAATTGGTCACCAATTGGAATTGAACATACTATTGATGAAGTGGAACAAAATCGTGTTTATAAAATCTCAGGACTTACTCCTTTAGATTTTTATGAAAAATATTTGGGTGAATACGTAGCCAAATCACTTCCAGCAACTGGTATCGAATTTCCTTTAATAGTACAAAAAAACAACATCCCGTTAGCACGTGCAGTTATTGCTAAACATGAAGATAGAAGTTTAAGTTTTGCAGGGAATCTTCATAAAGGAGACGTGGTAAAACTAGGTTTTGGTAATGTTGAACTTATTATGAGTAATCCTCTTAAATCACTATTTTCAAAATGTTGTGTAAAAGATACTGAAACATTTTTTATTTATGCTTGTATGGCAAGACGAAGATATATGCCTAATTTAATTGATATTGAAATAAAACCTTTTTCAAAAATAGCACCAACTGCTGGATTTTTTACCTATGGAGAGTTCTATCATAATAGTGGAAATAATGAACTTTTAAATCAAACTTTAACTATTTTAGCTTTAAGTGAAAAAGATGGTGTAAATTATGAAGAAAAAACTATTGAACATATAGAAGATACAAAATTAAGCGACCATGCAAAAAGTTTGCAAGCTTTAACTCATTTAATTCAACAATCTTCAAAAGATTATAACAAACAATCAAAAGAGTTAGAAAATGGTAATATTTATGCTCAAAATCTAATAGCATCACAAAAACAATTTTTAAAACATGCAGTTCATGAAACAAATACTCCCTTATCAATTATTATGGGAAATATTGAGATGTTTGAAATGGAATATGGTAAAAATAAATATCTTTCAAATATTGAAGTTGCAATGAAAAATATCTTTAGTATTTACGATGATTTAAGTTACTTAGTAAAAAAAGACCAAGTAAATCAAGCAACACATGATATCGATATTGTTGATTTTATAAGAAGTAGAATTGATTTTTTCTCTTCAAGTGCTTTAAAAGCAAAATCAAAATTAATATTTAAATCTTCAAAAAATAAAATTATTTTAAATTTTAATGAAATAAAACTTCAAAGAATCGTGGATAATAATTTAACTAATGCTATAAAATATACTCTTCCAAATGAAATAATAAATGTTAAACTTGAAATAAACAATAATGAGTGTGATTTTATAATAGAGAGTCGTTCTGTCCAAATTTTAGACCCTCAAAAAATATTTGAAGAATATTATAGAGAAGAGGTTTCAAAAGATGGATTTGGATTGGGTTTAAATCTAGTAAAAAGAATATGTAATGAAGAAAATGTTGGTATTAAATTAGAATCTGGGGAAAATTGGGCTTCATTTACATATACATTCAAAGGAGTATTATGAAAATTTTATTAGTTGAAGATGATAGTATGTTAAATGAAATGATAACAGAATATATTCAATCAACAGGACACATTATAAAAAGTGTGAAATCAGGTAATGAATCTTTAGAAATTTTAAAAAATGAAAAATTTGATCTATTAATTTTAGATATTAATCTTCCTGATATTGATGGATTTACAATATTAGAGAATATGCACAAAGAAAAAAAAGTTATACCTACAATTTATATCTCTGCACTTATTGATATTGAAGATATTTCAAGAGCATTTGATTTAGGATGTTTTGATTATTTAAAAAAACCTTTTCATCTAAAAGAACTAACTTTACGAATCAATAAAATTTTAAAAACAAGAATAGTTCCCCAAAGACATAAAAGATTATCAAAAAATTATAGTTTTGATTCTGAAAATTCTACTCTTTTATTTAATAATGAACCACATATTTTACCAAAAAGACAACTACAAATAATTGAACTTTTAGCTCAAAATAGAAGCCTTGTAGTTCAGTATGATATGTTCAGAGAATATGTTTGGAATGATGATTATATTGATAATGCAACTATTAGAGCAGAAGTAAATAGAGTAAAAACTGTTTTAAAAGAGGATTTTATTAAAAATATAAGAGGAAGTGGATATATGATTGAAAGACCTGAGTGAGGTCTTTCAAATAAAAAATATTTTTTTAAATTAATTAGTTTTTAATTTCTCCCAATATTTCTCATAAGTTGGTAAAACTTCTCCAACATCTATTTGAAATTCACTATTTAATAAATCATCTTCATTTGGATAAATAGTTCTATTATTTCTTGTTTTTTCATCTAAAAGTTCTAATGTTTTAGCATTTGGAGATGGATATCCAATCTCTTCACTAATTATTTTTGATACTTCAGGTTTTAATAAATAATTAATAAAAATATGAGCATTATCAATATTTTTTGCACCTTTTGGAATAACTAAAGAATCAATCCATAAAAGTGTTCCCTCTTTTGGATAGATATATTTTATAGCTTCATTCTCTTCATTTGCCATAAAACCTTCACCATTAAAGTTCATCCCAAGTTTTACTTCTTCATTTAAATATACTTGTTTTTGTGATTCTGAATAAAACATCTTTACATTTGGTAAAAGTTCTTTTAATTTTAAATAAGCCTCTTCTATCTCTTTTGGATTAGTAGAATTAGAAGAATATCCTAAAACTTTAAGAGCAACACCAAAAACTTCTCTCATATCATCGTTTAATAAAACAGAATTTTTATACTCAGGATTCCATAAGTTTTTCCAAGAATCAATAGGTTCTTTTACTAAATCAGCATTATAACTAATCCCTGTACTTCCCCATAAATAAGGAATAGAATAATCATTATTTGGATCAAAAGGTTTTGATAAAAGCTTTGTATCAAGGTTTTTATAATTTGGAAGTTTTGATTTATCTAATTTTACTAATAATTTTTCTCTACTCATTTTATTTACAAAATAAGTTGAAGGAACAATAATATCATAACTTGAAGTACCTATAGTTTTAACTTTTGCGTACATTGCTTCATTTGAATCATAAGTTGAGTATTTAACTTTTATACCTGTCTCTTTTGTAAAGTTTTTTAATACAGAATCAGGCATATATTCAGACCAGTTATAAACATAAAGCACTTTTTCATTTCCAAATAGGCTTAAAACAAGTGCAAACAAAACAAAAATAAATTTCATTTTTTCTCCTTAATTAAAAATTGAGTAAATAATACCATAAGCAATGTGAAAATAAACATGATTGTACATAGGGCGTTTATTTCAGGTTTTACCCCTAATTTTACCATTGAATATATTTTTAAAGGCAAAATCTCATAATCAGGACCTGTTACAAAAAAGCTAATTATCACATCATCAAATGATAGAGTTAAACTAAGTAAAAATCCAGCAACAATTGCTGGAATTATATTTGGTAATATTATATTAATAAATGTTACAAATTCACTAGCTCCCAAATCTTTAGCAGCTTCAATAATATTTTTATCAAAACCATTTAATCTTGCCATCACTGTTACAATCACAAATGGTAAACAAAAAGTCACATGAGCGATTAAAAGTGTAGTAAATCCTAAAGGTAAAGAGATAAAAACAAACAACATTAAAAATGATATTCCCATTACAATTTCAGGTGACATAATCAAAACATATACCAATGATTGCATCAATTTTTTTCCTGAAAAATCGTATCTAAAAAGTGCTAAAGCACCTAAAGTTCCTAAAACTGTAGCAATAGATGCAGAAACAAAAGCCACACTTACAGAATGCCATGCTGCTTCAAGCAAAGAATCAAAAGAGATTAAATTTTCATACCAAATAGTAGTAAATCCTTTCCATTCAATACTATATTTAGAATTATTAAATGAATAAACTATTAGTACAGTTATTGGCAAATATAAAAGAATATAAATAAAACTAGCGTATAACTTTCTCATTTAGTATTCCTTTGCACTTTTGCTAATAAAGCAAGCATTATAAACATAATTATCAATAAGATAACACTAGCAGCAGAACCAAATGGCCAATCTCTAAATTGTAAAAATTGATTTCTAATAAAACTTCCAATTATTAACTCTTTTGCTCCACCTAAAATATCAGGAATAAAAAACATTCCAAGAGCAGGTAAAAATACCAAGGTACTTCCAGCAATAATTCCAGGTAAAGATAAAGGAATAATTATACTTTTAAAAGTATTGATTTTTGAAGCACCTAAATCTCTTGCAGCTTCCACTAATCTAAAATCTATTTTTTCAATAGAGACATATAAAGGTAAAATCATAAAAGGCAATAAAGTATAAACCATCCCTATAAAAACAGCCGTTTGGGTATACATAATCTCAAGTGGTTGTTCAATAATTCCCAACCAAAGTAAAAAGCCATTTAATAAACCTTTAGTCTTTAAAATAGCAATTAAGGCATAAGTTCTAACTAAAGAGCTTGTCCAAAAAGGAATAATTACAAGCAATAAAAGCAAAAATTTATATTTTTTTGGTGCTGTTGCAATTATATACGCAAAAGGATAAGCTAAAACAAGTGTTATAATTGTTGTAATTAATGCTATATATAATGAATCTAAAAATATAGAAAAATAAATAGGATTAAAAAGTTTTCTATAACTTTCCAATGAACCTGAAAATATCAAAAATTCATCTGTTCCTTTTGTTAAAAAACTACTAATTATTACAAGTAAATTTGGCAAAAAAGCAAATAGCATAAGCCAAAAAACCACAGTAAATACAGAAATTTTTGCAAATAAAGAGAGTTTATTCATTATTTAATAAAACCTCCCAACCATCAACCCAATAAAGAAATAGTTTAGAACCAACCTTATAACCTAAAGCATCACTATCTTCATTATAAAATTCACTTGCAATTACTTCTTTTCCATCTTCAAGTTTTACTAAAAGATCGATAGTTGTTCCTTTATAAATTATGTTTTCTAACTCACCTATAAAATAATTATTTGATTTTACATCTTCAAGATTTTTTTCAACTCTAAAATCTTCAGGTCGAATAAGAATAGTACAAGTTTTATTAAATCTCTTTTTTGATTTTAGATTAAATACTTTTTCATTATATTTCAAAGTTATTGCTTCATCTTTTTGTTCTATCACTTTTGTTTCAAAACAATTAGCTTCTCCAATAAATTGTGCAACAAAAAGATTTTTTGGATCTTCATAAATCTCTTTTGGTGTTCCTATTTGTTCAATATTCCCTTTATTCATTACAACAATTCTATCAGACATAGAAAGAGCTTCTTCTTGGTCATGTGTTACAAATAAAAAAGTAATTCCAAGTTTTCTTTGTAACATTTTGAGCTCAATTTGCATCTCTTTTCTAAGTTTATAATCTAAAGCACTTAAAGACTCATCAAGAAGCAAAATCAAAGGTTTATTTACAACAGCTCTTGCAATTGCCACACGTTGTTGTTGTCCACCACTTAGTTCATTTGGTTTTTTATATATATGTTGAGATAATTTAACCATAGAAAGGGCATTTTCTACTTCAATTTTAATTTGTTCTTTTGGTATTTTTTTCATTTTTAAACCAAAAGCAACATTGTCAAAAATATTCATATGAGGAAAAAGAGCATAACTTTGAAAAACTGTATTTACAGCTCTTTGTTCAGGAGGAAGATTATTAATATTTTTATTTTTTAAAAGAATTTCACCAGAATCTGGATTTTCAAATCCAGCTAAAAGTCTTATAATTGTCGTTTTACCACAACCACTAGGACCTAAAAGAGTTAAGAATTCTCCTTCAAATATATCTAAATCTATATTTTTCAAAATAGGAGTATTTTTATAATTTTTACATAAGCCTTTTAAAGAAAACAAGCCATTATTCATATCATTTGAGTCCTAAAATAATTTTTTCGAGATTAACATAAATATAATTAATGTTGACTTTTTACTTTGTAATTATATTGTTATTAAATGTGAGAGAATAATATTCATAAGAATGAATATTTTAGAGAGAAAACTCTCTAAAATATTAGTTTTTATTTAAAGCACAAAGATCAGAAAATGCAACTTCAAGTCTAGCAATCATACTTTCTTGCCCAGATCTAATCCATTTTCTTGGGTCATAGTAGTTTTTATTAGGTTTGTCTTCACCTTCAGGGTTTCCGATTTGTCCTTGTAAATATCCATGATATTTAGCTTCATAAGCTCTAACACCATCCCAAGTTGCCCATTGTGTATCTGTATCTATATTCATTTTAATAACACCATAAGAGATTGCTTCTCTAATTTCTTCAAGTAAAGAACCAGAACCACCATGGAATACAAAATCAACTGGTTGAGTTGATGTCCCTAGTTTTTCTTGAATATATTTTTGAGAGTTATCTAAAATTTTTGGACTTAATACAACATTTCCTGGCTTGTAAACACCATGAACATTTCCAAAGCTTGCTGCTATTGTAAAATTAGCTCCAACTTCACTTAATTTTTCATAAGCATAACAAACCTCTTCTGGTTGAGTATAAAGTAAAGCATTATCAACATCAGAGTTGTCGACACCATCTTCTTCTCCACCTGTAATTCCAAGCTCTATTTCAATCATCATATCAAGTTCATTCATCTTTTTGAAATACTCAACACAAATTTCAATGTTCTCTTCTAAACTCTCTTCACTTAAATCAAGCATATGAGAAGTAAATAAAGGTCTTCCTGTTTGTTCAAAATGTTTTTTACCTGCATCTAATAATCCATCAATCCAAGGTAAAAGTTTTTTAGCTGCATGGTCTGTATGTAAAATTACAGGGATTCCATAAGCTTTTGCCATAGTATGAACATGATTTGCTCCACTTATTCCACCTAAAACTGCAGCATCTGAAGTTTTTAAACCTTTTCCTGCATAAAATCCAGCTCCACCATTTGAAAACTGAATAATAATAGGAGAGTTTACTTTAGCTGCAGCTTCTAAAACAGCATTAACAGAGTCAGTTCCCACAACATTAACAGCAGGAATTGCAAAATTATTCTCTTTAGCATAAGAAAAAAGTTTTTTAGCTTCGCTACCTGTTAAAACACCTGCATTTACAATATCTAATACACCCAACTTATACTCCTTATTTAATTACTATTTTTGCGTCTTTTCTTAATTCGTCTGTTAATTCTTTAACTTTTTTGTTATAAGCATTTCCTAATAAAATTTGAGAAATATTTCCTTCAACTTCATTAAAAGTTAAAGTTTTTGAAGGGATTTTATCTTTTACATAAATTACATGATAACCAAATTCACTTTTAGTTGGAACTTTAGAATAAGCACCTTTTGCTAAATTTTTTGCACCTGTAAAAAACTCCGGAACCATTTGATCTTCTGTGAATTTACCTAAATAACCACCATTTTGTTTTCCTGTTGGATCTTCAGTTTTAGCTTTTGCTAACTCTTTAAATTTTTCTTCTTTTTTTGTTGATTTATCTAATTGTTTGATAATATCAAAAGCTTCTTTTTCAGTTTTTACTAAAATATGGCTAGCTTCTATAGCTTCTGGCATTACAAACTTATCTTTATTTTTTTCAAAGAAATCTTTTTTTTCTGCGTCTGTAAATTTAATTTTATCAATTTGATTTTTTTGCCATACTTGGAATGCTAAATCTTCTTTTATTTTATTAATAGCTTCAAGATATTGAGCATCTTTTTCAATACCATCTTCAATAGCTTTTTTAGCTAATAATTTTCTATTAATAATTTGTTCTAAAATTTGATTTTTTGCTGTTTGAGGTAATTTATCAAAATCTACTCTTGGATCTTGTAAAACCATAGAGATATCTTGTTTAGTGATTTTATCACCATCAACTGTAGCATAAAAGTCAGTTGCATTTAATGTTGTCATTAAAGCAATTGAAGCAACGAAACTTGAAACTATTTTTTTCATTTTATTCCTTGAATATATATTTGCCGTATTTTATCTTTTCATAGTTAATAAATAGTTGATTTTTATTAATAATTAGCATTTTTATAAAAGAAATTTTTTCATAATTTAAAAATTTTAAAATTTAGCTTAAAAAAGCTTTAAATTTTTCAAATTTTATGATACAATTCCGCAAAATTTAAACTTAACTTAAATTTAAGGAATTATATGAGAATTTTGATTATTGAAGACGAAATTACACTAAATAGAACATTACAAGAGGGTCTTACAGACTTTGGTTACCAAGTTGATACTGCAGAAAACTATAAAGATGCAGAATATTTTATTGATATTAGAAACTATGATTTAGTATTAACAGATTGGATGTTACCAGACGGTGATGGTATTGAACTTTGTAAAATTGTAAAAAATAGAAGTTCAAGAACAGCAGTTGTTATTATCTCAGCAAGAGATGATAAAGAATCTGAAATTGAAGCACTTAAATCTGGTGCTGATGATTTTATTAAAAAACCATTTGATTTTGATATTTTACTTGCTAGAATTGAAGCTAGATTAAGATTTGGTGGAACAAACATCATAGAAATTGATGATTTAATTATCAACCCTGATGAAGAAAAAATTGAATATGCTGGTGAAGAAATTGAATTAAAAGGTAAACCTTTTGAAGTTTTAACTCACCTTGCACGTCATAGAGATCAAATTGTTTCTAAAGAACAATTATTAGATGCTATTTGGGAAGAACCTGAATTAGTAACACCAAATGTTATTGAAGTTGCGATTAACCAAATTAGACAAAAAATGGATAAACCATTAAATATCTCTACAATTGAAACAATCAGAAGAAGAGGATACAGATTCTGTTACCCAAATGTAGCGGAAGATGCTAAAAAATAATTAATTCTCTTTAGGAATTATAAAGATGAAAAGTAAAAGTATTTATAGACAATTTTATAATAAATTGATTATAGCTACTTCACTTTTTATCATTACTCTCTCATTTATTTTTTATGAATATGCAAGAGCAACTATTTATGATGATATTCAAAATGATATGCTTAAACAATCCAAACAAATAGAAAAAGGATACATATCATTTGAAAAATTTGCTCCAGTAAAATCCCAATATCAAACTATTGATTTAATTAAAAATATTGAATTAAAAGAATTAAAATTTTTTAATTATCAAAAGGGTGGTAGTTATTATATAAAACTTCTCTATCCTTTTGATTTAGAGAATAAAATATTTCTACAAATTGTAAGAAATATTAGTTTTGAGAGAGAACTTTTATACTCTGTAATATTTAAAAATCTTTTTATTTTAGCAATCCCTGGATTCATTTTAATGCTTTTATACTCTTTAGTTGTTTCAAAATCTTTGCTAAAACCAATTATACAAATAAATAAAAAACTTGCAAATATGGATGAAAACTCATTGACTCAAATTGATAAAAAAGATTTACCAATAGAATTTCACTCATTAGCAAACTCTATAAATTCTCTTACAAACAGAATAGAAACTTATGTTAAATTCAAAAAAGAGCTTTTTATAGGAGCTGCTCATGAGTTAAAAACTCCTCTTGCAGTTATGAAATTAAAAAATGAAGTAACACTAAAGAAAAAAAGAGAAATTGAACAATATGAAGAAGCTTTAAAATTAACTGTTAAACAGATTGACGAAATGAATAAAATGATATCTTCAATTTTAGATATAGGAAGAACTGAAGGAGCTCAATTTGAACAAACAACAGATATTGATTTAGTTGATTATATGAAAAGAAAAACAAATGATTATAGAATGTTAAGTGCTCAGAAAAATATAATTATCACATTTTTCTCAAATGTAAATCATTTGAATACTTCTATTCAATTAACTTTATTTAATCAAATTATTCAAAACTTTGTTCAAAATGCAATCAAATTTACTCCAAATGAAAAATCAATTGCTATAAAACTTAGAAAAACAAAAGATGAAATCATCATAACAGTTACGGATGAAGGAATAGGAATAGATGAATCTGTTGATTTATTTGCTCCATTTAAAAGAGTAGGAAACCAAAGTGGTGTAGGTCTTGGGCTCTTTTTAGCTAAAAATGCAGCTGATGCGTTAAGAGCAAAAGTAACACTTACAAATAGAACAGATGGGAAAACTGGATGTGTTGCTAAGTTAGTTCTTAACAACCCATCTAATTTAGATTAGAATAAATTTCTATGCTCAATTTTCGTACATTTATTTTGTACAACTTTTAAACCTGCTTCTTTTGCTTTTAATGCAGCTTCATTATTTGCAAGCCCTAATTGAAACCATACACAATCAACATCTCCTCTTGATATTGATTCATCTACAATTTGTGCTATTGCATCAGGTTTTCTAAAAATATCCACCATATCAATTTTAAAAGGTATTTCAGAAATCGTTCTATAAACTTTTTCTCCTAAAATAAACTCCTCTTTTGGATATACAGGAACTATTTTAAATCCAGCGCTTTGTAAATAAGCTGCAACCATATTAGAAGCTTTTGATGGATCAGGTGATAATCCTGCAATTGCTATTGTTTTTGTATTTTTAAAAATCTCTATAATCTCTTCACTTTTTGAATTAATAGTTGGAAATTCACACTCCATTTTATATCCTTTATAAAAAATTGTTCTATTATAAGTAAAATATTTAAAAATAAACTAAATTTTATTAAGTTTATTTTGTATATAGTTTTTAACATCTGAAAAATTTATTGTCTCTTTAAAATCTTCAAATTTTCCACCACTTGCATTTACATGTCCACCACCATTAGCTAATTTTGCAGCTAATATAGAAACATCAAGTTTTCCATCTGCTCTAAAAGAAGCACTTCCTTTTTTATTTATATCAATAAAAAAATCATAATCAGGATTTGCCTTTAAAAAAGCATTTGCTGGAATAGAGATAGAACCTAAGCAATAAGTCAAAAGTCCTTTGTGTTCTTGATATGTTACAGTTAATTGCTCTTTTATATCATCTAAAGTTTTCACCAAATAAATTGCACTTAAGTTATCTAAAGTATCATCTTTATTATTTAATTTCAAAAACTCTTTTTTTATAAAGTGTACTTCGTTATCAAGTTTTATATGCCCATCAACTTCATCTAAATATTTTGATGCCTCTTTTAATAAATAAAATTTGAATTCTCTACTTAAATCCGCAAATAAAATATTGTTTATTTCTTTTACTTTTGTTACCATTGACATTAAAACTTTTCCAAATTCAAAGTTTTTTTTCTCATGTTCAAGCCAAATATCTACAGCATTCACAGCATCAACTAAAGGCTTAAGCCAAGCACTTGTATTACAATCGAAACCTTCATATTCTTCAAACATATAATCATAAACAATTTTTGTAGCACATCGTTTATCATCTAAATAGTACCAATAAAAACTATCTGCACTTTTTTTACCACTTACATGATGATCTAATAGCTGTAATTTGATTTTATATCCATTTTCATTCATTTTAGATATGTCTAAATCCAAATCCTTTGATTCTTGAAAAGTTAAATTTAAATCTGTAATTAAAAATAGAATCTCTTCATCTTTAAATTCAAGCATATCTTCTAAAGCTTTTTTGATAGATAATTTTACTTCTAAACCATAATTAGCATTATAAAAATATCCCTCTTTAAAAAACTCTTTTGTAATTAATTGACATGTAAAACCATCTAAATCTGTATGTGATATATGAAATAGTTTCATTAAGCAATATCTTTCAATGTTAATTCTTTAAGGAAATCATTAATCTTCATTTGAAGATTATTTAATAAAGGCCAAATAGTACAAAGCATTGCAACTTGATTAGGGCAACTCTCAACAGATGGAGAGCATTCAAAAACAGAAGGAAGCTTCTCTTCTGCTGCCATTACAATTTCTAATATTGTAATTTTATCCCAATCTTTATTTAAGGAAAAGCCTCCGTTTACACCTCGGTGAGAGATAACTAAACCTTGTTTTGCTAGATTTTGCATTATTTTTGCTAAAAATGATTTTGAAATATTTAATTCTTTTGATAATACATCCACATTCTTTGCTTCATCGCTTTTTGCAATTGAAATCAAAGACAATAGTGCATATTCACTCTTTTTTGTTAATAACATATTATAATTTTCCAATATTTATATAAATTTGTATATATTTTACAAGAAGTATTATTAATATTCGTTATTAAAATAAATTTAATAGCAAAAAAAAAGGGTTGAGAATAAATCTCAACCCTTTTTTCGTAGAAAAAAAACTAAAATTATTTAGCTCTAATTCCTAAAGATGCAACTAACTCAACAAATGAAGCGTAGTTTGTTCTTCTTAAATATGCTAATAATCTTTTTCTTTTACCAACCATTTTTAATAGACCTAATCTTGAAGAGTGATCTTTTTTGAAAACTTTTAAGTGTTCTGTTAATATTTTAATTTGCTCTGTTAATAAAGCAATTTGAACTTCTGATGAACCTGTATCACCATCTTTTTTTCCGTATTTTGCAATTATAGATGCTTTTAGTTCCTGATCTAAAGCCATTTTGACCTCCTAATAGGTATATGTTAATTTTTCACTTACAATAAAATGAACGCGGATTATAGTTTATTTTTACTTTAGTTTTGTTTAATTATTTACCCATAAATTTTAAATAATCTTGATATTCTAACTCTTCTAATTTTTCTGCTTTTTTTTCAACTTCTTCTTGCATCTGTTTTTTATAATCTTTAACTTTGTATTTTATCTCTTTATGTTTTATTCCAATAATCTGAGCTGCTAAAATCCCTGCATTTTTAGAATTATTAATTGCAACAGTTGCAACAGGAACTCCTCCTGGCATTTGAACTATTGATAATAAAGAGTCCATTCCTTCTAAAGATGAAGTTTTAACAGGAACACCAATAACTGGAAGTGGTGTAATTGAAGCTACCATTCCTGGTAAATGTGCTGCTCCACCAGCACCAGCAATAATTACTTTTAAACCTCTCTTATCAGCCTCTTTTGCATATTTAAATAATCTCTCAGGAGTTCTATGCGCTGAAACAACCGTAACTTCATAATCAATTCCAAAATATTCACACATTTGTGCAGCTGCACTCATAACTGGAAGATCAGAATCACTTCCCATAATAATTCCAACTAATGGTTTTTTCATATTTTTTTGCTCCCTTTTATTTTTAATATATCTTTTGCTTTTAAAGCTTTTTTTAGTGCTTCATTTAAATTCTCATCTAAAACTGTAATATGTCCCATTTTTCTAAATGGTTTAGTCTCTTTTTTACCATAAAAGTGAAAAGATAGTTCAGGTATTTCTAAAGCATCGTGTATTCCTTCAATAAAAGGTTCTCCTTCATATCCTTCTTCACCTAAAAGATTCACCATAACTGATGGTGAGATAAGTTTTGTCGAGCCTAAAGGTAAATTTGTAACAGCACGAATAATTTGTTCAAACTGTGAAGTAGCACATGACTCAACAGTATAATGACCTGAATTATGTGGACGAGGAGCGATTTCATTTACAAAAACTTCACCTTGTTTTGTTAAAAACAACTCTACTCCAAAAATTCCTACTCCATCTAAAACTTCTATAGATTTAATTGCAATTTCTTTTACTTTTTCATTTAAAGTTTCATCTATTTTTGCAGGAGCCATAACAATATCACAAATATTTACTCTCTCATCAAAAAGCATTTCAACAACTGGATAAGCTGCTATCTCACCTTCAATGTTTCTAGCAACTATTATTGCTAACTCTTTATCAATATCAACTAGTTCTTCAATAAATGATTCAACTTTAATACAGTTTTCTAAATCTTCTTTAGTTTTTAGAAGCATTACACCTTTACCGTCATATCCACCTTTTTTAGTTTTTTGAATAACTGGTAAACCAAAGCTTTGTAAATCTTCTTTTGTCTCTACATTTTTATATTTTGGAACTGGTATTCCTTTTTCATGAAGAAGTTTTTTTTGTTCATATTTATCTTGAATTAATTCCATAACATAAGGAGATGGAAAAATTCTATAATCAGCATCATACAACTCTTTTAAAACTTGTGTATCAATATGTTCTAACTCAAAAGTAGTAACATCACACTCTTTTACAAGTTGAGTTAATTTTTCTTTATCGTAAAATCCACCAACAATTTGTCTATCTGAAACTTGTGCAGCAGGACAATTTACTGTTGGATCTAAAATAGTTACGTGAAATCCCATTTTCTTTGCTTTTTGTGACATTATTTTACCTAATTGTCCACCACCAATAATACCAAGTTTTAAACTTGAGTAGTTAAAGTTTTTATCCATTAAATCATTTTCTCCTATTTTTATTTATTGCAATAACATAACATCAGTGATAATGCACTTACCACCATATTTTTTGATAAAAGTTCTAATATCTTCTATCATAAAAAGAAATTTTTCTTCATCACAAACAGTAAATATATAATTATTACTAAATACATCAGTTATTTCATCTGCCATCTTTAGTCCATGTCCTCCACAACCTTGAATATCTCGTATAATTGTATATCCTGTTATTCCTTTTTGTTTTAATAAATCTAATAATCTATTTAAATAGACTGTTTCAACTATTACTTCAATTTTTTTCATATTTTTCATATTTTAACCCCATAAAAGATTTATTAAAAAGTAGTATAAAGGTATTCCTATTGAGATATTAAATGGAAAAGTTATTGCTAAACTTAAAGGCAAATAAATTCCTGGATTAGCTTCAGGAACAGATAACCTCATAGCTGCTGGAACTGCTATATACGACGCACTTCCACTTAAAAGTGCTAATAAGAAAGCATCGCCTTTTGAGATTCCAAAATAATATCCTAATCCCATTGCTACAAGAGCATTAAATATTGGCATCACTATCGCAAATGCAATTAAAAAAAAGCCTAGTTTTTTTGATTCATATATTCTTTTTGCAGCAACTATCCCCATATCTAAAAGAAAAAATGCAAGAATTCCTTTAAATAAAGCTCCAAAAAGTGGCTCCATTGAAGTCCAACCTTTTTCACCTGTTAAAATTCCTATAATCAAAGCCCCTATCAATAAAAAAACTGAAGGATTTAAAAAAGCTTCTTTAAATATCTCACTCCAGTTTGTTTTAGAAAAATTTTCATTTTTTTTTGCAAAAAGTGCTGCAAATACAAGTCCTATTACAATAGCTGGAGATTCCATTAAAGTCATAGCAGCAACCATATAACCACCATATTCCACACCAATTGTCTGTAAATACGTAATTCCTGTTATAAAAGTAACAGCACTAATAGATCCATAAGTGGCAGCTAATGCCACAGAATTATAGGTATCAAGCTTAGTTCTTAAGATAAAATAACTATAAATAGGAACTAGAAAAGCCATGAATACGGCTAAAGAAAGAGCTTTTAAAATATATAGATTCAAACCACTTTTTGATAGTTCATATCCACCATGAAGACCAATAGCAATTAATAAATATAAAGAAAAAAGTTTAGGAAGAGGTTGTGGTATTGTCAAATCTGACTTTAAAAATACAGCCAACATTCCTAAGAAAAAGAACAAAATCGGAGGGTTTAAAATATTTTGAGCTATTAAATTTATGTCCATTTTAATCCTATTTTTTTTAGTAAATACACATAATTATAACTTTTTTTTCCTTTGATTTTTATCCACCTGTTTGATAGAAAGCTCTAGAAGAGACTTCATTATCATCTTTTACAGACCATCTATTTTTTTCTGGTTTTCCTGCTAATACTTTTTTTAATATTTCTACTGCTTCATCAATTCTATTATTTTGCACTGCATCTTTTATACTCATTGCATCTTCAAAATATAGGCATGGTATTAAAAATCCTTCAGCTGTTAATCTTATTCTATTACACTGAGCACAAAAATCATCTTTATGTGGTTCTATTATTCCAAATTGGAAACCATCTTCAAGTTCATAATACTGAGCAGGAGAACTTGTATCTCTTGGAACCATTTTAAAATTAGGATATTTTTGAGAAATTATTGCTTTTATCTCATCAGAATTTAATCCTTTCGCTCCATCTTTCGCGTGATGGTTTTCCATAAATTCTATAAATCTTACTGTATATCCTTTTGTTTTACAAAATTCTAAAACTTCCAATATATCATTATCATTTACTCCTTTTACAGGAACACAATTTATCTTAATTTTAAGTCCAACATCGCTTGCTTTTTGAATACCTTCTAAAACTGTATCTAAAACGTCTTTTTGTGCCATTTTAGCAGCAGTTGCAGGATTTAATGAATCAAGAGAGATATTTATTCTTTTTAGTCCAGCATCTTTTAATTTTTGTGCTGATTTTGGTAATAAATATCCATTCGTTGTTAAAGCTAAATCTATATCATTCTTATAATCAAATATCATTTTTATAAAAATATCAAGTCCCTCTCTTAAAAGTGGTTCTCCTCCTGTTATTCTTACTTTTTTTATCCCTTCATCAATTGAAGCTTTTATAAATTTAAATAAATCTTCATAAGAAAGTAAATTTTCTTTTGGTACCCACGAAAAAGGTTTCTCAGGCATACAATATTGACATCTAAAATTACATCTTTCAGTTACTGAAACTCTTAGATAATCGTGTTTTCTTCCAAATCCGTCTATTAACATTTTTTACCTTTTTTCTCTAAACTTTTAGTTTAGTCTTTGCCATGCTTCATCTAACGAAGCAACTCTTTTTGAAAATAAAAGATATAAAGCAACATTAAATCTAGCAAGTTTTAAAATCTGTTCATCAGGATTTTTAACTATATTTAAAGACTCTTCCAAAGTTATATTTTCAAACTCTTTATCATAAGTTATTCCATAATCTTTTAAACAAAAACTCTCTTCTATTATATTTCCATCTTGCATTTTCCAAAACTTTCCATCTTTAAATACTTCAGGACTTCCTTCACTTGCTTTTACAACAACAATTTCTTTAAAATATGGAGCAAAAATATCTAAATATTTTTGAACATAAGGCTTGTGAAATGCTGTTGTTACTCCATATTCACTAAGACTTGGATTTAAAAGTTTTTCAACAGTATTAAAAGCTGTTCTTAAACCCAACTCATGACGAATTTGTGTAATATCACTCAACTCCTTTAAGTATTCTACCCTATCAAAAAAATGAATATATTGACCTTTGTCAATATTTGTAAAAATCTCTTTTGTTGTGATTCCAACTTTTGCAGGTTGTAAAAAATCACCCGAAATAACTAAATTTAATCTTCTTATATCTGAATTTTTTTTATAAAACTCTTCTAAAATATTCTCAAAAAGTGGAAATAAAAATGGATTTTCACATCTTCCATCATATGAATAACCAAGCTCAATAGAATCTTTTATTTCTTTAAATTTCATAAATTTTCTAAGTGCAATAATAGCACCTTTTAATTCATCATTTGTTTCAAGTTTTGTTCTCCAAGCTATTAAAAATGCTCCTATTTGTGCTTGAGTTGCTTTATTTGTTAAAATTTGTTCAATTGCATCTGATACTTCATCTGTAGTTAAATCTTTATTTCCTTTTGGACCTGTACCTACAGCTTTTATATATTTTTTAAAATTCATTATATACCTTATTTTTTAATACTTAATTACTTATTTTACAAGCATAATATACAATAGCTTAAACAAAACAATTAACAAGGTAACACGTGAGCTTAGTAGAAACCATCAAAAAAATAAGTTTTTTTAATAATTTAAATGAAGAACAACTATCAATAATTGCTTCATTTTCTTCTATTTCTAAATACTCTAGTAAATCTATATTATTTTACGAAAGTGAAGTTAATCAAAATCTTCTTTTTTTAGTTGATGGATTACTTAAAATATATAAATTTGATAAATTTGGAAATGAGATTTTTTTATATCACGTTTATAAAAATTCTATGATAAGTGAACTTTCATCTTTAAATAGTAATGATATTTACTGTTTCTCTAATGCAGAATTTATAGATGAATCAACTATATTATCTGTGAATTTTGAAAAACTTTATGAATACTTTTTATCCAAAAATATTTTAACTAAAGAGTTAATGGAAAATCTATTAAATAAAACTCAACAACTACAATGTATTATAAACAGAGAGTTAGTTTTTGATGCAACTGCAAAAGTTGCTTTTATGTTAAATCAAGATTTGGAAATGTTTAACAAACTAAAAAGACAAGAGGTCTCTTTTATGTTACATATTCAGCCAGAAACATTATCAAGAGTTTTAAAAAAACTCTCAAGAGAAGAGATAATAAATATAGAAAATGGTGATATTGTAATAATAAATCAAAATGCTTTAAGTTCAATTTTCAAAGGAATTGCTGTATGAAAAAAAATAGGATAAGTACTAAAATAAAATCAATAGGAATACTATTTTTTATTTTAATGACAAGTATAATAACAACAACTATATATTTAAATAACAAAAATGAAAAAGATGCCTTAATTATAAATATTGCAGGAAAACAAAGAATGTTAAGCCAAAATATTACAAAAAATATTTTTTATTTATATCAAAATAAAGAAGCTTCATTTTCAGAACTTGAAAATTCAACTACAGAATTTATTTATAATCTTAACTCTTTGAGAGATGGAAATCAATTATCAGGTATTATGAAAGCTCCAACGGATGAAATAGCAAAACAATTGATGAAAGTTGAAATTTTGTGGAAAAGTTTTCATAAAAATATAGAATATTTTAAAGAGTTAAATCAAAAAAATGACTCTTTTACAAATTTATCTTTAAAAAAATTAATTGATACTATTTATCTAACTAACCCTACTTTATTAGAAGAGATAGATAATTTAGTATCTATGTATACTAAGCACAGTGAAGAAAAAAGTACGCAACTAAAATATATTCAATACTTTTTTGCTTTATTATTAATCTTATTAATAACTTATAGTTTTTTTGAATTAAAAACTATGGAAGAACAAGCTAAGAAGTTTTTAGAAGAGTCAAAAAAAGTAATTGAACAAAATATAAATGAACCTCTAACTCCAATAAAAATTGATGGAGAAAATGAAATAGTTGAAGCAACTAAAACAGTAAATCATTTCATAAATAAAATAAATTCAGTAATGAGCTATTCAACAAATGCTATTGAATATTCTAAAAATGCTTCTTTAAAACTTGAAGAATTAACAGATGAATTTGATAAGGTTATAAATGAATTAACAAATTCAAATGATTTATCAAAACAATTGAATAAAAGTGAAGATATAGTGATTCAATCTCAAGAATATTTAATAAATTCAACTAAAAGACTTCAAGAATTAAAAAATGAATTAGATAAAATTTTACAAACTTGTAATACTATGAAATCATCATAAAGTTCTTATAAAAAATTTTAGATATAATTTAATTAAATAATATATATAAGGAATATTAATCAATGTCTAAAGTTTATTTAACAGGAGCTGGTCCTGGTGATATTGAACTTCTTACTTTAAAAGCCTTAAGAGTAATTCAAAATGCTGATGTTTTAATCTATGATAGATTGGTAAATCCAGAGATTTTAGAGATGGTAAAAAAAGATTGTGATTTAATCTATGTTGGAAAAGAAGATAAAAAACATACTTTACCTCAAGATGAAATAAACGAATTAATTTATCAAGCAACATTAAAATATGAAAATGTAGTAAGATTAAAAGGTGGTGATCCTTTTGTTTTTGGTCGTGGAGGAGAAGAAGCTTTATATTTACAGCAAAGAGATATAAAATTTGAAATAATCCCAGGAATCAGCTCAGCTATTGCTGTTCCAGCGTATGCAGGAATTCCAGTAACCCATAGAGGAATAACAACTTCTTTTAGAGTAGTAACAGGTCATGAAAATCCAAAAAAGAAAATATCTCAAATAGAATGGAAAACTTTTTTAAATGATGAAACAATTGTATTTTTAATGGGTTATCATAATCTTGAGATTATTACTTCAAAGTTAATATCACTTGGAAAAAGTGAAAACTATCCATGTGCTGTAATTTCAAAAGGGACAACAAAAGACCAAGAAGTAGTAGTTTCTACACTTAAAAACATAGTAGAAGATTCAAAAAATCTACCAACTCCAGTAATGATAATAATTGGAGAAGTTGTAAATTTAAGAGAAAATATTAAATGGTTTAATTAATATTTTTTTTTAATATTTATTTAATTTATACACTTTTTATACATTAGTTTTTAATATCATCAAGTTTATATTTATGGAAGATAAGGAAAAAAAGATGAATATTCAAACAGCAGATTTATGTGATGATAATAGAGATAAAAAAATAGATGTTTTACCTTCTAAATTCAAAAATTATGGTGGATTAAAAAATTTTTATGGGCAAATTGTAACTGTAAAACTGGACAAAAGTAATTGGCTTTTAATTGATATATTAAAAAATGAAAATGGTGAAGGGAAGATTGTTGTTGTAGATAATAATCAAGAATTTTTTGGTGTTGTAGGCGATAAACTAATGAGTTATGCTAGAAATAACAATTGGAGAGCAATTATTGTAAACGGATATGTAAGAGATATCGATAATACTAGAAATATAAATGTTGGACTTTTAGCAATAGGAACTTGTCCACTTAGAAATTTTGATATAACTGATTCAAAAAGAGATATTGAACTAAATTTTGAAGGAATTAGTTTTAGTAATGGAGATTATCTTTATGCTGATAATGATGGAGTTATAATCTCTAAAGAGAAACTTTTTTAGATTTTAGAATACTTATTTTTAAGTATTCTAAATATATTTTATAAATCTTGAATAGCCTTACTATCGTGATAATATCCTATTCCTTGAACATTTTTTAAAAAATTTTCTGGCAATTTTTTTCTTAAATTCTTTATAAAAAGCCTCATTGCATTTGCTGTCATAACAGAGTCATCATCCCAAATTGAATTTTCAAGCTCTTCATAAGTAATTATTCTATTTTTACTAACAAGTAATTTTAAAAACATAGCCTCTTTTTTTGTAAGAAGAAAATCTTCATTTCCATTTGAAACCGTTGATTTAGTGTAATCAAAAAACCAATTTTGTGTCAAAGTATATATTTTATTATCATCAAAAGATTTAACAAAAAGTTCTAAAGCTTCCATCAAATTATCATTTGTTATGGGTTTTACGATATATTTTACTAAATGCAACTCTGTAGCTTTTAATAAATACTCCAAATCCGTATATGCAGAAGTTATAATAACTCTTGTTTTTGAATCAGTTTGTCTAATTTTTTTAATAAAATCTATTCCTGTTTCATTTCCCATTCTAATATCAGTAATAATTAAATCAGGTTTAAACTGTAAATATTTAATAGATGCTTCACTGCAATTTTTAGCACTATAAACTTCTTTAAACAAATGTTTTAGAATCTCTTCAATATTATTTCTAATTCCATCTTCATCTTCAACATACAAAACAGTAAAAGCACAAAGTTTACTTAATGAATTATTTTTCATATTATAAAAATCCCTATTAGAAAAGATATGTTATCATAGCAAATCATTGCTAATTAAGGGGTTATTTTGAACTATAGTATAGAAAAAAATCTATCAAAAATCATCATTTTTACATTTATTATTATTATGTCCTCAATGATTTTTGCTATCTCTTACTTTTATGTAACTAATACCTATGATAATTTTGAAGTTGAAATGGATAAATTTGTAAAAGAGTTTCATCAAGAGAAAAAAAAGACCCTAAAAAAAGAGGTTCATACAGTTATTGATATTTTAAATTATAATATTGCAAAATCAAATTTAGAAGATGAAGAATTAAAAACAGATGCTATAAAACTTCTTAATAATATCAATTTTGAAGAGAACAAAAGTAATTATTTTTTTGCTTATGATGTAATAAATATGCAAGGAGGAGATGATTTTGCAGTTTTAGTTGTAAATCCAAACCGACCTGATTTAGTTGGAAGATTAATTTCAACAAATTATAAAGATACAGATGGTAAAAAGTTTAGAGAAGATTTTATGAAAGATATTAGACAAAAAGGTGAATCTTATACTTTATATGCCTATAAAAAACCAAATTCTGATAAATCACAATATAAATTATCTTATTTTAAATATTATGAAAGATTTAACTGGATTATCGCTGTTGGTATTTATACAGATGATATGGAAAATGAAATTCAACTAAAAAGAGAAGATTTAAAACAAAGAATAAAAAAACAAATTGTACAAAATGTAGTTTTATTCTTGATGTTTTTATCTATTGCTATATTAATTTCAATAGTAATTTCTCAAAAAATTGATGATATATTAAAAAATTATGAAGAAAAAGTTAGAAAAAATGCAAATGAACTTGAGTCTTTAAATCAATCATTAGAAGAAAAAGTAAAAATTGAGATTGAAAAAAATAGAGAAAAAGAACAACTTTTAATTCAAAAATCAAAATTAATTGCCTTAGGTGAAATGATTTCAAATATTGCTCACCAATGGAGACAACCATTAAGTGAACTTTCATCTATTTTAATGTTTATAAAATTTAAGTTTGATTTAAATGCTCTTGATAGTCAAACAATGGATAAAAAATCCAAAGAAGCCACCCAAGTTTTAGAGTATATGTCTCACACTATTGATGATTTTAGAAACTTTTTTATGCCCAAAAAAGACAAAGAGGAGTTTTACTTAAATAAAGTTATTAATAGTATTATGACAATTGTTTCTAGTGGATTGCAGAATAATAATATAAACGTAGAGATTAATATTGATGATAATATTACTTTAAAAACCTATTTAAATGAATATCAACAAGTAATTCTAAATATTCTAAAAAATGCAAAAGATATATTGATAGAAAAAAATATAAAAAATCCTCTAATTAAAATGGAAGCAAAAATAGATGAAACACACATTATTTTAACTATTGAAGATAATGGTGGTGGTGTTTTTGTAGAACCTTTAAATAAAATATTTGAACCATACTTTACCACAAAATCAAAAAGTGATGGAACTGGTATTGGACTTTATATGTCTAAAATAATTGTAGAAAAAAATATGCAAGGTATTTTAAAAGTAAAAAATACAAATCTTGGAGCAAAATTTTATATTTGTATTCCTAAGATTAATTAAAAAGTAAGAGAAAATCTCTCTTACTTTTTATCCATACATTAAAGTTGGAAGCCATAATGAAATAGCTGGAATATAAGTCACCAACATTAATCCAATAAGTAATACAGTTGTCATAGGAAGTGAAGCTACAACAACTTGTTTTAAACTAAGTCCAGTAATTCCACTTGCTACAAAGAGATTAAGTCCAACAGGTGGGGTTATCATCCCTATTTCCATATTTACAACCATAATAACACCTAAATGAATAGGATCTATTCCTAAAGCTACTCCAATAGGAAGTAAAAGAGGAACTGTAATCATTACAACTGAACTTGGCTCCATAAATTGTCCCATTAATAATAAAACAATATTTACAATTAATAAGAATACTAAAGGACTAACATTTGCATCAATTATCATTTGTGTTATTTGCTGTGGAATTTGTTCATCTGTTAAGAAATGAGCAAATAACATAGCATTTGCAATGATGAAGAAAATCATCGAACTTGTTTGTGCTGAGTCTAAAACTATTTGATATAAATCTTTAACTTTTGTATCTTTATAAACAAAAATAGAGATAAATAAAGCATACATAACACTAAATGCACCAGCTTCTGTTGGAGTAAAAATACCTCCATAAATTCCACCAATAACTATAACAATAATCATCAATGCCCAAAATGCATCTTTAAAAGCTTTAAATTGTTCTTTAAAACTAGCTCTTTTAGCTGCTTTAAATCCACTTCTTTTTGCTAGAAAATAAGTAGTAACCATCATCATAGCACCTATCATAAGACCTGGAATTACCCCTGCCATAAATAGTTTACCAATAGATTGATCAGCTGTTACCCCATAAACAATAAATACAATAGATGGAGGAATTAATATACCTAATGTTCCAGAAGTTGCAATTGTTCCTATTGCAAACTGCTCATTATATCCAGCTTGTTTAATAGCTCCATACATAACAGAACCAATTGCAGCAACTGTTGCAGGTGAACTTCCACTAACAGCTGCAAAAATAATAGATGCTAAAATAGCAGCAATTGGAAGCCCACCTGGAAGATGTCCTACTAAGCTTTTTGCAAATTCAATTATTCTTCCTGCTGATGAACCCCTTGCTAATAAAGCCCCAGCTAAAATAAACATAGGAATAGCCATAAGTGTATATTTATTTAAACCATCAAATATTTTAGATGATACTCCCATTAAGTCTAAATCTGTAAAGATAAATGATGTGATTAACGTAGTAGTTCCTAAAGCGACAGCAACAGGTACTCCAAATAACATGAAAGCAAATAATAAAACAAATAAAGTAGTAATAACCATATTATTTTTCTCCTTTTATTTCTTTTATAATATCTTCGTGTTCGTTATAAAGTTTTATATCTTTTGAGTCCGTTTTATAAATTTCTAGTAACTTTTCAAAAACTCTATATGCTGCTAGGGCAAAAGCAATAGGAAGCACAAGATGTGGAATCCACATAGGAATATTTAAATCAACACTCATTTCACCAAAATCTACTAACATAAGAACTAGTTGATATCCAAAATATGATATTAACCCTAAATATAAAATTGAGATTAAATTTGCAAAAATCAAAAAGAATTTTTGATATGCCAAAGAGAATTTTCCAATAAGTAAACTCACAGAAATATGAGCACCTCTTTTAAATCCATAAGCAGCACCAAAAAGTGCAGACCAAATAAAAAGATAGTTTGTAAGTTCAGCAGCCCAAGTAAGACTCATATCAAATGCATATCTTAATATTACATTTATAAATGCTAAGAAAACCCCCAATGACAATCCTAAGACTGCCATTGTTTGGTTTATTGTACCAACGATTAAATCAGTAATTTCAAAAAATTTTTTCATACTTTAAAACTTTACTATTTTGTATCAATTGCTTTTTTGATTAAATCTTCACCTATTACATCATAGAATTTTGGGTAAACATCAGCCATAACTTTTTGCCATTGTTGTTTTTGCTCAGGTGTTAACTCTATAATTTCAAGTTTATTTGTATCCTTAGCATAAGTTTTTAATGCTTCCATTATTTTTTCATCTTCAATTGACGACTCTTTTCTTTCAAGTTCTGTTGCTTCTTTCATAGCTTGAGAGATATTTGCTTGTAAATCTTTTGGTAAACTATTCCAGAATTTTGTGTTCATCACAACTAAATACCCTAAGTATCCATGGCTACTTAAAGTAAGATTTGATTGAACTTCATGGAATTTTTTTGTATAAAAGTTTGATAAAGGATTTTCAGTTGCATCAACTACACCTTGTTGTAATGCTGAATAAACCTCTGAAAATGGTAAAACTTGTGGATTCCCACCAACTGCTTTGAATTGTGCTTCTAGCACTTTTGAAGATTGAATTCTAAATTTTAAACCTTTTGCATCTTCTGGGTTAATAATAGGTTGTTTAGAACTTGAAAAATGTTTAAATCCAGCATCCCAATAATCCATAGCCATCATCTGTTTTTTTTCATTTATTTTAGATTTTAAAATAGTTCCAACTTCTCCATCCATTACATTATATAAGTGAGCTTTATCTCTAAAAATAAATGGTAAATCAAAAAGTTGCATTTGTGGAGCAATACTTGTAAACTTTGATAAACTTGGCATAATTAATTGAACATTATTCATAACTAATGCTTTCATCTCTTCACCATCACCGTATAATTGTGAATTTGGGAATACTTGAACATCAATTTTTCCACCACTTAATTCTTCAACTCTTTTTTCAAAAAAATCAGCAGCTTTTCCTTTTGGAGTACTAGCACTTACAACGTGACTAACTTTCATTACATACTCAGCAGCTAATCCTGCTGTTGCTAACATTGCAGCTGCAATTGTTCCTAAAACTATTTTTTTCATCATCTTCTCCTTAATTTTTCGATATTAAGAAATTATAATTGAAAGTTATGTAGGTATTATGTAAAAAATCAAAATTTCAAGACTCTATATAGGATAATTTTTATCTTAATTAAACCTTAATTTACTTGACATAGGTCAATTATTAATCTTTTTTTTATAGCTACAATTTGATGTTAAAAGAATTTATTTCATAAAAGGAGAAATTATGTCGCTTTCAAGAAGAGACTTCCTAAAAAGCTCAGCAGCAGCAAGTGCAGCAGCAGCTGTTGGTATGAGTGTACCATCAAGCTTACAAGCACAAGCAAATCAAGCTGAAGGTGGATGGAGATGGGATAAGGCAGCTTGCCGATTTTGTGGAACTGGTTGTGGAATTATGCTTGCAACAAAAGAAGGTAAAATTGTTGCAGTAAAAGGTGACCCAGCAGCACCTGTAAATAGAGGACTTAATTGTATAAAAGGTTACTTCAATGCAAAGATTATGTATGGAGCTGATAGATTAAAACAACCTTTATTAAGAGTTAATTCTAAGGGTGAATTTGACAAAAAAGGTGATTTTGCACCTGTTTCTTGGCAAAGAGCTTTTGATGAAATGGAAAAACATATAAAAATAGCACTTAAAGAAAAAGGTCCTGAAGGAATTGGAATTTTTGCTTCAGGTCAATATACAATTATGGAAGGTTATGCTGCATTAAAAATGATGAAAGCAGGATTTAGAAGTAATGCAATTGACCCTAATGCAAGACACTGTATGGCATCTGCAGTTGTCGGTTTCTATCAAACTTTTGGAATCGATGAACCATCAGGTTGTTATGATGATATAGAATTAACTGATACAGTTGTAACTTGGGGTTCGAATATGGCAGAAATGCACCCTATTTTATGGTCAAGAGTAACAGATAGAAAATTAAGTGATCCAGAAAAAGTAAAAGTTATCAATCTTTCAACATATACTCACAGAACTTCTGATTTAGCTGATATTGAAATTATTTTTACTCCAAATACTGACCTTGCAATTTGGAATTATATAGCAAGAGAAATCGTATATAATCATCCAGAATCAATTGACTGGGATTTCGTAAAAGAACATATTGTATTTGCAGCAAGTCCTGTAAATATTGGTTATGGAATGAGAAGAAGTGATGAAAAATCTATCAAAGATGGAAAATATTCTGATTTAGAGATGCAAACTATTTCTAAAGAAATGGAAAAAATTGTTTCAGATACAGAAGCCCCAGCACTTGCTCCTTATGGATATAAAGCTGGTGATAAAATGGTAAATAAAAATACTGGATTAGCACACTGGGAAATCTCTTTTGAAGAGTATAAAAAATCTTTAGAGCCTTATACTCTTGATTATGTGGCAAAAATTTCAAAAGGAAATCCTGATGAAGATATTGAAGAGTTTAAGAAAAAACTTCAAACTTTAGCAGATTTGTATATTGAAAAAAATAGAAAAGTTGTAAGTTTCTGGACAATGGGTATGAATCAACACACACGTGGAACTTGGGTAAATACACTTTCATATAACGTTCACTTTTTATTAAATAAACAAGCTAAACCAGGAAGTGGAGCATTTTCACTTACAGGACAACCTAGTGCTTGTGGAACAGCAAGAGAAGTTGGAACATTTACACATAGACTTCCAGCTGATATGATGGTTGCAAACCCAAAAGATAGAGCTGTTACAGAAAAAGCTTGGAATATTCCTGCTGGAACTATAAATCCAAAAGGTACTCAACATATTATGAAAATTCATAGAGATATTGAAGATGGAAATATTAAATTTGCTTGGGTAAATGTTTGTAATCCATATCAAGATACAGCAAGTGCAACACATTGGGTAAAAGCAGCACGGGAAATGGATAATTTTATTGTTACAAGTGATGGATATCCTGGAATTTCAGCAAAAGTATCAGATCTTATCTTACCATCTGCTATGATTTATGAAAAATGGGGTGGATATGGAAATGCTGAAAGAAGAACTCAACTTTGGAGACAACAAGTAGTTCCTGTTGGTGATTCAATGAGTGATACTTGGCAATGGGTTGAACTTTCTAAAAGATTTACAGTAAAAGATTTATGGGGTGAGCAAACACTTGCAAGTACAAAAGGTGAAACTAAACTTCCAAATGTAATTGAAGCAGCAAAGGCTATGGGCTATGATGAAAATACAACAATGTATGAAATCTTATTTGCAAATGAAAAAGCTAAATCTTATAAATTAGACCATAAAGATTCTATTCAAGCTGGATATGATAATACTGAAGGTTTTGGAGATTCAAGAAATGTTCTTGGTAGTGATGGGAAACCATGGAAAGGATACGGATTCTTTATTCAAAAATATCTATTTGAAGAGTATGCTGATTTTGGTAGAGGTCATGCACACGATTTAGCTGATTTTGATACTTATCATAAAGTAAGAGGTTTAAAATGGCCAGTTGTTGATGGAAAAGAGACACAATGGAGATTTAATACTATTTATGACCCTTATGCTAAAAAAGCAAATCCAAATAGTGATTTTGCATTTTATGGTCATTTAGCAAAAGAGTTAGCTCAAGGTGATTTACTTGGAGTTAAAGACCAAGCTAAAAAATCACTAAAAAACAAAGCAAAAATCTTTGCAAGACCATATATGGATCCACCGGAAATTCCAGATAATGAGTATCCAGTTTGGTTAAGCACAGGAAGAGTTTTAGAACACTGGCATAGTGGAACTATGACGATGAGAGTTCCTGAATTATATCGAGCAGTTCCTGAAGCACTTTGTTATATGCACCCAGAAGATGCAAAAACTTATGGAGTTAAACAAGGTAGTCTTTGCTGGGTTGAAAGTAGACGAGGAAAAGTAAAAGCAAGAGTTGAAACAAGAGGTAGAAATAGACCAAGTCGAGGTTTAGTATTTGTTCCTTGGTTTGATGAAAAAGTATTTATCAATAAAGTTTGTGCAGATTACACTTGTCCGCAATCAGGTCAAACTGACTTTAAAAAATGTGCAGTAAAAATTTATCAAGCATAAACTTTAAAGAGAATATAAAGAAGAAAAGATGAAAACAGAACAAAACCTACCAACCAATGAAAGAAGAAAATTCTTTTTAACAATTGCAAGGGCAACTGGCTTAGCGATTCTTGGTGGTTTAACTTGGAGTGCTTATGTTGATGAAGTAAAAGCTAGTTCATTGATTTTAAGACCACCAGGTGCTTTAAAAGAAGAAAATTTTTTAGCAACGTGTATCAAATGTGGAATGTGTGTTGAAGCCTGCCCTTTTGATACTTTAAAACTAGCGAGACCAGGAGATAATAAACCTCTTGGAACGCCATTTTTTATACCAAGGGAAATTCCTTGTTATATGTGTACTGATATTCCATGTGTTCCTGTTTGTCCAACAGATGCACTAAATATAAAATCAGTTCAAAATGAAAATGCAAAACTTGATATTTCAAAAGCTCAAATGGGAGTTGCTGTTATAGATGATAACTCTTGTATCGCATTTTGGGGTATTCAATGTGATGCTTGCTATAGAGCTTGTCCACTTTTAGGAGAAGCTATTAGTATTGAGTATTCAAAAAATGAAAGAACAGGGAAACACGCTTTTTTAAAACCAGTTGTACATGCAGATACTTGTACTGGTTGTGGATTATGTGAAAAAGCTTGTGTTACTCAAAAAGCAGCTATTTTTGTACTTCCTAGAAATATAGCTTTAGGGAAAGTTGGTGATCATTATGTTCAAGGCTGGAATAAAGAAGACCAAAAAAGAGTAGAAAATGCTCTAGGAGAAACTACAAAAACAAAAATTAGTAAAGATAGTGCTGTTGATTCTTTAAATAACTCTAAAGATATGGAGGATTTATTAAAATGATAAAAAAATATAGATTTTTAATAGCAAGAAGAATCACACAAATATCTATCATGGTTTTATATGTAATTGCAAATGTATATGGAATACATATTTTGATGGGAAATTTAAGTTCATCATTACTTTTAAATACAATTCCATTAAGTGATCCTTATGCTGTTTTACAAATGTTTTTTGCAGGGGCTATTATCTCTTTTGATTTATTGTTGGGAGCTTTTTTCATCTTAATTTTTTATATGATTATAGGAGGTCGAGCTTTTTGTTCTTGGGTTTGTCCTGTAAATATTATTACTGATTTATCAAACTATTTAAGAAGAAAATTTGGATTTAATCAAATTCAAAAAAAACAACCAGCATCAAGAAATATGAGATATTGGATAATTATTATTAGTTTAATCATCTCTTTTTTCATGGGAGTTGCAGCCTTTGAATTAGTTTCTCCTGTATCTATGGTTCATAGAGGAATCATCTTTGGAATGGGTTTTACTTGGGCAACAATAGTTGTGATATTTCTTTTTGACTTATTTGTATTAAAAAATGGTTGGTGTGGACATATTTGTCCATTAGGTGGATTTTATTCACTAGTTGGAAGATTTAGTTTAATTAGAGTTCATCATAATGCACCTAATTGTACAGCGTGTATGAAATGTAAAGAAGTTTGTCCTGAAAATCAAGTTTTACACATGGTTACAAAAATTTCAATGCCTGTATTAAGTGGTGAATGTACAAACTGTGGAAGATGTGTGGAAGTTTGTGATGATGATGCTCTTAATTTTTCAATAAAAAATTTAATTAAGGAAAGACAAAATGAAGTTAGGTAAATTAACTTTAGCAGTATCATTAGCAGCATCAATTTTAATAGCTGCTAATACAAAAAATGTTATTGATGATGAATCAATTGGTTTAAGAAAAGTAGATTTATTATCTGAAGAAAAAGTTGCTCCTGATGAGACAAAATATGGAACATCTCAACCTATGAGTGGATATAAAATAGATAGAGCTTATCAAAATGCACCACCTATGATTCCCCATGATGTTGAAGGAATGTTGGATATTACTCCTCAAAATAATTCGTGTATTGGTTGTCATGATACAGCTGTTGCTGAATCTATGGGAGCAACTCCTATTCCTAAATCACACTATATTGATTTTAGACCAAAACATAAGTTAGATGGAGATAAATTTGAAAAGAGTTCAGATGTAATGAAAAATGAAGTTTCAATTAAACCTATTGATACTCTTTCAAACGCAAGATTCAATTGTAATGCTTGTCATGCTCCTCAAAGTACTGGAGAGTTAGCTGTTGAAAATACTTTCCAAGCTGATTTTACAAATAAAGATGGAAAAGTAAAATCAAACTGGCATGAAGTTCTAACAGAAGATTTAGATACATTAAAGAAAAAATGATGAAAAGAAGAGAACTTTTTGGTTCTCTTGCTTTTCCTTTTTCAAAAAAAGAGAAGCAAGAGAAAATTATTAGACCTCCTTATTTTGAAAATGAAAATAGTGAGTCACTTTTTTTGACAAACTGTATAGATTGTGAAGGTTTATGTAGTACTGTTTGTGAAGAAAATATAATAGTAATTCAAGAAGATAATACACCAAAATTAGATTTTTCAATTTCAGGATGTACATATTGCGATAAATGTGCAGAAATTTGTCCAAAAGAAGTTTTAAAAATAGAAAATAAGAAAAATATTGATATTAAAATAGAAATAGATGTATTATCATGTTTATCATGGAATCAAACTATGTGTTTTTCGTGTAAAGACCCATGTTTAGATAAAGCTATAGATTTTTTAGCTATGTTTAGACCAAGTATAAATAACAACTGTACTTCTTGTGGCTTTTGTATTAAAGTTTGTCCAACAGATGCTATAAAAATTATAAAATAAGGGAAAATATGAAAATTTTTAAAATATTATTTTTATCTTTCATTTTTTTACTAAATCTAAAAGCTTATGATTTAGAACCAAACTATTCACTAATTGCAAGTGGTGGAGTTACAGATTTAGTACTAAAAAATAACCTTCTTTATGTAGCAACAACAGCTTCAAGTGTAGATATTTTTGATATTAATACTAAAATAAAAACATCATCTATAAAAGTTCCTCAAATAAAAGATTTTATGCAAGATACTATTGACTCTAAAATTTATAGTGTAGATGTTTTAGCTAATAATATTTTGATTCTTTCTCAAGGAGAAAAAGGAGGAAGAAATATCGATATTTATACTGATGGAAAATTAAAAAGAGTAATTTCTGATGAAAATAGATTATTTATAGCTCGTGCAAAATTTTTAGATGAAAATCATATAATTTATGCCTTACTTTCAAATCAAATCTATCTTTATGATATAAAAAATAAAAAAATTTTAAATGAAACTCAAATCTCTCAGTCTAAATTTTCAAATTTCAAACTTACAAGAGATAAAACAAAAGTTTTAATAAGTGATGAAAGTGGTATTTTAACTATGATTGATACGAAAACTTTTAAATTAATAAAAAATTTTGAAGGACAAAATCTTGATAATGTTTTTCAAGTTGATATAAAAAATGAGATTATATTAACAGCTGGACAAGATAGAAAAGCAGCAATTTATAGTTTAAATGGAAAGATATCTTATTATAAAACTTTTCCTTTTTTAATATATAGTGCAGGATTAAGTCCAAGTGGGAAATTAGCAGCAGTTGCAAGTGATGAAGAAAATAATGTAACAATCTTTGAAGTTGATACAAAAAAAGAACTTTTTAAACTAAAACAAAATAGAGCAACTTTGACAAATATTTTGTTTATAAATGAAAAAGAATTATTTGTTACAAGTGACCATGAACAAATAAACTATTATAAAATTAACTAAATAAAAGGAAAAAAAATGAATATCTCAAGTATCGTAATACAAACTCTTCCAAAACATGTGGAAGAAGTAGTTGAATCTTTGAAAAAATCTGGTGTTTGTGATTATCATATGCATGATGAAAAAGGAAGAATAATTATAACAATAGAAGGAAATGGTGTTCAAGAAGAGTTAAAAAAACTAAAAGTTATTGAATCTATTCCTTATGTAATAACTGCTGATATGCAAATGTCATATAGTGAAGAAGAACTAAGTTCTCATATGGAAGTTTTAAAAAATGCAGATGCCGTTCCAAAAGTTTTAAATGATAAAACTATTGATGTGTCAAATATGGTTTACAATGGTGATTTAAAGAAGAAAGATTTAGAAGGTTTTGCTAAAACATTTGATAATACAGGAAAATAAAATGGAATTTTTAAGTGGAAACTTTTTATGTGAAACTATTGTTCCAAGTGGAGAATTAATAGTTTCAAGAACAGACTTAAAAGGAAATATCACCTATGCAAATGATACTTTTGCTTTGATTTCAGGTTATAAAATGGGTGAATTAATAGGTCGTCCACACAATATGGTAAGACATCCAGATATGCCAAAAATAATTTTTTCTAAACTTTGGGAAGATTTAAAAACAAAAGGTTCATGGAGTGGAGTTGTAAAAAATCTAAGAAAAGATGAAGGATTTTACTGGGTTTATGCAGAGATTTCGGGAGTTTATAAAAACAATGAACTTATTGAATACAAATCTATTAGAACACCTATTTCTTTTGAAGATAAAGTAAAATATCAACTCTATTATGACCAACTAAAAAAACAGAACAATGAACCAATAAGAAAAATAATATACAACTAAAACTTCAAGGATTTTATCCTTGACAGTTACTATTTATATTAGTTAAATTTATTAAAATATCTTTTTTCTTTGAAAAAGTTATCTTTACAAAATCTTCAAACTCTTCAACTTCATAATCAAAAAATATTTCTATTTTAGGAAACAATCCTAAAGGAATTTTATGATTTATCATTACTAATTTTGAATACTTTTCTAATAACTCAAGCCCAGCTAAAGCATTTATCATAGGCTCTGGAATTGCTGTTTCGCTTGTATCAAAATATATAGTATTATCTTTCTCAAAAAAAGGAACTGTAGCTTTTTTTACTTCTATTTGTTTTGCATCATTTGGAATAATCATAAATCTTCCTATTTTAAATTTTTAAATTATAAATATATTTTATACAAATAATATACTAAAAAATAGTATCATAAAAGATGAAAAAATTTATTTTAACCTTATTTTTAATAATATCTAATCTTTTCTCTTTTGATTCAAATATACAAGGCTCTTATGCAATTGGAATTTTTCATGAAAATGGAACAGGAGAAAATATTCAACATAAAAAAATTACTCAAGATGATTATAATGGAATATGTTTTTCTAAAATAGTAATTTTTGGAAATATAAGTAATAATTCAAAAATTGAGGTAAAAATAGGAAATTCATTGGGATATATACAAAATCAAATTCCAATTTATAATAAAAATAAAATCAAAATAGGAACAGAAATTACTTTTATTCATTACAATGTGGATAAAGGATATTTTGAAATAAAAATTGATAATAAACTTTATGATTCAAAAGTTTTTATTAAATAATTCAATTAACTTTTAAAATTAATTATAAATATTAAAATAAAATTTATAAACGTAGCATTAAAATAGCATTCTTTAAGTTTAGAAGATGTATAATTTTACAAATTAAGAGGTTTTATCTACTTATCTCTCCTTAGTTAAAATTTTCATCCTGAAATTTTTAAGATAAAGCTTCTTTTTTTAATTTTGGATTTAACCAAAAAGGTCGTTCTGTTTAAGTAATTAGATTTTAATTTCATCGTTTTAATATTTTTTTATTAAAATCTAATAAAAAAGGGGAAGTTTCACCAACTTCCCCTTTTTTTTGTCTTCTATTTTAACTATTTAATATATGGTTTTAATACTTCTGGAATTCTAACTGTTCCATCTTCATTTTGATAATTTTCCATAATAGCAACAAGTGTTCTTCCAACAGCTAAACTTGAACCATTTAAAGTGTGAGCTAAGATATTTTTCTTATCTTCTTTATATCTAATTTTTGCCCTTCTTGCTTGAAAATCTCTTGTATTTGAGATTGATGAAATTTCTCTATATTTATTTTGTCCAGGTAACCAAACTTCTAAGTCAATTGTAACTGCTGCACTAAATCCTAAATCTCCCGTACATAATTGTACTTTTTGGTGAGCAAGTCCAAGTGAAGTTAATAAATCACTTGCACAACTTACCATTTTTTGGAAAATTTCATCTGATTGTTCTTGTGAAGTAATAGCAACCATTTCAACTTTATCAAATTGATGTTGTCTAATTAATCCTCTTGTATCTCGACCTGCACTTCCAGCTTCTTTTCTAAAACAAGGAGTATAAGATGTAAGTAATAATGGTAATTCAGATACATCAATAATTTCATCATTATAAAGATTTGTTAAACTAACCTCAGCTGTTGGGATTAAATATAAATCTTCACCCTCAATTTTAAATAAATCATCAGCAAATTTTGGAAGTTGCCCTGTTCCTTGAAGAGTATTTGAATTTGCCATAAATGGAACATACCACTCTTCGAAACCTCTTTGTCTATTAAAATCAAGCATATAGTTGATTAAAGCTCGCTCTAACCTTGCTCCATCGCCTTTAATTGCACTAAATCTAGATTTTGCTAGTTTAACACCTCTTTCAAAATCTAACCAACCATTGTTTAAATCCCAATGCTCTTTTGGTTCAAAATTAAAAGTTGGTTTTTCACCAATTACTTCTAAAATCACATTTTCATTTTCATCAGCACCAACAGGAACACAGTCATCAGGCATATTTGGAACACCTAAAATAACTGAAGTTAGTTCTTCTTCTAAAACTCTAACCTCATCTTCTAGTTCTTGTTTTTTATTTTTTAGATTATTTATATTTTCTTGAAGTTCTGTCACATCTAAGTTTTCTTTTTTGTATCTTCCAAATTCTTTTGAAAGTGCGTTTTGAGAAGCTGTAACATCTTCCATCTCTTGTCTTTTTTGTTTTGTTGTATTTGCAAGAGATTTTAAGTTATTTAAAAGTTCGTTATCAACACCTTTTTTTTGTAAAGCTGTTGCAACTTTTTCAAAATCTTTTTGAAGTAATCTTATATCTATCATATTTACTCTTTGTAATTTTTCTTGGAATTATAACCAAAAAAAGCTACAAAGAGATTAGACGAGTTTTTAAACTTATCCGTTCATTTCCATTTTGATAATTACATTTCCATCAACGTATTCACTTCTAAATTTATGCTTGTGACAGAAGTCTTCATTCATAATAATACACATTTCATTTGCCTTTTCCAATGCTTCTTCAACTGTATTAAAATGTGTTTCTTGTTCAAAATTAGAGTTTCTAAAACATCCACAGGCTCTTTCAACTATAACGCTTGCCATATTATTCTCCTTTAAAAATTTTCGCAATTGTATCATAAAGAGATTAGATTTATATTATTCTATTATCTACTAAATATTAATAATTGTTATTAGAATTAAACTGCAACTAAGTTGCATTATATATAATTTCAACGCAACTTAGTTGCATATTAAAGAAAGAGAAAATTATGACACATAAAAAATTTATAAAAATAATACCTCTGTTTTTACCTGCTTTACTTTTAGGTGAAATTACAGTTTTAGATAGTATTAAAATAGAAGAAAAAATTGAAAGAAAAACAAATTCTATAGAGATTGATTTAGAAAAAGCAGAACAAAATCAAGTAAATTCTTTTACTGATATGTTAAAAAATAATTCTTCAATAGAAGTTGGAGGTGGTGCTATAAATGTACAAAGAGTATATTTAAGAGGAATTGAAAGTTCAAATTTAAACATCTCTTTAGATGGTGCAAAACAAGGTAAAAATATGTTTCAACATAGAAGTAATGAATTAGGTATAAATCCTGATTTATTAAAAGTTGTTGATATAAAAACATCTCCTGATGCTTCAAAAGGTAGTGCTTTAGCAGGAAGCATAGAAATGACTACTAAAGATGCACAAGATTTTGTAAAAGGCGATAAAAACTATGGTGCTATTTTTAAAACAGGGTATAACACAAATGGTAATGTAAAACATGGTAATGTAATAGCCTATCAAGTTTTTAATGAAAATATTGGAGCTTATGTAAGTATAAGTGGTGTAAATAGCAATAATTACAAAGATGGAAATGGAAATGAAGAAATTGCTACAGCATATCATGATAGAGACTATTTATTTAAACTTTCTATGTTAGATACTAAAAATCATGATTTAAAACTAACAATAAATAAAAATGAAAATAGTGGTGACTCAAGATGGGCAGGAACAGAATACAGACCATTAGCATCACAACTTGAAAAAATTGTTTCAAGTACTACAAATTATGCCTTAAGTCATAACTATAATCCAAGTAACTTAATAAATTTAGATACTAATTTAAACTTAACGGATATAACTCTTGAAAGAAAAAATGCAAATAATATAAATGGAAATAGAACTTATGAGAATAGAAATATTGGATTAAAAGTACAAAATCATTTTGATTTTGATATATCTTCATTTAAAAATAGAGTTTCTATTGGAGGAGAATTTCAAAAAGAACATGGAAAAGGAAGTTTTTATATAAATGATTTAAAAATACCTGATAGAAACATAACAAAATATTCAGATTTAGATTCAAATAATCAAGCTTTATTTATACAAAATAGAACTGAAATTGGCTCTTTGGGTATAGATTATGGATTAAGATATGATTATTATAGTTTTGAAACTGGACTGGGAAAACAAACTGATAATACTTTTTCTCCAAATATTGGAGTTGATTACTCTTTAACTGATAATTCTTTGATATATGCAAATTATGGGAAAAGTAGCAGAATGAGTGGACTTATTCCTTTTACTTGGGCTTTAAACACAAAAATTGATTCAAGTTATTCAAATGATTTAAATGCTGAAAAATCAAACAGATATGAAATAGGTTATAAATACAATAAAAAAGATACTTTTGTAAATGACGATTACATAACTTTTGATGCAAATGTATTCCAAACAAAAATTAATGACTTCATAGTATCAAAAGACACAAATTGTTCTTCTGGAAAATGTGGAAGTGGAGAGGGTGGATGGACTCTTCAAGATATTTACAACAGAGATGATGAATTTAAATCAAAAGGTTTTGAGCTAAAAACTTCATACTATTATGATATTTTTTCAACATCTTTAGCTTACACACAAATAGATACAAATAATCAAGCAAGTGACATAACAAATACTTCAAACATAAATGAAGATCAAAACATAAGAAGAGTTGGTGCTTATGATAGTAAAAAGTTTGTTTGGAATACAGAAGTTGAACTTACAAATAAATTAGTTGCTGCTTATACTTTAAATGCAATGGCAGGGACAAATGTTTTAGATAGTAGTAACAATGAAAATGTAAGAGGCGGATACACAACCCATGATATTAATATGAAATATAAACTAAATTCACAATGGACTTTATTTGCAGCTGTTAATAACTTAACAGATAAACAGTATGCAAAAGCAACAACTATTTCTACAAAAAATCAAGCAAATGTTTACAGATATGAAATGGGTAGAGATTTTAGATTTAGTGTTAAGTATGAGTTTTAATCACTAAATTTATTTTGCTAAGTTTAGATACAATTTCGCAAAAAATAAATAAGGATTATGATTTGAGAATTTTATCAGGTATTCAACCATCAGGAACAATACACATAGGAAACTACTTTGGTATGATAAAAAAGATGATAGAGTCACAAAATGAAGGTGAACTTTTTGCATTTTTAGCATCATATCATGCACTAACTTCTGTAAAAGATAAAGAAGCTTTAGAAAAAAATACTTATGAAGCTGCAATTAACTTTTTAGCACTAGGAATGAACCCAGAGAAATCTACATTTTGGGTTCAACACGATGTAAAAGAGGTTCTTGAACTATATTGGATACTATCAAATCATACTTCTATGGGATTATTAGAAAGAGCTCACTCATATAAAGATAAAACAGCACGTGGAATTCAAGCAAATCACGGTCTATTTTCATATCCAGTTTTAATGGCAGCTGATATTTTATTATTTGATTCAAATATTGTACCTGTTGGAAAAGACCAAATTCAACACGTTGAAATGACAAGAGATATTGCTACATCATTTAATTTTGCTTATGGAAAAGAGATTTTTATACTTCCAGAATCAAAAGTTGATGAAGTAGTTGCAACAGTTCCTGGAACTGATGGAGCTAAAATGTCTAAATCATATAACAATACAATTGATATGTTTACAACACCAAAACAAAGAAAAAAACAAGTTATGGGAATAGTAACTGATTCAAAAGAGCTAGATGAACCAAAAGAGTGGGGAAATTGTAATATTTATGCTTTATCTAAACTATTTATGAATGAAGATGAGTTAAAAGATTTACAAAAAAGATATGCAACACCTGGTGAAGGTTATGGGCATTTTAAAATGACTCTACTTGATAAAATAAATGAATATTTTGCACCTTATGAAGAAAAAAGAGCTTATTATTCAAATAATATAAAAGAAGTAAGAGAAATATTAGATTTTGGAGCAAGTAAAGCTAAAAAAATTGCATCTGCTAAAATGGAAATTATTAGAGATGCAGTTGGTTTAATCTAAATATTTTTATGAAGTTATAAAAGTTTTACTTTTATAACTTTATCAATATTCAAAGAAATATCTTCAACTCTTTTTTGCCAAAGTTTAGCAAACTCAATTTTTTCATCTTTTGTTGCACTTCCTTGCATACATTTTTGCATTAAAAAATTCATATCTTCATGAGGTTTTACACTCGAAGCATCATAAAAAACATCCACACTTTTTAAAGTATCAACTCTTGTAAATCTTACATTTGCTTCATTTATATTCTGTTCAAATTTCATTAAATGGTTCCTGTCAAATTTTCCATTTAATCCTTTAAAACCATTTGTTGTTGCTGCACCTGTAATATTCATCATCACATTTCCAATAACTCCAGCAACTCCAATATTTTGAGCTTCTTTAAACTCAGTTATTATCTCTCCTCGTTTTGGGATTTCGTTTTCATATAAAGCTTCCAATCCCTTAAGTGTCATAAGATAAGCTCCTAGAACTGTAGGACAGCTATGCCCCGCACTCTTTACTATATCTAAATATGAAAATTCTATTATTCCATCTTCAAAAGCACCTAGAAAAGAAGCTAAATCATCTTGTAGTTTTATTGTTGGGATTTTATTAAAAAATAGTGGATAAGTCATATTTTGAACCTTTATACTGACATTTTACTCTAACTTAAAAGTTTCAGAAGTTTACATCAAAAATAAAATAAATGCATTGATTTAAGACAAGATTTTTCTTTTTTATGAGAAACAATTTATTAAAAAAATAAATTCAAAAAAGAGTTATTTTTCAAACTCTTTTTCATTTACATCTTTTATAATTAATTTAGCAATTTTATCTGTAGAAAGTGCAATATCTTTAGTTTGTGTAGCAACAATTGCATTTTTTTGTGTTTGTTGATCTAAAATTGAAATTGCATTATTTATCTGTTCAATACCTTGTAATTGCTCTTTACTTGAATTTTCTATATTTTTTATCAATTCAATTGTATTTAATATATTAGAATTTAATTCATCATAACCTTTTATCATATCTGTAGCTATATTTTTTCCATCATTTGCTTTTGATGTTGCAGTTTCAACTATTGATTTTATTTCTTTTGCTGCTTCAGCACTTCTATTAGCTAAATTTCGCACTTCTGCAGCAACAACTGCAAATCCTTTTCCTGCTTCTCCAGCAGTTGCAGCTTCAACAGCAGCATTTAAAGATAGTATATTTGTTTGAAAAGCTATTTGATCTATAACTAAAATTGCCTCATTTATTGAACTAACTTGTAAATTAATCTCTTCCATTGCATTTACTGTTTGATTAGCTAATTTTTCTCCATTATTTACAGAACTTGTCACATTATTTGTAAGATTAGTCATTTTTGCCATATTTTGAGAATTATTTCTTATATTTGAAGTCATTTCTTCTATAGAAGCTGCTGTTTCTTCAAGATTTGCAGCTGCATTTGTTGAACTTTCATTTAATTTTTGAACATTTTCTAATAAAACTGTTGAACTATTAATCAATATTTCCCCATTTTCTTTTTCTTTTAAAAGCATATGAGTTATAGAATCAGCTAAATTATTTACTCCATTTGCTAACTTTAAAAGATGATGAGTAAACTTTGTAGTATCTACTTTATTTAAATAGTTATATTTACTATATTCATCGATAATTTTAAGAACATTTTCGATATTTTCTTCAAGATTTTTAGCCATATCATTTACAACTGATTTAAATTTTACAAATGCAGGGTTTGTTACATCAGTGCTCAATCTTTGAGATAAATCTCCTTTTTGAAACTCACCTAAAACTTTTATTGTGTCATTGATTAGTTCTCTATCTTCCTCAATATCTTTTTTAGCTTTTATTATATTTTCATCCAAAGTTTTTGCCATTTGACCTATTTCATCTTTTGAATTTAAAGCAATTAATTCAACAGATTTTGACTCTTTATTTAAATATCTAAAAAAGCTATTTAAACCATTTTGAAAATGATTTAAAGGTTTTAAAATCAAATTATTAACTAAAGGAAGAATAGTTACAATTAAAATAACTACCAATAAAATAGTAACTACAACCAAAATAAAAAGTAAATTATTACTTTGTTTATTAATCTGTGTTTTCAAAACTTTTACTTGATTCTCTATATCATCAACATAAATTCCTGTTACTAATGTCCAATTAAATTCTGGGATAAATATAGAAGAAGCCATTTTTGGGATTATTTCTTTTGTTTTAGGTTTTTCGTAATAATAAGTGATATATTTTTGTTCTTTTGCAAATTTAATTAAATCTTCTCTAAAAGCATAACCCTTAATATCAGGTGCTTTAATATTTGTTTTTTGATTATTTAAATTTGGTTTTGTTGGATGAAATCCAAAGTAATATTCATCACCTTTTTTTTCATAAGCAAAGAAATATCCACTTTTATCATCTAAATATCTTATTCCCGTTAAAAGCTCAATAACTTTTTCTTTTGCAACTAAAATATTTTTTTCTTTTTCTAAAATAGTTTTAATTAAAGATTGAACAACTTCAAACTGATGTTTTAGTAAAGCCTGTTTCTCTTTTACAATAGAAACTTCAAACGTATGTAATGTTTCATTTAAAGTAGATTGAGTTTTATAATAATTTATACCCGAAAGAATAAAAATACCTATTATAAAAGGTATTATCGTAAGTAACATTAGTTTTGATTTTAAAGAATTCATTTTTTCCCCTGTGAATAGGGAATATTATAACCAAAGAAGAAAAAAAGTTATTACTTTATGGAATAAAAAAGACCAAGTTATGTAAGAATTATGTAATAAATACTCATTATTACATTTTCTTACAAATAAAAATCAATTTATCAGCTATTTCATCCGTATGAAGATTGAACTCTTTTATATCTACTACTTCAAAATTTGTCTCTTTCAGAATCTTTGTTAAGAACTCTTTAGAATGATATTCTTGAATTATTGAATCTTGTTCTTTTCTAAAAAGTCCATTTTCTTGTTCTTCAAAAAGTGTAATATCTGTTTGAAGTTTTTCATCTTCAAAATTTGCATCAATTGCAATAAATTTATCTTCAAGATCAATAGTTATAGTTCCTTGAGCAACTTCTTCGAAACCAAAATATGAATTAACATCAAAAATAAAATAAGCACCTTGAGTTAAAACTTCATTTGTTTCTTTTAAAAATGTTTTTAATTCTTCTTTTGAAATATAATTTAAAACATCAAATATCGCTGTTGCACAATCAAATTTTTCTTTTACATCTTTTAAAGCAATTGCTTGTGCATTTAAACCTTTTGCTTGGCAAACTTTGATTTGCTCAATACTCAAATCTATTCCAAAATATTTTTTCTTATTTATTCTTAAATTTTCTAAAAAATATCCTTGACCACATCCAATATCAATAATATTATCAAGGTCATTTGTCATAACAAATCGTAAAAATTCTTTGTGTAAAAGATAAACCTCTTCTTCAAAATCTAAAAAAGGTTCAATTCTTGCGTATAAATCTAATCCCATTATAAGTGTACTTCTATTTTTTCTCTTAAATCTAATATCAAATCTTTTTTAGCATAAAAAGAGTTTTTATTTGCTATTAGATGTGCACTACTTTCCATAATTGTAGGTCCCACTTCAAGCCCATTTTGTTTCATTGTTTCACCAGTTTCCACAATATCAACAATACAATCACAAAGACCAACTAAAGGTGCTAATTCAATAGAACCATAAAGTTTGATGATTTCAACAGCCATTGCTTTTTCTTCAAAATATTTTTTAGCTATTTTTTCATGTTTTGTAGCAATTGTAATTTTACTTTTATTAAAATTTAGTTTTTCACCTGCTCTTAAACCAAAAGCAACTTTACAACGTCCTAATTCTAAATCCAAAAGTTTGATTAAATCGTATTCTTTTTCTTCCAATACATCAAGTCCAACAACACCTAAATCAGCAGCTCCGTGCATTACATAAGTTGGTACATCTTGATTTCTTACATTTAAAAATCTAAATCCAGCTTTTTGTAGTATTAATTTTCTATCTTCAAAAACAAACTTTTCACCAAAAGCTTTTTCAAATTTATCAAGTGTCTCTTCTGCTATTCTTCCTTTAGGCAATGCAATTGTTAGCATCAATTATCCTTTTCATATTTTCAAATATTAAATCTTTTTTATATACACTATTTTCAAAATATTTACTTAAAAACTCTCCATCACCACCAGTAAATATTATATTTTTATTCAAACTTACTTCTTTGATAGGTAAAATGATAGATTTTAGCATAGCATATTGTATAGCATTTTTCGTGCAAAGCGGTATTTTATCTAAATTTATATTTTTTTCAAAATCAAACTTTAATTTTTTTGATATTTTTGGATAACTTTTTTTAAATCTTTGCAATCCTAAAAGTATAAATCCACCCTGATGTTGAGCATTTTCTATAATATCAACAGTTATCGCACTTCCAGCATCAACTATCACACAATTATCTTGAAAACTACAAGCAACAGCTCTATCAATTCCTAAACCTTGATATGCTGTAGAAAAGTTTAAAAATTTATTTATATTTTTTGATTGTGGATTTTTTTTAAGTAGTTTTTTACTTGCTTTTTCATTTACTGAAATAAAATATATCTCATCTTCAAATTTTGGGACTTTTTCATCTAAAAAATATTTTTTATGTTTTCCTTTTATCAAAAAATGATAAGTTGTATTTCCTATATCACATAAAATCAACTCTTACACTCCAATCATTTTGTTTTAAATACTCTTTTGCTTTTGAGCAAAGTGGACTACTTATTAATAACTCTTTTTTCTTAAAATTATGGTCTAAATAACTTGTAAGTTTTTCACAAAGTTCCATTAAATCATCGGCATTTTTTCTTATAAATCTACTTTTCGAATCTACTATAAATATCGCATAAAATTTTGAATCAATAGTAGTTGCAGCATAAATATCTATTTTCTTTCTTGAATCCAACTCTTTTGGTAAAATCTGTTTAATCTCTTTAAAAAGTATATTTTTATTTGTGTAATATGTGGTTAGTTCTTTCAAATCTTTTCCTTTATTGTATAAATTATATCTAATAAACTCTTTTAAATTATCACAATTTTGACATATCTATTTGATATAATTCGTACAAAATATATCATTAAAAAAAGAGAATATGAATAATTTAACCTATCAAGATCAAACTATTATCACAAGAGGTATCATAAAAGCTGCTGTTTTGATGTCAGAATTTGGAGCTGAATCTATTTTGATTGAACAAACTGCTCAAAGACTAGGACGAGCTTTGGGAGTAGATTCAGTTGAAATTTCACTAATTCCATCTGCAATTGTTTTAACAACTTTACATAATAATCAATCAGTTACAACAACCAGAAGAGTTCATCATAAACCAATAAACATGTCAATTGTTTGTGAAATTCAAAAAATAGTTATTGATATAGAAAAATATGAGCATGATGTAAAGTACTTAGATGAAATTCTAAAAAATTTAAATCCAAATTATTATAATAGATGGCTTGTTGTTTTTATGGTTGGAATTGCATGCGCCTCTTTTGCATACTTACAAGGAAGTGATTGGAGTGCATTTTTTATAACATTTTTAGCTTCTTCAACTGCTATGTTTGTTAGACAAGAATTAGCCAAAAAAAGATTTGTGTTGATTATTACTTTTGGAATTACAGCTTTTACAGCAACATTAATTGCAAGTATTTCTCAATTAAATGGTATTAGTTCAACACCAAATATTGCCTTAGCTTCAAGTGTTTTATTATTAGCTCCAGGATTTTCTTTTGTAAACTCATTTTTGGATGCTCTAAAAGGTTATTTGATGATGGGTTGGGGACGTTGGATGGAAGGAATTTTACTTACAATTGCCACATCAATTGGAATAATTATAGCTATGGCTATTTTAAATATAAAAGGTTGGTAAATGATTGAATTAGTGATAAAAATGCTTATAGAATCATTATTTGCCAGTATTGCTTCAGTTGGTTTTGCAATGGTTTTTAATGTTCCAAAACATACTTTGATTTATTGTGCGTTTGGTGGAGCGATAACTTATATAGTAAGAACCATATTTTTACATTTAGGATTAGGAATTGAAATATCAACATTTTTAGCATCAACATTTATAGGTATTGTTGCACTTTATTGGTCAAGAAAATATCTGATTCCAAGACCTGTTTATACTGTTGCATCTATTATCCCTATGATTCCAGGAACTTATGCTTTTGCAGCTATGATAAGTCTAGTTGATATGAATAGTCATGGAGTAACACCTGAATTAATAGAATCTTTTATTGAAAATGGATTAAAAGCTGTGTCTATTTTGGGAGCTATTAGTTTTGGTCTTGCTTTACCATCACTCTATTTTATGAGATTAAATCGTCCAGTTATTTAAAAAAGAGAAGAAATTCTCCTCTTTTTTATAAATAGAATTTTTGTATAAATTCATCACTTACATCAATAATTTTTCTCTGTCTTAAAGAATCTATGACCTCTTTTGTACAATCTACATCATCAGGCCATCTTCGTTTGAAATTATCGTATGAATTTTTATTTGTTGCATCTAAACACATTGTATGTCCGTCTATAAATAAATCTCTATTAGAATCAATATTATTACAAACTCTCCAAACAAGCATATAAGGATTATTTACATCATTTTTAGCACTATCTACAATAATCAAAATTTTGATATGTTCAAACAGTGGTTTTAATTCTTCAAATAGGTATTTTTGATTTCTAGTTTTTTCTACACTTATCACTGTTATTGGATTTTTTGTATCAAGGAAATATTGTTTTAAAGCTTTTACATCACTTGAAATATTCTGCATTTTTTCAAGTAATACCTCATCTTTTAAAAGTGTAATTCCAAGTTCAGCAACCTCATCACCAGTACAATCAAGTCCTAGTTTTCCACCCACTGCAAATTTTGGAGATGAATGGTCAAGTGCATCAACTACACCTTTTGAAATTAACATATCTTCAACATTTATTCTATTTAAAATATATTTTGTTATCTCTTCATCATTTGTTAAATCAGGTGCATCTTCATTTACAAAAATTGCGTGTTTAACAAAACTCATTTGCCCTACTCCCCAAAATGCATGCATCATCTGGCTTGCATGACCTGGATATAAAGTTTTAATTTTTGCCATTATAAGATTATGGAAAACACCATTTTCAGGCATATAATAATCAATTAAATCAGGAGCAGTTGTTTTTAAAAGTGGTAAAAATATTCTCTCCGTTGCATGTCCCATATATTTATCTTCAAGTGGTGGTTTTCCAACAACTGTTGCTAAATATGTAGGATTCTTTTTACTTGTAATTGCCGTTACTTCCATAAATGGATACTCTTCTTCAAGTGTGTAATAACCTGTATGATCTCCAAAAGGTCCTTCAATTCTTATTTGTGAAGGGTCAACAAAACCTTCAATAACAAAATCATTATCTTTTGGAACATACAAATCATTTGTAATACATTTTACAAGTTGAGCATTTTTATTTTTTACAAAACCATAAAGCATAAGTTCAAAAATTCCTATTGGTAAAGGAGCTTGACCACACCAAATATACATAGGATCACCACCAATACCAATACTTACAGGCATTTTTTTTCCTGCTTTTTTATACTCATGAAAGAAATGATTTGAGTCTTTATGAATTTGCCAATGAAGCCCTAAAGTATTATCAGGGTAAACTTGTAATCTATACATTCCAAGGTTTTTTAATTCCCCATTTAAAGAAGTTGTATAAACTTGTCCCATAGTAATAAAAGGACCACCATCTTGTTCCCAAGTTGTAAGAATTGGTAAATCAGAAAGTTTTGCATCACTTCCAAGTTTTATTACTTGTTGGCACTCACCTTTGCCTTTTAATTTTTTAGGAATTGTATTTTTAAGTGCAAAAAGTTTTCCAAAAGTTGAAAGTTTTTCACTAAAGGTTGTAGGTGGCTTCATTTTTAATAAACTTTCTATTTCCGCACCTATTTTATCTCCATCACCAATAAAAAGTTTTACTGCTTTTTCATTACAAAATACATTCATCAATACAGGAATATCAAATTTTTTATTGTTTTTTCTATCAACTACATTTGTAAATAAAATTGCTTTTGAATCCTCTTTTTTTACTTCAACATATGCAACATGTGGAATTTCTAAATAAATATCTAACTCTTCATCAATAATTTTTAGTAAATCATGTTTTTTTAATAAATCTATTGCTTCTTTCATTTTTCCCTCAAATTATACCTCTAATAAGGTAATTAGTATAAATCTTATATCATTTTATCTATAAAAAATAGTTTATAATAGAGGTTTTAAATATGCTTGATAATATTCAATACAATTTTGATGAAGAAATAAATAGAAAAAACACGAACTGTACAAAATATGATGGTCTAAAAAGATATTTTGGATATGAGGATTTAAATCCTCTTTGGGTTGCTGATATGGATTTTAAAACTCCAGCTTTTATAAACGATGCAATTATAGAATCAGCAAAAAACTCAATTTATGGTTATAGTATAGATACACCTGAACTTTATAATTCAATAATTAACTGGCAAAAAAATGAACACAATTGGGAAATAGAACAAAATGATATTTTTTTAATAAATGGAGTAGTTCCAGCCTATAGCGCTTGTATTGAAGCCTTTAGTGAAATTGATGATGAAGTAATAGTTCAAACTCCAATTTATCCACCACTTTTTAAATGTGTAACAGCAAACAATAGAAAAGTAGTTGTAAACGAACTAAAAAAAGATGAAAATGGTTATTACACAATGGATTTAGAAGATTTAGAAAAAAAAATAACTTCTAAAACAAAAATCTTAGCACTTTGTTCTCCTCATAATCCAGTTGGTCGTGTTTGGAGTAAAGAGGAGCTTGAAAAACTTGCAAATATTTGTATCAAACACAATATAATTATAGTTTCAGATGAAATTCATAGTGATATTACTTTTAAAAAATTCACTCCATTGGCTTCTATTTCCAAAGAGATTGCAAATCAAACTATTACATTAAATAGTGCTGGAAAAACTTTTAATATTGCTGGATTAAACACAGCTTATGCAATAAGTAAAAATGAAGAAATTCTAAAAAAATTTAAAAAAATAGCAATTAAAAGAGAAATTCATTCTATTAACTTTTTTGGATATGTTGCAACAAAAGCAGCTTATGAAAAAGGTTCTTTATATGTTAAAGAATTAAAAGAATATATTATGAATAATATTTTATTTACAAAAGAGTATTTTAAAAACAATAAAATTAATATAGATTTTTTTATACCCGAGGCTACTTATCTTATATGGTTAGATTTTTCAAAAAATAATAAATCACATAAAGAAATCAAAAATATTTTATTAACAAAATCAAAATTAGCTTTAAATGATGGTGCTTCTTTTGGTGACAATGGAAATGGATTTTTTAGATTAAATACTGCACTAAGCCAAAAAGCCCTAGAAATAGCACTTTCTGAATTGATTATATTTAAAAAAGATTGATTTTTCAAATAAAGTATTACCTTTTTTCTCACTCTATCTATAATAAGTTAGTTTTGAGAAAAAAACTTTATTATGTATTATAAATTAGTGTACAATCTTATAATAATACTAAGAAATAGGGAAAAAAATGTCAACTGAATTAATATTGGCTTCTGTTATTTTTGTCTCAATTGCTTTCATACTTGTTGCAGTTTTTATGCTATCTAGGTTTGTTGGACCAAAAAATAAAAATTCAAAAATAAAAAATAGTGTTTATGAGAGTGGTGTTACTAATCCTGTTGGAAATACAAATATCAGATTTTCAGTAAAATTTTATCTTGTTGCAATTTCTTTTCTATTATTTGATGTGGAAATTATTTTTATGTTTCCTTGGGCTGTTAATGTAGCTGAATTAGGATATTATGGTCTTATTAAGATGTTTATTTTTATGGGATTATTATTTGCTGGATTAATTTATATCTACAAGAAAAAGGCATTGTTATGGGATTAGGAGTTGAATCAAAATTAGGTGACTCAATAGTTACTACAAGACTTGACCATGCTGTAAATTGGGGAAGATCTTATTCATTATGGCCAATGGTTTTTGGAACTGCTTGTTGTGGTATAGAATTTATGAGTGTTGCTGGTGCAAAATATGACTTATCACGATTTGGTGCTGAAGTTGTAAGATTTTCTCCAAGACAAGCTGATTTGTTAATAGTTGCAGGAACAATTTCATATAAACAAGCTCCTATTTTAAAAAAAATCTACGAACAAATGTGTGAACCAAAATGGGTAATTTCTATGGGTGCATGTGCTTGTAGCGGTGGATTTTATGATAACTATACAACATTACAAGGAATAGACCAAATTATTCCAGTTGATGAATATATAGCAGGTTGTCCTCCACGTCCTGAAGCTGTTTTAGATGCAATTATGAGAATTCAAGAAAAAGCAAATGATGAATCAATTATTAAAGACAGAATAAAAGAGTACAAAGGAATATTAGATGCTTAAATGTGATATATTAATTGATTCAAAAGATTTAAAATCTACTATTTCAAAATTAAAAAATGAAGAAAACTATACTGTTTTATTGGATATAACAGCTATTGATTATCTAAAATTTCCAGATATTACAGCTTCAAGATTTGCTGTTATTTACATCTTAAGAGATTTAACATTTAAGAAACATTTAACTATAAAAACTTTTGTAGATGATGAAACTTTACAAATTGATTCAATCTGTGATTTATATGAATCTGCAAATTGGGCGGAAAGAGAGACTTTTGACCAATATGGAATCAATTTCGTTGGTCATCCTAATTTAAAAAGAGTTTTAAATCATCATCAATTTGTTGGGCATCCATTAAGAAAAGATTATGAAACTACAAAAGGTCAAATTTGTACAAATACTGAAGATTTAATGGATGAAATGTTACCTTTATTAAAATCTAAAGCTTATACAGATGAAGAAATTAATGATTTAATGCTTTTAAATGTTGGACCATCACATCCAGCATCACATGGAACAATTAGAAATTTTGTTGCGATGGAAGGTGAAACAATTACAGCTTGTGTAACTGAAATTGGATATTTACATAGAGGTTTTGAAAAAGCGTGTGAAAATCATACTTATTCTCAAATTATTCCTTATACAGATAGACTAAATTATTGTAGTGCAATTTTAAATAATATTGGTTACTCAAAAGCTATTGAAGAGATGCTTAATATTGATATAACTCCAAGAGCTAAAATGATAAGAGTTATTATTGGGGAACTAAGTAGAATTATCGACCACCTTGTTTGTAATGCTGCGAATATGGTAGATTTAGGTGGACTTACAAACTTTTGGTATTTATTTGCACCAAGAGATAAAGCTTATGATTTATTATCAAAATTAACAGGTGCAAGACTTACTAATACTTATACAAGAATTGGCGGATTAGAGTTTGATTTATATAAAGGTTTTGATGAAGACTTAGCAGCTGTTTTAAAAGATGTAGAAGTTGCAATAAGTGATGCTTTATCACTAATAGCTCATAATAAAATCTTCCATGATAGAACTCAAGATGTAGGAGTTATAAAAGCTGATTTTGCTTTAAAAAATGGGATAACAGGACCTAATTTAAGAGCAGCTGGAGTTGCACACGATTTAAGAAAAGATAGACCATATTATGGTTATGAAAACTTTGATTTTGATGTAGTAATTGGAAGTCATGGAGATGTTTATGACCGAATGATGTGTAGATTTGAAGAGATGCTACAATCAATTAGAATTATAAAACAAGCTATGAAAAATCTTCCTGATGGTGCAATAAATGTAAATGCTCCTGGAATTTTACTTCCTTCGAAAAAAGATGTTTATGGAAATATAGAAGGTTTGATGAATCAGTTTAAACTAACTTTTGAGGGTATTAAAGTTCCAAAGGGTGAATATTATAGTTTTACTGAAGCTGGAAATGGGGAGTTAGGATTTTTTATTGTAAGTGATGGAAGTGGAAAACCATATAAAGTTAAATGTAGACCACCTTGCTTTTATTCACTAGCAGCATACTCAAAAATTGTAGAAGGTGGCATGTTAGCTGATGCAGTTGTAACAATGGCTAGTATGAACTTTATTGCAGGGGAGTTTGACAGATAATGAGCACATTTAAATATAGTCCTGAAAATGAAGCAAAATTTCAAGAATACGTTTCAAGATATCCAAAAATAGATTCTTGTATGTTACCAGCACTTTGGTTAGTTCAAGAACAAATTGGATGGGTAAGTCCTGAAGCTATGATTTATGTGGCAGATAGACTTGGAAAAACTCCAATACAAGTTTATGAAGTAGCAACTTTTTATACAATGTTTAATTTAAAACCTATCGGAAAGTATCATATTGAACTTTGTAAAACTCTCTCTTGTATGTTATGTGGTAGCCGTGAGCTAAAAAAACATATAAAAGAGACTATTGGTATTGAAGCTGGTCAAACAAGTCAAGATGGTTTATTTACTCTAAGTGAAGTTGAGTGTATGGGAGCTTGTGGTGGGGCTCCTATGTTTGCATTAAATGGTGTTTACCATGAAAAACTTACTATTGAAAAAGTTGATGAATTAATTAAGGAGTGCAAAAATGATAACTAGAATTGTAAGCAAAAATTTTGACATTCCAAATTCACATAAACTTGAAGTTGCTCTAGCAAATGGAAGATACTCTTCAATTGATAAACTTTTTGCTATGACTCCAGATGAAGTAACAGCTGAAGTTACAAAATCAGGACTTAGAGGGAAAGGTGGTGGTGGAGCTGCTTGTGGACCAAAATGGGAACTAATGCCAAAAAATGATCCAAGACCAGCTTACTTAATAGTAAATGGAGATGAAAGTGAACCTGGAACTTTTAAAGATAGACAAATTTTCCAGTACGATCCACATCTTTTAATAGAAGGTATTATTTGTACTTGCTATGCAATAAATGCACATCATGCTTATATTTATATAAGAGGTGAATACAAATTTTTTATTGATAGATTAAATGAAGCAATAAAAGAAGCCTACCAAGCTGCTATTATTGGTGATAAAATTATGAACAAATATGATTTTAAAATTGATATTACAGTTCATAGAGGAGGTGGTGCATATATTTGTGGAGAAAAATCTGCACTTATTGAATCACTTGAAGGAAAACGAGGACATCCAAGACTTAAACCACATGGAAAAGAGTGTGAATGGTTCTTTGATAATCCAGCAACCGTAAATAATGTAGAAACCATCGCTTCTGTTCCAAATATTGTAGAAAATGGAGCAGAAGGTTACACTAAATATGGAACTGAAAAATCACCAGGAACAATGCTATTTGCAATTTCAGGACCTGTTAGAAATCCAGGTGTTTATGAAATGGCCTATGGTAATAAAATGATAGATTTTCTAAACATTCTTGGTGGTGGAATGAAAGAAGGTAAAAAATTAAAAGCAATTATTCCAGGAGGTTCATCTTGTCCAATATTAACTGCTTCTGAAGTAGAAAAAGCTGTTTTGGATTATGAATCAATGTGGGATATAGGTTCAACTTTAGGTACAGGAGGAATGATAGTTATTGATGAAGATACATCAATGGTTGATGTAGCAAAAAATATTATAGAATTTTATCACCATGAGTCTTGCGGACAATGTACACCTTGTAGAGAGGGTACTGGCTGGATTGACAAGATTTTAAAAAAAGTCTTAAATGGAGATGCTTCAAACGAGGATTTAAAAACTATACTTGATGTATGTGATACGATGAATGGGAAAACTGTTTGTGTTTTTGCACCAGCAGTAAAAGATATTATTTCAAGTATTGTTAAAAAATTCCCTCAAGAATTTAAAACATATTTAAAAAACTAAATTTAATTTATTATAGGAGAAATGCAATGGCAAAAAATACAATGACGTTTACTGACAACAGAAATGGTAAAACTTATGAATACAATATTGTTGATGGAACAAGAGGACCTAGTGTAGTAGATATTTCAAGCTTCTACAAAGATTCAGGTATGTTTACTTATGACCCAGGTTATACTTCAACTGCATCTTGTGAATCAAAAATTACATTCATTGATGGTGAAAATTCAGAATTAAGATATAGAGGTTATGATATTTCAGAACTTGCTGGTAAACACTCTTTCTTAGATGTTTCTTATTTATTAATGAGAGGAAAACTTCCAACTCCTGAAGCTTCAAGAAACTTTGATTTAGAAATTAGACATAGATCTTTCTTAAATGAAGGAATTATTAGATTATTTGATGCTTTACCAGATGGTGCGCACCCAATGGCAACTATGGGAGCAGCAACTATGGCATTATCAGCATTTTATAAAGATCACTTACATTTAGAAGATGAAGAACAATTCAAAATGATGAGAAGAAGAATCTTAGCAAAAATGCCAGTTATTGCAGCTATGGCTTATAGAAACTCAATTGGTACTCCACTAATTTATCCAGATGTAAATAGATATTTCACTGAAAACTTCTTATATATGTTAAGAGCATATCCAGGTGGAAGAATGAAATATTTAGGTGATGGAAGAAATGATGAAATCAAACAAGTTGAAATTGATGCATTAGATGCAATCTTAACTTTACATGCTGACCACGAACAAAATGCTTCTACAACAACAGTTAGAAACGTTGGTTCAACAGAAGCTCACCCTTATGTTGCTATCGCATCTGGTATTTCTGCATTATGGGGAAGTGCACATGGTGGAGCAAATGAAAAAGTTATGGATCAATTAAAATTAATTGGTGATGTTAAAAATGTTCCTACTTATATTGCAAAAGCAAAAGATAAAAATGATCCATTTAGATTGATGGGATTCGGACACAGAGTTTATAAAAACAGAGACCCAAGAGCTGAAACATTAAAAGGATTACAAGATAAATTAAGAGAAGAATTAAAACTTGACTCTAAATTACTTGACATTGCTGCTGCTGTTGAAGAAGCTGCATTAAGTGATGATTACTTCAAACAAAGAGGTTTATATCCAAATATTGACTTCTATTCTGGTGTAATTTTAACTGCTTTAAAAATCCCTGTTGAAATGTTTACTCCAATCTTTGTTATTGGTAGAACTCCAGGATGGTTAGCGCAATGGTCTGAATTAAAACAAGATCCAAAACATAAAATTGCAAGACCAAGACAATTATATACAGGAAACTAAGAAAAACTAACTTAAGGGTGAGGGAATAAGATATGGGTGAACTAGTAAGTATTACAATAAATGGAATGCAAATGCAAGCTTCTAAAGGAAGCTTGTTAATTGATAAATTATTGGATGAGAACATTCATATCCCTCACTTTTGTTATCATCAAGCATTAGGGAAAGATGGAAACTGTAGAATGTGTATGGTTGAAATCGAAGGTCAAAAAAGACCACAAATTGCTTGTGATACTCCTGTTAAAGATGGAATGATTGTAAGAACTAAGGGTGAAAATATTGAAAAAGTTAGACGAGATATTTTAGAACTTGAACTTATAAATCATCCTATTGATTGTCCAACTTGTGACCAAGCAGGTGAATGTAAACTTCAAGATTATTATATGGAATCAGGATTTTATGAATCAAGAATAAATCTTGAAGCAAAAAATCATGCAAGAAAAAGAGTTGATTTAGGCTCTAATGTAATGCTTGACCAAGAAAGATGTGTACTTTGTACAAGATGTGTAAGATTTTGCTCAACAATAACTAAAACACATGAATTAGGAGTTATAAGTCGAGCTGACCATTCGGTTATTGGAACATTTCCAGGAAAACCTTTAAATAATCCTTATGCGATGAATGTTATTGATTTATGTCCTGTTGGAGCATTAACTAATAAAGATTTTAGATTTAAACAAAGAGTTTGGTTTTTAGAGACTTTTGATGCAATTTGTAGTGGTTGTTCAAAAGGATGTAATATATATGTTGACCATAGAAAAGAAAAATACAAAGATGACCAAATTTTTAGATTTAGACCAAGAGTTAATAAAAACATCAATGGTTGGTTTATGTGTGATGAAGGAAGATTGTCACACCATAACGAAAATGAAAATAGATTTGAAGATATCATAGTAGAAAAATCTAAAACAGATATAACTACGGCTATTGCTTCTATTTTTAAAGAACTAACTACTAGTAAAAAAACTCTACTTTTATTAAGTGCAAATCTTTCTTATGAAGAGATGTTAAATTTAAAAAATTTAGCCTCAAAATTAAATTTAGATATTTCAGGATATTCACCTAATACAATAGATGAAAATTTTGCGGATGATTATCTAAGAAAAAGTGATAAAACATCAAATAGAGCCTCTTTTAAGGAATTAAATATTGATGATACAAAAGAGTTTTTTGAAGAAAAACTAAATAACTCTTCTTTAGTTTTGATTATTGATAACAACTATTTTGATACTAATATTAAGCTTTTAGAAAATAAAAAAATTATCTCATTTTTTACACACAATTGTGCAACAATTGAGCATTCTAATATTTCAATAGCACTTGCTTCTTTTTATGAAAAATCAGGAACATATATAAATTGTGATGGTATTAAACAAAAAGTAGTATCTAAAATGAATAAAAACTATCCTAAAAAAAACATAACAACAATTATAGAAGATTTAAAATCCCTGATTGAAAAAGGAACTATATGAGTAGTACAACTATTATCATTATAAATATTGCCATAGCTTCTTTACTTGCTGTTGGATTAACTCCTTTATTTGTATGGTGGGAGAGAAGAGTTTCTGGATTTATGCAAGATAGAAGTGGTCCAAATAGATGTAATATTGGTCCTTTTAGATTAGGTGGATTAATTCAAAGTTTTGCAGATATGCTAAAACTTGTATTTAAAGAGGATTTTACTCCTTCTCATATTAGATATAAGTTTTTCTTTACAATAGCTCCTGCAATAGTATTTTTATGTTCATTTCTTACTTTTGCAGTAGTTCCTTTTGCTGATGTTTTGGTTATTGATGGAAAAGAGCATATTATGCAAGCAATTCCAAATCATCTTGGAATTATGTGGTTTATTGCCTTTGCAGGACTTAGTGTTTATGGAATAATTTTAGGAGGTTACTCTTCTGGAAGTAAATACGGACTATTAGGTTCTATTAGAGCTTCAGCTCAAGTTATCTCTTATGAAGCAGCAATGGGACTTGCTATTATTTCTATGATTATTTCTTATGGTTCAATTCATTTAACAGATATGGTAAATGCTCAAAGTGGAACATACTTAGGATTTATTCCTATGTGGGGTATTTTTGTACAACCATTAGCTGCTATTATTTTTATTGTTTGTGCATTTGCAGAAACAAATAGAGCACCTTTTGATTTAGCAGAAGGAGAATCTGAGTTAGTTGCTGGTTATCATACTGAATATAGTGCTATGAGATTTGGACTTTTCCAAGTTGGTGAATATGCTGCTATGAGTGCCTCTAGTGCTATTATTGTAACTTTATTTTTTGGTGGTTATCAAATTCCTTGGTTAGATACAAATCAAATTCAAAGTAATATAAATTATATTATTTTAGCAATTATAATACTGCTTCCTATAAAAATTTTATTCTTTACAAGATGGATGAAAAAAAATAATAAAGCAATAGGAGAAAATAAATCAAGAGAGAAAGAGACTAAAATTTTAACTATTGCATTTTGGTCAATTACTTTGGTTTTAATAGCTGTTTTAATTTCGTTTTTAGTAACAGGACTTGGAACAAATGGTATAAATATTATAACTGCCGTTATTCAAATAGCAACTTTTCTAATTAAGTTCTTTTTAGTTGCTTTTGTATTTATTTGGGTTAGATGGACTGTATTAAGATTTAGATACGACCAACTACAAATGTTAGGATGGAAAGTTCTTATACCTTTAGCTCTTTTGAATATCGTAATAACAGCAATTATTGTAGTAATAAAAGGAAGTTAAAATGGGAATAAAAGTAGTACCAAGATACGGAAAATCGTTTAAAGATAAATTATATCTTCCAGCTATCGCAGGTGGTATGAAAACAACACTTAAACATTTTATGAAAAATTTAAGTAATGTTAATAACCTAAAAACTATGCAATATCCAGAAGTTCAACCAACTGACTTAAATGAAAGATACAGAGGTGTTCACAGACTGACAAAACATGATGATGGAACAGAAAAATGTGTTGCTTGTTTTATGTGTGCAACTGCATGTCCAGCTGAATGTATCTTTATTGAAGCAGAAGAACGATTTGATGAACATGACGAAAAAAGACCAAAAGAGTTTAAAATAGATTTGCTAGAGTGTGTATTTTGTGGATATTGCGTAGAAGCTTGTCCTTGTGATGCCATTAGAATGGATACAGGAATCTTCTCCTTTACAGCTTCAAAAAGAGAAGATTTTGTTTTGAATAAAAAAGCTTTAATGGCAAATGAAAGATCAAAGGATTTAAATGATGGCTGATTTAATTTTTATTGCTTTGGCAATTTTTGCAATTGGTGGAGCTATTACAATGGTAATATCTTCAAATCCAATGCATAGTGCATTGGGTATCTTAATTACTATGTTAAGTGTTGCTGGAATGTTCGCACTTTTAAATGCAATATTTTTATTCCTTGTTCAAATAATTGTTTATGCAGGTGCAATAATGACACTTATTCTTTTTATTTTAATGTTCTTAAATATAAAAGAAGAAGATTTACCAAAAGAACCTAATAAATATAAACTTATAGCTATTACAGCAGTAATAATGATTCCTTTAAATGTTTTAGTTTTGAAAGCTGTATCAAATCTTCCACATAAAGATTTATCAATCGTTGATACTGGTTTTGGTGATATAAAACCTGTTGGTTTAGAACTTTATAATAATTGGATTATATCTTTTGAATTAATCTCTATTTTATTATTAATAGCACTTATAGGCTCAGTAGTTCTTGCTAAAAAAAGAAAATCTAAACTAAATAGCAAGGAGAACTAAAAATGTTAACTCTTACTTCTTATGCTTTTGTATCAATGATACTTTTTTCAATTGGTGTAGTAGGTGTGATTGCAAGAAAAAATATCTTTGTAATCTATATGTCAATTGAGCTTATGTTAAATGGAGTAAATCTATTTTTAGTTACATTTGCAAGATATCATTTTAATCTTGACCCCCAAATTATAACTATTATGGTTATATCAATTGCTGCTGCTGAAGCTGCTATATTTTTATCCGTAATAATTTTATTATATAGATCTAAAAAATCATTAAATACTGATATTTTCACAACTCTTACACAAGGGGAAAAATCATGAATAGTTCACTATTAATTTGGATAATTTTAGCTCCTTTATTAGGTGCTATTTTTAATGGATTATTATATTTTTATCATATAAAAAAACATAAAGTTGATGATATATATTTTGCATTAATAGGAACAATTACTCCTTTTATCTCTTTTTTAATCACTTTTTCTTTATTTTTAAGAATGAATGAAGAGAATATCATATTCAAACAACATCTTTTTACATGGTTAAATGTTGATAAATTAAATATTGAAATGAGTCTTTTAGGAGATAATCTTTCAATTTTTATGTCAATGTTCGTAACTTTTGTTGGATGGTTAATTCATATTTATGCAATTGGTTATATGAAAGGAGATAATGGATTTGGTAAATTCTTTGCCTATTTTAACCTATTCTTAGCTTCAATGCTTATTCTGGTACTTGCTGATAATCCAATAATCTTATTTATTGGTTGGGAAGGGGTTGGAGTTTGTTCATATTTATTAATCAAATTTCATTATGGAAATGCCCAAAATGTACTTGCCGCAAATAAGGCATTTATAGTAAATAGAGTTGGTGATTTTGGTTTTTTACTTGGAGTTGTAACACTATTTTTTGCATTAGCTCAAGTTGATTTATCTTTTGGAACAATTGAAGCAAATATAGGGAATGTTTCAAATGAATTACTTATTGTTTCGGGATTTTTATTATTCGTAGGAGCAATGGGAAAATCAGCACAGATTCCTCTTTATGTTTGGCTTCCTGATGCAATGGCAGGACCTACTCCAATTTCAGCTTTAATTCACGCAGCTACAATGGTAACCGCTGGGGTTTATATGGTTGCAAGATTTCACTTTTTATATAGTGAAATTGAAGAAATTGGATTATTTATAGCTTATATCGGGGCATTTTCTGCTTTACTTGCGGCAATCATTGCAACACGTCAAACTGATATTAAAAAAATTCTTGCTTACTCAACTATGAGTCAATTAGGTTATATGTTTATAGCTGTTGGTCTTGGATTTTATTCAACTGGTTTATTTCATGTTTTCACACATGCATTCTTTAAGGCAATGTTATTTATGGGAGCTGGAGGAATAATAATTGCCCTGCACCATGAACAAAATATCTTTAAAATTGCTCAACATCGTGCAAGTTTACCAATTATTGGAACAACTTTTTTAATTGGAGTTATTGCAATTTCAGGAATTCCTCCTTTTTCTGGATTCTTCTCTAAAGATGCTATTTTAGCAGCTGCTTTTCAAGAGAAGCAATATTTAATTTGGGCAATTGCTATGTTTACAGCATTTTTAACAGCTTATTATATGTTTAGAATGTATTTTATTGTTTTTGTTGCACCAAATCATCATAATGAAGAGTATGTATATACATCAAAAACTATTACTATTCCGTTATTGATTTTAGCAGTTGGTGCTATTGGAGCTGGATTTCTAAATCTTCCTGCAATTTTTGGAGGAAGTCATTTTGTTGATACTTGGCTTTCTCAATTAAACTCAAAACAAATTCATATGGACCATACAACAGAGTATGTTTTAATGGCTTTATCAATAATAGTTGCAGCAACTGGAATTATGGCAGCTTATTCAAAATATGCAAATTTTGATTTATCAAAACCAGAAAATGAAACTGGATTTATAGGTAATAAATTTTATATTGATGAAATTTATGATTCAATATTTGTTCAACCAACAAAAGCACTATCTGTATTTATAGATAGAATTCTTGATAATAAAATAATTGATGCCTTGATTATGAATTCATCAAATGCTTTTGTAAATATAGGTAAAAAAGTTGCAATGATACAAAATGCAAATGTTAGATTTTATGCTGCATTTATGCTAGTTGGAATGACTTGTATTTTTGTATATTTATATATCAAATTAGGATTGTAGTATGAGCTCAGATATACTTTCATTTATAATATTTTTACCTGCTGTTGTTGCTTTTGGATTAATGCTTACAACAAGAGATATAAATACAATTAGAAATATTGCTTTTTTAACTACAACTGTTATTCTTGCTTTAGTACTAAAAATATATATTGAATTTGAACCAAGTTCTGGAATGCAATTTGTTACAAATATTCCATGGATTGAAACTTATGGAATTAATTATTATATTGGGCTAGATGGTTTTTCACTAACAATTTTAATGATGATTGCAATACTTATTCCAAGTTCTTATTTATTATTATGGGAAGGTAAAACTAAAGGTTATTGGATAAATATGCTATTAGTTCAAACAGGAGTAACGGGAACTTTATTATCTTTAGATGTAGTTTTATTTTACTTCTTTTGGGAAGTTATGCTTTTACCTGTATTTTTACTAATTGGTCTTTATGGATTTGGAAATAAAGTATTTACAACAATTAAAGTAACTGTTTATACAATGGCTGGTTCACTTCTTATGTTTATAGCTATTTTATATTTAGGGGTTTCATACAATAATGAATTTGGTCATTGGTCATTTGCTTATGATAAATTAATGACTATATCAACTCTTGACCATAATGCAAAAATTTGGTTATTTTTAGCCTTTCTTGCAGCATTTGCTATAAAAATTCCTATTTTTCCTCTTCATACTTGGATTATGGAAACATATAAAAATGCTCCAACTGGTGCAGTATTTTTATTATCTTCAATTATGGCAAAATTAGGAGTTTATGCAATTGTTAGATTTATGATTCCTATTTTTCCAGATATTTATATTGAATTTTCAACTTGGTTTGTAGCAGTTGGTTTATTTGGATTAATCTATTTTGGAATTGCTGCTCTTATGCAAGATGATATAAAAAGAATGTTTGCATATTCATCAGCTTCTCATCTAAGTTTCATAGCTGCTGGAATTTTTTCATTAAATTCTTATGGAATAAATGGTGCTTTATACCTAATAATTGCTCATGCAATTGCAACAGGAGCACTATTTTTACTTGTAGGTTTAATGCAAGAACAAACTGGATTTAAAACAATAAAAGACTTAGGTGGTATTGCTAAAAAAGCACCTATTTTTACATTTATTTTCGCAATTATGTTATTTGCAAATGTTGGACTTCCTGGAACAAATGGATTTGTATCGGAACTTTTAATAATTTTTGGAATCTATGAATTTAATAAAGGTTTAGGATATGTTGCTGCATTAACAGTTATCATTGGAGCTACTTATATGTTATGGATGTTCCAAAGAGCCATTTTACAAGATAGACCTGAAGGTTCAAATGAACTTGTAATGAGAGACTTAAAAATAAAAGAGATAATTGGTCTTATTCCTTGGGTAATCTTGGTATTTTTGATGGGATTTTATCCAGAAGTTTTTATAAATAAATTTGAACCAACAGTTACTCATTATTTAAATGATATTTTACAAATCGGAGCAACAAAATGAGTCAATTTTTTTACTTAATACCTGCCCTATCAATTTTAATTGGAGCACTTGTACTTATGTTTATGAGTATGTATGAAAGATTTAATGTAAAAAACTTTATTGTTGTTTCTTCAATTTTTCTTATTATTGCATTAGTATTTTCATTAATTAGCATAAACAGTTTATATTCTATTCAACCTTTTCCTCATTTTTTAAATAATGTATTAACTTTTGATACATATTCAAACTTTTTTAATATTTTATTAATTGCTGGAACGTTATTAACTTTACTAATTGGTGAGCATTACTTCCAACATAGAGAGTATTTTAAAGGTGAATTTTTTAGTATTTTATTATTTGCTTTATTTGGAATGATGATTTTAGCTCATTCAAATGAGTTAGTAACTGCTTATATTGCTTTAGAAATAGCATCTTTTTCTGTGTATATTATGGTTGGATACAATACAGAAGATTCAAAAAGAGTTGAAGCAATTTTTAAATATTTAGTTTTAGGTTCATTTATTGGTGCATTTTATCTTCTAGGAGTTGTTTTAGTTTATGGAGCAACAGGAAGTACAAATTTAGCAGCTATTTCATCTTTTATAATTAATGCAAATGAAGAAAATATGGCTTTAGTATATATTGGATTAACTCTAATTTTATTTACATTCTTATTTAAAATTGCAGCTTTCCCTTTCCAATCTTGGGTACTTGATATTTATAGAGGTTCCCCTATGATTATCACAGCTTATATGGCTTCAACATTTAAAATTGCTATTTTCTCATTTTTCTTAAGAGCAATTTTAGATTATATCTATCCTATAATTGATTTTTGGGATGAAATTATCTCTATAATTATAATCTTTACTCTAATCTTTGGAACATGGCTAGCAATTACTCAACAAATTGTAAAAAGAATGTTAGCTGCTTCATCAATAGTTCACACAGGTTACTTACTATTAGCTTTTATTGCTTTAAGTTATAAAGATGGTGAACTGTTAAATATTGATTCAGCTTACGCAATAATGTTTTATTTAATAGCTTATTTATTATCAGCTTTAGGAGCATTTGGATTAGCTTCACATATTATTTCTGATACAAATATAAAAATTACATATGATGATTTTAAAGGTTTAGCAAAAGAGAGACCTTTTTTAGCAGCTATGATGACGATATTTTTATTCTCACTTGCTGGGATTCCATCAACGATAGGATTTATAGGTAAATTTTATGTATTCACAGAAGCTATAAATGCTGGATATACAGCTCTTACAATAGTTGCTATTGTAGCTACTATAATTTCTGTATATTATTATTTTAAATTGATTGCTGTTATGTATTTTTATTCGGCAAAAGAGGAAGCTATTTCTATAGAATTTAATGATAGAAGAGTTTCAACTTATGCTATTGCATTTGTTGCAATTTTAACAGTTTTAGGTGGTATTGGTTCAGCTATTGTATTTTTTATTCCTGTTATGAACATAGATACAATAATCAATTTAACACAAATGGCCGTTCAATCTTTGTTTATAAAATAAGACTGTGTTATTAAGTAACATGGTTACTTATAATAAATATAACTTTTAAATCTCCACTTCATAGAAGAAAGTACCATTTATTAGGCTTTCTTCTACTTATTTACATTCTCTTTTGTTAAAAAATTTCTCAAATTATAAACATCGTTGAAGCAGATTTAAGCTATTATTTTGCTATTATTCAAAAAAATCTAAATCGCAGAAAGGATAGCAAATGAGTGACCTAATAGAAGGTTATTTGGGGAAAACAGTTGAAGGAAAGAAAAGTAGATTACCTGCAAAACTTGACTATATGCAAAGTTTTACTGGTGGTTTCTTAGCTTTATTTATGTGGGCACATATGTTGTTGGTAGCATCAATATTAGTATCTAAAGATTTTATGTACACTGTAACAAAACTTTTAGAAGGAAGTTTTATTTTTGAAGGTGGAAATCCTATCTTAGTTACAATTGCTGCTGCTGTAATTTTCGTAGTTTTTATAGTTCATGCTGCACTTGGTATGAGAAAATTACCTGGTAATTTTAAACAATATCAAGTAATGAAAGCTCATGCAAAAAGTATGAATCATGATGATACAAAACTTTGGTTTATCCAAGCATTTACAGGTTTTGCTATGTTCTTCTTGGGTTCTGTTCACTTATATATTATTATGACTAATTCAGCTGATATTGGTCCTTATGAAAGTGCTGATAGAATTTGGTCTGAGTGGATGTGGCCTTTATATATTCTTTTATTATTAGCAGTTGAATTCCATGGAACAATTGGTTTATATAGATTATGTGTAAAATGGGGATGGTTTGATGGTGAAAATCCTAAAGCAACAAGAATTGCACTTAAAAAAGTTAAATGGGCTTTAACAGTATTTTTCTTAGTATTAGGTTTTGCTTCATTAGCAGCTTACATGAAAATCGGTATGGAAAATGCTAAAAATGGAACGGTTGGTCAAAAATATACTCCAACTGCAAAAGTAATGGAATTTAATATTACAAATAAAAGTGTTGGAGGAATTGCATAATGAAAATTAATTACTGTGATGCATTAGTTATTGGTGGAGGATTAGCAGGTTTAAGAGCTGCTGTTGCTGCACAAAAGAAAGGTTTAAGTACAACTGTTTTATCTTTAGTTCCAGTTAAAAGATCTCACTCTGCTGCGGCTCAAGGTGGTATGCAAGCATCTTTAGGTAACTCTAAAATGTCTGATGGTGATAATGAAGATTTACACTTTGCTGATACTGTAAAAGGTTCAGACTGGGGATGTGATCAAGTTGTTGCAAGAATGTTCGTACACACTGCTCCAAAAGCCATTAGAGAATTAGCATCTTGGGGGGTTCCTTGGTCTAGAGTTAAAGCTGGAACAAGAGAAGCTGTTATTAATGCTAAAAAAACAACTATTACAGAAGAACAAGATAGACATGGATTAATCACATCAAGAGATTTTGGTGGAACTAAAAAATGGAGAACTTGTTATACAGCTGATGCAACAGGACATACTATGTTATTTGGTGTTGCTAATGAAGCTTTAAAACATAATGTTGATATTAGAGATAGAAAAGAAGCATTATCTTTAATTCATGAAAATGGAAGATGTTATGGAGCAGTTGTAAGAGATTTAATTACAGGTGAATTAGAAGCTTATGTTGCAAAAGGTACATGTATTGCAACTGGTGGATATGGAAGAGTATTTAAACAAACTACAAATGCTGTAATTTGTGAAGGTACAGGTGCTGCTATTGCACTTGAGACTGGAATTGCAACTTTAGGAAATATGGAAGCTGTTCAATTTCACCCAACACCAATCGTACCATCAGGTATTTTATTAACTGAAGGTTGTAGAGGAGATGGAGGAATCTTAAGAGACGTTGATGGTCACAGATTTATGCCAGATTATGAGCCAGAGAAAAAAGAACTTGCTTCAAGAGACGTTGTTTCAAGAAGAATGATTGAACATATTAGAAATGGTAAAGGTGTTCCTTCTCCTTATGGATACCACGTATGGTTAGATATTTCTATTTTAGGTAGAGAGCATATTGAAAGAAACTTAAGAGACGTTCAAGAAATTTGTATGATTTTCAACGGTATCGATCCAGCTGATGAAGGTAAAAAAGGATGGGCACCAGTTCTTCCAATGCAACACTATTCTATGGGTGGAATTAGAACTAAACCAACTGGTGAATCACAAAATTTAAATGGTTTATTTGCTTGTGGTGAAGCTGCTTGTTGGGATATGCATGGATTTAATAGACTTGGAGGGAACTCTGTTTCTGAAACTGTTGTTGCAGGTATGATTATTGGTAACTATTTTGCTGATTATTGTTTAGCAAATGACGTAACTATTCCAACTTCAACAGTTCAAAAATTCCTAGATAAACAAGATGCTTATTTAAATGAGATCTTAGCTTATAATGGAAATGAAGATATCTTCAAAATTAAAAATAGAATGCAAAACTTAATGGATGAAAAAGTAGGTATCTTTAGAGACGGTGTAAATTTAAAAGCAGCTGTTGATGAATTAGAAGATTTATTGAAAAAAACAAAACAAATCACAGTTAAATCTAAAGAGAGAGCTGGAAATCCAGAACTTGAAGAAGCATATAGAGTTCCAAAAATGTTAAAAATTGCTCTTTGTGTTGCTAAAGGTGCATTAGAAAGAACAGAATCTAGAGGTGCTCACTATAGAGAAGACTTCTTAAAAAGAGATGATGCAAACTGGTTAAATAGAACATTAACTTCATGGCCAGATGAAAACCAAACTATTCCAACAATAACTTATGAGCCATTAGATATTATGACTATGGAATTACCTCCTGCATTTAGAGGATATGGAGCAAAAGGTATGATTATCGAGCATCCAGATTCAGAAAAAAGACAAGCTGTTGTTGATGAAGTGACAGAAAAAATGCAAGCAGAAGGTAAAGATAGACATGAAATTCAACATGCCTTAATGCCATTTGATTTACCAATGAACTATAGAGAGAAAAACGAAAGAGCAGGAGATTTATAATGAGTACTCAAAAAGGTAGAGAAATAACTATATCAGTTCTTAAATTCAATCCAAGAAGTAAGGTTTCAAAACCTCACTTTGTTGAATATAAATTAGAAGAGACTCCAGGAATGACTCTTTTCATTGCTTTAATGAAAATTAGAGAAACTATGGATGCGGATTTATCTTTTGACTTTGTTTGTAGAGCTGGAATTTGTGGTTCTTGTGGTATGGTTGTAAATGGTAAACCAACTCTTGCTTGTAGAACATTAATTGCAAATTACCCAACAGGTAAATTACAATTAATGCCTATGCCTGCATTTGAATTAATCAAAGATTTATCAGTTAATACTGGTAAATGGATGGATGCAATGTCTAAAAGAGTTGAATCTTGGATTCATACAAATGAAGAAATTGATATTACAAAAATGGAAGAAAGAGTTGATCCAGATGTAGCTGATCAAACTTTTGAATTAGATAGATGTATTGAGTGTGGTATTTGTGTTGCTTCTTGTGGAACAGCACTTATGAGACCAAACTTTGTTGGTCCTGTTGGATTAAATAGAGTTGCAAGATTTGAAGTTGATCCACATGATAAAAGAACTGCGGAAGATTTCTATGAATTGATTGGTGATGATGATGGAATTTTTGGTTGTATGTCTTTAATGGCGTGTGAAGACCATTGTCCAAAACATTTACCATTACAAAACAAAATTGCTTACTTAAGAAGAAAATTAGTAGCACTTAGATAAAAATTACGAAGGAAAATCTCCTTCGTAACTAAGAAAATATAAAAAGTTAAATATCATTAGTGATATTTAACTTTTTATATTTTTGGGGGTTTTAAAAATGAGTTTAGCAAATGACTATTTCTTACTGTATCATGGTATAACTTTTGAACAAAATTTGGATGTAGAACCAATCGATGCTATTATTAATGATGAAACTTTTACTATTTTTGCTTTGATTATAAGTGCTACAAGAAAAAATTTTGATAAATATTTACCACTTACCTCTTTTAAAACTTTATGCCAACAATTAAAAGTGAAAAGTCCTTCTAATTTAAATGAATTAAATCATTTACAACATAATATTATAGAAACTATTTTACAAAATAAAACAAAACAAAATATATCTATTATTCATTCATCTTTTGAATATTTAAAAACTGAAAACATAATAAATAATGAGAATTTCAATAAACTTATATCTTTATTTGATTATAAAGAACTTGATATCATTGAAGAAAATACGATAACTTTACATGAAGAAATTGATGAAGAAAACAAATCTTCATTTAAAGATTTAAAAGCTACTCTTGAAGATATAATTGAGGATTTAAAAGCTGATATTTCTAATCAAGAAATTTTAAATGAGATTGAATCTTGTAAAAATTACTTAAATAACCAAAAATTCTCAATAGGAATTACAGGTGTTATGAACGCAGGTAAATCTACAATGCTAAATGCACTTATGGGAAAAGAAATTCTTGGAAGTGCCGTAGTTCCTGAAACTGCAAACCTAACAATAGTAAAACACAATACTACAGATACAGCAAAAGTATATTATTGGAATACTCAAGAGTGGGATAGAATAAAAAAATCAGCTGAACAACTTGAATCTATGAAAGAGTTCGTAAATGAAACAAATAAAATATTTGGAGAGAATCTAAAAAATTATATAAGACCTACTTCTAGATTTGATGAAATTGATATAAAAGATTTATCTTCATATACCTCAGCAGAAGCAAGTGGTAAAAAATGTAACTTAGTGAAATATGTAGAATTAGGTTCTAAACTTGATTTTTTAAGTGATGGAATTGAAATAGTTGATACTCCAGGACTTGATGACCCTGTTATTCAAAGAGAAGAGATTACAAAAGAGTACATATCTGCTTGTGATATGATGTTACATCTGATGAATGTATCTCAAAGTGCTACCCTAAAAGATGTTGAATTTATTATAGATGCTGTTTTATATCAAAATATATCAAAACTTTTGATAGTAATTACACGTGCTGATACAGTTACAAAAGAGCAACTTGATGAAGTTATAAAATATACAAAAAACTCAATTGAAAAACAGTTACGTGCTCAAAATAAAGATTCTCAACTTGATTATATTTTAAAAACTATCAAGTTCATTCCTATTTCTGGAAGAATGGCACTGTTACATAGAACAGGAAGAGCAAAAGAGGCATTAGATGCTGGATTTACACTTGAAGATACAGGTATTTTAGAGATTGAAAAATATCTTACGGAGACTCTATTTGGCTCAAACTCACAAAAAGGTGAACTAGTAATTCAATCTTCTAAAACTCAACTTCAAAGAATTATTGAAAAACAAAACTCTTTTTACAATTATGAATTAAAACTTTTATCAAAATCAAAAGATGAATTAGAAAAAGAGCTTGAAGAATTTAATAAGAAAAAAGCTGTAAATACTAGAATTTTCCAAGCTATGAGTGAAGATATAACTTATTATAAAAATGATGCAAAATCTTATATAGATTCACTTGAAACTTTCTTACAAAGTGAATTGATTGACTTACAAACAGTTATAAAACAAAGAGTTGTAAGTGATGTTAGATACTCTTTTGAAAAAACTAAAAAAAGACCTGAAAATAGCAGGATTAAAGTTATTGTTGAAACAGCGATAAAAGATGGGATTATTGATGTTATTAGAGATTATAGATATAAATTTATCAAAAAATCTCAAACTATTGGTGAACAATGTGAACAAAAATATCATGATATGGGATTTACAATTGGACATAAAAATGAGAATTTTGATGCAAGAGGATTTTTCCAAGATGATTTTAAATCAGGATTTTTAACTTCAAATAATGAAGTTTTAGTCTCTTTAATAACTGAAGCCGTTTCAAAATCAAAAGAGTCAAAAATAAATGAACTAGATAGAGAAATAGAAGAAGCAATTAAAAATCAATTCACTTCTATTGAAGAAGATATTAAAACAAAAGCAAAAAAAGTAAGTACTTTATTGATTGAATCATTCTTTACTACTTTAAATGCTCCTTTAAAAACCTTTGAGCAAAAACTTAAAAGCGATGAAGAAACTTTACAAAATCAAATCAATTCATTTGAAGAAACAGATAAAAATAGAGCTCAAATATCTATTGATATTCATAAAAATATTAAAAAACTTGAAAATATTACAACAAATATAAAAGGATTATACTAATGAGTGCAAATTTAAATATCCTAAAAAGTTTTGTAAACGAATATAAAGATACTTATACTATACAAGAAGTTATTTATGAGGAAGGATTAGTTGGTGATATAAAAAAGGTTCAAGTAAAATTACTTGATGAAAAATTTTTACCGTCAAATCAACTTATTAGTATTTTAAACAAACAAATTAGACGTGCTAGATATCCAATGGAAGTTGCTATTACTGGACAATTTTCTGCTGGTAAATCAACATTTTTAAATGCCCTTCTTTCAAGAAATATTTTACCAACTGGAATTACACCAGTTACTTCAAAAGTAAATTTCATAAACTATGGTGAAGAATATAAACTAAAAATCACTTACTATTCAGGTGCTCAAGAATTCGCTCCTATTGAATCAATTGCTGATTTTACAGACCAAAGACAACATGAAATGAAAGATATAAAATATCTTACACTTTATGCTCCTATGGATATTTTAAAAGATATCTCTTTTGTTGATACACCAGGTCTTAACTCTCAATCTCAAAGTGATACGGATACTACAAAAAAAGTATTAAGAGATGTTGGAGGTATTATCTGGCTTACACTTATTGATAATGCAGGAAAACTATCTGAAGCTGAAGTTTTAGAAGAGTATATGCAACACTTTAAAAATAAATCTTTATGTGTATTAAATCAAAAAGATAAATTAACTGATGAACAAGTATCAACCACAACAAAATATGTAAGTGAAAAATTCTCAAAATTCTTTGCTAAAGTTGTTCCAATCTCTGCAAGAATGGCACTTGAATCAAGAGCTTTACAAAAAGATGTATTAATCCAAGATGAGTATACAAAAATCGTAACTCAATTCAAAAAAGATTTACTTGAAAAAAATGTTGATGATTTGGATTTTTTTGAAAATAGTTTCAAAGAGTATAAAAATAAAATTCACTCTATTCAAGATGCTGATGCAACTACAAATACAAAACTTTTAGAAGAATCAAATATTCAAGAAGTTCTTGATTTCATTCAAAATACAATAAGACCACAAGCAGCAGAGGCAAAAGAGTTTGCAATTAAAAAAGATTTAAGAGGTATTTGTGATATTTTAATCAAAGAGTACGAAACTATTACAAAAATTTATGACGCACTTATTGAAGTATTAAGAGGTTGTGAAAATTCTGTTTTAGAACATTTTGAAAATATTCATAAAAAATACTCAAAAGAATTATTTAATATCTACAATTCTTTAGAGTCTATTATGGAAAAAATAGCTCATGAAACATATAAAAATATCAAAAAGAAAAAAGCTTTTAGATTTGAGGAATCAAAAGGTTTTTTAGGTGAAAAAATCGAAAAATTCCAATATGAAACTTTCTGGATTGATTCAGATGCAGTTTATAAATCTCTATTTTATGATGACCAAACTATAGATAAAATGTTTAAAAGATCTATAAAACTTCTAAAAAATGTTGAACTAAACTCTGATGAAGCTTTTAGAGATGCATATAACATCATAAAAAATGAAGTTGCTAAATGGCAAGAGCCTTATGAACTTATAAGAAAACACAGAGAAATTGCTTCAGATTTAGAGTTTTCAAATACGAGACACTTTGCTGCAAAAGTTTATGAAAATGTATTAAAAACATATCATACGGCAATTTTAGAAAACATTTCTGCTTTAAGAAAAAAATTTGCTTATTTTAATGGTGCATTATCTTACTCTTATATTCAAACAACACAAGCTACTATTGCTCATTTTGAGCAACAAATATTTGAATCAGAAGAGTTATATAAAAAAGAGCCTTCAAGATTCTCTGTTTCTCATCCAAGAGAAGATGAAATTGTTGCAAAACTAAAAGCAAATTTTGGATTTGAAAAAATTGAAGATTTCTTAATGTCTAAAAGAAACTATTTATTTAAAATTGTAAAATATTCAAAAGAACAATATTTAGAAATAAATGAAGATAGAATAAATTTTGTAACTTCAAGAAAAGAACAATATTTAGAAAAAATAAAAGATTTAGAGAAAATAAAAGAGGAGATTTAATCCTCTTTTTTTCTTAAAATTTTTTATATTAAAATAAATGAAAGAAACCAAAATGCAAATAACATCTTTTACAAATAATAATTACAATACTTCTAATAAAACATCGAATCTAGAAAAAACAAAAAATAATGATTTCGAAAGTTTAATTTCATCTACAAAATCGACAAATGAAACTACAACACAAAAAACAGAAGAAAAAGATATAATCGTAGATAAAAGTTCAACGCAAAGTCTTTATGAAGATATTATTTCGCTTCTTAGAACAGGTTTTACCGTTGGTGAATTAAAAGCATTTGAAGAAAGATTAAAACAGATTCTAAAAATGAAAGAAGATAAAGATTCAGGTAAAGAGATAAGTATAAAAGATATTGAAGCTGCTCTTAAACAATTAGAGATGGAGATATTAGAAGCTAAAAAAAATAGAATTGGAGAAGTGATAAAAAAAGCATCTGACGATACAGCATCTCCATCAAATTCAAATTTAAATTCAAATTTTGATACTACACTTAGCAATATCACAAATATGCTTCAAGAAATAAAAACTAGTTCTAAAAATACAAAACAAGATTTTGATAATAATAAAGAATACGATAGATTAAGATTATTATTAAAAATGAGCTAAAAAAGTCATGGATAAAAATAATATTTTAATATCAGCTTTGAATATTGAAAATATAAGTCAAAAAGAGTTATCAGATAAATCAAGTGTTGATTTAATAAAAAGAGATGATTTTGATAAGCTTATATCTAAACTAGAAGTTTCTTTCAATGAAAAAGAAATAAATAAAATCTTTTCTATTGTTGAAGATAGATATATTTCAGAAAAAGAGATTCTATCTCTTTCTTACGAAGAAGTAAAAAAACTCAAAGAACTTATAATGGAAGAGGATGAAAATGGCAATGTTTATGATGCATCATTAATTCGTTCTAGCTACAAAGTAAGTAGTTTTATGGCAACTTCTTTAATAAGTGATAATGAAGATTTTAATAAAGCTATTTTTGAAAAATTAAAAACCTTAAAAGATGAAAAAGAGACTGTACTTTTTATGGCTGCAATAACTGGTTCCTTTGCTATTCAATCAGTTGTTGCATGGGATGAAAAGATTGATGATGAAGGAAAATCTTTTGGTTTTAAAAAAATCAAAGAAAATAATATAGAAGAATATCTAAAAGATAAGATAAAATATTTTAAAGATATTTTAGATGATGGTGTTTCTACATTAGCAAGTAAAACCTATGAAAAAGTATTATCTTGGTATGAAGATATTTTGGAAAATTACAGCTCTATAAAAAAAGAAAGAGAATATAAAATTGCACAAATAATACGAAATAATAAACCAAATCCATTAGAAATATTAAGCTTATAATTTATCTATGAAATATTTAAACCACTATCCAAAAGATTTACAAGATAAAATCAAAGTTTTAATAGAAAAAGAAAAATTATCTTCATATATAAAAACTAAATATCCAATTGCACATAATTATACAAATGACAAAACTTTATACTCTTATGTGATGGATTTTAAAAACGAATACTTTAAAAAATATCAAGTTTCAAAAGTAATGTACGATGGAAAAATAAATGTAATTAATAATGCTTTAGGAATGCACTCAATAGTTTCAAGAGTTCAAGGAGGAAAACTTAAATCAAAAAATGAAATCAGAGTTGCAACCATATTTAAAAATATGCCCGAAGAGTTTTTACAAATGATTGTAGTTCATGAACTTGCTCACTTTAAAGAAAGAGAACATGATAAAGCTTTTTATAATCTTTGCACTTTTATGATGCCTTCTTATCACCAAGTTGAATTTGATTTAAGAGTCTATTTAACACATATTGACTTATATGGAAAACTCTATTAATTATTTAAAATAAATGCTTCTTTATTGCAACATTTTGCAGTTAAAATTTTCTTTTATAATAAGGAGCAAAAAATGAATAAATTTTTATATGTAACTGATCAAAATGAACATACAGACCATAGTTTTATAGGACCTTTATTTCAAAAATATTTAAATAAACATTTTGATATAAATACAATATTTTTTTCAAAATCAAAAACAGTAATAGAAAAAAAAGACAATGGTACTATTATTGTTCCTGAAAATTTATCAATAAATCTTCTTGATGAACTTGCTATTAATGGCATAAATATAAGTGAATACTCTTTTGTGGTTGTTAGAAATAATATTAATTTACTAAAAGAGGTTTTAAAAAGAAAAGATAAATATAACTACAAAGTAGGATTTAGACTCTCTTTTCCAAAAAGAATTGCAAAACTTCAAACAGATGAAGCAAATAATAAAAAAACCCTTTTTGATATTATTTCAAATAAAATTCAAACTTATACAGAAATAAATCTGATAAATGAATGTGACATTTTTTTACCTACATCATTTCAAATGAAAAATGACTATTTTAAAGATGTAAAAACAAGAACATTTGTAATTCCATCTGCAATTGACCCTGATAATTTACATGAAAATATTCAACATGAAAAAGATGAAAAAAGATTTTTTTATGCAGGAACTTTAGATAAATTAAGAGAATTTGAAACGGTTTTAAAAGCATTTAGTAATATCAAAAGTACAAACTATAAACTTATGATTTCTACAAAAGACCCTGAATATTTAGAGACTATTTTAGATGATTTTCCAAAATTAAAAGATAATATTGAAGTTTATGACGCAAAAACAAGACAGGAATTACTAAATTTAATAGCTATTTCAGATATAGGTTTAGCTGTACTTCCAAATATCGCTTTATTTAATAGTTCAACTCCTATGAAAGTTTTGGATTATTATTCAAGTGCAGTTCCTTGTATTATGAGTGATAATGAAAATAATAGTTCAATTTTTGAAGATAATATTAGTGCATGGTTTTGTGATTTCAATGAAAATTCAATAAAAGAAAAGTTAGAATATATCATAAATCTATCAAAAGATGAAGTTGCACAAGTGGGAATAAATGGACAAAAAAGACTTTTAGCTGTTAGAAATTATGAAAGAATAGCAGCTGATTTAGCTCACCAATTAAATATCTTATAATTTGATTTAGGTCATTTATCAAAAAAATATTTTTTGATAATATGCCCTATGCAAAAGTTTTTTAAACAATTCAAAAAAATAAATTCTGAACCACTAGAAAAATCAAATCTCATTTGGTCGTGGATTGGTTCATTTTTAGGGATTTTAGCAATCTCATATTTTCATAGTGATATTTTAAATGATAAAGACCTAACTTTGCTTGTAGGTTCATTTGGAGCGAGTGCTGTTTTAGTTTATGGAGCAGTAAACTCACCTCTATCTCAACCAAGAAATTTAATAGGTGGACACTTAATTTCTGCAATAATAGGTGTAATTTGTTTTAAACTTTTTTCTTTTAATTTACTTTTTGCTTCAGCAGTTGCAGTTTCTACTTCAATTTTAATGATGCAATTAACACTAACATTACATCCTCCAGGGGGAGCTACAGCATTGATTGCTGTTATTGGAAGTGAACAGATTCATGATTTAGGTTTTTTATATATTTTATTTCCTGTAACAACAGGAGCTTTTATTTTATTAATTATTGCACTAATTATAAATAATATTCCAAAACATAGATATTATCCCGAATCTTTAAAAGATTTTAACAAAAAGTGGTTTGAGAAATAAAGCTATTTATCCCAAGAGATAATAGCCCAAGAAACAAAGTCCTCTTTAAATTTTTTATTTTCATCCAAATTATCATAATAATCTTCAAGTTTTTTAATCTCATCAGATCTTAAACTTCCTATACTCCAAGAGACTGATTCGATAAATTTCTCTTTTGAAGTATAAATTGTTCCTCTTCCTTCACTTTGAACAAAATTTAAACTTGCATTTATTCCCATATTATAAAGAATATTTAAAACATATATATAATCAGGTTTTTTTATAATATCTTTTTGTAAAACATCTAATATCTCATCACTTACAAACGACCCACCAACTTTATATGAAATCACAACTTTTTTATTTGCTTTATTATTTAATTTTTCCAAAGCTTCTTTCATATTCTTTACTTCCATAGAACGTGAAGCTATAACTAAATCAGCATTAGAAATATCATCCCATGAATCATACCAAGATTTATTTATTGTTGTAATATTATTGATGTTTTGTTTTTTTGCATTTTCATTTAATAATTCCAACATTTTAGTTGAATAATCTAAACAATATACTTTTGAAAGTTTTGGTGCAAGTTTTAAAGATATGTTTCCAACTCCACAGCCAATATCAAGTAAAGTATCTATTTTCTCAAGATTTAGAAGCTTTAAAAACTGTTCATTATAAATTGATTTGTGAACTCTTTTATTCATAGAATCAGCTTTTATATCCCAAGCTTCTTTACTTTTTTGTTTAAAAGTTGAAGCCTCTTTCTGTTCTATATAAAGTTTATTAAAATCTATATCTTCAAATCTCATTTACAACTCCTTTGATAAATATTCATATAAATAAAGTTTTTGTCTTAACTCTTTTAGTGTATCTAATTTTAATCCCTCTTCTATCCAGTTTCTAATCTCTTTAGAAATTTCAAGAGGTTTTAATAACTCTTCCTTTTTCTCTTTTGAGATTTTTTCATGCTCAAATAAAACTGAAATATGCCCCAGAATTGAAGTTAAGCCCAAATCTCTAATTTGTGCAATTTCCTCTACACTTTTTCCTTCATTTAAAAGTTCAAAAGTTTCAAGATATGTTTTTGTGAGTTTTTTTAATGGCTCTTTTTGTTCAAGTTTTTCTTTGAATTCTTCTTTTATCTCTTTAGATAAATTCAAAAAATCTTCTCCATATTTTTCATATTTTACAAGACCAACACCATTTATATTTAACATTTCATCTTTTGTTATTGGAAGTTTTAAAGCAAACTCTTTTAAAGTCTTATCACCAAATATAACATAAGCTGGAATTTCACTTTGTAAAGCTATCTCTTTTCGTAAAGTTCTAAATCTTTCATAAATCAACTCATCAAAAGTAAGCTCAGTCTCTTCTTCTTGGATTTTTGAAGCAATTCCTAGTTTATCACTATCAATAAAAAGTTTCTCTTTACCTTTTAGAATTTCTAAACCTAAAGAACTTATTTTCAAAGCTCTAAACTCTCCTAAACTTAGAGCTTCTATATCTATTAGTTTATCTGCGATTGCAATCCATTCATTTTTACTCTTTTCAACACCTAGATTATAAACATTTAGTTTTTCATGTCCAAACTCTAAAATCTTTTGATTTTTTGAACCTCTTAAAATATCAATAATATGATTTAATCCAAATCTTTGTTCAGTTCGATAAATGGCACTTAAAAGTTTTTGAGCATCAACACTTACATCTATAAGTTCAACTTCACCTTTTGTACAGTTATCACATAGAGTTTTACAAGCTTCTATCTCATCTTCAAAATAACCTGCTATCATCTTATGACGACAATTATTACTAACACAATATCTATACATAAACTCCAATTTATCTAAAGCTGTTTGTTTATAAGAGTTGTCTATGGCTTCTTCTATTTGTAGTTTTCTTTTTACTTCATCAGATTTTGAATAAAGCATATAAACATAAGACATCTCACCATCTCGTCCTGCTCGACCTATCTCTTGATAGTAGTTTTCTAAAGTTTTAGGTAAACTTGTATGTATTACAAACCTTATATTTGATTTATCAATTCCCATACCAAAAGCGATGGTTGCTACTACAATATCTATTTTTTCATAGACAAAATCATTAAAAACTTCATCTTTTTTATCACTACTAAGTCCCGCATGATAAGCTTTTGCACTATATCCATTTTCACTCAAAAACTCTGCTGTTGATTCTGCTTCTTTTCTTGTAAAAGTGTAGATAATTCCACATAAACCTTTGTGAGTTTTTAAGAAGTTTAATATTTGTGTTTTCCCATTTGCGATTCGTGGCTCAACTTTTATATCAAGATTATTTCTTATGGTTTTTGCTCTAAAGTGTCTAGGATTTTGCAAATTCAAAGAAGAAGCAATATCAGCTTCAACTTTTTTTGTAGCAGTTGCAGTAAATGCGCAAATTGCAGTATTTGGAAAAAATCTTTTTAATCTATCAAGATTTCTATACTCAGCTCTAAACTCATGTCCCCAAGCCGAAACACAGTGGGCTTCATCTATTACAAAATAGTTTATATTTATTCGCTGTAATACTGATACAAACTCATTTGAAGTGAACCTTTCAGGTGCAACATAAATAAATTTTAATTCGCCATTTAAAAGCTTTTGAAGAGTGAAACTATTTTCATCATTTGAAGTTGCTGAACTTATCATATCTGCACTAATATTCAAATCATTTAGTGCTTTTATCTGGTCTTGCATAAGTGCAATTAATGGAGAGATTACAACAGTAGTTCCAGACATAAGAAGAGTTGGCAGTTGATAACAAAGTGATTTTCCACCACCTGTTGGCAAAATTGTCAAAATATCTTGTTTGTTAAGAATGCAATCAACAACTTCTTCTTGAAAACTTCTAAATTTATCGTGTCCGAAAATATCTTTTAGTATTTGGTATTTTGTATTCATCTATTTCAAAACAACTTTAACATCACTCAAACTTCTCATACTTGAAAATTGATTTATTAAATTTGCTAATTCTACAACTTCACTATTTTTCATTCTAATACATCCTGCTGATTCATTTGTTCCAATTGTTTTTTCATTTAAAGTTCCATGGATTCTATATGTACTTTTCCCATCAACAATATGAGTAAGATTTATTTTAGCTGCACCCATATAGTTATATTTATGTCCCGGAGGAACAACTGAAGGAAGGTTTATTCCTCTTTTTTTGAAAGTTTTTTTAGTTTCTTGCGTTGGATACCAAACAGGATTTAAAGAAATTTGAGATACTTTTCCTACACCAAAAGGTTTTTTTACACTATCTTTTCCAGTAGAAACTCTATAATTTTTGATTTTTTCTAATTTATCATCAACTTTTGCTTTTATAGTCATATAGTTTGTGCTTGAATCAACTTCAATAATCAACTGCTCATAATCTGAAACATCATATTTTTTAGATTCTAAATTATTTTGAATATTTTGAGAAACTGTTATTTTTGGCTTTTTTTCTTCTTTAGGTTTAATTATTTGTTTTTGTTTTTCATTCTCTTTATCAAATTCATCCATACTAATTTGTCTTAATTCTTCCACATATTGAATCTCTTCTTTTGAAACTATTAAATCTTTTGGCTCTTCCATCTGCTCTATTTTTACGCTATCTTCTATTTGTTCTTTTATATTTTCTTGAGTATTTTCTTCCTCAAATCTATAAGAACTAACTAATTTCAAATCTTCAAGCAAAGGAAGAGAAGAAGCCAAAGGAATTATCTCTTTTGGTTTTATCTTTTCTTCTTTAACTTCAGCTATGCTCTCTTCTTTCACCATTACTGTTTCAATAACTTTTTCTTTAAGTTCTTCTTTTTCTTCATAATCTATTTGTTTTATATATGCTTTTTGTTTTTTTACATAAGAAGAGAGATTTTTCATCTCATTTTTAGCCTCTTGATAACTATCATATAGATTTAAATAAGTAAAATATCTATTATAATTTTGTTTTACAATAAAAACTTCACCACTCATACTTTTAAGCACTCTTTTTTTACAAGTTAAGGCATTTTGCATATTGGAAGTTGTACAAACACTAATTGTATATTTTTTTGTAGAAGCAAATACAAAAGAAACATTACATAAAATAAACAACAGAATTAAAAAGTTTTTAAACATAATAATTTTTTACTCTTTTTTTAATTTTATCTTTATTTTACCCTTTAATTCTTGTAAATATATTTATATTCTAAGATGAGCGTATTAAAATTTATCTTTTAAGATAATAATATGATAAACTTCCATTTTTAAACTATTGACAACAAAAAGGAATATTTTATGTTCACAGATGACGATTTTATTGAACTAAATTCAAAATTCTACACAACTTGTAAACCTCTTTCGAGAATTTTCATTTTACTTACAGTTCCAGCAGCACTTTTTGGAATTATTTTATTATGTTATTTAAGTGTTTTACCTTTAAAAGTAGAAATGCATAGTGTTATATTAATTGGTTTTATATTTTTTATTTATCTATTTTTTGTAAAACACAATGCCTATTTTGTATCTTGTAAATTTAAAACTCAATATTATGAATTAGCTTATGATTTAAAAGAGTATATAAATAAAAATTTATTAACTATTGGTGGTACAACTAAAGCAAATGGAAGTGTTGATGACTTTTTACAAGATTATACAAGTAATTTAAGAAATACAAATTTCTCTTCTATTGCATCAGGAATTTTTCCAACTCTTGGTATTTTAGGAACTTTTATATCTATAGCTTTTAGTATGCCTGATTTTAACTCTGGAAACTCAGCTGATTTAGAAAAAGAGATTTCTACACTTTTAGGAGGAGTAGGAACTGCCTTTTATGTTTCTATTTATGGTATTTTTTTATCAATCTGGTGGACATTTTTTGAAAAAATAGGAATGAGTAGATTTGAACATGATTCATTTATTATAAAAGAGGGAACTAAACATTTCTTTTGGACAAAAGTTGATATTGAATCAATTCATATTAAAAGTAATTTAGATAACTTTACAAAAATGAGCGAAGTATTTAATCAATTAACTTCAAGTAATATCTTAGATAATATCAACTCATCAATTGAACAAAGATTTGATGTATTAGAAGAGATACTAAAAAAAGAGTTTATTTTATCTTCTAAAATTAGTGAAAATATAGACAATAATGAAAAATTATCACTTATGCTAAAAGACATGACTTTAAATATGCATACAACTATAAAAAGTTTTGAAAAACAAAAAGATTTATATGCTTTAAATGCTGAACTTTTAAATAACAATATTGAGAAATTAAATTCACATATGCATAATCTAAGTTCTGATAACTTAAAAGCAATATACTCAAATATTGTAAAAAGTATTGAAACTATGAAAAGTGATATGGAAAAACTGGAGTGGAAGTTTAAAAAAGGTATTGAAGAATATGATGAGAATATTACAAATAAACTAAAAACTTCACTTGAAATGATTGATGAAGAAACTACTAAAATCTTAGAAGATTTTAAAGAATTTAAAGAAATATCAAAGTAGTAAAAAATGTACAATAAAGAACAAAAAAATGATGAAAACTTTTGGATATCTTATGCTGATTTAATGGCAGGATTACTATTTGTTTTTATTTTGGTTATTGGTGCTATTGTAATAAAATATATTTACACTCAAAATACACTAGAAAAAGAAAAAGCAGCTTTAAATTCAAGTGAAGAGGCTAAATCAAAACTTTTTTATGAACTTGCAAAAGCAAAAAATTTATATGAAACAACAAAAAATGAATTAGATAAAACTTCAAAAGATTTAAAAGAAAAAGAGGAAAAACTCTCTTTAAATCTTACAGAGATAGAGAAATTAAAATCACTTCTTTTAGAGTATGAATTAAATATAAAAGATGAAAAAGATAAAAATGAAAAACTCTCAACTGAACTTTTAGATAAAACAAATATGATAAGTTTAAAAGATGAAGAGTTAACATTACTTGCTGATAAATTACTTGTTCAAACTCAAATTCATCAAAAAATGGTTGAAGAATTTGATGTTGCAAAACTAAAAATCAAAAACTTAACAGGAATTAAATTAAATGTTATTGCAAAATTAAGAGAAAAACTTGGTAAATCCATAAACGTAGATGAAAAAAGTGGAGCTATAAAATTCTCTTCAAATATTTTATTTGACCAAAATGAGTATAAATTAAAAGAAGAGTCTAAAAAAGAGTTAAGTAATACTTTGAAAAAATATTTAACTACTCTTCTTGGAGATAAAGATATAAAAAAATATATTGAAAGCATAACTATTGAAGGACATACAAATAGTGACGGAACATATCTTTCAAATCTTGCTTTATCACAACAAAGAGCTCATGCTGTTATGCAGTTTTTATATGAATCAAATATTATTGATAGAAAACTTTTAAGCACTTATGTAAATTCAAGTGGAAGGTCATCTTCTGATTTAATATTAGATAAAAATGGAGTTGAAGATAAAGATGCTTCACGAAGAATAGAGATTAAATTTACAATCAAAAATGAAGAAGCCATGAAAGAACTTCAAAATTTTTTAGGTGAGAAAAAATAGTGGAAATTTTAGAAGAAACACTTTATAGACCAAAAAATTTGGAAAATTTATCAAAAGAGGTAAAAGAAAAAATTGAAAAAAAGAGATTATCTTTTTTTCAAAAAATATTTAGATTTTTCTTTGGTAAAAAAGAGACTAAAAAGTAGTCTCTTCAATATTTCTAGCAACCATTTTTACGAGTCTATTTCTAGCTTCAACACTTGCCCAACCAATATGTGGAGTTAATAAAAGTCTGTTTTTATTTGAAACTTTTAAAAGTGGATTTTCTTCTAAAATTGGCTCAACCGAAACAACATCAATTCCGCAATAAATCTCTTTTTCATCTATGATTTTTGCTAAATCAGATTCATTTATAATTCCACCTCGACCAAGATTTAGTAAAATTGCACCCTCTTTTATATTTTTCATATTTTCATAATTTAATAAATTTTTAGTATTTTCATTTAAAGGTGCATGAATAGAAATAATATCACTTGTTTTCAATAACTCATCTAAACTCACTTGCTTATAGTTACTATTAGAATTTTTCCCACTTGTTGAATAATAAATAACTTCGCAATTAAAAGCAGATGCTTTTTTTGCAAAATCTCTACCAATTTCTCCTAAACCAATAATTCCAACTCTTTTATTATCTAGTTCATAAAATGGTTCATCTATATGAGTAAAAATATTTGATTTCTGCCAACTTCCTTCGTCCACATAACTTTTGTAATAATTTAGTTTTGTTACTATTTGAAAAATCATAGAAAAAGCAACTTGAACTACACTAGAAGTTGAATATCCTGCTACATTTTTAACCTGAATATTTTTTTGCTTTGCATATTCTAAATCAACATTATTCATACCCGTTGCAGTTATACAGATAAGTTTTACTTTTGAATTATCCATTTCATCTTTACCAATAACGACTTTATTAGTAAGAACTATATCTGCATCTTTTATTCTTTGTTTTGTTTCATCATTTTTTGTCATATCATAAGATACAAGTTTTCCGAATTTTGAAAAAATATCAATATTTATATCAAATCCCAAAGTTGCCCTATCTAAAATAACTATTTTCATATCTATTCCTTAATTTCTTTTTTGTCCAAATTTTGGAGAAGATACCTCTTTTTGTAAATCTATACTTAGATTATTATAAAAAAGTTCTCCATAATTTGTCTCACGATTTATTGCTTCATAAGCTTGCTTTATATCATTTCCATATTTTAAAGCATCTTGTAATATTTTTATAATTTTAACAGATTCTAAAAAATTAACATGAGAAGGAGCTTCAATAGGAGAACTATAATATTTATGCATTCTTTCAACTAAAGACTTATTTCTAATTTCTATAAAAACTGATTCAATTGGAGATTTAAAAAATAGAATTTTTTGTTTTACATTTATTGAAATATATGTAGTTTCCATTCCATAAATTTTTCTTGAAAATGAATCAAATAAAAAAAGCTTTTTATTGTAATTATTATTGAATAATTCATATATTAATTCTAATATTTTTATTTTTTCTTCTTTTGTATAAAAGTTCCCAATACTAGCAAAACAAAAAGATAAAATTGATTTTATTGAATACCATTCAGTTGTGTCATAATCATATCTTAACATTTGATCAATTCTTGCTTGTTTTAATTCTTCTATATCTGGACTTGTTGTACTTTTGTACACTTTTTGTACAGCAGAATCTCTATACATAGGTCCTGGAAATTGTGCTTGAATAACAAATCTTCTATTTCTTTCCATTTCCATTATATATTTTAATCGTCCATAATAATCCTCATCAATAATTCTTACCTCTTTTTGAGGTATTTGAGTAATTGATTTTAAAAACTCTTCTCCATTACATCCGTCTTCCCAAATATAATCAGGATATCTAAAAAGCTGACAAATTTTATCCTTTATTTCTTTATTTGGCTCAACATCTGTAATATTATCAATCCACGATGTTACAGTTCTTCTATCCTTATTTATCATAGAAGCAAATTTTGAAATACTTAAATTTGATCGTTTAAAAATTTCTATAAATTTTTCTATTGAATTTTTATAATTCATAAGCAACCTTAAATTGTTTTTTTGTATATTGTACCATTTTTTACAAAAAAAACAAATATTGTACATTTTTTATTTTTTTTTAAATAAATTGTGATTTATCTTCCAAAAATCATACAATACTTAAATGTATAAATTATGTATAATGATATTCAACTTAAATTTAAAGGATGTGTATGAGCGCAGGAAAAAAATTTAGAGAAGCCTTAAAAGAAGAGTCTCCTTTACAAATCGTAGGAACAATTAATGCTTACCAAGCATTACAAGCTACAAAAGTAGGACATAAAGCTATCTACTTATCAGGTGGAGGTATTGCAAATGCTTCTTACGGTTTACCAGACTTAGGTATGACAATGATCGAAGATGTATGTATTGATATTAGAAGAATTACTTCTATTTGTGATACTCCATTAATCGTTGATGCTGATACTGGTTGGGGACATGCATTTAATGTTGCTAGAACAGTTAAAGAATTTATTAGATCTGGTGCTGCTGGTATGCATATTGAAGATCAAGTTGCTGCAAAAAGATGTGGACACAGACCAAATAAAGAATTAGTATCTACTGAAGAAATGTGTGACAGAATTAGAGCAGCTGTTGATGCTAAAAAACAATTAGACCCTGATTTCTACATCATTGCTAGAACTGATGCACATGCATCTGAAGGTCAAGAAGCAGCAATTGCTAGAGCAAAAGCTTACGTTGAAGCTGGAGCTGATGCTATTTTTGCAGAAGCAGTTCACACTTTAAAAGAGTACAAAGAATTTACAGAGCAAATGAGTGTTCCTGTATTAGCAAACATTACTGAATTTGGTGCAACTCCATTATTTACAACTGAAGAATTAGCATCTGTTGGTATTGCAATGGTTTTATATCCATTATCAGCATTTAGAGCAATGAATAAAGCTGCTTTAGCTGTATACCAAGAATTAAAAGATAAAGGTACACAAGAAGGTGTTCTTAATACAATGCAAACAAGAATGGAATTATACGATATGTTAAATTACCATGCTTATGAGCAAAAAATGGATGAATTATTTTCAAAAGGTAAAGCTAAGTAATTAGCTTTACACAAAACTACATTTGAATAAAAACTAAGGAGAAAATATGAGTGGATTAGCGGGTGTTACAGCTGGACAATCAGCAATTTGTACTTGTGGATTAGGAAACGGTCTTAACTATAGAGGATACGATATCGCAGATTTAGCTTTAAAAGCTAACTTTGAAGAGGTTGCTTATTTATTATTAGTTGGTGAATTACCAAATAAAGCTCAATTAAAAGATTTCACTAGAAAAATTATAGCTGGAAGAGAATTACCAATTTCTGTTAAAGAAGTATTAAAAGCAATTCCTGCTTCTTCTCATCCAATGGATGTTATGAAAACAGCAACTTCTGCACTTGGATGTGTTGAACCTGAAGCTGAAGATTTTTCTGACCAAATGGCTAAAATCATCAGATTATTAGGAGCTTTCCCATCATTTTTAGTTTACTGGCACCACTGGCACAAAAATGGTAAAGAAATCTGTTTAAAATCTGAAGAAACTACAATTGCAGGTTTCATTTTAGAAAGATTAAAAGAGACTAAACCATTAGCTGTTGAAGTAAAAGCTATGAACGCTATGTTAACTTTATATGCTGAGCATGAATTTAATGCATCTACTTTTGCAAATAGAATTACAGCTTCAACTTTATCAGATATTTACTCTTGTATGACAACTGGTATTGGAACTTTAAAAGGTCACTTACATGGTGGAGCAAACGAAGTTGCTATTAAATTCGTATTACAATTCGACGATGTTGATCATGCATTAAAATCAGTTGATGAATTATTTGCAAGAAAAGAAAAAATCATGGGATTCGGACACAGAGTATACAGAAATGTAGACCCTAGATCTCCAGTTGGATTTGAATTAGCAAACGAATTAAAAGAGTTAGAAACTTCTGACCCTAAATTATTTGATATTGCAAAAGCTATCAGAGACAAAGTAAAAGCTGAAAAAGGTTTACCAGATAATATCGACTTCTTCGGTGGATTAATTTACCACTACATGGAAATCGAAAGATTATACTATACTCCATTATTCATTATGTCAAGAGCTGCTGGATGGGCTGCACATGCATTTGAACAAAGAGCAAACAATAGAATTATCAGACCAAGTTCTGAGTATACTGGACCAGAGCCAAGAGCTTTCGTATCTTTAGAAGATAGAAAATAATTAAACTTATAAAAACGATTTTAAGCAAGTCTCATTTTGAGACTTCTTAAATGTTGGTGGCAATTGCCAAATTCTCATAAAACTAAAATTATATGGATATAAAAAATGACAAACGAAAAATATCTTAAAGACCTTCCAGGTGTTGATGGTGTTAAGTATTATGATGTAAAATCTGCAGTAGAAGATATTACTCCAGGTTCATTTGCAAAACTTAACTATACATCAAGAGTATTAGCAGAAAACTTATTAAGAAAATGTCCTTCTGAAGATTTAAAAGATTCATTAGTACAATTAATTGAAAAAAGAACAGATAAAGATTTCCCTTGGTTCCCATCAAGAGTTATTTGTCACGATATTTTAGGATTAACAGCATTTGTTGACCTAGCAGGATTAAGAGAAGCTGTAGCTGATAAAGGTGGAGATCCACAAAAAGTAAATCCAGTAGTTCCTACTCAATTAATCGTTGACCACTCATTAGCAGTAGAGTGTGGTGGATTTGATCCAGATGCATTCCAAAAAAATAGAGATATCGAAGATAGAAGAAATGCAGATAGATTCCACTTTATTAACTGGACAAAAGAAGCATTTAATAACGTTGATGTTATCCCTCCAGGTAATGGAATTATGCACCAAATCAACTTAGAGAAAATGTCTCCAGTTGTTCACTTAAATGATGGTATTGCATCTCCTGATACATTAGTTGGAACAGATTCACATACTCCTCACGTAGATGCACTTGGTGTAATTGCAGTTGGTGTTGGTGGATTAGAAGCTGAAAACGTAATGTTAGGAAATCCTTCTTATATGAGAGTACCTGAAATTATTGGTGTTGAAATTATTGGAACAAGAGCTGAAGGTATTACAGCAACTGATATTGCATTAGCTATGACTTCATTCTTAAGAGAAAACAACGTAATTTCTGCATACTTAGAATTCTATGGTTCTGGTATTAAATATCTTAACTTAGGTGATAGAGCAACTATTGCAAATATGACTCCTGAATATGGAGCATCTGCTGGTATGTTCGCTATTGATGATCAAACTATTTCATATTTGCGAGTAACAGGTAGAGAAGAAAAACAATGTAAATTAGTTGAAGCTTATGCTAAAGCTAATGGTTTATGGGCAGATGCATTTGCTGATGCTACATATGCTAGAACAATTCAATTTGATTTATCTAAAGTAACAAGATCTTTAGCAGGTCCTTCTAAACCACACAAATTAGTTCCAACTTCTACTTTAAAAGCTGAAGGAATTGTAAAAGAGTGGACTCAAGAGGGTGATTTAATTCCAGATGGTGGAATCTTAATTGCTGCTATTACTTCTTGTACAAATACTTCAAACCCAAGAAACGTTATCGCTGCTGGTTTAGTTGCTAAAAAAGCAAACGAACTAGGATTAACAAGAAAACCATGGGTTAAATCTTCATTAGCACCAGGTTCAAAAGTAATTGAAGTTTATTTAAAAGAAGCTGGATTATTACCTGAATTAGAAAAATTAGGATTTGGTGTAGTTGGATTTGCATGTACTACTTGTAACGGTATGTCAGGTGCTTTAGATCCAAAAATCCAACAAGAAGTTATTGATAGAGATATCTATTCAACAGCTGTATTATCTGGAAACAGAAACTTTGATGGAAGAATCCACCCATACGTAAAAGAAGCATTCTTAGCATCTCCTGCTTTAGTTGTTGCTTATGCATTAGCTGGAACAGTAAGATTTGATATTGAAAATGATTCTTTAGGTAAAGATGCTAATGGAAATGATATTAAATTAGCTGATTTATGGCCATCAGATGCTGAAATTGATGCAATTGAGAAAGAGTGTGTTAGACCAGAAATGTATAACGCTATTTATGAGCCAATGTTTGCAAGAAATGGATTAACTGGAACATCTGCTTCACCATTTTATAAATGGAATACTCAATCAACATATATTAACAAACCTCCTTATTGGGAAGATGAATATATGCAAATGCCAGCATTAAAAAATATGAGACCATTAGGGGTATTCCCAGATAATATCACTACTGACCACTTATCTCCATCTAATGCAATTTTACCAACATCTGCGTCTGGTGAATATTGTTTAAAAATGGGATTACCAGTAGAAGACTTAAACTCTTATGCAACACATAGAGGGGATCACCATACAGCTTCAAGAGCTACTTTAGCTAACCCTAAATTATTCAATGAAATGGTTAGAAAAGAAGATGGTTCAGTAAAACAAGGTTCTTTAACAAAAATTATGCCTGAGGGTGTTGAGTCAAGAATGTGGGAAGCAATTGAGACTTATACTCAAAGAAAACAACCATTAATCATCATTGCTGGAACTAACTACGGTCAAGGTTCATCTAGAGACTGGGCAGCAAAAGGTGTAAGACTTGCTGGTGTTGAAGTATTAATTGCTGAATCAATTGAAAGAATTCACAGAACTAACTTAGTTGGAATGGGTGTATTACCATTACAATTCAAAGATGGTGAAACAAGACACACTTATGCAATCGATGGTTCTGAAACTTTCGATATCGAGGGTGAAATCACTCCAAGATGTGACTTAACTGTTGTTATGACTAGAGCAAACGGTGAAGTTGTTAAATTCGACGTATTATGTAGATTAGATACTTCTGCTGAAGTTGATGTTTACAAAAATGGTGGAATCTTACAAAAATTCGCTAAAGATGTTATTGCATCTTCAAAATAATTAAATATCTAAAAAGCATCAAATGATGCTTTTTAGTATTAAAACTTAACTAGAGAAATCAAAGATTTTTTTATTTAATTTTTACAAGGGGAAATAAATGGCATATCAACCACAATTTAAAGTAAAAGCTACATATATGAGAGGTGGAACTTCTAAAGGAACATTCTTCAATATTGCAGATTTACCAAAAGAAGCACAAGAAGATCCAAAAAAAAGAGATAGATTATTACAAAGAATCGTAGGTTCTCCTGATGTTTATAAACAACAAATGGATGGTATGGGAGGAGCTACTTCTTCGACTTCTAAAGCTATTTTAGTTGGAAAATCAACTGTTCCAAATCATGATGTAGATTACTACTTCTGCCAAGTTGCAATTGATAAAGATTTTGTTGATATGAGTGGAAACTGTGGAAACTTAAGTTCTGCTGTTGGTCCTTTTGCTATTAAAGAAGGATTAGTTGATAATGTACCTGAAAATGGTGTTTGTTGTGTGAGAATTTGGCAAGCAAATATCAAAAAAACTATTCTATGTTATGTAAAAATGGAAAATGGAATGGTTAAAGAAATGGGTGATTATTACATCGATGGTGTTGCTTTCCCAGCTGAAGAAATCGTTTTAGAATTCGCTGAGCCAGTTGATCCTTCTGAAGAGTTATTTCCAACTGGAAACTTAGTAGATGATTTAGAAGTTCCAGGAATTGGTACATTTAAAGCTACTATGATTACTGCTGGAATTCCAACTTGTTTTGTAAACGCTGCTGATATTGGATATAAAGGAACTGAGCTTCAAGTTGATATCAATAATGACGCTGAAGCACTTGCTAGATTTGAGGTTATTAGATCTTATGCTGCTTTAAAAATGGGATTAATTTCAGATTTAAAAGAAGCAGAAACAAGACAACATACTCCAAAAATTGCTTTCGTTGCACCTAAATCTGATTTCACTACTTCAAGTGGTAAAGAAGTTAAAGCTGACGAAATAGATTTACACGTACGTGCTTTATCTATGCAAAAATTACACCATGCTATGATGGGAACTGCTTCAGTTGCTATTGGTGTTGCTGCTTGTATTCCAGGAACTTTAGTAAATCTTGCTGCTGGTGGTGGAGAAAAAACTGCTGTTGAATTTGGTCATCCATCAGGAACTTTAAAAGTTGGTGCAGTTATTAAAGAAGAGAATGGAAAATTTATTGTTGATAAAGCAACTATGAGTAGAAGTGCAAGAATAATTATGGAAGGTAATGTTCATGTTCCAGCAGGAACAATGGAATAATAATTATTAATTGATTATTTTTATTAAAAAAAGGTTTAGAAGTTATTTCTAAGCCTTTTTTTATTTATTGTTAAACATTTTATGATAATATACATAAAAAATTTTATGGAGTAAATATTGGATAAACAATTCAAATTCAATCCATATGAAGCCCTTAAATCTATTCTTGAAATCACCTCATATCACACTGGTGATGAGTTTATTGAACATACTGCAATTGAAATAAAAAAGCTTTTCCAAGCAGATTTAGTTTATATTACAAAAGCTATTGATTTTAATCCTACAACGCAAGTTGAAGTAATATATTCAACAAACAATAAAATTCCAAAAATTATTGACCTAAATGGTATTCCTGGTAAATTTGTATTTGATAATAAAATTATAAAAATTAAAGAACATGTAAAATACAATTTTTTAGATTTATTAGAAGAAAAATTTGAAAGTTTTTATGGAATACCAATTACTGATATGAAACAAAATTGCATAGGACATATTGCAATATATTCTTGCAAAATTAGAGAATTACCAAGTGAATTAGATGATATAGCCTTAATTTATTCAAGAAAAATTGAAAGAGAATTAAGAAGAGTTGCTTTGGAAAATGAAAATTTACTTATTAGAAAACAATTAGAAGAATTAACAATCACCGATACCCTTACAAATTTATATAATCGAAGATATTTTGGAAAAGTATGTGCTAATGTTTTTGCCCAAATAAAAAGAGATTTTTTACAAGCAACTTTGGCTTACATAGATATTGATAATTTTAAAAGTATAAATGACAAATTTGGACATGATGGTGGAGATTATGTGCTTAAATATTTTGCAGATATTTTACTTGAAGAATCAAGAAAAGGTGTAGATTTTATTTTTAGACTTGGTGGAGAAGAATTTTGTATCATTAGTATAAATACACCATTGAATTATGCTACAGAATATTTGGAAAGAATTATGAAAATAACGTCAGACAAATTTTCAAAAACAAAATTTGGCGAAATAACATTAAGTGTAGGATTAGTTGAATTTGATAAAAATCTTGACTCTTATGAAGAGATATTAAATCTTGCAGATAAAAAAATGTATACGGCTAAAAATAAAGGGAAAAACTCTATAGTAAAATAGAAAACTCTATTTTACTAAATTTGAAATCTCTTTAAAGCAAGGATTCTTTGCATTTAATGTTAATTCAAATAAAATTGATTCATACGTTGTTGGAATAACCCCTGCTTGAATCAATCTTTGAATTCCCATATCATTATCTATTTGCTTTCTTGAACCACAACAATTAGTAACTAATACCACTTTATAACCAGCTTCAATCAAATCAATACAAGTTTGTAAAACACAAACATGTGTTTCGATTCCTGCAACAATAACTACTTTTTTATTGGCTGATTTAATTGCATCCATTGTTGGTTCATTTTGACAACACGAAAAAGTAGTTTTTTCAAATGATGGATAAGTATCAACCAATTCTTTTAAAGAAGAAATTGTTTCACCAATTCCTTTTTTATATTGTTCATTTACAATAAATGGAACATCTAAAACTTTTAAACCTTTTACTAAAGTTAATAAATTTTTTTCTAATTCTTCTTTATTTGCTATATGAGGAAATAGTTTTTCTTGAACATCAACCAAACAAAAAAGTGTCTCATCTACATTTATTCTCATTTTATCTCTCCTTATAAAATATATTATTTAAAAGCTAATTTTTCAGCTCTATCAAGTAAATCTTTCGCACCTTGATCAATAAACATTTGAGCTAAATTTCTTCCTATTTTTTCAAAATCATTAATATCAGCAGTTATATCTTCACTAATATATTCAGTTCCATCAGGAAGTCCTACTATTGCTTGAACTCTAACAGATTTTTCATCAATAATTGTAGCTTTTACACCTATTGGAACTTGACATCCTCCTTGAAGTGTATCTACAAAACTTCGCTCAATTGTTGATTCAATATGAGCATTTTCATCATTTAACACCTTTACAATTTCTAATACTTTTGGGTCATTTGTTGTTTCAATTCCAAGTGTTGCTTGCCCCATTGATGGAATCATAACATCAGTTGAAATTGGAGAAAAATATTTTACTTCATTTTCAATTTTTAATTTTTGAATACCAGTTGCAGCAAGTATAATTGCATCATATTCACCTGCATTTAATTTAGCAATTCTAGTATTAATATTTCCCCTTAAATCTTTAAGTTCAATATCTGGTCTTAAAATTTTTAGCGCCATTCTTCTTCTTAAACTTGTCGTTCCAACAACTGCACCTTGAGGTAAATCTTCTAAAGAAACATATTTATTACTCAAAAATGCATCTCTTGGATCAAATCTTTTAGTAACAGCAGCAAGCATTAAACCATCTTCAAATTGAGTTGGAACATCTTTTAGCGAATGAACTGCTAAATGAGCACTTCCTTCAAGCATTGCAACTTCAAGTTCTTTTGTAAAAAGACCTTTTCCACCAATTTTTGCTAATGGCACATCCAAAATCTTGTCACCTTTTGTTACGAACTCTTGTAACTCAATTTGCATATTTGGATAATGCTCTAAAAGTAATGATTTTACATATTCACTTTGCCAAAGTGCTAATTGACTTCTTCTTGTTGCTATTACTAATTTTTCCATATTACCTTCTTATTTAATTTATTTTTTTCCTAAAGTTTCATATTTTTCTCTTGTTGCATCTTTAACACCATTTATAAAAATTGTAGGTGTTCCTTGAACCATAACATCTTCACCCATTAATATATCTTTTTGTAAAGCCTCATTAATCTCTTTTGAAGTAATCTCTTCTAATTTTATATCTGTTTTTAACTCTTTATTAAATGCTTCTAAAATTTTCTTTTCATCTGTTGATTTTGAACTAAAATGTGGTTCCCAATCAATTTTATAAACTTTTAATTCAGCATCTTTTATACCTTTATGTCTTGCAACTTCTATAAGTTTAGATAAAGGTGCTGCTGCTGGATGTAATCCTAATAATGGGAAATGATAATAATATAAAGCTATAGAATCACTATTTTTATTTACATGTTTTATAACTTCAGGTACATAATCCATACAAAATGGACATAATGGATCAGAGAAAATAACTATTTTATCTTTTGCATTATGATTTCCAGCAATTAATTTAGATTTATTATAATAATTAGCTGTTAAGTTTGGTGTCATCAAATCTTTTAATGATTTACCTGTTTTAGCATCAAGTAATTCCAAAGCAATAAACTTTCCATCACTAAAAAGTATATCTTTTACTTTTATATCTTTCCCTTGAATATTAGCTTCAACATCAAGAATATAACCATTCCACCCACTAAGAGCTAACTCTTTTTTTGTATTAATTTTAATATCATTTACTTTGATATTTGGATTAGAAGAGACTCTTTTTTTTTCAAATTCAATAACAACATCATCACTTGCAAATAATGAAACTGATAATAAAACACTCAATGATAATAACTTCGAAAACTTTCTCATATATTTTTCCTTTTTATAATTATATTTTAGTCTATCAATTATCTATTAATCAAAAGTTAATATTTAACTTCTAGCTTTTACAGTTATTTTTTTTATATCAAATAGCTCTTTAAATTTATCAAGCATTTTTGAATTTAAAATATCATTTAATTCTAACTCTTTTTGAGAAGGTAAAATTACTGAACTTTTAGTCATATCAGCAACACAACCTGAACCCATTTCAATAGATTCTAGCATAGAACTTGTTTCTTCAATATCTAAATTCTCTTCTTCTTTAGATTTTTCTTCTAAATTATTTTTACTCTCTTCTAGTACGGAGGGTTCTTCCTTTTTAAAATCTAACTCAACATCATTACCAAAAATGTCTTGAGCAAAAGTTTTTATAATTCCAAAATGTTTATATAAAAGCTTTCTATCTTCATCTTGCGCATAAGAGATTATATGAAGTTTGTTGTTTTCAAATCCATCAAATATAAAATTCTTTTCAAAACATTCACCTAAAGTGAAATCTCTATCATAAACTTTTGCAGTTAATCTTTCATATAATTCATTTTTTTCATCATCTATTTCATCTTCTAAAGGAATAATTTCTACTTCTTGAGTTAAATTTATTGAAGTGTGTTCTTCAAAAATAGGTTCTATTTCTAATTCTTTAATCTCCTCAACTTTAGTTTCTTGAACTTGATTTACTTCTTCAACTTTTTGCATAGGTAATTCATCAAAAGGTGTAGAAAAATCTAAAACTTCTATAGAATTTGTAATTTGTAAATCAACTATATTATTTGATTGAATTAAAACTTCATCAAAAGGTGAAACTTCAACTATTTTAGTCTCTTCTTCTATAAATAAAGGTTTTTCTTCTACTACTTCTACTTTTTTAGAATTTTCCTCTATTATTGGTTTTTCTATTATTTTTTGAACTATTTGCTCTTTTTTTACTTCTATTTTTTCAACTTGATTGATAATATCATCTATTGATTTTAAATTTGTAGCTTCTATCATTTTCATAAAAGTTAATAATAAAACAAAAGTTCCATCACTATTTATTGCTAAAAGATGTTTTGCATCACTTAATATTCTAAAAAATCTATCAAATAAAAGTAAATCAAATCTTCTATCTTTAGATAACATTTTATCTCTTAAATAAATTGTCATTTCGTCACAAATCTGAGAAACTTCATAAGTTTCTAGCTCTTTTATGATTTCGTTTACATCACCTTTATTTAAGATTATAGAAAAAATATTATCCATAAGTTTTGGTTCAATTAAGCCTAACATATCAACAACACTTGTTGTATTTACTCTTCCTTTTGAAAAAATAATTGCTTGGTCAAGTAAAGTTAATGTATCCCTTAAACTTCCTTGTCCACTTCTTGCAATAATTTCTAAAGCCTCTTTTTCAAAATCAATTCCCTCTTCATTTAAAATATGAGAAAGATGATGAAGTACATCACTAAAAGCTATTTTATTAAATCTAAAATGTTGAGTTCTAGAAAGAATTGTTGCAGGAAGTTTTAGCGGGTCTGTTGTTGCAAGTATAAATTTTACAAAACCAGGAGGTTCTTCTAAAGTCTTTAATAAAGCATTAAATGCTTGAGTTGTAAGCATATGAACTTCATCAATGATGAAAACTTTAAATCTAGCACTGCTTGGTTTGTATTTTGTATGTTCTATCAAATCTTTTATATCATCAATTCCACGATTACTTGCAGCATCCATTTCAATAATATCAAGATGCCTATTAGAATTTGCACTAATACAATTTGGACAAACTTCACAAGGCTTTGAAGTTGGACCATTTGAGCATAAAAGTGCCTTTGCCATAATTCTTGCTGTTGAAGTTTTTCCAGAACCTCTTAATCCCGAAAAAAGATAAGCATGTGATAATCTATTTGAATCTAAAGCTAAAGATAAAGTTTGAGAAACTGTACTTTGCCCAACTAAATCCTCAAATCTTTGAGGTCTGTATTTTAAAGCTAAAACTTTATCTTCTAATTTTTCTTTATTCATATTTCACATTTCCTAATTTCAATATTATTATCTTCTAAAATTGTTTGTATCATATTTGTATTTATAATTCCAGTATGCAAAATCAAAATTTTTAATTCACCTTGATTTATATGACCTTTTTGTTCACTTAAAAATAAAAGCCTGTTTGCTATTGCATCTCCTGTTTCAATTAAACTAATATCTTTTCCCATAATATTTTCTATTAGTTTTCCAACTAAGGGATAATGAGTACATCCAAGTACGATTGTATCAACACCATTTTCTTTCATAGGAGTTAGCCAATTTTCTAACATTGAAAAAGTTTTTGAACTATTTATTTCTCCCTTTTCAATTTGCTCAACTAATCCTACACAAGCTTGTTCATACAATTTTACTTTTTTTATATTTGACAATTCATTAACTAAAAATTGGTATTTATCCCCTTTTAATGTTGTAGGAGTTGCTAAAATCCCAATAGTTGATGTTTTCGTATTTAAAATAGCTGGTTTAATTCCTGGTTCTGTACCTATTACAATTAAAAAAGGAAATTTTTCTCGTAAATGTTTAATTGCAGCACTTGTTGCTGTATTACAAGCCACTATTAATGCTTCAATTCCATAATTTTCTAATAAAAATTCAGTAATATAATCACATCTTTCTAAAATTTCAAAAGAGTTTTTTTCTCCATAAGGAGCATAAGCCGTATCTGCTATGTAGAATATCTCAGCACCTTTAAAAACTTTTAAAATAGATTTTAAAACCGTTAATCCACCAAGCCCAGAATCAAATATTCCAACTTTCAATTTATACCTTTTTTAATAATAAGTGAGAATTTTAACATAAGTTTTTAAATAAAATAATTATAAGAGAGTTAAGAGTTACAATACTCCTAAAATGGAGTATTGTAAATTAGAAGATTATACTAATCCTTGCTCAATCATAGCATCAGCTACTTTTTTGAATCCTGCAATATTAGCACCTAAAACTAAGTTTGTTGGTTGTCCAAATTCAGCTGCTGTTGCACTTGCTGTATCATAAATATTTTTCATGATTTGCTCAAGTTTTGCATCAACTTCTTCAAAAGTCCAAGCTACCATAGAAGCATTTTGTGCCATTTCAAGTTGACTTGTTGCAACTCCACCAGCATTTGCAGCTTTTCCTGGACCATAAGCAATTTTTGTTTCAACAAATAAATCTACAGCTTCAGCAGTTGAAGGCATATTAGCTCCTTCACTTACACATTTACATCCATTTGCTAATAATGCTTTTGCATCTTCTAAATTTAATTCGTTTTGAGTTGCACTTGGGAAAGCTGCATAACAAGGAACAGACCATACAGCATTTCTACCTTGTGGATACTCTTCTACAGGAATATATTTAGCTTTTGGTCTATATTTAATATACTCAGATAATCTAGCTCTTTGAGTCTCTTTTAAATCTTTTAATAAAAGTAAATCAACTCCTTCTTCATCTACAATCATACCTTTTGAATCACTACATGTAATTGGTAATGCACCTAAATGATATAATTTTTCTATTGTATAAATTGCAACATTTCCAGAACCAGATACTACACATCTTTTTCCTTCTAAAGACTCTCCTCTTGCAGCTAACATATTTTTTGCAAAATAAACACACCCATATCCTGTTGCCTCTGTTCTAACTAATGAACCACCCCATTTTAAAGATTTTCCTGTTAAAACACCTTCATATTTATTAGCAAGTTTTTTATACATACCAAACATATATCCAATTTCTCTAGCACCAACTCCAATATCTCCAGCAGGAACATCAGTATTTGCACCAATATGTCTATATAATTCACTCATAAAAGCTTGACAAAATCTCATGATTTCATTGTCTGATCTTCCTTTTGGATTAAAGTCACTTCCACCTTTTCCTCCACCAATTTGAAGACCTGTTAATGCATTTTTAAAAATTTGTTCAAATCCTAAAAATTTAATAACTCCTGCATTTACACTTGGATGAAATCTTAATCCACCTTTATATGGTCCAAGTGCAGAATTAAACTCTATTCTAAAACCTTTATTAACTTGAATTTCACCATTATCATCTAACCAATTTACTCTAAACATAATTTGTCTTTCTGGTTCAACAATTCTTTCAATAATTTTGTGCTTTCTATATTGAGGGTATTTTTCTAATACTGGTTGTAGTGAGTATAAAACTTCTTCTGCAGCTTGATAAAACTCAGTTTGTGCGGGACTTGTTCTTTTAAGATAATTAAAAACTTCTTCTAAATATGACATGCTTCTTCCTTCGTTCTAATTTTGAAGAAATATTTTAGCAAAAATAAATTGGTTATTTCATAGTAGAACTGTATAAAAAGTATACAATTTTAAAATTTTTTATACTTTTTTTACAGTTGTTTAGTTTTTATTCATTCATTGAATTAAAGAATTCTTCATTATCTTTAGTTTTTTGCATTTTTGAGTACAAGAATTTAAGTGCTTCAACTTCATCCATTTGAGAAATAGCATTTCTTAAAATCCATGTTTTTTGTAAAATATCATTAGAAAGTAGTAACTCTTCTTTTCTAGTTCCTGATTTTGTAATATCAAGAGCAGGATAAACTCTTTTATTTGCAGCATTTCTTGAAAGAACTACTTCACTATTTCCTGTCCCTTTAAACTCTTCAAAAATAACTTCATCCATTTTTGAACCAGTTTCAATAAGTGCAGTTGAAATAATAGTTAAACTTCCACCTTCTTCTATATTTCTAGCAGCTCCAAAAAATCTTTTTGGTTTATGTAGTGCATTTGCATCAACTCCTCCTGAAAGAACTTTTCCAGAGCTTGGAGTTACAGTATTATACGCTCTTGCTAATCTTGTGATAGAATCAAGTAAAATAACTACATCTTTTTTCATTTCTACAAGTCTTTTTGCTTTTTCAATAACAATTTCTGCAACTCTTACATGGTTATGAGCAGGTAAATCAAAAGTAGAACTATAAACTTCTCCTTTTACACTTCTTTGCATATCTGTAACTTCTTCAGGTCTTTCATCAATTAATAAAACCATTAAAGTAACTTCAGGATGATTTCTTGCAATTGCATGTGCTAACTCTTTTAAAAGTTCAGTTTTTCCAGTTTTAGGAGGAGCAACAATAAGACCTCTTTGACCTTTACCCATTGGAGCAAATAAGTCAAGCATTCTTCCTGTCATTCTTGTTGATTCATATTCAAAATTAAATCTTTTTGTTGAGTAAAGGGGAGTTAAATTGTCAAATAAAGGTCTATTTTTAGACTCTTTAACAGGTAGGTAGTTAATTGCTTCTATTTTTAATAATGCGTTATATTTTTCACTCTCTTTATTAGGAGGTCGAACTTGCCCTGAGACAATATCTCCTGTTCTAAGTGCAAATTTTCTAATTTGTGTAGCACTTACATAAGAGTCATTTGAAGTATCAGAAAAATTTCCATCTATTGCTCTTAAAAATCCAAATCCACCCTCTTTAATCTCTAATATACCAGTGAATAAAATAAATCCTCCAGCATCAATTTGAGATTTCAAAATCGTAAACATTAAATCTTGTCGTTTTAATTCTTGTGGGTTTTCAACTTCTAATTCATTTGCAATATTAATTAATTCTTCTAAAGGAAATTCCCTTAACTGTTCTATTTTATATCCCTCAACAGGAATATGTGTTCTTGTTTTTTTTGAGTTCGTTGTTTTTACTTTAGTTTCTTCTTTAGACTCTTCCATGAGTATGTTGCCTTTGATTTACATAGTTAAGATATGTAGTTTTGTAGTTTTGTAGTTTTAAAGTGTTGACATAATTGTAGTGTTTATTTGAAAAATTGTCAATAAAAAAAGGCACCTATAAGAATAGATACCTTTTTTAAAATAGCAATAAATATTATAATTTACCTTCATTTTTTGCTAAGTATTCAGCAACACCAGCTGTGTTAGCTTTCATACCTTCATCACCTTTTGCCCAACCAGCTGGACAAACTTCACCGTGCTCATTTGTAAATAACATTGCATCAATCATTCTAATCATTTCATCTACGTTTCTTCCAAGTGGTAAATCGTTGATAACTGCATGTCTTACTGTTCCATCTGCATCAATTAAGAAAGATCCTCTTAAAGCTACTGATTCACCAAATAATACATCATAATCTCTTGAGATTGATTTTGATAAGTCTGCTACTAATGGGAATTTAACTCTACCAATTCCACCGTTTTCAACTGGTGTTTCTCTCCATGCGAAGTGAGAGAATTGAGAATCAACTGAACAACCAATTACAGAAATTCCTCTTGAAGCAAACTCTTCAATTCTTTTTGAAAATGCAATAATTTCAGAAGGACAAACAAATGTAAAGTCTAATGGATAAAAGAATAATACTGCACCTTTTTCACCAATGTTTTCATATAAGTTAAAATTATCTACAATTTGACCATCTGCAAGTACAGCTTTTGCTGTAAAATCTGGAGCTTTTTTTGTTACTAACATATTTAAATCCTTTTAATATAATATTTTTTGTTGTGAAATTATATAACAATTTTTTTAAAATAAACTGTAAATCACCTTAAATTTTTAAATTTATGAAAATATTTATTTTATAATAAAAATTATCCTCTATAATTTATATATAAAAAAGATACACCTTCAAAAAGCATTTTAATAATTGAATGATTTTAAAGAAATTTTTATATTTACTGTGATAGAGTTTTCTAAATTTTTAAAAGGAGATATACAATGGCAGTAAAAATTACTGATATCTGTATTAGTTGTGATGCTTGTTTAGATGAGTGTCCAGTAGAAGCAATCGTTGATAATGATGAGAACCCAACAGGTGAAGATACATATTATGTATACGCTGATAAATGTGTTGAGTGTGTAGGACATAATGATGCTCCTGCATGTGCTGATGCATGTCCAACTGAAGGTTGTATTGTATGGGACGAAGTAGGTTCAGGTTCTGTTGAAAAAGAAGATAGAGGGACTCCAGGTACTCCTGTAGTTGAATAATTAACTTCAATTTTATACCTAAAAAAGGCAAGTAGTTTTAACTGCTTGCCTTTTTTTTATTTTTTAGCTATAATCCGCGACTTAAAAAAAATTGAGGAATATACGCGATGGAACAAACATTATCAATCATCAAACCAGATGCTGTAGCAAAAAACGTTGTTGGAAAAATCTTAGACAGATTTGAGTCAGCTGGATTAAGAATCGCTGCAACTAAAAAAATGCAATTAAGTAAAGCTGATGCTGAAGCTTTTTATGCTGTTCATGCAGCTAGACCTTTCTTTAAAGATTTAGTTGAATTCATGATTTCAGGTCCTGTTGTAGTTTCAGTTTTAGAAGGTGAAAACGCAATGGCTAAAAACAGAGAACTAATGGGAGCAACTAATCCTAAAGAAGCTGCTGCTGGTACAATCAGAGCAGATTTTGCAGAATCAATTGATGCAAATGCTGTTCATGGTTCTGATTCATTAGAAAATGCAGCAATTGAGATTAATTTCTTCTTTGCACAAAAAGAAATTTGTTAATTCTTAATTAATTAATCAAGTTTATAATGAAAATTGAATTTAGAAAAGTACCTCAAACTACCAAAGAGTTGGTTGTTGAATACAATTCAGTAAAAATTGAAGGTACTTTTTGTAGAATATCGTCATCATTAGTTAAAATTAATGCGGTTTTAAAAGGTAAAACTGATATTGATTGTTGTAGATGTGGAATTACTGAGGTTTTGGAAGTTAATGAAGAGTTAAACTTATTACTTAGTGATGGTATCTATAGTGGTAATGAAGAGGAATATTTAGTAATAGAAATAGAAAAAAGTTTAATTGACTTCGATGAAATAATTGAAAGTGAATTAAACTCTATTAAGAGTGATTATCATATTTGTGATGAATGTCAAAAATATGGTGACAATTTTGAAAAAGAATTTTAAGGAGAATAAAAATGGCAGTACCTAAGAGAAGAGTATCTCATACTAGATCGGCAAAAAGAAGAACTCACTACAAAATAACATTAAAAAAACCTGTTAAAGATGTAGATGGTTCTTGGAAAATGCCTCATATGGTTAACCCAAATACTGGTGAATATAAAAACTAATGCTAAGAATTGCAATAGATGCTATGGGCGGGGACTTTGGTCCTGAGCCTATAATGGAAGGCTTAATAGCAGCTCTTAAAAAAAACAACAACTTCACTGCCATAGCAGTCGGTAAAAAAACTGAACTTACACCATTAATCCCACAAAGTTTATTGTCAAGAATAGAAATATTAGATACAGATGATGTAATTAGTATGAGTGATTCTGCAACTGATGCACTTAAAAGAAAAAATTCCACTATTTATAAAGCTATTGAATTAGTAAGAGAAGGTAGTGCTGATGCTGTAGTGTCAGCAGGTCATTCAGGTGCTTCAATGTCATTAGCAACATTAAGAATAGGAAGAATTAAAGGTGTAAATAGACCTGCAATTGCAACACTTATGCCTACAAGTGAAAATCAAAATACTTTAGTATTAGATGTTGGAGCTAATGTAGATAGTGATGCAAAAAATTTATTTCAGTTTGCAATAATGGGTCAAGTTTATGCACAATATGCTTTAAGACTTGATGAACCAATAGTTGGTTTATTAAGTAATGGAGAAGAAGATAGTAAGGGAAATGAAGTTACTAAAGAAGCTTACAAATTATTATCAAGTATTCCAAATTTTGCTGGGAATGTTGAAGGTAGTGATATCTTTAAAGGAACAGTTGATGTTGTTGTTTGTGATGGGTTTGTAGGAAATATATTATTAAAAACTGCAGAGGGTGTTGCTGATACTATTGGTAAAATTATCAAAAAAAATCTAAAACGTTCTTTAATATCAATTGCTGGTGCAGTTTTAATGAGAAAAGTTTTTAAGAATCTAAAAGTAAGAGTTGACTATGCTGAATATGGTGGTGCACCATTACTTGGAGTAAAAGCACCTGTAATTATTGCCCATGGAAAATCTAATCCAAAAGCAATTCAAAATGCAATATTTCAAGCAATTAATGCAGCAAGTTCAAATTTAGATAATATAATTGAACAAAGATTAGCAAAATATAGTAGTATAGAAGAAAATTAATTACTATATAAAATTAAGGATATGTAAATGACATATGCAGCTTTTAGATCTATTGGAGCTTATGTTCCACCAAAGATTATGACTAATGCAGATTTTGAAAAGATTATTGATACTAGTGATGAGTGGATTACAAAAAGAACTGGTATTAAAGAAAGAAGAATTTCTGAAGTGGATGAAGCATCATCTGATTTAGGTGCTCGTGCTGCAGAAGTAGCAATTTCAAGAGCAGGAATATCTAAAGAAGAAGTCGATTTAGTTATTTGTGCAACTGTTACACCTGATTACTTATGTATGCCATCAACTGCTTGTTTAATAGCATCAAAACTAGGACTTCCTCCTGTTATGGCATTTGATGTAAGTGCTGCATGTACTGGATTCGTATATGCCGTTTCAATTGCAAAAGCATTTGTTGAGTCTGGAATGAAAAAAAATGTACTAATTGTTGGTGCAGAAACGTACAGTTCAATTTTAGATTATACAGATAGAGGAACTTGTTTCATTTTTGGAGATGGTGCAGGTGCAGCAATTATATCTGCTACATCAAATAAAGATGAAGCTATTATTGATGTTAATTGTTCTAGTGATGGAAATTATGAAGATTTAATAAAAACTCCAGGTGGAGGAAGTAAACATCCTTGTAGTCAGGAAGTTTTAGAAAATAAAATGGCTTGTATTAAAATGAAAGGAAATGAAACTTTCAAACTAGCCGTTAAGACACTAACTTCTGATGTTCAAGTAATGATGCAAAAACATAATCTTTCAAATGAAGATATTAATCATTTTATTCCTCATCAAGCAAATTACAGAATCATAAAAGCTGTAGGTGAAGCTTTAGGATTTAATGATGACCAAACTGTTGTTACTGTAGATATCTATGGTAATACTTCAGCTGCATCTATTCCTATGGCAATGAACTATGCCTTTGAGCAAGGTAGAATAAAAGCTGGTGATACAGTACTTTTTGATGCCTTTGGTGGTGGATTAACTTGGGGTTCTGCTCTATTTAAATTCGCACCTAAAAAATAAAATAGGTTTTTACCTATTTTATATTAACTGAACCAAACTCATATAAAAAACTGTTCCTAAAAAAATAGAAATCAAATAATTTTTAAATACTAAATGTAAAACAGCTGTTGCAAAAACTCCTGCTATCTCTTTTAAACCATAAGGTGCAATAGAAAAATCTATATCTTTTAAAGTAAAAACAATCAATATAGTTATAATTATTGAGGGGAAATATCTTCCAATAAATAAAAAATAATAAGGTAATTCTTCTTTATTCCTAAAAAAAATAAATGGTAAAGCTCTTGTAAAATAACTAATTATTGACATAATTGCAATTGCTATAAATATTTCATAATTATTCATTTTCAATCTTTTTTTCAAATATAAATAATAAAATCAAAGCAAAAATAATTGACACAAGTAGCATTTTATCACTAGGAATAAAAATTAAAGCAAAAATTGAGGAAAGAAAACCAATAAAAAATGGAAAAATATTTTTAAGACTTTTATATTGCTCAATACATAAAACAACAAACAATGCAGTTAATGAAAACTCTAAACCTTGTGTATTAAACTTAATATTACTTCCAAAAATTGCTCCTAATGTTGAACCTAATAACCAATAAAATTGACTAAAAAAGAGTAAAAAGAAGTAATACCATTTCTTATTTAGATTTTCATCATCTTTAATTGAAGTTAAAAGTGCATAAGTCTCATCAGTTAATGCAAAAATTAAATATGGTTTTAATTTTCCTGTTTTATTAAATCTTTTTATTAAAGATAAACCATAAAAAGCTTGTCTTATATTTATAAACCAAGAAGCAATTGCTATATCGACATAACCTGCTTTTATATTAAAAAAATTAATTGCAACAAATTGTAATGCGCCTGTATAAATAAAAAAAGACATAATTGGTGCTAAATACCAAGAGTAATCAAAAGAGACTAATAATAAACCAAAAGCAAAACCTAAAACAATATATCCCATCATAATTGGAATAGATACCTTAAAGGCAATTGACAATTCATTTTTATATTTCAATATTTTTTTCTTTATTTAAATTTTTTATTATTTGGATTTTTCTTAAATACATCAAATGAGTTCTTTTTTAAATCAGTATTAAATTTATCTACAGTTGCTACAGAATTTAGGTATAAAATTGATTCATCTACAATTATTTGGAAAATTGCGTGTAAAGGTATTTTTACCACACTTCCAAAATTTTCACTTCCAAAACCTGCTTCAAAACTTAAAAAATCATCATCAATTTGAACAGTTGTATATGTATAGTTACTTAAAATAAAAAGTGAAAATTTATGCATTTGCTCTTTTATAACATTTGGTAATTCAGGATTGAATGTAATTGGTTGAATATTTGCTGTTATGGAAAACTCTTGATTCTTTTCTAATAAAAATAAAATATTCTCTTTTATTTGTTTTTCTACTAATACTTTATACTCTTCATTTTCTATAATATCTTTTATCATGAATTAATCCTTATTTCAAATTTTAGATGCTATTATAACCTATGAAACAACTAATTTTACTTATCTTTATAATTTCAACGCCACTGTTTTCTTATGAATTTGAACTAAATCAAAAAGATTTAGCTTATATAAATAATTCAACTAAGAAATCTTTTATTCTTAATAGATTAGAAAAATATCAAAGCTTAAAAACAAAAGTAAAAAATTATGAGTTAATTAGAAAATTATCTCATATAAATTCATTTATAAATAAAATTTTACCAGCTCATGATATTTCTACTACTTCATCAATTGACTATTGGGCAACACCTAAAGAGTTTTTACTTCAAGGTCATGGAGATTGTGAAGATTATGCAATTGCAAAATATTTCACTCTTTTAGAATTAGGAATAAAAAAAGAAAATCTTTATTTTGCAGTTGTAAATGTAAAAGGACAAAGAGATGCTCACATGGTTTTATTGTATGTTGAAGATAAAAAATCATCGCCTTTAGTTTTAGATAATCTTAGTTCAAAAGTTATAGCTTTAACAAAAAGACCAAAATTAATACCTAAATTTGCCTTCAATGAAATAGATTCTTACAAATTTACTCCAAATAAATTTACTCAGAAAATAGATATAAATTGGGGAAAAGATAATAAGTGGGAAAAACTTCTAAATAGAGTTTATACTTTAAAAGAGTAATCCTCTATTTCATCAAAACCTATCATTGCATTCATTAAAGCTATCCTAGATGACTTTTTTAACATTTCAAGAGTTATATCTTTTTGTATTAATCTTTTTTCTTCAATTAATCTAGCTTTTGTAGTTCCATTTAATAAACAATTTGTTGAAGTTATCCATAAATTTTCATAAAAAATAGCAATATTAGCAATACTAGTATCTGTAACAATACCGTTTTTCACAATAATAACCTCATCACAACTACCTCTTTTTTCAAAAAGTTTATCAAGATTTTCTCGGTCTAAATATTTTTTAGAATAATCAATTTCATCTTCAAAAATAATCTTAAAGTTTTTTATCTCTCTTTTTTTATAAGGATAATACAAAACATCTATAATTCCACTTTCATCATAAATTACTTTACATCTTAGAAGTTCGTCTGAAATTGGATAAATATACTCTTGTAAATTTACATTTAAGCCTATTGTATTTGCAACTCTTTTATTATGATATTCTAAATTAAAAACTTCAAAATCATCACACTTAATAGTCTCAAAATATTTTATACTTTCCAAAAACAATCCTTTTAAAATGGAAGATATACTTTATCCAAAAGTTCTTCATACTCTAAAGAAGCTTCACTATCACAAGTAATACCTCCACCACTTTTATAATATAACTGTGATTCTTTTTCTTCAATAAATCTAATCATCACACAACTGTCAAGATTTTTTCCATCAAAAATTCCAAAAACTCCTGTATAAAAATCTCTTTCGTAATCTTCAACTTTTTCTAAAATTTCAATTGTTTTTTTCTTTGGTGTTCCTGTTATTGAACCAGCTGGTAATATTGAAATTAAAATGTCACCCAATTTTTCATGCCAATTACTTTCTAAAGAGGCAGAAATTTTTGAACTAACTTGCAATAACTCTTTATCTCCCGCATTTATCTTATCAATATATCTAAAGTTTTCAACTCTTACGTTTGAGCCAATTATTCCCAAATCATTTCTTAATAAATCAACAACCATTGTATGTTCAGCCATCTCTTTTTTATTTGCTAAAATCTTCTTTTTTGCATCTTTAATTGTTGCATCTATTGTCCCTTTCATAGGAAATGTTGAAATTTTATTATCTTTTATTTGAACAAATCTTTCTGGAGAAAAACATACGAAATTATCATTTTTATTTTTAAATCTTAATTTAAATTTACTCTTTGTATTTTCATAAATCTCATCTAAAGAATAAGAGGTTTTTATTTTTGTTTTTGCAGTTAGATTTAAAAGATAAGAGTTTCCATTTTTTATCTCTTCTTGTAAAATATCAAATTTCTTTTTATACTCTAAAAATGATATAGGCAATTTTTGTAAATCAATTTTTTTAGTCATATTACTTATATCTTGATTTTCATTTATTTGAAATTTTATATCACGAGGAAGAGATGATAGTTTTTCAATATAAAACTTATTCAAGTCATATGATAGTACAAATAAAAATGGCTCTTTTAAAGAGCCAAATTTATTTAATTTATCTTTTATTAGTTGTTTACTCAAATCTTATTTTAGTATTAATTTTTTAAGAATAGCAGCACGAATAGCAACACCATTTGTAACTTGCTCAAGAACTTTACATCTTGGATGTTTTAAAGCATCATCTGAAATATCTATATTTCTATTCACTGGACCTGGATGTAAAAGTAAAAACTCTTTTCTATCCATCAATTCAGAAGTTATACAAAAATCTCTTGCATATTCTTGTAAAGATTCAAAATATGTAATGTTATGTCTTTCCAACTGACTTCTTAAACTCATTACAATATCCATATCATCTATTACTTCACCAACAGTATTAAACTGTTTAAATTCATCTCCTTCATATTTAAAACAATCAGGAGCAACTAAATTTACATCTATTCCAAATCTAGGAAGTAATCTTCTATTACTTCCTGCAACCCTTGAATTTCTAACATCTCCAACAATAGCAATTTTTTTACCTTCAGTTTCTCCATCAAAGTATTCATAAATTGTAAACAAATCAAGAAAAGCTTGAGTAGGATGAGAATGTCTTCCATCACCTGCATTTATAATTGGACAATCAACATATCCTATTAAACTTTCAGGTAAACCACATTCACTATGTCTAATAATAATTGCATCAGGTTTCATTGCATTTATATTTGCAACTGTATCATACATCGTCTCACCTTTTTTTTGTGAAGATGTTCCAACATCAAGATTTACAACCTCTGCTCCTAACCTTTTTGCAGCAATTTCAAATGAGCTTCTAGTTCTTGTAGAGTTTTCAAAAAACAAAGTAACAATAATTTTACCTTTTAAAATATCACAAGGTTTAAAATCTAAAAAACCTCTAGCATCATCAAAAATATCTAAAATCTCTTCTTTTGTAAAATCGGAAGTTCTAATCAAGTGTTGCATTTTTTTCCTTTAATTTTAGTTTGGATTTTAGCAAAAAGCTCTTTAAAAAATAAAACTTTTCTGTATAATGTAAAACTTTACTTTTTTGGGAATTTTTATGAAAATCAAACATATACTATTTTTTTTAATTACTTTTTTATTTACAGCTTGTTCAATTAAACCACTTGAACCCGTACAATTTGAAACAGTAAATAAAGAAATATCATTTATAAAAGATATAAAACCAATATTAGATAATCGATGTGTTTCTTGTCATTCGTGCTATAACTCACCTTGTCAATTAAAACTCTCTTCTTTTGAAGGGATAGAAAGAGGAGGCTCAAAAGCTGATATTTATGCAAATAGATTAAGAGCTGATAATCCTACAAGATTATTTATTGATGCAACAAGTGAAAAAGAGTGGAGAGAAAAAGGATTTTTTTCTGTTGTTGATTTTTTAGAAGATTCAAATGAATCTATTATGATGCAATATCTTTTCCAAAAACAAACAAATCCTTTAAATATTGGAGAATATTCTCCTGAAACTGATAAGTTAAGCTGTGTAAAAAATAAAGATGAATTAGCAAAATATTTTGATGAAAATCCTCATAAAGGAATGCCCTATGGATTTCCAGCACTTAAAAAAGAAGAATACAATCTTTTAATGACTTGGTTAAAACAAGGTGCTATAGATGATACAAAAAAAGATGAAATAACTAATTTCGAAAAAAAACAAATTAAAAAATTCGAGGAATTTCTTAATAACAAAAATATAAAACATCAAGTAACTTCAAGATATATCTATGAGCATCTGTTTCTAGCACATATATCTTTTGATGAAAAAAGTGGAAATTTTTTTGAACTAATTCGTTCAACTACTCCAACAAATCAAGAACCTAAAATCATAGCAACTAGATTTCCTTATGATAAAGTAGAAGAACCTTTTTATTATAGATTTAAAAAAATAGAATCAACAATTGTTCATAAAACACATATGGTTTATAAATTAGATGATAAAAAATTGGAAAGATATAATGAACTTTTTATTAAAGCAATTTGGGATCAAAAACCATATTTACCTCCATACGATAGTAAAATTTCTGCAAATGCTTTAAGAACTTTTGAACAAATTCCAGCAAGTAGCAGATACCAATTTTTACTTGATGATATTCACTATATTATTATGACTTTTATTAGAGGACCTGTTTGTAAAGGGCAAATTGCATTAAATGTTATTCAAGATCATTTTTGGGTTATGTTTATGGATCCAAAATATGATTTAAGTCTGCAAGATAAATATTTTTTACATAATAATATTCCAAATTTATCAATCCCAAATGAGTATGGAGAAGATCCTAGTTTATACAAAACTTTTAAAGCTTTAGATAATTATGAGTTAGCTAAAAAATACCACAAAAATAGAGGTTCAATTTATAATCAACATTATCCTAATGGATTAAATATTGATGCTATTTGGAAAGGAAATAAAAAAGAACAAAATGATTCTATTTTGACAATTTATAGACATTTTGACTCTGCATCAGTTCATAAAGGTGCTTTAGGGGATATTCCTAAGACTTTATGGGTTATTGATTTTCCACTATTAGAAAGAATTTATTATTCATTAGTTGCAGGTTTTGATATATTTGGAAATACAGCTCATCAGCTTTTGGTGCGAACTCATATGGATAGATTAAGAATTGAAGGAGAGAGTAATTTCTTAGAATTTCTACCAAAAGATTCAAGAATTAATTATTTTAATTCTTGGTATATTGGTTGGTTAGCTCAATATTTAACAGTTTATACACCTTCAAATAATAATGTTAATATAAAATATGAAACTAAAGATTTTAAAAAAGAGTTTGTAAACAAAGTTTTAAATTATACAAATAATAAAAGAGATTCAATAAATTTTATCGAAGATGATTATAAAAGAAGTGAAATAAAAGAATTTTATAATACAAAACAAGAAATTGAAGAGAGTTTTAAAACTCTAACTTTACCAAATAGTTCTGAGTTAATAAAACATTTTAATGGTGAAAAATCAAATGTAGCATTTATTAAAATAGAGTTAAATTCAGGTCAAAATCTAGTTTATTCAATGGTAGTAAATAGATGGCATAATAATGTAGCCCTACTTTTTGATGAAAAATCAAGACTTGACCCAACGAAAGATAGAATAAATTTTGTTGAAGGGTTTATAGGCTCTTATCCAAATCTTTTTATGGTTGTAAAACAAAATGACTTAGATGAATTTTTTAATTTACTACAAAATTACAACTCAAGTGAAGATGATAAAAAAATACTAAAATATGCTATTAATAGGGCTAATCCAAACTTTTGGGAAGTTTTTGATTGGTTCGATAAAGAATTTAAAAAGTATGATTTTTTAGAATATGGATTATTTGATTTAAATAGATATCTAAGTCAAGCTATTAATGAATAATTATTAATGATTGGTTTAAATATTTTAGATATAATTTGCCCTTAAAAATAATCTAGTTTTTTAGGAAAAAAATGAACGAACTATTAGAACAAATGGATAAAGAGTATGTTTTACATACATATGCTAGAAATTATGTTAATTTCAAAAAAGGTATAAACGCAACTTTATTTGATGAAAATGATAAAGATTACATAGATTTCACATCAGGAATTGCTGTTTGTAGCGTTGGACATGGTAATAAAAGAGTAGCAGATAAAATTTATGAACAAATTTTAAATATCACACATATTTCAAATTTATACGCAATTGAACCACAAGCAAAACTTGCTAAAAAATTAAAAGAGTTAAGTGGTTATGATATTAGAACTTTTTTCTCAAATAGTGGTGCTGAAGCAAATGAAGGTGCTATAAAAATTGCTAGAAAATATGGTGAAACTAAATTTGAAAATAAAAGATATAAAGTTATCACACTAGAGCACTCTTTTCATGGAAGAACTATCACAACAGTAAAAGCAACTGGTCAAGAATCAATGCATACTCCAAATTTTGCTCCATATCCTGATGGTTTTTCATATCATAATAGAATAGATGATATTTACAATGCAATAGATAATGAAACAGTTGCTGTTATGATTGAACTTGTTCAAGGTGAAGGTGGAGTTCAGCCATTTGATAAAAAAGAGATTCAAGAATTAGCAAAATTTTTAAAAGAAAATGATATTTTATTAATCATCGATGAAGTTCAAACAGGTGTTTTTAGAACTGGTGAATTTTTAGCATCAAATCTTTATGAGATTGAACCTGATATTGTAACACTTGCAAAAGGTCTAGGTGGTGGTGTTCCAATTGGAGCTATTATGACTACTTTAAAAGATATTTTTAGTCCAGGTGACCATGGTTCTACTTTTGGAGGAAACTATCTTGTAACATCTGCTGCTTTAGAAGTTTTAGATATTTTAGAAGAGGTAAAAGATAGTGGAGCTTTAGATGAAACTATTATCTATTTTAATACTAAACTAAATGAAATTTATGAAAATAATAAAGAATTTTTCACTGATAACGTAGGTCTTGGATTAATGAGAGGATTAAGAGTAAAAGATGCTGATACATTAGCACTTATTATTAAAACTGCTTTTGAAAATGGTGTTTTAGTTTTAAAAGCAGGTAAAAATACTTTAAGACTTCTTCCTGCTTTAACTATTTCAAAAGAAGAAATAAATGAAGGTTTTAAAAGGTTACAAAATGCACTTGATAAAATCAAGCAAGGTTAAACTACTTCTTTGTAGTTTAATCTCCATAAATTTGTACGCTTCAAATGAACTTTTTGATGAAAAAATAATCTCTGATAAAAGGTTAGAAACTTTTAATTTAACGAAAGAACAAATAGAACAAGATAGTTCAAAATTAAGAAAAGATTGGATAAATCCAATAACTTATCAATACAAAAAAAATCTTGGGGAAGAGTATGAAACAGCTCAATCAATAATCTCAATAAATCAACCAATTTTCCAAAGTGGTGGAATATATAAAGCTATTAAATATGCTGATTCATCGTATGATTATGCTTCTATCGAATTAGAACAACAAAAAAAAGAGCTTATTAAGCAAGCTTTGAATCTTTTATATAATATTGAAAAAACAAACTTAAATCTGCAAAAAGCAAAATATACTTTAGAAAATGCAAAAATTGATGTAACTAGAAAAAAAGAACAAGTTTTAAATGGTTTTTTAGATGCTTCATTTTTGGATGATGCTCTTTTAACATTGAATATAACAAAACATAATCTTGTAGATTTAAAGTACCAAAAACAAGAATTAATCAATAACTTCAATAATATCTCTTCACAAGATTACACAAAATTTGAACTTCCTATTTTTAAACTATTTAATGAAAAAGAGTTTATGGAAAATAATATTGAACTAAAAAAATTAGAAGCGGATATAGAAAAAAAAGGAAATTATTCATACATGACAATGGCAAAATATCTGCCAAGTGTAAATGCATTTTATACTTATTCAAAATATCATGAAACTGATAATAAAAATGGACTAGATAAAGAAAATGAACAAACTTTTGGATTAAGTTTAAATATTCCTCTTGATACAAGAACTTTCAATGATATAGAAAGTAAAAAAATAGATTATTTAAAATCGAAACTAAATCTTGAAAATAGCATTGATGATGAAAAAACTTTTTTTAAAACAAAACTTGAAAAAATATCTATGCTTGATGAGAGACTACAAATCACAAAAGATGATTTAGAAGTTTATGACTCAATTTTGAAAATCATAAATGAAGAAAAAGAGGCTCAAATCAAAACTCAAAGTGATGTGGATACTTTACAAAACTCACAAAAAATTAAATCTTTAGATTTAAAAATCTATGAAATAGAAAAACAAATAGAACTTCTTGAAATGTATGCAAAACTTCAATAGTTTTGCATACTATGCTGAATATTTTTAAATTACTTCTTATCTTTATTATTTTTCTCTTTAAAATTTAAATAATACTCTATTTCAGATGGAGTTAAGATTTTGATAGTATTAGTACTTCCTGGCATTCCAACCGGATAACCAACTGTTGCTACGTATAAACCATTTTTCTTTAATTTTCCAATCTCATCTAAAGATTTCAACATCTTTTGAAACATTTTAGAAGCTTGTGCCTCTTTTATAGTTCCAACTGGTTCAACTCCCCAAACAGCAGTTAGTGAATTTAACACTTTTTTCTTATGAGTAAATGTAAAGATTGGAGTTTTTGGTCTATATCTTGACATTTTAACAGCTGATCTTCCAGAACTTGTAAGTGCTAAAATTCCATCTGCTTTTAAATCATCTGCAAGTTTAGTTACAGTTGCTTGAATAACATCAAATTCATCTAAATATGGAAATTTATACTGTTTATCATAATTATAAATATCTTCTGTTTTTGCAATGATATTTTTCATTGTATCAACAACATTTACAGGATCAGTTCCAACAGCACTCTCTTCAGAAAGCATTACAACATCAGTTCCATCTAAAACAGCATTAGCTACGTCTGAGATTTCAGCTCTTGTTGCTCTTTCGTTTTCTGTCATAGATAAAAGCATTTGAGTTGCTGTAATTACAGGTATTCCTTTTAAATTTGCTTTTTTTATAAGCATTTTTTGAATAGTTGGAACATCATAATATGGAACTTCTATTCCTAAATCTCCCCTTGCAACCATTAATCCATCACTAGCTTCTATAATTTCATCAATATTTTCAACTGCATCAAATTTTTCAATTTTTGCAATTAATTTACCTTTATATCCATTTAAAAGTTTTCTTGCATTTTTCATATCTTTTGCATTTTGAACAAATGAGATAGCAAAATAATCAACTTCGTTTTCAACTCCCCAAGCTATATCTTTTTCATCTTTTTTTGTAATTACATCAATATCAATTACTGTATTTGGGAAATTCACACCTTTTTTTGAAGATAAAGTTCCATGATTTTCAATTTTTGCTTTTACCTCTTTACCTGTTTCAATAACTTTTGCTCTAATTGTTCCATCATACAAATATATATATTCATCAATTTTAACTTTATCTAAAATATCTGGGTAATTAATAGATACAACATAATCTTTATCACCTCTTTTATATCCAACTATTTCATTTTTTAAAAATGTAATAATATCATCTCTAAAAAGTTCAAAAGACTCTTTTAAATCACCAATTCTTACTTTTGGTCCTGAAATATCTTGTAAAATACCTACAGTTTTACCTGTATTTTTCATAGCTGCTTTAATATTATTTAACGTTTCTAAATGATATTCATGACTTCCATGTGAAAAATTTAATCTAAACATGTTTGCACCAGCTTTAATTAATCCTTCAATCATCTCTATACTATGGCTTGCTGGGCCTAAAGTTGCTAATATTTTTGTTCTTTTTTCCATAGAAACTCCTTATTTAAGTTATTTTTATTATAACATAAAATTATTACATTAATGTAACCATAAAGACTCTACTATTTTTTCACAATTAATATGTTAAATATGATAGAATTAAAACTTATTAAAAAAGGTTCATTATGAAATTTATAAATTTAAAAACTATTTTATCAACAGCAGTTATTGCATCAATGATTACTGGTTGTGCTACAACAACTGGAAACCAAACATTTGATAACAATCAAAATGCTATTATAGGTGCAACATTAGGAACTATTGCAGGTGTTGTTCTTGGAAATAATGTTGGTGGAGGAAGTAAAAGTAGAAATAAAGTAATAGGAGCAGTTGCAGGTGCTGCTATTGGTGGAGCTATTGGTTATAGTATGGATAAACAAGCTCAAGAAGTTGCTGAAAGTTTAAATACAAATGTAAACAATAATCCAAATGCAGCACTAGACCCAAATCAAGATTTAATTGTTTCAAATACAGATAACTATGTAAAAGTAATGTTTAGAGATGATATGATGTTTGAAACAAATTCAGCAAATCCAACTTATAGTGCTCAAACAAAAATATCTAAAATAAACTCTGTTTTACAAAAATATCCAAATACTTTAGTTCAAGTTGTAGGTCACACAGATAATAGAGGAACTCACGCTTATAATCAAAATTTATCTGAAAAAAGAGCTAGTAATGTAGGTAATATTATTTATAATTCTGGTGTTTCTAATCAAATTTTCTCAAGAGGTTGTTCTTTTGATAAACCAGTTGCACTAAATAATAATGAAGCAAATATGGGATTAAATAGAAGAGTTGAAGTATATTTATATCCAAATCAACAATCAGTTATTGATGTTTGTAAATGATAAAATTTTGTGATTATTTTAATGACTGGCTTTATGGAAAAGATGGTTATTATTCAAACTATAAAGAAATAGGGAAAGATGGTGATTTTTTCACCAGCGTTTCCACTTCCTCTTTTTTTGGTGGTTCAATTGCTAAAAAAATAATATCTTCAATTGAAGAAGGATTTTTACCAAATAATACTACTATTTTAGAAATTGGGGCTCATCATGGCTATCTTTTAGCTGATATTATTCAATATATCTACACACTAAAACCACAACTTCTTGAAACGCTTAATTTTGCGATAGTTGAAAGATTTGAAAATCTTCAGATTCAACAAAAAAACTATTTAAAAGAATCTTTTGGAGATAGTATAAAAATAAAACATTTTAATGATATAAACGAAGTTAAACTTCAAAATGCTTATATTATTGCAAATGAGATATTTGATGCATTTGCTTGTGATTTAGTTTATACCAATAAAAATGATGTTTTACAACAAGCATTTATTATAAATCATGAAATAAAATTTATTGATTGTATAGATGAAAAAATAATAAATCATTGCAAAAAATACTCAATTACAAAAGGAGAAGTTGCACTTTCATATAAAAATTTTGTAAATACAATTTGTTCAAATATAGATAGTTTTGAATTTTTAACATTTGACTATGGAGATAGATTTCCAAGAAATGATTTTTCTGCAAGAATTTATGAAAAACATGCTGTTTATCCAATTTTTGAAGAAAATTTAGATTTAGGAAAACTCTTTAAAAAATCTGATATTACTTATGATGTTCATTTTAATTATTTAAATGATTGTTTTATAGAAAATAATATCAAAGATATAAAATTTAATACTCAATTAAAATCCCTTGTAGAATTTGGTATTTTAGATCTATTAGAGATTCTAAAAGCAAATGTAAATGAAAAAGCTTATTTAAAAGAGACTCAAAAAGTAAAAATTTTATTAGAACCAACTGGAATGGGAGACAGATTTAAAACTTTAAATATAAGAAAATAAGTTAAGTGCTTGTATAATCTGTGTTTATAAAAAATATAAAAAGGTATGAATTATGACTTTAGTAATAAATGGTGAAATAAAAGAATTTGATAACTCTTTTTCACTTCAAGATATAATAACAAACTTGCAAATTGAAAACAAAGTAATGGCAGCAGCTGTTAATATGAATATTGTAAAAAAAGATGATTGGAATAATTTCATTCCAAAAAACGACGATAAAATAGAACTTCTTCAATTTGTTGGTGGTGGGTGAGATAGAAGTAAAAAAATATGAGTAGAGATAAAGGAGAGATTGCTGAAAAAAAAGCTATCTCTTTTTTAGAAGATTTAAATTTTAAAATAATTGAAACTAATTTTTATGCAAAAAAACTAGGCGAAATTGACATCATCGCAAAAAAAAATCAAACATATCATTTCATAGAAGTAAAATCTGCTTTAGATTATGAAACTGCAATAAATAATATAACAAAATCAAAATTATCAAAAATAAAAAGAAGTACTGAATACTATATTCAAATCAAACATTTAAATACAGAATATTGTATTGATGCAATCATAATAACAGATGAAAATATAGAGTTGATTGAAAATATAACTTTATAATAAAGGGGATGAAGGTCGCAAAAACATCCCCTTTTACAACTTTAAATATGTACTTAAAATTAGTAGAATGAAATTATACCTATCATAAATAGCAATAAACTAGCAATTAGAAGAAATTTTAAAATTTAACTTTTTCTTAGTAATTATTAGCTATTCTTCCACAATACTTACGGAGAATTTTTTGTACTCAAAAGAACTTGAATCCATTAAAAAATCTAACCGTTTTCGAACAAGAGAGATTTTTGATGAAAATCTTATAGACCTTGCTTCAAACGATTATTTAGGTCTTTCTATAAATAAAAATCTTTTTCAAAAAGCTTATAAAAAAGTTTTAACTCAAAATTTTCATTCCCCTCGTGCTTCAATGTTAGTAAATGGTTATACCCTCATTCATAAAGAGTTTGAAGATAAACTATGTGAAGTAAATAACTTTGAATCAGCCATTACTGTTGGTTCTGGTTTTTTAGCGAATATTTCTATGATTGAAGCACTTGTTAGAAAAAATGATATTTTATTTATTGATGAAGAGTATCATGCTAGTGGAATTCTTGCAACTAAACTTTTAAAGCCCGAACAAGTAATAATTTTTAAACATAATGATTTTGAAGATTTAGAAAATAAAATTTTACAAAATGATAAAATAGGAAGAAAAATAATTGCAATTGAAGGAGTTTATTCAATGGGTGGTGATTTAGCACCAATTGAAATATTCCAAATTGCAGATAAATATAAATCTCTTTTAATTGTTGATGAAGCACATAGTTCTGGAGTAATAGGAGAAAATCTTTTAGGTATTTTTGATTATTATAAAATAAAACCTAATGAATATCATATAAAAATGGGAACTTTAGGAAAAGCTTATGGTTCTTATGGAGCTTATATTTTAGCTTCAAAACAAATTATTGACTTTTTAACAAATAGAGCTAAACCTATAATATACTCAACTGCTCCCTCGCTTTTTGATATAGCTTTAGCTAATGAATCTTTACAACATATTATAAATAACAAAAAAAATTTAAAAAAACAAATTGAAAAAAATCTTCAAATTATTTATGAGATTTTAAAAATAAAATCAAATAGTTTAATCATACCTATAGAAATAGGAAATAATAAAAAAGTAAAAGAGATTCAAGAAATTTTAAAAGAAAAAGGATATTTAGTAGGAGCCATTAGGCAACCAACGGTTAAAAGTGCAATTATTAGATTAATTGCAAAAATTGATGTTAATGAAAAAGATTTAATTGAAATATGTAACTTATTAAGGGAGTTAAATGTTAATAAATGATTTAATAAAAGGTAATAAAAAATTTAGAGAAGCTCGTTTTCCAAAATATGAAGATGATTTAAAACAATTAGTAGAAACAGGGCAAAAACCAGAAGTTTTATTTATTGGTTGTAGTGATAGTAGAGTTACCCCTGATTTAATGCTTGACACAAAACCAGGAGATATGTTTATTTTAAGAAATGTTGGAAATTTTATTCCACCATATAATCCAGATAACGATTATCATGGAAGTTCAGCTGTAATTGAATATGCAGTTTGTGTTTTGGATGTAAAACATATTATTGTTTGTGGACATTCACATTGTGGAGCTTGTAAAAGTTTATATCAAGATTTAGGTGATTCACCTGATTTAATAAATGTAAAAAAATGGCTAGAATTAGGGAAAAAAGCTAAAGAATATACTCTTTTAGCTATTCAAGATAAAAGTGACCCTGAAAAATTATATAGAGCAACAGAGAGAATTTCAATAGTTCATCAACTAGAAAATCTTTTAACCTTTCCTTATGTAGAAAAAAGAGTAAAATCAGGTGAACTTCAAATTCATGGTTGGTATTATAAAATTGAAGATGGTACAATAGAGTACTATGATGGAGAAGAGTGTTCATTTAGAGAATTAAAAGAGAGTAAAAATGCAAACTGAAGTTAGAAAACTACCTAAAAAAACAATATTTATAATCACTTTTATGGTTCTTTTAGCTGTTGCAATTTTTTCAGGATTAAGTTTTTTAAAAAAAGCCAAATTAACTGAAGTTTTACAAACAATTGGTCATAGTGATATAAAAGATTTAACAGTTATTAATAAATTAAGTGTAGAAGATACACAAACAAGATATAAAAGTACTGTATTTAAAGTTATGTTTTTTGACAATACTTTAAATAAAACTTGTATAGGTTTTATACACAAAGAAAAAAATTCACACTATACAAAAGATATAGATTGTAAGTAGGGGAAAATGAGTATTATAGAAAAATTAGAAAAAAATATAAGACTAGAATATGAAGACGCAATTAAATTATATGATTTAGATCTTTTTACTCTAGCAACTTATGCAAATAAAATTAGAGTTGAAAAACATGGTAAAAAGACTTATTTTAATATAAATAGACATATTAATCCCACAAATATTTGTAAAGATGTTTGTCAATTTTGTGCATATAGTGCAAGTAGAAAAAATCCTCATCAATATACACTAAGTCATGAAGAGATACTTGAAATTGTTAAAAATTCATCTAAAAATAATATAAAAGAAGTACATATTGTATCAGCTCATAATCCTCATACTGGATTACAATGGTATATGGATGTTTTTAAAAAAATTAAAGATAATTTTCCATCAATTCATGTAAAAGCACTAACAGCAGCAGAAATTCACTTTTTAAGTACAGAGTATAAACTCACCTATGAAGAGTTGATAGATATGATGATTAAACATGGTATCGATTCCATGCCAGGTGGTGGAGCTGAAATTTTTGATGAAAAAGTACGAAAAAAGATTTGTGGTGGAAAAGTTACTTCAGAGCAATGGTTAGAAATCCATAAGCTTTGGCATCAAAAAGGAAGAAAATCAAATGCAACTATGCTTTTTGGACATGTAGAAGATAGAAATCATAGAATTGACCATATGTTAAGACTTAGAAATTTACAGGATTTAACAGGAGGATTTAATGCTTTTATTCCTTTAGTTTTCCAAACAGAAAATAATTACTTAAAAGTAAAAGAACCTTTGACAGGACAAGAGATTCTAAAAACATACGCAATAGCAAGAATATTACTTGATAATATTCCAAATATAAAAGCTTATTGGGCAACTTCTACTGTAAAGTTAGCTTTAATAGCTCAAGAATTTGGAGCAAATGATGTTGATGGAACTATTGAAAAAGAGTCAATACAAAGTGCAGCAGGTGCTTCTAGTGCAAATGGTATTGCACAACTTGAATTTGTTGATTTAATTAAAAATTCTGGATTTATTCCTGTTGAAAGAGATTCTATTTATAATGAGCTAAAAACTTGGTAACAAGTTTTTAGTCAACTTTATAATTTTCTAACTGATTAAACTCTAAATTAAATTCTACTTCAATTCCTGCAGCTGTATTAACCATAGAAACTGGATATAAAATATTTATTGAATACAATTCACTATTTAAAATTTCTAATAAATTAAAGAACTCCTTTGGTTCTTTTACTAAAATATTTATTGTATAAGTAAATCGCACTATCCCATTAATGTTATTTGAAACAAATTTAATCAATGTGTTTTCAGGCATCAAAATTTTTAATTGTTCTGTTACTCTTTCTACTGGAATAACTTCATCAACAATATATTCTTTATCAAATTTTTTATATTCAATAGGTAAATCTATTTCATCTTTTAGTAATACTACAAAATCTATATCTTTATCTTCATTTGATTTTATAATATTAAATTCACTTTGTTTATATAATGTATCTAAAGAACTTTTTAATTGATTCAAAGATTCTAAATTTTTTGAAAACATTTTTAATTCTAAATAGTTAGAATTTATAGATAATTCATTAATCATCATATTATTTGGAATAGTATTAAATATTGCTTTTATTCTCTGTTCAATTTTATCATTCATATTAACATGATCAGGAAGAATAGTTGTAAAAGGTTTTTCTTTTACTACTTCTATTTTATTATTTTCTTTTTTTGGGAAAAACTTATCAAAATCAATCATTGTATAGATTTTATAAGCACCAAAAACCAAGACTGCTATTAATAATATAAAATACAAATATTTGAAATCTCTTTTTTTCTTTTTCTTTCTAGGCTTTATAAAACTCTTTTTTAAATGTTTATCTCTTGATAACTCAAAAATTTCTTCATCAACATTAATTGGTTGATGTTCAACTTTTAACATTAAATCTTCTGATAATTGTTCTATATTCTCATTCGTCAATTGTTTTACAACATAAAGAATAGATACTTTTTCAACAAATACATCATTCTTTTTAGAATAAAATTCATCTAATATTTTGTGGATTATTTCATTTAATTCTAAATAATATATTTCATCAAAAAGTTTTTGTCCTTCTAAATCATCTTCATAAAAATGTGTTTTTTTAACTGATTCAAAAGTAGGTAAATCAACTGTTTCATGAAAAGCTATGATACCTGATTTATTAAGAATCATTATAAATGCTTTATTATTATACAAAAGAATTAAAAGTTCATTTCTACATACTTTTTTTTCAATATGTAAATTCATAATATGAAAAGCTGAATATATATAATCTATTCCCGTTTTAACAAAATAATTCTTTGTTTCAAAAAGAGTTGTTTTTAAAACAGCTATATCAAATTCATTATTAAATTTTGCAATCTCACAATCAGTTAATTTAGATGATAATGCTTTTGGAACTAATTTAGTAGTATCACTAATTAAAAGAGTTGATATATAACTAAGATCTATCTCTTCTTGTAATTTATTTATTTTTTCAGCAATTTCTAAAGGTAATATATCATCATCTACTAAATGACTTGAATTATTCGTCTCAATTATCTCTTCATTCTTTAACTTTTTATGTTCAAGTTTTAATTGAGAATCATACTTAATAGCATTGATATATAAAGACTCTTTAGTAAACATAGATTCCTACTTAGTTGATTTAAGGTAGTGCATGTATTAGCATTTTAGTTTTGATAACTTCTCTTGCCTCTTCAAATTGCAAGTTCTTTATATCAAAAGGTTCACTAATATAAAAGTCTATTCTACCAAAAGGTTTTGGTAAAACAAATTTATCCCATGAATTAAATTGCCAATATTTTGATGGAACAGTATTAAAACAAACAATTTTTGAATCAGTTTTTTGTGCAATAGCAATAATTCCATCAGCAACACTATATCTAGGACCTCTTGGTCCATCAGGAGTTATTGCTAAATCATTACCTTCTTTAAGCTCTTTTATAGCACTTATAAGAGCTTTTGCAGCACCTTTTGAAGTAGAACCACGAACTGCACCAATTCTAAAATTTGCTGCTAATTTAGCTATTATTTCTCCATCTTTATTATGGCTTATCATAGCTTTTACATTTCCATCTTTTCTAAAAGTAAAATAATTATAAATTTGAGATAATAAATCTCCATGCCACATACATATAATAATAGGTTTACCATCATCTTTTGGATGATGATATACTTTTTTATTAGTTAAATAAATAACTCTAACTAGATAATATAAAATATAAGGTAGAATATTTAATTTAAAGTATTTAAGCATTATTATAAAATTTCACCCTTCAAAGAAGTTCTAGTTGCTTCAGTGATTTTAACATCTACAAATTTTCCTAAAAGTTCATCACTTCCTTTTGTAAATACTTGTAGATAACTATCAGTAAATCCACAAACTTCACCATTTGGTTTTAAACTCTCAACCAATACATTTAAAGTTTTTCCAATATAACTTGGCATTGTCTCTTCAAGATGTCTTTTATGAAGTTCTATTAATTCGATAAGTCTTTCACTTCCAATTTCATCTGGAAGTTCTTTATCTTTTAAATTTAAAGCTTCTGTTCCAGGTCTAGGAGAATATTTAAAATTAAAAATTTGGTCAAATTTCACTTGATTTACCACATCTAAAGTATCAAGAAAATCCTCATGAGTTTCTCCAGGAAATGCTACAATAATATCTGTTGTAATTCTTAAATTTGGAATTAATTCTCTCATTTTAGAAGCTCTATTTAAAAACCATTCTTTTGTATATCCTCTTTTCATAGCTTTTAAAACTTCAGTTGAACCACTTTGTAAAGGCATATGAATACATTTTGAAATTTTTGGGTTTTTTGCAAATTCTTCAATAAATTCATCATCCATATGTAAAGGGTGAGGAGATGTAAATCTAATTCTTTCTAAACCTTCAACTTTTGAAACATCTTGTAAAAGTTTTGTAAAAGTATATTTTTCTCTTTTATCACTAAATCTTCTTCCGTAAGAATTTACATTTTGTCCTAAAAGCATAACTTCAACAGCACCTTGTTCAACTGATTTTCTAACCTGTTCAACAATCATTTCAGGTGGAATAGATATCTCTTCACCACGAGTACTTGGAACAATACAATAAGTACATTTCTTATCACAACCAACAGAAATATTTACACTTGCTCTGTATTGATTTGTTTTTGCCGTTGAAAATTCATAAGTTGATTCATCATTATCAATTGATACTTCAACAGAACCTTTTACATCAACTACATCTTTTATTTTTGAAATATTCCTTGCACCAACAACAAAATCAACATATGGTGCTCTTTTTATAATATCTTGACCTAAATGTGAAGCTGTACAACCACAAACTCCAATTTTTGCACCATCTTTTTTCTTTTTATTAAATTGTCCAATTTCTGAAAAAAGTTTTTGAACAGGCTTTTCTCTTACTGAACAAGTATTAATAATAATCAAATCAGCATCTTCTAATTTGTCAGTTGCCACATAACCTTTGTGTTTTTCAAGTTCAGCTTGTATATGTTGACTATCAGTGTCATTCATTTGACACCCTAAAGTTTGTATAAATAATTTTTTATTTTGACTCATAATTTTATATGCACAATTAAAAGTTAAAGTGCATGAACCTCATACATATACTCATCTTCTGCTAAACCATATTTTATTTCTCTAAAATATACGTTAAATCCATCTTTTTCTAAAGCATCTACCAATGCCATCATATCTTTATGAGAATTATCCCTATCAAAATAGAATATCTTCTGAGCATTCTTAGCTAATTCTTCTTTTATTTTTTCTAATTGCACTTTTTTTGGTTTTTCATTCAACTCATTTCTTGCAAATAATAATTCCATATATTAAGCCTTTTGTTTTGTTTATTAGTCCTAAATTCTATCTCAAAATTACTTTAATTTCTATAAAAGGCTATATTGGATATACTATTGACCTATTACTACATTGAAAATCAAATCAATCATTTCAATGTCAACAAACAAGAGGTTATTTAATGGATAAAATAATAGATATTTTAGATTCAATCGCATATGAGAAAGGTCTCAAAATTGATGATGTTGAAAATGCACTAAAAGAAGCTTTAATTAAAACTGCAGAAAAAATGGTTGATGCTACATTAACTTTTGATGCGAATATTGATAGAGCAAATAAAAGACTTGAATTATTTCAAAAAATTGAAGTAGTTTCTGAAGATGACGAAAGGTTACTTGCAAATGCTGTCAACAAATATGGAGAACCTTTAAATTATGAAAATTATATTACTTTAGAAGAAGCAAAAGAAATTGACCCAGATTTAGAAATCGGTGATTTTATGAACTATGATTTAGAATTTGAAAACATGGGAAGAAATGCAGCAACAATATTGCATAGTAATTTCGAATTTAGACTGCAAAGATTTATTGAAGAAAATATTGTAAGTAAGTATAAAGAAAAAATTGGAAAAACAGTTTCTGGTGTAGTTACAAGAATTGATAAACAAGATAATACATATATTGAAATTGGTGAAGTAAAAGGTATCCTACAAAGAAAAAGCAGAATAAAAGGTGAAAGTTTTAAAGTAGGAGATACACTTAAAGCTGTTGTAAAAGGTGTTAGTATTGATAAAGCTAATGGATTACTAGTTGATATTTCAAGAACTTCACCAAAATTTTTAGAAAACTTATTGACTTTGGAAGTGCCTGAATTAAAAGACAAAAAAGTAACTATTGAAGCAAGTGCTAGAATTCCTGGAACTAGATCTAAAATTGCCCTTTCAACAATTGATGGACAAATTGACCCAATTGGTGCTGTTGTTGGAGTAAAAGGTGTTAGAATTGGTTCAGTTTCAAAACAACTTCATGGAGAAAATATTGATTGCGTTGAATTTTCAACAATTCCTGAAATGTTTATTTCAAGAGCACTATCACCTGCAATGGTAAATAGTGTTAAAATAGAAAAAGCTCCAAGTAATGGTGAAAAAGGAAAAGCAATAGTAACAATTCCTAGTGACCAAAAATCAAAGGCTATTGGAAAAGCTGGACTAAATATTAGACTTGCTTCTATGCTTACTAAATATGATATAGAATTAGTTGAAATTGCATCTTTAAATTCAAATTCAACTGAAACACAAAATATTGAAGAAAAAACTACTGATACAGCCTCTTTAGAAGCCCTATTTAAGTAAAAAAGATGAATAAATTACACATATATGATTCAGTAAAAAAAGAAAAAGTAGAATTTAACCCTATTATAGAAGGTAAGGTTAAAATCTATGTTTGTGGACCTACTGTTTATGATGATTCTCATTTAGGTCATGCAAGAAGTGCAATAGCTTTTGATTTACTTCATAGAGTTTTAAAAGCAAATAATTATGAAGTTATCATGACTAAAAATTTTACTGATATTGATGACAAAATCATAAAAAAAATGCATGATACTTCAAAATCATTAGAAGAGATTACAACAACTTATATAGATGCCTATAAAGCTGATATGAAAGCCTTAAATATTCTAGACAATACGATTGAGCCAAAAGCCACTGAAAACTTAGAAGTAATGAAAAATATGATTGAAAACCTTATTTCAAAAGATATTGCTTATAAAACTAGTGATAGTGTATATTTTGATACATCTAAAGATAGTTCATACGGAACTCTTTCTCATAAGTCAAGTGATGAAAACTCTATTGCTAGAGTTGAAATTAATAATGAAAAAAGAAATCCTTCTGATTTTGCACTTTGGAAATTCGCAAAAATAAATGATGTTAGTTTTGAAGCTCCTTTTGGATTGGGTCGACCAGGATGGCATATTGAATGTTCTGCTATGATTGAAAAGCATTTGGCTTATAAAAATACTACTTATCAAATAGATATTCATGGTGGCGGTGCTGATTTACTTTTCCCACATCACGAAAATGAAGCAGCGCAAACAAGATGTTCATCAGGACAAAATCTAGCGAAATACTGGATGCATAATGGTTTTGTAAATATTGATGGTGAAAAAATGTCTAAATCATTAGGAAATTCATTTTTCCTAAAAGATGTTCTAAAATCATATAGTGGTGAAGTTATTAGATTTTATTTAATGTCTGCACATTATAGAGCTAATTTTAATTTCAATGAAGAAGATTTAATTGCTTCTAAAAAAAGACTTGACAAACTTTATAGAGTCAAAAAAAGAGTTTATGGTATAGAAATTTCTTCTGTAAATAAAAAATTCGAAGAAGATATGCTAAGCGCTTTAAATGATGATATGAATACTTCTATGGCTTTATCTATAATTGATGAAATGATAAATATCGCAAATGATAGGTTAGATGTAAATCCAAAAGATAAAAATCTAAAAAAAGAGCTAATTTCAAATATAAATTTTATAGAAGAAATTTTAGGAGTTGGAGGAAGTGATGCTTATTCATATTTTCAATTTGGAATCGATGAATCTACTAAAGATAAAATAGAAGATTTAATAAATCAAAGAAATGAAGCTAAAAAAAATAAAGATTTTACAAATGCAGATAAAATTAGAGATGAATTAACTTCTATGGAAATATCTTTGATGGATACAATAAATGGAACAGTTTGGGAAAAGCTATAAACTTTTCTCATACTGCTTTAATAATTCTGGCATTTTCTGTGCTATTTCTTTAAAATCATAATCAAAACTTTTTACTACAACATTATATAACTTATTATTTTTATATTTTTTATGCCATTCTTCTTCTTTTTTTTCATATAAATTATAATATTCATAACGCAATTTTAATGCACTTTTTAATAAATTTTCCATAGTTCTCTTTTTTATATAAATAAAAAAAGGGAAGAAGTAAAACTTCTTCCCTTTTAAATTAATAAAATTAATTCTTAATAGAATGATCTTGCGTATGCAGAATCTGTGATATTTTTTGTATCAACAATATAAGGAACTAATGCCATATGTCTAGCTCTTTTGATTGCTTTTTCTACCATTTCTTGTGCATTTTTAGAGTTACCTGTAAGTCTTCTAGGCATAATTTTACCTCTTTCACTCATAGATAATTTTAATAAATCTGTATTTTTATAATCAATGAAATCAACTTTCATTTCAGTATATTTACAATATTTTTTTCCGTATTTTCTTCTTTCAGCCATTTGATTTTCCTTTTCTAAAACGGTATTTCGTCTTCGTCTATATCAATTTCAGGTATTCTTTGCTCAATCTTTTGTTTTGGTTGAGAATTATTCATACCACCATAACTATCATGTGAAGGTTCATCATAAGAGATAGATGCAGGTGAATTATAACCTCCCTGAGGAGTATAACTTTGGGTATCACCTGTCATATCAGAAGCACCTTTAGAATCTAACATTTTCATAGCATCAACTCTTAATGAGTGTCTACTTCTTGTACTTCCATCTTGTGCTGTCCATTGCTCAAAAACAAGTCTTCCTTCTAATAGAACTTTAGAACCTTTTTTTAAGTATTGATTAGCAACTTCAGCAGATCTCCCAAAGATATTAAAATCTAAAAAACAAACTTCATCTTTTTGTTCCCCTGTTGCAGATTTATACTTATAAGATGTAGCTATTGCAGATTTAGCAATTGCTGAACCTGATGGTAAATATCTTAATTCAATATCTCTAGTTAAATTTCCTACCATTATTACTTTATTATACATATAAGGTTCCTAAATTTTATTATTTGCTAGCTTTTTTAGCTGCCTCTTCACTCATTTTAGTCCAAGAAGCTACTTCTTTTTTACTATCATACTTAATGAAAATAAATCTAATTAAGTTTTCATTGATTCTGTAATTTCTTTCGATTTCTGCAATACCAGATGGATTACCTTTAAAATAGATTACATAGTAGTAACCTCTTTTACATTTCTCGATTTCATAAGCTAATTCTTTGATTCCAACGTTTTCAAATGCTGCAATTTCTCCACCATTTTTTTCAATGATAGATCTGATGCTATCGATTTGTGCTACAGTTTCTTCTTCAGTTAATGTAGGCTTTAAGATAAACATTGTTTCGTAATGTTTGATTTTTGACATTAATTCTCCTTATAGATTGTGCCGGTATTCTTTACATTTCCTAATATCAGCAAGGATTTCTTTTTTTGTAAAGTTTGTGATTCTATCTAAATAAAACTGTAAACTTTCTTAGAGATGACTGAAGATATAAACTTTGATTATCTATTTTTGATGATTTTAATTCTAATTCTATATTTAATAAATAATTTAATATCTCTTGAAATATTTCTGGCTTGATATTAATTGCAAGTTTTGATTTTTTTTCCCAAACATTTTTTGGAGGAATAAATCCTAAAATATCCTTAGGATTTGGTTGTCCAATAGTTCTTGCATACGAGCTTATCATAAAAAGTTGCTGAACAAAAGAAGTAACTTGATTTAGTAAAAAAATCTCATTCATTCCTTCTTCTAAAATTAAACTTAAATCATCACTAATATCTTTTCCACTTATTAAATCATGCAAAAATTCTTCAAAATTCACACTTCCTATTCCAAAACAATTATTGTCAATTACATTTACTGTTAATAATTCATCTAAAATTGCTAATTTTCTTAAATCATTTACACATAAAGATAAATCACTTTTATGCATAAAATATAGATGATTCAAAGCACTTATTTCATACTTAATCTGAAGCATTTTAGCTTCATATTCTAAAAATTTTAGAGCTTCTAAATCTGTTGGTAAAAAAAATCTAACAGCAACTGAATTTGTCTTTAAAGAAAAACTATTTTCCATTGTTTTAAATTCACTATCTCCCAAACAAGCAAAAATAAGCGTACTATCAGGATTCTTATTACAAGCATCTACTAAACTATCTACTTCTTTTTTAGGTATTTTTTTTTCAACTTTTATCAACAATATATTATTTGAAGAGAATAGTGATGATTGTAACAATTTATCTTTTGCATATTTAAAATCATACTCTTCAAAATACATCTTTTCAATTTCATCTGAATTTCCAAACATTTGGGCAATTGCCAATGAATATTGTTCAATTAAAAAAGTAGATTGTCCGTAAAACAGATAGGATTTAAATCTTTTATTTTGTTTTAAATAATTATCAAATTCATTTTTATACATAATAAAATAATATCCTAAGTTTACTTTTAATACAATTTTTTTATTTGAAAGGGGTTTTGGTATGTATAACGTAGTTCTTCCTATAGCAGGATTTGAAGATTTTAAGAGTTTAAAAGTTGAGAAAATTGATGATTTTGCATCATTCTTAGTTTTTGATGAAAAGACTAAAATTGCAGTTGTTAATATTAACTATTTAAATAAAGTTAAATTTGATTTCCAAATAGACCAAGAGGTATTAAAGAAAATGAACATCAACTCAAAAGATGATTTTGATATTTATTTTTGTGTTGTTTCTCAAGAACCTGTTGAAAACTCAATCATCAATCTTGTTTCGCCAATTTTCATTAATGAAAAAGACAAATTAGTAGGACAATATATAACTGTAGAAAAAGTTGATCCACTATTTGCCTCAATTAAAGAGTGTGCTAAATTATAGTAGCGATTATAACTTTTGTTATAATATTGGCAGATTTTATTTTCACTTTCATTTTTGAAAATAATTTCTGTCCTTTATAATTTTCTAAAACTACTTTCATTCCCACAATTTTTTCATAACACACAGCCTTAGCTTTTTGAGTATCTACAACTTTAACTTTTATCTCTTCTTCTATGTGTGATGCTGCCCATCTTGCATAAACTCTATCTTCAAAATCCCAAACAAGTTGATCAACTTTTCTTTCATTTAAAGAAATATGTTCACAAATATCATCTATATTATTTGGTGTTTGTTTTGTTTTTAAAATTCTATGTAACACTAAATCTGAATATCTCCTAATAGGAGAAGTAAAATGAGAATAAGAAGAGAAACCTAAACCAAAATGTCCTAAATTCTTTGAAGAATATTTTGCTTGTGTTTGAGCTTGAATTATTAATTCATCAATTTCAGAACCCATCATAGATATTTTTGCTTTTTGCTGAATATGAGTAATTGTATCGTGCACATCACTTTGAAGTTTAACATTAACTCCTAAAATATTCACATCGTCAACAAGTTTTGAGATAGCTTTAAAAGGTGGTTCTTCATGAATTCTATAAATTCCAATTTTATTTACTTTTTTACTGGCTTCAATATTTGCTAAAAGCATACACTCTTCAACTAATTGATGAGAAGCTGTAGATGTTTCTACTTCTATTGATTCAAGTTTTCCATTTTTCAGTTTTAATCTATTTTCACTTGTTCTAAAATCATAACCTTTAATAAGTCTATTTTTTCTAAACTTCTTAGTGATTTCATATAATGGAATTAGATAATCAAATATCTCTTTTTCAAGTTTTGAATATTGGTCTAAATGTCCATCTATCACTCTATCAATTCTTCCATAAGAGAAATTTTTATGAGAATTTATAATTGCTTCAAATAATTCAGCTTTTTTCACATTAAAATTTTCCAAATCCAAATACATTTTAAAAACATAAGAATATCTATCTACTCCTTCTTTTAGTGAACACATCTCTTCACTTAAAATTGGAGGAAGCATAGGTAAAACTTTTGTAGGTAAATAAATTGAAGTTGATTTCTTAAAAGCCAATAAGTCTAGCGGACTACCCTCTTTTACAAAATATGAAACATCTGCAATAGCTACATATAAAACATTTTCTTTTTTATCAAAATAAATTGCATCGTCATGGTCTTTTGCACTATTTGGGTCAATCGTACAAAATGGAAGCTCTCTTAAATCTACTCTTTGTTTTTTGTCATCCATATTTGCAACAATATCTAAATGCTTTTCTAATCTATAAGTTTCTTCATATAAATACAAAGAGATAAATTCATCTATTTTTGAATCTTTTATATTTCCAACATTTTTTATTAACTCAAAAGATTTGTTATCTATAATTAAAACATCACCATCTTCATATTTTAGAGCATTTTTATTCTCTATTTTAATATTTTCTTTTACTGTAAAAAATGCTTTATCTTTTATATAAACTAAAATCTCTGCTTTTTTGCCATCTAAAATTTTTATAATTTTTGCTTTTGTTTTACTTCTTGGATTAAATACTCTTTTTGCTAAAACCAAATCTCCATCATATGCTCCATTTAAATCTTCAAACTCAATTTTTATATTTTTTAATTCACTTACTAAATCTTCAAGAATTACTAAATTTTTTCCAATTTTTACTGTAGCAACTTTATATTTTGAATTTAACTCATAATTATCATTGTTTATGATAATTATTTCATCTTTTAAAAATCTTTTTATAGCCCCTAACTCTTCATCTGTATAGTTATTATTATTTGTTTGAATTTTTTTAAAAAGCTCTTTTAGCAAAATTAATCCTTTGAAAAATATAGAATAATCCTATCTAAATAATGATAAATCTATTCAATTACCTAATATTTAGTTACGTTTTAGTATAATCAGCCAAAATTTTATTAGAGGAATAAGTAATGGCATTAAATGTTTACTACGATAAAGATTGTAATATCGAGTTAATCAAATCTAAAAAAGTTGCAATGATTGGATTTGGTTCTCAAGGACACGCACACGCTGAAAATTTAAGAGATTCAGGTGTTGAAGTTATTGTTGGATTAAGAAAAGATGGTTCTTCATGGGCTAAAGCTGAAGCTAAAGGTTTCAAAGTTTTAACTGTAGCTGAAGCTACTGCTGAATGTGATGTAATTATGATTTTATTACCAGATGAAAATCAAGCTGATATCTATAAAAATGAAATCGCTCCAAACTTAAAAGATGGTGCTACTGTTGCATTTGGACATGGATTCAACATTCATTATGGAAGAATCACTCCTAAGAAAAATATCAATGTTATGATGGTTGCTCCAAAAGCTCCTGGTCACACTGTAAGATCAGAGTTTACAAAAGGTGGAGGAATTCCTGATTTAATTGCAATTCACCAAGATGCAACAGGAAACACTAAAGAGTTAGCATTATCTTATGCTTCAGCTATTGGTGGAGGAAGAACTGGAATTATTGAAACTACTTTCAAAGATGAAACAGAAACTGACCTTTTTGGTGAGCAAGCTGTATTATGTGGAGGAGCAACTGCATTAGTTCAAGCTGGATTTGAAACTTTAACTGAAGCTGGTTATGATCCAATGATGGCATACTTTGAATGTTTACATGAGTTAAAATTAATCGTTGACTTAATGTATGAAGGTGGTATTGCAGATATGAGATACTCTATTTCAAATACTGCTGAATATGGTGATTATATTGCTGGTAAAAGAGTTATCAATGATGAGTCTAAACAAGCAATGAGAGAACTTTTAAAAGAGATTCAAGATGGTAGATTTGCAAAAGATTTCATCTTAGAAGGTCAAGCTGGATACCCAAGAATGAATGCTGAAAGAAAGAACTCTAAAGCTTCTTTAATTGAGCAAACTGGAGCAAACTTAAGATCTATGATGCCATGGATTGCAGCTAAAAAAATCGTTAACCAAGAAACTAACTAAAAACTATATAAAGGGAGATAAATCTCTTCCTTTATAGAAATATAAATTAATGAATCAAAAGAAAAAACGCTCAAGAAAAAGAAGAATTAAAAAATTTACTCAAAAAAATATAGTAAAAATTTTTCTTTTAATATTACTTTTTACTTCTCTAATCTCCTTAGCTAGTTATTTTATTATGAATAATAAAGAAAAAATTATAGAAACTAAAAAAGAAGAAATTTCAACTGTATTAACAGAAACTAAAAAAGAATTTACAAAAAAATTTGAAGAAAGTTATAAAGATATTGAAGAATTTACTGACTTTAAAGAAAAAGAACCTAAAGATTATTTTGATGATATTATTAAATCTGAAAGTAAATATGATAAATTTGAAGAATATACAAAAGAACTAGAAAAAGATTATATTGAAAAAACAAAATCTAAAAAAGAAATTGATGAAAACAATGATAAAGTAATAAAAAAAGTTGAAGAAATAAAAGAAGAAAAGTTAAAAGAAGAAATTAAAACAGAAAAAAAAGAAGTTCCTAAAAAAATTGATGATAAAAATATTATTACTTCGAAAGATACTTATATTCATGATAAAAATAAAAAACCTAAAATTATAATAATAATAGATGATGTAAGTACAACTACACAAAAAGAAAAAATATTAAATATTGGATATCCAATTACAATGGCTTTTTTGCCACCAACAAAAGCGCATTCTAATTCTGCTAAAATTGCTTTAGATTTGCCATTTTATATGATACATTTTCCAATGCAAGCATCAAGTGCTTTCAAAGGAGAAGAAGAAAATACTCTAAAAATTTATGATTCTTATGAAAAAATAGAACAAAGAGTTAAGCAACTAAGACAGTGGTATCCAAATGCAATTTATACAAATAATCATACAGGTTCTGTATTTACAGAAAATGAAGAAGCGATGGATAAATTATTTCGTGCTTTAAAAAAACATAACTTTATTTTTGTAGATAGTAGAACAACTGCAAAATCTGTTGTAAAAAAATATGCTAACAAATATAATATGCCTTATATTGTAAGAAATACTTTTTTAGATAATGAAAGAGATTTTAAAAGTGTTCAAACTCAACTAAAAAAAGCAATTGAAATAGCTAAAAAACAGGGCTATGCTATTGCAATTGGTCATCCTTATGATGTAACTTTTAAAGTTTTAAAAGAATCAAAGCATCTATTAAAAGATGTAGAACCTGTATTTTTAAACAAACTTCCTTATTTATAAAAAATCTAGTATAATAATTTTATTTATTATATTGGATTTTTATGATTAACAAACTAACTTTTAAAATAGATGAATTTTCATTAATGAAAAAATATCCCAATGAAATCTTTTATATAGGAAATACTGAACTTTTAAAAAGAAAAAAAGTCTCTATTGTAGGCAGTAGAAAGCCTAACTTATACTCTAAAGAATTTACACACAAACTTGCATCTAAATTATCAAGTGCCAATATTTGTATTGTAAGTGGAGCGGCAATGGGTGTTGATGCAATTGCTCATCAAGGAGCAAAATCAAATAATACAATAGCTGTTGTTGCAAATGGATTAGATATAAAATATCCAAGTGTAAATAAAAACTTAATTATTGATATTGAGAATAATGGTTTAGTATTATCTGCTTATAAAGAGAAAGAAAAAGCGAAAAACTATACTTTTGTTTTAAGAAATGAAATAGTTGTTGCTTTAGGAGAAATTTTGATTGTAACCCAAGCGGATATTGATTCAGGAAGTTTAAGTTCTGTTGATTATGCACTTAAAATGGGTAAAAAAATATATACTATTCCCCATAGAATAAATGAGAGTTTAGGTACTCAAAAACTTTTACAAAAGGGTTTAATAGAAGTTATTTATGATATTGATGAGTTTGTGGAGAAATTAAGTGGAAAAAAGAGTATTCAAATGCAAGATGAAGTTCTAAACTATTGCTCTTCTAATCCACTTTATGAAGATGCCTTTGCAAAATATTCAAATAAAATATTTGAATATGAACTTGAAGGAAAAATAAAAATAGAAAATGGAAAAGTTTATATAAACTAATCCTTTTTTATTTATATCTTAATTGATAAGTTATATCTCCTGCACCAACACCTAAAAAAATTCCTTCATCATAAGTTTTAATAATTTTTTCATCTTTTATAAGTTCAATTTTTCCATTTGTTGTAATAATTTTATCAGCAAAAATTGGATTATAAGAAGCAAACTCTTTTTCAAAATCTATATCTATCTTTTTCTCACCAGGAATTGTCCAAATAGGTAAAATTATAAGTTCATCACATCTTCTAAAACATTTTTTAAAACCTTCAAGATTATCACTTGTTCTTGAATATTTATGTGGTTGCCAAAGAACTATTCTTTTATTTAAATTTGTGAGATTATCATACAATTCAACTGATTTCATAGTTGCTTCTATCTCTGTTGGATGGTGAGCATAATCATCAATCACTACAAATTTTTCATTTGCTTGAACAATATCAAATCTTTTTTTAATTCCTTTATAATTTAAAAGATTTTTTCTAATAGTTTCAATATCCAATTCATTATGAGCTGCTAGTATAGCTAGTGAAGCATTTGAAGCCATATGAAAACCAAAGCCCCAAACTTCAAAAGTTCCTAAATCTTTTAAATCAAACCTAGTACAAGGTTGATTATCTTTTAATGTATAAGAAAGATTTTTTATATCTTTTGATGGATATAAATAAACTGCATCTTCAATTTTTAGTTTAGCTATATCTTTATCTTCAGCATTTACAACTCTTTTTTTTGCAAGACTCAAAAACTTTTCATAAGATTCATAAAATTTATCATAATCATAGTGATAATATTCCATATGTTCAGGCTCTGCGTTTGTAACTATTGCACAATAAGGATTTGAAAGTAAAAAAGAAGCATCTGATTCATCTGCTTCAAAAGCTATTAGGTCATTTACATATCTAAAATTTGAGCCAAAATCTTTTGAAATTGCTCCAATTAAAGCACTACTTTGTAAAATAGAAGCCAATATTGCTGTTGTAGTTGATTTCCCATGAGCTCCAGCTACACAATAATTCTTCTTATCACCTAAAATAATAGGTAAAGCCTCTTTTCTTGAAAGTGTTCTAATTTGTTTAAGTCTAGCTTCAATTAACTCAGGATTTTCATCAGTAACTGCAGCAGAATAAATAACTAAATCTAAATCATCTTTTATGTTTTGTGCATCTTGTGGAGTAAATATTTCAATCCCTTCTTCTTCTAAAGCTTTTGTAATTAAAGAGCTCTTCATGTCAGAACCACAAACTTCATGTCCGTCAAAATTCAAAAATCTAGCTAAAGCAGAAAGACCTATTCCGCCAATTCCTATAAAATGTACTTTCAATTAATTTCCTAATAAGTGTTTTAAATTTTTATATTCTGTTTCTAAAATATTTTTATTTTCATTTAAAAATTCTTGCTTATCAAATCTAAAATTAGTTATAAAATATCCATATTTTTCATCATCAATATTTGAGTCTAAATCAACTCTAGTATCATAAAAATCATCTATTTGAATTTTTGAAGATAAAAATACTATCAAAATATTTAAAGATTTTTCAAGAATTTCATCATCTATTATATTTGCAATTACAAAAAACAGCTCTTTTGCACCATCAAAATTATCATAAGACCATTTTTCAACTGCATGCTCAAACAAAGCTCTTACGTATAATAAATTATCACCTTCAAGTTTTAACTTCTCATTATTACCTATTATTTTTTCTACATTTTCAAATGAAGTTTTTAAGATTTGCTCATAAAGTTTATGAATATTTTCTTCATCTAAATCAAGAATCAACATTGAATCCAATGTTTCGTACATCAATCCAATATCACCAGCTTTCATAGAATTAACTCTTGTTTCTTCTAAATATTTTAAGAAATCAGGGTTTGTTCTTGCTTGAAATAATGCTTCTTTATCCATTTATAAAATCCTTTAATCTTGTAAGAACTTCCCTTGTTTTCTCTTCATTTTCAACAAGTGCTATTCTGATATAATTTTTTCCTAAACCATTTCTTCCTAAGAAACTTCCTGGAAGTACTTTAATATTTTTTTCTTTATATAATTTTTTTGTAAACTCTAATTCATCCTCAACTTCTAACCAAATATAAAAAGTAGCTTCAGGAGTTTCTATTCCTAAAATCTCTTTAGCTATTTCAAAATTCTTTTTATATATTTTTCTAAATTCAGCAACATGATTTTGGTCATTCCAAGCAACAGCTGCTGCTTCTTGAAGTGGAACAGGACTTGCACATCCAACATAAGTTCTGTATTGTAAATAATCTTTTAAAATAGCTGCATCACCTGCAATAAAACCACTTCTTAAACCTGGGGCACTACTTCTTTTTGAAATAGAATTCATTACTAAAACATTCTTAAAATCATTATTTCCAACTAAAATTGAAGCTTCAAGAAGTGAAGCTGGTTTTTTAGTTTCATCAAAATAAATTTCTGAATAACACTCATCATTTACAAGAATAAAATCAAATTCTAATGCTTTTTTAACCCATTCTCCCAATTCTTCAACTCCCATAGAAGCAGATGTTGGATTATTTGGAAAATTCAAAATAACTAAATCGCATCTTTTTAAATCTTCATCACTAAGATATGCTTTAAAATTATTTTCTTTTACTAAATCTATATGAATTACCTCAGCTCTACTTGCAATTGCCGCACCTTCATAAATTTGATAAAAAGGATTTGTAAATGCCATAACTGGATTTTTTTTATCAAAAAGAGCAAATTGAGGAAAATTAAATAAAACTTCTCTTGTTCCAAATGTTGGAACAATTTGATTCAATGATAAAGTTATATTAAATCTATTTTGTACAAAATTAATCATTGATTCCCTTAAAAAAGGTTCACCTATTGTTGAAGGGTATTTTCTTAAACTTGAACTTGTATCTTTTAATTTATCTTGTATAAACTGAGGTGTTTCAAATTTTGGCTCACCTATTGTTAAAGCTGACAACTCATATTTTTCATTTGGAACTATTCCTGCTAATAATTCATTTAATTTTTCAAATGGGTATTTTTCAAAATTCATAAAATTTATTTCCTTATTTTTATTCTTCAGAGATTGGGATTAAAAGTTGATTAAATCTATTCATATCAAAAGCTATAAAATCACTATTTGTATAGAAAAATTTAAATGATAACCTTTTTTTGAACATCTCTTCTTTTAAAGGTAAAATCTGAAGCATATTTTTTTGTTTTTTAAGCTCTCTTATTGGATTTTCACTACTTGTAACTATTTCTAATTTTTGGTTAAATATTTTTGCGAGATTTTCAAAATGGTCTAATAAAGGAGATTTTCCATCTTTTTCACCAATTGGATCTAAATCAAAAATTTTAGTTTTTACTTTTAATTGACTTGAAATATCAAATACAATCGGTGAAATTTGTTCATAAGAATGGGTATCATTTAAAATAATAGCTGTTCTTTTTACAGATTTTAAATTTTCTTTTCCAAGTTTCAAAATAGGTATTTTCAACTCCAATACAAGTTTTGCTTCCTCTTTATTTTTGAAAATTTCTTGAGTTAGCATAATCATACCAATATTATATTTTCTATAATCATCTTTTATAATTTTTGAAAAGCCTTTATTTGCATAATCTATTTGTAAAATAACTGTTGGAAAATACTTTAATTCACTTTTTATTATGTCCATTATTTGAACTGTTGTAGGTCTTGTAACTCTTACAACTAATAAACTATTTTTTAATTTTTGATTTAAATATTTTGCCTCTTCAATAGTTTTTCTTACACTCTCTTCATTTTCTAAATATAAATCTAAATAAAGATAAATATTACTCCCAAAAGGCATAGGAAACTGACCTTGTGTTTTTCCAATTACATTATAAATTTGCATCAAAACATCAGGCTTGCCAATAACCAAAATTACATCATTTGGTTTTAAAACCAATGAAGGTTTTATATCTATCATTTTTTGATTTCTATAAAGTCCAAAAATTCTCCACTGTTTTTGCTCAATTGAACCAATATATCTATAAGCATAAGAACTTCCAAATGGAATTCTTATCTCCATAATTTCACCCTGTTTTAATCCAATATTTTGAGCTAAAACTGGAACATTTGGAAGTTTTTCCACCATTCCATTTGCTAAAACTTCTATTCCTCGATAAATATTAACTAAAGGATCATTTACTTTAATTCCCCAATAATCAAGTACTGTCATTTGAAGATTTTTTGTATGTTCTCTAATAATTTTAATTACATTTAACATCTCATCTTTTGAGTTAAGAGCAATTAAAACTTCAGTATGAATATTTTTATCTAAAACCATTGCAAGCTTAGATTTTGATGTTGGGTCAAATTTGTAAAATGTAAAATTTGAAGGTTTTTGTACAGGTAAAATAGCATCACTTACATATATCACATCATAACTATTGTCACCTGTATTAGCTTCAATAATTCTTTGCATTAATTTTTTTGCAACAATACCATCTAGTATAATCAATATTTTTTTCATGGCTAAAATTATATCCTAAAAAAATTAATTGTAGATTTGAATTACTAGATATAAATCTAAGTTTAGATACAATATTAATTATCTAAAAAAAGGTTTTTTATATTTATGGAATTTAAAATAGACGCAACTTCACAAGGTGCTAGAGCTTGTACAATAAAGACAGCTCATAGTACAATATTAACTCCTGTTTTCATGCCAGTTGGAACTCAAGGAACTGTAAAAGCTCTTGATGCAAATGATATGTTAGAACTTGGAGCAAAAATAATACTTGGTAATACTTATCACTTATATTTAAGACCAGGAAGCAAACTAATCAAAAAATTTGGGGGACTTCATGGTTTTTCAAAATTTCCAAACTCATTTTTAACAGATAGTGGAGGTTTTCAAGCATTTTCACTAAGTGACAATAGTAAACCTGATGAAAATGGAATTATGTTCAAATCTCATATTGATGGAAGTAAACACTACTTTACACCACAAAGTGTTTTAGATACACAATATGATTTAGGTTCTGATATTATGATGATTTTAGATGATTTAGTAGCTCTTCCAAATACAAAAGAGAGAATCCAAAAATCAATAGAAAGAACAACTAAATGGGCTAAAGAAGCTATTGAATACCATATGTCTCAAAAAGAAAAAGGTATTGGAGTAAATCAAAATATTTTTGCAATTATTCAAGGTGGAACAGACAAAGAGTTTAGGAAAATGAGTGCTGAACAACTTTGTGCATTAAGTGATTATGATGGTTTTGCAATAGGTGGATTAAGTGTTGGTGAACCAAATCAAGATATGTATGATACAGTTGAGTGGACAACACAATTTATGCCAAAAAATAAACCTAGATATCTTATGGGAGTTGGAACACCTGAGGATTTAATAGAAAATATCGAACGTGGTGTTGATATGTTTGATTGTGTGATGCCAACAAGAAATGCAAGAAATGGTACGCTTTTCACAAGTTTTGGAAGATTGAATATAAAAAAAGCAGAATTTAAAGAGGATGAAAATCCAATTGATAGTGAATGTGAATGTTACACTTGTAAAAACTTTTCAAGAGCTTATTTAAATCATCTATATAGAGCAGGAGAAATTACATATTTCAGACTTGGTTCTATCCATAATATTCATTACTATTTAAACCTAATGAAACAAGCAAGAACCGCAATTTTAAATGATAATTGGGTTGAATTTAAAAAAGAGTTTTACGCTAAAAGAAGTAAATAAACTCTTTTTGGATAAAATATCAACAAATAAAAAAGAACAATTCTTTGTTCTCTTTAGGATTTTGCTACTTTTAGTTGAATTTATTTCAACGTTGAAAAGTAGTAGTAAAATATTTTGGTTCCCTTTTAAAGGGTAACCTTTTAAAGGATTATATTATGACTGTTGATGATAACTTAATAGCAAAATTAGCAAAACTTTCAAGCTTAGAAATAGATGACTCAAGAAAAGAAAAATTAAAATCAGAATTAGGTGATATCATAAACTTTGTTGAAAATCTAAACGAAATTGATGTTTCAGGAATTGAAGCTACATTTAGTACAATTGAAGGTGGAACTCCTTTAAGAGAAGATATTTCAAATCAAGATTTAGAACTATCAAACCATATTTTAAAACATGCTCCAAAATCTGAGGATGGTTATTTTATAGTTCCAAAAATTATTGAATAGGAAAATTTCATGATTACAGTTTACGGAATAAAAACTTGTGGAAGTGTTAGAAATGCTTTGAAATTTTTCAAAGATAATAACATAGAAGTTGAATTTTTTGATTTCAAGAAAGAAACTCCAAGTGCAAAAAAAATCAAAGATTGGACTACAAAAGCTGATATAAATATTCTTTTTAATAATAAAGGAACAAAATATAAAACTCTAAATCTAAAAGAGTTAAACCTTGATTCAAATGGAAAATATGAGTGGCTTTGTAAAGAACCTCTTTTATTTAAAAGACCTGTTATTGAATTTGGTGACAAATTAGTAGTTGCTTGGGATGAAGAAGTTTATAAAAATACTTTTTTAAAATAGAGTAGAAAATTTCTACCCTATTTTAGAATTTATAAGCCACATTAAAATAATGTGCAACACCTGTTGTGTCAGTTTTTCTATTATTTAAAATTTCACCATTTTTCCATTGAGTCATATCTTTATAAACTTTTAAGCCATATCCCAAAGCCCATTTTTTATCGTGTAACCAAAACCCTAAATAAGATTGAAAAGAATCACTTGTTCTGTATTGTCTTTCAAAACTATTATTATCTAAATCACTTCCAAATTCATAATCTAAATATCCTTGAAAAGATAAAAATCTATTTTCTGAAAAATTATAAATTGGTTTAAACCAATTTATATGAGCAACATAACCATCAAAACTATTTTCATTACTTGCTCCATAATTTTCTTCTATAAATCTTGTATAAAAATTCACTCCACTAACTCCTAGCCAAGGAATGTCAATATCACTTCCTAATCCCATCCATATAACTTTTAAACCATTTGCATTTGGTTCATCTGCATAATAGATATCAAAAGCAAAAAACAACTCTTTTAATGCTCCATAAGATAAATCTTTATTGAGTAAATAATCAATAGAAACTCTAGGTTCTATATCTATAAAAAAATTATTCCCTCCATGTTTATCACTACTTTTACTATTTAAAGCATCTATAAAATCTACATATCCATATAAATCAAGCCATTCATATCTTCCTCCAAATTCAAACTCTACATAAGTATCATCAAAAACAAATGGTCCACCTCTTTGATTTACTCCTTTATAAAGATGTAAATTTGCCCATTGTGAATTATTTATATTATTAATATCTTTTGCAAAAATATTTAGAGTAAAAAAAGTCACAATAACTAATATTTTTAAAATCAAATTACTCATAAAAAACTATTCCCCCATTTTTTTAATCATAAAAAAAGGAGAAAGTAAAATACTTTCTCCTTTTTAAAACTTATTTATTCTAATAAAATTATATTAGATTTTTTCTTGCCTCTTTTAAAGTATCTGCTATCATAAATGATAACTCTAAAGCTTGGTCTGCATTTAATCTTGGATCACATTGAGTATGATATCTACTTGATAAACTCTCTTGTGTAACAGCAGAAGATGCACTTCCTGTACATTCAGTTACATTTTGACCTGTCATTTCAAGATGAATTCCACCTGCATATGTTCCTTCAGCTCTATGAATTTCAAAGAATTGTTTTACTTCACTTAAAATTGCTTCAAAATCTCTAGTTTTATATCCATTATCAGCTTTTATTGTATTTCCATGCATTGGATCACTTGACCAAAGTACATTTTTACCTTCTGCTTTTACTCTTTGTAAAAGTTTTGGGAAGAAATCACCAACTTTGTTTGCACCCATTCTAACAATAAGATTCAATCTTCCAGCTTCATTATTTGGATTTAGAGCATCAATTAATTTTATTAATTCATCCTCTTTCATAGAAGGACCAACTTTACAACCAATTGGATTATTTATCCCTCTAAAATACTCAATATGAGCCTCTTTTAAATCTCTTGTTCTATCACCAATCCATAACATATGAGCAGCACAGTTAAACCAATCACCTGTTATTGAATCTCGTCTTGTAAGTGCTTGTTCATAGTTTAACAACAATGCTTCATGTGAAGTAAATAGTGTTGTTTGATTTAATTGTGGAGTATTTTCACTTGTAATTCCACAAGCTTTCATAAATGTTAAACTTTCACTTATTTTATTTGCAAGCTCTTCATATTTTGCACCTAAATAATTATCTTTAACAAAATCTAAATTCCATAAATGAACTTGATTTAAATCAGCCATTCCACCTCTTGAAAAAGCTCTTAAAAGATTCATTGTTGCTGCACTTTGGTTATATGCTTTTAATAACTTTTTAGCTTTTGGATTTCTTGATTTTTCATTGAAATCTATATCATTTATGATATCTCCTCTATATGAAGGTAGAGATATTCCATCTTTATTTTCAAAATCATCACTTCTTGGTTTTGCAAATTGTCCAGCAACTCGTCCAACTTTTACAACAGGACAACCACCTGAGAAAGTTAAAACAACTGCCATTTGCATCATAACTTTAAATAAATCTTTTATATTCTGTGCATTAAATGAAGCAAATGATTCAGCACAATCTCCACCTTGAAGTAAAAAAGCTTTTCCATTTACAACATCTGCTAATTGTTTTTTTAGATTTAAAGCTTCCCCTGCAAAAATCAATGGAGGATAAGAAGCTAATTCTGATTCTACTTTTGCTAATTTTTCTAAATCATTATATGTTGGTTGTTGTTTTATTGGGAAATCTCTCCAGCTATTTGGAGTCCATTTATTCATATTATTAACCTTTTATTATTATTTTATCATTGGAAAAATTTTATCCAATAAATCTTAAATCTTTTTTAATTTACTAGTTTAGAAAGTAAATCTCTAAATGAAACTTTAAATGCTTCTAAACCATCAATAAGTAGTTTATCATAAACTGATTCCATTTTGATTCCTTTATTTTTTAAAAGCTCAAAATATTTATCACAATCCGTTTCACTCATTAATGGAGTTTCTACTTTAGAACCCTCTTTTAACCAATCTTCAATAGTAGCAAGTGGTGCTGTGTTTACTGAATTTGGATAAATTAAGTTATCAACATAATAACTAGGACTCAATTCATTTCCTTTAACTCCTGTACTTGCAAATAATGTTCTTATATTAGGATTTTGAAACTTATTAACTTCATGATAACATTTAGTTGCATTTATAATTCCAAGTTTTGATGGTTGTAAACCTTTTAACACGAAATCAGCATCAGTTAATCTATCAAGTCTTGACACAAATACTGAAATAACTGCTTTAATATCTTTATTTGAATCTTTAATTCCTTCATCTAATGCTTGAGCACATTTTATAGCTTGAGATGGTGAAAAAATTAAAGTTGCATTTACATTTATTCCTTTTGAAGTTAATTCTCTCATTGCTATATATCCAGCTTCAGTTGCTGGAACTTTTATCATTACATTATCAGCATTTATTAAAGAATAAAGTCTAACTCCCTCATCAATAGTCCCAGCTGCATCATCACATAATAATGGATCAACTTCTATAGAAATAAACCCATCATCTGCATCTTTTTTATGCAAATCATCTAATAAAAAAGCTGCTCTTTTTATATCTGTTAAAGCTAATTCTTCATAAATAGTTTTTGCATTATTTGCTTGTAACATATCAAGTTGTTGTTTATATGCAACAGAGTTAGTAATTGATGATTCAAAAATTGCAGGATTTGAAGTAGCACCTTGAATTATCCCTTTTTTAATAATCTCTTTAAATCTTGTTTCTAAAAAATCTCTTTCAATAAAATCACACCATAAAGAGTAGTTAATATCTTCTTTTAATCCCATTTTTATTCCTTTAAAATGTCCCATTTTAAAGGGACCTATCTATTTTTAACTTCTTTTTGCCTTCACTTCGTTTGTCACAAGACTACGCTATGAAAAGCGATGAAAATAAATTTCATCTAAAGAAGCAAACTCTAAAGGGCTTTAAGAATAAAGCCTATTTAATATAATCTAAAATTTTTGTTAAATCTTTTTCATCAATTATTATATTTGCCTCTTTTTTCAAAACTTCTCTTGCACAAAATGCAACTCTTGTATCAGCATGTGCAAACATAGATAAATCATTTGCTCCATCTCCACAAACTAAAGTTTCAGCTCTTGTAATACCCATTAAACTTTGAATTCTTTGAAGCATATCACCTTTTGAATATCCAAACATCATATCTCCACCAATAAGCCCAGTTAATTTTCCATCTTTTTCGTGTAAAACATTTGAAAAATCAGCATCTAATCCTAACTTTTCACGTGCTGGTGTTGTTCCTAATCTAAATCCACCTGAAAAACAAACTACTTTATAACCCATTTTTTGTAATTGTGGAACAAGCTCTACAGCTCCTGGCATTAAAGGAAGATTTGAGCAAATATCAACAACTTTTTGATAATCCATTCCTTTTAAAAGTGCAACTCTCGTAGTTAAAGATTCAAAAAAATCTAATCTTCCACTCATTGCTTCTTCTGTAATTTTCTTAACCTCATCACCAATACCTAGCTCTTCAGCTAAAAAATCTATAGTTTCTCCATCCATTAAAGTTGAATCGAAATCAAAAACAGCTAATTTCATTAATTTTCCCTAGTTTTAGTCTTTTAAAGGTATAATATTATCTAAATTTAACTAAATATCTAAAAAGGAAACTTTTTTTCAATGTTTGAAACACTTATACAAAAACTTCAAGAAGATAAATACTTAACACTTGAAACAACACCTCAACATGAACCATCAATGCACAATATTATTGAAAGAATAAAAAAATTTAAATTACATGAAAAAGTTGATGGTTTTTCTTGTACAGATAATCCCTTAGCAAAATTAAAATATAACGCACTTTTTGCTTCATTAAAATTACAACAAGAGTTTAATAAACCAGTAATTGCAACAATGAGTATGAGAGATAGAAATAAAATTGCATTACAATCAGATTTAATGGGAGCAAATGATTTCGATGTTAGAGCAATTTTGGCTCTAACAGGAGATCCTGCAAAAATGAGTGACCAACCTCATGCAAAAGGAGTTTTTGAAGCAAACTCTTTAATGCTTTTAAAAATTATAAAATCATTTAATTATGGTATGGATTTTGCAGGGCGTCCTTTTAAAATAGAACCTAAACAAATTTTTCCATTTGCAGTTGTAAACTCTTATGCAAAAAATTTTTCAACTCTTGAAAGAAAAATGAATCAAAAAATTCAAAATGGAGCAATTGGAATAATCTCTCAACCTGTTTTTGATATTGAAAATGCAAAAAAATTATTAGAATCATTTAATATTGCAAAACAAGACGTAGAAGGAGATAAACAAAAAGCTCAACTTATTTTTGGATTATTTCCAGTAACAAAACTACGAACTGCTCTATTTTTATCTGCACAAGTTCCAGGTATTCATGTACCTCAGTTTTGGATTGATGCTCTTGAAAATGCACATAATATTTCTGAAGAAGAAGAGCATAAAGTAGGTCTACAACTAAGTTCTGATTTATTTAAAGAGATAAACAAACTTCATCCAAAAATTCATCTTATGACTGCAAATAGATTTGATATAGCAAATGAGATTATCTCTTGAAATTAGCTTCTATTGATATTGGACTTAAAAGAATTGGAGTTGCTATTTGCTTAACTTCAAATATTGTAACTCCTCAAAATGCAATTTTAAGAAAAAATAGAAATCAAGCTGCAAACGATGTAAATACTTTTTTAAAAGAGTGGGAAATTGAAAAACTAATTGTTGGATTTCCTAGCTCTTCTGAAGATACACAAAATAGAATAAAACATTTTGTAAATTTACTTGAACTTAAAATCCCTTTTGAATTTCAAGAAGAAAATATGAGTTCAATAGAAGCAGAAGAGATGATAAAAGGTGAAATAAAATATAAAAGAGATGGAAGAGTTGATAGCCTTGCTGCTAAAATCATACTTGAGAGATTCTTAGCTAAAAAAACCTCACTTTAAAACATTTACAACAACAGCTATTGCAAAACCTGCATCATGTGTAATTGAAAGATAAGAATCTTTTATTCCAAAAGCTTTTCTAACTTTTTTTCTATATTTAATCTTTGGATTTCCAAGTTCTCCTTTTGATATTTTTATATCATGAAAACCACAAGATGAGCCAATTCCCGTTCCAAGTGCTTTAGAGGCTGCTTCTTTTGCAGCCCAAAATCCAGCTGCTGTTTCAGGTTTTTTTATTAGTTCTATTTCCTGTGGATTCAAAAACTTTTCATAAGCCTTTATTCCAAACTTTTCATACATTCTTTTTATTCTATCTATTGAAGTTATATCTATACCTATCATTTAAACCTATCTTTTGTATAATCCCAAAATGAAACTATTTTTTAAAAAATTATTATACCTTATCACTATGCTTTTTATAATTAGTTTAATCTCATTTATTGCAATAAATGCTGCACCAAACTCTTTTTTTGCAAGTGGTGAATTAAATCCAAATATCACTCCTGAATCAATTGAGCAATTAAAAGCTATTTATGGACTTGATAAACCCTTATATATTCAATTCTTTTCTTGGATTTATTCTATTATTCAACTTGATTTTGGAATCTCTTTTGCAAGTGGAGAGATGGTGAAAAATGAGATATTAAGCAGAATTCCCGTTACACTTACAATAAATATAGTTTCTATGGTTTTAATATTTATAATTTCATTATATTTTGGAATTAAATCAGCACTCAATAAAAACTCATTTTTTGATAAGTTCACAGGTCAATTATCACTTTTAAGTTTTTCAATGCCTTCTTTTTATCTAGCACTTTTATTGGTTTTAATTTTTGCTATAAATTTTGAAATATTACCAATAGCAGGACTTCATAGTGTGCCAAATGATGGAAGTTTAGATTATTATTTAGATTATGCTTGGCATTTGATACTTCCTATTTTTATTATTGTTTTTGGAGGAATTGGAAGTTTAATTTTATATATTAGAGGTTTAACTCTTGAGATTTTAAAATCTGATTACATCTTTTTCGCACGTGCAAGAGGATTGACTCAAAAACAGATTTTAAGATACTATATTTTACCAAATTTATATCCACCAGTTATTACTCTTCTTGGTCTTTCTCTTCCAGGGATTATTGGTGGTTCTGTTATTTTAGAAACCATTTTTTCAATTGATGGAATGGGATTATTATTTTATCAAAGTGCTTTAAGCCATGATTATCCCGTAATTATGGGGATTTTGATAATTGGTGCCTTTTTGACACTAATTGGTAATATGATTGCTGATTTAGTTTTATTAAAACTAAACCCAAATTATGAAGAAAAATAGATTAGATGATTTTATAAGGAAAAGAATTGCAAGTTTTAAAAACAATTGAAGAGTTACAAGAAGTTAGAAAAAATATTTCTACTACAGTTGGATTTGTACCAACAATGGGAGCATTACATAATGGGCATATTTCACTTATTAAACAAGCACGAAATGAAAATGATATTGTAATTGTTTCAATATTTGTAAATCCTACTCAGTTTTTACCTGGTGAAGATTTGGATGCATATCCAAGAAAGGATGAAGCTGATAAAAGAATTTGTCAAATGTGTAAAGTTGATTATCTTTTCATGCCAGAAATTTCTACAATGTATGGTAAAGAAGAAGTTTTAATAAAAGCTCCAAATAAAAGTTATATTTTAGAAGGTAAAACAAGACCTGGACATTTTGATGGAGTTTTAAGAGTTGTATTAAAACTATTTAATTTAACTCAACCAACAAATGCATATTTTGGGAAAAAAGATGCCCAACAACTTTCACTTATAACTCAAATGGTAAAAGATTTATTTTTACCGATAAATATTGTTCCTTGTGAAATCATCAGAGAAGATGATGGATTAGCATTAAGTTCTAGAAATGTATATTTAGATCAAACTCAAAGAAAAGATGCTTTATTGATTTCAAAGTCATTATATATGGCTGGTTCTTTAATTGCAAGTGGTGAAAGAAGTGTTGAGGCTGTAAAAAATAAAATTTATGAAATTATGAAAACTTTAGATATTGAATATGTAGCTATTGTTGATAGAGAATTCAATGAACTTGAAATAATTGAACCAAAAAATACTGTTATTTTAGTAGTTGTTAGATTTGGAACAACAAGGCTTTTAGATAATATTTGGCTTTAAAAAGAGTTTATGATAAAATTGCAAAAAAAATTAAAATAAAAAGAATAGATATATGAAATTTTCAGTAAAAAATCCTAAAAAAACTCTACATTTAGTAAGCCTTGGTTGTACTAAAAATCTTGTAGATTCAGAGATTATGTTAGGTAAATTAAAAGATTATACAATCACAAATGATGCATCAAATGCTGATGTTATTATTGTAAATACATGTGGATTTATTGATAGTGCAAAACAAGAGAGTTTGAATACAATTTTTAACCTACATGATGAAAGAAAAAAAGAGTCAGTTTTAGTAATGGCTGGATGTTTAAGTGAAAGATACCAAGGTGAACTTCAAAAAGAGTTACCTGAAATTGATGTTTTTACAGGTGTTGGAGATTATGATAAAATAGATTTACTTGTGAATGAAAAAAGAAGTGCATTTTCAAATGAAGTATTTTTGGCTAGTGATGAAAATGAAAGAGTTATCACAGGTTCTTCATATCACGCTTATGTAAAGCTAAGTGAAGGTTGTAATCAAACTTGTTCATTTTGTGCAATTCCTTCATTTAAAGGAAAACTTCACTCAAGAACTCTTGAATCACTTGTAAAAGAGGTTAAATCTCTTGTATCAAAAGGTTATGTTGATTTTTCGTTTGTATCACAAGATTCATCTTCATTTTTAAGAGACCAAGATATAAAAAATGGTCTTGAACTTCTAATAGAAGAAGTTGAAAAAATTGAAGGAATTAAAACGGCTAGAATTTTATACCTTTATCCATCAACTACAACTTTATCACTAATTGATAAAATCGCTGATTCAAAAGTATTTGTAAACTATTTTGATATGCCTTTACAACATATAACTCCATCAATGCTTAAAATCATGAAAAGAGGAAAAGGTGTTGAAAAACTAAATGAACTTATGAATCATATGAGAAGTAAACCAAACTCATTTGTAAGAACTACATTTATTGCTGGACACCCAGGTGAAACAGTTGAAGACCATGAAGCACTTTGTAAATATATTGAAGAATTTAAATTTGATAGAGCAAATGTATTTTCATATTCAACTGAAGAAGGAACAGCAGCAGCTCTTTCTAAAGATTTAATTGAACAAGAAATTATTGATGCAAGAGCTGAAGAGATTGGTGAAATAATCGCTTTGACTACTCAAGAATCACTAGAAAATGAAGTTGGAAAAATCTTTGAAGTTTATGTTGATGGTGAAAGTGATGAACATGAATATCTATTAAGTGCTAGAAAAACTATTTGGGCACCAGATATTGATGGAGAAATTTATATAAATGATAATGAACTAGCCCAAAATGAACAAATAAAATTTGGACAAATTTATACTGTAAAAGTTACAGAACTTGTTGGAGACAAACTTCTAGCAACTGTTATTAAATAAATTATGAACTTAGATTTTAGTGCTATAAAGAATCAAAAAAATCTTCTAGCTTTTTCAGCTGGAGTTGATTCTAGTGCACTATTTTTTTTACTTTTAAGACAAAATATTTCCTTTGATATTGCTATTGTTGATTATAATTTGAGATTTCAAAGTAAAGAAGAAATCTCTTACGCTAAAGAACTAGCAATAAAATACAATAAAAGAATCTTTATAAAAGATATAAAACTTGAAAATAATTCAAATTTTGAAAAAATGGCAAGAGATATAAGATATAAATTTTTTGAAGAAATAATTTCAGAAAATTCCTATGAAAACCTTATCACAGCCCATCAATTAAATGATAAATTAGAGTGGTTTTTTATGCAATTATCAAAAGGTGCTGGATTAATAGAACTTATTGGTTTTAATGAATTTGAACAAAAAGAAAATTATAAAATATATAAACCACTTTTAAATATTACAAAAAATGAATTGGAAATTTATTTAAAAGAGAATAACTACAAATATTTTATAGATAACTCTAACTTTGATGAAAAATATAAAAGAAATTATTTTAGACACAATTTTGCTAATAAATTCTTGGAAGAATTTAGTAATGGAGTAAAAAATTCTTTTCAATATTTACAAAATGATTTAAATTCTTTAAATATTCAAACAAAACCTATAAAAAAAATAGAAGAATTAGTAATATTTTTAAACCAAAAAGATGATAATTTAAATATCAGAATTATTGATTTAAATCTTAAAAAAAGAGGGATTTTATTAAGTTCTGCCCAAAGATATGAAATTTTAAAACAAAAGGAAATTACTGTTTGCCATAAAATAAATATCTCAATTGAAAAAGACTATATTTGGATTGCTCCTAAGCTAACTATAACTATGGATAAAAATTTTAAAGAAAGATGTAGATTATTAAAAATCCCACAAAATATTAGAGCATATTTATATTTAAAAAATATAAATTTAGAAGAACTAATTTTTCAAAAATCTTTTTAATTTTTGGGTTTTTAATAATTCTTCTTTTGTAATTTCTTGTTGTTTTTTTAAAAAATTAATATTTTTGAAAAAAAGTTCTTCCATCGATTTTAACTCTTCTAGATTCAAATCAAAATTTTCTATAGAATCTTTTTCTAAATATTCTTTAAACCATTCAACCAATGCATCTGCTTTGTTAAATGACTCAAGTGAATCAATATAAATTAATTCACTCAAAGCTTTTATAGACCTGTTTCTTCTTTCCATGCGTCAATCAATCCTTGAGTAACTTTCATAACTTGATTAACTGCATTGATATTATCATCAATTCCAGCACTAAACAGAGTTTCAATTTGATATAAGTATAAACCATCTAAATAGTAAGCAACTTCTCCACCATCAAAATCTAGCACATTTCTTAATTCGTCAAAAATAGCTATACTTTTATTTATATAAGTAAATTTTGTCTCAACTTCACCATCTTCCATAGCACTCTTTACAAAAGAAAGATATTTAATAACTCCCTCATAAAGTTTTAATACCAAGATATAAGGATCATCAGATATTGCATTTTGTTGATTGTATACTTCTATTCCCATAAAACCTAACTCCAAATAATTATTTTTGTTTATCAGTATATAATAGATTTACTTAAATAAGAAGTTAAAAACTTATATTTAACTTCTTATATTAATTAAATTAGTTACTAGATGTTGATTGCTGAATCAACATTTTTAATCCAGAAAATGAAGATTCCATTTGATTAATTAATGAACCATATGCACTAAATTGTAAAGCTAATTGTTCATATTTTGCATTTAACGCTTTTTCTGCTTTTTCTTTTTCACTATTTAAAGATACTTCTCTTGCTGACATACCTGATTCATAAGTACTTAAAGCACCACCTGTAAAATTCATATCATCTAAAGATTCTTTTATGGTTGTACCTAATCCTTTATTTTCAGCAGAACCCAAAAATAAATCTTTTAATCCAGCCATATCATTCTGAACTGCTTCGTTAAATTTTTTTGAATCTATAGATAATCCACCATACTTATCTAATTCTATTCCATAATTAAATACAGATTTATTTCCATCTTCTCCATAAGATCCAAATAACTTAGCCTTAATTTGGTTTACAACATCTCTAATCGACGATTTATCAGCTATTTTTGAATCAACACTAAAAACTTCACTATCAACTAATGCAACTAATTCATTATATTTTGTAACAAAATTTTTCATTTGATTTTCAACTTGAGAATTATCTTCAACAACATTAATTGTTGATGTTCCTACTTTATTTGCTGTTATTTTTAGACCATCAACAGTAATATTATTTGTTGAAACATTATATTCTACTCCATCTACTTTAGCTATCATATTTTTGGCTTCTAGGATATGATTTGTTGAATTAACAGTCGTTCCATCTGTAGTATAACCTAAAGCTTGACTTGCTGCTCCACTTATATTCAAGTTATTCTCTAATCCTGTATCTTCACTTTTTATTACGAGTCTAAAAGAATCTGTTCCAACTTGTTCAAGTGATGCACTCATTCCTGTTTTTGCATTTATTGAATCAGCTAATTGTGCATATGTCATGTTTGTAGTATCAAATGTTTCACCATTTATTACTAACTCACCTGCATTTATAACAGCATCTTTAGTTGCACTACTAACTGTATTTGACTGGTAAACATCTTTTTGTGCAAGTTGTGTTACTTCAACACTTGTAAAGCCTTTCTTTAAAGCTTTTATATCTGCTGCATCAAATGTTACAGAATCTCCTGAAGTAGTTGCTGATTTTTGTTCAAATGCTGTAACCCCACCTGAAACAAATAAATCAAAAGGTTTTATAGATTCTAATAATTCACTTACTTTATTTGAAATAGATGTAAAGACTTCTTTTTCACTAGTAATATTTTCAATTCTTTTTTCTATTGGCTCTACAGTTGATTTTCTTTCTGCAGTTTTTAACTTTTCTATTAAATCACTATTTAAAGAAGCTGCTTGCCCCATACCTAATCCTAATATTCCACTAGCCATGATTTATCCTTTATCTTTTTAATCCTAGTAACGTTTGAATCATTTCATCAATTGCCGTCACTATTTTAGCATTTGCAGTATACGCTGCTTGAAACTTCATTAAATTTAACATTTCATCATCCTTATCAACTTTTACCAATTGATTATACGAATTTTCTAAAGAAAGCTTAATATTTTCTTGAGTATCTAATAAAAAATTACTACTTTCTTTATCTGCAGAGACATTAACTCTTACTTCTCTAAAATACTCTAATAATGAAGTTTTTCCAGAAGTTGATGAAGTGTCTTGACCTTTACCATCATACGATAAATCTGTTTTCCATTGAATCGTAGCTAAATAATCTAATTTCTCTTGATTCAATTCATTAACTACATTTTTATCAAATTTTAATGTTTTTACACTTGCACCACTAAATAATCCAATAAAAGTTATATCTCCCATTGATGAATCAGAAGCATCTTCACCATATATATAACTATCAGAACCTGTTTTAATATATTTATCTGCAATATCTCCCAATGTTTGTGCTAAAGAGTCTAATTTATCAAGATAAACTTGAAATTTATTATTGGGTGATTCTGAAGATAAATTTTCTATTTGAGCTTTTATAAGACCACTTTTTAAAGGTATTTCTTTACCAAAAATACCTATTCCTACTTTATTTTCTGGTTCTCTACTTTCAATATCACTTTTATATACTACCATTCTCCCATCTGTTTCAACAATTGATGGATCAACATTATCTCTTTTTTCGATACTAACTCTTGCTTCAAAACTATTTTCAACACCAGGAAAATTTGACTCAATCCTTAAATAATTATCCTTTGAATTATTAATAATTTTATTACCACTTGAATCTAATGCATAATCACCATTATATGCTGTAATTAAGCCTTTTGTATCAGGATTTGTGTTTATTTTATGTACTAACGCTCTTGTAATATTATCAATTGTAACTGGCTCTGTAGTTTCAGTTCCATCACCATTCCAATCCATTGTTAAAGATTCTCCGATTGTTACAGATACTTCAACCTGATTATTTAACTTATAAGTTACAATATCATTAGCATCTAAATTTTTTGATGTTACTGTTCTTGTAGCTGGATCATAATCATTTTTTATTGAATCTATTATAGTTGTAGTTCTTGTAACTGGATCATAATCTTTAAAACTAAATTTATCAATTTGAGAACTTTTTTCATCTAAAAATTCTATAGTTCTAACATTAGTATTATTACTAATAGCAACTTGTCCACCAATTTTTAACTCATAGTAACCACTACTTTGTCCATTTACTTCAATATCTACATATTTTGATAATTCTAATTCTAATTGATCTCTTTTATCCAATAAATCATTTGTAGCACTAAACTTTTCTATTTTTTGATTAACTTCGCCTATTTCTTTTAATAAACCATTTACCTTACCAACATTAACATTTAATTCATTTTTTTCAAACTCTTGTTGTTTTTCGATACTAGAATAAAGATTCTGAAGTGAATCAACTAAAATAGAGCCTTGATTTTTTAATGCACTCTTATAAACTTCTGAATTTGGATTAGTTCTTAAATCTTCAATTGATTGAAAATATCTACTTAAATTAACTGAAAAACCACTAGTTTCTGTTTCTTTAAAAATAGCTTCAACACTTCCTAACATATCAGATAATTTATCATAATAATTAGATTTTGTATTTTCAGATATCAATTTATCATACATATATTGAGAAGTAATTCTATATGTAGCATCAGCTAAAACCCCTCGCCCTGTAAATCTGGAATCAGACTGTGCTAGCTCACTTAATTGAACTACTCTTTTTTTGTATCCTGGAGTATTCTCATTAGCTATGTTATTAGATACATTTTCAATCGCTATTCTAGCAGCATTTAGCCCTGTATGAGACACATTTAATGTACTTAACATAGAGACTCCTTTATATAATATATAAAATTATTGCATTACAATTCTTAAAATTAGATTAAAATGGCCAAATAGCTCTAATCAATTTACTTCCCCACGGAGTTTGTAATACATCTGATTCAACTCCATCTTTTTCATATAAAAGTTTTAAGTTTGCAATTTGTGATGAATTAATAGAATTATCCGACGTTATATCATAAGGTCTTATAACACCACTTACTATAATTTCTTGTTTTTGCCCATCAATAAGCATTTCCTTTTTACCTTTTATATAATAATTTCCATTTTGATATGTTTCTTCAATTATTGCAGATATTGTAGTTTCAAAGGTTTCATCAAGTTGCGTTTTAACTGAACCTTTATCAGATGTTGAACTATTAGTTTCAAAATTTACTCCAAGATTTGCATTTAACTTATCAGTATATTTTTGAGCCGTACCTCCAAGAGTATTTGTGCCCATTGATGAAAATAAACCTCCACCTAAGTTATTACCTCTATCACTTGATAATTCTCTTTTATTATTTGTTTTAGAAGTTAAATCCTCATTTATTACAATTTGTATAATATCACCCACTTGCAAATCTTTTTTATCTGCAAATAAAGATGTTCCTTGCATAGAATACAAAGAGCCTTTATTTTTTTTTGCTTGAGGTAATTCTTTTGGAACTTGCACCTCTGGCTTGTTAAATTCTAATTCAGGTTTAGTTGCAGAACAAGCAACAAACAAAAATGATACAGCTATTAAAATAATATTATTTTTCATTTAATTTACTTTTTAAAATAAAATTAACATCAACTGCAATTACTACTTCATTTAATGTTCTTTTAATTAAAGCCATTACGCCATATCGTACTATCAAAGCATCTAAATTTGTATTTGGCTCACACACAATTACTATTTTGTTCTCTATTAATTTAACATGTCTTATATGTTCTTGTCCTACTAAATCAACAGCTTTTTCTACTTCTGAAATTATTGCTTTTTCTACTTCTTTTTTTGCATTCTCTTTTTTATCTTCTTCTGCTTTTTTAGCAAGTTTTTCTTCTAATTCTATTTTTTGTTTTTCTTCATATGTTTTATTCATATGATAATAATATCCACCAAACATTGCTATTAAAGCAATTAATGATAGTAACTTAATAAGTTTTTGTTTTCTATTTCTTTTTACAGCTACAATCATTATTTAATTACAAAAGTTGTGAATAATATTGTAGTAACATTATTTTTAGCTATTTTACTATCAGATTGTGTAACAGTATTAATTACATTATTTATATCTTGCATTAATTCATCTTTTAATAAATTTTTACCACCAACTGTTAGTAACTCCTCTGAACTTCTTGCACTAATTTGAGAAATAACTACATCTATAATTTCAGCTTTATATTCTTCAACTATAGTTGCAATCTTTGGTTCTGTACTTCTTATAGAAAAAGATAATTTCATTAATTTTTCTCTTCCTCTTGAATCTGTTAGATTTAATACCAAATCATTTATATCTGCTTTGTAAGAAGTTCCTCCTTCAACAGCATCTGCTTTTTGTACTTCTTCTGTATTTTGGTTATTTGCATTTAATTGAGAGTATAAAAAATAACCTCCACCAACAACACTGATTAACAAGATAACGACTAAAGCAATCAATGCTATCATTAAACCTTTTCCACCACCTGCTGGTTTTACTTCTTGATTATTTTCTTCTGCCATTATCTATCCTTTTTGTTATTATCTAAATTAAAATTTTCAAGTTTCTGAGTTAATATTGATGCATTTGTAACACTTAAAAATTTCATGATTTGAGTAACATTATTTTCTTTTAATTTTAAAATTATATCAAAAACATCATCAATTTTGCCTTCACTAATCATTTGATTGAAAATATCAGCAGCATTTTTTGCTTTCATTCCATTGTAAATTTTTGCTGTTTTACTCTCAATTTCTAATCGAATATCTTTTAGTATTTCCAAGTTATTATCATGTAATTTTTTTATCTCATTTTTCTCTTTTTCTATTTGAGACAATATACTTTCCAACTCTTTTTTTCTTTCTTGGTACTCTTGCTCTTTTTCATTATAAAAATTATTTAATTCTTTTTTTAATTCCATTACTTCAATTTTCTGTCTTGTTAAAGAACTACTTGTTTCTTGTGCATTTAAACAAACTGAAAAAAACAATAAAACTAAAATTCTATAACTCAAAATATCATCCTATCTTTTTTATATATTTACTTTGAACATATTCATTTGAAGCTTCTTCTTCTGCAAGTAAAATTTTTCTTAAATTCTCTTTTCTTTCTTCTTCTAAAATATACTTAAATTGTTCACTCTCTTTTTGTAATTCAACAATCTCATTTATCAAATTATTTAAACTATTAACTAATACTTCTTTCTCTTTTTTTAGTTTCTCAATATGTGCTTTCATAGTATTTTTATGAATTGTTAAAATCATAAAATCTGAAATAGCTCCAAATTTTTCAACCGTTGATGTATCAATTTTATTTTTTGTAAAAACTATTTCCACATCAATTTGTTCTATTTTTGATTCAATTAACGCTTTTTGCATTAATTTCTGGTCAGTCTGATTTTTTTTTAAATCATATAATTTATCAATCAAAATCAACTCCCAAAAATTAAGATAAGATCCCATAAATCTTTTGTATAAGTTTCTATATGATCTCCAATCCAAGGTAATGAAATTAAAATAAAAGCTGATACAAAAATCATTTTAGGAACAAAAGACAAAGAAGCATCACTTACTTGCGTAACTGCTTGAAATATTGATATTATTAAACCAATAATCATACTAACTATTAATGAAGGTAAACCTAATATCAAAATAATTTTAACTGTATTTTCAGAAATAGCCATTAAGTCCATTTTTAATCTTTTATTTTAATAGTAATCTCTAAAGTTTTATTATTTAATAACTTAGAAATAAGCTTTGAAAGATCATCAATATTAGTTGAATCAATTGTATTAATCGACTCTTGTGTTTTAATTAACTCTTTTTTATTTTCTATTTTTTCAGTCACAGACGAAGAATCTATAGAATTTAAAGCTTCTAATAAATCCTTTTCAGTTAATAAATCTAATTCTGAAAAATCATCACTCATATTTTCTCCTTTAAAAGGTTCTTTTTCTTCAACTACTTTTGTATCAACTTGTTCTAGAATTTCATTTTCTATTGATTCTGTTTCATTTTCAAAAAAATTCAATTCTTCTTCTAAATTCTCTTCTTTTTCTTTATCTTTCTTTGAAAATATTTCTTCTAAAAAATCAACATCTTCAAATATTTCTTCAATTGAATCATCTTCTGTTATATTTTCATCTAAGAGACTTGCTAAAATATCTTCATCTTTTTCAGAGATATCATGTTCAGTTATAATATCCTCATCATCATAGTCATATGATATATTATTTAATCCAAAATTATCATTAAAATCTTCTAGTCCAACAAACTCTTCCATACTAGAACCATCTTTTTCATCCGATGCTATTAAATTTTCAAGTTCATTTAAATCAACGGGGGAACCTAAATCAAAAGTATCTTTTAAATTTTTAGGTGGATTTTCTTTTGGTGTTTCTTCTTTAGAAAGTAATTGAGATAACTCTTCATCTAGTTCTAAGCTTTCTTCTTCTTTTATTTCTTCACCACTAGGTTCTTCAGTTGAAGAAATATTTTCTTGATTTCTTTTCTCTTCTTCATATTTTTTTAGTATATATTTAGGTATCTCTTTTAAAGAATCTATTGATAAATCAGCAATACCACTATCAAGTAAAAATTCTTCTTCTATTCCATCTTTTGGAGCTAAAAATTTTATTTTTTTATTTAAAGAATTTTTTTTAATAATTTTTTCATCATCAATTATATATACATCTTTAGGATTATTTTCAATAGCTTCTTTAAGCTCATTTAGGCTCTTTAATTCTGTTATTAAAGTATTACTATCAAGTTTAAATTTTATGTTTGAATGTTCAAGTGTTTCATGAATCTCTTTTTTAAAACTTTGATTGCCATAAATATAAATATTCAACCTATAACCCTATAAAATAATTTTAATACCATAGATTATACCTTTTTTTATTAAATTTTCGATAAAATATTTGGATATTTAATAATGGAGGATGATATTGAAGTATTTACTTATAATTACATTATTTTTATCATCTTTGTATTCGCAAACTATCAAAGATATTTCAAATGTTATAGGAATTAGAGAAAATCAATTAATTGGTTATGGTTTGGTAGTAGGACTTCCAGGAACTGGTGATAAATCTAAATTTACTATGCAATCATTACAGAATCTTCTTAGAAATTCTTATATAAAAATCCCTGCTGGTTCAATTAACTCAAAAAATATTGCAGCAGTTATGGTAACTGCAGATTTACCTCCTTTTTCAAGACAAGGAGATAAGATAAAAGTAAAAGTTTCAACAATTGGAGATGCAAAATCTGTCGATAATGGAGAGCTTTTAATCACTCAATTAAAAGGTGTAGATGGAAATGTTTACGCTTTAGCACAAGGAACAATTATTTCAAATGAAAATAATAAAACTACTGGCTTTATTTATGAAGGTGCTACTGTTGAAAATGAAATTGATTTTGATTTAAGAAATGAAGATTCTATTCAATTAAGTTTACTTAAAAATTCAGCTAAAAATGCAGATTTAATAGAGACAAAAATAAATGAAAAATTTGGTAAAAAATTAGCTACTGCAATTGATACAAGAACTATTGAAGTAAAAAAACCTCAAAATATGTCTACTGTTAAATTTTTATCAATAGTTCAAAATATAGAACTAGACGCAACATTCAAGAAAAAACTAATTATTGATATAAATAGAGAATCAATTATAACAGGAGGAGATATTCCAATTGATCCTGTAACAATAGCAAGAGATACCTTTACAATAAGAATAGATAAATCTACTTTAGATGAAAATGAGTGGAACGATGCAGCTAAAAATCCTGGTGTTGATATAGGAGATGATGTTAAAATTGCTGATAAACCTATTATAAATATTGATAATGCAATGATAAATACAAAAGGAACTCCAACAATATCTGATTTGGTTCGTTCTATGAAAGTAATGAAACTTCCAATGACTGAAATAATTGACACACTAAAAATGATAAAAGAGATGGGTGCAATTGATGTTGATATAGAGATAAGAGGATAATATGGCTGAATTTTTAAGTCAAGATGAAATTGATGCTCTTTTAGATATTGCTGAACAAGGTGAGGATATAGATGGTACGAATCCCCTTGATAAAGTTGCATCAAAAGAGAAAAACTACTCTATTTATGATTTTAAAAAACCAAATAGAATTACAGTAGATCAACTAAAAGCATTTTCAACAATGCATGATAAAATGTTAAGAGATTTTATCAATGATTTATCTTCAATGCTTAGAAAACTTGTAGATGTAAAACTTTACTCAATAGAACAGATGACTTATGGAGAATTTATTTTATCTATTCCACAAATTACGTCACTAAATACTCTTTCAATAAAACCTCTTGATGGAAGAATTGTTGTTGAGTGCAATCCTGCTATTTCACATAAAATAATAGCTGATTTACTTGGTTCTGGTGCTGTAAATACAACTGATAATATTGATAGAGAATTAACTGAAATTGAAGTAGAAATTCTTGAACACTTTTACAAAATGTTTATCAAAATTTTATATAAAACTTGGAGTGATATTTCAAGTTTAAATTTCAAAATTGAATCAAGAGATACAAATGCAAATGCTATTCAAATTGTATCTGACCATGAAATAGTTTTACTTGTTGTATTAGAAATAACAATCGATGAAGAATCTGGATTTTTATCTATTTGTTATCCAATATCTTATTTTGAACCTTTATTAAATAAGATTGTTGAAAAAATATTTAGTGAAGGTAAAAATAGAAAATCAAGTAGAAAAAGAGATATTAAAACTCTTATTTCAGGTGCTAGAATGAAAATTGAATCTATTATGGCAGAAACAGAACTTACAACTCAAGAGATTTTAAATTTAAAAGAAGATGATGTAATAGTTTTTAATAAAAATGCTACTTCTTCATCTGCAACAATTTATATAAATAAAAAAGAGAAATTTTCTGCAATTTCTGGAATATCAAATAATAGAAAAGCAATACAAATAAGAGCAAATTTAGATAGAGAAAAACAAGAAACACTTGACACATTAAGAGCTATGAGAGAAGAAAGAGAAATAAAAGCAAAAGAGACTGCTGAAAATATAAAAAGACTTCTAAATCAAAAAGGTAGCTAATTTTAAGCTCTCCTTTTTAATTTATTGATTCTATACTCCATGGAATTGATTCGCCAGCATACATAGGAACTACATTTTCATTTTTATATTCATAAATAGCAGGAACTATAAAATCTTTTTTTATCAATGTAATAGTTTTTTTCTCTAAAGTTAGATTATAAATTCTTTGTGCATTTAAAGAAACAAATGCATTTAAATTTTCTAAAGCATCATGTTTTTCAAAAAGTTCCGTTAATACTTGTAAAGCAATTGGTGAAGTAAATACACCAGCAGCACAACCACAACACTCTTTTTTATGTTTTGGATGAGGAGCAGAATCACTACCAAACATAAGTTTTGGATGAGCTTTTAATGCAGCATTTAATAAAGCACTTCTATCTTCTGGTCTTTTTGCTATTGGTTTACAAAATAGATGAGGATTTAACATTCCACCTGCAACATCATCCAAAGTTATCAATAAGTGATGTAAAGTAACCGTCGCATATAAATTATCATATTTATCCAATAATTCAATAGCTTCTTTTGTTGTAATATGTTCCATAATAATTTTTAAATTAGGAAAAACTTTTGCAATTGATTCATAAATTGGCATAAATTCTTTTTCTCTATCCATTACAAAACCATTAGTCTCACCATGAATACATAAAGGAATACCTAATTTACTCATTGATTCTAAAGTAGGTCTTAATACTTCAACATCCATAGAAGCAACACCTGTTTCAGAATTTGTAGTAATCCCAGCAGGATAAAGTTTAATACCTATAATATCATCTTTAATATCCGCTAAGAATTCATATGAATAATCATTTTTAAAAAACAGTGTTACATAAGGCTCAAATTTATCTTTAACACAAGCTTCTTTTATTCTTTGTTTATAAGCAAGTAGTGCTTCTTTTGTTGTAATAGGTGGTACTAAGTTTGGCATGATTAAAGCACCACTAAAAGTATTAGAAGTCAATGGACCAACTAGTTTTAACATATCTGCATCTCTTAAATGAAGATGCATATCCAAAGGTTCATTTATTTCAAAAGTTGATAAAGAAGCCATTAAATAGCTTCCTCATCTTGCTCACCTGTTCTAATTCTTATAACCTTTTCAACTGGAGATACAAATATTTTTCCATCTCCAATCTTTCCTGTTTTTGCAGCATCTATGATTACTGAAATTGTTGAATCAACATTTTCATCTGCAACGATTAATTCCAATTTGATTTTAGGTAAAAAATCAACCACGTATTCAGCACCTCTGTAAAGTTCACTATGACCTTGTTGTCTTCCATAACCTTTAACATCAGATACTGTCATTCCTGTAATTCCTGCTTCTGCTAAAGCATCCTTTACATCTTCAAGTTTAAATGGTTTAATTATAGCTTCAATTTTCTTCACTATTAATCCTTTTTTTAGTTCACGTATTTTAACAAAATTTTTTTAAACTAATATTATCTTTGCCCAAGAAAAGCCACATAATACTAAATTTAGAATGCTCGTTTAAACTCTGGATAAGCTTCTAATCCACACTCTTGAACATCTAATCCTTGCATCTCTTCATCATTTCCTGCTCTTAAAGGTACTATTTTATTTATTATATACAAAATTATATATGAACTAATAAAAGTAAACACAGCAATTACTAAAATACCTTTTAATTGACCAATTAAAGTTATATCATTTCCATTTGAAGCAAAAATACCAACAGCTAACGTTCCCCAAATACCATTTAGTAAGTGAACAGATAAAGCTCCAACTGGATCATCTATTCTTAATTTATCAAATAAACTAACCCCTAATACAACTAATCCTCCACCTATTGCTCCAACTAAAATTGGTGTATAAATATCATACAAGTCAGGTCCTGCTGTGATTGAAACTAATCCACCTAAAGCACCATTTAAAATCATAGTTAAATCTAGTTTTTTATACATTAAATGCATAATAATTGCTACCATTATAGCACCACTTAAACCTGCTGTATTAGTATTTAAAATAGTTAACGCAACTAAATCCGCATTCTCTTTACTTGCAATAGATCCAACACTTCCACCATTAAATCCAAACCATCCAATCCACAATAAAAATGCACCTAAAGTTACTAAAGGAATATTTGATGCTGGAATTACTCTTATTCCACCCTCTTTAGTATATCTTCCCTTTCTTGCTCCAATAATTAATATAGCTGCAAGTAATGCCCAACCACCTGTACTATGAATTACTGTTGAACCTGCTAAATCATACATTGAAAGTTCAAGTATAGTACCCTCTAAAAAATTTGCTCCCCAAGTAATATTTACAACTAAAGGGTAAAGAACTGATCCCATAATTACTGTAAAAATAGCTAACGGGATAATTTTAGCTCTTTCACTAACTCCTCCACTCATAATATTTATTACTTTTCCTACAAATGCCATTTGAAATAAAAATGCAGCATATTTACTCATACTATCATTTCCCAACTCGCCAAAAGCTAAAGAATACCCAAAAAGTAAAAAAGCTAAAGATGCTATTGCATAAATAAGTGTATTTATTGTCAAAACTGAAGTTACGTTTTTTGTTCTTACAATTCCAGCTTCAAGCATGGCAAAACCAGGAACCATAAAAATAATAAGTGTCATTGCGAAAATCGCATAGAGTGTATCTATTATATAAGAGATAGATTGCATATCCATAATTACTCCTTTTTTTAGTAATTATAACAATACATAATCTATTAATAAAAATATTATTGTATATTTTTTATACAAGATAGAAGAGATTATTCTCTTCTATCTTTTTTATACAGCTTCGCTTCCTCTTTCTTGTGTTCGAATTCTAACTACTTCATCTAAAGATGAAACAAATATTTTTCCATCTCCAATTTTTCCTGTTTTTGCAGAGTTTGTAATTGTACTTATTACAGACTCTACCATTTCATCTTTTACAATAATATCAATTTTTATTTTTGGTAAAAAATCAACTACATATTCAGCACCTCTGTAAAGTTCACTATGTCCTTGTTGTCTACCATATCCTTTTACATCATAAACTGTCATACCTGTAATTCCAGCTTCAACTAAAGCATCTTTCACATCTTCCAGTTTAAAAGGTTTAATTATTACTTCTATTTTTTTCATTATACTTCCTTAATTATGCTCTTTTAAATTCTGGATATGCTTCTAATCCAGTTTCATGAATATCAAGACCATTTACTTCTGTCTCTTCATCAACTCTTAATCCAACTAGTAAATCTAAAATCTTCCATACAATAAATGATGAAATAAATACAAATGCACCAATAACTACTATACCTTTAACTTGGTCTAATATTGCTACTTCTGAATTAAAAATACCTACAGCTAATGTTCCCCAAATACCTGCAACTAAGTGAACAGATAAAGCTCCAACGGGATCATCAATTTTTAACTTATCAAAGAAAGGAACAGCAAATACAACTAAAGCACCACCAACTAAACCTTCAATAAATGCTATGTTCATACCTAAATCTGGTCCTGCTGTACAAGATACAAGTCCAGCTAATGCTCCATTTAATACCATAGTTAAATCAACTTTTTTGTAAATAAGTTGAGTTAAAATAGCAGCCATAATAGCACCTGCACAAGCAGCCATATTTGTACTTGCAACTACAGAAGCAATTCCATCTATATCTTCTTTTGAACCTAATGCAAGTTGAGAACCGCCATTAAATCCAAACCATCCCATCCATAAAATAAATGTTCCAAGTGTTGCTAAAGTAAGATTAGAACCTGGAATTGGTCTTACATTTCCATCTTTTCCATATTTACCTTTTCTAGCACCTAAAATTAATACACCAGCTAAAGCAGCCCATCCACCAACAGAGTGAACAACAGTAGAACCAGCAAAATCAGAGAATCCAGAAATTAATCCACCTAATTCAGAACCTCCCCAAGACCAATGTCCTTGAATCGGATAAATAACACCTGATAAAACTACCACAAATATTAAGAACGGCCATAATTTCATTCTTTCAGCTATTGTTCCAGATATAACTGAAGCAGCAGTTGCTACAAACACAACTTGAAAAAAGAAATCAGCCATAACAGGATATCCCATTTCTTCATTTGTTTTTCCTGATAACATAGCTCCACTTCCAATGAATGCTCCACCATCACCATACATAAAGTTATATCCTACAAAATAGAACATAATACAAGATATTGCAAATAATGCTATATTTTTTGTTAAAACTGTTGCTGTGTTTTTAGTTCTTGTTAAACCTGATTCTAACATAGCAAAACCAGCCGCCATCCACATAACTAAGATTCCTGCAAATACAAACAGAAAACCATCTAAAATATATTTTACATCAGTAAAATTTTCCATAAGACTCCTTTGTCAAATTATATATCACCATTATAAAAAATTTTATCTATCTTGTAAACAGTTTGTCTGTATATTAATTATCCATAATATATTTTTATTCAAATTTATCTACTTATGAAGCACTATTATGCTTTTTTATTATATAATCTCAAAAAATTTATAATTTAAAATGGGTAAAATAATGTTTGATAAGTTTCTCAATAAAATCAAGTTTACAGAGGAAGAACTAGTAAAAGAGTTGGTTAGTACAACTCCTAATTTAGATAAAATAACTAAAATTTACACAGAATTGAACATTGATTTAAATAGTCTATATTATAATGAAGAACATATCTTACACTACTGTTGTAAAAAAGATTTATTTCAATCTTTATTATGGTTATTAAATAATAAAATTGATATCGAAATTGAAAACTCTCAAAAAGAAACAGCAGTATTTTATGCAGTTCATGCAAAAAGCACTGCTATTATGCAAGCATTAGTTGAACACAAAGCAAATATTAATCACCTAAATATTTATAAAAGAACTGCTTTACAAGATGCTGTTATTAGTGCAAATAATAGAATTGTTACTTATTTGATAGAAATTACTTCTTCAAAAGGAAATTGTGATATTCATGGGAATAATCTTATTTTTGACGCTATCGCGAATGGAAATCTTGATATTATAAAAAAAGTAGCTTTATTAAAAGAAGTAGATATAAATCAAATTAATGAAGATGGAAATACAGTTTTACATAAAGAAATAGTTTTAAAAAACAATCAATTAGCCTTACTATTGATGGATTTAGGTGCAAATCCAACGATTTTAGATAAAAATGGCAAGAATTTTCTATTTTATGCAATATCAAAAGGAATAGAAAATATTTCGATTCTTCACAAAGCTGTTGAACTAGGTTGTAATATAAATAGTAAAACCGCTGATAATACAACTCTTTTAATGGAATCAATAAATCACTTCTTAGAAACTCCAAAAGATGATACAGCTCAAAAAGAGAGTCATTTTGAAATGATAAAAGAGTTAATAAAACTTGGAGTTAATGTAGAAGCTGTAGATAATAAAGAAGAAAATGCTCTATTTTATGCAACAAGAAGTGAAAATAGAGAACTTATAAATTTACTTTTAGAATCTTCAGATTTTAATCTAAATCATGAAAATTTCAATGGAGATACAGTTTTATTACTTTTAGTGTTAGGTGGAATTAAAAACAGTGATTTAATCAAATTCTATCTAGAAAAAGGCGCAGACCCAATAAAAGAGAATAGTTATGGGAAATCAATTATTGAAATTTTAATAGATATTATTTTACATTCACAAAATAGAAAAGAGCTAGACTTTGCATATGAAATTCTTTTAAATGAAGATGGTGAATATCCAACTGTTTTGGAAGGTCTTTTAAGAAATTGTACAATTGATATAAATAAATTAAATTCAAAAGGTGAACCTTTATTTTTTGAATCTATTTTACACTTTAACTTTAAACTATTTAAAATTTTAAGAGTTAAAAACATCAATCTAAATCAAAAAGATAAAGATGGGAATAACATAATCTTTAAACTTATGGAATATAACTATAAAAATCTTATCAAAGACAAAAAGTTATACTTAAATACAATAAAAAGCCTTGTAAATTCAGGTGTTGATATAAATGCAAAAAACAATGAAGGCTTAACTGCTTTACATATTGCAGTTACTGAAAAATGTGAATACACTATAAGATTACTTTTAGAGCTTCGTGCTGATTGTTTTGCTAGAGATAAAAAAGGAAGAAGTATTATGCATAGTTGTATTTGGAAAAATACAACTAAATATTTTAAATTATTGCATCACTATAATAAGGAAATTATAAACTTACCTGATGCTTTTGGAATTAGACCTATAAATTATGCTGCTTTTATGGGTAAAAAAGATTTGGTTATTGAAATGCTTGATGAAGGAGCATTGGTTAATAATTCATTTAAAAAAGATCCTAAAATTCTTACTTTTTTAGAAAAATTCCATGTAAATATACTAAATCTTGAAAATGGAGTAGAAAAAGAAGTTGATAAGGCAAATTTAAAACTACTTGCTGATAATATGATAAAAGAGTTTAATATCAAAAAATAACAGTTGTATAAATAATAAACAAATTACATCAAAATAAAAACCTAATATCTTATATAATAAAATAAAAAATATTCAAAGGTTTATAATGAAAGAATTTTTTGAAACCTATATACAACACCAAGAAGATATAGAATATTTCTTACAAGAGAGTATTAAAAATATAGGGAGTTTATCAAATCACAAAAAAAATGATTTTAAACAACTATATAAACTTTTTCCTTCTCTTGAACTTGTTTACATAATAAATAAAGATACAAAAATACAAACCTCATCAAATTTTTATAGATATAAAAATGATGATAATGCAAGAAATAAAGATAGATCACATCTTATTTCAAAACTACACTTTAAAGAATCAAATATCGCTTTTTCAAAACCTTATATAAGTAGTGCTACAAGAAATACTTGTGTGACTGTAACTATAAAAGAGGATGATGAAATATTTTTTCTTGATTTTCAAATAGATATTTTGTTACAAAAACTAAATTTAGTTGAATTAAATAAACCCTTTCATAGTGTTACAAAAGGTTTTTATATAGTAGCTGGTTTTTCTATGATGGTTTTATCAATTATTACAATTTTATTTTCATTATATGATTTTACTTTTTATCTATTTTCAAAAAATGAATTATCTTTAGAGATGATATTTAAACCCATCATTGCTCTTACTTTAAGTATTGCTATTTTTGATTTAGCAAAAACTATATTAGAACAAGAAGTATTTTTCAAATCTTATTCAAAAAATTCAAAGGTAGAAACAAAAATATTAACAAAGTTTTTAACAACTATTATAATTGCTTTGTCTATTGAAGCTTTAATTGTAGTATTTAAAATAGCTATTAATGACTATGACCAAATGATAAATGCTTTTTATTTAATAGCTGGTATCGCACTAATATTAATATCTCTGACTATATTTATTAATTTTTCCTCAAAAAGATATAAACAAAATAGTGTTGAAGTAAATTAAGTTAAAGGAACTGTTATTTTAAATAATGCACCTACAAACTCATTATTGTTGTAGGTGTATTTTTCATTTGAAACTTCTATTTTTCCTTTGATATGTTTGATTATTATCTCTTCACACATATAAAGACCAATTCCTGTTCCTTTACTTTTGTGTTTTGTAGTAAAATAAGGCTCAAAAATTCTATCTTTAATTTCTTCTTTTATTCCGCCTGCATTATCTTTTATTTTTATTTTAAGATTATCATTTTGTCTAAATAAATCTATAAATATATACCTTTTTTCATCTTTTTCTTTTTTGATTAATTCATCTTGTGCATTATTTAAAATATTGATAATTACTTGTAAAAGTTCATTTTCAAAACTTGTAATTTCCAAATCTTCTACATTTTTTATTATTTCTATTTGATTATCATTAAAAGACAAATTTAATAATGAGACTGCTTTTTCAACTAATTTTTTACTATTAAAAAGATTTTTACTCTTATTTGGAGAAAAATAATATCTAAAATCATCAATAGTATTTGATAAATAATTTGCTGTATCAATAATATAATTCATAGATTCTTCATACTCTTTATCTTCAAGTAATCCATACTCTTTTTTCAATTTAATAGATGAAGCAGCTGTAGTTATAACAGATAATGGCTGTCTCCATTGGTGAGCTATATTTTCTATCATTTCACCCATTGCAGCCATTTTATTTTGTTGAAAAAGAATTTTATTCTTTTCATCATTTTTTAAAATCTCTTTATTTACAGTTTGTTGCAAAATTTGATTTAACTCTCTTAACCTTTTAGAATATAAATAATATCCTATTACAAAAATTGTCAAACAAAACACAATCAAAAAAAACGTCAAATATGAAAAAGCATGTTTTTTAAATTGATTAATCTCTGAAATATCTATGGAATTTAAATTTCTAAATAATAACATATTTGCAAGTTTGTCATTATCTTGATTTATAATAACGTTTGTTATCAACATTCCATCTTTTATAAAATAATTTTCAATTTTCAATAAATCATCAAAATTTTGATTTTCTAAATATTTTAATAATTCTGTTGATGAATCAAAATTTGCAACATAATAATCTTTTAAAAATATATTTGTAAAGCTATTTTTTCTTAATTGTTCTGTAAATTTTTTTTCAACTAAAAGAACTACTTCAACCAAATCACTATTTTTCAACTCTTTAGTAATAGAGTTAAAATGTGTAATTCCTTCTAAAACTCCTAAAAAATTATTTTGGTTATAAATAGGAATTTGTGATTTAAAAGTAATATCATAAATTCCAACACTAATATTATTTTGAATTTTCGGACTTTTTAGTAATGGATGTAAATCTGATCTAAAGAGTTTAATTTTATCATTTTTATCTTCTGTCCAACTTCGATATATTGATACACCATCTTTATCAATCATTTGAAACCAAACGTTTCTAAAATCTGTATAATTTTTTAATTTTTCACTTAAAAGATTTAATTCATATTTTATTTCACCTTTTGATAAAAGAACATTTTTTATTTTTTCATTTTCACTTAGTGTTAAAGTCAAAGCTAATGTTGCATTTTTTTTAGATTCAATCAATGAATAACTTTTTTCTTTTAAATTTTTTGATATCAAACTATATTTTTGTTCTAATAACTCTTTCTCTTTTTTTGATATTAAATAATCTCCAATAAATATAGTCAACAAACAAATAAATAACAATACTATTACATTGATAACTATATATCTTTCCTTATTTTTCAAAATTGAGCCTTATTTGTATTATTTATATAATTTGTATTATTACACATTATTTATTAAAAATAATTATTTTTATTTCAATTGGGATATTGTATAAATTTTATACAATATTTTGAAATTTTTTCATTTTTATACAGTATAATATTTTATGATTGGTAAGTAATTCAAATTTTTAGATTTATAGAGGTAATTTTATATGCAAGAATATATAGCAAAAGATAGTATTTCCAAAGAAATTTTAAACTCTGCTAAACTTTTACAAGCAGTAGAAGTTAATGCCCTTATTTTAGGTGAAAATGGTGTTGGAAAAAAATCACTAGCAAAATATATATTACCCCATTCAGAAATTTACGAAGCAAAAAACTTACAAAAAGATATTACAGATGAAGTATTAATCTTACAAAATGAAGCAATTATTATTGATAAAATAAATGAAATAACAAACATAGATCTTTTTCTAAGATGGATTGAAGAAAATTCCATTAGAGTAATTGCCATATCTCAAACTGAAAATCTAAACCAAAAAATCAAAGATATTTTTTCAATAAATCTTGAAATACCAAATTTAACAAAAAGAGAAGAAGATACCAAAGCTTTAATAAATAAATTTTCACAAGAAGCTAGTTCTATTTTAGATATGCCTTTAATTCCCCAATCAAAACTTATCATAAATATCTCAAATAATACTCATAGTTTAAGAAAGTCTATTTATTTTTCATATCTATTTGAAACTATTGGAGAGCATGAAATTTTAATGTTTTTAGAAAAATATATTAGTGAAAACTTATATGGAGAAAATTCATATAAAGATTTATCATATATCTTTGAAGTTCCTTTGTTAAAAGCTTCTACAAAAAAATATAAATCTCAAGTGCAAGTTGCAAAACATTTAGGCTTAAATAGGATAACATTAAGAAAAAAATTGGAAATTTATAAAGATTTATTATGACAGAACTTAATATACAAATCGAAGAGTTAATCTCAAATAATGCTACAGATTTTCAAATCTCTAAGGTTTTCAAAACCTACTACAAAAACTATTTAGATTCAATAGATACAACTGTTGAAACAACGGGTGGAAAAGATTTTTTTATAAAACATACAAAACATACTGATAGATTTTTAGTTCTTTTATACAAATATATATTACGAAAAAATTTTGGTTCGCATCAACCTATGAGTTCATCAATTCCTATTAGTTTAGTTGCTCTTGGTTCTTATGGAAGAGAACAGCTTTGTATTTATTCAGATATTGACATTATGATTTTATATGAAAATATAAAGGGTTATAACCTAAAAGATATCATGGAAGAATTCATAACTTTAGCTTGGGATTGTGGATTAAAATTAGGTTCAAGAGTTCATGAATTAAAAGAGATAAGTGAAGCTGTAAAAGGTGACATAACTATAAAAAGTTCTATTTTAGAATCAAGAATGATTTATGGCTCAAAAATTTTATGGTATGGTTATCAAAATATTTTAAAAATTATTAGAAAAACTGAACAAAAAGAGTTTATTCTTGCAAAACTAGAAGAACATAAACAAAGACTTTTAAAATATCCACTAAAAATGGAACCAAACATAAAAGATGGTTATGGTGGAATGAGAGAGTCAAACTTAATGTATTGGATAGCAAATGTTTTATATGGAGTTACTAATACAAAAGATTTAATTGGTGTTCAATTTAGTGAAGAAGAGTATAAAAAATATAGACAAGCTTTAGAGTTTATTTTTCAAGTGCGAAATGCTTTACATAATATTGCAAGAAAAAAACAAGACCAAGTAACCTTTGATATTTTACCTGATTTAAGTTCTAAACTTGGGTTTAAAAATAGAACTAGATATACAAAAGATAGACTTTGTATGGCAAAAATTTTATCTAGCTTACATATTATTCACAATTTCACAGCAACTATGGTAAAAAAATTTACAAGGGAAGTTTTATTTGAAAGTTCAAATATTTCTAAACTAAAAGAATTTAGATTCAAAAAAAACCTTTATATTATTGAGAATAAACTATTTTGCTCTTTTAATACAAAACCTCAAACTTTGAATAATTTATTAAAAGAGTTAATAGAACTTCCAACTCATGTACAAGAGTTTGATAGGTCATATATCTATTATGCAAGTAAAGCAAAACTTCCTAAAGTTCAAACAAAAGAACTTAAGAAAAGTGTTAAAAATCTTTTATCAAGACCTAACTTATATCCTTTAATCAAACTTATTTATAATGCTGGATTATTTCAAGCTGTACTTCCCAGTACAAAAAAAATGATTGACCAACCTCAATTTGATGGTTATCACAAGCATCCTGTTGATATTCACTCTATTAATACTTTGAAATTTGCACAAAATATAGAAGATGTTCACATAAAATCAATTTTTGATGAACTTACTAATGAACAAAGAACTCTTGTAAGACTTGTAGCCTTTTTTCATGATATTGGAAAAGGAAGAAAAGAAGACCATCATATTGTTGGTGAAAAACTATTTAAAAGTATGATGAAATCTTTTGATTTTGATGAAGAGTTTATAAAAACAGGAGCAAGGCTTGTTAGATACCATAATATGATGTCTTACATGGCAACAAATGAAGATATATATTCTGAAAAAACTATTTTAAATTTTACTGGTCTTTTAAAAACAAAAGAGAGTTTAAAGATGTTATATGTGGTTACTTATTGTGATATTTCTGCTGTTGGGAAAAATATCTTTAATAGTTCAACAGCTTCACTATTAAAACAGTTGTATAATCAATCTCTTCCTGCTTTTGAAAATCAAGAGTATTTAAATGAAAGTAAAAGAAGAATTGCAAAACAAAATGCTATAAAAAATCTTGAAAAATATAAAGAATTACCTAATATCTTAAAAAAGAAAATTATGTATATAGCTTCTAATCAGATATTTTTACGTTTAAAAGCAGAAGATATTTTGGATATTGCAATAAAAGCAAAAGATGTTGATAATTATATTTACAAGATTATAAATGAATCACAATTAACTATTAGAATTATTAGAAAGTCTCCATTAAATTTGGGATATTTACTTGGAAAATTAGAATTTCTAAATATTGCTTCTATGAATATCTTTAAACTTTATGATAATAAAAAAGCTTTCGAAATATCATTTTCTGAGAAAATAAGTGATGAAGACCTATTTTTTATCGAAGAGATTATAAAAGACTCTTTTGACATGACTAAAAGAACTTCATTAATAACGCCAATTATAAAAAAAGAAAATATAAAAATAGACTGTAATCATACAGCTTATCTAGCTTCTATGCATATAGTTGCAAAAGACCAAAAAGGTTTATTTGCTTATATTGCTAAAATATTTGATGATTTTAATGTAGAAATAGAAAGTGCTAAACTTCATACTTTAAATGGTTATGCAAAAGATTTGATTTTGATTGAAAAAGATGGAAGTTTTTGCTCAAATCAAGAAAAAATACTCAATCTTATGTGTGTAGGTGATAAATCTTCTTAAAAAATTTTATCCCCTACCAAAACAAAAACCTCCACCTAAACCACTTTTTTCACCAAGTCCAACAGCTAGTGATAAAAAAGCTAGTTTTTGTGAAGTTTCATCTCTCTTTGGAATAATCTTTAATTTATTTCCTATTAGTCTTATAATTTTTTCTTTTTTATTTTTTATAGTTTTGAAATATATAGATTGAGGTTTTTCATTTTTTAATTCAATTTCTTGAATAAAACTCTTAGACTCTTTTAACTCTTCACTATAAAAATATCTCAATTTCTTTTCTAAATTATTATGAAGTCTATTTTGTAAAGTTTGCATATCTCCATTATAATGTAAAGACCAAAAAAGTTGTTTTCCTTTCTCATCTCTTCTGTCTGAAACAATCACAGGTGTTGCACTATACAATTCACTAATAAAAAATTGTTCTATCTCTTTTTTTTCACAATTTAAAACCTGCAAAAAATTATTATTTATATTTTTTACAAGTAAAAATTCCAGACAATCTATTAATTCTTTATTTATACTTCTAATCACAAACTTATAAGTTTTATCTTTTTTATAAATTCTATCTTTTTCTATTGGATAAAAGTTTCCAAAACAGTAATCTTTAATAGAATTTTTAACAACTTCATCAAGTTTTTTATTAAAAGAAATTGAACCACTTATAGATTTTGACAAAATATCAAAACTATCTTTTAGTTCAATATTCTCTTTTAAATATGCTTCGCATTTTAGTTCAAATATAGTCATTTTAAACTCTTTTTTTATTACAATTTATCATTAAAATAAATTGTAACAAACAAATGACTCACAAATTACTCTTTTTTGTATTTATGAAATTATTTATTCTTTTATTAAAGCCTTTGAAGTGTTATAATCTCTCTTTCCACTCCCTAATTTAGGGATTTCATTAATAACTTTTATATTTGAAGGAATCATTAATTTATTATCAAAATTGCTTATAATCTTTTGTTTTAAATCCAAAATAAACTCATCATTTACATTTGTAATAAGTAAAACTATAGTTTCACCTTTTTTCTCATCTTCAATATTTGTAACTATAAAATCAACTAACGGATTTTGTTCAAAATCTATTAACTTAGAAATTTTTTCTTCAACTAAACTAAGACTTATCATTTCCCCACCAATTTTAGCGAACCTTGAATATCTATCAACTATAGTTAAAAATCCATCTTCATCAATACGTCCTTTATCTCCTGTGATGTAATAAATTTTGCCTTTTATAGTTTTTAAAACTTCAGCTGTTTTTTCTTGATTGTTTAAATATCCACGCATTACTTGAATACCTGAGATTAGAATCATTCCTTCTTCATTTGTATTTAATTCTTTATAGGTTTGAGGGTCAACTATTTTTATTGTAGTTCCTGGAATTGGCATACCAACCGTTCCATTTTTATTTCCTATTTGAATAGTAAAATCAGGTGCTATTACATCTGGTAAATTGCAAGTGGCAACAGGTGAAGTCTCAGTTGTTCCAAAACCTTCTAAAATATCTTTTCCAAATCTTTTTTTAAACTCAAATTTAACATCTTCTCTTAATTTTTCCGCTCCTGCAACAACCAATCTTAAACTTTCAAACATCAAAGGATGTATTTTTGTATTTTTTGCATAAAGTCTAAAAAATGTAGAAGTTCCCGTCATAATAGTTGCTTTGTGAGTTACTGTTAATTTTGCAATTGCAAGTCCATCTGTTGGGTCTGGATGAGCTACACATTTTATTCCTTCAATCAAAGGTAAATATGTTGTTACAACTATTCCAAAAGCATGAAATAAAGGTAATGTTCCTAACATTATATCCTCATGTGAAACATTTATGATATTTGCTATTTGTTGAGCATTTCCTAAAATATTATCTGATGTTAATTCAACTCCTTTTGGTTTTCCTTCACTTCCAGAAGAGAATAAAATAATAACAGTATCATCTTTTTTTATCTTTTTTAGATGTAATATTTTTAGAATAAAACTAGGTAAAAGTTTTATGCTAATTAGTGTTATTAAACCTTTTGTTTTAGTGATTTTTGTTTTTAAATCTTCAAGATAAATCACATTTACAACATTTAAAATCTCTTTTAAATTTATTGCTTTTGATTCTAATTTTTCTATAAATTTTTTAGAAGTTATAATTGTTTTTATCTCTGCTTGAATCAATGCTTCTTTTAAAGAAGTTGTATCACTTGTATAGTTTAAATTTACGGCTGTTTTTCCCATCAGCAACATCGTATAATTTATAAAAGCTCCTGCTGCTGTTGAAGGTAATAATAGACCAACATTTTGTTCTTTTAACTCTTTTTTTAGTAAATTCTTAAATAAAATTGAAGCAGTTAAAAATTTATGTCCACTTAACTCAACTCCTGTTGAATCAACAAAAATCAACTCATTTGAAAGCTCTTTTAATCTATCAAAAATAGTCTCATTTAAAGGTTTTAGATTTTTTATATGCTCTTGCCAAGCCTTTGTTGAAAGATTTATAACTTCTTGTTTGATTCTTATTGTATTTGATTTTTCTTTACTTAATGCTCTTGAAAATAGAACAGTCACAATAGAAGTTTTTTTAGAATTTTTAAACTTTTTATTTGCTCTACTAAACATAGATTCCCAAAGTCCCCTAATATAAAAAGGAACAACTTTCACATCTGTATTCGTAAGTTCTAAAATCTTTTCAAAACCTCTTTTAAACTCCCCTAAATGACCATTTCTAGTGATTGAACCTTCGGGAAAAAGTACAACAATATTTCCCTCATCAAGCTCTTTTGCAACAAGTTTAATAGTTGTTTTACTTGAATTACTTGATATTGGGATTGTTTTAAATAACTTTAAAATCCAATTTATATACCATTTATTATAAATAGTTTTATCCATAACAAATCTAACTTCTCTTGGAACTGACATCAAAATAATAGCCCAATCAAGCCATGAAATGTGATTTCCTAATAATAAAACTCCACCATTTGAAGGAATATTTTTTATTCCGTTTACTTCAAGTTTATATCTAAAACCAACAATTGTTTTTAAAAAAATCAAGATTAAAGATTGTGGTAATTTAACAATTGTATAAATTGTTCCTAAAACTATTATCACAACTATTAAATAAATAGTTTTTAAAGGGTCTAAATCAAAATATGATACTGTTGTTGTAAGAGTTAGCATCAAAAACATGGCAAGTGAATGAAACCAATTATTTCCTGCAAGAACTGTACCTAAAACCTTTTTTTTAGCATTAAACTGAATTAATGCATTTAAAGGAACAACAAACATTCCTCCAAAAATTCCAAAAAACAAAAAGCTAATAGCAAGTAAAAATGGTGTTTCTACGATTGTAGATAAGTATAAAGTTGTAGCCATTCCAAGTGCTGAAAGAGGAATTGTTCCAACTTCTATATAAAATTTTGAAAATCTTGAATAAATAATAGAACCTATTGCTATTCCAACTCCTGAAGCAGCTATAACTCCATTTATTACAAATACATTTGTAATATTTAAATACATTTTTGCAAAAGATGGAAATACAGCCATAGAAGCTTGTGAAACTCCCCAAAAAATTGATAGACCAATTACACTTAAAAAAATTACATTATTTGAAGCAATTGTTTTTATATTATTTACTAATAATTTGCCTTGAAATAACTCTTGCTTGTTTAAACTTAACTCTTCATTTTTTTTATGACTTGTATTTATTCTTCGTAAAAATGCAAAAGAGACTATCATTTCTAATAGAGCCACTGGTAAAATATAATAAGTCAAAGGTAAAATTGCTGTTAATAACTGCTCTTTTGTATTTAAATTTTGAAGATTATTTAGATTATAAAAATTTTCAAAAACTAAAGAAGTAGTTCCTATTGCAAATAAAATAGCAATAATTGAGATTGATTGTAAAGCAGCATTTCCACGAGACAACTCTTTTTTACCATAAATATCAAGAATCAATCCGAATTTTGCAGGAGAATAAATAGCACTTTGAACAGCTAATAAAACTAAAGCAAACATAGCAAAATAGAAATTTTCACTTAAATAGGAAATCACCATTAAAACAGATAACAAAAATGATGAAACAGCACCATAAACTAAAATATCTTTTTTATTATACTTATCAGACAAATATCCACTAACAGTAAACAAAAGTAAAAAAGGAATAATTATTAAAGCATTTATTATAGAAATCCAAATAACTTGCGTTGAACCATCAAAGATTTTAAAAGCTATATTTTGAAGTAATACTTTATGTGAAACATCAACAACTGCATTGCAAAAAACCACAAATAAAAATGCAATTTTTATATTTGTTAAATTATTTATTTTATTCATTAATATTCCCTAACAACAATAATTTTTAGAAAAAAAGATTATACACACTTTTTAGTTCTTTTACCATTTACTATTTAAATAATAAAATCACTCTCATAAAAATATAAGTTTTTTTAGATATAATCGAGACTTTTCCTAAATAAATAATCAAAAATTTTATAAAAATAAGGATTTTAATGTATCAAACCATAAAAAAAGAGTGGTTCTCAAACATAAAAGCAGATACTCTTTCAGGTCTTGTAGTAGCCCTTGCACTGATACCTGAAGCAATAGCTTTTTCAATTATTGCAGGAGTTGATCCAAAAGTTGGACTTTATGCTTCATTTTGTATTGCAGTTGTTATAGCTTTTGTGGGAGGAAGACCAGGAATGATTAGTGCAGCAACCGGAGCTATGGCTTTAGTTATGGTAACACTTGTAAAAGAGCATGGACTTCAATATTTGTTAGCAGCCACACTTTTAACAGGTGTTATTCAAATAATTTTAGCTTATTTGGGTATTGCAAAACTTATGAGTTTTGTAGCACGTGCTGTTGTAATTGGTTTTGTAAATGCTTTGGCTATTCTTATTTTTATGGCTCAACTTCCAGAACTAACTAATGTAACTTGGCATGTTTATGCACTTACAATTGTTGGACTTGGAATAATTTACTTATTTCCTTATATTCCAAAAATAGGAAAAATGCTTCCCTCTCCACTTGTTACAATTGTTGTTTTAACTATTTTTGTATATTTTGTAGGTTGGGATGTAAGAAATGTAGGAGACATGGGAGAACTTCCTGATACTTTACCTATATTTTTATGGCCTGATGTTCCTTTTAATTTAGAAACTTTATGGATTATATTACCTTATTCTGTTGCTTTAGCAGTTGTTGGATTACTTGAGTCATTTATGACAACAACAATAGTTGATGAACTAACAGATACAAAAGGGGATAAAACAAAAGAAGCAAGAGGTCAAGGAATAGCAAATATAGCTTCTGGTTGTATTGGTGGAATGGCTGGATGTGCAATGATTGGTCAATCAATCATCAATGTAAAATCAGGAGGAAGAGGAAGATTATCTACATTTATAGCTGGTTTTTTCTTACTTATAATGGTTGTATTTTTAAGTGATATTATCTCTATTATTCCTATGGCTGCTTTAGTTGCTGTTATGATTATGGTTTCTATTGGAACTTTTGATTGGGCTTCAATAAAAAATCTAAAAACTCTACCGCTCTCTACAAACATCGTAATGCTTTCAACTGTTATAGTTACTGTTTATACTCACAATTTAGCTCTTGGAGTAATAACAGGAGTCTTATTTGCTTCTTTATTTTTTGCAAATAAGATTTCACACTTTATGTACTGTGAAACTTCATATAATGAAAATAAAAGTGTTAAAACTTACAAGTTTGTAGGACAAGTGTTTTTTAATAGTGCAGATAGATTTTATGAACATATTGATTTTAAAGAGGTTTTAGATAGAGTAATTATTGATGTTTCAAGAGCTCATTTTTGGGATATTACAGCTGTTTATGCACTTGATAAAGCAGTTATAAAACTAAGACGTGAAGGTGCTGTTGTTGAAGTTATTGGTCAAAATGAAGCAAGTAAAACTATCATCGATAGATTTGGAATTCATGATAAACCTCAAGAGATAGAAAAAGTTATGGGAGGACACTAAAATGAGTTATGTATTGTGTTGTGTTGATGGGAAAAACTATTCACAAAGTGCTTGTGATTATGCTGTTATGATTTCAAATAATATGAATCTTCCTTTAAAATTTTTAAACATTATAGAACACTCTTCAAAAGTAGAAAAACTAAATCTATCAGGAAATATAAAACTAGGTGAAAAAGATGATTTACTGCAAGAGTATACAAATGAAGAAGCAACAAAAAGTCAATGTGCAATCAAAACAGGAAAAGAGCTTTTAAATACTTTAAAACAAAAAGCTCTACAAACTTGTAAAAATGAAATTACTATTTTACAAGTACATGGAGATGTAATAGAGACTATCTTGGATTTTGAAAAAGAAATATCAGTTTTAGTAATTGGAATAAAGAGTCATGAAGAGCATATAATTGGTGAAAATGTAAAAGATATTATAAGAGCAATTCATAAACCAGTTCTTTTAGTAAACAGCGAATTTATTGAACCAAAAAAATTATTAATCGCTTACAATGGTTCAAATGAATCAAAAAAACTTTTAAATGAAACTTCAAAAAAACCTATCTTTAAAAATATAAAAAGAGATATTGTAAATATAAATGCAGATAAAATTTTATCTGCAAAACTTCTAAATGAAGCAAAAGAGATTTTTGCAAAACAAAATATAGAAGTAGATACTTCTGTTTTAAGTGGTGAACCCAAAGAGGCTATTTATAACTATTTTGAACAAAATAATTGCGATATTTTAGCGATGGGAGCTTTTGGGCATTCAAGATTAAAAGAGTTTATTTTTGGAAGTTTTACAAGTGAAATGTTAAGAAAAATTAAAAAACCTATTTTACTTTTTAGATAGAAAAGAATCAATCTTTTCTATTTGAAAATTTTATAAAATTCTTTTCTATACTCATATTCTCAAATTCAAACTCTTTTTTTATCCACTCAAAAGTTTTTTCCCTATAGATAAAAACATGAGTTAAATCATTTTTATACCACCACTTTGAAAAATCTATACTATCTTTATAAATTCCTGTCATCAAATACAAAGTTGAGTTCTCTTTTAATAAGGATTTTAAAAGTTCAAACTCTTTTTTTGGATTGTAAAAATGCTCAATAGCTTCACAACAAGCAATATAATCATACTTTTGTTTTAAAAGATTTTTATCATCAAAAAAATATGGGTCATACTCAAATATTTTATAATAATTTGTTTTTAAAATTTTAACAATAGGAGAATCTTTTCCACATCCAAAATCAAGTCCAATATCCTCTTTTTTATACTCTTTCAAAACCGCATTTGTAATAGGAGAAACAAAATTTTGATAACCTAAATCATCACTATTATTTGTATGGCTTTCATATCTTTGTTTCTCTTTTTCATTATCAAGTAGTTTCTCTTTTGGTCTAAATATTCCACCACAGCCACAACACTCATAAAATTCATCTTTATAAAATGGTGTCGAAATATCTTTGCAAAGTGGACAAATTAACATACAAAACTCCTATTCTTTCTGGGAAATATTTTATCATAATAAGGCATATAGCTACTTTTAGCTAAGATTCAAACAAAAAAGGATTAACATGGAAATAGAATTATATGTAGGATTTATAAGTTTCTTTTTCACAGCAATAGCTTTAATAATTGCTTTTCTTTATTTATATGCAATTGTTACACCTTACGATGATTACAAACTTATCTTTGAAGATAATAACATCGCTGCTGCTTTAGGTTTTGGAGGAGCAATAATTGGAGTTTCAATTCCACTTTATAGTGCTTTAGTTAACTCTGTTTCTTATACTGATTTTGTGATTTGGGGAGCAATAGCAATATTAATTCAATTGATTTTTGCACTTATTGTTACAAGAATTACAGGTAAATATTCAGTTGAAACAAAAATATCACAAGGTGTTATTCCAGTTGGAATTTTGATGGCATTTTTATCAATTTCAATTGGATTATTAAATGCAGGGTCAATGAGTTATTAATAACTCATTGGTTTTATGATTACCCAACTTTTTGATTACCCAAAAATATCACACTAGCACCCAATATACAAATACTTGCACCTATGATATCCCAGCGATTAAAACTCTCTTTTTCAATAAAAACCAACCACAACAAAGAAGCAACTATATAAATCCCACCATAAATAGCATAAACTCTTCCTGCATTTTCCACATCAATTTTTGTTAAAACATAAGCAAAAAGAACTAAAGAGATAACTCCCAAAGCTAACCATAAAGGAGTTCTTTCAAGTCTAAAATATAACCAAAAAGCAAAACAGCCAAATATTTCAAAAAAGGCTGCAAGAAAAAATATTCCAAGATTTCCTATCATAAAATCTCTTCTTTTAACTCTTCCTCACTAGCTTTTAAAACATAAATAAATGTATCAACTTCTAGTTCATCATATCTTTCAACTGTAACAGAAACTCTTTCAAACTCAACTCCTTCAAATTCATCTAAAAAATCCCAATGATTTATTAGATTATCAGAATAAAACAAAAATCCATGAACTGTGTCTGCATTTTCATTTAGTTTGATTCCAGGATAACCCATACTAGCACTCCATCCTGCATCTATTAATTTTCCTTTTACAGTTGCAGGAATAAATTTTCCTACAATATTTTCTAAAACATGTCCATTTGGACAGTTTGGCATCAAAGTTCCATATACAAAAAGTGTCTCTTTCAATTTTTTTCCTTATTTAAAAAAACTAATTATAATTGGAAGAAAAACTGCTGTAAATATTCCACTAAGTCCCATAGCCAATGCTCCAAAAGCTGCTGCTTTTTCACTTATTTCAATAGCTCTTGCTGTTCCAATTCCATGAGATACAAGTCCAAGAGCAAAACCCTTTGAAGTATCGTGTTTTACTTTAAAAATTTTAAAAACAATTGTTCCAAATAAAGCTCCAATAATTCCAGTTATAAGTACAAATCCAACAGCTAAAGATGGTATTGCACCTATTTGTTCAGATGTGATTATTGCAATTGGAGCAGTGATTGATTTTGTTGTCATTGATAAAATAGTTGGAAGTTGTGCATCAAAAATATATAAAAACCCAATAGCAATAGCTACTGAAAAAAATCCTGCTATGAATAGTGTTAAAACTATAGGTAAAAAAAGTGATTTTATATATTTTAAGTTTCTATATAAAGGAAGTGCTAAAGCAACTGTTGCAGGTCCTAAAAAGAAATGAATTATCTCAACACTTTTAAAATACTTTTCAAAAGAAGTATTTGTAAAAACAATCAAAGATAAAATAATCACATAAGCTATGATTATTGGTTGTAAAAGTGTATGCTTATTAAATTTTTCATAAATAATAATTCCTAATTTAAAAGCTGCTAAAGTAATAATAAGCCAAGTAAGTGGCGTTGAATTTATATAATTTGTTAATGCTTCAAAATTCATTTTTCATCTGCCTTCGAAGTTAAAAAATCCATAAATTTTGCTGCAAAAACAAGTGCAATTAATGTACCAAAAAATAAAGCTATACTTATCGCCCAAAACTCTTTACTTATAATATCAATTTGTGTGATTATTCCCATTGCTGCTGGAATAAAAAGTAAAGGAAGATATCTTAAATGAAGTGCTACAGCATTATCCAAACTAGGGAAACTTCCTTTTTTTATAAGTAAATAAACTAAAAGCAAAACCATCCCAATAACAGGACCTGGAACTAATAACTCAAATAATTTAGCTATACACTCACCTATAAACTGAAAAACTAATAAAACTATAATACCTTTTAACAAACCTTTTCCTTATGCAAGTGGGTCTTCTCCAGATGTCCAAGTAGCTAAATATTTTTCAACTAAATGAAAATCTTCACCTTTATGTTCTGTAAATGTTATATATTGATTTTTAGGATTTATCCCAAAGTTTTCTTTTATAACATCCATAAATTTTAAAGCCAATTCTCTTCTTTTTTCAATTGTTCGCCCTTCTCTAATATCTAAATTCATCAAACAAATATCATCAGTTGGCAAAGCTCTTCCAATTGTTAAACTATATTTATCATATTCTCTTAAACTAATAGCTATATGGTCTGTTCCTGTATCCATAATTTGACTAAATGCATTTCTAATCTCTTTTACAAACTCTTCTTTAGTATCATTTGATACTTTTTTATTTATCTCAAATTGTAAATGTGGCATTTGTTGGTTTCCTTTTAGTTTTTAAATAATTGATATATTGAAGAGAAATCTTCTTCACCTTTTCCCAACATTTTCATTTTTGAAAATAACTCTTTTGGAATAGCAGCACTATAAAGTGGCTTTTTTAATTCATAGGCTAAATTTTGTAATAAATGTAAATCTTTATTTATTGCATTATTTGAAAAATGTGCAGAAAAATCCTCATCTATTATTTTTTGTGTTTTCGCCTTTAAAACAAGTGATTGACCACCACCTACTCCTAAAATTTCTAAAGCTTTTTCTTTAGGAATTTCACAACTTTCAGCCATAGCTGTACATTCAGCAATTGTAGCCATAAATGAACCTAAACACAAATTATTTATTAGTTTCATTTTTGTTGCACTTGAAGGTATAGGAAGATAAAAAATCTCTTTTGCAATTTTTTCTAAAATAGGTTTTACAGCTTCAAAAGTCTCTTTTTTTCCAGAACTTACAACTGTTAATTCACCTTTTAATGCAGGTGCAACAGAACCAAAAACAGGATTTTCAAGATAATTTCCTCCCTTTGAATTCACATCTTCATGAAATTTTAAAACATCTTCATAATGATTTGTTGTTAAATCAATAATTGTTTTACCTTTTAAATCATCACTTGTAAATTTGTTTAATATTTCGCTTACTCCATTACTATCAAATAAACAGATAAATACAACATCACATTTTTTAAATAACTCATTTGGAGTTTCTACTTTTTCATAAGGTAGATTTTTTATTTTTTCTTTATTTCTATTGTAAACAAGTAAGTTTTCACCAATATCACTCAATCTTTTGCAAATAGCTTGCCCTAAATTTCCAAGCCCTATAAATCCTATTGACATAAATTTCTCCTTAGATTAATAATTACATTATAGAAGAATAACATAAAAAAAAGATGATATTTGAAAATTAATTAAAAAGTTAATAGATGAGAAAAACTCATCTATTTTAAAAGTTATTTTTTGAAGTCTGCTACGATTTTAGCTTTTAATTTATCTATAGTAAATCCAAACTCTTCAAATAAATCATTTGCAGGTCCTGATGCTCCAAAAGTATCCATTCCATATACAAAATCAGCAAATTTATAATATTCTAAACCTCTAGCTGCTTCAACTGCAAAAACTTTTGTATTTTTATCAATTACTTGATCTATATAAGATTGCTCTTGCTCAACAAATAAATCATAACAAGGAACAGAAACAATGTTTGCAAAAATTCCCTCTTCTTCTAATTTACAAGCTGTTTGAAGTGCCAACATCAACTCACTTCCAGAAGCCATAATAGTAATATTTGCATTATCTCTTTTTTTAAGTAAATATGCTCCATTTGCTACACTTCCAAATGCTTTTTCATCTTTTAAAACTCTTAAACCTTGACGTGAACAAACAAACGCTGTTGGAGCATTCATTTTTAAAGCAACTTTCCAAGATTCAACATTTTCGCTTGCATCAGCAGGTCTAAATGTATAAAAATTAGGTAATGCTCTAAATTGTGTTAAATGCTCAATTGGTTGATGTGTTGGTCCATCTTCCCCAACTCCAATAGAATCATGTGTCCAAATAAAGTGTTGAGGAATTCCTGCTAGTGCTGCAATTCTTGCACTTGGTTTTAAATAATCAGAGAAAACAAAGAATGTTGCACTATAAACTTTGAATAATCCATATAAATTCATAGCGTTAGTCATTGCAGCCATTGCGTGTTCTTTAATACCAAAATGGATATTTCTTCCATTTGGAAAATCCCCCATATCTTTTAATTCTGTTTTATTTGAAGGTCCTAAATCAGCACTTCCACCTAAAAATCCTGGAATTGCTTTTGCAATAGCATTTAAAATTTTATGATTTGAATCTCTTGTAGCTACACTACTATCCGCTTCAAATGTTGGATATTCGATAGAATCAAAGTTTGGATTCTGAAGTTGAGCTATTTTAGTTTTAGCTTCTTCTGATAATGATTCACTCCAAATATTTTGAGCAGTAGAACCTACAATTAATTTATCAAATGCACCTTTAACATCAGCAGGTACAAAAAATTTCTCTTTTGGATCAAATCCAGCTTTTTCTTTTGATTTAGCAATTTCATCTTCACCTAATGGTGCTCCATGAGAATGATGACTTCCTTCCATTGTTACAGCACCTTTAGCGATAGCTGTTTTTGCAATAATTAATACAGGAAGTGTAGATGCTTTCGCAGTAACCAATGCTTTATCAATCTGTTCAAAATTATGTCCATCTATTTCAATAACTTCAAAATCAATAGCTTGGAATCTTTTTTTAACATTTTCACTCCAAGATAAAGAAGTATCACCTTCAATTGTAATATTATTTGAATCATAAATAATTACCAAATTATCAAGTTTTAAGTGTCCAGCAGTTGATGTTGCTTCATAAGAGATTCCCTCTTGTAAATCTCCATCTCCACATAAACAATAAACTTTATGATTGATAACATCACGTCCAAGAAGATTTTGAGCATATTTTGCGGCCATTGAAAAACCTACTGCATTTGCAATACCTTGACCTAATGGTCCAGTTGTAATTTCTATACCATGAGTATGACCATATTCTGGATGTCCAGGAGTTTTAGAATGTGTTTGTCTGAAGTTTTTCATATCATTAATCGATACATTAAACCCCCAAAGATGTAATAATGAATAAACTAATCCAGTAGCATGTCCACCTGAAAAAACTAATCTATCTCTATTTAGCCATTTTTCATCAGCTGGGTTTACATTTAAGTGTTTACTTAATACAGTTGCAATATCTGCAAGTCCCATAGGAGCACCTGGATGTCCTGAGTTTGCTTGTTGTACCATATCAGCTGCTAAAAATCTGATTGTATCTGCTTGTTTTTGAAGTAATTGTTTTGACATAAATATCCTATTTGAAAGTGAGGTTTTCTAATTTTTTTGTGGATTATATCTAAATTAGTTTGAATACAAAATGAAGTAAAATCTAGTTTTTCGGAATTGTTATCTTAAAAAAAGCACCTTGCGAATAATTTTTTACTTCTAATTTTCCATTTAAATTTTTTTCTATAATCAATTTTGACATAAATAAGCCAAGTCCTGAACCATTTGTTTTTTGATATGTAAAAAAAGGTTCAAATATTTTTTCAATAGGAATTACATTTATTCCTCCAGCATTATCTTCAACAGTTGTCACAATATTATTATTTTCTTCAAATATAGAGATTTTAATATATGGATTTTCTATTTTTCTTTGCACTAAAATATCTTTTGCATTACTAATTATATTTATTAAAACTTGTGAATAATCATTTTTATATCCTATTAACTCTGGATTTTTTTGGATTATGATGTCAAGTTTTATATTATGTGCTTTTAATCCTCCACTTATAATATTTATTGTTGAATTTATTTGTTCTAAGAGTTTAAATTTTATTTTCTCTTTATCTGTTGAAAAAAAATCTGTAAAATCATCAATTGTATTTGACATATATCGCGTGATATGATTCAATTTTTGTATAGCTTCTAAAACTTCCTCTTTATCTAAAGTATCTGTTAAAGAAAGTTTTGCTTCGATTGGTAAAAATAAAGAATTTATTTCCATAAGTGGTTGCCTCCATTGATGAGATATATTTCCTAACATTTCACCTAGAGATGCTAATTTTGATTGTTGAAACATCAATTTGTCTTTTTCTCTATTTTTTGCAACTTCTTCTTGTATTTTTTTTTCAAGTTCTTTATTATGATGTTCAAGTTCTAAAAAATCATCTATTTTTGTTTGTCTCATTTACTTACTCTATTGTTATAAAAAGAAGAGAATTTTCTCTTCTTTTTAAATATCTGGAATAACATCAATATCATCTTCTATCAACAATTTTACTGTTGCATTAGTATAAACATTATAATTCTTTCCATCAATTTGTTGAGTTTGTCCTTTTACCCAATCAGTAGCTGGCTTATCAAGTTCTACAATATCTCCCAAATCTCCTTTTATTATTAATTCTTTATTATTTAAATCTAAAATATCTTGTAATTCAACTTTTAATTTATCACTTGTATCACTATTTTCCATATCAATAACATCTGTAGTTTTAGTAATAACTTTAGATAAATCTATATCTTCTCCAGTTAATTGTTGAACATTTTCAGCTTTTTCATTAATAACTTTGACTTCAGCTTCAATATCATATTTTACTTTATCTCCATTGTTATCACTAGCTTCAACTGTAAATACTTTTATTTCCTCTGTAAATTTAGAAGATTTAGCATAATATTTATATTCACCTGTTTCAAAATCAACTGTTAATTTAATATGATTATCACCACTAACTATTCCATTTATTGGGAATGTATCTTTTGTATATACCGTTCCTTCAAATGTAATAGTATCAGCTGTAATTTTTCCATCTCCACCAATAACATTATCTAAGAAGTTACCTTCAACTAATAATTCTTGAACTGTATCTTCTAAAGTTTGACTCAATTGTGTAGCATTAGAGATAATTGTTACATCATTTGACACTGCATTTAAATGTGTATTTAATGAACTTGTTCCTATTCCAATAGCATATGATTTGTCAATATCTAAACTCTTAAATTGTGTAGATAATGTTTGATTTACACCATTTGCACTAGTATTTAATACCCACTCACCGTTACTATCTTGTTTCATCCCATAATTTGGTTGCCCATCAGATACAAAATAAGAAACACTTTTTCCATCACTATAAGGTACTGGTGTAGAATTCATTGTATTAATAACTTTCAACAATGCATCATCATAATTTGTCATATTTTTCGTAGAAATATTATTTATTAAATTTATAGCTGTTTGTGAATCAACCCAAACTCCTTTGATTTCTGCTGTATTACTAAATGTAGTTAAGAATACTTTAACCTCTCCTAATTCTGTATATTTATTTACTAAATTAACCATTGCAGTTTTTGCTAAAGTTATCTTATCACCTTTCATACTTCCAGAATTGTCTATAGTTAATACTAAGTTATATTTAAACGAATTCATTTTAGCTTGTTCAGACTCACTTACTGCATAAAGAGTTGCATCGCTATCTATTGCCTCTTTTACATTATTTAAGCTACAAGCAGCTTGTGAACTTGCTGTTGCTGTAATTTTTAAATCAACATATTTTGTACCTTCTGGAACAATCATTTTTATATTGTTATAATCAATTGATTTAGCTCCAGCTGGAACTATTACTTCCCAAACTCCATTTCCTAAATTTTTAATATCTTGTAAATTAAAGCTTGCACCTTCTGGAACATTACTAATCTTTACACTTAAAACTCCATCTGTACCTGTTTTTAATGCTGCACTAAAATCAACTTCATATTCTAATGTTGAAATATTTTTTTCAATTGTAACATTACCAATAGTTTTACCATCTGCAAAAATAACACCATCTATATTATTTATAACTAATGTTCCTATTACCTGTGTTTTATCCTTATCAGAATATTGAGTAATTGTTCCATCTAGTCCTGTTTCACCTGAATGAGTGTTTATATTCCATGAATAATATGTTGAAGCTTTACCTAAAAATAATGTATCTTTACCAGCACTATCATTAAGAGTATTATTATAACCTTTTAAATCTCCTAAAATTGCTATAAAATCATTACCACCCATTGGTTCTATTTTAGCATTTCCATTAAGATTAGCATTTATTACAATAATATTATCAGCAGATGAAGCTTTTAAGAAATCATTATTATCTAAATTTTCATTAACAATTATATTAGTTGCACTAGTTGTAGTATTATTTCCAATATTTTTCAACTCAGTATAACTACCCTTATTATTTAATATATCAGAAATATTATATGTTTTGTTTCCAACTTTCGCAACTATCTCATTTATATCTTCAAAAGATGATATTTTTCTAACATCAATACTTGTAACAGGAGTATAAACTTCAGATATAACCGAAACTTTTAACCCAACATCAAATGTTGTTGTATCTCCATTTACATCACTTGCATTTACTTTAAATCCAACATTTTCAACACTAAATTTAGATGATTTAGCATAATATTTATACTCACCTGTTTCAAAATTAAATGTTAATTTAATTTTATTATCTCCAGTAATCACTCCATTTATAGGGAATGTATCTTTTGTATATGTTTTTCCATCTATCACTATAGTATCAATTTTTACTTTTACATCGCCACCTGAAATATTATCAGCAACTGTTCCTTCATAAATTAACTCTTGAATTGTTCCTTCTAAAGTATCACTTAGCTGATTAGCATCACTAATAACTGTCACATCATCTGTTATATTATTTAGATGTGTATTTAATTCTGAAGTACCTATTCCAATAGCATAAGATTCATCAATATTTAAATTTTTAAATTGATCTGCAATTTCTTTAGTAACAGATTCAGTAGTTGAACCATTTCCTGATATATTCCACTCACCATTAGAATTCTTAACCATTTTATATGTTGGTTGTCCATCTGATACAAAGTAAGAAATTGTTTTTCCATCTAATGGAGCAGGGTTTTTACTTAAAGTATCAATATTTTTTAATAAAGCATCATCGTAGTTTGTACCACCACTAGCCGTTATTTGATCAATTAAAGATATTGCTTCTGCTGGTGTTACCCATAAACCTTTAATTTCACCATATTGATTGAATACATTTAATGTAACTCTTACTTCTCCTAAGTCTGTATATTTATTTACTAAGTTAACCATTGCAGTTTTTGCTAAAGTTATCTTATCACCTCTCATACTTCCAGAGTTGTCTAAAGTAATCATTATATTATATTTAAATGATTCCATACAAACTTGGTCACTCTCTCCTACAGAATGAACTGTTGAATCATTTGCTTCTGCTATTGCAAAGTTTTTACCATCATTATTATCATTTTTCTCTGTTGCAGTTGCTGTAATTTTTAAATTTACCCAATCTGTTCCTTGAGGTACATTATTCATAACTAAAGTATCAGAAATAGAAGTTGATCCAGCTGGAACTTTTACATTCCAAGAACCATCTGAATTTTTTGTAACTTCATATTTTGTACTTGATAATTCAGCACCATTTGGTACATTACTAATTTTAACTGTTAATGTTTCACTTCCATCTATATCTCTTAATGCGGCATTAATTTCAACAGTATATTCTCCTGAAGATAATTTTACTGCATCAATACTTGTTGTTGGTGTATCTGAAACAGCATTAATTTTAATAACTGTTGTATATTCATCACTAAATTTTCCATTTCCATCTCCAACCTCAAATTTAAAGCTTCCATCAATATCACTATTAATTTTTGGTTCAAAAATAACTTTTTCTGCACCTACATCCGCTAATTTAATAATTTGATTTTCAAAAATCTCAATTTTTGTATCTTGTGTTGCTACACTTATATTTCCTTCTTTATCTATTATTGTTTCACCTTCTTTAACCAATAAATAAAGTTTTCCACTTTCTAAATTTGGTAATTCAGTAATTTTAAACTCTTTTGTATTTACTGATACTTCACCAAAATCTGTCACTTTTAATGTATAAGTTTCATCTTCATTAGTAATCATACTATCATCTGTAGATTTTAAAACAGGTGTAAAATCAAAAGTTTTTTCTACAGAATTTACTTTTTCATAATTTCCACCATTTATTTCTAATACTTTTATAACAACATTAGATAAATCACCTAAATCTTTTCCATCAACTGTTAATGTCGCTCTTCCTGTTGCATTTATAACAACATTATTATAAATCACTCCATTTACCTCTATTTTAGCCGTAGCATTTCCTTGAGGTGGATGTTGAAGTTGAACATCAAATGTTACACTACCATTATCTGCTGAAACATCTATTATTTCTGGATTTAAAACCTCTTTATATGTAATTTTATTAATCAAATAATCATCATCATGATTTGGTGCTGTAAACTCAACTTGATCAAAAGTTCCCAAACTACCATCATTATTTACTAATTCAAAAGTATAAGATAAATCTACTCTATCTGTTCCTCCTTGCGCCTCAACAGATCTTATTAATTCACCATCTGGAGTATAATAATTTACTTTTGCTTTCGTATTACTTCCTCCACCTTTAACTTCTGCATATCCTACAATATTGCCATCATTTATAAATGTAATTCTTGCTGTTTCACCATTATGTCTCCATGCAAAAGCAACATCCAAAGAATTAATGTCTTTATCAAATTCAAAAATTAATTTTTCACTCTTTCCATTTCCAAGATTTCCTAATTCTGAACTAGCTCCACTTCCTGTAGTATTTCCTTCCACACCAAATCCATCATGATTTGTACCTGTAACAACAGAAATATTTTTTAAATTACCATCTGTATCTGTAGCACTAATTTTAACTCCTGTAAGATCATTGAATTCAGTATTTACATCTATAATCTTTGGAGCTGTGGCTGTGGCTGTAATTTCAATACCTATTGGATCAACATCATCATTAATAGTTATAGTAGCTGTTTTTCCAGTTATATCTATTTTAGAGTTTGATACTTCTTGTATTGATACATCATATGTTGTAGTACCTTGTTTATAATAATCATCAATTCTATTTGTTTCAACATTGATAGGTCCAGTTGTTGTTTCACCTGCTTTAATAGTTACAACCTGCCCTGTACTTAATGTAATATTTAAATCTTCAGTAAAAAATTTTCCATTTGAAATACTGATTTCAACAGTACCTAAAACTTTTTCACCAGTAGAAATTCCACTTTCTTTTTCTTCAACAATACTTCCAGTTATTATTAATATTGGTTTATCTCCATCTGTTGGAACATCTGGCGTATCTGGGTTATTATCATCTTCATCATTTATTACAGCTGTTGCTGAAGATGTTCCTAATGTTGCATTTTCAGCATTAGAAATACTTAATCCAAACCCTTCTGATATTTCATAGATATCATCATCTGTTGCTGTAAATGTAAAGCTTGGTGTTCCTGTACTTCCTTTTGGAATTACTACTTCAAATGTTCCTGCTACTAATGCATCTATTTGAGATGATGTTAATGTTACTGTATTACCATTTGCATCTGTATACTCTACTTTACTTATATCTTCTTTTGTAATCTCTGTTAAATTAAGAGTTACTTTTACTTTTGTATCAAAGTTACTTGTATTTGTTTGAGATATTGTAAATGTTGCTGTATCTGTTGGTCCCTCTGTTGCTACTGCATCTGTTGCTACTATTGATACTACTGGTTTATCTCCATCTGTTGGAACATCTGGCGTATCTGGGTTATTATCATCTTCATCATTTATTACAGCTGTTGCTGAAGATGTTCCTAATGTTGCATTTTCAGCATTAGAAATACTTAATCCAAACCCTTCTGATATTTCATAGATATCATCATCTGTTGCTGTAAATGTAAAGCTTGGTGTTCCTGTACTTCCTTTTGGAATTACTACTTCAAATGTTCCTGCTACTAATGCATCTATTTGAGATGATGTTAATGTTACTGTATTACCATTTGCATCTGTATACTCTACTTTACTTATATCTTCTTTTGTAATCTCTGTTAAATTAAGAGTTACTTTTACTTTTGTATCAAAGTTACTTGTATTTGTTTGAGATATTGTAAATGTTGCTGTATCTGTTGGTCCCTCTGTTGCTACTGCATCTGTTGCTACTATTGATACTACTGGTTTATCTCCATCTGTTGGAACATCTGGCGTATCTGGGTTATTATCATCTTCATCATTTATTACAGCTGTTGCTGAAGATGTTCCTAATGTTGCATTTTCAGCATTAGAAATACTTAATCCAAACCCTTCTGATATTTCATAGATATCATCATCTGTTGCTGTAAATGTAAAGCTTGGTGTTCCTGTACTTCCTTTTGGAATTACTACTTCAAATGTTCCTGCTACTAATGCATCTATTTGAGATGATGTTAATGTTACTGTATTACCATTTGCATCTGTATACTCTACTTTACTTATATCTTCTTTTGTAATCTCTGTTAAATTAAGAGTTACTTTTACTTTTGTATCAAAGTTACTTGTATTTGTTTGAGATATTGTAAATGTTGCTGTATCTGTTGGTCCCTCTGTTGCTACTGCATCTGTTGCTACTATTGATACTACTGGTTTATCTCCATCTGTTGGAACATCTGGCGTATCTGGGTTATTATCATCTTCATCATTTATTACAGCTGTTGCTGAAGATGTTCCTAATGTTGCATTTTCAGCATTAGAAATACTTAATCCAAACCCTTCTGATATTTCATAGATATCATCATCTGTTGCTGTAAATGTAAAGCTTGGTGTTCCTGTACTTCCTTTTGGAATTACTACTTCAAATGTTCCTGCTACTAATGCATCTATTTGAGATGATGTTAATGTTACTGTATTACCATTTGCATCTGTATACTCTACTTTACTTATATCTTCTTTTGTAATCTCTGTTAAATTAAGAGTTACTTTTACTTTTGTATCAAAGTTACTTGTATTTGTTTGAGATATTGTAAATGTTGCTGTATCTGTTGGTCCCTCTGTTGCTACTGCATCTGTTGCTACTATTGATACTACTGGTTTATCTCCATCTGTTGGAACATCTGGCGTATCTGGGTTATTATCATCTTCATCATTTATTACAGCTGTTGCTGAAGATGTTCCTAATGTTGCATTTTCAGCATTAGAAATACTTAATCCAAACCCTTCTGATATTTCATAGATATCATCATCTGTTGCTGTAAATGTAAAGCTTGGTGTTCCTGTACTTCCTTTTGGAATTACTACTTCAAATGTTCCTGCTACTAATGCATCTATTTGAGATGATGTTAATGTTACTGTATTACCATTTGCATCTGTATACTCTACTTTACTTATATCTTCTTTTGTAATCTCTGTTAAATTAAGAGTTACTTTTACTTTTGTATCAAAGTTACTTGTATTTGTTTGAGATATTGTAAATGTTGCTGTATCTGTTGGTCCCTCTGTTGCTACTGCATCTGTTGCTACTATTGATACTACTGGTTTATCTCCATCTGTTGGAACATCTGGCGTATCTGGGTTATTATCATCTTCATCATTTATTACAGCTGTTGCTGAAGATGTTCCTAATGTTGCATTTTCAGCATTAGAAATACTTAATCCAAACCCTTCTGATATTTCATAGATATCATCATCTGTTGCTGTAAATGTAAAGCTTGGTGTTCCTGTACTTCCTTTTGGAATTACTACTTCAAATGTTCCTGCTACTAATGCATCTATTTGAGATGATGTTAATGTTACTGTATTACCATTTGCATCTGTATACTCTACTTTACTTATATCTTCTTTTGTAATCTCTGTTAAATTAAGAGTTACTTTTACTTTTGTATCAAAGTTACTTGTATTTGTTTGAGATATTGTAAATGTTGCTGTATCTGTTGGTCCCTCTGTTGCTACTGCATCTGTTGCTACTATTGATACTACTGGTTTATCTCCATCTGTTGGAACATCTGGCGTATCTGGGTTATTATCATCTTCATCATTTATTACAGCTGTTGCTGAAGATGTTCCTAATGTTGCATTTTCAGCATTAGAAATACTTAATCCAAACCCTTCTGATATTTCATAGATATCATCATCTGTTGCTGTAAATGTAAAGCTTGGTGTTCCTGTACTTCCTTTTGGAATTACTACTTCAAATGTTCCTGCTACTAATGCATCTATTTGAGATGATGTTAATGTTACTGTATTACCATTTGCATCTGTATACTCTACTTTACTTATATCTTCTTTTGTAATCTCTGTTAAATTAAGAGTTACTTTTACTTTTGTATCAAAGTTACTTGTATTTGTTTGAGATATTGTAAATGTTGCTGTATCTGTTGGTCCCTCTGTTGCTACTGCATCTGTTGCTACTATTGATACTACTGGTTTATCTCCATCTGTTGGAACATCTGGCGTATCTGGGTTATTATCATCTTCATCATTTATTACAGCTGTTGCTGAAGATGTTCCTAATGTTGCATTTTCAGCATTAGAAATACTTAATCCAAACCCTTCTGATATTTCATAGATATCATCATCTGTTGCTGTAAATGTAAAGCTTGGTGTTCCTGTACTTCCTTTTGGAATTACTACTTCAAATGTTCCTGCTACTAATGCATCTATTTGAGATGATGTTAATGTTACTGTATTACCATTTGCATCTGTATACTCTACTTTACTTATATCTTCTTTTGTAATCTCTGTTAAATTAAGAGTTACTTTTACTTTTGTATCAAAGTTACTTGTATTTGTTTGAGATATTGTAAATGTTGCTGTATCTGTTGGTCCCTCTGTTGCTACTGCATCTGTTGCTACTATTGATACTACTGGTTTATCTCCATCTGTTGGAACATCTGGCGTATCTGGGTTATTATCATCTTCATCATTTATTACAGCTGTTGCTGAAGATGTTCCTAATGTTGCATTTTCAGCATTAGAAATACTTAATCCAAACCCTTCTGATATTTCATAGATATCATCATCTGTTGCTGTAAATGTAAAGCTTGGTGTTCCTGTACTTCCTTTTGGAATTACTACTTCAAATGTTCCTGCTACTAATGCATCTATTTGAGATGATGTTAATGTTACTGTATTACCATTTGCATCTGTATACTCTACTTTACTTATATCTTCTTTTGTAATCTCTGTTAAATTAAGAGTTACTTTTACTTTTGTATCAAAGTTACTTGTATTTGTTTGAGATATTGTAAATGTTGCTGTATCTGTTGGTCCCTCTGTTGCTACTGCATCTGTTGCTACTATTGATACTACTGGTTTATCTCCATCTGTTGGAACATCTGGCGTATCTGGGTTATTATCATCTTCATCATTTATTACAGCTGTTGCTGAAGATGTTCCTAATGTTGCATTTTCAGCATTAGAAATACTTAATCCAAACCCTTCTGATATTTCATAGATATCATCATCTGTTGCTGTAAATGTAAAGCTTGGTGTTCCTGTACTTCCTTTTGGAATTACTACTTCAAATGTTCCTGCTACTAATGCATCTATTTGAGATGATGTTAATGTTACTGTATTACCATTTGCATCTGTATACTCTACTTTACTTATATCTTCTTTTGTAATCTCTGTTAAATTAAGAGTTACTTTTACTTTTGTATCAAAGTTACTTGTATTTGTTTGAGATATTGTAAATGTTGCTGTATCTGTTGGTCCCTCTGTTGCTACTGCATCTGTTGCTACTATTGATACTACTGGTTTATCTCCATCTGTTGGAACATCTGGCGTATCTGGGTTATTATCATCTTCATCATTTATTACAGCTGTTGCTGAAGATGTTCCTAATGTTGCATTTTCAGCATTAGAAATACTTAATCCAAACCCTTCTGATATTTCATAGATATCATCATCTGTTGCTGTAAATGTAAAGCTTGGTGTTCCTGTACTTCCTTTTGGAATTACTACTTCAAATGTTCCTGCTACTAATGCATCTATTTGAGATGATGTTAATGTTACTGTATTACCATTTGCATCTGTATACTCTACTTTACTTATATCTTCTTTTGTAATCTCTGTTAAATTAAGAGTTACTTTTACTTTTGTATCAAAGTTACTTGTATTTGTTTGAGATATTGTAAATGTTGCTGTATCTGTTGGTCCCTCTGTTGCTACTGCATCTGTTGCTACTATTGATACTACTGGTTTATCTCCATCTGTTGGAACATCTGGCGTATCTGGGTTATTATCATCTTCATCATTTATTACAGCTGTTGCTGAAGATGTTCCTAATGTTGCATTTTCAGCATTAGAAATACTTAATCCAAACCCTTCTGATATTTCATAGATATCATCATCTGTTGCTGTAAATGTAAAGCTTGGTGTTCCTGTACTTCCTTTTGGAATTACTACTTCAAATGTTCCTGCTACTAATGCATCTATTTGAGATGATGTTAATGTTACTGTATTACCATTTGCATCTGTATACTCTACTTTACTTATATCTTCTTTTGTAATCTCTGTTAAATTAAGAGTTACTTTTACTTTTGTATCAAAGTTACTTGTATTTGTTTGAGATATTGTAAATGTTGCTGTATCTGTTGGTCCCTCTGTTGCTACTGCATCTGTTGCTACTATTGATACTACTGGTTTATCTCCATCTGTTGGAACATCTGGCGTATCTGGGTTATTATCATCTTCATCATTTATTACAGCTGTTGCTGAAGATGTTCCTAATGTTGCATTTTCAGCATTAGAAATACTTAATCCAAACCCTTCTGATATTTCATAGATATCATCATCTGTTGCTGTAAATGTAAAGCTTGGTGTTCCTGTACTTCCTTTTGGAATTACTACTTCAAATGTTCCTGCTACTAATGCATCTATTTGAGATGATGTTAATGTTACTGTATTACCATTTGCATCTGTATACTCTACTTTACTTATATCTTCTTTTGTAATCTCTGTTAAATTAAGAGTTACTTTTACTTTTGTATCAAAGTTACTTGTATTTGTTTGAGATATTGTAAATGTTGCTGTATCTGTTGGTCCCTCTGTTGCTACTGCATCTGTTGCTACTATTGATACTACTGGTTTATCTCCATCTGTTGGAACATCTGGCGTATCTGGGTTATTATCATCTTCATCATTTATTACAGCTGTTGCTGAAGATGTTCCTAATGTTGCATTTTCAGCATTAGAAATACTTAATCCAAACCCTTCTGATATTTCATAGATATCATCATCTGTTGCTGTAAATGTAAAGCTTGGTGTTCCTGTACTTCCTTTTGGAATTACTACTTCAAATGTTCCTGCTACTAATGCATCTATTTGAGATGATGTTAATGTTACTGTATTACCATTTGCATCTGTATACTCTACTTTACTTATATCTTCTTTTGTAATCTCTGTTAAATTAAGAGTTACTTTTACTTTTGTATCAAAGTTACTTGTATTTGTTTGAGATATTGTAAATGTTGCTGTATCTGTTGGTCCCTCTGTTGCTACTGCATCTGTTGCTACTATTGATACTACTGGTTTATCTCCATCTGTTGGAACATCTGGCGTATCTGGGTTATTATCATCTTCATCATTTATTACAGCTGTTGCTGAAGATGTTCCTAATGTTGCATTTTCAGCATTAGAAATACTTAATCCAAACCCTTCTGATATTTCATAGATATCATCATCTGTTGCTGTAAATGTAAAGCTTGGTGTTCCTGTACTTCCTTTTGGAATTACTACTTCAAATGTTCCTGCTACTAATGCATCTATTTGAGATGATGTTAATGTTACTGTATTACCATTTGCATCTGTATACTCTACTTTACTTATATCTTCTTTTGTAATCTCTGTTAAATTAAGAGTTACTTTTACTTTTGTATCAAAGTTACTTGTATTTGTTTGAGATATTGTAAATGTTGCTGTATCTGTTGGTCCCTCTGTTGCTACTGCATCTGTTGCTACTATTGATACTACTGGTTTATCTCCATCTGTTGGAACATCTGGCGTATCTGGGTTATTATCATCTTCATCATTTATTACAGCTGTTGCTGAAGATGTTCCTAATGTTGCATTTTCAGCATTAGAAATACTTAATCCAAACCCTTCTGATATTTCATAGATATCATCATCTGTTGCTGTAAATGTAAAGCTTGGTGTTCCTGTACTTCCTTTTGGAATTACTACTTCAAATGTTCCTGCTACTAATGCATCTATTTGAGATGATGTTAATGTTACTGTATTACCATTTGCATCTGTATACTCTACTTTACTTATATCTTCTTTTGTAATCTCTGTTAAATTAAGAGTTACTTTTACTTTTGTATCAAAGTTACTTGTATTTGTTTGAGATATTGTAAATGTTGCTGTATCTGTTGGTCCCTCTGTTGCTACTGCATCTGTTGCTACTATTGATACTACTGGTTTATCTCCATCTGTTGGAACATCTGGCGTATCTGGGTTATTATCATCTTCATCATTTATTACAGCTGTTGCTGAAGATGTTCCTAATGTTGCATTTTCAGCATTAGAAATACTTAATCCAAACCCTTCTGATATTTCATAGATATCATCATCTGTTGCTGTAAATGTAAAGCTTGGTGTTCCTGTACTTCCTTTTGGAATTACTACTTCAAATGTTCCTGCTACTAATGCATCTATTTGAGATGATGTTAATGTTACTGTATTACCATTTGCATCTGTATACTCTACTTTACTTATATCTTCTTTTGTAATCTCTGTTAAATTAAGAGTTACTTTTACTTTTGTATCAAAGTTACTTGTATTTGTTTGAGATATTGTAAATGTTGCTGTATCTGTTGGTCCCTCTGTTGCTACTGCATCTGTTGCTACTATTGATACTACTGGTTTATCTCCATCTGTTGGAACATCTGGCGTATCTGGGTTATTATCATCTTCATCATTTATTACAGCTGTTGCTGAAGATGTTCCTAATGTTGCATTTTCAGCATTAGAAATACTTAATCCAAACCCTTCTGATATTTCATAGATATCATCATCTGTTGCTGTAAATGTAAAGCTTGGTGTTCCTGTACTTCCTTTTGGAATTACTACTTCAAATGTTCCTGCTACTAATGCATCTATTTGAGATGATGTTAATGTTACTGTATTACCATTTGCATCTGTATACTCTACTTTACTTATATCTTCTTTTGTAATCTCTGTTAAATTAAGAGTTACTTTTACTTTTGTATCAAAGTTACTTGTATTTGTTTGAGATATTGTAAATGTTGCTGTATCTGTTGGTCCCTCTGTTGCTACTGCATCTGTTGCTACTATTGATACTACTGGTTTATCTCCATCTGTTGGAACATCTGGCGTATCTGGGTTATTATCATCTTCATCATTTATTACAGCTGTTGCTGAAGATGTTCCTAATGTTGCATTTTCAGCATTAGAAATACTTAATCCAAACCCTTCTGATATTTCATAGATATCATCATCTGTTGCTGTAAATGTAAAGCTTGGTGTTCCTGTACTTCCTTTTGGAATTACTACTTCAAATGTTCCTGCTACTAATGCATCTATTTGAGATGATGTTAATGTTACTGTATTACCATTTGCATCTGTATACTCTACTTTACTTATATCTTCTTTTGTAATCTCTGTTAAATTAAGAGTTACTTTTACTTTTGTATCAAAGTTACTTGTATTTGTTTGAGATATTGTAAATGTTGCTGTATCTGTTGGTCCCTCTGTTGCTACTGCATCTGTTGCTACTATTGATACTACTGGTTTATCTCCATCTGTTGGAACATCTGGCGTATCTGGGTTATTATCATCTTCATCATTTATTACAGCTGTTGCTGAAGATGTTCCTAATGTTGCATTTTCAGCATTAGAAATACTTAATCCAAACCCTTCTGATATTTCATAGATATCATCATCTGTTGCTGTAAATGTAAAGCTTGGTGTTCCTGTACTTCCTTTTGGAATTACTACTTCAAATGTTCCTGCTACTAATGCATCTATTTGAGATGATGTTAATGTTACTGTATTACCATTTGCATCTGTATACTCTACTTTACTTATATCTTCTTTTGTAATCTCTGTTAAATTAAGAGTTACTTTTACTTTTGTATCAAAGTTACTTGTATTTGTTTGAGATATTGTAAATGTTGCTGTATCTGTTGGTCCCTCTGTTGCTACTGCATCTGTTGCTACTATTGATACTACTGGTTTATCTCCATCTGTTGGAACATCTGGCGTATCTGGGTTATTATCATCTTCATCATTTATTACAGCTGTTGCTGAAGATGTTCCTAATGTTGCATTTTCAGCATTAGAAATACTTAATCCAAACCCTTCTGATATTTCATAGATATCATCATCTGTTGCTGTAAATGTAAAGCTTGGTGTTCCTGTACTTCCTTTTGGAATTACTACTTCAAATGTTCCTGCTACTAATGCATCTATTTGAGATGATGTTAATGTTACTGTATTACCATTTGCATCTGTATACTCTACTTTACTTATATCTTCTTTTGTAATCTCTGTTAAATTAAGAGTTACTTTTACTTTTGTATCAAAGTTACTTGTATTTGTTTGAGATATTGTAAATGTTGCTGTATCTGTTGGTCCCTCTGTTGCTACTGCATCTGTTGCTACTATTGATACTACTGGTTTATCTCCATCTGTTGGAACATCTGGCGTATCTGGGTTATTATCATCTTCATCATTTATTACAGCTGTTGCTGAAGATGTTCCTAATGTTGCATTTTCAGCATTAGAAATACTTAATCCAAACCCTTCTGATATTTCATAGATATCATCATCTGTTGCTGTAAATGTAAAGCTTGGTGTTCCTGTACTTCCTTTTGGAATTACTACTTCAAATGTTCCTGCTACTAATGCATCTATTTGAGATGATGTTAATGTTACTGTATTACCATTTGCATCTGTATACTCTACTTTACTTATATCTTCTTTTGTAATCTCTGTTAAATTAAGAGTTACTTTTACTTTTGTATCAAAGTTACTTGTATTTGTTTGAGATATTGTAAATGTTGCTGTATCTGTTGGTCCCTCTGTTGCTACTGCATCTGTTGCTACTATTGATACTACTGGTTTATCTCCATCTGTTGGAACATCTGGCGTATCTGGGTTATTATCATCTTCATCATTTATTACAGCTGTTGCTGAAGATGTTCCTAATGTTGCATTTTCAGCATTAGAAATACTTAATCCAAACCCTTCTGATATTTCATAGATATCATCATCTGTTGCTGTAAATGTAAAGCTTGGTGTTCCTGTACTTCCTTTTGGAATTACTACTTCAAATGTTCCTGCTACTAATGCATCTATTTGAGATGATGTTAATGTTACTGTATTACCATTTGCATCTGTATACTCTACTTTACTTATATCTTCTTTTGTAATCTCTGTTAAATTAAGAGTTACTTTTACTTTTGTATCAAAGTTACTTGTATTTGTTTGAGATATTGTAAATGTTGCTGTATCTGTTGGTCCCTCTGTTGCTACTGCATCTGTTGCTACTATTGATACTACTGGTTTATCTCCATCTGTTGGAACATCTGGCGTATCTGGGTTATTATCATCTTCATCATTTATTACAGCTGTTGCTGAAGATGTTCCTAATGTTGCATTTTCAGCATTAGAAATACTTAATCCAAACCCTTCTGATATTTCATAGATATCATCATCTGTTGCTGTAAATGTAAAGCTTGGTGTTCCTGTACTTCCTTTTGGAATTACTACTTCAAATGTTCCTGCTACTAATGCATCTATTTGAGATGATGTTAATGTTACTGTATTACCATTTGCATCTGTATACTCTACTTTACTTATATCTTCTTTTGTAATCTCTGTTAAATTAAGAGTTACTTTTACTTTTGTATCAAAGTTACTTGTATTTGTTTGAGATATTGTAAATGTTGCTGTATCTGTTGGTCCCTCTGTTGCTACTGCATCTGTTGCTACTATTGATACTACTGGTTTATCTCCATCTGTTGGAACATCTGGCGTATCTGGGTTATTATCATCTTCATCATTTATTACAGTTAAAATAGGAGTATTATCAATTACCACACTATCAAATTGTTCTTGATTAGAAACTGTTTCTATTTCAATAGTAAATTCTTCTGTTATTTCATAGATATTATCATTAATTGTTTCAACTTCAAAAGTAATTTCACTTGAACCAGCTGGAATAATTACACTTTTCACCTCAATAATATCATCACCTGAAGCAGTAATATATGTATATCTAAATGTTACCTCTATATCTTCAATAGCTATAATAGGATTTCCTTCATCATCAGTTAATGTTAATTTATATATTGCATTTTCACCTTCAATTACATCTACTTTAACAGGAAATAATTTTATATTTACATTTATTATTGGCGTAATTTCACTTACAATTCCGATAGGAGTACCTGTATCAACAGGCACACTTGATATAGATTCAGATAAATTTTCCCATATATCTGTTTCGCCTATATCATTTAACGAATCTTCTAATGGAGAAAAAATTGAATTAAAAGAAGATGCATTTGTGTTACTAGTACCTTGCTCTCCACCAGCTGCTGCTGCATCCAATGCTTCAATTAAAGTTTGAAAATCTGAAATTAAAGTTAAATCTTTTCCTAAATCTACAGGATTAGTTATTAATGCTTCTAACTTATCAATTATTTCACTACCATTAAAAGCATCATTTTGAATAACATTATCAATACTACCTTCATTAATTGTTTTATTAATAATAATAGCTGTAGGGTTTTCAATCTCTGAAGAATTTTCTTGAAGAAAAGGTACTATTCCTTTTAAATCAATTTTTATTACTTTTCCATCAACATTAAATTGTAAAGATACTGTCTGCTGATCATCTTTAAAATTAAGTGTATAACTAGTGAATCCATTAGAAAATACATACTGTTCACCTTTTACAGCACTAAGCTCTAAATCTTTGTTTAGGTCTATAATCTTAACTTGATTATCTGATTTTATTGTTAACTTCATTTGATATCTCCATTAATATTTTAACTATTTTATTCTAGTATATTATAATAATAAAGTCTCTAAAAAGTTTTTTTTTGTTAATTTTTTTATTATTTTAAATAAATAAAGTTAATTTAAATTTACCTAATTTATTTATCTTTCATGTAGTGATTCTTGTTTTACTTTTAAAATAGGTTTTAATATAAAATCTAAGATTGTTTTTTTACCAGTAACTATATCTACTGTAGCTATCATTCCAGGAATAATTGGAAGTTTTTTCCCTTTTCTCTCTAAATAATTTTTGTCAGTTTTTACTAATACACGATAATAACTTTTACCTTCTTTTGAATCTTTATCAACTATAGTATCTGCTGATATTTCAACAATTTTTCCATCTAAACCACCATAAATAGAAAAGTCATAAGCTGTAATCTTTATTATAGCTTTTTGGCTTGGATTTATAAATGCTATATCTTTCGGGTCAATTTTTGCTTCTACGACTAAAGCATCACTTAAAGGAACTATTTCAATCAAATCAACTCCTGATTGAACAACTCCTCCAATAGTATTAAAATTTAATTGTTTAATAATCCCATCAACTGGTGAAGTAATAGTTGTTTTATCAACTTTATCTTTATCTCCGATTAGTCTTGCTTCAAATCTATTTATTTGACTAACCGTTTTTTGTAGTTCATTTGATGCTTCTGATTTAAAAGTATTTAATCTTTCTTGAATCCTATTTCTAGCTTCAATAATTGCATAATTAGATCTTGAAATAGATAGTTTTGCAGTTTGTAAATCACCTTTTGTTTGATTATATTCTTTTTCAACATTTAACAAATCAAAATTCGATTTTATTCCTCTTTCAACCAATTTTCTTATAGTTTTTCTTTGCTCTTCAATAAATCCTAAGCTATCGTTTAGTTTTTTTATAGTGCTTTCAATCTCTTTTAATTCTTGAATCTTTTGATTTTCTTGGCTTTGAAGAACATTTATAGAAGATTTTAATTCTCTGAATCTATTTTCTAATAATAATTTTTCATTTATATAATATTTCGATGAATCATTCATAACTTTTTCATCAAATTGTAATTCTGGTAACTCTTTTTCTATATCAATTGTAGATTCAATTTCTAATCTAGTTTTTAATGCTAATAAAGATAAATATTCTTGTCTACTTTCTTCTAAAGTTGCTTGAAATCTCGTAGTATCTATTTTCATTAATGGATCATCAAACTTTACAGTATCACCTTCTTTTACAAAAATTTCTGAAATAATCCCACCATCTAAAGATTGAACTGTTTGTATTTTATCTGTTGGAATTACTTTTCCATTACCTCTTGCTAATTCATCAATTTCAGCAAGACTTGCCCAAAGTAATAAAATCAAAAAAATACCTGTTATTAAAATAAATATAATTTTACTCACCGAATTTGGTTTTTCGTTTGAATCAGAATAAGAAGAATATATAAAATTCAAATCTTCTTCTTTTTTATCATCTCCTAATCCATATAGTTTTTTTATGCTATCAATTATACCAAATGAGATTTTTTTTCCATTCTCTTTTGTTTTTATTTTCTTATTTTTATTTTCAGCAACAGTCAAATGTTCAGGTTTTTCTATAGTTTCTTCTTCAATAAGATTTTTTTCAATACTCATCATTTATCCTAACTTAGTTGTGAAAACTTGATCTTTAGGGCCATCAACAATTATTTTACCATTTTCAATAATTATTACTCTATCCACTAATTGTAATAGTGAAGTTTTGTGAGTTACTACTATTAAAGTTTTATCTTGCACAATATTTTGTAGACGATTTATAAAAGATTTTTCAGATTGTCTATCCATAGAATTTGTTGGTTCATCAAGCATTATAATATTTGGATCAGAAATTAAAGCACGAGCAAGAGTTACAGATTGTCTTTCACCACCTGAAAGTCCATCTCCTCTTTCACCTACTAATAAATCATATCCTGCTTCATGTTTCCCCAAAAAATCATCAAGTCCAGCAATTTTAGAAACTCTTAATAATTCTTCATCTGAAACATACTGCTCACCTATTGTAAGATTATCTTTAATCGTACCCATAAATAAAAATGGTTCTTGAGGAACACTTCCTATAGCATGCCGTAAATCAACTGGATCAATCTGTCTTGTATCCAACCCATCTATTAAAACAGAGCCTTTTGTTGGTTCATACAAATTCATTATAAGTTTTAACAAAGTAGATTTACCTGAACCAATTTTTCCTAAAATTGCAACTTTCTCACCTTGTTTTATTTTTAAATTAATATCTTTTAAAGTCTGATGATTTTGTTCTTTATATGAAAATTGAACATCTTTTAATTCAATATCACCTTTTAAATTAGGACGGCTAATATATGTTTTATTCTCTTTTTCAACAGGCATTTTCATAACTTCATCAAGATTGTTTAATGACAACATTGTTCTATCAAATTTAATTATCATTCCTACAAGTTGAGATATTGGCGCTATTACTCTTCCATTTAAAATCATTGCAGCAATAATTGCCCCCATTGTTATTTCACCTTCTTGTGCTAAATAAACACCAGCAGCAACAATAGCAATATTTGAAAATTGAGATATAAATCCTGTCAAATAAGTAATACTTTGAGATAAAAAATGACCTTTATCAGCAAAATGAACTGTTTTATTTATAGAATTATCCCAATGTGTTTTCATTCTATTTTGTGCTTTTACGCTTTTTATTATCTCTAATCCAGAAACTGTCTCTATAAGAGTAGTCTGTTTTATCTGCTCTTCTTTTACAGATTTTTCTATTATTGTTTTTAATGGTCTTTGTAAATACCAAGATATTAATAAAGATATAATTACTGTAGTAATAGTGATATAAGCTAAAGGTCCAGCAATAAAAAATATAACCATAATAAATATAATAACAAATGGGAAATCTACCATAGCAGCAATGGTTGCACCTGTAAAAAACTCTCTTACACTTTCAAAAGATTGCAGTCTACTTACAAATTGTCCTGTAGAAGCTGGTTTAGCCTCAAGTTTTATGTTTAGTAAATGATTAAATATCTTATTTGACATTATTGTATCTGCTCTTTTACTTGCAATTCCTAAAAAATATGAACGTAATACTTTTAATAACAAATCAAATATCATAACAATAGAAATTCCAATAAATAATGCCCATAAAGTTTCTATTGCATTATTTGGTAAAACTCTATCATACACATTCATGGTAAACAAAGGTGTTGCTAAAATGAAAATATTTATAAATAAAGAAACAACTACAACTTGTTTATAAATACCTGCATTTCTTCTTAATGTTCCCCAAAACCAATCTTTTGGATTGTCAACTACCACTTGTTTTTCTATTCTATTATTAAAATTATACTCAGGTTTAATAATTATTACTTCACCCGTATATTCACTCTCCAATTTTTCTATAGTCATTTGAGTTTCGCCAGAAATTAATCCAGGAATTATTACTTGTGCAACACCTTTTTTAAGATCATAATCTAGTAAAACACATGCTCTTCTTTTATCTAAAATTAATACAGAAGGAAGTGCTAATTTTGTTATATCTTTTATCTTTTCTCTTTTGACTGTTTTGGTAACTAATCCTATTCTTGAAGATGCTTGATGAAACATTGATATATTCATTGATGCTTTATGTATTGGTAGACCAAATGTAAGAGATTCAGCAGAGGTTTCTCTATTATGATATTTTGATAAAAAAAGTAGACAACCCAATAAGTCATCTACTTTTCTTCTATCTTTTAAGTCACCTAATGTTTCATTTTCTATTAAATTAGAATGATTATTTTCCAATATGTACCTTTTTATAAACCTTATTTATTATATTTGAAATATAATTTCTGATGTTTTAATATATTGTCTATATAAGGCTTATTTGCTTTTACAGAAGATGGTAAATTTTCTAAAGCTAATGAAGCTTCTTTTACTGATTTAAATATACCATAAATTACCTTAGCACTTTTCATTTCAGGACCAAAAGGATAAACATAAGAATCATTTGAACTTAAAGAGTTCGTATTAACAAATCTTTTTGCTGAATCTAAACCTTCTGTTGTTGTAATATTTATAGTATAATATCCTTCTGGAGCTTCTAAAAATGATTTATATTCAGAGTTCTGAGTACCTAAAACTTCTTTTTCTTCAACAATTAAATCTTCTTTTAACTCATCTTTTACAATAGTTGGCTCATCACCTAATAGAGCTTTTAATTCATTTGTATTTTCACTTCTTTGATACTCTTTTTGCTCCGAAACAACACTTGCTAAAGCTTTATTATCAGAACAAACATCATTTTTAGGATCTAAAACAGAATCTGTTAACATAGATAAAGATAATAACATATCATAATAATTTCTATATAATTCGAATTCTCTATTTACTAAACTTTTTTTAGCTTCATATAAATCTGTTTGAGCATCTAAAATATCAACAAAAGTTCTAGTTCCTGATTCAAATTCACTTTTATATACTTCAACTATATTTTCATTTGCTACAACATATTTTTTAAGAACATCTATTCTCTCTTGATTCTTTAGGAATCTTTGATAATTTACTTTCATTGATTCAACAACTTTATTTGTTATTGCATCTAATCTCTCTTTTTGCTCTTTTAAGAATAATGCTTCTTGTTGAGAAACCGCATAGTCTCCTCCACCATTATATAAATTCCAAGCAAGATTAATTCTTCCAAAAACTTGATTTTCAATTCCATTTTCATTTAATGATAAATCATTATCTGTTAATGCTTTTAATTCTAAATTTAAATTTGGTAAGAATTTAGAATCAGCTTGAGCTATTTTTTCTCTTTGTGCTTTTATTCTTTCAATTTGTTCTTGAATTTCATTGTTTCTTAAAACTGCAAGCTCAATTAATTGTTGTAAATTATCTGGAATTTTTAATAAATCCATTTTAGGTCTACATTCATTTCCTGAAGGTTCAACACCTACATATCTTTTAAATGTACTAATTCTTGAACTCTTTAAATCTTTTTCTTCTAAATACTTCTCTTTTACAAAATTCAATTTAGAATCAACTTCATATGTCTCTAAAACTTCACCACTTATAGACTCTTTTTCTTTTGCTATTTGTAAGTTGTCTTCATTAGTTGAAATCATATCTGCTGTCAAAGCAAGTGTTTCATCATACTGAACTAATCCAAGATATGCAGAAATCGTTTCATAAACTACATTTTCAATAATATTTTCAGTTCTAAATTTATTTGCTAAATCATTATGTTTAGCTTCTCTTACTTGACTCGGAGTTAAATCACCATCATAAAGCATTTGATTCAATGCTATTCCAAAATTATATCCATCTTCTTGTTCTGATCCATTAACAACACTAGGTGGAGTCTCTCTATCATACTTTTTATCCGAATTGCTCTTTTCAATTCTTCCATCTATATCTATTCTAGGTAAATAATTAGCTTTTCTTTCATCTATATATTTTTTAAAAGCTTCTTGATTATTTCTTTGTGAAATTACTTCTGGATTAGTAGATAGTACTTTTTCAACACTCTCTTTTAAACTTGATGCATGTAAGAATGAACTAGCTAACACTGAGATACACGCAAACTTTAATATTTTTGTTTTATACATTTTAACTCCACTTATTCTATTTAAAAATAATTTTTTTTCTTACTTTACACAGTTTTTACTTAATTTGAAATTAAATATCACTAATTATTATTTTTTTAATCTAATTAATAAATTCTAAGCTTATTTATTATATCATAAAAAAAATCTGTTTCAAGAGTTAATTATGTCAATTACTAATCAATACGTGAATATTTTAAAAAAATTAAATATCCTCTATATAGAAGATGAAGAAAATATCAAATTAAATGTAAAAAAAACACTGTTGTTATTTAGTGATAATGTCTTTGATGCTGAAGATATAGCATCAGCAAAAAAAATCTTACATGAAAAAAGAATTGATATCATATTATCAGACATTAATTTACCTGATAAATCAGGAATAGATTTTATTAAAGAAATAAGACTAATAGACAAAAAAATTCCTATAATCATACTTAGTGCATACACTGATAAAAAATTTTTACTTGAAGCAACAAAATTAAAATTAATAGATTATCTTACAAAACCTATAGATTTTAAAAGTTTAAATCAAGCTTTAAATAAATGTGTCGATGAAATTTTAGACAATTCAAGATATATAATTTCTTTTAAAAATAACATTAATTATAATGTTCTTCATAAAAAACTAATAGATACAGAAAAAGAAGAAGAATTATCATTAACATCAAAAGAATTAACTCTTTTAGATTTTTTGATAAAAAATAGTAATAGAATTGTTTCAAGTGAAGAATTAAAAAGTTATTTATGGGAAGATGAATATGAAGCTACAGATTCTGCATTAAAAAATCTTTTAAATAAACTCAGAAAAAAAGTAGGAAAAGATTCTATAATAAATACTTCAGGAGTTGGTTATAGACTAGATTATTAAAAGCTTAATAAACTTTAATAATTCTTTGATATAATGCTTTCTTAATAGAATTCTAAATTATTTTTTTAATTAGGCTAAAATGAAACTTCTTCTTATTCTCATTTTATTTATTCTTAATGCTCATACAAAAGAGCCTATTTTCAAAGTTTCTTATGATCCTAATTATACTCCTTTTTCATATAAACAAGAAGGGAAAGAGACAGGACTATATATTGATATTTGGAAGCTTTGGGCTAAATATAATAATTATAAAGTAGAGTTTATTGATGGAAAACTTTGGAATGAAGCTATTAATTTGGCAAAAGAAGAAAAAGTTGATTTCTTTTTAGGAACAGATACCTATGAAGATTGGATGATTGGTTCTGATTTTTTTTATGAAACAAATAGTAGTTTTTTCACTCTTACTAAAAATAATACTCCATTTGAGTTATCTACTAATTTAAAAATAGGATTAATTAGCAATACTTTCAAAGAATTAATTTTAGAAAATATTCCTACTGCAAATATAAAAATTTATGAAGATTATAAAGATATTATTGATGCTTTAAAAAATCAAGAAATTGATTTAATCTATGAAGATAAACTTGCCTTTGAATACTATACTGTTCAAAACAATCAATTTCATCTAATAAAACCTTTAAATAAATTAATTAAAAAAACTAAAACTCAAGCAATAACTTTAGATAAAGCAAAAGTTGAAATTTTTAACAAAGGATTTTTAAAAATCCCAATAAATGAACTTTTAAATATAGAAAAAAAATGGATTTTAAACGAAAATGACTACTATTACCAAAACTTCAAATATCAAATAAATTTAACTTCTGAAGAGATAGAATTTATTAAAAATAATAAAATAAAAGTATCTATTTCAAATGCTTGGGAACCATTTACTTTCAAATCAAAAAATAATGAAGCTATTGGAATTTCATCTGAATATTGGTATTTAATATCTAAAAAATTAAATTTACAAACAAAAAATATATTTTTTGAAACTTTTAATCAACAAATTGAAAGTATAAAAAATAAAGAAACAGATTTAATCTACAGTACAGCAGATACTCCTCAAAGAAAAGAATTTTCAATTTTTTCAAAAGAATATGCAAATTTTCCTATTTCAATTGTTACAAAAAAAGATGAAAATTTTATAGAAAATATTTCTTCTATAAAAAATAAAAAAATTGCTATTGGAAATAATTTCACAGCACATAATGTACTAAAAAACAATTATCCTGAAATAGCTCTCATTCCTGTTAAAAGTGTAAAAGAAGGTTTAGAATTAGTCTCTAAAAATAAAGTCTATGCTTTTATTGATATTAAACCTGTATTACTCTATAACATTTCAAAATATGATTTTGATGATTTAAAAGTTTCTGGAAATACAGGACTAAATTTTAGTCTTAAATTTATGATAAGAGATGATTACCCTATTTTAGAATCAATTTTAAATAAAGCCATTTCTTCTGTTTCATATAATGAATTAAATACAATTGTAAATAAATGGAATAATGTTCAATTTCAAACTAGTTTTGATTATGATATTTTTTGGAAAATAACATTAGCTATTTTCATAATCTTATTAGCTTTTATATATAGAAACTTCACACTAAAAAATTTAAATCGAACTTTGAAAATAAAAGTAGAAGAAAAAACTAAACAATTAAGTGAAATGAATAAAAATCTTGAAAATTTAGTTGAAAGAAAAACTAGAGAATTAATTCAAAAAGAGACTATTTTAAATCAACAATCAAAAATGGCAGCCATGGGGGAAATGATTGAAAATATTGCGCATCAATGGAGACAACCATTATCTGTAATTTCAACTGTTGCAACAGGAGCTAAATTAAAAAAAGATTTAAACTTACTAACTGATAATGAATTTTATGAAACCATGGAAATCATAAATAACTCTTCACAACATTTGTCAAATACTATTGATGATTTTAGAAATTTTTTTAGTAATGACAAAGAGATTATCTCTTTTAATGTAAATGAAGCAATAGATAAAGCATTAAGCCTTGTAACTAGCAAATTAAAAAATAGAGATATTCAGATTATTAAATCAAAAGATAAAATAATTATTTTAGGTCTTAGAAATGAATTTATTCAAGTTATATTAAATATCATCAATAATGCAATTGATGCTTTTGAAACGATAAAAGATAAAGATAAATACATTTTTATAAACTCTTATGAAGAGAAGCAAAATCTAATTTTAACAATAAGAGATAATGCAGGTGGAATTAAAGAAGAAATAATTAACAGAATATTTGAACCTTATTTTACTACTAAACATAAAAGCCAAGGGACTGGAATTGGGCTTTATATGTCTTTAGAAATTATAAAAAAACATATGAATGGAGAACTTTTAGTTTCCAATAAAGAATATATTTATGACAATAATAAATGTAAAGGAGCAGAGTTCAAAATAATAATTCCTCTGAACCAATAATTATTATTTATCCTCTTTTAACCATTTTCTTTTTAGATTATGTATATAAATTATCAATACAAAAAATAAAGAAGAAGTTACTCCTAATGCAATCAACAAATCTGTTTCAGAAGGAATTGTTTCTAATAATATAAGTTTTCTAATAATCACGACAAATGCTATTTCTAAAAAAGTTAAAGCATAATCAAAACCATTTTTAATAAAAAGTGTTTTAACAATAGCAATAACAATTAAAGTAAATAAACCATCAGTTAATATATTTTTAATTGAAACAAAATCCAAAGCACCTTGAGCAAGAGTAAAAGAAATTATTTTATGAGAAAGACTCATTATACAAATAGCAAGATATAAAATCATTGCTAAAATAAAAAAATATTTAAGCATAGTTACAATTCTTAATAAAATAAAATCTATTCTATCTTCTAAAACTTTATCTATACTACTTACTTTTAAAAACGTCTTTTCAATAAAACTCTTTTTATGCTCATTTTCCACTTTATTTTCCTATTTAGATGCAATTTTTTGCGAATATTATCGAAGTTAAATAAAATAAAGATAAATTATTTTATACAAATTTTGTAAATTCAAAATATAGTTCATCATTCAGAGATTTTTCTAGCTTTAAATGTAAACTAATTGGCTTATTACCCTCATAATAAACCGTATTAGCTAATCCTAAATATATAAAATCTTGTGTTTTTTTATCAACTTGCGTAAATTTTCTCATAAAAATATGAAGTTTTACACCAAAATCTTTATTTTTACATAGCTTTTTTCCATCTTGGCTAATTTGCGTATGACTTGGCTTACTTTGATATGTAAAAATTTCTTTTGATAAAAAAGTATTATTGTACTTTTCTGATTTTGAAAATTTCTCTTTTTCTAAATTTATAAATAAAAAGAAATCATTTTCATACTTCAAAAATCCACTTCCTCTAAATGAACTATGAATTTTTGGGAAATTACAAAGCTTGGCAATATTTAACATATTATATTTTCCATAAAGCTTTAAAAATGGCTTCCCAAAATCAACACTACCAAACTCTTTTTCATAAAGATAAATTCCATAATTTAAACTATCTTCAAAAATCTCTTTATATTTTTTATTTTCCAAAAGTTTTGTAAAGTCATCTGTTTTTACTACTTTTTTTCCATCAAAATCAATTAATTTTAAATATCTATTTATTTGAGCTTTATCTAAAAAATCTTGATTTAAAAAAGAAAAACAATGAACAATAGTCTCTTTATCAACTCTATTTAAATATTTATTTAAGATTCTAAAAGCAATATTTTCATCACAAAAATCATTTTCTAAAAGATATTTTAAAATCACAAATTCATAAACTCTTTTTATTGGAAGTAAATTTTCTATAAATCTAATAGATTTTTTAAATTCTTCATTTAAAACTAACTCTTTTAATTCATTTTTGTTTTCAACTTTTGCTAAAAACTCAATATACGAATAACTCTCATTTATAAATTTTATTGGATTAATTACATCATTAAAATGTAAAAAATCGACTAGCTTTGGAATTTTATTGTTCATTAAAGTTTTAAATTCAAAATATTGCTCTTTTAGATATTTTAAACTATTAAAATTCTCTTTTTCTATTTGCTCTAAAATTCTTTGTTTAGAGATTTCATCCATACAAATATGTGCATTTTTAAAATTTGCAAAGTTATTTGATAAAAAAAGTTTCAAACTATCTTTATCAATAGCTTTATTTCCAGCAAGTGCAAGTGCTATTAAATAAGCTTTTTTATGATTTCCAATAAAATCAAGAACAGTTAAAAACTCTTTGTTTTTAGATTTTCTTAAACCTCGACCTAACTGCTGAATAAAAACAATAGGTGAATTTGTAGGACGTAAAAAAAGAACTGTATTGATTGAAGGAATATCAACTCCTTCATTAAAAATATCAACGGTGAAAATCACTTCTAAAACATCATTATCATCTTCTAATTTTTCTATATATTTAACTCTATTTATAACACTATCTTCGCTTGATAAAAAAGTTGAGTTTATACCTCTTTTATTAAACTCTTCACTCATAAAAGTTCCATGCTCTTTTGAAACACAAAATCCAATAGCTTTTCTTTTAACTCCTGTAAAAGAATAAAAATTCATCTGTTTTATTATGTAATCTACTCTTTTATTTACACTTAAAAGTTTGGCTAAAACATCAATTTTAGTTAAATCAACATTTTCATAATCAATAGATTTTATATCACTTATTCCAAAATAGTGAAAAGGAGTTATTAAATCATATTCCAAAGCATCATTTAGTCTTATATCACAAGCGATATTTTCATCAAAAATTTCATAAATAGAGTTTCCATCCATTCTGTTTGATGTTGCAGTTAATCCTAATAAAAATTTTGGTTGAAAATACTCTATCACTTTTTTATATGTAGGGCTTGTGACATGATGAGATTCGTCAATTATGATGTAATCAAACTCATCTTTTTTAAACTCTTTATAATATAAACTCATTGTTTGAATAGTTGAAAAAATATAATCTTTACTTTTCTCTTTTTTATTTCCTGTAAATAATCCAAAACTTCTATTTTCTATAATATTTTCAAAACTCTGTTTTGCACTTATTAAAATATTTTCCCTATGAACTAAAAAAAGAACTCTTTTTGCTTTAAAATCCTTCACATCAAAAGCACTAAGGTATGTTTTTCCACTTCCTGTTGCTGCAATTATCAAAGCTTTTGTTTGATTCTTTTGCCTTAAAATTTTTAATTTTTCTAGAGCATTTTTTTGCATAATATTTATTTTTATATTTTGTTTATATAAAAAAGTTGGCAAAAACTCTTTTTTTTGATTTTCTATAAATTTTGAATATTTTTCTAAAAAATCTTCATCTGCTTCAAATGACTCTTTCCATAAATTATTAAATTCATTTAAAATATTTATTAAATATTCATCATCTTTTTTCAAAGTTGTTTTTACATTCCATTCTATATTTGTTTTAAAAGCACTTGCTGTAATATTTGAAGAACCAACCATTACTTCATAAAAATCATCAAATTCAAAGATATAAGATTTAGAATGAAATCCAATGTTTGTAGAGTTACAATCATATATTTTTAATTCTATATTTGAAAATTCTTTTAATTTTTCTAAGGCTTTTATTTGAGTAAAGTTTAAATATGTAGAAGTTAAAATTTTTCCTTTTATATTTTTATTTTCTAGTTTTGAAAAAACTTCCAATAAAAGTTGAACTCCTGAAAAATTTATAAAAGCTACATTAAAAATAAATGATTTAGATTCTAAAAGTAATTTTAAAAGATGATTATAAAAATTATCTACATTTGTATTTGAAATTAAGTTATTCAAAAATTATTCCTTTAGTTAAAAAATTATTATATTAAATATATTCTAAAATATTATAAATATCGCCATTTTAAGAGATTTAATCATATAATAATGTATCTTTTTATAAAAAGGAGTCTTTATGTCTGTAAAAAATAGATTACGTCTATTATCTGGAATTTTACTTTTTGGTTTAGCTCTTATTGGATTTATTGCATTTGACAATGCTAAAACTTGGTCTAAAGATATGCACAAAATTGGAGAAGAGAGAGTTCCTGCACTTTTAAGTTTAGGAAATCTAAATACTGAGAGAATGGCTATAAGAGCTCAAACACTTGAAGTTTTAACTTTGGATGGAAGTTCAAATATAAAAAATACTCTTGAAAAAATAGCTACCCAAAGAGAAGAGAGTTGGAAAAGTATAGATGAAAACTGGAAAAATTTCAATTCAATTCCTAGAAATACTGAAGCTGGGAAAAAAGCCGCACAAAAAATAAATGATGCTTATAAAAGTTGGAGAGATATTTATATTGAACTTGATGGATTAATTTCAGAATTAAAAACTAATCAAGATTTAGAGACACAAAAAAATCTACTTTTACAATACAAAAATAGAGTTGATATAATGGTTCCTATTTCAAATGAATTTGGGAAATTAATTATTGATCAAAAAAATAGAACTGTTAAATATTCACTTGATATGATGAATGATTCTATTGTAATTGCTGATAGATCAGTTATTATAACTATTGTTGTATTTTTAATAATTTCATCTATTGGTTTAATTTTTACAATTTTTTCAATAAATTTAATTATAAATTCTCTAGAAAAAGTTAAAAATGGAATTACAGGTTTCTTCTCATTTTTAAATAATGAGACAAAAAAATCATCAATTATTGAAATTTCATCTAAGGATGAATTTGGTCAAATGGCACAAATAATAAATGATAATATTGTAAAAACTGAAACTTCAATTAAAAAAGATAATGATTTTGTAAATGATGTTACAAGATTTATAAATGAATTAAGCAACGGAAATATGCTAGTAAAAATAGAAAAAGATTCTGATAATCCAAGTTTAAAAGAATTAAAAATCCTACTTGATAAATTACAAGATTATTTAGAACATACAATAGCAAGAGATTTAAATACATTAATTTCTGTTCTTGAAAGATTTAAAAAAGAAGATTTTACAGCAAGATTTCCTGAACCTTATGCAAAAGTTGCTGTTATCATAAATGATTTAGGTGATGTTATTTCTAATTTACTAAAACAATCTTTAAGTATTGGTCTAACTTTAGATAATGGTTCTGATAAACTTCTTAAAAATGTTGAAATATTAAATACAAGTTCGAATCAAGCAGCAGCATCACTTGAAGAAACAGCAGCGGCATTAGAAGAGATAACTTCAACAGTAATAAGTAATGCAACAAATGTTGCTCAAATGGCTAAATATTCAGAGCAAGTTAGTTCTTCTGCTAAAAAAGGTCAAGAATTGGCAAGAAGTACAACAAGTGCAATGGATGATATTACAAATCAAGTTAATCTAATAAATGAAGCAATTAGTGTAATTGACCAAATTGCTTTCCAAACAAATATTCTTTCATTAAATGCAGCTGTTGAAGCAGCAACTGCTGGAGAAGCTGGTAAAGGATTTGCAGTTGTTGCTCAAGAAGTTAGAAATCTTGCAAGTAGAAGTGCTGAAGCTGCAAAAGAGATAAAAACTATTGTTGAAAATGCAACTAATAAAGCTAAACATGGTAAATCAATTAGTTATGAAATGATTCAAGGATATGAAGAATTACTTGAGAATATCACAAAAACTACTCAAACAATTGAAGAAATTGCAAGAGCTTCAAAAGAGCAAGAAGCAGGGATTACACAAATAAACGATGCTGTAACAGGACTTGATAGACAAACTCAACAAAATGCACAAATTGCTTCACAAACAAAAGAAATTGCTTTAGAAACAGATAATATTGCAAAAGAGATTGTTGCAGATGCAATGAAAAAAGAGTTTACAGGGAAAAATGAAATAACTAGCAAATCCTCAAAAAAAGAAAATGCATCCATTAAAGAAACTTCCGTTATCAAATCTAAAAAAATTGTAGAACCTGAAATAAAAGAATCTGTAGAAAAAAAATCTACACAAAATGAAGAGGAATGGGAATCTTTTTAAAATAAGGCTTTAAAGCCTTATTTTATATATTTCCTGTAAGTGTCATTCCTAAATAAGTATTATATGCTACATAACAAATAACAAGAATAAATCCTTCTAATCTTGTAATTTTTCCTTCTTTATTTCTAAATCCATAAGCCATAAATAAAAGAGCTATTGTTAAAAGTAACATTATTATCCAATCCCTTTGTAAAACTTCATATGGAATATTATTCATAGGAGCTATTACCACAGCAATTCCAATAACTGCTAAAAGATTGAACATATTAGAACCAACAACATTTCCAATAGCAATATCATGCTCACCTTTACGTGCAGCTATAACTGAAGCTGCTAGTTCAGGTAAAGAAGTTCCAAGAGCTACAATTGTAAGACCAATTATCAAATCACTTACTCCAAATTCAGTAGCAACTCCAACAGCTCCCCAAACTAAAAGTCTAGAACTTGCTATTAATAAAACAAGACCTAATATAAGCCAAAGAATTCCAGCTTTTAAACTCATTTCATGTTCTATTAGTTCATCATCCATTTCAGATTCTAAAGCATCACCTTTACCTTTAATTGCAGCATAAATAGACCAGCCAATTAAACTAAAAAACCCAACTAAAAGAACAATCCCTTCAACAAATGTCAAAGTATTATCAAAAAGTAAATATCCCGAAAATAACACTATTAATAATAAAAGTGGTATCTCTTTTCTAACTATTTTTGAATTTACAGTAATTGGCGCAACAATTGCCGTAATTCCTAAAATCAAGGCTATATTTACAATATTTGAACCTATTGCATTTCCAAGTGCAAGTCCAGGATTTCCTTCCATTGCTGCTATTGCTGAAACCACCATTTCAGGTGCACTTGTACCAAATCCAACTATTAAAATACCAATTAATAAACTTGGCATTCCAAGATGTTTAGCTGTTGAAGCGGCTCCTTCTACAAACTTATCTGCACTCCAAACAAGAATTGCAAAACCTGCAACAATTGCCCCTAAAAATAAAAACATTTTTGACCTTTTTAAAAATAAATTTTTGCAATTATAGTAGTTTTTCTTTAAAAATTTATAGAAACATAAAAACTAAGTTCAAATTCTCCATTTTCATCTAAAAAATCTAATTTTTCATAAATTGCATAAGAGGGTTTTGTCGTTGTTTCATATTCACTTTTTGGAAGCCACTCATGATAAACCCAATGAATAAAAGGTAATACATCTCCTGTTTTACCTTTTAAATCAAATTTTGCATAAACTCCTTCAGCAATTTTAAAATTTGGTAATCTATCACTTTTTATCTCTTTTGTATCATCCACTTTTATACAACCTATATACTGACACTCACTCAAAGGTGTAATAGTTGGATTATCATGAAAAAGAGCTATTCTTTTATATGAATTAATATTATTTGTAAGAACCCATGTTTGAAGCTTTTGCCAAGTCTCTTTTATATTTTCATTATAACCTTTATTTCTAATATAAAAACTCTCAATTGCTGGCATTTTTACGATTGTTGGTGTAATGGAATCAAATTTTGCTTTTGAATGTACTGCATTTTGTGATTGCAATAATATTTTATGAGAATATTCTTTATACCCACCATTTTTCCACTCTTTTGGACTCATTTCAAATCTCTCTTTAAATATTTTAATAAAAGATGATAAAGATGAATATCCACATTGATTTACTATATTTGAAATAGTTGAATACTTATTTGTTAAAAGTAAATTTGAAGCTTTTTGAAGTCTTATTGATTTTATACTTTCATAAATATTTTTTCCAAATGCTTCTTTAAAAATTCTATGCATGTGAAATTTACTTACACCCAAATCAATACTTAGTTCTTCTATATCTATATGTGTTTCAATGTGAGTATAAATATAATACATAATATCATTTGCTATTTTTGTTCGTTTTTGTAAGGTTTCTTTCTTCATAATCGTATTGTAGCAAATATAAACTATAAAATAAGCACTATAAAACAATTTTTATTGCACTAAATAAGAAGAAGATTTTATTAAATTTCTCTAAAATTACGCCGTTTGAATCATTTTGGTGATTTATTAAAAATAAAGGATTTCTTTATGGAAGAGATAAACTTAATAACAGAGTCAATAAAGTTTATGTTTTTGGGGATGGGAGTAGTATTTGCATTTTTAGCAATAATGATACTAATCCTAAAAGCTCAAGGGATAATATTAACAAAGATTTTTCCACAAGAAGAGAAAAAAGTTGTAAATGTACCCCCAATGAGTAATCATACCAATAACGTAAAATCAGAGTCTGCAAAAATAGCTGCAATAGTTGCCACAGTGCAACATCATAAAAATCTAAAGGGTTAAAATGTCTAAAAAGTACATAGATATTATGGATACAACCTTTAGAGATGGATTCCAATCTGTCTTTGGAGGAAGAGTTTTAATGAATGATTTTTTTCCAGCTGTAGAAGCTGCAAAAGATGCTGGAATAAATCACTTTGAATTTGGAGGAGGAGCAAGATTCCAATCATTGTTCTTCTACTTACAAGAAAATGCATTTGATATGATGGATAGATTTAGAGAAATCGTAGGTCCAAATGCAAACTTACAAACCTTAGCTCGTGGTATAAATACAGTTATGCTTGATACGGGTTCAAGAGAATTAATCGACTTACATGCAAAATTATTTGCAAAACATGGAACAACAACAATCAGAAACTTTGATGCATTAAATGATGTACAAAACCTTGAATATAGTGCTGAATGTATAAAAAAATATGGATTAAATCATGAAGTTGTTGTAACACTTATGGATTTACCTCCAGGATGCTTTGGCGCTCATGATGTTGCTTTTTATGAAAAAACATTAAGAAATATTCTTGATAGTGGATTACCTTATGATTCAATCTGCTTTAAAGATGCCTCAGGAACTTCATCTCCTCAAAAAATCTATGAAACAATACAAATGGCAAGAAGATTAGTAGGAAATGATACTCATATTAGACTTCATACTCACGAAACAGCAGGTGTTTCAGTATCATGTTATTTAGCTGCTTTAGAAGCTGGAGCTGATGGTATTGATTTAGCTGCATCACCTGTAAGTGGAGGAACTTCTCAACCAGATATTCTTACTATGCTTCATGCAGTAAAAGGTAAAAATTTTGACTTGGGTGGTTTAGAAATAGATAAAATTTTAAAATATGAAGAAGTTTTAAAAGATTGCTTAAAAGATTACTTTATTCCACCAGAAGCTACTCAAGTATCTCCTTTAATCCCATTCTCTCCAATGCCAGGTGGTGCATTAACTGCAAATACTCAAATGATGAGAGATAATGGTACTTTAGATAAATTTCCTGAAGTTATAAAAGCAATGCAAGAAGTAGTTGAACGTGGTGGATATGGAACATCTGTAACTCCTGTTTCACAATTTTATTGGCAACAAGCATATGCAAATGTAATGTTTGGTCCTTGGAAACAAATAGCTCCTGGTTATGGAAAAATGGTTTTAGGTTACTTTGGTAAAACTCCTGTTGCTCCTGATGCTGAAATTGTAAAACTAGCAAGTGAAAAACTAAAACTAGAACCAACTACTTTGAATCCTTTAGATATAGCTGATGCTGATGAGAAAAAAAGAATATCAGTATGGAAACAAAGATTAGAAATAGAAGGTATAGAAACAACTGAAGAGAATATTTTTATTGCAGCTGCCTGTGATGAAAAAGGAATAGCATTTTTAAAAGGTGAAGCACCTTTAAATGTTAGAAAAAATGATTCTGTTTGTGAAAATGATAAAGATTGTAAATTAGGAGAAAACAAAATGGCAAATGCAAGTGGAAACTATACAGTTGTAGTTGATGGTCAAAGATTTAATGTAAGTATCGCAGAAGGTAACGCAGATATTCAAGTAACTCCTGTTGCTAACTCAAATACAACAACTTCATCAACTCCTGTTGCTTCAAATGGTGGAACAGAAGTTCCAGCTGCTGTAAATGGTGCTGTTTGGAAAATACTTGTAAAAGAAGGTGATAGAGTTGAAAAAGATCAACAAATTATTATCCTTGAAGCAATGAAAATGGAAATTGATATAACAGCTCCAGTTTCAGGTGTTATTACAAAGATATTAGTAAATCCTGCACAAGCAGTAGATGAAGGACAAACATTAGCCATTATTGGTTAATGTTTATTAGAAGGTCGTAAATGATAAAAAATATTTTTATAGCTTTTTTTCTTTGCTTTACAATCTTTTCGTCAAATAGCTTAGCTTCAAATACGGTTGTAGTAGAGCAACAAGAGAAAGAACCATATCACTCAAAAACAATGGGTGAATTAGTTCAAACTTTTTATGCAACTACAGGTATAAAAGCATTATTTGAACCAAAAGAGGGAGTAAAAGATTCTCATGGAAAAGATATGAGTTTGTTTGCTCAAGGTTATGGAAGAATTATAATGATTTTAATCTGTTTTTTACTGTTTTATTTAGCAATTAAAAAAGGATTTGAACCATTACTTTTAATTCCAATTGGATTTGGTGGTTTATTAGCAAATATTCCAATAGCAAATATGGCAGGACCTGATGGGATGCTGGGAATTATTTATGATATGGGTATTACTAATCAATTTTTCCCACTTTTAATATTTATGGGTGTTGGAGCTATGACAGACTTTGGTCCATTATTAGCTAACCCAAAAACAGCTTTATTAGGTGGAGCTGCACAATTTGGAATCTTTGGTTCTCTTATAGGTGCAGTTATATTGTCACAATATGTTCCAGGAATTAATTTTTCATTAGAACAAGCTGCTGCTATATCAATTATTGGTGGAGCTGATGGACCAACGTCTATTTTTGTTGCCTCAAAACTTGCACCTGAATTACTTGGAGCTATTGCTGTTGCTGCTTATTCTTATATGGCATTAGTACCTGTAATTCAACCTCCAATTATGAGAGCATTAACAACAGTTAATGAGAGAAAAATAAAGATGTCGACATTAAGAAAAGTGTCAAAAGTAGAGAAAATTGTATTTCCAATAGTTGTTTTATGTTTAACATTATTAATTTTACCAGATGCTGCACCATTGATTGGAGCATTTTGTTTTGGAAATTTTGCAAAAGAATCAGGAGTTATTGATAGACTTTCTGATACAATGCAAAATGCATTAATTAATATTGTAACAATCTTCTTAGGATTAGGTGTTGGTTCAAAATTAGCATCAGAGCAGTTCTTAGTAGCAGAGACAATGGGAATTATGGCAATAGGTCTTTTAGCATTTGCAGCAGGAACAGCTATGGGTGTTATAATGGCTAAATTAATGAATTTAGTTAGTTCAAAAGATAATCAGATAAATCCTTTAATTGGAGCAGCTGGAGTATCAGCTGTACCAATGGCAGCGAGGGTTGTAAGTAAAGAAGGTCAACTTTATGATAAATCGAATGTATTATTAATGCATGCGATGGGTCCTAATGTTGCTGGTGTTATTGGTTCAGCAGTCGCTGCTGGTGTTCTTTTATCGATATTTAAATAAGAAACATTCAAATATAATTTTAAAGCTCTTATAACTTAAGTTATAAGAGCTTTTTTTATGCTTATAAATTAGGTAATTAAAATAAAGATTTGATATTTAAAGTGATATTAAAATAAAGTTTATATGATTTTTTTAAAGTGGAGCGGGAGACGAGACTCGAACTCGCGACAGTCTGCTTGGAAGGCAGAAGCTCTAGCCAACTGAGCTACTCCCGCTTAGTGGTACTCCCAGTACGATTCGAACGTACGGCCTACGCCTTAGAAGGGCGTTGCTCTATCCAGCTGAGCTATGGAAGCACTAAAAAATAAGGTTAAAAAAAGCCTTATATAACAAGTAAAAAACTTTTTATATAAGGCTTTAAAAATGGAGCGGGAGACGAGACTCGAACTCGCGACAGTCTGCTTGGAAGGCAGAAGCTCTAGCCAACTGAGCTACTCCCGCTTCATATGGTGGTGCGGATGAGAAGACTCGAACTTCCACACCGTGAGGCACCAGATCCTAAGTCTGGCGTGTCTACCAATTTCACCACATCCGCAAATTTTTTTATAAAAAAAGATTTAGATATAAATCTAAACCAAAAAGTGGTACTCCCAGTACGATTCGAACGTACGGCCTACGCCTTAGAAGGGCGTTGCTCTATCCAGCTGAGCTATGGAAGCACTAAAAATAAATGGGGTAGATAATGGGGCTCGAACCCACGACCCTCGGAACCACAACCCGATGCTCTAACCAACTGAGCTATACCTACCACAAGATTTAAATTAATTAAATGGTCGGGGCGAGAGGATTCGAACCTCCGGCCCCCTGGTCCCAAACCAGGTGCGCTAACCAGACTGCGCTACGCCCCGACAAACTGAAGTTTCACAAAAAGTGGACGGAATTATATTAAGTTTTTTAACATTTGTCAAGTCTTTTTTGAGGAAATCTTAAAAATTTTCAAAATTTCCTCAATATCTATTAAAATTGAATTAATCCATCAATAGGAGAACTAGCCGTTGCATAAGGTTTTTTAGGGATTCTTCCTGCTTTATATCCCATTCTTCCTGCAATTACTGCATACTTCATAGCTTCAGCCATTTGTATTGGATTTGTTGCACAAGCAATTGCTGTATTTGTTAAAACAGCTTCTGCACCTAATTCCATAGCAATTGTTGCATCACTTGCACATCCAACACCCGCATCAACAATAACTGGAACTTTTACAGCATCTTTAATAAATGCAATATTGTATCTATTTTGAATCCCAAGACCAGAACCAATAGGTGCAGCTAATGGCATAATAGCATCAGCTCCTGAATCTTCTAATCTTTTTGCAATAATAGGATCATCATTTGTATATGCCATAATTGTAAAACCATCTTTTTTCAGAATTTCACAAGCTTTAATTGTTTCAATTACATCTGGATAAAGAGTTTTTTGGGCATCACCAATAACTTCAAGTTTAATAATATCAATTCCTGTAGCTTCTCTCATCAGTCTAAAAGTTGTAATTGCTTCTTCAGCTGTAAAACACCCTGCACTATTTGGTAAAAGTTTTACATTTGTATCTTTGAAATAATCTAATAAATTCTCTTCATTTGGGTTTGTAATATTTACTCTTCTAATAGCAACTGTTATTAGTTCAGAACCTGAAGCTAATGTTGCATCTTTAGTTGTTTGAAAATCTTTATATTTACCACTTCCAACAATTAATCTACTATTAAATTCATATTTACCTATTTTTAAAATATCACTCATATTGTATTTCCTTTTATAAATTTTAAATATTCTTCACTTGCATTTGTAATATCGAGTTGAATAATTTCAGGCAAATCATAACTATGTAATTCTAATATTTTGCTTTTAATTTTTTCAAAATTTGCTTTTCTTGTTTTTATGTTTAGAAGTGTTTCATTATCACAATAAAACTCGTCTTTCCAAGTATAAAAAGATTCAATTTGAGATAATTGTACACATGCGGCAAGTTTTTGTTCAATTAAAACTTTTGCAATTTTTTGCGCTTCTTCTTTTGAAGCACAAGTTGTTTGAATAATTACTGCTTTCATAATTTTCTAATCTCCTCTACTAAATCAGATGGAATTAAAGAATAATTGTTTTTTTTATAATTTTTTGCGCCTAAAGTATGAGCTAAACTCGCAGTTATTGCTGATTCAAGTGGTTTATATCCTTGTGCTAATAATGAGCCTATAAGACCACTTAAAACATCACCACTTCCACCTTTACTTAAAACTGCACTTCCAAAACTATTTACATATTGTTTTTCATTTTGTGCAATAATCACATTTGCACCTTTTAAAACTACAACTACATTTGGATATTTTTTACAAAATTTTTCCACATATAAAAATCTATTATTCTGTAATTCTTCAATAGAAACATCAGCTATTTCACAAAGTTTTAATAAAGAAATAAACTCTTTTGGGTGTGGAGTTAAAACTATTTCTTGGTCTAAAACTTCACAAATTAGCTTATCATGAAACAAATCTGCATCTATTATTTTTGGAATTGGTTTATTTAATATTTTTCTAATTTCATCAGTTTCATATTTTCCTAAACCCATTCCAATAGCAATTGCACTACAATTTTCACTAATAAAATGTGTTTGCATAATATGATAAGGTAAATCTAAATTTTCATGACAAACTACACTTACAAGTCCAGTTCCAAATCCAAATGCTGCTTTTGCAGCAATTATTCCAGCACCTTTTTTACAACCTGCAACTACATTTAAGTGTCCGTATGAACCTTTGTGTGAATTTTTTTTATTTCTAAAAGGAAGTTTCATATCACTTTCATCTAATAAAAATTTATTAGCTTCTATTTCATATATATCTCTTTGAACGCCTAAATTTACAACTATTATTTCACCAACATAATCTTTTGATACATCACTAAAAAGTGAAGTTTTTAAAGCTCCCATTGTAATTGTAATATCAGATTCAAAAGCTATAGTATTAACTTGTCCCAAACTATTTATTCCACTTGGAATATCACATGCAATTTTAAAAGAGTTATAAGAATTTAGAGTATTTATAAGATTTATAAATTTTTCATCTAAAGGTTTATTCAAACCTGTTCCAAACAAACAATCAACTATAATATCTGCTTCAAAAATTTCATCTATTATTTTTATATTCAAAGCTTTTACTCTTTTAAATTGTTGTTGTGCCATATAAGATTTTGGCTCATTTGCTAGATATAAATTCACTTCAAATTTTGAGGATAAAAGCCTTGCTAGTGCGATTCCATCAGCACCGTTATTCCCACTTCCACAAACTATTAAAATAGATTTTTTATCAAATAAATTTTGATTAATATATAAAGCAATAGAATTTGATGCATGTTCCATCAAAATATCTTCTGTTAAAAAAAACTCTTCATAACATCTTTTATCTAAGGAAGTAACCTCATCAAATATTTTTTGCATTTCATATTCCTTTTATTTTCTAAATTTCCAACCATCACTTTCTAAAATAATTTTTATTTTATCTTTTACATCACCTTGAAGTTCAAGCCACTCTTCATTTATAGCTCCACCACAAGCTAGTTTTTTCTTTAGAAGTTTTAGAACTTCTTTTTTTTCATCCAAAGAGATATTAAATCTTCCTACATTTGTAACTGGTTTTCCATTTCTTTTTTCAAAAGTAAAAACTAATTGATGTTGATTTTTTGGAATTATTTCATTTGATGATTTTTTTGGTTTTTTTTTATCTTCTTTTACTGTATCAAAACTATTTCCCTCTAGTTTTGCACCCAATCCAAAAGCTAATTTATCTGCTAAGCCCATACTAACTCCTTGATTCTTGATTGAACATCTATATCTTTAATTCTAATAAAATCATTTTGTTTATATTGCTCAACTGCAACTCGTCCAATCATCGCTGCATTATCAGCACAATATTTTAATTCACTAAGATATAAATTTGTATTTGATTTTTTACATAACTCTTCAAGCTGTGAACGTAAATATATATTAGCACTAGCTCCACCCACTATTGCGAAATTTTTTGGAGTTTTTTGTTTAAATAGTTTTTTTAATTTTTGCATAATATGTAAAACTGCCGTTTTTTGAAAAGATGCACAAAGATCATATTTATTTTGTTCTTTAATTCCACCTTCTTGATTTTCAAGCTTTTCTATTTGCATTCTAACTGCATTTTTAAGTCCTGAATAAGAGAACTCTATTTTAGAACTTTGGCTAAGAGGAATAGGTAATTCAAATCTATTTTCATCACCTTTTAAACCATACTCTTGAACAATTGGTCCACCTGGATATCCAAGTCCTAACATTTTAGAAACTTTATCAAAACTCTCTCCAAAACTATCATCCATTGTACTTGCAATTACTTTCATATCGTATAAACTATTTGCTTCAATAATTTGAGTATGTCCACCTGAAACTAATAAAACAGTCATTGGTAAAACTTCATTTTTTTCAATAAAAAGTGAATAGATATGTCCTTTTAGATGATTAACAGCAATTAATGGAAGATTTAAAGAAATAGATAAAGCTTTTGCCATTGTTACACCTTCTGTTAAAGTAACAGATAGTCCTGGTGCATTTGTAACAGCTATTGCTTTTAATGAAGGAAAATATTCTTTACACTCTTCAAGAATTTTTGGTAATGCCTCAACATGAAGCCTAGCTGCAAGCTCAGGAACTACTCCTCCATAAAAACTATGTTGTATCTCTTGAGATATTTTTTTATGATAAATTAATTTATTAGTTTTTATATCTGTTATAGCAAGAGAACTATCATCACATGAAGATTCTATACTCAAAATCATTTTTCTAACTCTTCATTTATTTGACATTCATCAACTCTTTTTATCCAATCTAATGCACAATCAAGTTTTCCAAATCCAGAAGCTGCATTTATATGTCCTGCATTTTCCATAATTTTCATACCGATATTCAATTTAGATTGAAGTTCTATAGCTTCTTCAATACTCATATATGGGTCATTTGTTGAAGCTGCCATAATTATTTCATTTGCTTTTAAATCTTTTGCTATTGGATAAGGGAAGAAGGTTTTCGCTTCAGGAATATCTCTATTTCTTGAAACAGGTGCAACTAACATTAATTTATCAAGTTTTATATCAAGTTCATCACAAGTATGAAACCATAAAATATTTGCTAATGAGTGACAAACTACAATATTTGGTTTAAAATGTTCTAGCTCTTTTTTTAAGAACTCTTTCCATTCATTTAACTTTGGCTCATTTTTATTAGGAAAAGAAGGAAAAGAGACAATAAAGTTCTCTTTTATTAAATCCATAGCTAACTGTGATTGCCAATGTGGAAAATCACTTCCACTTAATCCATGAAGTATTAAAACTCTTTTACTCAATTTTTAATCCTTATTAATAATCTCTTACACATCTAATATATTTAGTTTTATGCCTGCTATCAAAATATGGTGTTCCACTTACAAAATGCATATAATCAGCATAATACCAAAAAGTTCTCCAATGTGCTTTATATGCCCAATATCCATCAGGAACATTATATTTAAATGCTTTATTGATATAATTTCTTGTATTTTTTTTATCTACAATTAATTCAAACTCTTCTATTTTTGGAAGTCTCCAATTGCTAAAACCACCATGTGTTATCTCATTACAATATTTTTCACCATCATCATGATTTTTCATATTTTTAATAACTGAAACATTATCAACCCACATTAATTTTGCACTATCATCAATAACTATCTCTTTTGAGCCATCTCTATAAATTTTTGCTTCAATAAAATTGAATAAAACAAATATTAAAAACAAATATTTCATTAGCTATCCTTTAGATTAGTTACCTCAAACTTCCCTCTACTTAACTGTGATTCAACACTTTTATCAATTAATTCTATGCTTAATTTATAATCTTTTTTATAAATCAAACCTACTAACTCTTTATGTGAAGTTTGCTCTTTATCTATTGTACTATGTTTTTTCCATTCATCGAATTTTTTTTCATATAAACTTACGATATTTTTTTCAAAACTATTTCTTGTATATATCAAATATATAACCAAAATAAGAAGTATTGCAAAAGGAATAAGTAAATCAAGACTCACAATAATTCCTTACTTGTTTATCAATTTCAAAAATATCTTCTATATTATTAGCTTTTAAATTATGAAATTTATTAATTGCATTTAAAGTCATTTTTGAAATATCCATAAAACCAATTTGTGAACTTAAAAATTTAGAAACAGCCACTTCATTTGCTGCATTTAAAACTACTCCTAAATCAGGATTATTTAATACTTCATCTTTAATATTCCAAATTGGATATCTTGAACTCTCTATTTTTCTAAATTCTAAATTTGTAATTTCAACCAAATCAACTGGCTTTAAAATTTGCTCATCACAATGTCCAAGTATTGCATATGCAATTGGAAGTTGCATAGAAGCATTTGCTATATGGGCGGTTGTACTTCCATCTTTAAAATTTATTAAAGCATGAATTAAAGATTTTGTTTCAATTATTGCATCCAATTTTTTTGTATCAAAAAGCCAAGCAGCTTCAAGTAGCTCAAACATTTTATTTGTCATAGTTGCACTATCAATAGTTATTTTATTTCCCATTGACCAGTTTGGATGATTTAACGCTTCTTTTATGGAAACATTCTGAAGTTTTTCAAGTGGATAATCCCTAAAAGAACCACCACTTGCAGTTATAAGCATTGAATCTATTTTTTTATCTTGAAGTAAATACCAAAGACCAAAGTGTTCACTATCTATTGGACGTAAGTTTTTTTGGTCTATAAATTTTCCGGCTACAACTAAAGATTCTTTATTTGCAAGAGCAATTTTTTTCCCACACTCTATAGCTTTTAAAGTTGGTTTTAGACCTAAAAATCCTACAAGTGCATTTACAACAGTATTTGATGAACTCTCTTGTATGGCATTTAAAATTGCTTCTTCTCCAAAAGAGATGTTGTTGTGACAAACAAGTTTTATATCTTCTTCTCTATCAATTACAACTTTTTTTGGATTAAATTCTTTTATTTGTTGATTTAGTAACTCTATATTTCTTCCAGCTACTAAAACTTCAACATTTAAATTAAATTTACGTGCAATATTTAAAGTATTTACACCAATTGATCCTGTACTTCCAAGAAGGATCAAACAACAATCCTTAAAAGAACAAGCATTATAACAGCTCCAAATAAAAATCCATCTGTTCTATCTAAAACTCCACCATGTCCAGGTAAAAGAGAACCACTGTCTTTTACCCCTGCTTCTCTTTTTAAATAACTTTCAAATAAATCTCCAAATATTGAAGAAACAGCAACAACCAAAGAAATAACTAATGCTGAACCATAAGAAATACCACTTAAAGCAAATAATGGACCTAATATTCCAGCTAATAAAACTCCTCCAATAACACCTTCAACCGTTTTTTTAGGACTTGTTTCACAAAATTTAGTTTTTCCTATACTTTTACCTACAAAATAAGCACCAGTATCTGCACTTGCTACAACAAATAATAACCACCATAAAACTTGTATCCCAAATTCAATATATAAAGATAATAAAAATAAAAAAGAAACTAAAGGATATAAAATTGGTAAAATAATTTTAGGATTTGTTTTTTTTCTATATGCAATTATTGATGCTATTGCAATCAATGATACAAAAACTAATTCCATAGGATTTGGATAAAAATAAGCTGCAATCCATATAATAGCTGAGTATTGAAAAATAAGATAATTGTGTTCTAACCCAAATAATTTTCTTGATTCTGATACACCTACTATCATAAAAAATCCAAGAAATAACCAAACTAAAAACAATGTATCAAAATATGATACTAATATAAATACAAAAAAAAGAACTAATGCCGTTTTTATACGTATTGAACTCTCTGATATTATTTTAAACATAAACAACCTTTATTTTAATTGTTGAATCTTAACATTATTTGACTTTGTTAATTGTAAATACTTAGAAAAAAATTAAACTAAAATTTTATATTAAATTAACTATTTTTTACATCTAATTATTGTTTGGCATAATCCTATATCATCAATTGTTTCGATTACATTAAGACCTGATTCAATAAGTAATTTTTCAAAATCTGTATATTTAAACATTTTACTATACCCATTTGCCATTGCTGTAAAATATGGTGAAGTATTTATAACACAAAAAGAGGCTGTTTCATTATTTTGTCTATCCCAAAATGGTTCCATAATACAAATTTCAGCATTATCATCAATCGAATCTCTAATTTTATTTAAAATATTAACTATTTGTTCTTCCTTAAAACAATCCAAGAATTGACTCATCCAAATAATATCAAACCCTTTTGGAACTAAAGTTTCATCTAACAATATATTTCCCTCATAAGTTGAAACATTTGTAATATTATTTTCATAAATTGTTTGTTTTGCTAATTTTACTTGTTGTGGTAAATCCATAATAGTAATATTTATTTCAGGATTTTCTTTTGCAAATAACGTAGCAAATTTTCCTGTATTTCCACCAATATCCAAAATATTTTTAGGCTTTAAATTTTTTAAAATTTTTATTGCTTTTGGAAATCCTGAATCAGAATATAAATGGTCAAATTCAAACCAACTATTCTTAACCTCTTCAGGTAATGTTGATAAAGCTGGATAAATTGTTTCCCAATTTCCAAATACTTTTAAGCCTTCAGCTTTTCCATTTTTGATTGATTCTTCTAAATTGAACAATCCTAAATAATTAACATGATGATTATAATTCATATTAGCATTTGTCATTCTATCGCTATTTATAAAAAATCCTATTTTTGTTAAAAAAACTTTTTCATCTTTTATCGAAACTATATTTGCACTTAACGCAGTTTCACATAAAACTTGGACTGCATATTTTGTTAAATTAGATTTATTTGCTAGTTCTAAATAAGTTAATCCATCTTTATTTTTTGACAATAATTCTAATAATTTTAAATCTCTCATTGTTCTAGCTACTTGAAATATAATAGGAGCAAAAGCTATTTTTTGTGCTTCATACTGAGCATCTAAAGCATTTAAGTTATCATTATTTTTAAAAAATTCTTTTCTCATTTTTATCCTAAAATTTATTATTATTTTGCATTGTTACTTTTTTATGAAAAACTTTAGTTGTAATTGGTCCAATTAAAGTTGTCAAAGAAAATATTACTTGATTAATACCCTTACTTAAAATAGAAATTTCAGAAGAAACTAAATTTGTTCCTGCTATATCTAGTTTTGAATTATTTAATTCAATTGCTATTCTTCCTTTAATATCACTTGACGTTATATTAAGAATAGAATTTGTAGCACTTATTGCAACATTATCTGAATTAATATTTGAATCTATCAAAGAAACTGTTGAATTTACAATAATTAATTTTTCTAAATTACAATTATTTAATTGAAGATTCTTTGAATCTATAATTTTTAAAATTCTAGAATTACAATTTATTTTAGTGTTATTTGCTATTATTGTCTTTTCATCTTTAGAGTAAACTTTAGTCTGATTTTTCTCTTTTTTTTCTATTTCTTTATTTAAAAATTTATCCAAATAATTTAGATAAACCTCTTTTGAATCCAATATAGGAACATGTCCTGAATTTTTAATGACTTCTAAATTTGAGTTTTTTATCAACTTATTTAAAATATACCCTACTCGTATAGGAACCACATCATCATTTTCTCCCCATAAAATAAGAGTTGGAACATTTATCTTATTAATATCAAAAAAAACTTCTGTCATTAAACCAATAGCTGCAATTGCTGTTGAATTTTTTTGAAATACTAGTTGTCTTAATTCATCATTTCTTACGATGGTATATAAATCAACATTAACCATCTTATTTAATCCATTTGTAACTTTTGACATAAAATTTGTTATTTTAGTGTTTAAAAAATCACTCTCTTTTGCATCAACAAATTTATCAACTCCTACTTTAATTAAAAATTCTCCATAAGCATCTCGATGTAAAATACCAGCTGAATTTATTAAAAATAATTTTTTTATTTTATTTTCAAATAATGTCGTATACTTTATACTAATTGCACCACCCATTGAATGACCAATCAAATAAAAAGGTTTATTAATATATTTTGAAACAATATAATCAAGAACTAAAGCATATTTTTCAGGAGTATATTCAGCACTACTTTTAGAAGATTTTCCAAATCCAGGTAAATCAAAAATTATTACATAATAATTTTCTTTTAACTTTTCAACACTATCTTTCCAGATTGTAGAAGCTTCATCACCTAATCCATGAACAAAAACAATTGCTTCATTCTTTTTATCGCCATGTATTTCCATATAAACTTTACTATTAAGAACAGGTTCATCTATATAAAATATATTAGCAGATAAATATGAGCTAATTAAAATTAGAAAAAGAGTGATTTTACTTAGAGTTTTCATCTTGTAAGGCAATAACTAAATTACCTGTTGCATAAATAGTAGAATTATTTAATAACTCAAATCTAAATTCACTCATAGAACCAAATACCATCTCTCTTTTTATTTTAATAATATAATTATCATAAACTAGATTATTTAACAATTCTATATCTTTTAAAGAGACCAAAAATCCCATAGTTATATTTTTATCATCTTGTGCAAATGCAGCACTACTTTGAGCTGCTGCTTCACAAACCATAGCTAAAGTTGGGGGATGAGGGAAAATACAAGAAACAAATGCATATTCAGCATCTATTTCTAATAACTCTTTTACAAATCTAATTGGTTCTTGATGTGGTAGTTTCATTATAAATCAACTTCAATAATATTTTTTTTATCATTTGAAAATTTTTTTGCAATATACATAAAGTGCTCCACTGATTTTGGAAAACCTTCATTTGAAATATTATTTATATCTATTGTTGCAGCTTGATCTGTAACTCTAACTTTTAACGCAACTGCAACTTCCAAATATTCTATACAATTGTTCACTTCTTCTATATTGTCAATATTTAATGTTTCTGTACAAATTAATAACAATTCATCTCCATCTAGTGCTTTTATCGCACCCACTTTTAAAGCTTTTAAAGAAGTTTCATCACCTGAAGAAATTGTTAAAATTTCACTATTATTTTTAAATAAAATAGATGAATAAGAAACAGCAGTATTGTATACAGAATTTTGAAAATCTGTTGGAGATAATATATCATTTTTTAATATGGCATTTAAAATATTTGATGTAGCTAAAAGTTCTCCATAAGCTGTACCGTAAATTATTCTTCCATTATTAAAATTTACATTATTAATTAATTCGATAACTAATTTTGCAGCTTTTGTTAATCTTCTTCTTAATACCATTGTGGGAACTAACTCTTTTGTATTAAGATTTTCTATTTCTTTATTCCCAAATAAATATGAGCTTTCTAATATTTCTAAATTTATTTTCATTTTGTTATTCCAAAAATTAAAGAAGTATTATTTCCACCAAAAGCAAAAGAGTTACTAATTGCATAATTAACCCTCTCTTTTGATATTTCCATTGAATAATTTATTCCATCTATTTCAGGTTCAACTAAACCTTTATTTGGGGGAATTATTTGATTTTGTAAAATCATACAACAAATGACTGCTTCAATTGCACCAGCAGCACCTAAAGTGTGTCCTGTAATAGATTTTGTTGAACTTACTTTTGGTTTTTTATCAATAAACAAAGAATTTATAGCATTTAGTTCTGAAAAATCATTTGCATACGTTCCTGTTCCATGAGCATTAATATAAGAAATATCATTAATATTTAATTTTGCATCATAAATAGCATTTTGCATTGCACTTTTTGCTCCCAATCCTTCTGGATGGGGTTGAGTCATATGATGGGCATCAGAGCTATATCCTACTCCACAAAGTTCAATAGAATTCTCTTCTTTTTTATTTTGAAGTAATAAAATTGCAAACCCTTCTGAAACATTCATACCATCTCTATTTTTATCAAAAGGAGTACATGGTTTTGATGATAATACACTTAACGCTGAAAAACCACAGACAGTTGTATAAGATAATGTATCTATTCCAATAACTAACACATTTTCATAAATACCTTTTGATATAACTTCTTTTGCATAACCTAAAGCATTTGCACTTGAAGTACAAGCTGTTGAAAAAGATACATCATCATAAAAAGAAAATTTTTCTTTTAAATGATAAGCAATTGCATCAACTGGATGTTTTTTATAATTGATTTTTTTATAATTTGCATTTTGAAAAAAAAGTCTTTCAGTTTCATCCATTCCACCAACAGAAGAACCTACAATTAATAAAGTTTTTGAAAAATCAACTAATTTTGTCTCTTCCAATAACTTTTCACATCTTTTTAATAAAATATTTTGCAGATTTTCATCTTTAGATACTTTACCAATAGCAACAACTTTTTCTTTTATATAACTTGTATCAGTAAAAATAGTATCTTTTTGTTCACATACAGATTGAAATAATTCTAAAGAATCATTTCCTGCACAAGATACAGAATCAAAATAATTTATATATACTTTGTTATTTATTGTCATTTATATATTTTAATAAACTATTTACAGATTTAAATATTTCTTGATATTGTTCACTATTATTTATTTTAATACCATATTCTTTTTCGATAATTAAAACTAATTCAATAGAATCAACAGAGTCTAAACCTAAGCCTTCATCACCAAAAAGTGCATCATCATCATTAATATCATCTACACCAATATCTTCAAGCTTTAAACCGTTAATTAAAAACTGCTTAAATTCATCACTCTTAACTGCCATTTTCTATTTTCCTAAATCTAATTTTATTGTAAAGATTATACAAAATTTGTACTTTTATCTATCTTACATTTTAATTACTCATTGCAACTAAAGCTTCAATTTTTCGTTTTGTATCTTTTACAAAATAATTATTTTCATCCCAAACATAACCCGATAAAATTGAACTAATAGAATTTTTAATAATATCCGATTTATTTTTTGAATAAAATATTTTTTGTAACTTTCCTTCATACCAAGCATATACAAATTCTCTAAAGACATTAATTCCTATCATCATATAATCTTCATAATCATTTTGCCAATTAACCTTTTCACCATTTAATTCTTTTATTATAAGTTCAGCTACTTTATTTGATGATTCAAGAGCTAAAGTTACACCTGATGAAAAAACTGGATCTAAAAATTCTGTAGCATTTCCACTTAATGCATATCCTTTTCCATACATTTTTTTGATTGCAGCCGAATAACCACCAATAATTCCTACTGGAACTATTTTTTCTGCATTTTTAAATTTTTCTTTTAAATAAACATGTTCATTTATTACTTTATCCCAGAAATCTGCTTGACTTAAACCTGTTTTCTTAAAATAATCTTCTTCACATACTATTCCACAAGATGTTGTCCCATCACTAAAAGGAATTACCCATAACCATGCTTTATTATTATCATGTATTACAATATCTATAAAACCTTCAAAATCTTTTTCTCTTCTTCGTTCACCTTTTACTCTTGTAAAAATTGCATTTCGTAATCTTAAATCAGATGGAATATCCAAATCTAAAAGTTTTGGCAATACTCTTCCATATCCTGAAGCATCCAAAATAAACTTTGCTTCAAACTCTTCAATATTTCCATTATTATTTTTTGCTTTTAATTGATTTTTTTCATTATCATAAGCTATTACTTCATAACCATGACGTACATCCGCTCCCATTTTTTTAGAATTTTGTAATAAAACATTATCAAACTCTTCTCTTTTAACTTGAAAACTTGTTCCCCATTTTTGTCCTAAATTCTTACTAAAATCAATAACTTGTTCTTCATTTTTTTCATTAACAAAAATTGCTCCACCTTTAGTCATATATTTTTGTTGTTCTATTACTTCAAATAATTCATTATTTTCTAATATTTCATTACATCTTGGCAGTAATGATTCTCCAATTACAAATCGTGGAAAATCTAATTTTTCTAAAATTATTACACTAAAACCATTTTTTAAAAGCTTAGAAGCAGCCAAAGACCCACTTGGTCCTCCACCAATTATTAATACATCACATTTTTCCACTTTATCTCCTTGAGAATTAATTATCTTATTATATACTTAGTTTACTTTTGATAGAATGTGAAAAGTTATTTTAGTAATTATTTTGGAGTATTTTTATTGGAAGGTTTATATCATATACTTGATTCAAAAGTATCAGAATCATTAATTGAATATGAAATTCAATTAACAGATGAAAAACATCCTATTTTTCAGGCACATTTTCCAAACAATCATTTGTTACCAGGTTTTTTACACATTGACATCGCAAGTAAGCTATTAGATAAAGAATTATCAAAAATTACCAAAGCGAAATTTTTGCAAGCTATTTTACCTTTAGATAAAATTTTATTTATTATTGAAAAAAAAGAACAAAACTATAAAATAATTACTAAAAAAGATAATAAAAAATGCAGTGAGTTTATTTTTGTTACAAGATAAAATATTCGTAGTAATTCCTACTTATAATAATCCTAAAACTATTGTTAATGTTGCTAATGATGTGATAAAAAATGGATATAAACTTATCATTGTTGATGATGGCTCAACTATTAAAGTAACTGACTTAATTGAATCACATCCTGATATTATAATTCTTCGACATGAAATTAATCAAGGAAAAGGTCAAGCCATCTTAACTGGAGCAAAAAAAGTAAAAGAGTTAGGACATGACTATTTTATTAGTTTAGATGGAGATGGTCAACATTTAGCAAGTCAAATAGAAAAAATCTTAAGTGCACACGATGGAAAAGACCAAATAATCATTGGAGCAAGAAATTTCGATATTGACAATGTACCAAATGGTTCAAAATTTGGTAGATGGTTCAGTAATTTCTGGGCTTGCTGGGATACTGAACAAGAAATTAAAGATTCATTATCAGGATTTAGATTATATCCTACTTCAATTTTAGATTTAAATATTAAAACTTTAAGATTTGATTGGGAAATGGAAGTTCTTGTAAAGCACTCTTGGAAAGGTAGATTAATAAAAGAAGTTATTATAGAGTGTTATTATCCAACTCCAGAAGAAAGAGTTAGTCACTTTAAAAAATTTTGGGATACAGCTGCTATTGTAATGGTACATATTAGATTATTGCCATTTAAGTTTTTGTTAAAAAAAAGATATAAGTAAATGAATGTAAAACAAAGAGGTAGTGGTTGGAGCATAAGGCTTGCATTTAACTTGTATAAACTTTTTGGTTATAAATTTATTTATATAATAATGTATCCTGTTACATTTTTTTATTTTATTTTTGCAAAAAATGTTAAAGAATCACTTAAAATATACTATAAAACACTAAATTTAGAATTTAATAATTGGATTTATTTTGAACATTTAAGAATGTTTGCAATGTGTCTTTGTGATAGATTTATTTCAAAATATGACCCAGATTCATACAATTTTATCTATGAACATGGAGAAAGAGTTACAAAAAATTTAGATGATGGAACTATTTTATTGTTTTCTCATTTTGGAGGTTGGGCTTCAAGTTCAAGTAAACCATCTACAAAAAATAAAATAAACATTGTAATGAAAGAAGTTATCTTAGATAGTATTAAAAATATTGAAAGAAATATTGATAAAACAACATCAAACATAAAGATTATAGACCAATCTTTGGGTCAACTTGCTGTTTCAATTGCAATTGCTAATGCTATTTCAAATAAAGAAGTTGTAGCTATTATGGCAGATAGACCAACAAGTGAAAAGTATAAATATAAAGTTGAGTTTTTTGGAAAAATTGCTAACTTTAATAAAAATCCATTTAAGATATCATATAAAACTAAAACTCCAATTTTATGTGCTTTTGTAATAAGTTCAGGATTACAAACCTATAAAGTTAAAACTATAAAACTGGATTTAAATTTTGATTTAAAAGAAGATGAAGCTATTGAAATAGCTATAAAGCAATATGTCAAACTACTTGAAGATATTTTATTAGAATATCCAAATCAATGGTTTAATTTCTACAATTTCTGGGAGGAAAAATGAATTTACAAATAGATAAAAGGTACATTACACTTGATGAGATAACAAAAGCTTCAAATATTGAAATATCAAAAAATCAAGAATTTTTAGATTATATTAATCATACACATGATTTTTTGATGAATGAAATAAAAAATGGTAAACCAATTTATGGAATTACGACAGGTTATGGAGCAAGTGGTAAAAACTATGTTACTTATGAAGATAGTAAAACTTTACAAAAAAATCTATTTAGATTTCATGGTTGTGGAATTGGTCTAAATTTATCTCACAAAGTTTGTAGATATGCTGTTATTATGAGAACTATTTCTTTAAGTAAAGCTCGTTCAGGAGTAAGTGTAGAACTGCTTAAAAGACTTGAACTTTTAATTCAAAAAGATATTATTCCTGTTATTCCTTCTCAAGGTTCAGTAGGAGCTAGTGGAGATTTAACACCTCTTTCATATATTGCTGCTGTGGTTGCAGGAGAGCGAGAAGTTTATTATAAGGGTGAAATCAAAGATGTTATGGAAGTTTATAATGAATTAAACATTACTCCTTATGAATTTAAACCAAAAGAAGCCTTAGCTATTATGAATGGTACAACTATCATGAGTGCAATTGCACTTGTAGCCATTGAAGAATTTGAAACTATTTTAGAATCAATGGAGTCTTATGTAGCTGGAATGTTTGAAGTTTTATTAGGTGATGATACACCTGTTGAAGATTTCGTACATGAATCTAAACCATTTAGTGGTCAAATAACAACAGCAAAAAATATAAAACATAAAATTCAAGGTTCGAAATTAACTCATGGAAGAGATGATAGATATGATAAGTTCTTTGCTGATAATGATTTAAATATTCAAGATACTTACTCTATGAGATGTGCACCTCAAGTTTTAGGTGTGATTAGAGATAATCTTATAATTTCTAAAAATTGGGTTGAAACTGAGATTAACTCCGTAAATGATAATCCTCTAATAGATGGAGAAAATAAAAAAATCTATACATCAGGAAATTTTTATGGTGGTTATGTAGCTCATGCTATGGATACTTTAAAAATATGTGCTGCAAATTTAGCTGATTTATTAGATAAAGAGTTTGCTTTATTGGTTGACCACAAATTTAACAGAGGTTTAGGTGAAAATCTAAAACTTTCACATGAACCTTTTTACCATGGATTTAAAGCAATGCAAATTAGTTTAAGTTCATTGAGTGCTGATGTTATTAAAAATACTACAGCAGCATCTATTCACTCAAGACCAACAGAATCACTAAATCAAGATAAGGTTTCTATGGGAACAACTGCTGCAAATGATTTTGCAAAAATGATTCCTGATTTACAATTAATGTTAGCAATTGCATTTATGGGTATGGCACAAGCTGTTGATATTAGAGGAATTAGTGAAGTTTCACCTCATCTAAAAAATATTTATGATGAAATTAGAAAAATCATAAAACCTCTTTATGAAGATAGAAGAATGGATAAAGAAATTAATATTATGGTTTCATTAATTAAAGAAGGAAAATTTGTTTAAAAAGGATTTTAAATAATTATGATGGGAAAAAAAGTATTAGTTACAGGTGCAACAGGAAGTATTGGTGAAGAGATTGTAAAAGAGTATGCAAAAAATGGTTTTTTTGTATATATTCACTACAATACAAATATAGAAAAAGCAAGTAAAATTTTAGAAGAAATAAATCATCAAGGTGAACTAATAAGTTTTAATATGCAAGACAAAAACTCTATTAGAACTGCTTTAGAAAATCTTGATGTTGATGTTTTAATAAATAATGCAGGAATTATCAAAGATAACCTATTTTTCTTTATGGACGATGATGAGTGGGAAAAAGTGATTAATACAAATCTTACGGGACTTTTTTATGTAACAAAGGTTATCTCTAGAAATATGATGATGAATAAAAGAGGAAGTATTGTAAATATAGCATCAATTTCAGGAATTACTGGAAATTCAGGACAAGCTAATTATAGTGCAAGTAAAGGTGGAGTAATAGCTTTTACAAAAACTTTATCAATCGAACTAGGAAGATATAATATCCGTGTAAATGCTCTAGCACCAGGGATTATTGAATCTGAAATGATTGAAAATATTCCAAATGTAAAAGAGATGAAAAAAGCAATTCCACTAAAAAGATTTGGAAAACCTCAAGAAGTTGCATCATGTGCCTATTTTATAGGGGTAAATGCTACTTATGTAAGTGGTGAAGTTTTAAATATCAGTGGAGCAATGGTTAGATAAATTTATGAACTTACTCATATCTTTACTTTATGCTCCTGTTATATTTTATTCTCTTAAAAATTTTGAATTAAAAACAGTTTCTATTGTAATATTTATTTTTTCTTTTTTATGGTTTATAGCAAATATAAAAAAAGATTTTAAAGAATTTATTTTTCCTTTATTTTATATGTTTGTCTCTATTTTGGCATTTTTATTAGATGATTTTTTATTACTAAAAATATTACCATTATTAATTTCAAGTTTAATATCAATTTTTATTTTATATAGTTATATTTCTAAACAATCATTTATATTTATTTTCTTAGAAAAAATAAACAAAAAAGTAAATGAAAAAGAGAAAGATTATATTCAAAAATCAACACTATTTTGGTTTTTTGTTTCATTTATAAATATTTTAGTTCATGGATATATTTTAAAATTAGATAATATAATTTATTGGACTTTTTATTCATCAATTGGATGGTACTTGTTATTTATATTTGCAGGACTTATTCAATTTTTACACAAAAAAATCTATTTTAAGGAAAAAATCCATGTTTAGAATTCTATTTTTATTTTTAACTACAACTCTTTTTTTATTCTCTAATCCAATAAAATTTAAAGAAGAAAAATACATAAATGCTTTACATTCAAGCATACAAAAAAATGGAATCCTAAAATTTGAAGATAATTCAATTGAAATAATCTATCAAGGAACTAATAAATCTTTTATTTTTTATGATGATTATATAGGTTTAAAAACAGAAGAAAAAGAAGAGATTCTAAAATATGAAGAGAATATGGAATTAACAATATTTTCAAAATTAATTAAAGGTATTTATAGAAATCAACAAGAAGAATTAACAGAATATTTTGAAATCACAAATGAAAATGAAAAAACTATTTTAGTACCAAACGAATATTTATCAAATGCTATACAAAAAATAGAATATAAAAAAATTGAAGAAAAATTAGAATTTCTTAAAATATATTTTTCAAATGAAGATTGGATAAATATTGTTCAAATCAACTAATTATATTAATAGCTTTATACTAATAGTTTTAGTTGCTTTAGTTATATATTTTGATTCTTTTAAAACTATTTCAACTCAAATACAAACTATTCTACCAAATAGTGAACAAAAAGAGTTATTAAAGAAATTTAATGAATTCCAAAATAGTAAAAAAATACTTTTATTTGTAGAAGGTTTAGAGAAAGATTCACTTAATAAATTAAAAATAATTGAAAATGAACTACTCAAAATTAATGGTTTAAAGCTAGAAAAAAATCAAACTAATAAAAATTTTCAGAAATTTCAAGAAGATTATAAATTTTATATTAATAATTTTGATAAAAATAGTTTAATAAATTTAGATATTGATTCTAAACTTGAAGAACTAAGATTCAATCTATTAAATGCAAATTTTTCATATTTTTTCGATAAAAATGATCCTTTATCACTTTTAGAAAAAAATAAAATTGAAAGAAATTACTCTTTAAAAAATGGACAATTAATCATTAAAGATTTAGGTTATTTATCTATTTTTACGATAAATAATTCTATTAATTCAATATCACAATATGAAGATATTTACGATTCCATTCAAAGTAAAACTAATATGTATGAGAATATAAAGATTTTTTCTCCTATTTTTTACTTTGTGGAAAATTCAAGAATTATTCAACAAGATGTTAGAACTATTATTTTATTTTCAACTATAACTTTAATATTACTTTATATTTTAATACTAAGAGATATAAAATTATTAATAAATAGTTTTATCACCCTTTCATCATCTATTTTATTGGCTTTATTTATTAGTTCATTTTTATTTAAAGAATTGTCAATTTTTGTGATTGTTTTTGGCATATCAATTTCAACTGTAGCAATAGATTATATGTTTCACCACTATGTTCATAATCATTATGAAAAGAAAAAAAAATTTAACAAACAAGTTTTTTTAGGAATGTTTACAACTGTTGGAGGATTTTTTATTATTTCATTTATATCTTTTGATTTAATAAAACAAATTTGTTATTTCTCAATTGTTTCATTAATTTTTTCTTATTTACAATTCTCTTTTTTATATCCTAAAATAGGTTTCATTTATACAAAAAGAAAAAATATAAATTTTCATCTTTTTTCAAAAATAAAACCTAGTATTATCATCCTATTTTCTATTATTTTAATTTTAATTTCTTTAAATCAAATAAATTTTGATTCAAATTTAAAAAACCTTGATGTTGAGAATAAAAAATTAAATCAACTAGAAAATTTCTTTAATGAAAAATTAACTAATCAAGATAATATTCCTGTTTTAATAAAAGGAAATTCCATCAATTCTTTGATAAAAAACTCAAAAATATTGAAAAACAAATATCCTAATGCTTTTATTCCATTATCTACTTTAATAACAGAAGAAGAATTTTTAGAAAGAAAAGAATTTTTAAAGCAAATAAATATAAATTCAATCAAAACTCAATTAGAAAAAAAATCTTTAGATTTTGGTTTTAAAGAGAATTTTTTTGATACAACTTATAGATATGATTTGAAAAAACCAGACTATACTTTGGAAGATATTTCAAATCTAGGATTAGAAATTTTAGCCTTTAAGAATTATTTAATCACTTATGCTAATGTTCCAAAAAATCAAGAAAATGAATTTTATAAATATGATTTTGTTGAAAGTTTAAGTGTAAAAAAAATGTTTGAAGCAAGTTTAAATTCTATATACAAAGAATTGATATTGTATGGTTCTTTAACAATTTTATTTATAATTATTATGGTATTTATATCTAGTAAAAAAAATTATCTTCATACTCTTTCATATATTATTTTCCCATTTTCATTGATTTTATTGTTATCTTTTTTTACTAGTTTTAATATTTTGCATTTTTTTATGTTATTTATTATATTATCAATATCTATTGATTATGGCATTTACATGGGTTCTTTAAATATTAATCAAAATAATAATGAAGCAATTTTATATTCACTTTTATCTACATTTGCAGGATTTGGTGTCTTAATCTTTTCAAATATAAATGCTCTTTTTTCAATAGGAATTACTGCTACTATTGGAATTTTAGCAATTACAATTTTACTAATAATTTTAAAAAGGTCAAAATAAATGATTTTAAAAGTTTTAAATGATAATGGTTTAATAAATAACTATGAGATAAAAAAAGAACTATTTTTTGATGAAAAATATAAAAATAAAATCTCTTATATTGCCTCTTCTAAAAAAGAAACTAATGCCTTAAATATATTCAAATCATATTTTTCAAATGCAAAATCAATTTTATTCGATAGCACAAATAAATCTATACTAAAAGAACTAGAAAACTTAAATATTAAAGAATTTAATGAAGATTATAATAATAAAAATATCTTTAATAATGAAGATTTTTCTTTTTTATATTTTACTTCTGGAAGTACAGGTTTTCCTTTAGGTGCTTTAAAAACTAAAGAAAATATTATTTCAGAAATAGAAGTTTTAACTTCTCTTTTAAAAAAATATGAAATAAAAAGAGTTATAGTAACTGTTCCATTTATTCATTTTTATGGTTCTTTAATGGGACTTTTTTATCCTTTATTTAACAACATTGATATTGTTTTAAAAGAACATTTTTTACCAAATGATTTATTAGACATTATAGAAGATAACTCTTTAGTTGTAACAACTCCTTTATATATTAAATCATTAAATAGAATAAGTTCTTCAAAAAATTTAAGTAATTCTATTTTTATTAGTTCAACTGCACCGCTACAAAAAGATGATGCAAAAGAGTTTAATGAAAAATTTTCATCAAATATATTACAAATATTTGGTTCAACAGAAACTGGTGGAATCGCATATAAATACAATGATGAAACACTTTGGACTCCTCTTGAAAGAGTTAATTTATCTTTAAATGAGGAAAATGAATTAAAAGTTGAATCAGATTTTATTTCAAACATTATTTTTGAAAAAGAATTAAAACAAACAAATCAACAAATACAAACTTTTGATTATGTAGAATTCATAGATAATAAATTTAAACTTATAGGAAGAAGTTCTCAAATTTTAAAAATTGCAGGAAAAAGATATTCAACAATTCAAATTGAAAATATTTTAGAACAAATAGATGGAATTGAAAAAGCTGTTGTTTTTGTAAATACAAAAAAAGATACCTTAAAAGATGAAATACTAGATATTACAATTGAAAGTAAAAAAGAGTTTCTAAATAAAGATATAAAAAAGATTTTACAAGAAGAACTATCAAATATAAAATTTTCTATAAATCTAAAAATTGTTGATAAAATTAAAACTTCTTCAGTTGGGAAAAAACTTGCAATTCAATAATTTATCAAAAAAGAAAGAGTTTTTATGTCTATAATAATTAACAATTTAAATAAATCTTATAATAATCAAATTATTTTAGAGAATCTATCTTTACAAATTAACTCTGGTTCTATTTTTGGTCTTTTAGGAGCAAATGGTGCCGGAAAAACTACACTTGTTTCTATACTAAATCAACTTATCAAAAAAGATTCAGGAAATATTGAAATTTATGGTTTTAATTTAGAAAAAAACTCAAATGAAATAAAAAATATATCTTCATATATTCCTCAAACTTATGCATTTTATCCAAATCTTACAAGTTATGAAAATTTAGAGTTTTTTGGTGCTTTATATGGATTAAAAGGTGAAAAACTAAAACAACAAATTAATTATTGTATTGAAGTTACTTCTTTACAAAAATTTGTAAATAAAAAAGCTTTTACATATTCAGGTGGTGTAAAAAGAAGATTAAATATAGCAATAGGATTATTAAATTCTCCTAAAATTATCTATTTTGATGAACCAACAGTAGGAATTGATCCTCAATCAAGAAAATATATTTTAGAAATGATTAAGAATCTAAATAAAACAGAAGATACAACGATTGTTTATACTTCACACTATATGGAAGAAATAGAATTTTTATGTGATGAAATTGCTATTTTAGATAACAAAAAAATCATACTTCAAGATACAAAAGAAAATCTAACACAAATGAAATCTACCATTTCAATACAAACAGAAAATCAAACTATTGAAATTGATATATCAAATTCTTATAATAGCTTTTCAGATACAATCATAAAATTAAAAAATGAAAATGAAAAAATAGTTAATATAAATTTTGCAGATAAAAATCTTGAAAATATGTTTTTATCAATTACAAAAAAAGAGCTTAGAGATTGATGTTTAGATATATTTTGAAAAAAGAATTTCTTTTAATTTTTAGAGATATACACGCTCTTCTTGTATTATTTGTAATGCCAGCTGTTTTTATTTTAATTATGTCTTTAGCTTTGAAAAATACTTACTCAGATTCATTTGATGTGAAATTAAAAGTTGCAATTATTGCAAAAGAAAATTTAGATATTAAAACTTTCATAAAAGAGTTAAATAATAGCTCTTATTTTACTGCTTATTTAACTAGCGATGAATCAATAAAAACTTTAATTTATGATAAAAAATATGATTTTATTGTAAAGCTAGATAGTGATTTTAAAAATAAAATAAATTCAAACGAAGAGAATTTCCAAATTCAAAGTTTTAGTAAAGCAGATATAAACAAAGAACATTTTCATATTCTAAAAAACTCTATTGTTGAGATTATCTCAAAAACAATTATGAAAGATTATTTTATAAAATCAAAAATTGATGCAAAAGTTTTATCTGAATTAAACAATAAGATAAATAATTCATATATTTACAAAAATGATAAAATAGAAACAAAAGCAAATTCTGTACAACAAAGTGTTCCTTCTTGGCTTGTTTTTTCGATGTTTTTTATTTTAATTCCAATTTCAAATACCTTCATAAATGAAAAAAATTTTGGAACTATTTCACGAATTAGAAGTATTAATGTATCTTTATTTCCTATATTAGCAAGTAAAATCATACCTTACTTTATAATAAATCAAATTCAAGTAATTATTATGATTTTAATAGGTATTTATATTATCCCTATATTTGGTGGGGATTCATTAGTAATAAATGGGAATTATTTACTCATATTTTGCATGAGTAGTGCAATTTCTATTGCAGCTATTTGTTTTGCTTTATTTATTGCAAATATCAGTAAAACAACTGAAGAAGCTACTTCAATAGGAGGAGTAATAAATATAATTTTTGCAGCATTAGGAGGAATAATGGTTCCTAAATTTGTAATGCCTGAATTTATGCAAAATATAACTTCTTATTCCCCTATGTCTTGGGGATTAGAGGGATTATTAGAAATTTTTGTTAGAGGTGGAAATTTTAATGATATAAAAATTTATTTGTTATATTTATTACTATTTGCTACAATATCTATATTATTGGCATATATATTATTAAAGAAAGGTAGAAATTAGTGTCACAATTAAAATATGAATTAAAACAGTTAATTATTGAAGAATGTGAAAAAGAGTGTGAAATTGAAGATATAAAAGATGATGAATTGTTATTTGGTCCTGAGTCTATTTTAGAACTAGATTCTATGGATGCACTTCAAATATCAATGGCCTTACATAAAAAATATGGATTAAAAACTACAGATAGTAAAGAATTACGAAAAATAATGGTTTCAATAAATACTCTAGCTGATTATATAGAATCCAATAATGAATAAGGTTTATATTACAGGAAATTCGATTATTTCCGCACTTGGAAATAATAAACAAGAAGCAATAGAAAATATTAAAACTATAAATGATAATAATTATTCTGAATATTTAAAGAATAACTACGAAGATATAAAATATTTTAGAATTAAAAAAAATTTTAATTCCCATAAAGAGAAATTTTACTCTATTTTAGAAGAAGTTGTTCTAAAAGCAATTGAAGATGCAAAACTTACAAAAGAAGAAGCACAAGATTTACATATATTTTTAGGTTCAACTTCTATGTCTATATCAATAGTTGAAGAACAACATTTAAAACATAAAAAAGATTCTACAGAATATGCTATTAAAAATATCGGTTATGGAGAAATTGGTAATTTTATTGAAACACTAATTAATTCAAAATATAATAGTACAATTGTACAAACAGCCTGTACATCTAGTGTAAACTCTATATGTTATGCAAATGATTTAATTAAACAAAATAAAATAAAAAAAGCTTTAGTTGTTGGTTTTGAGTTTTTCAATTATACCACTTTTAGAGGATTTCAATCATTAATGTTATTAAGTCCATCAGGAGAATATAAACCTTTTGATATCAATAGTGATGGCTTAATTTTAGGAGAAGCCTGTTCTGCTGTTATTTTAGAACCTTTGAAAAAAAGAGAGAATGATTTCGAAATTTTATCTTCAAATAACAGTTTTGATAGTTATTCAGTTACAAGTTCAAATCCAAATGGAGAAATAACTCTTTCGTGTATGGAACAAGCTTTAGAAAAAGCAAATTTGCAGATTAGTAATTTAACCTGTTTAAAAGCTCATGCAACAGGAAGTGAAAACTCTAACTTATCAGAAGTAACAGCGATAGATAAATTATTCAAAAAATATAATCAAAAAACCGATGTAGTAATTTTAAAACCTTATATTGGACATACACTTGGAGCTTGTGGAACAAATGAAATTGTTTTGTTATGCGAGACAATTAAAAACAATTTTTTACCTAAAACTATCAATTTTAATGAAAAATATAAAGATGTAAGTTTTACTCCTTTACTAGAAAATAAAAAAATAAATCATGCAACTATTCTTTTCCATTTTATTGGATTTGGAGGAAGTAATACTTCAATAATATTAAGTAATGAGAAATAATATGTATATTAAAAGTATATTTAAACAAATAAATGAAAATCAACCTGCAAAATTTTATAGAGATGAACTAAAAAGTATTTGTAAATTAAATTTACGAAGAAATTCTAAATTTAATATTATGTCAATTTATGGAGCATTAAATTGTCTAAAAGATATAAAATATAAAGAAAACTTATCTATTTATATAGCTAGTGAATATGGTTGTGTCGAAGATTTGGTGAAAGTTTTAGAACAAATTAATGATGAAGATTCTATGTTAATGCCATTTGATTTCTTAAATGTTAATACAAATAATACTGGTTTTCTTGTAGCACAAGCTTTAAATACTTTAGGAAATAATGTAAATATTTCATCTGAAGATTTATCATTTGAAAAAGCTTTTGAATTAGCATATTTTGAGTTTACTACAAAAGATATAAAAGATATTTTGATTGGTGGAGTTGATGAATCAGTAGAAAATATCTGTAATCATAATTCAATAATTCATAATTTAGAGAATTTTATTTCAAAAGATGGTTCATCATGGATTTATATAAATGATGAAAAAGAAAACTCAATAGCAAAAATAGAATCTTTTGATTTTTTTACAAATATCCAAGAACTAAATAAACATCTTCAAACTCTTGATTACGATAACGTAGGATTAAATCAATATGCTAAAAAATATCAAAGTGAATTAGAAATAAATAAAAATTTAATCTTTAAAAATCAAGATAATTTTTATGGAACAACTAGTGCATCTGATATTATTGATATTTTAAATGAAAATAAAAATTCTTCAATTTATATAAGCTTAGACTCTAAAAAAAGAGCCTATTTATTCTATTTTACAAATACTAAATAGTTTTTAAAATTTTGAAAGCTTCTTCTTCTAGGGTAGAAGCTTTTATTAAAACTTCTGAAATCTCTTTAGCATTAAATTTCTCAATTTTTTTTGCAGATTCAACACATTTTAAAGCAAAAAGTCTAAGTGTATCTCCCGATTCAACTATCAATTCACTTGCTTTTTGAAGTTTTTTATTATCTAAACCAAATTCTTTTGATTCTTGTAAAAATGCTGCATATAAGAATCTAAAACCTCCTCCACCTGTTCCTATTTCTTCTTGCATTCTTACAATATGAGTTAAATAATTTTTAATATATCTTTCATCTTTTTTATTTTGTAATTTTTCAATCGCTTTTGCTAATTTTTTCATTCCTTTTATCCCTGCGTATGGGAAAGGAGTGAGCATAGATTTAGCATTTTTTTTAATAGATTTTCTTAGAATAACACTAAAATCAATATTTTTAGGAATATATGTTGGATAATAAATAAAGCCTTTAGGAGCAAATACTCCTTTTGCAAATCTAGCTTTAGTTAAATCTTTTTCACTGCATTCAACTACATCTTCAAAAACAGGATCCGAAATTTTAAAATTTTTTCCATCTTTTCCATAAACTAAAAGATTATGAGCATTAAAATGAAATCTCATATTTTCTGGCATATAAGGTAAATAAAATACTGAAGTTTGTAAACCAACAAGCTTATTTTCTTCTTCGACTAATCTTGTTAATTCAATATTAGCCTCTAAAATATCTTTATACTGTTTTTTAAAAACCTTTATACCCAAAATCTTTTCAATATTTTTAACAATATTTTTAGGTAAATCTCTATATGCAATTAAAGGCATATTATTTAATTTAATAATAGGAAGAAAAACAAAAGATAAAGTGCTAGTCATACCAAATGCCATTGGTTCACTAACTTTTAAACCATAATGACTTAATAAAGTTGAAACTACACCGCTTTCACAATGAGCAAATTGGGAATGTGTAAATTCATTAATCATAAATTAAAATCCTTTAATTCTTCTATATTAATACTAAATGCTATTGCATATTTTTGTAAAATCTTATCATTCAAATTTCTAAAATGCTTCATTTTTAAATGTCTTTTTACTCTAAAAGAAAACATACTAACTGCATTTGATAAAGTTGGTAAATCCATTCTATTTTTATACATAAAATATTTAATAGGAGAAGAAATATTATTTTTAATCTCTTCTAAACACTCTTTTTCTAATTCTTTATATTCTTCTACTGCTGTAATCGTTGCAAATTCTTCAACATTACTAGCATAATTTATTCTTTGAAATTCTCCACTTTCATTTAGTCCATACATTACTTTTCTTTGTCCATCTAATGTAGAGTTTTTTTCTTGTGGTACCTCAATTTTTTTCATTATACTACTTCTAAAGACATAAATGCTGTTGAGAATCTTCCACTTTCAGGAATATAACAAAGAATTTTTTGACCTTTTTGTAATTTTCCACTATTAAACAACTCTTCAAGCATTATATACATTGATGCACTTCCTGTATTTCCATGAGTTACTAAATTTGTGAACCATTTTTCATAAGGTATCTCAAAATTTGCTCTTTTTAATCCTTCATATACTTTATCTCTAAAATATGTAGAAGAGTAGTGGGGTAAAAAATAATCATAATCATCAACTTTAATATTTTTTCTTTTTACAATTTCAATCACTGGTTTTGTCACAGTATATTCAATTATATTCTCATTTAAAAGTTTCACATCTTGTCTTACACTTAAAAGGGATTTTTCCATAACCTCTTTTTGCTCAAAGGCTCTCCAAGATTTTATACTTTTATCTTCTTGAATTTCTAAACCACTATACATACAAACTGGCATTTCCCCTGCATACGATAATACTTCAATAAATTCGATTTTTAAAGATAATTTATTTTCATTAGGTTTATTTTCAACTCTCATAGCTCCAGCACCATCTGAAAGCATCCATCTTAAAAAATCTTTTTCAAATGCAATTCCTGCATTTTTTTCCAATTCTTCTAATTGATGATTTGATTCTTCAGTAAAATTTCTCGCACTTAAGATTGGAGAAGAAGCTTCAGAACCACATGATATAGCTTTTTTAATCTCTCCAGCTTTTATACCATAATAAATATATTTCAAAGCATTAATTCCACTAAGACAAATTCCTGAAGCAGAAATAGTTTCAATATTAGAAATACCTAATTCTCCTTGAACCATCAAAGTATGCCCAGGCATTAATTGATCAGGTGATGTTGTTCCACAAGCCAAACACTCAATATCATTTAATGAAAATTTTTCATTAACAAGTTTTTTTATTGCATTTGAACATAATTGTGCATTTGTAAATAAGGGTTTTTGTGTCTCTTTCTCTAAAACATAAAATCTTCTTTTAATCCCATTACTTCTTAAAACAATATTTTTTGCTTTTGATTTTTTCCCACCAATATATCCCAAATACTCCTCAATATCTTTATTTTCTACAGGTTCATTTGGCATAAATTTTTGAATATCATTTATATATACATTTATCATTTACAAAAATTCCTTTATTCTTTCATCGCTATTACCAGAAGGTAATTCATAAAACTCTTTTTGTTTATTTATTGAGTCTTTATTTATTGCTCTTAATATTGTTTGAATTATCATATTTAATGGAACTACAGTAACAATAATAAGTAATAAAAATATTAAATACAACAATACAACTGGTTTTCTTTTTAAAGCACCTGGTTTCCCTAATTTTCTAATTAAAGCACCCCAAATTTTGAAGCTCTTTGTAGCTATTTTCTCACTTTTTATAAGTTTAATATCTACTTCAACAGCTTTCAATCCTTTTAATAAACTTCTATTCTCTTTTTCTTTATTTTCTTTTAATGCTTTAACTAAAGCTTTACCGAATCTTTCAGATTTTTTAATTTCATTTTCATCAATTCCTGCTGTACTTAATCCAAAAATTGAATCTTTTTTTCCTGTTAACATCCATCTAGGAGTTGTAATAAAAGTTTCTAATGAATTACCCTTGTCAATTAAAACAACATTATCAATTAATTTTGCATCAATATCTAATAATAATTGTTTCATTTTCTCTTGAGCCATTACCCACATATTTCTACAACCAATAAGAGTGATAACTGGTTTATTTTTTAATTTCTTTTTAGCCCAATCAGATTTTAAAAATGATGTTACAGGGATAGAAGGTGATAAAAACCATACTTGATAAGATAAAATAATTAAATCATAGTCATTTTCATCTTCATCAAACTTTTCAATTTCACAAGGTTCTAAATGTACTGATTCAGGAAAAGTATCCATAAATGTCATAAAATCCCATGGAAAAGGATAAGGTTTTATAGGTTGAATATTTTTATAAAATAATTTAATATCAGGATTATTTTGTAATGGCTTTGTAAAACTATTTACCAAACTAGTTAATTGACCTGTTTGGGAATAAGAAATTACTAAAATTTTTTTTTGATTCAAATTTGATGCCTGTAGAATAGATTTAACGTATTTAGAATATCATTATTTCTGTTAATAATTAATAAACTAAGAACAATGAAAATAAAACTTTACATTGTTCTTATATTTATAATTATTAATTATTACCTGTTCCCCATCCAGCTAAACCAGAAACTTTATTATTTTTAAATTCTACATTTCTTGTAACCCATCTATTTTGCCAATACTTCCATAAATTACTTTGTGTATTAGGAGTAACATGCGCAGGTGGGAAACCTCTTGATATTAAAACCTCCGATTTAGTCATTCCATTTTCAACATTACCATATTCAATTGCTTCTCTTGCTTTTTTAGAAAATTTTGATAAATCAACTTTTGATTTTGAGAATAATCTTGAAGATAATCCCTCAACAGGTAATTTAGTAAATTTTTCTACATTAACAACTTCTAAAGGTGTAGATTCACCATTGATTGTAAAACTGATAGATTTTGATGAGTATCCATTAATTGTAACTAAACTATTTACAGGAATTAATCTTCCTCTTTGGTAATTAGTTGCAATTATTTTGCCTTTTTCTTCCCACATATTAACTTGAGTATACATAGTACCTTGCATTGAAGGAGTTGGCTCCTTCATTGGACCACAACCTGTTAAAAATAAAACACCAATTACTGTAACCACTAGTGTTAAAAGTAAATTTAAACCTTTTTTCATCTTTCGTCTCCTTTGTTTTTAAATTTAAATTAGATTATACATTAAAATAATTTAATAATTATTATTCACCTAACATTGAACCATTTTTAGGATATCTTATCCATTCACTAACATCTTCTCCTAAAGCTTGTACTGTTCTTTCTAATACTGTACAAGAACCTTTAAATCCTGCTCCAAATCCACCTCTTGAATGTCTTTGCCCCTTAAAAGTTGCTATCTTATTACCATTTTTATATAAATCACCTGCAATTCTTGTTCTTTTATTATGTCCTAAAAAAGCATTTCCCTCACTAATTGCATCAATAATTTTAAGATCTAAAAAATACTCACTATTATCTTTATTTGCATTATCATCAATCTGAATAGCAACTGAATTATCATTTGAATACTTTTTTGTATAATCTGCTAATTGTTTCTGAATATCACACTCTTCTTTTATAGATGCTTTAATAAATGCATCTTCAGAAAAAGGTGTTGACGATTTAATTTTTACTTCTTTATTTGTCAAATCATCTACAACTGCTAATTCATTCTTACTGCTACATCCACTAAAGAATCCTAGCCCTAAAATTGTTATTAATCCCACTTTTAGAATTACCTTCACATTTTCTCCTCTTCTAAATAAATTATTTGAATTATACAATTGAAATGACTCACAAATGACTCTTTTTTTCATTTTTTAATAAAAAAAAGTAAAAATACTTTTTCTAATTATTAATCTCAAGTATAATCATGTAAATTTACTATCATTTAGAAAAACTTCTTTAAATCTTCACAACCACTGTATTATATGGATTATATAACACATTCGCCCCTGATTGAATTTTCACATTTCTTCTTTGTGTATAATCTACTTCATAAACACCAACATAATCAACAGAGAATTTAGCACATAAACTTGCGGCTTGGTTTATCACAGAAGAAGGTAACTCTTTTTTTGTATTTTGAACTATTACATGACATGAAGGTCTATCTTTTAAATGAAACCAGAAGTCACTAGCTTTTGAGTTTTCTAATAAATATATATTTTCTCTTTGACTAGTTCCAAGCATTATTTTAAAGCCTTCAAAAAAGAAACTTTCATAAATCTGAGCTTTTTTTGTTTTTATTTGATTTCTCTCTTTTTTAGGTAATAAAAACTCGCATTCTTCGATAGAAATAGCATTTCTAATATTATTAATTAACCTTAATAAGAAATCCAACTTCTCATCTAAATTGTCCTTTTCTAAAGAAATATTTGAAGCTTTTTGTTTTGCTCTTTTTGCTTTTTTAAATAATTCATTTGAATATTTTGAAGCGGAAGCTTTTTCTTCTAAATCAATTTCTACTTCATTTCCTTCATAATTATAAACTTTTAAAACTTTTTGATAAGGTTTAATATTATGTAGATTTGAAAGAATCAAATTAGCTTTTTCATAAAGCATATTTGATTCTAACTCTAATTCCTCTTTTTTAGGTAAAGAATTAATTGTAGATTCTAACTTTTTAGCCTTTTTCTCAATTTGAGAAATTTTTTGTTTTTTTACATTTTCAAGATTCTCTTTTTCTCTTTGTTCGTAAATCTCATATAAGTACTCTTCAATATTAGAAACTTCATCTATTTTTGGTACAAAACTTTGTTTTGGAACTTCATCTAACTTTTGTCCAACCTTTACAACTCTACTAGAAGAAAATTCATCAATATGTCTTAATGCTTCAATAACTACCCTATTTTCATCTAAAATAATAATATTAGTATGTTTTCCTGTAAATTCAAGTTGTAAAATTGTTGTAAGCTTTTTATAAGAAGATGAGGAATTAACCTTTATATTAATAATTTTATCATCATTGTAAAGTTCAATATTTTCTATTTTAGAATTATTAAATCTTTTTTGTAAATTTACATCAAAAGGAGCATTAAAATCTTTTTTAGAAGATAAAATCTTTTTATGTTTAAATATAGTTGCATTTCCTTTAGAAACATCAAAATAAACTATATTTCTATCATTAAATTCTATTATAATTAAATTGTTGTCAATTCTTCTAATAGTTCTTATAAATTGGGCATTCAAAGACAAATATTGTACTATTTGTTTTAATAAAAAATATTTCACAATTACTTCACTTTATACTCTTAAAATCAACTAAGAGGTTTTTTATATACATTAGATATAATTGTACCTAATTTTTCATTAGGAGTATAATATGAAATTATTAAAAATTATTGTAGCTGGTTCTTTAGCTTTAGGTTTAGCAACAACTTCTTTATCAGCTGATTCGGTTAAAGGTCAAAAACTTTTTAATAAATTATTAAAAGAGCCTTGCGGTATGACTGGTGCAAAGTTTGCAGTTAAACACACTCAAGCAGAGTGGAAACAAATTAAAACAGATGGTAAATTTGAAGAAGAAATTATAAAAATTTGTCCAAATGTAAAAGCAGGTGAATTAAAAGAATCAGTTATGGAACATATTTTTGATTTTTCAGTTGACTTCGCTAGTGATTCGGGAAATGTTCCTTCTTGCTAATAAAATCTTAAAATAAAGAGAATTTTCTCTCTTTATTTTAAATTATAACTATCAAACTTATATATTATCTTTTCTGCTAATTCAATCATTTTTATATTTAATCTTTTAAAATCTTGATTTTGCATTTTTACTAATAATTTGTCATATACGAAACTATAAGGATACAAAATAAAATATATATACTCTTTTGAATGTGACTCTTTATTTAACTCTTTAAACCAAAGTGCTAAAAGTGAGAAATATAACATTGAAGGATTAAATTCTTCATTCTTTTTTAAATTTGTAGATATTTCATTATTTATGAAATTATAAGCATCTAAAATAGATTTTATTTTATAATGTTTTCTATTTTGTAAATAGTACTGATTTGGTAAAGTAACATTTGAAATCTGCTTTAACATATCATTACTAATATTGTTAAATTCTTCTATAATCTCTTTATCTATCTCAAAACTATTTTCATTTAAATTATTTTGATAAGATAAAATCAAATCCTTACAAAACAATAATAAAGCTTCTGTTTTTATTTTTGATATATTTAAAATCATCTCTAATTGTAACAAAAATTCTATAAATTATCTTATATCTAATTAAGTTTAAGTCGTTTTGAGGTAAAATAATTTCAATTTAATAAATAATTAAGAAAAAAAGGAAATTATTGGAACCTATTGGTATATTAAAAGATGGTCAAGTATATGACCTTCAGACTGCTATGGCTTTAAATATCCAAGGAGATGAAATAAAAGCTGATGATTCAAAAGAATCTTTAGATATTTTAAGACACTCTTGTGCTCACTTAATGGCTCAAGCTATTAAAGAACTTTATCCTGAAGCAAAATTCTTCGTTGGACCTGTTGTAAAAGAAGGTTTTTACTATGATTTTAAAGTAGAAAGTAAAATTTCAGATGAAGATTTACCTACTATTGAAAAGAAAATGAAAGAATTAGCTGATAGAAAACTTCCTATTACTAGACATGAAACCACTAAAGAAGAGTTTTTTGAGAAATTCAAAAATGATGAATTAAAACAAGCTGTTCTAAAAAATATCAAAGATGATACTTTAACAATATATAGACAAGGTGATTTTGAAGATTTATGTAGAGGTCCTCATTTACCAAATACTAGAATGATTAGAAGTTTTAAACTCACACGTGTTGCTGGCGCATATCTTGGTGGGGATGAAAAAAACGAGATGATTACTAGAATTTATGGTATTGCATTTTTCGATAAACAAGCATTATTTGATTATACAAGAATGATTGAAGAAGCTAAAAAAAGAGACCACAGAAAACTTGGAACTGAACTTGAACTTTTTACATTTAATGATGATGTAGGTGCTGGTCTTCCTATGTGGTTACCAAATGGTGCAAGACTTAGAAGTAAACTTGAGCATCTTTTATACAAAGCTCATAGAGTTAGGGGATATGAACCTGTTCGTGGTCCTGAAATTTTAAAAGCTGAAATGTGGAAAATCTCTGGTCACTATGCGAACTACAAAGAAAATATGTATTTTACTACTATTGATGAACAAGAATATGGAATAAAACCTATGAACTGTGTTGGACATATTCAAATCTTTAAAAATAGTCTAGTTTCGTATAAAGATTTACCTAAAAAACTTTTTGAATATGGTGTAGTTCATAGACATGAAATGAGTGGAGCAATGCATGGATTATTTAGAGTAAGAGAATTTACTCAAGATGATTCACATATATTTTGTACACAAAATCAGATAAAAGAAGTGATATTTGAAGTATTAGAATTTGTTGATTCTTTACTTAAAATGTTTGATTTTAAATATGAAATAGAAGTTTCTACAAAACCTGAAAAAGCAATTGGTGATGATATCTTCTGGGAAAAAACTACAAAAGGTATTATGGATGCATTGGATGAAAAAAATATCCAATATGGTATTGATGAAGGTGGAGGAGCATTCTATGGTCCAAAAATTGATATCAAAATTTTAGATGCAATTGGAAGAAAATGGCAATGTGGAACAGTTCAAGTAGATATGAACTTACCTTCTAGATTTAATGTTGAGTATATTAATGAAAAAGGTGAAAAAGAACAACCAGTTATGATTCATAGAGCAATTCTTGGTTCATTTGAAAGATTTATTGGGATTTTAACAGAACATTGTGCAGGAGAATTTCCTTTTGTTATTGCACCAACTCAAGTTATTTTTGTTCCTATTGCTGATTCACATCTTGAATATGCTAAAGAACTACAGAAAATGCTTATAGAAAATGACATGGATTCTGAAATTTATAACATGAATGAGAGTTTGAATAAAAGAATTAGAATGGCTGAAAAACAAAGAGTTCCAATGATTGTAGTAATTGGAGATGAAGAAGTTGCTAATAAAACTATTGCATTAAGAAATAGAAGAACTAGAGAGCAGTCAAATATGAGCAAAGATGAATTTATATCAATGCTAAATGAAATCATAAGCGGGAGCAAAATTTGAGTAAAGACAAAAGAAAAGACGATGTAATCATGAATGAAATGATTACAGCTAAAGAGGTTAGATGTACAACTGATGATGGAACTAATCATGGAATTATAAGCACAGCAGATGCTCTTAAACTTGCTGATGAAATGGGCTTAGATTTAGTATTAATTGCTCCTGATGGAAAACCTCCAGTTGCAAAAATTATGGATTATGGTAAATTTAGATATCAACAAGAAAAAAAGAAAAAAGAAGCTAAGAAAAATCAAAAAGTTATAGTTATAAAAGAAATAAAATTATCTGTTAAAATTGCAGAAAATGACATTAGCTATAAAGTAAAACATGCAAGAGAATTTTTAGAAGATGGAAATCATGTTAAATTCAGAGTCTTCTTAAAAGGTAGAGAAATGGCTAATCCTCAATCGGGTATAGATGTACTTAAAAAAATCTGGCCAATGTTAGAAGATATTGCCGTTATGGATAAAGAACCAAAACTTGAAGGAAGATATGTAAACCTTATGGCTCTTCCTAAAAAAGATTAAAATAAAGAAGATTCTTCTTCTTTATTCTATAATTAACTTTCATTTAAACTTAAACTAAACAAAATTTCAGTAAAATCCAAAACTTTTTCATAAAATTAATGAAATTGCAAATTTATAAGGAGGATTCTTCAATGCCAAAAATGAAAAGTGTTAGTGGCGCTTTAAAAAGATTTAAAGTGAAGAAAAATGGGTCAATTAAAAGAGGTTCAGCTTTTAGAAGCCACATCTTAACTAAAATGACTCAAAAAAGAAAAAGAAACTTAAGAGGACCAAAAACTGTGCATAGTACAGATGCTGGTAGAATTCTTGTAGCGTTGTGTAAAGCGTAATTACTAAAAATAAAAGTAATTTTGTCCCTCCATCAAATGATGGAAAAGTTCAGTAAGTATACTGACACCTTATTAGAAATAATGGTAAAGAAAGGAAATATATATGCCTAGAGTAAAAACTGGTTTTGTAAGAAGAAGAAGACATAAAAAGGTATTAAAAGCTGCTAGAGGATTCTTTAGTGGTAGAAGAAAACACTTTAGAAAAGCTAAAGAACAATTAGAAAGATCTTTAGTTTATGCTTTCAGAGATAGAAGACAGAAAAAAAGAGATATCAGAAAATTATGGATTATAAGAATCAATGCAGCTTGTAGATTAAATGATATTAATTATTCAAGATTCATGAATGGATTAAGATTGTCTGGTTTAGAATTAGATAGAAAAATCTTAGCTGATATGGCTATGAATGATTCTGCTGCATTTGCATCTTTAGTGGTAACTGCTAAAGCCGCACTAAAATAAATTTGCAAACATTACATTAAAAAAGGGAGAAAGTCAAACTTTCTCCCTTTTTTTATTTCTTAAGCTCCTAAAGGTTCATTTACCTCTATTTTACACTTTTCACCTTCACAATTTATATTAGCATCAAAATATAAAATATCAGAAATATCAACATTTCCTTTTTTTAATTTACTCCAAGCCTCAATAGATCTTGAACCTGCTGTACAGTTAAAAATAATTGTTTTCCCTTTTGGAAGTTTTTCAAATAACTCTTTTGCACTAAATTTTTCTGCTTCAATATTTATAGAACCTTTTATATGCCCTTTCTTAAAATCTTTTGCGCTTAAAACATTCACAATTTGAACATATTCAGGAACTTTATCTTCTAATATTAACGCTTTTAACCATTCACCATCCACACTACCTTCATCTTCACCTAATTTAGCTCCATTTGGAGTAAATTCTTTTTTTTCTTTTACTGCAACTTCAGTTTTAACTTTAGAACTAGCCGTTGTAGCTAATCCTGCCTCTTTCCAAGCTGGAACTCCACCTGCATAAACTGAAACATTTTTATAACCTAAAGTGTATAATTTATTTGCTACTATATTTGATTTTTCACAAGAAAATCCTGCACAAAAAGTAACTATTTTTTCATTCTTATCAATAGGAAATCTTCCTATTAACTTATCTAAATTAGTATCAGGAATTGAAATACTTCCTGGAATTGTTTCTTGAAAAAACTTAATTTGTGGTCTTGCATCTACTAGTAAAGCACTATTATTTTCTTGATATGCTTTTACAACATTTGTACCGATTTCTAAATAACTTTTTTTAGACCATTCAGGTTCACCTGCTGAATACAATTTTATATTTTTATGCCCTTTTTCTTTTAATTTTTGAGCAACAATTGGACTTTTCTCACAATTATACCCTGCACAATAAACAATCAATTCTTTATCTTTCGCTAAATCTACTATCTGTTTATATCCATTTTCAAAATCTGTATCTGTAATATTTAAACTAGAAGGAATTGTACCTTTTTCATATTTAACAGCTGGTCTTGCATCAATTAAAATAGCTTCAGCATCACCTCTAAATCCAATACCTACTTTTTTCTCTACATAATCAAAACCTACTTGCTCTAAATTATATTTTTTGATTAACTGTGCAATTTCTGGTGTAACTTTATTTTCTTGTGCATAAGATTGACTTATTGTTAACAATGTTGCAACTACAAAACTACTTAATATTTTCTTCATGACTATTTCCTTTTAAAAGTTTGAATATTGCTCTTGGTATTAAAAGCATAATATATACAAAAGCACCAAAAACTAATGGATGAAAAATTCCTAATCCATAAGTTCCTGAATTAGGAAAGTTTTTTACGTGTTGAATTGGATATTCCAACAACTCTTTATAATGAAAAACTATTGTCAAAACAACAATTATCATTATAAAAATAAAAAACTCTTTTTTCAAAATAAACTCTATGCTTTTCCGCTTAACATTCCGTATTGAGTCATTGGCTTAAGTAAATATACTTTTAATAACCACCAAATATATCTCTCTTGTGTTGGGTCAAGGGGGAAAGATGGAGTTGGTTTTGCTGTCCAATTAAATTCTGCAAGCATAACTTTTCCAATATCTGTAATTAAAGGGCAAACTGTATAACCATCAAATTTAGATGTAGGCTCTTTACCTTCCATAACTGCTATTAAATTATCAACCAATACTTTATACTGTTTTCTTACTGTCCCACCTGTTTTACCCATAGGAACAGCTGCAACATCACCCAAAGAGAAAATATTTTTATACTTAACATGTTGTAAAGTTTCTTTATTTACAGGAACCCAACCTTTTGCTGAACCAATTGCTGATTTTCCAATTACATCAGGTGCTTTTTGTGGAGGTGTAATATGTAAAAAATCAAATGGTACTTCTACATTTTGATGTTTAGTTACCATCTCATACTCTTCTAAATCTTTATCATACTCACCTTTTTCTTGCCAATGTTTATCAAATATAGCAATTTTTTTAGCAATATCTACTCCAATTAAATTATGATTAAAATTCCATTTCATATCTCTTTCTATAAATTGTTTTTCAATTGCATCAGCATACTCTTTTACTCCAAATAGTTTATTACTATCTGCATAAAATGACAGTTCTGCATTTGCTCTTGCTTTTGCTTCATTTAACCTTGAATTCATTAAATACATAACTTTTTTAGGAGCTCCACCACATTTTATAGCAGTATTTGGATCAGTAAATATACCTTTTACTTTTTGTCCATCTTTAGCTTTTTGTATAAATTTCTGAGTTTGTTCCCACATTGCAACTGATGAATCAATATTATAAACAGAAGTTATTCCTGAATCACCAAATACTTTTAATATTTTAGAAGCATCTTCAGATGTATATGCATCCCCTATTTCTTCTAAACCTTTGATTGAACCAAAATCAAGAGTAACACCTGCTGCAACAACTAAAAAATCATAAGTCAATGTTTCACCTGATGCTAATTCAACTTTGTTTGCTTCAGGATTAAATTCTACAGCTCTATCTTTTAATAAAGTCACACCTTTAGGTAAAAAATCTTTTGTGTCATAATCAACATCTTCTTTAGTATAAACACCTGAAGCAATTAATGTTGTTCCTGGTTGATAAGTTACTGATTTAGGATTTGGTTCAACTATTGTAATATCAGGATTTGATAAAGTATTAACTAATCTAGCAGCAGTTGAAATACCTGCTAATCCTCCTCCAATTATCAATATTTTTCCAGTAGCTTCACTTGCTTTAGCTTCTGTTGCAGCATTTGCATCAGTTCCACCATTTGCAAGATAAGCTGCTGTTCCTAATCCTGCTAACTTAAATGCATCTCTTCTTGAAATACCTGCTTTTTTTATTTCTGAATCAACAATTTCTAGTGCTTTTTCTAGCTCATTTTTTACCATTTTAAATTCCTTTATTTTTGTAAAAACTATAGTACTAGAATAACAAAAAAGAGATAATAAGCCACTTATAAATTGTATATTATTATTAATTAGAATTATAAATTTTATTTATACAAATTAAAGATTTTTTATAGTCATCTGGAGTGTTAATATTCATAAATTCATCATTATTAGGAAATTCTATAATTTTAAATTTATTTTGTTTTATCAAATAATTTATTTTATGTATATCTTGATTAATCATATTTTTAATAGTTAAACTTATATTTGAATCAAATATTCCACATAAATTATGTACTTTATCTTCTGTTTTTGCTACGCAAATATCAACATCTTTAGAATTTTCAATTAGTGCTCTAATTGATTCTATACTAACAAAAGGAGAATCAACAGTTATAATAAATATCTTTTGATTGAAAAATTTCTTAAAAATGGTATCAAGAGCTAAAATTGGTGAAAAAATTTCTTTATTTTCATCTAATATAAGATAATTTTTATCTATAAAATCAAACTTGTCATTTTTTGATGAAATGTAAATATTTTGAAAGTACAACTTTAATCTATGGTATTGAAATTGAGCTAGAGAATTTGAGTTAAAGAAAGGAAGAAGAGTTTTATCTTCTTTCATTCTTGAGCTTTTACCACCGCAAAGAATCACGCATGGTATATCTATCATTATAAACTTCTTGGGTCTGTTATATAACCTGAAATCGCTGATGCTGCTGCAACTGCACTATTTGCTAAGTATATTTTTGAGCTTCTTGAACCCATTCTTCCTACAAAATTTCTATTAGTTGTAGAGATACAAACTTCATTATCTCCTAAAATTCCCATATATCCACCTAAACAAGCTCCACAAGTTGGATTTGAAACAACTCCACCTGCATCAACTAAAGTATCAATATATCCTAATTTTGTAGCTTCTCTAAGAATTTTTTGTGTTCCTGGAGTTAAAATAAGCCTCACATGTCTTGCTACTTTTTTATCTTTTAAGATTTCAGCTGCAATTTTAAAGTCACTTAATCTTCCATTTGTACAAGAACCTATAAATACTTGGTCAACTCTGATATTATCACTAACGGCTTGAGAAACTGAGTGACCATTTGATGGTAAGAATGGATATGCGATAACTGGTTCTAATTTTTCAACATCAATTTCAATTATTTGACAATAATTTGCATCATCATCTGAATAGTGAATTTTAGGTTCTGCTCTTAAACCACCATTTGCTTCACCTACTTTATCTAAAAATTCTTTTGTAATTTCATCATATGCAACAATTCCATTTTTGGCTCCAGCTTCAATAGCCATGTTACATAAAGAAAATCTATCATCCATTGATAAGTAAGCAATTGTATCACCAGTGAATTCTAAAGCTTTATATAAAGCTCCATCAACACCTAAAATTCTAATAATTTCTAAAATTAAATCTTTCCCAGTTACAAATGGCGCTGGTTTACCTTTAAATACAACTTTGATTGATTCAGGAACTTTAAACCAGTTACCACCTGTAATCATTCCAAAAGAGATATCAGTTGAACCCATACCTGTAGAGAATGCACCTAATGCACCATGTGTACAGGTATGTGAATCTGCACCAATAATTACATCTCCTGGTAATACTAAACCTTTTTCTGGTAAAAGGGCATGTTCAATTCCCATATCTTTTTCATCAAAGAAATTTTTCAAATTGTGTTTCATTGCAAAGTCTCTTGAAATTTTTGCTTGATTTGCACTTGCTATGTCTTTTGCTGGAATAAAATGGTCTAAAACAATTGCAAAACCATCCGGATTAGCAAGTTTTTCAAAACCACCATCTTCAAAAGCTTTAATTGAAATTGGAGTAGTAATATCATTTCCAATAACCATATCAATTGGACTTCTTACGATTTCTCCTGCAAAAACTTTTTTACCTACATGTTCACTAAAAATCTTTTCTGTTATTGTTTGACCCATAAAATATTCCTATTATTTTCTAAAATTTATTGGATTATAGCTAAATTTATTTTAAGCTACAAAACTAATTATTTTTTGCTTTTTCTTTTTTTTCTTCTCTTGATTGCTTAATTTGTTTATAAATAATTATTGCAACAGCAATATTTATCATCACATCTGCTATGTTAAATATTGCAAATTCAAATCCATAATGCCAATAAAAATAATCAACAACTCCTTCATAAGTAAATCTATCTAAAATATTAGACAAACCTCCTGCATAAAGTAAAGCTATGGGAATATAATATTCTTTAAAAACATCCTTGTTCATAAACAAATAAACCGTTCCCGCAAAAACCATAAAAAGTTGAATATATTTTAAGTATTCTGCTAGAAAAGAAAACATTGAAAAAGCAACTCCATAGTTATATGCTAATTTTAAAGACATATAAGGACCATTAACATCCCAGCCTAAATTTGCAAAACCATATTTAACTATTTGATCTATTATAAAAACAACAATAAAAATTGTTGTTGCTATTTTTAAATTTTTTTTCATAATGCCTTTTTAAAAAATGAAATTAATGTTTGCATTCCATCTTCAACATCTTTCTTATTTTTTCCTTCAAGTAACAATCTAATTTTATTTTCAGTCCCTGAATATCTAATCAAATCTCTCATACCTTTTTCTCTGATAGGTTTTAATATCTCATCTAAACCCTTTATCTGATTTAATGGTATTTTTTCTGTTACTTTCATATTATGTAAAATTTGAGGATATAAACTAAATGGATTTAAAACTTCACTTGCTTTTTTACCTGATTTTATAACTAATGCTAAAACTTGAAGTGCAGAAGCTAGTCCATCTCCTGTTTTTGCAACATCAGAAAAAATAATATGCCCACTTTGTTCCCCACCAAAATTGATACCTTTTTCTTTCATAACTTCAAGAACATATTTATCACCCACATCAGACCTAAATAACTCGATTTTTTGTTTAGCTAAATAATCTTCAAGGGCTTTATTTGACATAACAGTAGCAACACAAGCATTTCCTTTTAATAATTTTTCATTATTTAAAAAACTACATAATGCCCCTATTAGTTTATCTCCATCAACTATTTCACCCTTTTCATCAACAACAACTAATCTATCAGCATCACCATCTAAAGCAAGTCCAATATCAGCTCTATACTCTTTTACTAATTTGGCAACAGTTTCAGGATGCATTGCTCCACAATTATCATTTATATTAAAACCATTTGGCTTATTATTTATTGTTATAACGTCTGCTCCTAATTCTTCTAGAATAGTTGGGCCAACCTTATAAGCAGCACCATTTGCACAATCAAGCACTATTCTTAATCCACTTAAAGTTAAATCTTTAGGAAATGAACTTTTAATAGAAACAATATATCTTCCAATAACATCATCTATTCTTTTAGATGAACCTATTTCTCTTCCTGTTACTTGTTCACTAGTCATTAAATCGTCATCATTGAAAATTTCTTCGATAGCTTTTTCACATGCTACACTTAATTTATTTCCATGATTATCAAAAAACTTTATTCCATTATCTTCAAAGGGATTGTGAGAAGCACTAATCATAATACCAGCATCACATCTCATACTCTCTGTTAAATATGCAATTGCAGGAGTTGGCATTGGACCTATTTGAATTACATTATAGCCAACAGCTGTTAAGCCACTAACTAAGGCATTTTCAATCATATAACCACTTCTTCTTGTATCTTTTCCAACAAGAATCCTTTTTGTAGTAGAATGCTTTCTAAAATATATACCTGCAGCTTTAGCTAGCTTTAATACAGTTATCGCATCTAAAAAATCACCTGCTTTTCCTCTAACACCATCAGTTCCGAATAGTTTCATTAAATCTTCCTAAAATTAAACTCTATTTAAGTTACTTTAGGTAATATTCTACCCTTAAAATTTTTATAAAGAGGTTAAAAAAATGGCAAATCATAAATCTTGCGAAAAAAGAGCTAGACAAACGAAAATTAAAACTGAAAGAAACAGATTTTACAAAACAAGAATCAAAAATGTTACTAAAAATGTATTAGCAGCTATTGAAGGTGTTGATAAAGAAAAAGCTGTTGAGGCTATGAAAACTGCAAACAAATACTTACACCACTGCGTTTCTAAAGGTATCTTAAAAAAAGGTACAGCTGCTAGAAAAGTAAGTAGATTACAAGTAAAAGTTAACGCTATATAATTTGAATTAAATATATATGTTAAAAGATAAACTTCAACCATTCATTAATAGATACGAAGAAATTAATAACTTATTAATGGCTCCTGATATCACTAATGATATAAAACGAATGACTGAACTTTCTAAAGAACAGTCAAGCATTCAACCAATTGTTTCTAAGGCTAGAGAATATATTAAGTTAATAGAAAATATTGATGAAAATAAAATGATGCTTGATGATCCTGAATTAGGTGATTTAGCAAAAGAAGAACTAAAAGAATTAGAAACGAAAAAACCAGTACTTGAAGATGAAATAAAGTTTTTAATGATTCCAAAAGATCCAAATGATGACAAAAACATCTATTTGGAACTAAGAGCTGGTACAGGTGGTGATGAAGCTGCAATATTTGTAGGTGATTTATTTAGGGGTTACTTAAGATATGCAGAGAACAATGATTGGAAAGTTGAAATCATGAGTTCAAGTGAGAGTGAATCTGGGGGTTACAAAGAAATTGTAATTCTAGTAAAAGGTGACCACGTATATTCAAAATTAAAATTTGAAGGTGGTACACATAGGGTTCAAAGGGTTCCTGCTACTGAATCTCAAGGTAGAGTTCATACTTCTGCCATTACTGTTGCTGTTATGCCTGAAGTTGACGATGTTGAAGTAGAAATAGATCCAAATGATTTAAAAATTGATGTTATGAGAGCCAGTGGAAATGGTGGTCAATCTGTAAATACTACAGACTCGGCTGTTAGAATCACTCATATTCCATCTGGAATCGTTGTAACAAATCAAGACCAAAAATCTCAACACAAAAATAAAGACAGAGCTATGAAAGTTTTAAAGGCAAAACTTTATGAAGTCGAGATGCAAAAAAAGATGGAAGCTGAAGGTGCTACAAGAAAAGAGCAAGTAGGAACTGGTGATAGAAGTGGAAGAATTAGAACTTATAACTATCCACAAAATAGAATCAGTGATCATAGAATTAACTTAACTCTGTACAGACTTGACTACATCATGAATGATGGTTTGTTTGATGAAGTGATTGATCCTCTTATTGCTGATCATCAATCAAAACTTATCGAAGCTAATGGACTATAATCCATTAGCTTTTTTAAATTATGATTGAACTTAATAAAATATATATTCACTACAAAAATAAAAAACTTTATACTCCCCTAAACTTTTGTAAGCTACAAGAAGATAATATTTGGATTAAAGCTGTCATTTACAAACCAAATGATTGTGATGAACTTTTTGTAAGAAGTTACAAAGAGTTTGAAAAAAAATTTACAAAACATTAAATATAAATCTATAGTAACCAAATTGTAATCAATAGTTATTAAACTTTCACGGTAAATAAAATTATCGGAGAAAATAATGACATTCAAAAAAACATCAATGGCCTTAATTGCAAGTGCTTTATTAGCAACAACTTTAACTGCAAGAGAACAAATCAAAATCGTAGGTTCATCAACTGTTTACCCTTTTTCATCTTCTGTAGCTGAAGAGTTTGGTGCAACTACAAAATTCCCAACTCCAGTTGTAGAATCAACAGGAACAGGTGGAGGAATGAAACTATTTTGTGCTGGTGTTGATTTAAATACGCCTGATATTACAAATGCTTCAAGAAGAATGAAAGATAAAGAATTAAAAATGTGTGAAGAAAATGGTGTTAAAGATATAACTGAAGCATTAATTGGATTTGATGGAATTGCTATTGCACAATCTGCAAAAGTTGCTGGATTTAATGTTACAAAAGCACAATTAGCTTTAGCTGTAGCAGAAGAAGTACCAAGTGCTGATGGAAAAACATTAATTAAAAATCCATATAAAAAATGGTCAGACATTGATGCATCATTACCAAATAGAGAAATTACTGTTTATGGTCCTCCAAAATCTTCAGGAACAAGAGACTCATTTGAAGAGTTAGTTTTACAATCTGTATTTGAAAAAATGCCAGTTTATACTAATTTATATAAAGCAGATGAAAAAGCGAATAAAAAATATAAAGCTTATTCTGTTATTAGAACTGATGGAGCTTATGTAGAATCAGGTGAAAATGATAACTTAATCGTTCAAAAACTTACTAAAAATGAAGCTGCAATTGGTATCTTTGGATATTCATTTTTAGAAGAAAATAAAGATAAAGTTATGGGAATTACAATTGATAGTATAGCTCCAACAGCTGATACTATTTCAACAGGGAAATATCCAGTTGCTAGATCTATGTATTTTTATATCAAAAATGCACACAATAAAGAAGTGCCTGCTTTAAAAGAATTTACAAATTTATTTATGTCTGAAAAAATGATTGGTAAAGATGGAATCTTAGGAGAAATCGGATTAATTACTTTAGATGACAAAACAAGAGAAATTGCAAGAACTAAAGTTATGAATAATGAAAAATTAACTATTGAGCAATTAAAACATTAATTAAAATTTAAATAAAGAGAGGATGGCTTGCCTTCTCTTTATTTGTTCAATTTTAGTTTTAAGTTTTTATCTGTTAACGCGAACAAAGAGATAAAAACTTAAAACTGAAATTTATATATCTAACTTCCCTGTCTCATTTTATATGTAACCATGATGTAATCAATTTTATTTAAAATTATAAAAAATTTAACACAAAGGTTAAAGTATTGAGCACTTTTGAATCAAGAAAAAGACAAAGAGAGCTAAATGAAAAACTAATCAAATTTGCATTGATTAGTGCAGCTGCAATCTCTATTTTAACAACTTTTGGGATTTTATTTTCTATTTTATTTGAAGCAATAGAATTTTTCCAATTAAGAAGTTTCTGGTATTTCCTAACGGGAACTACATGGTCACCAGGAGTTATTGGTAGTCAATTTGGTGCTTTACCAATTTTTGCAGGGACATTTGTAATTACTGTAATTGCACTTGGTGTTGCAATTCCTATTGGACTTGGTAGTGCTATTTATATGAGTGAATATGCAAGTCCTACTGTTAGAGATTATTTAAAACCAATTTTAGAAGTTTTAGCGGGTATTCCAACTGTTGTATATGGATTCTTTGCTGCTATTACTGTTGCTCCTTTAGTTGTAAAAGCAGCAGAGACCGTAGGTCTTGAAGCTACATTTAACTCAGCTTTAGCTTCTGGAATTGTAATGGGTATTATGATTATCCCAGTTATTTCATCGCTTTCAGATGATGTTATTAAATCAGTTCCTGATAGTCAAAGAAAAGCAGCATTTGGACTTGGTATGACGCATGGTGAAGTAATTAAAAACATAGTTTTACCTTCAGCTATGCCAGGAATTATTTCAGCATCATTACTAGGTTTATCTAAAGCCTTAGGAGAAACTATGATTGTTGTTATGGCAGCAGGATTAAGACCAAATCTTTCATGGAATCCACTTGAAGATATGACTACCGTTACTGTTACAATTGTAAACTCATTAGTTGGAGATTTTGAATTTAATTCACCTGAAACACTTTCAGCATTTGCTTTAGGGTTAGTGCTATTTATAGTTACATTAGTGCTTAACATGATTTCATTATCTCTAATTAGAAAATTTAAAGAAAAATATAAAGTGAATACATTATGATTAAAAATAAAAAGAAAACTAAACAACATAATCCATTTTACGATCCGAATTTAAAATCAAGACATGCTAGTGCAAAAAGATTTAAGAAGTTTACATTAACTTCATTAATTTTCTCTATAGCATTTTTAGCATTTTTCTTATTTGATATTATTAGTAAAGGTATTCCTGCTTTTAATGTTGCTTATATAAAAGTAGATGTTACATACAACGAAAAAACTCTAGAAGATACAAGATTTGCTGTACCAAAAGAGTATAGAAATATTGTTTCTAGAGCTTGGTTAAGAGATCTTCAAAAATTAGTTCAAGAAAATCCAGCTTTAATGAACACTACAACAACAACTTTAGTATTAGCAGATGACCAAGTTGATCAGTATTTAAAAGGTCACCATTACAAGCTAAAAGATAAAGAAATAGCTTTTATTGAAGAATTAAATGCTCAAGGACTAATTGAAAGAAAATTTAATTCAATTTTCTTTACAAACGGTGATTCAAAGATTCCTGAATATGCAGGACTTTATTCAGCTGTAATTGGTTCAATATTAACTTTAGTGATTACAATGGCTGTTGCATTTCCAATTGGAGTTATGACAGCTATTTATCTTGAAGAGTTTGCAGGGGACAATAAATTTACAAGATTTATTGAAATAAACATAAATAACCTTGCAGCTATTCCTTCAATATTATTCGGTCTTTTAGGTCTAGCAATATTTATTAATCTTTTTGGAATGCCTAGAAGTTCACCTTTAGTTGGAGGTTTAACTCTTGCTCTTATGACTTTACCAATTATTATTGTAAGTTCAAGAGCAGCACTAAGAGCAGTTCCAGATAGTATAAGACAAGCGGGATATGGTTTAGGGTTAAATAAAATTCAAGTGACACGAGATCACGTTTTACCTTTAGCATTTCCAGGAGTTTTAACAGGTTCTATTATTGGTTTAGCACAAGCTATGGGAGAAACAGCTCCTTTAATCATCATTGGTATGATTGCCTTTATTCCTGATGCTCCAACAATGGTTACTCAAGCAGCAACTGTTATGCCTGCACAATTATTTACTTGGGCGGGAATGCCAGAAGGTATGTATATAGAAAAAACTGCTGCTGGAATTATGGTGTTATTAACAATATTAATTTCATTAAATGCAATAGCAATTTATTTAAGAAAAAGATTTGAAGTTAAGTGGTAAGGGAAAAAAATGATAAATAATGAAAATAAAACAAAAATTGATGTAAAAGGCTTAAACCTTTTTTATGGTTCAAATCAAGCTCTTTTTGATATAACAGCTAGTTTATATGAAAATAAAATAACAGCATTAATTGGACCATCTGGTTGTGGTAAATCAACATTTTTAAGATGTATAAATAGAATGAATGATTTAATTCCAATAGTAAAAATTGATGGTCAAATTATAATTGACAATAAAAATATCTATGATAAAGATGTTGATGAAGTAAGTGTTAGAAAAAAAGTTGGTATGGTTTTTCAACAACCAAATCCTTTTCCAAAATCAATATATGACAATGTAGCTTATGCACCATTAAAACATGGAATTGTAAGAAAAGGTAAAGAGTGTGATGAATTAGTTGAATCTTCTTTAATTAAATCAGGACTTTGGAATGAGGTAAAAGATAAATTAAATCAACCTGGAACTTCACTTTCAGGAGGTCAACAACAAAGACTTTGTATTGCAAGAACAATTGCAATTAAACCAGAAGTTATTTTAATGGATGAACCAACATCTGCACTTGACCCAATTAGTACGGAAAAAATTGAAGCTTTAATGCTTGAATTAAAACAAGATTACACAATTATTACAGTAACTCACAATATGCAACAAGCAGCAAGAGTTGCTGATTATACAGCCTTTTTCCATTTAGGGAAATTAATAGAATATGATGTAACAGAAACTATTTTTGTTAATCCACACAATAAAAAAACAGAAGATTATATTACAGGGAGATTTGGATAATGTTAAAGCCTTATGAAACAAAACTAAAAAGTATCAAAGAAGAGATTCAAAAAATTGGTTTAGAAGTAGTTGAATCTTTAGAAATTTGTCAACAAGCACTAGTTGAAAAAAAGATTGAAAATCTAAAAGACGTTGAAATAACAGAAAAAAAATTATTACTTAAATCAAATGAGATTGACAATATCATAGTTACAACTTTAGCTTTATATTCACCTGAAGCTAAAGACTTAAGACAATTAGTTTCATTTTTAAAAATCACTAATGAACTTGTAAGAACAGGTTCAAATACAAAAGATTTTGCAAAAATGTTCAAAAAATCTTATAGTGATGATTTAAATACAAGTATGATTTTAGAATACACTATTCCTTTATTAAAATCTGCTCTTTTATCTTTACAAACTGCAACGAGTATTATTGATGAAATTGACCCTAAACATATTGAAGAAAAATATCATAGAGTTATTGTTGAAGAGAGTAAAACTGATGATTTATATTTAATGATTGAAAAAAATATATTAAAATTAATTACAAAAAATCTTGATTTATCAAAAGAATATTTTGATTTATTAAGTAGCCTAAGAAGATTAGAAAAAATAGCTGATAGAGCTGTTTCTATAGCAAATCTTCTACAGTTCGCACAAGTTGGAGGAGATATAGTACAATCATAATCTTTATGATATACTTGCCTTATGAAAAAAGCTATTAATAAAATAAAAGATTACTTCAGTTCAAATTTTGAAGTTTTAGCAGCAGCGATTATTTTTATAGGAATAATCGCTTCAGGTAAAGAGTTCTATAAAGCAATTATTCTTATGTTAGAGTTTATTGTTATTATGGAAGTTGTTAAAATGGTTTCTGATTTTATAAAAAGAGAAACTCTTCGATTAAGATACATCATCGATATTTTTATCATTTTTTTAATCCGTGAAGTTATTATTTTAAGTACAAATAAATCAAGGGATTATTTTGATATTACATTCTTATTGATTGTTATTTTTGTATTCTTTATTTTTAGGATTCTAGCTATCAAATTTTCACCTGGTATTATAAAAGTTTCTCAAGATACTGTTATTGAATATGAGGATGGAAGACCAAATAAAAAAGTTGTAACTACTAAAGAGTCAAATCAAGATGAATAATAAACTAATTCTAATTATAGAAGATGAAGAAGATATTTTAGAACTTCTTGAATATACCTTACAAAAAGAAGGGTATGAAACTATTGGTTTTTTAACTATTGATAAAAATGTTAGAAAAGTTTTAGAAGAAGAAGAAATAGATTTAATTTTAATGGATAGGAATCTTCCAGGAATCGAAGGAAGTGCATTTATAAATGAAATTAAAAAACTAGGATTTACTAATCCTGTTATTTATGTAACTGCAAAAGATAATGATGAAGATATTCTTGAAGGTTTTAATTCTCACGCTGATGATTATATTACAAAACCTTTTAATTTAAAAGAATTATGTGCAAGAGTAAAGGCTGTAATAAAAAGAACTTCAAAAGAGATTGATATTTTAAAAGTAAAAGATATTGTATATAAATCTTCAAATAAAAAATTTTATATTGAGGATAAAGAGATTGAATTAACTCATCTTGAGCATGATTTACTTCTAGAATTTATTAAAAATAAAGATATTTTAATGACTAGAGAACATCTATTAAACAAAGTTTGGCAAGACTCTTTTGAGAAAAAAGAGAAAACTGTAAACGTTGCAATTAAAAGATTAAAAGCTAAAATTGATCCTGATGGGAAAAAAGAGTATATTCGTTCTATTAGGGGAGAAGGTTATATTTTTTGTTAAAAATTCATCAATTATTTCTTAGAACTTATATCTCAATATTTATAGCAATTTTAATAACATTAACACTAGTTACATATTTTTGGGCAAAGAATCTTTATCTAAAACAAATTGAAAAAAATCTTATTCAAAATATTGACTCTTTATCTATTGTATTAAAAGAAATACCAAATTTAAATAATCTAAAAACTATTACAAAAGATTTACATGAACAACTAAATCTAAGAATAACAATTATTGATGATGTTGGTAACGTAATTGCTGAAAGTGATAAAGATATAGAATTTATCAAAAATCATGCAAATAGACCGGAAATAATAGAAGCAAATAATATTGGATTAGGAAAAGATACAAGAAAATCAGATACTATCAAAAAAGATTTGTTATATGTTGCAAAAAAGATAATTATAAATGAAAAAATTTATTATATTAGAATGGCTGATTATACAAACAAAATTACTGATAGTTTTGTTAAATTAACCCTTGAAATTTTTATATATATGACGTTTTTTTTAATTATTGCTTTTTTAGCAACTTATTTTATCAGTTTGCAAATAAAAAAGGAAACAGATTCTATTTTGGATTTTTTAACACAACTTTCAAATAAGAAAAATTTAAATACTATAGAATCTACTTACACTTATGAATTTCACAAAATAACAAAACTTTTAAACAAAGTAGCCACAAAACTCTCAAAAAGAGAAAAACAAAAAGCAAAACAAACTGCAAAATTAAAAATTTCAAATAGACAAAAAGATGAAATTATTTCTGCAATTTCTCACGAATTTAAAAATCCAATAGCAATCATTTCAGGATATAGTGAAACAATTTTAAATGATAGTCAAATTCCTGAAGCTATGAAAATAAAATTTTTAAATAAAATATACTCTAACTCAAATAAAATGTCTCAAATAATTGATAAATTAAGACTTACTTTAAAACTTGAAGAAGGAAAACAAGAGTTACTTCTTCTTCCTTGTTCTATGAAAAAAATTATTGAAAATTGTGTCAGTGATTTAAAAGATAAATATAAAAATAGAGAAATTGAAATCACCGGTGAAGATTTAATTTTAAAAGTTGATGAAACACTTATTTCATTAGCAATTACTAATCTTATAGAAAATGCTTTAAAATATTCAGAACATGAAGTAATCATAAATATTTCATTAAATTCTATTGATATTTTAGATAAAGGAATAGGAATAGAAGAAAAAGAATTAGAAAAAATAAATAAAAAATTCTATCGTATTTCAAATAATGGATGGAATAACTCTTTAGGATTAGGACTTTTTATTGTTCAATCAATACTCAATTTACATAATTTTAGACTTGAAATAACTTCAGAATTTAAAAAATGGTCTAAATTCTCTATAAAATATTAAGAAATACTTAATTTAAGCTATTCTAAAGTATTATTGCACTATTATTCCACCTCATTAAAAAAGCGGAGAAAATAAATGAAATTTACTCAAATGGCAAAAGCTAACGAAATCGAAAGAGATTGGGTAGTAGTAGATGCAGAAGGTAAAGTATTCGGAAGAATAATTACAGAAGTTGCTACTATCTTAAGAGGTAAGAATAAACCTTGCTTCACACCAAATGTTGACTGTGGAGATTTTGTTGTAATTATAAATGCATCAAAAGCAAAATTTTCTGGTAAAAAATTAGAAGAAAAAAATTACTTCACTCACTCAGGTTACTTTGGTAGTACAAAAACTCACAAAATGTCTGAAATGTTTGAAAAGAATCCAGAGAAACTATACAAATTAGCTACTAGAGGTATGCTTCCAAAAACTACTCTTGGTAAAGCTATGTTAAAAAAATTAAAAGTATATGCAGGAAGTGAACACCCTCATACTGCGCAAATTAAAGGATAATAGTAATGGCAAAAGTATATGCAACTGGAAGAAGAAAATCTGCTATAGCAAAAGTATGGCTAGAAAATGGTAATGGTCAACTAACAATCAATGGTCTATCTTTAGATGCATGGTTAGGTGGACATGAATCTATCAAAAAAAGAGTAATGCAACCATTAAATGTTGCTAAACAAGAAACTTCAGTAAATATCGTTGTTAAAACTTTAGGTGGAGGATATTCTGCACAAGCTGATGCTGCTAGACATGGTATTTCAAGAGCATTAGTTGCTTTTGATGAGCAATTCAGAACTATCTTAAAACCTCATGGTTTATTAACAAGAGATTCAAGATCTGTTGAAAGAAAGAAATTCGGAAAGAAAAAAGCAAGAAAATCTTCTCAATTCTCAAAAAGATAATTGGAATTTTCAAAAGAGTATATTTCTTACTATTTCTCAAAAAGGAGCGACAAGAGTTGCTCCTTTTTTTATGCCTTTTTTTATAAAAAAACTATACAATATCTTATGAAATTTTTAACTTTTTACTTATTATTATTTACATATTTAACAGCTTCAACATTAAATTTATCTATGAGTTCAAGTCCTAGTAGATTAAATCCAATATTAGCAAATGATAGTGCTAGTAGTGAAATCTCTGATTGGTTATTTAATGGTCTTTTTAAATATGATAAAAATGGAAACCCTACTGTTGATTTAGCAAAATCTTACTATTTTGAAACACCTTCAAAATTAATAATAAAATTAAAAGAAGATGTTTTATGGCATGATGGGACAAAATTCACATCAAAAGATGTAATTTTTACTTATGAACAAATCATAAATCCAAAAGTATTTAATTCAATAAAATCAAACTTTAAAGAAGTAAAAAGTGTAAAAGCCTTAGATGAGTTTACTATTGAGGTTGTTTATAATCAACCATATTTTAAAGCTTTAGAAATTTGGATGGTAGGAATTCTACCTTATCATATTTTAAAAGATGAAAAAGATTTAATGACAAGTTCATTCAATAAAAATCCAATAGGAACAGGTTCTTATAAATTAAAAGAGTTTAAAACGGGACAAGATATAGAACTTATTGCAAATGAAAACTACTTTGAAGGAGTTCCAAAAATTGACAAAATTTTATATAAATTTCTGCCTGATGCAAATACTTCTTTTTTATATTTAAAGCAAAACAAACTTGATATTGGAGGATTAACTCCTATTCAAATAGATAGACAAATAGATGAAAATTTTAAAAATAGCTATAAAATAATTCAAAAACCTTCATTTTCATTTACCTATTTAGGTTTTAATCTAAAAGATGAGAAATTTAAAGATAAAAAAGTAAGAGAAGCCTTATCTTTAGCAATAAATAGACAAGAATTAGTTGATATTTTATTTTTTGGTTATGGAAAAGTTTGCAATGGTCCTTTTTTACCAGATTCATTTGCTTATAATGAAGAGGTAAAACCAATAATTCAAAACATAGAAAAAGCAAAAGAGTTATTAAAAGAAGCAGGTTATGATGAGAAAAATCCTTTTACTTTTGAAATAGTAACAAATACAGGAAATGATATAAGAATAAATACAGCTTTAATTTTACAACATCAACTACAACGAGCTGGTGTTGTTATGAAAATAAGAGTTATGGAATGGCAAGCATTTTTAAATACAGTTGTTCATCCAAGAAATTTTGAAGCTGTTTTACTTGGTTGGTCTTTAGCTTTAATGCCTGATGCCTATCCTCTTTGGCACAGTTCTAGTTCTAAACTTGGAGGTTTTAATCTTGTAGGTTATGAAAATAAAAAAGTAGATGAGTTAATTGAAAAAGGAATTCATACAGTAAACAGAGAAGAACTTGGAACTATTTATAAGGAGATATTTAAAATAATTAGTGATGATTTACCATATTTATTTTTATATATTCCAGATGGTATCACTGTAGTTAATAAAAAAATAGAAAATATAGAACCCTCTTTTATAGGGATTATGCATAACCAAAAAGATTGGGTTATTAAAGATTAAAAATAAGGATAAAAATGAGTAAAGATAAAATTATACTTTTTGATTTAGATGGAACACTTATAGATTCAACCGATGCAATTATTTCAACTTTTAAACACTCTTTTAAAGAATTACAATTTGATTTTAAAGGAAATGACAAAAACATAAAAGATTTAATAGGATATCCTCTTGATATTATGTATAAACATCTAGGTATAGAAGAGTCAAAAGTATGGGATTTTGTGGATGCATATAAAAGTAGATATAAAATAATCTCAAAAGAGCAAACTACACTACTTGAAAATGCTTTTGAAGCTGTAGAACTTGCATCAAAAATAGCAAGAGTAAGCGTAGTAACTACAAAAACGAGAATGTATACGATGCCTTTATTAGATCATTTTAATATTTCACAATTTTTCGAGATAGTAACAGGAAGAGAGAATGTTGAAAATCCAAAACCACATCCTGAACCAATTTTAGTAACACTTAAACAAATGAACTATGATAAAAATGTTCATGATGTTTGGATGATTGGAGATACAAAACTTGATTTAATAGCAGCAAATGAAGCAAATATAAACTCAATTGGAGTTTTATGTGGTTATGGAGAAGAAGAGGAACTTAGAAAATATACTCCATTTATAAAGAAAAATTCTTTAGAAGCAGTTCGGCATTTGGCATAAAAGTCCCATTTTTCAACAATAAACCAAATAATTTCTTTTTGATTACGACACAAATTTTAAAATAAAAGTTCATTTAAGCTAAAATTATCTATAATGTCACAGACTAATTAAATTTTTTAAGTCAAATTTAATATTAACTAAGGAGCCTCTATGTTAGAGATTAGATGGCATAGCCGTGCAGGTCAAGGTGCTGTAACTGGTGCGAAAGGTCTTGGATCTATTGTTGCTGAATCTGGTAAACAAGTTCAAGCTTTTGCATTCTATGGTTCAGCTAAAAGAGGTGCGTCTATGACTGCTTATAATAGAATTGATGATAAACCTATTTTAAATCACGAAAAATATATGTGTCCTGATTTTGTTTTTATACTAGATCCAGGTCTTGCACTAACTGATGATATTACTGCTAATGGTAAAGATACAACAAAATATATTATTACTACTCACCTTAGCAAAGATGAATTAATTTCATTAGTTCCTAAATTAAAAGATATAAAAGATAGAGTTTTTATACTTGATTGTTTTTTAATTGCAAGAGAAACTATTGGAAAAGCTATTCCAAATACACCAATGCTTGGTGCATTTATGAAAGTTAGCGGAATGTATGAGTTAGAATATTTTAAAGATAAAATGAAGAGTGTTCTAAAGAAGTTACCACCTAATTTGATTGAAGCAAATATGGTAGCTATCCAAAGAGCTTATGACGAAGTGAACTAAAGGATATAAAATGAATAAACCAATTAGTGAAATGGGATGGGATGAGTTAGTACCTGGTGCTGCTCTTTATACATTTGATGGAAGTATAGATTATAACATAGCTGAAATCCAACCAGAAGATAGAAAATATTCTGAAACAAGTTCAAAAAGTATGAGTGTTGGAGATTGGAGAGTTATTAAACCAGTTTGGAACAGTGAAACTTGTATTGACTGTCAAAACTGTTGGATATTCTGCCCAGATACATCTATTATTGCTAGAAATAAAGAGATGAAAGGTGTAGATTATGAACACTGTAAAGGTTGTGGATTATGTGTAAGTGTTTGTCCTACTAATCCAAAATCATTGTTAATGTTTAATGAATTTGTTACTGTTGAAGAAGCCTTATCTCAATGGCCAGTGAAACAAAAAAAGGGTGAATAATGAATAAAAAAGTTATGGAATTAAAAACAGTTGAAGTTTGGGATGGGAATATGGCAAATGCTCAGGCTTTAAGACAAGCTGATGTTGACGTTGTTGCTGCATATCCTATTACTCCTTCAACTGCTACAGTTGAAAACTATGCAATGTTCCATGCAAATGGTTATATTGATGGTGAAGTAATTATGGTTGAATCTGAACATGCTGCAATGTCTGCTTGTGTTGGAGCTGGAGCTGCTGGTGGAAGAGTTGCAACTGCAACTTCATCTCAAGGATTAGCCCTAATGATTGAGGTTTTATACCAAGCATCTGGAATGAGAATTCCTGTTGTTTTATGTTTAGTAAATAGAGCATTAGCAGCACCTTTAAATGTAAATGGTGACCACTCAGATTTATATCTTACAAGAGATTCAGGCTGGATATCACTTGATGCATTTAATCCTCAAGAAGCTTATGATATGACTTTAATGTCATTTAAGATTTCTGAGCATCCAGCAGTTAGATTGCCAGTTATTTCTAATCAAGATGGATTTATGACATCTCACACTGCACAAAATGTTACACCACTTCCTGATGAAGTTGCTTGTAATTTTGTTGGTGAATATTTACAAGTAAATGCTTTATTGAACTTCGATAAACCAGTTACTCATGGAGTTCAAACAGAGCAAGATTGGCACTTTGAACATAAAGCAAAACAACACGCAGCTTTAATGGCTTCTAAAAAAGTTATATTAGAAACTTTTGCTCAATTTAAAGAGTTAACAGGAAGAGAATATAAACTTGTTGAAACTTATAATATGGAAAATGCTGATATTGCTATAGTTTGTTTAGGAACTACTTATGAAACAGCTATGGTCGCTATTGAAGAGTTAAAAGCAGAAGGTATAAACGCAGGGGTTGTAGCTCCAAGAGTATTTAGACCATTCCCTCTTGAAGAAGTAGCTGAAGCATTACAAGGTGTAAAAGCAATTGCTTGTATGGATAGAAGTGCTCCTGGTGGAACTGTTGGAACATTATTTAATGAAATTTCAGGTGCATTAATAAATACACAAAATAGACCTATAGTATCTAACTTAATTTATGGATTAGGTGGAAGAGATATGACTGTTTCTGTACTTAAAAATATTTATAGAACTTTAGACAAAGAGGCTAAAGAAGGTAAATTAGCTGGTAAAATTCAAAGATTTGTAGGAGTTAGAGGTCCAGAACTTAGCTTCTATGATGCTCAAGGAGTACAAAAATGAGTACATTAGTAAATACACAAAAAGAGATTAAAAACTTAAAAAGTTTCTCAACAGCAGCAGAAAGATTTGAAGGTTCACACCTTTTATGTCCAGGTTGTGCTCACTCAATTATTGTAAGAGAAGTTTTAAATGCAACAAATGATAACTTAGTAGTATCTGCTTCAACTGGTTGTTTAGAAGTTTGTACAGCTATTTATCCTCATACTTCTTGGGATTGTTCTTGGATTCATATCGGATTTGAAAACTCATCAACAGCAATGGCAGGAGTTGAGACAATGAACAAAGCTTTAAGAAACAAAGGAAGAATAAGTGCTGATACTCCTCAACCAAAATTTGTAACATTTGGTGGAGATGGTTCTACTTATGATATTGGATTCCAATGGATTTCTGGATGTTTTGAAAGAGGACATGACTTTATGTATGTTTGTTTAGACAACGAAGTTTATGCAAATACAGGAGGTCAAAGAAGTTCATCTACTCCAATTGGTTCAAGTACAACAACTGCACCAGCGGGAAGCCATTCTTATGGTGAAAAAAGACAGAAAAAAGATATCGTATCTATTATGGCAGCTCATGGTGCACCTTATGTTGCTCAAGTTGCTCCAAATAAATGGAAAGACATGGTTAAAAAAATCCAAAGAGGATTTGATACTCATGGTCCTGTATTTATAAATGCAATGTCAGCTTGTACAACTGAATGGAAATTTGCTCCAAATCAAACTATTGAAGTTTCTGATTTAGCAGTTGATTCACTTGTATTCCCATTATATGAAATCATTGATGGAAGAGAATTAAATATCACTTATAGACCAAAAAACATTATTCCTGTAAGAGATTATTTAGGAGCTCAACCTAGATTTAAACACTTATTCAAACCTGAATATGAATATTTAATTGATGAATGGCAAAAAAGAATTGATGAAAGATGGGCATTCTTACAAAAAAGAGAAGAAATTAGAATGTAATTTCTTCTTGCTTACTCTAGATTTTTTAATCTAGAGTAGCAATCAACTTTAAAACTTTTAATTAAAAATCACAGCTCTTTTATATATTTTACATACTCTTTTACATATAAATTTAAAGTTTCTTCACTTAATCCTGCTTCAGCATCATAAGTAATATAAGGTTTTCTATAATTCATTTTTACGTAATTTGCTGTAATTTCAAAAGGATATAAAAACTCTTCCACTATTTTTTTCTCTTTTCCTGTCTCACTAAATGCTTCTTTTGAACCACCACAACTAACTGCAACAGCAAAAGATTTATCTGCTAATTTATAACTTCCACCATAAGCAAATCCAGCCTCTAAAACTACATCAAACCACTCTTTTAAAAGAGCAGGTGAACTAAACCAATACATAGGAAATTGAAAAAGAATAATATCATTTTCTTCAAGTAATTTTTGTTCAACTTTTGCATCTATTTTAAAATCAGGATACTTTTGATACAAATTATTGATTGTTATATTTTCTAAATCTTTTATTCCATCCAATAATCTTTTATTTACTACTGATTGATTAATATCTGGATGAACCAAATTTAATAATATTTTCTTCATATTTAAATCCTTTTAATATATTTTGATAGAATTGTAGTCAAATTAAAAATATAATGTAAGTATGTACATTTATGTAATATACTATCGAAAATGAAAGTGTAAAATGAAAAAAAGAGAATTCCAACCCCTAATAGACACACCTTTTGGATATACCTTATCTCTAATTTCAGGTAAATGGAAAATGGTGATTTTATATTTATTAGATGAATATAAAATAATAAGATACAACGAATTACAAAGAAAAATTGGCTCAATTACATATAAAATGCTTAGTTCTCAGCTAAAAGAACTAGAACAAGATAAATTGATTATAAGAAAAGAATATCCTTCTATTCCTCCAAAAGTAGAATATAGTCTTTCTGAAAAAGGTAAATCTTTGATTCCAATATTAAATTCTATGTGTGAATGGGGTTCAAAAGATAAACCTGAACTTTGCCAATGTATATAAATTTTTAGAATGATAAATATAAATTATAAATCACTTTTACAAATGTTACTTGCACTATTTATTGGAACTTGTGGTTCAGTATTATTTATATATTTACATTTACCTCTTCCTTGGCTTTTAGGCTCAATTTTTGCAACTACAATTGCTATGAGATTTGAAAAAATACCCATTATTAGTCCAAAGACTTTTTCTCCTCCTGCACGGATTTTAATTGGTCTTACAATAGGAAGTGCCTTTACTCCTGAAATTTTAGATTATATAGGTGTTTATTTTTTTAGTTTATTACTTGTAATTCCTTTTACCATTTTAACAATAGTCTTAGGAACTTATTATTATCACAAACTTTTAAAATATGATATTAAAACTTCATATTTAGGCTCTATGCCAGGTGGTGTTATAGAAATGGTAATAATAGGAGAAGAGATTAAAGCAAACATTACAAAAATAACTCTTATGCAAAGTTCAAGACTTTTTTTTGTGGTCATTTCTATTCCATTGATAATTCAATATGGCTTTGATATAGATATTAGTGGAAATAAACTAATTACTACACCTATTTTAGAAATAAATCTATTTGAATTTTTTATTCTTTTAATATTAGGATATATAGGAGCTATTGTTGCTAAAAGATATAAAGTAACTGCTGCTTTACTTATTGGTCCTATGATTATAAGTATATTTGTACATTCAACAGGACTTATAACAACTATTGTTCCAGATGAATTTTTAAAATTTGTACAAGTTGTATTTGGAACAATTATAGGTTTTACATTTAAAGGTGTGGAATTAAAAACTATTGTAAAAACTCTCTTTTCAACTTTTGGACATTTTATTATTTTGATAATTTTATGTACACTATTTGTATTGATTAGTTATTATTTATTTAATTTTCCAATTGTTTCAACTCTTTTGGCTTTTGGACCAGGTGGGCAATCTGAAATAAATCTAATTGCTATTTTAGTAGGAGCAAATCTTCCTTATATAACTTTACATCATATAGTAAGACTTTTTATTGTTATGAATATTGCTCCAATTATTGCAAAAAAATTCAAAGATTAGATTTTAGAAATATTAAATAACAAATCATTTATACTCTCTTCAAATCCTTTATTTATAGACTCTACAAAACCATAAGGGTTATTTGAATTAGATAATATCTTTTTATCATAAGTAAATGATTTTATAATCTTTTTATCTTCAATCAAATCAAACTTTACTTTTAAAATAGCGTATGATTTATCTTCTTCAAAACTATGATAAAGTTTTATTATTTCACTTTTTAATCTATATCTATGCTCTATTTTTGAATCTCTTGAAATTACATTTGCAAAAATCTTACTTGTATTAAATGAATCAATAAGTTGATTATAAATCATACTACTTGGAAGATTTATCCATTTATTTTTTGCATACTCTTCAAATAAAAATGGTTTTGTAGTATAAAAAATCGAATTTGAATTGAAACTTCTATTTATATTTGGCTCTTCTATAAAAATATTATTTAACTTCTTATTTTCATTTAACTCTTTTGCTTTAAATAAAATAGCATAATGATTTATATCAATACTATTTTGTTTTAAATTACATCCTACAAAAAATGAGCAAATTATAAAAACTAAAAGAGTGTTTTTAAATGTAAATATGATTTTATTTTGTTTCATCTTATTCTCCTGGTCCATATTTTATATTTTTTTGTTTTAGTATTAAATCACTTGGACTTTCATTGATGTTATTTATTAGATTTTGGGTTTGTATCAAACTATTTTCTAAACCATTTAAAACTCTATTTAGATTATCTAAGCTTTCTTGTGTCATACCTTTAAAATCAAATGTTCCCTTGTCTAACTCGTTCTTTAACTCATTTGATAAATTAGTAAAATTATTTGCTGTATTTTTCATCGCATCAAAAGAACTTCCACCTTTTTTTGTGAGTTCATTTATTGATTTTAAAACCTCATCAATTTTTTCTTCATTTTTTACTAAATAACTAGAAAATTGTTCTATATTTTCCATACTTCTTTCACTTTTTGATAAAAGAGAAGAGAATTTTGAAACATTTTCATCATTTAAAACTTTTTTTATTTGAGATAATAAAATCATTATCTCTTTTGTAATATCTTCAGTTGAATCCACAAAAGTCGTCAAAGCGGATGTTCTTGATTTTATAACTTTTATTCCATTTTCATTTTCACTCAAAAGATTTGAATTGTTACTTCCACCTTTTAACTCAATATATTTAAGTCCAGTAATTCCAAGATTTCCTAAAATTGCATAATTATCTTCTTTAATAGGTGTACCTTTTTGAATTTGAATATCTATTTGTATCTCTTCTGAATTTGTTGGATTTATCTTTATTGTTTTTACAGTTCCCACTTCAAATCCCATAAATTTTATAGAAGAACCTATATTTAATCCCGAAATTGATTCAGAAAAAAAGATAGAATATTCATCATATTTTTTATCTTCTAATCCATATTTTCCTAACCAAAATATTGCAAAAACAAGAAGAACAAAAAAAGTTGAAACAAATATTCCTATTTTGAAAAAATTAATTTTAGTATCCATTACATAGCCTTTTTATTTGTTAAAAAATCTTTTATAAACTCATCATCTGAATTCATAGCTTTTGATATATTTCCATCAAAAATTTTATCTTTTTTGATAATTATAAATCTATCAAGCACAGTTTTTATAGTCTCTAAATCGTGAGTTATAATAACTGTTGTCATATCTAAACTATTTTTTAAATAAAGTAATAGTTCATTTATCTGTTGTGTACTAGCAGGGTCTAATCCACTTGTTGGTTCATCCAAAAACAAAATCTTTGGTTGCATAGCAAGACTTCTTGCTAAAGCTACTCTTTTTTTCATTCCACCACTTAATTCAGAAGGATAAAGTTTTGCTACTCTTTTTGGAAGTCCTACAATATCAAGATTTGTATATGCTATCTTTTCTATCAAATCTTTTGGTAAGTTTGTGTACTCTTTTAGCATAACACTTATATTTTCTATCACATTCAAAAAAGAGTATAAAGCTCCGAACTGAAAAAGATATGAAAAGTTTAGTTTTATCTCTTTGGTTTCATCAAGAGAAAGTTTTGAAATATCCTTATCAAAGATTTTTATTGTACCTTTTTGAATCTCATTTAGCATCACTATTTGTTTTACTAATACACTTTTTCCTGAGCCACTTCCACCTAAAACTCCAAAAATCTCACCTTTATTTACCTCAAAAGAGATATTATTATGAACTAAATTATCCCCAAAAGCTGTACTTAGGTTTTCTACTTTTATAATCGACATTTATATTCCCATTTGAGTAAATATTACAGAGAAAACTGCATCAATTAAAATCACAACAAAAATAGCATTTACAACACTTATTGTTGTAAATTTTCCTATGCTTGTAGTGTTATTTTGTACTTGAAAACCTCTATAACAACCAATTATTGCAATAGCAAAACCAAAAAAAACAGCTTTAAAAATCCCTAAAACAAAATGTTTTAGAGCAACTTCATTGTGTAATCTTGTAATAAACTCTAAAAAAGAGACATCCAAATGAGTATAAGCAATAACCATTCCTCCAAAAACTCCCACAACATCAGCAAAAAATACCAACAAAGGCAAAGATATACATAAAGCAAAAATTCTAGGAAGAGTCAAAAAAAGTGTTGGTTCAAAATTCATAGTTCTCATAGCATCTATCTCTTCTGTTATTTTCATAGCACCGATTTCAGCTGTATATGCACTAGCACTTCTTCCTGCTATTACTATAGCTGTAACAAGTGGCGCAATTTCTCTAAACATTGTAATAGCTATCATTTCAACTACAAAAATATTTGCTCCAAATTTTTCTAGTTGAACTGCTCCTTGATAAGCAATAACCACTCCCACCAAAAAAGAGGTAACCGCCACAATTAAAAGTGCATTTAAAGCTGATGTTTCTATATATTTTAGTGTAGCTTTAAATCTTATTTTTGTTGGATTAAATAAAGAGTGAATAAAAAAATAAAAAACTTTTCCAATAAAATCAATAAAAGCTTTACTTCCTTTGTAAAATTCATAGGTTTTTCTTCCTATGTTTTCTATAAATTGGTTTTTATTTTCTATTTCATCAAAACTATCTTGATAATGTTTTTCATAAAAAGTATAAATTTTTTGATAGTTTTGGCTATTTTTCAAAAATACTGAATCTTTTGAAAATCTTTTTACAAATGAAATCAAATATATAACAGCACTACTATCACACTCTTTTAGATTTTCAAAATCTACAACCAAAGATGCGTTTTTTGGTATCTGCATTTTTTCTAAATTTTGTATAATTTTATTTAAATTTTCTTTTGTCCAAATATCAAATAACAAAAGTTCAAAAGTATTGTTTTGTAAATTTTTTATTTCAAAATAAGTATTCATAGAAATGATTTTATCCCAATGTTTATTTTAAGTCAAATAATAAAAAAGCCAACTTTTTATTTATCTTAGTATTATTTCATTAAAATTTTAAAGGCAAAAAATGTACATTCAAAAAAAATTTCATTTACTATTGGTTTTATTTTCACTTATATTTTTTACTGCTTGTATAAAAAAATTTGATGGTGATGGATTGACTTTAAAAGTTCAAGAAAGCGAACTAAACAACTTTTCACAAGAGTTCCCAATAAGACAAGATTTTGTAGTTGCAAATATCGAACTTTTAAAACCTCATCTGTTTATAAAAGATGGAACAAATAGACTAAGTGCAAATATAAATCTAAATATCTCTGCTATTTTTATACCAAACTCAAATGGAACGTTAACTTTTAGTGGAATACCATATTTTGATAAAGAAAAATCAGCAATTTATCTAAAAGATATTGAACTAAATGAATTAAAAATGACAAATCTAAATATCGATAAAACAATCTTAGATAATGTTGTAGCAAATATAAAACCTATCGTTGATAATATTTTTAATACGATTCCCGTTTATAAAATCGATAAATCATCTTTCAAAGGCTCTTTTGTAAAAGATGTAAAAATCGAAGATTCAGAACTTTTGGTAACTTTTGGGCTTTAAGATATAAAAAGCTAGATTTGATTTTATATCAAATCTAACTCTTCACTTATATCTTTTATTAGTTTTGAAAGTGGGCGTTTGTGTAAGTCTTCTTCTTTTAGATAATTACTAAATAAATATCTATAAACTTCATCCTCACTAAATCCAAAACCTTTTAATTCATTAATGTAACTTTTTGGATAATAAGCTTTCTTAATCAAAAGTTCAAGAACTATATCTTTATGTTGTTTATAAAGTTCTTCTAATTTAAAGATTTCTAAATTTGCTTTATTACCGTATAACTCAATTTCAAAGCTATTAAAATCATATTTTTTATTTTCAACATTAAAAAAATCAATACTTTCAGGACTAATTGAAAATCTAAAATCATTTTCATTTAATTCATATGGATTTGAAATAGGATAAACATAAAATGTATCTTTTGCTTCTTTAACACCAAATCCATTACAAGTAGGACAAGATGGTATTAAATTGAAATATGAGACTGCTAAATAAGGATAAATAGATTTTGGATAAAAATGGTCAATTTCTGGTTTAACAGAACCTTTTTTATTTATAGAAAAAATATAATTTCTATTACAATAAGGACAACTTCCAAGATTAATTTTCTGAATGAATTTTAACTTATCTATTTTATCATAACCATAATCAACAAAAATTCTATAAAAGATTCTATTTAAACTTTCTTTTTTATAATGTGATTTAGGAAATTTTTTATACATATCTTTTATTAAACAAATCATATCATTTGGCTTTAACTGGATTAATTTTTTTAAATTATTCTCAATTTCTAGCCATACAAGTATTTTCTTTATTTTATTTGTAACTCGAAATTTTTTATCATCAATACTAATATTTTTTTGAGATTTTATATATCTAATTCTCTTTAAAAGTTCAGTCTTTATCTCATCAAAATAATTATCTAAATCATATTGAGATGGATATGGAATTTTTATCATAAATTTTCCAACTCTTTTTTTATTTTTTCTTGTTGAATAAGTAAATCTTCTTTTCGTTGTTTTTTTATAAAATCATCATCATACTTTTTATAAAACATATTTAAAAGTTTTGTTTTTAAAAATTCTTCTCCAATAATCTTTATAGCAGAGAGAATTTCCTCTTTTTCTTTATTTGAATGGTTGTAATTCCTATCTTTTAAATTTTCTATTAGATTATTTATCTTACTTTTTGCAAACTCACCCATAAGTCCATCTTTCATAAAAAATCCATGAGAAAGTAAGGTGTGAATATTTGCTCCAAATGTTTGTTTTCCATCTTCAAAAGGATAAACTTGTTTTCCTTTTTCTAGGAATATTATATTTTCTTTTGGTAGGTCTGAAAGAATGAATGGGGAGTGGGAAGTTATTATTAAATGAAATTTCTTGTCTGAAAAAGTTAATAGTAATTTAATCATTTCATTTATATATTTTTTTTGCCAATCAGGATGAAGTGTTAAATCAGGTTCATCTAAAACTACTAAAATATCATTTCTATTATTTTTTCTTATTGCATCAAATATCATTAACATTTCAGTAAAAAGTTTTCTTTCTCCAAAACTTAAATCAAAATACTTTCTAGTAATTTCATCTTCAAAATCAATTCTTAAGTAACCTATTTCAATTAATTTTAAAAATGCTTTTTTGTGTTTTTTATATATACTTTTGAATTCTTCAATTAGTAATTCATGATTATTTAATTCTTCTAAAAATTCATAAATTTCATCAATATTATCTAGTTTATAATGATGTGCATTTTCAATAATATCATTTTCAATTTTTAGTAATTCAGGAATTAAATCTACCTTCTGAACATCAGGAGGAACTTTCATACTTATATTTGAATATAAAAAAACTAAAAACTTTTCTTTTGTAAAATTACTTTTTTCTACTTCTTTTATAAGTTTATTTATATGTTCAAATTTTTCTTCACCAGTTATAGAATGTAAATAATCAGCAAAAATTATTTTTAATGGATTGTAAAAAAATATATTTAAAGCAAAAGAATCTATTTGGTCAATAATAATATTAAAAAAATGTTCTCTAAATTTTTCTATATTGAAATTTGAATCCCATCCAAAAGCATTTTCAATTTTTCTATATAAGTTTTTATCATATATATTTTGAGAGGCATAACCCCAAAAATCTTTTACTTCATGTAATTTAATCAAATCGTAATCTAAGTAAACAATATCATAATCTTTTTCTCTATTAATCTCTTTAAAATTATACTTATTACTTTTAAAATCATTAGTAAAAAACTCTTCATCTTTTTTTATTAAAATTTTATCATTGGTAATTCCTAGCAGTAAACTACTTTTCCCACTCCCATTTTCTCCAACAATAGCAGTAACATTTATATTATCACCAAAAAAATTCTTAGGATAAAATTCACCCGTTTTTTCTTTATCAATAATTTCTAATTTATTCTTTTTTTCATCATATTCACACCCAAACCTAGGAGAAAAATTAAACCCTTGTTTCTCTATATTTTTATACTCTTCAAGCCACAAATAAACCAATTCCATCAAAAACTCTTTATAAATAATTTTATTACTAATCTTAGTTAAAATATTATTTATTTTCTCTTTTTCTTATTCCTATCTTTTTTATACAATAGATTATTTTATATACAAATAACATTTTATTCATTTCACTTTTTTTGTTATACTCAAAATAAAAAAGGCTATTTATGGGTATGTTTGATGTGGAGTTTCACGAAAATTTAAATCTAAAAGAGGGAAATTCAAATCTATTTGAGTTTTTCAAAAAGCAGTTTTTAAAAAACAAAAATTATGAAATAAAAATAGAAAAAGATAGTTTAGATATTGAAAAGTTACAATTAGGTTCATTTCTAAGATATAAACTAAATATCACAACTTCAACAAATAAAAAAGAGAAAACATCACAAGCCATCATCACAGCAGAATTACAAGATACTTTGATTTTGACTATTTTTATTGTCCTTGCTATTGCCTTTACTTATGGTTTAGGGATTATTCCTATTATTATGTTTACATATTTTCAAAAAGTAAAAGCTACTAAATATCTAAAAGAACTACTTGAAAATTATAAATCTACGATTTAATACCCCTTTACTTTTCTTTAGCTATAATTTTCCATTATTTTTATAAATTTTAAGGAAATTATTATGCCATTATTAGATAGTTTTAGAGTTGACCACACTATTATGCCAGCACCTGCTGTGCGAGTAGCAAAAAAGATGAAAACACCAAAAGGTGATAATATTACAGTATTTGATTTAAGATTTTGTGTACCAAATGAAAAGATGTTAAGTGAAAAAGGTATCCACACTTTAGAACATCTATTTGCAGGATTTATTAGAAATCATTTAAACTCTGATACAGTTGAAATCATCGATGTTTCACCAATGGGTTGTAGAACAGGTTTTTATATGAGTTTAATAGGAACTCCTGATGAATCAACAGTAGCAAATGCTTGGGAAAAAGCTATGAAAGATGTACTTGAAGTAAAAGAACAAAATGATATTCCAGAACTAAATATTTACCAATGTGGAACATGTGCAATGCACTCTTTAGATGAAGCAAAAGATATAGCACGTGATATCTTATCTTCTAAAATTGGTGTTATGTCAAATGAAGAGTTATATTTATCTGAAGAAAAATTAAAAGCTTTAGGTAACTAAAAAAGTGAAAAAAAAACTTTCACTTTTCAAAGAGTTATTTACTGATTATCCAAATATAGCTATTTTACATATAAATAACTCTTTGGAACTTATAAATAACACTCTTGAAGAGATAAAAGTTCAAAATAATGGGAATATAAAATATATTCCTTTTATTGATGAAAACTCTGCCAAACTAAAAGCAACAGCAAGAGAGTTTGAATATGTAGTTTTAGGAGATATTCTCTCATATTGTTCTAATCAAGAGATGATTTTAAAGCTAATGTATAAAGCTTTGGAAAACTCAGGAAATATCATAATACTTGAAAAAATCTCAAATGATAATAAATATGAGATTTTAGAACTTTTAGAAAATATTGGATTTCAAGCACCGAACTGTATCGAACTTTTTGATGATTTTCATATTTTTACAGCAAAAAAAATGCACCATTGGGACAATGGTCTATAAAGAATAAAATTGCAAGATAATCAAAACTCAATGGTTACCACAAAAGATGGTTCAAACACCCTATTTTCAAAACTATATAATCAGCACTATCACAATCCTGATGATGGTGCTATAAACGAAGCTCTTACAAAACACATAATTCCAGCTTTTACTTATCATCAAAACAAAAAAGAGCTTACTATTTTAGATATTTGTTTCGGGATTGGATATAACACTTTTTCAACTATTTATTATGTAATCAAAAATAATCTTGACGTAAAACTAAACTTTTATTCGCCAGAACTTGATGGAAACTTAGTAAAGTCTTTAGAAAATTTTGAGTTTCCAAAAGAGTTTGAAGATATAAAACACATTATAAAATCAATTGCAAAAAACAACAAATACGAAGATGAAAAAATAAAAATAGAACTCTTTATAGGTGATGCTAGAAAATATATAAAAACCCTAAAAGAAAACTCTTTTGATATAGTTTTTCAAGATGCTTTTTCAAGTGAGGTAAATTTTGAACTTTGGACAAAAGAGTATTTTGATGATATTTATAAACTTGCAAAAGATGATTTTATTATGAGTTCTTATGCTGTTGCAACTTCTATACGATTATCTATGTATGAAGCTAAATTTTTTATATATCAACATATACCAACAAAAAGAAAAATAACAATAGCCTCAAAAACTAAACAAAACATCATTGGAAAATATGTAGATATGGAATTAAAAAAACAAAGAAATAAAGAAGCAAGCGCATTATATGATAAATAATTTATTTTTTTTAATAAAAAAGGAGTAAATTATTATATAATTCAAACCAAGATTTTTTTATAAATCACATCCCAAAATAGTAGGTACCAATGAAGTTATTAAGTTCACTTCTCTTTCTAGTTTTAATTCCAACATTAGCATTTTCATACAATGAAACAAAAGTCTTTCAAAAAATCCAAAAGGATTTAGATTCTATAATTGTTAAAGATTTAAATACTAAAAAACTTATTTTTAGTAAAGATGCAAACCAACAAATAAGCCCTGCGAGTCTTACAAAAATTATGACTTCAATTCTTGCAATTGAAAGTGGAAAGATGAATAGTATTGTAACTATTACTCCTGAAATGAAAAAAGTTCAACCTACAATTTTGAATTTTAAAGTCGGTGAAAAGTTTTACCTAAAAGATTTAGTAAATGCAGCTTTAATCAAATCAGCAAATGATGCTGCTAATGCTATTGCCATTTATTTAGGAAATGGAAACAGACAAAAATTTGTAAATATGATGAATCTAAAAGCAAAAAAACTTGGTATGAAAAATACAAGTTTCCAAAATCCTTCAGGATTTGATGCAAAAAATCACAAAAGCACTGCTAGTGATTTACTTAAACTTACAGAATATGCTATAAAAAACAAAACTTTTAACAAAATTGTAAAAATGAATTCTTACTCTTTTAGAGCAATCAATACAAAAAAACTTTATAAAATACATACTAGCAACAAACTTTTAGATAAAGAAAAATATATAGTTGGTGTAAAAACAGGTTATACAAATCAAGCAGGACCTTGCTTAATTGCAAGAGCAAAAGAGGGTAAAAAAGATATTTTAGTTGTTATGTTAAATGCTCAAAATAGATGGGAAAATACGAAACTAGCTCTTGATACAATTATGAAACAAAAGTAAAACTAACTAAATTTTAGTTAGTTTTTCTAAAATATATTTTTCTAAATCTCTTTTTGAAATTTCATCTTTTATAGAATTTTCAAAAATTTTATCTATTTTCTTTGAATATTCTTCATAAGAAAAAAATGGAAAGTGTAACTTCCAACCTTTTTTGATAAGCTCTTTTGTCATAACATCTCTCATCTTATCTCTGAAAAAATTAAACCCAATAAATATTGCTGCTGTTATAATCATAGCACCTAATATTGAAATATGTGGGTCAATTTTTGCTAAAGGTTTATGAGTTAAAAGAGAAATTGGAACTAAAATAGCTAAAACAATCAAGATATAAACAAAATATGCTCTTGTTAATCTTATTCTAAAGCCTAGTTTTGCTGGATCTACATGCATACCTTCATTATGCTGTCTATTAGCAACTAATAAATCTTTTAATAACACTGGCTGCTTAGAAATAGTATAAATATATTCTAATATACTACTTTTAATACTCTTTTCTTTAGACATATATCTTCCTCTTATAAATTAAATATATTTTATCTTACTTTGATATAATATTGCGTTAAAAAGCATTTAAAAGGTTATCTTATAAAAAAATTATTAATTACAATTTCTGTTTTCTTTCTTTTTCTTTTTTCACTAAAAGCAGAACCTTTAAGAAAAACTTCCATTCAACTGATGTGGCTTGACCAATTTCAATTTGCAGGATTTTATGTTGCTGTCGAAAAAGGCTTTTATAAGGATATTGGTCTTGAAGTTGAACTAAAAAAATATGACCTTTCAATGAATATTATTGAAGAAGTTCTAAATAAAAATGCAGATTTTGGGACAAGTTCAAGCTCTTTGATAGTTGATAAATCAAATGGAAAAGATATTGTTTTATTAGGTTCTATTTTTCAATCTTCTCCTTTAATTTTACTTGCCCTAGAAAACTCAAATATAAACTATGTTGAAGATATGAAAAACAAATCTTTGATGATTACACAAGAACAGCAAAAATTTGCAACTTTTAAATCAATGTTAAATAGTAAAGGTGTAAGAATTGATGATTTAAAAGTACAAGAGCATAGTTTCAATGTTGATAACTTAATAAATAGAAACACTGATTTAATGCTTGCATATATTACAAATGAACCTTTTATACTCAAAGAAAAAGGTTATAAAAGTAAAATATTTGCACCTAAAGATTATGGTTTTGATTTTTACGAAGGAATTATTTTCACGTCAAAAGAGTTTGCTTTAAATAATCCTAAGTTAGTAAAAGATTTTTATAGTGCAACTATTAGAGGTTGGGAATATGCTTTTGAAAATATTGATGAAGTTGCAAAATTAATTTATGAAAAATATAACCCTCAAAATAAAACCTTAAAAAGTTTAATATATGAAGCTAATGAGATGAAAAAATTAGTTTATGATAAACATGGAAAAATTGGAACAATTACTCCTGAAAGAATAAATTTAATCATCAATACTTATAGAGTTATGGGATTACTTGAAAATCATATTGATGTTGATGATTTAATCTACACAGACCATCTTAATAATACTATATATCTTTCAAATGAAGAAAAATTATATCTAAATAAAAAAGAAAAAATTAGTGTTTGTGTTGACCCAAATTGGATGCCTCTTGAAAAAATTGAAAATGGTAAACATATTGGTATTTCTGCTGATTATTTAAAAATCATCCAAGAAAACATTCAAATTCCTATTTCTTTAGTTCCTACAAAAACTTGGAGTGAATCTATGGAAAAGGGAAAAAATAAAGAGTGTGATATCTTCTCTTTACTTATGCCAACTCCACAAAGAGAAACTTATCTTAATTTTACAAAATCTTATTTGGATATACCGTTAGTTTTAGCCTCAAAAATAGATACACCATTTATAAATGACCTAAGCCATGTAAGAAATAAAAAACTAGCAATTGTAAAAGATTATGCTTATGCTGAACTATTAAAAATCAAATTTCCTGATATAAATTTTATAGATGTTCAAAATGTACAAGAAGGACTTAGCTTAGTAGAAAAAGAAAAAGTTTATGGATTTATAGGAAGTTTACTAACTGTTGGTTACCAAATACAAAATAATTATATTGGACAATTAAAAATTAGTGCCAAATTTGATGAAACTTTTAAACTAGGAATTGCTGTTAGAAATGATGATTTAACACTTTTAACCATTTTAAATAAAGCTATTTCAAATATAAGTGAACAACAAAAACAAGAAATCATAAATAAATGGATTTCAATTAATCTTCAAAAAGAGGTTAACTATACTTTTTTAAACAAAGTTTTGGTTGTTTTACTTATTTTTATTGTAATTTTTGTTTTAATTTATAGAGAATACTTATTAAAAAAACTCAATAAAGAACTTTTGGAAAAAGTGGCTATTGAAATAAATAAAAATGAAGAAAAAAATAGGATTTTAATCCAACAATCAAGAATGGCTTCAATGGGTGAAATGCTTGAAAATATAGCTCATCAATGGAGACAACCACTTTCAACAATAAGCGTTTGTGCTTCAGGAATAGAAATAAAAAAAGAGTTAGAACAATTAAGTGATGAAGAGTTTTTTCAATCAATAAAACATATAAAACAATCAACAACTTATCTTTCAAATACAATTGATGATTTTAGAAACTTTTTTAGTGAAGAAAAAACTATAAATAAAATAAATCTAAAAGAACTAATAAACAGAACTCTTGATTTAGTTTCTCCCTCTTTTAATACTCATAATATAAAAGTTATAAAAAAAGTAGAAGATATTAACTTTTTATCACTAGAAAATGAACTTGTCCAAGTTCTAATGAATATTTTAGTAAATTCTAAAGATGCTTTAAAACTATCAAAAAAACCTGATGAAGATAGAATTATTTTAATAAATGCACAAAAACAAGATAATAATATTGTTATTGAAGTAAAAGATAATGCAAATGGAATTGATGAAAATATTATAGATAAAATATTTGAACCATATTTTACAACTAAACATCAATTTAATGGAACAGGAATTGGTCTTTATATGAGTAAACTTTTAGTAGAAAAACATCTAAAAAGTTCTTTAAAAGCTTCAAATACAAGTTTTGAATTTGATAAAAATAGCCATAAAGGAGCTATTTTTACTATTTCTATTCCTTTAGAAAATGAAGTAGCTTAAAACTACTTCATTGATAATTCTAAAATTTGAGCCACTTTTTCTAAAGTGATAGTTCCTCTTTCTCCTATTTTGCTCATTCCATGTTTTTCTAAAGCTTTTGTTACATTTTCAACTACTTTATCATCGATATTGTAATCTTTTAGTTTTGTTGAAACTCCTATACTATGGTACATATATTCTATTGCTTCTATTACCATTTCATAGTTATGTGGCATATCAAAAACTTCTTTACCCATTTGAACTAATTTTTCTTGTTTATCTTTTATCATAACTCTTAAAAGATGTGGTTGAACAACTGCTAAACTTCTTGCATGGTCAAGTCCATAAAATGCTGTAAGCTCATGTCCTATCATATGCGTTGCCCAATCTTGTGGAACTCCTGAACCTATAAATCCATTTAATGCCTGATTTGCTAAAAGCATAAGATTTTCTTGCCATAAAGCTGTTCTTCTGTTTTGCCAATCTTGTGCTAAAGTGTGTAAGCCTTTTAAAATAGTTTGTGCATAACCATCATGTAAAAGAGAGCTATTAGGATATGTTAAATATTGTTCACAAGTATGAACAAAAGCATCAACTAAACCATTTGCTAATTGTCTATCATCTAAACTATTCATAACTGTTGAATCTAAAACAGCAAACTTTGGAAAAACCAAAGGTGAAGCAAAATATCTTTTTTCATTAGTTGAATATTTTGAGATTACAGCCGTAGGATTTGATTCACTCCCTGTTGCAGGAAGTGTTAAAATAGCACCTAAAGGAAGAGCTTTTTCTATAGTTTTTCCTTCTAAAAAATCCCATCCATCACCTTCATAAACAGATGCTGCAACTATATATTTACTTCCATCAATAACCGAACCACCACCAACTGCTAAAACAAAATCTATTTTATTCTCTTTTATAAATTCAACTGCTTTATTTAGTGTTTCAACCGATGGATTTGGCTCAACTCCACTAAACTCAAACCAAGTATAATCTTCTAAAACTTTTGAAACTTGTTCAAAAACTCCATTTCTTTTGATACTTCCTCCACCATAAACAACTAAAATTTTTTGATTTTTATCAATATAATTAACTATTGACTCTATTTTTCCCTCTCCGAACTCAACAGCTGTTGGATTAAAATATGTATATTTCACGATAAATCCTTTTTTTGATATTTATTAATTATTATAGATTATTATTTCTAAATGATTGCAATGAATATATATTTTAATACTAATTAGTAGTTAATTTAATAATAAAAAAGTTACAATCTGAAAAAATATAAAGGATTATTATGAGAAATTTTGAATATCTATTATCTCGCATTTTAAATGAAGATATTGGAAAACTAATACTAAGAGTAAGTATTGCTACACTTATGTTATTTCATGGTTACCACAAACTAATAAATGGAATAGCTGGAATTAAAGGTTTAGTTGTAAAAGCTGGATTTCCTGAATTTCTAGCTTATGGTGTGTATTTAGGTGAAATTGTTTTCCCAATTTTGATAATCATAGGTTTATATACTAGAGTTTCTTCTTTCTTTTTTGCACTAACAATGGTATTTGCTATATTTTTAGCACATGGAAATGACTTGTTTACTCTTGGTAAGACAGGTGGTCCTGTTATTGAACTTGCTTTGATTTATCTTTTAACTTCTATTTCTTTAATGTTCATTGGAGCGGGAAGATTTAGTTTTGATAGAAGATAATAAAACTATAAGGAGAGATTTTTTCTCTCTTGTTTTAAAGTATATAAAGAGTTTATTATTAAAGTTAAAATAATTATAAATCCTCCAATAAATGTATAAGAACTTGGAACTTCAGCCAAAAATATCCAAACCCAAATAGGTGCCATTATTGTCTCTATTAACATCAAAAGACTAACTTCACTAGCATTTATATATTTCGCACCTGTTCCTAATAAAACTCTTGAAATTGGACTTATTAACAATCCCATAATCATTACTATCATCAATGTTTTAAAATCAATTGCTAATTCATCACAGAAAAAATATGCAATGATACTTAAAATAGCTCCACTAAATGCTGTTAAAACCACTCTATTCATATCTTTATATTTTGATAATAAAACAAATGAAACAGAAAAAAGTAAAGTACATAATAAAGCAAATATATTACCTTCTACACTTCCTATTTCTAACTTATCGTTAAATATTATAAATAATCCTACAAACATAAAAAAAGATGCATAATAGATGTTTTTATTCACTTTTTCTTTGTAAATCAAATATCCAATTAACGCAGAAAAAAGTGCAGAAGTACTAAAAATAATAACTACATTTGCAACAGTTGTTGTTTTTACAGCCGTTATAAAAAATATATTTGATACAGCCATAAATGTTGAACAAATTAATAAAAATGGAAAAGATGTTTTCAAAGCCTTTTTTAAATAATCAAAATCTTTAAATAAAAATGTTGAAGCCATTGAAGCAAACATAAATATTCCAATATAAAATGAAAAAAGAAAAGATGATATGTTTGTAAACTTTATAAATAATGATTCTAAACTCATTATTAATATACCAGTTGATGTTAAGGCAATACCTTTTGCACTATTTGTCAATATTAATCCTATGTTATATATAAAATAAATTGGGATTATATATAACATCAAATAACAATATGCTTGTAATTATGTAGTCTGATTTATTATTATAAGTTTTAGTTATCATAAATTTATAAATTTATTTTATATTTAAGTTAAATTTTATTTCCATTAATGTAGAATTCTTTTATCAAAGGAAAAAGATTATCCTTTGTAAACAAGGAGAATAATATGGCTTGTGATACAGGTTCAAAACCAATTGAAGAAAATAAAAATATTGTAAAAAATGAAAATAATAATGAAATAAAAAAGGAAAAAAATATGAGTTCAAGTTTAGTTTTAAGAAAAGTTCCAGAGTTTAAAATGGATGCGTATGATTCAAAAACAGGTCACTATACAAACGTAAGTAGTGAAGATTATAAAGGAAAATGGCATGTAGTTTGTTTTTACCCAGCTGATTTTACTTTTGTTTGTCCAACAGAAATTGCTGCTATGAATGCAAAATATGATGAATTTCAAGAACTTGGTGTTGAAATTTTAGCTGTATCAACTGATACAAAATTCTCTCATAAAAGATTCGTTGAAACAGAACCTTTATTAAAAGGATTAAAACTTACTATTGGTGCAGACCCAACTGGTGCTGTTTCAAGAGCATTTGGCGTTATGATTGAAGAGCAAGGTGTTGCGTTAAGAGGAAGATTTTTAATCAATCCAGATGGTGTTGTTGTAGCTCAAGAAGTTCAAGCTCCAATGGTGGGAAGAAATGTACATGAATTCTTAAGACAAGTTAGAGCTTGGCAACATGCAGAAAAAACAGGTGAAGTTTGTCCAGCAGGTTGGGTACCAGGTAAAAAAACACTTCCAGTAAACACTGATGTTGAACAAATGACGGGAAGAGTTGGTGATTATATCACTGTTGAAGAGATTATGTCTTAATATTTTTTTGTTTATATTTAAATCCACTTATAATTATCAGAAAAAAGGTTAGGTTTTTCCTAACCTTTTTTTATTTATATATTATAATAATTTGCTTCTGGATTAGTAACCACTATTGCACAAGTTGTTTGTTCTGGATGCATTTGGAATGTTTCAGATAATTCTATTCCAAACTCTTCTGGATTTAATAAATCAAAAATATCTCTATTCATAGCTAAATCAGGACAAGCAGCATATCCTGGAGAATATCTACAACCTACATACTGTTTCATTTGAACATCATTTAAAGTATGTCCCTCTTTTGGCACTATGTCTAAATCAAGTCTTATTTGTTTATGTAAAACCTCAGCTAAAGCTTCAGCTAGTTCAACTCCAAGTCCATGAACTTGATAATATTTTGTAAACTCACCTTTATCGTATAAACTTCTTTCATAATCAGAGATTTTAAGTCCAGCACTTGCAAGTGTAAAGGCAACCACATCAAGTCTATCATTTGCAAAGAAATCAGGAATACATCTAAATGGTTTTCTTTTTTGTCTAGGGAATTCTAAAACTTTTATAGCTTCTTCAAGTGGTGGTACATTTTTTGATTCTTCAAGTGAATTAAACAGATATTTTCTATCAAAAATATAAAGTTTATTATCAAAAGAAATACAAGGATAATAAGCATAAATAGCAATTGGGTCAAAAATATCTTTATCAACTAACTCTGCTTTTAAAGCTTCATAAGTTGGTTCAATTACATCTTTTTCATATTGTAAGAATTTAGCTGAATCTTGTTTTCCTCTTTTGTATCCCCATCTTTGTCTAAATAAAACCCTATGGTTTATCCATTTAAAAATCAACTCTTTATCTAATTTTTTACCAGTTCTAGCTATTCTATCCCAAATTGGAGGAAATACAAATTTTCCACTTTGGGGCATTGGTATTTCTTCATAAGGTGGAATTTCAACAACCTCTTCTTCAACTCTATCACTTGTATCATGAATTTGGATTAAATCAGCAGCAAGTGCAGTATTATTTTCATCACCTTTTTCAATTCTTTGCATAGAAACAACACCATCAAAAGCATCTCTACAATAAAAAATCGGACCATCATAATATGGTCGGCAATACTCATCAATAAAGTTTTTAGTTAAAGCCGCACCTCCAAGAAGTACAGGAACTTTTATTCCCATTTTTTGTAACTCTTCAAGGTTTTCTTTCATAACGGCTGTTGATTTTACAAGTAATCCACTCATTCCAATCGCATGAGCGTTATGCTCTTGAAGTTTCTCAACAAAAGAGTCTAAACCAGCTTTTATACCAATATTTACAACTTTAAATCCATTGTTACTTAAAATTATATCAACTAAGTTTTTACCAACATCGTGAACATCACCTTTTACAGTTCCTAAAATAAGTGTTGTTTCACTTGCTTTTTCTTGTTTTGGTAAATATGGATTAAGTGCATCAACTGTTGCCTTCATTGTTTCAGCACTTTGAAGAACAAATGGTAACTGCATTTGCCCACTACCAAATAACTCTCCAATAATTTTCATCCCATCAATTAACCACTCATTTACAATAATCTCTGGACTAATATTATCTTTTAACTCCAAAGCTAAAGGAATCAATCTATCTTTATCTCCATCAAGAAGAAGTTTTTTTACTTTTTCAATTGGTTCAAGTTTTTGATACTCTTCATCACTTTGTTCTTCTTGCGCACCAACATTTGAAAAATGTTCAATAAAAGCAAATAATGGATCAGCACCATTTTCCCAAATATTAAAAATCAAATTATCACAAGCTTTTCTATCTTCATCACTAATTTTATTTAGAGGTAAAATATGTTTTACATTTACAATAGCACTTGTTAATCCAGCTTTTACACAATGGTCAAGATAGATAGAATTTAAATAAATTCTAGCATCTGTACTTAATCCAAAAGAAATATTTGATAAACCTAAGGTAGTTCCAACTTCAGGGTGTCTAATTTGGAATTCTCTTATTGCTTCAAGGGTGTCAATTCCAGCATTTCTGTACTCATCATCTCCACTTCCAATTGTAAATGTAAGCATATCAAATACTAAATCATTTGGGTCAAAACCATGTCTATTTACACATAAATCATAGATTCGCTCCGCAACTTCTAGTTTTCTATCTACTGTTTTTGCCATTCCAATTTCGTCAATTACAAGACAAACTAAAGCTGCTCCAAATTTTTTAGCAAGGCTACAAACTGCATCAAATTTTTCTTCACCATCTTCAAGGTTTACAGAGTTGATAATTGCTCTTCCACCTATTTGCTTAAGTGCTGCTTCTAAAGCATATATTTGAGTAGAGTCAGGCATCAAAGGAAGTGATACTTTTTGAGAATAAAGAGCAGTAACCGCATCCATATCTTCTCTTTCATCACGTCCAGCGAATCCAACAGAAACATCAATTACATGTGCCCCTGCACGTACTTGTTGTTGACCAACACTTAAAGTTCCTTCATAATCATTTGCTTTTAACAACTCCCTAAAAGCTTTACTTCCAGTTGCATTTGAACGCTCACCAATTAAAAGTGGAGCAGGTTCTTGTTTTAATGGAACTGTTCCAAAAAGTGAAGCTAATGAAGCTTTCAAAAATCCACAAGGCTTTAGTGGAATCTCATTTTCAACTGCATTTGCCAAAGCTTCTATATGTGCAGGTGTTGTTCCACAACAACCACCAAGAAAACTAACTCCATTGATTTGTAAAAACTCTTTTGTAAGTTTTGTAAACTCTTCTGGTTGCATTGGATAATAAGTCTTTCCACCTCTGTTTTGAGGAAGTCCAGCATTTGCATGAACTGAAATTGGAAACTTACAAACTTGACTTAAAGTTTTAATATGTTTATGTACTTGAACAGGTCCTGTTCCACAATTAAACCCTAAAGATAAGATATTAAAAGGTGCCATGATTGCTGCTATTGTCATAGCATCAGTTCCTATTAACATCGTACCACTTAACTCAATAGTAACAGATACCATAATAGGAATATGAGGTGCTGTATCATTCAAGGCATGAAGTGCTGCTTTTATTTGAAGTGGGTCTTGACAAGTTTCAAGTAAAAATATATCAGTTCCACCATCAACTAATCCTTTAGCCATGATTTTATAACCTTCATACATCTCATCATATTTAATATGACCAAGTGATGGAAGTTTTGTTCCAGGACCGATTGAAGCTACAACAAATCTAGGTTTTTCTTTTGTGCTATATTTTTCACAAGATTTTTTTACTAAACTAGCTCCAAGACGTGATAATTCATAAGACATATGACCTATATCATACTCATCTAAAACCCAAGGCATTGAACCAAAGGTATTTGTACATATCAAATCAGCGCCTGCTAGTGCATAATCATCATGTATTTTTTCTAAAACATGAGGAGCAGTAAGATTTAAAAGTTCATTACAACCTTCTAAATCTTTATCTTCAAATAACCATTCTTCTGGTTTTATTTGAGCTAATTGAAGCTGTGTTCCCATAGCGCCATCTATAATCAAAACTTTTTTTTCAATCAAATTTTTTATTGTTTCTAACATATATACTTCTTTTGTACTATTAATTATTTTATATTTATTATTAGAATAGTGTACTAAAATCGTAGTTAAAAAGCTGTTAAGAGATTTTTTTTATAATAACTCTAATCACACAAGCTTCCCCTTGATGCCCTATTCCTTCATTTAAAACAACTATCTCTTCTTTTATCTCTTTTTGGCAATTATTAAAATGCTCTTTAAAATCTTCAACTGTATAAAGCAAATCCAAATCTTTAGGTCCACCACTGTTGTAAGTAAGCTGTTTTGTTGAAAAAAATTCACCTATAAAGTAACCATTTTTGATCAAGGAATCTTCTATTTTTTTAAATAAATCTTCCCTTTCATTTTTATACATATGTAAATATGAAGCCACGATAACATCATACTTATCATTTGTTTGCCAATGATTCAAATCCATACAAATAGTTTTTATATTTAAATTCTCTTTTTTCGCCCTATTTTCAAGTTTTTCTAAACCTAAATTAGAAGCATCAATTGCAGTAACTTCAAATCCATTTTTTGCAAAAAATATTGCATTTCTTCCTTCACCTTCACCTAAACATAAAAGCTTTTTATGATTTTCTAATATTTCTATATTTGAAGCTAAAAATTCATTTGGATTTATTCCATAAAAATAATCAGCTTTTGAAAACTTTGTATTCCAAAACTCTTGTTGATCCATTTTTTACCTTTTATTTTAAAACATATGTCCCATTTGCTCTTTTTTTGTTGATATATAACCTTCATTATACTTATTTGATTTTGTAATAGCTGGAATTCTTTCCACAATATTTATTCCTAAACTCTCAACATATTCAATTTTTTTAGGATTATTTGTTATTAATTTTAATTTTTTAATTCCTAAATCTTCAAATATATATTTTACTATTGAATAGTCTCTTTCATCCTCTTTAAATCCTAATTCAAGATTTGCTTCAATAGTATTTCTTCCTAAATCTTGTAAAGCATAAGCATTTACTTTATTTACTAAACCTATATTTCTTCCTTCTTGTCTGTGATAAATCACTAAACCACCATTTAATGAGATAAATTTTAAAGATAAATCCAATTGATTTTGACAATCGCACTTCAAACTTCCTAAAGTGTCTCCTGTTAAACATTCAGAATGTATTCTTATGTAAGGAGAATCAAGTGTTTCAAAATCTTCACTCATAATTGCTAAATGCTCTTGATTTTCTTGTTTATATGCTTTTATTTTAAATTTTCCATATTTAGTTGGTAATTTTGCTATATTTGATATTTGTATATTCATAATTCTTTCCATAAAATTTTTATGAATTTTATCTAAGATTTCTTATTTGCAACTTAGTTGCAAATTTATTGACTGCAATCAGTTTTTAAATTATCAATCAATGTAATATACCATCTACCATCAATTTTTGTTAAGTAAAAAATCACATTATTAGTCACAATTAATTCATAGCTTGTTTTTTCAATCAACTCTACATTTTTTAACTCATTTTCTTTATATTTATTTGGCAAAATTTTATGTTCTTGTTCTATTATTTGTGATAGATAAGGTTTTATATTTACTGATAAAAATGTTCCTTCTTTATTCCAGCCATAATAAGCATCATCATTTGGACTGCAATTAAAATCAACTGTTTCTTGTTTTATATTAAAATCTTCTATAATATCATTTATTTCAGTTATTTGAATACTTCTTCTAAAAACTATTTTATTACTAATATCACTTTTAAAAACTTCATAAACACCAATTTTGGGATTTATATATTTTGAATTTAAAGTAGGTAAATCATTGTTTTTTAATAAAAATAACATATATGAAATCTCATCTAAAAACTCTTTAGAAATAGCTTCTCTTTCTACTTTTTTATCTTCTTTGGATAAATTATTAACGTTAACTTGATTAACACTACAACCTACAATAAAAATTAAAACCATAAATAATAATAAAATATTTTTAAACATTTTTGTAACTACCTTTTAAATTTTATTTATAGATTAATATACATAAAAAACTCTTAAATTTCTAATTTTAATTCATTTAAGAGTTATTTTTAATTATCTTAGATAAAATAAATGCTAAAAAAATCTAATCATTAGGAATTTATAAAATGACTGAAGCAAAATATATATGGATGGATGGAGAATTTGTAAATTGGCATGATGCAAAAGTACATGTTTTAAGTCATACTTTACATTATGGAAATGGTGCTATTGAAGGTACTAAAGCTTATAAAACAGTTGATGGGAGATGTGCAATTTTTAAATTAAATGAACACACACAAAGATTAATAAACTCTTCAAAAATGACACTAATGAATGTTCCTTTTTCTTTAGAAGAATTAAATAAAGCACAAATTGAATTATTACAAAAAAATGAATTATTTGAAGGTGCATACATTAGACCTTTAGTTTATCTAGGTTATGGAGTTATGGGACTTTATCATAAAGAAGCACCTGTAAAAGTTTCTGTTTCTGCATGGGAATGGGGAGCTTATTTAGGTGAAGAAGGTCTTAAAAAAGGTGTTAGAGTTAAAATCTCTTCATTTACAAGAACTCCTAATACTTCAGGAATGGGAAAAGCAAAAGCTGTTGCAAATTACTTAAACTCTCAAATGGCCAAATTTGAAGCAGTTGAAGCAGGATATGATGAAGCATTATTAAGAGATGACCAAGGTTATATTGCAGAAGCTTCTGGAGCTTGTTTCTTCATCGTTAGAGATGGGAAATTAATTACTCCTCCAAATGATAATTCACTTGAATCAATTACTCAAGCAACAGTTATTGAGTTAGCTAATGACATGGGAATTGAAGTTGTTAGAAGAAGAATTTCAAGAGAAGAAGTTTATATAGCTGATGAAGCATTTTTCACAGGAACTGCTGCTGAAATTACACCAATTAGAGATGTTGATGCAAGAACTATAGGATGTGGTTCAAGAGGACCAATTACTGAAAAAATCCAATCAGCATACTTTGATGTAGTTGCAGGGAAAAATGAGAAATATATTAAGTATTTAACTTACGTTAACTAAACTTAACTATTATTGAATAATTTTATATTTTTAAATAAGGAAAAAAATGCCGATAGACAACGACTATTTTAAAAACCGTCAACAGCAAAACAATGGAGGAGGTGGAAATGGTGGAAATTTCCAACCACCTTTTGAAACACCAGAAATTTTCAAAAATTTTGGTAAAAAAGCAGGAATGTTATATTTAGTTATTATTATAATTGGAGCTTTATTTTTATTCAAACCATTTATGACAATTGAGTCTGGTAATGTAGGAATCAAACAAACATTAGGAAAATATGATGAACAACCATTAAATCCAGGTTTTCACTTTATTCTTCCTGGATATCAAAAAGTTACAGTAGTTGATACAAAAGTTAGACTTATGAATTTTGCTACTATTGAAACTAGTACTGGATTTGACCAAAGTATTAAAAGTAATCCTGCAATTAATATTTTAGATGCAAGAGGATTACCTGTTTCTATTGAACTTACTGTTCAATATAGATTAACAGCATCTGGTGCTCCTGCAACTATTGCAACTTGGGGATCAGCTTGGGAAGATAAAATTGTAAATCCTGTGGTAAGAAATATTGTGAGAAACGTTGTTGGTGGATTTAATGCAGAAGAGTTACCAACAAAAAGAAATGAAATTGCTACTATGATTGAAAATGGAATTAGATCACAAATTGAATCACTTGATGGGAAACCAGTTTCAATTGAATCAGTTCAATTAAGAGAAATTGTTCTTCCAGCAAAAATTAAAGAGCAAATTGAAAGAGTTCAAATTGCAAATCAAGAATCTGAAAGAGTTAGATACGAAGTTTTAAGAGCAAAACAAGAAGCTGAAAAAAGAGCAGCCCTTGCAAATGGAGAAGCTGAAGCTAGAAGAATTGAAGCACAAGGTAGAGCAGATGCTGTAACTATTGAAGCAAAAGCTCAAGCAGCAGCAAATAAAGAAATTGCTCAATCTTTAACTCCTAATTTATTACATATGCAACAAATTGAAGTTCAAGGTAAATTTAATGAAGCACTTAGAGAAAACAAAGATGCTAAAATTTTCTTAACTCCTGGTGGTTCAACTCCAAATATTTGGGTTGACACAAAAGACAAATCAAGAGATGCAGCAATAAATCAATAAAAAAGAAGTAGAATTTTCTACTTCTTGAAAATGAAAATCTATGAAAAAATCTTTTTTTATTTTCTATTTTTTCTTAATTTCCTATTTAAATGGAAGTGAAATTGAATCGATTTTAAGAATAAAACCCGAAACGAAATATGAACAAAGCTTAAAATACGAAAACATCAATAAATATAAAGAAAAAAAAGAAGATGAAAAAAATAATTATGATTTTGGTATAGATATTGACTTAAATCCTGAACTAATGACTATAGAAGGATTTAGAATTGATATTAAAACAAAGTTTTAAAGGTAATTAATGGAACAATTAAATAAAATTGACTGGGTAAAGATGAATGATTTAATCCCAGTAATTACACAAGATGCAACAACCAATGAAGTTCTAATGCTTGCATATATGAATAAAGAAGCTTTAGAGTTAAGTATAAATACAAATTATGCACACTACTTCAGTAGAAGTAAACAAAGAATTTGGAAAAAAGGTGAAAGTTCAAATCATCTTCAAGAAATTGTAGAAATTCTACTAGATTGTGATAATGACACAATTCTTTTAAAAGTAAATCAAAAGGGTGTTGCATGTCATACAGGAAGAAAGTCTTGTTTTTTTACAAATCTAACAACTAATGAAACTATAAGTGAAATAGAAGTTAATACTAGTGCAGCTTATGGAGTTATTGATACTTTATATCACACTATACAAAAGAAAAAAAATGATGACCCAACGAAATCATATACAGCAAAACTTCTTCAAGGAAAAGAAAATTCTATGCTAAAAAAAATAGTAGAAGAATCTGGAGAATTTACTTTTGCAATTAAAGACAATAATGAAGAAGAAATAATTTATGAAGCTGCTGATGTTACATACCACATGTTAGTTGCTCTTGCTTCTAAAAACATAAATCCTGATAGGATTAAACAAGAATTAGCAAGAAGATTTGGTATTTCAGGAATAGCAGAGAAAAATAGCAGAAAAGATTCTTGAATATACATAAATACATTGCAACTAAGTTGCATTTAATCAAGCATTGTTATAATGTAAATTTTAAAAAAAGGAGTTACTATGACGAATTGTCAATACTGCTCTAAAAAGATACCTATATCAAAAGTTTTTTGTTCTAATGAATGCAAAGAGAGTTTTTTTCAGAAAATTGTAATCTCTGTTCCAAAACCTTTTATTAAAAAACTGTATTTTTTCTGTTCTAGTGAACAAAGAGAATTTGAAATAAAAATATTTGCAAAAAGACACAATTGGCACGAAAAACTTGTAAAAGAGAAAATCGAAGAGCTTTATCAAGAATATTATAAATGTGGATAAAAAGAGTTTTTAATCTCTTTTTATCTGTTTCTTAGTGGCAACCACATCCTGTTCCACAACTTCCAGAACTTTTTTGAGCTTTTTCATGCTCTGCTTTTATTTTTTGTCCTTCTGTTGAACAAGCACTTACACCTGCTGGCATAATTGGTTGAATTGCTGAATTATCAATATTGTCATCAACATTTGCTAAAAATTGAATTAATTTATCAGCTGCTATCATATATCTTTTCGCAGATACAGATTCAGGATTGAAATAAACGATAGGTTTTCCACTATCTCCACCTTCTCTAATAGCAGGTTCAATAGGAAGATTTCCTAATACTTGAGTATTGTATTGAGTTGCTAATGCTTCACAAGTACCCATTCCAAAAATATCAGATTCAGTATTACATGAAGGACAAATAAATCCACTCATATTTTCAACAATTCCAGCAACTGGAATATGAAGTTTTTTAAACATATCTAAAGATCTTCTTGAATCATCTAAAGCAACATGCTGAGGAGTTGTAACATTGATACCAGCACTTACAGGTACACTTTGAGCTAAAGTTAATTGAGCATCACCAGTTCCTGGAGGCATATCAATAAATAAAATATCTAACTCTTCCCATAAAATATCTCTTAAAAGTTGTTGAATTGCTTTCATAATCATAGCACCTCTCCAAATAAGAGCTTGACCTTCTTCCATAAGCATTCCCATAGACATAACATCAACACCATAAGCATTTAATGGTTTTGCTTTATCTCCAACTACTTCAACTTCTTTTCCATTTAAACCCATCATTCTAGGAATGTTTGGTCCATAAATATCAGCGTCTAAAATACCAACTTTTTTACCTTGCATTGCAGAAGCAACTGCTAAATTAACAGTTGTAGTCGATTTTCCAACTCCACCTTTTCCAGAACTAACCATCACAATTTTTTTGATTTGTGGAGCAATATTTTTACCACTTACACTATTACTTGCTTGTTTAATTTCCTGAGGTTTATTAAAATTCAAAGTTACGTTTAATCCAAGATTATTCATACATGATGTAATTTCTTTTCTCAATTGTGCTTCAACTTCTGGAGCTGTTGAAGTTATATCAAGAAGAATAGAACAATTTGTTCCATTCACTTGAATATCTTTAACAAAGCCAAAATCAACAATAGATTTTGCAAAACCTGGATATTTAATATTTTCTAACTCTTTTTTAATATTTTCTACATTTGACATATAAAAATTCCTTTATATTTTTTTAATCACTGTATTATATTTTAAATAGGATAATTTTTATCTTAATTAACCAGCTATATCTACCATCGCTTGACCATGTTCTTTTACGATTTTTTGTGTAATTTTATATGAACAAAATTTTGGTCCACACATTGAGCAGAATTCTGCTTCTTTAAATACATCTTGAGGTAGAGTTTCATCGTGGTATTCTCTAGCTCTATCTGGGTCTAAACAAAGTTCAAATTGTTTATTCCAGTTAAATGCATATCTAGCATCACTCATTTCATCATCAATATCTCTTGCACCTTTTCTACCTCTTGCAATATCAGCACTATGAGCAGCAATTTTATATGCAATAATTCCATTTCTAACATCTTCTGCATTTGGTAAACCTAAGTGCTCTTTTGGAGTTACATAACATAACATAGATGCACCATGCCATCCACCAACAGCTGCACCAATTGCAGATGAAATATGATCATAACCTGCAGCTATATCAGTAGTTAATGGTCCTAAAATATAGAACGGTGCTTCATGACAATACTCTTTTTCAAGTTTCATATTTCTTTCAATTTGATTTAAAGGAACGTGACCTGGACCTTCAATCATAACTTGAACATTTTTCTCCCAAGCTCTTAGAGTTAATTCTCCAAGAACTTTTAATTCTCTTAATTGTGCTTCATCAGATGCATCAGCTAAACATCCAGGTCTTAATGAATCTCCTAAAGATAAAGAAACATCATATTTTGCACAAATATCTAAAATTTCATCAAATGCTTCATAAAATGGGTTTTCTCTGTGATAATGCATCATCCAAGCAGCCATTAAAGAACCACCTCTTGAAACGATACCCATTTTTCTTTTAGCAACATGAGGCATAAACTCAAGCAAGAATCCTGCATGAATTGTAAAGTAAGAAACACCTTGTTGAGCTTGTTTTTCAATAACTTTTAGCATAACATCAATTGATAAATCTTCAATTTTATCTTTTACATCGTGTAAAATTTGATAAATTGGAACTGTCCCAATTGGAACTGTTGAGTGCTCAATTACAGCTGTTCTAATCATATCTAAGTCACCACCTGTACTTAAATCCATGATAGTATCAGCACCATATTTTAAACATACATTTACTTTTTCTATTTCACCTTCAACATTTGAAGCAAGAGCTGAAGAACCAATATTTGCATTTATCTTACAAGAAGATGCAATTCCAATTGACATTGGAACTAAATGTTTATGATTTACATTTGCTGGAATTATTAATCTTCCCCTTGCAATTTCACTTCTTACAAGTTCAGGTTCAAGTTTTTCAACTTTTGCTACATACTCCATATCAGGAGTAATAATTCCTTGTTTTGCATAATACATTTGAGTTCTAACTTTGTCATTTTTATGATTGTCTAACCAATTTCTCATTTTAAAATCCTATAATATTTTTTAAATTGTAAAGTGATTATAGCCAAATATATTTATATAATCTTAAGTAGTTTAGATATTTTGAAATTATTATTGATATAAGTTTCTTTTCTATATAATATTCAACAAATAGATATGGAGTGTACAATGATTCAAAATGAAAATAATAATCATACCTCTAATTTTTCATTATTTACAAATGAGGAATTACAATATCAATCAAACATACAAGAAATAAATTTTTTAACTGAAAAATACTCTATTTTAGAAAATGAAAATAAACTTATCAGTTCCACAGAAAAAAGTTTTTTATATATTATAAATTATACTCTCAATCTTTTTATGGAAAAAAAAGAGATACCAAAAGATATAGAATCACTTTTTTTAAATAATATATTTTTTAAAGAACAAATAAATGATTTTTTAAATAAAAAACTCCATAATCTAATAAATGACAATGATAATATTGATTTTACAAATGAAATAAATTTGATAATTTTTATAACTTCTATTGGAACAAATAAAAATATTTTGAACATATCAAATGCAGATGATTTACAACCTATAAGTGAAATTTTTAGGTTTTATGAAAGCTATTTAAAAGATTTGTTTTTCACAAATAAAAAGCTTTTTTTTGTAACATTTACTTCATACATTATTTTATTAAAAACATTAATTCAATTAATCGCTAGTTATTCAATAAATATGATAAAAAAATCTGATATTTTTGAAATTATTGAACTAATGACAGAAACTATAAATATAATAAAATTCACTATACAGCTTGATGATTATGAACTTTGTAAAATAAATAACTTACAAGGAAAATATCTTTATTATTTTTCACATTTGGAAAACATCACTTTAAAAAACAATGATTTAGATGATTATTTCAAAAATTATTTATTATCTCTTGAAAAACAAGAAGATGGTTTTACTTTATCAAGTAATAATAATTTTGGATATGAAAAAGATATAGATAAAGATTTAGAGTTTTTTAAATTTAGAAATTATGCTTCTATTCTTCTTTTGAAAATGATAAAAGAATTGAAGAACAAAAAAATAGATTTTTATTTTAATAATGAATATTTTCAAAAAATAGTAAAAACTTACTATAAGAAATTTTCTATAGATGAAAATGAGAAGATTCCTAATAGTATTGAGCAATTTGAAAAAATTTTAATTAAATCTTTTTTATACAATTACAATTTTTCTTCTTCTAATAAAATATACACATATCAAGAAGTAATAAATGATTTCATTCTATCTAATAAAAATTTTGATAACAAAAATCTAGAGACTATTTATAGAATACTGTTTTTTGTTTCGGAAATAAAATCTTACACTTTTATTCATATTGCACAAATTTTAGTTGATTCAAATATAATAAAAAATGATTATTTAGAATTTTTTAAATTAGCAATTTTTAATCTTTTTATAAAAAAATTTTTAAATAAACCCCTTGATGATAATTTAGACGAACTATTTTCAAAAATTGCGTCATATACTCTTCAAAATAGTTTTAATTCGCATCTTGTATCTATATATTCAAGAATTTATCTTAATTTATCTCTATTATATTCATCAAATATTTCTTATACTAATAAATCAAAAAACTTTTATGTAATTTTCCTTTTTTTAAGTGGGAATTATAGTAATGATAAAATTTACTCTAAAAATAAAGAACTTATAGTTAAAAATTTGGAAATAACAAATGAAAGTAAATTAATAAAAGAATTCTTAATAAAAAAAGAAAAAGATATATCACATTTTTTTGATTTATTGAAAGATAAAAGTTTCAATGAAAATAGAGATTTTAAAGAAATAGAAAAAATTTCAACTAATTTTATTGAAGAGAAAATTTTTTATAATTTATGTAAAGTTTTATTAACTCAGAATAATGAAACAATAATTTTAGAAAATGATTTAAAAAAAGAAATTATTAATATAAATTCCAATTTTAATATAGAATTTTTAATTCCAAAATCTAATGAAAATAATTTTTATACAATTTTTTATCATTATTCTGAAATAATTAAACTTCAAATTTCAACAATTATTGAAATATTTAATCAAAAAAAATTAAATTTTTATCTTGATGATGATGAAATAGAACTAAATTATTAATATTTTAGGATTGAAATGAAAAAACATATAATTAATCAAATTAATAATTTGCCTCCTTTACCAAATAATATAATAGAACTTGATAATTTTAGAAAAAAAGATAGTACAAATGTAGAAGAACTTTTAGAAATTTTAAAAAAAGATCCTTTAATTGTTGCAAATATATTAAAAGTAGCAAATTCTAGTATGTTTGGATTTAGAAGTAAGGTAGAAACACTTAGTCGTGCGATAAATCTTTTAGGAATAAAATTTGCTATTTCTATTGCTATTGGTTCTTCAATTAATGAATCAATAAAATCAAATCTTCTTGCGTATGCTGTTACTAATGATGACTTTTTATTTAGTTGTTCTTTAGCCACAAATATAGTAAATACTTGGATTTCAACAATAAATTTTGATTTAAAAAATGAACTATTACTTCCTGCTTTTCTACAAGAAATTGGTAAATTTGTAATTTCTCAAGCCATACAAAACGAGAAAAAAACTGAAGAATTCTTAAAAGAATTAGAAGAAACAAAAGATACTAGTTATTGTGAAGAAACATTTACTGGTTTTACCTGTGCTAGAATTACAGCTAATATCTTCAAGAATTGGCAATTGAGCCATAATATAATATTTCCTATTGCTTTTGCTGAAGATATAGAAAATTGTCCAAAAGAGTTTCAACAAAAAGCACAAATTCTCCAAATAATTAAAATATTGTGTGATGTTAGATATCCACTTAGTGATAAAAATATTGAAAAAGCCTTAGAAAAAGTGGCACTTTATAATTTTGATGTCGAAAATTTTTTAAATTCTATTGATGTTATAAAAGCTGTAATAGAAGAGAATACTTAAGCAAAGATAAGTAAAATTATTGTATAATTTGTAACTTTTTTACACAAAGGGGTTTTGTTGTTAGATGTTACACTTATAGTTCTTTGCGCTGGTAATTCCACACGTTTTGAACATAAAACAAAAAAACAATGGATAAGAATAGATAATATTCCTTTATGGCTAAATGTTACACAAAGATTGGCTTCTTTTTCAAATTTTGCAAAAATTATTGTAGCTTCTCACGAAGATGAATTAAACTATATGAAAAACTTCACTGATGATTTTACTTTTGTAAAAGGTGGGGAGACTAGACAAAAATCTATTTTAAACTCATTAGAATTTGTAACAACAAAATATGTAATGATAAGTGATGTAGCACGTGCTTGTATTCCCCAAAATGTAATTAAAAATCTTTTAGACCAAAAAAATTGTGCTGATTGCATTGTTCCTATTTTAAATGTTACTGATACAGTAATTTATGAAACAAATACTATTAATCGCGATGAAGTTAAACTAATCCAGACTCCTCAACTTTCCCTAACTTCAACTTTAAAAAAAGCCTTAAATACTAATACTGAATTTACAGATGAAAGTTCAGCTATAAAAGCAATAAATGGAACAATCAAATATATTCAAGGAAGTAATGAAAGTAAAAAACTTACTCTTGGAAATGAGTTAGAAGAACTTCCTTGCTTAAAAGAACCTTCAAATAATTTCTTCACAGGAATAGGCTTTGATATACATGCTTTTGAAGATAATAAAGAGATGTTTTTAGGTGGAGTTAAACTTCCTTATGATTATGGATTTAAAGCACATAGTGATGGTGATGTTTTAATACACTCTATTATTGATGCACTATTGGGAGCTTGTGGAGCTGGAGATATTGGTGAATTTTTCCCTGATACTGATTTAAAGTATAAAGGAATTGATTCAAAATTGTTGTTAGAACATATTGTTAGATTTATTTATAATGTTGGATATGAAATTGTAAATATTGATACAACAATTATTGCTCAGAAACCAAAAATAAATCCTTTTAAACATGAAATAAAAAATTCTTTATCTGCGTTATTGAATATTGAAAAACAGTTTATAAATATAAAAGCTACTACTGCTGAAAAGATGGGATTTATAGGTCGTGCGGAAGGTTTAGCTGTTCAAAGTATAGCAACATTGAAATATTATAATTGGAAACAAAAATGAATATATTAATTATCGAAAATGAAATCTATTTAGCTCAAAAAGTAGTTTCAAGATTACTTGATGATGGGCATAGCTGTGATTATATAGAATCACCTAACATTGACAATCTAACAAAAGATTATGATACCGTGCTACTTTCTACTTCTTTGCCATCTAGTTTATGTAAAAGTATTATAAAAAAATATTGCGATACTTCTATTATTTTACTTCTTGTATCTTATATCTCGGATGAAACAGTTACTAACCCTATAAAAGATGGTGCAAAAGATTATATTATGAAGCCTTTTATAATGGACGAGCTTGTAAGAAAAATTTATCATTATAAAGAGTGTAGAAGTATGCGAAGAGAACTTCAAACACTAAGAGAGTATTTTAATTTTACTATGGAAGATATAGATACAAGTGATATTTTATTACCATCATCTTTTCCAACATTGATAGAAACTAATTCTCAAAAATGTGCAGATAAATTGGTTTTTGAACTATCTAAAAGAATAGATTTACCAATTTGTTTTATCTCTTTAACTTCTTCTAATTGGTTAAAAGAGTTAAATTCTATATCGCGTAAGGTTATCATTTATCTAACAAATTATCACTCTTTGAAAAAAAATATGAAAGAACAATTACATAAAATTATTGAAGATAAAAATTGTGTTATTTCTAGTTTAGAAGTAGAAGATGAATTTCCTTTTAGAAAAATAGAGTTTAATGATGAAAAAATACTGCTTGGTAATGCAAATATCATGACTATAAATGATTACGTGAAAATGATGGTTATCTCTTATCAAAATAAATATCCTGATACAGAATTATCAAAAAAACTAGGAATTTCAAGAAAATCTCTTTGGGAAAAAAGAAAAAAACTAGATATTGAAAAGAAAAAGTAGGTAATGTTATGAATTTTAGAAAGTTTTTTTTAACAGTTGGATTTAGTGGTTTAAGTCCCAAAGCACCTGGAACTGTTGGTTCTTTTGTTTCATTAATCTTAGGTGTTTTTTTACTTCAATTTCTACATGTTTCAACTTTATTTATGTTAGCTATTTTAATTACAGTCATTGCAGTTAAACAAATAGATATTTATGAAAAAGAAACAGGTATTCATGATGGAAAAGAGATTGTAATTGATGAATTAGCTGGTATGTGGATAGCTTTATCTATTTGTGGAATAAATGAATCAAACTTCATAATTATGGCTATTTTAGCATTTATAGGATTTAGAATTTTTGATATTTGGAAACCTTCTATCATTGGGAAAATTGATGAAAAAGTATCTGGTGGATGGGGTGTAATGGGGGATGATCTTATTGCGGGTGTTGCTGGAGGAATATTTGCATCACTTCTTTATCAAATTTATTTCTACTTCTCTTAATTAAAATTAACAGTAAGTAACTTACTGTTAATTTTTAATTTCTATTTTAAAATATCAATTATTTCTCTTGTTGCAATTGATAATCTTATTATTTTATCATCTATTCTATATACAGAAGTTCCAGGTACTGATGGATATCTTCCTTTTAAAATAACCCCATGAGAAAAAACATTATTATCTAAGGTATAACCTTTTCTTAATTTCTTTTTCCATCCATGAGGTAACTCCCCACCCCTTTCAACTTTTTTTTGTAAGCCGGGTGGCAAATCTTTATTTTTTTTATTGTCTCCAAATGAATTACTTGAAAAAACAATAAAAAATAAAACAAGCAATTTTATACTATTTCTCATAATTAATCCTTTATTTTAAATTGATATATAATACAATAAAAATGTGAACTAATCATGTATAAATAATCAATAAAGTAATTATCTACTTCACTATATCTGCAAATTGTTTGAAGATATATTTTGATTCATGTGGTCCTGGACTAGCTTCTGGGTGATGTTGTACTGAAAAAATCTCTTTATTTTTATACTTTACACCTTCAATTGTATTATCAAATAGATTTATATGTGTGACATCTGCAATTTCAGTAATATTATCAGGAACATTATAGTTATGGTTTTGTGCTGTTATCTCAACAACTCCATTATTAGCAACTGGATGGTTACCACCATGTTGTCCAAATTTTAATTTATATGTGTCATATCCATGTGCAATAGAAAGCATTTGATGTCCTAAACAAATTGCAAATATTGGAATGTTCGCTTCTATTAATTTTTGAACTTCTTTTTTTTCATTTACTAAAGTTAATGGGTCTCCTGGTCCATTTGATAAGAATACTCCACCTATTTCTTTAGCTTCAAATCTAGCAATTAAATCTTCACCTTTAAAAGAAGAAGGTACAACTTCAACTTCTAAACCAACATTCACAAGTTCATTTAAAATATTTCTTTTTACACCAAAATCAATTACAGCAACTTTTTTATCACTCATTACTGCTTTGTTATATGCTTTTATTTCATGATTCCAAGCACCTGATTTGTGAACATAAGACTCTTTTGTAGATACGATTTCAATATAATTAATATCTTCAATTCTAGGACTTGCAGCTAATTGTTTTGCTAATTCATCTTTGCAAGAGATTTCAGTTGAAGCTATCATCATCATAGCTCCCTCATCTCTTATCATTTTAGTTAAATATCTTGTATCAATTTCACATATTCCTAAAACACCATGCTCTTTTAGTAATGAATCCAAATCATTTTGAGCTCTATAATTTGAATATTCATGGTGATAATTTCTAACTAATACACCTTTACAATGACACTTTCTACTTTCCATATCGTCATCATTTACTCCAACATTTCCAATTTCTGGCATAGTAAAAGTTACGAATTGACCAGCATAAGAAGGATCTGAGATAATTTCTTGATAACCAGTTAATGATGTATTAAAAACTATTTCTCCAACAGATGTACCTGTTGCACCAAAAGATTTCGCTTCTAAAAAAGTCCCATTTTCTAAATATATCCATACTTTTTGCATTTATATCAATCCTCTTTTTATTAATTCTTCTTCATATAATCTGTGATAAACCAAATCATAGTCTTCAGTACCAGGTATCAATTTTCTTTTATAATTTTTTAATTTAGACATTACTTCGCTATCTGCTTTTTCAAAACCTTTTATAAAATCATCTAAAGAAGCAAATATTACATTTTTAATTTGATTATCAGAACAAGTATAATGTATAAAATCTTCTTCCCATAAATAATCTAATATTTTGTGAGCAATATCTGAAAATCTATCTTCATTATTTAGAATAACTCCAAAATCATTTGCTAATCTTTTTTTAGTCATCCAAAAAAGTTGTCTTCTATCTGCATTTAAGTACTCTATCTCTTCTTCTTGGGCATCTAAAATTTCTTGTACTTTTTCATCTAAAGCAAACTCTTTTTCTATATCAGCATCAAGTATTTTTTCAACTTCTGCTTCTATACTACTTTTATCTTTTCTAACTTCAACAAAGTCACAGCTAGCTAAATCTCTTGTAATTCTTCTAGAGACATATGGCGTATGATGTAATTTTAATCTCATCCTCTTACCCCCTTATAATAGTGTCATCTCGTTCAGGAGATGTTGAAACGATTCCAACTCTAACAGAAGTTACTTCTTCTATTTTTTCTATATATTTTTTTGCATTAATTGGTAATTTATCATAGTCTCTAATTCCTACAACACTATCCCATCCATCAATCTCTTCATAAATTGCTTTAACATCATCTAAACTAGAAGGAACATAATCTATTCTTTCTCCATTTAATTCATAAGCAACACAAATTTTTATAGTTTTAAATCCATCTAAAACATCAAGTTTCATAAGTGCTAATTGATCACATCCATTTAATCTTCCAGCATGTTTAACAGCAACAGCATCAAACCAACCACATCTTCTTTTTCTTCCTGTAGTTGTTCCAAATTCTTTACCAACTTGAGCCATTGTTTCACCCTCATCACCAAAATCTTCTGATGGGAATGGACCATTTCCAACTCTTGTACAATATGCTTTTGTAATACCAGTTACAATTCCTACATCTTTAGGACTTAACCCTAAACCTGTACAAGAACCCGCACTTACAGTTGAAGATGAAGTTACATAAGGATATGTTCCATGGTCAATATCAAGCATAGTTCCTTGAGCACCTTCCAATAGAATTCTTTTACCTTCATCTAATGCTTTCCAAACCATATTTGTAGTATTTGTAATAAACGGCTTTAATTTTTCACTATAATTTGTCAATTCTTCTAATAATGCTCTTTCATCAGGAGTTGATATTTGTAATACATCAAATATTGCTCTATTTTGTTCAAAATATTCTAATATTGATTTTGTTAATTTTAAAGGTTCTAATAATTCTCCAACTCTATGTCCAACTCTATTTATTTTATCAGAGTAAGCAGGGCCAATTCCTTTTCCAGTTGTTCCAATAGCTTTATCACCTTTTAATCTCTCTTTTGCTTGATCAATTAAAGCATGATATGGTAGATTTAAATGTGCTTTATCAGAAATAAATAATCTTCCTTCTAAATTTTCAAATTGACTCATCTCTTTGATAATATTTTCAGGTGATAAAACTACACCATTTCCAATTACATTTATAGCTTTTGGATTTAAAACTCCTGAAGGAATTAAATGTAAAGCATATTTAACACCATCAACCCAAATTGTATGACCTGCATTGTGTCCACCTTGACTTCTACAAACCATATCATACTTTTGAGCAAGCATATCAACTATTTTACCTTTTCCTTCATCTCCCCATTGGATACCAACTATTACATCTGCCCTCATTCTTAATCCTCTAAAATTTTTAATAAATTATCACTGTACAATGCAAAACCTAATGAACTAATACCTTCACTAGAATACATTCCACCCTTACATAAAGTTAAATTATCACTTATAACCCTATAATAAATGCCATCATAATACCTTAACATTCCATAATAAAGTGGTGCGATTATTATATTTGAATAATCCACCTCTTTTGCTTTTTGAAGTAACTTTTCAAGTTCGCTTTTTATATTATTTGGAACTACTTCTATAACGTTTTCTAAACTTTTTATATCTTTAACTTTAAGAAGTTTATTTAACCAGTCACAATTTAATTTAAATAGTGCTGCTATTTCACCATTTTTTAATAATTCCAAATCTATATTTAACTCTGAACATACTAACTTAGGAATATTAATATTTGATATTTGCAAAATTGGTTCAATTTGTAATGATTTTAAAATAGTTGCTGTTAAGTTCATAATATCAGCAATATTATCATGATCTATCCACTCACATCCAATCTGATACTCTTCTTTTGAAGGATAAGTAAAGATAGGTTGAACATAAAACCATTTTTTGTGAGTTGTTGTTCTTCCCAATCTTTTAGTAATTATTCTTACCACATCCAAAGTAGAATCGGCTCTTAAAGATACTTGTTCATTTTGCTCATCTGAAAATTTTATTAATTTCTTATCATTTTCAATAGCTTGATGTTGAGAATATGAAAAATTTGGTGTTAGAATCTCTTCAAATCCTAAATTATCCAAAATATCACAAACTTTGTTTTCTAATACTCTTTTTTTCTTAGCTGTTGAACCAAAGTATAATCGACTACCTTTTGGAATTTCGTGTTCAAAAATCATTATTCTTAATTTCCTTTAAACATATTTGATGCAAAAACTTTATTTGCTGTTCCATCAAAAGTTCTAATACCTAAATCATCAAGTGCTAACTCAACTGCATTAACTGCCCAAGATGCTTCATAATCTTCAACTAATCCCATGTGATTAATTCTAAAAATTTTACCAGCTAAATGGTCTTGACCACCTGCAATATTAACATTATATTTATTTTTTAATATTTTTCTAATTGCACTTGATTGCTCAGTATAAGCTGTTGTCATAGCGTTTGCAGGAGTTTTTGGATAAATTTCAAAACCAATAGCTTTTAACGCTTCTCTTGTAGCATTTGCTCTTAATGCTGTTTTTGTATATAAACTTTCAAATCCATCAGCTTTTAATTTTTCTAAAATTGCACCTAATCCAATAATAAGTGTAGTTGCTGCTGTCCATGCTGTTGTATTTGTTCTTTGTTTTTTAATCTCTGTTGCAAGATTAAAATAGTAACCTCTTGGTTTTAACTCAATTTTTGCAACTGCTTCATTTGAAAAACCAATCATCGCAAGACCTGGAGGTAACATTAAAGCTTTTTGACTTCCAGTAACCACAGCATCCAAATTTGTAGCATCAATTTTCTCAACACCAACAGCTGTAATTCCATCAGCAATAATCATGATATCTTTATTGATTTTTTTAACCTCAGCAGCAATTTGCTCAACTGGTTGTCTTAATCCACCAGCACTTTCACAAATTTGAATAAAAATAGCATCAATTGAAGAATCATTCTTAATAGCTTCAACTACTGCTTCAACAGATACTGGAGTATTCCATTCATTTTTGATTTCAGTATAATCTATACCAAAAGCTGAACAAATTTTTCCGAATCTCTCACCAAATTTTCCTGAATTAATTGTAAGTGCTTTTTTATGTGTTAAATTTGTAACACAAGCCTCCATTGCACCTGTTCCACTTGAAGCTAACATTACAACTTCAGGCATTCCGTATAATTCTAATAATAATTCTCTAGTATTTTTAAAAATAGTTTCAAACTCTTCAGTTCTATGATGTATAGTAACATCTGACATTGCTTTTCTAACAAATTCTGGTACAGGAGTTGGACCTGGTGTTAATAGCATTTCATTATCCTTATATTTTCATTCTTTTATAGCAAAACGAAACATTTTATCTAAAAAATCATTATGAAAAGGTTAAGTATTCCCTATTAATATAAAAGCTCTTGACATTACTACTAATTAGTAATATAATTTCGACAAGGAGTATGTAAATGAATAATAAACCGTTAAAATCTTATGGAAAAAGAACAGATAAAGCTATGAAAACTGTTGTTAAATTAGAAAGAACAAATTTAAAATTAAATCACTTAACCGTTAATTATTTATCAAAACATGACCTTACATTTAATCAGTTTAAAGTATTAGAAGTTTTATATCACAAAGGTAATTTAAATATAGGTTCTATCACAAAACTTACTATGGGAACACCTGGAAATACTACTGTTGTTATTAAAAATTTATTAAGAGATAACTGGATTACTTCTATAAAAGATCCAAATGATAATAGAGCTTCTATTTTATCAATTACAGAAAAAGGAACTCAAATAATAGAACAAGTTTTTCCAAATCATGCGAAAAATTTAAAAATAGCTTTAGAGGTTTTAAGTGATGAAGAGCTAAATACTTTATATGATTTATTAGACAAAATTTACAAAGCAAACTAACAAACAAAAGGAAAAAAATGAAATTAATTAAATTAGGACTAGCTTCACTTGTTGTTTCAAGTGCATTATTTGCAGGAAATTATAATATTGATAATTCACATACAAATGTAGGTTTTACAGTTAAACACATGATGATTACAAATGTATCTGGTAACTTCAATGAATTTACTGGAAATTTTGAATATGATGAAAAAACAAATACATTAAAATCTTTAAATGGTGAAATAGCAGTTTCTTCAATAAATACAGCAAATGAAAAAAGAGATGCTCACTTAAAAGCTGATGATATTTTTGATGCTGAAAAATTCCCAAAAATTACTTTTAAATCAACAAAAATTGAAAATGATGCAATTTATGGTGATTTTACTATGAAAGGTGTAACAAAAAATATTAAGTTAGATTTAGATAATGGTGGGATTATGGGAGATAAAGCTGGTTTTGCTTTAAGTGGAAAAATCAAAAGAAGTGATTTTGGAATTACATGGAATAAAGTTTTAGAAACAGGTGGAGTTGCTGTTTCTGATGAAGTAAAACTTGTAATTGATGTTCAAGGTAAATTGGCAAAATAATTTAAATGAATCCAACACTATTTATTTCACATGGTGCACCAAATACAATTTTGGTAGACTCGAAAACTAAAATTAATTTTAAAAATATTACAAAAGAGTTTAAGAAACCAAAATATATAGTTGTTATATCTGCTCATTGGCATACTAAAGGATTAAAAATCATTAATCCTTTAGCCAAAGATTTAATGTATGATTTTTATAGTTTTGAAGAAGAACTTTATAAAATAAAATATCCAATAAAAAGTGATATTAACATTACAAATCATTTACTTGAAATTCTAAAAGAGTTTAATCCAAGCATTGATAAAAATCGAACAAGTTTTGATCATGGAGTTTGGACTCCACTTTATATGATGTTTAAAGAAATTAATATTCCAGTAATTCAAATTTCACTTCCTTTTGATTATTCAGCAAAAGAACTTTTAAAAATAGGTGAAAAACTAAGAAATATAAGAGATGATTCTTTAATAATTGCTAGTGGTTCTATCACTCACAATTTACGAAATGTCTCTTATAATCCATTTGAAGAAGCAGATAATTTAGTAATAAAATTTAATGAAAAAATAAAAACCATACTCAAAAATGGTGATATTTCACAAATCTTAGAGTTTGAGAAAATTGAAAACTTTTATCAAATGCATCCAAGTTATGAACATTTTTTACCACTTTTTGTAGCATTAGGTGCAAGTTTTGATTATGTAGGAATCGGATTTAATAATGAAATTTTAAATCGTGCTATTTCTATGGAAAGTTATATATTCAAAGGATAAATTATGTTAAAAAAATTACTAAAAGAAAATATGGGAACATCAAATCTTGGTTGGTTAGAGAGCCGTTTTCATTTTAGTTTTGCTGAATATAGAAATCCAAATAATATAAACTTTGGTGTTTTGCGAGTTTTAAATGATGATATAGTGCATCCTATGTCAGGATTTGATACTCATCCACATGCAAATATGGAAATAATCTCTTATGTTGTAAATGGAGAGATAACTCACAAAGATTCTATGGGAAATAGTGAAACTTTAAAAAGAGGTGAAGTTCAATATCTTAGTGCTGGAGATGGTATTTATCATAGTGAACACAATCTTCATAAAAGTAAAGATTTAAGACTTTTACAAATTTGGATTTTCCCTCCAAAAGCTGAACTTCCAAGACTTTATGGCTCAAAAAAATTTGAAGAGAATGAAAGAAAAAACAGATTATTGAATATTGTTTCTTCACAAAATGGAAATGCTGATATAAAAATCTATCAAGATGTAAATATTTATGTTAGCGAATCAGATAAAGATTTAGAGTTTGAAATAAAAGAGAATAGACAAATTTATTTCGTACAAATTGAGGGAAGTTCAAAAATAAATGATGAAATTTTAGCAAATGGTGATGCGATGGAAATAGTTGATGAAAAAAAACTAATGATAAAACCCATCTCAAATAGTCATATTTTGTTTATAGAAATGCCAAAGAAATAAGTATATAAATAAAATTAAACTATACTTGCATCAATAAAATTAGTATAGGTTAGATTATGAGTATAAAAGTGCTTTTAAATGGTGCAGGAAGAGTTGGAAAAGCTGTTTTAAAACAACTTCTTGAACATAAGAAATTTGAAATAACAATAATAAATGACATAAATCCATATATTGAAAATTTAGTTTATTCTATAAATTATGATTCAACTTATGGAAAACTTGCTGATAAATTTAAAATTATTGAAAACAATTTTATAAAAAACTCAACATCAAAAATCAAAATTACAAATGTTGATTCTTTAAATAAAATTGATTTAAAAGATATTGATATTATTATTGATTCAAGTGGAAAAAAAGAAGATATAAATCTGTTAAAACAACTCCCTGTAAATGCTGTTTTTTTAACTCACCCAAATAAAGATGCAGATATAAATGTGATTTTAGGAGCAAATGAGAAAGAACTCAATCCAACAAGCCATAAAATCATCTCTACAAGCTCTTGTAATGCAACTGCTCTACTTCCAGCTTTAAAATTAGTTGATGAAAAAAGAGAGATTTTATGTGGGGATATTGTGACTATTCACCCTCTTTTAAATCATCAAAGAGTTTTAGATGGAAGTTTTGTTGGAAGCCCAACTAGAGAAGTTGATTGTAACTTTGAATTTGGAAGGTCTTCTACTCAAAATATAATTCCAAATAAAACAACAACTATAACTGCTTGCTCTTATGTTTTAGAAAAATTCAATAAAGAGTTGATTAGCTCAAACTCTCTTAGAGTTCCAACGGATACAGTTGGAGCTATAAATGTGACTTTATTTACAAAACAAACTTCAACAAAAGAAGAAATAACAAAACTTTTTTTAGATTTTGAAAAAAATCAGAAATTTCCTATTGTTTTAAATAACTTTGAACCTTTAGTTTCAAGTGACTTTAAAAAAGAGAGATTTACAACAATAATTGACCATAGATATTTAGAAGTAAAAAATAATATGATTAAACTTCTACTTTGGTACGATAACGAATGGGGATATGCTTCAAAAGTTGTTGAGATTTTAAAATATTACGAAAAAATAAAAAAAGGCAAGTAAAAAAATACTTGCCTTTGTAAAAAATGGAATTTATCTAAAATATTAGATAAATTCTACACCTTTTGCACCTTCTGCAATATGTCCAATAACATATCCATCAGTATTTGCTAAAATTGCATCAACATTTGAAGGATTTACAACTAAAACCATTCCTACACCCATATTAAATGTTCTATACATTTCTTCAAGTTCTACATGTTTACCCATAAATTCAAAGATTGGTAAAACTTTGATTTTACTTCTATCAACAACAGCTTTAAAATTATCTGGTAAAACTCTTGGTAAGTTTTCAGTAATTCCACCACCAGTGATATGTGCTAAAGCATTGATTTTATCTTTATTAGCTTTGAACTCTTTTACATAAATTCTAGTTGGTTCTAATAGAACATCTTTTAGTGGTTTACCTTGGAAATCATCTTCTAAAGACATTCCTAACTTTTCTAATAAAAGTTTTCTAACCAGTGAGAAACCATTTGAGTGAACTCCAGAACTTGGTAATGCAATTAAAGTATCTCCAACTGCAATTTTATCAATTCTATTTAATTCATCTTTTTCAGCAATTCCAACACAAAAACCAGCTAAATCGAAATCACCCTCTTTATACATTCCTGGCATTTCAGCAGTTTCACCACCAACTAATGCACACTCACTTCTAATACAACCCTCAGCAATTCCTTTTACAACTTGTGTTGCTTCATTTACATCAAGTTTTGCTGTTGCATAATAATCTAAGAAAAATAATGGCTCTCCAAAGTTACATAATAAATCATTTGAACACATAGCAACTAAATCAATTCCTACTGTATCAAATTTTTTTGCATCAATTGCAAGTTTTAATTTCGTTCCAACACCATCTGTTCCAGATAAAATTACAGGCTTTTTATAACCACTTGGTAATTCAAAAGCACCTGCAAATGAACCAATACCTCCAAGAACTCCTGGAATTGTTGTTGCTTTAACATAAGGTTTGATATTTTCTACAAACTGATTTCCTGCATCAATATCAACTCCTGCATCTTTGTAACTAACTGTTGCCATTATTCACCTTTTTCTTCTAGTTTCTAAATCTTTGCGATTACTTTAAAAATTTTTTGGTATTATAGCAAATTGTTTATAAATATTAAGGACTATATATAATGAAAGATAATAACGCATTTAATGAAATGATGGTACATTTACCATTATGTACACACAAAGAGGCTTCAAATGTTCTAATTATTGGGACATCAAATGAAGATATGAAAGCACAAGCTGCTAAACATAATAAAACTTCAAATATTGAATTTGGTGATTTATCACTTTTAACATCTAAAAATGAAAAAAACATTGATGTAATAATTTTTACAGATGTAAAACTTGATGAACTACTACTTGCAAATATTGAAAGAATTTTAAATGATGATGGATTAATTGCATTTGCTTCAAGTTCATTTTCAAGCAATAAAGAACAATTATTTGCTGATTTAACACTTGTTGGTTCAAAATTCTGGATTGCTATGCCATTTAAATTTGGACATAATACTTCTGTAATTGCTTCAAAAAGATACCATCCAACAGCTGATTTAAATCTTCAAAGAGCTGATTTATTAGATGGTTTAGATTACTATTCTGCTGAAATACACAATGCATCTTTTGTATTTCCTGCTGCTGAACACAGAGCATTAACAGGTATTGCTAAAAGATAATCTTTTTCTCTTAAATATAAATAAATCATTCTTGTAGTAAAATATTAACTATGAGTAATGATTTATTTAAAAATGCAATCGCTTTAACAGGCGGAATTTCAACAGGCAAAAGCACTGTTTGTAACCTTTTCAAACTACACGGTTTTCTAACAATTGATGCTGATTTAATAGCTCATCGACTACTTGATGAGAATTCAAATAAAATTGCCACAATGTTTGGTGAGCAATATGTACAAAATGGAAAAGTTCTAAGAAAAGAACTTGGTAAAATAATATTTTCAAATGAAGAAAATAAACTAAAACTAGAAGCCTTACTTCATCCTTTAATCAAAGAAGAGATAATAAAAGAATCAAAAATATTTGAAGAACAAAATAAACCATATTTTGTAGATATTCCTCTATTTTTTGAAAAAATGCACTACCCTATTTCTAAATCTTTAGTTATTTACACCCCAAAAGAGTTACAAATACAAAGACTTATGAAAAGAGACAATATAGATGAAGAGGAAGCAAAATTGAAAATCTCTAATCAAATGGATATTGAAGAGAAAAAAAAACTTGCTGATATGGTAATTGATAATTCAAAAGATTTAAAACATTTACAAAATGAAGTAGAAAGAATCATCGGAGAGATTATATGACATATACAAAATATAGTGCAAGTGGAAATGATTTTGTAATTTTCCACTCTTTTATTGAAAAAGATTATTCAAGTGATGCACTAAAACTATGTAATAGAACTGAAGGAATTGGTGCAGATGGATTAGTTGTTTTAGTTCCATCTAATGAAGCTGATTTTAAATGGCTTTTTTATAATAGTGATGGAAGTTATGCTGCAATGTGTGGAAATGCAACAAGAGCTGTTTCTCACTATGCGTTAAACAATGACTTGGTAAATTCAAATGAAATGAAATTTCTAACAGGTGCTGGAATTATAAAATCATCTGTTGAAAAAGATATAGTAGAAACCCAACTAACAGTACCAAAAATTATAAAAGAAGAGTTTAAACAAGATGGTTTCAATTGGTATTTAGTTGATACAGGCGTTCCTCATCTTGTAACGATAGTGGAAGATTTAGACCTTTACAATCATGAATTAAGTTCTAAAATGAGATATGAGCACAATGCAAATGTAAATTTTGCAAAAATTGAAAATGGAATCATAAAAGTAAGAACTTATGAAAGAGGTGTTGAAAGTGAAACACTTGCTTGTGGAACAGGAATGGCAGCATGCTTTTTAAGAGCACATAATTTAGGCTTAGTAAAAGATAGTGTTTTTGTTTATCCAAAGAGTGGTGAAGAGTTAACTCTCTCTTTAAGAAATGGTACTATTTATTTTAAAGGTGCTGTTAAAAAAGTTTTTACTACAACTATTTAATATATGCTTTTATTTAAATTTTTAATAAAGAATTCAAAAAAACTATTTTTAAGTTTTTGTTTCGTAACTTCAATTCAAACTCAAATATCTGCAAAAGGTTTCCCAAAAGAGTATTATGAAATTGAAGATACAAACAAAGCAAAAGAGTATTTTTTTGAATATATGTATAAAATGGTTTCTTATGAAAATAGACTAATAAAAAAAGAACGTCTATTTGTAAAAGATGTTTTAACTTCAAATATTCTAAATATAGATTTTGATTCCCCTACTTTTCACAAACTTCTAGACATTAAACAAAAATATAAAATAAAAAATATTTATACCCTACAAGAATATGAAAAAAAGGTAGATATTATTCCACCTTCTTTAGCTCTTGCTCAAGCTGCACTTGAAAGTGGTTGGGGGAAGAGTAGATTTGTAAGTGATGCAAATAATATCTTTGGGCATTGGACTTATGACCCTGCTTTTGGAATAATCCCTAAAAAAAGAGATTTTGGGGCAAAACATTTTATTAGAGTTTTCAAAAGTTTGCAAGAGTCAGTTAGTGCTTATATGTTAAACCTAAATAGAAATCTTGCTTATAAAGCCTTTCAAGAAACAAGATTTCAACAAAGAATTAAAAATGAAAATCCAGATGGATTTAAACTTTCACAAACGATGTTAAACTATTCTGGAATTGCCCATGAATATTTAAATTTATTAAAAGATATAATTACAATAAATAATCTACAAAACTATGATAAAAGATTTTATCAATCAAATTATTAAAAGGACAAATATGAAATTTCCCGCACCTCTAAAATCAGACTCTATTAAAATAATGCTTCTTGGAAGTGGAGAACTTGGAAAAGAAGTTATTATTGAAGCTCAAAGATTAGGAATAGAAACAATTGCAGTTGATAGTTATAACAACGCTCCAGCTCAACTTGTAGCAAATAAATCATACACAATAAATATGAAAAATGAAAATGAAATTTTAGATGTTATTAGAAGAGAAAAACCTACTTATATCTTACCTGAAGTTGAAGCAATTAATATAAAAGCACTTTTTACGGCTGAAAAAGAAGGATTTCATGTAATTCCAAATGCAGATGCTGTTAATAAAACAATGAATAGAAAAAATATTAGAGAGTTTGCAGCTGTTGAATTAAAACTTCCAACAAGTAAATATAAGTTTGTTACAACTTTTGAAGCTTTAAAAGAAGCTGCTGGTGTTATCGGATTTCCTTGTGTTATTAAACCTGTAATGAGTTCTTCAGGTCATGGACAAAGTGTTGCAAGAAGTGAAGCTGATTTAGAAAAATCTTGGGAAATGGCAAAAGAAGCTAGAGGTGATGCTAGTGAATTAATCGTTGAAGAGTTTATCACTTTTGATTATGAAATTACTATGTTAACTGTTAGAAATGGTAAAGATACAGTATTTTGTGAACCAATTGGGCATATCCAAAAAGATGGAGATTATATCTTCTCTTGGCAACCAATGAATATGAGTGAAATTGCAGTTAAAAAATCACAAGATATTGCAAAATCAATCACTGATGGACTTGGAGGACGTGGGATTTTTGGTGTTGAACTTTTTGTAAAAGGTGATGATGTATATTTCTCTGAAGTAAGCCCAAGACCTCATGATACAGGAATGGTTACTATGATTACTCAAAGTGCTAGCGAATTTGCACTTCATGTAAGAGCAGTTTTAGGTTTACCAGTTGATTTTATTACTTATGGAGCAGGTGCAAGTGCTGCTTATAAAGCAAGTGGTGATAGTTTTAATCCACAAATTAATATTTTTGATTCTTCATTTACAAAAGATTCTATTATTAGAGTATTTGGAAAACCACAAAGCCATGTAGGAAGAAGAATGGCTGTTGCTTTAACTTTTGACAAAGATAGCAGTGACAAAGCTTTACAAAAAGCAAAAGAGATTATTGGAAACTTCAAAGATAACTAAAGGATAACTTCCTTTAGTTTTAAGCTTTTAATTTTACACTTAAAGTATATAACATACCTTCATTATCTAATGTTTGAATATCAAATTTTGCATTTATAACAGTAGCTAAGTTTTTTGCTTCTAGAATATATCTATTGTCAATATCTGCACTATACAAACTTTGTATATTTCTTGACTCAAATCCATTATTTTTCACACTTATTTGGAGAGTGTTTTTAACTATAGATACATTTACATCAACTTGTTTTTGTATTTTTCCTTTTTTCAACTCTTTTTTTACTAAATCCATATATGATTGTTCCATCAAAGAAGAGATTATATTTTCTAGATAAGCCTTATTTATATACATAGTTTTAGACAAAATATCACAATTATATTCAACAAAAATTTTATATCTAATACTTGCATAATGATAATTATCAGCTCTTCGTTTATGTAATTCTAAAAGTGAAGTTAAGCTATTTAAATTAGTAACTTTTTCATTTTGTGGTTCTAAAGTTTTTATCTCTTTAGAAAATTTTAATAACTCTTCAAATTGTAAACCATAAGAGTCAATAGTTTCAAAGATAATTGTGCTATTAATTAAATCTTCAACTCCTAATCTATTTAGGTATTTATCAAAAATTGAAGTATTAAACATATCTACAAAATATTTTAAATTAAAAATTTTATTCTTTAGACTTAATAGTTCATTTACATCATTTAAACATCTTACTCTTATTTCACCTTTTATACCATGTGTTTCTAAATCTAAAAATAAAAGCTCTAAAAAGTTTCTATCATCAAAAATCAAATCGGTAAGTTCTATTTTGTCAAAAAGATTATATTTTGATAATATCATCTTTATCTCTTCAGAGATATAACCTTTAATTTCATCTAAACATAATCCAATTTCCAAAATAGAAGCTTGTATTTCTTCATGATTTTCATTGAATATTTGTCTATTTAATCTAGTTTTACCACCATTTTCACTAGAAAAAATCTCTTCAATATTAAAAAATTTATTATATTTGTTTATTAATATCTCTGTTTCATTAATAATTTTATTTATATCATTCGAAATAGATGATTTATAATCTTTTTGATTTTCCAATTTTTATCCTATTTACACTCATTATTTGGAGAAGTCACATTTCCATCAACTATTTGAACCCAATTATTTTCTTTTGAAACAACCATTACATCTCCAGAAATTTTTTTATAAATAGTATCTATTTGAACCCAATCTTTTTCTTTTTTATTTATTGTAAATTGGTCATTTATTTTTAAGACTCTTAAAATTCTACCTTCTAAATCAGGTTTATTTCTTACATTTAATTTTTCTTTTCTAACTGTGTATAAACAATTTGAAATATCTGTTTTTACTTTTTCTACTTTTACCTCTTTTTCAGATACTTGATTAAAAACATCTTTTACTTTATTTTGAGAACTAGGTATTATTTTTGATTCTTCTTTTTTTGATTCTGTTTTCTCATTTACTTTTTCTATCTTTTTTAAATCACTAACAGAAATTCCATAATTACTTAAATATATTGTATATCCATACTCTTCATCAAGTTTTTTATAAAGTTCTATACTTTTTGTTCTAGTATTAATATCTATTATCTTATGCCCTAAAATATTATCACCTTCAATATATCTTCCCTCTATATTTGCACTTAATTCTGTTTTAACTCCACTATTATTTGATGTAGTTGTTTCATCTATTAATTCCAAAACAGCATAATCTTTTCCATTAAAAGAGTACATACTTTTGATTTTTAAATCTTTTAATTTTTTTGTTCTTGTAAAATCAGTTGTAAGTCTTGCCATTTCATTTTGGTGAGTAAAAACATTTTTTTCATAATCTTCTTGCGATAACGTTGCTTCTTGAGGTACAATCACTTGTGGTTGATTTGGGTTTGATGGATTCTCCATTTTTTTATTTTTTATAGCATTTACTTGTTCTTCTAAATAATCTTTTTCAAGTCCAGTTATTGCATTGAAAAAATCTTTGGATTGTCTATCTAAAACATCTAATTTATCCATATTTTTCATCTCTTGAGATACTTGCTCTTGAGCATAAAGATTAAATGTTGTAAAAATTCCCAATAAAATCAAACTTATTTTTTTCATCTCTTCCCTTTTTTAAATTCTATTTAAATATAAATTCATAGTTAAATCCACCAATATATGTAGGATATTTCATAAAGAATGCACCTGTTTTTCCATCACTATTCGTTGTTGCCCATTCATCTGATGTCATATTTGTAAGATACCCATTATATCCACCTTCTGCTATTAAGAAATCTTTTTCTAAATCATATAAATTTGTATTAAAAACTGGTATCATAAATGTATTTCCCATAAAATCACTATAAGAATTACCATTTCTGTAAAATGACTGAATTCCCCAACAATACATCTGATTATTTATATCTATTCCACACATTCCATTATCATCATCAATTACTTTTATTTTTTTCCATTTTATCTGTCTTATTGCATTTCTAAATATTGTAATATCTTCAGTAGTAAGAGAAGAAGAAAGATAATCTCCTTTCAATTCATTTTTGCTATTTACCCAAACTATTCCTGAACTTGGGATGTATCTTTTACTTAGTCCTTGTTCATTTACTTTTCTTGAAAAATCTACAGATAATATTTCAGCATCATTTTCTGCTACATACTCAGAATATGATTCTATAGCATCATCTATTGAAGTAACTTGAATTTTTTTTGTTTTGGGATGAGATATTTTAAAATATTTTCCATCTTCACTTTTTGCTACAAAAGCATCTAACCCACCTTGAATTGACTCAAATTTCAAAGTTGTAGTCATAGTAGAATTTGAAGTTTCAACTTTTATAGGTGTACATAAATTAAAATTTGTGCTTTGCCAATTATTACTACAATCGTATGTTTCAAAAGAAGTTGAAGAATTATCCTTATAATATTCTCTTCCCCAAATATAAATATCTCCTGTAGTTGATAATCCTCCAATTTTTCTATGTCCAATAGTTAAAAGGTATGTTATATCAGAAAACTTTATGTTAGATACATTTCTAGGTTCATTTGAACATTCTTGATAAGAGGAAGTACATCTTCCCCATCTATCATATCTTGTACAAATTGTTTCACATATTTCTGAATTAAAAGATAAATTACCATTTCCCGAGAAAGCACTTCCATCATATCCCCAAGAATATATGAAATTATCATCTCCTAAAATATGCCAAATTTGATTATTTGCAAAAACTTTTTTTGCTTTATTTGTTTTACCATCAAAAAAAGTACTTCTATAAAGCATCTCACCTTTTCTATTTGTATCCACATGTGTAAAATTATTTCCAAAAGAATAATTTAATCCAGTTGTTCCCCCACAATACAACTCACCTTTTGTAGAAACTCCACAAGTTCCATAGAAAACTGCACTAAAAAAATCTACAAATTTAGGTCTATTTGGTGAAGAAAAATAATTTTGATCATAATATTTTGTAAAATCTTTTTCATCTGTTGAGTCATCATCATACATTTTTGCTTTTGCCCTAACAAGACCTGTAACAACAGGGTAACGATAAGAATCTGTGCTTCCTGAATATCCTAAATCAATTCCAGTTATTTTATTAGCATTATTTCCCCAAGTATATATATCTCCATTTACAATCATCCCACCTGCTCTTCTTGTAAACTGAATAACTGTTTTTCCTATATCTCTTGTTTGTTGATTTACTTTTATAACACTACCTGAACCAATATTTACATGTTCTTCTGCAACTTCATTTTTTTCGTATAATATAGTCATTCCTGCAAATTCTATATTTCTTACTAAATCTTTATACTCTTCAGTTACAATTCCATTATCATCAAACAAAGTAACACTTTCATCAAGAACTAACTCTTTATCAAAAGAGTATTTATAATCTCCAGAAGCATCATACCAATGTAAAACTCCATTTTCATCTAAATAATAACTATCTTTAGGAGTTTTTGAAGAATTATCTGGAGCAGTTATTGTGATTTTTGAGCTGTTTTCATATATAAATTTTTCTTTTGTACTTAAAATTATTTCAACGTTACTATTGTTTATACTTAAAGGTGCTTTTGTATAAATTCTATATTTATTTGAATAATAATAATCATATAAATTTGATTTTAATTTAGGATCTGTTGATTCAAAACCTCTAATTTTATGTATATCATCTTTTTTATCAGTAATTGTTGAGTTATTATCAAGAATAATAGTAATTTGCTTAGCAAAAGGATTTATTATGTCAAATCCTTTTGGTAAATAATTTGCTGTTTTTAAATCATTTAGAGTTGTAGGATTTACCCCTTTTTCTAAAATATATTTTTTATATGCAAGAGCTATTTCTTCTTCTTTTTGAACAAGTTTTTTTATCTTTGTTAAAGTAATTGAATCTACATAATTATCTGCAAAAATAGATATTGAAAAAAATAGTACATAAAAAAATAAAATTTTTTTCATTGTATTTGCCTTGGTTTTGCTATGTAATTCACAAAATATAGGTTTTCATCATTTTCACTTTTTTTAATTTCACCCAAATAAGATAAAATACCCTCTACAGCTTTTAAACCTTTTTCACTTTGATAATCTGCTCTTGCAACAATAATATATCTATCAACACACATTTTTCTTGCATCGATATAATTTAACTGAAAATCAATAAAAGACATTCTTTGAAATATATCTTTTATCTTAACCTCTAATTCTTCTTTTTGAATATATACCTTTTCAAGATTTTCTATCTTTTTTTTAACCTCATTAACCCTATTTTTCAAGATATCGGTCTGTTCTTTTTGAATCTGAATATCTCTTACTAAGTTCTCTTTTTGTTTTACTGATTGAAAATAACTAATAGCTTTAAATAAAATAAACAACATAGTATAAATAGCTAATCCTATTAAAACTAATTTAGTTATTTTAGAAACTAATTTTGGATGAATACTTATCATCTAAAATCCTCATTTATTGAAATACAATCTGTTAATTCTTTATATTTTTTTTCATTTGTATTTAAAATAATTTGTTGTCGTTTTGCTAATTGCTTTTCGATTTCTATCTCTTTTGTTAAATTTTCAAGAGGTTCTGTGTAAAATATTTTATTTGTAAAAGTTTCTAATCCCATAAAAACAAACCATAAACTAACTGTTGTCAAGGAAGTAATATAAAATAATTTTGTAAAATGAGATTTTGAAGTATCTAAAGATTTTAAAGGTTTTACTAACTCTTCAATTTCTCCTAAAGATTTTGCAACAACTTCTTGTTTTTCATTTTTTGTATTTTGTTTTAAAATATTTTCTATAGCATGTTTAAATTTTGAGTTAATTACATAATAAATACTATCAATACTTCCACCACTTGAAAGCATTGCTATATGTTTTGTAATTAAAATTGATTTAATCATATCATCTGTGATGAAATTTTGATTTATTTTTGCTGAATAGACTGTTTTATGATTAAATAAAATTACATATTCACCATCTGCAATATGAATCAAAAATTGATTTTTCTTTAGATATTTTCTCGATAGTAAATTTAAAGAATAAATATCATCATTTGTATATTTTGATAAATAAACACTATATTTTTTGAAAGAATGATAAGTAAACATATTTTGAGAAATGTCAAATTCATCTCGTATATAGAAAAATTCGCTATCTTCTTTAGTAGCAAAATCAGTTATTACTAATCGTACCATACTTCTTCCCCTCTAATAATAGCTGTTGCATCCTCTTTTGTTATAAATCCTGCATGATATTGAGCCATCGCTGCTTTTTCAACCGTCATATATTCAGCTGGATTTTCAAAATCTCCTCCATGTCCTAATTTAAATCTAACTACCTCAGCAATTGGTACCCTATCTTTAAATCCTGTGTGATTACACTCATCACAACCAATTTTTTTAAATCCACTTTCACCATCTGGTTCTTTACAATATGTACAAAGTTTTCTAACTAATCTTTGAGATACTATTCCTCTTAAGTTATCAATAATATCCCCTTCATTAATTCCAAGTGAACTTGTCATCCTTGAAACTGTTGCAGGAGCAGAGTTTGTATGCATAGTTGAGAATACTAACTGACCTAAGTTAGAAGCATTAACAAGTTGTGATGCTGTTTGAGGCTCTCTTGTTTCCCCAATTAGAATGATATTTGAATCTTGTCTTAAAATATCAACAACTGCTTCAGGATAACCATATTTAAACTCTTCACTTGCACTTGCAAACTCTGATAAATCAATTTGGAAGAAAGATTCATCCACATACTCAACTGGATCTTCAATAGTAATAACATATTGTTGTTGTTTTGCAAGTTGTTGTAATAAGGCATACATTAAATGTGTTTTACCACTTCCAACTTGCCCTGTAATTAATATCATCCCATTTGCATATTTTGTTAAATTAGATAAAATTCTAATTGTCTCTTCTGGATAATTAAGTCCTGATAAATTATGTGAAACAACTCCTCTTCCACCAATCATCCTCATTACTAATGAAAAATTTAACTTTGAGTTTATAAGTCCAAGCCTAAACTTGATATTTTTTTTACCATATTCATAATTTATAACCCCATTAATTGACTCATAATCAGAATCTTCTTGGTCAGCCATAGTTACAAGTCTTCTTTTTAAAGTTTTTGCAATAGTAATAGGCATTGTTCCCATATCAACTTTGATACCATCAATTCTAAACCAAAGGGATGCATATCTACTTGTTTTTTGAATATGTATATCAGACGCTCCAAGCAAAATTGCTTGTCCCATCATTTTGTCAAAATATTTATTTATCTCTTCATCATTTTCAGTATCACTATTTGAACTAAAAATAATCTCCCTATCTTCTCCAAAAACAGATGATAAAACTCCTTCCCCTAAAACTACTATTTTTGTAAAATAGAACTTACTTAATATTTCAAAATCAAGATTTACAACATCTCTAATACCTAAAACTTTATTTTTACTCTTTTTATCTTCTAAAGTGATAATATACATAGTTGTACAAAATTCAAGTTTTTTTTCATCTAATTGAAAAGAAGTATCCTGATAATATTTTGATAAATCACTATAAGTTGCATAATATTCATATCCTAGACTTCTTACAAACTCTGCATATTTTGCTTCATTCGCAATCAAATCTCCATAACCACCTTTTAATTGAAATTTATCTTTAATCATATCTTCAATTATATGAGATAAATGAGTATCAGTATCTTCAGTTTTTCCTATAAATTCAAGAAAAGAATGTTTTTGTTTTTCTATAATTTTTTTAAAATCTATTTTTTCAGATTTTTCTTTTTTATGTAATTTTTTATCTTTATTTAAAAAGCTAATTTTCGGTACATTTTTTAGAGTTGAAACTATTTTTTTTATCATTTTTTCTTCTACTGATATAAAGTTTTAAAAGTAAATGTACTAATTACCAGATTTATAACATCTGAACCAATAATAACAGTAACCAACATGGCAATCATCCAAAACATAAATCTCCACTGCAAAACCATATAATTTATATTTTTTTCATACATAGTATCGCAAGTTTGATATAAAGCTTTTGTAACTTCTGAAAAACTTGTTTTACTAAGTTCTGAAAGTTTTATATCAGCTGTTATAATAGGTGGAAAGTTATATCTTTCAAACATAATAAAAAGTTTTTTATTCTTATTTATCATATCTGCTAAATCTTTAAAAAATGGTCTAAATCCTACTTTAAAATAATCTTTTGATAAAATTAAAGAAGTCTTATGAAATGAAATTCCAGCACTTAACATTCCATTTAAAATTCTAAACATAAATCTACCATCTGAATAAGCTTGTGTTTTAAAAACCTTATAAAGCCATGCAGGTTTATATTTTTCAGTGTAGATATATCCAAATAAAATAAATAAAGTTACAAATATAGAAACACCTAAACCAATATACGCAATATCATAGGTAAAATATTTAGGTATTCCTAAAAATTGTTCAACATCAGGATTTAGTTTTCTTAATTGAACTAACTCTTTTTGAAGCATATCCAAATATAAAATCAAACCATAAAATGTTCCTACAATAATAATCATGGGAACAAATATAGGATTTAGCATTTTCATAAGTAAATTTGAATTTGCTTTTTTGAAAGATAATACAAGTTTCAATCCATCTATTGTGTTTGTACTATTTACAACTAAACTAAACTGAAAACTATTTAAAAATTTATGCTTATGTAAGATTGCTTCTAGCTTATGTTTCCCTATTTCCATATCCTTAATCGCAGCCATCAATCTTTTTTTAAAATTTGTTTCTCTTGTGATTTGTTCACTATAAAGTAACAATGCTCTTCTTGTATTTGAACCATTTTCTAGTTTTGTTACAAGATAATCAAGTAAAAACTGTTCGTATGGGTCAGAAAACATACTCATTGTTAAAAGCCTTTAATATTTCTAAGAGTTACAACATAAACTATCTCTCTTCTTACATAAGATTTAGAGTCACTTCCACCAACTGCAAAACCTTCAAGAGGTAAAATTCCTTGATAATTTTTTGCATCATCATGAACTATAATTGAACCCACAATTGAAGTCTCTCCTAAAGCCACTTCTTTAGAAATATTATAACTTTGGTCTTTATACTGAGGTAATTTAATCATTGTTCCATCAATACTAACATTTTCAAATTCAATAAGTTTTTTTATTGTTGGAGTTATATTTAAAAATATTTTATCTCTTGATACTTTTGCCATTGCTGTTATTGAAGTACCTTCTTTTAAGGTATTAACTGTAACATCAGAAGTTCTAAGTCCTGTTTCTGAATCAATTGTTGTTTCTATTTTCTCAACATAATCAGTGTTATCAGTAATTGATTGAACTGTTGGGATATTATTTTTTAATATAATCATATTTTTACTATAATTTAAAACTCTTCCTATTTCATTATTTGCAGTTGCTACAACTTGTAAAAGTCTAGTAGCATTATCACTTGTAAAAGTTAGAGCTCCTTCTGTAGCTATTTCTCTAATAACTCCATTTCCTATATTTTGCTGTCTATTATCACTGATACTTCCTATTCCATAAGCTCTATTTTTATTTAATATAAGTTCTATTCTTTCAAATTCTATTACAGCTTCTTTCGAAAAAGTTGATTCATATGCTTTTGCAATTGTTCTTGCTGCACTCTCAATTGATTTTGTAGATTTTAAAAATATCAAACCACTTGCTTTATCTATATGATAAGTTGAGATTTTATCTGTTGAGATAATATTTTTTAACATCTTGTCTAATTCATCATATAAAACTATTTGAGAATTATTTTCTACTTTACTTTCACCTGTTGTCTCTTGATTTGATGTTTGACTTGATGATTTTATATCTAATAAAGGAATATTTAACTCTATTACTAAGTCTTTATACCTTGTAATATTGATTACCTCTTTATCATAATCAACATCAACAAATACATCTTTTGTATGAGATAATGAATTTAATGCATCTTTTAAATTTTTAGAACTAATGCTTACAATGCTATTTTGAAAATCATTTCTATTTTCTATGAAACTTCCTATATTTACTTCATATCCTGATTGAGCTGTTATTAGTTTGATAAGCTCTTCTACAGAAATTTGACCCTCTAATTGGAATGGTATATGTTCTATTGATTGTTTTTTTGTTTCACTTGTAGTTAAAAGTTTTACAAGATAAATTGAACCATTCTTTTTAATAAATAACTCTTTATCTAAAACTGCATTTAGATACTCATTTAATTCTGTTATATTATGGATTTTGATTCTACTTTTTGGTACTAAAATATCACTACTTTTTAGATAATAAAAATTTCCATCTATTATTTCCATCTCTTTTAAAATATCACTTAAAGATTTATCTTCTAATATAGAGATAAACTCTTTTGATTTAAAATTTTCATCAACTAATGAACTAGAATACGATTCATTTAAATCTTTATACTCTTCTTTATTTAAGGAATCTTTAGCTTTTTGCATCATCTCATCATGATAACTCTTTGAACTACAACCACTAAGTAATAGAAAAAGTCCACTTAAAAACAATATATTCTTATAATTTCGCAACATACAATTCCTTATTTAAAATAAAATGGATAATCAAAACCACCAATATAAGTGGGATATTTTAAAAATAGATTTCCTGAATCATTAAAGTTATCAAAAGCCATTTGACTTGTCTTATCACTTTTGGGAGATATAAATAACTTATTAATAGTAGATATTTTACCAACATCATATAAAGATGTACTTAAAATAGGTATACTACGTCCTACATTCCCCCAGCAATACATTTGAGACAAGCTTCCAATTCCAGTCATTGCACAAACAAAAGTTTTACTTGTCTCTTTTACCTTTACACGCACATTATCAATTGCCCAAGATTCATCATCAATTGTTTGTCCATAAGAATAACTTGTCCAACCATACTCTCCCGAAGTCAAATTTCTCACTCTAAATACAACTTTTAAGTTTCCACTACTATCTAATTTACCTTTTAGCTTATAGATATATTTTTCATCATCAAATCTTGAATATGCTAAATTATATAAACTTGAATTCTGATCATTACATACTCTTTTATCATCTTTATAATGTTTTCCTAAACTTAACGTATAAATTCCAGTATCGTTAGTTTCAGTAAACTGGTCATGACAATCATGAATAAAACCATCTTCTGATATTAATTGGTCATTTAATAAAACTTGAAACCTTTCCATATCCCAAGTATCAATCTCATAAAAATCAAACTCTAACTCAACTTCATCATTTGCATACTGGCTACCAAAACTAAAAGTTTTTTCTAAAGCTTGATATCCCAGTTGAACACCATAATATTTAGAATTACGAATTTGCCCAGCTATTATTTTTGTTGGGTTAACTCTTTCTGTAATTCTTGAATTTACTGTATCTGCTGAACTCTCTGTTGCAGTTAAAATAGAAGGTGTTTCTGTTTTTTTAAGATTTTTAAACTGAGTATCACTATATGTTTTTAACTCCCAAGTACTAACTCCATTTTCAAAATCATCAAATTTTTCAGTTTTGACAGTATCTAACTGGTAAATAGATACATTTGCAAAATTTGCATAATCTTTTCCATTAAATCTATTTGTAATAGCATTTAATTCATTTAATCCTGTTTCAAATATAGCATTATCTGTATTATTGCAATTTGAACCTGTTGTAGTTTTACAACTTAAATATCTACTACTTCCTTCTAAAACCATATTTTCATTTGCGTAAACATATAATTGAGTAATACCACTATCATAAATAGAAGCACTTATTGCTGTATTTGGTATCTGTGGAACAGATACTAAATCAATACTATTTTTTGTTCTATAAAAATTATTATCTACACCTTTTAAAAGAAAATCTTTACTATTTGTAAAAATACCATCTGGATTAAATTTTAATGAATTACTTACAATTGTAGGTTCATAATAAACTGTTCCATTTGGTCTTTCCCCCCAAATATAAAAATAGTTATTACTATCGATTGCTCCAAAAGTTGCAATATCTCTTAAAGCAAATATTTTTTTAAAAGAAACCCCATTACTTTTAACTTCTTGAGGTGTTGATTGAATAATAAATTTATCACTATCTCCAACTCCTAAAGCACCATTATAATTTCGTCCAATAGTATATATTTTCCCATCATCAGATAATACAGCTATCGTATCTTCTACCATTACTATTTGTGTTAAATAAATTTCATCCCTTGTAATAGTTAGTTCTTCTTTTAATGAATCCTTTTCTACAGGTCCTCCATCTTCTGATATTTTTATCAACTTAGGTGCATCATCTGTTTTATCACTTTTACCCCATCCAAAAAATTTATTTTTTCCAAGAATTGAAGTTTCACTAACTGAAGTAGGTACATTTTCGTAATATAATTGAGTTATTTGACCATTACAGTACAAATCTCCTCCAAATTTCTTTTGACCATTATCAAAATAGTTAAATATAGGAGAAATTCCACAAACATTTGTACTATTCATAGCCATTTTTTCAAATTTTACTCTATATGGATTGTTATACCATTTCATTTCATTTTGTTCTGTATCTTCTATTTGAACTTTCAACATCACAGGTGTATTTACATAATCAGGTTTTATAGTTTTATCTAGTTGTCCATAGTTCTCAATACCAGCTTTTTTATAACTATTATTCCCCCAACAAAAGATATCTCCATTTGCAAGCATACAACCACCATCACGTCTTAAAACTAAGTCTTTAGCATCAGGAATATATGATAAAATCCTATCTTCTATACTTATCTCATCATTTACTTGTCCCGTTGTTCTTCCTGTTCCCAAAGGAATCCAAGAGCCATTTCCTTCATAATAATACTCATACCAAGAAATACCATCTTTAACATAAGCTTTTTCACCAATTTCAACTTTTATATATTTTAAATCATCTAAATTATCCAAATAAATTGGTGATTCTTGATAGACTTCGATAGAAGATGTAGTTGTTTTACAATATTTATATATCAATTTTTCATTTTTTAATTCATAATAATAGTTTCCAACTTCACAAGTTTGAGTAGGTAAAAATATTTTATTTGTATTTCTATTTATAACTTTTACTATTTCATTTTGAATTGAGTTATATAAAACTAAAGAACCTTTTAGCAGTTCTGTTTTTGTATTATTTTTTGGAGGAATTGTATTTACTCTAAAAATCTTATTTATATAAAAGTTATATAAATAGTTATATTCAGATTTATGTTGATTTTCAGCTTCAAAAACCCCTTTTATAAAAGCACTATTATTTGAATCAAAAATAACTGATATATTTTGTTTTGTCATAGGATTGTATCTATTAAAATTCGTTCCTAGATAATCACTAGTCATAAGTTCATCCCAATCCAGTGTATTATCATCTTTTTTTGGAATTTTTGCATTTTGTAAAATATATTTATTTATTGAAAGAGATATAAACTCTTCTTTTTGAATTACACTTTTTATGTCATTCATCAGTGCAACATTTTGATTAGAAGAAAAAGCAAAATTCATAAAAATAAATAGTAAAACAAAAATTTTCATATCAATTAACCTTTAAAATTTGTAAATTTCCTGATGTATCATCGGTCAATTTTACATTTTTTGTTTTATCTTTTATGAAAATATAACTTCCAACTTTTAAGTCTCTCAATTTATTAACTTCATTACTTATAATACTTTCACTACTTATAGTTATATTTCCTTGATTAAAATCTTTTTTACTGTATTCAATCCAATTAGAACTTGCGTTATACCACCTAATAGAGTTTTTATCATTATTACAATATTTACTAACCAAAGTACCTGTACAAGTTTTTTCTATAACATTTCCTGCTTCTAAAATATTATAAATCGTATTTGCTTCTGCAGATTTTAATTTAAATTCAATATAAGATTTTGTTAAATCAATTTTATCTTCATCAATTTCATAATTAACAGTTGTATAGTCTCTGTATAAATCTCTGTTATAAAGTAAAATTGTATAATCTTGTGGATTTATAAACTCATTTTTTCTGATTGCATACTTTATTTTAAGCTTTAAAGCATCTTCAAAATCAATATTATCTCCCATTCTATTTAAAAGTGAAAAATTACTTCCCAAATATTCATCAGTTATCAAATCATTTATTGTAGGAATTTTAAATTCTGTTAGAAGATATTTTTCAAAATTAGAAGCTATTTTTTCTTCTATTTCTATTAGATTATGAATATACAAAGTATTTTGTTTTTGAGCATTTAAATTCTCATTTGAAAATGAAAAATTAAATAATAAAATAAAAAATAAAAAAAACTTTATCATTTTAAAACCTCTATTCCATCTAATGTCTTTAAATATTTAACTCCATTTGTATCATAAAGTAAAGCACCTTTTGGTATAGAATCAAAAGCATTTTCTGTTATATGTTTTGAAGTATCATCTGTTATGATAATAGGTCCTGTTTTAAATTTATCTATATGATACGCCATAAGATATGAATTTGGTACAAATAATCCATTCTCTAATTTTTTTGTTAATCCTATATAAATATGATTATTTTCAATACAATTGATTGGAGCTATAAAAACTAAATTAGGACAAGTTTGAAGTGCTCCATTATTTGTTTTTATTAAATCATACAAATGTTTTGCAAAAACATCTTCTAAAATAAAATAGACTTCATTATTTCTAACATAAGTTCTTTTTCTAAAAGTATTGCTCTCATACAAAGCTTTTATACTATCGTCTGCTTCTAGCGTATCATTTAAAGCGTAAGAGATTTTTGTAATAGCACTATTATTTAGTGTTAAAGTTGCTGTAATTCCTGAGATTTGAGTAGTTAAATCACCTATCAAAGTTTTTATTTGTGCTAAATTAGGAATAGAATAATTTGATAAGATATAATTTTCATAAGCAATTGCCATCGACTCTTCATATAAAACGATACTTTTTACATCCTCTAAAACGCTTTTTCTCTCTTCAAAATTATTTAAATCCAAAGAAAATGCTATATTTGACAAAAATAAAAAAATAAAAAATAACTTTTTCATAACAGACTTTCTAATTCTTTATATAATCTTGTTTCTATAGCAGACTCATTTTTATATAGTTTTTCTTTTATTTTTATTTTAAAAAATTCTTCTTTTTTTTCTTTAGTTAATCCATCAAATAAATAGTAATTTCCATGTTTAATTAACAAATCTTCAATTACTGTATTTAAAACTGTTGATTTATCAAGACCCGAATATAAAATATCCTGAGCTAGAACATTTATCATAATATTTATGCTTTTTTCAACTTCTAAATCATCTTTGATACTATTTTTCTCTTTTTGTCCTATTTCAATTATATATTTATTGGCTGTTAAATTTAATGTTGATGTATTATGTATATCTTTTAATTTAGCTTTTAAAGCTAAAAGTTTTAGTTTTTCATCTTCACTTATCTCTATATTTCCATCTTGATTTACTAAAGCTTTATTTGAAAGATTGCTATCTTTTTGTCTATCAAGTAACAGAACTTTTTCCCAATTTGCACCTTTGGGTAGGTGAGATATGATTTCATCTCTTGTTATATCTTGTGGATTTTTATTGTATTGCTTAGCTAAAAGTGTTTTGATTTCTGAGATTATTTCATAATGCTCTTGTATTTGTTTGGCTTCTTGAATATCACTATAAGATTTATACATAGCACCCACAGAAAATATAGCTGTAACAATAAGAGCAGAAGATAGCCATATGTTTCCTAACATTTAAAAAACCTTATCAATTATAAAACAAAAAATAAATGCTAGCGATATTTAGCACTTAGGTCTTGTTTAAAAGTATAAAATTACAATATTTAGGCAAAAAGCCTAAATATTACTTAACTACTTCGTTTGAACCAAAATCTTTAAAATAAATTATAAATTTACCATCACTTATAGTTTCACTACCTGCTGTTGTAACTTCTGTAGAATATGCTGGCGTTCTTTTTTCTAAATCAGTTCCACTTGAATTTTGTACACCAGTTGCAGGAGATGATGCAGCTGTGGCATGTCTATCAATATAAGCAACAGCTGATAAATCATTTGCAATTTGTGATTCTAAAAATGCTTTATTAGTACCAAGAGTTCCTTTTGAAAAATCAACAAATATACCTGGAATCATACCAGCCCTATTTGAAACTAATGAAATTTCCATATTACCTTTAGTATTTGCTAAAGTTGCTTCAGTTATAACTCCTCCACCAAAAGAGATTGCGTTATAAACATTTGCTTGCTTATTATTTGAATCAGTTAATTGATTATTTATTTGTTCTGCAAAATATGATAATTTAGCTAAACCTTGTAAATTATTAACTCTATCTCCAGAAGCTGTAGTTGCTATTTGCTCAGATCTTGCAGCAATTTTAATACCATCTTTAATGTTATTAATCTCTGTAATAATACTACCTTTTTGTGCAACACCTTCAATCTTATCTCCAGTTCCCCCAAATGTTTGGAACATATATATCATCGCTCCAACAACTACGATAATCATCGCTATCAACTGTGGCATATTTACCCCTTTTATTTTTGATTTATAATCTTATTTAGATTATTTTACAATTTATTTTAACACAAAACAATATTCTTTACTATTAAATAACTCTTAAATTTCTATTTAAATCTTGATATCTATCAATATTTTTTTAAATAAATAATAATAAAATGTAAAAAATAATTTATTTAAAAACTACACAAGCAATTTTTCCATCACTACTAGTACCACTAGTTGTTACTATTTGGTTCAAGGTTCCTGTTGAACTTGAAATAGAAGTTGCATTATTTATAAAACTTCCAAAAAATATTTTTTCACAAAATTCTCTTCCTAAAAAGTTTTCACTAAAAGGATTTCTACCCATAAGAGCACCCTCTTTACTAAAATCAATAAATAATTGATACCCTGCTCCCACACTTTTACCTAAATCTATCTCAACATTTTTATAATCATTGATTTTATATTCAACTATTGGAACTATTTGCCATTTAATTTTACTATTTGAAAATTCTAAAGTAGCTGTAAAACTTTTATCAGCTATTGCACCTGCTGTTACTTTTACATTGGCAGTTGATGTTGGTATATCTTTTGTCATATTTCCAAGTAAAATACCATCGTCAAATAACTGTTCAAAGTTTATTTTAGTCATATCCCCACCACTTTGAATATATGTATTAGCAAATTCATCGATTGTAATAAACATAGATTTTGCTCTTTCAATCTCTTGTGTTATGGCGCTATCATCAGCTTCATATCTTGTCATTAAGATTATAAGTGCTGTTACAACAGCGATTATAGAGGATACTAAATATGGCATATTTTTCCTTTGTTAGTTTTTTATATAAAAATTTAAGTCTGTATTAGTTAAAATATCAATCTATTTTTAGGTGCGTCTGTAGTTCAACTGGATAGAATAACCGGTTTCGACCCGGTGGGTTGTGGGTTCGACTCCTACCAGGCGTGCCATTTTTATCAAAGCACCACAATATCGCTATCTTAAACTTATCTCTTTAGCATTGTGCTAAAATTGTGCTAAAAATGAGTTAAATTATCCAAAGCAATTTCCAAAATTTAAATTTTTTATTGGTATATACTCTGAATATTTTTCAAGTGTTACTTTCACATTTTCATGTCCAGCAATTTTACTTACAAAATTTATATCTTCACCAGTTGAGATAAGAGTAGAAATAAATGTTCCCCTTGTTTGATGTAAGTTTCTATATGGCACATTTGCTTTTTCTAAAGCTTTAATCCAAATTTGTTCTCTTATTTTTCCTGCACTATGATAATGTTTGTTTGTTCTTTCTGTCAAAAACACATAAGAGTTATATTTACCAGTTATTTTGTATTGATTTTCTAAATATGGAATCAAAGTTTCAATAATAGGAATTGTTCTTTGACTTTTTGTTGTTTTTAATATTTGTTTTTGTTCACCATTTACCATTTGCTCTCTAATAGCAATAGTTTTTTTATTAAAATCAACATATTCCCATTTTAAACCAATACATTCACCAGCCCTCATTCCTGTATAAAATAAAGTTGCTATTAGATTTTTATCTGAACCTTCTAAAATATTAAGAATTGCTTTTATTTCCATTAGATTAAAAGGTTTAAGTTTTATTCTTCTAACCTTTGGATTGTCTGTTTCTCTTAATTTTTTTGCTTTTGATATAGGATTTTTTTGAATCAAATCATTTTCAATTGCATCTTCAAACATAACATTAAGACAAGACCTAATTCTTAAAATTGAACCTTTTGCTAGATGTTCAGTTTCTTTTAAATTATTTTGCCAATGGGTTATATCTTCACTCGTAATTTTATCAAGTGGTATATGACCAAAAATATTTTTGATGTGTTTATTGTAATTTCTTTTATACATTAAATTAGTTGAATCTGAACGGCTACCTTTATGTAATTCAAATGACCTTATCATATATTCATCAACAGTGGGTATATTATTTGTATTTTCAAAGAACGTTCCCTCATAAACTTTTAAAAGTAATTGAGGAATTATTTGTAAATTTGCCAATTTCCTATTCTCTTTAGTATCTTCTAAATTAAGAGGTTTTCTTATGTTTTGATTGTTAAAAGAAAACCTAATCCAAAGTTTTGAACCTCGTGAAAATAGTTTTGGTTGAGTAATTTTATGCATTTATGTTAATCCTTTCACATAAATCCATTAAATACATTTCTAACATATTTATTCTACAAAAAAAGAACTAGATAATAGCTTTTAAAATACTATCTATACTAGATTTAATATCATTTTTTGAAAACGAAGTGGTTACCCAATTATCAAGTTCTAATTTATCAAATAAAATCCTACCAGCCTTTTTAAAATAGTGTTTCCCCTCTATTAAATGACTATCTTTTAATTTATGTATATGGTCTTTTGAGTAACCCAAATAATATGAAGCTTCTTTTGTATTAAGCCATCTTTTTTCTCCTAAAATTTTATTTTCTAGTTGTTCTAATTTTTCCAATATATTATTAATTTTTTCAAGATTTTCAAATGCTAAATTCATATTAATTATTCTCCTTTATAATTCATTATTAAATCAAGGGAGTTTATTCCCTTGAAATTTATTCTTCAACTTTTAGAACAATCCTCTTTTACTAGCCTCTTTACGTGCTACATAATAAATATCTTTATCTCTTTGAGATAAATGTTGTCTTTCTTTTGTTTTATCTAAGTAAACAAGCAATTCATAATCACTTAAATTTGCTACTGTTTCAGTTTTTAGAGATTTAATTAAATTACCATCTTTTAAAAGTCTAAAATTCTCTTTTATTCCTGATTTATCTATTACATCAACTTCAATATAATCTTTTTTAATTTCTTTATTTGTAGTTGTTTTTTTCAAAGAATCTTTTGCTTTAAAATATAATTCATTTAAATATTCTGTATCTAAAGTTAAATTATTTATATATGCTTTTCTTATTAGTGCAACATATTCATATTCAAATTTATTTTCACTATAAACAGATATTTTTCTTTTTATTCTTTCAAGTGGCAATTGATTTTGCAAGAAAGAATCTAATTTATAATTCTCTTTTATAAAATCCCAAATAGGCAAAGTATCTGCTCTATTTTTTGTATTATTTTCAATATCTTTAAAAGTAATATTTGAAATATCTATTAATCTAATATCTTCCATACTTTGTTGAAAAAGATTTTTTGCATTTAAAAATAAATCATCTATTGTATTTATATTAAATTGTTTTAAATGTGTTCTATGTAATTCAAATTCAACATTAAAAATAGGTTGTTCAATATCAAAATCATTATTTAAAAAATATTCATACATCAAATCTTTTTTATTTGATTTTTTTAGTTCTTCTTTTTTATTATAGATTCTTAGTTTAAAAGGCTCTTTTCCAATATAAATAGTTTGAGTTGTATTTGCATTACCAATTTCACTAATTGTTGAATATTTTCTTTTTCTTGTAACAAACATATCTTTAGTTATAAAAGATAAATCACTTTGAACAAAAGAGTTTAAATCTACTCTTGTAATTGGAAAAAAATCAGTTACATAATCTTTTAGTAAACTTGTATTTATAAATTCAATTATACTTTTTATTCCAATTGTATATATTCCAAATGCTAGAAGTTGAACTCTAATATCATTTAGTCCTTTGTTTTTATATTTATCTTTAAAACCAATTTTAAAAGTATCATTCATATCTTTAAACCAATGAAATCCTTCAGCAATTCCAATAAAATTTAATGAAGTTTCATTTATTAAAATATATAAGTCTTTATTCTCAAATGCAATATCTTTTTTTAAAAACTTTCCTTTTACTTCTTCTAATTGGTCTAATATTTCTAAATATAAATCATCATAATTTGTATTTGATTCACAAAAATAATAGAGTGAATCAATACCACTTAATATTTTAGTATCAATCATTTTTTTCCTTTTTTACGTTTAGAAAGGGGTGTTACTAATAACCCCTTCATCGGGCAAAGCCCTTAATGGATTTAGATACCAAAAAAGGTAATATTTCCATTAGCAAAAAAAGAGCATTTAACATCAACTTGCTCACCAATTTTATTCTCATAATCAGCTAACTTGTTATTTGGGATAGTAATATCAAATAACTCATTTTTTCTTTCGTTGTTGTTTAAAAGAGTTTGACACATTAATTGAAGTTTTACTTTTCCCTCTTTAACTTCACCAGTTTCTCTATTTGTAAAATCAGCAGTTTTAAAAATGTTGATTAATTGACCTTGAACTATTACATTCATATTTTTTCCTTAGTTAAATTATTAATTTGATTGACTGAAATGTTTCAGCAACTTTTTTTTTGATTTAACTAATCGATTAGTTTTTATTGTTATAACGGTGAAAGATTAAGCTTTTTTAAAATTAAAATCAATAGTGGAAAAAAAAGTTAAAAAACGTTCATTTTATAGTTATTTATTGAAAGAAAATTCCAATAGTTACAATTTGTATAAGTAGAAAAATTTCATTTTTTTAGTTTTTTAAGATATTTTAAATATTTTTACATTACTTAATTGTAAAGATATTTAAAATTTATTTTATGGAAATATTGAACAAGTTTTACTGTGCTAAAATTGTGCTAAAAACATCAATATTTTAGCACAATATAATAAATATCAAGTGTTTAGAAATGCTATTTAACGGTATATGTAGCTTTTTATATAGTATTTAAATTTTTCCTACCAGGCGTGCCATTTTTCATAGATTTTAACTAATTTTCTAAATTATACAAAAAATATATTATCTAACACAATAAGTATAAAAAATAAAATCCCTAAATATCCATTTACTGTAAAAAATGCTTTATCAATTTTTCTAAAATCTTTATTTACCAAATAATGCTCATAAGAAAGCATCAAAGCACTTAGAATTACTGCTAAATAAGCAAAATAAGAACTATCTGAAAAAACAACAAATAAAAGCCAAAAAGCAATAGTTAAAATATGAAATATTTTTGAAAAAAGCATTGTTTTTTGCACACCAAATTTTGAAGGAATAGAGTGAAGTCCTAGTTTTTTATCAACTTCAATATCTTGCAAAGAATAAAGTAAATCAAATCCCGCAACCCAAAACATAACACCAATACTTAATAATATCGACCAAAAAGGAATAGATTCACTAACTGCTACAACCCCAGCTATTGGAGCAAGTCCTAAAGAAATACCTAAAATAATGTGTGCAAAATATGAAAATCTTTTGAAGTATGAGTATGAACCTATAATTATCAAAATAGGAATAGCTAAATATAATGCCAAATCATTTACAAAATAAGCAACTGCTATAAATCCTAAAGCATTTAAAAATGTAAATATAAATATTTGTTTAGCATTTAATCTTCCATCTACATTTGGTCTATTTATTGTTCTTGGATTTAAAGCATCTATATCTCTATCCATAAATCTGTTAAATCCCATTGCAAAATTTCTAGCAGTTATTGCTGCCATAATTCCTAGAACCAAAAGCTTAAAACCAAACCAACCTTGAGCACTTACTATCATAGCTATGAAGATAAAAGGTAATGAAAAAATAGAGTGTTTGAACATCACTAGTTCATTGAAATCATTGAGTTTTTTAATTAGTTTATTCATAGATGAAATAGTATCTAAGATATGATTAAAAATAAAAATTAAACTTTTTCTAGTTATAATCATTTATATTTTAATTTTGAAAGAAACCAATGAAAATAGTTATTCAACTTACTTTACCAATAATCTTTCTTTTTTTTACAGCTTGTAGTTCAAAATCACAAACTGAAGTTATAAATTCAGCATCAAAAGATATCTCTGAATTATTAAAAACACTTATTCAAAAAGAAAAAGAGATAAATGATTTAAATCAGAAATTAGAAAGTTGTAAAAATTCTAAAGCTGAGCTATGAAAGAAATAGCAATTATTGGCTCAACAGCCTCGGGAAAAACTGCTTTATCAATAGAATTAGCAAATAAAACAAATTCCATAATATTGTCTTTAGATTCTTTATGTGTTTATAAAGAAATAGATATAGTTTCTGCAAAACCTACATTGGAAGAAAGAGGGAATATTGTACATTTTGGAATAGATGAAGTCTATCCAAATGAAGAGTTTGATGTTATAAAATTTATTGAACTTTATAAAAAATCAAAAGAGTATGCTATTCAAAATAATAAAAATCTTATTATTGTTGGTGGAACAGGTTTTTATCTAAAAGCATTAATTGATGGACTATCACAAGGTATAGAATCTAAAATAAAACTTGATATATCTTCACTTGAAGCTTATGATTTACTTTATAGTTTAGATAAAGAATATATGCAAAGAATTGAAAAAAATGATAAATATAGAATCGAAAAAGCTTATGCTATTTACAAAGAAACGAATCTAACTCCAAGTGAGTATTTTGAAAAAAATCCTAAAATTGGTATTGCTAAAGATTTAAAAATATTTGAAATTTTATGGGAAAAAGAGGAGTTAAAAAAACGAATTGCACTTAGAACAAACATTATGCTAAATTCTGGTTTGATTGATGAAATAATTTACTTAGAAAAAAAATATACAAGAGCACCAAATTGTATGTCATCAATTGGAATTATTGAAACCTTGGAATATTTAGATGGAAAAATATCAAAAAAAGAGCTTGAAGAAAAAATCTGTTTAAATACAACAAAACTTGCAAAAAGACAAAATACCTTTAATAAAGGTCAATTTTTAAATAAAACTTCAAATATAATAGAAAACTTAAATTCAGATATTATTAAGTATTTTTCGTTATAATCCCGTCCCTAAAGAGTTTAATAAAGGGCTTGCAATAGACTTGACCTTTTGTTAAACAATAATTATTTTTAAGGAAATTGGTATGAAAAAAGATATTCATCCAGATTATAAAGTTTGTACAGTTACTTGTTCTTGTGGTAATACATTTGAAACAAAATCAAATGTTGAGTCATTAAAAATTGACATTTGTTCTTCTTGTCACCCATTCTTCACTGGTGAGCAAAAAATCGTTGATGCTGCTGGAAGAGTTGAGAAATTCAAAGCTAAATATAACATGGACAAATAGTACAATACTATGTTGTGCTTAGTTCCAACTCCTATAGGAAATCTTGAAGATATTTCAAATAGGTCTTTAAGAGTTCTTATGGAGGCGGAGCTTATTTTTTGTGAAGATACAAGAGTAACAAAAAAACTTCTAAATCTTTTAGCTGAAAAATATAACTTAGACTTTTCAAATAAAGAATATAAATCTTTTCACTCACACAATGAAAATCAAATTTTAAAAACTTTAGATAAAGAGACTTTTTCTAAAAATGTTGTTTATGTAAGTGACGCAGGAATGCCTTGTGTTAGTGACCCTGGTGCCTCACTTGTTGATTTTTGCATAAAAAATCAAATTCCTTATGATGTTCTTCCTGGTGCAAATGCTATTTTGACCGCTTATGCAATGAGTGGATTTTCACATAGAACTTTTTCTTTTTATGGATTTCTAGACCATAAAGGTGCAAGTAGAGCATCAAAACTTGATGATTTATTAAATGATGACAAATTAGCAATTTTATATGAATCACCCCACAGACTTCTAAAACTTTTAGAAGAATTGAAAGAAAAAGAACCAAATAGAACAATATTTTTAGCAAAAGAGATAACAAAACTTCATCAAAAAACTTATAAAGATTCTGCTATAAATCTCTTTGAAGAGCTTAAAGATGTTAATATAAAAGGTGAATGGGTTGTAATAGTTGAACCAAAAGAAAAAATTGGTTTTAATCTTGATTTAAATGATATTATTTCTTTAGATATTGCTCCAAAAATTAAAGCTAAATTAATTGCAAAAATGACTGGACAATCAGTAAAAGAGGTTTATCAACAAATTTTGGATAAAATCCCCTCATGATAATATATGGAAAACAAATCGTACTTTATGTACTTGACAAACACCCTGATTTAATAGAAGAAGTTTTTCTTTCAAAAGAGATAGATAAAAAACTTTTTACAAGATTTGCTAAACTTGATAAAAAAATCCATAAATTGGATAATCAAAAAGCTCAAGCATTAGCAAAAGGTGGTAACCATCAAGGTTTCTTTTTAAAACTAAAACATGTTGAATATACAAACATAAAAGAGTTCAAAAAAATGAATTTTATTTTGGTTTTAGATGGTGTTACAGATGTTGGAAACATTGGTGCAATTGCTAGAACTGCTTACTCTTTAGGAATAGAAGGTTTAATTGCTGCTGATATTAAAACAGTGAATGATTCTGGAATTTTAAGAACAAGTTCTGGTGCTTTACTTGATTTACCATTTTTAGTTCATCCAAGATCAGTTGATTTAGCTAGTGAATTAATCGATGCAGGATTTACATTGATTGGTGCAACAACAGATGGTGTAGATTTAAAAAAATATGGAAAAATTGAGAAAACTGATAAAGTTGCTTTATTTTTAGGAAGTGAAGGAACAGGAATATCTCCTAAAGTTGCTAAAAAACTTGATTTAAAAGTATCAATTGCTATGGAACATGAGTTCGATTCATTAAATGTATCTGTTGCTGCTGGAATTTTGATTTATAATCTAAAAAGATAAAAAAGAAGAATACCATGATAAAAAAACTATTTTTATTTACTGCTTTAAATGTAGCATTATTTGCAAATATAAATAATAATATTAGAGATATTTTGGGGACATCAGATTACAATACCCATCGTAATTTAATAAATCACTTATTTAAAAATCAAAATAGTTTTTATTCAAATGGACAAATTGATTATGTAAAAATCACTGAAGTTTTATCAAAAAACAACCTTCTAAAATTAAGTCTTGGTTCAACTCAAGATTTATTTGTTACTTTTAACTTCAATAGTAATCCAAAAATCTCTTTAAAAAACATATCTGATATAATAAGAATTTTAGGTAATCAAAACTATATAACTCAAGAAGAAGTAGTTGTTAATAATCAACTTAAATGGACGGTTAAAATTAAAGCCGCAGCCGCCATAAGCCCTCTTCGTTTATCTCAAGAACTACAAAAAGTAAACAGTAGAATTTTAGATATAAAACGAGAGGGATCTAATAAATGGAGTTACTCAATAGATGCTAGTAATTCAAAAATTTATAGAACGGAAGATTTAGTTAATAATAGTCAATTATCTTTGAAAAAACCTCAAAGAGCTTATATTATTGAAGTTGATAATATTTCTAATATTACAATTAGTTCAACTGCAGGAAATAGTTGGCATCCGAATATAGTTTTTTATGATAGTAATTACAACATACTTGAGATAGTTGAAAAAGATAGTTTGCATAGAAGTCTAAGACTTAGCGTGCCTAATAATACAAAATATATCAAAATTGATGATTTTTATAGCCTTGCAAATATTAAGCAAGGTCTTAACATTACTAAGGAGTAAATTATGTTTGCTGAAATTGAATTTGAAAGAATGAAAAGACTTCCAAATTATGTGTTTGCTGAAGTTAACAATATCAAAATGGAAGCTAGAAGAGCAGGAGAAGATGTAATTGATTTTTCAATGGGAAATCCTGATGGTCCGGCACCACAACATATAACAGATAAATTAATAGAAGCATCTGCTAAACCAAAAAACCATGGATATAGTGCAAGTGCAGGAATTTATAAATTAAGACTTGCTATTTCAAATTGGTATAAAAGAAAATATAATGTTGATTTTTTAGACCCAAATAAACATATATGTGCAACAATGGGTTCAAAAGAGGGTTATGTTCATTTAGTTCAAGCAATAGTAAATGTTGGTGATGTTGCTGTTGTTCCAGATCCTACATATCCGATTCACTCTTATGCTTTTATGTTAAATGGAGCAGCTGTTCATAAGTTTGAACTTGTATTTGATGATACATTTAAAGTTGATGAAGATCTATTTTTTGAAAGATTACAAAAAACTATTGATGAATCAATTCCAAAAGTAAAATTTGTTGTTGTAAACTTCCCTCACAATCCTTCTTGTGCAACAGTTACACCAGAATTTTATACAAAATTAGTAGCTATGGCTAAAAAAGAGAGATTCTATATAATCTCTGATATTGCTTATGCTGATATTACATTTGATGGATATAAAACTCCTTCAATTTTCCAAGCTCAAGGTGCTTTAGATGTTGCTGTTGAATGTTTTACTTTAAGTAAATCATACAATATGGCTGGATGGAGAGTAGGGTGTATTGTTGGAAATGAGAAATTAATTGGAGCATTAAAAAGAATTAAATCTTGGCTTGATTATGGAATGTTTACTCCAATTCAAGTTGCTGCTACCGTTGCACTTGATGGTCCACAAGATTGTGTTGATGAACATATTGAAAAATATAGAAAAAGAAGAGATTTAATGCTTGAAACATTTGCAGATGCTGGTTGGGTTATGAATAAACCAAATGCTTCTATGTTTATTTGGGCAAAAATTCCAGAAGTAGCAGCTCATTTAGGAAGTATGGAATTTTCAAAACAGTTATTAACACAAGCTCATGTGGCTGTTAGTCCTGGTATTGGATTTGGACACTATGGTGACCAATATGTAAGAATTGCACTAATTGAAAATGAAAAAAGAATTAGACAAGCAGCAAAAAATATAAAAAAATATTTAAAATCATTAGAAAAATAGGAAAAAGAGATGTTAAGAGTTGGAATTATTGGAGTTGGAACAGTAGGAGCTAGTGTTGCAAATATTTTAAGAGATAACAAAAATATTATCACCGCACGTGCTGGAAAAGAGATAATTCCAACTATTGGAGTAGTTTCAAATTTACATAAAAAAAGAGACATTGATATTAAACTTACAGATAATATTGATGATGTTTTAAATGATGATTCAATAGATGTTGTAGTTGAGTTAATGGGTGGAATTGATAAACCAAATGAAATAGTAAGAAAAGCTTTACAAAAAGGTAAAGCAGTAGTTACTGCAAACAAAGCTTTATTAGCATATCACAGATATGAACTTCAAGAGTTAGCTGGTGATATTCCATTTGAGTTTGAAGCAGCAGTTGCTGGTGGGATTCCAATAATTAATGCTTTAAGAGATGGATTAAGTGCAAATCATATCCAATCTATTCAAGGTATTATGAATGGAACTTGTAACTATATGCTAACTCGTATGATAAATGATGGTATTAGTTATAATGAAATTCTAAAAGAAGCTCAAGATTTAGGATATGCAGAAGCTGATCCTACTTTTGATGTTGGTGGATTTGACGCTTCGCATAAACTTTTAATTTTAGCTTCTATTGCCTATGGAATTGATGCAAAACCTGAAGATATTTTGATTGAAGGTATTGATAATATAACTAAAGCTGATATTGAATTTGCAAAAGAGTTCGAATACTCTATAAAATTACTAGGAATTGCTAAAAAAGTAGGGCAAGAAATAGAACTAAGAGTTCATCCTGTTTTAATTCCTGAAGATAAAATGATTGCAAAAGTAGATGGTGTAATGAATGGTATCTCTGTTGTTGGAGATAAAGTTGGAGAAACTATGTTTTATGGAGCAGGTGCGGGTGGTGATGCTACTGCATCTGCTGTTGTTGCAAATATTATTGATATAGCTAGACGTGGAAAAGGTTCACCTATGCTTGGTTTTGAGAAACAACCAGGTGAAAAAATTACTTTAATGTCAAAAGAGAATATTCAAACAAAATATTACTTAAGACTTGAAGTTGCAGATAAATCTGGAACTTTAGCAAAAATAGCTACTATTTTAGGAGATAATTCTATTTCTATTGAAGCAATGTTGCAAAAACCATTAAAAAACGGTAGTGCTAATCTTCTTTTAACAACTCATACATGTATTGAAAAAGATATTTTAAAAGCTATGAAAGAATTAGAAAACTCAGGAGTAGTTTTAGTAAAACCTGCAATGATAAGAATAGAGGAATAATCCTCTATTTACTAACTTGAAAAATAATCAAATAAAACTAACTACACAAGATATTCCTACTTTATTAAGACAACTTGCAATTCCAGCAAGTATAGGAATGTTTTTTAATACTATGTATAATGTTGTTGATACATTTTACGCAGGACTTATTTCTACACAAGCAGTTTCTGCTTTAACTCTTTCATTTATGGTGTTTTTTTTAATAATTGGTTTAGGTTATGGCTTTAGTTCTGCTATAACTGCTATTTTAGGAAACTCTTTTGGAAAAAAAAGAGATAAACTGGCATCAATCTATGCACATAAAGGTGTAGTTTTTATACCATTCATTGGATTTATACTTTCAATAATAGGGTATATATTTGCTCCTTCTATGTTTATTTTACTTGGTGCAAAAAAAGAATATCTACAAGATGCAATAACATATATAAATCCTATCTTATTTGGAACAATATTTTTTATGTTTAATTTCTCTTTAAATGCTGTTTTAGTTGCTTTAGGAGATACAAAAACTTATAGAAATACTCTTATTTTTGGTTTTTTTGCAAACTTAGCATTAAATCCTTTATTTATGTTTGGATTTTTATTTATTCCTGCTATGGGACTCAGTGGAATTGCAGTAGCAACTGTTTTAATTCAAATAATAAATATGATTTATCTTTTTTATAAAGTTTATAAAACAAAAGTTATTCACTTTGAAAAACTTTCATATTTTTTACCTGATTTTAGAGTTTATAAACTCTTTTTATCTCAAGGAATTCCTTCTAGTTTAAATATGCTTATTATGTCTATTGGTTCGGTTATACTTACATATTTTGTTGCTCAATATGGTCTTATGGCCGTTGCTGGATATGGAATAGCCTATAGAGTAGAACAACTAATGCTTTTACCAACTCTTGGATTAAGTACAGCTGTTTTAACTATCATATCAAATAACTATGGTGCAAAAAAATATGATAGGGTTTTAGAAACATTAAAAGTTGCCATGAAATATGGGTTTATTTTATCAACAATTGGAATTATCACACTTACTATTTTAGGTAAAACTCTTATTGCTTTATTTGATTCAAATGAAATAGTTGTTGATTTTGGAATAACTTATTTACTAGTTGAAATTTGGATTTTTTATGCTTATGTAGTTTTATTTATTTGTGTATCAACTCTACAAGCTATAAAAAAACCTAAAATGATTTTATATATAGCTTTGTATAGACAAATCGTAGCAAAACTTATAATTGCTTATTTAATAGTGAAAATATTTGAACTAGATTTTGTTTACCTATGGATTGGAATTTTAATTATGATTTATAGTGCCGCAATTTTTGCATATTTTTATACAAAAAATTTATTAAAGAAGAGTTGTAATATTTTACTATAGGCAAAAACCTATAGTAAAAGAATTATTTAGAACCGCACTTTCCAGCTCCGCAAGAACCTTTCATCTCTTTTTTCATTTCTCCACCACATTTTCCAGCTCCGCAAGAACCTTTCATCTCTTTTTTCATTTCTCCACCACATTTTCCAGTGTTACAAGATCCCTTCATCTCTTTTTTCATTTCAGTTCCGCACTTTCCAGCTCCGCAAGAACCTTTCATCTCTTTTTTCATTTCTCCACCACATTTTCCAGCACCACAAGAACCATTGTTTGCAAATGCCGATGTAGTTGCAAGTAATGCACCTAAAAATAACCCTGCTAAAACTTTTTTCATATTCATTTTTTATTCCTTATTTTAATTTTTATGAGTATATTCTAATATAATTTAAAATGCTATTTCTCTTTTGCTTGTACATCAACAACTATTTTAACCTCATCAGAAACAGCAACTCCTCCAAACTCTAGAGCTTTATTCCATTTTAAATCATAATCCATTCTATTGATTTTACCTTTTAATGTAAAACCAACTCTATTATTTCCATCAAAATCTTTAATCATAGCAATATCTTCAACTTCAAGAGTTACAGGTTTTGTAATACCTCTTATTGTTAAATCACCTTTCATTTTACCCTCATCACCATCTGCCACATAAGATTTCATTTCAAAAGTCATTTTAGGAAATTTTTCAGAAAAGAAAAAATCTTCACTTCTTAAGTGTTCATCTCTTTTTTCAATTCCTGTATCAATTGATTGTGTTTCAACTGTTGCACTAAAAGAGTTAAAACTTTTTTTTACTCCATCAAAATCAATATTTGCATCGTATGCTTTAAAACTACCGTTTACATTTGTAATCATTAAGTGCTTAACAGTAAAGCCTACATTTGTGTGTGCCTTATCTAAAGCAAACTCACTTGCATTTGCTAATCCTAAAGTTAATACAACTGCACTTGCTAATCTTGTAACTAATTTCATTTTCACTCCTTTTATTGAATTCATTTATTTTATATCTTTATTGTTTAGTAAATGTTTAGAAACATTATTTCTTTTAAACATTACAATATAGAAAATAACGGGTATTACAATCAGAGTCAAAAATGTTGAACTAACCATTCCTCCAATCATCGGAGCTGCAATTCTTTGCATCACTTCACTTCCAACACCATCTATATACATAATAGGCATTAATCCTCCAAGCAAAGTAAAAAGCGTCATTAATTTTGGTCTTAATCTCAAAACAGCACCTTTATAAATCGACTCAATAAACATCTCTTTAGAATACTCTTCATTTTTTTGTCTTAACTCTTGTATAGCTTCATTTAAATAAATTAACATAACAATAGAAGTTTCAGCAGCAACTCCTAAAAGGGCTAAAAATCCAACTATAACAGCTATAGAAAAATTAAAATCCAAATATTCCATATAAAATATACCTCCTGTTATTGCAAAAGGAAGAGTAAAAAATATGATTAAAGTATATGTTATGTCTTTAAGAGCTAAATAAATCAATACAAATATAATCATAAATGTAATAGGAATAATATAAAACAATTTTTGCATTGCAGATTCTAAATACACACTCTGTCCTGCCCATTCAAAATAGTAACCAGATGGTAACTCTAATTCTTTTAATAATTCATTTGTTTCATCTTTATACTGTTTAGTTGAAAAACCTTCTTTTGGTGTTATGTAAACAAAATTTACATTTAGCCCTTTTTCTGATTTTATAACAGAAGCTTGTTCTTCATACTCTAAATTTGCAAAAAGTCTAATAGGTTGAAAACCTAAATTTGTTTTTATAAGAAGATTTTCTAATGTTGTTATATCTTCTCTTTGGTTTGACTCATATCTTAATGTTATTGGATATCTCTCTAATTTATCCAAAAATGTAGAGACTTGTGTTCCTTCTACTCCTAAAGAGATTGTTTGAAGAACATCATCTTTTGTGATGTTATATCTTGAAATCATCTCTTCATCTATTTTTATATTCAAGTAATAACCAGAGTTTGCTTTATCTGCTGATACAGACAAAGTTCCCTCATATTTCTTTAGGATTTGCTCTATTTTAATAGAAACATCTTCAAGGGTTTTATTATCATTTCCATATAGTTTTATTCCAAGAGGAGTTCTAATACCAGTTAAAAGCATATCAATTCTTCCTCTAATTGGATAAGTCCATGAATTTATAAGTCCTTGGACTTGAAGTTTTTTGTCCATCTCTTCCATCAATTTTTTATAAGTCATTCCTTCTCTCCACTGCTCTTGTGGTTTAAAAGTGATTATTGTTTCAATCATAGCAAGTGGAGCTGGATCAGTTGCACTATCTGCTCGTCCAACTTTTGCAAAAGAATTTTCAACTTCAGGAAAAGATTTTATAACTTCATTTGTTTTTTGTGCTAACTCTTTTGCTAAATCTATTCCTATTCCATAAGGAGTTACAGGCATATACATAAAAGTTTGCTCATTCATCATAGGCATAAATTCCCACTTTTGTTTTTCATATACAAAATAAGCAAAAATAAGAGTTCCTAAAAAGATTGTTATTACTAAATACTTTAACTTTAAAGCCAATCTTAAAAAAGGTGAATAAATATTTATAAAAAATCTATTTATAAAGTTTTTTTCTTCTCTTAAAATTTTACCTTTTATTAAAAATATCATTAAAATTGGAACAATAGTTATAGATAATATTGCACCAACTAACATGGCAAAAGTTTTAGTAAATGCTAAAGGAGTAAATAACCTTCCTTCTTGTCCACTTAAAGCAAATATTGGTAAAAAAGAGACTACAACTAAAATCAAAGCAAAGAATATAGGTCTTCCAACTTGTTTTGAAGATTTTATAATAATATCAACTCTTTCTTGATTTGTAAGATTATCTTTTCCTTGAAGATTTTTATGAGCATTTTCAACCATTACTATTGTTGCATCAACCATTGCACCAATTGCAATTGCTATTCCTCCTAAACTCATTATATTTGAGCCTATATCTAAAAACTTCATCAATAAAAAACTTATAAGTACAGTAAGTGGAAGAGTAATTATTATAATTAAAGCACTTCTAAAATGAAATAAAAACAATCCTGCAACAATCATAACTATAATTGACTCTTCCATAAGTGTATTTTTTAGAGTATCTATTGCCTTATCAATTAGTGAAGTTCTATCATAAACCTCTACAACTTCAACATCAGGAACATTTAGTGTTTTTAGTTTTTCTTTTACAGCTTGTATTACAGAGTATGGGTTTTCTCCATATCTTACAATCACTATTCCACCGACTGTTTCTCCTTCTGCATTTAAATCAGCCATTCCTCTTCTTGGAGTTGAAGTTACATTTACAGTTGCAATATCTTTTAGTTTTAAAGGAATATTATTAGAAGTTTGAATTGTTATATTTTCTATATCATAAACGGATTTTAGGTAACCACGAGCTGTAATTATATGCTCAAAGCCATTTTCTAAAATAATTCCTCCACCAACATCTTTATTATTTGATTGAATACTATTTTTAATATTCTGTATATCTAAATTATATTGAACTAACTTATCTTGATTTAAAGTTATTTCATAATTTTTTATATATCCACCAACTGTTGCTATTTCACTTACACCATCAACACCTAATAATGCAAATTTATAATAATAATCTTGTAAAGTTCGTAACTCTTCTAAACTTTTATTATTTGATTTCAAAGCATATTGATAAGCCCAACCAACACCTGTAGCATCAGGTCCCAACTTTACAGTTGAACCTTGAGGAAAAGTTCCTTGTAAGGTTGATAATTGCTCTAATATTCTACTTCTTGAATCATAAATATCTGTGCCATCTTTAAAAATGATATATATCATTGCATTTGAAAAAGAGCTCATTGCTCTTACTGTATCAATATTTGGTAAACTCATCAAATTTGAAATCAAAGGATAAGATATTTGTTCTTCAATTGTTTTTGGACTTTGCCCATTCCATTCAACTTGTACAATTACTTGAACAGGTGATAAATCAGGCAAAGCATCAAGATTTGTATTCTTTACAGCCCAGAAAGAACCAATAGTTAAAATAAATGTAAAAAACAGTATTAAAAATCTATTTTTTATACTATATGAGATTATATTTTCAACCATTTTATTTACCAATCTTCATTATCAGTTTCATATAAAGCATTCGTTACAGCATCAGAATCAAGTAAGAATAGGGCATTATTTATAACTTCATCGTTTTCTTGTAAACCTTCTAATATTTCATATTTATTTGAAGAGATTCTATTTGCTTTTATCTTAATTGGTTCAAACTCTTGTGCATTTATTTGTTTAAATACAAAATAATCCGAAGCTTTTTTTAAAACGGCTGTTTTTGGAAGAGTTAATTTTGAACTTTTATTTACTTCAATATCAACTTTTCCAAACATACTAGGAAGTAAATTTAGCTCTTTATTATCTAGTATAAATCTTACATCAACCGTTTTACTATTTTCATCAAAAATAGGGTAAATAAAATCAACTTTTGTTTTTATCTCTTTATCTATTCCATCTATAGTTATATTTGCATTACTATTATTTTTAACAAAGGCTAAATCATCTTGATAAATAGATGCAACAAACCAAATAGTCTGTAAATCTGCAAGTTGTAATAAATTTGCTCCTTTTTGAACAAAACTTTTATTATTTATATTTTTTGCAACCAAGATACCATCAACATTTGAGGTAACCACTAAACCTTTTGAATCTAATTTTCCTTCTTTTATTTTTTGCTGATTCTGTTTTGAAATATCAAGATTTCCTAATCTTAACAAAGTTGAGTTATATATATTTTTATTAAAATCTTTTGCAACTTGCAACTCATTTTGAATAGACATAATATCTTCTGAATAAATAGAATACAAAGGCTCATTTTTTTTGATACTCATATAGCTTTTATTTGCATATAATTTTGTAATATATCCATCAAATCTACTCACGATATCAACTAATGAGGATTCATCTATTTTTGTAATTCCATAAAAACTTTTGTTTACAGATAGATTCTCTTTTTTAACTTTTACTATTTTTTTATTAAATAACTGTTTAGCATCTAACGTATCTGCATTCAAAAATGTAGTAAAAAGTAGGGTACATATTGTTATTATTTTTATCATTTTATTCCCTTATTTGAAAAATAAATTATTTGTGAATATGCTTCATAATATTTCAAAGCCTCTTCTAAAGCTTTTATTTCATAATTAAGTAATTCATTCAAATTTGTTATGTTATCTTGTGGTTTTATCAAATCAAAACTATTATAATTTTCTAAATTCTTTTGAATTTTTACTTTTAAAGGGATAATCTCTTTTTGAATCAATTCATAATTTTTTGCACTTTGATTTAAACTGTTTAAATATATTTTATTTTGTAATCTAAGATTATGCAAAAGACTTTGTAATCTATCATTTGTTTCATTTGAATTTAGGTTTGCTTTTACTTTATTTAAATTTTCTGTTTTATAAATAGGTAGTGGAATTGCAACACTTATATTTGCAAAATCTTGCTCTTTATTTTGCATATATTCAACACTTAAAGTTACTTCAGAAAATTTATTAGCTTCTTCAAGTTTTGCAATTTGTTTATATTTTAAACTATTCTCTTCTAATACTTTTACTTTTGGATGAGTTAACAAATCACTTTCTATAAATTCCTTTGAAATAGGTTTTAAACTTAATTTCTCATTTATATTCTCAATTTTTTCATAACTTATTTGTTCTAAATTTAAATATGCATTATCTATTGAAGTTTTAAGATTTTCAAGTTCTATTTGTAAATCTAATTTTGAAATTTGTGTATTTAAAATCTCATTTAATGAAGCTTTTTGATACTTATACAAAGAATTATATAAGCTTTCCAATTTATCTAAGTTTTTTTGATAATATTCTAATATTTCATACCTTTTTTCCAGGATTAAAATAGTATAACTATATTCATATATTTTTGCTTCTAACTCTAATTTTTTGTCTTCAAGAGAAAATATCTGAATATTTTTATCTTTTTTTGCAATACTCTCTTCAATATCAAGTTTACTCCCAACAGGAATAACCTGAGAGAGTTCAACTCCATACATTTTTTGATTTGATAAAGGTTTATCAAGCATTATTTCATTTGTTTTAAGTGCAAGCATTGGATTCTTCCAATTTTTTGAAACTTTAATCTGTTCATTTGCTACTTGAATAGACTTTTCAAGCCCTCTTAAATCAATATTTTTTTCAATACTTTTACTTACAAGTTCATCTATTGTTATAGCACTTAATAGTGAACTTGCAAGAAATGAACTTAGTAATATCTTTATCATTATAAATTCACACTTCCTCTAATAGTATGAACAATTCCATCATCTGTTTTAAACTTTATATGATATTGCCAAGTTCCACCCATAGAAAAGTTTATTTCCATTTTATAAATTCCATTTTCTAAAACTGCATTATCTTCATATTCCATATAAGGCATTCCTGGCATTTCTGGCATAAAAAACTTCGCTTTTACTTTTGCTGTTGTAACTACTTTTTCATCTTTTTGTAACTCTACAAAAAATTCATTATCTCCTACAACTAAAGATTTTTTTGTTGTTAAAATAACATCATAACCATCTTTCTCACCTGATTGTTCTACCAATTCTGCTTTTAAAAAAGATACAGATATTAATAAAACCATCATCATTTTTAATAAATTTTTCATCTTTGCTCCTATGTAATAAAATTATTTGTATTTTATTTCTTTTGTGTGGAGTATGTATGTAATGATAAATTTAATATTTATATAATTAATAATATAAAATAGATAGCTATTCAAAAAATGATTTGAAGCTATTTAAATTCTAAATTGAAAATTGTTCCTTTATTTTCTAAAGAATTAACTTCAACTTTTATATTATAAGTTTTGCAAATCATATTTACAATATTCAAACCCAAACCAAAGCCACCACTTTGGTTTGTGGCACGATAATAGCGTTTGTATATATCTTTTAATTTCTCTTTATTTATACCAATTCCTGTGTCTTTTACACTTAAAACTCTATTTTCCAACACTATTTCTATCTTTCCATTCATTTTATTATATTTTATTGCATTTGAAAAAAGATTATTAAATAATCGTATAAAATCATCTTTATTTATTTCAAAAACTGTAGGTTCAAGTTTATAAATAACTTCTAATTTTTTTTTCAAATATAAAGGTTCAAAACTATCAATTTGTTCTTTTATTATTATGGATAAATCTAACTCTTCTAAATGTATTATTTTTTGTTTGTTTTCTAAAAAAATAAATGTTAAATCTTTATAAATTTCTGATATTCTATTTGCACTCAATCTTATTCTTTCTATTTGTTTAGCATTTAAATTTTCATTTTGAGTAGACATAATAATAGCGCTTATAGGGGTATTTAATTCATGAGTAGTATCTTTTATAAAATTATTTAATTTAATTCTTTCTTCTTTTATAGGCTTTAAAAAAAGTTTTGCCAAATAAATTCCTACAATAGAAATAAACAAATAAGAGAATACAAATATTGTAATAATTGAGAATTTTAGTTCTTCAATCTTTTTCATCAAACTTGAATCTTTTAAAACAATATACTCAATTCCTAAATGCCCGACAGTTGAAGTGTCAATTAAAATCAGATAATTATCATTAAAAATAAATTTTGATGAAAAATCAATATTTTCTTTTAGATTTCCAAAAAGAAAATTTTGATTTTTATCATAAAAAGATATTTTATATTCATTTGAATTTAAATATTTTTCTTTATCAAATTTTTGTTGCATCATATGTGAAACAATAACTTCATTTGAAGCTTTAGATATTATATTTTGCATATTTGATTTTACTAAATCAATATAGAGTGTTTTTTCATTTTGATAATAAAAAAATGCAACAAAAAGCATTAAAATTAATGAAGAAGCTAAATATAAAAATAAAAACCTAAAAAATGTAGTTTTTTCACTTCTTGTTAAATCTATAACCAACTCCTCTTATATTGCTTATTTTATCTTCACCAACAAATTTTCTTAAATTTTTTATATATGTTCTTATAGTTGAAGCCGTAGGACTATCTTCATATGCCCAAAGATTAAGAGTTAATTCATCTATACTTACTATTTTTGAAGAATTTTTTATTAAATATAATAAAACTTCACTCTCTTTTTTTGTGATTTGAATTTTTTTATTTTCATTAATGATCATTAGATTTTCATTGTCTAAAGATATTTTTTCATCAATAATTGTTATATTTTTGGGAGAAATATTAAAAAATCTTTTAATATTGTTTATTCTTAGGTCTAATTCTTTTAAATCAAAAGGTTTTTTTATATAGTCATCACAACCACTTTCAAAACCTTTTTGCATATCATCAGCCATATTTAAAGAAGTTATAAATATGGCTGGTGTTTTTATATTTTGAGTTCTTAACTCTTTTAATAAATCAAATCCATTTATATCAGGAACATTTACATCTAAAAGCAATAAATCAAAGGTTTCAGAATACAGATAATTTTGAGCTTCATATCCACTAAATGTGGAAATTACATCATTATCTTGTAAAACTAAATGCTCTTCAATAATCTCATTTAAAATTAAATCATCTTCTAATAGCAAAATTTTCATTCAAATTCCTTAATTTTCTAAGGAGCAGTTGTTTTTATTTTCGGGGATTTTATTAACTTAAAAAAGTTAAAATATGCATTTTAAGAAAGTAGTGTTTTCAACACTACTTAAACTTAAATTAGAATTGTCTTCTTGGTCTTTCTTCTCTAGGTTTAGCTTCGTTAACTCTTAACGTTCTACCTTCACAATCATTACCATTTAAAGCTTCGATTGCTGAAGCTCCAGCTGATGCTTCTGCCATTTCAACGAAACCAAATCCTTTTGATTTTCCTGTTTCTCTATCCATGATTACTTTTGCACTTTTTACTGCACCAAATTTTGCGAAGATTCCTTCTAACTCATTATCATTCATTCTGTATGATAAATTACCTACGTAAATGTTCATCTATTCTATCCTTTATAAAAGTATAGACATTATGCCTGATTATTTTCAAATAATCAAGTATTTTTAAAATTTCTTTTTAAAGCCTCATTTAATCTTGAAGAAACCTCATTAAAACCGAGAATTGCAATGATATCATAAACAGAAGGAGCTTGTGTTCCACCTGTTAATGCAAGTCTAATTGGTTGAAATAATTGAGGGAATTTTAATCCATTTTCATTTATAAAAGGTTTTGTTATCTCTTCCACCTTTAATGCATCATATAAGTTATCTTTATTTTCTTCTAATAAAACTAAATATTTCTCTAAAAACTCTTTTGTGTCTTCTTTAACAAATTTCTTAACTCCTGCTTCTTCATAAGAAGTCGGAACATCTATAATATCTGTAATTGATTTTTTTAATTCAACTAAAGTTTGTGCTCTTTGTTTTGCCAAATCTAAAAGTTCTGTTCTTTTTGGATGATGCGATAAATCTAAATCAAAAAACTTTAACTCTTTGATTAATCTATCATTTGAAACAGCTTTTATATACTCACTATTTAACCATAAAAGTTTTTCTGCATTATATGCTGATGCTGATTTATTTATATTTGAAGGATCAAATAATTCTAACATCTCTTCCATTGAGAAAATCTCTTGGTCACCATTTGACCAACCAAGTCTTACTAAAAAATTAAGTAAAGCTTCTGGTAAATATCCTTGATTTTTATAATCCATAACATCCATAGCACCATCTCTTTTAGATAGTTTTTTTCCTTCTGGATTATTAATCATTGGAACGTGATAGAATTTTGGAACTTTAAAGCCTAAAGCATTATAAACTACTATTTGTTTTGGAGTATTTGATAAGTGGTCATCACCTCTAATTACATCTGTCATTTCCATCAATGCATCATCAATTGCAACAACGAAGTTGTATGTTGGCATTCCATTACTTCTTGCAATTACAAAATCATCTACTTGATTTGCATCAAATTTCATAAACCCTTTTACACCATCTTCAAATTCAATAGTTCCTGTAGTTGGTGCTTTAATTCTAATTACTGGTTCAACACCTTCTGGGATTTGTGGTAAAATTTTTCCCTCTTCAGGTCTCCATGTTCCATCATATCTTGGATTTTGTTTTGCTGCTTCTTGAGCAGCTCTTAAAGCATCAAGTTCTTCTTTACTCATATAACATTTGTAAGCATTCCCATTTTCTAACAATTTATCTATATATTGTTTATAAATATCTGTTCTTTGTGATTGATAAAATACTTCACCATCATAGTTTAATCCAACCCAATCAAAAGCATTTATAATTGCTTTCATTGCTTCTTCACTATTTCTAGCTAAATCTGTATCTTCAATTCTAAGTCTAAATTCTCCACCTGTTTTTCTTGCCCACAAATAACTATAAAGTGAAGTTCTAAGCCCTCCAATATGTAAATACCCTGTTGGACTTGGTGCAAATCTTGTTACTGCCATTAAATTATTTCTCCTCTTCTTTTTTATTATAAATATAAAATCCTACACCTGAAACGATAACTACAACAACTATAAATATTAATAAAGATATCTCAAGAATTCCCATTTGCTTCCTTTTCTTTTAATTGTCCACAAGCAGCACTTATATCTAAACCTTTTGATTCTCTAATAGTACAAATTACGCTCTTTTCATTTAGATAATCTTTAAATTTCATCATATCTTCAACACTTGGTCTTTGATATGTTGTTCCTGGATATGGATTAAAATAGATTAAATTTACTTTTGCTTGAATACCATTTAGAAGTTTTACAAGTTTTTTTGCAGCATCAAGAGAATCATTTTTATCTTTAATAACCAAATATTCAAACATAACTTTTTTTCTTGTATCTACTGGAAATGCTTTAACAGCTTCGATAATTGAAGCAATATTATAAGCTTTATTCATAGGTATTAATTCGCTTCTTAATTCATCATCAACTGCATGAAGTGAAATTGCCAATTGAATTTGTAAATCTTTCTCTCCAAGTTTTTTGATTTTACTTGCAATTCCTGAAGTTGAAACTGTTTGTCTTCTTCGTGAAATTGCTAAACCATCAAGTTCCGAAAAGATTTCTACTGCTTTAGTGAAATTGTCAAAGTTATCAAGAGGTTCACCCATTCCCATATAAACGATATTTAAAGCTTTATTTTCAGCTATTTGATTATCTCTTTTTATATTTACAATTTGAGCGATATATTCACCAACGGTAAGGTTTCTGACAAATCCACCTTTTGCAGTTAAACAAAAACTACATCCAACTTTACAACCAACTTGAGAAGAGATACAAACAGTATATTTTTCACTTCTTACAATTTGTCCATCTTCATCTATCTTTTTATTTTTCATTAAAAGTAATACAGCTTCAACTGTATGGTTATCTCTTAATTTAAAAAGATATTTTATACTTCCATCAATACTTTGCTCTTTTTTTACAATTTGCATAATATCTATTGGATAGTTTGCTTTTAAATCTTCTTTTAACTCATTTGGTATATTTTTCATATCATCATAAGAACTAGCATATTTTTTATAAAGCCAATTATAAACCTGCTTCGCTCTAAATGATGGTTTTAATTTTTCTTTTAATTCATCTAATGTGTAATCATATATAGATGGTAATCCTTCTTTTGCCATTTTATTCTTTCTATTTTATTATATTTTTTTCTATTAAATAATTTGTTAATTTTTCCATTGCCTCTTTATGATTTTTTATAAAATCATCATGGGCATTTTCATTTGTATAATTTGTTACTACAAAAATTCCAGCAACTGGAATTTCAAACTCTTTTGCAACACTTAAAACTGAAAAAAACTCCATATTTTCAATTCCAACACCATATTCCAAAAATTCTTTACATAATTTTTCATTTGTTGATATATAATTAGATGAGTTTACAATCGTGTCATTTCTTGCAAATTTATTTTCAGATTCTAAAACATTATCTAAAGGTGTATATGCACTTTGCGTTAAAAATGCAAGTTCAATATTTGAAGCTCTTTTTGATTCAACTATATCAAAAATTTTATGTTCACCATAACTTCCTGCACTTCCAATAAAAAGTAGATATTCTGGTTTATCAAATAGACACATTCTTGTTAGATTTATTGATGTTTCTATTAAACCAACACCTACGGGATGTGCAAAAGGAAAAGTTTCATTTCTTCCCGCACACACTATCATTTACAATCCAATACAAAATTAGGATTTATCGTAATATTTTGTTCACTGCTAATAGGTGCAACATCTGAAACAGATTTTGACATACTTGATAATGCCATTTCACTTCTTGCATATACAATATTCCCATTATTAAACTCATTTATATTTATCTGTTTTACTTCACATTCCTTAGTTAATTTCGAAGATAATGTTTTTGCATAATTTTCAATCCAACTAATTGCTTCAAATCTTAAGTCATCAAAACTTTTATTTTGTAAATCATCGCTTATTTGCCAAGAAACATTTGATATATTAAGTTTTACATCATCTGTTTTTATTTTATCTTTAATCAAAATCAATTCATTCATAAATTTGTTTAGTTCTTTTGCATCTTTTGATTCTGCTGTATATCTTAAACTTCCTACATAGCCAATAAATTCTTGTTTATTATCATAATATTTGTATTTTGGACTTAAAGTATAACTTCCATTTTTGATATTAACATCTTTATTATTTTTTATAAAATCATTAAACTTATCTATTTCAACGTTTACTTTAGTTTCATCTTTTTTTTCAACATTTATATTTACATTTGTGCTCAACAAATCTGGGTTAACTACTTTTGCAAAACTTTTATTAAAATTTAATTCATAAGAAAAACCTAAAACTGGTAAAATCAATGCTAAAAATATTTTTCTCTTCATTTTATATCCTCACTGGTATATTATTTGCTCTTAAATATCTTTTTAAATCCATAATATCTATTTCTTTAAAATGAAAGATTGAAGCAGCAAGTGCAGCACTAGCACCATGTTCAAATGCTTCTTTTATATGTTCCATAATTCCAGCTCCACCACTTGCAATAACAGGAATATCCACTAATTTTGAAACTTGTTCAGTAATATTTAGTTCAAATCCTGTTTTTGCACCATCTGTATCCATAGAAGTAAGAAGTATTTCACCAGCACCTCTATCATAAACCTCTTTTGCCCAAGCAAGTGCGTCAAGCCCTGTATCTTCACGTCCACCTTTTACAAAAACATGGTATGAACCATCTGCAACTCTTTTTACATCAATTGCTACAACTATACATTGACTTCCAAATCTTTTTGCACTTTCATTTATTAAATCTGGATTTGAAACAGCTGAAGAGTTAATTGAAACTTTGTCACAACCTACATTTAAAAGCGAATATATATCCTCTAGTTTTCTAATTCCTCCACCAACTGTTAGAGGAATAAAAACTTCTTTTGCAACTTGTTTTACTATATCAACAATCGTTCCTCTATTTTCATGACTTGCAGTAATATCTAAAAATGTAAGTTCATCTGCACCTTCTGCGTTATATCTTTTAGCAACTTCAACAGGATCTCCTGCATCTCTTAAACCTACAAAATTTACACCTTTTACCACTCTTCCATTATCAACGTCTAAACACGGTATTATTCTTTTTGCAAAACTACTCAAATAAAATCCTTCATAATAACTAAATATTATCTTATCTAATTGTAAGTTAAAAGCAGATATACTCTTCCCAATTATGGAAAAAGTAAAAGCAAAAAAACAATACGGACAAAACTTTTTAAAAGATACGACTATTTTGGACAAAATCATCCAATCGATGCCCAACAACAATAATTATATTGTTGAAATTGGGCCTGGATTAGGTGATTTGACCAAAAATTTAGTCAAGTACAAAGATTTAACTGCTTATGAAGTAGATACTGATTTAATCGGTATTTTAGAGTCTAAATTTGCAATACAAATAGAAGAGGGTAAACTAAAACTGATCCACACAGATGTTTTAGAGGCTTGGGATAAGCAAAAAAGCCTTCATGATGGAAGATATGACTTAATTGCAAATCTGCCATACTATATTGCAACAAATATTATATTAAGAGCATTTGAAGATAAAAATTGTGAACACATTATTGTAATGGTTCAAAAAGAGGTAGCAGAAAAATTTACTGCGAAAGTCAATGATAAGGAATATTCATCTTTAGGGATAATCACTGAATTAATAAGTATTGATTCAAAGATACTTTTTGATGTTCCACCTGAGTCTTTTGATCCACCTCCAAAAATAATCTCTTCAATTCTTTATATAAAAAAAGATATAGATAAATATCTTGATAAAGATTTTAATAAGTTTTTAAAGGCTTGCTTTGTGCAACCGAGAAAAAAACTTTCAAAAAATTTAACATCAGTAATAGATAAAAATCTAATATCTAAAATTTATGAAGAATTAAATATTAATGATAATATTAGACCTCATGAAGTAAGTTCGTCTTTGTATAGCCAAATGTATACAAAGGTAAAAGATGGAAGAAATTAAAAACGAAGAAAAAATTGTTGTTAACTCAGAGATAACTCAAGTTACTAATCAAAATGATGAAAATCAGAATACAGAAGTAGGAGAAACAAAAAAACCTCCTTTCAAAAAAAGAAAACCTAAACCTAAAATTCCAAAAGATCCCTCATTAAATCAAGCAAAAGGTGAAGGTTGGATAAGTGATTTAAAAAAAGCTTATTTGATAAATGAAAAAATACATAGAGATAGACTAAATCCTCATTATAAACTAAACCTTAATACTACTGCTAAACTTAGAATTACTCCACTTGGTGGATTAAATGAGATTGGTGGAAACATGATGGTTGTTGAAACTGAAACTGAAGCTTTAATCATTGATGTTGGTATGAGTTTTCCAGATGGAGAAATGCATGGTGTTGATATTTTAATTCCTGATTTTAGCTATATAAGAGAGATAAAAGATAAGATTATTGGTATTATTATTACACATGGACATGAGGATCACATTGGTGCTATGCCATACTTATTTAAAGAGATGCAATTCCCAGTTTACGGAACATCATTACCACTTGAAATGATTGGTTCTAAATTTGATGAACATAAAATGAGAGAACATAGAGCTTATTTTAGAGCTATTCAAAAAAGAACTCCTATAAAAATAGGTGGATTTGAAGTTGAATGGATGCATGTTACTCACTCAATTATTGATTCATCTTGTATTGCTGTTAAAACAGAAGCTGGAACTTGGATTCATACAGGTGATTTTAAAATTGACCACACACCAATTGATGGATTCCCAACAGATTTACATAGACTTGCTCATTATGGAGAAGAGGGTGTTTTAGTTTTAACATCAGATTCTACAAATTCTCATGCTCCTGGTTTTACAAGAACTGAAAAAACTGTAGGGCCAACTTTTGATAGAATATTCCAAAATGCAAAAGGAAGAGTTATTATGTCAACTTTTTCTTCTAATATTCACAGAGTTGCACAAGCAATTGAAAAAGCACTTTTCTATGGTAGAAAAATCTGTGTTATTGGTAGATCGATGGAAAAAAATCTTGATATTGCAATGAGTCTTGGATATATCAAATTTCCTAAAGATCAATTTATAGAAGCACACGAAGTAAATAAATATAATGATAAAGAAGTTTTAATAGTTACAACTGGTTCTCAAGGTGAATCAATGTCAGCTTTATATAGAATGGCTATACATGAACATAGACATATTAAAATAAAACCTGAAGACCAAATAATTCTTTCTGCAAAAGCTATTCCTGGAAATGAAGCTAGCGTTTCAGAAATTATTAACCATCTTTTAAAAGCTGGTGCTAAGGTTGCTTATCAAGATTATCCAGATATTCACGTTTCAGGACATGCTGCTCAAGAAGAACAAAAACTTATGTTAAGACTAGTTAAACCTAAATTTTTCTTGCCTGTTCATGGTGAATACAATCATGCTTTAAAACATGGACAAACAGGTATTGATTGCGGAGTATTAGAAAGAAATGTTTATATTATGAGTGATGGTGAACAAGTTGAGATTAGTCCAAAATATCTTAAAAAAGTAAAAACAGTAAAAACTGGAAAAGTTTATATTGATAACCAACTAAATCATAAAATTGCAGATGATATAATCATTGATAGACAAACAATGGCTAAAGAAGGAATAGTTATGATTGTTGCTCAAATCAATGAAAGTGATAGAACATTAGCACAAAAACCTAAAGTTACATCTTTTGGATTGGTTTCTGATAAACAAGATAAATACTTCTCAAAAGAAATTGAAGATTTATTAGCAATTTTCTTAGAAAACATAAAACCTGGAATTCTTAAAAACAATAGAATTTTAGAAGATGAATTAAGAAAAGTTGTAAGAAAACATTGTACAAGAAAATATAAAAAATACCCGATGATAGTTCCAACGATTTTTGTTCAATAAGGAATAATAATGGATTTCAAACAAATTGTTAAAGAAGTTTTATTAACAGAAGCTTACGAATTAGAAAAAGCAGCTAATAAAATATCATTTGACATTGAAAAAGCTATAGAGCTGATTATCAACTCTAGAGGTAAATTAATTGTAACAGGTGTTGGAAAATCTGGACTTGTTGGAACAAAAATAGCTGCAACTCTTGCAAGTACAGGAACAAGCTCTTTTTTCCTACATCCAACAGAAGCTATGCATGGCGATTTAGGAATGATAGGAAAAGAGGATATAGTTCTTGGTATCTCATATAGTGGAGAGAGTGAAGAATTAGTTCAAATTTTACCCCATTTAAAAAGATTTAATATTCCTTTGATTGCTATGGCAAAAAGTGAAACTTCAACATTAGCAAAATATTCAGATGTGTTTATCAACATAAACGTAGATAAAGAGGCTTGTCCACTAGATACAGCTCCTACTTCATCTACAACATTGACAATGGCAATGGGTGATGCTCTAGCTGTTTGTTTAATGAAAAAAAGAGATTTCAAAAAAGAAGATTTTGCTTCATTTCATCCAGGTGGAAGTTTAGGGAAAAAACTTTTTATAAAAGTTGATGATTTATTAAAAAAAGATAATCTGCCAATAGTTTCACGTGAAACTAAATTAAAAGATGCCATTTTAGTAATGAGTGAAGGAAGATTAGGTAGTGTAATTATTGAAAATGAAAATAAAAAAGTAATTGCACTATTAAGTGATGGAGATTTAAGAAGAGCTTTGATGAAAGATAACTTCTCTATGGATTGTAAAGTAGAAGAGATAGCAACAAAAAATCCTAAAACTCTTAAAAATAAAGAAATATTGGCAAGTGATGCACTACAAATTATTGAAAATTACAAAATTCAACTTTTGATTGTTACTGATGAAAATGACAAATTAATTGGTGTGTTACATATTCATGATCTAATTGAAGCTGGAATAAAATAATGAAAGAAAACAAAAACCAAAATTATAAAAATAAAAAAGAAGAGATAGTTGAAGAATTAACTAGACTTAATAAATTTTTATCTCATAATAGTAACTACTCAAGAAGAGAAGCTGATAAACTAATAGAAGAGGGTAGAGTAAAAGTAAATGGTAAAGTTATTACAAATTTAGCTACTAAAGTCTCTTCTAAAGATGAAGTACAAATTGGTAAAAAAAATATCAAAGAAGATAAAAATAAAATGTATACCGTTATAGTATATAATAAACCAAAAGGTGAAATAGTTTCTAAAAAAGATCCTCAAGGCAGACGTACTATCTATGATTCACTTGAAAAAAAATATAAACACTTTTTAAGTGTAGGAAGACTTGACTATTCATCTGAAGGATTGTTACTTTTATCTGATAGTGTTGATGTTGTAAATGCATTAATGCATTCTAATTTAGAAAGAGTTTATAAAATAAAAGTAAATGGTCTAATCACAAAATCTGTGGAAGAAGCTATGCAACATGGTTTAGAAGTAGAGGATGCAAGATCAGGTGCATATAAAACTACAAAAATTAAATCAATGAGTTTCGCACCATTTTTAGCTTATGATATTCAAAGTAATGGTGAAAAATTTTCAAAAATAAAAGTTGTAATATCTGAAGGGAAGAATAGAGAATTAAGAAGATTCTTTGCACATTTTAATCTTGATGTACTTGATTTAAAAAGACTTGAGTATGGAGGAGTTTCATTAAATAACCTACCAACTGGAAAAACAAGATTTTTAACAAAAGAAGAGTATAAAAACCTTAGAATCTTTATGAACGAAGATGATAGATCTATCTAACAAACTAAGACCAACAAGTTTAGAAACTTTTGTTGGTCAATCTCATATAATTGCAAAAGATAAAGCACTTTACAAACTAATCAAACAAAAAGATATTCCTCATCTGTTTTTTTATGGAAAACCAGGGACTGGAAAAACAACACTAGCTAAAATAATTGCTCGGGAAATAAATACAAATTATTACTATTTTAATGCTACAAGTATCAAAATTGAAGATTTAAGAAAAGTTTTTGATAAATACAAAGGTTCTTTAATCAAACCTTTAATATTTATAGATGAAGTTCATAGACTTTCAAAAAATCAACAAGAAGTTTTGCTTCCAATTATGGAAAACTATGATGCTATAATAATTGGAGCAAGTACTGAAAATCCATTTTTTACTCTAACTTCTGCTATACGTTCTAGGTCTTTTTTATATGAATTTAAAGCTTTTACAAAAGAAGAAATGAATAAAATTCTTAATATCGCTTTAAAAGATATAGAGATAAATATTCAAAAAGATGCCTTAGAATACTTAATTATATCAAGTTCTGGAGATGCTAGGGCTATGTTAACTTTATTAAACTTTGCATATAAAGTATCTAAAGATATAAATTTAGCTTTATTAAAAGAGTTAAGAGAAAATATAATTGGTGATGGAGTATCATCTTCTGACACACATTATGATTTAGCAAGTGCTATGATAAAGTCATTAAGGGGTTCTGATATAAATGCAGCTTTGTATTATATGGCAAGATTAATAAATGGGGGAGAAAGTGTTGATTTTATAACAAGAAGATTAGTTATATTTGCAAGTGAAGATATTGGAAATGCAAATCCAAACGCTTTAAATCTTGCAGTTAATACAATGATTGCTTGTAATAAAATAGGATATCCAGAATCAAGAATTATTCTTTCTCAATGTGCAGTTTATTTAGCCTCAAGTCCAAAATCAAATAGTGCATATAAAGCTATAAATAAAGCCCTAGAAGAGATAAAAGAAGGAAAGATACTAGATATACCAAAACATCTTGATTCACAGCATATTGGCTATTTATACCCCCATAATTTTGGTGGATATGTGGAACAGGAATATTTAAAAGAAAATCTAGAACTTTATGAAAATTCAAATATTGGATTTGAAAAAACTTTAGATGAATGGCTAAAAAAAATAAAAAATAAAAAATAAAAAATAAAAAATAAAAAATAAAAAAGAGGATTAGTAAATGGAATATTACAGTTGGATTTTAACTTTTCATGTGGTAGCTTTTATGTCATGGATGGCAATGTTATTTTATCTTCCTAGATTATTTGTATATCATGTTGAAAATATTGAAAAAAAAGAGTTTGTTGAAATTGTAAAAATTCAAGAGTATAAAATATATAAATATATTGGATTACCAGCAAAAATTGCTACTATTTTAAGTGGAATTACAATGCTTTCATTAAATCCAATTTTGTTAGATTTTGATACTTCTTCTTGGATGTATGCAAAACTAATAACTTTATTATTCTTATTACATTACTCTTTTTCACTAGAAAAATATAGAAAACAATTAGCCAATGATAATTGTAAAAAAAGTGGTAAATTTTTTAGAATGTATAATGAAATGCCAACAATGCTTGCAATTTTAATAGTAGGATATGTTATTACTAAAACTTTTTCAATAACATTTACTGCTATTATTGTAATATTATTTGCATACATCTCTTATGTAATTATGAAACCTAAAAAGGTAAAAAATGAACTTTGAAAAATACTATGTTTTAGATACAAATATCTTATTAGAAGATGCCACAAATATCTATAAACTTTCACAAGATGGTAAGAATCTAATAATACTAGCAGAAACAGTTTTAGATGAAATAGATACTAAAAAAAGTGGTTTTGATGAAATAAATTTTCAAGCAAGAGAGTTTGCAAGAATTCTTGAAAATGCAACTATTTTAGAATCTATAAAAAAAGATTTATATAAAATCATAAGACTTAAAATTGAAAATGAAAAAAATACTATCATAGATATCATCTCAAAAGAAGAGTATGATGTAAATATAAAAAATATTTCTCCTAATATAATAAATGACAGAAAAATCCTAGAAATTGCAAAATTTGCAAATTCATACTATAAAAATCAAGTTGAATTTTTATCACTTGATATAATGGCCAGAACGAGAGCTATATCACTTGATATAAAAACTGATGCTTTAGTTGGTAAAGATAAAGATGTTTTTGATTTCGAATTTATAAAAGAAATAGAAGTAAATTTCGAAGATTTAGAGTATATAGATAATCAAGACATTATAAAATTTGATAAAGATTATAAACCTTATAATTTTTCATATTGTTTTAATGTTAAATATTCAGATCAAGTGATTTTAGCAAATATTCAAAATAGAAAAATAAAAATTCTTGATGAAGAAGAGATAAGAGATCAAATAATCACTCCACTAAATAAAGAACAACTTTTCTTTAGTGAAGCTATCATAAATCACTTATATAACGTTTTAATTGTTGAGGCTAGGGCAGGTTCAGGAAAAACTCTTTTAGCTCTTAGTGGGGCTTTAAAATTAGTAAGACAAAAACATTACCAAAAGATAATATACATTAGAAACTCGATAGAATCTCTTGATAAAGGTGAAGATGTAGGATATCTTCCAGGACTTGAAGAGAAATTTAAAATCTATAATCATCCTTTGATGGATAGTTTAGACTATATAATTAGAAGTGAGCATAAAAGAAAAAGAAATAAGAAAAATCCTGATGCAGTATTTAATGAACTTGATGACAGTGAAGTAACTGCAAGAATTGAACAAATGATTAGTAATTATGGAATAGAAACTATGTGGGTAGGAGAGATGAGAGGAAGAACTCTTTCTAATTCTTTTATTATTATTGATGAGGCTCAAAATATGTCAAATAAAACTATGCAAATGGTCTTATCAAGAATTGATAGTTCTTGTAAAGTTGTAATTTTAGGTTCTAATAAACAAATAGATAATTTCTATGTAAATAAATATACAAATGCATTAACTACTCTTTTAAAATCAACAAAAAACGAAAATAAAATCGTAAATTGTTTTGCAATTAAATTACAAAAAGTTCTAAGAGGTCCTATTACAGAGTGGGCTGAAGAAATTTTTTCTAAATAATTTATCTATAAAATTAAAATTTATAGATAAATTAATACTAATCAAAAACCATTCTAAAATATACTTTTAAATACAAATTATAAATATTAAATTCAATTTCTAATATATAAAAAACTTTCTCTAAGTAAATAAAAATATATAATTTATATATGTAAAAATCTATGAATTATATAAATATTTTTATTGAAATTTTTATTAAAAAAATCAAATTAATATAGGTTTTACGAGCTTTTATATACATATATAAAAATTTGCTTTTTCTAAATATTTTACTTTATTAATAAATATCTAGAATTTATAAAATGTGTTATAATACATATTATAATACGTAAAGGAATTTTAAATATGGGTTTATTACAGTATACATCTGATGAAATGTATTCATCTACAGAATTAGTTAGAAAAAGTAAAAATATTTTTGATAAAGTAAATAAAAAAGAGATTGAGAAAGCCATTATTTTACGAGATGGAAAACCAGGTATTATTCTTCTAGATTTCAATGAATATGAAAAAATCATGAAAGATTACTTAGAATTAAAAAATAAAATAAAATCTAATCAAAAAGATGAATTAGAAATCAAAGAAAATATAAAAATTTCTAAAACTGATAAAGATGAAGATTTTAATAATGCACTACAAGAGATTGAAAAATTAGATTTTAATTTTGATACACAATTAAAAAATGACTTAAAAGAAAAAGAAGAACCTTTGAAAGAGTTTTGGGATTAATATGGTTGATTTATTAATCATAGGCTCAGGAGGAGCAGGGCTATGTGCAGCACTTAGTGCTAAAGAAAATGGTTGTGATGTTTTAGTAGTATCAAAAACTTATCCTACTCATTCTCAAACTGTACAAGCACAAGGTGGAATAAATGCTGTTTTATATGAAAATGATGATGATATAAATTTGCATATTGAAGATACATATAAAGCTTCTTGTAGACTCTCTAATAAAGATAATATAAAAACTTTATGTGAAAATGCAAAAGATAGTGTTCTATGGCTTGAATCAATTGGTGTTCCTTTTAATAAAGATGAAAATTCAAAAATAAAGCAAAGAAAATTTGGAGGTACCAATAAAAAAAGAACTTGCTATAGTAGTGATTATACTGGTTTAAAAATAATTCATACTCTATTTGATCAATGTATAAAAAACAAAATTGATTTTAAAAATGAATATTTTTTAATTGATTTAATAGTAGAAAATAAAAAATGTTATGGAGCTATTTTTTTAGATATTAAAACAGGAAAGATTGAAAATATCTACTCAAAATCTACTATTTTAGCAACTGGTGGATATGCAGGTGTTTATTCAAATAATACTACAAATTCTTTATCAAATTGCGCAGATGGTACAGCAGCAGCTTTAAGAGCAGGGGTAAAATTATCAAATATTGAGTTTGTTCAATTTCACCCAACAGCTCTTGAAAATTCAAATATTTTGATTAGTGAAAGTGCCAGAGGTGAGGGTGCTTATTTAGTTGATAGCAAAAATAAAAGATTTATTGATGAATTAAAATCAAGAGATGAAGTAACAAAAGCTATTTATGAAAAACTAATCAATAAAGATAAAGTCTATCTTGACTTAAGACATTTAGATGAAAACAAAATAAATAAACTTCTACCTCAAGAAAAAAGAATTGCTTTTGAATACACAAATATTGATATAACAAAAGAGTTATTACCTATAAATCCAGCTGCTCATTATTCAATGGGTGGAATAAAAACTGATAAAAATTTTAAAACAAATATAGAAAATCTTTATGCTTGTGGCGAAGTTGCTCAAAGCTCAATACATGGGGCAAATAGACTTGGAGGAAACTCTTTAATAGAAATCATCACTTTTGGAAAAAAAGCTGGAATAAGTGCTTCAAATAACTCTAAAAATATGAAAAGTATTAAAAATATAGAGTCTATAACTTCTTTTGAAAATAAAATAGAAAATATCTATAATTTACCCAATAAAATCAATTTTTATGAAAAAAAAGATTTATTAGCAAATGAACTATTTGAAAAAGTTGGAATAATAAAAAATGAAAATGATTTAGATGATTTTATTAATTTTATCGATAATTTAAACTCACAACTTCCAAATATGGGGATTTTGGATAAAAGTAAAATCTATAATAAAAATTTGATAGATTTTCTTGAATTTTTAAATCAAATAGAAATTTCAAAAATAATTGCTTTATGCTCAAAACAGAGAAAAGAGAGTAGAGGTTCACATAATCGATTGGAGTTTAAAAATATTTCAAATGAATATGAAAAATACTCTTATGCTTTGATTGAAGATGAATTATTAAAAATTGGTTTTGAGGAAATTTCATGAAAATAAAAATCAAAAGATATAATCAAGAGCTAATAGAAAAAAATTCAATAGATGAATTTGAAGTAAGTAATACTAATCTATTAAAAGCACTAATTCAAATAAAACAATACAATGATTCAACACTAACTTTTAGATGTGGCTGTAAAAGTGGCGTTTGTGGTTCTTGTGCTGTAAAAGTAAATGGACTCGAAAAATTAGCTTGCAGAACAAAAATTAATCAAAATGACTTGATTGAACCTTTATCAAATATAAATATCATAAAAGACCTAGTTATTGATGTTTCACATGAAACATTTTTATTGGATAAAGTGAAATCATATATAGATATAAATTCAAATAAAGAAATTAATCAAGAAGATATAGAAAAAATTGATTTACAAAGTAATTGTATTTTATGTAATTCTTGTTATAGTTCATGTCCAATTTATAGTATAAATAAAGATTTCATAGGTCCATTTGCTTTAACTAGAGCTTTAAGATATGTTGATGATAAAAAGCTTAAAGATAAAAAAGAAATCTTAAATAATATTCAAACAAATGGGATATGGGATTGTACTTTATGTGGAACATGTAGCTTAGTTTGTCCCCAAAGTATTGACCCAAAAGCTGATATTTTAAAATTACAAAACATATCTTTTCAAGAAGGTTTTTCGAATCCAAATTTGAATAATTTTGACATGAATTTTGATTATGAATTTGATGGTTTTAATCCAAATGGATTTTAATTTAATTTATTTAAGAAAAGAGTCTTTTAGGCTCTTTTTTTTATTCCATTTAAGTTTTTTAAGTTCTGGTTCATTGTAAAACTCTTTTGTATAACCCAAACAAAGATAAGCAATAAATTTGTATTTATCACGATTAACATCAAGTATTTTATCAATTTTTTTTGGTTTTAAAATAGATACCCAACCCATACCAATATTTAAAGCTCTTGCTGTAAGCCACATATTTAATATTGCACAAACGACAGAGTATTCACCTGTTCTTTTCATAAAAGTTTGACCTAGGACTTTAGAATTACTTTTTTTATAATAAACAGCTATATTTATATTTGATTCTTTTATACCTTCTAGTTTTAATTTATTATATAAAGGTTTATCAATAAAATCTTTTTTACTTTTTTCAAAAGAATCTGTAAAATGTTTAAAAATTTCATCTTTTTTATTTTTATCAATAATTATAAACTTCCAAGGTTGAGAATAACCAACAGAAGGTGCATTCAGTGCAGATTTAAGTATTATTTTTAACTTTTTACTTGATATTTCTTTATTTATGAAGTTATTACCTCTAACATCACGTCTTGAGGCAATAATTTTAGTAAGTGTCTTTAAATCTTTTTTATTAAATTTCATTAAACAGTAAAATCATGTAAATCTTTGAATAAAAAAGCTTCAACAATTTCATCTATACTTTTTTGAGTTGGAGCAATCAAAGCAATAATTCCTTCATCCATAAATGGCCAAACGTATTCAAGCTCATTTATTACAACTACTGCATCAATCCAACAAGTAATATCTTCTCGTCTATCAAAAAACTCAACTTTTGAGATTTTTCCTTCATCTAAAGTTATAAATGCCCAAGCTTTATTTTCTTCTATAGATGATATTACAGATTGATGTCTATCTTTCGAATCTACTGGTATTAATATAGTCATATTTTCTCTTTTATATTTGTTTAAATTTTTTTGATTTTACAATCTTTTATCTTAAGATAAAAATTCCTTTTTATACCATAAAGAGAATACAAAAAGTGAATATAAATGCTGTTTGAATTTATTTGATTTAGATAATTCATAAATATGTAAAATATACTCATGATTAAATAAATTTGTAGCATTATTTACTTCAACAATTACATCAAGAATTTTATCTTTATACTCTTTATTAAGCCACTCATTAAATGGAGAATTAAAACCTTTTTTTGTTCTGTTTATTATCGTTTCTGGAATATATTTTGAAGCAATTTTTTTTAGTAAATATTTATTTGTATCACCAACTTTTATAGCTGATTCAACACTAAACATATAATTTACTAAATTAACGTCAAGAAAAGGTGTTCTAACCTCTAAAGAGTTACCCATTGATATTCTATCAACTTTTGATAAAAGTGATTCTCCCAGCCATATTTTTAAATCAATATAACTCATCCAATCAACTGGATCTCGTTTTGCTGTTTCACTTTTATATGTTGGAACTTTTTTGAATAATCTCTTTCTTTGAATATCTGTATAAATTTCTCCAAAAGAGTTATAAAGATTTTGTTTTTTAACAATTCTTCTTAAATATTCACTCTCTTTAGTATTATTTTGTAAAGCTGTAATAATATCATTTAAAAAAAGATTTTGTTCATTTGATAAACTTTTTTCAAACTCATAATATTTTAAAAACTTTGCATAGTTATCATAACCTAAAAATATCTCATCACTTCCTTCACCTGACAATACAGTTTTTATTCCTGCTTTATGAATTTGTTTTGTTAAAATATTCAAAGGAATTGCTGCACTATCTCCATGAGGTTCTTCAAGAATATCAAGTGTTTGCTCAAAATGATTGATATACTCTTTTTGATTTATTTCTACTGGATGATGATTTGAGTTTATATGACTTGCTGTAATTTGTGCATAATCTAACTCACAATAATTTTTATATTCATCATAACCAATACTAAAAGTATTAATTTTCTTTCCTGATATTTTTGTATAAAGGGCAGAGATTAATGAACTATCAATTCCACCACTTAAAAGTGAAGCAACTTCAACATCACTATTTAATCTATACTCAACACTTTTAAATAAAAGCTCTTCAATATCATTTAAAGCTTGTTTTTCATCTTTTATTGCTTTATAGGTGTTTATCTTGTAATATTTCTTCTTTTGAAGCTCCTGAGCTTTATTTGGCTCATAAATCATATATGTAGAAGCTTCTAATTTAAAAATATCTTGATAGAAAGAATCTTCGCCAAAAGATACAAAATATTGCATATATTTAGAAAGAGCAACTTTATTTAGATTTGGTTTATAATCAAGTAGATTTAAAATTGATTTAACACTTGATGAGAAGATAAATTTGTTATCTTTAAAATAGTAAAAAAATGGTTTTTTACCATATCTATCTCGTGCACAAAAATATAAATCTTTTTTCATATCATAAATACAAAAAGAAAACATACCATTTAATTTATTTAAAAAATCAAATCCATACTTTTGATAAAGTCTTATTAATACTTCACTATCACTTTTTGTTTTACACTCTAAATGTTCCACGTGAATCAATTCTTTATAATTGTAAATCTCACCATTAAAAACAAGCAAAATATCATCAAATATCATTGGTTGATTTGCTTCTTCATCTAAATCAATTATTGCAAGTCTTGTATGACCAAATTGTTTATTTTCTATTTTAATTGAATTTTGAAAGTCTGGACCTCTATGATGTAAAAGTTCTAAAGATTTGTCAAATCTAGGTGATAAAAAATTTGTTCCAATAATTCCACACATATAAACTACTTAATAAAATATTCGATGATATAAATATAAAAATACAACAGTCCAACAAATAAAGCTGTAGAGACTAAAACTGTTGCAGCTACATCAAATGGTTTACAATTATATAAAGCTGCAATATTAACATTATTAACTGCAAGTGGGACCATAAGTTCCATAATCAATATTGAAGCTACAAAAGAGTCTAATTGAGTAAAATTAACAACTATAATTATTCCAATAATAGGTAATAAAATATGTTTTACAAAATTTATATGTAAAGTTAAATGCCAAGGGATAGTTTTTATCTTAACACTATATAAATAGATACCAAATATTAAAAGTTGAATAACCATAGAAGTATAAGCACCCATTTCTAATGCTGTATAAATATGTTTGTTTATTGTTATTTCATGATAATTAACAAATAATGCAAGTAATGCAAACCAAATACCTGGAATTTTTAAAATTGAAAAAATAGCTTCTTTTATAGAAAATTGTTCTCTTGCAAAGAAATAAACAGAAAATATATAAATAAATATAATGTTGGCTATATTTATAATACTTGTATAAGGAACTGATTCAACTCCAAAAAGTGCAATTCCAAGAGGAATACCTAAATTACCAGTATTACCTACAAGTGAAGTTGCTAAATATATAGATTCTTCTGTTCTTGATTTAAAAAAAATCTTTGATAAAAAAAGAAGAAGAATCAAACAAAAAAGAACGATAACTAAATAAAAAAATGGAGATGCTATAAACTCATAATTTATTGGAGCTTTTGTTAATCCCCAAAATATTAAAATAGGTTGAAAAAAATATAGTGATAATAATACTAAAGTCTTTTCATTTATTTCATTTGTAAAGATTTTTTTTGCTGTAAATCCTAATAAAATAAAAAAATAGACTGGTAAAACTGAAAGTATTGCTTCGATTTAGAATTCCTAAAATTTTTGCAAGATTGTAACATCAATAAAGTTAAAATTTATATACAAGGATAGGAGTAATCCTATGCTTGTATCATAATTCCTTTTATCATAAAAAATATAGCAGCAGCTAGAATAGCAGTAGCAGGAACAGTAATAATCCACGCAGCAACTATCTTTTTAACTGCATCTCTTTTCACATATTTTGTACTTTTTGCATCTTTTACATCTTTTCTATCTTGCTTAACTATATCTTCTCTATCATCAATCTTTTTATATAACTCAACAATTTTCATATAATTAGCTTTTGATTTATCTTTGATTAATTCAAGCTTTTCTAACTCTTCTTGCATAGAATCTAACTCTTTTTTATGCTTTTTAAATTTTTTTCTAATATCTTGCATATAATTTTTTTCGTTAGAATCCAAATATTCTCTTAAAAATCCAACTCCAAAAACTCCACCAATTGCAATATGAGTTGAAGAAACAGGTAGTCCCAACTGACTTGCAATAATTACAGTTAAAGATGCAGCCATTGCTATAGAATAAGCTCTCATTTGATCAAGTTCAGTAATTTCAGAACCTACAGTTTTTATAAGTTTAGGTCCATATAAAGCAAGACCGATTACAAGACCCAAAGCACCAACAGCCATAACCCAAAATGGTATTTGTGCTTTTGTTGATACTCCTGAATTCATAATAGCATCATTTATTGCAGCAAGTGGTCCAATAGCATTTGCAACATCATTTGCACCATGAGCAAAAGAAAGTAATGCTGCTGAAAAAATTAAAGGAATATTAAATAATTTATTAACCGATGCTCTATCATTTGCTAAATTATTAGCAGCTTTTATAATTAAAGGTTTAACTAAAAAATATGTTCCAATGGCTATAAATAAACCAATAATAGATGCAGAAATAAAATCTAATTTAATTAAAACCTTTAATCCTTTTAATATTAAATACGTACTAAAAGCCCAAGCCATAATTGCTATTAATAGTGGTACTATCTTTTTTGATGCATCTAATAAATCAGATTTATATAAAATCTGTTTTTTTATAAAATACAAAAATCCAGCAGCTACTAATGCCCCTAATAAAGGAGATATTATCCATGAAATTACAATTTTACCAATTGTGTCCCAATTAACTAAAGCAAACCCAACAGCTGCAACTCCACCTCCCATTACACCACCAATAATTGAATGTGTAGTTGAAACTGGTGCACCAATTGAAGTTGCAAAATTTAACCATAAAGCACCTGATAAAAGTGCTGCTGTCATTGCCCAAATAAAAATATCAGGATTTGTAATCATTGAAGGGTCAATTATTCCCCCTTTAATAGTATTTACAACATCTCCTCCTGCTATAAATGCACCCAAAGCCTCAAAAATAGCCGCAACTAAAATAGCACCACCTAATGTTATAGCTTTAGAACCAACTGCAGGTCCAACATTATTTGCAACATCATTTGCACCAATATTCATAGCCATATAAGCACCAAATATCGCACCAATTATTAAAAATGTATTATTAGGAACGTTTCCATGAGAAGTGTACGACCATAAAAATACTACTACTATAAATAATAAAGCTAATGAAAGCTTTGCAAAATCAGGCAATGTTTTATCTCTTGCTTTTTCAATTTTGTTGAGAGTTTTGATATCCAAGGGAACCCTTTGTAATTGTTTTGTAATTATTATTTGATAATATTATAGTCGGATTATTCTTAGCAAAGCTTTAAAAAAGCTTAAGTTAAAAGAGGAAATAAAATTATTTATTTAAAAAGAGAGATTAATCTCTCTTTCTACTTCTGTCACCTGATGGTCTATCACTTCTTGGTCTGTCTGTTCTTGGTTTATTAGATCTATCAGAAGCTGGTCTATCACCTCTTGGTGCTCTATTTCTATCACCACCTCTTGAGTTTCTATCTGATCTTCCACCTCTTGAATCACCACTTCTTGAACCGCCTCTTGAGCCAAATCTTCCACCTCTTGAATTTCTTCCAGATGAACCTTCACCTTCATATCTTGATGAATTTTCTATTAATCTTTTTATATCAGACTCTGACTTACCAATATTATTGTTTCCTTGAACATAAGTAGATGCTGAAATCATTGAAGCTAATTTAAATGCAATTGTTGAAATATCAAACTCTTCTTTTAATTCTTCAACTAATGCTAAAGCATAATCTTTTATCTCTTGCTCACTAATTTGTTGTTTTAGTTCTGCTATTTTTTTAACTTTTACAGAATCAATATTTGGAACAATTTTAGGTTCTAATTTAGTTCCTATATTTTTTTCGATTTTTTGTAACATTCTAAATTCATGAGGAGTTACAATAGATACAGCTACTCCTTCTTTACCAGCACGACCAGTTCTTCCAATTCTATGAACATAAGACTCTGAATCAAACGGTAAATGATAATTAAATACGTGTGATACATCATTTACATCAAGTCCACGTGCTGCAACATCCGTTGCAATTAAAATTTCTAATTTTGAAGTTTTAAATGCTCTAATAGCCTCTTCTCTTTGTCTTTGTTCCATATCACCATGAAGACCTTTTGCCATAAATCCTTGAGAAACCATAAATGTTGATAATCTATCCACTTCTTTTTTAGTTCTACAGAAAATAATTGATTTACTTGGATTTTTATAGTCGTATAGTCTAATAAGAGCATCATCTCTTTCTCTTTCATCAACAACATAGAAAGTTTGAGTAATTTTTGAATTTGTCACATCACTTTTTGTTAAAGTTACAAATTCTGGCTCATTTAAGATAGTTTTTGCAAGATTTTTAATAGCTGTTGGCATAGTTGCAGAGAATAATAGAGTTTGTCTCTCTTTTGGTAAGAAAGTAAAAATTTCTTTAATATCATCTAAAAATCCCATATCAAGCATCTCATCAGCTTCATCAAGAATAACAAAATCAGGTTTTATATCAATTTTATCACCTCTTAATAAATCTAAAAATCTACCAGGAGTTGCAATAATAACACTTGCATTTTCAATTAATTTAATTTGTCTAGCATACGCTTGCCCACCATAAACTGTTGCTGTATTAATTCCCAAAAGTTTTCCAAATCTATATATTTCATCTGAAACTTGCATTGCAAGTTCTCTTGTTGGAACAATAACAACAGCCTCAACTCCTGATTTTCCTTTTAATTTATTTAAAATAGGAAGTCCAAATGCTGCTGTTTTACCTGTACCTGTATGTGCTTGACCAACAATATCTTTACCTGCTAATATGAACGGAATAGCTTGTTCTTGAATAGGACTTGGCTCTTTAAAACCTGCATCATCGATTGCTTTTTGTAATTGTTCTTTGAAATTGAATTCATTAAATGTCATTTTTTTACCTTAGTATATGATTTATTAAAAATACACACGGTTATATAAGCTAGATTTAAATCTCCCATAAATGTACAATTAAAACGCAATTTGAGTCTTGCAAGTAAGTCAGTTTTGAAAAATGAATCTTTGATATAAAATCAAAGTAAAATGGGTATATAAATGTGTATAATTTCGCGGAGTATATCTATTTTTAGATAAATTTAAGCTTTAAGAAAAAGAGCAAAGCTCTTAATCTTATAAATCCTCTAAACCTTTATAGTTCTCTAAGTATTTAGTATCATAATTATTTGAAATAAAATCTTCGTTTTCCATCATTTTTTGATGGAATGGAATAGTTGTTTTAATTCCATCTACTTCAAACTCTTTTAAAGCTCTTTTCATAATATTTATAGCTTTATTTCTATCTCTTCCCCAAACAATTAGTTTACCAATCATTGAATCATAATAAGGTGGAACAACATAGTTTGTATAAACATGTGAATCAACTCTTACATTTCTTCCTCCTGGAACCATCCATTGAGTAACTTTTCCTGGACATGGTAAAAATGTATTTGGATCTTCTGCTGTGATTCTACACTCAATAGCATGACCTCTAAATTTAATAGATTCTTGAGCTGGAACTTTTTCACCTTCAGCTACTTTAATCATAAGTTCAACAATATCAATTCCTGAAACCATTTCAGAAACAGGATGCTCAACTTGAAGTCTTGTATTCATTTCCATAAAATAGATATTTTGTTTATCATCAGCTAAAAATTCAAAAGTTCCTGCACCTTCATATTTTAAATATTTTGTAGCCTTAACTGCAACATCTAAAAGTTTTTGTCTTGTTTCTTCATTTAATAAAATAGCAGGTGATTCTTCGATAACTTTTTGATGTCTTCTTTGTAAAGAACAATCTCTTTCACCAATGTGAATTGCATTACCATGAGAATCTCCAACAACTTGAACTTCAATATGTCTTGGATTACTAATAAATCTTTCAAGATACATTGTCCCATCACCAAATGCAGCAAGAGCTTCACTTGAAGCAGCCATAAATAGTTGATCGAATTCAGACTCATCTTTGATAAGTCTCATTCCTCTTCCACCACCACCAGCAGCAGCTTTTGCCATTATTGGATAACCTATTTCAAGAGCAACTTTTTTACCTTCAGCAACAGAATGTACAGCACCTTTTGAACCTGGAACAACAGGTACACCAGCTTTAATCATCTCTTCTTTTGCTTTAGATTTATCAGCCATTTTTTCCATTACTTCAACAGATGGACCAATAAATTTGATATTGTGTAATCTACAAATTTCTACAAAATCTTGATTTTCAGATAAAAAACCATATCCTGGGAAAATTGCATCACAACCTGTCATTTCAGCAGCTGTTATAATTGCTGGAATATTTAAGTAAGACTCACTTGATTTTGCACCACCAATACAAACAGCTTCATCTGCATGTTTTAAATATGATGCATTTTTATCACCAGCACTATAAATAGCAACTGATTTTTTTCCCATTTCTCTTATTGTTCTAACAGCTCTTTGAACGATTTCTCCTCTGTTAGCTATTAAAATTTTTTTAATTTCTGCCATACTTAACTCTTATAGCTTTTCAACGCAGAATATAGGCATATCATATTCTACAGGAGAACCATCTTTAACTAAAATTTCTAAAATTTTACAATCAAATTCAGCTTCAACTTCGTTCATGATTTTCATTGCTTCTAATATACAAAGAGTTTGTCCTTTTTTAACAGTGCTTCCTACTTCAACAAATGCAGGAGACTCAGGAGAAGGAGAAGAATAGAAAGTTCCAACCATTGGAGAAGTTATAAAATCTCCACTTTTTGGTGCTATTGAAGTTTCAGTAACAACAGGAGCTGATATAGTTACAGGAGCTGCAACAGCCGCTGGAGCTTGTGCAACAGTTGAAGTTGTAACTGTTGTTACACCACTTTCAAAACCTCTTTGCATAGAGATTTCGAATTCACCTTCTTTAACTTTTAACTTGTTAAGTTCACTCTTGTCGAAAACTCTTATTAATTCTTTGATGTCTTTAAAATCCATACTTAGCCTTTTTTATTTAGTAAAATTTTTTCTGATAATATCACATTTTTTCTGATAAATATATTTTTGCTTATTTAAATAAGCTTTATTTAAGTTTAATAATTAAAATATCTTTTTGATATAATATAAAAAATTAATTCTAGGAATATTATGTTAAACGATAGAAGTTTTATAAATATCGCAAAAGAAATAGCACTTGCTTCAAAATGTGTATCAAAACAAGTTGGAGCAGTAATTGTAAAAGATGGAAGAATTTTATCAACAGGATATAATGGAACACCAGCTGGTTACAAAAACTGTAGTGACCATTGGAATGGAGAATATACAAAAGATCATCACGAATGGTCAAAAACTTATGAAATTCACGCTGAAATGAATGCAATAATTTGGGCAGCTAGAAAAGGTATTTCAATAGAAGGTGCAACTATTTATGTAACTCTTGAGCCTTGTAGTGAATGTTCTAAAAATCTAATTGCAAGTGGGATAAAAAGAATAGTTTATGAAAAAGCTTACGAACATACAAATTCTGAAATTATTTCAAAATTTATTAAAGACAATAATGTACAAATTGAACAAATCAAATCATAAAAAAGACAATACAGAGTTCTACAAAAAATCTTTAACTAAATATGGAATTAGCGCAAAAGGAGTTCATTGGAACTCTCAATATACTCAATATAAAAGATTTGAAATTTTAACAAGTTTTATAAAAGACGTAGAATCCTCTTATATAATAGATGCAGGATGTGGACTTGGAGAATATTATAATTATCTATTTGATTCACATAAAAAACCTTTTAATTATTTAGGAATAGATTGTGAAGAGATGATGATTGAGCTTGCAAAAAAGAGATTTATTAATGTGGATTTTAAAATAATTGATATTTTAAAAGATGAATTAATAGAAGCTGATTATTATGTTTGTAGTGGAGCAATGAATTTATTGCAAAAAGAAAAAATATTTATTTTTATAGAAAAATGTTTTATCTTTTCAAAAAAAGGTTTTGCTTTTAATTTCTTAAAAAACGACCCCTTAACAAATATAAATATTAAAGATATTATAGAACATTCAAAGAAATTGACAAAAAATGTTACTATAAAAGAAGATTATTTACAAAACGATATCTCAATTTATTTAGAAAAATAAAATATCATAAGTTTCTCATATTTTGAATATAGAATTGCTATAATTAATAAAGGAGAAAATATGAAAATTGGTCTATTTATTCCATGTTTTATGAATGAACTCTATCCTCTAGTTTGTAAAGCAACTTATAAAATATTAAAAAATCAAGGATTAGATGTTGATTATCCATTAAGTCAAACTTGCTGTGGACAACCTATGGCAAATTCTGGTTGCTCAAAAGATGTAAAAGATTTAGCTATTTCTTTTGTAAAAACTTTTAAAAATTATGATTATATAGTTGCACCTAGTGGTTCATGTGTTACTATGGTAAAAGAACATTACGGTGAATTTTTTGATGATAATGAAGATTATAATAAGGTAAAAGCTTCTATTTATGAAATTTGCGAATTTTTGCATGATATAATTAAAATTGAAAATATAAAATTTGAACACTCTTTCCCTTATAAAGTAGGAATTCATAACTCTTGTCATGGTCATAGAGTTCTAAAACTAGCAACTGCAAGTGAATTAAATATCCCATATAACTCAAAATTAAAAAATCTTTTAGAAAAAGTACCTAATATAGAACTTATAACTTTAAAAAGAGAAGATGAATGCTGTGGTTTTGGTGGAACATTTAGTGTTGCAGAAGAAGCTGTTTCAGTTGCGATGGGAAAAGATAGAATCAAAGACCATCTAAATTCTAATGCACAAATTATAACAGGTGCAGATATGTCATGTCTTATGCATATGGATGGAATCATAAATAGAGATAAAAATCCAGTTAAAGTTATGCATATAGTTGAAATTTTAGCTGGAGTTAGACCATGAGTACAAATCACAATCACTCAGATAATGCAACAAAATTTGTAGCAAATGATGAAAGAATGCATTGGCATGACCAAGCTTTATGGTTTGTAAGAGAAAAAAGAGACAGAGCTAGTAAATCTATCCCTGAATGGGAAAATTTAAGGGAATTTGCTAATCAAATAAAAACTCATACAATGGCAAATTTAGATAAATATCTATTAGAATTTGAAGAAAATGCTACAAAAAAAGGTATAAAAGTTCATTTTGCAATGGATGCAAAAGAGCATAATGAAATAGTTTACAACATACTAAATTCACACAATGTAAAAAAACTTGTAAAATCTAAATCTATGTTAACAGAAGAGTGTCATTTAAATCCATATTTAGAATCAAAAGGCATTGAAGTAATTGATACAGATTTAGGTGAAAGAATAGTTCAATTAAGAAATGAACCACCTTCACATATAGTTCTTCCAGCAATTCACTTAAAAAAATCTGATGTTTCTGATACTTTTCATGAACATTTAGGTACAGAACTTGGAAATTATGACCCAACTTATCTAACACGAGCTGCAAGAAGTGCTTTAAGAGAAGATTTTTTAACAGCCCAAGCAGGACTTACAGGGGTAAATTTTGCAATAGCAAATACAGGTGGTGTTGTAGTTTGTACAAATGAAGGAAATGCAGATATGGGAGCTAGTGTTCCTAAACTTCATATAGCTTCAATGGGAATGGAAAAAATTATTCCAAGACTTGAAGATTTGTCTGTATTTACAAGACTTCTTGCAAGAAGTGCAACGGGTCAGCCAATAACTTCTTATACTTCACATTTCCATGGAAGTGTTGAAGGTGGAGAGATGCATATAATTATTGTAGATAATAAAAGAAGTCAATTTTTATCATCACATAAAAATAAAAAAGCTCTAAATTGTATTAGATGTGGAGCTTGCATGAATACATGTCCTGTATATAGAAGAAGTGGTGGTCATTCTTATGAGTATGTAATTCCAGGACCAATTGGTTCTATTTTAGGAAGTGCTAGACATCCTGATACGCATAACTCATTACCATTTGCTTGTACTCTATGTGGTTCATGTACAAATGTTTGTCCAGTTAAAATTGATTTAGATTCACAACTTTATAGTCTAAGACAAGATTTAGGAAATGCAAATTTAATAGATAGCAAAAAGAAAATGGCGATGAAGGTAACCACATGGTTAATGAATAAACCAACCATATTTGAAATGGCTGGAAAAATGGCAAGATTTATAGTTCCAAAACTTCCAAATTCGATTTTATATAACAAATCTAATGTTTGGGGAAAACAAAGAGAATTACCAAAAATGCCTAAAAAAAGCTTCAAAGAGATGTTTAGAAATGGAGAATTAGATGACTAGTAAAGAAAAAATTTTAGACTCTATAAGAAAAAACAATATTGTAAAAGATGTAAAACTTCCAAGTTATGAAAATTTTGGAATTAAATTTGAAGATAAATTTCAAACTTTTTCAACTATGATTGAGAGTGTTGGTGGGAAAGCTTTAGTTATTAACAAAGAAGATTTAGACAAAACTATAAAAGAGTTATATCCTGATGAAAAGCAAATTGTCTGTAATGTCGAAGCTTGTAGTTTAGGAAACTTTGATTCAAATAGTATTGATGATGCCCATGATTTAAAAGATATTGATTTAGCAATAGTAAAAGGTAATTTTGCAGTTGCTGAAAATGGTGCTATCTGGATGAAAAATGAAAGTAACAGACATAGAGCTTTATATTTTATTGCTCAAAATATTGTGATTGTAATTGATGAAAAAGAGATTTTAGATAATATGCATGAAGCTTATAAAAGAATCTCTTTTGAAGATAGTGGATATGGAGTTTTTATTTCAGGTCCTTCAAAAACAGCAGATATTGAACAATCACTTGTAATTGGAGCTCATGGTCCAAAATCAGGATATGTGATTTTTCTAAAATCTTGATATAATTGCTAAATAGGGGATAATAATGAAATATTTTTTACTATTTAGCATACTTTTTCACAACTTCTTATTTGCAAATGAACCAAAAGAGGTATTGTTAATTCACTCTTATCATAAAGGTTATAGTTGGAGTGATGATATTTCAAAAACTATTGAAAAAAATTTTGCAAAATATAAAGACATAGAATTAACTACTGTTTATATGGATACAAAAAGAATAGATGATAATAACTATATAAAAAATTTAGCAAAACTATATGAACAACAATTTTTTGATAGAAAATTTGATTTAATAATTGTAAGTGATAATAATGCATTTGATTTTATGTTCACTTATCATAAAACTTTATTTAAAGATATACCTGTTTTATTTTGTGGAATAAATAATTTTGATAAAGCCTTATTAGAAAAAAATGGAATGAAAGATTATATGACAGGAGTTGCTGAAGAAGTAGATTTAGAGAAAAACTTTGAACTTATTTCTAAACTACATCCTAATTTAAAAAATCTTTTAATAATAAATGACACCTCTTCAACTGGTTATGCAATAAAAAGAGATTTAGACCCAATAATAAAAAGATATGAAGAAAAATTCAATATAGAATATACAGATAATTTAGAATTTTCAAACTTAAAAACTAAAGTTTCAAACTTAGATAAACAAAATAGTGTAATACTTTTTGTTTTATTATTTAAAGATACAACAGGAAAATATTTTACATACAAACAAAGTTTTAAACAAGTAAAAGAAGTAAGTAGTGTACCTATTTATGGACTTTGGGATTTTTATTTAAATGATGGAATTGTGGGAGGACTTTTAACTTCAGCTATTGCTCAAGGCGAAGCTGTATCAAAAATGGCAATAGAAGTTCTAAATGGTAAAAATATAAAAGATATTCCTGCACTTGAAAAATCACCAAATTTATATATATTTGATTACAATGAATTAAAAAGATTTAATATAGATATTTCAGATTATGTGAATAATCCAATAATCATAAATGAACCAAGTTCAATCTATAAAGAACATACAAAATTTTTTATAATTACTCTTCTAATCATTTCAATTTTAACAATTATTGTTGTAATTTTAAAAGCAAATATTCAAAGAAGAGAAAAATTAGAACTTGCCCTTTCAAATAGAATAGAATTTGATAAGGTTCTAATAAATACTATTCCAAATCCAATATATTATAAGAATATAGATGGAAAGTTTTTAGGCTGTAATACAAGTTTTGAGAACTTAGTTAATTGCTCTAAAAATGAGATTATTGGAAAAACTGCATTTGATTTTTTTCCATTAAAAGTGGCAACTACCAATACATTAATAGATAAAGAATTATTAAAAACCTTTTCTACAAGCACTTCAGAATTTACATTTTATACCCAATCAAATGAGATGAAACATATTATTTTAAACAAAGCTGTTTATAAAAATATTGATGGAACAGTTGGTGGAATTGTTTGTATTATGGATGATATAACAGAAAGAATTCAACAAAAACAATTTTTAATCCAACAAAGCAAACTAGCTGAAATGGGAGATATGATTGCAGCTATTGCTCATCAATGGAATGAACCTTTAGTTGAATTATCAGCACTTGTTCAAGATATACAAACTTCTTATTTATTAAATGAACTAAAAGAGGTAAATGTAAAAGATTTTGTAAATGATTCTATGGTTCAAATAAAATATATGTCAAAAACTCTAAGTGATTTTAGAAACTTTTTAAAACCATCAACTAAGAAAAAACTTTTTTCTATCTCAAAAGCCTTAAATGAAATAAATGAAATTATTGGAAAACAGATTTTTTATTCAAATATTATCATGAATTTTAATTACGAAAATAAAAATGAAGAACTACTAATTTATGGTTATGAAAATGAATTTAAACAAGTTTTATTAAATCTTATAAATAATGCAAAAAATAAAATCGTTGAAAATAAAAATGAAGATAATAAAAAATATAAAATTGATATAAATATAAAAAGATGTCAAAATTTTAATACAATAGAAATTGTTGATGATGGTGGGAAAATTGATGAAAAAATTATAAATTCGATTTTTGAACCATATTTCACTACAAAAGAGAGTGGAACGGGAATTGGTCTTTATATGGCAAAAGTTATAATTGAAGATAAAATGAGAGGAACAATAAGCGCTAAAAATGATGAAAATCGCGTAATATTTACTATAAAACTTCCTCATAAAAAGGTTTAAAATGAAAATTTTACTTTTAGAAGATAACAAAAAATTAAATGAAGCAATTACAAAAAGATTAAATCTTAAAGGTTACAATGTTTTATCTTTTATAGATGGAAAAGATGCTTATGAGATGGTAACCGAAGGTTTTTCTTGTTTTATTTTGGATATAAATGTTCCAAATATTGATGGAATAAAAATATTAAAAAAAATTAGAGAATATTATAACTCTTTACCTGTAATTATAATCAGTGCTAGTGTTGAACTTGATGTTATAAAACAAGCTTATGATTTTGGCTGTAATGATTTTTTGAAAAAGCCTTTTTTTATAGATGAACTAGAAATAAAAATAGAAAAATTATGTAATATCCAAAATGATAAAATCTTTTTTGATGAAAACTCATATTTTGATTTTAAATCCTCTTTAGTAAGTATAAATGATGAAGAAAATAGGCTAACAAAAAAAGAGAAACTTTTATTAAATCTATTTTTAACAAAAAAAAATCAGCTCATTTCATACGAAAGTATAGAAAATTATGTTTGGGAAGGTAATTTTGCCTCTTTAGAATCTATAAGAAGTCTAATTAGAAGAGTTAGAAAAATTTTAAATAAAGATTATATTCAAACAGTTGTGGATACTGGATATATATTTAAAACAGATTAATCATAAATAAAAAATCAGTTAATATCATATTATTTTCATTTTCAAAAGTTAAAATTTAAAAAAGGATAAATAAATGTTAGAAAGCAGATACCAAAAATTTTACGATGAAATTTCAACTAAAATTTCAAAAGATAAAATATTCACAGATAAACTTCATACTTTAGCATATGGAACTGATGCCTCTTTTTATAGGTTAATCCCAAAAATAGTAATCAAAGCAGATAATGTAAAAGAAGTTCAAGATATTATAGAATTATCAAACTCTATGAATTTAAGTATAACTTTTAGAGCAGCAGGAACTTCACTTTCTGGTCAAGCGATTAGTGATTCTATTTTGATTATAACTTCAAGAAATTTCTCAAACTTTAAAATTGCTCCTGATGCAAGTTTCATTTCCCTTCAACCAGCACTTACAGGTGCACAAGCAAATGGTTTACTTGCACGTTATGCAAAAAAAATAGGACCAGATCCAGCTAGTATAAATGCAGCTATGATTGGAGGAATTGCAGCAAATAATGCCTCAGGAATGTGCTGTGGAATTTCACAGAACTCATATAAAACTCTTAAATCAATGAAGCTAATCTTTGCAGATGGAACAAAACTTGATACAGCCTGTAATGAAAGTAAAGATGCTTTTAAAAAAAGTCATAAAGAATTTTTAGAACAATTAAAAGAGTTTTCACGTGAAACAAAATCAAATGAAGAGCTAAGAGCAAAAATAGAGAAAAAATTTAAAATCAAAAATACATGTGGTTACTCAATAAATGCACTGATTGATTTTGAAGATGAGTTTGAAATACTTCAACACTTAATCATAGGAAGTGAAGGAACTTTAGCATTTATAGAAGAGATTACTTACTATACAGTTGAAGATTTAAAAGATAAAGCAAGTGCTTTAATCTATTTTAAAGATATGAAAGAAGCTTGCAATGCAGTAACCAAACTAAAACTAGCACGAGATTCAAATCAAATTGTAGTTGATGCGGTTGAACTTATGGACAGAGCTGCTTTAAAAAGTATAGAAAATGACCCCGTTATGCCAAAATTTATAAAAGATTTTGATGATGAGGTTACTGCACTTTTAATAGAAACAAGAGCTTTAAATGATGAAAAACTAGATATTCAAATTAAACAAATTGAAGAATTACTAAAAGAATTTGAAGTAAAAAGAAAGATTTATTTTACAAAAGATGAAGAAGAATATACTCTTTATTGGAAAATAAGAAAGGGCTTATTCCCAGCTGTTGGAGCGGTAAGAGTTACAGGTACAACTGTTATTATCGAAGATGTTGCTTATCCTATTGAGTGTTTGGCTGAAGCTACACTTGAACTTCAAGAATTATTTAGAAAATATGATTATAGTGAAGCTTTGATTTTTGGTCATGCTTTAGAAGGAAATTTCCACTTTGTATTTACTCAAGATTTTTCAGATGCAAAAGAGATAAAAAGATACGATGACTTGATGAATGAAGTTGTTAATTCAGTTGCTTTAAAGTATCAAGGAAGCCTAAAAGCAGAACATGGAACTGGACGAAATATGGCTGCTTTTGTCGAAGTAGAGTGGGGATTAGATGCTTATATTATGATGAAAAAAATCAAATCTTTATTTGACCCAAAAGGTTTATTAAATCCTGGTGTTATAATAAATGATGATAAAGAAGCACACCTTAAAAATCTAAAAACACTTCCAGCAACTAATGAAATAGTTGATAAATGTATTGAGTGTGGATTTTGTGAACCAACTTGTCCTTCAAATGAATTGACTTTAACTCCAAGACAAAGAATTGTAATAAATAGAGAGATTTCAAGACTTGAGCATTTAGGAAATGAAAAAGAGGCAAATGAGTACAAAAAACTTTATCAATATGATGGAATAGAAACTTGTGCAACCTGTAGTTTATGCTCAAATGCTTGTCCTGTTAAAATTGACACAGGAAGTTTGACAAAACATTTAAGAGCTGAACAACTAACTCCAGCAGCAAAATCAATTGCAAATTTTGTAGCAAATAATTTTAGTACAACATTAAAAGGTGTTAGATTTGGTCTTCATAGTGCAAACTTTATACATAAAGTTTTAGGAACTGCTAGTATGGAAACTTTTACTAAAACTATGAGGGATTTAAGTAGAAAATCTCTTCCTAAATGGTCTATTACTATGCCAAAAGGAACAAATATAAATCTTCATTTTGAACAAAAAATAAGAGATAAAAAAGTTGTATATTTTCCTTCATGTATCACAAGAAGCATGGGATTAAATGATATTTCAAAAGAGGAAAAACAATTATTTGATGTAACAATTGAGATTTTACAAAAAGCTGGTTACCAAATAATTTTTCCAAAAGATTTATCAAATCTTTGCTGTGGAATGCCTTTTTCTTCTAAAGGTTTTATTGAAGCATCAAATACAAAATCATCACAATTAGAAGATGCTTTATTATATGCAAGTGAATTTGGGGAATATCCAATTTTATGTGATACAAGTCCTTGTACAAAAAAGATGATGGAAAGTTTTTCACATAAATTAAATATTTATGAACCAATAGAGTTTGCTTTAGAATTCTTAACAAAAGATTTAGAGTTTACAGCTATAAATGAGCCAATTACAATCCATACAACTTGTAGTTCAAGAAAAATGGGTCTTGAAGATAAATTTAAAAAATTAGCAAATTTATGTTCAACAACTGTAATTATTCCATCAGATGTAAAATGCTGTGGATTTGCAGGTGATAGAGGATTTAATTTCCCTGAATTAAACAAATCAGCGCTAAGATATTTAAAAGAGCAAACAGCTGGTGCTAAAATGGCATTTTCAACAAGTAAAACTTGTGAAATTGGATTAAGTGATGAATCAGGACTTGATTATAACTCTATTTTCTATCTTGTAAATCAAGTTACAAAAGCTAAAAATCTATAATCTTTTTTCTATAAAACAGATATTTACCATTTTTTTGGTAAAATATTTGCTTTATGAAAGAAGGAAATGATTATGTATAAATTTTTTTTATCACTAATAATAGGTTCAAGTCTTGCTTATGCATCAACAGTAAATGGTATTGCTATAACAGTAAATGATGAGCCAATTACTATTTATGATATCGATAGAACAATGTCTGTTAATAAAATAACTAAAAATGAAGCGGTGAGTTATTTGATTGACAAAACTCTTTACGACCAAGTAATTGCAGAAAACAATATTACAGCTGATATTTTTGATATCAATGAGTATATTGAAAAACTTGCTGCTTCAAATGGTATGGATATTTACACTTTTAAATCAGTAGTAAAACAAAAATATCCTGATTACTCTATTTTTGAAAATGAGGCAAAAGAGGCTGTTCTTAGACAAAAATTAATTCAAAAATTAGTTAAAGGTCAATTAGCAATAGCAACTGAAGAAGATATGCAACTTTATTATGAAAAAAATATAAATAGCTTTTCTACAGCAAAAAGTTATGAGGTTGTACAATATTCATCAAAAAATAAAGCAGCTTTAATGCAAGTTGTTAAAAATCCTTTAAGCGTTTCTTCTGAAGTTCAAAAAACTCCAATAACATTAGAAACAAAAAATTTACAAGCTCAAATGCAATATTTATTAAATGAAACAAAAATAAATACATTTACACCTATTTTTACAGCAAATAAGCAGTTTATGACTCTTTTTATAAAAAATAAAAATGGCTTAACTGCTCTTTCTTATGAAAGTGTAAAAGGGAAAATTTTTAATGATATTATGATGGAAAGAGAAAAAAAATATCTTAAAGAATATTTTGAAAAACAAAAATTAACAGCAGATATAAAAATAGTTAGATAAAGGAAATAGATGTCAAGTATGTTTGAAGTAATTATCGGATTAGAAGTTCACGCACAGTTAAACACAAATAGTAAACTATTTTGTTCTTGTGCTACAAGCTTTGGAGAAGAACCAAATACAAATGTATGTCCAACTTGTTTAGGATTACCAGGAGCGTTACCAGTTTTAAATAAAGAAGCTGTTCATAAAGCAATTATGCTAGGAACAGCACTAAAAGCAAAAATAAACAAAAAATCTGTTTTTAATAGAAAAAATTACTTCTATCCAGATTTACCAAGTGGATATCAAATTTCTCAATTTGAAATTCCAGTTGTTGGTCTTGGAGAATTAGTTATTGATTTTCCAGATGGAAGACAAAAAACTATTGGTGTAACAAGAGCACACTTAGAAAATGATGCTGGAAAAAATATCCATGCTGGAAATGCTTCACATGTGGATTTAAATAGAGCAGGAACACCACTACTTGAAATTGTTAGTGAACCTGATATGAGAAGTGCTGAAGAAGCTGTTTTATATCTAAAAAAACTTCACTCAATTGTAAGATATCTTGGAATTAGTGATGCTAATATGCAAGAGGGTAGCTTTAGATGTGACGTAAATGTTTCAATTAGACCAAAAGGTGATACAAATCTATATACAAGATGTGAAATCAAAAACATGAACTCTTTTAGATTTATTGAAAAAGCAATTCATTATGAAGTAAATAGACATATTGAAGCTTGGGAAGATGGAGTTCACTCAACTGAAATTGTACAAGAAACTAGACTTTTTGACCCATCAACTGGTGAAACAAGAAGTATGAGAGGAAAAGAGGATGCTGCTGATTATAGATATTTTCCAGATCCAGACCTTTTACCTTTAATCATTACAGATGAAATGATTGCTGAGTATTCAAAAATTCCTGAACTTCCTGATGAGAAAAAAGAGAGATTCGTAAAAGAGTATGGATTAAAAGAGTACGATGCTTCTGTTATAACATCTTCACTTGAAATGGCTAATTTCTTTGATGAAATGATGAACGAAGGAATTAGTGCTAAAAATGCTACTACTTGGCTAACTGTTGAATTACAAGGAAGATTAAAAGAGGGTGTAACTATTGAAGATTCACCTGTAAAATCTAAAACATTAGCAACTCTTGTAAAAAGAATTGAAGACAATACAATCTCAGGAAAAGCAGCTAAAGAAGTTTTAGATTATTTAATGGAAAATGAGACTGATGTTGATTCTGTTATTGAAAAACTTGGACTTAAACAAGTTAGTGATGATGGAGCTTTATTAGCAATTATTGATGAAATTTTAAATGCAAATCAAGATAAAGTAGCTGAATATAAAGCTGGTAAAGAAAAAATGTTTGGATTCTTCGTTGGACAAGCTATGAAAGCTAGTAAAGGGAGTGCAAACCCGAATAAAATCAATGATTTATTAAAAGAAAGATTATCATAATGAAGGAAAAATCTATTGCAGTGATTGGTGCAGGAAAATGGGGATTATCTCTTCATTTTGCACTAAGCCAAAGACAAAAATGTTTAATAACATCAAGAACAAAAAGAGATATTAAAAATTTTGTTGATTTACAAACTGCTTTAGATTGTGACTATTTAGTAATAGCAATTCCTGCTCAAGAAATAAGAAGTTGGCTAAAAGAAAACTTCGTATTTAAAGGGCAAAAAATACTTGTAGCTTCAAAAGGAATTGAAGCATCAAGTGGACAATTTTTAAATGAAATTTATGCTGATTTTGTGCCAGATGAAAATATAGGTTTTATCTCTGGACCATCATTTGCAGCTGAAGTTATCAAAGGTCTTCCATGTGCTTTAGTGATAAATAGTATTTCAAAAAAACTTTATGTAGAGTTTGAAGTTTGTTTTCCAGATTTTATAAAAACCTACTATAGTTCTGATGTAATAGGTGCTGAAGTTGCAGGAGCTTATAAAAATGTACTTGCAATTGCTAGTGGAATTTGTGAAGGATTAAATCTTGGGAAAAATGCTCAAGCTTCACTAATTGCAAGAGGTTTAGTAGAAATGCAAAGATTCGGTAAACATTTTGGAGCAGATGAATCATCTTTTTTAGGATTAAGTGGTGCAGGAGATTTATTTTTAACAGCTAGTTCAACTATGAGTAGAAATTTTAGAGTTGGTTTAGGTCTTGCAAATGATAAAAATCTTGATGAAATTTTAAAAGAATTAGGAGAAGTTGCAGAGGGTGTAAAAACATCTATAGCAATAAAAGAACTATCAAAAAAACACAATATCTATACTCCAATAGCAAATGAAGTTTATCACATAATAAATGGAAAAAATCCAAAAGATAGTTTAAGAGATTTATTAAAAAATTAATTATAAATTGATGAATAAATTTATAATTTCACTATCTTTTCTATTTGTATTATTACTACATCTATTTTTATTTCTTTACTATAAAAACCATCAAATTTACAAAACTCAATCAACAAATACAAAAAATCTAATAGAAATAAATCTATCCAAAATTACTATTGAAAAAAATATAGAAAAAACAGAAAAAATAATAAAAAGAATAGAACCTATTAAAGAAAAAAAAGTTGAAAAAAAACAAGAAAATATACCTAAAACAAAAAATTTAAAACCAAAAAACAATCCTAAAATAAAAGAAAAACAAGAAAAATCATCAAAAATTGAAGAACAAAAACAAAGTAGTCAAAATAATCAAATAAATTTAACAGAAAATCCAAAAGATGACTTAGAAGAACAAAAATTCATAGATGAATATGGAAGAAAATTAAGAGAAGAGATAAGTAAAAATAAAATTTATCCCAATATTTCTAAAAAACTAAAAGAACAAGGTATAGTAATAATTAATTTTAAAGTGGCTAAATCTGGACTTTTTTTTGATATAAAATTAGAATCTTCAAGTAATAAAAATAGATTAGATGAAGCTGCAATAAATACAATAATTGAAACAAAAAAATATAAACCTTTTGATGAGAATATTAAAAAAGAGTTTATTGAATATAATCTTCCTTTAGAATATAAAATTAATTAACTCTATTTTTATGAGTTTCTCCCCATAAATAAAGCTGTTTTAAAATAGGTTTTAAACTCTTTCCGTATTCAGTTAAAGAATATTCAACTTTTGGTGGAACAACAGGATAAACCTCTCTATTTACTAAACCATCTGCTTCTAGTTCTCTTAATTTTTGAATCAACATCTTTTGTGTTGCTTTTGGTAATAACTTTTCAAGCTCACTAAATCTTTTTTTTTCATCTTTTAAATACCAAATTATTAAGATTTTCCATTTACCTGTCAATAAATCAATTGCCGTTTCTACAGGGCATTTTTCAAAATCACTTTTAGACATTTAACCTCCAAAACTATCTTTTTAGTCTGTACCTTTCTTAAAAGATAGTTCTTGTTCTTTTGTTATATTTTAGCTAAAGTTATAGTTGAAGTAAATGAGTTAAGGAGAAAATTTATGAAAGCTTTTGTAGTTGAAAAAACTGAAGATAAAGAGTTTATTTCAGAAGTAAAAGATTTACCTATTCCAAAATGCCAAGAAAAAGATGAAATAGTTATAAAAGTAACTTATTCATCTTTAAATTATAAAGATGCACTAAGTTCAATAGGAAATCCAGGAGTAACAAAAAATTTTCCACATATTACAGGAATTGATGTTGCAGGAACAGTATATGAAACAACATCAACTATTTTTAAAGTAGGAGAAAGAGTTTTAGTTACAGGTTATGATTTAGGAATGAACACAGATGGTGGACATGCACAATTTGTAAAAGTTCCAGCATCGTGGGTTGCTAGAATTCCTGATGCTATTACAGAAAAAGAGATTATGACATTTGGAACAGCTGGTTTAACAGCTGCTTTGAGTATAAATGAACTAATTAGTAATCATATAAAACCAGAAAATGGAGATATACTAGTAACAGGTGCAACAGGAGGAGTTGGTTCTATTGCTGTTTCAATTTTAAGTAAATTAGGCTATAACGTAATTGCAATATCAGGTAAAAGTGAAAAATATGAATACCTAAAAAGAATAGGTGCAACACAAATTATCTCTAGAGAAGAGTTTTTATCAACATCAACAAAACCTTTATTAGCTGAAAAATATGCAGGAGTTGTGGATACAGTTGGTGGAGATATTCTAGCAGCAGCTTTAAAACAAATAAAATATGACGGTGTAGCAACTTGTTGCGGATTAACTTCATCTCATGAATTAAACACTAATGTTTTTCCATTTATTTTAAGAGGTGTTAGATTAATAGGGATTGATTCAGTTGAGTGTAAATTAGAGAAAAAACAAACTGCTTGGGAAAAATTAGCCAGTAGATGGAAAGTAAATAATTTAACTAATATGACCAATGAGATTTCACTTTATGAGATAAAAGATGCTTATGAGCAACTTCTTTCAGGAAAAGCTGTAGGTAGATACGTGGTTAAGATTTCGGAATAGATTAATCTACTTCGATTTCTCCATCTACAACTTTTTGACTGTAGATTGTTTCATTACCTGTTTGTAAGATTTTTGCTTGATCAAGCCATTGATTATTTTTTATAGACCCTGGAATATCTAAAAAAGCCTCAATCCAATCACAATTCTTATTAGACCATTTTGCTATTTGTTCAAAATGATAAATACCTAAATTGTTCAATTCAGCTTCAATTCGTGAATTAATTCCTTTTATTTTTTTAAGATTATCTTTTCCAGTTGATTTAGGGAAACTTAATACTAAAGGTTTATTATCAACAGAAAAACCTTTTTTAAATATAGGATTAATAGATGTTCTTACTTTTGGGTCATCAATAAAATTCTCACTTTTTTCATTGCTAATTGCTTTAATTTTAGAACTTCTTGATTTTGCTACTATATAACCAGCAAGAAAACCTATAAAACAAGCAATTAGCAAATTTATAACTATTTGTGATGCAACCTCAAACATTAATCTATTCTCCTAAAATATTAAATTCTACTCTTCTATTTGTTTCTGATAAACCATTCTCGTCATCTTTAGCAATAGGGAACTCCTCTCCATAACCTACAGCTTTTATTCTATTTTCATCAATACCAAAAGAGATTAATAGATTTTTTACACTATTTGCTCTATCTTGAGAGATTTTTTTATTTAAATCATCATTTCCTCTTGAATCTGTATGCCCTGCAATCTCAAAATTAAGAGTAGGATATTCTTTTAAAATTTTTGAAATATCTTCAACAACAGATTTTGAATCAGCTGTAAGTTCTGTACTTCTTCTTTCAAAAGTAATTTTTTTCTCTAATAAAATATTATTGATTTTTGATTGTAATTCTTCAATTTGTGATTTAATATCAACTACTTTACTTTCAACTACTTCTTCAACAACAGGTGTTTCTATTTTTTCTTCAACTTTTTCTTCTTCATTATTTAAAACAATAACTTCTTCAGCTTTTATTTCATCACTTAATTCATTTTTAATATCTATATTCATTCTTGAGATAATAGTATTTAGGAGTTCTTTGTAATTAGCATCTTTTAACTCACCTTTTAATATCACTTCATTATTACTAACAACAATTTTTGAATCATCAGAAAAAAAATCTTTAAAAGGAGTAATTAAATTAGTTAATTCAGTAATTAAATGCTCATCTATGATTATATTCTCTTCATATTTATAATCACCTTCTCTATTTACATCTAATAAATCTGCAATTTTATGTGCATCATTTTGTTTTGGAAATACTCCACTCATAACAACTACACCACTCTTTTTTTCAAGAACCAATTCAAGAAACTTGCTCTCTTCTTCTTGTTTAAAATAATTTTTAATTTTATCAAGAAAATTATCATCACTTTTTACAAAAGAAATCGTGTTGCTTTTTTCCTCAAAATAACTATTGTAATCAAATCCGTAGATAGAATAAATATTTAAAAAAATAAAAAATACAAGCAAAAAAAGTATTTTACGAGCAAGAGACATTGATAAACCTTTTTACATAATCTATAATATTATATCCTTAAATAGCTAACTATTTGTTAAATAAAAGATTATACAATGTAAAATCCTTTTTAAATATAATTTAAACTTATTTAGTAAAATTAATTTTTAAATTTAATTTATTTGTTATAATTAGAAAAAAATTTGAGAGTATGAAAATGCAACATATTATAAATTCTGCCCAAACTTGCCTAGACTGTAAAAAACCAAAATGTCAAAAAGGTTGTCCTGTAGGAACTCCAATAGCAGATATGATAAGACTTTTTTTAAGTGGAAATATCAAAGAAGCTGGAGAAATGGTTTTTAATAATAATCCTTTATCTATTATTTGTTCTTTAGTATGTCCTCATGAAAAGCATTGTGAAGGACACTGTGTTTTAAATAAAAAATTATCTCCTGTAAATGTAGGAGGAATCGAAAACTACATTTCAACTTATTATATGAATTATAGAGAGTTTGAAAAACCAGTTCAAAATGGAAGAAATCTTGCAATTATTGGTTCAGGACCTGCTGGAATTAGCTTAGCAATGATGATGGCAATAAAAGGTTACAATGTAACAATGTATGAAGGAAATAATCAAATAGGTGGAGTTTTAAGATATGGTATTCCAGATTTTAGACTTGATAAAACAATCATTGATAAAATAGAAGAAAATCTAAAAAAATTAGGTGTAAAAATCAGAAAAAATATAATGATTGGGAAAAATATAACTATAGATGATTTACAAAGAGATGGCTTTGATGCAATATTCATAGGAACTGGTGTTTGGGCTCCTAAAAAACTTGGAATAAAAGGTGAAAGTTTAGGAAATGTGCATTTTGCAATTGATTATTTAAAAACACCAAAAGCGTATGATTTAGGTAAAAAAGTTGTAGTTGTAGGAGCTGGAAATGTAGCTATGGACGTTGCAAGAACTGCTATACGAAACGGGGCAAGAGATGTTTCAATTATGTATAGAAAAGGTGAAGAAAATATGCCTGCTGAAAGAATTGAAATAGAACACGCAAAAATTGATGGTGTAAAATTTAATCTTTATAAATCTCCTATAGAATTTACTGAAAATGGAATAAAATATGAAAATACAAAAGAAGATGACACTTCTGAAGGATTTGAAAAGGCTGATACAATTCTAATAGCTATTAGTCAAACAGCAAGAGATTTAATAGTAAGACATAATAGTGGTCTTAGCCTTGGAGAAAATGGTTTATTACAAAGTGATGAAAATGGAGTTACTACAAGAGATGGAGTTTTTGCTTCAGGAGATGTGGTAACTGGTGCTAGAACTGTAGTTGAAGCAGTAGCATTTTCTAAAAGAGTAGCTATTTCTATAGAAGAATATATAAATAACTTACCACCAAAAAATAAGGCTTGTTAAGCCTTATTTAAAATCTCTAACCAAAAATACTTATTTGCAACACCTTTTTCAACTGGTTTCCAACCATAAGTAATAGAGTGTAAATATAAAACATCATCAAGAAGTTTAAAAGTTAACTCCTTATTTGTATATTTACTCAAAATTTCTGAAAAAATTGCATAAATATGATTTTCATCTTCCTCTAATTTATATGAAAAATTATCTAAATTTTCTAATTGTTTATCTATAAAATCTTTTATTCTTTCTTTTGACATAACTATTTCCTTTTAAAATTAAGGGCGTATTGTATATTTTTATTACTTGTGTTTATATAATATATCACTTTTTATTATTGATTTGTATCAATGCATCAAAAATTCTAACTTCATATAATCCCAATAAAATTTTTAAGGATTATAAATATGAGTATGTTTTGTTATCAATGTGAAATGAGTCAAAAAGGTGGTTGTGGAAGTACTGGAGCAACAGTTGGAACTTGTGGAAAAGATGAAAATCTTTCGCGTCTTCAAGATATTATGATTTTTGGTTTAAAAGGTCTTAGTGCATACAGAGAACATCTAAACACTTTTAAGCCAGAACTTACAAAAGAGATAGATGATGTTATGAGTGAAACTTTATACTTTACTCTTACAAATGTAAACTTTAATTTTAATGACCATATAAATCAATTAATGAAAGTTGGAAGTGCAGGGGTTAAAGTGATGAACCTATTAGGTGAAGCACATACAAATAGATTTGGTATTCCAACACCAGTTAGAGTTCCTCAAAATAAAGTTGAAGGAAAAGCTATTTTAGTTTCTGGACATGATTTAGAGTTTTTTGAAAAACTATTAATTGCTACAGAAGATAAAGGTATAAATGTGTATACACACTCTGAAATGTTACCAGCTCATGGTTACCCAGAACTAAGAAAATTCAAACACTTAAAAGGAAACGTTGGAAAAGCATGGTTTGACCAAGCAAAACTAATGGAGAAATTTACAGGAACATTTGTAGTAAATACAAATTGTATTGTTCCTCCTAAAAAAAATTGTTCTTATATTGATAGAGTATTTACACATAAAATTGTTGGTATTGAAGGTTCAACTCCAATTGAAAATTATGATTTTACAGAACTAATCGAAAGAACTTTAGCTTGTGAACCTGCAAATGGAATTGATTTAAATGAAGATACTACACTTGTAACTGGTCACAACTATAAAACTGTTCTAACACTAGCACCTCAAATTTTAAAAGCAATAGAAGAAGGGAAAATCAAACAATTTTTTGTAGTTGCAGGTTGTGATGCTCCAGGGAAACCAGGAGAATATTATAGAGAGTTAACTCAAAACTTACCAAAAGATACAGTGATTTTGACTTCATCTTGTGGAAAATTCAGATTTAACGATATTGATTTTGGAGAGATTGAAGGAACTGGAATTCCAAGATATTTAGACTTAGGACAATGTAATGACTCTTATGGAGCAGTTGAGATTGCAAAAGCTTTAAGTGATGCTCTTAAAACTCCAATCAACGATTTACCAGTATCAATCGTATTATCTTGGATGGAACAAAAAGCTGTGATTATTCTTTTAGCTTTATTCTCTTTAGGAGTAAAAAATATCTATCTTGGACCAAAACCTCCACAATTTGTAAATGAAGATATTTTCAACTTTTTAGCTCAAAACTTCAATCTTACACTTACAACAAATGCGAAAGATGATTTGAAAAAACTTCTTATTGCATAAAAATAAAGAGAATATATTCTCTTTATTTCTTCCAGTTTTTATATGGATTTTTCATCAAATTTGAGTTGTAATATCTTTCATCCGATGTAACTTCTTCTTTTATCCAAGAAGGAAGTTTTATAGTTTCATTTTCATCTAAAAGTTCAACTTCTGCAACAACTAAACCATCATTGTCACCATAAAAAATATCAAGTTCAAAAGTATGATTTTCATAATCTATCAAATATCTTGTTTTATCAATAACTGGCTTTTGACAAAGTTTATCAAGCATCTCATTTGCTTCATCCACGGGTATTTCATATTCAAACTCCAATCTAGTTGCTCCAATATTTGAACCTTTTATAGTTAAATATGCTTTATCATTTTTTACTCTCACTCGTACAACTGCATCTTTATTTGTTGATAAATAACCTTGTTTTATTCTATTTCCATTTTCTAAAGTTCCAAGTTTTTCCAAATCTACAAGGTATTTTCTTTCTATTTCTAAGGGCATATATCCTCTTTTTTGTTTTTATAATTTTATCGAAAAATTTTATTTGAAACTATTTTTTTGTGCTAGAATAAAAAAAAGGAGTTACTATGAAAACTATTATAGCAATGTTCGTATTTTTAGGTAGTGTTTTTGCTTCAGAACTTCCTGAAGAATTTGACAGACTTCTTTATGACAAAGGTGAAAAAGTTTTTGAAAATAAGTGTATGGAATGTCACCAAAAATCAATGCCTATTCCACTTTTGATGAAAAACTTCATAGAAGAAAACAACAAACTTCTAAATCTAAAAGCTCCAACTGGAAATGAAATCTCTTTTAGATTAAAACAGCAAATTGGAAGTAGGGATGATATGGAATTTCATCTTCATCAAACTGAAGACTTTTTAAAGGATTATTTATACAATCCTGATTTATCAAAAACTATTTGTTTAGAGGGAGTTATTCGTCATTTTGAAGTAATGCCTTCAATGAAGGGTAAAATATCTGAAGAAGAAATAAGTAAAGTTAATCACTTCTTATACTTTTTAGAAGGATTCAATGGAGTTAATAAGTTTTATCACGATGAAACTAAATTTTAAAAAAGGAGATTTAAAATGAAAAAATTAATTTTTACAGCTTTGAGTTTAAGCTCATTTGTATTTGCACAAAATATTACATATAAAATTGATGGAAAAGAGTATGAAGGATATTATAAGTCACCATCAAAAGATGCACCTTTAGTTTATATGGTTCATGATTGGGATGGAATAACTGATTATGAGATTAAAAGAGCAGATATGCTAAATGAGTTAGGATATGCAGTTTTTGCTGTAGATTTATATGGAAAAGGGATAAGACCAACAGCTCTTGAAGATAAAAAAGCTATGACAAAATCTCTTTATGAAAATAGAACTGAAATGAGAAAAAGATTAGATGTTGGACTAGAAGAAGCAAAAAAACTAGGTGCTAACACTCAAAATGCAGTAGGAATGGGATACTGTTTTGGTGGAAGTTCTATTTTAGAATTTGCAAGAAGTGGAAAAGATTTAAAAGCATTCATACCATTTCATGGAAATTTAGCAACACCTACTGGACAAGATTATAAAAATACAAAAGGAAAAGTTGTAGTTTTTCATGGAACTGCTGATGTGGTTGTTCCTATGAGTGAATTTTCTGATTTAGCAGTTGAGTTAGAAAAAACAGAAATTGAACATGAAATGATAACTTATAGCAAGGCTCCTCATGCCTTTTCTGTATTTGGTTCAAAAAGTTATAGGGAAGATGCAGATAAAAAATCTTGGAAAAGATTTACTGAAGTTTTAGAAGAGACTTTAAAATAAGTTTTATACATATAAAAGGGGTATTTCACCTCTTTTATCACTTTTGTTCTAGTGTTTTTTTATTATTTTCTTCATTTATAATATTTTCATATTTTCCATATAAAATAGAAAACATATAAACCATAGCCACAATAATTAATCCAATAATAAATATATTTCGCATCTTTTTTCCTAATTTTAGTTTTTATAATTTGATAATTCTATCAAGTTTTTATCAGGATCACGTAAATAAATAGATTCTATCTCTCCCATAGCACCTGTTCTATTTACTATTCCCTCTTCAATTTTTATTCCTAGTAATTCTATATAATTTTTTGCTTCAATTAAAGGAATATCAATAATAAAACATAAATCTGCACTGCCACTTTTCACATTAAAAGCTTTTGGATCAAATTCATTTCCTAATTTATGAAGATTTATCTTTTGATTAGCAAATTTTAAAGCTACTCTATTTTCTTTAAATATCTCTTTTTCCATACCTAAAACTTTTGTGTAAAAATCTACAGTTTTATCTATATCCTTTACAGTCAAAACTAAATGATCTAATCTATTTACTTTTATCATTTTAATCTTCTAATTCTTCTAAAGTTGCTGACCAAGGCTTCATAAAAAGATGCTTTTCTAACTCTATTCTTATATTATCAGGAATTCTTACAGCTACTTTTGTAGTAAAATCATAATGAATTAAAACACATTTTCCAGTAGTACATAGTTTCCCGTCTTGATAAACTGCATGGCATAATTCTATAGAAGAGTTTCCAAGCTTACTAATACCAGTTTTTATAATAACTTCTTTACCCCAAAATACCTCTTTTAGAAAATCAAAAGAGCTATGAGCCATGATTAGATTCCACTCTTTAATATTTGCTTTTGGCATAAATATATGAAATATATCATCACGAGCAGCTTCAAACCACACACCATAAGTATTATTATTTATATGTCCTAAAGCATCTGTTTCTAAAAATCTTGGTTTTATTATTTCTGTGAACATTTATTACCTTTTAATAATTAGTAAATTTTAATTAGATAGTTTAACGAAAAGGGTTTAGGTTTTGTTTAAAGATATTTGGAAGTTGTAATATTTTCTTTACTTTTTAATGGTAAAAAGTAAAACAAAAAGCCACCAGCCAAATTGACAAAGGCTGGGATTTCTTCATTTTTAGCTTTTATTTTTTAATTGCACCATCCCTAATAAACCTTGGTGGTGGTGGCGATGGTATTTGTGGTTTCTTATCACTTGACATTTGTAAATTCTCCTTTATTTTTTTGTATCTTCTCTAATCATTCTAGGTTTAGGTGGTGGTGGCATTTGTGGTTTCTTATCACTTGACATTTGTAAATTCCTTATTATTAATTGCTATATTATATGTATTTAAATTACCTTCCATAATAATATAATAAGGAATAAATGTCAAAAATAAAATAAAAAATTTAATAAATAGAAAACGTCTTATTTCAAATTGTAATGCATTCTTATATTCATTTACTTTTGAATTGTTTGAAGTAGCTTCAATATAAAAACTTAATAAATAGTTATTTACATTGTAATTAAAATTATCTTTATCATATTCTTTTAAACTTTCAAAATATTCATCTAATTTATCTGCATAAGGAATTTTCATATACTGTTTATTTGTGAAATAAAATTGATTTAGATTCATTAATGTGTAAATGAAATATACTATATAACAAAAAATGAAAATGAAAAAAATCACAAATGCTAATTTATGTGTTGACTCAATAAAAGTCATAAGTGGAGCATTTATAATAAAGTATGAAAAAATTGTTATATTAATTGTCAATAAAGTTAATATACTAGTTATATTATTATTTATATTATCTTTAACTTGAAGTTCTTTTTCATATTCTTTTTCAAAAAAAAGTATTTTGTCAAATTTCTCCATTAAAATCCTTTTTAATAGTTATTTTATTCAAGGTCAAGGCGGAGTGATTTTTTTAGGAAGGAGCATACAGTCAGTATGTGACTGAGTAAAAGAATTGCTCCAACGCTGAGATTGGGTAAAAGAACTATTAAAAATCGTCGAAGTCGATAGAACCTTTAGAATAATTTACAACATTCCCTTCAAAGAAATTCGTTCTTTGGTCATTGAAAGATGCATAACCATCTACCCATGGAATTGGATGTTTTACATTGTATTCTGGTTTATATCCAACTGCTTCAAGTCTTCTATCAGCTAAGTATTGAATATATTGTTTAATAATTGCATCTGTAAAACCTAATATTTGTCCTTGAGTAATATATGCTCCCCAAGCAGATTCAAGTTCTACAGCTTTTCTAAACATAGCTCTTACAGTCTCTTCAAGTTCTGTTGTAAAAAGTTCAGGTCTTTCTTTTCTAACTGAATTTATCATATTTTGGAATAGTAAAAGGTGAGTAACTTCATCTCTTTGAATAAATCTAATCATTTGTGAACTTCCAAGCATTTTTCCTGATTTTCCAAGAGCATAAATAGCTGCAAAACCTGCATAAAAATATAAACCTTCTAAAATCTGGTTTGCAAAAAGTGCTAAAACGATTTTTTCATCTGTGATTTCACCTGAAAGATTTTTATAAACTTTTGCTATATATGTATTTTTTTCTCTTAATTTTACATCATTTTTCCACATATCATAAATCAAATCTGTGTTATCAGAAATAGACTCAACCATCACTGCATAAGATTTACTATGATTTGCTTCTTCATAAGATTGTCTACTTAAACAAGCGTTTATTTCAGGAGCTGTGATGTATGGATTTATATTGTCCATTAGATTATTTGTTTGTAATGAATCCATAAAAATAAGTTGAGATAAAACTAAATCATACATTCTTTTTTCAGCCGGTGTTAAAAACTTATAATCTTTTGCATCACCTGTCATTTGAACTTCTTTTGGAAACCAAGTATTTGCTTCCATTGTATCCCAAAGATTCAATGCCCACTGATATTTCATTTTAGTAAAATTAATCATTCCATCACTATTTCCACCAAAAATTCTTCTATCATTTAAACTCTCTTTTGAGTCTGGGTTATATATGGTTTTTCTTTCCATTTTAAGCCTTCTTTGCTATAAATTTTACATAATATCCGAAAATACGGAACTCGATTCTTAATAAACTATTTTTTAAATCTTTTTTTTGCAGTGCCATATATAGTTGTCCTAAAAAATTTAATTCTTAAATTATTGACAACCTGCACACTCCATGCTTCTGTCTTCTACATCATTTTTTGCTTCAGGAGATTGACTTCTTAAATAGTATGTCGATTTAAGTCCTAATTTCCAAGCTAATGTATAAATTTCATGTAAATATTTTCCACTTGCTTTATCTAAGCTCATGAAAATATTTGTAGATTGACCTTGGTCTATCCATTTTTGTCTAATTGCAGCTGCTTTTATAACTTGTAATTGGTCAATTTCAAAAGCAGGTGTATAATAATTCCAAGTTTCTGGAGATAGTTTTGGAACAACAACAGGAATTAATCCTGATAAGTTTTCTTCAAACCATTTTCTTTTATAAACTGGCTCTATAGCTTGTGTAGTTCCCACTAAAATAGAAATAGATGAAGTTGGAGCAACAGCCATTAAGTAACCATTTCTCATTCCATCTTTTTTTACTTTTTCTCTTAAACTATCCCAATCATATCCCGTATCAAATAAATCCTTATTTACTAAAGCATTTACAGCTTGTGGAGCATGGTCATGTGGCATAATACCCTGACTCCATTTTGAACCTTCAAATGTTGGATAAATACCTTTTTCAATAGCTAAATCTGAACTTGATTTAATTGCATTATACGAAATTGCTTCCATAATAGAATCAATCATTTTAAAATGTTCGTTTGAACCCCAGGCTAGTTTATATTCAGCTAACATTTCAGCTTCACCCATAACTCCAAGACCAATACTTCTTGATTTCATGTTCGTTGCTTTTACTTTTCTTAATGGATAAAAATTTAAATCTATAACATTATCAAGCATTCTAATAGCAATTGGTACAACTCTTTGTATATCTTCTTTTGTATTTATTCTTGAAAGATTTACAGAAGCTAAATTACAAACAGCTGTATCTCCATCTATTTTCTCTTTTTCAACTATAAATACTTTTTTACCATTTATACTATCAAGTGCTGATACTTTGTTTGCTTTTTTAGTAATTCCACCATCTACAACTATTAAATCTTCTTCTTCATAAGTTTCAATCATTCCATCTTCAAACTCTAATTTGATTAAATAATGGTTTGGATTTGTATTTTGGAAAATCTCTGTACAAAGATTTGAACTTCTAATATGTCCAACATGAGAGTTTGGATTAGCTTTATTTGCTGTATCTTTAAAACATAAAAATGGACTTCCTGATTCAAAATATGAAGTTAAAACTTTTTTCCATAAATCTTTTGCTTTCATAGTATTTTTAGTAATAGTTTCATCATTTTCATAAGCTATATATTTAGCTTTAAACTCATCACCATAACACTCTGATAAATCTTTTACTTCATAAGGGTCAAATAATGTCCAGTGAGAATCTTCTAAAACTCTCTCCATAAATAAATCTGTAATCCAAAGAGCTGGGAATAAATCGTGAGCTCTTCTTCTTTCTTCACCAGAATTCTTCTTTAAATCTATAAAATCTACAATATCCATGTGCCAAGGCTCAAGATATACAGCAATTGCACCTTTTCTAGTTCCTAGTTGGTCAACTGCAAGTGCAATATCATTTGTAATTTTTAAAAAAGGTACCGTTCCTCCAGCTGCACTTTTGTGGTTATCAATAACTCCACCTAAAGCTCTAATCTGTGTCCAATCCCAACCGATTCCTCCACCAAATTTAGATAATAATGCCATCTCTTTGTAACCATCGAAAATTCCTTCTATATTATCAGGAGAACTTCCTATATAACAAGAAGATAATTGATGTCTATTTGTTCTAGCATTTGATAATGTTGGAGTTGCAAGCATTACTTCAAATTTAGAAATAACATCATAGAACTCTTTTGCGCATTGTTGTTTATTTGTTTCATTTTGAGCTAAAAACATAGCAATTGCCATAAACATCTGTTGAGGAAGTTCTATTGGATCACCTTGATTATTTTTGATTAAATATCTATCATATAAAGTTTTAATTCCTAAATAGTTAAATAAAAAATCTCTTTTAGGATCAATATAAGAATTTAATTCATCTAAATCATAACCCTCACCAAGATTTGGAATTAATCTTCCTGCATCTTTTCCATATTTCAAATAATCTTTTAAATGACAATATGGCTCACCTTTAATTCCATGCGTTGATTTTCCAACTCTATGATATAAATCAAAAACAAATAATCGAGCTGCTACAAAAGTCCAATTTGGAACATCAATATCTATTTTTTCAACTGCTGTTTTAATAAGTGCATCTTGAATATCAGATGAACTCATTCCATCAATAAACTTAATTTGTGCATCAAGTTCAAGTTCACTTTGACTAACACCTTCTAAATCAGAAGTTGCATCAATAGTCATCTTTTGAATTTTAGTAATATCTAAAATTTCTTTACGACCATTTCTTTTTTTTATCATAATTCCCATTTGATACTACCTTATTTGTTAAAAACTCTTTCAAAAATTTTGTCTACATTTTTTGTGTAATAATCAAAATTAAAACATTCTCTTATTTGCTCTTCACTTAATGAATTTCTTAATTCTTCATCTGCTAATAAATACTGAAGATATAAAGATTCACCCTTTTCATTTGTAGTTGGTTTACCTTGTTGTATCTCTTCCCAAACTTTCATAGCATTTCTTTGAACAATTCTATAAGCATCTTCTCTACTTACACCAGCAAGTGGTAACTCTAATAAAACTCTTTGAGAGAATACTAATCCACCTGTTAAGTTTAAGTTTTTCATCATATTTTCAGGCATTACAGTTAAATTTGCAATTACATTGTTCATTCTATGTAACATAAAATCAGTTGTAATAAATGCATCTGGTAACCAGAATCTCTCTGTTGAAGAGTGTGAAATATCTCTTTCATGCCAAAGTGCAACATTTTCCATAGCTGGAACTGCATAAGCCCTAATCATTCTAGCAAGTCCAGTAATATTTTCAGTTAAAATAGGGTTTCTTTTATGTGGCATAGCTGAACTTCCTTTTTGACCTTTTGCAAAATATTCTTCAGCTTCATAAACTTCAGTTCTTTGTAAATGTCTTACTTGAACTGCAAATTTTTCAACAGATGACGCTAAAAGTGCTAAAGCAGTTGCAAGTCTTGCATATCTATCTCTGTGAATTACTTGATTTGAACAAGGTTCTGGTTTAAGACCAAGTTCAGCCATCGCATACTCTTCTAGTTCAAGTGGTGCGTGAGCAAAATTTCCCATAGCTCCTGAAATTTGACCAACAGCAATAACTTCCATTGTTTCTTCAAGATTTTTAAGATGTCTTGCCACTTCATCATACCAAACAGCTAAAGTTAAACCAAAAGTTATAGGCTCTCCATGAATTCCATGACTTCTTCCAATCATTAAAGTCATTTTATGCTCATAAGCTCTTATTTTTATAGATTCCATAAGCATTTTTACATCTTCAATAATAATTTCTAAAGAGTCTCTCATTTGAAGTGCAACACCAGTATCAACAGCATCTGATGAAGTCATACCATAATGAAACCATCTTGACTCTTCACCCAAAGATTCAGATACGCTTGTATTAAATGCAATTAAATCATGTTTTGTAATAGCCTCGATTTCTTCGATTCTTTCAACTGAAAAAGTAGCATTTTTTACTATCTTTTCACAATCTTCATCTGGAATAAGACCTAATTTATTCCAAGCTTTAACAGCTGCTTTTTCAACTTCTAACCAAGCTGCATATCTAGCTTGTTGTGTCCATTTTGAACTCATTTGCTCTCTTGCGTATCTTTCTACCATAACATAATCCCTTATAATCGTATTTCTATATTTTTTATTATAAAATAGTTTAAAATTTAGTTTGTATTGTACCTAAAAGAACTAAAACAAAATTAAAAATAGCAGGACAAAAATTTGCCATTCACACTAAAAAAACATAAAGCAATTGTAGGTAAAAAAATTCAAATTTTTTTAATTCAAGAATTAGGAATAGAACCAAAAGTAGGGCAGAGACTAACATCTAAAGGAAGAATTTTTGATGAAAATATGAATACAATCAACACAGGAGATACAATACCTACAGAATATATTTATATTGCTGTTTTTGAGGGTGCTACAAGGGGTTTAAAACCTTTGATAGAGTTTAATGATTTTGCAATATTTGATAAACCTACAAACCTTATGGTTCATCCAATTTCAAAAAATACCCCTTACTCTTTACTTGATGAAATTCGCTACCATTTTGGAGAAGATGCAAATTTAATTCATAGAATTGATGCAGAAACTTCTGGTCTTATAATAGTAGGAAAAAATAAAAAAAGTGAAATTGAACTAAAAGATATGTTTCAGGAAAAAAAATATCACAAATCATATCTTGCAATCGTTCAAGGAAAGATAAAAGAAGAGATAAAAATTGATAAAGGTTTAGATAGAGAAGGCTTAGCAATTGGCGTTAGAATGAAAGTTTGTGATGATGGAAAAGAATCAGTTACAATTATAAAACCTATCAAATATAATAAAGAAAAAGATCTAACACTTATTGAAGCAATACCACTTACAGGAAGACAACATCAAATAAGAGTTCATTTACATTCTATTGGTCATACTATTTTAGGTGACCCAATTTATGGAATAGATGACGTAAATGCTGAAAATTATCTAAATAAAACTTTGAGTGAAGAAGATAGATTTAAAGTTACAAAATCTCATAGATTATGGCTTCATGCAAACTATTTAGAATTTACTTTTAAAGATGTCACTTATAAAATTTTCTCTAAAAATAGAGATATTTACAAAGAGTTTAAATAAAATTTATTTAAACTCTTTGTGTTTGAAATTTTTTTGCAATTAACAATAATAAAACTCCACCAAAAACAATAAATGCTGTTAAATATAAAGCATAATCATAATTACCATATTTTTCAATCAAATATACACTATAAAGTGGAGCTATAACTTGTCCAATTCCATAAGAAGTAGTTAAAGCTCCCATTAAAACAACTGGATTATGTTTTGCAAGTTGCCCACCAAGATTCATAAAAAGAGCAACTAAACCAACAAAAGTTCCACCATAAAAAATACCACTTAAAAGATTCAAATAGATATTATTTGTAAATGTTGGTATTAAAATACCTACCATTTGAATCAATAATGCGATGATAATTATATTTACACTTCCATATTTATGAGCTAATCTCATCCAAATAATACAAGAAGGAATTCCAGCAAGTCCTACTAAAGTCCAAGTTAAATTTCCATAACCTTCAAGTCCTGGAAGATTATTTATAATATCAGGCAAGAATGTTCCTTGAACAACAAACCCAACACCTTCTGTAAAATATGCCATAATCAATAAAATAACAAAAATTGTAAATATTGAGATATCAAATTTGTGTTTTACCACATTTTGTTTTACTTCTTTATCAAATGATAAGATATAAATCGAATAAATTGATAAAATTGCTCCAAAAATAGCCAAAACCTTCCAAGATTCTTGCCAAGTTCCACCGCTACTTAAAATATATCTGTTTAACAAATCTGTAGTTAAAATAGAAAATCCAATACCACTAAAGTGTATCCCCATAGCTTTAGTTTTACTCTCTATTTTCAATTTTGTCATTACAATTGCTGAACCTACTACTAAAGCCATTGCCCCTGCAAATCCTGCTATTATTCTTGCAATTATCCAATAAGTTTCATTTGTACTAAATCCTAAAACAAAAGTTGTAAGTATTGCTAAAACTAACCCAATTCTAAACAATACTACTTTTTGATTTATATCTTTTATAAATACAGATAAAATTGAACCTGTTAAATACCCTGCAAAATTTAGTGAAGCTAGAATTCCTGCAAAGGTAATATCTAAATAATCTTGCAACATTGAAGGAATTAAAGAAGTAAAAGCAAATCTTGCAACTCCAATACCTACAATAATTGCGAATATACCAGCAATTAAGATGGATAAATTATCATCTTTGTTTAAAAGTCTATTCATGAAAAAACCTTGGTTATATAAAGTAAGGTATATTATCACTAAAAGTTATGCTGTGTCAAATAATCAATAATGATATGTGATATAAGGAAAAATGATAAAGAAGTAATTTATATATTAAAAATATCCAAATTAATAAGCGATGAGTATATTTGTTTTAGTTAAACTTCTGCTGTAAGTTTTATACTCATCGGTCATCAATTTTTCAACGTGCGAATTATATCCACATTTTAATATAAATTCCTTTGATAAAAAATTAATTTTAAAATCTTACTTAGTTTTAAATTATTAAAGCAATAAAAAGATATCTTGAAAATTTAGAAATTATAATTAAAATAACAAATTTTTTAAAATCATATTTCAAAACTCCTGCAACAAAAGTAATAGGGTCACCTATTATTGGAACCCAAGCAAATAAAATAGATAAAAAACCATATTTATCAAAATATTTTTTTGAAATATTTATATATTTTTCTTTTAAAAGTTTTTTCTCAATTAAATACTCTTCACCTTTTAATCCCAAATAATAATTCAAAATAGAACCTAAACTATTACCTAATGTTGCAAAAAAAAGTAATAAATAAATATCATAACCTTCTGAAATATTATAAATTAATAAAGCTTCACTTCCAAAAGGAAGTAATGTTGCAGATAAAAAAGCTGATATAAATAGTATTAAATAGGTCATAACTTCCTTTTTTTATAAATTTAGTATAAATTAAAGATTTTTAAGCTATACTTCCAGCCTTAAAAGAGGAACATTGAGAATACTTTTAGTATTTTGAATGCTCTTCTTTAGACCTTTACAAGCATTTCTAAAGACAACGCCCCAGGATGGGAACATAGCAAGGCACCTTTTTTAGTGTTGTGTTTAGGTATCTGGAGAAGAGTACTTAAAAGTACTCTTTTTTTTTGCTTATATTTAAATCAAATCCTCAAAATTAGAATCTAAAATTAGCAATTTTTTTTCAATTTTATTATAAATAAATCTTTTATCCCCATTTTTAATCGCTTCAAAAATGATGTGTTTTATCTCTTTATCACTTTTGTTTTCTCTTTTCATTAAAATAAAAAAATCTTTTAACGCTATAAATCCACTATTTTGTTTTTGTTCTGATATTTTTTGTTCAATTTGAGGTTTATAAATAGAACGCATTTCATTAAAAGCACTTTGTAAAAGTTTTATTTCTGAATTGAACACTTCTATTATTCTTTTTTGATTTTTTTCAAGTCTAAAAATTTCTGAAATATACTGTTTTTTCATCCATTTCATAGATTTCTTTAAAAGTTCTATTTGCTCATTTTTTACTTCGATAACAGCTTCATAATTATTAAAATTTGATTCTTGCTTTATAGCTTCAACTTTTTGTTCTTGTTGATAAACTTTTTTAGAATCATCAACATAAACAAAAATTTTTCCATCTTTTTTAATTGATTTTAATTGATTTTTTTTAATACGATAGTGGATTCCTTGTAAAGATAAGCCCAATATTTCAGCTGCTTGAGAGGTAGTAACTAATCTTTCCAAGGTTTAAATCCTTACATTTTTGAACTATCTATTTCTATAACAGTATGCACATTTCCTCTTGGTTTAAAATCAGCAATAACTTTTAACCATTTTGGTTCTAATTTTGTATATAAAATATCAAAAATTTCATTTGCTGAATTTTCATGAGAAATATATCTATTCATAAATGAATTGATATAAATTTTTAAAGCTTTTAATTCTATTACTTTTTTATTTGGAGTATATTGAATTTTAATAGTTGCAAAATCTGGGTAACCACTTCTTGGACATTTTGCCATAAATTCAGGTAATTCAATATCTATTACATAATTTTTTTCATGTTGATTTGGCCAAAAATTCTCTTCATTATCTATATTAAAATCTAAGATTTCTTGTTCACCGTATTTAATTTCCATATCTTTAGTAACCTTTATAAATATAATTTTTGACGAATTCTATCTAAAAATGCCTTACAAGTGTTGCTTATTGAAAAAACAAATTATTTCAAGTATAATGATGAAATTAACAAATAAATATAAGAGAGTATTATATGAAAGATAAAATTTATGATGTTGTAATTATTGGTGGAGGTCCTGGTGGTATTGGTTGTGCTATTGAAGCATCTGCCCATAAAATAGGAGAAATACTATTAATTGAAAAAAGTGACAATCACTCTAATACTATTAGAAAATTTTATAAAGATAATAAAAGAGTAGATAAAGATTATAAAGGTCAAGTTACAACTTTACAAGGAAATGTTGATTTTTTTGATGGTACAAAAGAGACGACTATAGACTATTTTAATGATTTATTAGATAATGAAAAAATTGACTCAATATTTAATACTGAAGTTGAAAAAATAATAAGAAATGAAAAAACTGATTTATTAGAAGTTCATACTTCAAAAGGAATAATTCAAACAAAAAATGCGATTGTTGCAATTGGAAAAATGGGAAAACCAAATAAACCTGATTATAAAATTCCTCCTTCAATAAAACCTTTTGTTAATTTTAATTTAGACCACTGTTCATCAAATGAAAAAATATTAGTTGTAGGTGGTGGAAATAGTGCTGCTGAATATGCTTATCATTTAGCAGATGAAAATAACAATGTTACATTAGTTTATAGAAAAGCTACTTTTTCAAGATTAAATGATTTAAATGAAGATTTATTAAGAAAATATAATGGTGAAGAAAAATTAAGACTTAGAATGAATACAGATATAGAATCTTTAGAAAATGAAGATGGTAAAGTTAAAGTTACATTTAACGATGGTTTTAATGTTATTTATGACAGAATAATTTACGCTATAGGAGGAACAACACCTGTTGATTTCTTAAAGGCCTGTGGAATAGAAGTTGATAAAGACTTAAAACCAATATTTGATGAACATCAAGAAACAACTGCAAAAGATATATATGTAGCTGGTGATATTGCATTTGCAAGTGGCGGTTCAATTGCTATTGCTTTAAATCATGGTTATCATATTGTAAATAATATTTTAAGAAAAAGAGGAAAAATTTTTGCTCATACGGAAAAATTTTCAAATTAAAAAAGCATAGTTTAAAACTATGCTTTATCTTATTAAACGTCTAAGTGTTCAACGTCTTTTGCGTGTTCTTCAATATAATTTCTTCTAGGTTCTACTTCATCTCCCATAAATAAAGTAAATGTATCACTTGCAACTTCTGCATCTTCAATTTTAACTCTTAAAAGTCTTCTATTTTCAGGAATCATTGTTGTTTCCCATAATTGTTCAGGATTCATCTCTCCTAAACCTTTATATCTTTGAATATAAGCACCTTTTTTAGCTAATGTTTCAATATCATCTAAAATATCAAGTAAATCTCTACCTTCAAATACTGTTAAGTCTCTTTCAACTAATTTACTATAAATATAAGTTGCTTCACTAAAATATGGAGATGCAAATAACTCCTCATCAATAATTAATTCTTCTAAACCTTCATTTGTTTGAACAAATAATTGAATTTTATCTTCAAGAATTGTTTTTGATAAAATATTGTAACCTTTAGCATCTAAATACTCTTTTATTTTTTCATAAAGTGCTGGAAAATCAAGATTTACTAAATCATTATTTTCAATTAAATATTTTAAAACTTCTAATAAAGAATATCTTTTACCAAGTTGTCCTAACATTCCTCTATATCTAGCTACAATTTTAAATAAATCTAATAAATCGTTATATCCTAGTCCTTCAAAACTAAAAGATTCTAAACCATTTTCAATCAAAAATGCAGATAAAGCTGAATCATCTTTTAGATAAATTTCATTTTTACCTTTTTTGTATCTATAAAGTGGTGGTTGAGCTATATATAAATATCCTTTTTCAATAACAGGTCTTAAAAATCTAAAGAAAAATGTTAATAATAGTGTTTGAATATGGCTACCATCAACATCGGCATCGGTCATAATAATAATTTTATGATATCTAATTTTTTCATCATCAAAATCTTCACCAATTCCACATCCAAGAGCTGTAATCATATTTCTAATTTCATCTGATTTTAAAATTTTATCAAGTCTACTTTTTTCAACATTTAATATCTTACCTTTTAGTGGTAAAATTGCTTGGAAAACTCTATCTCTTCCTTGTTTTGCTGAACCTCCAGCAGAATCTCCTTCCACTAGATATAATTCTCTAATAGCTGGATCTTTACTTTGACATTCTGCAAGTTTTCCTGGAAGTGTTCCTACTGACATAGCATCTTTTTTTCTAGTTAAATCTCTTGCTTTTTTAGCAGCTTCTCTTCCTCGTGCAGCCATTAATGCTTTTTCCATAATAGCTTTTGCTTGAGTAGGATTTTCTTCAAAATATTTATCTAATGCATCACCAGTTAATTTTTGAGTAATTGCTTTTACATAAGAAGAACCTAATTTACTTTTTGTTTGACCTTCAAATTGAGGTTCTGGAACTTTTACAGAAATAACTGCAATCAATCCTTCTCTTACATCATCACCAGTAATTTTTGTATCTTTTTCTCTAGCTGCTGCATTTTCATTTAAATATTTAACAATACTTCTTGTAAGTCCTGCTTTAAATCCAGCTTCATGAGTTCCACCATCAATTGTTCTAATATTATTTACAAAAGATAAAGTTTTTTCAACATAAGTATCATTATACATAACAGCAATATCAACTTCAACACCTTCAATAGTATCATTAAATGAAACTGCATCACAAACAGCTGTATCTTTATTCATATCTTCAACAAATTGTTTAATACCACCTTCAAAATGATAAACTTCTTTTGTTTTAGTAATTTCATTATCTAAAGTAATTGAAATAAATGAGTTTAAATATGCAACTTCTCTAAATCTTTTTGCTAAAATTGAAAATTCATATTTTGTAACTTCAAAAATTGTATCATCAGCTAAAAATTCAATTGTTGTTCCTGTTTTTCTAGGACTATCACCAATTATTTCTAATGGTCCTTGAGGAATTCCACATTTAAATTCTTGATAATGAATTTTTCCTTCTCTATAAATTGTCATTTTTAAATGTTTTGATAAAGCATTTACAACAGAAACTCCAACTCCGTGAAGTCCTCCTGAAACTTTATAAGTATCTTTATCAAATTTTCCACCAGCATGAAGAACTGTTAATACAACTGTAGCAGCAGATATTCCTTCACCTTCATGAATTGCAGTTGGAATTCCTCTTCCATCATCTTCTACTTTTATCCAGTTATCTTTTCCCATTGTAATTTTAATATTTTTACAATATCCAGCCATTGCCTCATCAATTGAGTTATCAACTACTTCATATACTAAGTGGTGTAAACCATTTGTATTTGTATCACCAATATACATTCCAGGTCTTTTTCTTACTGCTTCAAGACCTTTTAAAACTTTAATGTTACTAGCGCCGTATTCTTGTTGACTCATTATAGATTTCCTTACTTAATTTATTTTATTTATTTTTCTAAAACTATTGGCATTACAATAGTAAAAAATTTATCATCTTCTAGTAAAAATGGTAAATTTGATTCATTAAAACCAATTTTTATTTTGTCATTGTTTGACATACTTAAAAAGTCTAATAGATATTTTGCATTTACTGCTAAGTAAAATTCTTTTTCAATATTTAAATCAATATCAATTTGAGTTTTTGCTTCACTATCTTCATCTAGTGATTCAAATATTATAGAAGTTGAATTAAATGTTATTTTGATATTTGAAAATAAAGAAGTTACTAATTTTATAGATTCTACTAATACATTTTTAGGTAATGGAAAATTGTATTTTAACGTATTTGGAATAATTCTTTCATAATCAGGGAATTTTCCATTTATTAATTTTGTAAAAAATTTAGTGTGTTCATTAGAAATTACTAAATTTGTGTCATCATAAGATATTTTAGCTTCATCTAAAAAAAGTTTTTGAATTTCAATGATAGCTTTTTTAGGAATTATAAATTGAACTTCATCATTATTTATATTTTGTAAAAATGAAACTGCTAATCTTCTTGTATCAGTTGAAACAAAATTGATTTTTTGACTTTTTATATCTAGTAATGCTCCATTTAATTCAAATTTAGGATTATTATTATCAATTGCTGGAGTAATTTTTCTTATAGAATTAATGAAGTTTATAGTTGACATTGATAAATCTTTTAAATTTTCATATTTATTTAATGAAGGAAATTCATTAGCATCATAAGTTGGTAATTTAAATGTAGATTTATTTTGTTTTATATTTAAATTATTATTTGAATATTCAATTAAGATATCTTCATTTTTTAATCTTTTAATTATTCCTAATAAGTTAGAACCATTAACTGTAGTTTTTCCATCTACCATATCAGTAATATTATCGATGTATGATTCTAAACCAATTTCATAATCTGTTGCTTTAATAATTAATTTTGTATTATTTATTTCTAAATATATATGTGATGTTATTGAACTAGAGTCTTTTTTTTCTAAAAAAGGTTGCATAGAAGCTATAACATTTTCAAATATATTTTTTGTAATTACAAACCTCATTTTTTCTCCTATATATTTTTATTTAATTAGTAAAAGTAGTAGTCTATGTGAAAAGATGAAAATACCTCTTTAAAGCCTTAAAACTGGAATTTGTTTAAGTGATTAAAGTTTGATATGTATTCACATCTTTTCACACAATTCTTTAAAACTTATTTTGTTTTAAAGTTTTTACCACTCCTTATTTATAATTTTATTTTTTAAATTTTCAATGATTACTTTAAAGTTTTCATCTTTTTCAATTAACTCATTTGCTTTTTTAATATTATGAGAAATTGAACTATGATCTTTCATTCCTAAGAATTTTGCAATATCTGGCATAGAGTTATGTGTTAATTCTCTTGTTAGATAAATTACAACTCTTCTAGCATTTGCTACTGTTGCTGTTCTTTTTTTAGATTTTATATCACTTGGTTTAATATTTAATTGATTTGCAACAATATTTATAACATCAGGAAGTTTTATATTTTCTTTTGTCTCTTTTATTTGGTCTTTTAATAACCCTTGAACCATTTGTAACGTGATTTCTTGATTTAGTAAAGAAGCACTGGCATTTATTCTTATTAAAACACCTTCTATTTCTCTAATAGAGTTATCAAGTGTTGTAGCAATAAAATTAATAATTTCTCTACTTAAAGAGATTCCATTTAATTCAGATTTTTTTTCAATAATAGCAATTTTTGTCTCAAGTCCTGGAATTTGAACATCAGCTGTTAATCCCCATTCAAATCTTGATTTTAACCTATCTACAAGTCCAGCAATTTGAGAAGGAAGTCTATCACTGGTCATCACTATTTGTTTTTTTGCATTATGTAGTTCGTTAAAAGTGTGAAAAAACTCTTCTTGAGTTTGCTCTTTTCCACTTAAAAATTGAATATCATCTATTAGAAGAACATCACATTTTCTATATTTATTTCTAAAATGTTCCATACTTTTATTTTTTAAAGAAAAGGTAAAATCATTCATAAATTGTTCGATTGTTACGTAAATAACAGTATTTCCTTTTTCAATTGCGTGATTTCCAACTGCTTGTAAAAGGTGAGTTTTTCCAAGTCCAGTTCCTCCATAAATGAATAAAGGATTATATTGAATGCCTGGTTTGTTTGAAACAGCAAGTGAAGCATTATAAGCCATTTGATTTGAGGGACCAACTACAAATGAATCAAATGTATAAGAGGGGTTCAATATCGTACTTTCAGCTGTTTGATTTTGAATTTGCTCTTTAATTATCTCTTTTTTAGATTTTTTTTCACCAGCAAGTTTGATTTCAATAGAAGGTTTTGAACCATCGTAAATTTCAAAGCAGTGTTGAATTAAACCAGTAAATTTACTCTTTATCCAAGAGGCTATATACTTGTTATTTACTTCAAAAATGGCAATTTTTTCATCAGAAGATACTTTTTTATAAACTAACTGTTTTAAGTATCTTTCATAGTCAGTTTTTGTGGCTTCTTTTTGAATAATTGTTAGAAAATCTTTGCTTGTCAT